>NZ_JABBGC010000001.1:0-2294710 GCF_012927205.1 Chitinophaga fulva
TGATAAATCTTTAAATGCTGTCTCATGCGAGACTACATTCCTATGAGGTATTAATCCAAATTTCTCTGGGCTATCCCTCGCTTGAAGGAAGGTTGCGTACGTGTTCCGCACCCGTTTGCCGGTCGCCACCCAGTATTGCTACCTGTGCTGCCCCTCGACTTGCATGTATTAGGCCTGCCGCTAGCGTTCATCCTGAGCCAGGATCAAACTCTCCATTGTAAAGAAGTTGATACCTGACTAATTCTCTTCAGAAAATTAATCGGATATTTAAAATTATGTTAGCTATAACATTACCTGTGTTTGTTGAATCAAACTATCACTAATTTGATTCGTGCTGTTGTTTCCATTCTTTCAAAGAACTTTAACTGTGATGGTCATGATTAAAACCATGATAACATGATTTTGAACTGACCGGCTACAGTTGTTGTTGATGTTCGAGATCCGATCTCTGTGGCCCGTTTGGCCGTACATCTTATCGTGTCAATTTCGCAACTTCGCTTTCCGTTCGTTGCCCCGTTATCGTTGGGGTTGCAAAGGTAAGCAACTTTTCATTTCCACCAAATCTTTTTTAAGATTTTTTTATTTTTTCTTTTCGAAGAGCAGTTAGCGCAAACACGCTGCTATTCGTTATTTGCAGCGATACGCTACTAATTCGAAAAACGTAAAAATGAAGTATGTGAAGAGCTTTTGTATGCGTGCTTTCTATCAAAGCGGAGCGCAAAGGTAGGCGGATTTTTAACACTTCCAACTTTTTTACTGAACTATTTTTTCAAGAAATGACTAAATCCTTTACCACAAAGGATTTCAGGTTGAATTTTTTTTAATAAAAAATCAGGAAACCAGATGATGGATTACGTTATTCACCGGAAAACCCTCATTATTTGTTCCCAGGGCTTCAGCCCTGGGCTATGATGTTATTCAATTCCTTTCACATGAAACGTGCTATTATTTATGCGGCACTCATTGAAGCACCAGACCGAAGCCACTGGTTAAGATGGCAGTGTGCGGTCATTTATGTAGTACCATATTGTACCACCGCGCTAAAGCCCAAGAGACAAGAAAAGCAATAACCCAATTAATACAAAGAACAAGGGACTGACCCAAAAGGTCAGTCCCTTGTTTAATATCATGAGACTTTAAATAGCATAAGACCTTACCTGACAAAGGAAAGCGGCTCCAGTAATCCTTCGGGATAACGAACAGTCATCAGGAACAATCCCTGCGGCGGTACGGCAAAATCCGCACGGGTACAATCCCGGCTTTCAATCGCTGCACGGAACGCTGGTATCGTCAGCTTACCGCGCCCCACCCGCAGCATGGTACCTACCAGCCCCCGCACCATCCCCCGCAAAAAACGGTTGGCGGTAACGTTATAGACTATACGCTCCCCCTCTACCGTCCAGAAAGACTCTTCTATCGCACAGATAAATGTCTTCACCTGCGTATTCCGCTTGGAGAAAGTAGTGAAATCACTGTATTCACGGATAATACCGGCTGCTTCCTGCAATGCGTCCACATCCAGCTTATAGGGAAAGAAATACCCACGGTCCTGCATAAACGGGTCCTTGCGGGTATACAACGTATATTCATAGGAACGGCCCAATGCGGCAAAACGGCTGTTGGTATCCTCCGGGACCCGGTACACGCCTTTCAGCACTACGTCTGCCGGCAAAATAGCGTTGATCTTATACAGGAACTGCGGATGCAAAGGCGCATCCGTATCAAAATGCAGGAAGTTCTGCCGGGCATTCACACCCGCATCAGTCCTGCTGGAACCAGTACTTTCAATCTTCTCGCGGAGCAACAGGCTCAGGGCCCTGTCCACTTCTGCCTGCACGGTGTGTGCATTCTCCTGTACCTGAAAACCACTGTACTGCGCACCTTTATAGGCCACTTCTATAAAATATCTGTTCATCGGGGGCGAAAATAATACAATTAAAAAAAATGAGCGAAGATGGTCAATCTTCGCTCATTCATCGGCCGAAGGCCAATACATTTATCTATTTGTTTATTTATCTATTTATGTAACATCGCTCTAAAACGGCCTTTATAATAACTTTCCGTCAGCAGTGACTCCAGAGAACCATATTTCTCGGTATCATAGGTTTTGGCGTAAGCCATGTCCAGCAGGCGATAACGGGCTTCATCGGAACTCACCAACAACGCCAGCGACTTAATCTGCTCGGTTTCAAGACAGTAATTGCGGGTAGACTTGCGGAACATGTCAATCATGCTCTCATCGGACTTAGCGCTCACAAACTTCCGCAATACCTTACGGAAGGTGGCTTCGTCCATCACATTACCACAGTCTGTATTAATCAGGCGAGTGCCAGCATCTTTCTTCTCAGATGCTTCGGCTACTGCCTCGTCATTCTTTTTCTTCTTCCTGGAAGGAGTTTCCCCGCTCACAGCCACACCATAACCACTGGAATCGGTGATAATATTGTTAGGGTGCTCCGTGTCATCAAACAGCTTCCGTTTTTTCTTCTTCCTTACCGGCGCCTCTTCAGTGGCTGGCAGATCTACAGCCGGAGCGGTGGTTTCTGCCGGAACAGCGACAACTGCCGCAGCCGGTGCGGGCACACTGGCCTTACCCTCTTCCTGGAATTCGATGAAATCAGGATCTCCTTCCCTTTTCTTATGTTTTTTCTGTTTTTTAGGAGCAGGTTGCTCTTCTGCTTCCTGTTTCGGCTGATCTGCAGTAGCAGCTTCACTGGCTGCTGTCTTGCTTTCTTCTGCCATAACAGACTTCAGTATGTCCTGCTCTTCTTCGGAAAGCGGTTCGCGTTCTGCTTTATGTTTCTTGCCCCGGGGCTTCTTCACGGCGGTTTCTTCTACCGGCACTTCAGTGCCCTTAGCTGGTTTGGCAGGCGCTACTTCCGCAACCGGTTCTTCCCGGTCATCACCAGACACTACTACTTTATCGAGGGCGGAAGAAAAGGCATTGCCGGATTTTGGGGCAGATGGCTTACCCGGACCTGTTACGGTCGCTTTCTGGGAGAAAGTATCTTCCAGCTCTTTCTGAAGATTACCCATCATCTCTTTACGGGTGGTATCTTCCGGGTTGCTGGCGGCCACCGCTTCCGGAGCCGGTTCCTGTGCCGCGGCTGTAGCAGCGCTACCGTCGCCGTTGTCGGACTTGATTTCCCGGAATGTCTGGAGGTTGTATAAGGCGCCTTTCTTCAGCAGGAAGCCCTGGTCATTTTTGGCGATCCGTACATAGAACTTCTGTTCCTGTGCAGGGCCTTCGCTCTGGGCATATCCAATAGACATCGGTACCGTGCCGCTTTCCAGTTTTGGAAGGATAATATATCCTCTTTCTGTAGAGCTCAGTACCTGACCATTGACCTTTACATAGAAAGGCTGGCCTTTTTCACTCTGTATATATACGTAATGCTGCTGATTCTGTGCCCATGCCTGGCCACAATAAAACAAGCACGCCAGTAAGTATAATACTGTCCTGTATTTAAGAAGCATACTAAAAATTGGTATAAAACTGTCCTTATGCAAATATTATTCCAGCACGATCAGCACCTCCCCTTTTTCTACGGCGGTGCGCTCTGCGACTTTAATTTCTTTGACTACGGCATCTGAGGCGGCCTTGAATACATTCTCCATTTTCATGGCTTCCAGGATCAGCACCGGGTCCCCTTTGTGGATAACCTGTCCGGGAGTAACCAGCACCTTCAGTACCAGTCCCGGCATCGGTGCTTTGATATCATTCACTTTTTTGGCCAGGGCGTCTTTAATACCCATTGACGCCAACAGCTGGTCTATCGGTTCTTCAATCGCTACCTCATACTGCTGCTGATTGATCTGCAAGGTCACGGTTTTGCTCTCTCTGTCCACTTTCAGCACCTGGGCCTGGTAGCTGTTACCGTCCATAATGATACTGTAATCACCTGAAGGCACCTGTACTGCTGACCAGTCCACCGCCTCTCCATTGCAGGTAATGGTAGAATCCTGATTGATGCTGAACGCAGACTTGCCGTTAACTGTTGCTTTGATCATAATTGCTGTATTTATTAGCCTCTTGGTCTAACAAAAATAGCATTTTTAACCACTTGGCTCATTATAAGGCCATTTGTTTAAATTTGACGCTTTATATAATCAGAAGCTGATATATTTAATCAAAACAGTTTTTTACATGAATCAATACTTGAAGCGGTCCCTGCTGGGTGTGCTGATCGGTGGGATGGCCGGCCTTGGTGCTACTACTTCCCTGATGGCACAATCCGGGAAAGCGGCCACCGATGATCCGGCCCTGAAGATATACAGAGCGGCAGCCACCAAGGTCAATGACCTGGTACATACCAAACTGGACGTGCGGTTTGATTACCCCAAAAGGTACCTCTATGGTAAGGCCTGGATTACCCTGAAACCCCATTTCTACGCTACAGACTCCCTCACCCTCGATGCCAAAGGCATGGACATCCATGAAGTAGCAGTCGTAAAAGGCGGCAAAAACACGCTACTGCACTATAGCTACGATACCATGCAGCTGCATATCAAACTGGATAAAAAATATGCTGCGACTGAATCATATGTGGTATATATCAATTATACCAGCAAGCCCAATGAGCTAAAAGTGAAAGGCAGCGCCGCCATCACGGATGCCAAAGGCCTGTATTTCATTAACCCGGACGGTACTGAGCCCAACAAACCCACCCAGATATGGACACAGGGCGAAACGGAGAGCTCTTCTGTATGGTTCCCTACTATCGATAAAACCAATCAGAAATGCACGCAGGAACTCAGTATGACTGTTCCGCAGAAATATGTGACCCTCTCCAACGGTAAACTGGTTAGCCAGAAAGCCAACACCGACGGTACCCGTACGGATACCTGGAAGATGGACCTTCCCCACTCTCCATACCTGTTTATGATGGCAGTAGGTGACTACGCCATCGTAAAAGACAAATGGAAAGGCAAGGAAGTCAACTATTACCTGGAAAAACCATTTGAAAAATATGCGAGAAACATCTTTGGCAACACACCGGAAATGCTCTCCTTTTATTCCAATATCCTGGGATATGAATACCCCTGGGTGAAATACTCCCAGATCACCGGCCGTGACTACGTGTCCGGTGCGATGGAAAACACCACCGCCACCCTGCATGGTGAATTTCTCCAGAAAACAGACCGCGAACTGCTCGACAATAACAATTATAACGAATGCGTGATCGCGCATGAACTGTTCCACCACTGGTTTGGTGACCTGGCTACAGCTGAATCATGGAGCAATCTGACCGTCAACGAGTCTTTCGCTGACTACAGCGAATACCTCTGGCTTGAACACAAATACGGGAAAGATGCCGCCGATGAGCACAGCTACGATGCTGCCATGTCTTACCTCTCCATGGTACAGTACTCCGGAGACAAGGACCTGGTACGTTTCCACTACCACGACAGGGAAGACATGTTCGACCAGATCACTTATCAGAAAGGTGGCCGTATCCTTCATATGCTGCGCAACGCTGTCGGCGATTCTGCTTTCTTTAAATCACTGAACCTGTACCTGAAGACCAACGCCTTCAAAGCTACAGAAGCCCATCAGCTGCGCCTCGCCTTTGAGGAAGTTACCGGTCGTGATATGAACTGGTTCTTCAACCAATGGTATTTCGGTCAGGGCTTCCCCGAACTGGATATCAGCTACAAATACAACAATAATAAAGTCACTGTTATTGTCCAGCAGCTCCAGAAAGAGGCCAAAGTATGGCAACTGCCGATGGCTATTGATATCTATGCCGGCGGTAAGAAAGAACGTTACAATGTAACGGTGGCCAACCGGGTGGATTCTTTCACTTTTGCCTATACCACCAAACCAGACCTAGTGAACGTAGATGCTGATAAGGTGATTCTCTCCAAAAAAGATGACCACCGCGATTTCTCCACTTATGTTTATCAGTATGCCCAGGCGCCACAGTACATGGACCGCCGCGTTGCTATAGAGGCAGCCACAGAAGAACAGGGCCGTAATCCGGAAGCCGTGAAACTGCTGGTACAGGCGTTAAAAGATAAATATCATGGGCTGCGTACATTGGCAGTTTCCTCTCTCAACCTGAAACTGCCGTCCGTAAAAGCTGTTGCAGTGCCAGCCTTGTTGGAGATAGCCAAACAAGACCCCAGCTCGCTCACCAAAGCCGCTGCCATCAAACAACTGGGCGACCTGAAAGATGTACAATATGTTGCGCTGTTTGAAGCTGCCACCAAAGACAAGTCTTACGGTGTGGAAGCTGCTGCGCTGGAAGCGTTGTCAGAACTGGACCTTAACAAAGCCTATGGCATCGCCAAACAACTGGAAAAAGATACCAAAGGTAAACTGGTGAGTGCCATCGCCGGCGTATATGCCCGTCAGGGCAACCCGGACGATATCAATTTCGTGGCCACCAAATTTGACGAAACTTCTGGTCAGGACAAGCTGAATGCCGCATTCGACTATCTCGGCTTCCTTTCCAAAATCAACAACACCACTGCCGTACAGCGTGGCGTAGACCAGGTAAAGGCAATGACCGTACAGTTCAACAATAGCCAGGTGAATACGTACATCAGCAACTGGTTGCAGGAGATAGCCCGGAAGAAAGACAGCGATGCCACCGCCGTTAGCGGCGCAGACCGCGATGGGCTGCAACAGCAGGCCACCTATATGCGTAAAGCATCTGATACTATCCGGACAGCCATCAAAGAATAGTATTTCAGACACGATAAAAGCAAAGAGCGAAGGCCGTTTGGTCTTCGCTCTTTGCTTTTATTCTTTCTTTTCGATCCTTTGTTTAACCGGATCCCACCACCAGGATGATTTAGCCATCCTGACACCGCCCAGCCAGCGATGTTCCAGCGAAACGTAGTCGAGATAATGCTCTTCATTGTTCAGTACTTCGCTCCCCAGGCTGGTGATGCCGATCATTTGGGCATCTTCTTCTATCACGCCGGCGCGTTGCATCCGTTGCACGAGCAGGTCCAGCTGAAAATCACCGAAGCCATATATCCACAGTTCATCCCAGAAAGCGATGTAAAGGTCATAACTCCTGTACCGGCCCATGGAGAGTTTTTGCAGGAAAAATTTTTCGATGGCACTGAGCCCGTTTTCCAAATTGGGGAAACGTTGCAGATGCGCGTTGATAGCGGCGGGCAGGTATTTGAGGTTTCCCGCCGGCATGTGGGAGATTGTTTCCAGTTCCAGCGGAGTATCCGCGCAGTAGGCGTCCCAGGCATCGAGCGCATGTTGAATGTCTGCCGGCTGAAGCAGCACCCGTTCTTCCAGTAATTTGGGGAAGTCTGTCGCTTCGCGGTGATGGGGCAGGTCTACCAGGCTGACGGGCGGTAAAGTATCGAGATTGGTTTTAAGGTAATGGATAATGAAGAGGAGATTGATTTGGCAGAAGAGGTCTGCCTCAAACCAGAGTACGATTTCATCAAATGAGCCGGAGTTTTTTAATTTCTCCAGCTCATGTACTACGTTGGTAAAATAAGTTTGTTTATCGATTCCGTAATGAAATTCGAGATGTTTAGCGCGGCTTTCAAAAAACGTATCAGCGTTTTTAGTGGCTTTCACTTTGCCTTCGCTCATCATTTCCCTGCACACCACCACACCTCCTCTCAGTTTGCTTTGCCGTAGCAGGGACAGTGTAGCATCTCCGTTTAACACATACATGAATGACATATCTCAGTTTTTCAAAGGTTTTCAGTATTACCAGCTGCCGCTGGCGCCTCCTCCGCCGCCGGAACCGCCACCAAAGCCTCCGAATCCGCCGCCACCGCCGCCGCCGGACCAGCCTCCTCCGCCACCGCGTCCGAAGCCGCCCATGCTGCCGATAACCGGCCATATCCAGCCTCCGCGCCTGTTGTAAGTGGTGCCACCACCGCCACCACCGCCGCGGCTGATGATGGATATGATGATAACAATCACCAGGATGAGGAGGAAAATGGCGCCCGGGCTGATACCCGGTTTACTTTGTCGTGGATCTCCTTTGTATTCACCGGCTGCTGCCTTGATGATGGCATCAACCGCTTTGTCAAGGCCTTGATAGTATTGTCCTTCCCGGAAAGCGGGCTTAATGATCTGTGCTATAATCTCATTGGCTATCGCATCAGGTACAGCACCTTCCATGCCGTAACCTGTTTCGATCCTTATCTTCCTGTCTTCCATGGAAACAAGAATAAGGATACCATTGTTCTTGCCTTTTCTACCAATACCCCAGTCTCTTAAAATTTTCAGCGATACCTGACTGATGTCATAGTCGCCAACAGATTTAAGGGTAACGATCGCTATTTGGGTGGAGGTACTGTCGTCGTAGGCTACCAGCTTTTGTTCCAGCCTTTCATCTTCATCTTTCAGGAGGATGCCGGCAAAGTCATTTACTAAAGTGGGAGGATCGGGCCTTGCCGGAATGTTCTGTGCTTTAGCCAGCAATCCCGTCAACAAAAATAATACAGGTAAAAACCAGCGTAATATCCTCATGTTCTTCTATGCTAAAAATCGTTTAAAATAGTGTGGCCGTTAGATACTGAAAACAATATCATCCGGTAACTCGTTGGCATCGCCGGCCTCATGCGGGAAATGTGTACGGAGGGATTCACCGATTTCACGGATACATTCTTCAATCCCCTCAATAATTTGATTGCCCTGAAAATGTGTTTTCAGGAGCGTGGCCTCTTTTTGCCAGAAGTCGTTACCTACTTTATCATGGATTCCCTGATCGCCGAGGATGGCGAACTGGTGATCTTTCAGGGCCACATATACCAATACGCCATTGCGTTGTTTTGTTTTTTCCATACCGAGTGACACGAATGCCTGGCGGGCACGGTCCATGGGATCTACATAACTGCAATGGTTTTCTACAAATAACCGGATCTCACCGGACGTGAGCCGTTCGGCTACCCGGATAGCCTGCACCAATTTGTTTTTATCCGCTTCGGAAAAAATCTC
The DNA here is from genome assembly GCF_012927205.1 of Chitinophaga fulva. Classification (GTDB taxonomy): domain Bacteria; phylum Bacteroidota; class Bacteroidia; order Chitinophagales; family Chitinophagaceae; genus Chitinophaga; species Chitinophaga fulva. Next base: position 8,930 of record NZ_JABBGC010000001.1, read on the forward strand.
TCTCTTTTTGCTGAAAGGGAACAGACGCATGCTATTTCGTTATTGGGTTATTTGGTTATTTAGTTATTTGGTTATTGCGCTTAGGGCAATAACCAAACAACTAAATGATAAAATTTCTAAATATTAGAATTTCACTTCAGGGGCTTTGTCGGAGCCGGCAGCAGCTTCAAAATAACCTTTCTGTTTGAAACCACCGAGACCAGCGACGATATTGCCGGGGAAGGAACGTACACTGCTATTGAATCCTTTTACAGCATCGTTGAAATCATTACGGGCTACGTTGATCCTGTTTTCGGTGCCTTCCAGTTGAGCCTGCAGGTTCAGGAAGTTCTGGTTGGCTTTCAGTTCAGGATAGCTTTCGGAAACAGCCAGCAGACGGCCGAGCGCCTGGCTTAACTGGCCCTGTGCAGCCTGATATTGCTGAATTTTTTCGGGGCTAAGGTCGTTTACGTCCACTTTGATCTGTGTAGCGCTGGCGCGGGCTTGTATTACCTGCGTGAGCGTTGTAGTTTCAAAGTTGGCGGCGCCTTTCACCGTACTTACCAGGTTGGGGATAAGGTCTGCCCTGCGTTGATAGCTACTCTGTACTACACCCCATTTATTCTTCACATCTTCGTCCTGTTTAACTAATCCATTGTACTTGTTGCAACCCAACAAACCCAGTAATGCGATAACAATGATTACAATGATGCCTTTTTTCATCTGAATAAGAATTTAAGTTTTTGTGCCTGCCTGGAAAGCAAAAGCTGTTCCTGTTTCCGGGCCTGCCGGTGTAAGTAGTTGTTTTCACGGTGAATGCTATAAAAAACACGGTAAACGCGTGTTTTTCATCCCTACACGAAAATATGGAAACTAAAGCACTAAATCGCTATTGCTTAGGGAAACGATGAATTTAAAAAAAAGTTCATCCATACTTGAAAAATTCACACTAATACAGTATGTTTATATGTACCTTTATAGTAACGTTTATCGTTAGCCTTTTGCCGATAAATGCCAAAAAGTGAATGGGGCAGGATAAATACTAAATCGATATAACTGGTTTCATTGTTTCTAACTCATTTATTATTACTAACTTGGAACTAAGTCTGCTTAAATGAGTGCACAACACATCCATATACTCTATATTGATGATGAAATACACAACCTGAATGCCTTTAAAGCTTCATTCAGGAGGCTTTACAACGTTTCTACCGCCACCTCTGCGGAAGAAGCGGTGAAAGTGCTGGAAGAACGGGAATTTCATATCATCATTTCCGATCAGCGCATGCCGAAAACGACCGGAATCGAATTTTTTGAGTCTATACTGGAAAAATACCCCGAACCAATCCGGATGCTGCTTACCGGCTATGCCGATATTAATGCTGTAGTAGATGCCATTAACAAAGGCCAGGTTTATAAATACTTCTCCAAACCCTGGAATGAAGAAGAACTGAAGCATAACATTGAAAAGGCTTTTGAAGTTTATTCCCTGCGCAAGGAGAATAAGGAATTGACCGCCAAACTGCTGGATGTCAATGAAAAACTGGAGTTCCTTGTACGGCAGAAACTGATCTCTTAGCATTTAGACATTTAAATATTTTACTATTTAAATATTTCCCCCGGCTCCCGAACGAATCTGCAAATCCCAAATTCCCGAATGTTGTTTTTCCGTTAACTTGCACCCCATTGTGAACTTAATTTTCTGAATCATGCAAGTTTGGAAAGATTACCAGGCCCAACACCAGGATCGTTTCCTGGAAGAATTGCTGGAATTGCTGCGCATTCCCTCTGTGAGTGCTGACTCCCGCTTTAACGGCGACGTACAAAAATGTGCCGAAGCTGTAAAGCAACGCCTGCAGGAAGCTGGCGCGGATAACGTAGAAGTGTGCCCCACCGCAGGACATCCCATCGTTTACGGAGAAAAGATCATAGATCCTTCTTTGCCTACCGTACTGGTTTATGGCCACTACGACGTACAACCCGCAGATCCACTGGAACTGTGGCACAGCGGCCCGTTTGAACCTGTTATCAAAGACGGTAACATATATGCCCGCGGCAGTGCAGACGACAAAGGACAGTTTTACATGCACGTAAAAGCCTTTGAAACTATGCACAAAACCAACACGATCCCCTGCAATATCAAATTTATGATCGAAGGGGAAGAAGAAGTTGGTTCTGCCAACCTGGGCATCTTCCTGGAGCAAAACAAGGAAAAACTGAAGGCTGACGTGGTGCTGATCTCTGATACCTCTATGATCAGCCTCGAAACACCGTCTATCGACACCGGTCTCCGTGGCCTCTCCTACATGGAAGTAGAAGTGACAGGTCCTAACCGCGACCTGCACAGTGGCGTTTATGGCGGCGCCGTAGCCAACCCGGCTACCATCCTCGCCAAAATGATCGCTTCCCTGCACGACGAAAACAACCACATTACCATCCCCGGCTTCTACGACAAAGTACAGGAACTGACCGCTGAAGAAAGAGCAGCCCTCAACTCCGCTCCCTTTGACGAGGAGGAGTACAAAAAAGACCTGGGAATCAACGATGTATGGGGTGAAAAAGGCTATAGCACCATCGAACGTACCGGTATCCGTCCTACCCTCGAGGTAAATGGCATCTGGGGCGGTTACACCGGTGAAGGCTCCAAAACCGTACTGCCATCCAAAGCTTTCGCGAAAATCTCTATGCGCCTTGTTCCTAATCAGGACTGGCATGAGATCTCCGACCTGTTTGCCAAACACTTTGAAGCCATCGCTCCCAAGAGCGTGACCGTAAAAGTGAACAAACACCATGGCGGCAGCCCTTACGTAACACCGACAGACTCTGTGGCCTACAAAGCAGCCCACAAAGCGATATCAGCTACCTTCGGCAAAGAACCCATCCCCGTTCGCGGCGGCGGCAGTATTCCGATCGTAGCCCTCTTTGAAAAAACCCTCGGACTCAAAACTGTTCTCATGGGCTTCGGACTGGATAGCGACAACCTCCACTCCCCCAACGAGAAATATGGTGTGGCCAATTACTATAAAGGCATTGAAACCATCCCGTATTTCCATCAGTATTTTGCCGAGATGAGTAAATAATTTCTTGATTTTCGATTTCCTGATTTAGGGATTTGGTGGTTAATCCCCACTTTAAATCCCTAAATCAAAAAATCGAAAATCCCTGAATTTTTATACTATGAGTAATACCGAAAAATTACGGGTAGACAAATACCTCTGGTCCATCCGTGTGTTCAAGACCCGAAGCCAGGCCGCAGACGCCTGCGACGGCGGGAAGGTGAAACTGAACGGCAATAATGTGAAAGCCGCCAAACCCGTGGCTATCGGCGATAACTTTGAAATCAGGACAGAAGGCCGCAAATGGCTCATACAGGTAACAGGCCTCCTGGCCAACCGTGTGGCCTACAGTGAAGCCATCAAATACTATGTGGACAATACCCCGGAAGAGGATAAAACCGCTCCCAAAGCCATAGCCGCCGTATTCCAAACCGGCAAAAGACAAAGCAAAATAGGACGCCCTACCAAAAAAGACCGGAGAAGCATCGAAGGATTTATGGAAGGCGAAGGGGAGGAAGACTGATTTCATCCCTCCCTATATAATTTCTCAGTTTTGCGTAGTAATTTTGCCTCCTCATTATTAAATCAAGGAGTAAATCAATGCCTAAACAAAGCGACGTTCTTGCTACCGACTTTCTGGTGAAAATAGCAGAAGAATTTGGTACCCCGGTATACATATACCACGCAGAAAAGATCAAAACCCAGTATGAAAAGCTCCAGAAAGCCTTTCATAAGGCCAACACCCGCTTTTTCTACGCCTGTAAGGCATTGACCAATATCAACATCCTGAAGTACATCAACTCCCTTGGTTGCGGACTGGACACGGTATCCATACAGGAAGTACAGCTGGGCCTCAAAGCCGGCTTTGATCCTAAAAATATCATCTTTACCCCTAACTGCGTTGACCTGCAGGAAATTATTGCTGCCAAAGACCTCGGCGTGATTATCAATATCGATAACCTCTCCATCCTGGAACAATTTGGCAACAAATTCGGCGGTAGCTATCCTATAAGCATCCGGCTCAACCCCCATATCATGGCGGGTGGCAACTTTAAAATCTCCACCGGGCATATCGACAGCAAATTTGGTATTTCCATCCACCAGATGCGCCATATCGAAAGGATCGTGAAATCCACCAAACTGAAAGTGACCGGCCTGCATATGCACACCGGCTCCGAAATCAAAGACGTGGACGTATTCCTCCGCGGCGTGGAAATCATGTTTGAAATGACCCAGCACTTCCCGGACCTCGAATCCATAGACCTGGGCAGCGGGTTTAAAGTGGCCTACCAGCAAGGCGATCCTGAAACAGACATCGACCTGTTGGGCAAAAAACTGAGCGACGCCTTCAATAACTTCGCTAAAAACTACGAGAAACCTCTCCAGCTCTGGTTTGAACCAGGAAAATACCTGGTAAGCCAGTCCGGTTACTTCGTGGTAAAAGCCAATGTGATCAAACAAACTACCGCCAACGTATTCGTAGGCGTCAACTCCGGCTTCAACCACCTGATCAGGCCTATGTTCTACGATGCATTCCACCTGATCCGCAATATATCCAACCCGAAAGGCACGGAACGTATTTATACCGTGGTAGGAAACATCTGCGAGACCGACACCTTCGGATGGGACCGCAAAATCAATGAAGTGAGGGAAGGCGATTACCTCGTGTTCTATAACGCCGGCGCCTATGGCTTTGAAATGTCTTCCAACTTCAACTCCCGCCTGAAACCTGCGGAAGTACTGGTGAAAGACGGCAAGCCCTTCCTGATCCGTAAACGCGATACCATCGAAGACCTGCTGAAAAACCAGATCGAACTTGTTTAGTCATTTGATTATTTTGATATTTGGCTATTTATAAAAAGCTGTAGATCAACAGCGACAAAATAGCCAAATATCAAAATAATCAAATTTAAAATATTGGCCCTACCTTTACGTCTGCATACTATCTCCCCTTGTTACTCCTGCACTGTTTTAACTGTTACTTGTAATAGAAACTTTTTTGCTGGCACACAAATGAACAGCCTTTGGTGATAATTTTATACCGTTTATATGAAGATTTTAACTGCAGATTCCAGTGTAATACATGATGAACAGGTAATTGATTCTAATATATCTTTCGTCCCCTTCGTCCGCTTCCTGAAGGAAAAAGCGGCGAATGAAGACGATCCACGCTCCGCGTTTTATCGAATGATCATACGGAAATTTGAAGGCCACCCTGAAATCCTTCAGCCCATTCCTCCATCAACCGATCTTGCGGAATATAAAGAATACCTCGACCTGTTGACAGCCGCCATATTCCCTGTCACTACTGATACCACCCGCGATATCTACGGCATCGGCGTACCGTTTAAATTCGCCATCTTTTATTATTCCGACCTGTTCCGTAAAATGTTTACCGACAACGGGCTGGTGGCCGTACCACAGGGCATGTCGGTCAACAAGGTCAAAAAAGACAAACTGACCTGGTTGTATAAACTCATCCTGGAAAGGATATATCATTATCCGGTCAACTACCAGAATGAGATCATCCATCATATGGAGCTCCCCGATGGCACTAAAAAATATGTGAAAGTCAATATAGACCCGCGTTTTGTTGATGTGAAAGTAAAAGGCGACACCCCGCCGCCACTGGATTACAACAACTACTGCACCTATCAGACATCTCCCGATGTATTGAAAGAGATTATCCCCCCGGATAATTTCTACCTTGAAGGGTTTGTAATTTGGACCGTAGAAGATGTGACCCAGACGGAAATCCTCAACAATATCAAAGGACTGGTGATGAACATGAAAGCCAGCAACGAAGTGGAAAGCTATCGTACGCTGGAGAAAATGATCCCTACCATCATGGGCGGCAAAGGGATTACAGCCCATATTGTGCCTTTCCCGAAAGTAAACGGCAAAAACGTGCTGGAAGAACAGTTCTCCAATGCCGATCCTATTCTCGGTGTTGGCAACAAAAAACAACAGCAGCATTTCTTCCAGCTGTTATTGGACCATGCGGCCAAACAGCCTACCCCGCTGATACTGCCAACGGTGAATGAAACCAGCCTGACTCAGTATCCGTTCCTGAAGTATCTGCCCATTAAAAATATCCAGAGCTTCATCCTCTTCCCCATCACCCACAAAAAAGAAATACTGGGTGTACTGGAACTGGCATCTTCCACGCCCGGCGCACTGTCTGCCGAACCGCTGTGGAAGCTGGAAAGCACCTACCCGCTGGTAGTTATGATGCTCAGCCGGAGCATGAGCATCCTCGATAACCGGCTCAACGAAGTACTGAAAGACCAGTTCACCGCCCTGCAACCTTCCGTGGAATGGAAATTCACTGAAGCTGCCTGGAACTACCTGCTTACACCACCGGAAGAGCGCAAAGACATCGAGAATATTTCTTTTGAAGAAGTATACCCGCTGTATGGCGCCATCGATATCCGCAACTCCTCCGTACAGCAGGGCAATGCCCTGCGGGAAGATCTCCAGGAGCAGCTGGAGCTGATCAAATTTACCCTGCAACAAATAGCCCAAGAGGTACACCTCCCGCTGCTGGAGGAACTGATGTTTAAGACAGAAGACCTCATGCAGGGCCTCAGCGATAACCTGACTGCCGGCGAAGACCTGAAGGTGAACGAGTTCATGGAACAGGAAATCCAGCCCATACTTGAACACCTGTGCGAGGGCAGCGAAACCCTGAAGCCGGTACTGAACAACTATTTCAACAAGATCGATAAGGAACAGGGCCACGTATTCCGCCACCGGCGCGAATATGAAGAGAGCCTGTCTGTCATCAACAGGGCTATCAGCCAGTACCTGGAAAAAGAAAGGCTGTACATTCAACAGTCATTCCCCTGCTACTTTGAAAAATACCGTACTGACGGTATCGAATATACGATCTACATCGGGCAGTCTATTGCGCAGGAAAAGAAATTTGACCATCTGTACCTGCGTAACCTCCGTCTGTGGCAACTTTCATCCATGGCCCGCATTGCCAGGCTGACCAATAAAATATCGCCACAACTGAAAATACCGTTGCAGACCACGCAGATGATCCTCATGCACAGTGCGCCCATTACCATCAGTTTCCGTAGCGACGAACGCCGCTTCGACGTGGAAGGTGCCTATAACATCCGCTATGAGATCATCAAAAAACGAATCGATAAAGTACATGTGAAAGATACCGGCGAACGCCTTACCCAACCGGGCACCATCGCCATGGTGTATTCTTATGTGCGGGAAATGGAAGAGTTCAGGAAATATATCTCTTTCCTGCAGGCGAAGAACATCCTACTGCCTGATATCGAAATGCTGGACCTTGAAGAGCTGCAAGGTGTCAGCGGCCTCAAAGCCCTGCGTGTGAGGGTCAATATGGACCCGGATTTACCAGAATCAGGCATTTGATAATATTGATATAACTAAAAGACCGGAGCGATGGCCCCGGTCTTTTTTTATGCTTTAGAATTTAAATCCCAGTGTTAAATATGGTAACGTTTCTTCCCTCGAATGCCCTACCACCACCGTAACGATGAGTGCATTCACCGGCGCCAGGTATACCCCGCCACCATATCCATCGTGCCATACGTGGGAATGTTCATTGTCTTGCCATACACGGCCTACATCATTAAAGGCCAGCAGCCCTACCGTGGCTGGTAACACATAAGTCTTCAGGTCAAACAGTTTCACCCTGATCTCTGTGTTGTTATAAGCAGAAGCACCACCGGCAAAGCGGTAGTTACGGAAGCCGCGCAGATTCTGCGTGCCACCAATAGTAGCAGCCTGGAAAAACTCATAGTCGCCCCAGATTTTGCTGCCTCCAAAACGGCTAACGATCACAAAAGTGGCCGGCACCCGGAAACTCATATACAGGCTCAGATCGGACTGTAGTCGGGTATAGTTGCGGCTATCGCCGTTGAGTCCTTTGTTACCGGTCAGGGAGGTGGTCCACAGGATACCTCTTGTTGGAATCAGCTTGTTATCGCGGGTATCAATCTGAGCAACCGCCTTTAAACCTGCGTAGGATTTATTGCTGTATACGCTGGCAGAATCCAATCCATTTTTATCAAAACTGGTGATAAAGCGATTATCGTTTTCGTCTTTGTTGAACGCGTAGTTGTTTAAAGTTGGTCCGTATGATATACTGATGTGATTGCTCAGATTTGTACGGAGCAGGGCTTCCAGCGAATACAGGTTAAAACGGGCGCGATAATAGGTAATGCGCTTACCACCACTTTTATCGAAAACAGTTTCATTACCGAGGCCGAAGAAGTTGATGGTATTGTTCGGCGCCTTGGCGCTTGCTGCCAGCAGGAGGTCTGACTTACCGATTACATCGGTGAACTCCCCGTCGTATTTGAAGTTCCATGCTCTTGTGGCCAGCGCATGGGTAGCCGTAAAGATATGTTTGGCAGCATAAGGCTCTTTACGGAATGAATGACGGATCAGTTGTAAGGCCAGGCCCAGCTGAACGCCGTCATCACGGTTGTAACCGGCTGCCAGCATGGGGAAGGTTTTGTTATACTTGAATGCGCTGCGGTTGTAGCTTATATTCTCCGGATTATCGGACAGGCGGCGTTGCGTATGGCCGTCCAGCTGGAACGTATCCTTGCCGGTGCGTTGGTCGTATATCCGTATCCGTTTGCCACCACCGGAAGTGGAACTGTCGATATAGGTATCTGCGTCTTTGCCGCCGATCAGCCGTATCCGTATGGGAGTGCCGTGGTTTCCTTTGATCTCAAAACGGTCATGACCGCCCAGTCCATATACGTTTACCTCTTTTGTTTCTTTAGGGCTGAATGTGCGGGAATAGATGTTTTGCTCCACTTCCCCCTTCTTGCTGATCTTGAACATATTCAGGGATACCGCGCCTCCATCCAGCTTTTCCACCTGTATCAGTTCATTTTTTTTCGTAGCGGGTACATCCACTCCTTTAGCCAGAAAGCGGTAATATTTGAGAATATTGTCTTTGAGGATATCCCGGCGAACGGAAAGGCGGTGCACCATCATGGGCGCCACCTGCTTGCGGATGGTCTCCGGGAAAGCATTGACAGCTGCTTGTATCACGCTGTCTGTCATTTTCCGGAGGAATTTGTCCGTTTGTTTTTCCCAGTCTTTTTTGTCCAGTTCATTCATAAAAGAGCGGTCAAAGTAGCGGGCGCTGAACTGGAAGCCATTCACATAAGGGATACGGTCACGGAAGCCTTGAACATCAGGAAGAATCCACGGCTTACATATCATACGGGGCAACAGGCCTTCATTCACAAAGAAAGCCTGGTCACGGTCACGTGGCACCGGGTAGTAGTATTCCTGTCCTTTATGTTTTTCACGGTACCAGCGCCATTGGTCATCATGCCGGTCAAAGTCCATGATGTAGGTATCTAAGATACGTGCGCGCAGTACGGCTTTCTGGTCAATATGAATATCATTATCACCCAGTACTTTGTCCAGCACTTTGGGTGTACTGTAGGTTTTGTCTTTGTCGCCGGTTACGGGTTCCCTTTCTTCCAACAGAAAAACTTCATTACCGAATACATTGGCGTAAGTGCCGAGGGTTGTGTCCAGCGGCAGATACACAAAAGAGGGATGTGTATGCGGTACCCCGGCCGCTTCTGCCAGAACGCTGACAGCCAGCGGGGCGTATGGGTTAGACGCTGATATCTGGTCCTGTACCACTTCGCGGGCAATAGTTTCGCGCAGCATTTCAGGGATGGCGGCCAGCGGGAATTTTTTTAGGGAGCGCATAGCGTATTCCGTGCCGGTGCTGTCTGCAAGCCGTAGCGAGTGGGTTTGTTTACCGCCGCCACGTTGTAAGATGGTATATCCTTCTTTTTGCAGGTTTATCACCGGGAAATTCATCGGCGTATTCCATACCTCCCGGTAATTGTTGCCGAGCAGGAGACGATGGAATTTAGTGACCTGTGCATATTGCGTATCCGCCGCTACTTTCACGTATGCCGGCAGGTTGGAAGGCTCCCGGAATGGCAGTCCCTGGCTGCGAATATCCTGAATCCGCATCACCGTATCGCTGAAAGCCGGAGCTGACAATTCTTTTGCCAGGAAGTACTGTGCTCTCACCGTACCATCGGACATTACCTCCAACGCGCTGAAACCATTCTCAGATGTAGCGTACAATGATTTGCTGCCTTTTTTTACCCGGTTGTTTTTGGCGCCGCTGCCACTCACAATGTAAGTGTTGGGGGTGTCTTTGATCAGCTGTAACGTATGGTCATGACCGGAGACAAAGACTACCGGGCCATGTGGTTTAAACGCTTCCTCCACTCCTTTGATCATGTTCTGATATTTGGGATTGGGGATATCTTCCGGGGTACCGAACACGCCGCGTGCCAGCGGATAGATAGAACCTATCACCGGCATAGGCACATACAGCCATGGTTTCAGGTCAGTAAGCGGGAAAATATGTTGTTTGATGGTATAATAACCTCCATGGGGACCGTAGCTACGGAATGGGTGGTGCGTAGCAAAAATGAGCAGTTTGTTGCGGTTATTGGCAACAATGTCGGCCAGTCGGCCCACCACCTCTTCTTTGTCTTTACAGTCGCAGGATGATTCTGTTCCCGGCTTTTGATACGGGAACACCCACCATTCGCTGTCCATGATAATGAGTGTGATATTATCAGCCAGCTTCACCTCCACGGGGCCGGGGCAACCATCTTTAGGCTGGAAGTCCACGTTCTCCAGATGCAGGGAGTCAATATATTGTTGCTGGTTACGGATTACCTGCCATCCATTGGGTTTACTCTTGTCCCAGTCGTGGTTACCGGGAACAAAAATGCCTTTGGCGCGGGTACCTTTTACCAGTCCTACCTGATAGTCCAGTATCTCTTTGGCCATTGGATAGGATTTATGGGACTGGTCAGGTAACCCTCGCGGGTATACGTTATCACCGAGGAACAGGACGGTGTTAATATCTTCCTGTAAGTCGTATTTCTGTCTTACCGCATCTACCACAGGATTACGCCCGTTTTCGTGCAGTTCACCGGCATCCCCGATGAGAATAATCCTTTTAACGACGGCGGGCGATTGCGCAAACATGCGGCCGCAGGTCAGAAAAGCTAGTGTGACAAGGATAATGGCTTTGTTGATCATTTGCGCTGGTAAGTGAATTTTAGGATATTGGCTGTACCGTCGTAACCGCCTTCATTGGAGATATACAGATCGCCGTTAGCCGCAAAGGTAAGGCCTTCCGGTTGTAGGAAGAGCCGGTGTTTGAGGTTATAGGCTTCCTGAACGTGGCCCTGCAGGTCGGTGATCACCAGCAGCCCGTTGACCGACGCCACGATATACAGTCTTTTCTCAATCGGATGTATAGCAGCGGCAGATGGTTTAAAGAAGCGCATGTCTGTACCGGCCAGTTTGGCTATCTCCGCATTGTCGAGCCGGTAGATGGGTACCGTATCAAATGTGCGGGTAGCGAGATCGAACCGGTAGGCGCTGGTCATGCCTTCTTTTTTATCATCAGGTGCGTTTTTGGTGATTAGTACAATCGCATTGCGGACGCTATCGAAATAGGTGGTTTCAAATTCCCTTTTCGCTTCTTTGGGGAATTTATAGTGTGTACTGGAAGCGCTGTCCGTGAAAAGGCCGTGTACCTCATATAAGGAACCGTTGCTTTTGAGCACAAACCAGCCGCTGTCTGTACGGCATATATCTTCATAGTCTCCGTGTTTAGCGAACTTCCAGGAAGGATACGCTTTGTTGGTATGGACATTAATCTGATACACCCGGCCTTCTTCGTCATTGATCGCGATCATATTGGTTTCGTCCGGGAAAGCTTCGATACCGGAGATCTCCTGCATGGATTCCCTGACCCTGTAACGTACCGGCGCTTTGAGGTCATAGCCCGCCGGGGAGGCGAATACTTTCTGTTCCTGGTCGCTGATGTTATTGCAGGAAAGGAACATTAACATGATTAGCAACAGGGTTGTTCTGTTCATACATCGGCTTTGTAGCATAAATTTAACTCAAAAATGCAGTAACTTCCCTCATGCAAAGGCGCAAATCGGGGGAATGCACGCAAAAGTACCGCTTTCTCCCTTTGCCGGACAAAACTTAGAATATGCAGAACAGCTCACTCATCGATGCCGCCAGAGACTTTGTGATGGCCCAGTACCAGCAACATCCGCATCCTGAACTGGTATATCACAACCTAGAACATACGCTGCAGGTAGTAAAAGCAGCCGCTCAGATTGCCGCCCACTACCGCCTTCAGGACGAAGAATTACAAGCCGTTTACGTTGCTGCATGGTTCCATGATGCCGGCTATCTGATAGGTGAAGCTGGCAAACACGAAGAAAATGGCGCTGTGGAAGCTGTCAACTTCCTGCAAAGCCAGCAGGCACCGGAAAATATACAGACGATGGTAAAAGGCGCTATCCTGGCCACTAAAATGCCACAGTCGCCCCATAGCCTGGTAGAACAAATCGTTTGTGATGCAGACCTGTTCCACCTTGGCTCCAAAGATTTCGCCGACCGGAATAAGCTATTGCGCAAAGAGGTAGAAATGAGAACGCAGCAGGAAGTACCTACCAGCACCTGGCTCGCCGGCAATATCAAATTCCTCACCGCCCATCACTACTGGACCGACTACGCACAGACCTACACTAAACAACAAAAAGAAGAAAACCTGCAGAAGCTGTATAAAAAAATGGAAAAAAAATCTGCCGAAGCCGCTGAACCAGCCACCACACCGGTAGCTGGACCAGTAGACAACCCCACTACGCCCGATGCCCAGCTCCTGGAGAAAAATAAAAAGAAGGACAAGGATAAAAAGCCGGACCGCGGCGTGGAAACGATGTTCCGCATCACTTCCACCAACCATATCCGATTAAGCTCTATGGCCGACAGCAAAGCACATATCATGATATCGGTCAACTCCATTATCATTTCTTTTATGCTCTCAGTGCTGGTACGGCGGATAGAAGACTATCCCAATATGGTCATCCCGGCCATCATCTTCCTGGTCACCTCTGTCACCACCATCATCTTTGCGGTACTGGCCACACGGCCCAATGTCACCAGTGGTACTTTTACAAGAGAAGATATCAATAACAAAAATGCCAACCTGCTTTTCTTTGGTAACTTTTATAAGATGAAGCTGGATGAATACGAATGGGGCATGAGGAAGATGATGGACGACGCAGATTTCCTCTATGGCAGCATGACCAAAGACGTATATCATCTTGGTGTGGTGCTGGCCCACAAATACAAACTGCTCCGTATTTCCTATAACGTTTTTATGTTTGGCCTGATATCGTCTGTGCTGGCCTTCATGATCGCAGCCATCTTTTTCCCGGTAAAAGCATAAGTATTCATGGCTATTCCTTTATATAACCGCGATCTCAGTTGGTTGTCCTTCAACCACAGGGTATTGCAGATGGCAGCCGATTCACGGGTACCACTATACGAACGCATTAAATTCCTGTCCATCTTCTCTTCCAACCTCGACGAGTTTTTCCGTGTCAGGATGCCCGCCATCCTGGCCATCAACAAGGTACTGGAACGAGATCCTGATGCCGCCGGCGAAGAGTCTCCCACACCGGAAACATTACAGGAAGTAATGGACACTATTAACCGTCAGCAGGAAGAATACGGAAAGATATTTACCGGTATGGTGCTGCCGGCGATGCAACAACAAGGTGTCACCCTTTTCTATGGCACCGAACTGGCGCCGGAACTGGCCGCCCGCACCCGGTCCTACTTTCAATCCACCGTACAGGCCTGGCTGCAACCAGTATGGCTCAGTCAACGGCATAAAAAGTTTTTCCCGGAGAACAACGCATTATACCTCGTGGTGACACTCAGTCCGCAGGCGACTCCCGATAAACAGGAAATCGTGCTGGTGAATATTCCCTCCGGGCTGAAACGCTTCCTGACACTGGATGCGCCTGATAAGCAGTTTCACATTGCTTTCCTCGATGATATTATCCGGGCGCATCTGCCCTACCTCTTCCGTGGCTACATCATCCATCAGAGCTATTGCATCAAACTCACGCGCAACGCGGAAATAGATATGGATGAAATGAAAGGCGATGTGCTGGAAGAAATAGAAACCATGATCCGCAAGCGGGAACTGGGCGTGCCTACCCGCTTCCTGTATGACGCCTCCATGCCGTTATCGCTGCGCAACTTCCTGGCTGGCCAGTTTGAAGCGGCCGATAATGAAATGGTGCCCGGCGGCCGTTACCACAACCTGAAAGACCTTGCAGACCTGCCCATGCCGGCCGGCCTTCCCGGCGCCTTATATCCCAAAGCCAGACCGGTAGTACAACCAGAGGCAGCTGCCGCCGACTACCTGCTGGACCTGATACAACGCAGGGACCTGCTGCTGCATCTCCCTTATGAGCAGTACGACCCCGTATTGCGATTCTTCAGCGAAGCAGCCGTAGACCCGGATGTGGAAGAGATATACGTTACCCTTTACCGCATCGCCTCCGGCTCACAGATAGCGCAGGCACTGATCAGCGCCGCGCAAAATGGTAAAGCGGTGACCGTATTCGTAGAGTTGAAAGCCCGTTTCGATGAGGCCAATAACATCCGCTGGTCCAAGAAAATGAAAGAAGCCGGTGTAAAACTCATTTACAGTATCCCCGGCATGAAAGTACATGCCAAAACAGCGCTGGTAAAGCGCCGGCGCGGTTACCTCTGGGACTATTCCGGACTGATCGCCACCGGCAACTTCAACGAAAGCACGGCACGGTTTTACACCGACCACGTATTGTTTACCTCCCATGCCGGCATCACGCGGGAAATGGAGCTGTTGTTCCTCTACCTGCAAAGCCGCGAGCAGCCGATGGCCTATCATTTCCTGCAATTTGAGCATCTGCTGGTGGCGCAGTTTAATATGCTCACCCGCTTCACAGATATGATAGACCGGGAGATTGCCAACGCACAAAAGGGCCTGCCGGCGAAGATCACCGTTAAGATCAATAATCTCCAGGAGAAATCGATGATCTCCAAACTGTACGAAGCCCGTCAGGCTGGCGTGGAAGTGGATTTGATTGTTCGCAGTATCAATTGTTTGCAGACAGGCATTCCTGAAAGCAGCGGTATCCGCGTGGTGCGTATTGTAGACCGTTACCTCGAACATGCCCGGGTGTTTATCTTCCATAACAATGGCCAGGAAGAAGTGTACATGGGCTCGGCCGACTGGATGAACCGGAACCTGCACCGCCGTATCGAAGTATGTGTACCCGTATATGACGCCGCACTCCGGCAACAACTGAAAGACATCGTGTCTTTACAACTGGCCGACAGTCATCAGGCACAACAAGCCATTCAGGCGTATGTGCAAAATATAGTGTAAATTAGATAGGATGAATAAATCGAGTTTTATGAAGAAGATAGTATGGGCATTGGTCCTTGGACTGTTTTTCGCCATACCGGCGACGAAGGTACAAGCGCAGACACATGACCTGGAACACATTTACAACCCTTCCGCAGATGCTAAGGCGGATATAGCCGCTGCCGTTAAACAGGCTGCGCAGGAGAAAAAACATGTGCTGTTACAGATAGGTGGTAACTGGTGCATCTGGTGCAAACGGCTGTATAAATTCGTGGAAGATGATGCAGAGCTGAAAGCCGCCATGAATAAAAACTATGTGGTATATCACCTCAACTACAGTAAGGAAAACAAGAACCTGCCTGTCCTGAAAGAGCTGGGATATCCACAGCGTTTCGGTTTCCCGGTACTGGTAGTGCTGGATGCCAAAGGTAACCGGCTGCATACGCAGAATACAGGCCTGCTGGAATCGGCGGACTCCTATGACAAAAAGAAACTGGCGGAGTTCTTCAAACAATGGTCGCCTGCTGCTTTGCTGCCTTCCAATTACGTCAACGAATAATACTGCCATGAATAACGGCATGACCACTTTCAATACGGATGCTGTGCATACTTTTATAAAGTTTGCGCAGCATCCGTTTAAATTTAGGGCTTACCTCTTCTGGAAGCTGCCAGCTGCCTGGCTGGCCGGTGTACGGATGCAGACCATCACAGAAGATGCCTGTACCACCTCCGTCCCTTTCCGCTGGCTGTCACAGAACCCTTTCCGTTCCACTTACTTCGCCTGCCTCGCTATGGCCGCAGAAATGAGTACTGGCCTACCTGCCATGATGTATGTTCAGAGTGCACCCAAACGTATATCCATGCTTGTTACCGGTCTGGAATCCACCTTTGTGAAAAAAGCCACCGGCCTCACTTACTTCACCTGTAATGATCTTCCTGCGCTGAAAGAGGCGATCAGCAAGGCCATGAACGAGGAGGAGGCGGTTACCGTTACCATGCGCAGCGAAGGCAGGGACAAACAAGGCACACTAATTGCCTCGTTCGCTATCACCTGGTCTTTTAAAGGAAAATCATAAAATGGTGGTCATCACCCTAAATCAAGGATATGAAAATAGCATTCCATGGTGCAGCCCGCACCGTTACCGGCTCCAAGCATCTCATTACACTGAAGAACGGAAAGAAGGTCCTGCTGGACTGCGGCATGTTTCAGGGTATGGGCCCAGAAACAGATGAACTGAACAGGGACTTTGGCTTTGACCCGGCCGAAATCACGTATATGGTCCTCTCCCATGCCCATATAGACCACTCCGGCCTGATTCCCCGCCTCGTGAAAATGGGCTATAACGGTGATATCTACTGCACACCCGGCACCCGCGACATGACAGAAATCCTGCTGCTCGACTCCGCAGAAATACAGGAAGACGATGTGAAATTCACCAACAAAAAAAGAGCAAACGAAGGCAAACCATATGTGCTGCCACTCTACACCCTGGAAGATGCCAAAAGCGCGATCCGTTTTCTCAAACCAGTCAACAGCTATAATACCTGGATCAACATTGATCCGGACATACAAATCATGTTCACTGATGCCGGCCATATCGTAGGCGCTGCTTCCGTACACCTGCGTATCACGGAAAACGGCAAAACAGAACAAATCTCTTTCAGCGGTGACATCGGCCGGTATAATGATGCCATCCTCAAATCACCCGCCACCTTCCCGCAAGCAGACTACATCCTCATTGAATCTACATACGGCAGCACCCTGCATGCTGACGCGGCTCCTGCCGATGCAGAATTACTGCGTTACATTAAAGAAACCTGCGTAGAAAAAAGAGGTAAACTGATCATCCCGGCTTTCAGCGTAGGTCGTACCCAGGAACTGCTGTATGCACTGAACAAAGCACAGCTGAACGGTACCCTCCCGAAAGTGGACATCTTTGTGGACAGCCCACTGTCTACCGAAGCCACTGCTGTTACCAAATCACATCCGGAAGTATTTAACCGCGAAGTGTCTGACTTGCTAAGGCGTGACGACGACCCGTTCGATTTCCCGGGGTTACACTATGTAAAATCTGTGGACGAATCCAAAGGACTTAACTTCCGCAAAGAGCCCTGCGTGATCATCTCCGCCTCCGGTATGGCGGAAGCTGGCCGTGTAAAACATCATATCGCCAACGGCATCGATGAAGAAAGAAACACTATTCTTATCGTAGGCTATTGCGAACCACAATCCCTGGGTGGACGGCTCATGCGCGGCGCCAAAGAAGTGTCTATCTATGGTACCCGTTATGAGGTAAAAGCAGAAGTCGGCGTTATCCGCTCCATGAGCGCACATGGCGACTACGAAGACCTCAGCCAGTGGCTCGCCTGCCAGCACCCAGGTGATGTGAAAAAATTATTCCTCGTACATGGTGAATACGATGTGCAGGTTATCTTCAAAAACTGGCTGCTCAAAAAAGGATTCCTGGATATAGAAATCCCGGAAAGACATTATGAAATTGGATTGAGATAATTATCTATAAAAAGG
Organism: Chitinophaga fulva; assembly: GCF_012927205.1. Classification (GTDB taxonomy): domain Bacteria; phylum Bacteroidota; class Bacteroidia; order Chitinophagales; family Chitinophagaceae; genus Chitinophaga; species Chitinophaga fulva. The sequence continues at coordinate 26,784 of NZ_JABBGC010000001.1, forward strand.
AAAAACGGATTACGGACTTTGTTCGTAGTCCGTTTTTTTATTCATGGACATAAGGGAACCATATATTAACCCTTGTCCCGGTTGCGTTTCCCGCCCCGTCATTCAGGTCTTCAATATCAAAACTGGCATCCATGTTAAAGCGGCTGTTGTATAGCTGTAGTCTGTCGCGCGTGATCTGCAACCCGCGGGAATAATGCTGTTTGTCCATTCTTCGCAGCGCTGCCGACCTGGCCCTGCCGATGCCGTTATCTTCTATGGTACATAATACCCTGTCGCCTATACGGGCAAACATGATCCGGATTTTCCCCTGGTCGGGGATATGCAGGATACCATGCCAGATGGCATTCTCCACGAAAGGCTGCAGGATCATGGTGGGTATCTCCACGAAATCCGGTTCCAGTTCAGGATCTACGATAAACTCATATTCAAATGCATCTGCAAAACGCAGTTTTTCCAACTCCAGGTAGTTAGTGAGCATATTCACCTCTTTAGACACCGGTATGTTGTTCAACTGGGAGTTGTCCAACACATTCCGGATAAGGCGCGCAAAACGGGCAAGGTAAGAGAGCGCCTGCTCGGTTTCACTCTTCATCATAAATGTCTGAATGGAATTCAGCGCATTGAAAATAAAGTGCGGATTCATTTGAGCACGCAGGGCTTTCATTTCCAGCTGGGCCATCTGCTGTTGGATAGCGGCCCTCTCCCTGGCTTCTTTCTTTACGGAAGTAATACGCAGCCGGATATACAAATATACCAGTCCCAGTGCCGCCAACAGGCATAGGATACGGAACCACGGCGTTTGCCAGAATGCCGGCCGGATAAATATCTTCAGCTCGCTGATATGCAGGGAGGTGGTCCCGGCAGAGTTGACAGCCCTTACCCGGAAAGTATAGCTTCCCGGGGCAAGGTTGGTGTATTTGGCCACCAGTATGTTTTCTGCACTCACCCAGTCTTCATCCAGTCCTTCCAGCTGATAGAAATAACGGATTTTCTCCTGGTGATAAGACAGGCTTTTAAATTCTATGCTGATGATATTCTGGCGGTGATTCAGCTCTACCGGCTTATTATCGCGCAGCGCTTCCTCTATCAATATAGTGCTGTCCAACGCTTTCATATTAACGATGGTAACATCGGGCGGAGGTGGCGCCACCTCCAGTTTGTTCGGTTCAAATACCACAAAATGGTCTGAAGCGCCTACCAGCAGCCGCCCATCTTTCAGCCAGGAGATGCGGCGGCGTACCTTGCGGGAGTTATCGATGATATCATCGTTCTGAGTAAAAGTCTCCAGCCTCCCGCGGGGAATGGTATACCGGTAGAAGCCATAGGGCGTGATGAACCAAAATTTCTCCGGGGTGTCTTCCCGTATATTCAGCACCCACTCATCGAAGAGTTGTCCATCAATTCTGACGGGCACATAAGTGCCCTGACGGGTATTGTACATCCACAGCCCGTGATCAGTCCCGGCCAGCAGTGTACTGTCATTAAATCTTACCAATGAAGTAACATTGTTATAGCTGTGCTGCAGCCATTCAAAATTCTGACGGGCAACTATCCTGCGGGTATGCGGATTAAAAAGGATCAACCCGCCGCCGCTGGAAGCCAGCCATAGCAAGGAATCTCCTTCTGTCACGATTTGCAGCACTGACAAAGGCCGCTTCAGTGAATCTGTGATTTCGTGGTAATAGTTAAACTGATTGGTGCCCGGGTTCCAGCTGGCCAGTCCACGTTTGTAAAGCCCTATCCATACAGAAGTATCTCCCTGTACCAACATGCGCAATAATGTTTGTTCATGTAACGCCGGAGAGGTGAGATGCCGGATAAACCGTCCGGTAGCGGGATTAAAGAGCGACAGGTTACCATTTTCCTGTCCTATAAGGATAGTACCGTTTTTCAGTTCAGCGAAAGTCCATACCAGTCCGCGTTGTTCAGGGATAGTGGTCGTGGTATCTTCCCCATGAAAATAGTTGCCCAGCAATTGCAGGCTGGAAGATAAGCGGCTAAATCCTCTCCCCCAGTAGCCCACATATACGTCCCCGTTACTGGCTTGAAAAATGCCTGTTACCTCCGCTGCCGGCAGCCGTTCTTTTGTTTTTTCAAAAACAGTACGGTGGTCCAGCATCCGGAAGGAAGTATTGTGAATACTGAGGATATTCACGCCATGATCGGTACCTATCCAGAGGTGGCCTTCCCGGTCGCTCAGCATACAATTGGCTTCGTAGTCGTAGTGGAAACCACGTTCATCGGAGTTGTTGCTGGTGATGTTAAAATCAAAGCGCCGCAGCGAATCATTGAACCGGAAGATGCCGCCTTTTTCCGTGGCCACCCACAGGTCTTTGTTTCCATCGGTCATCACATCAAAAATATTGTCCACTTCAGGCGTATTGAAGCGGTATTCCTGCAGCCTGTTGGCAGCGGGATCGTACTGGTACAGGATACCCTTCCGGCCGGCCATCCATATATGATGGAGATTATCGGTGTATATCTTCTTAAAGCTGTTATGAATGTCCAGCACCGGCAGATGCCGGGGATTATTACCGGGTGAAAACAGCTGTTTCCGGTCGCGGTCCAGGATGTAGAGATGCTCCGTTCCGCTTATCCAGAGGTTGCCGGATTCATCTTCCATAATGCCGTCCTGCATTTCAAGGCGGTCGGCCTCGGGTACCATAGCGGCTTTATGAAAGCTGAAAGATGTTTCATCAAACTGCATGAGGCCATCACGGGTGGTAGCCCATATGATACCGTTGTGGTCCTGTATGATGTTGCTACATTGCAGCCCTTCCGGCAGTTCCGCCCTGTTGGCCACTTTGAGGGTCTTGATGCGCATCGTCACCGGATCGTATACACGAATATTGTCCGGAGTGCCCATCCAGATGCGGCCACGGTTATCCTCACAGAGGCAGATATCATCGTAGTAGATGGAGCCGGGCACCCGGTCGAAATTGGCCATGGTAACCAGGTTGGTACCATCATACCGTTGCAGGGCAGTACTGGCGATCCAGATAAACCCTTTACGGTCCTGCAGGATAGCCGAAACGTGGTTACTGGCAAGGCCGTTGCTGATATCGAGATGCCGGAAATGATAAGAAATATTTTCCTGCTGCGCAGTGGCAGTAAGCGTTACAGACAGGCAGCACAACAGGCAATATAGATACCTCTTGATGTGATACTGTAATGGGGCGACGGACCAGATAAACTGTTCAATCATGGCATTCAGGAAAAAATTGGCTGTGGGATAAAAGTACTAAATGTTGTCTTGATATTACAAATATATCACCATACAACCATTATCCCTGCTTAGTTTTTCTACATCAGCAGGACATGAAAAGTACCGTCACACAGCCATACGCCTGAGTAGCCCACAGTATGGGCTGGTAACTACAGGCTCATGCCACCGTCCATCACCAGTTCAGCGCCAGTGACAAAAGAAGCGGCATCACCGGATAACTGTGCCACCATCTTTCCTACATCACTGGCTTTTCCCATGTGTCGCAGCGGTACGCGGTCAACTATCCAGGCTTTCACGCCCTTGAGCTGTTCTTCATCGTATCCTTGTTTATGCAGGATTTCTGTTTCAATTGGGCCGGGGCTTACTGCGTTTACCCGGATTTTCCGTGGCGCCAGTTCTATCGCTGCGATCTTCATGATCGCATTTAATGCCGCTTTGCTGGAGGAATAGATGGAAGAATTGGCCACGCTCATGCTGGCGGTATTGGAGGAGAGGAATATCACTGACGCCCCATCCTTCAGGACAGGAATAAATCTGCTCAGCGTAAAATAAGCGCCTTTGAAGTTCACGTCTATCACCTGGTCAAATACTTCTTCCGTTGCCTGTTCAATGGATGTTCCATGCAGGATACCGGCGTTGATAAACAGAATATCCACTGTCCCAAACTGTGCTTTAACGTTGTCGGCCAGGTTTTCAATAGCATTGAGGTTTCCCTGGTCGGCCACGATGCCGGTAACGCCCAGTTCTGCCGCAGCTGTTTCAATGGCTTCTTTCCGTCGTCCTGTGATCACCACAGTTGCGCCCTGTTGCTTTAATTCCTTTGCCGTAGCGTAACCAATCCCGCTGTTGCCGCCGGTCACCACTGCTATTTTCCCTTTTAGTGTTTCCATGATTTGTATGATGATTAATTCATGGCAAAGGTATGAACGAACTGATATAACTTTGTAACCAGTATAACAGAGTATACCAGTATGACAGACAAAAAACGATTGGAAGAAATTGCCGAAGTGCTTAGTAACCCACGCAGTCAGAAGGACGAGTTACAGGCATTGCAGGATACGATTTATGTTATCGGGGGAAAATGGCGGTTGCCCATTATCAACGCCATCTGCAATGGCCATAAACGTTTCCGGGAGATAGAGCGCAGCATTCCAGGCATTACCACGCGTATGCTTTCACGGGAATTAAAAGAGATGGAAGCGAATCAGTTGATCAAAAGAACGGTCATACCTTCCTCCCCGGTGATGGTAGAATATACCGCTACCAGCTATTGCCGCTCCTTCGGGGATATTATTCTGGAGATGATCAAATGGGGGAAGGCACACCGGAAGAAGATTATCAGGAAGCCGGAGAAGGAGTAGTGGAGAGCTATACAGCGGGTAGATAGTGGCAGGCGCAAGGACTACCGGCCACTATCGCCCTGGCAAAGAGTTAGCCAGAAATTTATAATTTAAAAGCCCCTGTCAGACACACCCTACTGTCGGGCGGGGCTTAGATATGCAGGATGGATCATAACTATCGCAACCATCGCATTTGGTATCCCTTAAGCGGGCACCACGAACATTACTTTGTTCTTCAAAATTCAGATGGGTCAGTGCTACTTTTTTAAGAGAGACTTTTTTCTGCAAAAAAGCGTTTTTCTTTTTCATAACATGCGTATTGGATTAACATTAAAGGGAAGCTGGAATGCTGCATGAGACTTACAGCTACAGTAAAGGCCGGAGATGAATGTTGGTTCAATATCCCCAATCATACACACACCACGGTGCGGTGAGGCCTGGTCGGGCAGGATGGGTCATAACTGTCACAACCTTCACATTTGGTATCAAAGGGTCTCGCGCCGGCAACACCACCACGAACAACGTTTTGTTGTTCAAAATTCAAATTGGCCAATGTTACTTTTTTAAGGGAGACCTTTTTCTGTAATTCAAGGTTTTTCTTCTTCATAACATGAGTATTTGATGATTCTTAAAGATACGCTGAAGTGCTGCACAGGACTTGCAGTAGCACTGGAAACCCAGGCAGTACAACAGGTTCCGCCATCACAACAGGGGCGACACTCGAGGTCATCGGGGTAGCTGTATTGAGGAATATGTTATAAGAAATTCAGGGCAACAAAAAAGCCTGCATCATTTGCAGGCTTTTAATTTTTCTTGTACCACGTACGGGAATCGAACCCGTGATTCCTCCGTGAAAGGGAGGCGTCTTAACCCCTTGACCAACGCGGCGTTTCCGTTTTGGGATTGCAAAGATAGGGAATAGTTTTACATCACAAAATTTTTTTCAAATATTTTTTCGGAAGATGATCAATTTATTTGTGAATCAACCCGGCAATCAGGTTGATGGTTAATGCCATCACAAACGTATTGAGCAAATAGGATATCAGTCCATGTACCAGCACCGTACGCCGGATAATACGGTTCCCGATTTCCACATCGGATACCTGAAAAGTCATCCCGATCACAAATGAGAAATAAGCGAAGTCCAGGTAATCAGGATATTTCTCCTGGGGAAAATCGAGCCCGCCTGCGTGACGGGTACTGTCGTTCTCATCATCATCATAAAACAGATGGGCATAGTGAAAGCTGTACGTGGTATGTACCAGCGCCCAGGAAGAAAGGATGCCGATGATGGCCACCGGCAGGTAAATAATCGGTTCGGCCGGTTCGTTGGACACCATGACCAATGCAACAATGATCATGCTGGCAAACGAAGACACCAGCAGAAAAGTGGTCACGAAAGTACGGCTGCCATCATCCATACGTGCCCATGCGCGAATTTCAGGCACCTTACGCCGCACAAATACCAGCCAGGCGGTAGCGATGTAGGAGAGCGCAAAAACATCCCATAAAAGCACGGAAAACACCAGGGGACTGATGGGCACGCGGCATACTTGCAGTATCGCCCAAACGAGCGCTGTAAGGCCCAGACTGATCATTATACGCCGTAAAGGATAAAGGGGGAGCACATCTTTGAGCATTCTCCGTTTTGCCATAAAGTTGCCGGTTTGAGATATATGCTACTAAAAATAGCATTTTTTATACAGGGTATGAGTGCCGTATTTTATTAGCCCATTGCCCTGTGTTGTAATAAGACTTTCTTTTTCATCACCCGCAGCCATTTGGTCATCACGCCGATGCGGCGTCTGCGTTTGGGCATTTTGGGATTTTTTCGCCAGCCAGGGTACCAGAAACGAACGTTGGGCTCCCCATGCCGCCTCAAGCCATGTGTAGACCCGAGATCTATCTTGCAAATCTCCGCCAATGTGAAGGCATATAAGACAATATCATTCCCATGCATAGACAACATCGGGTGTCCTGGTTCGTCGATCATCATAAAACGATGGCTCCATACCGGAAAAATCCGGGAAATACCTCTTGCTTTTGCGATGGCCGGTGTGATGCGGCAGCTATCATAAATCCACTCAATCTTACTATGGATACGGTCTATATCCCGGGGGTAAGAATAAATCCTGTAAGATTCCCACGTGTTACCATCTTCATCAGTGTTAATATAGGGCCTGTCCAGCCCATTCATGGTCCGATAAAAATTACGCAACGGTTCCGGAAAAGAGAACCCCATTTCTTTTTCAAATGCCTGTAATTCTTCTTCTGAAAGACCCGGTAGCCATTTGGAGCCTGGGGCCGCAGAGGCAAAGGGATCATCGGGTGCAACTTTAGCCCATGTTGCTTCTGTTTCGGCTTTTAAATGTTCAAAAAAGGCAAGGGAATTATTTGGTTTCATGATAGCAGAGCGAATAAAAAACTTATTTCAAGGTATCGCTTATTTCCGGTAGCCGGGAAATACAGGTCGCTGAAAAATAGCGGCAGTATTAAAACATAAGAAAGAAGGGAAATGTATATCCACCTGATACAAAATAAAAAGCCGATCATAATGATCGGCTTTTCTTCGTACCACGTACGGGAATCGAACCCGTGATTCCTCCGTGAAAGGGAGGCGTCTTAACCCCTTGACCAACGCGGCGTATCGTTTTGGGATTGCAAAAGTACACTATTGTTTTATATTTCCAAAAAAAAATTTGATAACTCAAATTTCTATTGATTAATAAACGCATTGATTGTAAATTCGCTCTCGATTTTTTCATACTCAAATCACGACAAAAAATGGGAACTACTCTCAAAATTGGTATTAATGGATTCGGCCGTATTGGTCGTCTGGTATACCGCCAGATTTACAAAATGCCCGGCATTGATGTGGTAGCTATCAATGACCTTACCAGCCCAACCGTGCTGGCGCATTTGCTGAAATACGATTCAGCGCAGGGTAGGTTTGATGCAGAAGTTAAACATTCCGAGAACGCAATTAATGTGAACGGCGAAGATGTGAAGATATATGCACAAAGAGACCCGTCTCAAATTCCCTGGAAAGAGCATGATATCGACGTGGTGATCGAGTGCACCGGCTTCTTTACTGATAAAGACAAAGCTGCTGCGCACCTGACCGCTGGCGCGAAACGTGTTGTAATTTCCGCTCCTGCTACCGGTGATCTGAAAACGATCGTTTTCAACGTAAACCACGAACTGCTGGATGGCAGCGAAACAGTTATCTCCTGCGCTTCCTGCACCACCAACTGCCTGGCTCCGATGGCCAAAGTTCTGCAGGACCAATACGGTATCGTTACCGGCCTGATGACTACTGTGCACGCTTACACCAACGACCAGAACACCCTCGATGCGCCGCATCCAAAAGGTGACCTGCGCCGTGCCCGTGCTGCTGCAGCCAACATCGTTCCTAACAGCACCGGCGCTGCTAAAGCAATCGGCCTGGTACTGCCTGAACTGAAAGGTAAACTGGACGGTAACGCTCAACGCGTACCAACCATCACCGGTTCCCTCACTGAACTGACTACCATCCTGAGCAAAAAAGTAACAGCGGAAGAAGTGAATGCAGCGATGAAAGCAGCTTCCAACGAATCCTTCGGTTACACTGAAGATGAAATCGTAAGCTCCGACGTCATCGGTATCCACTACGGTTCCCTGTTCGACGCTACCCAGACTAAAGTAATTTCCGTTGGTGATCACCAGCTGGTTAAAACTGTGTCCTGGTACGATAACGAAATGAGCTACGTATCTCAGCTGGTTCGTACTGTGAAGTACTTCGCCGGCCTGATCAGCAAATAATCAGATCGTACTCCCGGCAGTGATGTACTGCCGGGATACTTTTTACATTCCGCGGAACAACTACACCATAGCAGCAGATAGGCCAGATCAATTTGGTTGACACTCGCTTTGTGCTGTTGCCCCGCGGTTTTTTTATGACTAAACCCTTTCTCTTAAATCGCTACATATGAGCAAATTCTCCGACTATAATTTCAACGGCCGCAAAGCCCTGGTCCGCGTGGATTTCAACGTTCCCCTGAACGATAAATTTGAAATTACGGATGACACCCGTATGCGGGCTGCCGTTCCGACCATCAAAAAAATCCTCAAAGATGGCGGCGCTGTCATCCTTATGTCCCACCTCGGCCGTCCGAAAGATGGTCCTACTGATAAATACTCTTTAAAACATCTCGTATACCACCTCATCAAACTGCTGGGCGGTGTTACCGTAAAGTTTGCAGCTGACTGCGTAGGCCCTGTAGCCGAAAAAGCCGCTGTCGACCTGAAAATGGGAGAAGTGCTGCTGCTGGAAAACCTGCGTTTCCACAAAGCAGAAGAGAAAGGCGATGCATCTTTCGCGGAACAACTGGCCAAACTGGGCAACGTTTATGTAAACGATGCTTTCGGTACCGCCCACCGCGCACACGCCTCTACAGCCGTTATCGCTCAGTTCTTCGCCAAACCGAACCGCATGTTCGGCCTCCTCATGGAAGCGGAAGTAACCAACGCGGAAAAAGTACTCAACAACGCAACGGCTCCATTCACAGCCATCCTCGGTGGCGCCAAAGTGAGCGACAAAATACTGATCATCGAAACACTGATGGACCGCGCCAATAACATCATCATCGGCGGTGGTATGGCTTATACCTTCCTCAAAGCACAGGGCAAGGAAATAGGCAACTCCCTCTGCGAAAATGATAAACTGGACCTCGCGAATGAACTGCTGGAAAAAGCCCACACCAAAAACGTTAAACTGATCCTGCCTGTTGATTCTGTTGCAGCGGATAAGTTTGCTGCCGATGCAGCCACACAGGTGGTTTCCAACGATAACATCCCTGCCGGCTGGATGGGCCTCGATATCGGACCCGCTTCCGTAGCTCTCTTCAACGAAACCATCCAGGCTTCAAAAACCATCCTGTGGAACGGTCCTATGGGCGTTTTTGAAATGGAAGCTTTCCAGAAAGGTACCAAAGGTGTTGCGGATGCAATCGTGACCTCCACTGCCAATGGCGCGTTCTCTCTCGTTGGCGGCGGCGACTCCGTAGCGGCGGTCAACCAGTTCGGTCTGGCCGACAAAGTAAGCTACGTGTCTACCGGTGGCGGTGCTATGCTCGAATTCTTCGAAGGCAAAACACTGCCCGGCATCGCAGCCATCTGATTGTAACAAATCATCAAACATAACAGCATTACGGATTTGCAGGGAAAAGGATTCACATGCCCTGCAAATCCGTATTTACTTTTACAATTCACCTTATGAAAAAACGCCTCCTCCTCTACCCTGCTATCATAGGTGTGTTCGGGGTTTTGATATGGGTCATCCTCGAACAGGGAAGGCTGCTGCCTGTAAAACAGGTCCAGCCCGTTGCCACCGCTGCCACTGCAACGCAACATACTGCCTCAACCAGCGACTGGTGGCAATACCTCGACAACCTGAAACATCCCCTGAGCCTGCTCCTGTTGCAGATCATCGTGATCATGCTGGTAGCCCGCCTGTTTGGTATACTGGCCAATAAAATAAAGCAGCCGGCAGTGGTAGGAGAAATCATAGCGGGTGTATTACTGGGGCCTTCCTTGCTCGGGTGGACCATGCCCTCTTTTTCGGCTTTCCTCTTCCCGGCTGAGTCCCTGAAAACGCTTCAGTTCCTTAGTCAGATAGGCCTCGCCTTCTTTATGTTCATCGTAGGCATGGAGCTCGATATCAGCAAAATCCGGAACAAGGCGCACGATGCTGTCATGATCAGCCACGCCAGCATCATCGTGCCCTTTTTTCTGGGCGTATGGCTGGCTTATTATCTCTTTACCGACTTTGCGCCGGCCGGTGTCAGCTTCCTCGCTTTTGCGTTGTTTATGGGCATTGCAATGAGTATTACGGCTTTCCCGGTACTGGCACGCATTGTACAGGAGAGGAAACTCACCGGCACCCCGCTGGGCACCATGGCCATTACCTGCGCTGCCGCGGACGATGTGACAGCCTGGTGTATCCTGGCAGTAGTGGTGGCCATAGTAAAAGCCGGAGGACTGGTCAGCGCGTTGATTACGATAGTGCTGTCCGTCGTTTTTGTGGCCGTTATGCTGAGCGTTGTAAGGCCCTGGCTCGTCCGCACGGTGAACAGGCATATTGCCCGTGGGCGTCAGAAAGCAGCTATTTCGGCGGTTTTCCTGACTTTACTGCTCTCAGCCCTTGCTGCGGAAGTAATCGGCATACATGCGCTCTTTGGCGCTTTCCTGGCGGGTGTTATTATGCCACAGGAATCTGCTATCAAACAACTGTTGACAGATAAACTGGAAGATGTGAGCGTACTGCTGCTGTTACCGATATTTTTTGTGTTTACCGGCTTGCGTACCCAGATAGGTTTGTTGAATGAGAGCCATCTTTGGGCTATTTGCGGGATGATCATGCTGGTAGCGGTAGCAGGCAAATTTGGCGGCAGCACCCTTACTGCCCGGCTCATGGGGCAGTCGTGGCGCCAGTCTGTTTCTATCGGCGCGCTGATGAATACCCGCGGCCTGATGGAACTGGTGGTGCTCAATATCGGCTACGATCTTGGTATCCTGTCACCCGGTATCTTCGCCATGTTGGTACTGATGGCGCTGGCTACCACCTTTATGACCGGCCCGTTGCTGGACCTCGTAGCTTTCAGCGAAAGGAAAAAAGGATTACTGGCGGCGTAAAACATACAGGCGTTCCCGTAATAGCGCCGGTCTGTGGGCAAGGCATTTCCAATGTTATAACGCCACCGGATATACGTCATCTTACACAGAAAAGAAACCATAAAAAAACCCGTGCTGGAAATACCAACACGGGTTTTTTATTTTCTTTTATAAGATGAACTACTTTTTGTGGGTAGTTTTCTTTTTAGCCTTATGTTTTTTGACAGCAGTATGTTTCTTAGTGCTGCTGTGTTTTTTGGCGCTGGTAGCGGTAGTTGCCTTTTTGGCCGATGTGGCTTTTTCAGCAGGCATTTTAGCCGGAGGCGGGAATTTGGATTTATCCACCCCTACTGCTTTGTCGTCCAGTGTCATTTGAACAGACTCTTTCAGCATCTCGTCTTTTTCAGCCAGGAACAGCTTCATTTTTTCTTTCGGGATGCGCAGGTCATAGTTGTTTTCAGCGCTGGACATTGCTTTGGCAAAACCCGGATTGTAACGGTCCAGTTCACCTACAGACATTTCCAGTTTTTTGGCGATAGCCTCGAGGCGGTATTTACCGGTAACATTGATTTCCACACTGCTGTAGATTTCATCTTCTGTCAGCGGACCTCTTGAAACAGCAGCGGCAGCAGCAGGAGCGCTGGTATTATCCGCTACAGGCATACCGGGTTCATCGCTCACACCGAAGAAGTTGTTGAATCGATCGAGGATATAACCGGTTGCAATAAATTTATACACGTGGTTACGGGATTCTGCGGGCAGGAAATACTGCATACCCCAGAAATCTTCACGACCACTGGCCTTCATAGCGCGTTGTACGCCACCAGGGCCACAGTTGTAGGCAGCTACTACCAGCAACCAGTCATCAAACTGTTCGTAAAGTTTGTTCAGGTACTGGGCGGCAGCCAGGGTAGATTTGTAAAAGTCTTTACGTTCATCTACTTTTTTACCCACGCTCAGACCGAAGATGCGGGCGGTACCGGCCATAAACTGCCAGGCGCCAACGGCTCCTACTCTGGAACGTGCATTGGTATTAAAGCTGGATTCAATAACAGCGAGATATTTCATCTCTTCCGGAATACCATGTTCACGGAAGATTTTTTCAACCATGGAGAAATAAGGCTGGCCTCTTTCAACCATGGTCTGCAGATGCTGACTGTACCGGGTAGCATAGTTATTTACATAACCGGCCACCAGGTTGTTGTTGATCTGTTCATACACTTTAGCGCTGCGAATGTTATTAGGCAGGCTTTGGGCAGCTTTTCTCACTGCCATAGTGGTGGGAGAAGGCGCTACAGAGTCTTTCGGCAAATGTACTTTGCGGAATTTCACTGTAGTGTCGGGCGAGACCAATGGTAACGCCGTCTCTTTAGGTACACTGTTGCTACCCATTACTTCAACACTTCCCAAACTCAATGCTGGCAACAGCAATAGTAAAAAGATTTTTCTCATACAATTTATTTTAAACAATCGACGCCCTGTCGGTTGCCATCAATTGATGGGCAATTTGTAGCAAGGCCGCTTCGTCAAACTTCTTTGTGATGATCTGTACACCGTATGGCATTCCGTTTGAATGCCGGCCCAATGGCACTGAAATGGCCGGGACCCCTGCCAGATTAGCCAGTACCGTGTAAATATCTGCCAGGTACATGGCAATTGGATCTTCTGTTTTCTCTCCTAGTTTAAAGGCTGTCGACGGCACCGTTGGCATTAAAATGGCGTCGAACTCTTCCAATATCTCGTTTAGCTTGTCTGTAACTAATCTCCTGACTTGTTGTGCTTTGGTATAGTAAGCGTCGTAATAACCTGCGCTCAACACAAAAGTCCCGAGTAATATACGACGTTTTACTTCTTTACCAAACCCTTCTGATCTGTTTTTTTTGTAAAAATCGATCAAATCGAGGTTTTTCTCATTTGTCCGATGTCCGAATCTGACCCCGTCGTAACGCGATAGGTTGGAGGATGCTTCTGCTGTTGTCAGCACATAATAGGCAGGGACCACATAATCGAGGTAGTCAAAACCTTTACCGGTAACGGTATGTCCTGCATCTACCAGGCTTTCAAAGAGGTCTATATAGCCATCCTTCATTTCAGCATCCAATCCTTCATGGTACTGGGCATCTCTTAAATACGCAAATCTGTGACTTTTATTGTGTGACAGGCTTTGCTGGTAATCAGGGACTTCCCGCTGGGCGGCTGTACTATCAAACTCATCAGGTCCTGCGATCACCTGCAGAACTGCTGCCACATCTGCAATTTCCTTGCCGAAAATGCCTATCTGATCAAAGGATGAGGCATAAGCCAATAGGCCATGACGGGAAATGCGGCCGTACGTTGGCTTCAAACCGATGATCCCGCAAAAATCCGCTGGTTGACGAACTGAACCGCCTGTATCGCTACCCAAACTAACCAGACAAAGGTCAGCCTGCACAGCTACGGCGGAGCCCCCTGATGAACCTCCCGGCACCCGGGTATTGTCCAATGCGTTCAGGACAGGCCCATAAGCCGAATTCTCATTAGTAGACCCCATCGCGAATTCATCGCAGTTGAGGTTGCCAATAATGATCGCATCGGCAGCCAACAGCCTTTCTACAGCTGTGGCGGAATAAAGCGAAGTAAACCCTTCCAGGATCCTGGAAGCGGCACCTACATGATGGCCTTTATAGCAGATCACATCTTTAATACCTACCACTACTCCTGCCAGTGCGCCTACCGGTTGACCGTTCTTAATCCGTTCATCCAGTTCCTGCGCTTTTGTCAGGGCTTCCTCCTCATATACTTCCAGGAAGGCATTTAAATGTTTTAACTGCGCTATCCGGTTGAGATACAGATGTACCTGTTCCGTACAGCTTGTACTGCCGGCGTATAATGCTTTATGGAAAGAAGTTATACTGCTGAATTCAGTCAAAGCTAAATCAGTTAAAATATTAAAATCAGGGACAGTATGTGCTACGCCAGATTATGCGTTGTGTTGAGCATCAGTTGGCTTCGTGTCGGTAGTAGCGGGTTGCACGGGCTTTTCCTTCATACCTTCTTCAATTTCCTGGCGCACATTGTTTTTGGCGTCATTGAACTCACGGATACCTTTACCCAGTCCCCGCATCAGTTCAGGGATTTTCTTGCCCCCGAACAGCAGTAATACCACAACGGCAATCAACAGCAGTTCGGACATGCCGATATCCTGGAGAATCAAAAATGATGGTTTTACAAAAACAGCAGTCATCTTCTCAAATGTTTGTTTAAGTTATCTACGATAGTCGACAAAGATAGCTTATAAAATCCGCTTTTTCACCCGTTGGGGTTGTTAAAAGCACAGATTTAATAGCATTTTAAGAACACGAAAAAAGCGGAACCATACCGGTCCCGCCTGTAACTAATTTCCCTGTATTTTATACTAAACCCTTTTTTCTTTGATACGGGCTTTCTTACCAGCACGTTCACGCAGGTAGAAAAGTTTCGCTCTTCTTACTTTACCTACCTTGTTTAATACGATACCATCGATATTAGGAGAGTAAAGTGGGAACAGTCTTTCCACACCAATACCGTCAGAAATCTTTCTAACAGTGAAAGACGCAGTAAACCCTGTACCCTGGATTTTCACCACATCACCTTTAAAGGACTGAATCCTTTCTTTATTACCTTCCACGATTTTATAATTGACAGTGACGTTGTCGCCTGCTTTAAACTTCGGGTACTGTTTTTTAGCTGTCAGTTGTTCGTGAACAAACGAAATTGCGTTCATCTTTCAAATATTTATGGGAGTGCAAAAGTAAAACAAGAAATGGCATTTACCAAATTAAATCAGGAATAAATGTTGAGATTATCCACCTTTTTTCCGGACTCATCTGTGGAAAACACAGACATTGCCATTTATGTCATCTTTAAGTGATTAATTTACAATAAGTCAGGTCTGCGGGCCTGGGTTCTTTCCACTGCCTGCTGATGCCGCCAATCTTCGATTTTTTTATGGTCGCCGCTTAGCAGCACATCAGGCACCTTCCAGCCCCGGAACTCTACCGGCCTGGTATACACCGGCGGCGCCAGCAGATTGTCCTGGAAAGAGTCAAACAAAGCGCTGGTCTCATCGTTCAGCACACCAGGCAGCAACCGCCCGATGGCATCCACGAGCACCGCAGCGCCCAGCTCTCCGCCGGACAACACATAGTCGCCGATGGAGATCTCTTTGGTAATGAAATGATCGCGGATACGCTGGTCAATACCTTTGTAGTGACCGCATAACATCAACAGGTTGCCTTTGAGCGACAGCTGGTTGGCCATCTGCTGGTTGAGCGTCTCCCCGTCAGGCGTCAGGTAGATGATCTCATCGTACTTTACCTTGGCCTGCAGCGACTCGATCGCATTGACGATCGGTTCCAGCATCATGACCATGCCGGCGCCGCCGCCAAACTGATAATCGTCGACCTGGTTATGCTTCAGGCTGGAATAGGCCCTTAACGGGTGTACATGTACCTCCAGCATTCCTTTTGCCTGCGCCCGCTTCATAATGGAATGGGACAGCGGGCTCTCCAGCAGCTCCGGCAGTACTGTAATGATATCTATTCGCATAAATGATAATGCTTTGGCCGCCCCATGGGCACGGCTGCTAAATATTTGTGTATAATTCCACAAGCCCTTCCGGCAGATCGAGGTGTACCACCTGGTTTTTGCGGTCTACCTTCACGAGTGACTGCTCATTAACGGGCAACAGTGCCTCTTTGCCTTTGATCTGCACTTTTACCAGTACCTGCATGGGCATTTCGATCACCTCTTCCACTGTTCCCAGCGGCCCATGGTGGGCATCTTCCACAGCAAAGCCCAGCAGGGCCAGCGGTGAAGAAGAGGCGGTTTGTGCCTTAAAGTCTTCTTCCTGGAGGTATATCTGCCCGGGCAGCAGCTTTTGCGCGGCTTCCTTGGAGTCTATGCCTTCGAGGCGGACATATACGTGCTCTGCGTCTTTAACCGTCACCTGCTGCAGGAAATAAGGGATAAAGCTGTTTTTCCTTTCTTCCAGGAAAATAGCTGTCACGCCTTTGAGGGACGATCTTTTGCCGAGGCTGTGACGCACCAGCAGTTCGCCTTGTAATCCGTGCGCAGACACCAGTTTTCCTATGCTGAAATAATTATTCATCGTAATGAGAGAGTCCTGCCATGAAATTAAAAAAGGAAATATTTGCGAATGCAAACATTTCCTTTTTCAGGTATTGTTAAAACGTTGCCGTTTTATGCTTCTGTACCTTCTTCTGCTGCTGGAGCGGATGGAGCTGCAGGAGTGTCTTCTACCTTTCTAACGATAGGAGCAGCTACTCTTGCTTTTCTGTGACCGTCACGGCGGGCAGATACTTTCTGTTCGTGTTCAGCTTGCCATTGTGCAAATTTCTGGTAAGCAGTAGGCTCGTCGAACAGGTTCAGGGTAACACCTCTTAACAGGTGTTTCAAATACAATACACCTTTGAAAGACAAGATCCGTCTAACAGTATCGGTAGGCTGAGCGCCTTTCTGCAACCAACGCAATGCTTTTTCAGTATCGATGTTGATGGAAGCCGGAACCGTTAAAGGATTGTAAGTACCGATTTTCTGGATGAATTTACCATCTCTTGGAGCGCGAGCGTCAGCCACTACGATAAAATAGAAAGGCCTCTTCTTAGCGCCATGTCTCTGCAGTCTGATTTTTACTGGCATAAATAAGTCGAGTTATTTTTTGCGAGTTAGGAAATATTGTTTAATTAGGGATGCAAATGTAACCTTCTAATTGGTATTTGCAAAAAAAAGTTTGCGAAGCCGTTTTTTTTATTTTACCAGCCCTCTTAAACCCTTGCCACCAGCGCCAAATTTGTTCATCATCTTCATCATCTGGCGCATCTGTTCAAATTGTTTCATGAACTGGTTCACGTCCTGGATGTTTTTGCCGGCGCCTTTAGCGATACGCTTACGGCGGCTGCCGTCGATGATGTCCGGGTTGCCACGTTCATCCGGTGTCATGGAGTTGATCATGGCTTCGATGCCCTTGAAGGCGTCGTCGCTGATATCGAGGTCCTTTACGGCCTTGCCTACACCGGGGATCATGCCCATCAGGTCTTTCAGGTTACCCATTTTCTTGATCTGCTGGAGCTGTTCCCGGAAGTCGTCAAAGTCGAACTGGTTCTGGCGGATTTTTTTCTCCAGCTTTTTAGCCTGCTCTTCGTTGAACTGGGCCTGGGCACGTTCCACGAGGGTGGTGATATCACCCATGCCGAGGATACGCTGGGCCATACGTTCCGGATAGAACACGTCGAGGGTGTCCATCTTTTCGCCCATGCTCACGAACTTGATTGGCTTGGTAACGGTGTAACGGATGGTCAGGGCCGCACCGCCGCGGGTATCACCGTCCAGTTTGGTAAGCACCACGCCGGTAAAGTCCAGCCGGTCGTTAAACGCTTTGGCGGTGTTAACCGCATCCTGGCCGGTCATGGAGTCTACCACGAACAGGACTTCCTGTGGCTTCACGGCATTTTTCACGTTGGCCACTTCGGTCATCATCACCTCGTCCACGGCCAGACGACCGGCGGTATCGATGATGATGATGTTATTGCCATTGGCTTTAGCGTGTTTGAGCGCATTTTCAGCGATCTGCACGGCATTTTTATTTTCGGGCTCGCTATACACTTCCACGCCGATCTGTTCACCCAGCACTTTCAGCTGGTCAATCGCCGCCGGACGGTAGATGTCTGCTGCTACCAGCAGGGGTTTCTTCGCCTTTTTGGATTTGAGGAAGTTGGCCAGTTTACCGGAGAAGGTGGTTTTACCCGAACCCTGCAAACCAGCGATGAGTATAACGGAAGGGTTTGTTTTGATATCAATTTCGGCTTCGGTGCCGCCCATCAGCTCTGCCAGTTCGTCTTTCACGATCTTTACCATGAGCTGTCCGGGAGAGATGGCGGTCAACACCTTTTCTCCCATGGCTTTATCCTTTACTTTATCAGTAAATTCCTTGGCTATTTTGTAGTTCACGTCCGCATCCACCAGTGCTCGGCGGATTTCCTTAATGGTGGTGGCAATATTGATTTCCGAAATACGGCCTTCCCCTTTAAGCTGCTTAAACGCGGAATCTAATCTCTCTGATAATGATTCAAACATTGTTGATATTTTAAACGGACAGCAAAATTATTGTTTTCGGGTGAGAATATGTCAAGAATATTGGTATTCCCAAGAATCTTGGAACTGTTCCCGCAGTGGAGGCCCGTTGCGCCGGAGACCGGAGTAAAAAAATAGCGGAGACAGGGAGCTGTTTCAGCTCCTGTCTCCGCCAAAGCGTTTATTTCCAACAATTCTAATCTAATCTAGCATCTGGAAGGCAGTTCCTGCCTTCATATGAACCATCAATTCGTCATTCGAACTGACTATCCCAGGTAGTTCCGGAGCAGTTTGCTTCTGGAGGTGGTCCTGAGTTTGGTAATGGCCTTGTCTTTAATCTGGCGTACCCTTTCGCGGGTGAGGCCGAATTTTTCCCCGATATCTTCGAGGGACATCGGATGTTCCACGGCGATGCCGAAGTACAGCATGATCACATCTTTCTGGCGGTCTGTGAGGGTAGACAGTGACCTTTCGATTTCCCGGCGAAGGGAATCATGATGGTCCAGTTCCTCGTCAGCGCTAACGGCGTTTGGATTTTCGAGCACGTCCAGCAGGGAGTTGTCTTCCCCGTCAATGAACGGTGCGTCCATGGACACGTGGCGGGCAGCTACGCCGAGAGTGGCTTCCACTTCATCAGTATTGATTTCGAGGATAGTGGCCAGTTCATCGGGTGACGGCTCCCTTTCAAATTCCTGTTCCAGCTGGGAATAAGCCTTGCTGATCTTATTGCTGAGGCCTACTTTGTTCAGTGGCAGCCTTACGATCCTGGACTGTTCAGCCAGTGCCTGCAGGATGGATTGACGGATCCACCATACGGCGTAGGAAATGAATTTAAAACCGCGCGTTTCATCAAAACGTTGAGCAGCTTTAATTAACCCCAGATTGCCCTCGTTGATCAGATCGCTGAGCGACAGACCCTGGTTCTGATACTGTTTGGCAACGGATACCACAAAGCGGAGGTTAGCTTTCGTCAGCTTTTCCAATGCTCTCTGATCGCCCTGCTTGATGCGGATAGCGAGATTTACCTCTTCTTCCGGCGTAATTAAATCCACCTTCCCAATCTCCTGCAAGTACTTCTCCAGGGACTGAGATTCCCTGTTGGTAATGGATTTAGTGATTTTAAGTTGGCGCATTGACATAGAGTCGGAACAGTTACAGGTTAAGAAAAAGTTAAGATTTGATGAATGCCTGACAAAAATAACTTTTTTTAGAAGCCGACCAAAAAAAATCTGTCGTTTTTAAATCATTTCCAAATAAAATCGATTGATCTTTAAGAGCTTATTATTTTCGTGCTAACCCGCCCCCGATACGGGGTCGGCTGAAATCGACCGTCAGCGCGCACTTACAAATAGTGAAATATTATAATATTTGTAAATTCTATAAGATGTTCATACATTCTTCGGATTAATTAAAAAAAAACCGTAAATTATTTTGACAGAATAAAATATTTTCTATAATTGCAACCAGATGATATTGATTTACTAATTATTTGAGAGATGTCTAAGAAAGTGCTTTACGAGTTGGAATTCCCGGTTAGGTGCTCCCCCGGTATCCTATACGAATTCCTGTCAACCCCAGCAGGCTTGCAGGAATGGTTCGCAGACAGGGTCGACTTCAGGGACAATGTTTTTTCCTTTTCCTGGAATGGCAGTGCTGAAGAAGCGGAAATACTGGAACAGGAAGAAGATGAATTCATCAAGTTCCATTGGCTCCATGCCCCGAGGGAAGAATACTTTGAATTCCGAATACAAATTTCTGAAGTCACCAACATGACCATTTTGGTTGTTAAAGACTTCGCTGAAAAGAGAGAGATTAAAGACCAGAGCCAGCTTTGGGAATCCCAGGTAAAAGATCTGTTCCATAGAATCGGAAACTAATCACGGCCTTTTCACCGTCAATTCATTGAGTAGGGTCGCATACGCCTCCACTATATCAGTAATTATTTCTCCCCAGCGTTCCAATGCAAACGGTTTCGCCAGTTTAATGAAATTTTTCCGGCCAACCAGCCTTTTCCAGTCTTCTAAACCCATATCACCTATGGACCGGTAATTTCCGTTTTCGAAATCATGCTCCCAGGGATCTTCCGGCAGATACACCTGAAAACCGGCCACCGCCAGTGGCTCATACGCCGCCAGCAGCGATGCCTCAAACCGCTTTTTGACCGCTCCCGCCAGGTGCAGGGTGCAGCTAAAGTAATGCCCCCACCAGAACATACTGCGGAAGGCAAATACGTCCGTTTTACTGAAATACCGTGGATAATCCAGGATTACCCATGGCAGTGATTTGTATTGCTCCCCTTTTGAGATCTTGGGACCCTGCTGCAGCCATTCCTGCTCAAAAGGGAAACCCGACGCCGCATCCCAGGCTGCCAGCGCTTCCTGCAGCTTTCCCATCAGCAGCATGACCTTTTCTATCGCCTTGTTTTTCAACTCCATCACCCGGGGGGTAAATACAATCGCTGCCTCTTCTGCGGTGAGATAAAAATTTTCCATATAATTTAACGGTATTTTCAGGGATGCTTTAACACTCCTTTGTGAAATCGTGCTACCTTTACGTTCGCAAAACGTATAAGGTTGGCTGGAACACAAAGATGAACGTTCCCGGCGAACCTTTTCCCTTTGCTGGCAAAAAAATCAGGCATTATCAGTGAAGAAACTCGATAAATTAATTATTAGAACATTTCTGGGCCCCTTCGTGGCGACCTTCTTTGTGACGCTTTTCGTACTGGTAATGCAGTTCCTCTGGAAATATGTAGACGACCTGGTAGGAAAAGGACTGGACACCATGGTGATCGTGCAACTGATCGCCTACACCAGCGCCACACTGGTTACCCTGGCCCTCCCCCTGGCCGTACTACTGTCGTCTATCATGACCTTCGGTAACCTCGGAGAGAGCTTTGAGCTGGTAGCCCTGAAATCGGCCGGTATATCCCTGCTGCGTTTTATCCGTCCCCTCATGGTGGTGTGCAGCATCATCGGGGTCCTGGCCTTCCTGTTTGCCAACTATGTTATCCCTGTGGCCAACCTGCAGGCGAAATCCCTGCTCTACGACATCACCTACTCCAAACCGGCCTTCAATATCAAGGCAGGTGTATTTTACCGCGACATCCCGGGATATACCATCAAGGTGGCCCAGAAAGATAAAGACAACCAGACCATCCACCAGGTAATGATCTTCGATCATTCTACCGGTGGCGGCAGCGGCGATAAAATTATCCTCGCCGAAAAAGGCCAGATGGTACTCACCGCCAACAAACGTTTCCTTTACTTCATCCTCGAAAATGGCTGGAGATACGAGGAAAAAGGCAATCGCGGCTATTCCGTTCCGGGCGACATGATCCGTTTCAGCTTTAAAAAATACAGCAAAGCGTTTGACCTGAGCTCGTTTGCGTTCAACCGCCTGAATACCGATCTGTTCGCCTCCAACCAGCAAATGCTCAACATCAAACAGCTGGATTTCGCGATAGATTCCCTGCAGAAATCGCAGGTGGTTTTCAGTAAAACCGTCAATGCTTATGTGACCGTACGTTTTCCTTTCTTCCGCTGGAAGGACTCCGCCTGGGCAGCTACCGCACCGCCGCTGAAAGTGAAGGATTTTGAAGATGTTGTTCCGGAAAAGAGCCGGCACAGTGTATTGGAGAGAGCAGAACAAAGCGTACGCGAAACCTTAAGCTCCCTCGATGCCCCTACCAGAGAATATTCTGACAAGCACAGCGTTATATTGATGCATAAAGTGGAATGGCAACGCAAATTCACCCTGGCAGCAGCCTGTGTGGTGATGTTCCTGATCGGCGCGCCGCTGGGTTCCATCATCCGCAAGGGGGGCCTGGGCACGCCACTGGTATTTGCCGTGATCTTCTTTGTGATCTTTAATATATTTTTCATGATCGGCGAGAAGATGGCCCGTAGCGGGGTGATGTTCACCTGGTCGGGCATGTGGTTGTCAAACATTGTGCTGTTGCCCATCGCCGGCTTTTTAATTTATAAAGCCATGAACGATTCCAACTTATTCAATAAAGAATTTTATTTTCGCATTTATCAAAAAGTAAAGAAGTTCTTACAAAAGTTTAAACGGAACAAGTTTAAAACGCAACCTACAATTTAAAACCTACAGAATTGAAAACACTGTTAACACTGTTCAGAAAGAATGCATATTTTTTTCTGCCCTTCCTACTGTGGCTCATAGTAGGGGGAGTAATGCTGGCAACCTACAGTCAACGTGAGTTATTTCTTGGCATCAACGGAGAACACTCAGCGTTTGGAGATGTGTTAGTTACCGGGATCACTTATCTCGGAGATGGTATTATGTTTGGCTTTATCCTGTTGCTGATGCTGCTCATGCAAAAGTTCAGGGTGTTTTTCATCGGTCTGGCAGTATTTCTGCTGGCAGCCATGGTAGTACAGGTGGCTAAACATTATTTTAATGCGCCGAGGCCTATCAGCTATTTTGGTGATGAAGCCGCTTCACTGGTACATACGGTAAAATGGGTAACCGTACATAGCAGCTGCAGTTTCCCTTCCGGACACTCAGCCGTGGCGTTTGCCATGTTCAGTTTCCTGTCCGTATGGCTGCGCAATAAAAAGCTGGGATTACTGTTTATTGTATTAGCACTGACAGCAGGTTATTCCCGCATTTACCTGGCACAACACTTTTTTGCGGACGTATATGTAGGCAGCATCGTAGGGACCCTGAGCACCATTGTGGTATGTGGGTTCTTCAGGTTCCGGGACTCCGCCACTTCTCCGGAAGTGTGTCCGGAAGCTGTGATGAACGCCAACGCGGCGTAAATCCCTAAGTTTTTCAAAGGAGCAAAGTTCGCAAAGATCAGCACCTTTGCGGACTTTGCTCCTTTTCTTTTTTGCATTTTTAGAGAGCCGTGATGCTCATTTTTTTATAAACTGTGATGATGAAATACCTGTTGATTGCTCTTGTGGCAGCCCTGCTATTTATACCTTTTCTGGGGGCTGTACACCTTTTTGATTGGGACGAGATAAACTTTGCCGAAGCAGCCCGGGAGATGATCGTTAGCCATAACTACAGTCAGGTTCAGATCGATTTCCGGCCCTTCTGGGAAAAACCGCCCCTGTTCATCTGGATGCAGGCTGGCAGCATGCTGCTCTTTGGCGTGAATGACTTCGCCGCCCGTCTTCCCAATGCAATCATCGGTATAGCTACCCTGCTGACGCTTTTCGCTATCGGTAAAAAACTGGCAGATGAGAAACTGGGCATGTGGTGGGCCCTGGTATATGCAGGCTCATGGCTTCCTCACTTTTATTTCAAATCGGGTATTATAGACCCCACTTTCAACTATTTTATTTTCCTCGCCATCTATTTCGCGTATAGGATAGCCTATAGTAACCGGTCATACCGCATGGCCATGCTGAGCGGCTTTTTCCTCGGCCTGGCAGTGCTTACCAAAGGGCCGGTGGCCATCCTGGTGTCTATGCTTGCCCTGGTAGTATATTGGCTCTGGAACAAATTCCGCATTGGTATCAAACTGGCGCATCTTGGCCTTATCGCCCTTTTTGCGTCTATCACCACCCTGCTTTGGTTTGGCTATGAGATCCTCGCCCACGGCTGGTGGTTTGTCAACGAATTCGTGACCTACCAGATCCGGCTGCTGACCACCGAAGATGCCGGCCATGGCGGCCCGTTCCTCTACCATTGGGTAGTACTCCTGATTGGTTGTTTTCCTGCGAGCATCTTCCTGTTTTCGTATATCCGTGGCAGAAAAAAGACGATCTACGGACAACCCGCAGCTGCCGAACAAAAGGACTTTAAAGTGTGGATGTGGATATTATTCTGGGTGGTATTGATACTGTTTTCCATTGTGAAAACCAAGATCGTGCACTATTCTTCCCTGTGTTATTTTCCACTGTCCTACCTGGCAGCTTACCAGGTATATAAATTGTCTTCCGGCAAACTGCGCCTGCGTGGCTGGAATATTGCCCTGCTGTGTGTGACCGGTATCCTGCTGGGCATAGCGATTGCCCTGCTGCCGCTGGTGGGCGTATACAAGGACATAATCATACCCTATATAGGCGATAAGTTTGCCGCTGCAAATCTGCAGGCCCAGGTGCCCTGGTCTGTTGCAGAAACCGGCTACGGTATCGCCTATATTGTACTGGTAACCCTCAGCACCGTGCTACTGTACCAACGGAAAATCACCAACGGACTGATATGCCTCTTTGTAAGCACGATGGTGTTCATACCGGTGACGGTACTCCACTTTGTGCCTAAATTGGAACGTTATTCTCAAGGTGCTGCTATCGACTTTTTTATTTCGCTCCAAGGCAAGGACGTGTATGTAAAAGCACTTGGCTATCACAGTTACGCCCAGCACTACTACACCCGGGAACAGCCCCATCATAATAAAAACTATCCTAACACTGACTGGCTGCTGAACGGCGCTATTGACAAGCCTGCTTATTTCATCTGCCGAATCACCGATAGCGAGGAGTTCATTCATCATCCAAATCTGGAAGTGATTGGAGAGAAGAATGGATTTGTTTTCATGAAACGCAAATAGTCACCCTTCCATAAAAGAAAAAGAGCGAAGACCGATCTGATCTTCGCTCTTTTTCTTTTATGGATAGATGCGCTTACGCGTTGTTGTAGCGCTTTTCCACCTCGTCCCAGTTCACCACGTTCCAGAAAGCGTTGATATAATCCGGACGTTTGTTTTGGTACTTCAGGTAGTAGGCGTGTTCCCACACATCGAGTGCGAGGATGGGCGTACCCTTTTCCTTCACGATATTATGCATGAGCGGGTTGTCCTGATTAGGGGTGTTGATCACCGACAGTTTTTTGCCGGGGCCAACGATCAGCCATGCCCAACCGGAGCCAAACTGTGTTTTACCTGCGTCATTAAATTTCTCCTGGAATTTCTCAAAGGAGCCGAAATCTTTAGTGATGGCTGCTTTCAGTTTATCGGAAGGAGTCGTTTTCTTAGGAGAAAGCAGGGTCCAGAACAGGGAGTGGTTGTAATGTCCGCCGCCGTTGTTGCGGATGCCTTTGTCTTTATCGGCCGTGGTTACCTTATGCAATATTTCCTCCAGCGACAGGGTAGCGAAGGGCGTGCCTTTAATGGCCTCATTAAGATTTTTTACATAGGCGCCATGGTGTTTGTCATGATGCAGTTCCATCGTCATTTTGTCGATGTAAGGTTCCAGGGCGTCATAAGCATAAGGCAGTGGTGGTACCACAAATGGGGCCTTCGGGTCGTCGGAGCTGGTTTTCGCAGAAGTAACGGGCACGGCCAGACTGCTGAGTGGGCCGCTGAGTGCAGCTACGCCAGCCAGGCTGGTCAGCTTTATGAATTCTCTTTTGTTCATATTAGAAGAATTGAAATTTGTTTATAGAAAATAAGAGAGATACAAATCTAATTGTAAAGGGAATTCTTCGCAGCAAAATTTACACCAATGACAGCAGCTATTTTCACCAGTAAAATATTTACAGATACTTATACTATTGAATACCAGTGTACCACATCCCAAGCATTTAGTATTTATTCAAAAAACGGGACATTCTTTATGGATTATTCTGGAAATAATACTATTTTACCATTACCTTCATGTGAAGATGTAGAGCTTTTTAATCTTTTTCAACAAATGGAACTATTTATCCCGGGAGATGCTAACTGCGGAGATAGAGATGCAATCCCTGCTATAAAGGCCAACGATACTATGCTGTGTACACCCGCCATTGTTACAGCGTAGTGGGAAAGCGGTAGCTTTTTTGCTGACAATGCTTATAATAAAAAACTGCGTATATTATTTAAAGCCACCCGACCCTGGCAGACTAAACTAAAAAAAATCTAAAGCATTCCCATACATGCTCAAGGTAAGAGTATTCAAGGCAATCGAATATCCCGAAGAATGTTTGCAATATATTGCAGGACATCGGAAAGTGCTGGAAGCCTATGGTGTGACGAAGGTGACCTCCGCAAACGTCGACTGGATGTACGAGCCTTATACCTACATTATTACCGTGAGCAATGACGACTATACTAAAACATATGGAGGCTGCCGGATACAGCTGGCGGGAGGAAGTGTTCCGCTTCCCATTGAGAGCGCCATCAACAATATGGACTCCAGGATATACGATATCGTGAAGGACTTAGCCACTGGCGGCGGCACCGGTGAATTCTGCGGATTATGGAATTCACGGGAGGTTGCCGGCTGGGGTATTGGCAGTATTGTCCTTTTCAGGGTGGTGAATGCCGTACTGAACCAGTTGCCTGTAACCACGTTTTTAGGCTTCTGTGCGCAGACTACTTTCCGTAACAGTATCCGTACCGGGTATCAGATTATGACCAATATCGGTAACCAGGGTACTTTTTATTACCCCAAGGAAGACCTGATCGCCACTGCACTCGTACTGAACGACCCCCTGGAACTGAAGAGCGCTCACCCCGAAGACCGGGAAAGAATGATGAGTTTACGCAACAATCCGGTGCAAACGATTGTAGAAAAAGGGCCCAAGGGAGAGATGCAGGTTGACTACGACCTGAGGATCATGTCGGCGGCAACGAGTGACCTGCCGCTATCCCGGTAGCAATAAATAACTTAACGATGAACAACGTACTAGTAGATGCCATAGCAACGAGCCAACAGAGATCATTAGAAAGGGAAGTAAGGTTTTTCAGGTTACAGGACCCCGCACAGCTGGACGCCCTTACCCAGTTGCTCGCCCAACAACCCGGTATCCGGGTCTTCGACGAAATACAGTCCCAGCTGGCAGAACTTATCCGTCTTCAACATCCAACAGAAAGATTGTCCGATACCGCCGTTGCCGAAAAGGTGGCCGCCCACCTGGGCAACACACCACCGGCCGCTTATGGTGTATGGGTATACTATCCCTGGTCTGCCTACGTGGTACATATCCTCGACGAAGCTGAATTTATACACCTGCGCACCAGCCGCAATCAGCATAAAATCACCGAAGCAGAGAGAAAAACCCTGCAAACAAAAAAAATAGGTATCATCGGCCTTTCCGTAGGGCAGTCCGTTGCACTGGCACTGGCCATCGAAAGACTCTGTGGCGAACTTCGTATAGCCGACTTCGACCGGCTGGACCTCAGCAATATGAACCGCATCCGGACAGGCGTCCATAATGTGGGCATCCTCAAAACAGTATTAGTAGCCCGGGAAATCGCGGAAATTGATCCTTTTTTGCAGGTCCATTGTTATGATAATGGTATTTCAGATGACAACATAGACACTTTTCTGACGGCAGGTGGTCCACTCGACATTCTTGTAGAAGAATGCGACGGGCTGGATATCAAGGTCCTGGCGCGCCAGCGCGCCAAATCCCTGCATATCCCGGTAGTGATGGATACCAGTGACCGGGGCATGGTGGATATAGAGCGGTTTGATCTACAGCCTGATTTACCTATATTGCATGGACGGATACCGGAAAATATCACCGCCACCCAGATCAGAAACATGCAGGGACCGGAAAGGATGGAGCTGGTAGACCGTATTGTTAATTTCAACGCCATGTCAACCAAAATGCAGGCCTCTCTCGCTGAGATAGGCAAAACCATTACTACCTGGCCGCAGCTGGCTTCGGCCGTGATGCTGGGAGGCGCCGCCATCGCCCATGTGTGCCGGGAAATGGGGCTGAACAGAGAGATCGCCTCCGGCCGTTATTACGTAGACTTTGAACAGATTTTTAATCACGAATAAATGATCCGAAATAAGCTATGCGACTTCTGATCAGACCGGCATTTTATAAGTTCGTATGCCTGTTACTGTTAGTAACGGTCCGCTGGGTGCCCGTTTGGGCAGATACCATTTGCATCTCACGCAACTACCCTATCCAACTGGCTGAATACGGCCAGCTGGAATACCTGCTGGACCCGGCTGGCAGCCTCACGTTTAAAGACGTGGAACACTCCCCCGCGTTTCAGAAGCTGCAGAAACAGATTCCTAATTTCGGGCTTACCAAAGATGCCATCTGGCTTCGCTTTACCATCAAGAACAACACCCAGCTGCCGGAACTGATGTTCAACATCACCTATCCGATCCTGGACCTGATAGACCTCTACTACCCTGGCCCCGACGGCTATGAGGTGATTCCGGGAGGGGAACTGCGGCCTTTCAAAAAAAGGCCGGTCGTACACCAGAATTTCGTGTATAACATCAGTATTCCCACCGGCACCTCCAGTACGTTCTACCTGCGTATACAAAGCCGGGAGGCCATCCTGGTACCGGTGTACATTGGCACAACCAGGGAGATCTACAGCAAACTATATAACGACGACCTGCTTCTCTCTATCTACATCGGTATCATCCTCGTTATGATATTCTACAATACCTTCATTTTCTTTTCCGTAAAAGACTGGAGTTATTTTTACTATATCATCTACATCGCCTGTGTGGGATTGGCGCAAATCTGCCTGCACGGCTTCGGGTACCGTTTCTTCTGGCACGAGAACCTTTACGTTACCGAGCAGAGTGTACTCTGGGCCGGCGCCCTGTCGGGCATTTCGGTACTGGTGTTTGTACAGAGCTTCCTTCACGTGCGGGAAAAAGCGCCCTGGGCTTACCGGATCATGACCTTGTTTGTGATCGTTTACTCCAGCACCATCGTACTGTCGTTGCTCGGGTACTTCTCCATCGCCTATGCCCTGATCGATTTCCTCGCCATTACCGGTGTCAGCTTCATCCTGCTGTTTGCCATCATGCAAGCCGTAAAACACTCCCGTACGGCTAAAATATTCGTACTGGCGTGGACGGTGTTCATTCTCGCCATTATCTGTTTTGTGTTGAAAGATGTGGGCATCATCCCCTATAATATTTTTACCAGCCACATTATCGTAATAGGCTCCGCGATAGAAGTCATCCTCCTGTCCTTTGCCCTGGCAGATAAGATCAACACTTTTAAAGCCGAAAAAGAAGCTTCACAAGCCATCGCCCTGGAGATATCCAAAGAAAACGAACAGCTGGTAAGAGAACAAAATATCATCCTGGAAGCCAAAGTGCAGGAACGCACGGAGGAACTGCAAAACAGTAACCGCGACCTCAATGTTGCCCTTACCAACCTGAAAGATACCCAGACACGGCTGGTGGAAAAAGAAAAGATGGCGTCCCTTGGTCAGCTGACCGCCGGCATTGCCCATGAAATCAATAATCCGATCAACTTTGTCACATCCAACATCAAGCCATTGAAGCTGGATATTGCCGACCTGCAGGACCTGCTCAGCCGCTACGACGGGCTGGCCGGCAAAACCGACATACAGAGTGAATTGAAGTCCATTGAGCAATTCAAACGGGAAATCGATATCGAGTATATCCATGAAGAAATCTCTTCCCTGATCAAAGGTATCGAAGACGGCGCCGCCCGTACCGCAGAAATTGTGAAGGGGCTGCGTACCTTCAGCCGCCTTGATGAAAGCGACGTGAAGTCCATCGATATCCATGAAGGCCTGGACTCCACGCTGGTATTGCTGCGCAACGGTATTCCGCCCAATGTGAACATCATTAAACATTACTCGGAACTGCCTAAAATTGAATGTTACGCCGGTAAGATCAACCAGGTGTTCATGAATATCTTCTCCAATTCCCTGAATGCGATCAAAAGCAAAAAAGAGCACCACAACGAATCCATCACCATTACCACCAGTCAGGAGGACCAGTTTATCACCATCCGGATCAAAGACACCGGTATCGGGATGACGGAAGAAGTGCAACAGAAGATATTCGACCCCTTCTTTACCACCAAGGACGTAGGGGAAGGAACTGGTCTGGGGCTATCTATCGTATTCAGCATCATAGAGAAACACAAGGGTAAGATCATCGTAAACTCCACTCCGGGGGAAGGAGCGGAATTTATTATATATTTACCTCTCAACGTCACGATTCATCAATCCTAACCATAACACCCTTTAATGAAAGAAAACCGCATTAGAATATTATATATCGATGATGAAATCCATAATCTGAACGCCTTCAAGGCCAGCTTTCGCAGAAGTTACGAGATTTATACCGCAAACTCAGCGCAGGAAGGCAAACAATTACTGAAGGAGATTATGGTCCATATCATCATAGCGGACCAGAAAATGCCTGTTTCTACCGGGGTGGAGTTTTTTAATGAAATCAAAGACACCCTTCCGGACCCGATGCGCATTTTGCTGACCGGTTATACCGATGTGGAAGATATCATTGATGCCATTAACAAGGGTCATATCTTTTCCTATATTAAAAAACCCTGGGACGAAAATGAGCTGCATAAAACGATCAACAACGCGTATGAGATCTATCATACCCGCAAACAGCTCAAGGAAAAGATCGTAGAGCTGGAAAAAACCAATGATGAGCTGAACCGGTTCATCTACTCCACCTCCCACGACCTTCGTTCCCCGCTGATGTCTGTACTGGGCATTATCAACCTGTCGCGGCTCGACAATTCGGTGGTAGACCCCAACGGCTATATGAACATGGTAGAATCCTGCGTACTGAAGCTCGACGGATTTATCCAGAAAATCATCGAATATTACCGTAATTCCCGGCTGGAAGTAGAATATGAGAAGATTGACTTCAATAACCTGTTGAATGACTGTATCACAGCTTTCCGGCCACAGAACACCGCCATCCGGTTCAACACCCAGGTAGACCAGGTAGCCGAATTCCGGGGAGATACTTTCCGGATCAGCGTTATTTTAAACAATCTTATTTCCAACGCTGTTAAGTACCAAAAACCGGAAGAACCTGAACCGATGGTCAACCTGTCGGTAAAAGTGGAACCGCATAAGGCCACCATCTGCATCCGGGACAATGGTATCGGCATCCTGAGCGAGCATCTGAACAACATCTTTAAAATGTTCTTCCGCTCCAAGAACAACAACAAACCAGGAAGTGGCATAGGCTTATACATCGTAAAAGAAGCCCTCAGCAAAATTGGCGGTACAATTAATGTAGAGTCCAAATACGGCGAAGGCACTCAATTTGAAATTACCATCCCGAACAGAAATGAATTCGATACCTGACCTGCGCGTCATATTGATTGATGACAATGAGATTGATTTATTGCTGCATGAGAAGTTGATTACGTTTCAACAAATCAGCAGAACGGTGATTTCATTCGCCAATGCTAACAAAGCACTGGAGTTTTTATCGTCCAATATCGCCCTGCCGAAAATACCTCCTACCATCATTCTGTTAGATATCCAGATGCCTGAAATGGACGGCTTTGAGTTCCTGCAGGCTTTTGATACCTATCCTCAGAAAATCAAATCGCAGTGTCATATTGTGATGGTATCGTCCTCCCTTGATTATGGCGATATCACCCGTACCAATGCCAATCCTTTGGTCATCAAATTACTCCGCAAACCCTTGCTCCTAAAGGAACTAAAGGAAACCGTAGAAGGAATTTTCAAAGATTTTGTGTAAAAAGTTGGCGGATTCGGAAAATTATCTATTTTTGCATTCCCGAAAGGGAAAATAATGGGGGATTAGCTCATCTGGTAGAGCGCAAGCATGGCATGTTTGAGGTGAGCGGTTCGAGCCCGCTATCCTCCACCGATCTTTCAAGACCCGCGCACAGCGCGGGTTTTCTGTTTATACTACCATCGTAATTTTCTGTATTACAAGGATCAATTTGAAAGGTTGGGGACCGAAAAACGGTGTATCTGTTTTCTTGTTGTGTATTTTCAAAATTTTCTAACCCTGGCTCACCCGGCTTTAACGGATATCTAATGCCTGATGCACGCCACCTGAATATTTTCCGTGCAGCCAGACCCTACTATTGGAATACATCC
Source organism: Chitinophaga fulva (assembly GCF_012927205.1). Taxonomy (GTDB): domain Bacteria; phylum Bacteroidota; class Bacteroidia; order Chitinophagales; family Chitinophagaceae; genus Chitinophaga; species Chitinophaga fulva. The sequence goes on from NZ_JABBGC010000001.1 coordinate 58,873, forward strand.
AAAGAACACTCCCGCATCAAGTCCACCTTTACCCCGGGGTTACTATAGGGCTACTGTATGTACCATAGCGATATATCCAGGGAAACACTCCTTTCTCATTTCTGTCGCCAGGCAATGTGTTTTTACTCCATCCCCCAACTTTTCGACTTGATCCATTTTCACCTGATAGCAAATAAAATACTTACGTAACAGATCATTACGAGGTTTTCCGACAGATAGGATTCCTACATTAATTCGCTGCTGCATAGATAAAAAAAATCCGGTCATTGACCGGATTTCTATAACGCTATGATTTCTTCATGTTGGCCTTGATCGCACTCACTTCAGCTTTCAGCTCCTTATTTTCTTTGTCAAGCTGAATAAGGTACAGTGTCAATTCCTCCACTTTTCGAAGGAGCTTGCTGTTCATTTCCTCCAGATCAACGCCCTTTTCTTTCACCGTTGCTGCCGATGGCATATCAGGCAGATGCTGATACCGGCTGATATATGCTTCCAGTTCCTGCAGGGACGGTAAGCTGTAATCTTTGGCGAACACATAGTCGGGCCAGCGCTGTTGGTTCTTTACAACGATCCTTTCCGCGATCATATTACCGGCTACCGCCAACCGGTACCCTTTGGTATCGTGTACGCCTACCCCTACATTGCCACCATTAGGATTCAGGTATAGGGTACCATCTTCAGCAGTGGGTGAATAAGCCTGGATAAAGCCGCTGTTATCCTGGCCTACAGAAATGCCCAGCCCTCCCTGAAAACGAGGAGAGACACAAGTGATATGATGCCCACCAGAAAAGAGATTCTGCTGACTAGTAGGGACATGAATGGTAAAGCCCCCGGTCTTGGCCGTATTAACAATTACCGCATCCATGGTCGATTGGTACGAGGAGGGTTGCAGGTCCGCATCTCCTACTACGATACCACCAGGTGCAGAAACAGGGTCATATTGTTTAAACGACTGTACTTCTGTTACCTCAGCTGCTTTCACTAACTGCAACGCAGGGTCCTGAACATACCCGGTAAAGGAAAATTCGGTCAGTGTAGAGTTGTTGTCGATGGTTACGGCCAGGTACTTTACGCCATTATAACGGAGTGTTACCAAAGAAGCTGGCTCGTTGTAACTGATAAGGCTTCCCCTGTCGGAATTATAAGCCGATGCTGTATTCACCTCCACCGTCCATTTCCGGTTCCATGCCCCCATATGGCCGCGTATCCCAGTGATTTTACCCATCACAAAATGGCCGTCCATGAGGGCATTGTCGTAAGATTTATGCAATAGGACGTAAGCAAATCCCTGAGCATCATCCGTAATGCCTGGAATGTCAATGTTGGTCCAATAGGCTCTGGTGGGGGAAGTTGGTCGTGTCTGTGCGTTAGCACGAACCGAAAAAGCTGCCAGCAGCAGCAGCATGCATGCAATTGTTTTCATGAAGTATAGGTTTGAAACAAAGAATAAAAAAGGGTTATCAGGTTCTGTTGGGCATTTTCATTTGTTGTACGGGTAACACAATAATAAAGGCTGTTCCTTCTCCCTCCACACTGGTGGCAGTAATAGCCCCCTGATGTTTGTCGATCACTTTTTTGGCGATGGCCAGCCCGATACCGGTGCCTTCGTAGTGATCTGCATTGTGCAGGCGCTGAAAGATAGTGAATATTTTAGACAGGTACTTTTCATTGAAACCAATACCATTATCGCGGATGGTTATACGGCAAAAGTCGCCATCTGCCTGCGGCTGGCTGTCGACCGTACTGCCGGCTATCGCTTCGGCGGAGATATGAATTTCCGGGGCCAGATCTTTCCTGGAAAATTTGAGGGCATTACTGATTATGTTCTGGAAGACCTGGCGGATCTGCCCAGGAACAGCTTCAATATGGGGCAAATTTTCCACACGCACCACAGCATGTTTCTCCGTAATGGTCAGTTCGAGGTCACTGATAATTTCCTGCACGACCACATTCAGGTCGGTCACTTCGTATATGCTTGCCGCCGACAGGCGGGAGTAGTTCAACAGATCGTTGATCAGCCGGGCCATCCTTTCTGAAGACCCTACAATCCTTTCCATATAGGACATGGCGCCAGGGTCTGTTTTCAGGAAACGGTCGCGCACAATGGCCCCAAACAGCTGTATTTTACGTAACGGTTCCTTGAGATCATGAGAAGCCACGGAGGCAAACTGCTGCAGGTCGTGGTTACTGGCTTCGAGTGATTTGTTAATCTCCACCAGTTCCTCTGTCCTTTCCTTTACTTTTCGCTCCAGTATTTCATTGGCCTGTTTCTGATGGGCAATATCTGTGAATGTACCGATCCATTTGCTGATACCGGTGCTTTCCCTAACGGGAATAATACGTAGCAGATGGCAGCGGAAACTATCATCTGCCCTGTCTTTCAGATAAACTTCCTTTTCCAGCGGCAACCCGGCACGCAGTGTATCGACGAGGCATTGCTGCAGGCTTTTGTCCATCGGTTGGGTTTCCGGCAGCTGTTGCAAGCTGTCCGCATATTTAAACCAATTGCGGTTAGCATATTCTATCTGCCCGTCAGGGGTAACGGTGAAGGCTATCTGTGGTAATACTTCCAGCATTGTATGCAGCTCATTCACTTTCTCACTGAGCGCCGCCTGGGCCAGCTTGCGGACTTCCACTTCCTCCTGAAGCGATTGGTGTATCTGCTTCAGCTCCTGTGACTGCTGGTAAAGCCGGGAGAAAGTTTTCACTTTCATCAGCAATACGTCCGGATCTACCGGCTTAGTGAGATAATCAATACCACCGGAGTCGTAGCCTTTTACAATAAAGCGTTTTTCTTTGTTGACAGCAGACAGGAATATGATGGGGATATCCTTTGCTTTGCTATAGCCGGAAATAGCTTCCGCCACTTCAAAGCCGTCCATACTGGGCATCTGCACATCCAGAATGATCAGGGTATAACTGTGTTTAAGTATTTTCTTCAACGCCTCTTCACCGGACAATGCCGTATCCACATCGAACTGGTACAATTCGAGCGTTTTCCGGATGGATAAAATATTCTCTGGCTTATCATCAACAATCAAAATCATACACGAATATATTAGGCTGGGATTTTTTTCCAATAACCATACCTCAACCGACCACCAGGCCGGCAAAATCATTAATAAAAGGCGCCATATCAGCCGCTGCCAGCACATGATCTACCGGCACCGCCTGTATGGCATGCCGCGGCATAAAATCCACGATGGCCGTGTCCGGGTCCTGTACGATAGTGATACCGCCTGCTTCATGTACGTCTGCCAGGCCCTCCACGCCGTCGCCGTTAGCACCGGACAGCAGCACTGCCATTGTCTTCGGACCAAACACACCTGCAGCAGAGGTAAACGTAACGTCTATACTGGGCCGGCTGAAATTCACCTTCTCGGAATAGTCCAGGCTCAGGGTATGATCTGTTTCTACCAACAGATGATAATCACCTGGCGCTATATAAATGGTGCCCGGCAAGAGCACCTCTTTCTCTTCCGCCTCACGGACAGGCAACGAGGTTTTGACGGCCAACAGTTCTGCCAGTACGGAATCGGTACTATTTTGCCTGTGCAGGACGATGATCACGGCCGCATCCAACCGTACCGACAGTCCGGGCAACAACGTCAGGATAGCCTGTAAACCACCGGCAGAACCGCCGATCAGCACCACACGGGAAGCTGTAGCCATAGGGGCAATATTTTGTTGATTACAGATGATGTTTCCGCCAGATTTTCTCTTTACCGTCTAACTGCCTGAACTGTCCCGACACACTGGTAAAGTTAAGCGATTCCTTGCTCCCCAGCGCCAGGAAGCCCAAGGGCTCCATGCTGTCACAAAACAGCCGCAGCACCTTATCCTGCAGCGTTTTATTAAAATAGATCAACACGTTCCGGCAGATGATCAACTGGAATTCATTAAACGAGCCATCCGTGACCAGGTTATGGGGAGAAAAAATGATTTTCTCTCCAAGGTCCTGCCTGAATTTGGCGTACTCATAGTTGGCCGTATAGTAGGAGGAGAAATCATGTACGCCTCCCGCCTCCATATAGTTGCGCGAATATTGCTGCATTTGTGAAAGCGGAAAAATACCGGTCCTCCCCTTTTCCAACACACTGGTATTAATGTCTGTTGCATAAATCACCGATTTGTGCAACAGGTTAGCTTCTTTCAGCAAAATAGCAAAAGAATACACTTCCTCCCCGGTAGAACAGCCGGCGTGCCATATACGGATAAGCGGATAAGTGGCCAGCACGGGCAACACCTGTTGACGAAGCACGTAATAAAACTGCGGATCACGGAACATCTCCGTTACATTCACCGTGATCTCCTCCACAAAACGTAAGGCATAATCTGCATCGGAAATAATACGATAGCGGAATTCGGCAAAGCTCGGGAAGCGGTCCAGCTGAAAAAGATGATTTACCCGCCTGTTAATGGAGGCATGGGCATACTCGGTAAAGTCATACCCATATCGCTCCAGCACATCGTTGAGTAACATGCTCACTTCCTGTTCACTAATATGATTCCTGTTCACAGGTTATACAGATAAGTATTGTTGTAGCTGCGACAGCAACACATCTACATCAACTGGTTTTGAAATATAGTTATCAGCCCCGGCTTCGAGGCATTTCTCCCGGTCACCCACCATAGCCTTGGCTGTAACAGCAATAATCGGCAGATGTTCCTCTCTCTCTTTAGCCCGCAGTGCCGCAATGGTTTCGTAGCCGTCCATATCAGGCATCATGATGTCCATCAATACCACGCCTACCTGATGCTCGCCTTCCAGCAGTGCCAGTCCTTCAGCTCCGGTAGAGGCAGCAATACAGGGTATTCCACGGGAGCGCAGCACCGCTTTCAGCGCAAAAATATTGCGGGCATCATCGTCTATGATCAGTACTTTTTTCTGCTCCATATTATTTCATTCCTTTATCGTATAGCCATACACGTAATAACGAAATCAATTGATCAACATCCACTGGTTTGGAGATATAATCCGAAGCACCGGCCTTCAGGCATTTTTCTCTATCTCCCATCATGGCTTTAGCCGTAACGGCAATTACCGGCAGATGAGCGGTGGACGGTTGTTTCCGGATAGCGGCAATGGCATCATAACCATCCATTTCCGGCATCATCATATCCATCAACACAATATCCACGGTATGTTCGCTCAGTTGCTGCAACGCCTCTTTTCCATCCACAGCGGAGAGCACCTTCATCTGGTGCATCTCCAGCGCCTTCGTGAGCGAGAAAATATTCCGTACATCATCATCAGCGATAAGTACGGTCTTGCCTTTCAGCACTTCGTTGAGCAATGACATCTTGCCGTTGCCGGTCTGTGCGGCCGTATTATTTTCTGACACCAGGTGCAGGAACAACGACACTTCGTCCAGCATTCGCTGGTAGGAATGCGCTGTTTTCACAACAATAGAATCTGCGTACTGCCGTATCCGTTGTTCTTCTGCGCGGGAAAGGCTCTTGCCGGTGAATATGATGATGGGAAGATTTTCCAGCCCTTTGATTTCCTTGACAGTCTCCAGTGTCTCATATGCCTGTTGGTCGGGAATGCCCATGTCCAGTATCACACAGTCCACATCCTTTTGTTGCAGCAGTTGTACGCCGTCAGTAACGGTGCTGCTGATTTCTGAATTCACCTGGTAGTTGCCGAGGAAGTAAGCCAGCGCTTTTGCGTGTTTGGCATTCTCCTCGAGTATCAGCACCTTTTTAGTGGACCGCTGCAACACAAATTCCAGTTTCTCAAAAATATGTTGCATGCTTTCCATGGTGACCGGCTTGCTCACAAAGTCCACCGCGCCTTTCATGAGGCTTTCCTTTTTTGCTTCCAGCGAAGAGATGATATGCACCGGTATCGGACGGGTGGCCGGATCATTTTTCAATTCTTCCATTACCTGCCAGCCATCTTTTACGGGCAACTGAATATCGAGCAGGATGCCGATGGGCCTATATTTACGGGCCAGTTCACCCGCCATGTCACCTCTGACGGTAACCACCCCTTTATATCCCCGCTGGCGGGTAAATTCAAGCAACGCTTTTGCGAAGTAGGTGTCATCTTCCACAATCAGCACGGTGGAATCTCCCGGCCTGATATGATCACGATCATCGGGAATATCAGCAGGAATAAGCGGTGCGAGGTAAGATATACCATCTTTGGCGGCCAATCCTTCATCGACTACTGTGGGCTCTTTCACCGCTATCGGAGAAGACACCGGAGCGAAAGCTGCTTTTTCTTTTTTTCGTGCTGCCGGTACCGTTACTGAGAACTCACTGCCATCTTCGCCGTTACTTTCGAGGGAGATGTGCCCACCCAGCAGCTTGGCCAGCTCTCGGCTGATGGACAGCCCCAGGCCGGTGCCTCCGTATTTGCGGCGGGTAGAGCCATCCGCCTGCTGGAACGCCTCGAAGATCACCTGTTGTTTTTCTGCCGGAATACCGATGCCGGTGTCTTTCACTGTAAAGCGAATGATACCGGGTATTTCGCCATTTTGCACCGATAGCGTAACGGAACCTTTGGCAGTAAATTTCAGCGCGTTGGAGAGGAAGTTTTTCAGTATCTGTTCCAACCTGATCTGATCAGTCTCCATAGACGCCGGTGCACCGGGCATAGCAGCCAATTGCAACGTCAGTCCTTTGTCGCGCGCAATCGGTTCAAACAGCGCCTGCATATTGGAGAAAATATTTTCGATGTACACCTGGCCATATTCCAGCTCCATCTTACCGGATTCTATCTTGGACAGGTCCAGTATTTCATCGATCAGCGTCAGCAGGCCTTTGCCTGAGGAATTGATGACCTGTGCGTATTCCACCTGATCGGCATTCAGATTATGGTCGTGGTTTTCAGATAATAACCTGGACAGCAGCAAGATGGAGTTGAGCGGCGTACGCAGCTCATGCGACATATTAGCGAGGAATTCCGATTTATATTTGGTACTGAGTGCCAGCTCTTCTGCTTTTTTGTGGATATCCAGATTACGTTCCACGATGATCTGGTTTTTCTCTTCCAGCATGCGGCTTCTCTCTTCCAGTTCAGCATTGGACTGCATCAGTTCTTCCTGTTGCACTTTCAGCTCTTCTTCAGACACTTGCAGCTTTTGGGTTTGTGCTTCCAGTTCCGCGTTGAGGCTTTCCAGTTCACTATGCTGTACCTGTAGTTCTTCTGCCTGGGCCTGTGTTTCCTCCAGCAGTTCCTGCAGGCGTATCCGGTTGCGGGTACTTTGTATCGCCACCGCGATGCTGTTCGATGCCTGTGTTATGTATTGCATGGCGCTTTCGCTGAAGGGGAACAGCGACCCGATTTCCACTACGCCTTCTGCTATGCCGGCATGTATCAGTGGCATAATGAGCACATGTCCGGGTTGTGCGGAGGCAGCGCCGCCAGCGATATGCAGAAAATTATCAGGCGCTTCACGGAGGTGTATTAGTTTCCGCTGCTGCAATGCCTGTCCCATCAGGGTTTTACCGGCTGCCACTACGGGAGGTGCCGGGTATTGTTCAGAAAGCGCGTGCCCGGCGGAGAAATGCAGGTCACCATTCTGGCGGATATACAGCACGCCTGTTTGTGCACCGGTATATTGTACCAGGTCTGACAGGGCGTCTTTGGTGAGGGACTGCATGTCCCTTTCTGTGAGCAGTGTTTCATTGATTTTATTGAGTCCTGCCTGCACCCATATCTCCTGTTCATTTTCTTCGCGGAAAAGTTTCAGGTCTGCCGCCATTTGCACAACGGCGTTGCCCAGTGTATCTTCACTACTGCGGGGCTTCACCGTGATATTAAAATCTCCTTTCCCGATACTATCAGCCGCAGAAGCCAGTTCCTGGCCTGCCTGGTCAATAGCGCCCAGTGATTTGGACAGGCTGCCGATAGCATCTTTTGAGTGTATATCGGGCGCTTCCCCGCTCATGCCCTGGGCTATTTTGTCGGCGGCAGTACGCAGTATATTCAGGCTCTCCGTAATCGTTTTGATGGTGTAGGTCACGAATGCGATCACTATCACCACAATCAGCACGAGGAAAATGAAATACCGTGTTTTGAGATCATTTTCTTTTTGTGCGATGGTACGGGCTTCTTTGCTCACCTTGTCTACAATGCTACGTTGCAGCTGCTTGAGCTGGTCCACCGCAGCACTGGAATTGTCCCACCACGAGTCGGCATTAAAGAGGGTATCTATTTTCCTGTTTTTGACGGTATTGCCGATGAAATCGGAGGTGATGATGAATTCGTTGCTTTTCTCCACTTTCAGCAATGCGGCAGCATTGGCGGGAGATGACTTGTCGAGGAATTCGGCCCGCAGCGAAGCATACATATCGGTATTGTTTTCGATACGGGAGAAATCATCCGGCCATACTTCCTTTTTCAGGATGAAGTAATAAATATCCATCCGTATGAGGCCCTGATAGGCAGCCATTTGTGCCAGCAGGTACTGGGAATTGAGGTCCTGTTGCAGGGGTTTCAGCACACCGACATCGGGTGTACTGGCGTGCGCGAGGTTATTGAGCCGGAATATCAGATTGGAATAATAATCCAGCACCTCCCGCTGTGGCATGTTCTTATTGTCGATCTCTTTTCTTTTTTTCGGGAGCGTATTGAGCAGCGAATAAGTAAAAAAGTGGCTATCTGCCGCCAGCAGCCTGGATTTCACGGCATCGATGGCCAGATCTGTTTTGGCACGTTGCATCAGCAGGTCGTTCATGGCATAGTTGCCCAGTACGTAATTCACGCTGGAACGGCGTTCCATATGTATTTCATCGGCCACTTTCATCACGGTGGCGGCTGTACTCACGTCCTGTAGCAGGTTTTCGATACTGCGGATATCCTCACTCTGTTTGTTGAATACCTGGATACCCAGATAAATAAGGCATATCAAGGGAACAATAGCAATCAGGAATAACTTCCTGGGCAGTGGCAGCTGCATAAAAAACTTCTTCATCCGCCTGAGCTCGTTTAATTTTTATCAGGAAAATATAAATACCGGGTAAATGGCATCGCAAACCGTATACCTAACAATAAACCAGTGCTATGAAAATAACAACAAAATCATAAATTTGTCTTTATTCTAAATCTCATATGGTGAGCAGCTGTAAATATTCCTCTGTACTTTTAATTGACGATGATGTGGACGACAGGATGATATTTGGCGACGTATTGAAAGAGTTGGTGCCGGATATTATTTACAACGAAGCTATCAACGGTGAAGATGCCCTTACCCGGTTGGAAGAAGGCTTAGTCCCAGATCTGATCTTCCTGGACCTTAATATGCCGCGGGTAGACGGTAAGCAGTTCCTGGCTGAACTGCGGCAGATTGAACATCTTCGCCATATCCCTGTTATCATTTATACCACTTCTTCCCATGAATCTGATAAAAAGGAAACCCGTGCGCTGGGCGCCTCCTATTTTATCACCAAACCGAATAGCTTGCATGAACTGAATCAGCTGCTAAAGGGTATCCTGGAAGAGACGATTCAATATTCCCTGTAGCCGTACCGCATTAAAAAGGCCTTGCAAGGAATTGCATGGCCGGATATTTATTATTGTTAAGATATTCGATTTTTTGTCGCAGGACAAACCTGACAGGACCTTGGAAAGTTCACCCCAAAACACACTACCATGGCCCACTTCCTGTACAGGCAATGTTGTAATACAGCATCCTGGTCAATCCAATAAATATATATAAACGATTTTAATATCCAGAAATTATTTGTGAAGCTGGACAACCTGCTTCAAACTTAATAAATTGCACGTTCTAATCTAATGGTATTATGAATCTGGAAGAACTGGAAAGGTTATATCAGGAACAGGCATACACGGTAGCAACGATTGAACTGGAAACATACCTGGAAGAGCATCCGGTCGAAGCTGCCGCGTGGTACCTGATGGGCAAGTGCAGGCTGGAAATAGCCAAATCCGCCGAGGACAGGGAGGAGATGACCACTGCATACCAAACCGCATACGAAGCATTCAGCAAAGCATTGGAATATAACCCTCAACATGTTCAGGCAAGGATTCACCGTGCCTACATGGGCGCTAACGTTATCAACGATAAAGCAACAGAAACACTGGAAGATTGCCAGTTTATCATTGATCAGGGCGATGAGGAACTGATCACCAAAGCCCTCCTGTACCGCTTTCAGATATGGGTGCTGCAAAATGAAACGGATAAAGCACTGGCAGATATGCACCGCAATCTGGAAATCTATCAGTCGCTCTACCTCGACGACCTCCCACAGCTGAACGTAGCCCGGTTCCAGTGTCATACCCGCATCGGCGACGTATACTACCACAACGAGAATAAACCTACAGCGCTGGATTATTACCGGAAGGCATTCCAGTGCACCGTTTACAATAACCGCACCCTCTCCACGTTGCATTTTGCCCTTGAAATGGCAGATTACGACTTCGCTGCCGAAATGCTGCACATCGCCAGCACTTCCGGTGAACAGGAAGAGGAAGACATGCTGAAAATCCTCCACCAGGTAAAAGCCCTGCTGGACCAGGGTATACGGCACCCCGCACTGGCAAGGGAATTCTGCTGGGGCACCATCGACTTCTGGCATCAGTTCTACGGCGAAGACGAAGCGGAAGGCACCCTGGAACAGATCTCCACCGGCAAACGCTTTATCGCCCTGTATCCGGAGGAAAGTTATTTTTATCACTTCACCGCTACTGCCCTGTTTAATATCGGCAGCTATAGCGAATCATTGCCGTATTATGAAAAGGCAATGGCCATCCGGCCCTACCCTTCGACCATTATCCGGTGGTATTATGCCCACTATAAGACACACGGACAGTTCCCGGACAACTGGACCGATATCGATTACCCTATCGCCTACGATTGGTATTCCGCCGGCGTAGTATGCAATGAACTGCTGCAGGAAGAAGAGGACTCAGGGCCCCGTCAGATACTGATGCAACTGAAGAAATACCTCTACAAGAAGGCTTATGCTTTGTACTACCCCTACTGGTATGAAAATACCGGCTCCTCTTATGCCGGCCATCCGCATCATTTTGCCATGTGCTGCAACAACTACGGCATCACCCTGTTTGAACTGGGCGCATATGAAGAGGCTATTCATATCCATAGCGTGGGATACAATATGTCCCCGTTCTGGGAGCAGCTGGAATCCCGCGCCGATGCGTTTCATCAGCTGGGGAAATATGCCGAAGCCGTGGCCGACCGGCAGATGATCCTCAACACCTTCATCTCTACCCTGCCACTCGTATACTATGTTTCTATTCATGAACGGATCATCGAAGACCTCACCGCACTGGAACGCTACGATGAAGCGATGGCCCTCTACAATAAGATCCTGACGGAATATGAAGAATGGATTGCCAACGATATGGAGGAACTGGAAGAGGATGAAAAAGAGATCATCATTTACAACATAGACCGCATCAAAACCGGTCGCGCCTTTATCAAAACAAATAGCCAGGACGACCTCCACGAAAGAATACAGGCACTCGAAAAACATCTCGAGGAAAAGCCCGACGACAGCGATGCCTACTTCAACCTGATGTACCTGTATTATGACAATGCCCAGTATGAACACTGCATCGGCGCGGTCAACAATCGTATATCCATTGGCGGTATTCCCAAACTGCCGCTGGTATCGCAGATGAAGATATACTACTTCAGGGGTAAAGCAGCGCTTAAACTGCGCCGGTATGAAGCCGCCATCCAGGATATGCTGCAAACACTTGACATCATGTCCCGTGGTGATGAATCAGACAATTCACCCAACAACCGCTGTGGCGTATATGCTTTCCTCGCAGAAGCTTACCTGGGGCTGGAAGACTACGACAGTAGCCTGCAATACGCCAATCAGTGTATTCAGACTTACAAAGATATGAACTGGAGCTGGGATGCAGAATCCTCCGCGTTTTACTACACCATGGCACTGGCACAGGAAGGAAAAGGAGACCTGAGCGCCTGCCGTAAAACCATTGACCGCATTCTGGAAAAAGACCCGGGCTTTCAGTCGGCACTCAGCAAAAAAGCAGGATTGAAAAACAGTAGCGGACTATTTTCGTTTTTGAGGAAGAAAAAAGATTAGTCATAAAAAAAGAAAAAAGCGCGGAGTTGACCTTCGCGCTTTTTTCTTTTTTATGATGACCCATTAATTGATCAATACTTTATTCCGCACCAGCAAACACGCGCCTATGATACCTGACTTTTCACCAAGGCCAGAGATACGCAGCTTGGTATCGTTGTTGACAAGGCTGAGGGAATATTTATTCACCGCGCTTTTGATGGGCAGCCGGATATAATCCTGTGTAGCAGCCAGGCTACCGCCCAGGATCACCAGTTCAGGGTTGAAGATATTGATCAGCAGGGCGATACCGCGGCCCAGGTTCTCTCCTATTTTGGCGATCAGTTCAATCGCCAGTACATCATCGTGAATAGCGGCATCAATGATATCTTCCAGCTGGATGCTGTCCGGTGCGCCGGGTTTACGGCTCAACATGGACGAGGAGCCTTCCCGTAATTTCTCCTGGAACATGCGTGTGAGCGCCCATCCGGATGCTTCCGTTTCGAGGCAGCCTTTTTTCCCACAGTGACAGATGATTTCATTGTCAAACAGCGGAATATGCCCCACTTCGCCGCTGTAGCCTGATTTACCGTAATACAGCTGGCCGTCTATAAGCACACCCATGCCGATACCATAATCGAGGTTCAGGAAAAGCACATTGCGTTCCCCGTGTACCGCATCGGAACAGAATTCGCCGTAGGCCATGGCACGGGAGTCGTTTTCCAGGAAAACGCGGATACCTATTTTCGTCTCGATGATTTTACTCAGCGGCTCCTCATCGAAATAGAAAAAGCTGTAGCTGTAGCCGGTAGCGTAGTTGATACGCCCGGAGAGGTTAATGCCGATGCCCAGTATTTTTTCCCTTGGCACGGGCAAACCATCGATAAAGTTGCTGATCAGTGTACAAAGTTCCTCCAGGGAGGCTTTGTTGTTATCCAGTTTATAAGGGATATTCTCTTCCGTGCAGACCAGGTTTTTCTGCAGGTCAGACAATCCCAGATTAAGATGGTGCTGTTTTACGTCTACCCCGATAAAAAATGCGGAATCAGGTACCAGGCCGTACAGATTGGGCTTCCGGCCACCGGTGGACTCCACCTTTCCGTAATCTTTTACCAGTCCGTCCTGAATCAGGTCGTTGAGCAGGGTGGTTACTTTGGGAGCGCTGAGGTTAAGCTGCTTGCACATGTCAGCAATGGTGGCATTGCCGATGTTGGCGAAGTAGGCCAGGGCGGCTTTCTTCAGGTTAATGTTCTTATAGGCTACCCCGGTAACATTTTCATTGTTCAGTTCTTCGAAAAAGGTCTTAGCCATATATAGTGTGCTTTACTTGATTGAGGGGCCAAGTTAATAACGTTATTCTTAATAATTATTAAAAGCGATCGTAATCAAATCGGTTATTTACATAAACCCGTAATATTTCAAAAATTATTTTATTATTTAGCAAGAATAAATAAATTTTATTAATTAGTATTACCAGTTAGTAATTAAATTTTTTATTTTAGTCGTCTATCTAGTTCTTTATGATTGATATCAGACGAATTTTTATCAGCCAACTTCTTTGTTTCCTGACCTGGCAACTCAGTGCCCAGTCGCTGCAAACCGACCTGCTCATTATCGGAGGCGGAGCCAGTGGCACCACAGCCGGCATACAGGCGGCCCGTATGGGCGTCCGCGTGACCATCCTGGAAGAAACCACCTGGCTGGGAGGTATGCTCACCTCTGCAGGCGTTTCAGCCATTGACGGCAACAATGCCCTGCCATCAGGCCTCTGGGGCGAATTCCGCGAACAGCTGCACCAGCATTACGGCAGCCCGCAGGCCGTAGCCACCGGTTGGGTAAGCAACACCCTCTTTGAACCATCTGTCGGCAATAACATCCTGCAACAGCTGGCAGCCAAAGAGAAACAACTGCAAATCCTTTTTAACACCAGCTGGACAGGTATCAAAAGAACCAACGGCCGTTGGCAGGTCAGCTTTATCCGCAACAACCAGCCAGGCTCCATCGAAGCGCCACTGATCATAGACGCCACCGAACTGGGCGACATCATGGCCGCCACCCACACCGCCTACCGCACCGGCATGGACAGCCGGCAGGAAACCGGCGAAGCCGTAGCACCGCTTAAAGCCAACAACTACATCCAGGTGCTTACCTATGTGGCCACCCTTAAAGATTATGGCGCCGGCACAGATAAAACCATTCCCCGCCCTGCAGGATACGATCCCGGCGTCTTCCGCTGCTGCTGCGCCAACGACGATCCCTACAGCGGCAACGGCGGCAAAATGAACTGCGACCATATGATGCAGTACGGCAAGCTGCCTAATCATAAATACATGATCAACTGGCCAGGCTGTGGCAACGACTACCCCCTCAATGTCATCGAAATGACCCGCGAAGCCCGCTCCAAAGCCCTGCAACAAGCCAAACTGCATACCCTGCGCTATCTCTATTACCTGCAAACGGAACTGGGCTACAAACATCTCGGCCTCGCTGATGATGAATATCCTACGGCCGACAAACTACCCATGATTCCCTACTACCGGGAAGCACGCCGCCTGAAAGGCATTGCCACACTGGGCTTTAATCATGTGGCCACCCCTTTCGATCAGCCGGAGGCGTATTATCGTACAGGCATCGCCGTAGGAGATTACCCGATCGACCACCACCAGGAAAAAGATCCTGCGGTCCCGAAAATAGATTTCTCCAAAGCCAAGGTACCTTCTTACAATATTCCGCTCGGCTCACTGATACCCGCCACCACAGAAGGCCTGATCGTGGCAGAAAAAAGCATCAGCGTCACCAATATTGTTAACGGCGCTACCCGCCTGCAACCGGTCGTACTACAGCTGGGGCAGGCTGCCGGCGCGTTGGCGGCCATCTCCCTGCAACAAAAAATACAACCGCGACAAGTGGCCGTCAGACAGGTGCAACAAGCCTTGCTGAAAGCAGGTGTATACCTCATGCCCTACATCGACGTTCCGAAAGAACATCCACACTTTGCTGCTATACAGCGTATAGGTGCTACCGGTATCCTGCGCGGCACCGGTATACCCTATACCTGGGCCAATCAAACCTGGTTCTATCCTCAGCGGCCCATCAGTGAATATGAATTTACACAGGGGATGCTCACCTACTACCGGGATGCGCGGAAACTGGCGCCCACCGGGCAGGACCTCACACCGGCGTTCCTGATAAAAATATGGCAGACCGCAGGTGTTACCGTCACCTACGACCAGTTAGCGACAGCCTGGAATCAGCTGCAATTCAGCACTACCCTGCGCGACAACCTGCCGCTCAACCGCGAAATGGCCGCTGTACTGACCGACCATTTCCTTCACCCGTTTGATATTCCCGTGTCCTTCACCGGCGCTATTCAACCATAAAACAAGCACATCATGAAAATAACAGGCACTTTCCTCGACGAGATCAGTCACGATATCCCGCACCAGAACTGGGGCCGGGCAGAATGGGACGCCGACTTCTCCCATATGAAAGCCGTGGGCATAGACACCGTATTTCTTATCCGCAGCGGATTTCAACGCTGGCTCACCTACCCTTCCAAAGTTGTCATGCAGGAAGAGGGTGGCTATGAGCCGCCGGTAGACCTGGTAAAAATGTTCCTCGAACTGGCAGACAAACACCATATGAAATTCTACTTCGGTCTTTATGACTCCGGTAAATACTGGTGGAAAGGCGATTTCCAGAAAGAGGTCGACATCAACCTGAAAGTCATTGATGAAGTATGGAAAAATTATGGTCATCATAAATCCTTTCAGGGCTGGTACCTTACGCAGGAAGTAAGTCGCCGTACGGGTAAAGTAATTGACCTCTACGCCAAACTGGGCAAACATTGCAAGGACATCTCCAACAATCTGCCTACCCTGATATCTCCGTGGATAGATGGCAAAAAGGCCGTGATGGCCGCATCTTCCACTATCACCAAAGAAGATGCAGTATCACTGAAACAACATGAAAGCGAGTGGAGCGAGATATTCGATGGCATCAAAGGCGTGGTAGACGCCGTAGCCTTCCAGGATGGCCATATCGAATTCCACGAACTGCCCGATTTCTTTGCCGTCAACAAAAGGATGGCCGACCGCTACGGGATACAATGCTGGACCAACGCCGAATCCTTCGACCGCGACATGCCCATCAAATTCATGCCGATCAAGTTTGAAAAACTGCGCATGAAGCTGGAAGCCGCGCGCAAAGCAGGTTACGACAAAGCCATCACCTTCGAGTTCTCCCATTTTATGAGCCCGCAGTCCGCTTACCTGCAGGCCGGGCACCTCTATAACCGCTATAAAGAATACCTCAAAACCTTCTAATCAATGAACAGGACAATGGAATTTCACGATTATGCCACGTTGTATCGCAACAACCTCCTGAATGATGTCATCCCTTTCTGGATGCAGCATTCACCTGACACCACATACGGCGGCTACTTTACCTGCCTCGATCGGGATGGTAAAGTCTTCGACACCGATAAATTCATCTGGCTGCAATGCCGTGAGGTATGGTGTTTCGCCATGCTGTACAATAAAGTGGAGCGAAAACAGGAATGGCTGGACATGGCCATCCAGGGCGCGGAATTTCTCCGTAAACATGGCCGCGACAAAGACGGGAACTGGTATTTCTCCCTTACCCGTACCGGCGAACCGCTGATAGCGCCTTACAACATTTTCTCCGACTGCTTTGCCGCCATGGCTTTCGGGCAGCTGTACCAGGCCACCGGCAACGAAGATTACAGCCATATTGCCATCAGCACTTTCCACAATATCCTCCGCCGGCAGGACAATCCGAAAGGGCATTATACCAAAGCGGTACCCGGTACCCGTCCTTTGCAGAACTTCGCACTGCCCATGATACTCTGCAACCTGGTGCTGGAAATGGAGTCCCTCCTCGATAAACAACTGGTGGAAGACACCATCCAACAAGGCATCCACACCGTGATGGAAATTTTTTATCAGCCAGACGCCGGTCTGATCATGGAAAACATCACGCCGGAGGGCAAACTCTCCGATTCCTTCGAAGGTCGCCTGATCAATCCCGGCCACGGGTTGGAAGCCATGTGGTTTGTGATGGACCTCGCCACCCGTAACAACGATACCGCACTGATCACCAAAGCCAAAGATATCGCGCTCTCGCTGCTGGAATACGGATGGGACGAGGAACACGGCGGCATCTTCTATTTCCTGGATGTAAAAGGATATCCGCCGCAGCAGCTGGAATGGGACCAGAAACTGTGGTGGGTGCATATAGAAACCATTATCAGCCTGCTGAAAGGCTACCTGCACACCGGTGACGAAAAATGCTGGGAATGGTTTAAAAAAGTACACGATTATACCTGGAAACATTTCCCTGATCCGGAAAATGGTGAATGGTTTGGTTATCTTAACAGGCAGGGACAGCCACTACTTCCGCTCAAAGGCGGTAAATGGAAAGGCTGTTTCCATGTGCCAAGAGGGCTTTACCAGAGCTGGAACACGCTGCAGCAACTGGCAGCCAGACAAGAATTATCTACTCAACCAAAATAGTTATGGCGGTAATATCCACAACCAACCAGCCACAGACCACGGTCACCGGCAGCCGGCAATCCTATATGCCTGCGCTGATTTCGCTGGCTGTACTGTATTTCATGATGGGGTTCATCACCTGTCTGAATGATACGCTGGTGCCCTTTTTCAAGAAGGGGTTCACCCTTACTTACTCCCAGTCTTCGCTGGTGCAATTTTATTTCTTCCTCACCTATGGCATCATGTCAGTACCCGCCGGCAGAATAGTTAGCCGTACCGGTTACAAGAAAGGAATGGTACTGGGCTTTGCCATTGCGGCCATAGGCGGATTGTTGTTTTATCCGGCATCGGTATATCATCAGTATGTACTGTTTCTGGCGGCATTGTTTGTCATCGCTATTGGCATTGTACTGTTACAGGTGGCCGCCAATCCTTACATTACAGCGCTCGGGCCGGCCAATACCGCCTCTGCGCGGTTAACGCTGATACAGGGCGTAGGATCTGTGGGCACTACCGTAGCACCTTTATTCGGCGCCCATTTCATTCTGGCCAGGCTGGAAGAATCGCATGCATCCAGTGAGGCCGTAAGATATCCGTATCTCGGTATTGCCGCGCTGTTGTTGCTGATCGCTTTTGTTGTTTCACGTTTATCCCTTCCCGTTATCAGCACTACCGGCAGTACAGGCAAAACCGATGATGATAACGGCAAGGGCGTTTTCTCGTATCGGAACCTGCGTTTCGGTATTATCGGCATTTTCGTGTACGTAGGTGCAGAGGTATCTATCGGTACTTTTCTGACCAACTATATCACCGACCTGCTGGGTGTTCCGGAGAATGTGGCCAACAATTACGTGGCGTTTTACTGGGGAGGCATGCTGGTAGGACGTTTGTTGGGTGCCGGGCTATTGCGCGTATTACCGCCGGCCAGGGTCCTCGCCGTATGTGCCGTAGCGGCTGTGGCGCTGATACTGGTATCTGTAAGTTCCTCCGGACTGGTGGCAGTATGGAGCATGATTGCGGTGGGGTTGTGCAATGCCATCATGTTTGCCACTATTTTCTCTTTGTCGGTAGAAGGTGTAGGCCGGCATACTACCGCCGCATCGGGACTGCTGTCTACCGCCATCTGTGGCGGGGCGGTGCTCTCTTATGCCCAGGGGCTGCTGAAAGACCATGCCACCTGGCAGATCGCTTTTCTGGTGCCGGTCATCTGTTATCTCTATATCCTGTTTTATGGCCTCAACGGGCATAAAGCATCAAAACAGCCTGTATGAAACGGAGAGACTTTTTAAAGCAATCGGGCATGGCTTCCGGCATCCTGTTGTTACCATCTTTTGTGCAGGCCGCTGTGAGCAGCACACCGCCGTCAGCAGGGCGCAGGGTGGTGTTTATCCGGCTGCAGGGCGGCAATGACGGGCTGAATACCGTTATTCCTTATAGCCAGGAATTTTATTACCAACAGCGGCCGCAGCTGGCAATTCCGGCAGATGAAGTGTTGCCTGCGTCCAATGGCTGGGGGTTTCATCCTGCCTTGCAGGAGCTGATGCCGGTATATGATCGGCGGCAGCTGCTGGTGTTGCAGCAGGTAGGTTACCCGGATACCGACCTGTCACATTATCATTCCGGCCGGATATGGCGTACCGGCTGTTGCCAGGGGCTGGAAACCAATCACTGGTTGCCCGCTTCCGTGGCGGTGGCGGATTACGGAGAACAGGATTTTGGTCCGTCTTTGGAAGATATCACCCGCAGGATTATTCAGGGAGATACTACCGCTGTTTATCATGTAGCGCTGGATGGCTTTGATACCCATCAGTTTCAACGGGTGCAGCATGATCCGTTGCTGGCCACCTATGCGTGTGGTGTGCGGCGGCTGTTGCAGCAGCTGGAAGAGGGCGGCCAGCTGGACAATACGCTGGTGGTCACCTGGTCGGAGTTTGGCCGTAGCCTGACCGAGAACGTGCGCCGGGGTACCGACCATGGCGAGGGTAACCAGGTACATATTTTCGGCAGCCGGTTGAAGCAGTGGGGTATTGAGCCTTGTACACTGTCCGATGGCCACCTGCCGGTACGGACGGATTTCCGCAGCGTATATGCCACCATTGCCCGTCGCTGGCTGGGAGCAGACAGCAGGCTGAATGACCGCTTTCCGGCTATGGGCTGGCTGTAGTGGGTGTTTCTGACACCTTTCTGCGGGATTCTGTTCACAAATTTTTTTAATTCATAGAAAATAATACCTTTGCAGTCCTTTTTGAGTAAAAAAGGACTGCTTTTTTACTTATTTTCGCGCGGCCCTCCGGGGCTGGCAGCCGAAAGCAAAAGTTCTTATTTTTATCAGTTCCGGGTGTGGTGAAATTGGTAGACATGCCAGACTTAGGATCTGGTGCCGCAAGGCATGGGGGTTCGAGTCCCTCCACCCGGACATATACTATTAAGTGGCAATGTGTCAATATGGCAACGTGATAATGCTATGCTTTCCTTCACTTTCATTGTCACTGCGCTCCTATCTGACGCGCTCTCACCTAATCAATTGTCTTTTATTATTTTTTAATTTCCTGCCATTCCTGCTTGCCGTTGTGACTTCATGGCAGAAAATCAAACAAGGAATCATTATTGCTTCTTAAAGAACATTTTTATACAATTCAATTATGGCAACCGTTACCAGAGAAAACATTGGTTTATTGAACGATAAGATCACTGTGAAAGTGAGCCAGGAAGATTACCTTCCTAATTTTGACAAAGCAGTAAAACAATTCAGCAAGAATGCAAATATCCCCGGCTTCCGTAAAGGAATGGTACCTGCCGGTATGGTTAAGAAGATGCACGGTCCTGCCATTTTCGGCGACGAAGTGCTGAAAACCGTGGAAAAAGAGCTGATGGGTTATGTACAGGCAGAGAAACTGGATATCTTCGGTCAGCCGCTCTCTCTGGAAAAAACTGCTAAAAACCTCGATTTCGCTAATCCGGAAGAATATGCTTTCGAGTTTGAAGTAGGCCTGAAACCAACTTTTGAAGTTACTCCACTCGAGAACAACAAAACTACCCTCACCCGTTACAAAGTAGCTGTGACTGATGACATGGTAAACGATGAATTACAGCGTTTACAGTTGAAAGGCGGCAAACCTTCCGAGTCTGAAGCCGTTTCCACTGAAGATGACATCATCAATGTTACTTTCGAAGAAGCAGATGCCAAAGGCAACGTGGTGGAAGGTGGTATCACCAAAGAAAACAGCCTGCTGGTTAAATACTTCACTGACGCTGTTCAGGCTGAGCTGAAAGGCAAAAAAATCAACGACAGCATCGTTATTGAACTGGGTAAATCTTTTGATGAACAACGTTTGGGCTGGATCCTGAAAGATCTGGGCTTTGAAACCGGCGATAAAGAAGCCGCTAAAAAGCACTTCAAACTGACGATCACCAAAATCACCCTGGTTGAAAAAAGAGAATTGAACGAAGAATTCTTCAAAGAAGTTTATCCTGCTGACAGCATCACCACTGAAGAAGCTTTCCGTGGTAAACTGAAAGAAGAAATCGCGAAATACTGGGATTCAGAAAGCCGTAACCACATGCACAACGACCTGTTTGAAGTGCTGGTTCATGAAACGCCGATCGAATTACCAAAGGATTTCCTGAAACGCTGGCTGCAGGTAGGTGGTGAAAAACCTAAAACCGCAGAAGAAGCTGAAAAAGAATTCCCGGGTTTCGACCACCAACTGCGCTGGACACTGATCAGCGATAAACTGGTTCGTGACAATAAACTGGAAGTTTCTTTCGAAGATCTGAGAGAAAGCGCCAAACAAAAAGTACTGGGCTACTATGGTGGCGCCGCTGCTGATGGAGCTGAATGGCTCGACAGCTACCTGGACCGCCTGCTGCAGGACGAAAAATTTGTTGACCAGACTTACCGCGAAATGATCACTGCCAAGTTGTTTGACTGGGCTGAGACCAAGGTGAAAGTGAAAGAAGAGGAAATCAAAGCAGAAGAATTTGTTAATTTACCTCATAAACATCACCATCATGAACATTAATAACGACGAATTCAGAAGATATGCCATTAAACACCGCGGAATCAGCAGCCTGGTTGTAGACAGCTATGCCAAGAGCCACTCTATTAACAGCCTGACTCCCTACATCCTGGAAGAACGCCAGATGAATATGACGCAGATGGACGTATTCTCCAGGCTGATGGCTGATCGTATCATTTTCCTCGGCGACCCGGTAAATGACTATGTGGCTAACGTAATTACCGCACAGTTACTGTTCCTGGAGTCTTCCGACCGCAACCGTGATATTCAGATGTACATCAATAGCCCCGGAGGCAGCGTATACGCAGGTCTGGGCATTTATGATACCATGCAGATCATTTCTCCTGAAGTAGCTACTATCTGTACCGGTATGGCCGCCTCTTTCGGCGCTGTACTCCTGGTAGCCGGCACTAAAGGCAAACGTACTGCCCTGAAACACGCCCGCGTAATGATCCACCAACCTCACGGCGGTGCTGAAGGCCAGACTTCTGATATCGAAATCACTGCCCGTGAGTTCGTTAAGCTGAAAAAAGAGCTCAACGAAATCATTGCCGGTCACTGCGGTCAACCCGTGAAAAAAGTGGAAAAAGACTCTGACCGTGATTACTGGATGACCGCTGATGAAGCTAAAGAATACGGCATCATCGACGACGTTCTCCAGAAAAATCCGAAAAAACAACTGGATACTCCACAGTAATCCGGTAACCGGGAATCAAGACACGATAGATATAGCATAATTCTTAATTGTTAAATCCTGAGAATACTTGGTTTATCCCGTAACAATCACAACATCCGGACTGATCAGGAACATCCTGGCCGGTTAAGATAACTTTAACAGTCCCGCCTCAGGCGGGGCTGTTTTATTTTCTGCCCACCCGGATTTTTAGTGTAAATTTGTAACCCTGTAACGAGATTGCAGGCATTGAGATTCGTCGAAAAATAATTTATTCTGAAATGAAAGAATCGAAAATTCGTTGTTCTTTCTGCAGCCGCTCCAAAGATGATGTGCAGATACTGATTGCGGGTGCTGAAGGACATATCTGTGAAAACTGTGTGGCCAACGCACAGGAGATCATTGACGCGGAGCTCTTCACTCCCGGCAAAAAGCCTGCTGCACCAGCCGCCAGCGCTATGCCCAAAGTAGCTAAGCCCATGGACATGAAGAAGTTCCTGGATGAATACGTGATCGGGCAGGACGATGCTAAAAAAATACTGGCCGTAGCGGTTTACAACCACTACAAAAGGCTGAACCAGCAGATAGGAGACGATGAAGTGGAAATCGAAAAATCCAACATCATCATGGTCGGTGAAACCGGTACCGGTAAAACACTGCTGGCCAAATCCATCGCCAAACAACTTAACGTGCCCTTTACCATCGTAGATGCTACCGTATTTACAGAAGCAGGCTATGTAGGTGAAGACGTGGAAAGTATCCTCAGCCGCCTGCTGCAGGTATGTAACTACGACGTGGAAGCTGCTGAACGCGGCATCGTATACATCGATGAAATCGACAAAATAGCCCGTAAAAACGATAACCCTTCCATCACCCGTGATGTAAGCGGCGAAGGCGTTCAACAAGGCTTACTCAAACTGCTGGAAGGAGCCGAAGTACTGGTACCTCCGCAAGGCGGCCGTAAACACCCTGAACAGAAACTGATCAAGCTGAACACCAGCAACATCCTGTTCATCTGCGGTGGCGCTTTCGACGGTATCGACCGCATCATCAGCAGAAGAGTGCAGACACATTCCATCGGCTTCACTGTCAACAAAGACAAGGAAGAAGAGAACAGAAAACAGATCCTCCGGTATGTAAATTCCCAGGACCTGAAATCTTTCGGCCTGATCCCCGAATTACTGGGACGCCTGCCGGTAGTGACCTATCTCAACTCACTGGACCGCGACACACTGAAAGCGATCCTCACTGAGCCGAAGAATGCACTGATCAAACAATACAAGAAACTGTTCGCGATCGAAAACATAGACCTCCATGTGGAAGCCGAAGCGATTGAATATATCGTGGACAAAGCCATGGAATACAAACTGGGCGCCCGCGGCCTCCGGTCTATCTGTGAAGTGGTACTGAGCGATGCCATGTATGAACTGCCATCTGCCAATGAAACCACTTTTGCGCTGACGAAAGAATATGCCCAGGCTAAACTGGAACAGTCTACCTTATCGAAGCTTAAAGTAGCGTAATCAATTACGGATGACGCGTTACAAATGAAGAATGGGAGAAATCCTGTATCCACACACTGTAACCTGTCATCCGTAATTTGTAATTAACCTTTAAAACCCACTATTATGCAGGAACTTATTCAGCAATTACAGGCCAAAGCCGGCCTCACACCTGAACAGGCCGCCCAGTCGATTGAAGTGATTAAAGAATACGTGAAAGGCAAACTTCCTCCCTTTATTGCGGGTACTGTAGATACCTGGTTTGCCAATATGTCCGACAAACCCGGCGAAAAGAAAGAAGGCCTGATGGACAAAGCCAACGACTTTCTCGATGATGTAAAAGACAAAGCTGAAGACTGGAAAGATAAAGCAGAAGATTGGGCCGAAGATGCTAAAGACAAAATCTCCGACCTCTTCAACAAAGATAAAAAACAGGCATAACCAGCCATCCGAAAGATATAAATGAAAAGCCCCATTGACGCGGTCAATGGGGCTTTTCATTTGTACGTCATTATAAACTCTTCAGGTACAAAAACAACGCCTGCAACTCCTCATCTGAATATTGGGCCGTCATGCTCCACGGCATGTCCTCATTTTTGAGCTTCAGGCCTTCCGGGGTATTACCGGTACGCAATACCGTCATAAACTCCTGTGCGGTCCATTTACCTACATTGCCTTTAGACGTGATATCAGCCACTTTCTTACCGCCGGGAATAGGACTGTCACCGCCGGTAAATTTGGGGTTATGGCATCCCGTACAGGACACAGACAGGTATTCCCCATACTCCCTGGTAACCGCAACGGGCATGGCACCAGGTTGCTGATAGGAATGATCTATCATCTCCGCCGGGAAAAGCGGCAGTTTGCCCAATACCGCCAGCACTTTACCTACAGGGCCGGTCTTTATGGGAGGCAACGTCCTGTTGACCGCCGGTTGCGCTTTACAAAAAGCGATAAGGGCTGCCACGTCTTTGTCGGACAGCTTTGCGGTCTCATAAGAAGGCATCAGCTTCAGGGTTTTGTTGTTGGTACCCAGACCGTGGCGCATGGCTTTGAGCCAGTCCTGATCAGTATAACCGGCAGGACGGCCACCTTGTCCGCTGGTGAGGTTGGCCCCAGCCAAAAGACCGATAGCCGGATCGTTGAGAAAGATCTTGCCTCCCAGGTCGGCGCCGTGACAATCACCACAACCTTTGATCGCATACAGGTGCGCACCGGCAGCTATCGATGCAGCATCATGTGGGATCGTTATTGGCCGCACTTCTACCGCATATTGTTTATTCACATGCGTGCCGTACACATAAAAGAAAATACCGAAAATAATCAGTAACAGGACTGTAAGGCTCAGCAAAACAATGCCGGTCCATTTCAGGATCTTGGGGAACATCATAATAACAATTGTTGGTTTAGGAATCAGCAGGTAAAATTAAAACAGGGAGTTTTGCCGGATATCAGTAGTACTACTCATTTTTAACGTAGAAGAGGGCTGCTTTTAACGTATGAAAGCATAACGTGGATTACAGGCCGTAATACTATTAGTAAGATGCAGATGAGGCTTTTCCGGTATAAGAAAGCACCCGTTTTAAAGGGTGCTTTCCAGTGCGTAAAAGTGTTTCAAATCTTTCTTTGATTTTGTGTTAAGGTTGATAAACGGTAAAGAGTGATGAATTAACCCAAATTTAACGTTCCTTTTGCAATATTAAATAACACTAAAGGGGTAATATTTCATTTTATTGTCAAAAAAGATAAATGGTTTGCCGCTTATCTTTTTTTAAATTAAAAAAAAATCGCTTATCTCCTGTCTATCAAAATCAATATTCAAAAACGCTGTAGTTATCTTAATGCCTCTCTGGCGATCACAATCTTCTGAATTTCAGAGGTTCCCTCCCCGATGGTGCATAATTTTGCATCACGATAATATTTTTCTACAGGAAAGTCCTTTGTATAGCCATAACCACCGAAAATCTGCACCGCGTCATTGGCCACTCTCACTGCTACTTCGGAGGCGAAATATTTCGCCATGGCTGCCTCTTTTGTCATTTTCACACCGCGGTTTTTCATGTCCGCAGCCTGCAAAGTGAGCAGTGTAGCGGCTTCTATCTCGGTCGCCATATCTGCCAGCTTAAAAGACACCCCCTGGAATGAAGCAATAGGCTGATCGAACTGGTGTCTTTCTTTAGCATATTTCACCGCAGCATCACGGGCGCCCATCGCGATACCCAGCGACAGCGCTGCAATAGAGATACGCCCGCCGTCCAGTACCTTCATGGATTGTATGAAGCCATCGCCTTCCGCTCCCAGCATATTGGCGGCCGGAATGCGGCAATTATCAAAAATCATTTCGGCAGTTTCTGAAGCACGCATGCCCAGTTTATTCTCTTTCTTACCTCCACTGAAGCCCGGCGTGCCTTTCTCCACCACAAAGGCGGTCATACCATGACTGTCACGCACATCGCCGGTACGGGCTATCACAACGGCCACATCACAGCTTTTACCGTGGGTGATCCAGCATTTGGTGCCATTTAGCACCCAGTGGTCACCGTCCTTTTTGGCCACACATTTCATGTTCATCGCATCAGAGCCAGTGTTGGGCTCTGTGAGGCCCCATGCGCCAATCCACTCGGCAGTGGCGAGTTTGGGCAGGTATTTCTTTTTCTGTTCTTCATTGCCAAACTGGAGAATGTGCCCTGTACACAAGGAATTGTGTGCCGCCACACTCAGGCCGATAGCGCCGCAAAAACGGGCAATCTCACTGACAACGGTCACATATTCCAGGTATCCCATGCCGCTGCCACCATATTCCTGTGGAACCAGCACTCCCATTAATCCCAGCTCGCCCAGTTGTTTGAACAACTTTACAGGAAACTCCTGTGTTTCGTCCCATTCCAACACGTGCGGTACTATATGTGTTTTTCCGAAATCCCGGATCATTTGCGCGATCTGTTGCTGCATGTCCGTTGGCTCAAAATTCATAACGTGCGGGTTTAAAAAGTGATTACAATGTAATGTTCAATTTTACGATAAATAACGTCATCCACCAACGGTAGCTGCCGGAGCTCCTCCACACGCCTGAAAGCCCCATGGGCACTACGATACTGTATGATAAGACGGGCTAGTTTATAGCGTATGTATGGATGTGCCGCCAAAGATTTTTCATCTGTGAGGTTGAGGTCTATTTTTTTTAGAGATCCGTTACTGATCTGCAATAAAGGTTGAATTTTTTTAAAGGTGCTGTCTGGCAGGCCATAACATTCGCCCACCTGGCTAACGTCGTAGAAGCCGCCCAGCTTCTCCCGGAATGCTACGATACGCCTCGCAAAACCGGGGCCTATGCCCGGCAGCAGCTGCCATTCGGCCGTATCAGCGGCATTAACATCTATTGCCTGTGGCAGTGGTTTACGATGCCGGGCACCGTAATGATAAGCGGTGTCCCTGCGTTCCGCATGCATACTACTGTCCGGCCTCCTGTCAGCAACGCTGCCCGTAATCCGCACATAAGGCTGCAACTGCCGGCATAACGAGGGAGATAGTCCGTATATGCGCTCCAGATCGGCGGCTGAGCGGAACCGTCCGCCTTTCTGCCGGTAACGGTCGATGGTGGCAGCCGTCCGGGCGCTTACCCCCAGCCGCTGCCAGCCTTCGGCAGGCAGGGTATTGGGGTCGAAATAAAACAATGCGGCGGGTACAACGGCCGCGGCTACACGATCGGCAGGTAAATCAGGTGCCAGCGGTTTGTTTGTTACATCTGCTGCAGCGGCTTCCAGGGAACGCAGCGCGGCAGCACAACCGGCCGTGTCCGGCGGGGCAGTCCCGTGTAAATAAAACCACAGGTCTGGCGCCCGGCTGGTAAGCCATACCAGCAACAGCAACAGGACAATGCCTGCCTGCTCTTTGCGGGAAAAGCGGAATAATTCTTTCAGGGAAGTTTTGTGCATAAGGGGTTATCACTTGTCCCCAAGTTAATGCACGGCTGTCAGGAAAGTGTTAACAGGAAGTAAACGCCGTTATATTTCCAGCGTAAGGCCATCATAGGCCAGCGCCATACCGTCGGGCAGCTCTTGCATCACTTCGTCGTGCAGGCCCATCTGGTGACTGATATGCGTGAAATACACCTGCGGCACCTCCAGCTCGCGCCCCAGTGCGATAGCCTCTTCCAGCGTAAAGTGAGAGATATGTGTTTCTTTTCGCAGCGCATTCAGCACCAGTATCTTCGACCCGCGGATTTTTTCCTTTTCTTCCGGTGCAATAAAATTGGCATCGGTGATATAGGTGAAATCGTGAATCCGGAAGCCCATTACCGGCATTTTATAGTGCATCACCTGTATAGGCGTGATCGTGAGGCCATTAATCTCAAACGGCACATCATCAATGGGTTTCAGGTTGATCTCCGGAATACCGGGATACTTGAAATCAGCGAAGGCGTAGGCAAATTCCCGCATGATAACGTTCTGCGAGAAATCAGTCGCATAAATATCGATAGCGCCCTGCTGGAAATAGTTGAATGCCCGGATATCGTCCATCCCGGCTATATGATCTTTATGAGAGTGCGTGATCAGTACTGCTTCCAGGTGTTTTACCTGTGCCCGCAGCATCTGGTAGCGGAAATCGGGAGTAGTGTCCACCACGATATTGCCCGCCGGTGAGGAAATAAAAATACTGCTTCTCAGGCGTTTGTCTTTGGGATTGGAAGATGTGCATACTTCACAACCGCAAGCGATGACAGGTACGCCCTGCGATGTGCCTGTTCCAAGAAATGTAACTTTCATCCTAGCATTAGTTTTCTGGTGCCTCTTCCCCGAGGGCCGCTGCGTTGTCAGCATCCGGCACGGGCTTACTGTTCAGGATCTGCTTGTAGAGCTTGTGTGACTCTGCGGTGAGCAACTCCTCATCCAGCGGCAGCGTGGATAAAATATCCAGCAGCGTGTTAATACGTCCTTCCAGGTTCAGGAACTTATTGATCACCACAACCTTCCTGTCTTCAAGGATACAATAACCAGAAGTAAAAGAACCTTTTTCAAAACGCAGTATGTACTTGGCATCTTCAAAAATCTTCTCCAGCTTAGTCAGGTTATTAGGTGTGATCTTAATATTCATACCACAAATCTAAACAATTACTTGGATACCATTCTCACCACGGGCACGATCATCTCTTCCAGAGAGATACCGCCATGCTGGAAGGTATTGCGGTAATAGTTCACAAAATAATTGTAGTTGTTAGGATAACACAGATAACCATCGCCGCGGGCGAAAATATAGGATGAGTTGACATTGGGCTTAGGCAGACCGGCATCCCTTGGATCGCGGAAAGCCAGTACTTCCTTCGGATCATAGTTGAGATTACGGCCGTGTTTATATCGGAGGTTGGTAGTCGTTTGTTTATCGCCGATCACTTTTACCGGCGTCTTTACCCGCACGCTGCCGTGATCGGTAGCGATGATCAGGTTGATTTTTTTATCACCAATACGTTTGAGCGCCTGATGCAGCGGGCTGTGCTCAAACCAGCTGGCGGTAAGGGAACGGTAAGACGTTTCATCACTGGCCAGTTCTTTCAGCACTTCCATTTCCGTGCGGGCATGGCTGAGCATATCCACAAAATTGTATACAATGATGCTCAGCGGATAGTCCAGCAGGTTATGGATGTTACTGAGCATATGCTGCGCGTCGGTATGGTTGGTCACCTTGGTGTAGGAAAACCGGGCATCCATTTTCATGCGTTGCAGCTGGGACGCAAAGAACTTCTCTTCATACAGGTTTTTCCCGCCTTCTTCGTCATCATTCTTCCATTCTTCCGGGAACTTGTGTTCAATATCTACCGGCAACATGCCTGCGAAGATGGCGTTACGGCTGTATTGCGTACTGGTAGGCAGGATACTGTAGAAAGTATCTTCCTCCACCACCCTGAACGATTCCTGGAAAATGGGCAGGATAGCCTTGAACTGGTCCAGCCGCAGGTTATCTATCAGCAGGAACACATTCGGCACATCAGGGTCCATAAAAGGAATGATCTTTTTCGCGAAGAGCGTATGAGACATCACTGGCGCATCCGTCGCTTTGGGGTGCAGCCAGTTGGAATAATTACGGCTGATGAATTTGGCGAATTCCGTATTGGCTTCCGCTTTCTGGGCATTAAACACTTCCAGCATTTCCGGGCTGTTGGCTTTGGTCATTTCCATTTCCCAGTACACGAGTTTTTTGTAGATATCCATCCACTCGCTATGGTCGGGGTTGGAATTGAGCGCCATAAACAGGGAGCGGAACTCCTGCTGGTAGGCTGTGGTGGTTTTTTCGGCCACCAGCCTTTTGTTGTCTATGATTTTTTTGAGAGATAATAATACCTGGTTGGGATTGACCGGTTTGATCAGATAATCGGTGATCTGTGAGCCGATGGCGTCGTCCATTAAGTTTTCAGCCTCGTTTTTGGTGATCATCACCACGGGTATCTGCTGGTCTATCTCCTTGATTTTGCCCAGTGTCTCCAGGCCGGTAAGGCCGGGCATGGACTCATCGAGCAATACCACGTCCACCACCTGATCTTTGAGGAATTCCAGCGCATCGTAGCCGTTTGTGAGTGCGGATACGTTATAACCTTTGCTTTCGAGAAAAATAATCTGTGATTTGAGGGATTCAATTTCATCATCTACCCACAGTATGTTGATCTGGCTCATAGTTCGTTTTATGGTTGCGGAAAACAGAAAATTACCGCTAATTTTTGGCAAAAATCATTCCCCTGGTCATCCATTGCGGTAATTATATGTTAAAAATGGGCCATGCGGTTAAAATCCGGGATGGAAAAAAGCGGGTCGGTCCTTAAAGTTGATTACCTTCGCATACAACATTTTTCTACCTGTAACCTACCAATTGTTTTTTACTGTAAATAGGGGTTTTCCCTATTAAAAGCGTCATTATAAGTAAAAAAAATACATATAATTAATTCATAGTGTAGTTTTGCATAATGGCACTATGGATTTCAGGTGCGCTTAGGCATTTGAAATTGAATAATCTGATGCAATGACCGAACGCAAGCGAAAAATTGTTAATGATCCGGTGTATGGCTTTATTACCATAGATCACCCGTTGATTTTTAACCTACTTTCCCACCCCTGTTATCAGCGTTTACGCCGGATACACCAGATGGCTCTCGCTCATTTGGTTTACCCCGGGGCCATGCATACACGTTTTCATCATAGTCTCGGCGCTTACCACCTGATGACCATGGCGCTCCAGGAGCTGAAGAATAAAGGTGTTGATATCACTCCCGAAGAAGAAGTCGCCGCCAAACTGGCTATTTTACTGCATGATATAGGCCATGGGCCGTATTCCCATGCACTGGAAAACGGCATCATCGAAGGCGTGTCCCATGAAGCTATTTCGCAGTGGCTAATGGAAGACCTCAATCGCCAGATGGACGGAGCACTGTCACTTACCCTCGATATTTTTAACGGCCGTTATTATAAAAAATTCCTGCATCAACTGGTTTCCAGCCAGTTAGACGTAGACAGGATGGACTATCTCAATCGCGACAGCTTTTTTACCGGCGTGGCGGAAGGCACTATCGGGTACGATCGTATCATCAAGATGCTGACCGTACATAACGGAGAGCTGATGGTGGAAGAGAAGGGGATTTATTCCATCGAAAAGTTCATCGTGGCCCGGCGGCTGATGTACTGGCAGGTATATCTGCATAAAACAGTACTGAGCGCGGAAAACATGCTGGTAAAAATCCTGCAGCGGGCAAAAGCCCTGGCACAGGATGGCCAACAGCTGTTTTGCTCGCCGGCGTTATCCTATTTCCTGTACAATACTGTCAGCAAAGACAATTTTGAGCGGGAACCGGATTGTTTACGGCTGTTTTGCATGTTGGATGATTATGATATTATGGGCGCAATAAAAGTCTGGTCAGAGCACCCGGACAAAGTACTGTCACTTTTATGTAAATGGCTTATTAACAGGGAGTTATTCAAAGTGGTATTAACCAATGAACCGTTTGACAACAGTGCGGTTGACCTGCTTCGCCAACAGGTGGCACAAAAATGGCAGATCACAGACAGCGATCTGGATTATTTCGTTTTCACGGACGTGGCCTCTTTGAGGGCTTATAATGTGAACGACGAAAAGATCAATATCCTGTTTAAAGACGGAACTGTAAAAGACATTTCCTCGATAGACAACGCATTGATTAGTCACACACTGGCTATACCGGTAAAAAAATTCTACATTTGTCATCCAAAAATCTAGGCTAACAAGGTTTTGCAAGCTTTAAAACATTAAAGAATAAATTCATACATTCCGGAGTAGGCCTGGAAAACATTACAAATATTAATTATGCAGTTTAGCGCATTACAGTTAGCGACCATGTTAGATGGTACGTTGGAGGGAAATCCGGACGTGAAGGTGAGCAACATCGCCAAAATCGAAGAAGCAGGCGAAGGCATGCTCAGTTTTATTGCCAATCCTAAGTATGAAGAGTTCATATATACGACGAAAGCATCTATTCTGATCGTGAATGAAAGCCTGGTGATAGAACGTCCTATCCATTCCACATTGATCCGGGTAAAGGATGCTTACAGCAGCTTTGCCCTGTTGTTGGAAAAATACCGTTATCTGACCGGCAACAAGTCCGGCGTCCAGCAGCCTTCCCACATTCCCCAGTCTGTAAAGATGGGGCAGAACGTATTTGTGGGCGCGTTTGCCTACCTGGGCGAAAACGTGGTACTGGGCAATAACGTAAAAATATATCCTGGTGTGTACCTGGGCGAGAACGTGGTGGTGAATGATGACGCGGTATTATACCCGGGCGTAAAAGTATATGACAACTGTATCGTAGGCAGCCGTGCCATTCTTCATGCCGGTTGTGTGATCGGTGGCGACGGTTTCGGCTTTGCGCCGCAGCCGGACGGTTCATATAAGAAAGTACCGCAGATTGGCAACGTGGTTATTTATGATGACGTGGAAATTGGCGCCAATACGACTATCGACAGAGCTACAATGGGCTCTACGATCATCCGCCAGGGGGTGAAGCTGGACAACCTGATCCAGGTAGCCCACAACGTGGATATCGGCATCAATACCGTGATTGCCGCTCAGACCGGCGTTTCCGGTAGCACCAAAATTGGCCAGAACTGCGTAATCGGCGGCCAGGTAGGCATGGTAGGCCACATCCACATCGCCGATGGCACCAAGATCAACGCCCAAAGCGGACTTTCCAAGTCTATTACTGTTCCCAACAGCTCTCTCACCGGTTCCCCGGCGTACGATTATAAAAGTTCGCTGAAAAGTCAGGCAATTTTTAGAAATTTGCCGGACCTTGAAAAACGCGTGAAAGAATTAGAGGAGATGGTAAAACAACTGTTACAAGAAAGAGCAGGGGTTTAATTAATCTGAAGATCAAACAGTTATACATTAGTTAATATGATGGAAAATCAACAGTTGCAGAACCAGCATACCCTGAAAGGCGATATTAGCATTTCGGGCGTAGGTTTGCATACAGGAGCCAGTGTAAACATGACGCTGAAACCGGCATCACCGGGTTCCGGCATCAAATTCCAACGTGTAGACCTGCCTAACCAGCCCGTTGTAAAAGCGGACGTGGATTACGTAGTAGACACTGCCCGCGGCACCACGCTGGAACATAACGGCGCCCGCGTAAGCACGGTAGAGCACCTGCTGGCAGCACTGGTAGGTACCGGTGTTGACAACGTTCTGATTGAGCTGGACGGTCCGGAAATTCCGATCATGGACGGTAGCTCCCTCCCTTTCATCGAAGCGATCGAAAGAACAGGGACCCAGGACCAGGACGCCAAAAAGATCTATTATACTATAGATACCAATATCAGCTATTACGACGAGCAGAAAAAAGTAGAGATGGTAGCCTTACCGGCACTGGACTACAGCATCACCTGCCTGATCGACTTCAATTCTCCCGTACTGGGCACCCAGCACGCGAAAATGAAGAACATTGAGCACTTCCGGAACGAGATCGCGTCTTCCCGCACCTTCTGTTTCCTGCATGAGCTGGAATATCTGCTGAGCAATAACCTCATTAAAGGCGGCGATATCAACAACGCCATTGTAGTGGTAGACCGTGCCGTGAATGAAGAAGACATGTCACGCCTCGCCAAAGCCTTCAATCGCGATACCATCTCCGTACAACGCGAAGGTATCCTCAACAACATTGAGCTGCGTTTCCCGAACGAACCGGCACGCCACAAACTGCTGGACGTAGTGGGCGACCTGGCGCTGATCGGATATCCCATCAAGGCGCATATCATTGCCAACCGTCCGGGCCACGCTTCCAACGTGGAGTTTGCCCGTAAGATCAAGGCATACATCAAAAAGAACAAACACAATAAAGACGTTCCGGTATATGATCCCAACCAGCCACCGATCTTCGATACACCCCGTATCGAAAGAACGCTGCCGCACCGTTATCCGATGCTGCTGGTAGACAAAATCATTGAACTGGGCGAAGAAAGGGTAGTCGGCATTAAGAATGTGACCTTCAACGAACACTTCTTCCAGGGCCACTTCCCCAGCAACCCTGTAATGCCGGGCGTTTTACAACTCGAAGCACTGGCCCAGGTAGGCGGTATCCTGGCACTGAACCGCGTACCGGACCCTGAAAATTATGATACCTACTTCCTGAAAATCGACAACTGTAAATTCAAACAGAAAGTCGTACCAGGAGACACCATGATCCTGAAAATGGAACTGCTGAGCCCCATCAGAAGAGGGCTTGTGGAAATGCGGGGAACGGTTTTCATTGGCAATAAAGTTGCTACCGAAGCCGACATGATAGCACAAATTATAAAAACCAGAGAAGGCAAATAAAAGCAATGATCCACCCGCTTACATACATACATCCGGACGCCAAGGTGGCGCCTAATGTTAAAATTGATCCGTTTACCGTCATCCACAAAAACGTAGAAATCGGCGACGGCACCTGGATAGGCTCCAACGTAACCATCATGGAAGGAGCCCGCATCGGTAAAAACTGCCGCATCTTCCCAGGCGCTGTTATTTCTGCTATCCCTCAGGACTTAAAATATGCGGGTGAAGAAACCACTGTGGAAATAGGGAACAACACTACTATCCGTGAATTCGTGACCATCAACCGTGGTACGCGCGACAAGTGGAAAACCAAGATCGGCGATGACTGCCTGATCATGGCTTACAGCCACATTGCGCACGACTGCGAAGTGGGCAATCACTGCATCTTCTCCAATAACACCACCCTGGCAGGACACATCACCGTGGGCGACCACGTGGTACTGGCAGGCATGGTGGCCATCCAGCAGTTCTGTAAAGTAGGCGACCACGCCTTCGTTACCGGCGGCTCCCTCGTGCGGAAAGATGTACCTCCTTATGTAAAAGCCGCCCGTGAGCCCCTCTCCTATGTGGGCATCAACTCGGTAGGCCTGAAAAGAAGAGGTTTCGCCCTGGAAAAAATCAATCATATCCTGGATATTTACCGTGTGATTTTTGTGAAGGGCTATAAATTATCCAAGGCCATCAGCATCATCGAAGCTGAGTTCCCTGCAACTGATGAAAGAGACGAAATTCTGTCCTTCATCCGTGAATCCGGCCGTGGTATTATGAGAGGTTATACTTCCCATTCCAATGACGATATCTCTTGACCAAACAGGTAAACGTTTCAACTACGACTGGATATTTCGTGGTGTGAGCCTTACCTTCCGGGAAGGAGAACGCTACGCGATTCTGGGGCCTAACGGTTCAGGAAAATCCACTTTACTACAGATTATCAGCGGCGCCGTTCAACACAATGAAGGCACCGTACAATACAGCACACCGGAAAAACCCATCGCTCCCGATGCGTTTTTCCGGTACTGTGCTATTGCAGCCCCTTACCTGGAGCTCATAGAAGAATTTACCCTCACTGAGATCATCACCTTCCATACCCAGTTCAAATCCTTCCTGCCCGGTATTACACCCGCCATGGCCATGGAAATGGTAGGACTGGAGAAAGCGGCCCACAAACAACTCCGTAACTTTTCCTCCGGGATGAAACAGCGTATCAAACTGGCGCTCGCCATTCTCAGCGATGTGCCCGTACTATTGCTGGATGAGCCCTGCACGAATCTCGACTCCGCCGGTGTAGCGCTTTACCAGGGGCTGATCAACCAATACGGAGGCAACCGCCTCATCATCGTCAGTTCCAACGACGAACAGGAGTATTTCATGTGTAAACACCACATTCGTATAACCGACTACAAACAATAGTGCTGTCATATCGCGATTTTGTTATCTTCGTTGCCAACTAACCGTCTTCGCGCTATATGATTACTGCCGGCAAAAAAGTACTTAACGGCTGGGCCATGTATGACTGGGCCAACTCCGTATACAATCTCGTTATCACTACCACCTTCTTTCCGATTTATTTCCTCGCCGTCACCGACGAGCACGTATCCTTTATGGGCATGCGTTTCGTCAACTCCGCCCTGTATAACTATACCATGGCGGCGGCTTTCCTGCTGGTAGCGATCGCATCTCCCATCCTGTCGTCTATTTCCGACACCCGGGGCAATAAAAAGAACTTCCTGAAATTTTTCACCATCTTGGGCTCCGTGTCGTGCGCAGCCCTTTTCTTTTTCACCAAAGGCTCCCTCTGGCTGGGCGTGCTGGCCTTTATGCTGGCCACCATGGGCTACTGTGGCGGACTGGTATTCTATAACTCCTATCTGCCTGAAATAGCCGCTCCTGAAGACCGTGACCGTATCAGTGCCCGAGGCTATAGCATGGGGTATATCGGTAGTGTATTGCTGCAACTGGTGGGCTTTGCCCTGGTCATGACCCTGCCTTTCGGATTGGATGAAGGCATGGCTGTAAGAGGCACCTTCCTCCTGGTAGGTGTATGGTGGCTGGGATTTGCCCAGATCACTTTTGCCACGCTGCCAGCCTCCAAAGCCACTGTCAGCAAACATACCAGCGGTGCGCTCACCGAAGGGTTCGGCGAACTGCGCAAAGTATATGCCCAGGTAAAAACGATGCCGGTGCTGAAACGTTTCCTGCGTGGGTTCTTCTTTTACAGCATGGGCGTACAGACCGTCATGATGGCCGCTACCATCTTCGGCAGTAAAGTGCTGCGTCTGCCATCCGACAAGCTGATTGGCACCGTGGTGATCATCCAGGTGGTAGCTATCGCCGGCGCGTGGGGCATGGCCCGCCTTTCCGGCATCTTTGGCAATCTTCGTGTATTGATTGGCGTTATCATTGTATGGGTAGGTATCTGCATAGCTGGCTACAAAATGCAAACCGCTACCGACTTCTATCTGCTGGCCACCGCGGTAGGCCTTGTCATGGGCGGTATACAATCACTCAGCCGTTCCACCTACGCCAAACTAATGCCCGAAACAAAGGATACCGCCAGCTTCTTCAGCTATTACGATGTTACTGAAAAACTGTCGATTGTGATCGGTATGTTTTCTTTTGCTTATATTGATGATTATACGGAAAACATGCGTAACTCCGTACTGGCGCTGGTCGTGTTTTTTGTGATCGGCCTGATATGGATTATTTCAGCGTTGCTGAAACAACGGCAACTGGCCAGTGTGGAAACAGAAAAAGAAAAGCATTTAGTCATGTAGTTGCCACGGCAACCCAATACACGAGCATATGAAATTATACACCATCGAAACGGGTTTCTTCAAACTGGATGGCGGCGCCATGTTTGGCGTAGTGCCTAAAACACTGTGGAGCAAAACAAATCCTGCTGATGAAAATAACCTGTGTTCCTGGGCCATGCGTTGCCTGCTTATCGAAGACGGTAACCGCCTGATACTGATCGATAACGGTATCGGTGATAAACAGGATGCTAAATTCTTCAGCCACTACTATCTGCACGGCGATGCTACGCTCGACAAATCCCTTGCTGCACATGGTTTTCACCGTAACGACATCACGGACGTGTTTTTAACGCACCTCCATTTTGATCATTGCGGCGGCAGTATTATACGGGAAGGTGACAAACTCGTCCCTGCCTTTAAAAACGCTACCTTCTGGAGTAATGAAGACCACTGGAAATGGGCCACTGTACCCAATGACCGGGAAAAAGCTTCTTTCCTGAAAGAGAACATCCTCCCTATCCAGGAGAGCGGTCAACTGAAATTCATTGCCCTTCAGGAAGGCGTCACCTTTACTGATCACATAAGTATCCGTTTTGCCAACGGGCACACCGATGCCATGATGCTGCCACAGATCCGGTATAAAGACAAAACCATTGTATATATGGCCGATCTGCTCCCTTCCATCGGGCATCTGCCGCTTCCTTATGTGATGGCTTATGACATGTTCCCGTTGACGACCCTCACGGAAAAGAAAAAATTCCTACAGGAAGCGGTTGACAACCAGTATGTGTTGTTCTTTGAGCATGACCCTGTCAATGAATGCTGTGTGCTGCAAACCACCGAAAAAGGTATCCGGGCGGGAGAAACATTTGCCCTTAGCGCCCTGTAGCACTGTCAGTATGTCATTGCCCACAGGCCCGCATCATTTTTGATCTGCATACAACATGGCTATACATATTACACCGGATAATAAACTGAAAAAACTGATCGTTGTTGGCGACCGTGTACTGATTAAGCCAACGACGCCGCATGACCGTACCAAAAGCGGATTATACCTGCCTCCCGGTGTGCAGTCGAAAGAAAAGGTACAAAAAGGATATGTGATCAAAACCGGTCCCGGTTACGCTATTCCCGTTCCCGTGGAAGACGAGGACTCCTGGAAACCGGAAGAGGATAAAGTCAAATATATCCCATTACAGGCCAAAGAAGGCGACCTGGCCATCTTCCTGCTCAGTGGTTCCACCGAGATCGTATATGAAGACGAAACATACTTCATCGTGCCACAGGGAGCCGTCCTGATGCTGGAGAGAGAAGAAGACCTGTAAATCATTTAGGAATTTAGAGATTTTGATATTTAGATCCCGCCCGCTGGGCGGGATTTTTTATTTATATTATCGGGAGATTATATTTCCTTTCGGGCGTGCAAACTGCCATCCAACGGCAGCGATTGCAACCGGTTTTTGTTATCTTCATAAAAAACAATTTACACCATGGCCAATCAAGAAGCATTTCTGGAATCCATTAAGAACGGCTATACATTTAAAGGCGAGCATTTCAAATTAGGATGTGCTATGCTGGATGGTGAAGTGATCAGTGGAGCAGATGTATTCCTCCCCCTGAAAACCATGAACAGGCATGGTTTGATTGCCGGCGCCACCGGTACAGGTAAAACCAAGACCCTGCAGGTAATCGCCGAAGGCCTCAGCGATGCCAGCGTTCCCGTGTTACTGATGGACATCAAGGGCGACCTTAGCGGTATTGCAGCTGCCGGTACTGACAACCCAAAAATTCAGGAGCGGTACCAGAAAATCGGCGGCTCCTGGTCACCCGCCGCATATCCTTCCGAACTGCTGTCCCTCAGCAACGAGAAAGGTATCCGCTTACGCGCCACCACCAGCGAATTTGGTCCCATACTACTCTCCAAAATACTGGAACTGAATGATACCCAGGCCGGCCTCGTAGCCATGTTGTTTAAATATTGTGACGATAATAAACTCCCGCTGCTGGACCTGAAAGACTTCAAAAAGGTACTGCAATTTGCCTCCGATGAAGGCAAAGCAGAACTGGAAAAAGACTATGGTAAAATATCCACCACTTCCACCGGCACTATCCTCCGCAAAGTGATAGAACTGGAACAACAGGGCGCTGATCTCTTCTTCGGAGAAAAATCCTTTGAAGTAGATGACCTGATGCGCATCAGCGACGATGGCCGCGGTGTAGTATCTATCCTGCGGGTGGCCGATATCCAGGACCGCCCCAAACTTTTCTCCACCTTCATGCTCAGCCTGCTGGCAGAACTCTATGCCACACTGCCTGAGGAAGGTGACCTAGACAAACCCAAACTGGTGATGTTCATCGACGAAGCGCACCTGATCTTCAACGAAGCCAGCGACGCGTTATTGAAACAGATAGACACCATCATCAAACTGATACGCTCCAAAGGCGTGGGTATTTTCTTCTGTACCCAAAATCCCATGGACATCCCGGCTTCTGTGCTTGGACAACTGGGCCTTAAAGTTCAGCACGCCCTGCGCGCCTTCACCGCCAACGACCGCAAAACCATCAAACAGACCGCCGAAAACTATCCGCTGTCTGACTTCTATAAAACTGATGAACTGCTTACCCAGATTGGTATTGGTGAAGCGCTGATCACCTGTCTCAACGAAAAAGGTGTGCCTACGCCGCTGGCCGCCACCATGCTGGTATCGCCGCGTTCCCGTATGGACGTGCTCACCGATGCGGAAATAGACACCCTCGTCAACAATTCCAAAATGGTGAAGAAATATGCCGAAACCATCGACAACGAAAGCGCCTACGAAATACTGACTGCCAAGTTGCAGGAAGCAGCTGAAAAAACAGCCACAGCCGCCAGTTCCGGCTCATCCGGCTCAGGTAAACAGAAAGAAGAGAAAAGCCTGCTCGAACAGGTAATGGGCAGCTCCGCCATGCGGCAGGCAGGCCGTACAGCCGCCAGCGTTATCACCCGCAGCCTGCTGGGCGCACTGGGCCTGGGCGGCAAAAGCAAGAAATCATTTTTTTAGCAGGCACCACAACCGGTTACGATTGATGGCTAAAGGATTTGTGCAAAAAAACTGACCGTTTTTTTATACTTTAATCCGGATAAATCTTAACCGGCGGCACGCCGATTTAAACGATAATTATGAGTAAAGTGATCAAAACGGGCATCTGCTCCTTCGGCATGTCCGGACAAATTTTCCATGCGCCATTTATTTATGTGAACCCGGGCTTTGAATTTACCGCCGTGGTGGAACGCAGCAAGGACCTGGCCAGACAAAGATATCCTAACGTAAAAGTATATACGTCAGTTCCCGATATGCTGGCAGATAAAGAGCTGGAGCTGATCGTAGTAAATACCCCCAACTACACCCACTTTGAATATGTGAAAGCCGCGCTGGAAGCAGGTAAGAATGTGATCGTGGAAAAACCTTTCACCGTAACAACCGCTGAAGCGGAAGCACTCATCGCGCTGGCGAAAGAGAAAAAGCTGCTGCTTAGCGTGTACCACAACCGCCGCTACGACAGCGACTTCAAAATCGTGCGCAAAGTACTCAACGACGGTCTGCTGGGCGATGTCCTCGAAGCTGAAATCCACTACGACCGCTTCAAGGAAGAACTGAGCTATAAAAAACATAAAGAAGTAGCCAATCCCGGCACCGGCAGCCTTTACGATCTCGGCTCCCACCTGATAGACCAGGCGTTGCAGCTGTTTGGCTTCCCTACATCCGTATGGGCAGATATCAGGATCATCCGCAAGGATTCCGTGGTAGACGACTACTTTGAGCTGGTGCTTTTCTATGACACCCTGCGTGTACGCCTGAAATGCAGCTATCTCATCAGGGAAGCACTGCCTTCCTATCAGATCCATGGCCGCATCGGCTCCTTCATCAAAACAAAATCCGACATACAGGAAGCACAACTGCAAAGAGGCCTGCTGCCCAACAGCCCGGACTGGGGCGCGGAAGCGCCGCATGAATGGGGACTGCTGCACACCACCATCGACGGGAAAACGGTAAAACAATACCTCCCCGGCACCAGCGGCAACTACATGGACTACTATCAGGGTATCTACGAAGCCATTGCTAACAATGCCCCTAACCCGGTAGATCCGAAAGATGCCGAAAATGTGATCAGAATTATTGAAGCTGCCTTCCAGAGCAGTAAAGAAGGCCGTGTAATTTCATTGTAATATTTCGTCATTTGGTTATTTGATTATTAAAGTATGCTCAGACAGTCTTTCAATAATCAAATAACCAAATGCTTAAATGACTAAATGCAAAGTTTCCCTTCCTCATCACGGCGTAGCAGCCCTTCTTCATTCATAAACTGCAATACCGCCATCAGATCGCTTCTGCGGATATCAGGTAACTGCTGATGCAGTTCCGCAAACAGCAGGGGTTTATCTTTCAATATCACAGTAACGTTGTCAGATATACGTTTAAACGATGCAGCATCCGGCGGGGATGATTTTTTCTTCAGGCATACATCACAGATACCACAAGGTTCCGCGTCCTTCTCTCCAAAATAAGCCACCAGCTGCTGCGTGCGGCAGGTATCACTGTGACGGGCATACGCAAACATAGCCGCGAGCCGGTCAGCATATACCTTTTTACGCACTTCTACCCGCGCCATATTGATACGCAGGTTGGACGCCGATACCCTTTCCTGTAAAAAGCAGAGCTGTGGCTCATCACGCCGGGCGTGATAATGGATGATGCCGTATTGATGCAGCTGTTGCAACAAAGCAGCGATATCATCGTCCTCCATGTACATAATCCTGCCTATCTGTCTTTCGTATATCGGCACGGAGTGATCAAAAATACCTTCATAGGTACGCAGCAACACCTTGATGATCTCTTCCAGTGCGGGATACGCGTTTTCAAAAGCGTACAGGGATTCTTTATTGGTCACAAATTCCGCCCGTGAAGGTAGGAACACACTTTCACTCAGTTGCAGCACCTCTTCCTGTTCCAGCAGTTTGACAGCGCTGTATACCATCGTGAGGTTCAGCTGGAATGTGCGGGCAAAATCGTTGATATCGAAATCAAAATATACGCCTTCCGCGCTGCCTACCGGCACCTGTAAATAGTTCACCACGCATTGGTACACTTCCCGCACCTGTTCCAGCGTAGGGAACTGCAATGCAATACGGTCATGCATTTCCGCCAGTTCTTCTTCGTTGTACAGCAGTACAGCATATGCCTTTTGTTCATCCCTGCCTGCGCGGCCGGCTTCCTGGTAGTAAGCTTCCAGGCCATCGGGCATATCGTAGTGCACCACAATACGCACATCCGGTTTGTCGATGCCCATGCCGAAAGCATTGGTACAGACCATCACCCTGTTTTCGTTATTGATCCAGGCTTCCTGCCGGACGGTTCTTTCAGCCTGTGGCAGGCCGGCGTGGTAATAACTGGCAGATATGCCCTGCAGTTGCAGCAGGTCGGCTATTTCTTTGGTCCGCTTGCGGTTGCGGCAATACACGATACCGCAGCCTGGCACACGGTCCAGTATATGTTTTACTTTATCGATTTTAGTGGCTTCTTCCAGCACACTATAAGAGAGATTAGCGCGGGTAAAGCTTTTGGTAAACACTTTAGCGTCCTTCATCAGGAGCTTGTCACAGATGTCTGTCTGCACTTTGGGTGTGGCAGATGCTGTAAGCGCCAGTACCGGCGCCTCCGGGAAGTAGCTCCGGATATCCGCTATTTTCAGATAGGCAGGACGAAAATCGTATCCCCACTGGGAAATACAATGCGCTTCATCCACCGCAATCAGGTTCACCGGCAGGCCGTCGCAGTAGGTTTGAAACAGTTTGCTTTGCAGCCGTTCAGGAGACACGTACAGGAATTTGCATCCGCCCCTGCGGGCCGCTTCCAGCACACGTTCCACGTCTTTATACAACATCCCGGAATAGATGGAATACGCCGTGATGCCTTTCTTTTTGAGGTTGGCCACCTGGTCTTTCATCAGCGCAATCAACGGTGTGATCACGAGGCACAGCCCCGGTTTGATCATAGCGGGCACCTGAAAACAGATGGACTTGCCGCCGCCGGTAGGCAGCAGCGCCAGTGTGTCCTGACCTGCCAGGATACTGTTGATAATATCTTCCTGTAATGTGCGGAACTGGTTATGACCCCAGTATTGCTGCAATATGGCTACGGGTGTACTCAAATTATTCGCTGAATAGTGTGCCCGCAATTTACTATTTAGGACGCACTTACCACCCGTTTATACCGCAACCGGACGGAATTGATGGCCAGCACCACATCGGAGAAGCCCATCACACCGGCTGCCAAAATAGGATTGAGCCATCCAAGAGCGGCCACCGGAATGGCTACCACATTGTAAATAAAGGCCCAGAAAAGGTTTTGTTTGATGGTAAGGTAAGTATGTTTTCCCAGTCCCAGCGCCAGCGGCAGCGAGCCAAGGTTATTGTTGAGCAGTATTACATTAGCGCTCTGCATGGCCACCTGCGTGGCATCGCTGAGGGAGATGCCGATCGTGGCTTTGGAAAGTGCCGGAGCATCGTTGATACCATCACCTACCATGGCAGTAGGCGCTTGCTGCATGAAGCGGTCGATCTGTTCGAGCTTTTGCTGCGGCGACTGTTCTGCATATACCTCCGTGATACCCAGCGCTGCGGCCAGTTCCCGGCATTTGCGGGCAGTGTCGCCACTGAGCAGCACTGGCTGAATACCAGAAGCTTTCAGTTGCTGAATCACAGTAGCTGCTTCGGGTCGTATTTCATCTGCAAAATCGAGCCAGCCCATGAGCGCGCCGTTGCGTACCAGGTAAAGATTGTGGCTATCATCACCTGTAAGCCCGGCTGCCATACGGAAAGAGCCGAGCTCCCATTCGTTGCCTTCTTTGTCTTTAGCCCGCATGCCCAATCCTTTATGTTCGCGCACCTGCTGCAATGGCACTTCTCCGGCCGGTTTCCACATAGCGGCCACTGAACGGGCAATCGGATGGGAAGAATATTTCTCCAGGCTGTAAACGATCTGACGGAAAACTGTGTCTTCCATCGTAGTATGATAATGACGAAGGGTCAGTTTACCTGTGGTGAGTGTCCCTGTTTTATCGAATACGACCCGTTTGATGTCTTTAAAGAGCTCTAATGTATGCCCTCCTTTGATCAGGATACCGTTGCGGGCGGCGCGTCCCAGTCCTACCATGACAGCTGCCGGCGTGGCC
This sequence comes from Chitinophaga fulva, assembly GCF_012927205.1. Lineage (GTDB taxonomy): Bacteria > Bacteroidota > Bacteroidia > Chitinophagales > Chitinophagaceae > Chitinophaga > Chitinophaga fulva. Next base: position 103,399 of record NZ_JABBGC010000001.1, read on the forward strand.
AGCCCCATCGCACAGGGACAGGCGATCACCAGGACGGCTATACTGCGCATCATAGCCGTACCGAAAGTAGTGTGGCCGATAAAATACCATCCCAGGAAAGTAACTATGGCGATGCTCAGTACCAGCGGAACGAAGATGGCGCTGATACGGTCGGCCAGCCGCTGCATAGGTGGCTTATCGCTCTGGGCCTGTTTTACCAGTTCAATGATATAAGACAGCACGGTGTCCTTACCGGTAGCGGTGATGTATACTTTGATACTGCCATCTTCCAGGATGGTGCCGCCAATGACTTTGTCTTTTTCTTTTTTGTTGACAGGGTCACTTTCGCCGGTGATCATGGATTCATTGATATGCCCGCTGCCCCAATAGATAGTACCGTCCATCGGTATTTTGTCACCCGTGTTGACCAGCACACAGTCCCCGGGACGGAGCGTCCGGTTATCCACTTCGTGAATATGTTCGTGTCCATGGTCGGTATTGATCAGGCGGGCCATTGTAACCTGCATGCGGGCCAGTTCTGTGATGGCGGTGGTGGTTTGTTTTACAGACTTTTCCTCCAGCAGGTTGCCCAGGAATACGAGGGTGATAATGGCCGCCGTAGTCTCGAAGAACAGGTAATCTGGGTTGCCGTTCACCAGGGCGCCGATAACGCTGTAAATGAAAGCAGCCGAAGCGCCCAGGGTCACCAGCACGTCCATATTGGCCATGCGGTTCATGAGGGAGCGGACAGCACTCTTACCAAAATGCCACAGTCCGGTGATAAATACCGGCAGTGTAAGCCAAAACTGCGTCCATGGGTTGTGCAGCCAGTGCCAGTCGACCCACATGTGCAGCAGCAGTGGCAGGGTAAATATTAAGCAAAAGAAAAATTTAAAGTTCAGGGTTTGGTAAACCGGTACTTTAGCCGATGCCTGGTCGGGCAATACCACGCGGAAACCGAGGTCGTTGATACCGTTCAGCACTTCCGCCGAATCAGCGCCAGCGGGGGCGATGAAACTCACCTCTTCCGTAGCAAAGCTGACATTGATATTTTCCATGCCCTTTTTCTCGAGGTATCGGGACACGCTGAGCGCACAATTGGTGCAGTGCATGCCTTCCACCTTGCAACTTACTGATGTCATGGTGTTTCCTTTTTTCCGGCTACAAAATTACCCCATGACGCGCTAAGCCGGTCAAATATTAATGCAACAGCGTATAGATTTAACATATCCCTGCAGCCTCCAAAAACAGCCATAAATCGCTACATTTGCCTATGCAATGGACATTTACGCTGGAACAGCTGCCGGACGTAGCCGGTGCTTTCTGGAATTATTTTGGCGATAAGCAGGTATTTACGCTCAATGGGCCCATGGGTGCCGGTAAAACCACGATGATCAAAGCTTTATGTGCGGCCAAAGGCGTAGCCGACGCCACCGCCAGCCCTACTTTTTCCATTATCAATGAATACGGTTACCTGGACCCACAGGGGAAACCACGCCGTATCTATCATTTGGACCTCTACCGGCTGAAAGACGAAAATGACGCCATCAGTGCCGGTGTGGAAGACACGCTCTACCAGGACGCCATCAGTTTTGTGGAATGGCCCGACGTGATAGCCCCCCTCCTACCACCGGATACCATCCACCTTCAGCTGGAGGTGCTGCCGGACCAAAAAAGGGTACTGCGCGAAATCTCCGCATCTGACAAATAGTGTATCTTTACAAATACAGAAAAACAATATTGACCGTTTTATGGAGCAAAGGCAAAAACCTGTAGTGAGTGCTGGCTTTACTTATTCACCACTGGAAGAAACGCTGGATATCCCACAAAAAAATTCCCGTTTATTCATCGGTATACCCAAAGAAACATCCTTCCAGGAAAACCGTATTGCCCTGACGCCTGACGCGGTAAGCATCCTGGCTGCACACGGACATCATATCGTGGTGGAACATAAAGCCGGCGACGGTTCCCACTATTATGACACCGACTACTCAGAAGCCGGCGCTGAAATCGTTTACGATAAAAAGGAAGTCTTTAAGGCAGAGATCATCGTTAAATCAGCGCCGCTGAACGATGAGGAAATAGAGCTGTTACATCCCCACCAGATTGTTATCTCCCCCATCCATCTGGCCGCGCTGAAAGCGCCACAGGTACAGAAGATGATGGACAAACGCATCACCCTGTTGTCTTTTGAAAATCTGAAAGATGACGCCGGCACCTACCCCATCGTAAGGGCGATGAGTGAAATTGCCGGTGGCGCCGTGATGCTCATTGCCGGTCAATACCTGAGCAATGGCAACAAAGGCAAGGGTATCCTTCTGGGCGGCATTACCGGTATCCCACCCACCAAAGTGGTGATCATCGGCGCAGGCATTGTAGGTGAATTCGCTGCCCGTACCGCGATGGCACTGGGCGCTTCCGTAAAAGTATTCGACAACAATATTTACAAGCTGAAAAGGCTGCAAAACAATATCGGGGTACGGGTATTTACCTCCGTTATACAGCCTAAAGTGCTAGCCGAACAACTCCGCAATGCTGATGTAGCGGTAGGCGCCCTCTCCTCCCAGAGCGGCCGTACGCCTATTGTGGTGACCGAAGCGATGGTGAGCAATATGAAGGCCGGCTCTGTGATTGTAGATGTGAGCATAGACCGCGGCGGCTGTTTTGAAACTTCAGAAATCACCAGCCACGAAAACCCGGTCTTCAAAAAATACGACGTGGTACACTATTGTGTTCCGAATATCCCCTCCGGCTTTGCCCGCACCGCCTCTGAAGCGATCAGCAACGTGCTGATGCCCCTGCTGGTGGAAGCAGCCGATGACGGCGGCTTTGAAAACCTGGTGTGGATCAAGCGCGGCGTAAGAAACGGGATCTACCTGTACAAAGGCGCCCTTACCAATTACCACCTCAGCGAAAAATTCAAGCTTAAATACACTGACCTGGAGCTGCTGTTGGCAGTCAAAGGGTAACTGTGATGACCATGATTATTGCTGATTCTCCTGATTCAGGGAGATTGATGCGGAGAGTTGGACGAAGATAAAAGCGAATCGCCGATGATGTTATATCATCGGCGATTCGCTTTATAAAGTCAGTACTTTTTGATCTTCGGGCCGATCTTCGTTCAGATCTTCGCTAATCAGGAGAATCAGCAATAATCATGGCCATCACAGTTACATCACAGTTACAGTTTTTTCCCCATCAGGATGGCGACAATAATGATTCCGCCAACGATGATACGATAGTAGCCCCACATCTTAAAACCATACTTTTTGAGGGTGCCGATAAAGAATTTGATCGCCAGCATAGCCACCACAAAAGCTACGATATTACCTACCAGCAGCAGTTTTAGGTTCTCCGGATGCGCCATCAGCAGTTCTCTGCCTTTGAGCAGTTTATACCCCGTGGCAGCAGCCATGGTAGGCACGGCCAGGAAGAAAGAGAACTCGGCCGCTTCGCTGCGGGTAAGCTTCTGTTGCATACCGCCGATGATGGAGGCCGCACTGCGGCTTACACCCGGTATCAGCGCCAGGCACTGGAAGAAACCGATACGCAGGGCGGAGAATATGCTGATTTTTTCGTCTGAATCGATCACCGGATTGCGGAACCAGTTGTCCACAAACAGCAGCACGATACCACCCAGGAACAGCGTTACGCCCACCGTCAGCGGGCTTTCCAGCAGCTCATCAATTTTATCGCTGAAGAGATAACCGGCGATGAGAGCAGGAACCACCGCTACTGCCAATTTAAGGTAGAACTGGAACCTGTTTTTATCGAAAACAAGGAATTTCCGCCAGTACAATACCACCACGGCCAGGATGGCGCCCAGCTGTATCACCACTTCAAACAGCTTGGTAAATTCATCTTTGTTGATACCCAACAGGGAGCTTACAATAATCATATGTCCCGTGGAGGAAATGGGCAGAAACTCGGTCAGCCCTTCCACAATGGCGATAATGATGGCATGGAAGAAGTTCATTAAAATCAAGTATGGTTAAAATGTGATAAAAAAAGCGATGAGGGCATCATCGCTGTTATAATATGATTGTTGGCTCAAATTATTCTTTTGTTTTGGGACGGGCCATGATGGCATATACCTCTATCAGCAGGCCCAGTACAATCACAATGGGCGCCAGGGTGATACGGCGGAAGCTGTATACTTCTTCCGGCTTGAACGTATTGGGGTCGTTGCTGTTTCCGCCCATCATGAGGAGGAAGCCGATCACAACTACTACGATACCCGCCATCATGTACTTGTAGTTTTCTTTAGGAAAGATAGGCCGGCTGTCGGTCACCTGGGTATCTTTTGTCACAGTTGATCTGAGCGTTTCTTTAGCCATAGTGTTTATTTGTTAAGATGATGTTGCATTAATAAAGATCGTCCAGTTTCAGCCGCAGGTATTTCATTACAGAGCGGTGGGTACTGAACAGGGAGATAAAGATGCCCACGACGATCATGCCCAGGAAAAGCAGGGCGATCATCATATTGTCGCGTAATCCGTTCAGTTCCGGCAGTGCTTTGTCGGCAAATGACAGGATACCTACGAGGCCGGCAATAGCGATAAGTGCACTGATAGCGCCGTTGGCAATACTGCGGAGATCGAACGGTTTGGCGATGAACCAGCGGGTAGCGCCCACCATCTGCATGGTTTTGATCAGGAAACGGTTGCTGAACATAGCCAGACGGATCGTATTATCGATCAGGAAGATGACCACCAGTGCCAGCAGGCAGCTGATAATCAGGATCACCATCCCTATTTTATTGACGTTTTCATTCAGTTTCTGTACCAGGCTGCGCTGATAGGATATCTCCCGGACGATGTTCTGCTGGGTGAGATTGTTCTCAATGACCTTCAGGCTGTCTGTGTTCACATAGTTGGCGTTGGCCTTGATATTGATGCTGGCATACAGTGGATTGTACTGTAGCAGCTGGATGAAATCCTCGCCGAAGTCCTTTTTAAAACGATCGGCAGCCACATCTTTCGATACGTATTCAATAGATTTGATATACGGTTTGTGAGCAATGGAATCACGGAGCGCCAATGCCTGGTTCTCTTTCACATTATCTCTCAGAATCACCTGAATTTCAATATTTTCCTTGAAATACTTGCTGAGTTTGCTGGCATGGATAACCACCAGCCCCAGTGTACCTAATGAAAATAATACCAGCGCTACCCCAATAATGGAGTAGATATAGGACGGCTTGGATTTTTTTGCTGATGATTTCCCGGATTGCGCCATTAATCTTGCAGTTTATCGGCGAAAATAATAAAAATTAGTAGTTATGTGTTTAATTTTGCCAGTCCAACCTGTCACTGGCAGCAATATATGTTAAGAAAACGGCAATATATAAAGATGTTGGGGGATGTCATTGCTGTATTAATATTTTTAACATTATTTTGCCGAAACGGCATCATCCGATTTTAAATTTATAACTGATAACGCGGTAAAGCCCGGATGTATTGTTTATACCCCGGTCGATTATCGTTCATCTACATTGAGATATGGAATACAATTTCAGGGCAATCGAAAAGAAATGGCAACAGCAATGGAAGGAGTCCCACGCTTATAAGGTAAGCAATGACAGCCCCAAGCCCAAATGTTATGTGCTGGACATGTTCCCCTACCCCTCCGGGGCAGGCCTGCATGTTGGCCACCCGCTGGGTTATATTGCAACAGACATCTACTCACGCTATAAAAGGCTAAAAGGCTTCAACGTACTGCACCCTATGGGATACGATGCCTTCGGCCTACCAGCGGAACAATATGCCCTGGAAACCGGTCAGCATCCTGCCGTGACCACCACCCAAAATATCAAGGCTTTCCGCGAACAGCTGGATAATATCGGCTTTTGTTATGACTGGGACCGCGAGGTAAACACCAGCGACCCTTCTTACTATAAATGGACCCAATGGATTTTCCTGCAGCTGTTTGAGAGCTGGTACAACCGCATCAACGCAAAAGCAGAACCTATCAGCACCCTGACAGCCATCTTCGAACAGGAAGGCAACAGCCGTCATGCCTGCCCGGGTGACCGTCAGCGGACCTTTACTGCTGCTGAATGGAAAAACTACTCCGAAAAGGAACAACGGGAAGTACTGATGCAGTACCGCCTCGCCTTCCTCGACTACGCCGAAGTGAACTGGTGCGCTGCCTTGGGCACCGTACTGGCCAACGACGAAGTGATCAACGGTGTGAGTGAACGCGGCGGCTTCCCCGTCGTGAAAAAGAAAATGCGCCAGTGGTTCCTGCGCATCACGGAGTACGCCGATCGCCTGCTCACCGGCCTCGAAACCGTTAATTTCAGCGACGCCATGAAGGAAATGCAGCGCAACTGGATCGGTAAAAGCCAGGGCGCCGAAGTGACCTTCTCTGTGAAAGGCTCCGATCATACCATCGAAGTATATACCACCCGTCCCGACACTATCTTCGGTGTGGACTTCGTGGTGATTGCCCCGGAGCATGAACTGATACAACAGATCACCTCCGCTGAACAAAAAGCTGAGATCGAAAAATACCTCGAATACGTTCAAAGCCGCTCCGAAAGGGAACGTATGGCAGACGTGAAACAAATCACCGGCTGCTTTACCGGCGCCTACGCCATCAACCCGCTCAACGGCCATGAAATACCGGTATGGACCGCAGAATACGTGCTGGCAGGCTATGGCACCGGCGCCGTAATGGCCGTGCCTTGCGGTGATCAGCGTGACTTCAGCTTCGCCCGCCACTTCAACATCCCCATCACCAACATCATCGGGGATGCATTCAACGGCGAAGAAGCCAATCCCACCAAGGACGCCAAACTGCAAAACAGCGGCTTCCTCGATGGCATGGACATGAAGCCCGCCATGGACGCGGTGATCGACAAACTGGAAGAAATGAAGATCGGCAAACGCCAGATCAACTTTAAAATGCGCGACGCCGGCTTCAGCCGCCAACGGTACTGGGGTGAACCTTTCCCAATCGTATTCAAAGACGGCATAGCCTACCCGCTGGACGAAAAAGACCTCCCGCTGGAGCTGCCACACGTAGACCAATACAAACCCGGAGAAGAAGGAGAAGGCCCGCTGGCCAATATCACCGACTGGGTAAACGTAGCGCCCGACGTAAAACGCGAAACCAACACAATGCCCGGTTATGCCGGCAGCAGCTGGTACTTCCTGCGTTATATGGACCCTCATAACAGCACCACCTTCGCTGATCGTAAGGCCACCGATTACTGGAACCAGGTAGATGTATATGTAGGCGGTACCGAACACGCCGTAGGACACCTGCTCTATTCCCGTATGTGGACCAAAGCGCTCTATGACCTGGGCCACATCGGATTTGACGAACCATTCAAATCACTGATCAACCAGGGTATGATTGGCGGTAGCTCCAGACTGGTATATCGTATCCGCGGCACTCAGCAGTTCGTTTCCCATGGCCTGAAAGACCAGTACGAAACAGATCCGCTGCACGTAGACGTAAATATCGTTGACGGCCTGGAGCTGGACATGGAAGCTTTCAAAAAATGGAAAGCCGATTATGCTGAAGCTACCTTCATCCTGGAAGATGGGAAATACATCTGCGGCGTACTGCTGGAAAAAATGAGCAAACGCCTGTTCAATACTGTCAACCCGAACGACCTGGTAAATAAATTCGGCGCGGATACCTTCCGCATGTACGAAATGTTCCTCGGACCAGTAGAACAGTCCAAACCTTGGGACACCAAAGGCATTGAGGGAGTACACCGTTTCCTCAAGAAGCTGTGGCGCCTGTTTGCTGACGAAAACAAAGGACTCATCGTTACCAACGATGCTGCCACGCCGGAAGAACTGAAAATATTACACAAAACTATCAACAAAATTGATGGCGACACCAGCAGCTTCTCTTATAATACAGCTGTCAGCCAGTTTATGATCTGTGTGAACGAACTGGCCACCATGAAATGCAACAAACGCGCTGTATTGGAACCAGTGCTGATATTGCTCACACCTTATGCCCCGCACTTCGCTGAAGAACTGTGGCATCTGTTAGGCAATACCACCAGCATCCTGGACGCTGCTTATCCGGTGTATGACGAAAGCTTTACCAAAGAAAGCACCTTCAACTACCCCATCGCAGTAAACGGTAAAACCCGCACTGAAATGGGCCTTCCGCTGGATGCAGACAACAGCGCCCTCGAAAAAGAAGTGCTGGCCAGCGAAGTAGTGCAGAAATGGCTCGATGGTAAACAACCGAAAAAAGTAATCATCGTAAAAGGCAGAATGATCAATGTGGTGATATAATCGCACAATCATCTACCTATAAGAAAAAAGCGCGCAAAGCTATAGCCTTGCGCGCTTTTTTATGTATAAGGTTGATTTAAATACCGAGAATAAACCACCCGGTGATAAACGCCACCAGCATCATGATAAACCCCGACAATAGTAACGCCAGCCCCTCTTCCCTGTCCTCCGACATCAGCAGCATCACGCCTACGATGCCATAAGCCAATACCAGCAGGCCTAACAGTATGCCTGCCGTTTCCAGATTATCTCCTCTGCCAATACCCAGTGCGATGAAAAAAATCAGCAGTGGTATTAGGGCAAGGTAACCGGTTTTCCACCAGAAGTTGCGCATAAGCGTCGTTTTAAACATGGCTAATGAAGTCCGGCAATGATAAGTCCGCAGGTAGACAAGCCTACCATCATGATAATACCGGCTGCCAGCACCATTGCCTTACCTGCTTCTGCACCCTCCCTGGAAAATATAGCTAACAGCACGCCTATCACCAGGTAAGCCGGCACTACAAACAACAACAGTAAACCGGCACTCAAAATCCCTTCATCGCCGGAAACCGCCAGCACTAAAGCAATTGACAGCGGCACACCTAACATCCACAACAGCTTTTGAACAAAAGGTTTCATATATAACGTTTATGACTGAACGGATTCCCTTTCCTCCTGTAATGTTTTCAGATAAGCTTCTTTGTCATCCCGGTAAAACAGGTTCATCGTTTCAAACGGAATAATCCTGCCATCTTTATGTACAATATGCACACAGGATTTTTTGATGGCGCGCACATCGAAATCATATGCATCAATAAACCGCATGATCACAATCCGGAAAAGATTGTTGTAATCCAGTCCGGGCGCCTGTATCTGTGGCAGGCAACACAATAAAGACTGCATATCACAAACCGCCGCATCGGTGGAAATTCCGGTACTGAAAATTTTCAGCACATGCTGATGCAGTTTCTCATCCTGCTCATATACGATGGTGTTTTTACTATTGTTCAGCAAAACAGCCGGATCTACAAAACGGGTTAGCGGGAATATTTTTCCGTCTATTTTCAGCGCGTAGGCCATGGCCAATGCATCCGGATTACATGGTACCGGAATAATGTCATTGGCATTGAATATGGGCGACTGCTCCAGTATCCGTTGACGTACTTCCGTCAACGTTATACGGTCGGTAGCCGGATCAAAATCATCTGTACGGCCGGCCACCTGTACCGGCTGAAAGGTAACGCCCCTCACACACGGTTGCTGCAGGGCATAATCAATGATACTTCCCATTTCATCCTCATTGACGCCGCGTTGCAGCGTCACCACCAGTGTAGTGCTGAGGTTCACCTCATTCAGGTTTTCAAGCGCCTGCTTACGGGTATCGGTCAGGTCTTTGCCACGCATGCGTTCCAACGCTTCGGGCCTGAAGGAATCGAACTGCAGGTACACCTCAAAGTCAGGCATATAAGTAGCCAGCCGGGCTGTAAACGCTTTGTCTTTCGCAATACGTATCCCGTTGGTATTGATCATCAGGTGACGGATAGGCTTGCGCTTCGCGATGTCCAGTATTTCAAAAAACTGCGGATGGAGCGTCGGTTCGCCGCCACTGAGCTGCACCACGTCTGGCTGACCTTCATTGGCCACCACGATGTCCAGCATCTGCTCTATCTCTTCCAGGGTACGGTGCCGCCCATAATGAGGAGAAGACATCGCGTAACAGGTAGGACACGTAAGGTTACAACGGTCTGTCACTTCAATCACCGAAAGACAGGAATGCTGTTCATGGTCCTGGCAAAGCCCGCAATCATACGGACAACCGTAATGCGTACGGGTGTTGGTTTTGAGTGGTGCTTCCGAGGGTTTGTTATAGTTCCGGGTATTTTTATAATAATCGATGTCTGTAGCAATAAGTACTTTTTCCCTTCCGTGTGTGGGACAGTTTTTCACCATAAACACCTTGTTATCCTCAAATATAACTTTCGCGTCTACACGTCGCAGACAGGTGCTACAGATGCTTACCGTAAAATCGTAATACGTGTAATTTTTCTCAGGCATATTGTTTCTCAATTAATCGTGATGGGAAAATAATGACGGGCGCGTAATAAATCAGTCCGGCCAGACAGGCCAGTTGTATAGAACCAAGGCCAAAAGCGAACCGGTAGCCGGGCTTGATAAAATCGAGCAAAAAACGGAATAATAAATATCCGATCATGAATAGTTGAAAACGGGCGCCGCTCACCAGCCGGTAACGCCGGCCTGCCATGCGCAGCACCTGCCACAGCAGTAACAGGAAAACAATTTCATACAAAGCCACCGGGTGCCTCATCAGCCCATCTCCCAAATCCATTCCCCATGGCAAACTGGTGGGTACTCCGTAGGTCTCTTCATAAATACCCATACTGAAACAACCGATACGGCCAATGATCATGGCCAGTATCAACGGAAAAGTGAACAGGTCGCCGGTTGACTGCCGCTCTCCTACCAGCTTTTTAATGGTTTCCACCCCTATCAATCCCCCCAACAGGCCACCCACAATGGTTTTATTCTGGTAGATATATAACAACGGGTTAGTCGCGTGAAACAGACCAGGGGGATTCTCCAGTGCTCCCAACAGGCGGCTGCCCAGCAAAGCGCCAAAGGTAGCGCCAATGATAGACCAGATACGGTTGTTACTGTCTACCTGATCGCCCTGGCGGCGCCGCAGGAATAGGAAATACCGGAAACCGATGAACATGCCCAGCGTCTCCGTTATCACATGCAACGGAAGATGAAGAGAAGCAACAGACACATAGACAGGGTACACCACGGGGCAACTGATTATTTTATACACAAATTAATATTTATATTTAGATGTACAGTTTAAGCTGACAAAATATGTTACAGGAGGTATTAAAACAACACCAATCCACCTTCCACCCGGTGATCACGCTGCTTCATCCCGACGAGCAGCTGCTGGTCATGGATTTTACTGCCAACAATACGACCCTTACCAAACCTGTTCTGAACAATATAGACCGGTTCTGCCGCTACATTACCCGCACCCTCACCTCCGGTGGTTGCCGGCTGGGCATCGGTGGTTATAATGAGCACCGTACCATCTATGCCGTGAGTCCTCATTTTGATGCCGGAGAAGAGCCACGCAGGCTGCATCTGGGCATCGACGTATGGGGCCCTTCCGGCACACCGGTGTCTGCACCGCTCAACGGCCATGTGCACAGCTTCCGCTTCAACGACCACTTCGGGGATTATGGCGCGACCATTATCTTACAACATCAACTGGACGGTTATACGTTTCATACGCTGTACGGGCACCTTAGTATCTCCAACCTGCAAGGCCTCTACGAAAAGATGCCCATAGCGGCCGGGCAACAGTTTGCCTGGTTCGGCACACCCGCCGAAAACGGTGGCTGGCCGCCCCATCTGCATTTTCAGATCGTAACAGATATGATGCACTACCGTGGCGATTATCCTGGCGTATGCCGCTACAGTGAGCGCGACAAATACCTGCAAAACTGTCCCGATCCTGATCTCATCCTGCAGCTGAACCGTAATACGCACGGCTAAAAATATATCCCTATTGGCACAACTCGCAGCCTTAAAACTGCCATCCATCCATAGCCACTTGACATAAAGCAACGCGATTGATATTTTTACCGGCTAAACAGATATAGTATGAGAAACATATGGCTGACAGGCTTATTATGCCTGCTCGTGGGCGCAGCGGTGGCACAGGCACCGTTGCAGGTAATGACCTTCAACATCAGGATGAACACCAATAGTGACAGCCTCAATGCGTGGCCTTACCGAAAAGAGAAAGTAGCATCGGAAGTATTATTTCATCAGGCGAATACACTGGGCGTACAGGAAGCACTGTTTGACCAGATGGAAGACCTGCGCCGGTTGCTGCCTGGTTACAAATCCATCGGCGGTGGCCGCGAAGACGGAAAGAACAAAGGGGAATTCTCCGCCATCTTTTATGATACCAGCCGGCTGCAGTTATTGAAAACAGCCACGTTCTGGCTATCTGAAACACCGGAAGTTCCTGGCAGCAAAGGATGGGACGCTGCCATCACCCGTATTGTAACATGGGGACAATTCAGGGACAAACAAACAAAAAAGATATTCTATCATTTCAATACCCACTTTGATCACATGGGTAAAGTGGCGAGAAGGGAAAGCGCACGTTTCCTGTTACAGCAGGTGCATAAAATTGCCGGCAGCACACCTGCCATCATCACCGGTGATTTCAATGCCACACCTGATGATGAACCAATACAGGTAGTAATGGACACTAAAAACCCGCTGCATTTCACTGATAGCAAAAGCATCAGCGCCACGCCCCATTACGGCCCTATCGGTACGTTCAACGGATGGCATGCTGCTGAAGTAGATAATCAGCCTATTGATTATATTTTTCTGAAAGGGAAATTCAAGGTACTGCAACATGCTTCCATATCCCAGACATGGGGCGGCCGCTTTGCTTCCGACCACTTTGCTGTACTCTCACGTTTAATCCTGCAATAACACAAAACAAAGAAGGCGGGGAAGTAGCAAGCATACTTCCCCGCTTCTTTGCACGTTTTTTTTGTCGCATCAGTTACGTTAACAATCAATCGTGTGTATGATCAACGCTCATGCTGTTTTCCAGCGCGTTAACCACTTTGTTATGCAGGTTTCCATTGATGTCTACACTGATTTTGAGTTTTCCATTGGCAAAAGAGCCAGTGAAGTCACCCACCTGCAGCTTGGTCAGGATCAGGTCCATAGAGATTTTGAGAGATCCTTTCCAGTCGATTTTTTTGTCTGTTACCACCACATCTTTTCCGTGAGCCTGTAATTCAATCACGCCGGACAACAGGATTTCCATCGGGATTTTCTTACCGTCCCAGGTCAGGAATCCTATCAATCTAACAGCAGGATCTTTTTTGTCTCCTTCCACTCTGGCGTATACTTTCACCTGTTGATAAGTGCCCAGCGGAATTTTGATGGCGCCCAGCTGAGCAGGGATCTGTTTGAGATCAATCTGACGGTCTGTCTTTAATCTGAATTCCAGTTCATCTTTTCCGCGTTTAGCATCAAAGCGGATTTCCCGCAAGCGGGCAGTGGCGGTGTCCCACGTAATATCAAAACCACCGGAGCTCTTAGCCATGGAAGCGTCGCCGGTAATGGCAGACAAACGGCCCGCAGCATCGGGTGTTAACGTGTAGGTTGGATTAACCGCAGCAATTTCGTAATTGATAGATGTTGAGTCCTTCACGTCAGCAGTAGGTTGCTGATCAGGCCCCGACATGTCTTTTGAACATGATGCGAGCATCATGGTTGCGATGCCAAGCGCACCGCAGAATTGTAAGATTCCGGTTTTCATATTGATATGGTTTTAAATGACTACATTGGGGAAATGTGGACATAAAAATAAACAAGAAATCCGAAAAAAGAACTGATTAAGTATTAATTAATAATAAAAAATCCGGTTGAGCCTCACTCAACCGGATGAATATATGATAGGCCGTTCCTATTGATAAACGGGCATTATGCGTGTATGCGTTACCGTTCTAACATATGCAAGAGGCCGTCTTTATTCAGCAACAGGCGTTATACGTGTAGGCGTTGACGTTCCATTCACGATAGTCCCTGAACTAACAGCAATCGCTTTAATAATGTCTGTAATATTTTTAATATCAAGGGTAGATACTTCATCTTTCACCGTATGATAAAACTGGTCTTTATCAATCTGTGTGGTAGAAATCGTATGTGCGGGCACCCCTACCTTGGCCAGGTTGGCATTGTCTGAACGATAAAACAGGTTCTGCTCCGGATAAGGATCGGGATAAAAACGGAACTCAGATCCTGCAAGGTTCTTTTGCAGAATAGGGCCAAAATCTGATTTCTCAAACCCGGTAATAAACGCGCTGTTCTTACCAAATTTGGATTCCTTACCGATCATTTCGATGTTAAACATCGCTACAACTTTGGCAGGGTCCATATGTCCGGAGAAATAAGATGATCCATAACCACCCATCTCTTCTGCAGTGAAAGCCACAAAAACCAGGGAGCGTGCAGGATGTTTCTTCTTAAAGTAATTAGCGAGCATGATCACCGCGGTAGTACCGGATGCATCATCATCTGCTCCATTGGCAATGCTATCGCCGGCTTCAGCGGGTAATATGCCCAGGTGATCATAGTGACCGGAATAGATCACATATTCTTCCGGTTTTGTTTCGCCTTTAATCATACCGGCCACATTGGTGAACTCCTGCGCACGCACGCTGCGGGTTTGCTCCACAGACCAGTTGTCCTGTGCCGACAACGGTTCTTTTTCCAGCACCAATACCATCTGCCATTTAGCGGTATCTGCCGGCACTGCCTGTTCGCTGGCATACATACGGCTGGCGATGCTGCCTTCCAGATTGGCGATGTAACCACTCAATGAAGGAGCCAGCCATACGATCATATTTTTTTGCAGGGACTTGCGTTTGCTTAATGCAGCACGCAACTCGTCCACATTACCGGCACGCATTTCTGTGCAGTTAGTGGTATCCCTGTGTAACTGTATATGCCGTGAAGGCCCCACAGCCACAACAGGCCAGTCTTTTGTGGCACCATTCACCGTCAGCGTGCTCCCTGTAGTATGAAGCCCATAATAGTTAAAACGTTGCAGATAAGACTGCTCACCGGGCAAGGGCAGCAAGCCTGCTTTTTTAAATTCTTCGCTGATAAATGCAGCAGCTTTGTCAGACCCGGGTGTTCCGGACTGCCGGCCCTGCATATCGTCAGCAGCTAATGTGTTGATGATGCGGGCGACTTCTTTTTGTGGTACCTGTTGACTGTAGCCGGTGGTGAACATACACCCCGCAGCCAACGATAAGATCAGTTTTTTCATGAGCGGTTTTGTCTGTTGTATTTCGTTCTGGTTGTTGTTGGGACAGTTTGATATTTTTTACCTTACAAACCTGTAAGATAATATCATCCGGTTTAATTGCCTGCAATGCTACTATTTTTCCTGCGTGATGCGTTAACATCTTTGTAGGATAGTGATACAATAATGCATGGCGATGCCAGGGACTTTTCAGTATACGCTGCCGCAGCAATGCCGTATCTGTTGCCGGCAGGACCGTGTCTACAGGTAATAACTGAATGTTGATGACCTCCATAGCGGAGAAGCCTGTCTTCCGGTGCCTGTCCATTACAATAATCGTATCCGCCATTCGATCTACCATACTATTTTCCCGCAACAGCGTATATTCAACAGATTCACGAATCTGCACGGAATCACCGTTTGCAATTAACCGCGAATACATGGTGACCGTTTCTGGTATTACAGCTTCTATCCGGTATGACCCCAAAAGAGTCCTTCCTCGGCGACCGGGTTTTAATTTTTTTGGCTGGCGCGTGAATATCCTGTCGATATCCATATGCAGACTAGTCGGTATCCGCCAGCGTAAATCCTTCACCAGAGCAGCAGGCAGCTGCCAATGCCGGTCAGCACTGTCAATAACCGCGCCTACACCTAAAACGGTCAGCGTTTCGTGATCTGTCACCTTTAGTAGTATCGGTTGGTATAGCATGGCCATAATAGCCATTCCATCTGTATCCCATGTAGTCCAGGTAGCAGAATCACTGCTTACGAAATGGTAGCGGGCGCGGAGTGTTTCTACACTATCATCGGCATGCACAAGGGAGCAGGCGAGAATAGCATTGCGTTTATCAGCATCCAGTACCGTGATGTCGTAGATTCTGTCTGTAACGCAATGGTTTGTCGGAACATAGGAGGTCACAATGCGATAGCACCAGTGGTCATATTTGCGAAAAGTATTCTGTCCGGACAATGGCTGGTAACAAAGTAGCAACAGGCCTATACAGGCCACCATGAGGATAAGAGGGGTTTGTTGGCGCATAGTATAAACGGGATTGGTTGAAAAAGGGGAGCATGAGGATCTCACCATCATCAATATACAGTAATCGGCTGGATATAATTTGGTATTTTTGATGAGTATTATGTCCAATCCGAATTTAAGACCAGAAGAAAATAAGCTCAGTGCCGCTGAGAAAGAGTTTGAGAACAGTATCCGGCCCCGGGAAATCGTTGATTTTTCGGGACAGGAGCAGATCATCGAAAACCTGAAGATATTTATCAAAGCCGCCAAAATGCGGGGGGAAGCGCTGGACCATGTGCTGTTCCACGGTCCTCCGGGCCTGGGGAAAACCACGCTGTCACGCATTGTGGCCAATGAGCTGGGCGTAAATATCCGGGAAACTTCCGGGCCGGTCATTGAAAAGCCCGGTGACCTGGCCGGACTGCTGACCAACCTGGAGGATAAAGACGTGCTGTTCATCGATGAGATACACCGGTTAAGCACCGTGGTGGAAGAATACCTGTATTCCGCCATGGAAGATTACCGTATAGACATTATGATTGATTCCGGGCCTAATGCCCGTTCCATACAGCTCAACCTGCATCCATTCACGCTGATCGGGGCCACTACCCGTTCGGGGCTGCTCACCGCTCCCCTGTTGTCCCGTTTCGGCATCAAGTCGAGGATGGAATACTACAATGCCGCCACGCTGCAGAAGATCATCTGGCGTGCGGCCGGATTGCTGGGCTCCAAAATCACGTCTGATGCCGCCGCAGAGATTGCCCGCCGTTCGCGTGGTACGCCTCGTATTGCCAACGGCCTGCTGCGCCGGGTGCGTGACTTTGCCATGGTGATCGGCAACGGCGTCATCGATCTGGAAATTGCGCAACTCAGTCTCAAAGCCCTTAACGTGGACGAATACGGCCTTGATGAAATGGATAACCGCATCCTGCAGGTGATCATCGAGAACTTCAAAGGTGGTCCGGTAGGCATCACTACCATTGCCACCGCAGTGGGAGAAGAAGCCGGTACGCTGGAAGAGGTATACGAACCGTTCCTGATCCAGGAAGGCTTTATCAAACGTACGCCCCGTGGCCGTGAAGTAACGGAAAAAGCTTATGTGCACCTGGGGAAAACGCCGTTCCGGGGGGGAAACAACCTGCTCTTCTAAACTGTGATGGCCATGATTATTGCTGATTGACCTGATTCCCGGAGATCGAAGTGAAGAGGGATTTTACAGAAACGAATAATACATAAAAAGCGCGCAGCCATTGAAATATTTCAATGGCTGCGCGCTTTTATAAATCAAATTACCTTATTCGCTTTGATCTCCGGGAATCAGGTCAATCAGCAATAATCATGGCTATCACGGAGTCTCTTTCACTACCAGCCTGAATCCGTTCCCGTGAATGTTCACGATTTCGATGTTCGGATCGTCTTTCAGGTATTTGCGGAGTTTGGCGATATACACGTCCATACTACGGCCGTTGAAGTAGGTATCGCTGCCCCATATCTTTTTCAGGGCCAGTTCCCTGGGCAGCAGGTCATTTTTATGTTCGCAAAGCATGTGCAGCAGCTCGTTCTCTTTAGGGGAGAGCGTGTGGCTGTCGCCATTATGTGCGAGGGTGCGTAAACGGGAGTTGAATGCGTATGAACCGACCTGGAATTCGTGTTGTTCCTCTTCTTTGCTGTTCAGTTCCTGGTTACGTTTCAGGATAGCTTTGATTTTGAGCAGCAGCAGTTCGCTGTCGAAGGGTTTGGAGATATAATCATCGGCTCCCAGCTTATAGCCCTGGATGATATCTTCCTTCATGGTTTTAGCAGAGAGGAAAAACAGCGGGATATCGGGGTCTACGTCCCGGATTTCTTCCGCCAGTTTAAAGCCGTCCATATTGGGCATCATAATGTCCAGCAGGCAGATATCGAATTTTTCGCGGCGGAAGGCAGCCAGTGCCAGAATACCGTCGCGGCATAATTCCACATCATAGTCGTTCAGTTCGAGGTAGTTTTTAAGTACCATGCCCAGATTGGTGTCATCTTCCGCCAGTAATATTTTCGGTTTACGTTCTTCCATAATCATAAAGGGTTGATTATAACAAATATAAAGTTTTTCTACGGCACGAAAGGTCGTTAAAATTTGGACGGTTGCGCCCCAAAGAATTGTTAAATCTATTCATTTTCAGGGCAGTAAATATTTTATCGTTGTTTTATCAACGAAGTGAAGGGATGCCGGAGGTTGCTGTAGTTCACCATGTCCACGATAATATTCCCTACGGAGATGGGGCTTTCCACCCGCAGTGGCACCTTATTGGCGTCATCGCTTACCCAGACCGTCATTTTCTCTCCCCCTTCAAAGATGGAGCCTTTGATCAGCAGTGGTTTGAATTTGATAGCCCTGAATTTGCCGAAGCGGGTGTTGACTTCTTCCTTACCGAGATACCGGATATAGATATTATACACCTGGTCGTCGAGGAACATGGCAAATGGGATTTTGTCTCCCTCCTGGTATTTGGAGAAGTCGATATTACGGGCGTAATAGATGGAGCTGATCACGTCCTGCACGCAGGGGGGCACGGTAAAGGTGCCGTTGGTGCTGACTGCCTGATGTGCCGCCTGGTTAAATACTACGTTGTTATAGATTTTGTATCCGCCTTCATTCACATTGCGAAGAAACTTCAGTGGCTGCATGGTAGCGGTATCCAGCCAGGTTTCGTATTTATCGCGTACTTTGAAGATCCAGTCATAAGCACGGAAGGTGCGGCCATCGCCGGTAATGTGGTATACATCGCGGTTGGCAAAACGTTCCAGGGCAACGTTAAAGACGGCCTCGCCGGCGCCTACATACATTTTACCGAGGTTATACATCACTTTGAGGGTGACACTTTCTCCGACATTGAAACTGGAATTACGGATAGAACAGAAGTCATTTTGCGCATGAGCGGGGGTTACACAGGCAAAGCATAAGAGAATAAGCAGAAGGTACCTCATTGCTGGAAGCTATTTGTCCTTAAATATTTTTACACCGAGGAGCAGCACACTTCCTATCACTGCCGGCAGACAAAGGTTGATTAACCAGATACCTCCCGTGGCTGCTATGATAACGGCTGTATTGGTACTGAGCAGGCCGAGGAAATAAATGCTGACTTTCCCACGGATTCCAAGTTCTGCGATAGCGATGGTAGGTACCATGGCCATTACAAGGTAGATGACGCTATTCAACAGGAAAGCCTGCCACCACAAAAACTCCAGTCCCAGCGCGTCCAACAAAATCAAATACTGTGCCGAGAAGACCACGTAACGGACGGCTGAAAGCAGCAACAGGTAACGTAAATCCCCTGCAGAATAACGCACAATAATTTGTACAAAGACCTTTGCTTTTCGCAGGAACCTGACTTTTTCGAATACAGCCAGAATAATCTGTAGCCGAAAATATAACAATATCGTCAGCACACAAATTACTACAAGGATACCAAACACAATTTTCTCCCAGAAGTTCGGGGGGAAATAGCTATTTTCCTTTACCAGCGTAAAGTTATTGAGATAATAGAGCATGCCTATTAACCCAAAAATAACAGTCACAATGAGCTGGCTAAAGCTCCCCACAATGGTTGCGGCAATGGCTTTGAGCTTGTTATGGTTTTTCAGGTACAGGATACGCCCACCGTATTCGCCTATACGATTAGGGGTGTTGATGGAGAACGAGACCCCTGAAAGAATAGCACTGAAAGCCCTCATGAAAGAGATAGGTTCCAGCGGGCGGACCAGCTTCTGCCACTTTTTAGCTTCCAGTCCCCAGTTAAAAAACATCAGGACCAGTACCAGTAACAATCCTATCCAGCCCTTCTCCTGCAGCGTTCTGCTCATATGTGCCAGCGACTGTTCCAGGTTCTCGCGATGGGCCAACTGATGATAGATAGAGTAACCCAGCCAGCCAAAAAGCACTGCTCCTAATAAGTAATTGAGAATTATTTTGGTACTTTTGTTCAGATATCAAGATTTTTGCAAAAATATACTGTGGTTGGCAAACAAGGCAAAAATAATTCTCGGCATTGACCCCGGCACCCTGGTTATGGGGTATGGACTGATCCACGTGGAAGGCAAAAAAGCCAGTCTGATAGAGATGAATGTCCTGAAATTATCCCGGACGAAGGACCATTACGAACGCTTACAACTGATTCACGCCCGCGTAAATGAATTGATCCAGCAGTTCAAACCAACCAGCTTCGCCATTGAAGCGCCTTTCTTTGGGAAGAACGTGCAAAGTATGCTAAAGCTTGGAAGAGCACAGGGTGTGGCCATCGCCACCGCTATGCATGCCGGTTTACCGGTGACGGAGTATTCGCCTAAAAAAGTAAAACAGTCGGTTACCGGTAATGGTAATGCTGACAAGGAGCAGGTATGGCTGATGCTGCAGCGTATTCTCAGTATCAGTGAACAACCGGATTACTTCGATGCTACCGATGCCCTGGCCGTGGCAGTCTGTCATTTCTACCAGGAAAACAACCCGCTCGCCGCTGTAAGCAAGGCTAAAGGATGGGAACAGTTTTTGCAAAAACACCCTGAAAGGATTTCAAGATAGCAAAAAAGGTTATTTCATAAATTCGTAAAATGTAGTTACTTTGTTTGAAATTGTTCATCCTGAATAAACCGCTAACCCGGCAAAGACCGGAAAATTAGCATCACTATGAAAAATGACCATCATTTGTTAAGCATGAATTGCGCAACAAGCTTTTTATTAATCAGCATCAGGCAAATATGAAAGCAAGAATCCTATTGGTGGAAGATGATGAATATATTGGTGCAGTTACAAAGAAGCGGTTGGAAGAAGCGGGCTACGATGTTGTGCACAGTATAGACGGCCAGGCCGCGTGGGAACAGTTCCAGTTACGCACTTTCGATATTTGTTTGCTCGACGTGGTAATGCCCAAAAAAGACGGCCTCACGCTGGCGCAACAGATCCGCACAGTCAATGACCACATTCCTATTCTCTTCCTGACTTCCAAAAATGAAAAAGAAGATCGCATAGCCGGCCTCCGGACCGGAGCTGATGACTATATCAGCAAACCTTTCAGCATGCAGGAACTGATCCTGCGCATAGAAGTGTTCCTGAAAAGGACCAGAAGCCAGATCGCAAAAAGAAGCACCACATTTGCTATCGGTAAACTGATGTTTGACTATGAAGACCTTCGCCTGTACAACGAAACCGGAGAAATTTCCATTTCCCTTACCCAGAAAGAAGCCGAATTGCTCAGATACCTGTGCGAAAACCCCAATAAAACACTGAAAAGAGAAGATATCCTTTCACATGTGTGGGGTAAGGACGACTACTTCCTGGGCCGGAGCATGGATGTTTTTGTGACCAAACTAAGAAAACACTTCAAGTCAGATCCACATGTGAAACTGGAAACACTGCACGGTGTCGGATTCCGGTTCAATATCCCTGTGAAGTCATAAATACTACAGCTGCGCTACTATCTGTTCCTGGATCGCCTTAAACTCCTCCTCTGACAGTTTCAGCTTGCCGCGCGAAAAATTCATGTCTTGTACGGAATTAATCGGAATCAGGTGCATGTGCGCATGGGGTACTTCCAATCCTACCACACTCACGCCAACCCGGTTACAAGGCACCACCCGCTCAATAGCCTGCGCAATAGGCTTCGCAAATACCAGCCACTCCCTCAATAAATCATCCGATACGTCGAAAAACTTGTCTGTTTCTACTTTAGGAATCACCAGCGTATGCCCTTTCATCAACGGGAAAATGTCCAGAAAGGCGTAAAAATGCTCATTTTCCGCAATCTTGTAACTGGGTATTTCTCCTTTGATAATTTTAGTGAAGATTGTCATATTTGGTTATTTTATAATTTTACTATTGAACAATTGGATGTCGGGATTTCAGGATTCCTGATTTTGAGATATCGGGATTTCATCCCCAAAATAACAAAATACCAAAATCAAAAAATTCTCTATTCAAATAACCTCATAATTAAATAACCAAATACCTGAATGAAAAAGGGGCTGCATCGCTGCAACCCCTTCCATATGGTGATTCAGCATGATACGATGATCATACTGAAATACTGTCAATCTTGAATTTAATAACACCATTAGGCGCCTGCACCTCTGCAATGTCACCTACCTGCTTGCCCAGCAGCCCTTTCCCGATCGGGGAGGTAACCGAAATCTTGCCCGCCTTCAAATCTGCCTCAGTCTCAGAAACGAGTTGATAGGTAACCGTCTTCTTGTTGGCCGTATTGGTAATAGTAACCTTACATAAAATAGATACTTTGGATGTATCGATAGCGTCTGCACTCACGATACGGGAAGTGGCAATAGCCGATTCCAGTGTCGCGATTTTAGCCTCGTGTAAACCCTGCGCTTCTTTGGCGGCATCATATTCGGCATTTTCCTTCAAATCCCCTTTTTCACGCGCTTCAGAAATTGCACGGGCAATTTCTGCACGGCCCTTCGTTTTAAGAAGTGTGAGCTCGCTCATCATTTGATCCAGGGTCTCTTTCGTAACGTAGTTTATGCCAGACATAACCTGCTTGTTTTTATGGTTATAAGAAAAAAAAATCAACGCCTCCATTTGCACAGAAGCGTTGTTTACGGGTGTTATTGCAAATATAATAAATTCCGGATAAAGAAAAAAAAGCACCCTTCCGAATCAAATTGATTGAAAATCAACAATTTAATTCAGAACTCAGGGACCCAGGACAGGCCCCTACAGGATATTTAGCTTCTCCAGCACGATGCGCGCCATCTTAATGCTCGCCTCATGGGAATAACCAGCTATATGTGGCGTCACCACTACATTCCGGGCCTTCAGCAACCAGTTCAGCTGCTCTTTTTCCTCCGGTGTATAGGTGCCCAGTTTTTCATTTTCCAACACATCAAGACAGGCACCACCGATAATGCCCTGCTGCAGCGCAGCAATCAGATCGGTGTTGTTCACCAGTTTACCCCTGGCGGTATTCATAAACCAAACAGGCTTGTTGAACGACTGGAAGAAGGCCATATTGGCAATATGCAGCGTCTCCTCCGTCAGCGGCAGATGCAGGCTCACTACATCGGCATTGGTAAAGATATCTGTCAGACTGGCTTCTTTCACGTCAGCCGTACCGAAACCTTTCTTGTATTTATCATACGCCAGGATGTTCACATCAAAACCTTTGAGCTTGCGGGCGAAGCTGCTGCCGGTATGGCCATAACCGATAATGCCCACGGTCCTGCCATTCAGCTCATAGCCCCGGTTACCATCACGTTCCCAGATACCTTCCCGCAACTCCAGATTACTGCGCAGGATATTGTTGACCAGGCAAAGCAACATCCCCACGGCCTGTTCGCCTACGGCGTCCATATTGCCTTCCGGGCTGCTCACACAATGAATGCCCTTGCTTTCGGCATAAGGCACGTCTATCAGTTCCATGCCAGAACCCAGCCGGCCTATCCATTGCAGCTGCCGGGCATGATCAATGATATGCTTATCTACCCGGATACGGGTAGTTACAATCAAACCCACACAGTCCTGGATGGCATTGTACACGCCATCGTAAGAAATAGAAGGCTCATAAACAACTTCGAAGCCCTTGCTTTGCAACTGGTCCGTTAAATATGGATGTACTTTGGCTGTAATTAATACTTTTCTGCTCATATCATCTTATGGGATAATGCTGCAAATTCAGCAACAGTCAATTCTTCTGCCCTTTTGGTAAAAATCGGGTCCTGCAAAGTTTCCTTGTCAAACAAGGGTTTCAGCGGATTACGAAGCTGCTTCCGGCGCTGATTGAATGCTGTTTTTACCAGTACGGTAAACTTCCGCTCAGAGGCAATATCTGCCGGCTGCTCCAGCCGCGTAAGCCGGATAACGGCCGACTTCACCTTTGGCGGCGGATTAAAGCAGTTCTCATGCACTTCAAACAGATACTCCACCTTATAGAAAGCCTGCAACAGCACGCTCAGAATACCATACTCCTTGCTCTTATGGGCAGAAGCAATACGAACAGCCACTTCCTTCTGGAACATCCCTACCGCCACGTCCACATGCGCCCGCCATTCCAGCAGACGGAACATGATCTGTGTTGAGATATTGTACGGGAAATTACCGATGAGGCGGAACTGACCTTCAAAAGGCAGGGCTGTTTCGAGGATACTCTCGTTTATCAGCTTGCCTTGTATAGCAGGATAAGTCTTTTCCAGGTATTGCACCTTTTCCTTGTCCAGCTCTACGGCCTTAAAATGAATGCCTGGCAACTGCAACAGGTACTTGGTGATGGCCCCGCCACCAGGACCCACTTCCAGCACTTGCTGGCCTTCAATTACAGGTAAGGACTCCACAATCTTCCTGCACATATTCTCATCTGTGAGGAAATGCTGTCCCAGCGATTTTTTTAATGTATACATGCGTGGCTGCAAAGATAAGCCTGTTTCTGCCAAAGGCGTAATATTTTCTCCCGCAAACTGGCTATATTTGCCTTTCATTGGAGGCAATATCAGTATGAGTAATACACAGACCAACAAACCGGTTATCGGCATCACCATCGGTGATATCAACAGCATTGGCGCAGAAATCATCATCAAAACCTTCCTCGACGCAAGGATGATGGAGTTCTGCACGCCGGTGATTTTCGCGTCTAATAAAACCATCAACTTCTACCGGAAGCTGATGAACGAAAATAACTTCAACTATCAGTCCATAAAGGATTTCACCCGTTTGAACCACAAACAGGTAAACGTCTATAACTGTTGGGAAGAAGAGGTGCAGATCACGCCGGGCGTACTCAATGAAGCTGGTGGCAAATACGCTGCCCGCGCACTGGAAGTAGCCATCCAATGCCTGAAAGACGGTCATGTGCAGGGCCTGGTAACTGCCCCCATCCATAAGAACAATATACAAAGCGAGCAATTCAACTATACCGGTCATACGCCTTACCTGAAAGCAGCCTTCAATGCGAAAGACGTACTGATGTTTATGACCGCTGACAATATGCGCGTTGGCCTCCTCACCGAGCACGTGCCCATTGCGGAAGTCTCCAAATATGTGACCAAGGAAAATATCCTGGCCAAGCTGCAACTGATGAAAGAAAGCCTGATCAAGGATTTTGGTATAGACAAACCCCGTATTGCAGTGTTGGGGCTCAATCCCCACGCAGGGGACGAAGGTCTGATCGGCAGAGAAGAAATTGATCAGATTATCCCGGCTATCCGGCACGCCAAAGGCAATGGTCTCCTTTGCTTTGGCCCATACAGCGCAGACGCGTTCTTCGCCCGGGAGATGTTCCAGCAGTTTGACGGTGTACTGGCCATGTACCACGATCAGGGCCTGATACCCTTCAAATCCCTCGCCAGCGGCGAAGGCATCAACTATACGGCTGGCCTCAATATTGTCCGTACTTCACCAGACCACGGCACAGCCTTCGATATCGCCGGTAAAAACCTGGCCGATCCTAACTCTTTCAGACAAGCCATCTTCACTTGCCTTGATATCATCGAGCAACGGGAACGTTACGCGGAAAACACCCGCAACCCACTGAAGAAAACGGAACTGGCTTCTGAATAAAATACCAGCTACTTCGATTTGCCCACGTTCAGGTAAGCCTGAATGGCATGCACATAATTCTCAAAAGCTTTCCTGCCCGCAGGCGTAATTTTACATAACGTCTGCGGATAATTATCCCTGAACTGCTTGATCACTTCTATATAAGAAGCATCCCGCAATTTATTGATCTGTACACTCAGATTACCGGCAGTTGCATTCGTCTTCTCCTTCAACAGCGTAAACTCCGCTTCTTTTTCACTCAACAATACATTCATGATCGCCAACCGCAATTGTGAATGAAGTACCGGGTCCAGATCTTTAAAATCCATGATATTTAGATATTTTAAAATTTAATCATTTAGTTATTGGATTTTGGAATTTTGGAATTTGTATTCGGAGATCATGTTATGTTGGTCATCTCCGTCAAATTCGAAAATCAAAAAATTCCAAAATCCGTAAATCCAATAACTAAATTTTTAAAATGTACAAATTTCAAAATTTACTGGGCTTTGGAGAGCAGCTCTTTTGCGTAAGGCTCGCCCCAATGAGGCGCAATAGCGCTTTCCGGTTTAAAGGCCGCATATTTTTGCAGCGCTGTTTCCAGCATTACTTTAGCTTTTGATTTGCTGCCACCAAACTGTTCTGGTGTGAACAGGAGTGATTGGCCCAACAGCAGGTATACACGCGGGTTTTCGGCATTGTAGGTTTTAGCCAGCTCGATCTGCTGACCAGCTTCCATACCGTATTTCATGCCTCTGCTGGCCGGGTCTACCATCAGGCGTGCTGAAGCCACCAGTGAGCGGATACAGGCTACTTCAGAGCTTTTCGGATTTAATGTTTCGGCTTTGTCCAGATTGGCGGCAGCTTTATCTGCCAGCTCATCAATCTTGCTTTTATCCTGTCCCACAAAGCAAGACATTACCTGGCAGTAAGCAGCATAATAGTACGGCAGCCACTGTGTTTTCTCTGCTTCAGCGATGCGTTCAAAAGTATTGATTTTGGCGACAAGCGCATCGGGCGCAAAGCTGCCGCTGCTGTCCAGATCAGACACCTGTTTGGACATAGCGTCCTGATACTGCGCAGATTGCGCTACTGCGACTGTTGCCAGCCCGCCAATCATAAAAAGGGAAAGGAGTAAACGTTTCATATGTGTGTGAATTATAAGTTATTAATAACGTCCTGTCTTCTGTCTATGCCGAAGTTCATAAACATACCCAGGAAAATGAACCGGGGCACGCTGGGGGTAATTTCCCCTCGGCGCATCCCATCACTGGAATAACGATAACCGAATACCTGTTTATTGCCCGGCGCATTGCTCACGCTCAGCACAAAAATGGTAAAGGCCTTGCGGATAGTGGTCAGGTAACTGGCGCTGACACCCAGCGCATGATAATCGATGGTTTTATCCGACATAAACTTATCAGCCGGCTGGTTCGGATTGTAGTAAGGCCGGCCGGTAGCGAAGGTATAAGTAAGTCCGAGGTTAGTGCTCAGTTTGGGAAAAAAATGTTTGTACACCAGGCTGGCCGTGTGGGTAGCGGCAAAGTCGGGCTGCACTTCTTTCGGATAATTCAGGAAATCGCGCTTGGTATCAAGGTAGGAGTAAGATATCCAGTAGTCCACATTTTTGATGCTCTTCCGGTCACGCCAGAACACCTCGATGCCTTTCGCATATCCTTTTCCGTTATTGTTATAATTCGGCACCGTCTTCACCAGATCAGCATACTGTTTATAGAAGAGCTCCGTCCGGAAAGTATAGTCAGACGCCACCCGCTGATAGCTCACAATGTAGTGTGTGGCTTTCATATAGCCGAGACCGTGATCAAAGCGGATATATTGCGGTTCCGGCTTCTGGTAATAATCGCCATATGCCACGGAGAACTGGCTGTAATTATCCATCTTATACGCCAATGACACACGAGGGGCGACATTCATTTTCGCCAGCACAGATGTATACTCTGCCCTGCCTCCTACCCGGCCTACAAAGCTGGGCGTGAAATAGATGTCCCCTTCCGCAAACGCTGCCGTATAGTTATCAGCATAGTTGAAAGGCCGTTGGTTAAAAGAAAATTGCTCCGTGGCATACTGATACTCTCCACCAAAACGAATCGCGGAAAACTGGCCAATGTTGCGGGTCAGCATCACGCGTGACTGGCTAAGCGATGAGCGTACCCGGATATCCGCCGGTGTCTGGGCTTTGCCGAGCGTGTCTGTTGTAATGTTGTCGCGGTTATTACTGAAAGAAGCGCCAACATATATCCGCCAGTCTTTCCCGAGGTTTTCACGGTATGTCATGTTCGTATAGATGTTACCGTTACGAACCTGGTAGGATTCCATATCTCCCGGATATTCAATACTAGGAGAACTGAAGCCCATCTTGCTCCAGTTGCCGTACCCATAAAATTTCAACAGGCCGGTGGAAGATGTTTTTCGCCGAAAATTCAGGGAAGTACCGATAATCTCCGGACCAAGGTTGGGTGTTTGTTTCGGCTTCACCACCTGGAAATAAGGACCCAGGTTGGTATAATCACCTTCCACGCCCCAGGAAGATTTTTTGTCCCTGGAAAGGTTCTCTACTCCTGCGCTGGCGCCGATCACGGAAAGGCCCACACTGGAAGAAGAACGCTGCGGCAGGTCTGTGGATTCCAGTACTAAAGCAGAGGAAAGTGCCTGGCCATATTGCGCGGAATAGCCGCCACTGCTGAAAGTAGTGCCTTTAAAAAGGAACGGTGAAAAACGGCCCCGTCCCGGCACGTCCGGCAGACTGGAAGAAAACGGATTTCGTACCAGCATACCGTCAATTAATGTTTGTGTTTCATACCCGGTACCGCCCCGTACAAACAGGCCTTCACGATCGTTTGTCTGTTGCGCTCCAGGCAGTGTCTTAATGGCGTTGACGATGTCCGCGCCTGCACCCGCCGTGGTCACGATGTCCAGCGGTTTCAGCACTGTACCTTTTTTATCGTCACTGGCTTCAAAGCTGCCGGCAGAAATGGTAACAACCCGTAGCGCATTGGCCGCGTTCTTCAGGATAATGGACAGCTGCTCTCCATTCTCTGTATTGATTTTTATTTCCAGCGGCTGATATCCGCTTAATGTAGCGGCCAGTATGCGTTCTCCTGCTTCTGTAGTGGTAAATGTAAAACTGCCGTCAGCTTTACTGGTGGCGCCATCATAAGAGCCTTTGATATACACGTTCACACCTGGTAACGGATGTTTTTTGTTGTCCGTTACTTTCCCGCTGATTTTATGCTGTGCCAGCAATATCGCAGGTGAAAAAAGTAAAAAGCATAGATAAAGGTTGATCCTGAACATATTTTTGGAGTTAGGGGATTCGAAGGTAAACTAGTTTATCATATAAACAAAATAATCCTAAAATGATTTTATAACTTATTAATTTATAAATTATTAAGCTCACATGCCACATAAAAAAACCTGCATAAAACCACTTAAAGCGGTACTTATGCAGGCAAATGTGGACAATATATTGGGGTCATATGCATACACGTCGCCGGAAGGTATGCAGTGGTCTGCCATCGCTTACTTCTTCCTTTTCTTTTTAGGTGGATGACTATGCCCTTTTTTATGCTTAACAGGACGGTATCGTGGTGTCTCTTTAATGACTTGCGTGGGACAAATGGATTTGGTTATTGGTGTTGTTTCATTCATATTTTTGGTATCAAACGCCACGCTTTCCACATGATCAGGATAATGCACCCGGATAACGTATTCTGCATCCGGCTCCAGTTTCGCCTCTATCTTTCCAGACGGTGGCATTATCATATAACACCATCCCATATCCCTGGTTTTGTTATACAGATAGACACAGGTGGCTGCACGGGCACAGATATCAACGGTGAGGGGTATACGCAACAGCGGCACCGGCAGAGGCTTCAGCTCTGGCAACGCTGGTGGCAGGTTAAAGCTGTAAATATCATCACCTCCTTTACCACCGGTCCTGTTGGACGAGATAAAGCCATCACGGCTGGTTTGTGGCACATAGTAGAAATCATCTGCGCTGGAATTAAAAGGTGGCAGCAGGTTTACCGGTATTGTCCATGCCGCCTTATTGCCGCTGACTGCAAATACATCATAGCCACCTAAACCGGCTTTGCCTTTACTGGCGTAATACAACATATTGTCAGCGCCTGTTACCGGGAACGCGTCATCATCGGCGGTATTGAGCTGTGGGCCACAGTTCTGTGGTTTCCCCCAGGTATTGTCCCCTTGCTTTTCACAGTACCAGATATCGGTGCCGCCACTACCACCGGGCATATCGGAGGCAACGTACAGAATATTACCGGCTTCATTGAGGGCGGCATGTCCTATCGAGTAGTCGTTACTGTTATACGGAAAGGCTACCGGCGGTTGCCATTTGTTCTGCTGCCGCACAAACATCAACAGTTTCAGCTGCCGGGTACCATACACCGGCCTTTCTTTTTTATCGTAAGGCACACGGCGCGCCGGATCAGTCACGGTAACATAAGCAGTATCGCCGCCCGGCGTAAAACAAACAGGGCCTACGTGATAAGGATAGTTGTTGATAAAGGAAGAGAAATCTTTTACATAACCGATACCAGACTGCCCGTCCTCCGCTTCATACAGCTTACCGTATCCTGCATTATTGCGGCCATAGCGGCGGCGTGTGCCTTTGATATACCACACGTCCCTGCGTACGCTGTCTGAAACAAAAATCACGTGGTTCCCATGCCAGGTGGTACCCCAGTCATTTTTTCCGGTGTTAACGCCTGTTTCATTTTTCAGGCGCACCGCTCCCGGAAGCCCCATCCACTTAGCAGCAGAATCACAACCGGCGATGCGTGCAGCCACCCGTTGCTGGTCAGGAAACTGGCTGTATTGTTGTTTGGCTTCATCATACCGGCCAAGGCTTTTCAGCATATCAGCATAATGCAGGCGGTCTTCCGGGGTAGCCGTATTGTCCTGCAACAGCTGCGCATACCAGTAAGCTGCTTTGTCGTATTGGTTATACAACCGGTAGGAAGTGGCCAGTCTCTCTTTTATCGCTGCTGCATGTTTACGTCCTTCCCGCGTACGCAACAAACGCTCATACAGGCCCGCTGCCTGTGCGTATTCTTCCCGGCGGAAACGGATATCTGCGGTTTTACTGATAGATGGCTGCTCCTGCGCAACGGCCTGCAGGGAGATGTAAAACAGTACGCCTGTGGTAAAATAATTGATCAGTGTTTTTCTCATGCCTGCATTATTTTAAAAGTACCTCGGGCTACGGGTACGGGATTCGTATTTTTTGCTGTTGAACAGGAAGCCTACGGAGATTTCATGCGATCCCTGCTGGTAACTGGCCATCTTACTGACAGTAATATCGTAGGCATAACCAATGCGCAATTGAGGCGTAGCATAAAACTCCACCAGTATGCTGGCGGCATCCAGCTGTTCGAGGTCTTTGGACAACGCCGGTTTGCTCCACAGCTTCACACCGGTACGATAAGAACCTCCCACCCATAAACGGTCTGCTATCAACAGAAAAGCGTTGAGGTCCACATTGGTAGGCCCTTTAAAATCTTCCTTCACCATCAGCGATGGTTTTAATTTCAGGTTCTCCGAGAGGTTGAGCAGATAACCGGCAGTGAGGTACAAGTGTTGTGTTTTCTTCAACGTGTTGTAATTGTATCCACCCCAGTAATAGTTGACATTTGCGGAATAGAGGGAGAACAGGTCCATTACGGAAGCGCCGATGTAAAACTTCGGGGTGTAGTAATACACGCCAAAACGTGCATCGGGCACTATTTTGGAGGTTTTCCCCAGCGGGATGGCCTGGTCCAGGTCATCCACATATTTTAACGCGGTACCATCTACGCTGTATTGGGTGATTCCACCACCGATACCGATACACAGGCGCCGGGTGTCTTCCGGGTCCAGCGGAATACGATAAGAGTAGAACCCATAAGCCGACAGGTTTTCCTGTGGGCCCAGTTTGTCCAGCATTACCTGTGCGCCCACTCCCACCCTTTCATCTTTGGCGTTGGTAAGACCATCTATGGAGATGCCCGCCGTGGTGGGCGCCCCGGGGAAGTCCACCCACTGATGGCGGTAAATCGCATTCAGATACCAATCCTGCTTGTACCCTGCATAGGCAGGGTTTACACTCAGGCCATTGAACACATACTGGCTGAACTGCACATTTTGTTGTGCA
The DNA here is from genome assembly GCF_012927205.1 of Chitinophaga fulva. Lineage (GTDB taxonomy): Bacteria > Bacteroidota > Bacteroidia > Chitinophagales > Chitinophagaceae > Chitinophaga > Chitinophaga fulva. Next base: position 135,190 of record NZ_JABBGC010000001.1, read on the forward strand.
GTGGCTGTCATTAGCCCGATGCAGCCGCATACAAGTAATAATAATCTCTTTGTCATATGTGTGGACCGGTTTTTAGTATGATTACCTCATCAATTCTATCCATCCTTTGTATGATCTTTCTCCTCCGTCTGCTGCTCTTAGCTTCAGTATGTAGTAATAAGTGCCTTCACTCAATCCATGGCCATCCCACTCATTCTGATAGTTTTTGGATTGATATACCTGGTTGCCCCAACGGTTATAAATAAAGAGCGATGAGTTAGGGTAACGGGAAATGCACTACGATCTTTGACACCGCATCATAATGGGTGACACCCGCACTTACATCAATACCACCAATAAGATCAAGGTTACCGGTAAGCGTATCCCTCACCACGATAGTCTGTACTGAATCCGGTCCGGCGTTGGTCAATGTAATCCGGAATACGGCCTTACCACCTGTTTGCAACGGCTCATTGTTCAGCAGCACTTTTTTCAACTGGAGGTCGGCCAGTTTCTGGAGAAGCCGTTGTTCTACTTTTGTAACAATTGTTCCGCTTGTATTGTTGGCCGGATTAGTATCAATAGCTCCATTCGGGGCAGTAATTGTAGCGATATTGCTCACCGTGCCTGGTTGTGGCACTATGCCCCTGACGCCCAACCTCACCTCGCCAGTGGCGTTGTTGGTCAGCACACCGGCAAAGACAGGGTTTATCTGTCCTTTTATGAGGATGTGCACCATAATTGTCTCCACCGGCAGGTATCATGACGGTGACGTTGAGCGTATTACCGGTACCGGTGCTGCCACTGAGTACCTTCGCATTACTGGTTACGGTGGTCGTCCGGTGTACGCCCAGTGTAGAGGGGAAACCGGCATTAATGAAGGCATAGCCTACCTGGTTGCCTACGTCTTCTGTGAGCCGCAGCCATCCCTGCCCGGGTGGGTACGGATCATTCTTTTTACCACGCAAGGAACAAACGTAGACATAGATGCTGAAAACAAGAAGCCTCTGCCGTATGGGCAGAGGCTTCTTTATAAAAAAGGATTAAGTGCTTGATTAGATGAACCGTGGTTTCAGTTCATTAGCCAGGGTGATCATTTTTTTGATACCATCTTCAGGCAGGTTACCTTTCTTGAACTCATTCAGTACGTCAGCGAGACGAACCTGCATTTCATTCAGGAAGGCTTCTTCAAACGCACGAACCTGTTTAACAGGAACGTCACGCAGCAGGCCGTTGGTACCCAGGTAGATCATCGCTACTTGTTTTTCTACCGGCAGCGGGCTGAACTGAGCTTGTTTCAGGATTTCCACGTTACGGGCACCTTTGTCGATAACTGCTTTGGTAGCAGCGTCCAGGTCACCACCGAATTTGGAGAAGGCCTCCATTTCGCGGTATTGTGCCTGGTCGAGTTTCAGGGTACCAGATACTTTCTTCATGGATTTGATCTGAGCGTTACCACCCACACGGCTTACAGAGATACCTACGTTGATCGCAGGACGTACACCGGCGTTGAACAGGTTACCTTCCAGGAAGATCTGACCATCGGTGATGGAGATTACGTTGGTTGGGATGTAAGCAGATACGTCAGATGCCTGTGTTTCGATGATCGGCAATGCGGTGAGGGAACCACCACCTTTTACCAGGTGTTTGATAGACTCAGGCAGGTCGTTCATGTTTTTAGCGATCTCATCGTTGTTGATGATTTTCGCAGCACGCTCGAGCAGACGGCTGTGCAGGTAGAATACGTCACCAGGATAAGCTTCACGGCCGGGAGGACGTTTCAGCAGCAGGGACACCTCACGGTAAGCAACGGCCTGTTTGGACAGGTCATCGTATACGATCAGGGCAGGACGGCCGCTGTCACGGAAGAACTCACCGATAGCAGCACCGGCGAACGGAGCGTAGAACTGCAGCGGAGCAGGCTCAGATGCAGAAGCAGCAACGATCACAGTGTAAGCCATAGCGCCGGCTTCCTGTAAAGTTTTCATTACACCCGCAACGGTAGATGCTTTCTGACCTACTGCTACGTATATGCAAAACACAGGTTTACCTGCGTCATAAAATTCTTTCTGGTTGATGATGGTGTCAATACAGATAGCTGTTTTACCAGTCTGACGGTCACCAATCACCAGCTCACGCTGGCCACGGCCGATAGGAATCATCGCATCGATCGCTTTGATACCTGTCTGCAGCGGTTCTTTTACCGGCTCACGGAACAATACGCCAGGAGCTTTACGTTCCAGTGGCATTTCGTACAGCTGACCAGTGATAGGGCCTTTACCATCGATAGGTTCGCCCAGTGTATTTACCACACGGCCTACCAGACCTTCGCCCACGTTGATGGAAGCGATTTTACCGGTACGACGTACTTTATCACCTTCTTTGATATTCTGAGATTCACCCATCAATACCACACCTACGTTGTCTTCTTCCAGGTTCAATGCAATTGCTTTTACGCCATTGCCGAATTCAACCAGTTCACCATAACCTACATTTCCCAAACCATAGATGCGGGCGATACCGTCACCCACAGACAATACTGTACCTACCTCTTCGAGATCGGCAGAAGCATTGAAGTTGCTTAACTGCTGGCGTAATATCGCCGAAATTTCATCAGGTTTAATATCAACCATAATTATGCTTTTAAAAAGAAAGTCGTTAAAAAAGTTAGTATAACGACAACAGCTTTGCGTGTACGCAGCGGCTGCTGTTTTATCTAGCGTATCGAGGATACGTAAATGTTCTGACTGAATTGTTTTTTAATATCATGCAGATCGCGTGCTACGGAAGCATCGAACAGATTGTCGTTGGTTTCGAGCACAAAACCACCAATCAGGTCTGCATTCACGGCTGGTTCCAACTGTACCTGTTGTGGTATTTCGCTGGCCACTTTCTGGCGGATCGTCTCCAGGGTAGCATTGTCCAGTGCTACCGCTGTAGTGATCTTCACCACGCTGATATTCTTAATGATGTTGTACTGGCGGGTGTATTCCACTGCAATTTCAGGCAGGAAAGCTTCACGCGCCTTGTTGATCAGCAGGTTGATAAAAGCCAGCGTAGTAGCGCTTATACGGCCTTCCATAATGGCAGCCATGATTTTTTGCTTTTTATCAGCCTTGATGATCGGGCTTTTCAGCAAACTCACCACATCGCGGTTGGACTTCACCAGTTGCTGCAGGAACAGCATGTCGCTCTGCACCGCTTCCAGCTGGCCCTTTTCCTGAACCAGGTCAATCAATGATTTCGCATACCTTGATGCTAAACGGGGATTCTGCATATATGCTTATAACTTTTAGCCGTCAGCCTCCGGCAATCGCCGGAGACCAACAGTTAATATCTTAATTCAATTTAATTTCTCCGGCCAGTTGTTTCACGTAAGATTCCTGTGCTGATTTGTCAGCCAGTTCTCTTCTCAGCACTTTCTCAGCAACTTCAATGACGAGCGTGCCCACCTGGTTTTTCACATCCGTTAACGCAGCCAGTTTCTGGTTTTCGATAGCGGTGTAAGCTTCAGAGATGATTTTTTTAGCTTCAGCCTGTGCCTGCGCTTTCGCTTCGCTGATGATCAGGTCTTTCGCGTCTTTGGCTTCTTTCAGAATTTTGCTTCTTTCAGCTTTAGCTTCAGCCAGTACGTGCTCATGCTCAGCTTTCATCTGCGCCATCTCTTCTTTCACTCTTTCAGCAGAAGCAATAGAGTCTGTGATAGAACCTTCCCTTTCTTTCAAAGTAGCGAGGATCGGAGTCCAGGCAAATTTTTTCAGGATCAGGAATACGATGATGAAAATGATCAATGAAATTGTAAACAAACCTAACGCTGGGAGCAACAGATCCATGTTATTTGAATTTTATTATTTTTTATTTTGAAATTTAGACATTTACTGATTTCAGCAATTGAGAGATCAATAAATCCCCAAATAATAAAATGCCGAAATGAAAGATTACTGCATCCATTGCCCTGTGCGCCGGATGCAGTAAAAAGTTTGGCTTACAGAACTACCGCCAGCAGACCAGCGATTACACCGAAGAGGGCAACACCCTCAACCAGCGCAGCAGCCAGGATCATGTTTGCACGGATGTCGTTAGCAGCTTCTGGTTGACGAGCGATAGACTCCAGAGCGCTTTTACCAATGTTGCCTACACCAATACCAGCAGCGATAGCAGCGATACCAGCACCAACAGCACCACCAGCTTTAGCTAAACCAGATGCAGCAGCAGCCTGCAATAAAACAGTCAAAAGTGCCATAATGAATATGTATTTGTATTTAAGAAATTACTATTGATTAGTGGTGGTCATCATGTCCACCTTCCATGGCCTGGCCAATGAATACAGCTGTCAGGTTGGCAAAAATAAACGCCTGAATAAATGCAACCAGCAGCTCCAGCATCATCATTACGATGTTGAAGACAATGGTTAACGGCAGGAAGCCATAACCAGCTACTTTATTCAGAGAACCAAATATGAACACCAGGGAAATAATACTCAGGATGATGATGTGACCTGCCAGAATGTTGGCGAACAACCTGATCATCAGGGAAACAGGCTTGGTAAACACACCGATCAGCTCTACCGGAGCCAGGATAATCTTCACACCAAAAGGCACAGGAGGATTAAAGATGTGTCCCCAGAAATGTTTGTTAGTGGCAAACATGGTAGCAATGAAGCTGATAAGCGCCAGTGCGAAAGTTACTGCGATATTACCGGTTACGTTGGCAGAACCCGGCAGCAGGCCCAACAGGTTGTTGATCAGAATAAAGAAGAATATAGTCAGTATAAACGGAACATACTTTTCACCTTTTTTACCAGGGATGTTTGGTTTCACCACCTCGTCACGCATGAAGATGATCACCGGCTCCACCAGGCTCTGGAAGCCTTTAGGCGCTTTCTTGGAACCACGTACACGGTAAGCTTTTGCTACATTCAGCATCAACACGATCAGCAGTATGGCCGCAATCAGCATGGATGTAACGTTCTTCGTCATGGAGAAATCGTAGATGGTCTCACCGGTAGGCATGTCGTTACCGTCTACAGCGATCACTCTGCCTTCCAGGAATTTAGCCGGGTCCAGGCCCTTTTCATGCAGGTAGTGTGCATTCACAATACGGTAACCCTCGTACGCCTCATGACCATGATGGAAATGAGAAGCGGAAAATACAGAAAGTCCACGTGCAGGGCTGTAGATGATAACCGGCAGCGGCACAGTGTAATGTGAGTCGCCAATGCTGAAAAAGTGCCAGTCATAAGCGTCTTTTACGTGACCCAGAATTACTTCCTTAGCATCAAATTTTTTAGGTTCTGCTGCTTCCTCACCATGAGCAGGCTGTTCAGTTGCATGCCCCTCTGTTGCATGTTCGGAACCTTCTGCAGGCGCTGCATAGGAAAAATTACCAAAACCGTGAAGGCCTAAAACCATCACAAGTGCTACCACTCTGTGTTTGAACTTATTGAAAGAAATCACCGTTTTCTGAAATTTTGCGCAAAGATAAACGTTTTTATGTCAAAAATTCAGCGACTATGGAAAAAATGATGGGTATAATGTAAATATATTGATACCCAACACTTTAAATCGCTCCCAAAACCTACCGCTTCTCAAGAAAAGAACATAAAAAATGGCAGATCTTTTAGTGATCTGCCATATATATTTTTTTGTTATTTAAGCTAGGTATCGGTAACTGCGTCAGGGCTGCAGTAGCTGACAATCTATACTTTATTGGCATTAAACTGCATACTGTGCAGCTTGTAATAAAAGCCCTCCAGCTTCAGCAATTCCTCATGGGTCCCCATCTCCTTGATCTCGCCCTTGTCCAGCACAATGATTTTATCCGCCTTGCTGATCGTAGACAACCGGTGCGCGATGATCACCGCGGTCCGGTCTGCTATCAGCTTGTCAATAGCCTGCTGGATCATCATCTCGGATTCGGTATCTACGGAAGAAGTAGCTTCATCGAGGATCAGAATAGCCGGGTTGTACAACAATGCCCGCACAAAGGAAATCAGCTGACGCTGCCCTAAAGACAACGTACTTCCCCGCTCCATCACCTGGTAATCATACCCGCCGGGAAGCTGCATAATAAAATCATGTATCCCGATCAACCGGGAAGCTTCTTCTACCTGCTCCCGGGTAATAGCCTTGTTATGCAAGGTAATGTTATCGTATATGGAACCGGAAAACAGGAAGACATCCTGCAATACCACCCCTATCCTGCTGCGTAATGCCTCCAGCGAATAAGCCGGCAGCTCAATATCATCAATCTTAATACTGCCCTTCTGGATTTCGTACAACCGGTTCAGAATGCTGATAATGGTGGTCTTACCGGAACCGGTATGCCCCACGATCGCTACCGTATCGCCAGGATTGGCATGGAAGGTAACATCCTTCAACACATAACGGTCATCTACATAAGCAAAAGACACATGATCAAACGTGATAGCGCCTTTCATCTGGTCTCCCTTTTCATGGCCCCTGTCCGGAATATAATCCTGGTTGTCCAGTATCTTGAACACACGCTCACTGGCCACCATCCCCATTTGAAGGGTATTGAATTTATCAGCCAGCATACGCAGCGGCCGGAACAGCATGTTGAGGTACATGATAAAGGCGATCATCACCCCCTGGGTCACTTCGTAGTTCAGTACCTTGTTGGAACCCCACCATACCATCAGCCCCAGCGAAATGGCCAGGATGATTTCCACCACCGGGAAAAACACGGAATACGCAAAAATGGCGTCAATATTGGCCCTGCGGTGCTCTTTGTTGATCTGCTTAAACCGGGCATGCTCCCGCTTCTCCGAGGTAAAAGCCTGCACTACCACCATACCGGTCAGATGCTCCTGCACAAAGGCATTGAGTGCCGACACGGCATTACGCACCCGGTAAAATGATTTATTCACGCTTTCCTTAAAAACATAAGTGGCAAAAATCAATATCGGGAAGGGCGACAGGCTGACCAGCGTCAAACGCCAGTCTTCAATGAACATCACCACCAGTATCGCCAGAATGGTCAGCAGATCGGAGACGATGGAAATAATCCCTTCTGAAAACACATCATTGATCGCTTCAATGTCATTTACGGTACGGGTGGTCAGCGTTCCAATCGGGGTTTTATCGAAAAACGCAAGGTTCAGGTGAACGATCTTCTTATATACCGCTACCCGCAGGTCTTTTACCACAGACTGTCCCAGCCAGTTGGTCAGGTACGAAAAGTAAAACCGTACGACTGTTTCCACGGCCAGTAAAGCGATTTGAACAATGGTGACGGTCACCAGCATCTGCAATAGCTGGTTGGCGATATATTTATCAACGGTAACCTGAATCAGATAGGGCCTTAGCGGGGAGATCACGGCGAAGATCACTGTCATCACCATAGACAGGTACAATGCCCGTTTGTAAGGCGCCGCAAATGTGAAGATGCGTCGTAGTAAACTGAAATCAAATACTTTCTTTACGGCCAGATTTTCCAAAGGAACGAGGTTTAGACTAAACTATATAACAAACCTACCAAAATATTTAGGGATTTTTTGATTTACGATTTTTTGATTTCGTAGATTGATAAAACAGCAAGACCGAAGCGATTTTCCTACTCGCTTCGGTCTTCTTTATTTAAAAATCAAAAAATCGTAAATCAAAAAATCCCTAAATATTTTTAGCTATTTCTTCTCATCTTTCATGATCTGGCGGTAGGCCTTGATGAAGATGGCGCCCAGGTTTTTGTGCGGCGGCACATAGTCGCTGAACAGTTCCCGGTTACGGGCATCCGGTGCAAACTTTTTGGCCAGCTGCGCCCACATGATTACCCAGTCCACATTTTTACCGGCACGTACCACATCTTCCAGGCTGTGGATGATAGGTTCGTTCACAAAACGGGTACCTACCTGTTTGGAGGAAATGATGTGCGCTTCAGGAGATTTCTCCAGTACGGTGGCCAGGTTGTGATATCCGCCGCAGGAGCCCAGCACCACGATCTTGGCAGAACTTTGCAGGTTGTCCAGCGTAGTGTTGATATGATAACTGTGGCCACGGTGAATAAATATCGTTGGATGAATATCATTTTCATCCAGGTATTCAGACAGCCGCTGGATGGCTTCTTTATCGCCCGGCTCATCTATCGGCAGATTGGCGTAGATGGTAGTAGGCTTGCCTTTCAGCGAGGTGATGGTTACCCAGTATTTGTTCTTTACCGCTCTCCATTCAGAAGACGGGAAGTTGGTCATAAAGCTGGCGTAAGATTCCTGTCCGTCTTTATCGCCATAGAAAAACACCTGCTGGTATACACGGCCGCTATCATTCTGGAGGGTATTGAAACCAACATAGTTGATCGGTGGCAGTGACAGTTCAGCTGCAATGTCAGTGGCTTTGGAGGAATCGTTCTCCCCTTTGGCAGACTCTGTTTCAAACAAGCTGGTAAGCAGCTGGTAGATAACAGTGCCTCTTCTGTCGTTATGCTTCTTGACATAAGCCAGGTTTTTCTTCACTTCTGCACGAAGGAAGTTGAGCAGTTTCTCTTCACGGATGCTGCCAAAAGAGTTGGCCACGTCCACAGCGTCTTCCAGGTCTTCGGTTTTCTCCAGGTTCTGCACATACTTCTGCATCAGGTAGTTGGAGTTTTCTGGCGCCATGGATTTCAGGAAGTTGTCCAGGGTGTTGAAACCGGCAGCCATCGCGATGAATTTCTTGAAGCGGTCAAAGTTGACCATCATCAGTAAACTGTCGCCGCGTGGCGGTTTCATACGCACCATCATCTGGTCATACAAACCGGCGTTGTTATGATTGGTATAGCTGGAAGTGTACAGTTCTTCCTGACCGTTGATGATCAGGTAGTACAGTTCTTCCGGCGTAAAGTCTTTTACAATGCGGAAACGTACATTGGCCGGATCTTCATGCAAGTCGTTTACTTCGCGGATATACAGCAGTGATTTGGCCTGCATGTTTTCCATCATAGCTTTCATACCGAAAGGATTGCCGCCTTCGGCCTTCATTTTCTGCAGTGCGATCATGGATTTCACCATCTGTTTGTAGTACTGGTAATCGTTGTCTACGACCTTTTCCAGTTTTTCCACGGAGATGGAGCCGTCCATCAACTGATCAATGAAAGGCAGGATTTTGGTGCTCTGAGGGGATTGGCCGATGCGGACAATCAGCTGCACCACAGGGTCCTGGTTTCTTTTGATCACATTGGCCATGGGTGTATAGGAAGTAGCATAGGTAAGTACCTGGTTGGGGTATTTACGGGCTACCGCCGCAATGATGGAGTCTGTTCCCGGAAAGTCCAGGTAGGCCTGTAACTTGGGCATAACGGTTTCCAGGTTATTAAAAGCGTATTTGGAGAATACTTCTCCTCTTGCATCTTTATAGCCCTGGTTATCGCGAAAGATTTCGATAATACGTTCGGAGCCTCCAAAAGAAAGGTGCTTGATATAAGGCGCAATGCTTTTCCCTTTGATATCCGCCCGCATCATATCGCGGTAAGCGTTGATCATCGCCGGGGCTTCTTCCGGTTCAATGATGCCACGGGCCCTTTTCTGGTTATAATCTTTCAGGACAGCATAAAGACCAGTGAGGTATTTTACTTTGAGACGATGGTCCAGAGAGGAATCGCGCTCTATTTCCAGCTGCATGTCGTCCACTTCTTTCATGATGGCATTGGTGACCTGGAGATTGATTGTCTGATCTTCAGACACCTTCACAAAATCGTCTGCCTTACCATCAAACTTGGAGGCTGCGGCTTGTTCTTTGTCAATGTTGTCATGGAGTCCCTGCCTGTTGATAGGTATCTGTACATGACCGCTTTGTGCGTGCACCCAGCTGCTTTGAGAAGCAACGAGCATTAACAGAAGTAGAATTTTTCTCATTGTAGATGTACTTTTTCACTTCGACCAGATAGCAAATTTACAACCAAATTATGATAGCTGCACGCTTTTCATCTCTAACACATCAGAATCAGAAGAATACGGATGTAAAAACAACAACATATCATACTACCCGAGAATTCTGTGTAACTTGCTGTTATTCAATGTGAATAAGAGTGGTATTGAATTAACAATTTCATAATGTTAATTTTCCATTAATCACGGAACCGGCTCTATAATTTTGTGCCGTCTTTTAAAAAGCAAATTTTTATGGTAGACCAAGCGGTTGCAGGAAAAATACTGGTAGTAGATGACGAGTTGGATATACTGGAGATTATCAGCTACAATCTAAAAACGGCGGGTTACGAAACCGTAACAGCCAAAGACGGCAGCGAGGCTATTCAGAAAGCGAAAATATTCCGGCCAGACCTCATTATGCTGGACATTATGATGCCCAACAAAAACGGCATCGATACCTGTCGCGAACTTAGAAAAATCCCAGACTTCAAAGACACCATGGTGCTGTTTCTCACAGCCCTGAACGATGAAAAATCTGAAATTGACGGTTTAAACATGGGCGCCGATGATTACATCGCCAAACCTATTAAACCTAAATTACTGGTAAGCCGCATCAATGCATTGTTCCGTCGTTTGCACAAAGCAGAAGAAACAACCGTGCAACTGGGCGACCTCATTATTGACCGGGAGAAATTCACGGTTACATATAAAGGCCAGGACATCATTCTCGCTAAAAAGGAATTTGAACTGTTACAGTTGCTCGCCTCCAAACCAGGCCGTGTATTCCTTCGCAACGAAATCCTGAATCAGGTATGGGGCACAGAAGTAATCGTAGGTGACCGTACCATCGACGTACACATTCGTAAGATCCGGCAGAAAATAGGTATCGACCTGATCACCACTGTGAAAGGAGTAGGATATAAATTTGAAATGTAAGCACGGAAAACCTCCTTACCCCTATTGTTACTGACGGAAACCACATTTCCTGCACCAGAACTATTGTTACCCGTTGATACTTTCTGTTGACGGCGAATGGCTTTTTTATGGCGAGAAAGAAATTTAAAGTAATTTCCCATTATTATTCTAATTACTCACTTTGGAGTATGTTTAAAGCTAAAAACCTGTCCCCGCAGAAACTGGCGGGATTTACCGCCCTTATCCTGTCGGCCATTATAGCGCTGGGCAGCCTGCTGGTGGATGGTAACTGGCAAGTAATGCTGGGAGCCTTTGTCCTCACCTTCCTGGTGTCTTACTATCTTTATCTGTACACCCTGCAGAATTTCATCTACCGGAAAATTAAACTCATTTATAAGTTTATCTATCAGACAAAAGCTTCTAAAAGAGAAGAATTCTTCCAGAAGAATATCCTTCCCCTGAAAACCATCGAGGAAGTAAGTGAAGACGTGGAGAAATGGGCCAGCCAGAAAAAAGAAGAACTGGACAATCTTCGTCGCAACGAGGCTTTCCGTAAAGAGTTCCTGCTCAATCTCTCCCATGAGCTGAAAACACCCATCTTCGCGGTACAGGGTTATATCCACACCTTGCTGGACGGCGCGCTGGAAGATCCTGCGGTGAATAAAATGTTCCTGAAAAACGCCACCAAAAATATTGACCGTTTGTGCCGCCTCCTCGATGATCTCGACGAAATATCCAAACTGGAAAGCGGTGAGATGACCATCAACGCAGAAACATTTGTGATCCAGGACCTGGTGAAAGACGTATTCGACACACTCTCCCTGAAAGCCAATACCAAAGGCATCAAATTCAATATCAAAAAAGGTTGTGAAGCACCGATCCCTGTATTGGCCGACAAAGAGAAAATCCGCCAGGTACTGATCAACCTGGTCGATAACTCCATCAAATATGGTAAACCCGATGGCCATACGGTGGCCAGCATCTACAATATGGATGGCAAACGTGTACTGGTGGAAATATCAGACGATGGTATCGGCATGGCGGAAGAGCATCTGCCACGCGTGTTTGAACGTTTCTACCGTACCGATCGCGCCCGCAGCCGCGATATCGGTGGTACCGGTCTGGGCCTCGCCATCGTGAAACACATCGTGGAAGCTCACGACCAGTCCATCACAGTACGCAGCAAACCGGAAATCGGCAGCACTTTCGGCTTCACCATGGAAGCCGGCAAAGAGTCTATGTTGTAAACGGATACTAAAACCGGTACTGCATCCGGCAGGTAAGCACATTGTCTTTGACATCTGTGGTATAACCCGGCAGACTGGTGCTTTCATTTTCCACCCGGTCATAATACACCATGAATTTCATGTGTTCGTTGGCGTAGTACAGGTATCCCAATCCCAACGTATTATAGCGGATATCCGCTGCCGTGAGGTTGGAGCCGGGCGCGCCAATCTCTTTACCACTCACTTCTCTATTGGGGTCATACCAATCGTATTTTACAACAACCTGGTGTTTTTCGCTCCCCAGATTCTGGATGAAATACAGGTAGGCGCCGTCAAAATTCCGGATGTACAGCGGTAGTTTACGCCCCTGCGCATCCACCGGGATAACCCCTGGTGTTTCGGTTGTAGCGGCAGTAGCGGTTTGTGAGCCGCGAATATATTCCGCCCGGAATTGGGTATATCCTCTCTTAGGTCCATTAGGAATTCTCAGTTGCACATCAGCGCCGTAGTAGTGACGCGGCGCAATCCGGCCTACATTCAAGGTGTTGGAATCCAGCGCAAATGCTTTCTGCCCGTTTATAGTGCCCATCCGGTAAATGGAAGGAGTAAACTGCTGCATACCCCCATACAGTACGGACACGCCTCCTGATAATATCCATTTGCTGCCTTTGAAGCGATAAGGTTTCCAGGCAATGCGGGCGATGAGATCTTTATGGCTGTCAAAGTCTGAGGTGGCAGTAAGCCCTTGTCCATTGAACAGGCCAACATCCACTTTCAGATACCGCAGGGGATGATCTTTACGGCGTGGCTCAAAGGAAACCATGGCGCCAAGGTCACGCTCCGTTTTCATCAGTATCTGCGACATCCGCCCGCGCTCCGGCGTTTCACGATCGGCCGATGACAGGTTCACCTCATATCCGAAAGGCCGGGCAAACATACCACCAGCCAATGAGAAGAGGTTGAATTTTGTATCAAATACCCGTCCGTAGAAATCGCGGATAAATACGCCCCGCTCGGTCCCGTCAAACTGGAATGCGAACTGCACCACTGGCATATCCTCATTGTTGTACCGTTCATAGTCTACCCGGATACGGCCACGGCGCAATGAAAACCGGTTGTTAACTGCATCGGGGAAGTCGCCGCCGGCGTAACTGCTGATTCCTCTGGTCTGTGCCAGCTGGAACTGTGGCTGAATATAACCGCTAAAGCGCAAGGCGTCGTACTTATGGTACATGGAGATCATACCTTTTCCCAGTTCAGTGGTGGTATCAATCATATCCATGAGAAACTGTGCCTTTACGGACGTAAAGGACGCCAACAACACTGCCATCAGCAGCAAGGATCTGAACAGTCGCATCTGCGCAAAAAATTTGCGCAAAAGTAGGATTTTCAGGGAGATATTTACAGAAGAGCTACCCGAAACAGGTTCTTCCGGATAGCTCCGGCCCGGTTAATCCCTCGTTAATCCGTTATGCTCCCGATCGTAAACCGGGGCCAAAAAGCTAAATTGATGATGGATTATGTTACTTATGAAAACAACTACCCGGGAACACTGGGAATGGAAAGTTCAACTAGCCATTGCCTATGCCCATAACAACTCCCTCATAGACATCAGTTTGAAGGCGGTGGCAGATATGCTGTCCGTGTCCAAAGACATTTTTTCGCATAAATTCTCCTCGCTAAAGGGCGAACCGTACGCCAGGTATGTGAAACGCACCCGCCTGGAAGCCGGCGTAGGCTATCTTCGCCACAGCAACTTTTCCATCAATGAAATCAGTGAAAAGTGCCGATACTCCGGCGAATCGTTTGCGAAAGCCATCAGAAGCTGGTTTAACATCAGCCCCAGCGGACTCCGAAACCAGGATTACATGCCGGCTGAACGGCACACATTGGAACAAACCCGGATTGCCACAGCCTCCCAACAAGACTTCCCGGAATATTTCAACATGGAGAACACGGTTGATTGCAGGTTGCCCGACTGTACCCTTTACTACAATATCCTGCCCAGCGGCAACGACCCGGTAAAAGGGATGGTGGCCTCTATGGCCCGCTATTCCCGGCAGCTCCGTGATCTGACCACCGAACTGGCCATGGAAGATGCCCACATCATCACCGGTACGCTTGATGTGGTACCCGTTACCACCTACGACCGCATGATGATGTATGTAGGTCTGCTGTTGCCCAACACACCCGCCAACACCATGGCACATTACCAGCTTATCACCCAATACAAGGAGCGTTACCGGCTGGTAGACAGACAAATCGGGGAAGGACACTATAAAAAACTGGAAGTCCCGCTCAGTTTTGCTGAGGCGGGACTTCCCATGTATAAATTCATTAATGCCAATTGCCGGCAGGGACACTTTTATATGCGGACCAACCACTTCTTTATTTCGCTGCCGGAACCGAGCGTATCGGAGATTTACATCCCCTGGCAGAAATAGTCCATTTAGGTATTTTGTTATTTAGGTATTTGACTATTTGAAGTATGCCAAAGCTTCCTTTAAATAATCAAATGACTAAATATTAAAATTGAAAATAGATCGGAATCATGGGCTGCGTGCTCTTTACCTGTACCAGCAGCCAGATGAAGATAACCATCACGGCTATACTACCCACCAACGGCATACGGCCCAGTACTCCGGCCATCCGCATTTCTGCCTTTGCAGGCATAAAATGCAGCACAAAACCCAGCAGCATTACCCAGAACACAGCGGTGTAACCGGTATACAGCTCCATAAAGATACCCGGCTGGAAGTCATACGCAATCTGGTGTATGAGCGACCAGGCATCATGGAAGGTCGAAGCCTTAAAGAATATCCAACAGAAACATACGAAGTGGAAAGTCAGCAGGATACCGCCTACTTTCAGCAGACTGGCCTTCAGGCCGGTTGTTGCTGTCTTCCGCTTTTTCTGACTATCGATACGCACCTTGTCTATGGCCAGGGCGGCGCCATGCATGCCTCCCCAGAAAATGAAGTTCCAGCTGGCGCCATGCCAGAAACCGCCGATCAACATGGTCAGTGCCAGGTTGATATATTGACGCACCTTGCCTTTGCGGTTACCACCCAGCGGAATGTACAGGTAGTCGCGCAGCCAGCTGGACAGGGAAATATGCCAGCGGCGCCAGAATTCTGTAATAGAAGCGCTCTGATAGGGTGAATCGAAGTTAGGCGGGATCTTGAAGCCTGTCCACCGTGCAATACCAATCGCCATATCTGAATATCCGGAGAAATCGCAGTAGATCACTAACGCATATCCATATACGCCCAGGAGGCATTCCAGCCCGGTGTGCTTGCTGGGATCATCAAAAATATACTGAACAAAGTTCTGGTAGATAAAGTCGGAGATAACGATCTTCTTAAACAATCCACCCACGATCAGGGCCATTCCTTTACCGATATCTTCCCCGTTCAACCGGTATGGCTGATGGATTTGCGGAATAAAGTCAGCCGCACGCACGATAGGGCCCATCATCAGTTTAGGGAAGAAAGACAGGAAGAAGAGGTAATCCATGAAACGGTTCACCGGCTTAATTTCTCCCCGGTACACGTCAATCGTATAGCTGAGATTTTCAAAAGTATAAAACGAAATACCGATCGGCAGCAACAGGTGCAACGGCGTGATA
Organism: Chitinophaga fulva; assembly: GCF_012927205.1. GTDB lineage: Bacteria > Bacteroidota > Bacteroidia > Chitinophagales > Chitinophagaceae > Chitinophaga > Chitinophaga fulva. The sequence goes on from NZ_JABBGC010000001.1 coordinate 150,800, forward strand.
TGCCCGTTGGTAACGTCATTGATGATGCCGATAAAGAAGTCTGTGTATTTGAAGTAGAACAGCAGCCCAATGTTCAGGATGATACTAAATATCAGCAGTGATTTTTTGACCTGTTGACTGGTAGTATGATAAATCCATCGCGACAGGTTAAAGTCCACGATGGCCGATAGCACCACCAGGCCCACATAAAAACCGCAGGCTTTGTAAAAGAAATAAAGGGAGAAGATGGTGTACACCCATACCCTGCCCTGCTGACTGCGGCTTACAGCGAGGTAGCACAACAGGAAGACAGCAAAAAAATAGAAGAAGAAGGCACTGTTAAACAGTACCGGGTCTGATGGATTGTACAGCAGCTGGGCAAGCAGCTTATTAACGTCGATCATCCGAGTTGACTGGGTTTTTCTTTTTTACCTGTAAATATTGATTGTAGGACTGTTGCAGCGCTTCATACAGCAACTGTCCCTGTAATTGGTATCCTCTTGTACTGAAGTGAATATGGTCCGGGGCCCATCCACCTGCAAACCGGCCGGCTTCCGCTTTGTTTACCGCGTTGAAATTCCAGCAGGCGATACCGTGTTGCCTGGCATATCCTGTAATCTGTTGCGTTGCCATGGCAATGTAAGGATTGGGATAATACGAGGTGGTATAGTAGGTACGGTATTTTTTCTTGCCTACTTTTTTCCGGACCGCTTTTTTCACGGCCCTCATACAGTCGGGTGGCGTGGTCAGCAGGATGCTTGCAGCGGGCGCCTGTTCACGTATCAGTTGTACAGTCTTATCTATTTCATCCCGGAAGGCCAGCGGATCAAAACGGCCATAGGCTTCGTTGGTACCCAGGGAGATGATCACCAGGCGGGGATGGAGTACGGCCATTTGTCCCAGCAGGATGCTGTTGAGATCATTATACTGCTGGTACATAGCCCCATTGATGCCTACACTATGATACAGCACACCATCGCGGCCGTTTTGTAATACTGCCCCATAGAAACGGAAGGGCAGGTTATTGGGATTCTCCCAGCGTACCTGGAATGTTTGGGAAGTCTGAAGGAAATCGAGGGTCGCCATTTTGATGGTCGGGGTACCTGGAAACGGTGTGCCCGTTACCGTTATCTGTGCCGCGTCGGGACTGAAGATGGTATTGTTGTCGGTAGCCGCATCGTAGAACAGTTGCACTTTCCGGAAGTTGTTGTCCATTGTGCCATCCTGTTTGCCGGCAAACGAGAGTGCCGGGGCCTGTACCAGTGTCTGGATGGCGATAGCGCCGGGGCCGAGCACTGGTGGCTTGTAGCGGTCTATCACCCTTTCCATGGTCCAGCGGACGGTGCTGTTCCAGCGATAATCTTCCGGACCGTTGGTACCTGCTACATTGTAAGGGAAAACATATCCTCTGCCGGCGTAGCCAAACTGTTGTTGCAACAGGGCTGCAGTGGCCAGTGGGAAATAGCCGGCCTGAACATGGGAGTCTCCGAGATGAAGTATGGAAACCACATTACTGTCTGCATGATACAGCGATTCAAATGCGCGGTACAGGGCGGTATCCTGCTGGATCACGTTAGCCTGCGGTTGCGCATAGGTGGTAAATGTGGCGAGCAACAGTACCAGTACTGCTGCTATACCTTTTCTACGGTTGTTCTCCCTGCCTGTAATCATTCATAATAGCTTTATACAGCAGCGCCCCCACTTTGGCCGCTCCCTGTCGGTTAAGGTGTGTATAATCTTTATTGGCCAGTGTGGTATCTCCTTCCACCCATTTCACCATGGAGCCAGAACCACCCATGTTAGCATAGAGGTTCCAGTAAGCAGTACCATAGGTGGTAGCCAGGTCGTGCTGTACTTTCAGCAGGGCTTCCACGCCCGGTGCGGTGATGTAGTGGTCCCCTTTCCGATAGGATTTGTCTGCCGTGCCTACGATCAGGAAAGAAGTTCCCGGCAGATCTCTACGGAGCGAGTCTACCACTTTTTTCATGGGTCTTTCGTACCAGCTGTAGTCCGTTAGTTCGGGGCGAAACAGTACGTTGGCGCCGTAATGGAGCACTACGAGATCGTAGGGGCGTTCCTGTTGCATGCGCCGCACCATGTCGGCAGACAGGTGCCCGAGCTCTACGCCGCTGATGCCGCGGAATGAGAAGTTATCCACGTACACGCCGTTGTCAGTTTCAAAACAAACGCCATAGAAAGGAGCGGTAGCACCGCCGCCATACTTGATGGTGATGCCGCCTGCGCCGGTATCCTGGCGGAAGTCCAGCTTGTTCACCTGTGCGTTGCCGGACAGGGAGTAAGGCTTGTCATTGATGTTCACAGTAGTTGCTTCGGCCGGGCCATACAGCAGGGATACCTCGTCAAATTTGTCGAGGCGCGGCTTTTTAACCGGTGTATATTTTATCCAGCTGTCGCCTCCCGGGTAGAAGGTGTGGCCGGACAGGCCGAGTACAATATTGGAAGGTGGTGAATTTTTGTAATGGTAATCTTTCCAGTCACGCGAGAAGGTGTGCGTGATGGTGGTGCGATAGCTGGCCACCACGGAGGTGATGGGTACAAACCCTACGCCGGCGCCGCCGAAGAAGGTTTGGAGGCTGTCGCGCAGGTCGGAGGTGATGAGATCGCCTTCGATCATGGAATCGCCGAAATAGGCGATACGTACCTTTTTACGTTTACCTGATTTCAGTTCTTTGAGCGCTGCCATAAAGCGGTCCAGTCCGGCATCGCTGTTGCCTGTTTCCAGGGCAGCGTAGTTCAGAATGCCTTTGTATGACATAAAATCATAGACCGCATCCGGGTTGACAGCGGCGCCTGCGGGTGTTGTCCCGGCGGCCGCTGCCGTAGAGTCGGCATGAGAACGCTTACTGCCATCTTTAACAGCAGTAAGCGTTCCTTTATCTTTCTCCGTTCCGGACGTCCGCAGTTCTGACAACATGTCCAGGCGACGGAATTGAAAATCTTTAAATGAAAAACTAAAGTTGAGCTGGGAGAATATCACCAGGCACACCAATGATCCTACGATAATAAAAAATGGGTAGGCAGACTTGTTTTCGCCAGACATATTTTCGAGTCGATTAGCACACTCACTGGTCGTTGGTTGCTGGCTGCATGCCTACGGTTAACCAGGAAGAGCTCCGTGCCACGCTATCCATTCCTTCGTCCAGTTTATATAGTTTGTAACGGTTTATAATAGCAGTCACTCTTCTGATCCATTCATGACCGGCAGAGGAATAGCCGCTGTGATTCATTTGTTTGAGCCATACTGCGAATTCAGGGTTACCTTTCAGTTGGCTGAACCATTTCTTTCTGGCAAGCACTTCCACGAAATGTTCGTAGGAGGCTACGGCAGAAGCGTATTGCTTATACCGGGATTTTGTGCCGGGGGCTGTCTTTGACAGGTTGTTTTTTCCGACAATACCAAAGTGGTTGTTGAGCAATTTGGCATTTCTGCTGGTACCTGTGCCGGATTCCAGCATGGCTACCCCAAGGATAACACTGGCCGGAACGCCGGTTTCCTGCATGAGTTCTACAGATACCGGTTTAAATTTCTTCAGATAATTACTCGTGGACTGTTGAGCATACCCAACATTGCTGAGCATCAGCAATAAAAGCACCGCACATACCCATACTGACCGTTTGATGTAGGTTGTTACCTTTCTCATAGGAGTATTCTTTGTTACAGGTGAAAGATTGTTGTTTGTTTTCAGCATCATTACTTACCTCACATATCAACGATGATCACACATCACACCGCAATATTACTTTAAAAAATTAAATAATACGTTCTTTCTCTTCTAACCTTATCTTCGTCGTTAATTTCTTGTTAAAAAAATTGTTTCTCTATATTTGCACCAATCCCCTTTGATGCGGCAAAAACGCCATATCAAAGGGGATTTTTTCGCTTCAAAGCTCCCTAATGGGCAAAGATTGTGCCGGTAATCCTATTTTACCAGGCTGATCTTTAATTCGTCAAGCTGGGCTTGACTTATCTCGGCCGGAGCGTCCATCATGACATCGCGTCCGTGGTTGTTTTTCGGGAAAGCGATGAAGTCGCGGATACTTTCACTACCGCCCAAAAGCGAGCACAAGCGATCAAATCCGAAAGCGATACCACCATGTGGCGGTGCGCCATATTCAAAAGCTCCCAGCAGGAAGCCAAATTTGCGTTCTGCTTCTTCAGGTGACATACCCAGCGCAGCGAACATTTTCTGTTGCAGATCGCGCTGGAAGATACGGATAGAGCCTCCCCCTACTTCAGTGCCATTCAATACGATATCGTATGCGTTTGCCTTGATTTTGGCATATTGGGACATATCGTCCATGAGGCCGATTTGTTCCGGTTTAGGAGCGGTGAACGGATGGTGACGGGCCACCCAGCGATTTTCCTCTTCTGCATATTCAAACAGCGGGAAATCTATCACCCACAACGGTTTATACTCGTTTTTATTGCGGAAACCCAGGCGCTCGCCCATTTCCAGGCGCAGCTCACTCATGGCTTTACGGGTACGCTCTTCCTTGCCAGCCAGCACCAGGATCAGATCTCCGGGCTTCGCCTGACATTTTTGCGCCCACAGCTGCAGTTGCTGTTCGTCAAAAAACTTATCAACCGAGCTCTTCAGGGTACCGTCAGTATTATATTTAACATAGATGAGACCGCTCATACCGATCTGAGGTCTTTTTACCCATTCTGTCAGTTCATCGACCTGCTTACGGGTATATTCGGAGCAACCGGGCGCCGCAATAGCAACCACGAGTTCAGCTTCGTCGAATACTTTAAAGCCTTTCTGTTTTACGGTGTCATTGAGGTTAGACAGCTTCATCTCGAAGCGGATATCCGGTTTATCATTGCCATAATACTCCATGGCATCCTCCCATGTCATACGCGGAAAATCGCCTTCCAGCTCAATGCCTTTAACTTCTTTGAAGATATATTTGGTCATACCTTCAAAAATATTCAGTACATCTTCCTGTTCTACAAAGCTCATTTCACAGTCGATCTGGGTAAACTCCGGCTGGCGGTCTGCACGGAGGTCTTCATCGCGGAAACATTTTACGATCTGGTAGTATCGATCATAACCACTCACCATCAACAATTGTTTAAATGTCTGCGGTGACTGCGGCAAACCGTAGAACTGGTTAGGGTTCATACGGCTTGGCACCACGAAATCGCGGGCGCCTTCCGGTGTGGAATTGATCAGGAAAGGTGTTTCAATATCGATGAAGTTCCTGGTGTGCAGGTAGTTACGCGCGGCGCGGCCGACTGCATAACGCAGCTCCAGGTTCTGTTTTACCGCATTACGGCGGAGGTCGAGATAGCGGTATTTCATACGCAGCTCATCTCCCCCGTCGGTATCGTCGGTAATAGTGAAAGGCGGTGTTTTAGCCGCATTCAGGATTTTATATTCGCTCACCGTGATTTCGATGTCTCCGGTGGGGATATTTTTATTTTTGCTGGTACGCTCTGTCACGGTGCCAGTTACCTGTACAACGAACTCACGGCCTAATGGCTGTGCATCCAGTTTGTCATTCAGGCTTTCGTTGAATAACAGCTGAGTAATACCATAACGGTCCCGCAGATCAAAAAAGTTGATGCTGCCAAATTTTCTGACTGTCTGTATCCATCCTGCCAGCGTCACTTCCTGGCCTACCTGCTCCATTCTTAACTCCCCGCAAGTGTGCGTCCTGTACATGCGTAAAAAATTGATTTTAAATGTTTTATGGTTGAATCTCCGGATGTGCTGCCAGCTGTTCCGAGACCACTGTTCAGTTGATCAGCCATACCTGTAAGGGGGGCAAAGATACGGCATGATATGGGCATTTCACCCCCTGCCGGTGTTAAAATATCTATTTATGTCTACTTCCGGCATCAGCAGGGCATTTCCAGCCAACACTTCCGTAAAATGCGCGGCCATAAAGGGTGCCAGCGAACAACCCTTGGTACCCAGGCCGTTAAAGATGCCTACAGCGGGCATCTCCGGATGCAACCCTATCATGGGCCGGCGGTCATTACCCGAAGGGCGCACCGCCGCCAGCTGATACTCCACGTTATAAGGCACTTTCAATAACTGTTGCAGGCTATTTTCCAGTACCTCCCGCTGTTTGCTCGTTGGCAGATCATCAATGTAATCCCACACAAAGGAAGACCCCGCCCAGAACAATTCCGGCCCATAGGGTACCAGCGTAATGCTCTTTTTGATGATATCTTCTGTATGCAGACCAGGGATCCTGACCCACAGCACCTCTCCCTTGTTGGGCAGAAATGTCAGCCGGTCAAACCACGGGTTTTGCGCGGTAGCCACGCCGTCACAGAAAATGATCTTCTGCGCGGCGATATCTCCATAACGTACACCCGTCGGCGTTACTTCCAATTCAGCCAGGTTCAGATGCGCTTCCTGCAAGGCTCCCATACTGCTCAAAAACTGCCGCCACGCGGGTAACAACACCCGCAGGTTCACGGTGGCCCCCTTCACGATAGCCGCTCCATAAGGCTGGTCCAATATATCTTCATACTCCAGCTTGTCGGGCAACTGCGTATACTCTCCGCCAGCAGCCTTTTTCATGAAAGCATCATACAATTGCTGCGATGGGAACACATTCCAGAGACGGCGCTCGGTCAGCACCTGCACCTGCAATAGCTCCGACATCTTATGATAACTGTCCCGGGCAAACGGATAAATGGTGTCGTACATCCATGCCGGTTCAAATCTCCGTCCGGACACCGGATTAATAATACCAGCCGCCACCCGTGACGCACTATTGGATTTTGCATCGTCTATCACCAGCACCTTTTTGCCGGCCTGCCATAATGACCAGCTCAGCATGGTGCCGGCAATCCCCTGTCCTACTATGATATAATCTACACTTGTCATACTGTTCTTCTGAAGAAATAAAAATAAGATAAAATACTATCAATTCTGAGGGTATTATTATTTTCCAGATGTTTACAATCAATTGATTTACAATATTTCTGAGTGACATCCTTCGGTTATCCTTTACCTATCCTTCGCATATCCTATACGCATCTCTTTGTTAACCCCGATAAAATACATGCCAAACCGATACTTTCTTCTCCCAAAAAATAATGGGGCCGACCTTCCGGTCAGCCCCATTGATATAATGTATTGATGTTAGTTATTCGACTACTTTCACATTGATGCCTTCGCTGTGGGCGCTGAACTCCGGCGCATACATGCACTGTGCAGTGCTGATACCATTGGAGAACTTACCCTGGTGCGTTACAAACAATGCATACTCAAACACATAAGTACCTTTTGGCAGATAACTGAAGAAGAAATCCGTAGAGGCATCTTTGGTGCTTTCGTAGTAGCTGAGACCACCTTGCCATTTAGCGCCGCTCAACACGTTCTGTGGCTCAAAGCAGGCTGCACGCATGTCTTTCAGGTGGATGTATTGCATGGACCTGTCGGCACGCAGTACAATCCGCACTTTTACTTTGTCACCCACTTTCAGCTCATTGCCATCGGTGATTTTAGTCAGTACGGGACCTTTATCGGAATTCACTTCTTTATACAGTTCTTTTTCCAGTACCAGCGGTGTTTTAGCAGCAGTAATTTTATCCAGCTGTTCAAAATACTGCCAGTATATGGCGCCCCAGGAAGGTTGGCCCTTGCTGTCTTTCACCGTTACTTTGATATTACCCATGTCTGCTTTTACATCTTTCGCTTCAATCCGCTGTTTGAAGTAACCGGTACCTGCTTCAGCAGCCTGTTGTTTGCTGCTGATGGTTTCCTGGCCAAGCTGTATGTCTACGTCCGGGCTGGCAGTCAGCCAGTTGCTGCCTTGCAACAGCATAGCGTAACATGCATCAGCGGTGGATTTGGTAGTGCTCCAGTTATTGGTCTGTTTATTTTTCAACAGCCATGTTTTCATATCTGCCACGGCAGCGGCATCTTTACCGGCCACCTGGAATGCTTCTATCAACAGTGCCTGCGTTTCTATGGGCGCCTGATACCAGCCGTAACCGGCCACTACATCTTTCCAGTACATGCCCATTTCCGGATTGTTGATCGCATTTTCCTTCAGTGATTTCAGGATGGCGGCTGGAGTGGCTTTGTCGCCTTTTTTGAACTGGCTCAGGGCAATCATGCCTTGTGCATAGCGGCCCATTTTGGTCCAGTATTGCTGCTGTTGGGCTGCATAGAAGTCGAAGGACGGTTGCATGCCTTTAGGCACCGGACGGTTAAAGAAGCTGCGGGCATACAGGTATTGCACCTGCATTTCATCGACCTGTTGTTTTTTCAGATCAGCTTTGCTTTTGATCAGCTCATTGTAATCCTTGTCCAGCTGCCTGTCCAGGTACATCATAGCTTTATCAGCGATGCTGGCGGCTACCGGATCATCAGCGCCGGTCAGCTGTTGCAGGTGACCGATACCAGCCAGAATGTACTGGGTGATGTAGCGATCGGCCCACATACCGTTGAACCAGGCAAAGGAGCCATCTGGTTGCTGTCTGGCCGCCAGTTGGTTCAATGCTGTTTTTCTTTCCTTCTGCATACGTTGCAGATCAAACAACAGCGCTATATTTTTCTTCTGCTGTGATTCGTTCTTCGCTTCCAGCACCCATGGCGTTTGTTGCAACAGAACAGATTTCAGCTCTTCATTTTTTTGCAGGTTGCTCAAGAGGGCCGCGGTGTCGGTGGTTTTCCATCTTTCAAAAACCTGCTGAATACCAGGAACCGATTTGGTGATATGCGTAGCCAGTGCATTAGCATAATAGCGGTTAAACACCTGTTCAGAGCAATCGTATGGATACTCCATCAGGTACGGTAACGCCTGTACGGCATACCATGCCGGGTTGCTGGTGTATTCCACTGTGATACCCTGCTGACGCAGCGTGGAAGAAGCACCTGATTGCAGCAGCTTGTCGAATTTAAAGGTATGTTTACCATCTCCGCGTACCGGCAGCGGCAGCGCTTCGGTAACCAGTATGGAGTTGGTGAGCACGGGCAGTGCGTTTTCTTCGCCATCGCTGAAGTTGTTGGCTTTAGCCGTCACACGGTACAGCAGCGCACTGGTAAAGTTATTCGGCACCTGCAGCTGGAAGGTCACGACGGTGCTTTGACCGGCTTTAGCGGTAAAGTGCTGTACCGGGAAAACATTCTGGAACCAACCATCTACCGGCTGCATGGTAGCAGCGTCCAGCAGTTCCAGCTGTGCCTGCCCGATCAGTTGTGAGTCGGTCAGGTTGCTCACTTTAGTGGTGAAGTCGATTTTATCACCGGCTCTTACAAAGCGTGGCGCGTTAGGCATCACCATCAGTTGTTTCTGGGTAACGATGCTGGCGTTTATGCTTCCCAACGCAGCTTCTTTGGTATGTGCCAGGCCCTGAAAGTTCCATTTGGTCAGGGCTTCCGGTATAGTGAATTCAAAAGAGAGTTTACCGTCTTTGTCTGTACGCAGTTCCGGCAGGAAGAACGCTGTTTCCTGGAAGTTCTTACGGACAGGGACATTGCCGGTGTTTTCCGGAGTTTCCGGAGCTTGTTGTTCTACTGCCTTAGCATTTGTTTCATTAGCAGTATCATAAGCCACCTCTTTCATCACCCCTTTCTCGCGGGCAGCCGGGGCAGGTGCAGCCAGTGCCATCACAGCGCCAGCACTACCCGACACACTGCGCTTATACATGACCCTGTTTTCATACATTCCCCAAGAGAAGAAGTTGAGCACATCATAGTTTTTATCTTTGGCAATAGCACCCCGTTTATCTGTTTCAAAATAATACTGGGAATTCACCATTCCGAAGTTGTCATGCGCGGTATACACCGGACGGCCATTGGACATGATATCAGGATAGATATCCGGTTTAGCCCAGTGGTGTGGTACAAAAGCATCGAGCGATGCATCGTACATGGAGGCCAGCATTTCCGCTGCTGCTTTTTCACCTTTGTAGCCGGTTATTTCCACGCTCCATTTCTCCTTTTCTCCTGGCTGCAGTTTATCCCGGTGCGTACCAATTTTGATGCTCAGGTCTTTATTATCCCATGGCACCTGGATGGTATGCTGCCTAGCGAATACGCGGTTATCTTTTACGAAGATGTAGTAAAGCGACACGCCACCTCTTTCTTCTTCGGTGATGTTATAATCGAATTGTTTTACCCCGTCCAGCGTAATGTTTGACAGCTGTTGCGACTGGCTCACGCGGCCAAGGGTTTGTAATATGTTCAGGTCTTTTGCTGAGGAGCCCAGTATAACGGCACCTTTTTTTCCTGGTTCGGTGCGTTCTTCCGGCTGGTAACTCCAGAGGTAAGCCGGAGCAGCCAGTGTTTTTGCGTTTACATCTACCAGTTCAAAGACTGATTTTTGCACTACAGGCTGGCCATTTTTATCGTTAGCGCTTACCACCAGCTCATAGTAGCCAGGTACCAGCTTTTGAGCGTCTATCGCTATGTCGCCGGCAACGGTGCTGGTAAACTGCTGTTCCCATACGGCAGATTTACGGGCCCATTTGGCGTGTTCATCTTCATCATGGTAAATGTCCAGCGGGAAGTCTTTGATATAGGCTGCTTCGGTCATCACAAACTGGTCTGCCTGTTCCCAGTAACGGGGACGTAACAAGCGCTTGTTCGGCTCCAGCGGCTGCACCGCTACTTTAACGGCAGCTTGTTCAAAAGCGCCGTTCAGGTTGCGGGTGAAGACATGTACATTTTTCAGGGCGGCAGCTTCCAGGTGTTCCGGTACCTGTACATTGATTTCCAATGCCTGGTAACCGGCGTTAACAGACTGCATGGCACTGCGTGTTTCTCCGTTCAGGTCAGTCACATCAGCAGACACCACATAGGTGAAGATGGGCTTCTGATCAGCAGACACCGTCTTATCCGGCAAAGCAGGGAAGCTCACTTTAAAATGTCCGTTTTCATCCGTGGTAGTTTCACCGTGGGCTATTTCGCGGGAAGCGCCGATTGGCAGATATCCCCTGAATATCCACGGATAAGGGAAACGGGTCCTTCTTTCCACGCGGTATTTCACTGTAGCGCCGTTGATGTTATTACCGGCATATGCCAGTGCTTTACCTTCTGTGGTAACGGTTTCCCCTAAACGATAACTGGATTTAATGGTATCAAATTCCACATAGAATTTAGGCCGTTTGTATTCCTCTACGCGGAAGGATTGTCCGCCGTAGCCCTTGCCGTCCCGCATGGAGTAAACACCATTCAGGCGGCCTTCGGGCAGTACGAACTTACCGGAGAAAGAACCAAATTCATTGGAGGTCACTACAATAGAGTCTACCTTCTCATTGTTAGCATCATATAAAGCAAAGGTGCTTTTCAGGCCTTTCACTACGTTGCTGGTGTTTTTACCAGCTTCCTGCTGTAAAGCGATCCCTTTAAAATAAAGTGTCTGGCCAGGCCGGTAGATGCTTCTGTCGGTGAACAGGAAGATCCGCGGCGTAGTGGCTGAATTTTCTTCCCGACCATAGTTGTACAGGTATTTGTAGTCATCCAGGAACAGGATATCACCCTGCCGCTCCCATTTGAGCCGAACAGAGTGATTGTTGGTCCCCTTCAGGCTCAGTTCAGCAGAACCATTGTTACCGGTAACGGTAGAGAGCAACTGTACGAGTTTCGCTTTTCCATCGTTGTACTGCTCTTCAAAGGCAGTCAATTTAGTCCCCGGCAAAGGCTTACCTGTGCCGCGGTCCAGTGCTATAAACTGTGTACCGTTTTCCAGGTAACTGATATTGGACACCCATGTAAATTGCAGGGCCATAGGATTTTCTTTCAGGTCGAACCCGGGTTTGATGCTGGCGAGGATGATGTAGTGCCCCAGTGGCAGCGCATCGATCTTTATTTCAGCAGCATGACGGTTATAGTCTTTCGGGTCAGGCAGTGATTGTTCCCAGGCTTTCACCGGTTTTCTGTCGAGCAGCAGTTTCCAGTACCTGTTCTGACGGTCGCTGTAATCATTCTGTGCCAGCCGGAGGGAAGCGGTAAAAGCTTCATCCACAGCCAGTACGCGCAGGTATATTTTATCCGCGTTTTTATACTTCACCAGTGTACGGAAAGGCAGGGATGGTATGTTTACCTTTTCAGTAACCAGGTCGAGGGCTTGCGCTTTGATTTCTGTCAGCAGATTGGAACAGTCAGCCGCGCCTCGTGTACCGGGGCCTTTCTCTATAGCCTGTTCACATATTTCTTTGGCTTTTTTCAGGTTGGCAGTACTGTCAGCTTTGCCATACAGGGCGTTGCCGATGTAGGTATTAGCCAGCAGGGCCATTACGCCCGTCACTTCTTTCTCACTACCGTAAGCTGATGTCATCAGTTCCAGCGCTTTGCGGTATTGCTGCGCCTTATCTTCCGTCACCGCGATCTGCTGCATGTATTGAATCCTTTCGAGGTCTACATCGAGCAGGGCCGCCTTTTCATTTTCGTGCAGGCGTATCAGTTGTTGCAGCAACAGGATGGCCTGATATTGCAGGGAGGCTTTGTCTGTCGTTACAAATTCATGCCGGGCGAAGGTGGCGGCAGGTGCGAAGGCAGCCGGATCATCCAGTTCAAACTGGTTCACCGGTTTGGTGAGGGTGTTTTCGCCTGATTTAAAATAATCCAGGGCGCGGTGTGCCAGCAGGTCGAATAATACGGGGCGGAGCTGGCGGGAGTCGGTGCCTTTGATCAGGATAGGATCAAATTCCCCGACGGGTGTTTTTTGCAGGGTGGCTTTATCGGCCACAGAAGCCTGGTAGGCAGCCGTGATCTGGCTGTGGAGGTAATCCTGGCTCCAGGAAGTAATATCCGTACCGCCTTTCTCGTCCGCAATGGCGGTGCGGTTATAGAGCCGGTACCGGTTGTTGCGGAGATAGTTCAGCAGAAATTCGCCTTTAATGCTTTGCAGGATGGCCTGCTGGGCGCCTTTGGCAGCAGCAATTTTCTGGTTTAGTTTTTCCAGGTTTTGCTGGGCACTGCTCTCGCTCCGCTGGTCCGTGTATTTCATCTGATAGATGAGGGCCTTGATCTGCTGGGCGGGCAGGTTGTCTTTCACGGCCCGGGCATAGATCTGGTCTACTTCTTCCAGTGCGGATTTGGGCAGATTCTTCTCGTCGAGGGCAGTCACTTTCTTCCAGGAATTGTCATAATAGGTCTGAGCCATCACGCAGTTGGTTAAGAATAAAACAATGAATAATGAGAGGCATAAACGCATATATATCGCTATTTACAGTAAGTTATACTTTTTGTACAGGATGCAGGTATTGCACGGGTTTCCATAACGGGGGTCAAAAAAAAGGTGAAAAGTGATGGGAGACCCGCTTCACTTTTCACCTTTTCAAATATATCAGGGTAAACCGATTAGGCCAGTACTGGTTTTTTGCTCAGTACTTCAGCCATCGTTTTACCGATGTTAGCAGGGCTTTCTACTACGGTAACACCGCACTCCGCCATGATTTTCATTTTAGCGGCAGCTGTATCTTCCGCACCACCGATGATAGCACCGGCGTGGCCCATACGGCGGCCCGGAGGCGCTGTCTGGCCAGCGATAAAGCCTACAACAGGTTTAGTGCCGTATTCTTTGATCCAGCGGGCAGCTTCAGCTTCCATGCTACCACCGATTTCACCGATCATGATGATACCGTCAGTTTCAGGATCGTTCATCAGCAGTTCCACTGCATCTTTGGTGGGGGTACCGATGATCGGGTCGCCACCGATACCGATAGCGGTAGAAACACCGAGACCAGCTTTAACTACCTGATCAGCAGCTTCGTAAGTCAGGGTACCGGATTTGGAAACGATACCGATTCTGCCTTTTTTGAAGATGAAGCCGGGCATGATACCCACTTTGGCTTCTTCAGCGGTGATAACACCCGGGCAGTTAGGCCCGATGAGGCGGGTATTGGAACCTTGCAGGAAGTTTTTCGCCTTGATCATGTCCTGAACAGGGATACCTTCCGTAATACATACTACCAGGGCAATACCAGCTTCGGTAGCTTCCATGATTGCGTCAGCAGCAAATGCCGGAGGTACAAAAATGATAGACACATTGGCACCGGTAGCTTTTACCGCGTCAGCCACGGTGTTGAACACCGGGCGCTCCAGGTGGGTTGTACCGCCTTTACCGGGCGTAACACCGCCTACAACCTGGGTACCATATTCGATCATCTGTGTAGCATGGAAAGTACCTTCTGTACCGGTAAATCCCTGCACAATCACTTTGCTATCCTTATTAACTAAAACACTCATCGCGCTTGTTTTATTGGTTTATTATGTTATATGTTTCTTCTATCGGTGCGGCAAAAATAAGCCGATTTCCATAATTCTGCAATTTAGTGCCTTTAAGATAAAGCTACCAAATGGCAGGGAAATTACTTTTTGCTGTCACGTTTCAGCTGTTCCTCCAGCTGATCTTTCCACTTATTGTCCTTGAACATGTCCAGCTGGCGCATTTCTTTGGCTTCCCGGAGGAATTCAGAGGCAAAAATGAAGTCGTTGAGCTTCTGGTCCTTACTGAATACGATCTCCTTATTGCTGCCTTCCCACTGCTTCTGCCCCTGGTACATATATACAATGTGGTCACCGCTTTCCATTACGGTGTTCATATCATGGGTATTGATGACAGTGGTGATATTGTATTCCTGGGTCAGTTCCTTGATCAGCTGGTCTATCAGCAGGGAGGTTTGAGGATCAAGGCCGGAGTTGGGTTCGTCGCAGAACAGGTATTTGGGATTTAATACGATGGCACGGGCAATCCCTACTCTCTTTTTCATACCACCGCTGATTTCGGCAGGGAATTTTTTGGCGGCATCTTTCAGTTGCACTCTCTCCAGACACTCTTCCACCCGCTTTTTCCGCTCTTTCAAAGAGTCCTTGCTGAACATTTCCAGTGGGAACATCACATTTTGTTCTACCGTCATACTGTCAAACAGGGCCGATCCCTGGAACAGCATCCCGATTTGCTGGCGGACTTCCTTCTTGGCATGGTGGTCCATGGCGGTGAAGTTCTGATTATCATACAGGATAGTACCGGTATCTACTTCCATCAGGCCTACGATACATTTCATCATAACGGTTTTGCCGCTACCGCTGGCGCCAATGATCAGGTTTACCTTACCAGACTCCATAACGGCCGAAACGCCTTTCAGTATCTCCTTATCTCCAAAGCCCTTGGTTATATCTTTCAGTTCAATCATGATTACAGTAATATAGCCGTTAATGCGTAGTCCATAAATAATATCAGTACGCAGCTTACTACCACGGCGGTGGTGCTGGCCTTACCGATCTCCAGAGCGCCGCCCTGCACATTGTATCCATAATAGGCCGACACGCTGGCGATGATAAATCCGAACGTATAGGATTTGGCCATGGCGAAAAATACGTTGTAAGCCTTAAACTCCTGCCGCAGCCCCATCATGAACTGCTCACCGGAGAGAACACCAGACAGCACGCCCGCCTCTTTGCCGCCCCAGATACCCAGGAAACCGGCAATGGCCACCAGGACCGGAATCATCAGCGTAGCAGCCAGGATTTTAGGCATGATCAGGTAACCTTTGGTATTGATACCCATGATCTCTAACGCGTCTATCTGTTCTGAGATACGCATATTGCCCAGCTCAGAGGCTATTTTAGAGCCAATCACCCCGGCCAGTACAATACTGGTAAGGGTTGGCGCAAATTCCAGAATGATGGTGTCCCGCACTACCTGTGCGATCGTGCTTCTAGGAATGATAGGGCTCACCAGCTGGTAAGCGGTTTGCAGGGTGGTAACCCCTCCCATGAACAGGGAGATAATAAATACTATCCCGAACGACCCTACGCCAATATCTACACACTGCTGCATAAACTGCTTCCAATATAACTTCATGTTTTCCGGACGGGAAAACATGCCTTTCAGCATCAGCAGAAAATTTCCAAAATGATAAAAGAATCTGAATTCCATAGCTGGTCAAAGATATGAAGGATTTTGCCAATCCGACCCGAATTTAAGATTTTATGGTACGGTTAACGCAAACTGCTTACCAGCAAGCGTTTCAAACTGCGCTCGATAATTTCGCCCATGGTCTTACAACGCGAAAAAACAGCATCGTGATAATACTCTGCCAGCTCATCTCCCAACTGCTGCACCTTCTCCGGAAAAGACACCTTATCAGTCATGATCACATCACGCAGGTCTTTGATGCGGTGGCGCTGCACCTTGATACGACGCGCAATCAATGCCCGCTCTTCCTGCTGGTACTGCTTTACTACTTCAGCATTGAGGTGTTTCATCGCCAGTTCCACAAACACACGGTTCTCCTTAAAAAACTGTGGCATATACAACGTGCGGCGCCCTTCGTAAAATTGCTGGTCAAAGTCGATGGCGCGGATACGGAACTGCACATCATCAAAATCAGGGGTGATATCGATGATAAAATTATAAGACCGCATATCTCCCAGCAGCCTCACAAAACAACGCTCGTTGAACTTCACGAATTCCTTGGCAATACGTTTGGGATTAAAATCAAGCCTATCGAGGTAATGAAGAATAAACTGATCTCCCGGCACGCCGGCAATATGTTCCTCCACCAGCGTATTGCCATCAATCAAAAAGTTCATCCAGTAGGGTGATAGAATATGTTCCAGCTCCAGCCCATAAATACGGGAAGCATCGGCTACCTTGATATAGAAATAATCATATACCTCGTTGTAGTTATTGACGATTTTGATGCGGAAGGGATGCGAATTGCCAAAGGTGCAGTAGTCAATGCGTTCTATATGCAGGTGTTCTTCCGCGGTCTGGTCACCACCGGCTTTCAGGATGGAATAGATCCGCTTCAGACCGGCATGAATGGACTCCATCGTGCTCTGTGGATAAAAGACCGTTTCCCAGAGGGTATCCTTTCCTTCCTTATCATACACGGAAATGGAATGCTCGTAATAGCGCAGTTCCTGGTAAGTCAGCGGCAGCTTCACCTCCCGCTCATACAATTTAAGGTAGTTACGGAAAGCCTCGTTGATCGGAAAAAATATCTTCTTTTTGGAGATTGTCTGCATAAGACAAATTTAATCAAATCCGGACAAGCTTAGACGCAGCGGGCCCATAATAAACGCAGAGAGCGGAGGCCGCCAGACAGGTGATGTCTGATAGCCTCCGCTCCTTTATTGATGGAAGTTGCTTATTTTTTCTTTTTCTTCTCTGCTTTCGCTTTCTCCTCTCTGCACTCCGCCACTTTGCGGCATTTTTCCTGCGCGTCTACCACAGCGATGTTCACCATGTTCACGATCTGCCTTACCGTGCTGCCCAGTTGCAGGATATGCACTGGTTTTTTCATACCCAGCAGTACCGGACCGATAGCATCGAAGCCGGCCACTTCCTGCAGCAGGTTATAAGCTACGTTACCGGCGGTGAGGTTCGGGAAGATCAGGGTGTTCACTTCCTCGTTCATCAATTCGGTAAACGGATAGTTGTCTTTCAGGATTTCCTTGTTGAAAGCCATAGCAGCCTGGATTTCACCGTCAACCACCAGTTGGGGATCGCGCTGTTTCACGATTTCACGTGCTTTGGCCACCAGCTGGGCTTCCGGCGTTTGGCTGGAGCCGAAGTTGGAATAGGACAGCATCGCGATACGCGGCGTGATGTTGAAGTGTTTCACTTCTTTGGCCACCATCAGAGTGATATCAGCCAGTTCTTCCGCAGTAGGGTTGAAGTTCACCGTGGTATCCGCAAGGAACAGCGGGCCACGTTTGGTATTGATGATATACATACCAGCCACGCGTTTCACGCCTTCTTCCATGCCAATTACCTGCAGTGCCGGACGAATGGTATCCGGATATTTACGGGTAAGGCCGGAAATCAGGGCATCTGCTTCTCCGGTTTCCACCATCATGCAGCCGAAGTAGTTGCGTTCGCGCATGATTTTGCGGGCTTCGTAATGGTTAAAGCCTTTACGTTTGCGTTTTTCGAAGAAGAGGTCACCAAAAGCGTGACGTTTATCCTGCATCTCATCGCTTTTCGGGTCGATGATCACCACATCATCTATCTCGATGGAGTTCTCATGCATCAGTGAGCGGATGCGGGCTTCGTTACCCAGCAGGATCGGGAAGGCGATGCCTTCGTCGTTCACTACCTGAGCGGCTTTCAGGATTTTTATGTTGTCAGCTTCCGCGAACACGACCTTGCGGGGATCGCGGCGGGCTTTGGTACCAATCACCCTGAACAGCTGGTTGTCCAGTCCCAGGCGGTTATTAAGCTCCTGCTTGTAAGCTTCCCAGTCAGTGATAGGGCGGTGGGCCACACCACTTTCCATAGCGGCTTTCGCAACGGCCGGCGCTACTGTGCTTAACAGGCGTGGGTCCAGCGGTTTTGGAATGATATATTTAGGTCCGAAAACGATATTTCTTTCGTTGTAAGCCAGGTTCACGATATCCGGCACAGGGGATTTGGCCAGTTCGGCGAGCGCCCGTACAGCAGCCAGTTTCATGGCTTCATTGATCTGGGTGGCCCTTACGTCCAGTGCACCCCGGAAAATGTAGGGGAACCCGAGAACATTGTTTACCTGATTAGGATAGTCAGAACGGCCGGTAGCCATAATAACATCCGGTCTGGACGCGATGGCAGTATCATAGGCAATTTCCGGGTCCGGGTTGGCCATGGCGAACACGATCGGGTTTTTAGCCATGCTTTTCACCATTTCCGGTGTTACCACGTTACCTACGGACAGGCCGAGGAAAACGTCAGCACCTTTCATGGCTTCTGCCAGCATCGTTACCTTGGAAGTGGTGGCAAACTGCATGTGCCTTTCGGTAAGGTCGGTACGGGATTTATTCAGTACGCCGTCCTTATCGAACATGATGAAGTTCTCCGGTTTGGCGCCCAGTGCCACATACAGCTTCACACAAGCCATGGCAGCGGCTCCTGCACCATTCACCACTATCTTTACTTTGTCAATTTTTTTCTTCACCAGGTCCAGCGCATTGAGCAACGCTGCTGCGGAGATGATAGCGGTACCATGCTGGTCATCGTGCATTACTGGTATTTTCAATTCTTTACGCAGCCTGTCTTCGATTTCAAAGCACTCAGGGCTTTTGATATCTTCGAGGTTGATACCACCGAAAGTAGGTTCGAGGGCTTTTACCGCAGCCACAAAACTATCGGGATCTTTGGTATTCAATTCAATATCAAATACGTCGATATCGGCGAATATCTTGAACAACACTGCCTTACCTTCCATAACGGGTTTACCGGCTTCAGGTCCGATATCCCCCAGGCCCAGTACGGCGGTACCATTGCTGATCACCCCTACCAGGTTGCCTTTGGCAGTATATTTATAAACATTTTCTACATCTTTGTGAATCTCCTTGCAAGGTTCAGCAACGCCTGGAGAATAGGCCAGGGAGAGGTCCCATTGTGTTTTTGTATCTTTCGTAGGTATTACTTCGATCTTGCCCGGCCTTCCCTTTGCATGATAGTCCAACGCATCCTGCTTATTCAGTTTTCTTGCCATATAAAATAAAAAGATTGTTATTGGGCGTGCAATATACGAAGTATTACACTATACGGACTATCAAAATCCGCAGTCCCCTATCAGATATTGCGCTTTTCAACCACTAAATTTGCTTACTTTTACGCCGTTAAACATTCACAAATATCATGATACAACGCATTCAGAGTCTTTACCTGCTGTTGGCTGCCGGAGCCGGAGCCGCTACCCTGTCTTTTGATCTGTGGAACGCCAAGCTGAGCAACGGAACAGCCATAGCTGTCAACGCCTCCAGCAACTACCTGTTATTCGTGCTGTATGTGATCATCATCCTGTTAGCACTTTTCTGCGTTTTCCTGTTTAAAAAGAGAAAACTGCAGTTCCGCCTCACCATTTTCAACATCCTCTTTGCCATTGCTGCATTGGGTTACACCTATTATACCGTAAAGGAAACCGGCAATAAATTTGCCGCCAGCGGAACACCTGTTGCATCAGGCTCTTTCCAGTTTCCTGCATTCCTTCCGGTACTGGTTATCATACTGCTTTTCATGGCCGCCAGAGGCATCTATAAAGATGAGAAGCTGATCAAATCACTGGACAGACTCCGATAGGCACAAATCATTATACACTTTACCCAACAAAAAGAGGACTGATCATCACTGACCAGCCCTCTTTTTATTGGGTATATTTTCATCTCTTTTAGAGAAACTTCCCGGTATAACTTTCTTTCACTTTCTTCAATCCTTCCGGCACGCCTGTGTACAACAGGTTACCACCACCGGCGCCGCCTTCCGGCCCCAGGTCAATCGCCCAGTCAGCACTACGGATCACGTCCAGGTTGTGCTCAATCACCAGTACGGTATGTCCCTGATCGATCAGCGCGTTGAAAGAGTTCAGCAGTTTCTTGATATCATGGAAATGCAGACCGGTAGTAGGTTCGTCGAAGATAAACAGGATTTTGCCCTGCGCTTTGCCCTTACCGAGGAAAGAGGCCAGTTTCACACGCTGCGCCTCGCCACCACTCAGGGTATCGCTGCTTTGTCCCAGTTTAACGTAGCCTAAACCTACATCACTTAACGGCCGGATCTTATTGCATACGTCTTTTTCATCTTTGAAGAATTCCAAAGCCTCATCTACGCTCAATTCCAGCACTTCGTAAATATTCTTGCCCTTGTAGGTCACTTCCAGGACTTCATCCTTAAATCGTTTACCGCCGCAGCTTTCGCATGTCAGGTGTACATCTGCCAGGAACTGCATTTCCACGATCACTTCGCCTTCTCCTTTGCAGGCGTCGCAACGGCCGCCATCCACGTTGAAAGAGAAATGTTTGGGCTGGAAACCACGCATTTTACTGAGTGGCTGCTTGGCATAAAGGTCACGGATTTCGTCGTACGCTTTGATATAGGTAACCGGATTCGAACGGGAAGATTTACCGATCGGGTTCTGGTCCACCATTTCTATCTGGGTGATATCGTCCACCGCACCTTTGAGAGCTTTGTGATACCCCACTCTTTCAGCAAATTCACCTTTCAGCTTCATGAGCGCGGGGTAGAGAATTTGCTTTACCAGCGTGGTTTTACCGGAACCGCTCACTCCTGTCACCACGGTAAAGACTTCCAGCGGAAAATCAACCGTGATATCTTTCAGGTTATGCTGGCGGCAGCCTTCGAGGGTGATGGCTTTTTTCCATTTACGCAGTTTTTCCGGAGGGTCTATCCGGTAATTACCGCTCAGGTATTTACCGGTAAGGCTTTTGCCATCCTTCAGGATTTCCGGGTAGGTACCGGCGAAGATCACTTCACCACCGAGATGACTGGCCAGCGGCCCCATGTCGATGATATAGTCGGCCTCCTCCATCATTTGTTCATCGTGTTCCACGATCACCACGGTATTCCCAAGATCGCGCAGTTCTTTCAGCACATTGATGAGGCGGTGGGTATCGCGTGCATGCAGACCAATACTCGGCTCATCAAGGATGTACATGGAATTGGTGAGGTTACTGCCCAGTGTACGGGTAAGCTGTATACGCTGACTTTCGCCACCACTGAGGGTATTGGCCACCCTGTTGAGCGTCAGGTATCCTAACCCCACGTCCAGCAAGGTTTTCAACCGGTGATTAATTTCAAACAGGATACGTTTGGCTACCTGTTGATCGTATTCATTGAGCTGCAGGTTATCGAACCAGTTTTTCAGGTCCGATACCGGCATGTCCACCAGGCCTGCGATGTTACTACCGCCTATGCGGATGTAGAGCGCTTCCTTCCGCAAACGGCCGCCGCCACATTCGTGGCATACGGTACGTCCGCGGTAGCGTGCCTGCAACACACGGTATTGTACTTTGTAGAGGTTCTGCTCTACCATTTTGAAAAATTCATTCAGGCCGTAGAAGTGTTCGTTGCCGGTCCACAGCAATTGTACCTGTTCGTCTGTCAGGTCTGCTATCGGTTTATGTACCGGGAATCCGAATTTACGGGCCACTTTGATCAGCGCTTCCTTGTACTCGCCCATTTTCTCTCCTCTCCAGGGGGCGATGGCGCCTTCAAAAACGCTCAAACGTTTGTCCGGGATCACGAGGTCAGCATCAATACCGAGCACTTGTCCAAAGCCTTCACAGGTAGGGCAGGCGCCGTAGGGGTTGTTGAACGAGAAAAGGTTGGGCACCGGTTCTTCAAACTGGATTCCGTCCAGCTCAAAGCGGTTAGCAAAGTGCGTGATGCTTTTACCATCCACTTCCACGTGGCAGTCGCCTTCGCTTTCGTAGAATGCAGTCTGCACGCTGTCGGCTATACGGTGTTTATCATCTTCCTCAAAATCTTTGACAACCAACCTGTCTATCAGCACCCAGGCATCCGCAGGCACAGCTGGTTTCTTTTGTTCCATCAGTTCTTCGATGCGCAACAGGCCGTTGCCACCGGTAGATGGAGCATATAAACGGGAGAAGCCTTTCTGCATCAGGATGTTCAGTTCCTCTTTGGCGTCTCTTTTGGCGTGCCGGCGGAAAGGCACCAGCAGTAAGACTTTGCTGCCGTGTTCGAGGTTGGAGATATAGTCTACCACATCGCTCACCTCATGTTTTTTCACGAGCTGGCCGGACACAGGAGAATATGTTTTACCGATGCGGCCAAACAACAGCCGGAGATAATCGTAGATCTCTGTCATCGAGCCAACGGTGGAACGGGGCGTACGGGTGATCACCTTTTGCTCGATCGCGATAGCCGGGCAGATGCCTTTGATATAGTCCACGTCCGGCTTATTCATTCGCATCAGGAACTGACGGGCGTAGGAGCTGAGACTTTCCGCGTAGCGGCGTTGCCCTTCGGCGTACAGTGTGTCCATCGTCAGGGAAGATTTTCCCGAACCGGAAACGCCGGTCACCACCACCATTTTGTTGCGGGGGATGGAGACGCTCACATTCTTAAGATTGTGGACCCTGGCGCCTTTTATGAAGATATTGTCCTGCGGGTTAACCGGCTGAGGATCAATGACGGTTTCTTTTTTCTTAGTTTTCATTGCCATGACAGAACAAATTTACGGGAAAAGATGTTAGATGAATAGTAATTGATCAGGCAATTCATTCACAGAAAATTAACCTGAACGAAGTACCCCAAAATGGCTAAAAGCTAATCTCAAAGGGCGGAAAAGCTATTTTTATTATTTGTTTTATTGAAGTATTCTTTTATATTTGCAGAGAACCTTTTCTATACCTTGGAATAGTAACAAAATCTTTAACGCTTAAAACTGCTCATTATCGCCTAAACTCTACTCAATTAAACAACCAACAGGCTGTAAAATCTGTATTTATTTACTAACCCGTTCTAGTTGTAGAAGTTTATGCAAATAATGTACAAATTGTGCGACGAGCAGTTGATTACCCTTTTTAAGAAAGGCCATACTTCAGCATTGGAGGAATTGGTTCACCGTCATAAAGACAAGGTGTACACTTCCATTTTGTTGCTTGTTAAGGATTCCTTTCTGGCGGAAGATATTTTCCAGGACACTTTCATCAAAATCATCGACACGATCAGGGCTGAACGCTATACAGAGAAGGGAAAGTTTT
Source organism: Chitinophaga fulva (assembly GCF_012927205.1). Taxonomy (GTDB): domain Bacteria; phylum Bacteroidota; class Bacteroidia; order Chitinophagales; family Chitinophagaceae; genus Chitinophaga; species Chitinophaga fulva. The sequence goes on from NZ_JABBGC010000001.1 coordinate 174,235, forward strand.
TACCCTGGGCGATGCGTATTGCACACAACCTTTGTGTGGACCACTTTAGAAAGATCAAGCGCACCCCGATGATCAAAACCGGCGATGATAAAGATATCTTCGATGTACTGGGCTTCAGCGACAGCTGTGTGGAAGACAAGATCATCACCCGCCAAAGCCACGACCGCGTCCGGATCATGCTGGACATGCTCCCGGAAGAGCAGCGGGAAGTAATCATCCTACGACATTATGCAGAACTGAGTTTCAAAGAAATTGCCGATCTCACGCAAGTGAGTATCAATACCGCCTTGGGTCGTATGAGATATGGCCTGATCAATCTCCGGAAGATGATGACGGAGAAGCAAATTTGTCTATGAACGACCCTTTTTTTTGCTTGCCAGCAGCGGGCGGCCGGATGTAATGTCCGACCGCTCGTTATTTTTCAGGCAGGCCCAATTAACCTCTCTTTTTCTTAACACTTTTCAAAGATCATAGCAGCCCCTTGCCCTACGCCCACACACATGGTGGCCAGGCCATAGCGTGCTTCCGGGCGCCGTTTCATTTCATGCAGCAGTGTAGTGGTAATGCGGGCGCCGCTGCATCCCAGCGGATGGCCTATCGCGATAGCGCCACCATTCACATTCACCATATCGGGGTTGATCCCCAGGTCGCGCATACAGGCCAATGCCTGTACCGCAAAGGCTTCATTAAATTCTGCCAGCTGCAGCTGATCAATCGTAAGGCCGGCACGCTGTAAAGCCTTTTGGGTAGCTGGTACCGGTCCGATACCCATAATCGCCGGGTCTACGCCAGCCACGGCCATGGCGCGTACCATCGCGAGCGGCTTCAGGTTAAAACGTTGCAAGGCTTTCTCTGAAACAACCATCACGGCAGCCGCACCGTCATTGATACCGGAGGAATTACCGGCTGTTACTGATCCGTCTTTCGCGAATGCCGGACGCAGTCCCGCCAGTTTCTCCAGCGTCGTTTCCCGGGGATGTTCGTCCTTAGCAACCAGCACCTGCTCCTTCCCGGAAGCGGCGGTGATAGGCACCAGTTCATCGGTCCAGCGACCGGCTTTCTGTGCTTCGGCATACAGCTGCTGGCTTCGCAGCGCAAAACGGTCCTGCTCTTCTCGTCCAATCTGCCATTGCCGCGCTACATTTTCTGCTGTCTCTCCCATGGAATAGGGATGATGCATAGCAGCCAGCTGCGGATTAGTAAAACGCCAGCCGATGGTTGTATCAAAAACTTCAGCTTTGCGGCTGAAGGGGCCGTCTGCCTTGCTCATGACAAAAGGTGCGCGGGTCATGCTTTCCACGCCTCCCGCCAGGTATATCTCACCGTCGCCGCACATGATAGCACGGGATGCGTCCATAATAGCCTGCAGGCCGGAAGAACAAAGGCGGTTCACCGTATTGCCGCCTACCGTTACCGGTAAACCGGCCAACAGTGCGGCCATCCGGGCGACGTCGCGATTATCTTCGCCAGCCTGGTTGGCAGCGCCGGCGATCACATCTTCAATGGCTGCCGGATCTATGGAAGGGTTCCTGTCTATCAGGGCTTTCAGTACATGGGCCAGCATATCGTCCGGGCGGATGGTGCTCAATAAACCACCGTAGCGGCCTATGGGCGTACGTACTGCATCTACAATGTAAGCGACTTGCATGTTGACTTTGTTGATTTTGTTGTTATCTGCAATATAAAACTCTTTTTCTCGCCGCCGCTTTTTCCATTCTACGCTGCCGATAACAAGCTTTTTGCCCTTTTTCCGGTCCACCGGCCCCTCTCCCATCAATCAGTTCATATATTTAAAGAATTGACTATCATAATTTTGATTAACAAAACATTTCTTTTGCGTTGATTATCAAGCTAAAAGATGATAATCGTGGGGCTAACTGCTATTTTACCTATCTTTGCAGATGCTTTCCGACTGCCGTAAGGCAGCCATTTGCTCATATAAAGGTCAATAATGAAGTCTGACAAGAAAAATATCCGGCACTTAAGTCTGCCAACCTTACAAGAATATTTTGGGTCTATTGATGAAAAGGCCTTCCGTGCGAAACAGGTGTATGAATGGCTCTGGCTGCGTCATGCTACCAGCTTTGAAGCGATGACAAACCTGTCTAAAGACCTGCGTCATAAACTGGAGGAGAATTTTGTACTTCCTGCCGTAAAAGTGGATGCCACGCAACACAGCAACGACGGCACCATCAAAAGCCGTTTCCGTTTACACGACAATCACCTGGTAGAAGGGGTGCTTATCCCCACCGATACCCGTCAAACAGCCTGTGTGTCCTCACAGGTAGGTTGCAGCCTCAGCTGTAAATTCTGTGCTACCGGTTATATGGACCGTAAGCGTAACCTGGATTTTGACGAAATATACGATGAAGTGGCGCTGATCAATCAGCAGGCCCTGGAGCACAACGGAAAGAAGTTGACGAATATCGTATTCATGGGTATGGGCGAACCCCTGCTCAACTATAAAAATGTGCTGCAGTCCATCGAGCGGATCACCGCTCCCGACGGCCTGGGCATGTCTCCTAAACGGGTCACCGTATCCACTGCAGGCGTCGCTAAAATGATCCGCCAGCTGGGAGATGACCAGGTGCGCTTTAACCTCGCCCTGTCTTTACACGCCGCCAACGACAAGAAACGCAGCGAAATCATGCCCATCAACGATTCCAACAACCTGAAGGAATTGATTGCGGCACTGAACCACTTCTATAAGGCCACCGGCAACGAGATATCATTTGAATACATCCTCTTCCGGGATTTCAATGATTCCAAACAGGATGCTGACGAACTGATAAAAATCTATCGTCAGGTACCTGCCGACCTGGTGAACATTATCGAATACAACCCGATTGACAATGCCCGCTTCCAGAAACCTGATGCAGAAACCGCTGAGGATTTCATGGACTATCTCGCTAAAAACCGTGTGAATGCAAGGTTGCGCCGGAGCCGTGGTAAAGACATCGACGCCGCCTGCGGACAACTGGCCAATAAAGGTTAATCAGCACAATAAAAACATCTATGGGTCATGCGCGCATGACCATCAATTAATAATAATTTATGAAGAAGAAACAACCTGCTAAGAAGAGCCCGGCTCCTTTTAAAGGAAGAAAAACGGACAACACAGATAAACCGGCAGCAGGCAACCGCAACCGCTCCTCCTTTGATGGTGAAAGGCCTGGAAGAGCATCTGCAAAAGACAATGCAGGAGAAGCACCAGTTCAACGTAAGCGTACCTACAGCAATGACGGCACCGCCGGCTTCCGTAAACGCACGTCCGACAACGAAGAACAGCCTATCCGCAAACGCAGCTTTGGTGATAAAGATTTCTCCAAAGACGATAAAACCACTCCCCGCAAACGCAGCTTTGGCGATAAAGATTTCTCCAAAGACGACAAGCCCACTTTCCGCAAGCGCAGCTTTGGCGATAAAGACTCCTCCAGAGACGACAAGCCCGCTTTCCGTAAGCGCAGCTTTGGCGATAAAGACTCCTCCAAAGACGACAAGCCTGCTTTCCGTAAACGCAGCTTTGGTGATAAAGACTCCTCCAGAGACGACAAGCCCGCTTTCCGTAAGCGCAGCTTTGGTGATAAAGACTCCTCCAGAGACGACAAGCCCGCTTTCCGTAAGCGTAGCTTTGGCGATAAAGACTCCTCCAGAGACGACAAGCCTGCTTTCCGTAAGCGCAGCTTTGGCGATAAAGACTCCTCCAGAGAGGAAAGCTCTCCCCGCAAGCGTGCCTTCGGTGATGGCAAACAACCCGTACGTAAAGGATTTTCCGGCGATGATCGCAACAGCGACGAGAAACCGGCTTCCCGCAAACGCACTTACGGCGACAAAAAACCTTTCGGTAAAAAAACCGACAACTATACCCGCAAAGATGAAAGCTCCTTCCATGGAGATTTCGACGAATCAAAAGGCGCTTCCAAAAAAGAAACACCCAGCGGCTTTAACCGTAAAAAATTCTTTGACCGCACCAACGACCGGTTTACCGAAAAACAGGAAAGACGCATGGCTTCCAGAGCCTCCGGCTCTGATGATCAGGGCGTTTCCCGTAATAAAAAGGAAGCCAGGGAAAGCAAAGAAAGCACTTTCGCTCCGGGCGAAATGCCACTGAATAAATACATCGCCCACTGTGGACTGTGCTCCCGCCGCAAAGCGGTTGACTTCATCAAAGAAGGTAAAGTGAGCGTCAACGGTACGGTAGTAACAGAACCTGCTACCAAAGTCACTGGTGCAGACACGGTAACGCTGGCAGATAAAAAAATCAATCTGACTAAAAACCTGTTGTATATCCTGCTCAACAAGCCCAAAGGTTTCATCACCACCACCGATGATCCGGAAGGCCGTAAAACCGTGATGGACCTGATCAAAGATGCCACCGGTGAAGAGAGGGTATATCCAGTAGGCCGTCTTGACCGTAACACCTCCGGATTGCTGTTGCTCACCAACGATGGTGAACTGGCACAAACGCTGGCGCATCCTAAACACAACATCAAAAAAATATATCAGGTAGAACTCGACAAACCGCTTACCAAAAATGATTTTGAACAGATCGTTGCCGGTCTCACCCTGGAAGACGGCGTAGCCTATGTAGATGCATTGGGTTATGTAGATCCTAAGGACAAGAAGCAGATTGGCATTGAGATCCACAGCGGTAAAAACCGTATCGTGCGCCGTATTTTTGAGCACCTCTCCTACAATGTGGAAAAGCTGGACCGTGTGATGTATGCCGGCCTCACGAAAAAAACGCTCAACCGTGGCCAATGGCGTCATCTCAATGAAAAAGAAGTGATCCTGCTGAAACATTTTAAAAAATAACTGGTGCGATTAGAAGAGCATATTTTACTGGAAACACCTGATTTCGTTGTTGTCAACAAGCCTTCCGGCATGCTTACGCTGCCTGACCGGCATGACAACGAACTAACGTCCCTGATAGCCGTCATGAAAAAGGCTTACGGGGAAATATTCACTGTTCACCGGCTGGACCGTGACACCAGTGGCATTATCCTGTTTGCCCGTAATGAAGCGGCCCATAAGTATTTCTCCCAGCTGTTTGAAAGCCGTGATGTAGAGAAGTATTACCTTGGTCTTGTACACGGCGTACCCATGCCGGAAAAAGGTTCCATCAACGAAGGCATTATGGAGCATCCGGTGCAGAAAGGCAAGATGGTGACCAACCGCAAAGGCAAAGCGTCCCTCACAGACTATGAAGTGCTGGAATCCTTTGGTCTTTACAGCCTGGTAAGATGGCGGATACATACCGGCCGTACCCACCAGATCAGGGTACATATGAAACATCTTGGTCACCCGATTGCGGTAGATGAACTTTACGGTAGTCCTCAGCCTGTTTTATTATCTTCCATCAAGAAAAAATTCAAGCTGGGCAAACACACCGAAGAAGAAAAGCCGCTGCTGGCAAGATTGGCGCTGCATGCAGCCATGCTGGTTTTCAAGGACCCTTCCGGCAAGACGTATACCATAGAAGCACCGCTGCCAAAAGATATCCATGCTGTGGTGAACCAACTCCGGAAACACCGGTAACATTTGGTATTGAGATATTTTGATATTCAGATATTGAGGGGTTGCTACTGACGAAGAAGACACAAATCGTTTTGGTTTAATACTGGCCCGTTGGCATGATGCCGGCGGGCTTTTTTTATTTCATTATTCCAGGTGCTACGGGTTCTCCATTTTTCCGTTGTAAGTCATGCCAGTCAAGCGCCTAAACAAATAACAAACCTTCTAAATATAAAAATATGGAAATAAAAAAACGGGGAAAAATCCCCGCTTCGTAAAAATCAAAAACCAACCATTAAAAACTCTTATAGTGAAAAGCCGGTACCTGGTTGTGTGATAGTTCGGCTTCCTTGTGTTCTTTTTTATTTGTTAGGCTGTGGTGTTGTTCTCAGATAAGGCTTAATGATTTTATGGCCTTTCGGAAAACGTTCCGGTATTTCTGCGGTGGGCACTGCCGCCGTAACAATAACATCTTCTCCATCTTTCCAGTCAGCTGGAGTGGCTACGCTGTATTTAGCGGTCAGCTGCAGGGAGTCGATTACGCGTAAAACTTCGTTGAAGTTCCTGCCGGTAGAAGCCGGGTAGGTGATCGTGAGCTTTACTTTTTTATCCGGACCAATGATAAACAGCGATCTTACGGTAAATGTTTCTGAAGCGTTCGGGTGGATCATACCGTAGAGGTTGGCCACTGTTTTATCTTCATCTGCAATAATAGGAAAAGTTACGTCACATTGTTGCGTCTCGTTAATATCTCCTATCCAGCTCATATGCTTATCAAGCGGATCTACGCTGAGTGCCAGCACTTTAACGTTCCTTTTGGCAAATTCGCCATTCAGAAGGGCGGTTTTACCGAGTTCAGTTGTACAAACAGGGGTAAAATCAGCAGGATGGGAGAACAGGACGCCCCAGCTGTCACCGAGGTATTCATAGAAGTCTATTTCTCCTATTGTGGTCTTAGCTTTGAAATTGGGAGCAGTATCGCCCAGTCTTAAACTCATAGTTTCACAATTTACTTGACCAAAAATAGCATTTTCCTACAAAAATTATAGACTTTAAAGGAACTTTTTCTCTTTTTAATCGCTTTTTTTTAAGAACTGGATAAAGTAGGCCCTATTGCAGGGATTTTTTAATACGATTCTAATACAGTTACTGCCGACCGGGTACCCTCCTGGTGTAAAAAACCAGGAAGGCAGATAATAGGGAACCGGCAGGGTAGTTTTTGTGGCAGGCTGCGTGTGCAGCCTGCCTCTTCAGGGTAACAACGGATGAATCAGGGTTAAACTCAACAACGATGGCTAGGTCATAAATAGGGTTTTGGGATTAACAAACAGGGGCAAACAAACAGGATTCAATCAACGGGATTTGTAAAAAATGGAACTAACAAACAAGGATACTTCATGGGTTAAGGGGCAATGGACAAGGGTTTACAAACATCCGGATGAAAAAACGGGGTTTTCAATCAAGATGGATTTGAAAGATGTAGCTGCCAGGCATAATAGGCGGTACTGAAACTGAGATCATCGGTCAGGCCGGCTTTCACGCGGGCAGCTTCGTCTTCCAGGTCTATTTCAATAAATCCAAGGTACAGGTCATACTTGTTGCGCAGTGTCTGCAGGCATTCCTCCATTTTCTCCGTCAGCGCAGCCCGCGCTGGCGGTATGGGAGGCGTTACCGGCATCGCCACCACTTTCTGAATAAAATAACAGGCATCGTCCGCACAGATCTCCCATTCATGGTGTTCCGGCCTGCTCAGGTAGAAAATCATGTTATCAAAAACCACAGCACTCCCCAATTCTTCTTCCAGATCAATCAATTCGGGCACGTGGTGCATCGCTTCCAACTTCTTCACAATGGTCATTTGTACCGCATCATTTTTTTCCTGGCTGTACCTTAACATTGTATTCATTACTTCATAAGTAGTTACAAGATCACAAGGATACCACACGCCATCCTGCTGCACATGGCCCCATAATGTCAGATAGTTGGAATCGTCCATAATGATCTGGCCAATTGAAATGGCCTGCATTTGCATAGTTGCTGTTGTTGTATGTGCTTTACTCATAACTATCAGCTTTTGATAACAATACAAAGCTACCTGCTCCGCACGCAAGGGATTTGCGTAGTGACAACAACGTGTGAAATTTTTTTTGTCATTTCCCGCTAAAGCCCGGAAATGCGTATTTTTAAGCCTAAATTTTACGCTTGTGCCAAAAAACAAGGACGCAGTTTCGCGCTATCGCTGGATAGACGAGCGTTTGCGCAATAAAAGGCTGCCAAAACCTACCCTGGAAAACCTGATTGAATATGTATCAGACAAAATGGATGCGGCCATCTCTACCCGCACCATTCAGAAAGATATTCAAGACATGCGCCAGGACCCGGAGCTCAATTATATGGCGCCCATCGTTTATGACCGCAGCAGCCGTACGTACCGCTATGCGGACGACTCCTTCTCCATCAGCAATATCCCTATTGAGGAAGCTGACTTACAGGGGCTGGAAATCGCTATCGGCATACTCGAACAATTCCGCAGCCTGCCAGTGGTGCAGCAATTTGAAGACGCTATCCTCAAAATAGCCGCGAGCCTCAAAATGAACCGGGAAGCCCTGCAACACAAGGGGCTTATCAAATTCACCCGCACTACACAATACAAGGGTGCTCAGTTTATCCCTGATATTGTGGATGCCATCAAAAACCTGGAAGTGATCCGTATCGCTTACCAGAGCTTTGACCGCAACGAACCCAAGGAACACTGGGTGGAACCCTACCACCTGCGGGAATACCAGCACCGCTTCTACCTGATCGGTAAAAGCCAGCAAACCAGGGGCGGCGCGGTCATCACCTTTGCCCTGGACAGGGTGGTGAACCTATGGCCTACCATGAAACATTTTGATGAAAAGAATTTTGATGATGCCAGCTACTTCCAGCATGCGATCGGTATCACCGTACATGATGGCGAGCCGGAAAAAGTAGTGCTGTCCTTCTCCCCCAGGCAGGGAAATTATATTAAGTCACAGCCTATTCATTCCTCCCAGCAGGTGCTGACAGATAATAGTAAGGAGTGCCGTATAGCCCTGCAGGTTGTCATCAACCCGGAACTGACCATGCTGCTGCTGAGTTACGGCGCGCAGGTGAAAGTAATGGAGCCACAGCACCTGGCAGATAAACTGGCCACTGAAGCCAAAGAAATGATCAAACTGTATAAATAACGCAGTGCCGGGGCGCTGCGCCCCGGCCCCCACATCACTCATTACTTCGTCACCGGTTTTTCAAACAGGGAATCTGCCATCGGCTGATTCATCTCCACCCTGCTGACACGGATCTTTACGTTGCTATCCGCCGTAGATTGGTCCACCTGCGCGGGATAAGCATATCCATCTACTGTTTTCCGGTAATCAGACAAACGCGTTACCAACTCCGCCTTGCGGCCATTGATATCAATCTCATTGGTCGCCTTCACCAGGTAAAACGTATTAGCGTCCAGATAAGCAAAACCGTTGACACCTTCGGCAGTGGTCACTTTCAGCTTGTATACCGGTTCGCCGTTCAACGTATCTTTGCCTGCCAGCTCCACTTTCTTGCCTTTGCCGGCTATATCAAACAACTCCCCGGTAACATCCAGCTGTGGCTGCATCAGTTTACGGACTACCGGATCTATCTCTTCCACATTCATATTAGTGGTCACCGGCATCAACTGCCAGGCAACATCTTTACGCACCACCTGTATATTTTTGGTGTTTTGGATATCGAACTCCATCCGCATGGCTTCGTCCTGCTTTACCCATTTTCTGATAGGCACTTTCAGGCCCTGTTGTGCATCAAGGGTCATCTCTCCTTCTGTATATTGTGTTCTGATAGACTTGAGCTTGTCAGCCCCACCCAACGCGGCTGTGTACTTATCCAATATTTCTGTCAGTGTTTGGGCCTGCAGGCTGATACTGCCCATCACCATCCCTGCTGCCAGCGAAAAAACCTTTGCATATCTCATAAACGCTCGTTGATTTTTTTTGAATGAACAAAGGTACCAAAAAACGTACCCTCCTTTGGCATTCACAGGGCTATCGCTGAAAATGCCAGCTATTGCTTAGCTTTACGGCATGAATACCTATCAGATCTCAGGCAATCTTGTAGACATCCTGCAACAGGAAATTTACCCGGCCACGCTGCATATTGTGGACGGCCACATCCGGCAGATAGTTCGTAACGCCAACGACTATCCGCATTTTATCCTGCCGGGGTTTACAGATGCCCACGTACATATAGAAAGCTCCATGCTGATCCCTTCTGAGTTTGCCCGCCTTGCAGTGGTACACGGCACCGTGTCTACCGTTAGCGATCCTCATGAAATAGCCAACGTCATGGGCGTGGAAGGTGTGCAGTTCATGCTGGACAATGGTAAAAAAGTTCCGTTTAAATTCAACTTCGGCGCTCCCTCCTGCGTGCCCGCCACCGTCTTCGAAACAGCCGGCGCCACAGTGGACGTGGCCGACATCGAGCAACTGCTGCAACGCGACGATATCAAATACCTCACGGAAATGATGAACTTCCCGGGTGTACTGCACCAGGACCCGGACGTGATGGCCAAAATAGCAGCTGCCCAAAAACACAACAAGCCCGTAGACGGCCACGCACCGGGACTTCGCGGCGAAGCAGCCCGGGCATACATTGCAGCCGGCATCAGCACCGACCACGAATGTTTTACGCTGGAAGAAGCACAGGAAAAAATAGATTACGGCATGCATGTGCTTATCCGTGAAGGCAGCGCCGCCAAAAACTTTGAGGCCCTGATACCTCTCCTCCACCATCACCCGGAAAAAATCATGTTCTGTAGTGATGACAAACACCCGGACAACCTTGTGGAAGGGCATGTCAATCAACTGGTGAAACGTGCACTGGCACATGGCATCGACCTGTTTAAAGTGTTGCGCGCCGCCTGTGTAAACCCTGTATTGCACTATGCGCTGAACACCGGGCTGCTGCGGGAAAACGATCCTGCCGATTTTATCATCACCGATAATCTCAAAGATTTTAACATTCTCGCTACCTATATCGACGGTATCAAAGTGGCTGAAAACGGTAAGACGCTCATTCAACCGGTAGATACGCCGGCGGTGAACAATTTCGTGTGTCAGCCCTCATCCCCGGTGGATTTCAAAGTACCCGCCACCGGGAATAGCGTCACGGTGAAAGTAATGGAAGCCATGGACGGCCAGCTGATCACCAATGCGCTACAGGCCACCCTACCGGTACAGGATGGCCACATCGCCTGCGACACCCAACAGGATGTGATCAAACTGGTAGTGGTGAACCGCTACCGGCAGGCGCCGCCCGCCATTGCCTTTATCCGCGGCTTTGGCCTGCAACGTGGCGCCATCGCCTCTTCCGTGGCACATGACAGTCACAATATCATTGCCGCCGGTATCGATGATGCCAGCATCTGCGCAGCCATCAACGGTGTGATCGCTCACCGCGGCGGTATCAGCGTAGCAGAAAATGAAACCGTACAAGTGCTGCCCCTGCCGGTGGCCGGGCTTATGAGCAACCTCGACGGCTATACGATTGCGGAGCAGTACAGCCATTTCGATCAGGCAGCCAAGCAGCTGGGCTCTACGCTTGCTTCTCCTTATATGACCCTGTCTTTCATGGCCCTCCTGGTGATCCCTCACCTGAAACTCAGTGACCTGGGCCTGTTTGACGGTGATAAGTTTGCATTTACTACGGTAGAGGCGTAAAACGATAATTATTTTGATCCATAAAACCCAGGGCTAAAGCCCTGGGCTACGATGTTGTTCAGGCTTTCAAGGGGCATGATTTTTTAATGTAAGACAAGCAGCAATAGCACAAGCACTATGACAGAGTTATAAGCCTTAGGCTACGATGCTCAAGTTTTCAGAGCAACATGATACCACATCCGGGACTTTCGCGTGTTATGGGCTAAAGCACCGAATATAATACTCACATTACCTAACGGATTTGAAAAACATCGTAGCCCAGGGCTTTAGCCCTGGGAATTATGGATATCAACAACAACGGCTGCCCTAAGAGAGCAGCCGTTGCTATTATATATCACAATTCATTATTGACTAATCCAGAGCGCACCATTGACAGAGTCCCGCTCCGCGCCTGTTACAGAAGAAAGCACGTTCACCTCCTGTCTCCACCTCAAAGCACCTATCAGCGCCATCACCAGTGCTTCTTTGAAGCCGACTGTCAGTTCATCGGGCACTTCCACTTCAATACCCAGCGGCGCCAGTTGCTGACGGAGGGTATCCACGAGGAAAGTATTGAAGGCGCCACCACCTGTTACCAGCAATTTAGCAGGACCTTCCGGCATGGCTGTTTTCAGCTGACCGGCAGCCTGCGCGATCTGTGTGGCAATGTGTTCTGTATAAGTACGCAGTTTACCCTGTACGGATATACGCAGTTCATTGACCATAGGCAGCACCGTATCTGTACCAAAATCATTGGCCAGCGATTTAGGCCATGGCTGCTGGTAGTAGGGCAATGCATTCAGTTGGGCCAGCAGTCCGGCATCGGTCACGCCGCCGGCAGCCAGTTTGCCGCCATCATCATATGGTTTGTTGAGTTGCAGGGCCAGCTCATTGAGCACCCTATTGGCCGGGCAGATATCGAATGCCACAAAGCCTTCCGGCAGTTCCGCGGAGATATTGGCAATACCGCCCAGATTGAGCCAGAACTGGTAACCACCCAGCAGGTATTTCTCCCCGATAGGTACAATCGGTGCTCCTTGTCCGCCCAGCGCTACGTCTACCGCGCGCAGGTCAGTGATCACCGGCAGTTTGGTTACCGCCGCCATGGCCGCGCCGTCACCCAGCTGGGCCGTCATTTTCTGACCTGGCAGATGGAAGGTCGTATGTCCGTGGGAAGCTATAAAATGTACTTTATGGTCCAGTTCATTTTTTTCGATGAAAGACAGGATACGCTGTCCGGTGTAATGACCGTATGCTGTATGCAGCAGCAGGTATTCCTTTGCAGGCAGTGTAGTAGCGGCGGCCAGCTTTTCTACCCATTCCGGCTCATAAGGCAGGCTTTCCGAAGCCTTGATGACATAAGTCCATTGTCCCCTGATTTCCGTCAGCTCAGCAAAAACAATATCCAGTCCGTCCAATGAGCTACCGGACATGGTACCTATTACGTTGTATACCATTCAACTAAAATTTTGGCAAAGGTAGGATTTCCCTTCGGGTAATTTTTTTTAACCCGTTTATGGAATCTCTCACATTCCCTGCATCATGCCGGCAGAAAATATCCATATTATGCAGAAATACCTCTCCCTACTATTGTTAAGCTGCCTGATGGTTATCGAGGCAGCTGCGCAATCACGCGTTATTACCGGACGCGTACAGGACAAAAGCTCTCAGGCCGCCATCCGTAATGCGGTGGTCCGTGTAAAAGGCACCGACTATATGGCGGCCAGTGACAAGAACGGCCAATTTACCCTGAAAGCCCCATCCGGCGCATTAACCCTTGAAGCCATTGCCGCCAATTACAAGAATGCGGAAATGCAGATTACAGCCGGCCAATCATCCGTTGTTTTTAACATGAAGCCCGTTGCCCCTGTTGCGCTGCACAATGACGACCGGGCACTTCAGGAAGTTGTGGTCAATGCTTATGTGGCACCTGTAGCACCGTCACCGGTATCAACACCTCCGGTGACACAAGCTTTGGCCGGTAAAGCAGCCGGAATGGTAGTGGCCCATAGTAACGTTAAACGCCGCATGACCTCTCCGGTAGCGGCAGGCCGTTTTAACACGGAAGACTACAGCTCCATCAATGAAAACATTTTCCATGCTGCCACGGAGCAACCGCTGAGCACTTTCAGCATCGATGTGGACAGAGCATCCTACAGTAATGTGCGCCGTTTTCTGAACCAGGGCGTGCTGCCTCCACAGGATGCAGTACGTGTAGAGGAGATGATCAATTATTTTGACTACAACTATAAGGCGCCTACCGGTAAAGACCCGGTATCTATTTATACGGATATGGCGGTATGCCCCTGGAATACCCGCCACCAGCTGGTACGTATTGCCCTTAAAGGCAAAGCCGTGGATGCCCGTGAGCTGCCTCCTTCCAACCTGGTGTTTCTGGTAGATGTTTCCGGGTCCATGGATGAAGAGAACAAACTGCCACTGGTAAAACGCGCCTTCGCAGCGCTGGTGCAGCAATTGCGCCCACAGGACCGCGTAGCCGTGGTGGTGTATGCCGGTGCTGCCGGTGTGGTATTACCATCTACCAGCGGTAGTGAGAAAAAGAAAATACTGGAGGCTATGGAATCCCTGCAGGCAGGTGGTTCCACCGCAGGTGGCGAAGGCATCATGCTGGCTTATAAGATCGCTACCGAGAACCGCAGCGCGAAAAGCAACAACCGCGTTATCCTGGCCACAGACGGCGATTTCAACGTAGGTGCGTCCAGCGACGGCGAGCTGCAACGGATCATAGAAAAAGAAAGGCAGCAGGGCGTTTTCTTGTCCGTGCTGGGCTTTGGCATGGGCAATTACAAAGACAATAAACTGGAACTGCTGGCCGATAAAGGCAATGGCAACTACGCGTACATCGATAATTTCGAAGAAGCCCGCCGCACCTTTGTGACCGAATTTGGCGGCACGCTCTTCACCATCGCGAAAGATGTGAAGTTACAGGTGGAATTCAATCCCGCTTTCGTGCAGTCGTACCGGTTAGTAGGCTATGAAAACCGGATGCTGGAAAATGAAGACTTCAATAATGATAAAAAAGATGCCGGTGATATGGGCGTAGGTCATACAGTGACCGCCCTGTATGAGATCATTTCGGCTACAGATAAAGCAGGCAAGGGTGTCAACTGGGTAGACCCGCTGAAGTACCAGCAAAACACCGTTGTTGGTAACCTGCCGGAAGTGCTGACCGTTAAGCTGCGGTATAAGTTGCCCGATGAAGACAAAAGCCAGCTGATGCAACAGGTATTGCCGTACAACAGGCAGCAGATCACAGCAGCATCGGAAGATTTCCGTATGGCCACTGCTGCTGCGGCTTTCGGGCAACTGTTGCGTAACTCTGCCTTTAAAGGCGATATTACTTATAATGAGGTGTTGCAGCTGGCGGCTTCTGCCAAAGGTGAAGACAAAGAGGGGTACCGGGCAGAATTCATTCAGCTGGTGAAAAAAGCCCAGCTGGTCAATAAGGATAAGGACCAGGAATAGGTTACATATATTTTCGGTAATTTGCCGCTTCAAAGCGAAGCAGATATATGATAATCAATTTAAGTGAAACAAATTCGCTGGTAGGTGAATGGCTGAGCGAGATCCGGAATGTGGATGTACAGCAGGACCGTATGCGTTTCCGGCGTAATATGGAAAGGCTGGGCGAAGTGGCCGCCTATGAGATCAGCAAAACGTTGGAGTATGTGGAGAAAGAGGTGACCACCCCCATGGGTATCGCCAATTGCAGGGTGCTGAAAACACAGCCGGTGCTGGCTACCATCCTGCGGGCAGGGCTGGCACTCCATCAGGGTTTGCTGCATTATTTTGATAAAGCTGACCATGCGTTTATCTCCGCTTACCGCAAACATAATCACGATGGTTCTTTCGATATCAGCCTGGAATATGTGAGCAGTCCTTCCATTGACGGACAGGTGTTAATCCTCTCCGATCCCATGCTGGCAACGGGTTCCTCCCTGGTAAAAACCATTGAGCATCTCGAAGAAATCGGGAAACCCAGTCATATCCACCTGGTAGTAGCTATTGCCTGCACCGTGGGAATTGAATATGTGCTGCGCAATACCAAAGCCAATATTACCATCTGGGCCGGAGATATTGATGATGAACTGACTGCCAAAGGTTATATCGTACCGGGCCTTGGCGATGCCGGGGACCTGGCTTTCGGAATTAAACTACAACAATAATCCGGTTCCGGCGTTTAATACTAGGAATTTTCGAATACAGCTTACGGATTTAGCGATTTATATTATGTGGGTATATCACACGATTTTACACCATAATCTAAATTGTTAAATCCGTAAATTTATTATAACGATAGGCATCTAGTCCCGTATTAATCTTTTTACACATGGATTTAATTTGAAATATAACATATTTGGTGTACCTTCACCCTTACTGCATAAACCCTATGCTTTAAGCTTATCTTATGAAAAGAGCTTTACTATTCTTGACCATATTCTTATGTTTTAATTCATTGCGGGCGCAAGACCCGCACTTTTCGCAGTTTTTCGCCTCTCCGCTTACCCTTAACCCGGCCTTTACAGGTTTATTTTCAGGCGATTACCGTATATCTGGCAACTACCGTTCCCAATGGCGCAGTATCTCTACGCCTTTCGTGACCGGCACCGCTGCCATTGACTTCGGTATCCTGAAAAATGTCATCTCTTATACAGACATCTGGGGAGTAGGTTTGATGGCCATGTACGACAGAAGCGGAGGCGGGGCGCTTACCTCCACCTATCTTTCTGCCAGTACGGCCTATCATAAAGGCCTGGACCCGGAAGGGAACCACACCATCGCCATCGGCTTACAGGGAACACTGGTACAGAAGCGGATAGACAACACCAAACTGCAGTTCGAAAACCAGATGGATAACAACGGTTATAACCCGCTGATACCCAGTAACGAAACGCTGGTCAACCCGAAAATTTCCTACTTCGATCCCAACATCGGGATCTTGTATAATGGCCTGATCGGCGAATCGTCCAATATCTACCTGGGCGCCTCGTATTATCATATTACCCAACCCGTAGAATCCTTTATGGACCAGACCCAGAACCGCCTCAGCTACCGCTGGACCATACATGGCGGTGGCTCGGTACCGGTAAACGGGAAGGACCGTTTTCATACCAGCGTCCTCTATATGAAACAGAGCACCGCTTCTGAATTCACGTTTGGCGGCGCGTATGGCTTCACCCTCAGCGAAGTGGAAGAAAACAATCCCACCGTTCTTTTCCTCGGTAGCTGGTACCGCCTGAAAGATGCGGTCATTCCTTATGTAGGTATGCAATTCAAAGGTTTCCAGGTAGGCATGACCTACGACACCAACGTATCCAGTCTGCGCCCGGCGTCCAATGCGCGCGGCGGTCTGGAGATATCATTGATCTACATCCACACCCGGAACGAGAACAACAAATACAAGACTTTGTGTCCCCGTTTCTAACAACAGCGTCTGTCACCTGATCATATATCGAAACCGTGTAGCTGATGCTTCACGGTTTTTTTTATCATGAATCACACAAAATCAGCTATTTCAGCAAATCCGGGCCGGATTTGAAATATTTTTGCCTTAGTTTCGTTCATCATCAAATTATTCAGATAAAATTTTCTGTCACCAAAAAAATCTCAGGCGTTGTTGTTTTCATTCAGAGAGGTACTGTCGGCCATTCAATCATATGGAAAAGCCCATCAGTTCATTATGCAGCACAAGTTGTGGAAGTGGATCCTGATACCCGGCATCATTTATTGTTTGCTCTTTTTCACAGGGTTTTATTTTGTCTGGGGCTATTCGGGTGATTTTGTGGAATACCTGACCCGCCTGCTGCATATTACCGAATGGGTGCAGGACCTGGAAAGCAGCTGGGTAAGCTTTCTGTTTATCCTGGTGGCCTTCTCCGTCCGGATTGTTTTTGTATTCTGGTATTTTTCCTATTTCAAATATTTGTTCCTCATTGTTGCTTCCCCTGTTTTCTCCTACCTCTCGGAGAAAACCGAAGCCATCCTGGAATACCGCGATTTTCCCTTCAGCTGGGCACAACTGGGGCAGGACATCTGGCGCGGCATCCGGATGTCTTTCCGTAACATCGTCTACCAGACAGGCGCCATCCTTATATTACTGGTGGTTTCCTTTATTCCCATTGCAGGATGGATTACCCCGATGATCGGCTTTTTCATTGAAGCCTATTTCTATGGCTTCTCCATGATGGATTACAGCTGCGAACGCCACCGCCTCACGATGGCACAGAGCATACAGTTTATTCGCCAGCACCGGGGTATGGCCTTGGGCAACGGAATGGTGTTCTACATATTTATGCTGGTGCCGGTAGTCGGTTGGATGCTGGCTCCCTCCTACGCCGTGATCGCCGCGACCATCGATTTACAAAATAAAAAACTGATATAACCATGAGTGCAACAGGCAAAGTGTACCTGATCCCTACTGTGTTGAGCGCTGACGCCCTATTCAGCATTCCGGCCTATATTACGACGATTGCACAACAGCTGCGGGTATTTTATGTGGAAAATGAGCGGACCGCCCGCCGTTATCTGAAAGCATTAGACAGAAATATCAATATCGATGAACTCCAGTTGTTGCCCATGCACGAAAACCAGCCACCAGACACTGCGCTGGCGAAGAAGCTTTTACTGGCAGGCACTGACATCGGTGTACTGAGTGAAGCAGGATGCCCGGCCATCGCTGACCCCGGTCACCTGGTAGTACAGGCAGCACACAGCATTGATGCGCGCGTGATACCCATGATAGGCCCTAACTCCATGCTGCTGGCCCTTATGGCCTCCGGCATGAATGGCCAGAACTTTCAGTTCACTGGCTACCTGCCCATCAAATCACCGGAAAGAGGCAAAGCATTACGCCAGCTGGAAGAAGAATCTGAACGAAAAAAACAGACACAGTTGTTTATTGAAACACCTTACCGCAACAATCAACTGCTGAAAGACATACTGGACCTCTGTAAAGATCATACCCGGCTGTGCATAGCAGCTGACATCACAGGTCCGGAAGAATATATCAAAACAAAAACCATCAAGGAATGGCGGAAAGCATTGCCAGACCTGCATAAGCGGCCAGCAATATTTCTGCTGTATGCCGTACCGGCGTAAGGAAATGACGATTTTCCCATTACGAATTGAGGGCTATCACGTAAGTAAAATCCTTACATGATAGCCCTCAATATTTCACTCATAATTGATTAAGGAAGATCTCTGCCAGCAGCATCTCTGACACTGATCACACTGTCCACAATAAACGGACTGTAACCACGCCAGGGCAATGCGCCGAGATATTCCTTATAGTGCAGTTCCACCGTTTTACCGCTGGCGGTCATCAGCTGTTGTGCAATACGCTCATCAGCCACGGAGAACTGGAATTCGTTGGACTGGATGGTTCCGGCAGTACGGCCTTTATAGCCGGACTGGATTAATTTTCCTTCATAGGTTTTGAAGACATAGCCCTTTTCCACGAAGTAATTGAGCTCACCTGCCTTTACCCCTCTGCCGAAGACAAAGTAAAATTTGTACAGGAAGAAGCCGCCCAATACCAGGACAATAATAGTAACAACGATAAAAATAAACCGGCCCATGTGAATAGTTTAGTAGACGTTATGATCAAAAGTAAAGATCCACCAGATAAATAAAACCGGCCATGGAAAAGGCGCCCAGTTCCAGTTCACGCTTATTCACCGCTTCAAACACATCATTGGCCGCGTGATGAATATCAAAATAACGCTGACTGTCCGGAGAAAGTTCAGCCATGGGCGTACCCAGTGCCTGATGCAGTGGTCCGATATCTGTACCTCCGCCTTCTTCGTTAAAGTCGTACAGGCCATAGGGCTCCAGCAAGGGTCTCCAGCTCTTTATTTTAGCTTTCTTCTCTGGTTCCATGGTAGAAGTGAAGCCTCTTGGCGTAAAGCCACCGGCATCGCTTTCCAGTGCGAGGATATGTTTTTCGTTGCGTTGTTTTGCCAGTTCCGCGTATTTTTTACCGCCGCGGGTACCGTTTTCCTCGTTGGCAAACAGTACCACACGCAGAGTGCGGGTAGGTTTCACGCCTGCTGCTTTGAAAGCACGCAGCACTTCGATGGACTGTACACAGCCGGCGCCATCATCGTGTGCACCTTCGGCTACGTCCCATGAATCGAGGTGGCCGCCCACCGTGATGAATTGATCAGGGTATTTGCTGCCGCGTATTTCGCCGACCACATTGTGGCCAATAGTGTCCGCCAGCATCTCGCAGTTGGTACGGAGGAATACTTTAGCGGAATTGTCTTTTTTCAGGCGGCTGCTCAGGCGGTCTGCATCCTGCAGGCCGATGGCCACCGCGGGGATTTTTGGATAAGCCGGGTCATAAGCCATGGCACCGGTATGCGGGAAATTATAGGCCCCATGTGTCATGGAACGTAAGATGATCGCCACCGCACCATATTTGGCTGCCCTGCTCGCGCCCTGGCCCCTGTATTTCACCGCATCATCATAAGAATAAAAAGTTTTGATGAATTCCGGCTTAAAGGCGTAGTTGTAAAAGACGATCTTACCTTTTACCTGGTCTTTTTTAGCTTCCAGGTCTTCAAAGGAGGCTACTTCCAGTACCGGGGCAGTAATGCCGGGATTGCCGGTACCTACGGAATTGCCAAGGGCCAGCACATTCAGCGGCGGCACAAAGTCACGCAGCTTCGAAACGATGCGGGCTTCTTCTTTTGCACCACGCACCCAATGAGGCACCATACATTCCTGGAGGTAAACCGTATCAGCGCCGGCCGCTTTCAGGGCATTTACGCCCCACTGCTCAGCCTTTGGCATCTGAGGGGAACCAGCCAGCCTTCCGCCGATGGTCTTCGTCAGTACGCGGAGGTTTTCATAGGCGGTGCTATTTCTTAGGACTTCATCGGCCAACTGTCTTAAAACGAGGGAGTCTGACTGCTGAGCCCTGGTTACTGCCGGTAAAAGGCAGGTCAGCAGCATTGGCAAAAGGCGTTTTCTCATATAAGCGGCTAAATTTTGCAATAAAACTAATTAATTGGCAGGGTTCTTACAAATAACAAATAAATGGTTTTGGAGTTTCCACTAATTGAAAATTCAGCGTTACCTTCGTTACACAAAGTAATCTTGTCGCTGGCACTCATTTACAGGGCTTTATTACTTGTCGCTTTCCGTTCGTTAAATTAAAGATCATGCGCATAGGAATAGTATGTTATCCGACATACGGGGGTAGTGGCGTATTGGCCACAGAGCTGGGCAAAGCTCTGGCAGACAAAGGCCATATGGTGCATTTCATTACCTACCAACAGCCCGTGAGGCTCAATGCTTTTCACGCAAACATATACTACCACGAGGTACAGGTACCGACCTATCCTCTTTTCGATTTTCCACCCTATGAGTCTGCCCTTAGCAGCACGATGGTGGATGTTATCCTTAACCAGAAACTGGACCTGCTCCATGTACACTATGCCATTCCGCACGCTTCTACAGCGTACCTGGCCAAACAGATCGTAAGCAAGCAGGGCCGGGTGGTACCTTTCATCACTACCCTTCACGGTACAGACATTACCCTTGTAGGGAAAGACAAAACCTACGCTCCGGTGGTGACGTTCTCAATCAACGAATCAGATGCCATTACAGCGGTATCCGAGAACCTGCGTGACGAGACGTACAAGTATTTCCAGATAGAGAAAGAGATCTCTGTGATCTACAACTTTGTGGACACGCAAAGGTTCAGCCGCCGTGAGATGCCTCACTTCCGCAATGCCATCGCGCCTAACGGTGAGAAGATATTGCTGCACGTATCCAATTTCCGTAAGGTAAAAAGGGTACCTGACGTGGTAAATATATTTGCCAAAGTGAGACAGGAAGTGCCTTCCAAGCTGCTGCTCGTAGGCGACGGCCCCGACAGGCCTGCCATCGAGTGCCTGTGCCGCGAGCTGGGCATCTGCGAAGATGTACGGTTTGTGGGCAAACAGGAACAACTGGAAGATGTGATGTCTATCAGCGATCTTTTCCTGCTGCCTTCTGATTACGAGAGCTTTGGTCTGGCCGCACTGGAAGCCATGGCCGCACAGGTCCCTGTGATTTCCTCCAATGCAGGCGGTTTACCGGAAATCAATATTCCCGGCCAAACCGGCTATATGAGCGATGTAGGGGATGTGGAGGGTATGGCTGCCCATGCCATTAAGATATTGCAGGACGACGCCCTGCTGGCTAAACTGCGTAAAGGTGCACTGGCGCAGGCACAACGTTTCCATATCGATAATATCATTCCGCAATACGAAGCGTTATACGAGCAGGTGTTACAACAGCAGGCGCAGTTACTCTAACGCCCGCGTATCCACCTTTCAGGGTTCTGTTGTACCATGTTGCGGTAGATCTGTAATTCTATCTCTCCACTGCTGGCCACTGCGCTGGCAGCAGCTGCACCCAGCACATGCCCGCGTTTTACGGACATGCCTTTTTTGACACGTATATCCACCAGTCTTACATAGTTGGTAAAATATCTTCCATGGCGCAGGGTAACCATATATCCTGCGCCTGGAACGCTAAATACCATTATCACTTCTCCATCAAAGATCGCTTTTACCGCAGCCCCTTTGGGCGTAGCGATCACGATACCATTGTGTTCCACTTCCACTTTTCCGACCTTACCGGTGCCGAAGCGGCCGGTGATCCTGCCAGCGTCAACAGGCCATGGGAGCCTGCCCCGGTTAGCTTCAAAATCGCGGGACAGCGATAAGGCTTCCGGCGTTGCCGCCAGTACGTCCTCTTTAGGTGTCGGAGCCGGATCGTCTTCCTCTTCATCATCAGTAGCAACCGGCTTCGGTGGCGGCGGTGGTTTTTTCCCGGCTTTTTTAGCCGCAGCAATAGCACGTTTGCGTGCTGCCTCCTGTTCTGCTTTACGTTTTGCCGCTTTGGCCGCAGCCGCACGTTTACGGGCCGCAGCAGCTGCCAGTTCTCTTTTGCGGGCAGCCTCTATCTCCCGGCGGATAGCGTCCTGGATGGCACGATCTACCTGCCTGGCTTCTGCCCTGCTTTTTTCAATGTTCTGCTGGAGTTCTTTTTCCTGTTCCTGTAATTGTACGATCGTATGATCAGTTTCTTTCTTATCCGCGATCAACACGCCTCTCTGCTTTTGTTCCGTGTACAGGGCGCCTGCTTTTTGCGCACGTTCCTGTTCAAGGTTCTCCAGTTTCTGTGACAGCAGTACTTTGGTAGACAACAGGCTTTCCGCTTGCCGGCGCCTGTTTTCCCGGTATTGCCGCAGGTATTGGTAACGGCGCAGGGCGTCGTTAAAGCTGGTAGCGGAAAACAGGAAATTGAGCACATCATAGTCTGTTTTTGTCTTATAGGCATACACTACCAGTTGCGCATAACGGGCGCGCAGGGAATCCACTTCCTTTTCCAGCGTTTGTACGTTATCGTTAGTACTGCTGATAGCGCCATCTATCTGGCTGATCTCTATGTTGATGTTTTTGATCTGGGCGTTGCGGCTGTCAATTTTCTGTTGCAGCTCCCGTTGCAGTCCGAGGTTTTGTTTGGTAGATTTACGGGTATTCTGCAGGGTGCGGGTAGCCTCCTGTATTTCCTTCAGTAGTTCCTGTTTACGGCTTTCCAGCGCCGCGCGCGATGTTTTGTTACCGCGCTGCGCATACAGCACTCCCGGTAACAGCCAGCAAGCTATTAAAAATGGGATCAGCTTTTTCAAAAAGGAACGGTTTTAGCAATTTGGGTATCTGTTCATTTGATTATTTGATCATTTAGTTATCTGCTTATTACAGGTAGTCCAGGCATCCATCAATAAGCAGATAACTAAGTTTCTAAATAAACAAATTATCTACGTCTTATCCACTGTTCGGGATTCTGTTTGGTAACTCCCTTCCAGATCTGCAGTTCCACCTCACCGGTATTTTCGAGGTCATTTACACTGGCAGTACCGATCACCTGACCGGTTTTCACCATGTCACCTTTCTTCACGCGGGTAGTCTGCAAACGAACATAGGTAGTAAAGTATTGTCCATGACGGATAATAATCACATAGCCGGAGCCGGGCATTACCACAACGGATTTCACTTCTCCATCGAAGATGGATTTCACGGCGCCGCCTTTGGTGGTAGCGATCACGATGCCGTCGGAAGGTACGGTGATATGTTCCATAACGGCATGTTGGTGTATCCCGAAATGTTCAATGATATTACCGGCATCCACAGGCCATGGCAGTTTACCACGGTTGGCCTCAAAGCTTTCAGACAGTGCCAGTGCTTCCGGTGTAGCTTCCAGTACGTTTTCGCTACGTACAGGCGTTGGTTTCGGTGGCTCTGGTGCAGGCTTCGCCGGTTCTGGTGTTGGCGTTGGCTTTGTTGGTGGCGGGTTATTCGCGGCAGTGTTATTATTTGCATTATTGGCAGCAGCGGCATCAGCTTTGGCTTTCTCTGCGGCGGCCAGTGCGGCTTTGCGGGCTTCTTCCTCTCTTCTGCGTTTCTCTTCTGCGGCTTTACGGCGGGCAGCTTCTTCCTCCATGGCTTTGCGGCGCGCTTCTTCAATCTCACGGCGGATTACCGCACGGATAGCGGCCTGCACTTTCTGGGCGTCTTTATTACGCTGATTGATATCAGCCACGAGCTCTTTTTCACGGCCTTTCAGCTTGGTGAGCACTTCGTCTTTTTCTTTCTTGTCTTGTTCCAGGGTAGACCGCTGTTCCTGTTCCGTTTTCAAGGCATCGGCACGTCTTACACGCTGGTTTTCGAGGCTCTGGATTTTCCGGTTCAGCTGGTCCTGTGTAGACACGATATTATCTGCCTGACGGCGGCGGTATTCGCGGTATTGTTTGAGATATTGGAAACGTTTTACAGCATCGTTGAAGCTTTGAGCGGAGAACACAAAGTTCAGCATGTCATAGGAAGAACGGTTCTTGTAAGCGTATACCACCAGCTGGGCATATTGCGCTTTCAGGGTGTCCAGATCTTTTTGCAGGGTCTTTACATCACGATAGGCGGTATTGATATCGCCGTTGATGAAATTAATTTCTTCGTTGATATTATTGATCAGCCGGGTACGGAGGGTGATTTTGTCCCGCAGTGCGCGCAACTGGCCCAGGCTCTCCTTGGTAGACCGTTTGGTGTCTTTCAGCTGAGCATTGGCTTCCTCGATTTCTTTTTGCAGCTCTTTTTTCCTGCGCTCCAGTTCCTCCCGCGTCGGTTGCTGCTGGCCGGTATTCTGGGCCACCAGCATAGCTGGTAACAACCATATGATCAATACTAACGGGATAATCTTCTTCAAATATAACATGACTATTTTAAGTAACTGCAATTAAGTATCAAGTATATAAACGATAAATATACAACGTTTATTAGTTTAATGAAGATGACATTACCAGGAAATTTATTACATGCGTTTATAGCTCGCCGGCGTGCTGAACGGGAAGGTCAGCGGTACGTCAAAATCATAGCGGGTAAAGTCCAGCGCAACTTTGGTCACGCTTTTTTCTTCCACAAAAATACGGCGTACGGTAGGAAATTTCCGGTTGGCCACATTGGCATAGTCGCCATAGGTCAGTTCACAGGAACGTTTGATGGCGCTGGTACTATCAGCGTCCATTACCTTGCTCTGCTGCAGACCGTAGTCATCTGAAAATACGTTGAACAGGCTGACAAACCGGGCATTTTGACAACTAAAAGAGATAACCGACGGTGTTTTCACGAGGCCGAAGACAGAGTCTGTAAGGTATACAGGATTACCAATGAGCAGGTCCTGTAAGGTTTTGAAGTCAAACGGCACACCCAGCAATTCTTCTGCATCGGCCATCCGTTTGAGGAACAACTGTTTCTCAATCCTATTGTAGAGTTTGAGGCTGTCGGGGGTGATCACGGCACGCATCACCTCATCGATGATAGGAGCGCTGACGGATATCCAGATGATGCTGTCTTTTTTCATGCGGATAGTAGCCGTGAGATTGTTATGGCTTTTGTTTTCTGTTTCAATAGCCAGTTTCATCCTGCCGGAGAACGTATTAAAGTCGATGTTATTCTTGCGGATACCTTTCAACATATTGCTGATAAAGGCGTTCCGCTCTTCTGCGGAGGTAGTGTCCCGGTGAGCAGCTACCCTGCTGGTATCTGTGGCCGGGAAGGTATTGCGTGACAGTTTTTTCGGGTGACGGCAGGCGGTAAAGGCCAGGCCGGCTATTCCTATTAATAACAGTAGTGTTTTTTTCATGCAGCGATAAGCTTTTAGCGGTATCAGCGCTACCAACGGTGGTGTGAACGGGCATTCCCGGCTGAAGGCTATTGAATGTATTTTTTTTCAGCGATCTTACGGACAAGGCCCACAGAGGTAGCCCCTTTGTCTTTGGCCTTCTGCCAGTATTCCACCGCTTTTGTGACATCTTTCAGGTTAAACAGTATGTCCCCGTAATGCTCGAGCACATTTGGATTCTGCTGTGCTTCGGGAAATTGCAGGGCTTTCTCTATCCAGTGCCTGGCATCCTCAAATTTGTCTTGCCGGAACAGGATCCAGGCGTAAGTGTCCATATAAGTAGGACTCTCCGGTTCCAGGTCCAGTGACCGTTTAGACATTTCCGCGGCATGGACCAGGTTTTCACCGCGTAGTGACAGGTAATAACTGTAATTGTTGAGTACCAGCGCATCGTCGGGGCGTAACAGGAGTGCTTTTTCATAACTGCTGTCAGACTGCAGGTGCTGTCCTGTAGCATGATAGGCGTCTCCGAGCAACGACTGTACGTCGGCCATAAATTTCTTTTCCCCATTGCCTATTTCCAATGCTTTGTTCAGTGCACCGATGGCGGCGGGATATTGCTGTAACAGGAAACTGGCCACTCCTTTAAAGTAGTAGCCCATAAATTCTTTCGGGAATTTATCTGTTACGGTATTACTGAGTGCCAGCAATGCATTGGGATCTTCCTTGCGGGAATAAATCCACATCAGCTGGTACCATACCGAAAAGCGGCTGGAGTCAAGGCTCAGCGCTTTGGTATAATTCTGTTGGGCGCTGTCCAGCATATCAGCCTGTGAGAACATATCCCCTCTCAGGGCGTAGGCCTTGGCTTCTTTTGGATGAGCGTTTACAATCAGGGAAGTAAGCTCCAGGCCTTCTTCCACTTTAGTAGAATCCAACTGCATCATCTGCAGGTAAGGATATACGTAGGCTACTTTTTCATCGATACTGTAAGTCGGATTAGCGAAGGCGCGGGTCAGGTAAGCCCAGTAACCGGCCTTGTCACCGCTCTTCTTCGCATAGGTGGCGAGGCCTAGCAATGCCCGGGCATTATCCGGGTCTTTACGCAGCACATCGTTGTAGATAGCGATAGCGTCAGCAGTGCGATCGTTGGCATCATACACTTCTGCCAACAGGAAATAATAGCGCAGTTCCTGCGGATTGTTATCAATCAGTTTACGGATTTCGGTTGCTGCCGCGTCTACCTGGCTCATTTTAAGCAGTAGCCGTTGTTTTTGGTAGATGACTTCCTCTACTACCCCTGTTTTTTTCTCCAGCTGACTAAATACTGCCAGTGCGGATGCCGGCTTGTTTGCTTTGGCAAGGAACATGGCCTTGTTGTACAGGTAGTCTTCGTTTTCGGGGTAACGGGCAGTCAGTTTATCAAAAACGGCAGCAGCGCTGTCAAATTGTTCGTTGACAGCAAAAGCGTCAGCCAGTGTTATCTGGAACCAGTGATTATCGGGGTCCATGCTGGCGGCCCTACGGGCGAAGCCAAGCGCGTAGCCCGGGTTCTGGACTTCCATAAACAGGCGGGCCAGTTCATAATAGGCGGTGGGATTATTCTTGTTTAACCGCAGGTAGTCGGAGTATTGGGTGATGGCCGTGCGGAAGTCGCCCAACATCTTGGAGCGCTGGGCTGCAAAGAAAAGGCTGTCTGCCCGCTGCTCCAGCACAGCAGGGTCTTTGATCACAGCAGTATGGTGCAGTGCTTTTTTAGGCCCGCTGCACGCGCCTGTGATCAATATACCAGCAACACCTATAACGGTTAAGAATACACGCATTTATCAGGATTTACCGGTATGACCGAAGCCACCTTCACCGCGAACGGTTTCGTTCAGCACTTCCACAGGTTGCATAACTGCCTGTACATAGGGAGCGATGATCATTTGGGCTACACGATCTCCGGGTTGTATCGTTTGTGGTTCGTTGGACAGGTTGATCATAATTACTTTGACCTCTCCTCTGTAATCCGCGTCAATGGTACCAGGCGAATTTGGTATGGTCAGGCCTTGTTTAAAAGCCAGGCCGCTGCGCGGACGGATCTGCGCCTCGTAACCTACAGGCAGTTCCATAAAAAGACCGGTTGGTACCAATACCCTTTCCAATGGCTGGAGCGTCAGCGCCGTCTCCAGGTGTGCACGCAGGTCCATACCTGCAGCTTGGTCGGTTGCATAAGACGGCAATTCATTATCCGACTTATTAATGATTTTCACAATTATATCAGCCATTGAGCAAAGATAATTTATTATTATTTAGCGATTTTCTCCAATAACACAACAGCATGGGCAGTAACGCCTTCCTCACGTCCGACAAAACCCAGTTTTTCCGTTGTGGTGGCCTTTACAGACACATCTTCCAGTCCTATACGCAGTATTTCCGCAATTACTGCCTGCATCTCCGGCACATAAGGCTTGATTTTAGGGGCCTGCAGGCACAGGGTACTGTCCACATTCACCACACCATACCCTTTTTCACCGATCAACTGAGCGCAGCGGGCCAGCAGTATCTTGCTGTCAATATTTTTATAGGTATTGTCCGTATCCGGGAAATGTACGCCGATATCACCCAGCGACAGCGCTCCGAGCATAGCATCACAGATAGCATGCAACAGCACATCGGCGTCACTATGCCCCAATGCTCCCTTGTGGTGCGGCACTTTCACACCGCCCAGCCAGAAATCCCGGCCTTCCACCAGCTGATGAAAATCTACTCCCAGACCAATACGTATACTACTCATAGCTTATATTTTAAAACATTTATGCCAATCCGCAAGGTAAGGCTTTAAATATAAAAATCCCCCCGTTAAAAAACGGAGGGACGGAATATATTTTGGAATTTTTTGATTTAGAAATTTTCTTGATTTGTAGCCTTACCAGCCAGTCCTGCTGTCTTCATTGCGGGCGCCCAGATCGAACGTCAGCGTGAAGCGCAGTGTGTTGGACAACGGATTACGCTGTATACCGGAACCGGAAGGTACGAGGTAAGAAAAGTTCAAACCGAAAATATCATACTTGATACCAACCCCGGCAGTAACATACTTACGGTTGCCTTTTAACTTGTTTTCGTTGAAATACCCCGCTCTTACGGCAAACATATGGTTGTACCAGTATTCAGCACCAACAGAATACATCAGTTCCTGTAATTCTTCTTTAAAGCCTCCCGGAGCATCACCGAAAGAACTAAACATTCCCTGCAGCACACCTTTTTCTTTGTACGCACCGGTGGAATCCGGAGTAGGCACCAACAGTTTGTTGATATCAAGCGCAAAGGTCAGCTGATTGGTCTCATCAAGGGCAAACGTGTAGGCAGCACCGAGACCCAGGTTGGTAGGCAGAAAGTCTTTATTCTGCGCTGAACTGGTATACGAAATTTTAGTACCGATATTGGAAATAGACGCACCAAGGCTTAAACGGTTGGTGAGCCCATCGTCTTTTTCATATTCTTTGGTGTAGAAGGCGGAGAGGTCCGCAGCAAAAGCTTTCGCTGCACGGATGGTAGCGCTGCCGTTGGATTGTCCACCGGCCAGGTTGGAATAGATATACCGTCCGGTTAATCCCATGGAGAAATTATCAGACAACTTACGGGCATAACCGGCATCCAATGCAAATTCACGCGGACGGAAATCCCCGAGGTCCTGGTTGGTGACATCCCGGAAGTTGATAGACCCTAATGAAAAATAACGGAGCGATGCAGAGATAGCCTGGTACTCATCCAGCTTCGTATATCCGCTGACGGTCGCCAGGAATACGTCATTCACCAGTTCCTTCAGCCACGGCGTATAAGTCACTGCCACACCTGACTTGGATTCCGCAAATGGCAGTTTGGACAAGTTCCAGTAAATGGAAGATGCATCAGGTGAAATGGCTAAACCCACGTCTCCCATAGCGCCGCTTCTGGCGTCCGGGGTTATGCGGAGAAAAGGCACCGCAGTATTAATCGTATTGGTACGGCCATCAATCTGATCTGAATTAATCTGGGCTGAGGTTTCAAAACTGCTGAAAGTACCGTATATGAACACAAGGCTCAAAGCTACCTTTCGGATCATGCAACGTTCGTATTTTGATAGGGTGTAAAAATAAGCTTAATTATTAATATTAAAATGAAATGGGGGTTGGTAAAGGGATCATGTCAAATCTGCTCTCCCATGCATGGGTCAAAATAATACCATTTTTCCACCCAACGCCCTGGTTTGGCCATTACTGCCTATAATCAGCCGGTAGATATAAATTCCGGCGGGTAACCTTGCTCCAGAATCACCTCTACCGTCCCAGGGGATTCCATCAAAACGACTCGTACCGGAAAATATTGTGCTACGCATTTTCTTTACCAATTTTCCGTCCGTGGCAAACACCTGCAAATCCACCTGTAATTCTTGTCCCTGCTGATTATGCAAAAAGGAAAACCTCGTTACATCGTGAAAAGGATTGGGATAGTTGACAACTTCGTCTACCGCCAGCGTCCCCGGCGCTGCAACTTTAAAAGCAATCGTTTTTACAGTGCTGTTGTTATAGGTGTCCCAAGCTTTAATGGTAATACGATGCGCCCCTGTTGGCAATCCGTTCAACTGAAACCGTACCTGTCCCTCCCGGTAACTGTCCAAAGATGCATCAAAATAATCATTTAAAATCAAATATTCTGAACTATCCAATATTGCCACCAGGCTATGTGCCGGATTATTACCCGATACATTAATACCACTGCTGTCTGCCAGATCTATCATCAACAGCGGGGATGGTCCGGTCATATCTCCATTGATAAACGCCTTGCTATCGAGCCATGCTTTCACATCAGGGCCACTAACATCTGCCGGTGCTCCGGGTAACAAACCACCTGCAAAAAGTCCATCAAAGTAACCACCACCGTCTGCAGTGGGATTGCTGGTGTAATAACTGATCTTACTTTTTCCTTTACCCTGCAACAAGTCCGCAGGTACCGTGAAGGCCACGGTAAACTCGCCCCTGCTCACTGTTTGCGTGCCTTTAAACAGGATATTTTCCTGTACCTGGAAATCTGCCGGCTGGCTACGTGGATCATTGCCCCGCGTGCGATGTGTGACCGGCTGATCATATATCACCGTGTTCAGCGTACCGCTATAGTCCCGCAGCACATTACCCTGTGCGTCGGCAATATGCCCTTTGATAATACAATGTTGCAGCCCTTTCAGGGTATCCGTTTCCGTTGTTACCCTATGACCATTGATGCTGTCCGTTATCACCTGCCACTGCGGGAAAGCTAATGTCAGCGAGGGGTCTCCCAGCAACTGGAATTTGCGGTTGTTGATCACGTCACCGGAAGTAGTGTAAGTTTTATTCTTGCCGTCCTGTATGGCCGCACCCAAACTACGCATGGAACCATCTGTCTGCCGCGTGAAAGCAGCTTCGAGATAATTACTGTTCATAATGCGGTTGGAGTTGGCAAAAACAGCCCTTGTAGTGGTCATCAGCGCAATAGCGCCGCTTTGTTGTTGCAACAGCAATTGTGCCCCCAGTGAGTTAATGCCCGGATCATCAAATGGCGCAAAGTCGCAGGTAGCTGTAATCAATAAAGGCAACTGCTGCTCGTTTTTCCACTCCTGTACACTATTTACATCCATCACTGTTTCTTCTGCAAGACGGTTATTACTGCCATGACCATTGTAATTAAGCACGAGCGTACCGGTATTGACACTGTTGTTGACGGCTTTGGTCACTTCCGGTGAACGGGCGCCTGCACTCGTATTTTCCCGTGGATAAGCATCCACATATATTTTACTGATATTAGGGAGATGATTGCTTTTTGCGATACTACTGCCCATGATTTCGGCATCCTGCAGATGCAGGTTGTCGTCTTCATCATCGGCCAGCAACGTTACGCGGTTGCGCCATGGCCCAAACGACCTAGGTTGCTGGTAACGGATAATTTTGTCTACCGCCGTTCTGGCTTCAGAGACATTACGTGCAGGCAGCCGTCCGATACCGATGTCCAACAGATTGGATATATCCGTTCTTGTGATATCCTCCGCATCATCCAAGAATCCGAAAAAATCATCTGATACGTGGGAGTGAATGGCATCGAGTGAGGCATCGCTTTGCCAGGAAGGCACCAGGTTGGTGTTGTTTTTCACCCGCTGGCGGTAATCATAGGAAGCTGCACCGAACAGC
Source organism: Chitinophaga fulva (assembly GCF_012927205.1). GTDB lineage: Bacteria > Bacteroidota > Bacteroidia > Chitinophagales > Chitinophagaceae > Chitinophaga > Chitinophaga fulva. Next base: position 205,835 of record NZ_JABBGC010000001.1, read on the forward strand.
AACAGGTACTTCGGATGAGCGCCGCGGTCGTAGTGCATCTTCACATAATCACGGATGGCCGTAGGATCGGGTGTTCCTGATGCAAACTCATTAAATACCTGGGGGGTCGTTACCACGGCTACACGCAGCCCGTTCCGGGTGCGGCGCCACGCTGCCAGCCGTTCGGCTTCCGCCAGAAAGGCTTCATGGGTCACTATCAGCATATCTGCTCCGGGTTGACCGTGCAGGTCCTGGTTGGGCACCGGTCCGCCTGGCACCGGACGCATGACCGCCGCCGTATTAAAGGCAATGAATTCCCGTAACGGCCCTGCATCTCCCGTAAAAGCCAACGTATCTGCCTTCAAAGAAGTGATCATCGTCAGCGGCCGTAACGGGTTTGTCACTTCCCACACCTGCGTTTGTGCGGCGGCGTTAGCCAGAAAGTATTGCGTACGGCCGGTACCAGTAGCTGTGCGAAAATCCAGTATGCCGCCAGCGGGCATCTTCAACGAACAAGGAGCTATCAGCTCCAGATAATCAAGCCACCCTTTGGCATTCAGGTCACCCGGCTGGAACTCCACGCCTACTGTCAGGGCATCACCGTTGACGGTAGCGGTACCGGAGGCATAGGCTGCGGTGGCATACGATTCAAAGACACTGCTGCCTACGGGCAACAGGTAAGCGCTGGCGGCAGCAGCCTGGTTCAGGCTTACATTGAAGTTACTGCCGGTGGCGCCACGTGCGGCAGCCCGGAAACCGACAGTAACCGGTCCTACCGGTGAGGCCGGCAATGAAAAGCCGTAGGAGCGGCTGTTACCGATGACTTTACCGAATTCCTGTCCCCACCATTGTTTACCGCTGCTGAGGAAGTTAAGGCTGTCCCGTTCATAAAAGGTATGGAAGTCAAAGGAGTAAGTTTTGCTACCGGCGGGCTGGTTATTGCTGTCCGATACTATACGGGCGCCATTGTTGCCAATTGTCAGGAAATAAGTGGCTGCGTCGCTGTAAAGGTTGTATTGATGTACAAACCCGGGCTTCAGTGGGTCCCACTGCCAGCGGTGAGGGCCGGGGGTATAAAAAAGGAGGTAGTCGTTGCCATCCAGTTGACCATCTCCGCCGTCCTGCACCTGAAGGGATACTTCCGGCAGGTCGTCGTAGCGGAGCTGACTGTTAGGCTCCGGCAGCATCCGGCCACCTGTCCCGAAAAGCCGTACACTGCCTGATGGCAGTTGCCGGGTATCCACCCCCAGCTGCTGTAGCAGGGGTAGGTCTATTTTATAAACGCCGGGAGCTGCCACTGACAGTTTATACCAGTGGCCTGATGCCAGTACGCTGTGATCATTATAAGTCCGGGGTACGGTCTGTCCAACAGCGCTTCCGCAGTGATATAGAAAAAATAACAGGAGTGCCGGGAAAATATTCGAAGGTTTCATTATCTTGATAGCCCTTTTCCATCCTTCCTGAAAGGCCGGTGTAATGTAGAGAAAATATAGGATAAAAAATTGAAATATATCTCTTAATTTTCGCTGCTGTCCTGTCCTTGGTTGTTACCGGGGATTGTTCGGGCAAGGGCAAATTACAAATTAATTTTTTTCGCCATAAAATAAAAAAGATTACATTTGCGTTTACTGTAAATATAATCGACTAAAGCTGTATCGCATGCGTAGATTAACCTCTTTATCATTGCTCGTTGGTACCGGCGTAATGCTATCCATGACTGCCTGTCACAAGGACGGTGGAGGACTTTTCGGCAAAAAGAAAGAAGTTTCCTCTGCTACCGGCTGGAACTATAACGACCAGAAAATGGGTGGTTTCAGTGTAGCCAAGAATAAAAACCAGCAAACAGGACCAGGTCTGGTGTTTGTACAGGGCGGTACTTTTGCCATGGGTGCCACTGAGCAGGATGTAATGGGCGACTGGAACAACATTCCACGTCGTATTACAGTTTCCTCTTTCTACATCGATGAATCCGAAGTAGCCAACGTACACTATCGCGAATACCTGTTCTGGCTTGCCCGTGTTTATGGGGAGTCTTTCCCGGACGTATACCGTAACGCACTGCCAGACACCCTGGTATGGCGTAGTGAGCTGGCTTATAACGAGCCCCTGGTGGAATACTACTTCCGTCACCCGGCCTATAACGACTATCCGGTGGTAGGTGTTACCTGGAAACAGGCTACCGACTACTGTAAATGGCGTTCCAACCGTGTAAACGAAAAGATGCTGATGGACAAGGGCCTGCTTTCCAAAGCAGATGTTACCAACCAGTCAGACGACAATACATTTGATACCAAAGCCTACAGCGCCGGCCTGTATGAAGGTACTCCGGGCAAAATGTCCAAATCTACCAAAGACCAGTTCAAAAATCCGGACGGCACTCCGCGTACCGCCCAGTTTGAAGATGGTGTCATGCTGCCAAACTACCGCCTGCCCACAGAAGCAGAATGGGAATATGCCGCACTGGGTTATATCGGCCAAAACCCTGGTCCTTCCAAAAAAGAAGGCAAACACGGGGAAGAGCTGATCATGAACAAACAGGTGTACTCCTGGGGCACCAATACCAGCGGCCTGCGTGATATCCGCCGCGGTACCATGCAGGGTCAGTTCCTGGCCAACTTCAAGCGTGGTTCCGGTGATAACATGGGTGTGGCCGGTGGTCTGAACGACCGTGCCTCCATCCCTGGCCCTACCCGCTCCTTCTACCCCAACACTTTCGGCATCTACAATATGTCCGGCAACGTGTCTGAATGGGTACTGGACGTGTACAGACCACTCAACCCGATTGATGGTGAAGACTTCAACTACTTCCGTGGTAACAAATTCCAGACTGTTTATCAGAACGAAAACAAAGAGTTCGAAAAAGACAGCCTGGGCCACCTGAAAATGCGTGATGTAACTGACGAAGAAAGTGCTAACCGTCTCAACTACCAGAAAGGTGACGTTATCAACTACCTCGATGGTGACTCCCTCTCCCAGGTGGAATACGGTTATGGTGTAACCACCCTGATCAACGACAAATCACACGTAGTGAAAGGGGGTAGCTGGAATGACCGCGCTTACTGGCTCTCTCCCGGCACCCGTCGTTACATGCAGGAAAATATGGCCACCAACACGGTAGGTTTCCGTTGCGCGATGGACCGCGTAGGCAGCCCTGAGGGTAACAAATTCAAGACAGGTAACCTGTTCAAAAAACAAAGACAGAAGAGATAATCATCTTCATAAAAAACAAAAAGCCGCAAATTACTTTGCGGCTTTTTTTATGTGTTGTGCTCAACTATTTCCAGATCTCCAGAATTTCTTCTGTATGGTTTTTGGTATCCGGTTTTTTGATGATGTGGTCAATCACGCCCTTATCATTGATCAGGAATGTAGTTCTGTGAATACCATCATATTTCCGGCCCATCATCTGCTTCTCTCCCCAAACACCGTACTGGTTCACGATCTTATGATCATCATCTGCCAGCAGGGTAAAAGGCAGTTCATATTTTTCGATGAATTTCAGATGGCTTTGTTCACTGTCAGTGCTGACGCCAACCACTTCATATCCTTTTTTAGTCAGTGCGCTGTAGTTATCACGCAGATTGCAGGCCTGTGCCGTGCAACCGGGCGTCATATCTTTCGGATAAAAGTAAAGCACCACGCGCTTACCTTTAAGGTCCGTCAGTGATACGGTTTTTCCGTGCTGATCTTTGCCTTTGAATACCGGCGCTTTATCGCCTTCCTTTAAGTTTACCATATCGCGTTTTTTTAAAATTAAACCATTAACGTTTGAAAGACAGGTGATAGCTGCCTTCGTTGCCAGCCACGTCCGTTACTTTCATGACCAGGGTGTGGTTGCCCGGCTGGCAATGCTCATCAAACGTATAGGTGAGCACGTTACCCTTGCGGGAAAACAACAGCCATTTACCATCCAGTTCGCCCCGGAAATCTTTGATCCCGCTGGCATCGCTCATCACGAAAGAGAGTTTGGCGGCCCTGGAGAGGTTAGCCCCTGGCTTCACCCCTACCGGCGTTACTTTCGGTGCTTCTGTATCTACCTCGAGGTGGAAATTACCAAAGTCGCGGAAGGTACCTTTATACCAGCCCTCTTCCTTTGTAGTAGCGGAAGTGCTGCTGCTTCCCATTCCTTCCCGCACCATTACTACTTTGGGTTGCAGGTACTCCGGAACCGTCTTCGTTGGCTTCAGCCGCACATCAAAGAAATCGTGTACCGGTACCACGGGCGTATGCAGCCGATAGATATTGGAATAGTATTTCGCTGATGTAGCGGGCACTTCCTGGTAATTGAAACAGATCTGATCGTACAGTGCCCGTTCATCGAGGTAAAATTCCACCTGGTTGTTTTCGAAAATATTACGGGAATCAGGATACATGGGATTGGCACAGGTTTTCTCCGGCGTTTCGTCACCACCCTGCTGCAGATTCAGTTTCACGGTGGAAGTGTTACCATAGGCATCCTTCACCAGCAGCTTCACTTCGTGCACTTGTCCATCGGACAGGTTGATCGTACCATCTCCTTTCAGGTCGTGGTAGATATCCAGTTCATTGCCCGGCACAGAGAACAACAGTTGCAGATAAGGCCCATTGTTTTTTTTCACTTTATAGTCGATGTGCGCGTTCAGGTAACGGGTTTCCTCATATCCGATGTTATCCAGCTGGAAATCGATATCCGGCACATCATTATTGTACATGAACACCTCATAGATACCGTAGGTATTAGGCGCAGTGTTCATGCGGTCAATCGCATTGATGCCCAGTCCGGCTTTGTGTGCACGCACTTTCACCACTGGTTGAGCAGTCGTGTAATGATCGCCCACTTTTTTCACCGGCAGTATCATCGGTTGTTGTTCATAAACACTGCGTTCTCTATCGTAAATGGCTATACGATATACATCCGGCGGCCGGGTATCAGCGATGTTAAAGCCGAACAGCAGCGGATTAAGCGGTTTCTCCGTTTGTGTGTTCCTGATTTCGAAGTGCAGGTGCGGGCCGGCAGAACCGCCGGTATTGCCGCTCCAGGCAACTAAATCACCTTTCTTCACGGGGAACATATCAGCTGGGATAGACAGATCGCTGGACCAGCTTTCATTGGTATATTGTTGTTTTTTCACATAAGCCTGTAAAGCCGGGAAAAAAGCGTTCAGGTGGGCGTACACGGTCGTATATCCATTGGGGTGGGTAATGTACAACACATTACCAAAGCCGGTATGTGATACGCCGATACGGCTTACATAACCATCTGCCGCTGCATGCACTGCCATATTCTCACGTTGCTGCGTTTTAATGTCCATGCCGGAGTGGAAGTGATTGGGCCTTAATTCGCCGAAGTTACCAGCCAGTTCTATGGGGATTTCCAGCGGATTCCTGAAATAGCCTTTTGGATAATTCTTTTCGGGAACGGATTGTGCCTGTAATAAATGCGGTAGTAAGCAAAATAAGCCAATGACTCTCTTCATAATATGCAATGGTAGAAAAAAAATAGGAATTGACAGACGTAATTTCTTCCGTACATTAGATGCCGCAAAACAAGTATATCCTACATGTCTATCCTGGTATCACAACTGAGTAAGGTCTATGGCGAACAACGGGCAGTGGACGCTATTTCCTTTGAATTGAAGAAAGGGGAAATAACCGGTTTCCTGGGCCCTAACGGGGCGGGCAAGTCCACCACCATGAAAATGATCACCGGTTTTCTGCCTCCTACCAGCGGCCATGCCAGTGTGTGTGGGTATGACATCGTGAGCCAGTCGCTCGAAGTACGTAAACGAGTAGGATACCTTCCGGAATCCAATCCGTTGTACCATGACATGTACGTAAAGGAGTTCCTGGAATTCATTGCCGGTGTGCATCAGCTGGGCAAGGCAGGTGCAGCGCGTATCCGTCAGGTGATTGACATGACGGGCCTGTTACCGGAGAGCCGCAAGAAGATCGGCGCTTTGTCCAACGGCTACAAACAGCGTGTAGGGCTGGCACAAGCCCTGTTGCACGATCCTGAAGTACTGATCCTTGATGAGCCCACCACCGGGCTGGACCCCAACCAGCTGGCCGATATCCGGCAACTGATCAAAGATCTGGGGGCTAACAAGACCGTTATCCTGTCCACGCATATTATGCAGGAAGTAGAAGCGCTCTGCGGACGGGTGATCATCATCAACAAAGGAAAAATAGTGGCCGATGACCAGCTGGCCAATCTCCAGCAGCAGAACGCCACCGGTGGCTACCTTCAGGTGACCTTCGGGGAAGCAGCCACCACCAGTGAACTGTTGCAGATACCCGGTGTTTCACGGGTGGCAGCCCTGGAAAGCAATACATGGCAACTGTATACCAACGAGGTAGACGCTGTGCGAAAAAACCTGTTACAATTTGCTTTGATTAATAACCGGAACATCCTTTCTTTGCAGAGCAATTCACAAAGCCTGGAATCTATTTTCCGGGAAATAACAAAGCGCGTGGAGCCGACAGGTGAAACGCCCGCTGCTAACCGCTAATAGCTAACAATTATAACTTTTGAATTATGAGTACCATTTCAGCAATCCATGCCAGGCAGATCCTCGATAGCCGCGGTAATCCTACAATTGAGGTAGACGTAACCACCGAAGACGGTCACTTTGGCCGTGCAGCCGTGCCTTCCGGCGCTTCTACCGGTAAGCACGAAGCCGTAGAACTGCGTGACAACGATAAAAGCGTTTATGGCGGAAAAGGCGTACTGGAAGCTATTAAAAACGTAAATGACATCATCGCAGAAGAACTGATTGGCTGGGAAGTAACAGACCAGGCAGGTATTGACAAATTGCTGATTTCCCTGGACGGAACCCCCAATAAAGCCAAACTGGGCGCTAACGCTACCCTGGCTGTGAGCATGGCCGTAGCTAAAGCAGCAGCAGAAGAGTGCAACCAACCGCTGTACCGCTACCTGGGCGGCGTAAACGCATTCACCCTGCCTATTCCCCTGATGAACATCATCAACGGCGGTGCACACGCTGACAATAAAATTGATTTCCAGGAGTTTATGATCGTTCCGATCGGCGCCTCCACCTTCTCCGAAGGCCTCCGCTGGGGTGTGGAAGTATTCCACAAACTGAAATCTGTACTGAAAGGCAAAGGCTACAGCACCAACGTAGGTGACGAAGGCGGTTTCGCTCCGGAAATCCAGAGCAACGAAGAAGCCATCGAAACTGTACTGGAAGCTATCAAAGCAGCAGGTTACACTCCCGGCGAACAAATCGCTATCGCCCTGGATGCCGCCAGCAGCGAGATGTACAACGAAGAAACCAAAAAATACAAGTTCTATAAGAGCTCCCAGAAAGAAATCACCAGCGATGAAATGGTGGCTTACTGGACTGAATGGTGCAACAAATACCCGATCGTTTCTATCGAAGACGGTATGGCAGAAGACGACTGGGATGGCTGGAAAAAACTGACCGAGTCTGTAGGCAACCGCGTACAGCTGGTAGGTGACGACCTGTTCGTAACCAACGTAAAACGCCTGAAAGAAGGTATCGATAAAAACATCGGCAACAGCATCCTTATCAAAGTAAACCAGATCGGTACTGTTACAGAAACCATCGATGCAGTGAACATGGCGCACAAAGCTGGTTACACTTCCATCATGAGCCACCGTTCCGGCGAAACTGAAGATACTACCATCGCTGACCTCGCAGTAGCACTGAACTGTGGCCAGATCAAAACCGGTTCTGCTTCCCGCACCGACCGTATGGCCAAATACAACCAGCTGCTCCGTATTGAGGAAGAACTGGGTGAAGTAGCGATCTATCCTACTAACGCCATCAGCGTGAAAAAATAACACTAACCATTTAGGGATTTTTTGATTTACGATTTGAGAATTTAAGATGCAGCGAAGAACCGCTTCTGTCAAATTCCCAAATCGTAAATCAAAAAATCCCTAAATTGCATTATGTCTTTTCTTAAATCCATAAAACTACCGCGCTATGTAAAGAACAAGTTCTTTATTACCAGCCTCGCTTTCGTTATATGGATCGCCTTTCTGGACAAGACCAACCTGATGTACCAATACCAGTTCCAGTCTGAAGTCAATAAGCTGGAAGACCAGAAAGAGTTTTTTATCAAAGAGATCAAACAAACCCGGGAAGAACAACAGGAGCTGCTGTCCAGCCCTGAAAAACTGGAGAAATTCGCCCGCGAGAAATACTATATGAAGAAAGATAATGAAGACCTGTTCATTATCAGCCCCGCTCCCCAACAGTAATTGGTTCCGGCCTCCTTGCGAATCATAAAAATTTATCTTAAATTAACAATACATTGCACCTTTCTGTCGTTATAAAGTAGGATACGATTCTCTTAACAAATCTATATTGCATGAGTAATTTTACACTATCTACCCTCTCCACCTTGTGTCTTGTTACTGATAGCGACCTCAAACGTTCACAACAGGAAGTATCATTGACCCGGGAAGAGCAGGCTTGCTTCGAGGACACCAAAGCCGTCCTCGACACTGTCCGTTTTTCGCCCAGGGCCGCCACACTCCGGTTGATTTTCGACTACGCTGCCAGTAAACCGGAAAAACCATAATCCGGCAAACACATAGAGACCTTACATACCTGTCGATTGTACTGCAACTTCCACGTGCGGTTATCAACTCATTTTTCCTATTTTTACGGCATGACCAAAAAAGAGCGTTTTGCATTCGTTATCAGCTATTTCGAGCAACATGCACCCAATGCCGAAACGGAACTGATTTACGACAATCCTTACCAACTGCTGGTAGCCGTTATCCTCTCCGCCCAATGTACCGACAAACGGGTGAATATGACCACTCCCGCCATATTTGAACGTTATCCGGATGTGGAAGCACTGAGCACTGCCACCTTCGACGACCTGTTCCCCCTCATCCGAAGTATCAGTTATCCTAACAACAAAACCAAACACCTGATCGGGATGGCACAGATGGTCATAGATGACTTTAACGGAGAAATACCCGGTACAGTGCCAGAACTGATAAAACTGCCCGGCGTAGGGCGCAAAACAGCCAATGTGATCACCTCGGTGGTACACCAGCAACCCAATATGGCGGTAGACACGCACGTATTCAGGGTATCAGCCCGTATTGGCCTTACCACCAATGCTAAAACGCCCCTGCAAACAGAACTGCAGCTGCTTAAATATATTCCGAAAGAAAAAGTACATGTTGCCCACCACTGGCTGATCCTGCATGGCCGCTATATCTGTGTGGCCCGTAGTCCCAAATGCGGGGAATGCGGCCTGCGTCCGGCATGTAAGTACTACCAGCAAATCACCAAGGCTCAATAACAATTCCCATATATTTTGATATACTAAATCGTCTGTATGCGCCCATTCCTGACTGCCAGCTGGCGAAATCTGCTCATGCTCAATTTTGCCGCAGATGCCAACACACTCCGGCCATACCTCCCGGCCCATACCGAACTGGATACCTGGAACAACATTCACTATGTAAGTCTCGTCGGCTTCCTTTTTCAGGACACCAAAGTCAAAGGCATCTCCTTCCCCGGCCATCGCACCTTTGAGGAAGTAAACCTCCGCTTTTATGTACGCTATAAAGATCAGGGCCTGTGGAAACGCGGCGTGGTATTTATCCGCGAACTGGTGCCCAAACCACTGATCACCCTCGTGGCCAATACCCTCTATAAAGAAAACTATGCTACCCACCGGATGCGCCACCAATGGGACCAGCCGGACGCGGATACCCTTCATGTCCGGTACGAATGGGAAGTTGCCGGTCAGACCAACTTTCTGAAAGCCACTGCCACCGCTACACCTCAACCACTGCAAGAAGGCAGTGAAGCGGCCTTTATCACGGAACACTACTGGGGTTACACCCGGCTGGACCATCAGACTACCGGCGAGTATCAAGTGACCCACCCGAAATGGGACGTCCATCCTGTTATTGATTACGGCTATCGCTGCCATACCTCCCGGCTGTATGGCCCCGCCTTTGTCCCTATACTGGAACAAGCCCCGTTATCGGCCCTGCTGGCCAACGGTTCGCCCATCGCAGTGATGCATGGCCGGAAGCTGCGGTCCTGAATCGTTGGGAACCCCGTTCGTTTTTTTCTTCCATCATAAATTTTGAAACGATTTATAATAATTTGCTATCTTAAGCAGTTCATTCAGATGCAATTAAATAAAGCTAAAAAAACGTTATGAAATCAGCCGTAAGAGTACAACTGTCCTTCATGATGTTCCTCGAATTTTTTATCTGGGGAGCATGGTTTGTGACACTAGGTACGTTCGTATTAAAAAATCTGCAGGACACCAATGCCAACCAGGTGAGCGTTGCGTTCCTCACCCAATCGATTGGGGCGGTTATTGCGCCTTTTATCGTGGGTATTATTGCGGACCGTTTTATTTCCGCCCAGGTGATCCTGGGTGCCATTCACCTGATCGGTGCAGCGCTGTTATGGACCTGCTCCGGTATGACCAGCTTCGACAGCTTCTACCCTGTACTGCTGGTATACATGATTCTGTACATGCCTACGCTGGCACTGGTAAACTCTATCTCCTTCCGGCAGATGAGTGATCCCAGCAAAGACTTCTCCACTATCCGCGTGTTCGGCACCATTGGCTGGATTATAGCCGGGCTGCTGATCGGCTGGCTCAACTGGGAGAAAAACAACACGCTGGGCCTCACTTTCAAGATGGCCGCCGGTGCATCGTTGCTGCTGGGCCTTTTCAGCTTTACGCTGCCTAAAACACCACCATTGAAAAAAGGCACACAGATCTCTGTGAAAGAAATCCTGGGCCTGGATGCCATCCGGATGCTGAAAAACCGTTCCTACCTGCTGTTTTTCATCGCCTCCATCGCTATCTGTATCCCACTGGCGTTCTACTACAACTTCACCAATCCGTTCCTGAACGAGATCGGGATGACAGCTGCCGCAGGTAAACAATCCCTTGGGCAGATGTCTGAATTTTTCTTCATGCTGGTCATGCCGCTTTTCTTCGCCCGTCTGGGTGTTAAAAAGATGCTCGCACTGGGTATGCTGGCATGGGTACTGCGTTATATACTGTTTGCCTACGGTAATGTGGACTCCAACTACTGGATGCTGATTACGGGCATTGTACTGCACGGTATCTGCTATGATTTCTTCTTTGTTACCGGTCAGATCTACACAGATAAACTGGCAGGAGAAGAATTCAAAAGCTCCGCACAGGGTTTCGTTACGCTGGCCACTTATGGTGTGGGCATGCTGATCGGCTTCCTGATCTCCGGTCCTATCGTAGAGTCTTACAAAACCGCCGGCGGCCACAACTGGCAAGGCATCTGGCTGATTCCTGCCGGTATCGCTGCTGCCGTACTGGTATTGTTCATGCTGCTCTTCCAGGACAAAACGGAAAAAACCGCATAAGCATTTGATCATTTGATTATTTTGATATTGGGTTATTGGATTTACGGATTTTGGAATTTTTTGATTTGGGAATTTAATGTAATGTCGGTCTTTGCAGCATTTTAAATCTCTAAATCAAAAAATTCCAAAATCCGTAAATCCAATAACCCAATGACTAAATACCAAAATCTCTAAATTATGAGGATTGCAATGCTGGGCTCCGGCTTCATCGGGCGCTTTTATGCCGATTCCCTGCAGGGACAACGTAGCAGGGACAAAATCGTAAGTATTTATTCCCGCAGGGAGGAAAGTGCGAAGAAATTCGCAGACGACTACCAGGTAGCACACTGGACGCTGGACATGGAAGAAGCCATTGCCCGTCCGGAGGTAGACGTAGTATGTGTGTCCCTTCCCAACAATCTTCATGAAACAGCCGTTAACCTCTGCTGCAAACATAAAAAAGCCGTGATCTGCACCAAGCCGCTGGGCCGCAATGCCCAGGAAGCCAAAAGGATGCTCGAGGCTGTGGAGAAAGCCGGTATCTTCCATGGTTACCTGGAAGACCTGGTATATACCCCTAAATTCCTGAAAGCGCTGCAAAGCGTGCAGGATGGCGCACTGGGACGTATCTTATGGGCCAAGTCACGCGAAACACATCCCGGCCCCCACAGCGAATGGTTCTGGGATAAAGAGCAGGCCGGCGGCGGCTGTATGCTTGATCTCGGCTGCCACTGCGTGGAAATAGGCCGCAGCTTCATCGGAAAAGACATCAGGCCGGTGGAAGTGATGTGCTGGGCCGATACCCAGGTGAAACCCATCGATGCGGAAGATCATGCCATTGGCCTGGTGAAGTATGAAAACGGTGCCATTGGCCAGTTTGAGGTAAGCTGGACTTTCCGCGGCGGCCTCGATCTGCGTGACGAAGTGATGGGCACAGAAGGAACTATCTGGCTCAACAGCTTCCTGCGTACCGGTTTTGATATGTTCACCACCGGCAAGGGCGCTGATTATGTAGCAGAAAAAGCAGAAAGCAATACCGGCTGGCTGTTTCCCGTAGGTGACGAGCTGAATGAACTGGGTTACAACCATATGTTCACCGACATGTTCAATGCTATGGAATCCGGTAAAGCGCCACGGGAGTCATTCTATGATGGCTATGTGGTAAATGCCATACTGGACGCCGCTTATAAAAGCGCCGCTTCCAAAAAATGGGAGCCGGTGGAACTGGAAATATGGCGGGGCAGAGAAGGCGTAACCAAGGATAAAACACTGCAGGATTACAATGACCAGTATTATCTTGTAAAGGAGGAAATGACGCACTTCGGGGCTAAAAAACTGATCCTGAAAGACAAGAAGACCGGGCAGATTATTGAGCAGACCATTTAGTCATTTAGTTATTGGGTTATTTTATCATTTAATGAACCCCATTAAATGATAAAATAACCAAATAGCTAAATAGTCTTAATGAACAGCGCTCTGCCAAAAGTATGGTTCACCTCCACTTCCGTCAATACCCCGTTGGAATACTTATAGATATTCTTCTTTCCTTCCGGCAGTACCAGTTCGTACTGACCGCTCCCCAGTGGGTGCAGGGGCAGGAATTTCCCCAACGCTTCCGAGAAAATACGGGATACCTGTTTCGGTTCTGAGAAATAAAGATCAGCCACACAATGGGCTATTTCCGTATTGTCGATCACCGAACGGGCACCGTTGAGCATCACCGTATAATCGTTCCCGTTACGGCGCGTTGTCGTTTCCTTGTCCTCTCCTTTTTTCCCGGCCACGCGGGTAGATTTAGCGAGGGTGAGCACGTTATTATCGTACTCATTGAGGATGTCGCTGTTGATCCTGGCCAATAGTGTCTGGATACGGGTTTTAATCGTGATACTCTTGGCAGATCCACTTACTTTACGTTGTGCTTCGATAGTGCCCACTGCATGATTGGCAATCCGGACTTCAAAAGTGGTCGTCTGGGCCTGTACCGGGTGGTAGAATACAGCTACCGTTACAACGCATAACAATACACGAAAAAGGCATTTCATAAATAGGAGACTTAAACCAAAAAATTAACATCGGTGGGGAGGTAGCTGTAATAGTCCCCTTATGAAAGTACAAAAAATCCCTGAAGTTTGACGCCTGGCCGCTCTATTCATACAGCAGGGGCGCAGTGGAGATGATTTCCGCTGCGCCCCTGGCTTATATAACGTATTAATGTATGTTTTCTTATAACATTTCCTTAATGCGGGTAATCAGTTCCCCTTTGGTGATGGGTACACCCATGATTTTATGGTAACCCTGTGCATCGATCAGGTATTGATCACGGATGATTTTGATCAGTTGACCATTGTTGATTTCCGGTATCAGTACTTTATCGTAGCTGTGGAGGATTTCACCCAGGTTTTTAGGGAATGGGCGCATATGGCGGATATGGGCGTGGGCCACCTGATGGCCTTCCGCCAGCAGGTCCAGCACAGCGCTTTTAATGGCGCCGAAGGTAGAGCCCCAGCCGAGTACGAGTACCTTCCCTTTTTCCGGGCCGACTTCAATTTTCTGTGCCGGAATATGATCAGCGATCTTATCTACTTTCTCCTGACGGATTTTCACCATAAGCTGGTGGTTTTCAGGATCGTAGCTAACGTTGCCCGTGATGTTTTGTTTTTCGAGGCCACCAATGCGGTGTTCGAGGCCGGGAGTGCCGGGTACTGCCCAGGGGCGTACCAGGTTTTCGTCGCGGTGGTAAGGCAGGAAGTTTTCCTCTCCTTCTTCGAGTTGTTTTTTGAATTTCACTTCGATGGCCGGGAGGTCAGCGCTTTTCGGGAAACGCCATGGTTCTGCGCCGTTGGCGATGTAACCGTCGCTCAGGAAGATCACCGGTGTCATGTGCTGTACCGAGATCTTGAAAGCTTCAAAGATAGCATCGAAGCAATCCGCCGGTGTGGAAGCAGAGATGATCGGCATCGGGCATTCGCCGTTACGGCCATAATAAGCCTGTAACAGGTCAGATTGTTCCGTTTTGGTAGGCAGACCGGTAGAAGGTCCCCCACGCTGAATATCAATGATCAACAGCGGAATTTCGAGCATTACCGCCAGGCCCATGGCTTCGCCTTTCAGGGCCATACCCGGACCGGAGGTGGTAGTTACGCCCATATGGCCGCCATAGGAGGCGCCGATAGCGGAAGTGATACCGGCAATTTCGTCTTCCGCCTGGAAGGTGCGGATACCGAAGTTCTTGAAGCGGCTCAGTTCATGCAGGATATCAGAAGCCGGTGTGATGGGATAGGTACCCAGGAACATCGGCAAATTGGCTTTTTGAGAGGCAGCCACCAAACCGTAGGCCAGCGCGGTGTTACCGGTAATGCTGCGGTAGGTGCCTGGCTCCATGCGGGCTTTCTCCACGCGGTAGCGGGTGGTGAAGGCTTCTACGGTATCAGCGAAGTTATAACCGGCATGCAGCACTTTCAGGTTGCTGTCAAGGATTTCCGGTTTTTTACCGAATTTCTCTTTGAGGAATGCCTCTGTATTGTCCATGTTACGGTCATACAGCCAGTAGAGGAAGCCCAGCACAAACATGTTTTTGGCGCGGTCTTTCTCTTTCATGCCCAGCGTGGTGTCTTTCAGGGCTTCACGGGTCATCTTGGTGACATCCATGGTATGGAGCTGGTAATTGGCCAGAGAGCCATCTTCCAGCGGATTGATGCCTTCCGGGTAATTGGCCAGCCGGAGGTTTTTGGCGTCGAAACCGTCTGTATTAGCGATGACGATACCTCCTTTTTTGAGGCCTTTCAGGTTGGCCTTCAGTGCGGCGGCGTTCATGGCTACCAGTACGTCGCAGGCATCGCCGGGGGTAAATATCCTGTTCGAAGAAAAATGAAGCTGGAAACCGCTCACGCCTGCCAGGGTACCCTGTGGGGCGCGTATTTCGGCCGGAAAGTCCGGGAACGTGCTCAGGTCATTGCCTATCAGCGCGGTATTATTGGAAAACTGGCTACCTGTCAACTGCATCCCGTCTCCACTGTCGCCTGCAAATTTTATCACTACATCATCCAGTTGTTGAATCGAAGTATTAGACATCTATTATTCTTTTAAGGTATCTTAGTATAAGGTAATCTCTTATAAAGGTGTAAATTTAGGCAATCGGCGGATGTTATTGGCCAAACCTGCGCAAAATCATGTCCATCTACCTACAAAAGTACACAAATCCAGTAGACTATTACCGCCAGAAACGGCCATTCACATTACTTCTTGTTATGGGTGATAACTATAGGTTATTGACCAATAAATGCTAATTTTAATACAAATTCAGTGATAACGGGCGCTGGATGTCAAATCAAATCGTATTTTTATTCCGTTAATAATTTTAAACTATATTTTATGGCATTGTTTCAATCGAACAACCCTGTACTCAAAGAAAGTATTTTCAACAAGGCTGCTCATGCTGACGGCACTACCATGACCATCCGTGGTACGGTTAACAAGATGTCTTTCCTGCTGATCATGCTGATGGCAGCAGCAGTTTTTTCCTACGGTCAATTCTTAAAAGGCAGCTCCAATGTGCTTCCGTTGGTATTCGGCGGCGCTATTGGTGGTTTCATACTGGCACTGGTTATTATTTTCAAGAAAGAGTGGTCCGGTTATCTGGCCCCTGCCTATGCACTGGCAGAAGGTCTTTTCCTCGGTGGCATCTCCGCGATGTTCAATGCAAATTACCAGGGCATTGTATTACAGGCAGTGGGGCTCACTTTCGGTACCTTCATCGCTATGCTGGTATTGTACCGTACCGGTGTGATCCGCGCTACTGAGCGTTTTAAATCCATCGTCATGACCGCTACCCTGGGCATCGGTATCTTTTACCTGATTGCCTTCGTACTGCGTTTATTCCATATCGATATGCCGCTGATCCACAGTAGTGGAACCTTCGGCATTGTGTTCTCCCTGATCGTGGTAGCTATTGCAGCGCTGAACCTGATCCTTGACTTCGATATGATTGAGCAGGGCGCAGCGATGGGCGCACCTAAATATTTCGAGTGGTACGCTTCTTTTGGCCTGTTGGTAACCCTGATATGGCTGTACCTCGAAATCCTCCGTCTGTTGAGCAAATTAAACAGAAGATAAACGATCGTTTTTCATCTTATAGCGAAAGTCTTCCGGTGTACCGGAAGACTTTTTTGTTTTGTTAATGTCTTCCAAAAGATTTGTTAAAGCGATTCGGCCCGCAGTTTTATGGCACCGTGTTTGCAAAACTACCACCAAGTTCTTTACATCAAAAAGCGATAGTGAATATGCTGACACCTTTACTTTAACCATAGAATCTTTATTGTAAAACTGTTAAATCGTGTGCTATGAAAAAATTGAAAGTAACTATGTTGGCGTTGGCTGCAGTAGCGTTTGGAAGCTTTGCTTTCAAGGGAATTGATGGTGGTTCCATCACAGGTAAAGTAACGCCTGGTGATGCTGCTACTGAGGCACTGGCTATCACTGGAACAGATACGTTAAAATCACCTGTTAATGATGGTGCTTTTAACTTTCAAAATGCCAAATCAGGGACCTACACCGTGATCGTAGGTGCGAAAGCTCCTTTTAAACCTGCAACCATTGCAGATGTGAAAGTAGAAAATGGAAAGTCGACTGATTTGGGAGAAATTAAACTGATAAACTAATCAAGAGCAATAGTTGGTTTTCATAGGGGTTAATCAAAAGCCGGTTCCGTACGTCTGTACGGCCGGCTTATTTTTTTTAGGCTCCTTATAGGGGTAATTGTTTCTTCAGCCGTCATTTTTGCATAGGCCCCTAAAAAATGATTTTTATGAAGAAACAAGCTATCATAACCTACACCAGTCTCAGTGTGAGCTGGTTATTACTGATGCTGGCGATCTTTACGCTTATCCTGAGCAGTTGTGCCCGGGACCAGATAGCCGGTTCAGGTCATATCGTTGCGGAAACCCGCAATACCTCTCCTTTTTCAGAAGTGGAAATATCCGGTCCGTTTGAAGTGCATCTCATCCAGGACAGTACGGCTGCCGTAGAGATCAAGGCAGAAGACAATGTTATTTCTGCTATTGAGACCAATACCAGCAACAATACCCTCTTCATCCGGTTGCGAAACCGTGTTAAGCTGTGGCGCCATATGCCGATACAGGTGTATGTACACAGCCGCAATTACCAGCGTATCAATTTTGCAGGTTCCGGTTTCCTGGATAATAAGGATACCTTACGGAGTGCCAGCTTCTCGTACCAGATCGATGGCAGCGGCAATGCGGCATTGGCAATCGCTGTACAGGAGCTGCATGCCCGCATCAATGGTTCGGGCAACCTCGACATTAAGGGTAAAACCATTTCCCTCAATAGTGACATTAACGGCAGCGGTCAGATAGCAGCACTTGACCTCGACACACAGCGGGCTGACATTACCATCAGAGGTTCCGGCGATCACTCTGTGCGGGTACAGGAAGCATTGACAGTAGGCATCTACGGCAGCGGAGACGTAGTGTACGCCGGTAATCCGCAGAAAGTACAAACCGATATTAAGGGATCAGGTAAAGTAAAAAAGATCTGATTCGTATAACCTGCACTGTTATACGGTGGTAACTCGCAGTATATACAAACGGAAGGGTCTCTGCAGCTGTAGCGGAGGCCCTTTTTCATTTAGGGATTTTGATATTTTGGTATTTAGATATTTTGTTTAGGAGGTATCAGTACCTGATTATTGGGGAAACATGCCTCTTCTAAAAGAAATTAGCCATTTGGAAGACCCAAATGGCTAAATATTTAAATCACTAAATGATCAGATAATCAGGCGCCGCCCAGTTTGCATTTCTGCAGTACTTCCCAGGATTTGCCGTTATGACGCAGGAAGTAGAGGTTGTTTACTTTGAAAGTAGCCTCGTATTCCTTGTTTTCATATTCAGGCCATGCCTTGTTGAACTGGTCGTCGTCCAGGTCTTTGAAGGCCACGGTCACGTGAGGAGTGAAGCCGGTGCGGGCCAGCATGGTGCTGAATCCGAATTCCTTACGCAGGAAGTTGATCAGCTGGCGATGCATGGCAGCCATGGTCTCGCTTTTTTCCACGTTGATGAACAGGACGCGGTTTTGTTTGTTCGGGAAGGTACCGAAGTTTTTCAGGGACACTTCGAAAGGAGCCTGCGTTTTAGCGAATTCCGTCAGTTCATCGCAGAAGGCTTTTTCCAGTGCCGGATCGGCTGTAAAAGGTACCTGCAGGGTGATATGCGGCAATACTTTCAATGCGTACATTGGACCGTATTGTTCAGCAAATTCCTGCTTTATTTTGATGATTTCCTTACCTACTTCTGCAGTTGGCAGCAGTGCGATAAAGTATATCTTATTATCAGGTTTGGGTTCGAAACGTCTGTTCTGGCCTCCGGGACGGGGTCTTCCGCCGCCACGATCGTAGCCACCGCCGCCACCGCGATTGTAGCCGCCACCACCGCCACCGCGGTTATAGCCTCCACCACCGCCGCCACGGTCGTAACCACCACCACCGCCACCGCGGTTGTAGCCTCCACCGCCGCCGCCACGGTCGTAGCCGCCACCACCGCCACCGCGGTTATAGCCTCCACCACCGCCGCCGTCGCGATTGTAACCACCGCCGCCACCGCCGCGATTGTAACCACCGCCGCCACCGCCGCGATCGTAACCACCACCGCCACCGCGGTTATAGCCACCACCACCGCCGTCGCGATTGTAGCCTCCACCGCCGCCGCCACGGTCGTATCCACCGCCGCCGCCGTCGCGATTGTAGCCGCCACCGCCGCCGCCACGGTCATATCCACCGCCGCCGCCGTCGCGATTGTAACCACCACCGCCGCCGCCACGGTCATAACCGCCGCCGCCACGATTGTAGCCGCCACCTTCACCGCCGCCTCGGTCATATCCACCGCTGCCACGGTCGTAGCCGCCGCTACCACCTTCACGATTGTAACCACCGCCATCGCGGTTGTAGTCTGTACGGGGGCGATACCCACCCTCGCGATTGTAGTCAGTGCGTGGACGACGTTCTGTGTTGTCGCCACCATTGTAGTCGGGTTTTCCACCCTCCCGCTCATTGTTTAAGTTGGGTCTGTAGTCACCTCTCTCCTTGTTGGGATCATTCTCTTTGTTGGTATCAGAAGAGTAGGGCCTGCGGGGGCGTTCGTTTCTCTCAAAATTCATCTTACTTAATTAAGCGTTTGAAGCAATATTAGCTATGATTTCATAAAAATGAAACACATCCTGATAAGAGTTATACATCGGCGCCGGTGAAACCCTGATGACTCCGGGTTCTCTCCAGTCAACGATTATACCGGCATCCGTCATTTGCTGATGTATCTCTTTTCCTTTTTCCAGGAACAGCAAAGATAGTTGTGCGCCACGTTCATTACAATTTTTAGGTGTAATAATTTCAAAATTAATGCCTTTCAACTGCTGCAGCAAAAACGCCAGGTAATTGGTCAGTCCCTGGCTTTTTTCTCTCAAAGCGCCGATACCGGCTGCTTCAAATAGTTCGAGGGATGCTTTCAGGCTTACCATGTTAAAAACCTGAGCTGTACTTTGTTGCCATCCTTCGGCTTCTTTCTTAGGCACAAACCCTTTTTCCATTTTAAAACGTGCACTCTCTTCGTTGCCCCACCAGCCACCCAAGCGGAGAAATCCGCGGTTGCTGGCATATTTTTCATGCACAAAGGCGCCTCCTACCGCGCCGGGACCTCCGTTCAGGTATTTATACGAACACCAAACGGCAAAATCTACGTCCCAATTGTGCAAAGACACCGGAATATTTCCTGCTACATGCGCCAGATCGAAACCGGCATAAGCACCTGCCTCATGGGCAGCGGCCGTAATAGCGGGTATATCAAAATATTGTCCGGTGTAATAATTAATCCCTCCGAATAAAACTAATGCTAAGCTATCACTTTCCTTGTTAATAATATCTAAAATATCTTCTAATCTTATTAAATGTTCTCCGGCTCTGGGCGAAACCTCTACAATGGCTGTTTCCGGGTCAAAACCATGAAATCTGACCTGTGTCTCCACTGCATATTGATCGCTTGGAAAGGCTCCTGCTTCCATTAACACTTTAAACCGCTGTTTGGTTGGCCGATAAAAACTCAACATCATCAGATGAAGGTTCACCGTGAGTGTATTCATCACCGTTAGCTCCTGCTGGCTCGCCCCCATCATTGCTGTGAGTGGCTTACTGCAATACTGCTGATAATAGAGCCAGGGATTCTTGGCCGCCCAATATCCTTCAACCGCACACTGCTGCCAATCTGCCAATTCCTGTTCTATCGCTGATTTTACATTTTTAGGCTGTAATCCGAGTGAATTGCCACATAAATAAATTGCGTCCTTTCCTTTTCGTTGGGGAAAATAAAACTGCTCCCTGAATTTATTTAATGGATCCTGCCGGTCCTGCTCTTTAGCAAATGCTAAGGTTGCTACGTACTCCATGGTCTTCCAATCTTTTGCCAGTCTTCCTAGTTTTAATGGCTGAGGGTATCTCTCATTGATACCAGTGTCTTTCCTTCGCTAAAATCTATAATCTAATCTAGATAAAACAGGCAATCCTGTATAACTGTTTAAAACAGACTGTTTTCTGTCAAAATTTAACGTCCGATAATCATATGGCATACTAAGACTAAGGCTGTATATAGCTAGTAACGTGAACGCTCTTAGGGTCAAATGTAACAATAGCTATCCAATTGCCCACCATCCTGTTTGTTAAAATTTGTTAACAACAATAAAAATATGGTTTCATCCACAATATACAAAAAAAAATCCGTCCTGAAGAATCAGGACGGAGACTGTTAACCTACAACTGTTACACTGTATTACTAAAAGATGTAATTATCAAGTCTTTAATTCACGGAAACCTCGCCTACTTTGGCGTTTTTCCGGAGAATTTCTTCCTGCTGCTCCTTTTCAGGGGCCGGAAAGAAATTGTAAGGCTTGGCTGACAGATACTTCGGATCATGCAGCTTCTTCACCTCCTCTTTCTTCATAAATATTTTTAATATCAGCACCAGGAAAGGCACATATTTCAACGTCCTGGACAATTTATAACGGTCCAGCACATCGATGGAACGTTTGTTCATGGCATACATCACCGGTACCAGGATGAGGGTCAGGAAGGTCGCAAAAATCAACCCATACACCATCGTCCAGGCCAACGGTCCCCAGAAGGCTACGTTGTCACCTCCGAAGAAAATATGCGGTTTAAACTCACTGAACAGGGTGGCAAAGTCAATATTAAAGCCCACTGCCAGCGGAATCAGCCCCAGAATAGCGGCAATAGCCGTCAGCAATACCGGCGTCATACGGGTTTTGCCCGCCTCCACCACAGCTTCATATACCGGCATGTTCTGCATCACCAGCAGGTCGGTAAACTCCACCAACACAATACCATTACGCACCACAATACCTGCCAGGGCCATAATACCTACCCCGGTCATCACAATGGAAATGTCCATTTTGAAGATGGAGAAGCCCAGGAACACCCCGATAATACTGAACAGGATCTCCATAAAGATGATCAACGGCCGGCCAATAGAGTTGAACTGCGTTACCATGATCATCAGAATCAGCCCAAATGCGCCCAACATCGCCATCAGGAGGAAGTTCATCGTCTCTTTCTGATCTTCCTGCTCACCGGTCATCTTGATTGTCACGGAGTTAGGATGACTGAAATCATGCAGCGCTGTTTCGATATGCTGTACTACCTCATTGGCATTGAAGCCGGTCAACACATTGGAATACAAGGTGATCACACGCTTCTGGTCAATACGTTTGATACCGGCGTAAGTATTGGAGTAATGGATATCTGCTACTGCCGACAACGGCACCTGGCGCACAGCCCCTCCCATGTTCATATCCCGGTATACCAGGTTGAGGTTCATCAGGTTATTGATATTGTTACGCTGATTTTCCTGTAACCGCACCATGATCTTGTATTCGTCTTTGGCATCCCTGATTTTGGACGCTTCAAATCCAAACAAAGCGGTACGCAGGGCACCACCGATCTGGCGGGTGGAAATACCTTCGTTATTAGCCCTTTCCCGGTCTATATTCACTACGATCTCGGGTTTGTTCGCTTCAAAGTCGCTTTTCAGCTCTTCCACCCCATCAACATGCAGGGAATCCAAATAACGTTTAAGCCTAAACGAAGAATTAGTCAGTTCATCAAAGTTATCACCGGTGATTTCGATATTGATCGGTTTACCGGTAGGAGGACCGCCCTGCTCCTGCTCTACGGTGATATTAGTGCCCGGGATACCTTTTACGGCATTGCGGATTTTATCGAGGTACTGTACGGTAGACTGACCGTTACGGGCGCCAAATTCAACGAAAGCCACGGTCACCTTGCCTTTCTGCGGCTGGGTGCTCATGTCCATCTGCGACGGATCACCGGCGCCTTTGGCCACGTTGGAAATAATAGACTCCACAATTGGATTGTTCGGACCCACTACTTTCGTGATGCGGTCTTCCACAATATGGGTAATAGAGTCTGTGTATTTCTGATCGGTACCGTTAGGCAGTTCGATGTAAGTGTAGACAAAGTTGGGATCTGCCTGTGGGAAGAACACCACTTTCGGGTTACGGATACCCGTCAGGATAATGCTGAAAATCAGCAGGGCGAAAGTAGCCACCAGGATCCAGACCGGACGCCAGCCGATGAGGCACCATTTCAGGATTTGTTTGTAACGCTCCTGTACTTTAGGCCAGAAGGTGTTCTGGAAGTGCCGCGCTACGCCGCCCAGCCAGAAACGTTCCAGCGCGATCATCAGATAAGCGAAGATCACAAAGTTGCCCACCCCTACGCTGCCATTAGCATAGCCGATGATGGCTATCACCGCAAATACAGCGGTGAGTATCTGGAACTTACGGTTAAATTTCGGTTTGGCATGCTCCTCACCTTCGTGCCGGTCCATAAAGTCGACCGCAAACACCGGGTTAATGATGTAAGCCACTACCAGTGATGCACCCAGGGTGGTGATCAGCGTCACCGGCAGGTAGAACATAAACTTACCGATCACGCCGGGCCAAAATAACAGCGGTACGAATGGCGCCAACACCGTCAGGGTTCCTGACAATACCGGCAAGAATACCTCTCCCGCCGCTATCTTGGCGGCTCTTACTATACCCAGGTCTTTTCGTTCGTTAAAAATACGGTGCACGTTTTCTATCACCACAATGGCGTCATCCACCACAATACCCAATGCCAGCAGGAAGGAGAACAGCACCATCATATTGAGGGTAAACCCATACATCGGCATCAGCAGGAAGGCGATGAACATAGAGATCGGTACAGACAACGCCACGAAAATAGCGTTTACCGCGCCCATGAAGAACATGAGGATAATGGTCACCAGAATGAAGCCGATAATAATGGTATTGATCAGGTCATGCAGGGTTACGCGGGTGGATTTAGACTGGTCAGCAGTGATGGTCACATGCAGGCCTTTCGGGAAGTAGTTGGCTTCCATGTCTGCCTTGATGGCCTGTATTTTGTCCGACGCATCGATCAGGTTTTTACCGCTTTGTTTGATCACGTTGAGCGTGATCACGTTTTTACCAGCGAGACGGGCGTAGCTTTCCTGCTCGAGGAAACCGTCCACTACGTTGGCGATGTCTTTCAGATAAACGGTAGCGCCGGATTGTCCGCGTACGATGATGTTACCGATCTTAGCCGGGTCTTTGTACTCTCCTTTTACGCTGAGGGTACGTTTCTGGCCGTCCATAGACACCAGGCCGCCGGAGATGGTAATATTTTCACCCTGGATAGCACCGATGATATCATCAAAACCGATCCTGGCGGCATCCATTTTATATTTATCGACATTGATCTGTATCTCCCTTTCCAGTTCACCTACCAGGTCTACACGGGTGATTTCATTCAGTGCCTCGATCCGGTCCTTCATGTCATCTGCATAACGTTTGAGTGTTTGCAGGTCAAAGTCGCCGGAGAGGTTCACGTTCATGATGGGAATCTGGGACACGTCAATTTTCACGATCTGCGGTTCCTGTGTGAGGTCTTTCGGCAGGTCTTTTTTAGCGTCGTCCACTTTTTCCCTTACCTGTTGGCGGGCAGCTTCTATATCTTCATTGGCGTTGAACTCGATGGTGATGGCGGAGAAGTCCTGCATGGAGGTGCTTTTGATCTTCTTTACGCCGGAGATGCCGTTGAGCTGTTTCTCGATAGGCTTTGTCACCAGTGTTTCCATATCTTCCGGGGAAGTACCGGCATAGATGGTATTGATATAAAACTGCGGGAACACCACTTCGGGGAATTGTTCCTTTGGCAGGTTGATATAGGAAAGAATACCCGCCAGCGCAATGATAATGGTGGCCACATAGATGCTCACCTTATTATCAATGGACCAGCTGGTGGGTTTAAATTCTTTATGGAGATTGTCTTGCATAAACTTGTTTTTGGCTGTTAGTGGTCAGCATTACAGTTTGATCAGGTCATTATCATTGAGGCCCTGGTAACCGGTGGTGATGATTTTATCACCAGCTTTTAAGCCGTCTTTGATTTCAGCCTTATCGTTATAGGTGCGTCCCACTTCGATGGTCCTGCGCAGGGAGGCCAGCTGGCCGTTTTTGGATTCCGCCACCATGACGAAGGGTTTACCGGAAGAATACTGGATCAGGTTCACCGGTATTACAACAGCGTTGCTGGTAGCGTAGTCCACAATTTTAATATGGGCGATCATATTAGGACGCAGGGTGTTATCGGGTTTCAGCGGCACTTCTATTTTGATGGTGCGGCTGAGCGGATCGATAGTCCTGGAGGCAAAGGCGATGTTGGTTTTTATTTCGCGGTTAATATCCGGGAAAGCGATGACTACGCGGTCGCCGCTTTTGAGGAGACCAGCATAAGCTTCTGCCACGTTGGCCGTCACTTTCAGGTTATTGGCGTTTACCACGCGGAAGGTAGGATTACCGGGTGCTGCGTTGTCGCCTACTTTAGCGATCACCGCATCTACGGTGCCGCTGATGGGGGCAATGATGCGGGTCTGGGACAGTTGGTCCTGCAGGGTGGCCATTTTCCTTTCCAGTGCTTCCTTCTGGTTTTTAGCGTTGAGGTACTGCACTTCAGAACCTATTTTCTGTGACCAGAGATTTTTCTGTTTTTCGAAGAGTATATTAGCGAGGTCCATCTGGGTACGCAGTTCGGCCATACTGGCTTTCAGCACCTGATCATCTACCTGGGCCAGTGTCTGGCCTTTGCTTACCTGCTGGCCTTCGCGTACGAAGATAGCGGTGATCACCCCCATGGCGCGGGCGGACACGTTAACATTTTCGCGGGCGTCTACGCTGCCCTGTACATCGATATAGTGTTCAAATACGGTGTCTCTTACCTCAGACACGGTAACATCTTTCTTTCTGGCTACAGTATCTTTTTTACCCACTTCTTTCTCGAGGGCAGCGATTTTAGAATCGATGGCAGCCCTTTCCTGTTTCAGTTTTTCCAGTTGTTGGGTTTTGTTGCCACCGCCGCCGCAGGCAGCTATTACTATGGCGAGCACCGGGACTGTGAAAAGATATCTTTTATTCATATAGCTAGTAGTGATAGGTGATTGAAAATGTTTTGCACTATAGTTTGCCATAAGCTTTCAGCAGGTCTATCCTTGCTACGATAGCGTTGTACAGTGCGGTGAAATAATTGTTCTGGGCGGTGAGCAGGTCATTTTCGGCTGTCGTCATTTCCAGGCTGGAACCCACGCCTTCGCGGTATTTGATCTGAGTGGTATTATGTACATCTTCCGCGAGTTGCATGTTTTTTTCCTGCGCTTGCAGGCTCAGCACGTTGTTGCGGAAAGTGGAAGCAGATTGTTCTCTTTCCAGATCGATGCCCAGCTTGGCATTTTCGATGGCCACTTCACTTTTCTTCACGTTCAACAGGGCCTGGTCTACTTGTCTTCTGCGTTGCATACCGCTGAAAATGGGCACAGAGAGGTTAAGACCGGTATTGAGGTAACCGTACCACATCTGGGTCTTAAGGTAGTCGAACTTATCACTGCCGCGGAGGGCACCTGTAGCGGCGAACAGTTGCAGGCTAGGCAAGCCTTTCATCTTGTATCTTTTCAGATCGTATTCGTTGGCTTTCTTTTGTGTTTCGAGCAACTGGTATTCGATACGTTGGGAGTAGTCGAATTTGTCCATATCGGGAATGCTTTCAGCGATTCTTTCGGTGGACAGGGTATCTGTGAGCACTACCACCTGTTTCAGCGGCATGCCCATCTGGTATTTGAGCGCAGCCACGCCTATTTCAACGAGGTTGCGGAGTTTGGTTTGTTCTGTCTGAAGGTTGGTGTATTGCACTACGAGGCGGTCTACATCCAGTTTTTCCACCAGGCCGTTTTTATTAATTTCTTTGGTATCGTTGAGGAGCTTTTCCAGGGTGGTGATGTTGTTTGTCAGGATAGACAATGCTTTCCGGGCAGACAGTACATTATAATAGGCTTTGTATACGTTGGCTTTCACATCAATCTGTGATTTGGCCACATTTTTAGAGACCAGGTCTTCCAGTGTTTTACGGGCTTGCAGGGCCACCAGTACGCTGGGATCGAAGAGGGTCTGCGTGAGCCTTACTTCGCCCATGGCATTGTGTGGCAACTGGAAAGAGACCACAGCAAAGGAATCTTTGGGCGCTGACGGGTTGAAGTTGCCCAGGCTGAACATCTGTTTCTGGACGATCGGGTTGTACTGATATTGGCCGGTACCGGTGATGTTTGGCAAAGCTAATCCGCTGACCTCTCTATTTTTGGCCAGCTGGATCAGTTCATCCAGTTTAGCCGTTTTTACGGCTGCCTGGTTAACCAAGGCGTAGTCCACTGCTTCCCGGGCCGACAGGCGGACAGGCTCCTGGGAGATGGTCTGGGCGCCGGCGCTGATGGCCGCTGCGAGCAGTCCCACCATGGAAGCCATGCCGGTGAGCCTTCTGATACGTTGCATAGTGTTATATGTTTTGCGATAGTTGTTTGTACTTTTCGATAAGCTTATACCCTTTAGCAGAGGCTACTCCGTACAGAAAATTTTCCAGCAGCACTTTTTGTACCCTGGTCATATCGGAGCTACCCGGAAATGCTTCGGGCTGAAAGCTGAGCATACATCCGTAAACGCGGTATTGAGTCAGTGTTCTGATGTCGAGGTCCGGCCGGTAGAGTCCTTCATTGATCCCACGTTCCAGGTTTTCGCGGATAGTGTTGGTCAATGAGTTGTTCTGATAGTTCAAAAACACCTGATAAGCTTTAGCATGGAACTTTTGCAGGTCGAGCAGGACGACCGGGTTCATATTACGCATGCGGCGGTCCAGCATGTCCATGACGAGGAACAGTTCTTCGATGGCGTCGGCTGATTTTTCGCGGTCTGTCAGACATTCTGTTTCCACGATGCTGATAAAACGGGTAATCGCCTGTGTTACCAGGTCGTCTTTATCCATGAAGTGGGCATAGAGGGTCTTTTTGGAGATGCCCATTTTCTCAGCGATGTCATCCATGGTGATAGACCTGGTGCCATATTGTCGAAACAGGCCAAAAGCCGTGTCCATGATACGTTCCTGCGGTTCCATAAGAGTGCTTTAACAGGCTTTATGATGCGAAGACAAAACTATGGAAACTTTTTAAACTTCCAAAGTTTCCAGTAATTATTTTTTATATGTGGCAACACCGAACTGTGATGGTCATGATGATTACTGATTCGCCTGATAGGCGGAGATATCGGAGCAACCGGGCAATTGGAAGAAAACAGGAAGCCGGAGAAACTGAAGGAAGTGGAAAAACCCTTGATAGTAGCGCGGCGGCAGGCCTCCGGCAATCTTCACAGACAGACAATGTAGTGAACAGGTAATCTTCCGCTTATTTGTCTAATTTTGTGCCTTCATTCCTTTTACCATGTCGCCAAAACTCAAATTAAAAGTGTTTGCGTCCCGTTTATTGCGGTATTTCTTCCAGGGCCTGTTGATACTGGCCCCTATCGGGATCACTGCACTGACCTTATATTGGGCGTTTGTTACTATTGACAATCTTATTCCGAAGGAGATCATTCCGGAGGACACCTCTTTCAACTTTCTAAAATACAAGGGCGTAGGGTTTGCGCTGGTATTGATACTGGTAGTAGTGGTGGGATACCTGAGTTCTTCTTTTATTATCGGGCGGATTTTTGATCTGTTTGATCATTTGCTGGAGCGCACTCCTTTCATCAAATACATTTACACTTCCATCAAGGACGTATTTGACGCATTTGTCGGAGAAAAGAAGAAGTTCGATCATCCTGTGCTGGTACAGGTTTACGGCCTGGATGTGTGGGAGATGGGATTTATTACCCAGACAGATGTGAGCAGCCTGGGCATGGAAGGTTATATGGCCGTATATGTGCCGCATGCCTATGCCATTACCGGTAAAGTTTTTATTGTACCGAAAGAGCGGATAAAACCGCTGGAAAACATTTCTGCCGGCGAGGCCATGAAATTTGCCGTAAGCGGCGGCGTTACGAACATTTAGTCATTCGGGTATTTTGAAATTTAGTTATTAAATTCCTTCGAAAGCTTTGGCTGGCTTGAATTAAATAGCTAAATTTTCAAAATATCCAAATCTCTAAATTGTTTGTTATGTTAACCCATATCCTGAAACAGCGATTCGCTGTAAGTTTCACTATTGTATTATTGTTTTGCGCCGAATCTGCCAGTGGCTGGGGTTTCTTTGCCCATGAGCGGATCAACCGGCTGGCGGTATTTTGTTTGCCTCCCGAGATGCTGGTGTTGTATAAGCCGCACCTGGAGTATCTGCGTGTGCACGCCACCGATCCGGACAAACGCCGGTATGTAGTGGCGGCCGAGGCGCCGCGGCATTACCTGGACATTGACGTGCTGGACCAGCCGCCTTACCGGCAGATCCCGCGCAGCTGGCAGGAAGCCCTGGCGCGGTATGGCGCCGACTCGTTGCAGCGCAACGGGATATTGCCGTGGCATCTTGAGAAGATGATGTTGATGCTCACCAAGGCTTTTCGTGAGCGGGACCAGCAGCGTATACTGCAGTTATCAGCCGAAGCGGGGCATTACGTAGCCGATGCGCATGTACCTTTGCATGCGTGTTCCAATCACAACGGGCAGTTCACCGGTCAGACCGGCATCCATGGGCTATGGGAATCGCGTATCCCTGAACTGCTGGCAGATGCGGAATTTGACTATTGGGCCGGCAAAGCGCATTACATTACCGACTGGCGGGCTTTTGTCTGGCAGATTGTTACCAGTAGCGGCCTTGCAGCAGACACCGTGTTAAAAAAAGAAAAGTGGTTAAGTGAACAGACGCCCCCGGCGCAGCGTTATGCATATGAGATCAGGAACGGTGTGTTAACGAGGACTTACGCTGAAGGTTATACGAAAGCATATCATCAGCTATTGAATGGTATGACAGAGCGGCGAATGAAACAAGCCATTGCAGCGGTGGCGGCCTGCTGGTATACCGCCTGGGTAAATGCAGGACAGCCTTCCTTGCAGGAGCTTCATCACACAAACCTTACGGAGAGCGAGTTACAGGAGTTTGAACAGCTGCAACAACGATGGACAGAGGGACGCATGCTGGGAAGAACAGAATAAACGGGCAAAATATTTAGGCTAATACAGAATAATTGGAAAAGAAATTTTATCTTTGTTCCTACCGTCTTTTAACCTATCCTACACCACGCGCCTTACAGGTTTTAAAACACCCGTGCCGTTTTTTTTCCGTTTCCTTAGAAAAACCAAAACAAAGTGGAAAGATCAAAAAATGAATTTAATCTAGATCGTAACATGAAGGTGCATAATTTTAACGCAGGTCCTTCTGTATTGCCCAACGAGGTATTATACAAAGCCAGTAAAGCCCTGATAGACTTTGAGGGATCAGGGATGTCCATACTGGAAATAGGCCACAGAACGGAGCCGTTTGTAGCGGTGATGGAAGAGGCGCGTAACCTGGTTAGGGAACTGATGCAGCTTGATGATGACTTCGAGGTGCTGTATTTACATGGCGGTGCCACCACGCAATTTATGCAGGTACCTATGAATCTGCTGGAAAGCAGTGAGACAGCCGCTTATGTAGACACCGGCGTATGGTCCAACAAGGCCATCAAAGAAGCGAAATTGTTTGGCTTCGTAGATGTAGTAGCCAGCTCCAAAGACAGTAACTACAACCACATTCCCAAACAGTTCAACATCCCCCCACAGGCCAGCTACCTGCACATTACCACTAACAATACCATCTATGGTACACAGTGGCATATGACCCCGGTAACAGACGTACCCCTGATCGCGGATATGAGCAGTGATATTATGAGTCGCTCCATGGACTTCAACAAGTACTCGCTGATTTATGCCGGTGTTCAGAAGAACATGGGCGCAGCCGGTGCCACCATGGTAGCCATCCGTAAAAGCATGCTCGGTAAAGTAACCCGTAAAATCCCTGCTATACTGGACTACAAAAACCATATAGACAACGGGTCCATGCTGAACACCCCTCCCGTATTTGCGGTATATATCTCCATGCTCACCCTTCGCTGGTTGAAAGAGCAGGGCGGTATACCAGCCATCGAAAAAATCAACCAGAAAAAGGCAGCCCTGCTGTATGATGAAATTGACCACAATCCGCTGTTCCGCGGTACGGTGGCCAAAGAAGACCGCAGCCTGATGAACGCCTGCTTCATCATGGACAAGCCTGAGATGGAAGATGAATTCCTGAAATTCTGTAAGAAAGAAGATATCGTTGGTATTAAAGGTCACCGCCTCTCCGGTGGTTTCCGGGTATCCATGTATAATGCCCTGCCCTACGAAAGCGTAGAAGTAATGGTGGAAGCCATGAAATACTTCTCCCTGAAAAAAGCTTAAGCCACCACGGCTATTACGAAATAGGAATAACGATGATTTAACTGAACAATCACTTCAGTTTGATCATCGTTATTCGCATTTCGTAATTATTATTATTACTTTTACCCTCATCTACATTTTTATCATGGCTATTATCAGACCTTTCAAAGGATTAAGGCCCAAAGAAGAACTGGCGGCACAAGTAGCTGCAAGGCCTTATGACGTACTCAGTTCGGACGAAGCTAAAGCTGCCGCTGCCGGTAATCCACATTCGTATTATCATGTTTCAAAATCTGAAATAGATCTGCCGGAAGGGATAGATACCCACAGCCAGCAGGTATACGATAAAGCAGCAGAAAACCTGCAACACCTGGTAAAAGAAGGTGTACTGTTCCAGGAAGCACAACCTGCCTATTACATCTACAAACTGGTGATGAACGGCCGTTCCCAGACAGGCCTCGTATGCGCCTCTTCTGTAGACGACTACAACAAAGGCATTATCAAAAAACATGAGTTCACACGCCCGGACAAAGAACTGGACCGTATCAACCATATTAAAACCACGCTGGCCCAGACAGGCAACGTTTTCCTCGCATATAACGACGTGCCGGAAGTAAACGCCCTGATAGACCACTGGCAAAACAACAACAAACCGACATACGACTTCACGGCCGATGACGGTATCCAGCATACCATCTGGGTGATCAACACCCCGGCTGCCGTGCAGGAAATCACCACCCTGTTTGCTGAAAAGGTGCCCTGCACCTATATCGCCGACGGGCACCACCGCGCTGCTTCTGCCAGCCTGGTACAGAAAGAATTCCAGGAAAAAGGCACCATCACTTCAGTGGAAAATCCGGTGAACTATTTCCTGACCACCATCTTCCCCGCCAGCCAGCTGGCCATCCTGGACTATAACCGCCTGGTAAAAGACCTCAATGGCTTAAGCAAAGCTGAACTGCTGTCCCGTCTCGACTACGACTTTACTGTGGAAGAAATCGGTCACCAGCCGCAACAACCGTCCATGCTGCATGAATTCAGTATGTACCTGGAAGGCGCCTGGTACCGCCTGGTAGCCAAAGAAGGCACCTACACCACCGATCCAATCGGTATCCTGGACGTGACTATCCTGTCCAACAACATCCTGGACAAACACCTTGGCATCAAAGACCAGCGCACTGATAAACGCATCGACTTCGTAGGTGGTATCCGTGGCTTACAGGAACTGGTAAAACGCGTAGACAGCGGTGAAATGAAAGTAGCTTTCGCCCTGTACCCGGTTACTATTCAGCAACTGTTCGATATTGCCGACAGCGGCAATGTAATGCCTCCGAAAAGCACCTGGTTTGAGCCGAAGTTGCGCGATGGCCTCATTACGCATGTGATTTAATCAACATATTCTCAATATCCCCACTCCCCTGGCCTCACCGTCAGGGGAGTTTGTTTTCACCCTGATACCTATGTCTTCCACCTCCTCCCCTGACACCATTTTTGATGATCCTGTTTTTGAAGAACAGCAGCCCCAAACCTATCCCAGCCTGAAGCAGCTCTGGTTGCTATTTCCAGTTATCCTTGGACTGTTGGTGATCGTTATGATCTGTCTCGGTATCTATGTGGGCGTAACTCATGGCAAGGCCGATTCTGCAAATTACCTGGTAGGGCCCCTATCCGCCCTGGTATACCTGTTATTGGCTGTTTTTGTCTACGGCCAGAAGAAAAAACAGGAGCCGGATTTTACGTTTTCCTTCCGGATGCCATCATTGCCTGTTATGCTACTCCCTATCGCGATTATGCCGGCGCTGACCATCGCGTTTATCGGGGTTGGCACATGGTTTCACGTCGACATCTGGGCCACACTCATGAAAGACCGGTCAGGGTATTACCCGGACAATATCTTTATAGCAAATGGTTGTGGTCTTGTCTATATTTTTTCAGAGCATCTGCTTCACCGGGGCATCTTACTCGATGGGTTGTTAAAACGGTATCGTCCTTCCGTAGCCATCCTTAACAGCACCCTGTTTATGGGCCTGTTGTATATGCTCCCGATTATAGTGTGTTTTTACTTACTGGTGAACCTGTTGTATAACTGGATGTATCATCATACGCGTTCCGTGTTGCCTGGCATCTGGGCCGGCATCCTGCATGGTATTTTTTTCTATGTGTCGATGAACAGCCCGTGGCAAAAGTTGATAGCGGAGGGGAACGTTCTCCTCACCTCCTCAGCGCTGGTTGTGCTGGTTATCTCCCTGCTGCTGCTTCAAAGGGTGTTAACTAAAACAAATAAATCAATTATATAATATAAATTTTCCTGTGCCTATTTATTTCTGCCGGAGATTGATCAGCGGGACATTACCCCATTTTCCTTACTTTTACAACAAACGACAGACAGGAATGCATATGAGGTCTTCTTTATTGAAAGCAGTATTTGTTGCGGGGGTATTATTTTCACAAGTGGCGGTTGCGCAGGATGCGAATGAATTATACAGGACCGCTACCAACTTCATGCGTAACGGAGATTACTCCAATGCTGTGCTGGTATTAAACCAGGCGTTACAGCTGGACCCGGACAATTTTGAATACAGGAAACAGCTGGGTTTCACCTTTTACCTCAAAGGAGACCTTATCAAAGCCAAAAGTGTG
Source organism: Chitinophaga fulva (assembly GCF_012927205.1). Classification (GTDB taxonomy): domain Bacteria; phylum Bacteroidota; class Bacteroidia; order Chitinophagales; family Chitinophagaceae; genus Chitinophaga; species Chitinophaga fulva. Next base: position 239,633 of record NZ_JABBGC010000001.1, read on the forward strand.
ATAGAGCCGCTGCTCAACAGAAAAGAAGCGGACGTGCAGGTATTTCAGATTGCAGGTAACATCTACCAGGGCCGGGACGAGTCGAAAACAGCACAACGGATGTACGAAAAAGCCATCCGTAAATTTCCCAACAGCGGCGAGCTGTACAACGACAACGGCACCCTGCTGATGAACTTCAAGATGTATGATGGCGCGCTGCGTTCCTGGTTAAAAGGTATTGAGCAGGACCCTGGCTTTCCAGGCAACTACTACAATGCCACCAAAACCTATTATTACAGTAACAACCCATTGTGGTGTGTGTTATATGGCGAAACCTTCATGAATATGGAGAGTTTCACCACCCGGACGGCTGAAATCAGGAACATTGTACTGGAATCGTACAAAAAGCTGTTCAACGATCCGAGCTTGTTTGACAGCATGGTCCCTGAAGAAGAAGGTAAAAAGAGTAAAAGAAGCAGAGGAGACAACGGTTTTTCCCAGGCCTTCAAACAGTGTATGGGCAAACAATTGAGCGTGATAACCGGCGGTGTGGACCCCGATGCGCTGATCATGGCCCGTACACGATTCCTGCTGGATTGGTATAATTCCCATAGTGGTAATTATCCCTATGCGCTTTTCGACTTTCAGCAAAAGATGCTGCAGCAGGGCATGTTTGAATCATACAATCAATGGCTGTTCGGCCCTGCCGCTAACCAGGCTGGTTATAAGGCGTGGGTAACGCTGCATAAACAAGAGTATGATGACTTCCTGAAGTATCAGCGCAACCATCCATTGAAACCCAGACCGGATGAATATTACAATGACGGGAAATTCACGCTGATCAACGCGGGATATTGATATTCGATTCCCAGGGCTGACGCCCCGGGCAACATGCCATAGCAGAAGCTGTAGAATTGAGCAAGAGAGGCGTTTTTTCAAGCTTTTTCCAGCCGGGGTGGTTGTCATCCCGGCTGTCTGAATAATCTCAAAATCTGAATATGCTCGCTACGAAACACCAAAACACGATTGATGCCGCTGTTAAAGCGAATCACGAAAGAACTTTCTATTCGCACTATCCGGAGCACCCCAAAGCTTACGGGGAAGAAGCCCATGCAAAAGGCGTACAGAGCTATCAGCAGTTGCTGAACAAGCCCTTCAAACAATTGCTGCAAACCGGCGAAACCGGCTGGACAGGAGAAGAAGTGTCTCCCTATACACAGGAAGTACTGGGCGTTACCTATCCATCCTTTGCCGTAGATGACCTGGTAAAAAGAGCAGGTGAAGCCACACATGCATGGAGCCGTACATCTGTCCCTGAAAGGGCCGGCGTACTAACGGAGACGCTTGAACGAATTAAAGATTACTTTTTCGATATCGCCAATGCCACCATGCATACTACCGGCCAAAGCTTTATGATGAGCTTTCAGGCTTCCGGTCCGCATGCCAACGACCGTGCCCTCGAAGCCATTGCCACCGGTTATCATGAGCTGCAACGATATCCGCCCGAACTGGAATGGGAAAAGCCCATGGGTAAAATCAGCATCCGCCTCAGGAAGACTTTCCGCGCCATCCCCAAAGGTGTTGGCGTAGTAATCGGTTGCTCCACTTTCCCGGTATGGAACACGCTGCCCGGGGTGTATGCCAACCTGATCACCGGCAACCCTGTGATCGTGAAACCACATCCACGGGCCATTCTGCCTATTGCCATTGCAGTAAGCGCCATACAACAGGTGTTACAGGAAAACGGGCATGACCCGCTTCTGTGTCAACTGGCAGCCGATAGCTCCGAAGATCTTATCGCCAAAAAACTGGCAGAACATCCGGATGTAAAACTAATTGACTATACCGGCAGCAGCGCTTTCGGTAATTATGTGGAATCTCTTCCCGGGAAGACCGTCTTCACCGAGAAAGCGGGTGTCAACTCCGTATTGCTCGACAGTGTAAAAGACCTCGACGCTGTGATACAGAACCTCGCATTTTCTGTGAGCCTGTATTCCGGTCAGATGTGTACCGCTCCGCAGAACTTCTTCATTCCTGAAGCTGGTATTGCCACCGCAGCAGGACAGGTAAGTTTCAATGACGTGGTGCAGCGGTTCCGGGACGCCATAGTGGCGCTGGCCAACAATCCGAAAATGGGAGCCGGCACGCTGGGAGCACTTCAGAATGAAAACACTTTATTGCGCGCGCAGGAAGCGCAGCAACTGGGCGGCAAAGTAGTACTGGCGGGTGCCGCCGTCAACAACGAAGAATTCAGCAAAGCAAGGGTATTTGCGCCGACCATCATCGAGGTGAGTAGTGCTGATACCAATATTTACGAAAAGGAGCTGTTTGGCCCTATCGTGCTGATTGTAAAAACAAAAGATACCGCACATACCATCCAGTTGGCCAAACAGATGGCGCAGAAACATGGCGCTATTACCTGTGCGGCCTATACCACCGATCCTGCCACCAAAGAAAAAATCGCAGATGAAATGAACAGCGTATTCACGCCTGTTTCTTTCAACCTTACCGGTTTTATCTGGGTAAACCAGCATGCGGCCTTTTCCGATTTCCACGTCAGTGGAGGCAATCCGGCCGGCAATGCCAGTTTTACCAACCAGGAGTTTATCATCAAACGATTTGTATGGGTGGGCAACCGCGAACTGATAGAATAGATTGATCATACCAGCGTTCCGGGCCATTCCGGAACGCTGGGCATTATAAATGCAGGGAGATATTTATGAAAAGTATTGTATTTTTTCTTTTACTGACAGGTATCCTGGTTGCCTGTGAGCAGGCCCCCAAGGCAGACAAGGCCGCTGCCAGCAATCCACAGGCCGTCAAAGTAGGCACGGGTAACGCCTACCTGGCAGATACCGCAGCCTGCCTGATAGAGTGGATAGGCACCAAGCCCACCGGCAAACACCACGGCACCTTACGGCTCGCCAGCGGAGCGGTATATGTGAAAGATTCCCTTATCACCGGTGCCCAGCTGGTGATCAATATGCACACCCTGCAGAATATAGACCTCGCTGCCGACACCGCCATGAAAAACAAACTGGAAAGAGAACTGAAAGGCGGTTCTTTTTTCGACGTGGAAAAATTTCCGGTCGCCACTTTTGAAATGACTGGTATTAACTCCTACTATCCGGCTGTTGGGGAAGAAGTTGAACTAAAAGACGCCACCCACGTTATTTCAGGAAATCTGACCATCAAAAATGTCACAAAAAATATTTCCTTTCCCGCACGTATCAGCATAGACAGTCATCACCTCATGGCTGTCGCCAATTTTAATATCGATCGTACTTTGTGGGGTATTAATTACCGTGCAGACAAATCATTACAGGACAAACTGATCAATTCACAGGTAAACATCGGGTTTCATATCAGCGCATCGAGATAGGCCATATTTTTCGTTTTTTCCACTGGAAAGCCGATAAAATATTTTAAATTGAGTAAAGCCGCCTCACATATAAAACCACTTCAAATGGAAACTACCCAGCAAAGAGATGAACGTCTCTGGCGTATTGCAAAAGCCAGGGCCGGCTTCAAATGTCATCTCATCATTTACCTGGTGATCAATATGGGATTGTGGGCTGTATGGTTACTTTCCGACCGGGACATGCCCGGAAGCACACCGTGGCCGCTGGGGCCTGCGCTGGGATGGGGCATCGCGCTCACCCTTCAATACTTCAATACTTACCATAAAGGCTCTTTCGACAATACGCTGAAAAGAATATAAGCAGGTATAGCACACTCAAAAAACAGCATAATGGACCGACCGCAGCGACTATTTGACGTTATCCGGTATCAGTTGGAAAACTATCCCAGAGAGGATATGCTTACCGGCAAGGAAAATGGACAATGGAAAAAATACAGCACACAGGAAGTAGCTACCATCACCCGCCAATTCAGCTCAGGCTTACTGAAACTGGGTATACGGGCAGGCATCAAAGCAAATGAAGAGAAAGACAAAATAGCTATTATCTCACCCAACCGGCCGGAGTGGCTGTTGACCGACCTCTCCTGTCAACAGATAGGCGCCGTCCTCACCCCAATCTATCCAACGATCAGTCAACATGAGCTGGAATATGTGCTCAACGACGCGTCAGCCCGTATCCTGTTTGTGAGTGACCAGGAACTGCTGAATAAAGTACTGGCCGCCCGGGATAAATTTCCCACCATCCGTGAGATCTTTACCTTCAACAAAGTACCCGGCGCCCGCCACTGGACCGAAGTCCTGGCGCTGGCCGACGAAAACGACTACATGTTGATTGACCAGGTCCAGCAAAATATATCTCCGGAGGAATTAGTCACTATTATCTACACCTCCGGTACCACCGGCACTCCCAAAGGCGTGATGCTGTCCCATCATAACGTGATGAGCAATGTACTGGCCTGTCAGCCTTACCTGCCAGTCAATAAAAACGCTCGTGCCCTCAGTTTCCTGCCGCTCAATCATATTTTTGAGCGGATGGTCACCTACCTCTACCTGACTGCCGGCGTGCCTGTTTATTATGCCGAAAGCATGGACACCATCGCCGATAACCTGAGAGAGGTAAAACCTACCATTTTCACCACCGTACCGCGGCTGCTGGAAAAAGTATATGAAAAAATCATGACCACCGGGCTGGAGCTCAAAGGCATCAAACGGGCACTGTTTTTCTGGGCAGTAGATCTCGGTAAACGTTATGAGATCAACCATCAGCAGGGTTTCTGGTACGACCTTCAGCTGAAACTGGCCAACAAGCTTATCTTCAGCAAATGGCGCGCTGCCCTTGGCGGTAATATCCAATGTATCGTTAACGGAGCCGCTGCCTGCCAGGTCAGGCTGCTGAAAATATTCACCTCCGCCGGTATCCCCATCCTTGAAGGTTATGGTCTTACCGAAACTTCACCTGTGATCAGCGTTAACCGCTTCAATGTGGAAGACCGTATGTTCGGGACCGTAGGGCCGGTCATCAGCAATGTGGAAGTAAAGATCGCAGAAGACGGAGAAATACTCTGTAAAGGCCCCAGTGTCACCATTGGATACTATAAACATCCCGATCTTACCGCCGAAGCCATCACCGACGGCTGGTTCCATACCGGTGATATCGGGGTGCTGATCGACAATAAATTCCTGAAAATCACGGACCGCAAAAAGGAACTGTTCAAAACCTCCGGCGGCAAGTTTGTCGCCCCCCAGCCCATAGAAAACAAATTCAAGGAATCTCCCTATATAGAACAGATCATGGTGGTGGGGGAAGACCGCAAATTCACCGCAGCACTGATTGTGCCCGCCTTCGATAATCTTCGCGGCTGGGCCGGGAAAAGAGGTATCTCCGCCGGCAGCAATGAAGAACTGCTGCAGCGCCGGGAAGTGCTGGACCTCTATAAACAAGCCGTGGATAAGTACAACCAGTTCTTTAACCATATCGAACAGGTGAAAAAATTCCAGCTCCTGCCACGTGAGTGGACTGTGGACGCCGGAGAGCTAACACCCACCCTGAAAGCTAAACGGAAAGTGATCCTTGAAAAGTACAAAAAAGAAATAGACAGTATTTACGCGCCTTCAGGTGGAAAAGTTGATATAGAAAGTCTTTAAATATTAATTTAAAACCCTTACTTTTGCAACCCGATACCCCTAAAAGGGAATCAGGATGGTCCCGTAGTTCAATGGATAGAATAGAAGTTTCCTAAACTTTAGATACAGGTTCGATCCCTGTCGGGACTACAAAAACGCTTATTCGCCCAAACTTAGCTTTGCTTGGTTTGGGCGTTTTTCATTGGTGGACGTGGGTTTTAGAGGAAAGAGCGGTTAAAGGAGATAAAGGGAGATTAAATGAAATATTCCCCAAAACCATACCCCAACACCCCTATTTGTTAACATTAATCTGTGAAGCGATGGAAGTGAAACCTGAATTTAACGCCCAGCTCGGTATTCTGGAACATATCATCAAGAACACCTACCGTAAATACAGCAAAGACAATGATCAAAAAATACCATCAGTAGTACGACGGATACTTACCAGGTATAACGGCAACTTTCCGAAAGTAATCAGTAATCAAAAGATGAATGATTACCTAACACTACCCAAAAAATAAAAGGCTCTTGAAAAACCGGTAATCAGCAATAAAACAGAAAAGGATTTTTACAGTATATCAAGGTTACATCGAGTGAACGCGCGAAGCTGTTAGGAACGCATTGGGATAAAAGGAATTTATCAGCATCTAATTCTTTGGGGGTATCCCTGGGAGATTTATCATTGGGTCAATGTCTTCAAGAGCAAGATAGAGTTCATACTCATGATGTTTTTGGGGCGCCACAATATTCAGTTCCCCGACCCGTGAATATATGCAGTAATCTGATGCCCTGTTCTTCAAAGAAGGCCACAAGAATTAGAGTTTATGAATTGTTTCATTAACGCTAATGCTCAATCATGAAAGAAAGGCTTTCACTATCTTCCTCCACGTATCAAAAGAGACATTATTGATAGTAACAATAGTAATACTGCATTCTTTTCTAGCTAATGAAAAGTTTCATCGTTAATTATATAACGTCTATGCAGGAATGCCCGTCTGGTAAAGCATTCGTCATTCTTTTAAAATAGAAGGAGAAAAAAGGCTTTGAAAAAGCTTGCAAAAACACAAATCTATTGTTAAATTTAAGATAACATTTTTGCTGACCTGATGTTTAAAAATAACCCAATGAAAATACCGCCATGTTCTTATAGCCTGTAATGACACGATGACGTTCTTATCAGCCTTGGTTTTAATGTAAACACCCTCAATTATAGTACTGTCCATAAAGTGGCTTAGTTTCTTATACAAGCACATTGAGCTTACCTGTCTAAGATTTAACCCATGCCACTTACACTTTATTAACATTAGATTTAAGATCAACCCTATAAAACTGTTCTCTATGCTGACCTTTCTAAAAAACTTCCTTGAGCCCAAAAGTAATGCTTCCGAAGCAGCCAAGCTGTTGATTGATGAGCTAAATGTTAAAATTACAAAGACAACGCTTAGCAAGGAAATAGAGGAACATCCGGATTATCCCAGCTTACTCTGCATTAGCGATGTATTGCATAAATATGCTGTGGAAAACCTGGCGATCCGACTTGACCCTGACAAACTGGTGGAGGCACCTTTACCATTAATCACGCTCATCAAAGGGAAGAAAACAGGGCCTGACTTCTTTACGGTTGTAAAAGAAATTAAAAACAGCACTGTTCTCTTTTATGATCCTGAAAAACGTAAATGGGCTACACAACCTAAGGAAAATTTCCTTAAAAGGTATTTGGGCACAGTACTTCTGGCCGAAGCAAGCGAGAGAAACGGTGTAGGGGATCGTGAATATGATAAAAGGCTTAAAGAAGAAAAAAGAAATTCTTTCTTTCAGAAACTGATTGTGTTTGGCATTCCGGCTATTGTTGCACTGGCAGCTACATTTGCCTTCCTCCAGGCTGGCATTAGCGCTTTGCTACCGTTTTTATTTACGTCGATTACACTTGCCGGAGCTGTAACCTGTGCGTTGCTCATATGGCATGAACTAGATCAATCTAATCCAGTAACGCAGCAAATATGTGGCTATGGCGAAAAATCAGGATGCGGAGCCGTATTGCGCTCCAAAGCATCAAAAATAGCCGGCATTAGTTGGAGTACAATTGGCTTTACTTATTTTATGGGGCAGATACTTTTATTATTGTTTTCAGGTATTGTAAACCCGAGATCCCTGTTAATAGTAAGCTGGCTAAATATCCTGACATTACCCTATATTTTCTTCTCCCTTTACTACCAGCGGCAGGTAGTAAAACGGTGGTGTACACTTTGCCTTTTTATACAGGGATTGCTGGCATTGCAGTTTGTAACTGCGTTAGCAGGTAGTTGGTATGTTTTGCTTTCAGCAAATGGTATTTACCAGGAGTTTATTTTAATGCCATTGACAATGTTTGCAGTTCCTTTTATAACCCTGATGTTATTAATACCGGCATTGGAAAAAGTGAAGGAATATAGGAATGATAAAAGAGAACTACGGCGCTTAAAGCATAATCCTGAAATATTTAACGCATTGCTTACAAAACAGAAAACGGTGACCGAGCCGACAGAGGGACTGGGCATAACACTCGGAAAACCCGACGCAAAATATAAACTGATAAAGGTATGCAATCCTTATTGTGGACCCTGCGCTAAAGCACATATCCCCATGGATGAACTATTAAACAACAATCCCGATGTGCAGGTCCAAATCATATTCACAGCGACCAATAAGGAAGGGGATTCCACATCACTGCCTGTAAAACATTTATTGGCTATAACAGAAAAAAATAGTGACCAACTAACCAGACAAGCATTGGACGATTGGTACCTGTCTGACAAAAAAGACTATCAAACATTTGCCGCTAAATATCCGCTAAATGGAGAATTTCAAAAGCAAGATACAAAAGTGGACGCGATGAGAGATTGGTGTCGTAAAACTGGTATAGCATTTACTCCTACTTTTTTCATCAACGGCTATCAGCTTCCCGCCATATATAATTTGAGTGATTTGAAACTTTTTTTAACCACACAAGATTAGGCTATGGCTATCATGAAATATATTAATCGCCTGAAGTACATCGATTATATGATAAAAAGAAAGGCGACTGGCAACTTGGACCACTTTGCAAAAAGAAATAATATAAGCAGAAGCACCCTGTCGGAGATTCTGAATGACATGAAAAAAATGGGTTGTCCCATAAAATACGATAGAAGCCGGGAAACTTACTATTATGAAGAGGCCGGGGAAATGATAAGCTGCTTGTTTTTAAAATATGGAGAAGTACTACCAAGAGAGGAGATAAAAAAGATAGGAGGGGTAGACAAATTGTGCTTTTCCCCTACAGCTGTGTTTGAGTTGTGTAAAGGACTTTGAAAGATTTTTTCAGTCCGGATATACCGGAATGAAGAGTGGTAGCTTTGTCTTAGCAAACCTATTGTTAGCCATAACACGTTTGTTAATTATTATTTCATCATTAAATTCTTGCGAAATGAAAAAACTGAAATTGCGCGCTACTGAACTTGGCGCTAAAGAAGTGCTTACCAATGAACAGCTGAAGCATATTGTGGGCGGTGTTGCTAATGAAAGAGCCTATTGCCGTACGGATGATGATTGTCCTCCTACAGAATATTGCTGCCAGAGTTTGGAGATCTGCGTACCGAAATCGTTCGTTTGCCCATAAAGCATACTGCCCCGCATAAATAACCAAGGCCCATGGAGGATATTATTCTTCCATGGGCCTTATGATTATTAAGAGCGGCTTACAATATAAGCAGCGAGCCGAAGACATTTAAAAAATATGCACTGACGGGACTGTTTAAAAGTGGCATTAAAAAACAGTTGAATATTAGCCGGATTACAGTATAGTTCAAAACTATATAACAACAAAGCCTGTCGGCACTGGGATACTGAAAAACCAGCACCCGAACATTCAAAAAAAAAGCCAGCTGGATGAACAAATCCTCCATTCAACTGTATCTATAGGTATAGCTCATTGACCCCAAATACCATTCGTTATGAACAGCCCCGAAATACCTTTATACCAGGCTAACCCTGAACTATTCAAAACCTATCTGTTGGACCATACCACCCCCGACGAGATTTTAGTAGTCAAAGGCGTCACTATGGACGATCATCTCCTTAAATCCGAATTACATATCAAAGTGATTCTTCAGTTTCAAATAGAGGCCTGTATTAAGTTTAAACAGACCACCGCTGTACAGGTGATGGCCCGCCTGAGAAAGCGTATCCGGACTTTTATGCATTCCCCCCGTATGCCTGCGGCCATCCAAAAGATAGAGAGAAGTTTCTCCAGGGCGATTCCTGCACTGTATGAGAAGGACCCTGCCCAGTTTGAACGTTTTGTCATGGCAGATTTCCTCTCCCGCCCGACTGCTGGTGATATTCCGGGTATTACCCAAAGGGACAGGATGCTGAGGATTGAAATTGTCCTGTATATTCTGGATGATGAAATTATCAGGCTTAGCGCCCTTGTGAAGCAGCGGAGTGTCCGGGCGGTACGGGCAGAGCACCGGCGGAAAGTAAACCGTGTATTGGCGGCCTATGGCAGATTGTTGCCAGCAGCGCAGGACAATTGAATACAGATAGAGTGTGTTGTAACAGGAATAAGTTTTTGTTGGCTATCCATACTTTTATTAACTTTAATAACTACCTACTACCCCATTATCTCACCCATTTATTGTCATGTAAATGTTCTTCATTATGCAAAGGGTGAACTATGCACAGCTGTCACTATTTAGTATTTATGAATACTTCCTGCTGCTCTCTCCCGGGCCGGGCATTGTGCGCAAAGTAGCCGCCATGAAAAGCAGGCTGGCAGCCATGATCAGGATACCACCTTACAACCTGGGTTCGATTGCCCATATTTCACTGATGAAATTCTCACGTACGGAAGATGATCAGGCGATCATTCAACGGGTGACCCGTGCAGTGGAAGGCTTTTCGGAATTCAGGGTACAACTCGATGGCGCTGATATTTTCCATCACGGGCGCACCGCTACATTAATGCTCCAACCGGTAGATAGTGATGCTATTACCAGTCTTCATGGCATAATTACCGTCGCATTCAACCACCACCGAAGTATACGGCCACATATTACTATTGCCAGGAATGTAGCACACGAAGAGCTGTTGAAGGTTAACCTTCACGACTTTGACTGCCATGACAGCTTCTGCTGCGATAAGGTGACGATACTGAAGAAAGCCGTGGAGGCGCCTCACTATGAAGTACTACAGGAAGTGCCGCTATTCTCGGAAAAATTTATTGATACTACCGTCTTTATGAAAGCTGATGGCATACCGTTCCCGGCTGCCATTGATCGACGCCGGATACCATAAAAGGTGTTTCTCCTGAACGATGCCGTAGATATGTGTGGGAGGTTTCGCCCCTTCAATAGTGGCGGACTTTTCCACAATGTTTTTATACACCCTCGCCATACTGCCGAAATCAATTTCGTCCAGCGGCACCAGTTTGTTCTCTATTTTATTGCGGACAGAAAGCTGTACCGGCTCCGGCCCATTCCATTTACCATTTACAAAGTGATAGGCATCCACATATTCCGGGTTCTCCGGATGACGGAGTTGCAGATTGATCCTGCCATCATCATAAGCATGAATATCATCGTAGAGATACATCTTTTTCCCGGCATAGGCAGGCAAAGCCCGGAGGCTTTCTTCTGCCGCTTTCAATCCGGTTTCATCTGTCAGGAAGTTCAGCTTACGATTGGCACTGCCGGAAGAATAAGTAGCACGTACAGTATCTCGGGAAGTACTCCGGGATGAATAGGTAACATGCACAGTATCCCGGGAAATACGGGACTCAATCGTAACCGATGATGTCACCGGGCTGTTATGACTGGTAGTGCCCGAAGCTTCTTCCTTTTTCTCATCTGATTTTTCCTCGAAAGTATCTTTGAAGGTATCCGCTAACTGGCTGCAGGAAAGACACCCCAGCACTAACGATATTCCCAAAAATTTGTATAGGTTTTTCAACATAAAATTAGTTTAAGTCCGCCAGATCCTCGGCAAATGCCACCTCTGACGGTTTATCCTTCAAATAGAATATGGGAACAGCTTTCTCACGGACCATTCCAATATCAATAAGAGATACTATCTTTTTCAGTGTAGCCGTATACGTTTTACCATTTGTATCCTGGTAACGTAGTTCAAACTTCACCTGTGGCTGTTCGTTGATATAGGTGCCTGTCTGTGTGGCAGAAACTACCTCCGCCATGGTCTGAACGCCATAGTATTTGATATGCAACAAGGTATCCGGATCGCTGCCACTAAACAGCTTCAACAGCATCCCCAATCCCAAACGGGATACGAAAAGGATCAGCGGACATAGCACCAACGGATGATAAAACTTCATGAAGCGCCAGCCATAACCATCATTTTCCATGTTATAGGAAAAATAGTAATACCATATAATAGCTCCCACAAGCCCCAGCCACACCAGCACTATTAATAACATCCGGCCTGCCTTCACGTTCGCCTGCGTAGTATCCACAATCAGGTAAGGCCGCAACTTCAGGGCCTTATCAATCATCAGGTGAATGATCCGTCCTTTTTCATAGCGCATTTCTCCGGGCCGGGAATCAACCAACTCCAGCTTTTCAGTAATCTCCGTTCCCACAAAATTACGCAGGCCGAGCGTCATCTCCTTCGTAATCATATCTGTCTTAACCTGTTTACCATCCTTACTTTCTACAACACGGGCTTCCCGTTTCTCGCCTTCGCGCAACAGGTAATCAATATTCCGTCTCATTTTAAACGGCATCAGTATCCAATTCCGGAACCAGCGCCATATCAGTATACCCCAAAGTATCACAGACAGCAACAGCCAGGCAATGGCCAGATAGGGGTTGGTATCTGACAGGCCTTCCCGCGTGTTATAATAGATAAGCATGGGGAACGGGATAGCAAAAAAGAGCATATATACTACCCAGAAATATGACCAAAATCCTTTCATGTTACGAATTTAAACTAAAACAGTCAATATTAACTTTTCCTTTAAGAAAGCGTTTATATCTTTCCGTTATGCGGATACTGAGGTATATCGTTCTGTTATCACCACTCCTGTTGGCATTGTCACACGTACATGCCCAGAGCGCCGTGCAAGGGACCATATTCCGGGAAGACAGCATACCGGCAGCGGGTATAACGGTACTGAATAAACGTACACAATCCGCCGTCATCAGCGATGAGCAGGGACACTACCAATTGAACGCACGAAAGGGCGACACCCTGTTACTGAAAGCACTGGGTTTTGTACCATTACTTTACATTGTCAGTAAAGACAGAACAACGGTCACCCACCAACTGCAATCCCAGCCACTGGAGCTAAAAGCCATCAACATCATACAGTACAACTACCTTCGCGACTCCATGCGCCTGCGGCAGGAATTCAGGAGAGAGTTTGATTTCCGCCGCCCACGGTGAAATGAAGTGATTGTTACTGCCGGCCCGGTCATTGCTATCAATATCAATCAGCTATACAGAGCGGTATCCTTCAACAAGAATAAAAAGAAAGAAAAATTCAGGAAAATCCTGCTGGATAAAGAAAAAGAAAATCTTGTGGAACAAAAGTTCAATCCCTCGCTGGTGCAGCGCCTTACCGGACTGGGCGGCGACAGCCTCTCTCAGTTTATCCTTCGGTATCAGCCATCGTATGAATTCGTGAGAGAAATCAGTGATTATGACCTGTATGTTTATATCAGGCAACAGTATGATAAATTCCGGCAACAAACAGTAAAATAAGCGCCCGCTACAAATCCTCCTCCAACATATGTTTCTCAATCATAAATGGGAATACATTGGAATACACACTATCGTTGCTGAACTTCAGCCTGCAGGAAGTATGATAATCACCGTCCATTTACAGGACCGCCACTTCTCCCGCCTTCAACACCTGGTTACTGTGGCCGGTAGCGCAATAGTAACTCGGTGTATTTTATTACCAGATTCCGGAAGCCCAAAAATCCATATAGTTCACCAGGAAATTTATTACGCAATTTCTTAATTTAACAGCAAATATCTGTCTTTGGTATGCACCACTCATTGCTCCTTATTCTAACTTTGTTGTTTGTCGTATTTATGCTGGTGATGCTGGGCCAGCGGTTAAAGATCTCTTATCCTATTTTTCTGGTGCTGGCGGGACTGGGAATTGGTTTTATTCCCGGTTTGCCGAAGATTGAGATTGACCCTGATCTTGTTTTCACGATTTTCCTGCCGCCGCTGTTGTATGAAGCGGCCTGGTACACTTCCTGGAATGATTTCTGGAAATGGAAGCGGCCTATTATGATGCTGGCTTTCGGTGCTGTTATTTTCACGTCCTGTATTATTGCCTATGTATCCCATTCGATGATACCCGGGTTTACGCTGGCGCTGGGTTTTCTGCTGGGTGGTATTATCTCCCCGCCTGATTCTGTGGCGGCAACAAGCGTATTGAAACACCTGAAAGTCCCTAAGAGGGCCATGACCGTCCTCGAAGGCGAAAGCCTGATCAACGATGCGTCCAGCCTGATCGTATTCCGGTTTGCCGCATTGGCGGTGGTTTCCGGGCAGTTTGTGATGCATCAGGCGGTCGGTGACTTCTTTTTGTCTGCCGGCATGGGCATCCTGATAGGACTGGCAGTGGCCAATATCATGTACGCTATTCACCGCTGGCTGCCGACGACGCCCAGCATAGATTCCGCTCTCACGCTGATGACGCCGTATTTCATATACCTGGCGGCGGAACAGTTTCATTTTTCCGGTGTGCTGGCGGTTGTTAGCGGAGGACTGTTCCTCTCCTACCGCTCACATGCCATCTTCCCCGACGGCGCCACCCGCATGCAGATGCTGGGCGTCTGGAGCACCCTGATCTTTGTGCTCAACGGTATCATTTTCATGTTGATAGGGCTGGAACTTCCCACGATCGTGCACGCACTGGGCGACTACTCCATTGGCGACGCTATCCGTTATGGGCTGGTTATCGCTTTCCTCACCATTTTAGTACGATTGATATGGGTATATCCCGGCGCTTTTATCCCGCGGATGCTGAGCAAAAAGATCCGGACACAGGAATCCAGTCCGGGCTGGAAAGGCCCACTGGTAGTGGGATGGGCCGGTATGCGCGGTGTGGTGTCACTGGCATCTGCCTTGTCGGTACCGTTGCTGTTCCCCCACCGTAACCTGATCGTTTTCATCACTTTCATCGTTATCCTGGTGACACTGGTGTTTCAGGGGCTTACTCTCCCCTGGCTGATAAAGCTCATCAAAGTGGGTGAGATAGATGATATCACGCCACAGGCAGAACAGGAAGCGGGCATGCGGCTGGCGATGATGAAAGTTGCCCTTCAGCGCCTGGAAGAAAAATATGCCTTTGAAATAAAGGATAATGAACTGGTAGGTTTTCTCAAAAAGGACCTGGAACATAATATCAACAGCACTTCCGCACGACTGGAATCACTGGAATGTGATGATACGGAAAAAACGGAAGTGGAACTGTATCATACAGTGCTGATGGATATTTACGCCCAGCAACGGCAGGAGCTGTTCAGGTTACGGCAGCATAACACCTTCAGCGATGAGGTGATCCGCAGCCAGGAAATGCAGCTCGACCTTGATGAAATGAAAATCAAACATCCCGGTCACGAATAAACATTGTCGGATAAAGCTAACACTTACCTATACACGGTTGTTAACCCGCCTTTTCCAGACAGGTGTTAACAACTGTGTATAGCGGAGGCACCGGGGTCCGGATTACTTGTTGATGACCCGGTCCAGTGCGAAACCATTGTATTTGATAAACACCAGCAACACCGCAAAGAAGGCCACGTGTATCAACTGTGAAGGCAGGGAGCCCCACTCTTCAATCAGGGTGGTGCCCAGTATCAGCATGATCATGATAATAGCGCCGGCAATAAGAGATAGGCGGGTAAACAGCCCCAGTATCAATAGCAGCCCCACTACAAATTCCGCGATAGGGAGAATATAGCTAAAGGGCAGTACCATGGCGCCGGGCAGCATAGATTTTTCAAAAGAAGTAGTCATCCAGTGGCTGAATCCATTCAGCTTGGGAAGTCTTACCAGACCGTGGCCAAACATGCTGGCTGCTACTGCCAGCCTTAACAGTACAAAGGCAATTGTGTTGTTTTCCATTACAGTAATTTTATATATCAAAGGTCAGCATCTCCCCGTAAAATTCTTTGTACAAATTCTGGATCATTCAGTAATTTTATAAGATGATACAAGAGAATTTATACCAGCCTTTTGAGATCGAATACCGCGAGTGCACGGAGTGCCCTATAGACGCGCACAAGCACAATTTCTTTGAACTGGTGTATATCGTGGAAGGCAGTGGGGTTCAGTGTGTTAACAAGAATCAGCTGCCCTATAGTGCAGACAAACTCTTCCTGGTGATGCCGCAGGACTGCCATTCTTTTGAAGTAAAGGACAGTACTAAGTTTTTCTTTATCCGCTTTAATGATGTCTACCTGAAAAATCAACCCAAGGAGTGGATACAACAGCTGGAATTTATTTTCCAGAACAACAATCACCTCCCGGGCTGCATCCTCAAAAACAAAACCGACAAGCCGCTGGTAAAATCACTGATAGAAGCGCTTATCCGGGAGCAGGTAAATCAACAGCCTTACCATAAAGCCTTGTCACAACAGATGGTGAATACCATCCTGCTGGTGGTAGCCCGCAATATCTCCAGCCAGTTGCCCGAACCCTCCCGGCAGCCGGGCAAAAGCGACGCGTCGCTGAATATCCTGCACTATATCCACGAAAATATCTATTCCCCTGAAAAATTACGGGCCGAACAGATAGCTTCCCACTTCAATATATCTCCGACCTACCTGAGCGAATATTTCAAACGGAATAACGGGGACAGTCTACAACAATATATCATGCAGTACAAACTGAAGCTGGTGGAAACGAGGCTGCAATACAGCAGCATGCGTGTGGGGGAAATAGCGTATGAGCTGGGTTTTACCGATGAAAGTCATCTGAACAGGATGTTCAAAAAATACAAAGGGGTCAATCCGTCCGCATTCAGAAAGGAATTGCAGTTACAATTGCAACCTGGCTGATCATGCAACAAAAAAAGCGCCCGCGATAGCGGACGCTTTTCAATTTCTTACAGTTACTATTCTTCGTCTTCTTCATCTTCGCTGCCGTCGTCTTCCAGCCATTCCATGTAAGAGTAGTACCAGTCTTCCAGTTGTTCAAGCAGTTCCTGTTTCTTTTCCGGAGAATCTTTGTAGAACGCTTCCACATCATCAATTTCCTCGATGATATCGATGTAAGCAGTTTCTTCGTCCTCCTCTACACGTTTGGCAAAGAAGCGGGGTTTCTCGGTATGAAAAATATATTCATTTTCCGGATCTGTAACAGGATCGTCTGCGATCAGAAATTTAGGTAACTGTGCCATAGTGGTATTTTTTCGTTTAAATGATGCTGGTTACAAAAGTAGGTATTTCTTTCACGCGTCCGTAACATCAATCTCTTTTATTTATGGCGGATTTTTTACATCTTTATAGTCGGTTAAACCCATACCATATGCAAGAATACTGGACAAGATGGGAAAATTGGATGAGACAGCATGGCCCCAGGCTGCTCAACGTACTAAACCCCGGGGTACCTTACGGCACAATGGAATCTTTGGAAAAGCTCACAGAAACGGCTATCCCGGCCGATTTCAAGGATTTCTACGCCATACATGACGGACAACATAAAGCCAGGCCCGGCCTGGTAGACGGCGATCAGCTGCTACCATTAGAAGAGATCACCAACAAATGGCACTATTGGCACGACCTGATTGCCTCTGGCACCTATATGTATAACGATGAGCCTATCGCCTCCGAGCCGGATACCGGCATCCGGGCCGACTGGTGGAATCCCCATTGGCTCCCCTTTACAGCTGATGGCTTCGGTAATTTTCTCTGCATAGATCTGGACCCTGCCCCTGGAGGCAACTATGGCCAGATCATCACCCTCTGGCATGATGACGGGCACCGTGAAATCGTAGCACGCTCCTTCCGGGAATGGATACATAACTACCTCGATGCCCTCGAAAGAGGAGATTATATTTTCGTTAAGAAGTGGGGCATCGTACATAAAAACACCACCTTTAACTACAACGACTGATATTGCAACGGACTGCTGCCTGTCCACCGCCGGAAAGCACGGGTAAAGGCACTCAGTTCATTATACCCCAGCATATACGAAATATCCTTCAGCTGGTAACTGCCGGAAGAGATATAATACAGCGCCAGTGACTTCCTCACGGCATCGGCTATTTCCTGGTACTTCACCCCTTCCTCTTTCAGTTTACGCTGCAGGCTTCGCGGGCTCAGGTTAAAGTTGGCCGCCATCTCTTCCAGTGATATAATACCCAGGTAAGAATTGGCCAGCAGATAATTATACACCCTTGTTTGCAGATTATTCACCGTTTTGGCCGGCTCCTGCTGCGTCATGGCAGCTACCTTCTTCAGCAACATAGTTTGCAGTTCATAGTTGGCCGTTAGTATGGGTTCATCCCAGTAATGCGCATCAAATACCAACGCATATTCACCGGCGCGTTTTGTTGGCCGGCAACGGAAAATCTGTTCATAGGCCGCCACATCCGGCACATTATAGGGTAGTCTTACCGTCAGTGGCGCAATTTTCGCCAGCATCAGGCCCGACACCTCATGAATGGTGATGACCATAAACAGTTCCACCAGGGTACGGAAGGCTGCCGTAGGCGCATTGACGTCACCCGTTGCCGGCATAAACCGCACCGTAAAGTTTTTGCTATTCCGTGCAATTTCCATCCGGCATTGCTCTGTCAGCTGGCGCGCCAGTGCCACAGCATGCGTCAGCGCTTCCCCTACGGTGGCGCTGGTCTGAACAATCTGTCCCACTACTCCTAACGCCGCCGGCTGTACGGAAGCTGCAAAATGCAGCCCAAACAGCGGGTCACCGGATAGTTGCGTCCCATGCAGCCACAATGCATCCAGTTGCTGCTGCGTGACCGGTGGCGCATCCGTTTTCTTTAATGCCGTCAGGTTGATGCCTGCCAGCTGACAAAGCTTTGCCGCGTCTATATCGCGTTGCACCGCATAAGCGATGACGGCTAATACTATTTGATTCATAGGTTAAAGTTATTTATCCCCAGGCGGATAAAAAACAGGTTGTCGTGAAATGACAACCGTTTGTCGTGAAAGGATAAACAAAAGGGGTACCCGTGGTAGTAGCTTTGTACCATCAAACAAACAATAAACCATCACTCAAAAAGCATAATCATGGAAAATCAAACTTTATCCGTAGTAAAAGCATTCGTAGCAGCAGTACAGCAGGTAGATCTCGAGAAACTGGGCGCATTGCTCCACCCTGAAATCCAATGGCAGCAACCGGGCAACAATCGTTTTTCCGGCACCAAAAATTCAGCCGGCGAAGTGTTTCAAATGGTGGGCGGTATGTTTGAAGTGTCTGCCAATACCATGACGCTGGCTGAAGTAAAATCTGTGACCGTCAACGGTGATCAGGCAGCTGTGTTGTTAAACTGGAAAGCAAGCAGACCGGGCGCTACGCTGGACACAGACAACGTAGACGTATATACGGTAAAAGACGGGCAGATTGTGGCTGCTAAAATATATGCAGCGGACCCGGCACATGAGGATCAGTTCTGGGGAAACTAACGGGCCATCTCCGGAATAGCACAACCCTTCAGGAAACGGGCTTCCTGAAGGGTTGTGCTGCTATTAAAATGGAATACAGGAATAATTAAGACAAGTGCTGAATGCAAATAACCAATTGTTAAAACCAACGTTTTTTCTTTTTAACCTGACGGCGTTCCTGATCAACAGTACGGACAGGCTCAATCATCATTGGAGGCCGTACAGTAACACTATCTGCTTTACCGCAGGAGCGGTTCGGATCTTTGCCCAGTATAGATGATGCCTTGGGCACTACCACTCCCATTGTTCTCGCACTCTTAGATGATACCACCACCAGTTCCGGCAAAGTATGCGCTTTGTTAGGTTTCGCCACTGTATCTTCCGGTACTAACGGAACCGGCGACTGCGGTGATATTGCCATTTCCACTTGTTCCAGGTCCCTCGCTTCTGCATAACTATGATTGGCGATACCGGTAATGAGACCGGCCGTCAACAACAATGCCGGTAAAAAATTTTTGCGGGGAGGAGCCGGTGGGTTGATTAGTCTGTCCAACTGTTGATTCTGAAAACGGCCACAAACGTTCCCCTTGCTGTTATTGATAACAGCAAAAATTTCAGCATCCGTCATGAAGGAGAAGTCTATTACGGTTTTAGCACAACTATCGCAGTGTTTACCCGCAGCAGTATTGGTCATTTTATCCCAATTCTCCCCGCAAGGTGTAGGAACAGACAGGTACAGACCATTCGAATATCTCATAGACACAGGTTATCGTTAATCAATATACGAAAAAGTCCTGATACTCTCCTGGGGAAAATCCCCGTATTTATCTCCTAGCATAAAAAGAAATATTTGTAATCTGCTATATCTCAACTGGCAGACATCTGTAAGCAGGAATGGCATCAAAATTGGATTAACAACCATAGCAATCACGTTTTAAACTATAAAAAGATAACAATCATGAGAGCTCCAAAAACAATTTCCGCCGCGCTGTTCGCCCTCGCTTTTGGCGCAGTGGCTACCTTACCTGCACAGGCTGTATTTGCACAGAACAAACTCGACAGCACCGCTAAAAAAGTAGGTAATAAAACAGCTTCCATTGCAGTAAAAGGCGCAATGGCCATTACAGATAAAATCTACAAAGGCAAAGAAGGGCCTAATGGAGAAACGGTATACATCAACAGAAAAGATCAGAAATACATTGTGAACGAAAAGGGTAAGAAAGTATACCTGAAACCTTCTCAGATTCACAATAAGAAAGAGTAGTTTGTAAGTTAAAATTGTGTTCCAAAAACCGTCGGGAAATATCCTGACGGTTTTTTTATCTTTTTAACTGAAAAAGGGAAGTTTTAAAATTATCAAGCCGCTATTCATAGCGTAATGCCTCTATCGGATCCAGTCGGGAGGCTGCCTGCGCCGGATAATAGCCGAAGAAAACACCGGTGAGCGCACACACCATAAAAGACAGGACGATAGATGATTCTGATACAATAGTCGGCCATCCCAACGTCAATGTGATCACCTGGGCTGTGGTAACGCCCAGTATCACCCCAATAATACCACCGGTAACACTGATGATAATGGCTTCCACCAGAAATTGCAACAGGATATCGACACCCCTCGCGCCAACGGACATACGTAATCCTATCTCCCGCGTACGTTCCGTTACAGACACGTACATGATGTTCATAATCCCGATACCGCCAATGACCAGCGAAATACCCGCTATGGCTGTCAGCAGCACAGTAAGCAGACTGCTGGTGGAGCTTAGCGTTTTAATCAGTTCTTCCATGGTACGTACCTGAAAATTATTCTCATCGCCCGGACGGAGCCGGTGCGTTTCCCGCAATATTTCCGTGATCTCATCGGTAGCCTGCGCTGAGGTGCCTTCACTGACAGCGGAGGCGTAGATGCTCTGGAAATAGATGGTAGCCAGAATACGCTTCTGTACAGTGGTATAGGGCGTAAGGATGATATCGTCCTGGTCTTGTCCGAAAGAACTCTGGCCCTTAGGTACCAATGTGCCGATCACCTGCAGCGGAATAGAATTGAGCCGGATGACTTTTCCCACCGGGCTTTCGCCACTGGGAAACAGGTTGTTGATCACCGTTTTTCCGAGCACACATACTTTTGCGGCAGTGGCCACATCCGCATCTGTGAAACTAACGCCATCGGCTACCTCGAGTTTACGGATATCGAAATACGAAGGTGCCACGCCCTGCAGGCTGGTAGGCCAGTTCAGCGCCCCGTAAATAGCCTGCCCCTTGGTAGAAGAAACGGGTGACACCGCACTCACATGCTCTGCGTTTTTCTGTATGGCCTTCACATCCACAATGGTAAGCGACTGAAAGCTGGCCCCTTCTATGCGCACGCCGCCAGACACGTTACTGGACGGTAGTATCGTGATCATGTTAGAGCCCATGGCGCTCAGCTGTGACTGAATACTTTCTTTGGAGCCTTCGCCGATAGCCACCATGGCAATCACCGCCGCCACGCCGATAATAATACCGAGCATAGTGAGGAAAGCCCGCAGCTTATTGCGTTGCAGGGCCCTTAAGGCGATCCGTACGAGGTTGATGGCACTCATGCTGTTATATTAGTAATCATCCGCCGGCGGCAGCGACTCCAGCGCCTCTTTAGCCGAGCGTACATTTTCATTAACGGTATCTTTCACCACCTTGCCGTCGCGCAGCATGACCGTCCGGTTGCTGAAAGCAGCGATATCCGGCTCGTGGGTCACAAAAACGATGGTTTTACCCTCTTTGTTAAGGTCCTGCATCAGCGACATGATTTCGTAAGATGTGCGCGTATCCAGGTTACCTGTCGCTTCATCTGCGAGAATCATCACCGGCTGGTTGACCAACGCGCGGGCTATGGCCACCCGCTGCTGCTGTCCACCGGACAGCTGGCTGGGCGTATGGTCCAGCCGGTCGGCCAGTTTCACGGCTTCGAGAGCTTTGACAGCTTTATCCTTTCTCTCTGAGGCCGACAGGGAAGGGTTGTAGAACAAAGGCAGTTCTACATTCTCCAGTGCAGAAGTACGGGGCAACAGGTTATAAGCCTGAAATACAAACCCGATTTTCCGGTTGCGCAGCCGCGCCAGTTCATTACGTGAGAGATTACCGACATCCACGCCGTCCAGCAGGTAGTTGCCGGCCGTGGGTTTATCGAGGCAGCCGAGCAGGTTGAGCAGCGTGGTTTTACCCGAACCGCTGCTACCCATAATGGTCACGAACTCTCCGGCATGCACATCGAAGGAAACGCCTTTCAGTGCGCGGACGGTTTCCGTGCCCATGATAAACTCACGCTTTATCTGCTGAAGCTCGAGGATTTTGCTGTTCATCGCTTGCGCCCTCCTCCCATTCTGGGCAAGAACGGGCTTTTGTTACCAGCTGCCGCCGTGGGGCCGGTGCTGCCGTTGACGGCCGTCACCACTACATCCTGCGGCGTTAGTCCGTGTATGACTTCAATCTGTGTATTATCATTCAGGCCGGTACGGATATGTTTCTGCAACAGGGTATCCCCCCGCAGTACCCATACATAATTGGAAGACCCTACCCTTTGCACACTTTTGAACTTACCACTGGTGTCTGCGGGTGTGGTATGCCGTTGCTGCCGGCCAACAGCGCTCACGAGGACATAGTCTTTCAACAGCGTCGAATCCGGGCGGAATTTGAGGGCTTTCACCGGCAACAGTAACACACTGTCCTTTTCTGCGGTATAGATGGTCACATTGGCTGTCATGCCCGGTTTCAGCTTCATGGATTCATTGGATGCGTTGATGATCGTGTTATACGTTACCACATTTGACGATACAGAAGGCTGCAGCCGTATTTCCTGTACTTTGCCGGCAAACACATCTTCCAGGTAAGCGTCTACGGTGAAGGTTACACGCTGCGAGTCCTTCACATTACCGATGTCTGCCTCATCCACACTGGCTTCAACCTGCATCTTGGTGATATCTTTAGCGATCACAAACAAGGTAGGCGTATTGAAGCTGGCCGCCACTGTTTGCCCTACGCTAACGCTCCTGTTGAGCACAACACCATTAATTGGGGAGACGATATCCGTAAATGAAAGATTTTTCAAGGCCGATGCCAGCTGTGCATTCACACTGGCCACCTGTGCTTTGGCCTGTCCCAGTTGATTGTAGGCCACATCATAATCCGCTTTGGCGATGGCGCCTGTTTTATAGAGCAGCTCCTGCCGGTGGAAATTGTTGTTTTGATAATCCAGGTTGGACTGTGCCACCTGGAGGTTGGCCCGGAACTGGTCTACCTGCGCCTGGAACAGCACTTTGTCGAGTTCACCCAGCTTCTCTCCTTTTTTTACCTGTGAGTTAAAATCTACATACAGGTACTTCAGCGTACCGGATACCTGGGCGCCCACAGCAACGGTATCCACAGGCTGTATAGTGCCGGTGGCAGTAACGGTGGTGGCTATATGACCATAGGCAGGCTGGACGGTTTCAAACGCTATCTGCTGAGGCTTCTTCCTGATAAAAACAAACCAGATGACCAGCGCCACCAGCAGGATAACCGCCACGATGATAACCTTTTTATATTTTCTCATACGTCAATTGCATTTATAGTTTTACAGGTACGCCCCTGTAAAAATCATATATCCTGATTGTCAATGCCGCATTGTATTTAGCCTGTACATAAGCCTGAAACGCCTGTATGTACAGGTTTTTCTGTTGCAAAAAATCCACCATATTGGCCACGCCTACTTTCAGCTGTTCAGTGGCGATACGATAGCTTTCCGTTGCGTAACGCAGTTGTTCCACCGACGCGTCGTACTGGCCCTGCGCGTTCTGTACGTTGATATACGCCTGTTCCACTGTCTGCGACAGGTTAGTACGTGTATCCTTCAGCGTTAGTTTTGATTGATCTACTTCCAGTCTGGATTTCTCCACGTTGGTTTTATTAAGCCTGCGGGTGAATATGGGAACAGACAGTGTGAGGCCTATCTGTTGGTAGAAGTTATTATCCAGTTGTTTGAAGAAGTTGTTACCGGGGTCTCTGAGGTAAGAGCTGCCGAGCGCCCCGCCGGCGCTGAGCGTGGGCATGTACCCTGCGCGGGCTTTGGCCAAATCCAGCGATGATACGTTAACGCCCAGTTCTGCACTTTTCACTTCGGGCCTGTTGGCCAGCGCCGTGTCCTGCGCCTCCTGCAGCGGTACTACCAGGTGGCTGGACACCAGCGTGTCCGGCGAAAAGATATCAAAATCGTAGGAGCTGGGCAGTTGCAGTAATTGTTTGAGTGTCAGTTTATTGAGCCGGTGCTGATTTTCAGCTGTAACGAGGTTATAGCGGTCGGCCGCGAATTGCGATTGCAGCGAAGCGAGGTCCTTCAGTGCGATGCTTCCCACATCATACCGTTGTTGTGCTTGTTGCACCTGCGCTTCAGAGGTAGTAACGAGGTCTTTCACGTAGACGATATTCTCCCGAGCCAGCAGGATATTGAGATAAGCCTGTGTAATCTGGATGGTCATATCGTTGATCTGTTGCGCGATATTCAGATCAGCTACCTGCATCAGCAGTCCTTTTTGTTTGATGTCGTAGTTGAGAACGCCGCCCTGGTACAGGGTGACATTGGAATTAACGGAGTAGTTGCCTGAAAATGCGCCCTCGTACGGCCTGCTGCCGCTGGCGGTGAGGGTTTTACTGCCGGTGAGGGTTTGGGATGCCGAACCGGTAAGGTTGGGCAACTTGGCCGCTTTTGACAACAAGAGGTCCTGCTCGCTGCTCATCCGGCTCAGCCGCAGGCTGTTCAACCGGATATTGTTTTGCATGGCGTAATTCAGACAATCCTGTAAAATCCAGATAGCCGGCAGCGACGTTTGAGTGCTATCCTGGGCTATCAGCGGATTGTTGCAATACGTCCAGAGGGACAGACATAACAAAGTAACAAACCGCCGGGGAAATTTCATCGTGTAATCATTGCTGTTAGTAATAGCTAATGACAGATACGGGGTTAAATAGTCATCCTAATATACCGAAAAAAAACGAAGACCCGGGTGAAAAATACCCGGGCCTTCGTTTTTTCATTCGTTATACTCAATCCTACTATCTTTTATTAAATGGCATTTTTGAAGGTGGTATTCACCCTGCCGCTGCCCTCAGGAGGCCCTTGTTGCCAATCTTCGTCATATCTCACGAAGAAGGCCATCCAGATGGTCCTGGACCAGCGCATCAGCACGGGTTGGAGGCTCAGCAGCAACAGACCGTTGAATCCCAGCCACCAGTAAATGCTGTTATCATATATGGAGAAGCCGATAAACAGCCACCAGGCGATGAGGCTGGCCACACATATAGCAACAGAGAGGGCGTAGCTCACATAACCGGTACCGTAGTAAAACCCTACTTCCACTTCCACCTGCTGACCGCATACCGGGCATTTTTCCGGCATTTTCATACAGTTTTTAAGGTCATACGGATTTTTGCTGAGGAAGATAGAACCCCTTCTGCAGCGTGCACATTTGTTGGTGAATACGCTTTTGAAAATGTTCGGTTTCTCATGATTTTTATCTGCACACATATATTGAAGCTTTTATTGTCAGGAAATATTCTTCCGGAATTCTTCCGGGGTTACTCCTTCATATTTTTTAAAAAATTTCGTGAAGTAGGAATTATCGCCAAAGCTCAGCTGGTAAGCGATTGTAGAGATGCTGGTATCTACATTGATCAACAACCTTTTCGCTTCCAACAGCACCCGGTCGCGGATAATTTCCCCGGCCGATTTGCCCAGCATATGCCGGCAGAAAGCGTTGAGATAATTGGGTGTTACATACAGCAGCGCCGCATAATCTTTCGGCAATCTCAGCTGCATATAGTGCTGTTCCACCAGTTTGCGGAAATTGCGCAGCAGCACGTAGTTATGTGGCGGTTCCTGCGGGGCGTCACCGTTGCGTGTTACCCGGCTTACTTTCACAAACATCTCCAGCATAAGGAGCCGTAACATATCATGACTATAGGCTTCAGTGCCGTCCATTTCCAGCAGCATTTTTTCAAACAATGCCACCACGCGGGGCCGGGCTTCTTCCGGCAATGTCACCACACCTTCCGCACTTACACCGCTGAAAAACGGGAAACGCTCCACATAACCGGCATCCTGCAAGAAAGCGTTAAAGAAACCAGCCGCCACGTTCACCACATATCCTTCAATCTGTCCTTCAAAAAACCAGCTGTGCACCTGCCCGGGGACCATGAAATACAATTGGCCGGGTTTCACCGGGAAACGCTCAAAATCGATCGTATGGGAACCTTTACCACTGGTAAAAAATGCCAGATGGTAAAAAGAATGCCGGTGTGGGAATTTGATGTCCGGATGTGCTGCCAGGTAATCAGTAAATCTTGCTACCAGAATGTCTTCTGAAGCGGGTTTACCCATTCCCAGCGAGCAGATGTCATATGTATGGATATGTGCCTTTGACATGATATCACAAAGGTACAGGGCGGGTGGGGAAATTGATTGTGTTATATGGGGCTTCAATGGTACTTTTTACCTATTCTGTATATTTGCGGGTTTTTTATCATATAAAAATCCCGGGGGAACATCAATTAAGAAACCCAGGGTTAAAACCCTGGGCTACGATGTTGTTCAGGCATGTTTAAGGGGTACGGTTTAATATTGACGCCCTGACACTATTAATAAATAACAAGAGCCGTGTAATATCGTAGGATGGGCTAAGATGTTATACAGGCATGTTTTAGCGTACGGTTTAATATTGAAACCCTCAACTGTTAATAACGAAATATACTGATAAACATGCCTGAACAACATCGTAGCCCAGGGCTTCAGCCCTGGGACTGCGGATTATTTCACGTATTTCATCAGCCAGTTATCCATTTCCCACAGCATATGCAGGATGCTTTCCTTAGCGGCATAACCATGGCTTTCCTGCGGAAGGAACACCAGGCGGGCGGTACCGCCATTGCCTTTAAGGGCATTATACAGCCTTTCGCTCTGAATAGGGAAAGTGCCGGAGTTATTGTCTGCTTCACCATGGATCATGAGGATGGGCGCTTTCAGCTTATCAGCATAAGAAAACGGAGACATTTTATAGTACACGTCAGGCGCCTGCCAGTAGGTACGTTGTTCGTTCTGGAAACCAAAAGGCGTCAGTGTACGGTTGTAGGCGCCGCTCCGGGCGATACCCGCTTTAAACAGGTTCGTATGTGCCAGCAGGTTAGCCGTCATAAACGCGCCATAGGAGTGCCCACCCACAGCGATACGGTCTTTATCGCCAACACCCATGCTGGTGATTTTATCCACTGCCGCTTCAGCATTCATGACCAGCTGGTCTATGAAGTTGTCATTCGGTTCTTTATCCCCTTCCCCTACGATCGGCATTTCGGTGGCATCCATTACAGCGAAGCCGCGGGTAACCCAGAAAATGGGGGAACCATAAGTCACCCGGGTGAATTTATACGCAGAACCTCTTACCTGTGCTGCATCGGAAGCTGATTTGTACTCACGCGGATAAGCCCACATCAGTACCGGTAAACGGCCGTCTTTAGCGGCATCGTAGCCTTTAGGCAGGTACAGCATGGCGGTGAGGTCTACACCGTCTTTACGTTTGTATTTCAGCAGTTGTTTCTGCACTCCTTCCAGTAATGGCTGCGGGTGCGGGAAATTCGTCAGCACAATGGCGGCTGATTTCTTTTTCAGATTCTGCAGGTAATAGTTCACCGGTGCTGACGCTGATTCGCGTGCGACTATAATCAGTTGTTTAGCCGGGTCCACCACTTCGGCCACCTGTTCGTAATAAGGGGCCTGGGAACGCCACAGGATATTCTGTTTACCGTTTTTCAGGCTGAAGCTGGAGAGAAACGGACGGTCACCTTCAGGAGAGGCACCAGGCGCAATCATCAGCAGCTCATTAGCCGGAGACAGGTACAGAACGGACCTGCTATACTGGTTTTTCACCATAACCGGATCTCCGGGGTCGTTGTACCGGTCATTTTCAGAACGATCAATGATCACCACGGGGTCCTGTCCGGGATGAGACGGATCAATACGGCTTACTTTGACAGTCTGTTTGGAGCTGTTGCCTTCTGCTACCAAAGCCAGTTGACTGTTGCCCCAGGTGAGGCCATTGAAGCGGTCTTTGGTTTTCACCAGTTCTACCGGTGCAGCAGTGAATGGAGCTTCGAGGGTGTTTACCACATCGCGGAAAGGCACTTCTTTTTTAGGATCGCCGCCATCGAGGGCCTGTATCCAGCAGATAGTGGCCGGAGCGTCGTTACGCCATTGATAGCCGCGAGGGTAGTTGCTGGTAGCATCGAAGCCTTTCGGGCGTACTTCATCCAGCGGATTTTTGGCGAGTTGTTTCACCACAGCGCCCTGAAGGTCCCAGATGCTGATCTCTGAAGGGAAGCGGCCGGCTCCCACGAGATAAGAATATGGGCGGCTCAGCTGATGTACCAGTAAATATTGTTTATCAGGAGATGGAGCGATATCAGTATACACCACAGGTTTACCAATGACTTTTTCCCCGGCGGCGCCGATGATCACAGGCTCCGACTGGAAATAGTAGTCGAACAGTTTTTCATCGTAGGGATTTTTCAGCATATCCTGGTAGGTGGCAGCAGGAGCGGCTTTACCGGATGTCTGCTGTACGGTGGGACCTTCCGGCGCGAGCGGTTTTTCCGGTGCGGCGCCAATGCCCGCAGGCACAGACAGTACCAGGATGCGGTCTTCATCAATCCAGCGGAAAGCACCGCCGAACGTGTCATTCAGGCGACGGGAGCTGATTTGTTTAGCTTCACCGGTAGCTACATCTGCTTTCCAGAGGGTGATAGCATTGTTTGTGGTAACGGTGAAAGCGAAGCTCTTTTTCAGCGGAGACCAGGTAACGTTGCCGATACGGGCGCCGGCAGGCACGCCTGTCACGGCATATTCCCGCTTGCCGGTTATTTCTTTGATACGGATACCCGTTACATAGCTGGCGCGGCTGGGGCCAAAATTGGCAGGATTGATACGGTAGCCGGCCAACCGGTATTCCGGCTGCGACAGTTCTTCGATGGTAGGGAATCCGGTGCGGTCCATGATGAGCATCATGTCTCCCCTGCTAAAGTTGACAGCAGGAGAAGGTGCGGCCATGGCCAGCTCCATAATGCTTTGTGCAGGCATCTGGTATTTCAGCGCATCCTGTGCATAGGCACGGAAAGTGATGAACACCGATAGTGTTAGTACTAATTTTCTCATACAGCAGTTTGATTCTGAAAAAATGAATCCGGCCAAAATAGTACATTATTCCGGTTATCTGAAGGGTGTTATTTAAGCGGTAAGGCGTTTACCGCTTCAGGGTACCGAAGAGGCGGTCCCATATGCTGGTATAGAAACCATAGTTGTAATGCTCCTGCCGGTGATGATCGTGGTGGAAGGTGGAGGTGCCGAGGTATTTTAATACCGGCCATTGCCGCATATTTTCAGGCAGGGGCTCTATACCGAGATGGCCTGTCATACCGAAGATCACGTTGATGACAAGATAGATCAGGATGCCATACAGGTTCATGTTGAACGGCAGCAGCACCAGCAGCCAGAGGATGCCGAAGCTGAGTGTTTCCAGCGGATGCAATACAAACAAATCGATCGGTACCGGGTCTGTTGCTTCATGATGCAGGCGGTGCAGCAACCGGTATAAAAATGTTTGATGGATCAGGTAATGGAAAATGTACATGAGCAGGTCCATGATGAGGAACAGTGCCAGTGCGTCTGTGAGTATGCGCCATGACGCCGTTTCATGGATGCGGATATATTCGTGTTCCCACAACCAGTACCCTGCAAAAGTGACCACGGTATTGAGCAGGGTGGTGATGATACAAATGCGCCATTGATGGCGGGTATAGTCGAACACCTGCCGGATGGGGCGGTGCAGCAGGTAGTTGCCCCAGGCCAGTACGCCGAGAACGATTAGGGCATTTTCTATCAAAAAGAAAAACCACAGTTGCCAGTCAGGCGTATCATTTAAGTATTTTATCATTTGGATATTTTATCATTGGATTTACGGATTTTGAAATTTTGAAATTTTTAGGTTTCCGTATACATAGTTGCTGAATAAAACAACATTATAAACCTGTTATTAGCTATTCTAAATTTCAAAATCAAAAAATTACCAAATCCGTAAATCCAATAACCAAATAATAAAATTACCAAATAAGCAAATCTTTTGTTACCTTTGCAAACATCTGATGATATGATGAATACAGGATCAGCACCATTAAAGCGTCAAAATCTCGCTGAAGAAGTGGCCGACAGGCTGCAAGAGTTGATATTCAGCGGTAAATATACCACCGGGCAGCGGCTGCCGACGGAACCAGAGCTCATGCAACAATTTGGCGTGGGCCGCTCGAGTATACGCGAGGCGGTGAAGATATTGGCCAACAAAGGTCTGGTGAAGGTACAACAAGGGCTTGGCACTTTTGTCATATCACAGATCGGTGGCGGAGAACCGCTGGGCCAGCGGCTGCAGCGGGCAGACTTTGAGGAGCTGAACGAAGTAAGGTTGCTGCTGGAAGTAAAAATTGCTGAAAGGGCTGCTATCCACCGCAACAACAAGGATATAGAGAAGATGAAAGGTTTTCTGAAGAAACGTTTCACCACTGCTACGGCCAATGAGCTGGAGCCTTGTATCCAGGCGGATATCAACTTCCACACTGCGATTGCGGAAGCATCCAAAAACGAGATCATGCTGGACCTCTACAGGACGGTGGCTACTCACCTGAAAGCATCGTTTGTAGCGCGTTACAGCAATACCGACTCGTTTGTGGAATCACAATCGCTGCACGATGCATTGCTGCAAAGCATCGTTGACAAAGACGCAAAGAAGGCGTTGCTCTGGGCCACTAAAATCAGTACTCAAAGCAAGTAGCCTGTGAGGCTACGATGTCAGTATCAGCAGCCATAAATTTTTTTACCCTTAAACATCAGATGATCTGACCTTCAAACAAGAAACCATGACCACTATTACACAGGAAGCTCCTACATCGGCTTCTCAACAAGTAGCACAGCAGACGGTTTTTCCCATACTGATCGCGCTCAGCTTCACGCATCTGCTGAATGACACGTTACAGTCACTGATACCGGCCATTTATCCATTGGTGAGAAACACCATGAAGCTGAATTTTACCCAGATAGGACTGATCACGCTTACCTTCCAGCTGTCAGCTTCTATCCTGCAGCCGCTGGTGGGCCTGTTCACTGATAAAAAGCCGCAGCCTTTTTCACTGGCGGTAGGCATGGCCTTCACCCTGATAGGGCTGGTCAGCCTTTCCATGGCCAATACTCTCCCGATGCTGCTGGTCTCCGTAGCCCTGGTAGGCATTGGTTCTTCCGTATTCCATCCGGAAGCGTCCCGCCTGGCGCATATGGCCTCCGGCGGTAAACACGGCATGGCGCAGTCTTTATTCCAGGTAGGCGGTAACGCTGGCAGTTCACTGGGCCCATTGCTGGCCGCTGCGATCATTGTGCCGTTTGGACAGTTCCATGTGATCTGGTTTTCTGTGCTGGCGCTGATCGCCATTTTTGTGATGATCTATATCGGTAACTGGTTCAAAGGCAATACCCACCGGATAAAACCGAAGAAAGCCGTTCAGCAGCTGCAACAACAAACCCTGCCTCCTGCGCGGGTAGTCATCTCGCTGGGCATCCTGCTGATGCTGATTTTCTCCAAGTATTTCTACATGGCCAGTATGACCAACTACTATACCTTCTACCTGATGGACCGTTTCGGCGTATCTATTCAGAGTTCACAGGTATACCTGTTCATCTTCCTGTTCTCCGTTGCCGCCGGCACTTTCTTCGGAGGCCCGGTGGGCGACCGTATCGGGCGGAAGTACGTTATCTGGATATCCATCCTGGGTGCAGCACCGTTTGCGCTGTTGCTGCCTTATGCCAATCTGTTCTGGACCGCCGTATTGAGTGTATTCATTGGCGTTATCCTCTCCTCCGCCTTCTCAGCTATCCTGGTGTATGCACAGGAACTGGTGCCCGGCAAAGTGGGTATGATTGCCGGCCTCTTTTTCGGTCTGGCCTTTGGTATGGCCGGTGTGGCTTCCGCCCTGCTGGGCAAACTGGCCGATGCCACCAGTATCGGGTACGTATACCAGGTTTGCTCCTATCTTCCTTTGATAGGGCTCCTGACAGGTTTCCTGCCTAACCTGGAGAAGAAAGAAAAACAATAACTTTGATTCGATTTTTTGATTTTTTGATTTTCGATTTTGAGAATTACTAAATCTCAAAATCGAAAATCAAAAAATTAAAAATCTATTCAGCATGTGGAAAGGTATTCTGCTGGTGCTGCTGGGCGCCTGCAGCTTTGGAATTTTATCGACGATCGTTAAACTGGGCTACCATGAGGGCTTTACCCTCGGAGAGCTATGCAGCGTGCAGGCCGGCTTTGGAATGCTGGCGTTATGGGTGCTTCACTTTTTATCAGGCCGCACTACCTATGGACTGAAGAACAGGGAGGCCCGTACCTGTTTTATTCTGGGCAGTTCTACCGGCCTCGTCAGCATCACCTATTATCAAAGTGTACAATATATCCCGGCCAGTATCGCCATTATACTGCTGATGCAGTTTACCTGGATGAGCATGCTGGCGGAATGGCTTATTTATAAAAAGCGGCCCACCGCTATTCAGTGGGTGGCAGTGGCCTTTATCCTGGGTGGCACCCTGTTGGCCGGCGGGCTGTTTAACAACAACGGTCTTCACCTCGACTGGCGGGGCATCGGGTTTGGCGTGCTGGCAGCGCTCTTCTATACCACCTTCATCGTGGTCAGCGGCCGTGTGGGGCATTCCCTCACACCGGTACTGAAGAGCGCCTGGATCGTTACCGGCGCTTTCCTGATCATCACGCTGCTGTTCCCACCGGTTTACCTGTGGAATGGCCGGTTCTCCACCACCACCCTCTGGATGTGGGGTATTCCGCTGGCGCTTTTCGGGACGGTATTGCCGCCATTCCTGTTTTCCAAGGGGATGCCACAAACGGGCATATCACTGGGCGCCATCCTCAGCGCCGCAGAGCTGCCGGTAGCTACTATTGCGGCCACCCTGTTCCTGCACGAGATGGTCACCCCGGTACAGATAACCGGCGTTTTCATCATCCTGGCGGCCATTGTGGCGGCCAATCTGAAAAAACCGAAAGTGGTCCAGCCTAAAAGCGAACTATTAAACCCATGAGGTGTTTTTTTTATTTATCTTTGCCCCCGCTATTAGAAACAAGTGACTTACGAACAGTTTTTTCATGAAAGCATTTAACTTTTTTATTCTATATCGTTTCCCGATCGGGATCGTGTTATTGGTAGCCGGCATCGCCCTCGGGTTGTCGGTAGGATGGTGGGAAGCGACCGTTGTGCTGCTGATCGCCGTTATCTGTATTGTAACGCACCTCCTGTTTGGCCCGATGCGGATGGTACAGGAAGCTGTGGAAGCCGGTGATATAGACCGCGCCACTGCACTCATGAACAAAGTGAAGTTCCCTAAACTGCTGTATAAACCTATCCGTTCTGTATACTACTTCATGCAAAGCAACATGGCGATGTACAGCAACGACCTGGATAAAGCCGAAGCCACTATCCGCCAGAGCATCGAGTCCGGCAGCCCGATGAAGGAATACGAAGGCATGCAGTACTTCCAGCTGGGTACCATCGCTTACCAGAAGAACGACCTGAAAACTGCTGACCAGAACCTGAAGAAAGCCGTGCGCATGGGTTTACCTGACAAGGAAAATACCGCTGCCGCCCTGCTGACCCTGGCCTCCATTGCGATGAGCCGCCGTGACTTCAAATCTGCTAAAGAATACTTCCGCAGAGCCAAGGCGCAAAAGCCCACTACTGCCCAGATCGTCAGCCAGATCAAGGAAATGGACAAATACATCTCCAGGATGCCTGGTTGATCTGACAATCATATTTAAAAAGCAGGGCCGGATGACATATCATCCGGCCCTGCTTTTTTTATCTTGTGCATAGTGCCGAATTCGTAATTTCGCCCCTTATGAACTTGAAACTTTACACACTCCCCCTCCTCTTCTCTTTACCCTTTTCCGCTACAGCACAGGATTCTGTGCCCCGGATCAGCCAGTTGAACGAGGTTTCTGTCACAGCCACCAAAGGTCCGCAAAAAGCCAGTGAAACCGGTAAGGTAGTCACCATCCTTACCCACGAGTACCTGGAGAAAAACAGCGGTAAAACGATTGCCGCCATTCTTAGTCAACAAGCCGGTATTACCATCAACGGTGCCCAGAACAACCGGGGCACGGTGCCGGAAGTATATATGCGGGGCGCCTCCAACGGCAACGCCCTGATACTGGTAGATGGCCTGCCGGTGAGCGACGCCTCCCAGATAGCCAATTCCTTTGATCTCAACTTCATTTCTCCCGAACTGGTAGAGCGGATTGAAATCCTCCGCGGCAGCCAGTCCACCCTCTACGGCTCCAATGCCGTGGCCGGCGTGATCAATATCATCACCCGGAAAAACAGCGATAAAAAATTCGGTGTAACTGCCAATACCAGCTATGGCAGCTACAACAGCTTCCTGGGTAACGTCAGTGCCTATGGCAATGCCGGCAAGTTCTCTTACCTGCTGGGTTACAAATACGAAACATCCGATGGCCTTTCCGACGCCCACGACTCTACCAGCAAAGCCGGTTTCGATAAAGACGGCTTCCGGCAGCACAGCGTATTCGCCAAACTGGGCCTGCAAGCCACTTCCCGCTGGCGGCTCCAGTACCTGTTCAACTACAGCGACTACCGCCACGATCTTGACGAAGGCGCTTTTATCGATGACCGTGACTATACCGGCAAATCCAACAACCTGCTCAATGGGTTCAGCAGCGAATACCAGTTCAAAAATGGCAGCTGGCATGTGCTGTACAACTATCAGCGCACCAAACGCCATATCCTGAATGATTCAGGGTACGTTGCTCCCAGCGGCTTCAGTAAGTATGATCTGTCTGACTTCACCTCCAATATCCACCAGGTAGAGAGCTATGTGAACTGGAATGCCTCTCATATCGTACGACTGGTAGCCGGCGGCGCCTTCTCTTCGGCCAATATGGACCAGTTCAACCAGCGTTTGGGCCAGCCCGCTCCCTGGGACCTCAATCCGCAGATGGAATTCACCCACTTGTCTGATGACAGCACCCATGCCCGTCAGACCAGCGTGTATGCCTCCCTGTTACTGCATAACCTGGGCGGATTTAACCTGGAAGCAGGTGGCCGTTTTAATCACCATAATATCTATGGTAACAATCAAACCTTCACCTTTAACCCTTCCTATCTCATTCGTCAAAATCATAAAGTATTTATTAATATATCATCTGGGTATAAAATACCTTCCCTGTACCAGTTGTACACATCGATATATGGCAATAAAGACCTGAAGCCGGAGTCCACTATCAGCTATGAAGCCGGTTATCAGGCTACCGTGGCTGACCAGGCGCTGGATTTCCGGGTGACTGGCTTTGCCCGTCGTACCAAGGACCTGATCCTCTTTACCAGCAACTATGTGAATGCCGACAAACAGTGGGCTTACGGTGCTGAGGTGGAGGCCGACTGGCACATTACCCGTCAGCTGGACCTGAACGTCAACTATGCTTATACCGATGGTCGTTTGCACACCAGCAAGGAAGGGAAAGATACCTCTTGGTATAATTTGTACAGGATTCCCAAACACGCGGTGAATGCGACTTTAGGCTACCAGGTAACCCGTGCCCTGTATACCAGTGCCTCCTTCCGGTATACCGGAGAGCGCTACCAGGGAACGAAGCCTATGGGAGATTATTACACCCTGGACCTCTATGGTGAGTATAAATTTGGTAACTTGCTGAAAATTTATGCCGGGTTCCGAAATATTACCAATTATGAGTATTTTGATATCCTTGGCTATAATTCCCGCCGGTTTAACTGTAACGCCGGTGTTGTGTTGAATTTGTAAACATTAAAACCAACATAATGTCTTTAAAAAATCTTAATCCCCGGTTTGGTATACTGCTGCTGTTTATGCTGGTAGCGGGTATTATACGAGTAGTGTTGGGAGCTGATCAGTCTACTCTCCAACCGATCGCCATGTTTACACCTGTAGGCGCGATGGCACTGTTTGGCGGAGCTGCATTCTCCGAAAAATGGAAATCCTATGCTTTTCCGTTGCTGACCTTATTCCTCAGTGATGTTATCCTGATGCAGGTATTTCACCGGGAATATGCGCAGGGCCTGCTGTACAAAGGCTGGGCTGCCAACTACATCAGCTTTGTTTTCATTGTGCTGATCGGCCAGCTGGTGATCCGCAAGATGAGCGTTGGCCGTATCGCTGTTGCTGCGGTAGCAGGCGCACTGGTACACTTCCTGGTATCCAACTTCGGCGTATGGGTAAGCGGTTCCACTGATATCACCACTGGTTTGCCATTTACCAGAGACATGGCAGGCCTGACCAAATGCTATATCCTGGCTATTCCTTTCATGAAGTATTTCCTGGTAGGGACTCTGGTATACAGCGCTATTTTCTTCGGCAGCTATGCCATCGTAGAACGTAAGCTGCGTCTGGCTCACTAAAATATTTCCTCACTTTTTGATTTAGAGATTTAATTATTGTTATAGAGCACCGGTTGTTTTTATAGAGATAAAAATAACCAGCACTATAGCAGTAGCTAAATCTCTAAATATTTAGACCCAACAAACAATCGTACCATGCGTAGATTTACATGCCGTTTGCAACAGCTCTTTCTCCTGGCAGCAGCTGCATTGCTGACTTTTTCCGCCTGTCAGAAAGATAATGTGGCAGAAGTGGTCATCCCTGTTATCAGCAACCCCGGACTCAAAGATGGTAAAGACACCATTGCCGTTGGTGATACCCGCGTATTACGTCCCCAGCTCATTAACGCCAAAGAGCCTACTTTCCTCTGGCTGGTAAACGGGGTAACCGCAGGCACCGATTCCATCTATACCTTTAAGCCTACCGCTTCCGGCGACTATACGATCTCCTTCAAGGTAAGCGCAGGCAACAGCCTTAACTCCTATTTCTACCGTATTAAAGTAATAGACAAGTATGACAACGGTTTTTTCATTCTTAATGAAGGCTGGTTTGGTCATGCAAATGCAGACGTGAACTTTTACCGCTACGGAGATGATACCCTGTACCAGAACATCTTCCAGCGGGAGAACCCTGGTAAAAAGCTGGGCACCACTGCAGACTATGGCGTTATTTTCAATAACCGGATTTATATGGTATCCAAAGATGCTCCGATGGTAGCTGCCGATGCCCATTCCATGAAAGAGCTGGGCCGTACCGCGCAGCCGCCAGCCTCTGCTAACGCATTCTGTCCCGTTAACAACAGCACCGGCCTGCTTTCCACCACGGATGGCGTTTATCCGGTAGATCTCGGATCACTCGCCATCGGCGCCAAAATTGCCGGTATCACCGGCCAGGTGGGCGGTATGGTGAAAGCCGGCAACTATGTATTTGTGATGTCCGAGTCAGCCGGTATCGTGGTACTCAATGCCAATAACTTCAGCATTGCGGCCACACTGGTAAAAGCAGACATCGGACTGGCCGTCACTCCGGACGGTACTGTCTGGGCAGGCCAGGGCCAGAACCTCTATGCTATCAATTCCACTACGCTGGCGGTTAACACCACCGCACTGCCCTTCCCGGTATATGGCGCATGGGGAGCCTGGAACGCGACAATGATCACTGCTTCCACCATTGAAAATGCCGTATTCATTGCCAAAACCAAGGACTGGGGCATCAATGGTAAAGAAATCTATAAATACCAGCCCGGTAATGCTGCTTCCCTGCAGACACCTTTCATTACCTTACCGGCAGACAGAGAGCTGTATGGCGCCGGTTTCCGGTATAACCCGGCCAACAACACCCTGGTGGCTACCGGCGTAGAACCCGGCTATGGCACCCACTTTGAAAAGAACACCCTCTTTATCTATAACGCCACTTCCGGCGCTGTAGTGAAGAGCATTCCATACACCGGCTACTTCTTCCCGGCTATTCCCGTATTCAATAACTAATTAAACAGCACGCGCTGTACATGACGAATGCCGTCATGTACAGCGCGTTTTCTTTTTATCATGATCACACTCGTTACAGGTGGCGCCCGTTCCGGTAAAAGCCGGTATGCACAAGATCAGGCACTGGCCTCCGGCCAGCCACCGGTATATGTGGCCACCGCCAAAATATGGGACGAGGATTTTGCAGCACGTATCCGGCGGCATCAGTCAGAGCGCGGCCCTTCCTGGACTAACTACGAAGAAGAGCTGTATGTAAGCCGGCTGCCGCTGGCAGGACACACCGTGGTGATAGACTGTGTAACGCTATGGCTCACTAATTTTTTTACGCTCCACGATTATGACATTGACAAAGCACTGGCATCGCTGCAAGCGGAGATCGACGCGCTGCGGGAGCTACCGGGGCATTTCCTCATTGTAACCAATGAACTGGGTATGGGACTGCATGCCGAAACAGCCGTTGGCCGTAAATTCACAGACCTTCAGGGCTGGGCCAACCAATACATTGCACGTATAGCCGACACCGTCGTACTAATGGTTTCCGGTATTCCGGTTGTAATAAAGAAAAGAGACCTATAAAATATAACATGATGCAGATTGTCGTCTCCCCTTTGTCCGAAGAGCTGAAAGCAGCCTTACAGGACAAGATCGATCAGAAAACAAAACCGCCCGGTTCCCTGGGCAGGCTGGAACAACTGGCATTACAGGCCGGGTTGATCCAAAACAGCCTTACACCCGAATTACGTCACCCCCACCTTATTGTTTTTGCCGGCGACCATGGCATTGCCGCTGAGGGACTGGTAAATCCTTTTCCACAGGCCGTTACCGCGCAGATGGTCTATAACTTCTTGCAGGGCGGCGCCGCCATCAATGTGTTCTGCCGGCAGCACCAGTTGCAGCTGACTGTAGTTGATGCCGGCGTTAATCACGAGTTTCCGGCCCACCCGCTGCTGCATGACCGTAAGATTGCCTGTGGTACGCAGAATTACCTGCATGGCCCTGCCATGTCACCGGACCAGTGCCGGTTGGCCATGGCCGCCGGCGCCGAGGAAGTGAAGCTGGCCCATGACGCTGGTTGCAATATCATCGGTTTCGGTGAAATGGGTATCGGCAACACCTCCTCCGCAGCTTTGCTCATGAGCCATTTTACCGGCATATCCATTGCCGACTGCGTAGGCACCGGTACCGGCAGCAATGCCCAGCAGCTGACACAGAAAAAAGCCGTACTGCAACAGGTGCTCGCCCATCATCTGAAACCACCCACTCCGGAGCTGGCACTGGCCACCTATGGCGGCTTTGAAATTGCCATGATCACCGGCGCCATCATACAGGCTGCCGCCTTAAAAATGATGGTGGTGATCGACGGGTTTATTGTTTCATCCGCGCTGCTCGCCGCCGTAGCCATGCAACCTGCCGTAAAAGACTATTGTGTGTTTGCGCATTGCTCAGAAGAAAAAGGCCACAAGGCCATGTTACAGTTCCTCGGCGTAAAACCACTGCTGGAGCTGGATATGCGCCTCGGTGAAGGTACCGGCGCCGCCATGGCTATTCCTGTAATCCAAAGCGCTGTACTTTTTCTCCGCGAAATGGCCAGCTTTAACAGCGCCCAGGTTTCAAACCGTACGATATGAGAAAACAGTGGCAGCTCTTGCTAACCGCCATCATGTTTTACACACGTATACCCGTTACCGTTAGCGCGCCATATAGTTCGGAAATGCTCAATAAAGCCACCCGTTACCTGCCGCTGGTAGGCTGGATCACTGGCAGCTTTATGCTGGCCGTGCTATATGCTTTCGGCGATATTGCTCCCCGGCTGGTAGCGGTCTTGTTGTCTATTATCATCAGCATCTGGGTAACCGGCGCTTTTCATGAAGATGGTTTTGCCGATATGTGTGATGGTTTCGGCGGCGGCTGGACGAAAGAAAAGATACTGGAAATCATGAAAGACAGCCGCATCGGTACCTATGGCATGTTGGGGCTGTTACTGCTGATGACCATGAAATATATCTGCCTGATACCGCTCACGCTCAACAAAGTGATGCTGGCGGTGATCATTGCGCAGCCGTTGAGCCGTTTTGTGGCCGTCAGCATTATTTATACCCATCAGTATGTCAGGGAAAATGAAGACAGCAAGGCCAAGCCTGTATCTAAAGGTATTCTGCTACCGGACCTGATACTGGCAGGCGCTTTCGGGCTGTTGCCCCTGCTTGCGGTGATTGCTTTCACCGGTAATTATGCCCTGCTGCTCATACTGCCGGCGCTGTTCCTGGTACGCTGGTACATGGCCCGCCTGATGAGCAAATGGATTGGTGGTTATACCGGTGACTGCCTCGGGGCGGTACAACAGGTTTCCGAAACAGTCATATATTTGTGCTTTTGCATTCTCGCATGGAAATATACCTCATAAGACATACTACGCCCGCTATCGAAAGCGGCATCTGTTACGGTTTTTCAGATATTGACGTAGCCGATACTTTTGAAACCGAAGCTGCTGCTGTAAAGGCTAAACTGCCGGAAGGCACTTTCGACGTGTATAGCAGCCCGTTACAACGCTGCCATAAACTGGCTACCACGCTCTTTGGCAACGATGTCATTACCGACGAACGACTGAAAGAAATGAATTTCGGCGCCTGGGAAATGCTGGCCTGGGAAGCCATTGGCAAGGAAGAACTGCAAACCTGGGCCGATGATTTTGTGCAGGCGAAAGTACCGCAGGGCGAAAGTTATGAAGAGCTTTATATCCGCACGATGGCGGTGGTAGAAGAAATCATTGAAAAAGGTAATGATGCGGTGCTGGTCACACACGGCGGAGTCATCCGCTCAATTCTGGCCCACGCCACTAATACACCCCTTGTCGACTCCTTCGATCTGAAGGTCCAATATGGTCGAATTTCACAACTACAAGTAGAGAACGGAGATATAAAAGTTATTTTTTATAATTCGTAATATATTGTATTTATGAGAATTAGATTAAAATTCTCAAATATATCGGCAAAAGTCGAAAAAACTCTGATTTCGTGCTAACTTTATGTCTGGAATCGCCGTATATTAAAAGCACACCATAAAAAACAGTTTATAATGGCAACATCACTTTTGAATATTCCGTTTTTGTTTCTGCAGGAAATCGGTATCAAAGAATTACTGCTGATCGCACTGGTAGTTCTCCTCTTGTTTGGTGGTAAAAAGATACCTGAGTTAATGCGTGGTTTGGGTAGTGGCATACGTGAGTTCAAAGATGCCAAAGATGAACCCAAAAAAGACTCTAAAGAAGCGCCTAAGGCATAAATACGTGAATAATAAAGCTATTAAAAAAGCGAAACTGAAATATTCGGTTTCGCTTTTTTTTATTAGTTCACCATCCCTAGTTTGAGGCTGTCACCGTTATACTTTTTTTTGAAATACCAGGAAGACACCACCATCATCACAATTCCCGTGACACATACGCCTAACACGGCATCTCCAAAAAACTGGCTCCATGACAGGGGCAGATGACTGGCATTTTTGAACAACATCACGCCCACGCTACCCAGGTATCCAAAGGAATCAGCCACATACATGATAAAACCCACATTGCTGGCGTATTTAAACACCGCTATCAGCCGCTCAAAGAAAATACAGTTGAAAGGAATGTATCCCATATATAATCCCAATCCCGTCAGTGTCATCCACCATACAGGGTCCAGGCGGTGCTGCCGGAAAGCCATCGTGCTCACGAGCGCTATCAGGAACCCGGAAATCACGATCAGATGATTCAGCATAAATGCCTGATAGTTGTTCTTCACAAAAACCAGCATTCCCATAATGGCAATAATGGCAACAGACACGGGTATTTCAGTACGGGTAAAGATGCCGGTGTCTGCACCATAACCCAGGTCTTTCCAGATGTCGGCAGCGAAGTTGTCACGCATGTCGCGCAGCACGGTCAGCAATACATAGCTGCCAATCAACAGCACCAGGCCAGGCAGAAATGTCTGTAAAAAACGCTTGCGCTCCTGCTTGTTCATGGGCACTCTTTTCGTGCGCATCTGCACGTCTTCCGCACCTGGCGGCGGTATCTGCTCCAGCAGCAGGATGAAAATGAGAATAGGCACGAGAAACAATAATCCCGTTACAAAAGGCATCCAGGATTCCGATACATGCCAGGATATGATGGTCATCTTACCGGCGGATTTCACAAAGCCGGAAGAAAAAATAAAACTGATGGATAATACAGCCCCCATAAACTCCGTGCTACGCCTGCCTTCCAGGTAACTGAACACCAGCCCCCAGATCATGCCCAGCGGAAAACCATTGATAAAGAGGAAGGCTATATTAAACGGCGCCGGCACCAGGGCAAAGCCCAGCAATGCCACCCACGAAATCAGGATCAGCGTAATGATATACTGTGCCCGGTTGCTGCCCTTCATTTCCGCAATAAAACGGATGCCGTAAAACTTACTGCAGGCATACCCAATCGTTTGACTGATCACGAGCCAGATCTTATAGTCAACCCCTAAAAAGGAAAGCCCTTCAAATATGCCTGCCGTAAACGGTTTCCGGAAAGCATACATGCAGGAATAGGTCCCGAAGGCCACCAGCGCAGCGTACAAAGACAAAACAACATTCGGCGCCCGCTCCAGCCGCTTCTGTATCCAGGGAATAGTCAGCATTTCCATTCAATATTTGGGTCAAAGGTGCCTATCCAATGTAAACTAATTGTTAAGCAATACTGAACTAATTGTTAAGTATTACTAAATAATGGTATAGTACGGCTGGCATAAAAAAAGCCCGGACGGGAAATCCGTCCGGGCCATCAGGCTTTATGTTGTGTTGCTTATTGCACGAGCCACATAGCGGCGTTGATATCATCTGTGGTACCACCGAACTGGCTCTTCAGCGAAGCGGTCCAGTTAACGGTATTGGCAGATCTCTCTGTATCCGGGTATTTGAAACGTTTCGGGAGCACACCGCTGTTACCGGTACCTGCACCTGTCAGGAAGGTAGGCACTCCTGTGCGGCGCCAGTTGAAATACGCCTCCCAGCCGGAGTTCTCAAAGAAAGCGAGGTATTTCTGCGTCAGGATCTGTGTCAGGCCCTGTGCGTTGTTGCCCTGGTACTTAACAGCTGCCTGCTGATAATAACCATTCTCAAAATCAAAAGGCATATCATAACGTGTACCCTTATACGTTTTGCTGACAGTGCCAGCCGCTCCTGTAGGGATGCCATAAAAACCCAGGGAAGCTTTGATGCCTTTTTTATACCAGGCTTCCGCATCACCGGTGGTCCATCCGCGGGCAATGGCTTCCGCCATATTAAAGCACAGTTCCGGGTAACCGACGATCACACCGGGTTCGGCAGCATAGCTGCTATAATAACGGCT
The DNA here is from genome assembly GCF_012927205.1 of Chitinophaga fulva. Lineage (GTDB taxonomy): Bacteria > Bacteroidota > Bacteroidia > Chitinophagales > Chitinophagaceae > Chitinophaga > Chitinophaga fulva. The sequence continues at coordinate 283,158 of NZ_JABBGC010000001.1, forward strand.
TCTGCTACGCAGGGAATAAGCGGCGGTATCTACGTTAGACATCTTGGAGGACATATCTTCCTGGCTTTCACCGGAAGAAGCACCTACGTAAGCTGTGATATCTGAAGGCAGCTTATGCAGCTCATTGATCTGTTTGGTGGCCGGTTCAGCGGTAACATAAGCCCTTGGATCGTTGAGCCCTACCAGTGTATTGAGGTAAGTAGCCGACATATTGTAGCGGGTAGCGTCAAAGCCGAGGTTATCCGGGTTGGACGGATACTTGTTGATGTTATTGTAGATGAACTGCATGTTATGGTCCATCGCTTCCATCAACGGGTATTTAGCAGGATTACTAACGATATTATTAAACTGCTGCGCTACATTAATATCCGCATCCCCTGCTTTTTTACTCAGCGCTATCAACACACGCAAACGGAACGTATTTACGGTACGCTGCCATTTGGTGAGATCATTACCGTAGTAAAAATCACCTTTCAGCACCTGTCCTTCTGCTGTATTGGATTTATCGGGATTGGCTATCTGTGCGGCCAACTGTGTATTCGCTTCTTCCAGCCATTGCAGTATTTGTACAAACACTGCTTTCTGCGCGTCGTACGTCGGCGCAATATTGTCTTTGCCTTGCAAGGCAGTCTTCATCGGCACATCCCCTACGAGGCTGGACAACCGGTAGTAGAAAAAGGCACGGGCAAATTTACCCAAAGCAGTATATGGATTCACGTCTTTGCCACCCAGCCGGACAGCTTCTGTTTCCATCTGCTGCACGTTGGTAAGCGAGAAATAGCTGGCAAAATCAGCCCCGTTCCAATCATAGCGCTGATCACCATAGTAGTTATAGTTACAGCAGTCAAACTGGTTCCAGCGCATCACCACGCTCCATGGCCTGTCTGCATTCATATCTCCCAGAATACCTCCTAACACCAGGCTAGGCGGAACTTTCGCGGGTTTATTCGTATTGATGGAATAATCTTCAAACTTTTTATTGCAACTGCTGAAGGCGATACCGGCCAACGCAGCAAAGGCAACTATTTTCAGTGATTTCATACAATTCATGTTTAAGCGGATCAGAAAGTGAGATTAACGTTAAAACCAAACCGGCGTGTGGTAGGTGTTTGCAGTGTGGAAGAGCCCTGATCGGCACCAGGGTACTGGTCCAGGTCCACATCCTTATTTTTGGCAAAATACAAGAGGTTTCTACCTACAAAAGAGACATTGGCAGAGCGGATAAATGTTCCTCTCAACAAGCTCTCCGGCAGGGTGTAACCCAATGTTACTTCGCGCAGTTTGGCAAAAGTTTTACTGATCAGGTTAGCTTCGTTGGTTTTGTAGTATACGCTGATATAATCCTGCAGGAAGGTTTTGGTAGTGTTGGGTGCAAATTGAAGTTTGTCTGCGTTGGTAACTTTTCCGTTATTATCATATTGAATGGGCACATTGTTGGTGATCACCACACCTTCTCCCTGCCATGATTTCACGCCTTTATAATCCTGGTAGCGGGCATCTCCCATAGCACCTTCCGTAGTAAGGATGTTACGGCCACCACGGAAAGTCTGTTGCTGGATATAGTCGATCATCTGACCACCTACGCGGCCATCAAACTGGAAGCTGAGGTTAAAGCCTTTATAGCTGAAGCTGTTGTTGATACCCCAAGCCCAGTCAGCGCTGGCATTACCGAGGTATTGTTGTGTTGGGTTCACGATCGGACGACCATCAGGACCGTTGATGATCTGGCCATCGGGTGTTCTTACGAACTTGGTACCGAAGAATTTATCAACACGGTCACCCACGCCGATATAAGCATTCAGCTTATTATAATCACCGTAGATGCTCACATATTTCTCCTGGAAGGTAGACCAGTTGGCGGTTACAGTCCAGGTAAGGCCACGCGGGTTTTTAATTGGCGTAGCATTTATGGATACTTCATAACCGGTTTTGCGGGTGTTTACCCCATTCACCAGGTAAGCAGAGTCACCGGTGCTGGGCGCCAGCAACAGGGTGTAAATGCGGGGTCCGTTGAGGTTGGTGAAGTAGGTAGCGTCCACGCCTATACGATTTTTCAGGAACCGGAGATCCATACCTACTTCTGTTACCTTACTGGTAAAGGGTTGCAGGTCAGGGTTGGCGATCACGCGGGCATAATAAGCAGCGGCCTGGTTACCATATACCGGTGATACGCTGTATACCGGCATATTATAACGGGGACCATCATACGAAGACTGATATTCTGTACCATAACCCAGCGGATAGTTGGCTTCCGGCGTAGCACCGATAGTAGGTACGGTGAAACCACCTTTTACGTTGGCATAAGAACCACGGAATTTCAGGAAGGAGATCACTTCCGGCAGGTGCACATAATCAGATACCACCGTGCTGAGTGAAACAGACGGGTAGGAATAAGTGTTATGCGTTACCGGCAGGTTGGAAGCTTTGTCCAGCCTGTCGGTCAGGGACACCGTGGCGTATTTGCCCAGGTCGATGTCCACATAACCGTAAGCGCTGAGCACCAGCATGGGTGCGCTGTAGCTGGTAGCATACAATGGATCGCGGGAGTTTCCGAAGCCATACCATCCCGGAGCGTTCAGGTAGTTAGTGGAAACGAAGCTGGAATTATATTTATACGAACGGGCATTACCACCTACAGAGGCTCTCACACCAATTTTGTGAGGGAACACGTTGGCATAGGAAACCATCACGTCCGTATTGTTTTCATACAGGGAACGTTTGTCTTCGCGGTAGTCGCCTTTTCCTTCTTCACGGCCGTAAGGGTGTGCGGAAAACGGCATCTTCTCTGTGCGGATCAGATCGTAGCTGGTCACCTGTGTACGGGCCATCAGCTCCAGTTTATCAGACAGTTTGTAAGTCAGTTTAGCGTAGCCGTTGAGGTCTGTTTTGTGGTGGCCACGCAACCATTCGTAGGCCATGAACCAGGGGTTGTGGTAACGTTGGTATTCAGCGTAGATGGACTGGATACCTTCTTTTCCTGGCTGCCAGTAGTTGCGCATGTCGTCCATGCTCCAGTCAGCGCCAGCCCAGATAACGGTATTATAGATAAGGCTGTTAGGGCCATAGGTCACATCCGGGAAGTTATCGCTGGACTGACGGTTGTAGTTCAGATAACCTTCCAGGCGCAGTTTGGGCGAGAAGCTATATCCTGCAGAGATATTAAAATTGACGATATCCAGCGCCGTGTTAGGCACAATACCTTTCTGGTAGGAATTGGACAGGGAGAAGCGCAGATCGGCTTTATCCGTGTGAGCAGAAACCGCGAGGTTATTGGTGCTCAGCATACCAGTACGGAGGAAACGTTGCAGGTTGTTTTTACCACGTGCAGTCCAGGGAGTGCCGGTGCGTTTGCCGGTAGCGGGATCAATAGGACTATCGTACTGCGGAATGAGCTGGCCTTCGAATTTTGGTCCCCATACGTCGTAGTCAGCGTCGTTTACGCCGGCGCCTTTGCCGTCTACGAAGGCGTATTTACCGTGGTCACCGGGGCCATAGAGGTCCTGCACTTTCGGGATAGCGTTGAAGCCTCTTTCAAACATGGTGCTGGAGTTGAATTCGATGGAATACCCTCTTTTATCTTTGGAACCTTTTTTAGTGGTGATCATGATAGCGCCGTTGAGGCCGCGGGAGCCGTAGAGTGCAGAGGCGGTGGCACCTTTCAGGACAGTATAGCTTTCGATATCATCCGGGGAGATGTTCCAGGTATCGGAGTTGATAGGTACTCCATCCACCACATAGAGATTGATATTATTACCACGGAGCTGTACCATTGGAGAGGCCAGCAGTTCAGCAGAAGCACCTACCGTAAGGCCAGCCACTTTACCTACCAGACCGTTGATAGGGTTTGGTTCCCGGGCTTTTACGAGGTCGGCGCCTTTTACTTCCTGCACGGCGTAGCCTACCCTTTTTACTTCTTTACGTATACCCAGTGCCGTTACCACCACTTCGTCGAGCGCTTTTTTATCCTGCTGCAGGAGCACTGATACGAAGTTGTGATTGTTGACCGGATATTTTCCTGTCAGGAAGCCGATGGAGCTTACTTCCAGGATATCGGTACCGTTGGCAGAGATGCTGAAGCTACCGTTGGCATCGGTAACTGCGCCTCTATGAGCGCCGACTACTTTTACAGTAGCGCCTATAACCGGTTGGTTGTCGCCGGCGGAAAGGACTTTTCCGGTGATGGCTTGTTGAGCTGTTGCTGTTGTTACATTCAGCAAAAGCAGGAGCAGGGCACATAACTGCGTAAGTGCCTGTCGTAGGTTTGATTGCATGGCAATTTAGATTAGGGGGGTAATGTTTATTACCATGCAAAGGTTAAGTTCGAATATGATGGGAATGTTAAGTTATACTAAATTTAACGTTAAGTATTTGTATATAACTCGTCAGAAAAGTTTACTATCTACTTCTCACTTTCGAGGAAGAAATACACGACGAGAATCTGTGCAGTGTCTTCGCCGATATTGGCGGGTTTATGGCCCAGGCGGCCGTCGAAGAAGAGGGAGTCGCCTTCTTCGAGGATATATTTCTCATTATCGATCAGGTATTCCACGCTGCCTTTGATGATATATTTATATTCATAGGCATCGGTCTTAACGATCTGGGAGCGGCGGGCGCCTTTCTTTAATTCCAGCATTACGATATCCACCGGGAAATGTTTTACATTTTTGGTGAGTATCCTTTTATACTGGAATCCTTTGGCCGGCTCCTTTTCAAACTCCTGATAGGAGGATTTCTGTTTGATGATGACCTTGGATTGTTGTGACTGCTGGTCTATTTCATTGAAGAATTCGTTCAGGTCAAGGTTCAGGGCACGGATGATATTGATAAGCACCAGCAGGGAGGGCACGGTGCGATTGTTCTCAATCTGAGAGATAAGGCCTTTGCTGACTTCTGCTTTATCGGCCAGTTCCTGTATGGTGATGCCTTTGGCTTTCCGTTTTTCCTTGATCCTGTTACTGATCTGAATGATAATGTCCTCGGTCATATAGGTCGGTCTTGGGACAAATATAGGGAGAGAAAGCTAATGCATTACGTTATATATTTGTCGCATGTTCAGTATCGACCAAATTCTAGCCATTGCATTCACGTTATTTGCCGTCATAGACATCGTTGGCTCTATCCCTGTGCTGGTGTCCCTGAAAGAAAAACTGGGGCATATAGACGCCGGCAAAGCCACCCTTGCGTCAGGCTTCCTGATGGTGCTGTTTCTGCTGGTTGGCGAGCAGTTTCTTCGCCTGTTCAGTGTGGACGTGCATTCATTCGCGGTAGCCGGCTCCATCGTTATCTTCGTGATAGGCCTGGAAATGATCCTGGGGCTCGAACTTTTCAAGAGTGGCCAGGATGTTAAATCCGGCAGCATCGTGCCTATTGCTTTCCCTATGATAGCTGGTTCCGGGACACTGACCACTATTATGTCGCTCAAAGCCAACTTCGGGGAATACAATATTTTGGCGGGTATCGTACTCAACCTGCTCATTGTTTTCCTGGTCCTTAAGAGCCTTAACTACATAGAACGCCTACTGGGAAAGGCCGGGCTGATGGTGCTCCGCAAGTTTTTCGGGGTTATCCTGCTGGCTATTGCGGTAAAAATTTTTAAAAGTAATATCAATCTTTAATGTAATTTGGGATTATTCCGGAGAAAATGTACCTTCGCGTTCCCTTTTGGCCTCGTAGTACAATGGATAGTATAAGAGTTTCCGAAGCTCCAGATTCAAGTTCGATTCTTGACGAGGCTACTAAAAGATTAATTCGCCCAAACTTAGCTTTACTAAGTTTGGGCGTTTTTCATTTACGGACGTGGGTTTCAGCGGAAAGAACGGTAAAATGGAGTAAAGGGGAATTAAGAAAAAATGTACCCCAAATTGTACCCCGGTGTACCCCAAACCGTACCCCAAAAGTTGTAAAAATCCACCGACCATGACCGGCGGATTTTTTTTGTTTAATGAAGCTGGACAAACATTGCCTCGCTGGTTATGGTGCCGCTATCACTATACTGGAAAAATGCATCATAAGCCGCATAACTGTCGCCAATATTGGCCTGAATAATAATTCCGCCGTAGTTAAAGTTTCTAAAAATTCCGTTTACAGATATAATACCCTGCATAACATACAGTCCGGATGTTTTATAAGTAATCTCAAACCAAATATCCTGTGTTCTTGCTGCCGTTAGGCTGGCTGTGGCTTCTACAGGATGGGCATTAGAAAAAGGAGTGAATCCCAATAAAAGGGAAAGGACGGATACAAAGATTAGCTTTTTCATATGGGTTGGGTTTTCTGTAAAATTAAGCACTGGCCACGCATTGGCGTATCAGCAACGGAAATAGCGCTATTCTATTCAGTGCCGGTGTCTTCTGAAATGATCCCAAAACCGTTGCCACCATGACCTCTTCCGGATGATACAAATACTTCCCATGGTAACAGTGTGCCGGGTGTAACCAACACCGGTAACGACCAACTCATTTAATGCTGTAACCGAGCGCTTTAGCATTATTTCCTGTGGCCCGGCCCCAGTCTGTCCATTCAATAAAATGGACTGCCTTTCATATCCGATCACACTGATTTCAAATACAGGGTATTTATGCTGCAACCCCGGTGGAATTGCAACACGGAACTTTCCTTCCGATGAAGAAGATGTACCAACACCCGGCTTACCCATGCATTTAATGGTAACAGCGGGGACGGGTGTACGATCTTCCGCATCGAGTATTCTTCCGGAAAACTCAAATGGCACACAGGAAGTATCACAAGGAAGAGGTGTATTTACCCGGGTAGTGGTATCTACCTGTTGCGCCTTTATCACATCAGGAAAAATGATGGATAACAAAGTAGATAATGCAAACGCCGGTAATATTGACGGATGAATTTTTCCCTCTGCATGGATCTCTCTGCCAACCTGAGAAATATCAAACCGGCCACAAATATTTCCGGAAGAATTTCCTAGTTTATCCAGTAACTCCTGATCGGATAACAAACTAAAATCAATAACTGTCTGCTCACACTGTTGACAATAGTTACCACCACAACCGGGCAACATGCTATCCCATTGTTCATGACAGGGTTTGGGAATAGAAACAGTAATCGTTCTTTTCATAAGCGGGATATCAGTTCATTCTAATATAAAAAATCTGATGGATAAAAGAGATGGCTCTTTCGTCATGTCGGGATAAAAAATGCCCGTTCAGAAAGCTGAACGGGCGCTTTTGTTATTGGGGGTAACGTTACTAGTCCTTTATGATCATGCAACCTGGCGTTATTACACAATATGGTGTACTCTCCTCAATGAGACTTTAGATCAAATAACTTCTGGGGTTTAGCTTTCGCTGGATGTATCCGGTGATTATGTTCCGGATAGTGATGTAAAACTACCGTGTTGTGGCAAACAATATGTCCCGCATTAACATCCGCCAGAAACGCTTCGATATTTGCCGCACTCTCCAAAATTTTCGCATGATATTTCCCATTGCGCTGAGGCGTATCTTCTGTAAACTTTTCTATAACACCAACGTGCTATGTTGAATAGCAGGGTTTTAGCTATATTTGAAACATGCGAGCTAGATAACCAAAATCTGAATTAAATCCTTATTGCCCATAATATTTGCTGAATTGTTTGGAACCAAATCCATTCTGGTATTAGCGAAATAATCATAAGTCTAAAAAAATTGTGCTGTTGCACCCTTGACGGGAAGAGAGAAACTTTTTCAACCTAAAAAATCTAAATAACCTATGATCAAAGTATCATCCAAAGCATCGTAACACTTGTTTTTCATTTTTTACACGAAGTAATTATTTAACGTCCATACTGTCATTTTTCGGGCTGCGTTCAGCCTGCATGATTGTTTTTGCCATTTACAAGCATACTCGTGAGTGACCCACAGTAATCAAAGGAATTACCCCTGATTCTTTACTGAGCTCGGAGCCATGTACTGTAAGTGGTAGGGGAATTCCTGTCTTTAAATGTTATCTCAGAAAATCAAAATCTAAATTGCTCATGAAAAATTTGCTACTCTTATGGCTGTTCGTGGCCAGCAGTATTGTGCATAGTTATGCTCAGACACGGACAATCAATGGTAAAGTCTCAGATGCAAAAGACGGATCGCCCATACCAGGCGTTACGGTGAGTATCAGCGGCAGCAGAACAGGGACTATGACTGGCCCCGACGGTAGTTACAAAATAGCGGTTGGAGACAATGCCTCGCTTGTTTTTTCCTATGTAGGTTTTCTTAGCCAAACAGTATCTACCAGCGGTAAAAGCCGCGTAGATGTTGCCATGCATGTAGATACCAAAGGCTTACAGGAAATCATCGTCACCGGTGTGGGTGCGGCCACTGACAGAAGAAAAGTCGCCATCGCCGTAGAATCATTGTCCGGAAAAGATCTGCCTAAAGTACCAGCCGCTTCTATCGATCAGGCGCTGGTAGGTAAAGTCGCCGGCGCGCAGATATCATCTGTTTCTGGTCAACCAGGCCAACAGGCACAGATCATCTTACGCGGTATCAACTCACTGGGTGGTACGCAACCGATGATTCTCCTCGACGGTGTGCAAATCAATGCTGGTAGCAGCCAAAACGGTTCTTCCGGTAACCTTTCTTCCAGGCTCGCAGACCTTGACCTGTCCAACATTGAAAGAGTCGAAGTGGTACAAGGTGCTGCTGCTGCTACTATCTACGGTGCACAGGGCGCCAACGGTGTCATCCAGCTCTTCTCCAAAAAAGGTTCCCGCTCCGGTAAGATCAATGTTAACTTCAGCTCAAGAGTAAGCTTTGACGATGTATTGAAAGGTAACTTCAAATATCTTTCCAAACACTATTATCCCACCGATGCGGAAGGATACATCATCGACCCTTCCGGAAAGCGCATCAAGCCCGATGCCAGAGGCATCTGGAACCAGCCTAACCGGGATATCACACCCAACACCGTAACAGATAAGAACTTCAAAGAGCCGATATACGATCACGTTGATCAGTTGTTTAAAAACAGTGCCCCCACTTACAACAACTCCATCAATATTTCCGGCGGCCGGGAAGGATATGATTTTGCACTCAACCTCTCCAACCTCCAACAAACCAGTATTATCAATGGAGACTACAGCAGGACCAACCTTTCACTGAACGTAGGAGCGGACATCCTGAAAAACCTCAAACTGCGCTCCACTACACAGCTCATCACCTCCAAAAATACCACTGGCGCTATCACCGGCCAGAATAACATTTTCAGTGGCCTGGGCTCAGCGATGTCTTCTTATCCATATGAGGATCTGCTGTTCAAAGATTCTATCGGTAACTACCCTTTCAATACCATCCTGACAGATAACTCCGTATATCCTTTCTACTCTTTTCAAAACAGGACATATGAAGCTAAAACCAGTCGTATAGTACAGGGCATCAACCTCAATTATCAACCTATAAAGTTTGTTGAAATAGACTACAAATACGGTATCGATTACTATCGCTACGATTTCACCAACTTCATTCATAACCAGGAAAAAACACTGACTCCCGGTAAAGGCATCGATCCGTTTAACGGAAAGCTGACCTATGACAGGGACAACGAGACTACACAGAACTCCCTGTTGACCGTGTTCGTAAAAACAGACTTTGAACGCGACTTTAACATGAAACTCCCCATCACCACCTCCACTCAGTTTGCATACGACTGGCGTAAACGTGTGTATGGCAATATTGTCATGGAAGGTGTCGGTTTCGCCCCCTTCCCTCCCTTCACAATGGCTAATGCCGCCTCCAAAGCCAACGATGAAACCCGCGAGGAATTCGTGACCTACGGTTACCTGGTCAACCAACGCATTGATTACGGCAACCTGTTCGGTATCTCCGGTGGCGTAAGAGTGGACTACTCTTCTGCTTTCGGCCGCGGTACCAAACCATTCACCTTCGGTCGCAGTGACGCTTACTTCAGACTGGGCGAACTGTTAAAAATCCCCAGCATCTATGAACTGAAGCTCAGAGGTGCTTATGGCGCGGCCGGTATCCAACCTGGCGTTTATGACCGTCAGATTACCCTTGAAAAAGGCGCTATCGGCCAGGCCAACTATCTCGTCCTCAAAGGAACGTTGAATAACCCTGACCTTACCGTAGAAACATCCAAAGAATTGGAAGTGGGTATCGACCTCGGTCTCGAATTGAGTAAAGGTATATGGTTCAGGAAACTCTCTGTTAATCCTACTTACTGGACAAGAAGCTCCAATAACGTTATCCGTGCTATCGATCTTTCGCCCTCTACCGGCGCAAGTGGTATCCTGACCAATGCGCTCACACTCAAATCCAACGGCTTCCAGTTCTCCTTCGATCTGGATGTGCTGGAAAGCAAAAAACTGTACTGGAATTTTGGCGTAAAATTCGGCAAACAACGCTCTATTGTTGACTACATCTCCAATCACAAACCCATCACCATCGGCGGTTCAGGTGAAGGTCAATTCGTATTGAAAGAAGGCGAAAGCGTAGGTGCTTTCTTTGGCGTTACTCCCCTCACCAGCCTCGACGAACTTCCTGGCACTGCTGTAAAAGGTAACTATGAAGTAGGTCCAAACGGATATGTGGTAAATAAAAATACCAAAGCCGTTATGTTCGGCACTGAGAACAAAAAAATCGGTGACCCTACGCCTAAATTCAATATGAGCTTCAACAATACGCTCACCTTCAACGGTCAGCTTACACTGTCCTTCCAGCTGGACTGGCAATATGGCGGTCAGATTTACAACCAGACACGTCAATGGCTATACGCCGATAAAATCAGCAGCGACCTGGAAAAACCGGTTACCATCAATGGCCAGACCGGCGCCTTCGTTGCTTATTACAACAGTATTTACAACACCAACACCACCAACTCCGTCTTTGTGGAAGATGGTTCCTTCCTGAGACTGCGTGACCTGACCCTGAACTACAGACTGGATAAATTCCTGACCAACAAATTCATCAACACCGCACAGATCAGCCTAACAGGAAGAAACCTGTTCACCATCAGCAACTATTCAGGACTGGACCCTGAAGCCAGCGCACGCGTCAACAACCCGATCAGAAGAGGTATCGATGTATACTCCTTCCCCAACTTCAGGTCCATACAAATTGGTGTAACGTTCGGTTTCTAAAAACAAAAACTCACGATCATGAAGAAAGTATTCCTTACAATATTATCAGCATCCCTTCTTTTTAGTTGCAGTAAGAGCAGCCTGGACCTGTTGAACCCGAATGAGCCCACGCCGGCGGTGTTGAAAACAGAAGAAGGGTTGATCAGAGGTACACTCGGCATCTATACCAAATTTGGTCTGGAATTCTGGTGGATCGCCTTGGCCAACCACGACGTTATGGGCGACAGTTACACGATCAGCGCCGGCAACTACTCCTGGAGATGGGTGAACCAGGTTTCAAAAATCAGCTTGTCCAACGGTACCGTGCTGACTCCCCCTCAGGGAGGCGCTCAGGGCACAGAACTCAAAAACCGAAATGACCGCGCTTTTGGTAATGACAATGCCTTCTACAACGAATGGGCAGCTCTCTACTTTGTAAATAATCAGGCCAACCAGATCCTCGACGTTACCGCCCAAAGCGATCTGGCCATGACTGGCGGCGCCGATGAAGTAGCTACCAAAAAAGCACTGATCCGCGCCTTTGCCTACTGGTGGAAAGGCTTTGCCTACTCCCGCATCGGCTCCATCTACATCGCCGGCGTACAAGCCGACAAGTTCGTGGATGGTACTCTGATGAACAACGAGTTCATTACACACGATGCCATCGTAAAATTAGGCAACGACAACTTCGACGCCTGTGCGGCAGAACTGAACAAGGTGAGCAACATGAACGCCTACAATGCATTGTTCAAACGCCTGATTCCTGACTTCACCTTTACCGGCAAAGGTGGTGTCATAAGCCCCGACGCATGGAAAAGGCATATTGCTACCTATAAAGCCAGAAACCTCCTCGTCAACAAAAAGGTAGCCCAAATGACCAATGCAGACTGGACCAACGTATTAACCCTGGCTACCGCCGGTGTCGCCAAAGATGATAAGATCTTTACCATGCGCAGCGCAGATGTGGGTGACCTCGTTTCCATCACAGCCTGGTCCCCGTACCGCCTGCAGATTGGCTGGGAGAACATCAGCGAACGTCTTGTCCAGGATTTCAAAGATGGTGATGAACGTTTTACCCGCAACATAGACGGTCCGTATGCTCCATATGGCAACGAAAGAAACAGGGGCGCGCAATATGCTACCAGATGGTATCTCTATGAAATAGGCGATGGTGGTGATTGGGCATCCACTACTAGCGGTCTTGCTGAACTCCCGGTAGCCTGCACCTATGAAGAAAATGAACTGATGATCGCAGAAGCTAACATCCGCCTCGGCAATATCGACGAAGGACTGAAACACATTGACAACGTTCGCGATTTTCAGAAATCAGGACTGGCACATGTTTCTGGTACCGGCCTTTCTCAAACCAATGCACTGGAAGAACTGCGCCGTGAAAGAAGAATTGGCCTCTTCCTGAAAAATGTGGCGTTCTATGATGCCAGAAGATGGGGCGTTACCGCACCTGCTGCACAGGGCGGTGGCCGTCAACACGTATGGGTCGTAAAACCGGATAATAAACTGGATACCGATGCCACTATCGAATACAACTACCTTGATTACTGGGACGTTCCGCAGAACGAGCTGGACTTCAATGCCCCGAGCAATACTTCTGCACCTGTAAGATCCAACTAATCCTCTTTTCTCTTTCAATACAAACGGGGACGGCGTATAGCCGTCCCCGTTTTCCATTTTTTAGTACATCTTCATAATGATTATCTTCGCGACAGTTTCTTTTTAAATTCAACTTTAGTCATGAAAAAATCGTTATCCCTTTCCCTTTTAATCCTCTCCTTCTCATCTATTGCCCGTAGCCAGCTGCAAACCATTACCGATAGTGGCAACACTACTAACAACGCCCTGTTCATTAATGGGTCTGGCAAATACAACATCGGTAACTATACCGGCCTGATGCTCTATTTTTATAATGGAGGCGGTTATGTGGATGTGGTGAATCCCGGTACAGCCACATTTCAGCCGCTGTTCCTCAGAGGGTCTTTCATCCAGACCAACAACAGGTTGCTTGTCAATAATGCCTCCGATGATGGCACTACCGCTTTACAGATAAACGGCAATGCCGCTGCCGACAGATTTCGAAATAACTCCTCCTCATTCCGAAATGATAACTCCCGGAACTCTTTCAACAACTTTACCGCCCAGGGCGCTACAATGTCCTATGGTTGGATTGCAGCTGACTTTGGCAACAACGATAATGCTGGGAACCGGGTAGTTATCGGGAACGCTCTTAATGGCAAAGCCATCATAGGCGCACATGACGGCGCCCTGGAACACTGGGCAAACCTCATCCTCCAACCTGAACGGCAATACGGTAATCTGGGCATCGGCACCGTTGATCCTACAGAAAAACTTACTGTTTCAGGCAATACAGCCTCTGAGCGTTTCAGGAATATGGACGCGGCCTGGTCTGGCAACTCGAGAAACTCGTTTACCAATCTGATTGCACAGGAGAGCAGTAGTATCTCCCCGGGATGGATCGCAGCAGACTTTGGTAACAACAAAGATGCCGGCAACCGTGTGGTGATTGGTACCGCAGCCAATGGCAGCGCCATTGTGGGCAGTCATAATCATAATCTCACACAATGGCAGGACTTGATCCTGCAGCCGGTAAAAGACGAAGGAAACGTTGGCATCGGAACTACCACGCCACAGTCCAAACTGGCCGTGGCTGGCACCATCACCGCGCAAAGGGTAAAAGTAACTGCTACCGGATGGCCGGATTATGTGTTCCATGCCAATTATGTGCTGCCGGCATTACAGGAAATAAAACAATACGTGAATACATATAAACATCTACCTAATATCCCAGCAGCAGCCGAAGTAGAGAAAAACGGACAAGATCTGGGAGAAATGAATAAACTGCTGCTACAGAAAGTGGAAGAACTCACTCTTTATATTATCCAGCAACAGGAGCAGATTGCTGCCATGAATGAACGGCTGAAGAAAGTAGAAAAACAATGATACTTCATAAAAAAAGTCCGGCATTCAAGGTGCCGGGCTTTTTATGAAAAACTATCGATGCCACAATCTTTTCCATTTGTATTTGAGACGCTGCCAGGGAGTAGCCTTTCTCACAAACGCACCACCAGCCACCACCACGCAACCACCCATTACCGCAGGCGTCAGTACCACATCCACTGTCTGCTGTCCTGTTAGCGGCACCTCCACCCTGTCAAACCCGATAAAAGAAAAGACCAGCGTCATATGCTGTTCCGGTGATATGGAAGGTACACTTAACTGATAAAGACCTTGTTCATTTACTGCAGTACCTGTTTTCATTCCCTTGATGAACACACTGGTCCCTGGCACTACAGTACCATCTTTCTCTGTCACTTTTCCTGTAATGGTACGCGACACGGTAGTATCACTGGTAGCAGACAACTGGTGATTGTCTGCCGCTGACGCGATAGCCGGCAGGCCGGCAGACAACATTACACCCAATACTGCAACGGGCAATAGCGACGTCGCCTGCTGCTCCGGCAGTATCAGTCTGTCCAGCTGCGATTTCTTAAAACGCCCACAATACTTTTGGGAAGTGTCAGATAACAGCTCTATTAGCTGGCTATCGGAGAGAACAGAGAAATCAATGACTGACTTTTGGCAGCTTCCGCAGAAACGGCCGCGGGTGTCAGGGGTCATATCCTCCCAGGGTTGGTGGCATGGGTGCGGTATAGAAACAGTCAGGGGTATCTTTCGCATAACTTAACAATATACTTTTAAGTTACACCTTTTGACTGAAAACGTACAGCCGGTGCTGTTATAACAGCACCGGCCACACTAACAGCATATTACTTTTCCAGCACCAGCTTATCCAGCTCCGCTGAGATGAAGCTGATTTCCTCTCTTGTGAGTTGAATATTAGCGGCTTTAGCGTTCTGCACGGCCTGTTCAGCATTCCGTGCACCTACCAATGCAATGGTGATACCGGGTTGTTCGATCGTCCAGCGAATGACCAGCTGTGAAAGTGTCGCATTCTTAGCTAACGCCAACGGGTATAGTTTCTCCAGAAAAGCGTTGGTCCTTTTCAGGTTTTCGTCCCGGTAGAAATAGATACCTGCCCGGTGATCACCGGGAGCAAACTGGTGACCGGGCTTCATTTTACCCGTCAGCAGGCCACGCTCCAGCGGGCTGTAAGCCAGGATGGACAAGTTATTCTTAATGCAATAAGGTATATCAGTCATTTCAATGCCACGTTTCACCATGCTGTATGGCACCTGATCAGACACCAACGGCACATATTTACGGGCTTCCTCCAATTGTTCAGCATTATAGTTACATACCCCGGCATAACGCACTTTGCCCTGCTTAATGAGCTCTGCCACGGTATTCATCGATTCCCCAATGGGGGTAGTGGAATCCGGCCAATGGATCTGGTACAGGTCAATATAGTCAGTGCCAAGACGGCGAAGGGTGTCTTCACATTCTTTGATAATACTGGCTTTACCGGCGTATTTGTAGATATCGATATCCTTTCCCTGGTTATCCTGGCTCTTAAATGCAAAATCGCCTTGGGCGAGGTCCCAGCGCATCCCAAACTTCGTCAGGATCTGCACTTTATCACGTGGGATACCTTTGATAGCTTCTCCAACAATTTCCTCGCTGGTGCCCTGTCCATATATCGGAGCGGTATCAATGGAAGTAACCCCTTCGTCGTAGGAAGCCCTGATGGCCTTTACAGCATCTTTACGTTCCGTTCCTCCCCACATCCAGCCACCGGCAGCCCAGGCCCCGAAAGTAACCACAGATGCTTTTAAATCTGATTCCCCTAATTGTCTGTATTCCATAATAGCCTTTTGTTTTAAGTCAAAAATAAAAGAGTCCGGAGGTATATCCCCGGACTCTCTGATATATAACTGTTATTTTATCCATTCAGTTCACTTAATTCCAGCCAGCGCATGCCTTTCTCATCCAGCAACTGTATCACCTCCCCTATCCGGTGGGTGAGTGGCTCCATTTCCTCATAAGGCAGTGTGCCGCTGGCCAGTTTGGCCTCAATCGCTTTCTTTTCTTCTTCCAGGGATTCCATCTCTTTTTCGAGATTTTCAAACTCCTTTTTTTCTTTGAAGGTCATTTTGCGGGCACCTTCCGTTGGAGCAGCAACAGGTGCCTGAATGGCTTCAGCTTTAGCCTCTTTTTTCTCTTCAGTCTTACGTTTGTCCTCTTCCTTCTGCCATTCCCTGTATTGGGTATAATTACCCGGATAGTCCCTTACTGCCCCGCCACCTTCAAATACAAAGAGATGGTCCACCAGTTTATCCATGAAGTAACGATCGTGGCTAACGATGATCACGCAGCCCTGGTATTCCAGCAGGAAGTTTTCCAGGATGCTGAGCGTAGGCAGGTCAAGATCATTGGTGGGCTCATCGAGCACCAGGAAGTTGGGATTACGGAAGAGGATAGAAAGCAGATGCAGTCTCCTTTTCTCTCCCCCGCTGAGTTTGGAAATATAGGTGTATTGTTTTTCCGCGGGGAACAGGAAGAGTTCGAGAAATTGGGCCGCACTCACCTTGGAACCATCGGCCAGCGGGAAGTTTTCAGCGATGTTTTTCACAAATTCGATCACACGCATATCTTCTTTCACCACCAGCCCGGTTTGGGAATAATTGCCAAACACGATAGTCTCCCCTACGTTGATTTTACCGGAATCTGGTTGTTCAGTACCCAACAGCATGTTCAGGAAAGTGGATTTTCCCACCCCGTTTTTGCCGACTACGCCTATACGATCTCCTTTTTTGAAAGTATAGTCAAATCCTTTGAGGATGGTCAGCTCACCATATGCCTTGTAGACCTTTTTAAGCTCGAGGATTTTACCACCGAGGCGGGTCATTTTCACATTCAGTTCCAGCTGCTGGTCTGCAATTCTGGTGGAAGCCTTTTCTTTTACGTCGTAAAAAGCATCCTGGCGGGCCTTGGATTTGGTGGTACGGGCCTTGGGCTGCTTACGCATCCATTCCAGTTCCTTACGGTAGGTATTGCGTGCTTTTTCCACACTGGACCGGTCCATTTCCTCCCGGGAGGCTTTACGTTCCAGGTAGTTTTCGTAGTCTCCCTTGTATATAAAGAGCTGCTCCTGGTCCAGTTCCATGATCTCATTACAGACGCTGTCAAGGAAGTACCGGTCGTGCGTTACCAACAGGAGGGTTACCCTTTCCTGATCGAGGTAGTTTTCCAGCCATTCGATCATGCTCACGTCCAGGTGGTTAGTTGGCTCGTCCATGATCAGGAGCACGTGTTTATGTTCGAACCCAATGTCTATCAATACCTTAGCCAAGGCAACACGCTTTTGTTGCCCGCCGGAGAGGGAGCCTACCGGCTGATCGAGGTGGTGTATATTGAGTTTACCGAGGATCTGTTTCACTTTCGCGTCAAAGTGCCAGGCATTCAGCTCGTCCATGCGGGCAAAAGCGGCAGTGAGCTTTTCCACGTCCGGCTCGTGGCCTTCTTCGGTCAGGAGTTCGTATTCCTTGATAGCGTTCAGTATGGGATTATCATGATCGAAGATATTCTCGATCACGGATTTTGTGGGGTCGAAATTGGACTGCTGTTCCAGCATTACAACGGTCACATCCTTGTGTATCCATACTTTTCCTTCATCGGGAGCTTCTTTGCCCAGGATAATTTTAAGCAGGGTGGATTTACCTGTTCCATTTAGCGCCACCAGCGCTATTTTATCGCCTTCTTCGATATGAAAAGAGATATTCCGGAATAATGGCTTAACGCCGTATGATTTAGTGAGCCCTTCTACTGTAACGTAATGCATAACCGCGAAGTTATACATATTCAGGAAAACTCCCCCAAATCCGGAATTATGTATTTGATATTATGATTTTTTTCGTATATTCAGTATAGGAATGGATAGCCGGACGGATAATCCTACACCTAATGATAACGATTTTTGTTGTTCGTTTTATTTCGGCCTTTGTCCATTATCCTTGCCCCTCTTTTGCGAAAAATAAAAAGCCCTTGCGCGTGAAGCGGAAGGGCTTGCGTGTTTTTAGCACTTACTTATTTAAAAATCGTAATAGAACTGTCTGAAGGAGCTACGGAGACCAAAGTTGAATATCAGGTCGGTTTTGGAGCCGGTGATGTCATTTTTGAGCCTGCGTGCGGCCAGGGATGCCTCCACCCTTAAGTTGTATTTCGGGTTCAGGACGTAGGCGACGGTGCCCTGTGCATAAAGCAGGTTGGTTTTAATACCCTGTCCTATCCAGTTGCCATATTCGTTAGGGTGAGTGGTATATGGCTTGGAGATATCGTGACCGAAGTTGGTTTTTGTATCCGGATCATCCCCGTATTTGGCATACATGATCTCTCCGCGGCCGTACCAGCGTTTATAACGGTAGGTAGCGATGCCCAGCACTTCCTGGAAGTTGGCACCTAATGGGTGTGCCAGCGACTGGTTATAGTGTTCGTAGTTGATCAGGGTGCTCTTATAGCTATAGGTGTAGGGCCTTACAGCATTATATTCTCCCTGCAGGTCGAGGTTCTTCACCTTAAATAGGTCGAATGAGCGGAAGCCCAGCTGCCAGCTTTGTTTGTTGGCCCACCAGCCTTTACCGCCGAATACCTCCTTGATTTTAAACTCATCCAGTACCAGTTGGCCGTAGATGGTGGTTTTGGGGAGGAGTTTGTATTTGAAATTGGCACCTACCAGGGCGTTATCAGAGGAGCCCTCAGAGAACTCGGCAGAGCGGAGGAAAATGATCGGGTTCATGTAGCTCCAGTCGAAGCCACGTTTACGACCGGAAGAATCAGCATCTGGCCAGATCACCGCATCAAAGAGCCCGAGAGTCAGGCGTTTGTTGACATTCCAGTCAAGGAAATGGAAAACGCCCCATTTTTTATAGTAGCCGAGGTCGCTATAAGCGGCGGCAAAGTCCTTACTGTGTTTATCCATAAACTGGGCCCACATGGCGGTATATTGCACGTTGCCAAGGTTCCCGGTTAACCGGAGATAGGGGTAGCTGAACTGAATATCAGAAAGTATCAGGGAGCGATAACCATCTCCAATGAAATTTTGCCCATAGCCTGCAGTGACATTCAGGTATTTGTTGGGCGTATAGGACAACAGCGCGTTGGCATAATTATAATCAAATGCCTTTCCTTCACTGTAATCCTTGATAGCTCCCTGACCGGGAACGATATCATTTTTACGGATATACTGGTCGAGATAATAGGGGAATTTACCCTGGTTCTCATAAAAGGAGGATTCAAAATAAAACTTGGTACCGATGTTGGCCTGAATAATGGCCCCCCGGGTATTCAGCCAGGTAGTCCTGTTGCCCTCACGGCTTTTACCAATCTGGAAGTCTGGCAGGAAGTCTATAAAGACGTTATATTCTTTATTTCTGAACTCGAGCAAATGCTCCTGGAACAATTTACGGTAAAGCAGGCTACGCTTTACAGGGTCCTCTTGTGTGTACATAGCGCTGGTGTCCACATGGAGGATGGGTTTAAAGGCAGTGTGGTGGTTGCTGGAGTCAAGGTAGAGTTCCCGTATGTTCATATGGTTATACGGAAGAATAACCGGTAATTTCTCCTGTGCACTGGCTGCACGGGCCAGCAATAGGATTGCCGTTACCCAAACGAGATGCTTCATTAATTTTTGTTTGGTTCTAAAATTTATTAATTCACGGAATCAGGTATTCACAAACATCTTCACAATGACCTGACAAAGTATGATGGCAGGTTTCATCAAAACGCAAAGATAGTATTTTCAATAAATTGTGGCGACAGCGGCGGGATGAATCGAAAGAAATGAATGATTGCCCGCAGGATAACATCGACGGGCAATCGAAAATACTACAAATAATGTGTTTGAGAACCAGATTTTAGTTTCTCAGTAACTTTTTTAATATCCTGTTCATCTTGTTTAGGATAAATCAACAGCACATCATTATCATCCACCACGATATAGTCCTTCAGACCTCTGATGACTGCCATCTTGCCTGCCGGCAGATGTATAATGCTGTTTTCGGTATTTTCCAGTTGAAGATTGCCGGATGTTACATTCCTGCCATCCTGTTTCTCAGCTACTTCATATAAGGACCCCCAGGTACCGAGGTCGCTCCAACCAAAGTCTGCCGGGATGGTATATACATTGTCCGCCTTTTCCATGATCGCATAATCGATCGAAATATTGGGGGAATGTGGATAGTGTTGATTAATAAAAGCTTGTTCCTGATCGGTATTGTAATATTCATTCCCTTTTTGGAAAAGGGTATGGATCTCAGGAGCATGTTGCTTAAAGGCAGTCAAGGCTGTTTGGACATTCCAGATAAAGATGCCGCCATTCCATACATAATCTCCACCGACCAGGAATTCCCGGGCTTTTTCCAACGGGGGTTTTTCTGTAAAGCGGTTTACTTTGTGTATACCATTTTCACCAGCCTTTATAAAATTAATATAACCGTAACCAGTATCCGGCCTGGTAGGGGTAATTCCCAATGTAAGCAGCGCTGCCTGGTTAGCAGCGGTATCCAGGGCCAGTCGGATTTTATCTATAAAGATATCTTCATAGAGGATAAAGTGATCGGAAGGGGCTACCACCATATTGGCATCCGGATTCTTTGCTGCCAGTTTGAAGGCAGCATAGGCAATGCAGGGTGCGGTGTTGTTCCGGGAGGGTTCACACAGAATGTTCTCCTCGGCGATATCCGGGAGTTGTTGTTGTACCAGTTCTTTATACTGACAGTTGGTAACAATATAGATATTCGCGGGAGAGCACAACCGGAGAAACCGGTTATATGTCAGCTGCAATAAAGATTTCCCGGTTCCCAGAATATCAATAAACTGTTTGGGGTAATTATTGCGGCTTTTAGGCCAGAAGCGGCTTCCGACACCACCCGCCATGATAAAAACGTGGGTATTTTTGGTTTCCATAATTAAGCAGACCAAAGTGTTTTTTTCACTTCTTCATAGACGTCGCGAATACCGTCTTCCAGATCGATAGCAGCATTCCAGCCGTAGCTATGTAGTTTGGTTACATCCATTAATTTACGCGGAGTGCCATCCGGCTTAGTAGTATCAAAAACTAACTTTCCGTTGTATGCTACAATCTCCCGAATCAATTCCGCCAGTTCACGGATGCTGATATCTTTCCCTACACCGATATTTACCAGTCCTTTTTCATCATAATGTTGCATCAGGTGGAAACAGGCGTCAGCCATATCATCGGCGTGCAGAAATTCCCGTTTAGGTGTACCGGTACCCCATAAGGTTACTTCCGGCTGGTTATTTACCTTCGCCTCGTGCATTTTACGCAACATGGCCGGCAATACATGGGAGTTATTCAGATCGTAGTTATCATTAGGCCCATATAGGTTGGTAGGCATTACAGAAATGAAGTTACTGCCATATTGGGCACGGTAAGCATCACACATTTCTATCCCGGCTATTTTGGCAATGGCGTACGGTTCATTAGTAGGTTCCAATGGTCCTGTAAGCAGGTATTCCTCTTTCAATGGCTGTGGCGCCATCTTTGGATAAATACAGGAGGAGCCCAAAAACATTAACTTTTTTACCTGATTCAAATGCGCATGATGAATGACATTATTTTGAATCATCAGGTTTTCGTAAATGAATTGGCCACGATAGGTATTGTTAGCTACGATACCGCCTACTTTGGCTGCTGCCAGGAATACATACTCCGGCTTCTCCTGCTCGAAAAAAGCAGCTACAGCAACCTGATCACGCAGGTCCAGCTCACCAGAAGTACGGGTAACAATATTATTGAATCCTTCTTTTTCCAGCCTTCGCACAATAGCAGACCCCACCATTCCGCGGTGGCCTGCTACATATATTTTGTTTCCAGGTTTCATCTTATTCAAATTGGTTCAGCACTTTATAACCTGCATCTTTTAACAACTTCTCTCGTTTGAACAGCTCTACATCAGCAGCTACCATTTCTTTTACCAAGGCGGGCAAATCATATTTAGGCACCCATCCCAGTTTAGATTTGGACTTGGAAGGATCACCAATCAGTAAGTCTACTTCAGTTGGCCTGAAATAACGGGCATCTATTGCTACAACTTCCTGCCCCGGTTTCAATGGGCATTCGGCATTCTTACTGCTTTTCACATATCCTTTCTCATCTACCCCTTCACCTTGGAATTCCAGCTCAATACCCACTTCAGCAAAAGCCATGGTGATAAAATCCCGAACTGTTGTAGTGATACCCGTAGCAATAACAAAATCCTCCGGTTTATCCTGCTGAAGGATCAGCCACATTGCCTCCACATAATCCTTTGCATGGCCCCAATCACGCTTAGCATCCAGATTGCCCATATACAGCTTATCCTGCATGCCTATAGACAGTTTCGCAACACCACGGGTAATCTTTCTTGTTACAAAGGTTTCACCACGTAACGGACTTTCATGGTTAAACAATATTCCATTGCAGGCAAACATATTATAGGCTTCCCGATAATTTACGGTGATCCAGTATGCATACATTTTCGCCACCGCATAGGGAGAGCGGGGATAAAACGGTGTTTTTTCAGATTGAGGCACCTCCTGAACAAGACCATACAATTCAGATGTGGATGCCTGATAAACTCTGGTTTTCCCGGTAAGCCCAAGTAATCTGACAGCCTCAAGTATTCGTAAAGTACCAATACCATCTACATCAGCTGTATACTCCGGTGCCTCAAAGCTTACCTGAACATGGCTCATTGCACCCAGATTATATATTTCATCCGGTTGAACTTCCTGGATAATCCGTATCAGGTTCGTACTATCAGTAAGATCGCCATAATGCAATTTAAAACGAATATTCTTTTCATGCGGATCCTGATAAAGATGATCTATCCTATCCGTGTTAAAAAGAGAACTTCTTCTTTTAATACCATGAACCTCGTAACCTTTCTTTAATAAAAGCTGTGCCAGGTATGCGCCGTCCTGGCCGGTAATGCCTGTGATTAGGGCAATTTTCATCTTGAACAAATTAATAATATCAGCAATATTAGCAACTTTCTGAGAAAATCAGGAACCTGTAGAAAATATTTCACCGTGTAAAAGTTATCCCTCCCCGGCCTGTCATGTCTTGTCAGCCCAGACTATTTCGGAAGATAGATTATTTACCGGAAACCAGCTCCTCCATTTGGAAAAGGAAGACGGATATCATTCCATTAAAAATAATGCTTCCTCACACCGTTAATCGCATACAGTATAAAATTATATGAGGCATAAAAAAAATTGAGACGCTCAACATTCCGGTATACTATCCATTGGAACTTTGAGGACTTCCGCTTATTTGCAGAAATCCCGCCATCCCTTTTCCTATAATAGGCAAGCTCTTGCCGGATTCCGATCATCTTCCGGTTAAGCACTTCGCATTGCTTGGCTATTGACAACCACAGAACATAGTCTTCCCGGCCCCAGCGACGTAATATATTCTCGGGCAGTCCTGTATTATTGTTCGCTGAATCTGGCTGCAAAAAATATTGCTTTCCCAGTTTCTGAACGTCATACATGGCCGTCAAACAGCCAATATCACATCCCTTTAAAAGCGTTTTATAGTCAACAAAATCAGGCACTTTAACATCCCTCAGATACTCTCCGCTCTCTGAAACAACGTGATAAGCCGAATAAGAGAAAACAGCGTTTTTATTAACCATTTCCTTCAACTGTATTTCAAGCTTTTCCTGATGCCAGAGATCATCACTATCCAGGAATGCTATATATTCCCCGTTCGCCAGCGTTGTCCCCAGATTACGGGCAGCAGCAGCCCCCCCGTTCAGGGGTGCCTTCACCGGTTTTATCCTCGCATCTGTTTCCGCCATCTGCTGAGCAACGCTGAATGTTTCGTCTTTAGAACAGTCATCTACAATAATTAGCTCCCAATTTTTATAGGTCTGATTAATAACTGATTCTATGGTTTCTTTTATGAAATCTTCAACATTGTACGCAGGAGTTATTATAGAGACTAAAAAATTCATGCTGATAGCTTATTCCTTTAATTATTAATTTTTACTTCCTTCCAGCAAGCTGTTGGATATATTATGTTTCGAATTTAAGAATTTAACAGAAATCTTGCTATCGTCAGACATTACCTTCCCTCCGCCAATAAAGTTGCTGTTTTTGATAGTAATATTCATCTTTGTTCCACAGCATGAAGAAAAAGATTTTGCACTTCCTCCAAACCGATCAAATGTACAGCCGTCAAATACCATATCCGGGTTATCAGCAAAAAAAACATTCCGGTTATATGCCTTTATAATGCAATTCTTAAATAATGTAATGGGCGCTACGCCCTGGTATACACCACTCTCTTTAAAATCAAGAACGGTATTATACATTTGAGTTTTGGCGTTGCTTTTATAGGCGACTATCATCTGAGCAGTACCTGGTATTTCCTCATTATTATTCCACCCAACATATATTTTACTATCATAAATACTACAGGTGCTTCCGTTATTCAATGTATTTGCAATAGCAATATTAAAATTAGTGAATATAGTATTTCTTATAGTCGTATTAGATACAGCCGATTCCTCTATATGCAGGCATTTGGCGTAATTATTTATAGAACACCCGGTGATATTCACAGCGTAGGTAGTTGCGGAAAAATTTAGCGTTATTCCGCAACGGCTTCTTCTTTTTCCAAATACCAGCCCATTCATCTGACAATTAGTTATATTCAGTTTTCCTCCTGCCTTCACTGCACTAACATTCACCGCATCTCCGAAGTGGTCGTTATCAACATTAAAAATCACCGGGGTTTTTCCTCTTCCCCCTACACCTGTAAATGTATTATTGCTGCAATTCATAGTACCCGGCCCCAACGCCATATAACCATCCCCGAAAAGATTTCTAAACTGGCAGTTAGTGACGGTCTGCGACTCTGCTGATATCTGAAGCCCGATTCCAATAGAAGTGTTAAAATCCGGCGATACTGCCATCTGAGGAATATTACTTCCGTCAAAGACAAGGCCTGTTACTGTTACTGTTATCCCTTTGTTATTGTCAAAAACCTTATCCATCGAGGGCGCATTTGTATTTACGCTCGGTCCGATTGCTAAAAACACATGTTCTCTGAAAGCAGTCAGACCTGCAACCGCCTTGTTTTTGACAGTGCTGGTTGGTTTAATGGTTGCCCCATTAGAGACGATATTCAATTTCTGGCCGGCGACAAGTAGTACCCGGATAGTTTGCCCTATCAGGTAGTTAGCAGATGTTTTGGGAATATAACATACTTTTCCGGCGGCTACAGCAGCATTGGCAGCCTTTTCTATAGCTGCCTGATCGTCTGTAACACCATCTCCCTTTGCACCAAAATCCTTAACATTAATATTATCCGCGATAAGCCCACCCACTGTAATCCGTGAAAAATTACCTTTGGGTGATTTGGCATCAGCAAACGCTACCGGGTGTATACCCGAAACCAGGGCGATTAACATGTACACTCCTAAATATGACAATTTTTTACGCATAATCTTACATTTAAGAAATGTCAACTATAATTATATTAAGAATTTTTCTCAGTTAAGACAGAGTCCATAATCAACTGGTTTTAAGCTCTTTTAAATAAAGATCTGTTATATTTTTCATATAATGAACATATCCGAGTTCTTGTCTGATCCTTTGTTGGGCCTTTACAAGACTATCTCTGTGAGCCTCATAATTCGTCAATGCCATGACCAGATTTTCTGCCAGTACAGCCTCGTCTATACCATCAAACTGGAAACCACATTTCATCCACTCCACCCCTTCTTTCATTGCGCCATACCCTGCAACCACGGGTATTATATCCATCAATACACACTCATACATTACTAGAGCAAACGTCTCAGAAAACTTCGAAGCCAATACAAACGCCTTCGCATCCTCCACCAGGTGAAACAACTTCTCCTGACTCGTAAAAGGTAAAAACTCCACTATATCCACAATAGCAAGCTCATCTACAAGTCTTCGCAATTTCTCTTCAGTTGGACCATTTCCAATTATCCGGAGTTTAACATCGGGTACTTTCTTTCGTACCTCCGGTATACTTTTTACCAGTAATTCAACATTTTTCTCTTCACTGAGCCGTCCGAAGTATGTTACAATATTCTTCTTCTTCCGGGCTTCTGCTTCTACCTTATCAACAGAGTTACGGACAACCTTTACCTTTTCTGCATTTCCGTAACGCTGCAACAAGAGATTCGCCAGAAAATCGGAGGGTGCAATCAACTGATCTACCAGCCCCCGGTTGTAAAAAAAATCGGCAACCAGGGCAGCCACTCCTTTGGCCCACGAGTGCAATGCTCCTTTACGGCTGCATAAACGATAAAACACCTTTGTTTTATACTTGTTGTTGATGCAATCAACACACCTCACAGACTTTCTATAGTCATACGCACTATAATGAGAACAGATATGCTCAAAATTATGTGCAGTCTGTATTATCCTGGTTTTCGGATACTTCCTTTTATAGTTATATACTGCATGCAAAACGGAAGGCGAAAGATTACCTACCAGCTGCATATGAATGATATCCGGGCACAGTTTATTTAAATAATCTGAAAGCAGTCTGAAATTTGAGCGGGAATAAATATAAGATATCAAACTCTCTGATTCCTTCCCATTTACTTTGAAATCCAAATCGGGCTTTATGCTTACATACTCACTGGACTTGCAGGCTACAAAGTGTTGAAACCGATCATCATGACTCTCCTGCAATCCTTTAACCGTGCGAAAAAAAACGTTCTCGGCTCCTCCGCCATAGATCGCTTCTGCTATATGTAATACTTTCATACAAACAAATTTCAAATGAGAACCTATTGATCAGGCTACCTGCTATACCGCAACAGCCCTTTATCAAGTAGTTGCTTTCCAAGCTCCGCCGACACCGATTCAATGCCAAACATTTTCTTTAGCCGAATAATATTAATATCGAACCGGGCAGCCTCCCCTGTTCTGTTTTGTACACACCTCTTTACTACTTCCGCCATTTCTGCTACATCGTCGGTTATATATCCTATACTTCCCACCTTCGAAATATAGTGTTCAAAACACTGATTCCGTAAAGCGATGATCGGCTTATTATGTAATATAGCATCAAGGAATGCGCCACTTGCAGTTAACCGGTAGGTACTGTCGGGGTAAAAAAACAAAATATAATCCTGCTCGCTTATTCTTCTATCGTATTCCTCCTGGGGAATAAATTCTGTTGCCTTATAGTACCGGATGTCTGTTCTCTCCAGTTCTTCTATGAAATCCGCTACTTTCCCAACAATACTTAACTCCACCTGAGGAAGTAGTCCTTTTTCATTCAGGTGGCTATATAACTCCATTATGTAATGACTTTTCTTCACACGCGTGGCAAGCCCTACTGTTGCGATCCTGAGCTTCCGGACAGGTTCACTATCTTTTGTTACGGTTTCTTCACTAAAAATATATGGATGCTCAATAGTAATAGCTTTTGCGCGTAGAAGTCCGGCATCTACATATTCCATTACTCCCTGCAGAATATGCTCCCCCAGGATAATAGGGAACATATATCTGGATTTCAGACAAAATGCAAAGGAACATCGGAATACTTTAGCAAGGATCCGATAATGCATATTAAGGTACTGATGGGTGGCAACATCCAAAAAAGCCAGTTCTCCGTGACACACTACCAGAAATTGTTTTCTTTTGAAGTTCAATATCCTTAAGAAAACAAGTGCAAAGGGACTGATACCTGTAAAAAAAACCAGATCTGACTTTGAGTTTTTAAAAAGAAACCGGATGCTTTGAAGAACAGACAATAGATATAATAAAGGGAGTTTTATTTTTTTATCCGGGTAAATGGTCCTTAAGTAAGAGATATTCGGGATCCCACCATTATCTGCCGTTACCAGTTTTTCCTTCACACAAGCTGCATGCTTCTTCTCCGCATAAAAAGTTATATCACAATCTTTATAAAGCCCGCCTATGGTCTGCAGAAATGCAGCATTAAAAGAAGAATGTTTTTCCCCTGTCCAAAGAGGCTCCACTATATCTATCTTTCTTTTATTTTTTGTCATCTTCTATCATTATTTAGTATACAACGCGTTCTATGTTTGAATCGAAAATACTGTAATATGGGACATACAAATCTTTATAGCTGGCAAAACCATAATAGAATTTAGTAAACGCGTATAGAACAATAACAGTATACACGATAGAAGCAGCCACCTTACCTCTCAGATGCCTGGCAACCATCAGGACCAGCAATATTTCAAACAGGGTAAAATAAGTGGAAATACGCTGTAATGCCATATAGTTACTGGTTATAAAGTATAGTGCCGTTCCCATGACAAACAGGTTAAGATATCCGTTGTACTCCTTATAATCAGCTTTATCAATTTTATCTCTGAACCAAATGAAAATAGGGACCAGCACTCCCCTTTTAAGTACTCCCAGAAGGAGTACGGTTGTTTTTCCGAGTGCGGAGTTAAAGCTTTCAGACTGTCCTACTTCGAGATATCCCTCCAGCTTACTGGCAATATAAGCGTTCCCCCCCATGTATTGTACAACCGCCTTCAGTACCAAGGCATCAATACTTAGAACGCTGAAGAAAATACTGCCTGCTATAATGAGGAAGATAACATAGCCGGGCATATTCAGATTATAGACAAAATATGCCAGTAAGAATACAAGGGCCGAACCGTGAAACAAACTAGCCAGATAAATCAGTATTGCAAAAGGTATAAACTTTCTTTTTACAATAAATGGGCTGCTTATCAACACAAATGAAATAGCCAGTGACTGCCGTACAAAAAAAATGTCAAAAAAGAAATAGGCGTAGTAAAGGAAAGCGGCCAGGAAGATCAAAGAAGTATTCCTATAAAAATAGTAAGATTTCAATGAGATGATAAAAACGGCACAGATCATCAGGAAGACGGTGTAATCATCTGTATAGCTTCTAACCCAGAAGTTGACATACTTAAACCCAGGCTCAAACACCTTATCTTCCTCCAGTACCTGGGCATTCATATTCTTGAAAAAAGAATAATAGTTATTCCAGTCCGTTCCGGTCTCCCATCTTAATCCTGCGAGGAAAACAAAAAAAGCTATAACAAGAAAAAAGATCAGTCTTCTTAAACTATCCGCATTCTTCACAAAATCTAAGACCAACAAAGAGGATAATACCAGAAAGATAGTTATATAAAAGATCATCTCATATTCTTTTTTGCTTGAGTAGTTTCCCTTTACATTTTATCCAAAAGCATTGCAAATCGTTTCGTTTGCACCCTCCTTGAAAATTGTACTACTTCTTCTTCATTAAAAGGTGAATCATAAGGCTCTTTCTGCATATACTTTTCTGAGAGCTTGCATAGTTCCTGATAAACTTCTTGCGGGGTTTCACAAAATACTCCCTGCCCGGACCGGGTAAGCAGTTCTTCAACAATATCGCCGTCAGATGGGCTACAAATCACGGGTTTTCGTGACATCATATAGTCGAATATTTTACTGGATGCGATCCCTCTTATATGCTTTCCATGTGATATCATGAGATTAACGTGCGATCTCATCATAATATCTATCAGTTCCTGCTTGGGTATCCTGTAGGTAAGTTCAAAATAGTCCTCATACCCTTTCAGCACACTTTCGATTTTTTCACTTATCCCTTCCCAATACCTGATACCAATAAACAATAATTTACACTTGTTTGTTCCTCTGATCCTGTCATCAATAAACAGTTTATATCCTTCCAGGAAAATCTCAACTTTCTGCGTGGGATACAATGTTCCGTTGTGAAATATGGTAAATTCATTAAAAAGCGTGTATGCCTCAGGCTTACTGTCCTGATACTGCTCTTCATAATACCCATTCATCACGGTTTCACCTGCCACTCCCACATAATCTGCTATCCTCTTCGTATAAACATCTGAAACTGATGTAATATAAGAAGCGGTTGAAACCCATTTCTTTTCTGCTTTACATTCAAACTGGTAAATAATCTTATGAAAAACAGACATAAATTTGTTACTCTGAATTTCAGAAGTGGTCCAATCATCCCGGTAGTCGGCAATCCATTCTACATTAAATCGCTTTTTCAACAAAAAACCAATATGGAACATGTGAAAGGGAGCTCCGATAATAATGATCTTTTTTACATCATTATGGGTTTTAAAATACTGGAACAGATAGTCGTAGAAAATTTTATATTCTGAAAACCGATAGATTCCAATACTCATTAGCAGGAAATCGATAAAAAACAGTACTTTGGACAGTAACTTAAACCTATTCAGATATTTAATCTTAAACCTCGTCCTGAAGTTTCCTTCATAAGGCAGATAGACTTCCTGATGTCCGTCATAGTTTTTCTCAACAATATGATCCCCTGTTGAGCGCATGTAATCCAGGTCCTCTTTCAACGGATAGTCCCAATTCCTGGTAAGAATTACCGGATAGTACCCATTTAAGTGGAAATATTTCGAAATGGCTAATGCCCGGTCGGCCCCGGTTTTATCACAGGGAGGATATATGTAACTGATCACAAACACTCTTTCCATAATATCAGATTCGCTATGTGATTATTTATAAAATTTATCGTTAAGCAATGAAACAATAGTTGCCGAATTATCAACCGTTCCATATAATTCTTCGTTATAGTCTGAAAGTGACATATCAAGTTTCTCCCTGATAGATGCTACATCGTCAAACACCAGTTGATTCCAGTTTCCTGTCAACGTTTCCAGCCATTCCGTTTCTTTGCGAATGGTGATACATCTTTTCTTTAACCAGTAAGCTTCTTTTTGCACCCCTCCCGAATCCGTTATGACTCCTAATGAATAGGCCTGATAAGACAAGGAGTCAAAATATCCGACAGGAGGTATTGCTATAATATTTTTGTACGCAGCAAGATCAACTTTGTAGTCACTCAGTCTGCTTACTGTACGGGGATGGATAGCGAATACTACAGGCGCATTCAGAGCATTTAAGGACTCGAGTATTACCAACATTCTCTCCGTAACATCTGTATTATATGGCCTGTGGATAGTGGCAAAATAATAAGGCTTCCCTTCCATTTTATCGCCCAGGTAACCGCTGGCAAGAGACAGCATGTCTTTCATCACATCCCCGCATAAATGTACATTTCGTTCAATGCCCTCCGCCTTCAGGTTCTCAACAGCCGCATTGGAAGGGCAGAACAGCAATTCTGATATATGATCGGTGAGCACACGGTTAACCTCTTCCGGCATTTCCCGGTTAAAACTCCTTAATCCTGCTTCAATATGAATAATAGGAATATGTAGTTTGGAAGCTACAAGAGCACCTGCCAACGTAGAGTTCGTATCGCCGTAAACCAACAAGCCATCAGGTTTTTCCTTTACCGCAATCTGCTCAATTTCTGTCATCATCTCAGCAGTTTGTTGACCATGAAGCTTGCCATTCAGGTGAAATCTATAGTCAGGCGCGGGGATCTTCAGTTCATTAAAGAAGACATCACTCATACCCGGGTCATAGTGTTGACCGGTATGTATTGTTAAAGCATTAAAATGCTTCTGCAATTGGATTTGCATTGGAGCATGCTTAATGAACTGTGGCCTTGCCCCGATTACTGATATAATTTTCTTCATTATTTCTTACCTGATTTTAAATACATTTTCCGGGGGATAGCTAACTTCAACGGCCCCTGTTCATAAGACAGGACAAACGGGTTTTTAAACCCGGTTTAGCATAACTGCTATTACTACTATCTTTTATTTCCGGGGGCTTTTCCGTTCGTGTTCTTGTGACTATGTTGAACGCTACGGTCCCTGCCAGTGTAACAGATCCCTTTATGGTAAATCGGTTCTGATGATGCCATTATCCTTACAAGCTAAATAAGCTGCTATTCCTTCATTGTATCACTATACATTTTCCTGACAATCAAAAGAACCAACATTAGAACAGTACTAACAAATCCCCCAACAATCATCGCCTTCAGCTTACTTAATTTCTCTTTTTTTAGTGGCAATATAGGGCTATCAATAATCTGTATGACCGGAGTTTCCCCTTCCATAGACATCTTACTAATTTCAAGATTTTTTATAACCTCACCATAAATCGTCTGTAGCATCATTTTGTCCCTGAGATCCAACTCGCTACCAACAGTAGCTACCCTTCTTGCCGGATTCATATTGATATCCTGGGCAGCAGCTGCACTATATGTCTTTTTATTTAACAGAATTTCCAATGAGTCGGCACTTGCCTGTAACTTATCCACATTCGTTTTGGAGCGCTTTAGTTTTGTTGCAACATAAAAACGGGTGGCTTCGTCCACCAATTGAGTGGTAAATTCCTTGGAGAATAGTTCATTGGGCGTGGTACAGGTAACCGCAATAAAACTATACTTCTTATCCGGCTTACCGATCTTCAGATTTTTCTTTACTATCGTGCTGTAAATAACATTCAGCACACTATCCTGTAACAGGGTGAAGTTGCTCCTGTCGTTAGTAACCGGGAAACTGATTTTCGCCAAATCAGGGTTTTTCCCCCAGGCCTTTTTCATTTCATTGAAATCCATATAGAAATCAGCCAGGCTTATTGCTTTCCCGTTTACCTTTATCGGATGAAGCAGTGTTTTTTCTATCATTAAACGGGAAACCAGAAACCCCATGATGTTTTCACCGGAAAAAAAATTGCTGGAAGCCCCTCCACCCAGGTCTATTCCAAACTGGCTCGCCAGGTTAGCGTATCCCCCCAGACCACCAGATTTACTATCTTCCAATACAAAAGTCAATTCTCCTACATAATTCGCTTTCTGTTTGAAGGCATAGAAAAACCCAGCTGCAGCTCCGGCAAGGCCGACAAAAATCAATATCAACCATTTGCCAACTAAATACTTCAGCCATACCTGTATTTTAAGTATCAGGTCTCTCAGTGTAAACTCCTCTTCCTGCTTTAAAATTGCGGCATTTTGTTTGGACGACTCCATTAGACTTACTTATATGTAAAATTATTTTATAGTATTCAGTATGGTTACGATAACCAGCGCCACAGAGGCGAGGCCACTTGCCAGCCCAACAGCTTCTCCGGAGGTCAGTCCTTTGCGTTCTTTTCGTGTTGGCACATATATCTCTGCTCCGGGTCTTACTTTCGGATAAGAGTTAAAGAAAAATACCTTTTTGGTATTCTTCACCTCTCCATTAGCATACACAATGTAACTACGCCGTTTCATTGCCTGGCCAGTAAACCCTCCAGCTCCGTGGATATAATCCTTGAAGTTATATTTGCCATCGAATCTCACTTTTTTGGGGAAGTAGATTTCTCCAAACAATTGTACCGTCTGCAGTTTTTTAGGTACTTTAATAATATCTCCTTCTTCCAGTAACAGGTCGTATTTAGAGCCGGGATGCTTCATGATATGCTCCAGGTTGATACCCAGCAACTGCTCCTTTCGGTCTACGGCAACCTGTACCCTGGCAATATCCGTACTGTCCTGCAGCTTATTGTAGAACACCTGCAGCTTATTGGCCAGTAGCAAACTATCTCCTTCATTGATAAAAGTTTTACGCATCATCACGGCTCCTTCCGGGTAAGCCTCCGGACGAAGCCCGCCGGAACGTTTGACCAGATCAGAAATACGCTCTGAACGGCTGTTGATCGTATAGTCGCCAGGGTATATCACCTCTCCGCTGATCATCACATTCGCCTGTGATGCGTATGCCGGGGAACGCCTTATTACCACCTCATCAAATGGCTCTAACACAAAAGCCCTGGCTTCCGGATTATTACTGAGGTCTGCATTAATATCAAACCGTTGTACAATTGACTTGGTACTATCTTTCGGATCATAGGTAATTCCTCTCTTTCTACGGGAGATCTCGACCCGTTGCAAAGAAGCCGCATCAGTTAACCCGCCGGCGATCATGATCAGGTCTTCCAGGTGCATGCTGTCAGCGTAGTTGAAGTAACCGGGCTTATTCACTTCTCCATCTATCCTTACTTCATATTCTTCCCGAAGATCGAATTTGGAATAGATCACCACACTGTCTTCCTTCAGTAGGCGTACTTCAGATTTACCTGTCAGTACATCCTGTACACTGAAGTTGATGAAAGCAGGTGTATAGTCAGTCTGTAGACGACGGATCAGTCCTCTTGACAGCGCCGCTACTTCTTTTGTACCGTCTGCTCTTTTGATCAGGTCTTTCACCGTCATATTATCCTCCAGCGCATAGTTGCCGGGATGGAAAACGGCGCCCGTAATGGTTACCCGGTTACTGAAGCGGTTCAGAACCGAGTCAATAAAAAACTGGTCCCCGGATTTTAACTTAAAAGAAGCCACCTGACTGGCCGGAATATTCACCACTTCCCGCTCCTTATTGTTCACCCGGTAAGCCCGGATTACGTCCTGGAAAGACATATCTGTATAGCCACCAGCGTAATCAATGATATTTTGCAGCGTTTCATTATCCCTGGCCTCAAAAATAGCTTGACGTTTCACCTCTCCGATTAACTCCACACGTGTTTTATATGGATTAACTTTTACAATGTCCTGGTCCTGTAAAACGACGTTATTACTAAGGTCCCCATGAGCCAGGAAATCGTATAGGTCGAAGGTGGTTACAACTGAACCATTACGTATCACCTGAATATTACGGAAAGAGCCATTTTCACTTGGGCCGCCGGACACATACAGGGCATTGGCCACCGTAGCCAGCGAAGGAATGGTATAAGAACCTGGATTTACCACTTCGCCAATCAGCAGCACCCGGATACTCCGGATATTTCCCAGAGCAACCTGAACAAACGTATTACCAGATTTGATACCAGCGTAGATAGTCGCCAGCTGCTTGATAATCCGATTCTTAGCCTCCTCCATGGTTAATCCATTCACATATACCGGTCCTACATTAGGAATACGGATATAACCATCAGGCGTAACCTTCAGGCGGTGTTGTACTTCAGAATAACCATAAACATCTATAAGGACCTCATCATTTGCCGCCAGACGGTAGTTAGGCGGAGTGGGCATTTTCAGGTTGGGTTCAAATGTCAGGTTCTTATTGTTGAAAAGCTCGGAACCAAAGATTTTTTTTCGTTTTTTTTCCCGGTCCAGCTCCTCACGGCTTTTACGCCTGTCGCTTCTCTCAGGGGTAGAATCTCCCTGCACACTATCGTCTTCAATCATGCGGCTCCCGGTCTCATCTTCATTTTCTCTTTTGCTCTTCTCCTTGTTTTTCTTGTTTTGGTCCAGCTCCTTGTCCAGTCCCATTTGCTGGATCCGCCCTTTCAGCTTGCTGGCCTCAACATCAGGGATTCCCTTCTGCTGAGCATAGGTGTCTACATCAGAAAAAGACATGTTGTTCTTTTTCATATCGGCTACCAGCTGACGGATCTGATCATCACTCAAATTGTCAACCTTCATCTGCCGGATTTGTTCTTTGGATAATGCTGGAGTCTGCGCGGTCACACAATAGCCAATAAACAGGAAAAGCTGTAGCAGCAATAATTTTCTGAACATGTATTAATAGGATAAAAAACTTCTCGAATACCTTTCTGGAAAAGACTTGTAATATGCCATACCCTGGGGGTATCGCCAAACAAGTTGCAAATCTATTAAAAATAACATATAAATGTTACAGCAATCAGATTAGCTAACGGTTTTGTTTCGAAATTGTTACACGTAATTTGATAAGCGTCGGAACATGCTTGTTCCGATATAATTCATACCATGAAGCATCAGAAGGTTCTTTATTATTGGTTTTAATCAACTTATAATATATTCAATTTATTAAATTGATATTTTAAATATACTCGAAAGACTCCTAAAACTATCCAAAACATCTCTAATAGGCTATAAATCAATCAATTACTCAACAGGAATGCGTTTCTCCCCGCCAAGATAGCTATAAAAGCGGACATTAGCGGAGCGTATCACCTTTCCGATAAGATCGTTCCCGGCTTAAGGGATTGTCTCAAAGTAAAGATGAAGGCTTTGAGAATCATTCAGGCGATGACATGCCTTCCATCATATACTATAATAAAATTAGGGCTGACCATTACCTGGTCAGCCCTAATTTTATTACAAATTGTCGTGTATAAAGTGAAATTATCTTGCACCGGGAACCCTCAAAATTAAAGGACCATCCCTATCTGCAGAATCTTCCAGTTCAGATCAGAGTTAAGAACCGAATGGGTTGGAATCTCAGCATTCAACGCTTTAGTACTCAATATCCTATCTTTCACCAGGGTTTCCTTGATTTCCCGGATCATCTCCTTCGTTTCTGAAAGTTCCATCCAGGATTGCTGGGGCGGCTCATACCCAATTTTGTCTTTTCTCCAGGCAATGTCTGCAGGAAGTATATCTTCCAGGGACTTTCTCATCAGGTATTTACTCCAGCCGTCATATATTTTGAAGTTGGATGGAAGGGTGAAAATATACTCTACCAAATGATGTGAGAGGAAGGGGAGCCGTACTTCAACAGAATGCTGCATCGAATTGCGGTCTGCATATCGCAGCAACTCCTGAAGCCCGGAGCCCGTGGTACTGGTTTTCAGCGAAAAGTTCAAGCCTCTGTCGGTAAACCAGCTTTTGCTGCTACCTACCATATTAACGCCCATAAAGTCTTTATCTATAAACCCGCCTCTGGACGAATGCCATCGATTATTCATATCCCTGAGCCGCTTCAGTACAGTAGCCGGTACCAACTCTTTAAATCTCTCTTTAAGGCTGTCATTATATACTACACTATTGATAGTATTACTTGCATGAAGCTCCTGGTATCTGCTTAACTGGGTTTTGAAAACGTCTTTATTCTGATATTTCAGCTCGTTAAAAAACGATTTGAAATAAAAATGATACCCCGCCAGGATCTCATCCGCCCCCTGACCATCCAGCAATACCTTGATTTTCTCATTGCTGGCGCATTTCATTACTTCATTCTGCGCATTGATACTCGCTGAGGCAAAAGGCTCTTCCTGATGCCAGGCTACTTCTTTGATTCTGGCCAACAGGCTACGCTCATCCGGGAATATAAAATGAGGAATCGTTCTTGTGCGGGCCAATACCTTGTCAATATGTACACCTTCATCTTTCTTAAAGCCTGGGAAGCGCGCCGAAAAAGTATGCATTGCCCGCCCCTCATTGCTGGTCAGATGGTTAATCGCACAAACAATCGCAGAACTATCCAATCCGCCGGAAAGGCTGGAGCCAATTTCAACATCTGACCGGAGTCTCAGGGAAACCGAATTAAAAAAAAGTTCCCGGAACTTGTCAGTGGCCTGCTTTAAAGTAATTTCTCCATCTTCATGACCAGCTTCTACACTCCAGTACTGCTTAATATCGAGTTTGAAGGAAGGCAGGTGTAAAAAACCATAATGCCCTGGCTCCAGTCGTTTAATATTTTCAAAGAAAGTAACGGACAAATCAGTCTCGTCCATTATTTCATTATATACCAGATAGCGATAAAGCATCCGGTTATTGATCGCCTTTGGTACGCCGGCTGCCCACAGTGATTTCATCTCTGAACCAAACACAAAACGTTTGCCCGGCTCATAGTAATAGTGAAACGGCTTTTCTCCAAAGCGGTCCCTGGCAAAAAATAAAGTTTGTTCCACTTCATCCCATATGGCGAAGGCAAACATGCCATCCAGAGAGGCCAGGCAATTTTCTCTTTCTGCATCGTACAAAGCCAATAACACTTCAGTATCGGATGTACTTCTAAAGCTGTAACCTTTTCCCTTAAGTTTTGTTCGTAACTCAATATAGTTATATATCTCCCCGTTAAAGGTAATCGTGTACCGATTGTCCGCGTAATGCATAGGTTGATGCCCTCCTTCTGTCAGATCGATGATCGAAAGGCGTCTGTGTCCAAGCCCTACCTGGCCATTTGGTGCCACCCATTGTCCCTCTCCGTCAGGTCCCCGATGGGCGATGATGTCTGTCATTTGCCGTAAAACATGACTATTGACAGTTCCTGCAGCATTATTTAAAAGTCCGGTTATTCCACACATTTGTGTTGATTGTTACTGTATTATTATATTAATGAGATTTTCCTGGGCGGAGACAAAACGGGGTTACATCATGCGACGAAATTTATTCACATGATTCATTTTCCGTTAAAAAAACCGTTCCCTCTGCAAAATGTTTAAATGTTAGCTGGTTTTTAAGACTATGTGGACAGCAAAAGAACAAAGAGCCACCCTCTCTATTCAGCTTTGAATAACGAAGACTCAACAGTATCAGAAATCCAGGATACATAGAAATTATACTATAACTCTAAGACGAGTAAACCGGTTTTCCCCTCTATCCAAAGAACAAAAATATTTATCTGGAAAATTTACATGTCAATATTTTTATATATTTCAAAGTCAAAAGTATAAGGGTCAACCAGAATTAACATTTAAACCTGCAAGGAAAATCAGGCTATAATCTTATTTTGTATTGCCGGATCTGGCTGCAAAGAGGCTATAACTTTCCTGCAAAAATGACTTGTTCAGCCCCAGATAGATCAGCCCGAAAACGAATAGTACAATAGTGTCAGCGACATATTCATTCATCCAGTTTCCAGCCATCATTTTTATAAAAATTCCTGCTATGAAAGCGAGACATGTTATCGCCAACAGGGAAAGAAAAGAAGAACTATAGCTTTTTAATGAAATGTTCACTACTCTTTTAATAAAGAAAAACCAATATAGAAAGAGAAATGAAACAATACAGATCGCCTGCCCGACAGATATGCCTAATACTCCCCATATACCACCTATCATTACAAAAACGGGGTTGGTGATTACCCGGAAAATAGTCCAGTTAAATCCCAGATTGGTTTTGCCGGTAACAATGACCAGTATACTGGCTGATCCTAATAAAGACATAACCCCACCCCAGATGCACAATACCTGCAATGGTAATGCTGCGGTAACATATGACTTCCCGTACAATATCAGTAATACTTCCTGCGCAAACAAGGCGATTAGTGCATAAACCGGGAAACTGATAAATCCAACTGCTTTCAATAACCGCAAAAACAGCGCATTAAATTCTCTGGCATCGTTTCTCAGCTTTACGAGTATCGGAATGCCCACATTTTGAATAATTGGATTCAGGAGGGAATATGGCCTTAATACCAGCTGTTTGATCAGATTGTATACACCCAGGTCCGCCGGTCCCATGATCTTCCCTATGATGATGATATCCAGCTGGCTGGACACGAAATCCAGGATCTGTGCTCCCGTTTGATATAACCCAACTTTATACAGTGATTTATTTTCCTTTATGTTCAGGTAAAATGAAATGGGGTGAGATTGGATGCTGGTTAAGATCAATAAGGTAGATGACAGTAAAGAATTCAGGATGGTAGAATACACCAGGCTATATACACCATAGTTATTGGCGGCAAGATACACTGCCAGTCCCAGCGAAACAAGGGCAGCAATGATCTCAATAATGGCTATCTCCTTAAAGCGCAGCTCCTTTTGTTTGAAAACTTTGAATTGTCGTCCTGCCGTAGCGATGATTAAATCCAGCCCCATTACTGGTATCAGGCTCCTTAATTCATTAAGGTCATAAAATCCGGCAATCAGCGGCGTAAACAATAACAGCAGCAGGTATAGGAAAACGCCGGAGAGAAAGCTTACCCAGTATAAACTGCTGTACTCTTTTTTAGTAATGTCATTCCTGGAAAACAGCACAGTAGATATTCCCAGGTCGGTAAAAATATGGGTAAATCCAAGCACAAGGGTGACTATC
Source organism: Chitinophaga fulva (assembly GCF_012927205.1). Taxonomy (GTDB): domain Bacteria; phylum Bacteroidota; class Bacteroidia; order Chitinophagales; family Chitinophagaceae; genus Chitinophaga; species Chitinophaga fulva. The sequence goes on from NZ_JABBGC010000001.1 coordinate 322,880, forward strand.
GCCACCAGTCCAAAGTCAGTCTTTGAAAGAAACCTTGTCAGAATTGATAACCGGAGTAATTGCACAACTACCTGCACAACCATCGACCCGGCTGTCCAACTGGTACCAAATACCGCCTTCTTTACTAAACTCATTGAGTACTTGCATTTAATTGGTCATACACCCCCAACCATTTGTAAACATTGGCTTCCCAGCTTTTCAGATTGTAAGCAATGTTTCGGTTACCCTTGCACTTTTCTTTAAACACCTGCATATTTGACAGGATTTCTTTCAGTGCATTCACAAGATCAGCAACTGTATTATTTTCTACTGTGGGATACACCATACCAGCAGTGTCCAGTTCGGGGTATTTTAACCAAGCTCCATTTAATACAACGGTACCGGCATAAAAATATTCAAGCATTGCAGCAGAAAACGCGTCCTGTGATTGAATATGGATAAATACGTCGGAAACAACTCGTATTTCCATTACCTGCTCTTCAGCCAGGAACTTGTCAAAAATAGTAACCGGGAAACTTACATGCTGAAGCCACTGCCTGATCTCGTTCCGGTAATTTTCATCAGCGGGATAAGTAACCGGAAACAACACATGTATTTTTGTATTCCCAAGCTCTTTTACCGTTTGCTCCAGTGCGTCAATAATTTGAAGATGATTCTGCTCCCTGGCGCCGTTATGTCCGGCGGAAATAACGATGCATTCCGGATCAATTCCCAGCCTTTCCTTTATTTTAGTGGCATTCGCAGTTTGCAGAAACTCCTCCATCCTGTCTATTACAGGCGATCCAAACCTGATTTCGCTGATCTTGCCATTGAGTGCCGGATACTCTGCGGCCACCTCGGATGACATCTGGGACGTACCTACCAGTATTTTGTCTACATAATGCAGCAAATAATCAAATTCCTTCTTCTGTCGTTTACCAAAGGCGGCTCTGTCCTGGTAATAATCACTTCCCCACAGACAGGCAAAAATATTATCCGTTTTTCTTCTGATAAAAGGAACAATGTACGCATAGAAGGTATCTAGATAGTGAATCTCTGCAACAGTGTATCGCCGTTTAATACTGGTACTCAGCTTTATTATGCTAATAATATTAAAAAGGGTGTATAACGGCCCGGCATTCCGAAATTTTTTTAAAAAAAATCCCTCCTTCCGGAAATAGACGTTATTAAAAATTTTATGTAAGTCGTTTAATTTATTATCGGAGACATCACCTGTGCACATCATATCAACCATCAACGGCTTCGTTGAATATTTCCTTAGTGCTTTTGCCAGGTTCTCAATGTGAAAATTACTGACTTCCCCGATTAATAAAATTCTGAGTTCATCCATTTATTTGGTCCCGTTTAATCTTACCAACATTTAAGTTCCTACTTGTCATCCAGATACTTTATCGTATCGAAGTATTCTTTCCATTCGCCAATATCAAGCCATGACCGTTCACTGACAGGAAATACGCCAATCCGGTGATTCTTGCTACGGAGTAGTTCTATCAAATCGGTAATATGCAGGAATTCATTCTCTGTAATGTAATTCATCACCTCAGGCTCCAGAATATACATCCCGGAGTTCACCATATAGGTTAATTCAGGCTTTTCATCAATACCAAGCAACTCTCCATTTTCTCCGCATTTGATAATTCCGTATGGAATCTTCATATGCTTCAAAGAAGCCACGATGGTGACTATATTTTTATTTTCTTTATGATAGTCGTATATTTCTTTGTAATCGTTCTCAATCAGCACGTCACAATTGGAAACAAAGAAAGTTGACTTGATTACATCTTTCAACAGGAATAAGCTACCAGCCGTACCTAAAGGTTTTGTTTCCATGAAGTAACTCAGCTCGTAGTCTTTTTCTATTCCGTCAAAATAGAACTTGATCATTTCGGCTTTATAATTCACCGAAACATAGTAGTCTTTAACGCCAAAGAACCTGAATCTGTTGATTATTTCCTCAAGGATGGGTTTTTCGCCTACAGGCACCAGAGGTTTAGGAATGATATTAGTGATTGGACGGAGTCTGGTCCCTTTACCACCAGCCATGATCACAACGGGAACATCCAGTTTACCTTTCGGCAACAGCGGGTTTTTCTTAAAAAGGTCTTCCCAGAAGATAACATCTACCAGTTCATTTTGCTGATTCACGATAGGCATGCACTCACTCCGCAATTCCAGTAATCGGCTTTTGATACTCGTTATATCATCACCAATTTTTGAAACAATAGGCGCTTCCTTTCGGACAATAGACGCGATGTGTTCATCAAGTGATATATTTTTTATGATGGCCCTTTGAATATCACCGATTGTTAACAGTGTACTGAATTTCGCATCCTGTACCACCAACAACAGGCGAATCCTGTTCTCATCCATTTGTTTCAGTGCCTGCAAAATAGTACTATCAAAATGAATGATGCGGTCAGTTATTCTTTTATCATTTGTGTTCAGCATATGGTTAATTTACTGCTTTCTTATTACTCTTGCAGGCACACCCGCCACAACATCACCCTTTTCTATGTTTTTTGTTACAACGGCACCAGCACCAATAATTACATCATCTCCAACGGTTATTCCAGGCAATATAGTTGTGTTAGCACCTACATACACCCTGCTTCCGAGCGTTACTTTTCCCAACAAAACGGCATTAGGGGCAATAGTAGTAAAAGCACCTACTACACAGTCGTGCATAACATTGGCATTCACATTAAGCCTTACGCCACGACCAATAACAGTATTTGCAGACAGGTTGACACCGGATTGAACCATCAATCCCTCAACATCAAGATTTGCGCTTTTCGAAATTCTTGCATGAGGCGACAACAATGAGCCAATCCGGAATCCGATGTTTTTATAAAAAGCAAACAGTTTTTCCCGCACAATGGGTATATCAGGAGATAGTATAATATCGGCCTTGTCGCCATATTCACCAAATATCGCTCTCGCATCATCGTCCTTCCCCAGATAAGTCAATGGATAACCAGGGGCCTCCCGGACGTCAATTATCCCGGTTATATCTGATCCACAAAGATCAGCCAATTCAATCATCTCGCTGAAGGCACCCACCAAAATAATATCCATCAATATTAGATTGAATCTTTCAAACTATCAACTATAAATTTGATATCTTCTCCGGACAGGGAAGCATACATTGGCAAGGTAATCTCGTTATCTGTTACATACTCTGTCATTGGTACATTTGCGCCAAAGGGTTTGTAAGCAGAAAATCTGTGAATGGCCGGATAATGTACGCTGGTCTGTACACCTTTTGCATGAATTCGCTCTCTTACGTTGTCACGGTTTTCAACATCACTGTTTTTAAGCACAATTGGAAATATATAGTTTGAAACAAACTCTGTATTTCCGGCAAACGGCACATAAATTTTATCTTCCAGAGATTTCAGTTCTGTAAGATATAGCTCCCGCACTTTTACCCGTTTATTCAGATCTTCCTGTAGTTTACCAAACTGAACTATGGCAATGGCCGCTCTCATATCATCCATTCTGTAATTGTATCCAACTTCCACAACATCATAACTGGTAGCATGTCCTTTCGCCCTCTGGTAAGACATGGTAGTCATACCGTGGGAACGCAGGCTTTTTACCCTGCGGGCAACTTGCTCGTCATTGGTTACAATCATTCCTCCTTCACCGGTGCTGATATTTTTATTTGAGAAGAAGCTAAAGCAGCCTACTTCTCCGATAGTACCGAGCTTTTTTCCTTTATATTCTGACAACGGACCATGGCAGGCATCCTCTACAACCCGAAGGTTATGTTTCGCAGCAATAGCCATGATAGCGTCCATATCGCAAGGGAAACCGGCGAAGTGCATTACCACGATAGCCTTGGTTTTGGGAGTAATAGCGGCTTCAATTCGGGCAGCAGAAATATTCAGATCATCGTAATTCTCAATATCACAGAAAACCGGTTTGGCTCCGATATAACGAATTGCATTTGCTGTAGCCACGAAAGATAATGACGGGCAAATTACCTCGTCGCCTTCCTCAATTCCTACAGCCAGGTATGCCAGATGGAGCGCAGTAGTACAATTGGACATGCCAATCGCATATTTAACCCCCAGCATTTCAGCAAAAATCCGTTCCATTTCCTCACACCTCGGACCTATAGAGATCCAGTTGGACCTTATTGTTTCCACGATGGCCTTTTCTTCGCGTTCATCAAAATTAAGATCAAACAAAGGTATTTTATAGCTCATATGGTTATTTTTATATATTGTAGATGTTCGATTTATACTGTTTCAGATTACTGCTGTCGGAGAACCATGCGATGGTTTGTTTGAGCCCCTCTTCGAGAGAAAACTGCTGGCGCCAGTCCGTATGGCTTATGATCTTCTGATTTGACCCGAACAACCGGAAGACTTCGCTTTTAGCCGGACGTATACGTTGCTCATCAGCGATGAGTTTAGCGGCAGGAGACACGATTTCAATTATCTTGCCAGCAAGATCTCCAATGCTGATTTCAGACTGTGTAGCGATATTACAATCCTGTCCTACCAACTGATCACATTTGGCAATCTCAATAAATCCCTTCACCGTATCTTTTACATACAGTAAATCCCTTGTGGGAGAAAGATCCCCTAAACGGATCTCCGTGCTGCCATTTAACAGTTGGGTGATAATTGTTGGGATAACAGCCCTTGCCGATTGCCTGGGGCCATAAGTATTAAACGGACGAACGATGGTAACAGGCAGGTTAAAACTTCTGAAAAATGACTCTGCGATACAGTCTGCGCCAATCTTAGAAGCTGAATAAGGAGACTGTGGCTGCCGTGGATGGATTTCATCTATTGGCACATACTGAGCCGTTCCATACACTTCGGAGGTAGAGGTTACAATTACCCGCTCTGTCTGCAGATCTCTTGCGGCCTGTAACACATTTAATGTACCCTTGATGTTGGTATCAATGTAAGCATCCGGGGAATGATAACTGAATGGAATTGCGATTAAAGCGCCAAGATGGAAAACAACATCAATTCCTTTCATGGCTTCTCTCATGCCGTTCGGGTCCCTTATGTCCCCGGTAAATATCTTAATTTTACTAAGCTTTTCTTTAGGGAAAGTATCCAGCCACCCCCAGCTGTTAAATGAATTATAATAACAAAAGGCTGTTACTTCCAGGTCATTATCCAGTAATTCCTCTACAAGATGACTTCCGATAAAACCATCAGCCCCTGTAACCAATATCTTCTTTCCGGTTAGTTTCATTGTAATATTTACTTTGCGCTATTATAAATTCGTTCAATGATTTCCACTACTTTCAACCCTTCCAGAGCATTGGTTGTAATGGCTGCCCTACCTTTGAGGACATCGATTACGTTATCGATCACATAATGATGGTTCTGTGCAGAACCTTTGTATGCTCCGTAGTCATTACCCGGATTGGTTGCCGCCAGTTCCGGCATGGTATAATCCTTTATGTTACAAACTTCAACCTTATCCATGTATTGTCCACCAATTTTCACACTACCATTTTCAGCAATAATGGTCATGCTACTTTCAAGATTAGTATTCCAAACAGAAGTGGAAAAGTTGATACAGCCCATCCCACCGTTTACGAAGTCAAAAGTCACAAAGCCGCTGTCTTCAAATTCAGTGAGTTGCTGGTGGTTAAACGTGGTCAGCCTTGCAGCCACATTTTCTATATCACCAAACAGCCAATACATGATATCCACGAAGTGGGAGAACTGGGTATACAATGTTCCACCGTCGAGATCTTTTTTGCCGTGCCAACTGTCCATCGTGTAATAACGTTCGTCTCTGTTCCAATAACAGTTGAGCTGCACCATAAAAACTTTCCCAAGCTTTCCGGATTCAATCATTTCCTTGATCCACACAGAAGGAGGAGAATAGCGGTTTTGCATGACTGCAAACACATGTTTATGAACATGCAGGGCTTTGTATATTATTTTTTCAGCGTCCTGCTTATTAAGCGCCATGGGTTTTTCCACGACAATATGTTTCTTACTATCCAGGCAAGCGAGCGCCTGCGTGGCATGATACCCGTTGGGAGTTGCGATATTAACCACATCAACGTCTATACCAGATTCAAGGAACGCTGCCAGGGAATCAAAAAGGGGTACTGCATCCCCCTTCAGATTGATCTTATCGGCAGGCTTTATATCAATTATTGCAGCCAGTTCCGCATCGGGGTTACGGCTGATCATTTCTGCATGACGTTTGCCAATATGGCCGTAACCGACCACTGCAAATTTTATCTTCTTCTCTATTGCTGCCATTATGATATTCGTTTAACTTGATTATTTTCCAGTTGATATACCTGACCACTTTCTATGCATTGAGATCGGCTATTCTCATCAAAGTTTAATCGGTGACCAAACTCACTCATCCAGCCTATCTGTTTACCTGGATTTCCCACAATCAGCGCGTATGCCGGTACGTTCTTGGTCACAACCGCGCCAGCGCCAATAAATGCAAATTCACCAATATCATGTCCACATACGATCGTGGCGTTAGCGCCAATAGAAGCCCCTTTCCCAACATGGGTTCTGGCATATTGCCCTCTTCTGTTCACCGCACTCCGGGGGTTAGTTACATTTGTAAAAACACAGGAAGGCCCAAGAAACACATCATCTCCGCAGGTTACCCCGGTATATATGGAAACGTTGTTCTGTACCTTCACATTGTTTCCCAAAACCACTTCCGGGGAGATTACAACATTCTGCCCTATATTACAATTATTTCCCAGTGTACAACCCGGCATGATATGGGAAAAGTGCCATACTTTGGTCCCCTCACCGATAGTACATCCTTCATCGATGATGGCTGTGGGATGCGCATAAAAACTCATACTAGACCTCTTTAAAAAATTCTTTTATTTTTTCGATGATGTAGTCCTGCTCCTGTTCCACCATTTCAGTATGAATAGGCAAAGACAGCACTTCAGCACAAAGTTGTCCGGTTACTTTCAGATCACCGGCTATCCTGCCGATTTCCCCAAAAGCCTCCTGTTCGTTCAACGGAATAGGATAATAAATCATAGCAGGAATACCAGCTTCCTCCAGGTATTTTTTCAACCCGTCTCTTTTTCCTCCGGCGATTCTCAATGTATATTGATGAAAAACATGTGTGGAAAAAGGTACTCTGTATGGAATGGTAATCCCCGAAACAGACGCCAGTCCTTTATCATACCGGGAAGCACAAGTCTCCCTTACCTCCGCATAGTCATCCAGATGCTTCAGTTTCACATCCAGAATGGCAGCCTGGATGGTATCCAGTCTTGAGTTAACGCCTATATACTTGTGTACGTATTTTTTCACCTGTCCATGATTGGCAATCATCATAATTTTTTCTGCCAATTCCTTGTTGCGGGTAAATAATGCGCCGCCATCACCATAGCACCCCAGGTTTTTGGAAGGGAAAAAGGAAGTGCAACCAATGTCTCCAACAGTGCCGGCTTTCTGCACAGTACCATCCGGGAAGCGATAATCAGCCCCCAATGCCTGGGCCGTATCTTCAATAACATGCAACCCGTATGCTTTGGCCAGCTCCATAATCGGGGCCATATCTGCGCACTGACCAAATAAATGAACAGGGACAATAGCCTTGGTTTTAGCAGTGATGGCATTTTTGATAATATTCGCCGTGATATTGAACGACAGCGGGTCCACATCCACCATAACCGGTACAAGTCCTAACAATCCTATCACCTCCGCGGTTGCTACATATGTAAAAGAAGGAACAATCACTTCGTCTCCCCGTTCCAGTCCCAATGTCATCATCGCAATCTGCAGGGCGTCGGTTCCATTGGCACATGGAATCACATAGGAAACATTAAGATAGTTAGACAGATTCTCCCCGAAACGTTTTACCTGTGGACCATTAATAAAAGCAGTGTTATCTATACACTCGGCTATTGCAGCATCAATCAATGGCTTAATTTTCAGGTATTGACCTTTGAGGTCTACCATCTGGATTTTGTTCATATCAATCGGGTTTATAATCTGGCATCAGCAATACTACGGTCCAGGATAGACTTTGTATCAAAAATGATGGTATTGTGTCCGTTTCTTATTTTTCTGAAATCAAGGTTTATAAATTCATTATGCGCTACTGCCAGAATAATGGCGTCATACGCCTCCCCAATTTCGGGGCATAACGTTATGCCATACTCTTCTTTTACTTCTTCGGGATTGGCATAACAATCATAGACATTCACATTCATCCCAAACTGGCATAATTCCCGGTATATATCAATAACCCGGGAATTTCTGATGTCCGGGCAGTTCTCCTTGAAGGTAACACCTAAAATCAGGGCTTTTGCCCCATCGATCTTATGCCCTTTTTTAATCATCAGCTTCACAACCTTGTTGGCCACAAACATACCCATATGATCATTTACCCGTCTGCCGGAAAGAATAACCTGAGGGTAATATCCGAGCGCCTCTGCTTTATGGGCCAGGTAGTACGGATCCACACCGATACAGTGTCCTCCCACCAATCCCGGCTTATATTTCAGGAAGTTCCATTTGGTTCCGGCTGCCTCTATTACATCTGTTGTGTCAATTCCAATCCTGTCAAATATCAGGGCCAGCTCATTCACAAAGCTGATATTGATATCCCTTTGCGCGTTTTCAATGGCTTTGGATGCTTCGGCTACCTTGATGCTGGGAGCTTTATGTGTTCCTGCCGTAATGATGGAGGAATACAGTTTGTCCACCACTTCGGCAATTTCAGGAGTAGAACCGGAAGTTACCTTTCGGATTTTGGTTAACGTATTTACTTTGTCTCCCGGATTAATCCTCTCCGGAGAATATCCACAATAAAAATCCACATTAAATTTCAATCCGGAGTGCTTTTCCAGTACAGGCACACAGTCTTCCTCAGTACATCCGGGGTAAACCGTAGACTCGTAAATCACCAGGTCTCCTTTCTTCAACGCTGCCCCTATCATACGAGAAGCACTTAGCAAAGGCCCCAGATCGGGAGTTTTATACTGATCAATAGGAGTTGGGACAGTGACAATGAAAACATTATACTCAGCCAGGTCCTTTTGAACCGCCGAAAACTTCAACCCCGTTTTACCACTTTCACTTCTCTGAGCAATTAAACTTTTTAATTGATCCAGGTCTGCTTCCTTTGTATGATCCTCTCCTACACTGAGTTCTTTGATTCGCTTTTCATTGATATCAAATCCCAGGACATCATATTTTTTCCCAAATTCAAGGGCCAGGGGCAATCCTACATATCCCAGACCGATTACCGCAATTTTATCATATTGCTTCATTAATGCTAAATTTTATATCGGAGTAATTCAACAGGTGTTTCCGATGTCATCGCAATCCTATTCATTTCGAAATTCCCCAAACCTTGGCGCTGTATATTGACTTTTACATGTCAGCACCAACAAAGGGCTCTGATCATCACTAAAGTTGTCAAGCCGGATTTGTTCTTTGGATAATGCTGGATGCTGCGTGGTCACACAATAGCCAATAAACAGGAAAAGCGGCAACATCAATAATTTTCTGAACATGTACTAATAGGATATAAACATCTCGAATACCTTTCTGGAAAACACTTATTAGGGGCAACACCCCGGGGGTATCGCCAAACAAGGTGCAAATCTATTAAAAATAACATATAAATGTCACAAGAATCGGTTTACCTAACCGTTTTGTTTTGAAATCGTTAGATAATTTCCGATAAGCGTTGAAACATCTACTTGCTTTCTCTGGTAAGATTAACAAAAATAAAAGTACATAGGTAAGTTTTCTGTTAATTTTAAGTATTTTATAATATAACAAATTTATTAATACATTATCTCTAATATAACTGAAACATTTTCAATCCATTTTCCCCCTTTTCTCGTTAATACTATCAGAGAGTCATGCTGATCAGACCTGTTGTTTTTTTAAAACCACCCAGAATCAAATTTTTAACGACACCAGACCACTCAAAAGACCATATTGTAATCAATAACGTATCCTTAAACCATTGTAAACCAGTTTTTTATTAATATTCTGTGAAAGCTTGACGCTGTGCGGTTCCGTTCATTCAGTTAAGCCAAAACCTGAAACATGATGTCATCTGTTGAATTTAACACCTTGCTTATCGGAAACGCTGATTTCCTGAAACCCTTTGCGTTTACCCTTACCAAAGATGCAGAACAGGCCAAGGACCTATACCAGGAAACCCTGTTCCGGGCCCTCTCCAACCAGGAAAAATACCTGGAAGGCACTAACATCCGTGCCTGGCTGTTTACCATTATGCGTAACATCTTTATCAACCACTACCGGAAAAAAGCCAAAAACAGGATGATAGCCGAACCCAGCGTCAGCGATTTTTTCCTCAACTATCAGCAAAGCCCTACCAGCAATAAAGCAGACACCAACCTCCGGATGAAAGACATACACGTCGCCGTCTACCACCTCCCTCAAATCTTTAAACAACCGTTCCTCCTCTATTACGAAGGATATAAATACTTTGAAATAGCAGATATCCTCCAGGAACCACTCGGGACCATCAAAAGCCGGATTCACTTCGCCCGTAAAATACTCAAGACACAAGTGCTCCGGCACTAAATCACTGTTGTGTTCCTTCACTATAATAGTTATCTTGGCGAATTACCAAACAACCAAATAATCCTATAGTGACTGCATCGCAACGTTTTTTATCGCTGGACGTCTTCCGCGGACTGACAGTAGCCGCCATGATCCTCGTCAATAATCCCGGTAGCTGGGAGTACGTGTACGCGCCACTGGAACACGCTAAATGGCACGGCTGTACACCTACCGACCTGGTATTTCCCTTTTTCCTCTTTGCTGTAGGCAATGCCATGAGCTTTGCCATGAAAAAATACGCTGAAGCCGGCAACGCAGCGGTCATCCGGAAAATACTCACCCGCACCCTGCTGATATTCTGTATCGGCTTGCTGCTCAACTGGTTCCCGTTCGTGAAATGGGCCGACGGCCAGCTGGTCATGAAACCGCTCAGCAGCCTGCGCATCCTGGGTGTATTCCCCCGTATTGCCCTCTGCTACGGCGCGGCAGCTTTCATTGTCCATTACCTGAAAGACAAAGGCGCCTTTGTTATGGCCTGCATCATCCTGCTCACCTACTGGTTCGTCCTGATAGCTTTCGGTACCGGCGACCCGTACAGCCTCGAAGGTTATGCCGGCCTGCCGCTCGACAAGTTAATTCTGGGAGAAAATCATATGTATAAGGGAGAAGGAGTACCCTTCGATCCGGAAGGCATCCTCAGCACTTTCCCGGCTATCTGCAATGTTATCTTCGGGTACCTCGCTGGTAAATTCATCCAGGAAAAAGGCAAAACCTATGAAATGCTCGCCCGCCTGATGATCATGGGATGTATTCTCATCTTCGCAGCACTCTGCTGGGACATGGTATTTCCTATCAACAAAAAAATATGGACCAGCTCCTACGTGCTCTACACAGTAGGCATCGCACTGCTGCTGCTTTCCATCCTGATGTATATCGTGGAATTCCGCGGGCTTACCCGGTGGACGACCTTCTTCACCGTATTCGGTAAAAACCCGCTCTTCATTTACGTGCTGTCCGGCGTAGTGGTAAAACTATACCTGCTGATACGCCCGGTACCCGGCCAGAACATGTATTCCTGGCTGTACCAGAACGTATTTCAGCCCATAGGCGGCAATATGGTAGGCTCTTTCCTGTTTGCGCTCTTCCATGTATGCGCCTTCGCCGCCATAGGTTACTGGATGGACAAAAAGAAAATCTACGTACGGGTATAACCGTATACCAGCCGGTAATACCGCTCCTTCAGCCGCGACTGGAAATAGAGCGCTGTTGTTAATACCAGCGCCGCCAATGTGAGTAACGAAGGATGCGGCCAGTAATAGTACAAGGCAAAGCACAAAACGCTGTAACGGGCATATTCGAGATAAAACACCCAGCGTTTCTGCTCCAGAATGGCACCGCAGTTCATCAGCGTAAGCACGATCAACAGCGTAACACAAACCTGTACAAACACCGGCACATAATGCTCCAGCAATAAAAAAACAAACAATAATGTGAGTGTGGCAGCCATCTGCCACACCACATAATTATTCAGCTTAGGCGTTTCCACTATCGTTCGGTTCCTTAACAGGAACGTTTCTTCCAATACTTCCCTCGCCGCAGGATCTACATAATCAGGCTTTCCGAAAACCACCCTCAGCTTGCCTCGCCATCCGTTTGTCCTCCTGACGGAATACAGCATCTCCAGTATGAAATGAAAATGCTGCCAAAGAAAACTGTTGCTTTCCAGTGGCTTGGTAAGACCATACACTGGTTCTTCTTCTTCTTTCTGGAAAGTACCAAATAACTTGTCCCAGATAATGAATACATCCCCATAGTTTTTATCCAGGTACTTAGGATTGCTGGCATGATGCACCCGGTGATGCGACGGCGTTACCAGGATGTATTCCAGAATGCCCAGTTTGCCAATGGTACGTGTATGAATGAAAAATGGATACAGCCCGTGCACCAGCAACATACTGGTGATCATCGCCGGCGGAAATCCAACAACAGGCAATACCGCCCAGAACCCCGTACGAATGAAAGCCTGAAAAACAGTGATACGGGCAGATACCGTATAGTTAAATTCCTCACTCTGATGATGTACCACATGCGCACACCAGAACAATGTTACCTCATGTGCCAACCGGTGATACCAATACCAGATAAAATCGGTACAAACCAGCAATGCCACCCATAACAGCACACCCGGTTTGATATCAAACAAAGCATAGTGCCGGTGCAGGTATTCATACACGAAATAAAAAAGCCCTACCGTAAAGGTATCGAGTAACCTTTCGGCAATGCCTACACTGATGTTGGCTACGGAATCCTTGAACTTAAAATAACGTTTCCCTTTTTTGTGTGCCACCAGATACTCCAAACCCATGAATGTCAGGAAAAAAGGAACCGCCAATGCCAGAAAATTCAAATGCACTTTGATAAAATTTTTAGCTGCTAAAAATGAAAACACAGGTATCCCCGCATGGTGCCAGCCCATGAACAGGGGTCGTTAATCTTGTTATTGGTGGTAACTGATAACAATATTAGAGAATATATTTCTAATATCCTACTAAATTTGTAGACTATAAAAAACAAAGGGCGGAAAACAGCTGTCAGCCGTCTCCCGCCTTTGCGACATTGCATATATCTATTTAGTCTTCAACTAATCTTCTGCTGGTCCGCCGTCGGCCATCCGCACCATTTTAGGCTGGAACCGGCCCACTACTTCCACCAGGTCGGCCTGTGCGGCCATCACAGTATGGATATCCTTGTAAGCACCAGGGGCTTCATCCAATCCGCCACCGATCAGGGTTACCCCATTATCCTGCAGCATCTTTCTCATTTCATCATTGGTGATGGAAGCGATGGCTTTCGTACGGGACATCTGCCGTCCGGCGCCATGCGACGCGGAATGCAGGCTGGTAGTTTCGCCTTTACCCCGCACAATAAAGCCGGGTGCAGTCATGGAGCCGGGAATAATACCCAGTACGCCTTTCCCGGCGGGGGTAGCGCCTTTACGATGTACAATCAGCTCTTTACCGTGATGCACTTCCTTCCAGGCGAAATTATGATGGTTCTCCACCCTCGCCAACATAGTAGCGCCCATTTCAGCGATCAGCCGCTTATGGATCAGGTGGTGACATGCGGAAGCGTAATCACCGGCAAGGTTCATCGCCAGCCAGTACTCCTGCCCTGCCTCCGTGTTCAGGTCCAGCCACGCCAGATGCTGCGCATCTTTTGGCAACACACACAGCTCTTTGGCCAGCCGGGTATAATGCCCGGCCACCTGTGCACCCAGGCCACGGGAACCGGAGTGGGACAACACTGCCACATAATCTCCGGGAACCAGGTCCCATTCGTTGTTGGCATCAGTGATGGTCACCACACCCCACTCCACGAAGTGGTTACCGGAACCGGAAGTTCCCAGTTGGCCGGCAGCTTTAGCCTGCAGGTTACGCAGTATCTGAATTTCCTTAAACTCGGTTCTTTCCAGTACGGCATCGTCGTCATTCTTTTTCCATTCCGCGCCTGCACCGAATTTGGTTTTGTATTTCAGCGCTTTTTCATACTCGCCGGCTTTGGTAGTCAGACTAGCTACCGGCAGGTCCAGTATGCTCAAACACATACGGCATCCGATGTCCACACCAACGCCGTAAGGTATCACAGCATTCTCAGTGGCCAATACACCGCCTATCGGCAGGCCATACCCCTGATGGGCATCCGGCATCAATGCGCCGGCAACGGCAACGGGCAAACGTACCGCGTTGTTCAGCTGGCGGATAGCGCCTTCTTCAATGGCGTCACCACCGAAGACAGCGTAATCTACCGGCTTCTCCCGCAATGCGATGATTTCGGGACGTTCTTCTGGTATCAAAGCGGTGGCCACCTGCGCCCATACCGCATCTTCGGTATAGGCAGCCGGATCTGCCAGCACTTTGGCCAGTATGGTTGCTGTTTCCTCTGCTGTAGCCGTTGCGTAATGCTGGGTAATAACGTCAATGGCTGTACTAATTACCGGGCCCTGTGGGTAACCTAAAGCGCGTAATTGTTTTCCGGTCATTTTCAATTCAGACATAATGGGGGTCTATTCAATCAATGTTATCGTAATATTCCTCCTGCACCAGTTGATACAGGGGTTTCTTTTTATATTTCTCTTTGTGTTTCACATCAAACTGCCAGCTTCTCCAGCCGTTACGATGGCTCTGTGTAAGCCAGCACATACGATGTTCCAATTGACGGCTGGTAATGTAGTTGTCTATCTCCTGTATTTGCGATTCCAGCACGGGGTCCACTATACGTTGATGTGTCAGCATATGAGGCCGTACCCGTAATATAAAACGCCAGGGCTCCTTAAACACCATGACAGGTACCTCCTTTTTACCGCATTTCCGCACCTCCTGTTGTACTTCAAAGTAAGCAGCTTCCTGTTGTGTAAACCGGAGTTTGTCAAACTCCCACAAATCAAGACGGCGTAAAGACTGCTCTTTGTCTACCCATACCTTTTTACCACGCAGCCGTTTCTTCTTTTTAAAATCTTTCCGGTGGAAATATTGCACCGTATTGATTTTAACAAGGATTTCCTGAAAAAATGATGCCTGTTTTCCACGGGCTACGTCATCTCTCAATATAAAAAAGCGTTCATAACCTTTCTGGATAGGCGGCTTCAGTGGAACATAAAGCGGCTCACGGCTTTTACGCCAAAGCGCTCTTCTGTATTTGTCCAGTCGCAAAATCTCTTTGTCTCTCGCTGTAATTACTGCACGGCGTTTTTGTCTCGCTGTTTTGAGCCGTGCGGACTCAATATAATATTGTAATTCGTCTGAAAATAACTTGTCCATAACAAATGGTCTGGTGAGTTTTTAATCTCGTTCACCGATCGGTGAAAACGATGTACCATCGGGTTGTATACAGACAAGTAATTCTTTTTCATGACTAATAATATTTTTAATGAGATGAATAATGTTTGTTTATACTCTTTCTTCCAGCAGCGTTCTTCTGAAACCGATCACATTTTTCGGCGTCTCAAAAGAAGGTTCATGCTGATTGGCTATTTCAGCGATACTCATGGATTTGTTGATCACGGTATCATAGCCTAAATGTTTGGACAACCGTTGTGCTTTGGCCGCAGAGAGTTTCTTAAACTCATACTTGGCAATCAGCCTGCCTTTGCGCAACAGTGCGCTATCAATGGCAGACAAGTCGCTGTTGAAAGAACAAACCAGCTGTATGTTCAGGCAATCCGCCAACAGTCCGTCAGACAAATTCAACAGGTTGGACACAGATGAATTGCCGCTGAACTTCCTGTCCATGATCACGTTTTCTGCATCTTCAATAATCACCACACAGTTAGGATTATCTATCAGCAGTTCCATGAATTCCGGATTCATGATATTATGCGCCAGGTCCGGTGATACAAACAAGATACGTTTTTTAATTTTACCGATGAGATAACGCAGATACGTTGTCTTACCGGTTCCAGGGATACCGTGCAGCAGCACGATACCTTTGTCCTTGTCTTTGCGCAATCGCTGTTGTATTACCTTATCTACTTCGCGGAAATCATCTTCATAAAACAGTCCGATGTCCAGTTTAGTGCGCTTGATCTCCATACTTTTCAGCTCCAGCCCTTTGCGGCCACTGACGATGAGATTAATTTCATGTGGCTCACGGCGCTGCTTTTCTTTATAACGTGTAGCCGTCTCCGTTATCTTTGCTACAAACGCAACATCTGTGCCATCGTGCAATATCTCCACCCAGGAATGCCAGAAGGCAACCACACTGTTGTTATTGAGCACCATGACGGTTTGTGCGTGTTTATATTTTTTCTTTTTCGTATCGTAATCGGTATAGCGGTAGGTATGCAGTATCATGCCTTCAAAAGCTTTCACAAATGCGGCTTCTGCTTTTTCTCCGTCTATATCGTAGATATTATTGATATTGGGTATACTGTTAAAATGAACGGTATACACTCCTTTGGGCGCAAAATATTCTCCATCGGTTATATCTATCTGGTTGTTGACCATCGCTTTCATTTTCAAATTGCACTTTAAAATTAGTCTTCCCTGATAGTGATTTACCGGAGCCCCTGTGGGCTCCAGGCAAATCATGCTTATCATTTCCGGTACGTATAGGTACCTCTTTGGGGGGGAAGTTACAAGTTATCCTCTTGATAACCTGAAGATGGGGGTTAATTCAAACAGAGACGAAAAAAATATCTTTAAGGGAGATTAGTCAGCGGAGCACGATTACTCCGCTACCTGTTTATAAAATGTACCTCCTCAAATAATCTTTTTACGATGAACACAAAAAAACCCGGCCTGTTTTACACGGACCGGGCTACTAACGTTAACGTATATACTACGTCAAGGCATGCCGGGTCCATTTAGCGTCAATGTGATTGATGCTATCCTTAAATCCATTACTGCGGCGCATTTCAGCGTTCAGCAACCGGTTTTTTATGGTGTTCCGTGGTAATGTCATTATCAAAATCATCATAAAAAAAGCCCGGACCAATTGATCCGGGCTTCTGTTATATGATACAAATATATTTGTACTACCTGTAACTATGAAACGCCCGGAACCCGCTCCTATCCTGCTTGCCGCAAGGGATTGCTGATTCCATATTTAAGTTAAAGCGTACCATTTTTTACAAGTGTTTACCTATTATCAATTTTTAACGATGCAAAGATAATGTGATAAATAGTGATAATGCAAATTTTTAACAGACTTTTTTCAAATTTTTTTTCTATGTAGATAAAAATAGTGTCGGCTCCTGACTGCATAAAAAAACCGGAAGTGCGCATACTTCCGGTTGCTGTAATCGAATGAGGATAACAAAAACAGATGTTGTTGGTCGACCAAAAAAAATCAGATCAAAACAGCGCTTTCTTCATATTCCTTTTCCAGTCTTTTCATCTGGCGGATATGACGTTCTATATGTTTAGTCAGGAAATAGATGTACTGATAGATATCCAGTTTGCCCAGATGGTTAACAGACATGTTGGTAAATACCAGCACCCCTTCGCCATTTTTAAGCAAAGACAGATTGTACATGCATTGTGCATACTGTTGTTTCAGTAACACTTTTACTTCCTGCATATCTTTAAGCCCTGTAGGTTCCATGTGTTCAGGTCTTACCCATCCGAAGGACTTACTGCTGATCACATCGATCTGGCTGAATTTCTCTTCGTAATCTGCCGGCAACACAACGGCATGGCCGTTTCTTTTACGGTCAAGCGCCCTGCGGGTACTTTTGTTGATGATCAATAACAGGAAGTAATTAGTGAGGGTAATATGTTCCAGCACTTCCCGTATGCTCCATTGATCGCGGTCCGGTTTGAAGTCCAGCAAAGCTGGTTCCTTGTCAAACCAATTGTCCAATTCTCTGAAATTGGTGAGTAAAGCCTCTCTTACAACTTGAATAACGTTCCTCATATACTAACGTTTTTGGGGTTATGCACTGTACCTGTTTATACGAGATCAAATGGGCTTAGCACATAACATTCTTAAAAAATTGTTTGCCATTTCTGTGCCGGATTTCCCCGTGAAATAAAAAACCCGGCCGTATTTACGGACCGGGCAATCATGTAATGGGTTACGTTACATTATTACATACCAAGTCCATATGGCTTTTTTAAGGCAAAGCCATTCCCTTTACACCAGGTGGTGTATTGAATATTTTGACCAGTTATCGTCTGAAGTTCTTTCACTGTCGTCATTTCAGTACTGCTTCAAAAGCAAAAGGTCCCGCCTCAGTGAGTGCGGGACCTTTGTTTATATCGTTTGATAACTATCGTTAACAATCGGTGCAACGTGCCCGCAATCCGTCATGGACCTGCTTTTGCTTGCAGGCCATCGTAATAATCTTATATGTTGACAGAAGTTGCACTAAGAAATTTTGTTATTTGCTACAAAGGTAAATTTTATTTTTTTTATTACACAATAATATAGCCTACTTTTTTTATAGAGTTAACAATTAGTTTATATTATCCCGCTTTTCATTTTTCATTTGCTGCACCTGTTGCTGAATTTGCTGGTTCTGCTGCTGTAATTTTTCTATTTCCTCCTGCTGACGGATCAGATGCAAGGTCAGCTCCTCAACTTTTTTCAGCAGCCGGGCATTCATATCTCCCAGGTCCAAACCGGTACTGTCCACCTCTTTGGCGGATGGCATCTCCGGCAAATGTTTGTGCTGTTGAATAAAAGCGGCGGTGCTTTTCAGGGACGGCAGCGGATAATCCTTCTCAAACACATAGTCCGGCCAGGTACCGGCGGTTTTTACCTTGATACGTTCGGCAATCATGGACCCGGCTACGGCCAACTGGTAGCCTGCGGTCTGATGGGTACCGATGCCGACGGTGTTGTCCAGCGCAGACACAAAAAGAGCAGGTTTGGCGGCATATTGCAAAGCAGCATAGCTATCAGCCGCCTGCGCTCCAAGGAAATACAAACCATATCCAAACCGATCAACATTAGCGCCCATCTTAACACCGTAAGACTGGTTTGGTCCGGCATGGTTTACAAATTCAACTTCGTATCCCCCATTATTCCCATCCTTCCCCATACGAAACCGCTCAAAGTTGTATGCACCGGGGACAATAATTTGTCCCTCTCTCTCCAACACCACCCTGGACCATGGTGTAGCCGGGTCGTTATTGGTCTTCCGGAAATAAAGGTCCTGATCAAAGAAGCTTCCGGAAAACTGCATCGCAAAATTATTGCTCCTTTCAGAATGCCGCACATCCAACAAATGCCACCAGTTTGTAGCACCAATGGGATAATTTATCGGCCCATTAGCCTGAAAGAAGCCGGATACAGCCCCATCCTTCCCCTGCAGACCAGCGTCATTTCTATAATCAGTACGGGAAGATGACTCTCCCCACAATACTGGCGTTTGCGCTACAGCTGCCACAGAACTGCCTACCATCAGGGCTAACAAGCATAATTTTTTCATAGATAAAGGGTTGTTTAAAACGGGTAAAACAATCCGCCAAGATAACCAATCCGCTAAAATAAACTCAGCTGACTGGTAGGCCGGCGGAAAGATTCCGTATTAAACTCAAAACGGTCCTGGTTTAATCCGTTCTTTTTTACGTGTAGCCGGAACTGTTGGCGGATCAAATCAGCAATATTCCCGTCCCCGCGCATCCGGCGGCCAAACTCACTGTCATTGACATTGCCGCCGTGCATGCTTTCAATCTGGTGCCATACTTTATCAGCACGGTCGGGGAAGTTCTTATAAAGCCAGTCGTTGAAGATGATCTTCACGGCATCATTGAGCCGTACAACGGTATAACCGGCGTATTTAGCGCCATTGGCAGCAGCCATCTCCAGTAGCCTGGGTATCTCGTGGTCGTTCAGCCCGGGAATCATAGGGGCTGTCATCACGCCAACGGGTATACCGAAGTCGCTCAGCTCCTTCACAATTTTGAACCGCTGCGCGGCCGTCGTGGTGCGGGGTTCCATCTTCTGACGCAGCTCCTCCTGTAAGGTAGTAATGGAAACATATACACAGACCAGCTTCTCCTGCGCCAGCTGCTGCAGCAGGTAACGGTCCCTCAATACCAGCGAGTTTTTGGTGATGATGCCCACCGGCTGTTTATACTCCAGCGCTACTTCCAGCAGCTGCCGCGTAAGCCACATCTTACGTTCCACCGGCTGGTAGCAGTCTGTATTCCCCGAAAGGGAAATAGGTTTGGGCACCCAGTTTTTATTGTCCAGGAACTTGCGCAGCAGCTCCGGCGCATTATGTTTGACAATGATCTTCCGCTCAAAATCCAGTCCGGCGCTCAGCCCCCAGAATTGATGGGCATTGCGGGCATAACAATAGATACAGCCATGCTCACAGCCCTGATATGGGTTCATGGAATACCACATCCCCACGTCCGGACTATCCACCTTGTTGACCAGGGTTTTGGCATGCTCCTCAAATACCTGGGTAGGTACATCCGCCTGCCACCACTCGTCAATCCCTTCCACATGCTCCTGTACGTATTCTCCCTTCAGGTATTTGTTCCGCGGATTTACCTGCGCACCACGTCCTTTGTAATAGGGGGTTTCAGATCCTCCTTCCTGGAATGGCAATGTCATACACTAAATATTTTAGTAAAAATACTAAATATTTTGTCATTTCTTTATTTAGGTATTTTATTATTTGATCAAGCCAGGGCTTACTAAAGGCTCCTATCACAATAATCAAATAAGAAAATATCTAAATAATCTCCATCTGCTTCATCAGGAAAGTCGCATTTTTATTACGGGCAATACCAGGCCGGATACGGTAATCAAAGAAAAGGTGATCATCCTGGATGGTGCTTTCAAAGCAGTAGTTCCGGATTTTATTGGGGTAATTATCTTCCAGATGGCCCAGCTCCAGGTCATGCGTGGCAATCATACCCAGACAATTATACGCGAGGAAATGTTCTATCAGGCTGCGGGAACCGGACAACTTATCTTCTGAATTGGTGCCCTTCAGGATTTCATCGAGCAGGATAAACACCCGCTCCCCTGTTTTCAGCTGGACAATAACATGCTGCAACCGCAGCAGCTCTGCCTGGAAATAGGAAGTATGGCTGGCGATAGAATCTTTAATACGCATGGAGGTCATAATACGCATAGGGCTAAATACCAGCCGGTTGGCACATACCGGCGCACCGCACATGGCCAGCAGCAGATTGGAACCTACACTGCGCAGGAAGGTGCTTTTGCCCGACATATTGGAACCCGTAATAATCAGGAAACTGGCGTCCCGGCCAATATGACCGTCATTTTTAACAGATTCAGTTTCCGGGATCAGCGGATGTCCCAGCCCTTCCGCTTCCAGTAACATCGGTTCGGCCTGTGGCTGCGGATAAGCATACCCGGGATGATTAAAAGCGAAAGTGGCCAGACTATTCCATACCTCCAGTTGTGCTATCACATCAATCCACCTATCTACGGCAGTTTTATATTGCTCCTTCCAACGCTCCAACCGCAGGATGCAATGCAGATCATACAGGAGCAGGGAATTGAGGACAATACCCACCAACAGGTTCAGACGCTGATCAAAGGCAGAACTGATGCGGGACAGCTGATGCAGCGCCACATCCGCCTCACGGGCAGTTTCCTGTTGCTGCCGCAGCAACACCGACTGCTCAAAGGACCCTTTACGTATCAACCCCAGTAACAGGGCAAACTTCTCCAGGATACGCTCCTTCTGGGAAATCAGCTTGTACTGCTCCAGCAGCCTGGGCTGAATGCTGAGCAGCACCAGCCAGTTGACCATGATCATACCGATGAAAAGATAATGGTGACCGATATACGTACCTGCCACCACTGCCGCAATCGTCAACAGCGGAAACAGCCACCGGGCGATCCCCATAAACCGGTTATGTATAAATGCAAATGGCATATCAAGCCACAGCGCCAGCTCACGGCGGTCGCTGGCGTCCTCCCTGGCCAGCATGGCGTTGGCGGTAAGGTGCTGACGAAAATCTATTTCGGGTGTAAGTACTTTCAGGGCTTCCTGTGTGTCCAGGATCTCTGCTATATTCAGCATGGGTGCTCCCAACGAAGCAGCCAGCCGTTGTTTCCCGGACAATGTACCGGTGCGGTTAACGGCCTGAAAAACAGACGCAGGGCCAAACACATCCAGGTCTCCGGAATAGTCATGCTGATCATTGATAAACTCGTGGCCATCATCAAAGGAAGATTTCCAGGTGGTGGCCTGCTGCAGCTCCTTCTTATTCAGTTCCAGCAACGTTTTCAATAGTGCCAGCTGTTGCAGGGAACGATTGTGCCGTTTGAGAAAAAAGCCAAAGGCCACTACACCCACCGCTGCCGCGATCAACCACACTCCTTCCCTTCCCTGGCGGAAATACAACACCACCCCGGCAATGATCAGCAGGAAACTCATCAGCCGGGCCCAGGACAGCAGCGATGTCCGCTTCTTTTCCTTGTCAATGGCCTGTTGGAATTCGTTGGTCCGTTGCTGGTATAGATGAGGGCGTTCCATTACACACATTTTTAAAAGTGAAATGCAGCTGAAGACAACTGTCTCCGCTGCATTCCAAATATCAACATAAAAAAATAATAAAATGAAAAAATGATCAGGCGTACTGCCTTTTCAGCAAATCCGGGTACTCCTGGCTAACTTTCAGGATAAGTTCACCAAACAGTGTACAAGCCCAGGCAAACCACTTACGGGTAAACTTCGTAGGGTCGTCCTTGTGATAGGACTCATGTATGAAACCAGTATTACCATCGGTATTGCGCAGTGTTTTGATACACTCGGCAATTTCCTCTTTGCTCTGGCTGGTCAAAGCTCTCATGATGATGCTCATAGGCCAGATATAGTTTTCACCGGTATGCGGGCTACCTACCCCATCACCATACTTCCCCTTGTAGAACCACGGATGGAAACCGCTCCATACAAAATGGCGGGAAGCCTGGTACAGCGGGTCATCGGCAGTGGTATAGCCAAGGTATGGGATAGACAACAGGCTGGGAACGTTGGTATCGTCAATGAATAACCGATTACCGAAACCATCCACCTCAAATCCGTACATATTGCCCAGTTTCGGATGCTCTACGATCGCATATGCTTTGATGGCGCGGTCCACTTCATCAGCCAGATCAGCACACTCTTTCGCGAAAGCGGCATCTTTATAGATCTCGGTGCTGATCTCTGACAGCTGCCGCAGTGATACTACCGCAAACATGTTGGACGGGATCAGGAAAGGGAATACGGTAGCATCGTCCGAAGGACGGAAAATAGAAACAATCAGGCCTACCGGCAACATCGGCGAACCGTAACCGGAATTGGGCACAGTGTCCGACTGCCAGGCAGTTACACGCTGAAATTTATACGGTCCTTTGCCTTCTTTACGCTGCTGCTCTTTGAAGGTTTTCACGATCAACTGGGCAGACTGCTTGTATTTTGCATCAAACACACTGGTATCGCCACCGTGCTTCCAGTAGTGGTAAGCCAGCCGCACAGGGTAACAGAGCGAGTCTATTTCCCATTTGCGTTCATGCAGCTCCGGCTTCATGTCTGTCAGGTCTTTTTCCCATTCGCTACCGGTAGGGCCGTCGTTGAAGGCGTTGGCATACGGGTCTATCAGGATACATTTCGCCTGACGGTTAATGACGCCTGCCACCATCTGCTCCAGCTTCTTGTCTTCCTTAATGAGCGGAATATATGGCCACACCTGTGCGGAAGAGTCGCGCAGCCACATGGCATTGATATCACCAGTGATCACGAAAGTATCAGGACGGCCTTCCAGCGTTTTGAAATTAACAGTTGTATCAAGGGTATTTGGGAAGCAGTTCTCAAACATCCAGGCCAGTTTGTTATCGGCAATCTGTTTTTTAACGTTGGTGATTGTCTTTTCCACCGCGTCGCTGGTGAACTTACGTTTCGCCAGTGGCGGACGTTGGGAGGAATAACCATCCCAGCCCAAAACGGTTTTGGGCATTCCCAGTCCAACAGCACCTGCCAGCAGCGCGCTGTTCCTGATAAAATCTCTCCTTGCTACCATACTGTTTATTACGTTTAAGTAGGGCTAAAATAGAAAAGTTTCCGGGATTTGCTTAAACGATTTATCAATCATCGTCATCTTCCTTCTCCTGGAGCTTCACAAAGGCGCTCCGACGGGGTGCCGGCATCACCGCATTTTCGCCACGGACGGCCTTCCACACCACTTCGTTCAGCTCCAGATCAGGTACCCTGTCTTCATGGGCCAGGTCAAAAGCAGCAGAACGGCGGGCGCTCTCGTTCCAGGCGGTATTCCTTTCACGGATATCCACATTGGCTTCCAGCGCCACATAAGGCGTCAGATCAGGCGTAGCGGTGAACAGTTCCCACATAGGGGTAGCAGCAGCATCATACTGGCTCATTGGCGGCAGCCCAAGGATCAGCTCCATGGTACGCAGCATCCCGGAAGTAGAGTACATATTGTGGTTCACGGTATTCCGCTTCACGTAAGGACTGATAACATACGCCGTGGAACGATGGGCATCGATATGATCAGGACCATTCTGGGCATCGTCTTCCAGAATAAAAATGGCGCTTTCTTTCCAGATGCGGCTATGGGAGATATATTCGATCAGTTTGCCTACCGCCAGATCGTTGTCCGCAACGGAAGCGTAAGGAGAATAGGCGCCTTTACGCATACCACTGGTATGGTCGTTGCCCAGGCGGACCGTATTAAAACGAGGTACTGCATCGGCTGCGAGCAAAGAATCAAAATCACGCTGCCAGATCTGTTGGCGGTCCACATCCAGTACTGTCAGGTCAAATGCCGGGTAATCCTTGCAGAAGTGGCCTTCCAGCGTTTTCAGGGTAGCGGAGCCTTTGCCGGTAAACTCGCCGTAGCTGCGGAAGCTCACGCCTGCACGGGCGCAATAATCCCAGATAAACCCTTTTTTCGGATAAGCGATTTTACGGCTGCCTTCATAATCATAAGTACCGCCTCTGCCACCGTAGCTGGTAGGCCAGGTTTTTTCCGTATAGTCGGTAGCGTAAGCAGCGGTGCTCCAGTTATGGCCGTCAGCACTTACTTCAGCATCTACATAAAAATTGTCCAGCAGTACATAGTCTCTTACCAGCTTGTGCTGATTGGGCGTGATACGCTCGGGAAAAATACAGAGACTGCTGTCCCCATTCCCGGCTTTGATGTCGCCCAACACCTGGTCATAGGTACGGTTTTCCTTGATGACGTAAAACACGTATTTGATCGGAGAAGTTTGTCCGGCTTCCTGTGGAATGGGATTACCTTTTTCACCGGGGGCGCGCAGCTCTTTGTTTTTCGTATAGGGGGTGTTGTCATACACCAGCTTAGACCACTGGCCCAACACTTTCTCTCCCGGTTCCCGGAAGATGGACAGCGTGCCTTTGAACAGTCCGGCGATATATTGTACAGAACGGTCTTTACGGGTATTAGCCTCATGCGATCCGCTGGCATCTTTACGGCTGATAGGATTAGGCCCTTCCGGATTGGCCATGGAAGTAAAACCCTTACCATTTGCCACCAGTACCTTTTTACCGGTAACACGTACACAGGTGGGATACCAACCTACAGGGATAAACCCTTCCGCATGGCTTTTGCCCGGAGTAGCCACATCGAATACGGCGAGGCAGTTATTATCTGCGTTAGCGATATACAGTGTTTTGTTGTCATCGGACAGCGCCAGTCCGTTGGTAGTAGAACCTGTTGGCGCATCCGGATACAGTGCCGCGTGCAGGTTCTCAATTACTTTTCCATCTGCAGTAGTAACAACAGATACGGAGTTATCATTGGCATTGGCCACATACAGATACTTACCATTTTTTGATAGAATAATTTCGTTAGGATGACTACCTGTTTTTATCTCCTGTACTATTTTATCGGTGGCAATATCATATACCGCTATAGCATCGCCTCCCCACAGAGAGATATACAGCGTCTTGTTATCTTTAGACAGCAGGCAGGTAAAGGCCTCTGCGGACAACGGTATACGTTTGATCACTTTTTTTGTTGCCAGGTCCAGCAGATAAAGGCTGTTATCTTCCTTGGTTACTACGTATAGCCTGTTACGTGAGTTATCCATCGCCATGCCGGTAGGGCATATTTTCTCTTTAGGCCAGGACAGTCCAAGGCGGATGCTGTCTGTAGCCACCAGCTTATTCTCACGAAGCTGGTATTCCCGGATCACGTTGTCATTGGCGCCGGAAGCGTAGAGCGTTTTCTCATCCTTGCTGAACGCCAGCCCATACCATGATTTGGGGATGACTACTTCGTCCAGCAATGTCTCCTGCCGGGCGTCTATTAGTTGCAAGGTGTGTTTACTCTGTCCATTGTTGTTGACAGCGAGATATTTTCCTGAACCGGAGAGCACCATGTTCAGGGGCAAATCTCCCAGGGGCAGGGAATGTCCAACAGGTGTAAGGGACCACCCGTTTGGCAACAATACCCGTGCGGCCACGGTGTCTGGCGTTTGTGCTGCTACCTGCAATGAGGCCAGTAACAGCGCGCTGAAAATCATTTTTTTCATATGCATATGCGATAATGTGCTGATAATAAACCAATAAGACTGGTAAAAATAGAACAGGCGCCCAGAGCGAAGCAATAGCCAAACGATTGATAATACTAATATAACATTTCCCAGGGCTAAAGCCCTGGGCTACGATGTTTTTCAGGACATCAAAATGATTGGGCCTTTAGTATTGGGGGATTGCTTTTATGGAGCTAAACAATGCAGCCAGGATCTTTAACCTGGGAAACAGCTTTATTTACGAATCTGTAGCGAATGTGCAAAAAAATGGGCCGACCCAAGGCCAGCCCATTAAAATAAATCAATGATTGTCTTCTTTTATCTCCGCCCATCAGGCGAATCAGCACTCATCATGGCTATCACAGTTACATGTTACGGCGGTACTGTCCACCCACTTCATACAACGCATGGGTGATCTGTCCGAGGGAACAGTGTTTCACGGTTTCCATCAGTTCTGCAAAAAGGTTTCCGTTATTGATGGCTACCTGTTGCAGCTGTTTCAGGGCTGCAGCGTTTTTCTGTTGATGACGGTGCTGGAAGGCTTCCAGTGTTTTAATCTGGAAATCCTTTTCCTCTGTGGTGGAGCGGATCACCTCTGCCGGTATAATGGTAGGAGAGCCATTTTTGTTCAGGAACGTATTCACCCCTACGATAGGGTATTCACCGGTATGTTTCAGTGACTCATAGTAGAGGCTTTCTTCCTGGATTTTATTACGTTGGTACATCCTTTCCATGGCGCCGAGTACGCCACCGCGTTCGGTGATGCGTTCAAATTCTGCCAGCACGGCTTCTTCCACGAGATCGGTCAGTTCTTCGATAAAGAAAGAGCCCTGTACAGGGTTTTCGTTTTTAGCAGTGCCCAGTTCGCGGTTGATGATCAGCTGTATGGCCATCGCCCTTCTCACACTTTCTTCCGTAGGCGTGGTGATGGCTTCATCGTAAGCGTTGGTATGGAGGGAGTTACAGTTATCGTATATCGCATACAGCGCTTGCAGCGTGGTGCGAATATCGTTGAAGTCGATCTCCTGTGCGTGGAGGCTTCTGCCGGAAGTCTGAATATGGTATTTCAGCTTCTGGGAGCGATCGTTGCCCTTGTATTTGTATTTAATGGCTTTAGACCAGATACGGCGCGCTACGCGGCCTATCACGGCATATTCAGGGTCCATGCCATTGCTGAAGAAGAATGACAGGTTAGGCGCAAAATCATCGATATGCATACCGCGGCTCAGGTAGTATTCCACATAGGTGAAACCGTTGGCCAGGGTGAAGGCCAGCTGCGTGATAGGATTGGCGCCGGCTTCAGCGATGTGGTATCCTGAAATGCTGACAGAGTAGAAGTTGCGGACTTTCTGCGTAATAAAATATTCCTGCACGTCGCCCATGAGTTTCAGGGCAAATTCAGTGGAGAAGATACAGGTGTTTTGTGCCTGATCTTCCTTCAGGATGTCTGCCTGTACAGTACCACGGACGGTACTGAGGGCGTGGGCGCGGATTTTTTGATACACTTCGCGGGGCAATACCTCTTCACCGGAGATGCCGAGCAATGACAGGCCGAGGCCGTCGTTGCCGGCCGGCAGGTCGCCATTATAATGCGGCAGCGGATGATCTTTGAATTTCTCGCGGATGGTAGCCTGCACCTGTTCGGTCAGTCCATTTTCGTGGATATATTTTTCACACTGCTGATCGATGGCTGCATTCATGAAGAAGGCCAGCAGGATAGGCGCTGGACCATTGATGGTCATAGACACCGATGTTTTCGGATCGCAGAGATCGAAACCGCTGTACAGTTTCTTGGCATCATCTACCGTGGCAATGCTTACGCCGGAGTTACCAATCTTTCCGTAGATATCCGGACGTA
The DNA here is from genome assembly GCF_012927205.1 of Chitinophaga fulva. Lineage (GTDB taxonomy): Bacteria > Bacteroidota > Bacteroidia > Chitinophagales > Chitinophagaceae > Chitinophaga > Chitinophaga fulva. The sequence goes on from NZ_JABBGC010000001.1 coordinate 351,260, forward strand.
CGGCCGGGTCTTCTCCGTAGAGCGTCACGCTGTCGAATGCGGTGGACAAGCGTTTGGCCGGCTGATCGAGCGATACGTAGTGGAACCGTTTGTTCGTCCTTTCCGGACCGCCTTCACCGGCAAACATACGGGTAGGATCTTCTCCTTCGCGTTTAAGCGGGAATACGCCGGCAGCATAAGGGAATTCTCCTGGCAGGTTTTCGGTGAGCTGCCACCGCAGGATATCTCCCCAATCGTTGTACTTAGGCAGACTTACCTTCGGAATACGGCTATGGCTGAGGCTTTCGGTGAACAGTGGTAATTTGATCACCTTGTCTCTTACCTGGAATTCGTAGTTGTCCGCTGCATATTTTTTCAGCAGTGCCGGCCATTCGTCCACCAGTTTTTTGCATTCCGGATGAAGCGCTTCAGAGAGTTTCGTCTGGATATCGGCCAGCAACGGAGCTTTAGAAGCATCTATTGCTATAACGCCCGCTATCTGATACAGTTGAGTGGCGATTTTACATTGCTCATCCACCCACTTGCTGTAGTCGGCGATAGCTTCGCCGATTTCCGCCAGGTAACGTACCCTTGCCGGAGGGATGATCTGGGATTTGGTAGTGGTGGATTTCAGGCTTTCATGCGCCATCGGGCCGAAAGGAGCGGCGGTTTTTTCCACTACTTTTTCCATCACCCTTTCAAAGAGCAGATTGATGCCCGCGTCGTTGAACTGAGAGGCGATGGAGCCCACCACTGGCAGTTCTTCATCCTTTGCCGTCCACAGGGTATGGTTACGTTTATATTGTTTGCGCACATCGTGCAGGGCATCGAGGGCGCCGGCTTTATCAAACTTGTTGATGGCGATCACATCGGCGTAGTCCAGCATGTTGATTTTTTCCAGCTGGGAAGCCGCGCCGTATTCCGGTGTCATCACATAGAGCGACACATCGCAGTAGTCGGTGATGGCCGTATCGCTTTGACCGATACCGGATGTTTCGAGGATGATAAAATCGAAGCCTGCCAGTTTACAGATGTCGATCGCTTCCTGGATATGTTCACTGATGGCTTTATCGCTTTCGCGGGTAGCGAGGGAACGCATGTAGGCCCGTGGGTGATGAATGGCGTTCATCCTGATACGGTCGCCCAGCAGGGCGCCGCCCGTCTTTTTCTTGGAAGGGTCTACCGAGATAACGGCCACCGTCTTATCAGAAAAATGAGTCAGGTAGCGGCGTACCAGTTCGTCTGTTACGCTACTCTTACCAGCGCCGCCGGTGCCGGTGATACCCAGTACCGGAGAGGTTTTATCTGCCGGTGTGCTGGTGATGTGCGTACCTTCGTCAGCATCTACGGTAACGGCCTTGCGGGCTTTAGCGCCACTCAGCAGCGCTACCGGTATATCGTTTTCCGCGAGACTGATAGCGCGGGCAATGATTTTCGGGTTTTTACTTTTCTTCAGCTGCGGGATATCTTCCACACTGCCCCCACTGGTCAAGGGTGTAACGGCGATATCGCACTGGCTGATCAGGTCTTCAATCATACCTTCGAGGCCCATCTGGCGGCCATCGTCGGGAGAGTACAGGCGAGCTATGCCGTAAGCATGCAGCTCTTCTATTTCAGCAGGCAGAATAGTACCACCGCCACCGCCGAAGATTTTAATATGCCCGCAGCCCTTTTCCTGCAGCAGGTCATACATGTATTTAAAAAATTCCACGTGCCCACCCTGATAGGAGGTGACGGCTATGCCCTGTGCGTCTTCCTGTACCGCACAGTCTACTATTTCCGCAGCTGAGCGGTTATGCCCCAGGTGGATCACTTCGGCGCCTTTAGCCTGCATGATACGCCGCATGATATTGATCGCGGCATCATGCCCGTCGAATAGTGCTGCTGCGGTTACAATACGTACCTTATGTTGTGGTGTATATGACATATGAGATGCTTTTTCACACAAAGGAGCTATCCTTTGCCAGATTACCAACTTTGCGAGCTATGCAAGTTACGGAAAAACTGCCTGAAATACAGGAGTAACAGGGGTTTAGAAGAGATCAAACGGAAAAAGATTCCTGTTGCAAATTATTTAAGCATACTGCGGATGGGTTAGTTTTTCCCTAAAACAACTTTCCCCTGTACAAATCACTGTACAAGGGAAAGCGTAGAAAATAAGACACTTACAAAAGTGCTCAGCGGCCTTCTTGTTTCATAACGTGGAACTATAAAATCAAACTATTGATAGATACTTAATTGATTTTTTTCTGGCATACTTGATAAATGGAAAATTTCTAACTCCGACTCAATGGCAAAAACGTACAAATACGATTTAAATTCTGGTTTTCATCCCACCTTTTTTTCAAGGTGTGTATATCTTACACAATCTTACTTAAATTTTTGTTAAAAACAAACTTTTTTTCCCTTTTTATGGAGAAATAAGTTCAAACGTCCGCACCACGGGACATGAGGCGCTTAATCCTTCCTGGCAGAGGATTTCACCGACATATATATTAACAGGAATTTGGGTGGACATCCACCGGGAGGCTAAAAAAATATCATCTCAAAATAGAGACAAGTATCATGCATTCACAGGCTGCCAATTAGCAGCACCGGGAGATCAAAACCCAATACCCAGGTAGCGTTTTTTGCGCTGGTCGTATTTATCGAAATTGAACTTGTATAGTTTGGCAGGGCGGTGTGGCACATCTTCCTCTTCCTCATTGAGGTCCATCAGCAGGTCCATAGACAGGAACTTCTTCCGGAAGTTACGACGGTCCAGTTCCACATCCAGTATAGCTTCATAGAGGTTCTGTAATTCACGCAGAGAGAACTTCTTGGGCAGCAGGTTAAATCCGATTGGCTGCACCATTACCTGTTGTTTCAGGCGCTCGTGGCAGGTATCCAGTATCTGCTTATGGTCAAAAGCCATGTTTTGCAGGTCTTTCACCGAATGCCAGTGCAGGTCATTATTATGGTTTTTCAGTTCCACATGTTCGATGTTCACCAGCGAATAATACGCCACCGTGATCACACGACCGGCAGGGTGGCGGTTGATAGCCCCAAATGTCTGCACCTGCTCCATGTACAAATCATCCAGTCCCGTACGTGCTTTCAACACCCGGTAGGCTGCTTCGTCCAGCTCTTCATCCGGCCGCACCACATCTCCCAATAATGACCATTTTCCTTTATATTCCTTCAGGTCAGACTCAATCAGCAGCACTTTCAGCTCATTTCCGTTAAATCCGAAAATGACACAATCTACCGATATGGCAACCTTGAAATAACTCTTAATCTCAACAAGGTGAGTATTGATGTTTTTGGTGTACATAGACATCATAAAAATACGTGGAATTACAATTATCGTCTTAAACCTTGTGCTAAGGTGTTCATAATCCAAATGAAAGAAAAAAACGGGACATTAAAAGCAAAAAGACCGAATTTTTTGCTTTGTTTTAGCGAAGCGGAAAGATAAGTTTATTTTTACAGCTCAGTATCAAGCATTATGTACACAAAGGAAATAGAAATAACCCTGGCAAAGCTGGCCAAAGACCTGCTGAAGCACCAGCAGCAACAAACATTGCTGCATTCCATTGACGAAACCCTGGAGGCATTACGCCGGGTCATCACCTACAACGACTGGCGCTATTATGTACAGAGTGATCCCGTGCTCAGTGACTATGAGTACGACCAACTCTTTGCCTGGCTGAAGAAACTGGAAACAGAACATCCTGATCTCATCAGTCCGGACTCCCCTACCCAGCGTGTGGCCAAAGGCCTTACCAAAGAATTTGTGACGGTACAGCACCTCGTGCCCATGCTTAGTCTTGAGAACTCCTATAATGCAGACGACCTTATTGACTGGGACCGCAAAGCCCGGGAAGCCGCAGGATTACAGGAGATAGAATATTGTATAGAACCTAAGTTCGACGGCGCCAGCATCTCCCTTATTTATGAGAACGACCGGTTGACCCGAGGGGCCACCCGCGGCGATGGCATCGCCGGTGAAGACATCACCACCAATATCCGTCAGATCCGCTCCATCCCGCTGTCTGCCAGCTTCTCCAAATATGGTATTCATCAGATAGAAATACGAGGGGAAGTGCTGATCAACAAAAATACCTTCAAGGCATTCAATGATAAACGTATCGCTGAAAACCTGCCACCGCTGGCTAATCCACGTAATGCCGCCTCCGGCTCATTGCGCATGGTAGACCCCAATGAAGTGGCCAAACGCGGTCTGGAAGCGTTTCTCTACCATATGAGCTATCATACCATGGAAGCAGGCCAACAGGAACCGGATGCCATCAAAACGCACAGCGGTACCCTGGACCTCTTGTCCACCCTCGGTTTCCGCAGCCCTGCCAAAGAGAAAAAAGTAGTGAAAGGCGTTCAGGCAGTCATCGATTACTGCCTTCAGTTTGAAGCAGAACGTGACAACCTGCCCTACGAAATCGATGGTATGGTGATCAAAGTAAATGACTATGCCCTGCAGGATAAACTGGGAATGACCACCCACCACCCCCGCTGGGCCATCGCTTATAAATTCAAAGCCCGTCAGGCTACCAGCCGCCTCCGTGCAGTGGAGTTCCAGGTAGGCCGTACCGGTTCCATCACACCGGTGGCCAAGATAGACCCTGTTCACATCGGCGGTGTGACAGTATCTTCTATCTCCCTCTTTAACGAAGATGTTATCCGGGAGAAAGACCTTAAACTGGGCGATATGGTGCTGGTAGAAAGAGCCGGCGACGTAATCCCCTACATCGTTAAGTCCGTCGCTGACCTCCGCACCGGAGAGGAAACGGATATCGTATTCCCCACCCAATGCCCCGTTTGTAACGATCAACTCGTAAAACCGGAAGGGGAAAGCGTTTTGCGTTGCACCAATATCAACTGTGAAGCACAGGTAGTAGAACGGATGATCCACTTCGTCAGCAAAGACGCCATGGACATCAAAAGTTTCGGGGAAAGCAATGTCCGTAAATTCTATGCACAGGGCCTCATGAAAGATATCCCCGGCATTTATGAACTGGATTTCGAAAAGATCGGCGCCATGGAAGGCTTTGGCAAAAAATCGCTCAGCAATCTGCAAACAGCGATCGACCAATCCAAGTCGCAGCCCCTGCACCGGCTCATTTTCGGCCTCGGTATCCGTTACGTAGGTGAAACAACCGCCAAAACCCTGGCCAATGCCGTTAGCAACATTATGGACCTGCGCAACTGGACAGAAGAACAGATCCTTGCACTGGAAGATATCGGCCCTAAAGTTGCCGGCTCCATCCGGGCCTTCTTCACCAATGACGACAACATCCATATGCTGGAGAAACTGGCATCGCTGGGCATCAACATGACCAACACCAAGAGTGAGCGCCATACCGGCGGCAACCTCGCTGATCAAACCTTCCTCTTCACCGGTACCCTGCACAAACTGAAACGCAGTGAAGCAGAAGAAATGGTGGAACAACAAGGCGGTAAAATCGTGAGCGGCGTGAGCAGTAAGCTCAACTACCTCGTAGTAGGCGAAGAAGCCGGCAGTAAACTGGAGAAAGCAAAAAAAATCAACACCATCAGGATTATCACAGAAGATGAGTTCCTGGAGATGATTAAATAGGATTATGATTGACGATACTTATTATATGAAGCAGGCGCTGAAAGAAGCGCACAAGGCTTTTGAAGACGGAGAAGTGCCCATCGGTGCGGTAGTAGTGCTCAATAACCAGGTGATTGGCCGCGGGCATAATCAGGTAGAGCGGCTGAATGATTGCACCGCCCATGCAGAAATGATCGCACTGACCGCCGCATTTAATACGCTGGGCAGTAAATACCTGATGGAGGCCACGCTGTATGTTACCGTAGAGCCGTGCCTGATGTGTGCCGGCGCCTTGTACTGGAGCAAGATCGGCCGTATCGTTTATGCAGCGGCGGACGACAAGAACAGTTACCGGCGCGCCACCGGCGAACGATCGCCCTTCCATCCAAAAACAAAGCTGGAAGCCGGCCCTTGTAAGGAAGAGAGCCTGCAACTGATGAAAACCTTTTTTGAGCAAAAACGCTAACCATATTTCTGAACCAAACATTTATTGAGAGACCGGAATTTATGCACAGAAAAAATATCGTTGTCATTGGCGCTTCCGGCCATGGCAAGGTCGTAGCGGATATCCTTTCACAGATGCCCGGGTACCGGGTGGTGGGGTTTATTGATGCCTTCATAAAAAAAGGGACGGTGTGCTTTGGTGACCTGACCGTTTTGGGAGGGGAACAGGACCTGCCGGAACTGATGGCTGCACATCAGATAACAGGAGGAATTGTAGGTATCGGTGACAACTGGATACGCAGTCAGGTAGTAGCCAAAATACAGGCCATCGCGCCATCCTTTGAGTTTATCAATGCCATTCACCCTTCCGCCGTGATATCCGATACTGCCAATATCGGCCATGGCAATGTAATTGCGGCCAATGCAGTAATCAATACCAATGCAAACATAGGCGATCACTGTATTGTTAATACGGCTGCCTGTATAGACCACGACAACCATATGGATAGCTATGCCAGCGTAGCTCCACGGGTAGTTACCGGCGGTAATGTGGCCATCGGGGCATATACGGCTGTCAGCATTGGCGCCGTGGTAAAACACGGTATCAGCATTGGTGAGCAAAGCATCGTTGGAGCTGGTGCCGTAGTGCTTAAACCGGTTACATCTTTCAGTATCTGGTATGGCGTACCTGCCCGTAAAATGGGAGAACGCAAGGCGGGAGACAAGTATCTGTAAATGTAAATACCAGTCAAAATAAAAGGCGCCCGGCAGTTTCATACTGCCGGGCGCCTTAGTATATGGAACTTTTTATTTTTCCGTTTTATTCTGCATCAGTTTATTCATTGCCATCATCTGTTTCATGGTTTGGTCCATGCCTTCAGAAGAGCCATCGAGGAAGATAACGTTGCCTTTGGAGTTCTCTGCAAAGTTTTTAATGGCTTCCGTCCACATAGAGAAGAGGATCACAGAAGTGTCGAGATTGGCCTGCTGCATTTCTTTAGCGGCTGTGGTCATACCTTTGGCCACCTCTTCGCGGAACAGGGCTACACCCATACCACGCAACTGTGCGGCCTGGCGTTCTGCTTCCGCAGCAATTTTGATAGCGTTACCATCTGCCTCAGCAGCTTTGGTTTTAGTGATCAATAGCGCCTGGCCTTCGTTTTCTGCGGCAGCTTTCAGGTTGTTGGAAGCTACCACTTGTGCCATGGATTTCATGATCACTTCATCAAAAGTAATATCATTCATCTGGAGATCGAGCAGGTGAAAGCCCCACTCTTCCAGGGTTTTGTCTATCTGTTCTTTTACGTGCTCCGTAATGTCCTTACGCAGGCCGAGTACTTCTGCCTGTCTTTTGGTGGCCACAAAACCACGGATAGATCCTTCGATGGTGCGTACCAGCGCCTGCATGAAGCTTCTTTCATCCATGAACTTAAAAGCTACGTTTTTCAGGGTCTCTTCATCCTGGTTCCATACGGAATACAGCAGCATCGCTTTAAAATAAACGTTGGCCTGGTCTATCGTAATGGCCTGAAACTCCAGCTCTACTGATCTGTTCTGGATGGAAATTTTCTTAAAGACTTTTTCAATCAGGGGTATTTTCCAGTTCAGACCGGGAAACAGTATCCGGCTATATTTACCGAAAATAGTGGTAATAGCCACATTGCCCTGCTGTACGGTCACAAAAGAAGATAAGATTACTATCAGTGCCAGAAATCCCAGGATCATCAGAAATACATTCATAATGCGTTTTTTTGGTTAGGGTAGGGTTTGATGGCCTAAATATAATCAAATAAACCGCAATGTTCAGGAAGGGCAAGGGAATACCGGCAAGCTAAAAGCAGGTTAATTTTGAGGGCGTTTGTATGAAGACAAACAATGGATGAAAAACTGAGCTTAAAAAGACAATGAATGAAAATTATAAAAAGCTGAGTTAATTAGATCCGCTGTTTTCTTCTGAAGTATATGAACACATCGTCCAGTTCAATTTGTTTCAGCTGGTAGGCCAGCCGGGTCCTCAGATCTTCCGTCTCGTCCTTGATCTTTCTGTACTGGTCCTTCAAATTTTCATAACGCTCAACGATCTCTTCTGCGGTGGCAGTTTGGTCCAGTTGTAAGATATAAAATGCTCTTTCCTCGGTTATCATAGTGATAGGGGTATTTCAGCCAATAATCATGTCCGGATGTTTAAAAAACATACTTCTTTTTGATTCACTAAATTAGTGGAGATACAAAAGCAAGCAAATACCCAACCTTGGGTATTTTTATGAAAATTTAGCAAGGTTTAGCAAAAAAAACTTCGCACTTTTTGCAATCGCAAAGGTTGACAATCAACAATATACAATTTATTAATATACTTTTCATCCTTAATGGTAAATGCTGAGGGCAATAAAAAAACGATGCTAAAACAAGAAAAACTGATACTATTTTACCTTTAAGGCCAATTATTGAAAGCCTATCTTCCGGGCGATGGCCACCAGCTCTGTGGTATTACGCACCTTCAGTTTCAGCCGGATATTTTTGCGATGGGTCTCAACAGTGTAACGGCTTAGGTTCAGGGAGTTGGCAATCTCCTTGTTATTGAGCCCCTGTACAGCCAGTCCCAGCACATCCTTTTCACGTGGGGTGAGCTTGTTCAACAGGTTTTCGTTCTGCCGGCGCAGTATCTCATTCAGCGCCACCGTCAGTTGGGCATTGGTATCAATGGCATTGGTGAGGTCCAGGAAAGCACAGATGATCTCTTTTACCTTCCCATGGCTGTCCCATGTAAAGGGTACTTCCATCCCAAGAAGCCAGCGGTAGTCCGTGTCCCCTTTCTTACGGATGCGGGCCACGCCACCGAAATGGCTCTTATTGTCTATGAATGATTGCTGAGCTACGCTCGCCATCTTAAAATCATCCGGATGCATGATATGCCGGAAGAAATCCATCCCTAAACCCGTCATCTCCGCAGGAGCATAGCCAAATGCTGCCGCCAGATAATGGTTGCACCAGGTAATGGTTTTGTTATTGTTATCATAACAATAAAGCATGGCAGGTACACTGTTTACAATGCTCTCCAACCATTGATGACGATCTTTTAGCTGCTCATTTTCCTTTTGCAAGGCGGTGAGGGAAAGGTTTTGCCCTAAGTCCGAGCCTGTATGCATACTATACGTTTTAAACAAACAATAGGTAAACAACTGTCAGGCACATACGAAAAAACATGTCTGATGTTACGTCCTTTTTAAACCGAGTATATGTAAATATAAAATAATTTTCAATATGACACAGCATTGGACGGGGCCTAATTTAGTAATTGAAAATTGAAATTGATTTTTAACGGATTGGCAGTAAATTTGGCGACTATCTGTAAATAATATTTTCAAACCCAATAAAAATAAGAGTTATGGCATTTACACTCCCGAGCTTACCCTACGCTACCGATGCGTTAGAGCCGCATATTGATAAATTGACAATGGAAATTCACCACGGTAAGCACCATCAGGCATATGTTGACAATCTGAACAAAGCGATTGCCGGCACTGAGAATGAGAACAAATCCCTGGAAGAACTGGTGGCAAATGCTGGAAAAATCAGCCCTGCTGTAAGAAACAACGGCGGTGGCCACTGGAACCACAGCTTTTTCTGGACCAGCCTCGCTCCTAATGCCGGTGGCCAACCTACCGGTAAACTGGCTGAAGCCATCAACAGCACTTTTGGTTCTTTTGATGCCTTCAAAGAGAAGTTCAACGCTGCCGGCGCTACCCGCTTCGGTTCCGGCTGGGCATGGCTGCTGGTAAAAGACGGTAAACTGGAAGTTTCTTCCACCCCTAACCAGGACAACCCGCTGATGGACGTTGCTGAAGTAAAAGGCACTCCTATCCTCGGTGTTGACGTGTGGGAACACGCTTATTACCTGAAATATCAAAACCGTCGTCCGGAATACCTGAATGCATTCTGGAACGTGGTTGACTGGAACGCTATCAACAAAAGATACGAAGCTGCCCAATAATATTTAGGGATTTTTTGATTTGCGAATTTTTTGATTTCGCGGATCAGCAATAAAAAAGCAGACCGAAGCGAGTGATTCGCTTCGGTCTGCTTTTTTATTAGTTTACGAAATCAAAAAATTCGCAAATCAAAAAATTCCTAAATCTCTTTGATCTTGATGTTCTTGAACCAGATCTCGCTGCCATGGTCCTGCAACGTAATGTGGCCTTTTTTAGACATCCCGTAGCCTTTGGCATCTTTCCATTTACCTTCTGCTTTGTGTTTCTTCCACTCGTCTGTCCACAGGTCATATTCAGCGGTTTTCTGACCATTCAGCCAGTGCTCTACATGTCCTTTGTTGACGATGATTTTGGTGGTATTCCACTGTCCGATAGGATTGGAAGCAGCCACCAGCGGAGGATTCATGGCATAGTTAGCGCCGGTCTTCTGCCAGTCTTCCAGTTTCTCCGGGAAGTTGTTGTCATCAATGATCTGATACTCCGGGCCACTCAGGTACGGTGCATCAAATTCTTCTGTTACCATATACAGGATACCGCTGTTACCTTTAGCCGCCAGCTTCCAGTCGGCCGTCAGTTCAAAGTTTTCGTATTCTTTATCGGTGATCAGGTCACCACGTTTATCACTTTTATCGGTTGTGCTGCCCAGGCAGTGCAAAACACCGTTTTCCACTACCCATGGTTCTGTAGGCTTGTTCTTAAACCCACGCCAACCATCTTTGCTGGTGCCGTTGAACAATAACTGCCAGCCCGCTGCTTTATCAGCATCGCTGAGGGAAGTAATGGCAGCAGTGTCCACCGCTGTTGAAGAGGGTGCGGCGGTTATCACCGAATCCTTTACGGCCGTTGAATCTTTTGCTTCTTTGGTAGCGCCTCCGCCGCATGACATCACGGTAGCAGCCATAACGGACAAGGCAGGTACTAAAAACTTCTTCATATGGTTCACGTTTTTATGATTAAACAACTTTCAGGTTCTGTGGGTCCCACTGAATGATCTTATTGTTGAAATAACTTTCGTTACACAGTAACGCCGGTGCGGCTGCACGGAAGCCGAACAACGGATCTTCCGCTACTTTACCGCCGGTACGCATGGCATTGAACAGGTTGTAGAAGTGATCAAAATGCGCACCTTTATAGCCTTTATCTGCTTCATATACCATTTTATCGGGAGGCAACATGTCCGCACGGTGATAGGTATACGATTTGGCGGCATCCGCAGCGGCGTTGGCGGCTGCCAGCGGATCATTCTCGTCTGCCGCTATTCTGTTGCGGTACAACGTTACCCGGTCCCATTCTACGGTCATGGAACCTTCGCTGCCCACCATGCGCAGGTAGTTGGTACCACCGGTACCATCAACGAAGTTGACGCGGAGTGACAGGTTAAACGCAGGATGGATAGCTGTTTCAGGATAATCAAACATACCGAGCATGATATCCGGTACTTCACGGCCGTCTTTCCAGTAACGCAGGCCACCGGTAGCCATTACTTTATTAGGCCCGATGGAGCCGGTCACCAGGTGAAGGCTGGAGAACAGGTGCACGAACAGGTCACCGGAAACGCCGGTACCATAGTCTTTGTAGTTACGCCAGCGGAAGAAACGCAGCGGGTCAAAAGCGCGCTTGGGCGCGTTTTTGAGGTAAGCGTCCCAGTCAACCGTTTTGGTGGAAGCATCTGCCGGAATAGGATACTGCCAGGCGCCGGTGGGCGACATACGTGCCCAGAAGCCTTCAGCATAGTTCAGTTTACCGATAGCACCGTCTTTCAGCAGCTGACGGGCTTTTTCGTTGCCCAGTGAGCTCATGCCCTGGCTGCCTACCTGGTACACTACCTTGCTGTTTCTTTTCTGTGCGTCCACTACGGCAGGGCCTTCAGTCACATCATGTACCATTGGCTTTTCGCAATAAACAGATTTGCCTTTGTTCATCGCTGCCACAGAAATCTCCTTATGCCAGAAGTCCGGCACTGCAATGATCACCGCATCGATATCTTTACGGTCAAGGATTTCATTGTAGTTACGGGTCGTGAAGATATCATTGCCCCATTTCTTTTTGGCATCCGCCAGGCGGCCGTCATACAGGTCGCAGGCTGCCACCAGTTTCACACCGGGTACGGTGATCGCGGTGTTGGCATCTGCTGTGCCCATGCCACCGGCGCCAATCAATGCCACCTGAATCTGGTCATTGGCACTGTATTTTTCGTTTAGTCGTGAGAGTGATTCAACGTTCCGTTTTCTGTCAGCTGCTGTAATGATGCTAGGCAATAAAGAAGCCCCCACCACACCTTTTGCAAATTTGCTGATAAAATGCCGGCGTGAGCTTTCGTTGGAATTTACTGGCATGTATATCTTTTTACTTTAATGGAAGAAATTGATGAATGCGTTTGTTAAAATAAAAACAATAAATGGGAAATCATAATTTTAAACATACGAAAGCCTGCTCCGGACAAGGGAAGCAGGCTTTGCGCTAATATTTTATGTGGTTGGATTTACTTGCGGCTGGTGCTGAGCGCCTGTTTATATACCGATGGATCGCGCAGCATGGCTGCTGCGGTAGTTACGTCACGGTCCCATACCAGCGATTTGGCGATGCGGCCATGTTGTGAATAGTACCGGTTGGTGATTTCTTCTTCCAGCAGGCGTTTAATCTCGGTTTTATTTTTCAGCAGGTCCTGTTTCTTATCATGTTTCATCTTCTGCTCCAGTTGCTCCAGCTCTTTAGACACGGCATCGTAGTATTTTTCACGTTTGGCTGTGTTCTTGAAATTCTCCAAAGCGTCTTCACTACGGGTTTTATAGCTATAGTCCTTGTTGTCCAGGTAACGCTCAAAATCCGCGAATTCGTCATCGGTGAGTGCGAAATCAGCTGCCGGCGCTACTTTAGGATGACTGTAATAATAGCTGGTAGCGTAGTCGAATATGAACTGTTTGCGCAGCAGGGTGGCAGATACCTGGCTGATGTACGTGGGAGATACCAGGGTATCCGGTTCAATACCGCCGCCATCTTTTACCGTACGGCCGTTGACGGTATGAAATGTCTTTTTCAGGGAATCGGGCACATAGTCAACGCTGCCATCGTCATTACGATGGGAGTAGTCGATGGCCTGTATACAGCGGCCGCTGGGCGTATAATATTTAGCGGTGGTGACTTTCAGTTTGGTGTTATAAGGCAGTTGACGGGTCGTTTGCACCAGTCCCTTGCCATAGGAGCGCTGCCCGATCACCAGGCCCCTGTCGAGGTCCTGAACGGCCCCTGCCACGATTTCTGCGGCGGAAGCGGAAGAATGGTTGGTCAGCACTGCCAACGGAATATGTATATCCAGGGGCGTCTCTGAGGTTTCGTAGTTACGGTCCCAGTTTTTTACTTTGCCTTTGGTACTTACAATCAGCTTGTTTTTGTCCACGAAGATGTTGGACACTACTACCGCCTCATCGAGCAGGCCGCCGGGGTTGCCACGCAGGTCAAGTATCACGCCTTTAAGACCAGGGGTGGCCTGTTTCAGCTGCTGAAAAGCGTTGCGTACCATAGCGCCGCTGTTTTCGGTGAACTGGGTCATCCGGATATAAGCGATGTCTTTGCCTACCAAGCCGGAGTAGCTGACAGGTTTTACATTGATTTCTTCCCGTATAATTTTTTTGGGAGACTCCTTTCCTGATACCGGGTTCCTGAACAGGATGTCGAGCGATGTGCCGGGAGCGCCTTTCAACATTTTGCTGATGTCTTCCTGGGGGGTGTCTTTCACCGATTTACCATCCATGGTAACGATGATATCCCCGGGTTTCACGCCGGCTTTGTCCATCGGGCTGCCTTCATACACATCGGTGATGGTGGTCCATTCTCCGTTTTTATTGATAGAAGCCCCTACCCCGCCGTATTTACCGGTGGCCATGAACTTCAGGTCGTCCAGGTTTTCTTCGGTCACAAAATCGGTGAATGGGTCTGTTTCTTCCAGGATGGCCTCAATGCCACGATGCATCACTTTCTCCGGCGGCAGGTCATCTACGTAGTAGGTGTTCAGCTCCCGGTAGAAGGCGGCGAAGATATCCAGGTTTTTGGCGATCTGGAAATAGCGGTCGCTTTCATTATAGGCGAAGAGGCCGCCAGCGGTGATCAGCAGCAGCAGGGCTGCCAGTAATTTCTTTCTTTTATTCAAAAATGCACGCATGCAAAGAGGGTATAAGATGAATAATGATGATCGTTAGCGGCTGAATTCGGCGCGGTGTCAGGGAACCGGATCATAACCGTGCCCTCCCCAGGGATGGCACGACAAAATACGTTTTATCGTGAGATAGCCTCCTTTAAAAACGCCATATTTCCGGAACGCTTCCAGTCCATATTGAGAGCAGGTGGGCGTATAGCGGCATTTGGCGCCGAGCAGCGGAGAGATCAGCCACTGATATACTTTAATCAGGAAGATAAACGGATAACTTAACCAGCGCTTCATAGTAGCATCGCTTTTAGGCCAATAGCCGGCAGGGGTGTCGGCTTTTAGTAAAACAACTTCCCAGCATTCCCTAAAAGCTAACAGCAACAAGCTAGTAGCTATTCTTCAATTTCTCTAAAATTACCGAAATTTTGTGGTGCAGGGTAGAAAAATCCGTGATTTTTTTGTCGGTATAAACGAGGAAAACGGCTAGTTGGCGGGATTCGTTGCGCAGGTGGTCATACAATCCCTGCTTTTGAAGACGCCAGGCCTCACGGGCGAGACGTTTGATGCGGTTACGGTCTACTGCATGGGGAAAACGCCGGGAGGAGGCACTAAAGCCCACCTGCACCGGGTATTTATTTACCGGCAGCTCCTTGACGGGCAGGTAAATGATACGGAACGGGAAAACAGAAAACGCTTTTCCTTCACGAAAAAGCGTTTCAATAAGTTTTCTGCTCTTTAACCTCTCCTCTTTTGTAAAAGAATAAGTTTTTATGGCAAATAGTATTTAGCTACTGGATTATTTCAGCTTACGCTCGTCAGAAACAGTCAGCTTCTTACGACCTTTTGCTCTACGGGAAGCCAGTACCTTACGGCCGTTGGCAGTTTCCATTCTCTTTCTGAAGCCGTGAACGCTCTTTCTGCGTCTGTTATGCGGTTGAAAAGTACGTTTCATTTCTTTTTTATGTTTTTACCTGTACTATACTAAAAGACTCCCCTTGCGGAGATACTATTTTTTAAAACGGAAGGCAAAGGTAGCAGAAATAATTCAAAAAGTAAAATAAATCCCAAAATACCTGCTTCCGGAATAAAAAATGGAATACAGCACCAGCCGTATTCCATCTCTTATATTAACAAAGTTAATTATTTGATACCCAGTTTGGTTTTTACTGCAGGCAGCAGGTCGTCAGCCGTAGGAGACACCAGCAGCAGACCAGCAGAGCTGTCGATTACATAACCGTAACCTTTCTCTTTGGCAACATCTTCGATCGCTTTACGGGCTTTATCGTAGATAGGTTTCAGCAGCTCCTGTTGTTTCTGCTGTACCTGTGTTTCTGCTCTTTCGCGGTAGTCCTGGATACGTTTCTGAGCGTCCTGGATTTCACGGCCTTTGATTTCTTTCATATTTTCAGTCATGCTGGCCGCTTTGTCGTCGAATTCTTTTACTTTTTTAGTGTACTCATCCACCATTGTTTTGCCCTCAGCTTCCAGGCTTTGTGCATAAGTCTGGAGATCAGTCTCAGCTTTTTTGGCTTCCGGCATGCTACCTACAAGCGCTTGCGCATTGATATGTGCTACTTTGGACTGGGCCATTGCATTCACGCTGAACAAACCGGTAACTGCTACGAAAGCAATAATTACGAACTTCTTCATGATGTTGTCTGTGTTTAAAAAAAATTTAATACTTATTAGTTAAAAAATAGGTACAAGATAATTATTTCTTTACGCCCAGCGATTTCAATATTTCCTCGCTTTTATCCAGTTTAGGATCTGAGAAAATCACGGTAGTGCCGCCTGCCTTGTCCAGTACAAAGTCATACATCCGGCTGGCAGAAAGCTTCTGAACAGCATTGTAGATCTTATCCTGAATCGGTTTTACCAGCTCTTCCCGTTTTTTAAACAGGTCCCCTTCATATCCGAAACGTTTCTTCTGCAGGTCCTTGGCTTCTTTCTCCTTTACCACAATCTCGTCTTCCCGCTTGCGTTTCAGCTCTTCTGTAAGCATCACCTGCTCCGCCTGGTAAGACTTATACATTTTATCCACTTCCTGGAACTTGACATCAATTTCTTTCTGCCATTGTTCTGCCACTGCATCCAGCTTTTTCTGGGAGTCCTTGTACTCAGGAATACTCTCCAGAATATATTTGGTATCTATCACACAATAGCGCTGTGCACTCGCTGCACCTGCCATGGCCAGTACTAAGGCCGCTGTAATAAATATTTTCTTCATGCTACTATAGAGTTTTGGCTTCCGGGAAACCGGTTAATCTTTGCAATATATAAATTTATTTCACAATTATTCTGGTTCAAAGCCGAGCATGAAGGTAAACTTAGCCGCATCCTTCAGGCCACCGCCGGACTTGATACGGTCAAATCCTATACCATAATCAAATCCAAGCAGACCAAACATCGGCAGATAGAAGCGCATACCGATACCAGCAGAGCGACGCAGCCTGAAAGGATTGTAATCCTGCATATCACGGTAACCGTTAGCTGCCTCGATAAACGCCAGGCCAAAAATAGTAGAGCTGGGGTTCAGGCTGAACGGATAACGCAGCTCCATCACATATTTGTTGAACACGGTGAATCCACGGTAATCAGCCGGTTGACCGGATTCCGGGTTCAGGCTCGGATCGGAAGTATAATACACGGGATAACCTCTCTGGGAGATGATATCACGGTCATAGATCGCAAAGTTGCTCAGACCATCGCCACCCAGCTCAAAGCGGCCGAACGGAGACAGCGTAGTGCGGTTGTTGTACCGGGAGATATAACCGAATTTGGCTGCCACTTTCAACACGAAAGTTTTGTTGTCGCTACCCATCGGACGGCTCAATGGTACGTACCATTCTGCATTGAAGCGGTATTTCTGGTACTCGATAAAATTAAACTGCTTGGAGATCGGATCTTTCGTATAGTCCTTTCCCGGGTCGAACACAGAGTACGGAGGCGTATACTGGGCAGACAGCATGAAGTTGGAACCACTGCGCGGGAAGATCTGCTGGTCCACAGATGAACGCGCCAGGGTAAACTTCAGGTTAAGGTTATTGGAAGTACCGTTATCAAAACCAGGGATACCGAAGTAGTTATAGTTCTTCAGCTTGTACTGTTGGTAGTTGACAGAATAGATCAGCGTGAAGAAG
Source organism: Chitinophaga fulva (assembly GCF_012927205.1). Lineage (GTDB taxonomy): Bacteria > Bacteroidota > Bacteroidia > Chitinophagales > Chitinophagaceae > Chitinophaga > Chitinophaga fulva. Next base: position 368,528 of record NZ_JABBGC010000001.1, read on the forward strand.
TCATCCGGCCATTTCAGCTGCTTACCGAGTGATACGGAAGCACCCAACACTTTAAAGTGACCGTCGGTGGTAGTATTGTTCTGATTATAAATGTTAGCGTAGTAGTTGCTGTAAGCGTATGGGTTCTGATAGCTGCTGTAGAAGCTAACGGAGAACTGGTTACGTTTTTTACCGCCCAGCCATGGCTCTGTGAAGGAGAAGTTGTAAGAGCGGTATGCTTTACCGTTGGAAGACACGCGGACAGAGAGTTTCTGGCCATCGCCGCTTGGCAGCGGGTCCCATGTTTCTTTACGGAAGATGTTACGCAGGGAGAAGTTGTTGAACGTTACACCCAGGGTACCGGTCAAACCGATATAACCACCCCAACCGGCAGACAGTTCCAGCTGGTCATTGGCTTTCTCTTCTACTGTATAGTCGATATCCACTGTACCGTCGGCCACGTTAGGCACCGGGTTCATACCGATCTTTTCCGGGTTGAAGAAGCCAAGGTTGGCAATTTCACGGTTAGAACGGATCAGGTCAGCGCGGCTGAATTTTTCACCAGGGATGGTGCGCAGCTCACGGCGGATTACGTGTTCATTGGTTTTTTCGTTGCCTGCAATGCGTACTTCTTTGATGGTAGCCTGCGGACCTTCACGTAAACGGATCTCATAGTCGATGGTATCGCCACGGATGCCGATTTCCACGGGGTCGATCTGGAAGAAGAGGTAACCGTAGTCCATGTAGTAGCCGGTGATGTCGCCGCCTTCCTGTGACATTTGTTTACCCAGTCTTTTTTCCAGCAGTTCAAGGTTGTACACGTCCCCTTTTTTGATACCCAGGATACGGGTCAGTACGGAGTCGCTGTAACGGGTATTGCCTTTCCAGGTGATATCGCCGAAATAGTATTTTTTACCTTCGGAGACAGCCAGGTCAATATTCAGGTTGCTGGCGCTGGACTTGTAGGTGGTGTCTTTGGTAATGAGCGCGTCCCTGTAACCTTTGGAGTTATAGTAGCTCACTACTTTGCCTTTATCTTCGATGTATTTGGCTTCGTTGAATTTAGCAGAGCTGAAGAGTTTAAAGCGGAAGTAAGGGTCCAGCTTATCCAGTGCACGGGTTGGCTGCAGGAAACCGTAAGTTTTCCAGAAGTCGTCCGGTTGGGCCAGAGAATCCACATACACCTGTTGGGTATCAGGGTACAGGGTGAAGCGGGTACGTTCTTTGGTGCCCTTCATTCTCTTTTTCAGCTTGGAATCGGGGATGTTGTAGTTACCAACAAAGTTGATATTGTCGATACGTACCTTATTGCCTTTATTCACATAGAAAACGAGGCCCATGGAGTTTACCTGGCCACTGTCTTTTCTTTCTTCCGTTCTTACGGTAGCGTTGCCGAAACCTTTGTCAGCATAAAATTTATGAACCACGCCGATCACGTTCTGTTTAAGCGCGGGGGTTACCACGGTACCTTTACGGAGACCGGCTTTGGTGGCGATATCGTCAGCTTCTGTTTTTTTGATGCCTTTGAACTGAAAGCTGTTCATACGGGGCATTTCCGTCAGGCCGATTTCCAGCCAGATTTTACCATCTTCGATTTTGGTAACGTAGATGGTCACGTCAGCGAAGAGGCGCTGGGACCAGAGGCTTTGGATAGCCTTGGTAAACTGGTCTCCCCCGGGGTATACCACCTTATCGCCTACACTGAGGCCGGAGAGTGACAGCAGTAATGCTTTATCCAGGTATTGGGTACCGGCAACGGTGATATCTGCAATCTCGTACTGTTGCGGATTAGCCATGCTCGGGGAAATTACCGGCGGATTAGCGGGTGGCTGTACGGGGGGTACGGTATCTTTCTGTTGAGCGGATACACGTATGCCTGCACTGCAACATAATGCTATAGCCAGAAGGCCCTTAGGAAATAATTTCTTCATTCTGCTGAATTTGTTCGCTTGTTTTGCCAAAGCGCCGTTCTCTGGTTTGATAATTTAAGATGGCTTGGTAAAGATGTTCATTGCGGAAGTCCGGCCAACGGGTATCTGTAAAGTACAGTTCCGCGTAAGCCAGTTGATATAGCAGGAAATTGCTGATCCGGCATTCTCCACTGGTACGGATCATTAATTCCGGGTCGGGCAATCCTGCAGTACAGAGATATTTTTCCCATACATCCGGCGTTACGGAAGCCGGGTCGAGGGTTCCTTTCTTCACATCCAGAGCGATTTTCTGGGCAGCATTCACTATTTCCCATCGGGCACTGTAGCTGAGGGCCATGATAAGATTAAGGCCGGTATTGTGGCTGGTCAGCGCGATAGCCTCTTCCATTTCCTGTTGGGCCTGGGGGGGCAGCATGCTCATGTCTCCGATGACACTCAGCCTGATATTATTTTTGGATAAGGTCCCTACCTCCTTCCGGATGGTATTTACGAGCAATTCCATAATACCGTTCACCTCGTAAACGGGGCGATCCCAGTTTTCAGTAGAGAAAGCATACAGGGTCAGGTAGCCTATTCCAAGTTCTGCACAGGTTTCTACGATATTGCGCACACTTTCCACGCCTTCGTGATGCCCATACAGCCTGTCTTGTCCACGCTCCTTAGCCCAACGGCCGTTACCGTCCATGATAATGGCGATATGGCGGGGTAACCGTTGTAAGTCTAATTTATCCTTCAAGCTCATTTTGTGTCAGGCGTATTATATCAGTTTATACAGATTTACTAAAAGTGTGCAAAGATACAAAAATAGAGCAATGACTTTTTTAGCAAAGCTTGACCCCCTGTTTTAACGTAGTTTTAACAGCGAATTCAATACCAGCGGGGATTTTCGGGAATTTCGGCGGTATAACCGGGCTATCTGGAGGCAAGAAATGCCGGCCCGTAGAAAGTATTTTAACGGTAAATTAAAATTTACAGTTGTAGGAGGTGAACAGAATACTGATCGTGAGCTCTATGGTAAGATATTGGTCCTTATCGCGGCTATTGCCCCTCTGCCGGCCGGTAACACCAATAGGTTCACCGGTTACGTACGACCGGTCCTGCAGCCGGTAGGCCACACTGGGCTGCCCGTTAGACAATGTCGGAAATGCCCCCGGTCCTGCATAAGTGGTACTTACATCATCCAGATAGTCTGTCTGCGTAAAACGGTACAACGCTTCCAGACCCACATTCACTTTTTTTGATATATTATACTTGAAGCCTCCGCCAATCAGGAAGGCATAAGAAACAAGGCTGTAAGGCTTACGGTCGGGATAAAGGGCCGATCCCTGCCCTTCCGTACGCATGGGCTGGAGATAATATTTAACCCCGTCCATATAGGCGTAAGGGTTAAAATGGAAAATACTGGCGCCGCCAGACAAATACGGGGAAAAACGATGGTCGAGCGTCCCCGGCTCAAACTTGAAAAAATTAAAATCGCCCTGCAGGGCCAGCTCAAATACATCCGTATTAAAACTGAGGTTCCTGCGGCGCTCAAATTCATTTTTATTATATGCGTCTGAATAACCCAATTGCATAAAACGGGCATGGGCACGCACGCCCACATATTCGTTCAGGTATTTACGGTAGTAAACACCTACTGCCGGCTTGATGGTATTCAAAGCCCCCCTGGTATTCAAATCCCCGAAATATTGCGCCCCGCCGATCGATATTCCCAACTCCCCTACATATTCCAGTTCATTTTGTGCTTTCGCTTCACCGGCCAACAGGCAAATGATCGCCAATAGGAACGATAGCACGAAGTTTTTAGGATATAAAAAAGGTTTCAGCATAAATCAGTTCTACTTAAACGCAATAATGCCGGATTTATTTAATGTGTGACCGATCATTTATGCTAACAGCTTACTTATCAAACCACTTCACAGGCACAATTGAATTTACAATCAACAGGCAATACATTTGTAAATGTAGGAATATATTTAACAAATATTATATCCGGCACTCATATTTTGATCCGGTTCCGGGCATCAATGCCCCAGAGCAATTTATTGCGCAGGGTATGGAGGAAATTACTTTCATCGAGCCGCAACAGGCTAATTTTGAACCGCTCTTTTTTGATGGCCAGCTGCACAGAGCTGTCAATAGTTTCCATACGGCTGTCCAGCGTACACAGAAACTGGTCGCTCCGGCCTTCCACCTCAAAAGAGATAACGCTTTCATTAGGAACAATGATAGGGCGCACATTGAGGTTGTGCGGCGCCACCGGGGTGATCACAAAATTACCGGCGTCCGGGAAAACGATCGGGCCTCCGCAGCTCAGGGAATAACCGGTAGATCCCGTAGGTGTGGACACGATCAGGCCATCTGCCCAATAAGTGTTCAGAAACTCGCCGTTCAGGTACGTATGGATTTTCACCATCGCGGAAGTATCTTTCTTATGTATGGTAAATTCATTTAATGCATATGGAATTTCACCAAACAGCGGCACATTGGCATCGAGGTGTATCAGCGACCGCTGGTCTACCATGTAGGTACGGTCCAGCAGCGCCTGTACCAGCGCATGGATTTCATCTTTACCGATACTGGCTAAAAATCCCAGCCGCCCGAAGTTAATCCCGATCACAGGGATGTTGGTGTCACGTACATAACACACTGTGTCCAACAGGGTACCGTCGCCACCGAGGCTCATCAGAAAGTCTATTTTTCCCGGCAGGTCTTCTGCACAGGAAAAGAGGGCGGGTTCCTTTTCAAAAGCAATATACTGTACCAGGATACGGTAAAACGGTTCGTAAAAAGTAGCGGTGATCTCCGCGCGCTGTAATTCATCCAGCAACAACCGGATGTTGGCTATGTCTTCCGAAATAAATCCCCTGCTATAAAGAGCAACCTGCATAATGAACACTTTTTTTGACTACATATCTACACTGGTGTGTAAAAATAGTCCTTTTTGCCCTAACTGGTTAACGCTGTACTCTATACGTAAACAGGTATCATAGAAAGAAACAATATCGAGACCTATGCCGCCGGTATACAGAAAGCGGTTATTGAGGAAGCCATTGCCCGGAAACTTGCTGTAGGCGTAGCCTGCATCACCAAAGGTTTTGGCCAGGATGCGCACAGGCACGGTATTGAATTTTTTAGGTACAATGGGAAGCTTGATTTTGAAAGACACCAGTTCCTGTCGCAGCGTGGATTTCAGTATGGCGAAACTGGTACCGTCCACCACGTAGTACTCAAGCCCGCGGAGGTAATCATCCCCATATCCCAGTGCCTGTTGGTTGATGTAGGGCTGTTCATCTGAGAATTTTACCTGTCCGCGCATGCCCAGCGATAAAAAGGTTTTACGGTGCACCTGCCAGTACTTGGTGAAGTTGAGCCGGAACCGGACATCATCTATATCACTGAGCGGCCCAATGCCCCTTTTACCGGCTTCTCCCATGATACTGACACCCTTAAGCGGGTATATCCAGCTATCTGCCTTGATGTAGGTAAAGCGATAGGTTAGGTCGATAAAACGTACACTGGTACGGCCTTTACCGAGATAATCGGGATTGAGGACCGCCACGGAGTCGGCCACCTTTTCATAGTTGTAATTAAGAAATACCTGGTGGCGTGTGTTGATGGCCTTACGATAGCTGTAGCGCAGACCGATCACATATGCCTGACGCAGGTATTCATCATCCTTTTTGAAAAACTGCTGTTTGTTATTGCTCGTTAGATTGTTCACCTCACGGTTACGGCTATATGCAAACAGGATACCCAGTCCATGACGGAAGCCTTTATCAATATAGGGCAGATTATAAGCGAGGGATATCTTCTGTGTGTAGCCGAATTGGAGCGTCGCATCCAGTCCATCGTTGCGGCCGGTCAGGTTTTCCTGCATGCCTTTCACGCCAAGGTTGAGGCGGTTGAATTTATGTCCTTTCTCCACCCACCACTGGTTGAAATTACGGTCGGCCAGTTTGAAGATGGGGAACGCGAAAGTGTACCATCGCTCCCATACTTCAAATACGAGTTCGGCACTGTTGCCTTCCCAGTTTTTGACGTTAGCGGTGACATTGAGGAAGAGGGAAGTATTGAGTAACTGTTTACGGCGTTCTTCCAGCGTTTCAGCCAGATCTTTCAGGTAGATGGTATCTCCCGGCACAGTACTGATTTCCCTGAGTATGATGGAGGTACGGGTTTTCTTGTTACCGATAACAATGATATTTCGGACAACCAGGTAGCCGGAATCCTGCACCAGTGCTGTAGCACCATCTCCTCCCCCTCCTTTCCGGCCTGCGGCCGTGCCGGATAATCCGATGCCGAGCAGGCATATGATTCCCAGCAAGTAATAACAGCATCTCAGCATTGTAGGCGTCTCTGATTTAGAAAATTCTAAAGTTATTTAAATGTGTGTCCTTATCATGGAAGATAACGAAACCCCATCAAAATAATCAACAAATAACCGGAAAATTAATGTGACGCCCTTACATGCTGATATAATTCATCAACAGGTCGTAGTTCTTTTTGAGCAGGTCTTCTTCCTGTTCTTCAGCATAAATGTATTTGATCGTGTAGTTAAACCGTTCATAGGTAGCCACGAGGGAATGCAGCTCCTGACGGTTGGTTTTCAGCAGTACTTCCAGTTTACCGGACGGATCGGTTAATGTGTTCACGCTAAGCAGGGTTACATCGTTGGATTCAGCGATACGGGCAATTTCGCTGAGGCTATAATCCCTGGGGTCCATTTCCAGGGCCAGGATGCCACCGGCTTCCTTGGCGCCATTATATTGGGCCAGGGCTGCCAACAGGTTATCTTTGGTGATAATGCCCAGGTAGTCGTTTTCTTTAGTAACGACGGGCAGTACAGACAATTTGAATTCGTAAAACAACTTCAGCGCCTCGAAGAGATGGGCACCTTCCTGGATGGCCGGACGGTTGGCACCGTTATATTGTATGGACTCCAGCTTTATTTCCGGCTCCTCCAGGTCCATAATCTGATCCTCCTCCACCAGCGCCATGTACTTATTCTCCACTACCATTGGCAATTGCGTAAGATGATATTCATTCATCAGGCGCAATGCCTTGGCACCTGCATCCGAAGGCTGCAGAATTGGCACGGTGGATATGAGTTCTCTGGCGGTCATTTTCGTGTATTCTTACACAATAATAACAAAGAATCTTCCAACAGAAAAAGAAATTACGCGTACAGGCCGCCAGCCGCACCTGTAGAGGGCGGTGTATAGGCGTTTACAGCTCCGTTTTTAAGCAGTTGGCTGTGTCTTCAGTCTTTCCAGGAAAGCGTGCAGAATCTTGTTAAATTCATCAGGGACTTCCATCATCGGGGCATGACCGCATTTATCGATGAATTCCAGTTCAGAATTAGGTATAAGCTTTTGGAATTCTTCGCCTACCATAGGTGGTGTAACGGTATCATTGCGGCCCCAGATCAACAGTGTAGGTTGTTGAATATCCTTCAGTTCATCGCCCAGGTTATGCCGGATAGCAGACTTTGCAAGGGTGATGATCTTAATCACTTTCAGGCGGTTGTTCACAATTTCAAACATCTCGTCTACCAGCTCCTTGGTAGCGATCTTAGGATCATAGAAAGTAAGTTCCGCTTTTTTACGGATGTATTCATAGTCTCCTCTCTTAGGATAAGTTTCGCCCATTCCATTCTCAAACAGGCCGGAACTACCGGTGAGTATCAGCGACTTAACTGGTGCTTCCGGGTGTTTCAGCAGGTATACCAGTGCCACATGGCCACCGAGGGAGTTGCCCAGCAGGTGTATGTTCTGGTAGCCTCTGGCCTCAATAAACTTATGCACAAACTTCGCCAGCCCGCCAACAGACGTTTCCAGGATGTTTAAATCATACAGGGGTAACATGGGTATCACAACCTTGTTATACTGCCGGAAATACTCGATCATGTGCGAGAAATTGCTCAAAGCACCAAAAAGTCCATGCAATAATACCAGCGGTTCTCCTTCTCCTTCTTCTATATAATTAAACTTACCCTGTGTTTTGATTTCGTAATCCATTGCCAAATCTTGAAAGTCAATTTTACGCTAAAATAATTCTTTTTATTAATCTAAATACTGTCAGGCCGGTTGTAACTGCCGGGCAGCCTTATCAAAGAAGGCCTGCAACTGGGAGAAAATGTCTTTAAAAACAGGTATCCAGTCCCCCATGTGGTCCAGTACCCACGGGCCAATAGGTTCGATATAAGGATATATTACTGATTGAAGTTTGGTTTCCGGGCTCAACAGATAGATCTGGTTGGCCATCCACAGTACCACACTGTAAATAATCGTAAATATCAAGGCATACAGCAGGATACCGCCCAGCCGGTTCAGCCATCCCATCATAACCATTTCCACCAACTTCTGCAGGGCTCCTGCGCCCAACCGTACCAGTAATACCACTCCCACAAAAAGACAAACGAAACAAAGTACAGGGACCCACCGGGAGTGAACATCCCACCGTTGCTGGACTTGCAGGGCCGTTACCGCGGAAAGTTTGAGGGCTACCGCCATCCCGAGGGTTACAGCGATCAGCGAAAATACGGCCACTATCAATCCCCGGGTATAACCCTTATAAAGGGCCAATACCATGATAATGGCAAAAACGATATCAATCGACAAACTAATACATTTGATTATTTTAATATTAGGTTATTTAATTATTTCAATGCGGGAGGCCCGATATCAAAATAATTAAATAACCAAATATCAAAATTATTTAAGGAGTTCTTTCACCATAGCGGAAATGGCCTTGCCATCAGCTTTACCGGCCAGTTGTTTGGTGGCCGCGCCCATCACCTTGCCCATATCGGCAGGGGAAGCGGCGCCTACAGACGCAATGATGTCTGTCAGGGCAACTCTTAATTCGTCTTCGGTCATTTGTTTGGGCAGGAAACGCTCAATTACTTCCAGTTCCTCTTCTTCCTTCTTTGCCAGGTCTTCACGGTTCTGCTGACGGAAAATTTCGAGGGAATCTTTCCGTTGTTTTGCCAGTTTCTGTAACAGCTTGCTCTCATCGGCTTCAGTCAGCTCACCAGTGCTGCCTTCTGCTGTTTTAGCCAGCAGGATGGCAGCCTTGATAGCGCGCAGTGCACGCAGGTCTGCTTCTTTTTTGCCCAGCATCGCCGTTTTGATCTCGGCATTGATGTTTGTTTCTAAAGACATATGTGGTTACGTTTAATGGATAATCAGATAGATTATTTGGTTTCTTCTGCCTGTTGTTTCTCCTGGAACTTTTTGAAGAAGTCCCTGGCAAAAGTTTTAAATTCTTCACCCTGGTCACGGTAATTGGTAGCACGAACATAGGTATCGGCCATGGTCATCATCGTCTGAAAGAAGAAATCAGCCATTTCATCCACCATCATGTCTTTTGTCCACAGGTCGATCCGCAGGGCAGCTTTTTCTGCCGGGTCCCAGAAAGACACCATCATGGCTTTCGCCTTCATCATACGGTCTTCCTTATTATCAGTAGCGCTCCACTCAATCGTTTCCGGCACTTTATTTTCGTCCAGACCCACCTGGATCTGTATGTTTTTCTTATTCATGTGATTTTATTAAAGCGCAAAAATAACTAATCATCAGGGATTTTGACATCCGGCTTTATTTTAACAGGTTGGCCAGCGCCGCGCCGGCAGCATCCCAACTGCTGCCCGGCCTCATCGGTGGCTCCATGACCAGTAACCGGTTACGCAGCTGTTCGTCTTTATACAGCAGGCTCATTTTCTCCGCCAGGTCGTCTACACTGGCAGGATCGGTATATAGTACCGTTTCCCCGCCGGCTTCACGGGCTGCCATACTCTCCAGTGCAATCCCCGGCACACCGCATTGACGGGCCATATACAAAGGTAAGGGCAAACCATCGAAGCGGGTGGGATATATCAGGGCATAAGCCCCTCCCATGGCTGATGCCAGCTCCTCCATCGTCAGGTCTTCCTTCCATACCACATCGTGACGGAACTTAAAACTTTCCAGCGCCTTGACGATTTCCGCCCCGGCAGCGGCCAGATTACCGGCCAGCACCAGTTTCAGGTTGGTACGCTGCCGCTTCTTCAAAGCGGAAAAAGCCTTGAACACCGGCATAATATTGTTACGTGGATGAATACTGCCTGTCACCAGGAAATATTCCACACCACCGGACCATGTTTTTTTGGCGGCCTCCCGGTCGTCCCACTCCAGCGGCCGGAAAAGGCTGCTGACGGCAGGTTCCAGTTGAACTACCTTGCTGGCCGCTCCCGGCGCATAACGCAGCAGCTCTTCTTTGGCGGTAGCCGACAGCACAGCGATCTGCTTTGCCCGGTCGAGGTAACGGATAATATACTTTTTCAGGGAATCCTGCTCCCGGATGGATTGCAGACCTGCATCCTTCAGGAACGACAGGTCCCTTAACAGAATAATCGCCGGCACCTTGCTGCGTAAGGGCAGCGTGCCGTCCAGCCCAATATACCATTGCGCTGCACCGGCTTTCATGGCACGGGGCAATTGCCATTCGCGCCACCAGTAACGGTGCCACCGCTTACCACCTTTCAACGGCAGTACCACCGGGGTAACATTAGCCGGAAAAGTCAGGTGCGCGGGTATCTCCCCATCAAAATAAAAAGTAAAGCGGTGCTCCGGCTGTTGCCGGCAGAGTGCGAATATGATTTCAGTTGCCACCTGTCCGGTATCTGCAGGCAGGTCTCTTCTCAGGCAGGCGGCATTAACAGCAATTTGCATAGTCGTTTCACTTGATGTGACAGCCTGCAAACCTACATTATTTTGCCTTGCCGCGAGACGGATAATTTATGAGCCGGATTTATTGGTGATCAGGAACTCCATCGGAGTGGCTATATTGGCGGTATTCCCCAATGATGACAGGGAGACCGTGACCTTGTATGTTTTTACTTCCTTCAGATGCTTCAGCGTAACATTGATAGTATTCCCGGTACCATTGGAAACATCATCCTGTGCCAGCGGAATGCCTCCGGGGTCTGTTACTACGTTGAGCACTATTTTCACGCCTTTGTCCGGCACTTTGGAAGTGACTTTCACCTGGAAAGTGAAAGTGCTGTCCATCGCCACATTGGCTTTACCAGCCACCACGCCGGCCAGCTCCACTTTAAGGGCTTCCTCCTGGTTAACAGGTGCAGGGTCCTCGCCCTTTTTGTTTTTCTTGCAGGCAGCCAGTGCTATCAAAGCACCAGTCAGCAGTATGGTTAAATAGTTTCTAAGTGACATGCAACAGGGTATATAGGACTAAAATTATATTTTTTTCATATGTAAATCAAATTTTACTTCTTACGTCGAGCGCATCCCGCAAGCCATTACCCAACAGATTGAAAGCCAATACCAGTAACATGATAGCAACGCCTGGTGCCAGCGCCAGCAAGGGATTATGGGTAATAATGAAGTTATAGTTCTCTTTGATCATCAGTCCCCACGAGGGCTGCGGCGGTTGTACGCCTACCCCGAGAAAACTCAGCCCCGCTTCCACCACAATGGCGGTAGCGAAATTTCCCGCCGCCACGACCATCACCGGTCCGAGGATGTTAGGCAGGATATGCCGGACAATAATACGAGTATGCCCATATCCCAGCGCCCGGGCAGCCTCTACAAATTCCAGTTCCCGCAGGGTCAGTATTTGTCCCCGGATAATGCGGGCCACACCTACCCACAAGGTAAGCCCCACAGCAATAAACACTTGCCAGAAACCTTTGCCCATAGCGAGTGTCAGGGCAAATACCAGCAACAATGACGGCATCGACCAGACTACATTGACCAGCCACATGACCATATCATCAGTCGTTCCCTTGAAATACCCGGCGATGGCGCCCATAAACACCCCGATGGTCAGGGAGATGATGACCGCTATACAGCCCACCCCCAAACTAACACGGGTACCTACCAGCAGGCGGCTCAGGATATCGCGGCCAAATTTATCAGTACCTAGCCAATAGGTGACCGGGAAAATCCTTTCCCTGGTAATCTTCTGTTGCAGTTCCGGCAAAGGGATATCACCCGTCTGCCGGCTGCCATACCATATTTCGCGGAGGTCATATTTTTCTTCACGGGAGAGGCTTTCATCTACATAACGTTGTACGATCAACGTACTGTCCTTAAACTGCCAGGAGTGCACCGGCGTCCAGGTGACATCCGACTCCTGCCCATACAATAACTTCCCCCAAAAAGATACCCGGGCTACCGGTTGGGCTTTTTTAACGGCCAGCATATGCACCCGGAAACCCGGATGCTGCCCGCCCACTTCGAGCACCATTCTGTTGGCATCAGGCGTATTATCCGGCGCTATCAGGTAAGCCAGTAAGCTGACAGCCACGGCCAGCGCAATCACTATCAGACCAGCCAGCGCGCCTTTGTTTTTTTTAAGCCTCTTCCAGGCAGATTGAAAATCGGACAAGTTTATTTTGTTATTTTTTTATTTTTTCATTTTGGCATTTGGCGAAAGCCGGAAATCCTTCCATGAAAAAAATAATAAAATGAAAAATTAATTCACCTGCCGGCCTTTCCACTGATAACTGCCAAACTTGCCCAACCAACCGGCGAGAACAATATAAGGAATATGAAATATTTGTCCCGGTATAAACCATACCAGTAAAGCTGTCTTGTGGAAAAATCCTGCTACCGGCACCAGGAAATACAGTTCGAGCGTCACCTTGAACAGCATCAGGATAAGGAAAGCAGGCCACCAATGCGGTATGAACAAGGCGATGGCGCCCATGGCCAGCAAGGCCACGTTGAAGAAATATACCAGCAACAGCATCCAGGTAAGGCGCCGGTCCTCGTATTTGTCGGCCTTGGACGACCAGCGGATACGCTGGTTCATAAATCCGCGCAGTGTTTCCACCGGCAACGTACGAACGATCACATCATCATTTTTCAGGTACATCACCCCATTGGGGTAAGCGTTGTAGATTTTGTACATCAACAACATATCATCGCCGGAGGCGATATTATCAATCCCGGTAAAACCTCCAACAGCCTGAAAAGCGCTCTTCTCGTAAGCCAGGTTGGCGCCATTGCACATGGTACCGGACTTCAGCCGGGCTACCGCCCCTGTAATGCCCTGCATCGTCATGAAATCGAGCGATTGCAGTTTCATGAAGAAATTACGCTCCCTGAAAAAGCTCACCGGCGCCGCAATAAACTTAGGCCGGTATGTTTCATAGAAACGGACAATGGTTTCTATCCACTTAGGCCCCATCACACAATCCGCATCGGTTGTAACAATAAGATTGCCTTTAGCCCTGGCGATCGCCATGGCAATCGCTTTTTTCTTATAGGCATTCAGGCGTTCGTTTTTGGTGAGCATGTCTTCCATTTTCAGCAGGCGGACGTTGGTCGCCGGAAAACGGGTAACAATGCCCGCAGTATCATCTGTGGAAAAATCATCTACAACAATCACTTCCAGCAGGTCCGCCGGGTAAGTTTGTTGTTGCAGTGCCTTTAACAGCACGGGCAGATTTTCCGCCTCGTCCCGTGCAGGAATAATAACCGTTACGCTGGTAGTGCCTTCTATTGGCTGCGCCGGCATAAATTCCGGCAGCTTCCTCCAGCCGCGGCTATACCACAGCATCAACAATCCATATCCAAGGGCCAGTAAGGCTACAACGATCAAGAAAAAATACATTCAGCTCAGGTTTGTTTTAATAACGGAGGCCAGCTCCTTCGAAATCAGCTGGTGTCCTTTATCAAGGACCAGCATTTTACAGGGAAATGAACCATCCATAAAGCGGGTGCCCAGAACAGGCGGTATTACCCGGTCATATTTTCCAAATATCAGGAGTGTAAAAATGTGACGGGCTCCCAATAGTTGTTTACACTTCTTTTTATCCGGCATCATCCGGCGCATCAGTGTCCAGATATTGTACACCTGCTCCCTTCTGACCTGTTGGTTCATCCGGTGTAACGCAAATTTATATACGCTCTGGTTCAGCAATCCCAGTTTACGCCATAGTTCCAGCAGGGTAAAGAACAGCCGGGGATTGTCTGTATTGTATTTAAAAATACGGTTCCCGATGCTGGTTTGTGTTACAAACATATGCCAGGGGTTGTTCCGGAGGCCATCTGCCGCCAGCATGATAAGGTTGTCTATGCTGTCCGCCATGGTTTCCACCAGGCAAAGGGCCAGCCGGCCTCCCATGCTGTACCCCAGCAGGGAAAAGCGGTCCTTGTCATGTTGCTGCAATACCATTTCCACTATGGCCTTCAGATCTGACTTTTCAAAGGGGCGATCTTCCAGCCAGATGGTTTCTCCATGCAGCGGCATGTCGAGCGCCACAAGGGTAAACTGATCCCCCATACCTTCCGCCAGCAGCGTAAAGTGGGCCGCGCTTTCACCGAATCCGTGCAGGCAGATCAGCAACTGCGGACCTGTGCCGCTACTGATTCCATGGAACCGGCTTTTAGCATATGGCAGATAAAAATCCATAAGGGGGAACAATGATAGGGAAAAAACTGCAGCCATTTAGGGATTTACGAATTTTTTGATTTTTTGATTTGAATACAGTCTGACTTCCTTCAAATCAAAAATTCGTACATCAAAAACTCCCTAAATGGTAAACTGTTTCGGTTTTGTTAAAAATTTCCCTCCGAAACGATTGTCCCGCGGGCAAATGGCCGGCCAACCGGCGCCGGGAAGCAGTGGATAAATCAGGGAGGCTGCCGGTATGGTTATATTTCAGGTTAATTCGGTAAATTACGGAAGTACCAAAAAATCAGAAAACATGGACGCAACAGTTGACAATAAGCAAGCGCTGAAAGGCGCAGAGTTCCTGATCAAGGAAAGTGTACCAGAGGATGTGTTTACTCCCGAAGATTTTTCGGAAGAGCAGTTGATGATTAAAGACATGGCCGATCAGTTCATCAGCAAGGAGATAACGCCGATCGTTGACCGGATTGATAAGCTGGAAGAAGGCCTGATGCCTTCCCTGCTGGAGAAAGCAGGTGAGCAGGGCCTGCTGGGTGCATCCTTCCCTGAAGAATACGGTGGGCTGGGCAAAGATTTTGTAACGGCCACCATCATCAACGAAGGACTGGGCGCCGGTCACTCGTTTTCTGTAGCCATGGCCGCCCATACAGGCATTGGCTCACTCCCTATCCTTTATTTTGGTACAGAAGCCCAGAAACAAAAATATATTCCCAAACTGGCCACCGGCGAAATGAAAGGCGCTTATGCCCTCACCGAGCCTGATTCCGGCTCCGACGCGCTCGGCGCCAGAACTACGGCCAAACTCACCGAAGACGGCCAACATTATGTGCTCAATGGCCAGAAGAGCTGGATCACCAACTCCGGCTTTGCGGACGTATTTACCGTATTTGCGAAAATTGACGGTGATAAATTCACTGCCTTCATTGTGGAAAAAGGTACGCCCGGCTTCACACTGGGAGCGGAAGAACATAAAATGGGCATCAAAGGGTCCTCCACCCGCCAGATCTATTTCCAGGATGCTAAAATACCCGTGGAAAACGTACTGGGCGTGATCGGCAAAGGACACCTGATCGCTTTCAATATCCTTAACATCGGCAGGCTGAAACTGTGTGCCGCCGCCCTGGGCGCCGCCAAGAAGTGTATCACCACTACCGTGCAGTATGCCAATACCCGTCACCAGTTCAAACAACCGATCGCCAATTTCGGCGCCATCAAACATAAGCTGGCGGAAATGGCCATCCGTACCTGGACCGCTGAGTCAGCCCTGTTCCGCACAGCACAGCTGATCGATGAGAAAGAAAAAGAACTGCTCACATCCGGCAAACCGTTCAACGAAGCCCTGCTGGGCGCCGCTGAGGAATATGCCGTGGAATGCGCTATTCTGAAGGTAAATGGTTCCGAAGTACTGGACTATGTAGTGGATGAAGGTGTTCAGATTCACGGAGGCAACGGCTTCAGCGATGAGTACATCATCTCCAAAGCGTACCGCGACTCCCGTATCAACCGCATCTTTGAAGGCACCAATGAAATCAACCGCCTCCTGACGCTCGACATGACCCTGAAACGTGCCATGAAAGGAAAGCTGGACCTCATGAACCCGGCCATGAACGTCATGAAGGAACTGATGAGCATCCCCGACTTCGGCAGCGATGATGAAAGTGCATTCAGCAAGGAAAGAAAACTCCTCACCAATTTCAAGAAAGCCATCCTCATGACTGCCGGCGCCGCCGCACAGAAACTCATGATGAAGCTGGAAACTGAACAGGAAGTACTGATGAACATTGCAGACATGGCCATCGAAACCTTTGTGGCAGAAAGCGCCCTGCTGCGCCTGATGAAGCTGGTACAACACAAAGGCGAAGCTGCCGCTGCACTGCAAACAGACATCGTTCGCACCTACCTCTACGATGCAGCAGACCGCATCAACAAATCCGGCAAAGACGCCATCAACGCATTCGCTGAAGGCGACGAACAACGGATGATGCTGCTGGGCCTCAAACGCTTCACCAAAGCAGAACCTTTCAATGCAAAAGAAGCCCGCAGAAAAATAGCGGACCAACTCATTGCAGAAAACAAATACATCTTTTAAAATTTAGGGATTTTTTGATTTTCGGATTTTTTGATTTCGGGGATCTTCTCTAAGCGAATTAAAATCGCGAAATCAAAAAATCCGAAAATCCCTAAATGATTAAATATCAATTGCTTTATCCTATTTCCCTCTTATCTTTACATGATTACGCAGGGATATGAAGCACGTATCGAGATTATTACTCCAGACATTAATAGCCATTGTAGTTCCCCTGTGGGCCAGTAGCCAGGCATTTATCCGGCTCAGCCAACCTTCCCGGGAACAAAATAATGTGAGCACCGCCCGGCAATTTATCGCCGGCAGGACCTGCACAGGTTGTAAGGTCACCATCAACAATGAAAAGGTATACGTGTACAGCACCGGCACCTTTGCTGTAAAAAAAGAACTCACAGAAGGAAGAAACGCTTTCACCATCGTTGCTGAAGACGATAACGGTAAAACCTACACGAAAAATATTACCTGGTATTATGCACCGGTACCACCACCCCGCGTGACCAGCTCCTTTCGCATAGACTTTATGGAGATCTCTCCCAAAGGCAACCTGGAAATGTCTGTGGGGGATACGCTGCACATAAAAATGAAAGGATATCCCGGCGCCAGGGCCACGTGGTTCAATAATGTGCCACTGCGTGAATTACCCGCCTCCCAAACCGGTGGCGTCGCCGGTTATTACACGGGCATGTACGTTCTCCAGCCTTCCGATTCGCTGCTGAATGGGAAAATACAGGTCCGCCTGCACAACGGCAGCGAAACCGCCATCCTAAACAGCACCTACCGCTACAGTATGATGCCGCACGGTATCCCACTGATGGGGCGCACTATCGACAACATGACTTACCTCACTTCCGTCGCGGAAGGAGACCGTCTCGGACCAGACAAAATAGGTTACCTCGATAAAGATGTGCTGCTGCATATCACCGGCCGGCAGGGCGATTACTTCAAAGTACGCCTCTCCTCCCACAGGACCGCCTTTATTCCCGAGCCACTGGTAGATACTGAGATACCGCAGGAATCCCCTGCCGTGAGCATCGTATCAGATGCTAAAGTATGGGGCGATGAAAAAGCCGATTACGTATCGGTGGAACTGTCGGATAAATTACCCTACACTTCCACACAGATGATATCTCCCGGTAAAATCATTGTAGATATACACGGCGCTTACGCGGAACAGGGCATCAGCTCTATATTACAGGGAACACGGGAAATTACCGGCGTGCAGTGGCAGCAACCGGCGCACGACGTGTTCCGGATGGCCATCTCCCTGAAACATGCACCATGGGGCTACCAGATTTATTATGAAGGCAACCGTATAACGGTGAAGGTTAAACGTGTTCCGGAAAACCTCTCCCTGCGCGGCCTGGTCATCGGCGTAGACGCAGGCCATGGCGGCGGTAATATGGGTTCTGTAGGCCTTACCGGCGTTTACGAAAAAACGCTGACACTTAACCTGGCACTGCAACTGAAGAACGCACTGGAAAGAGAAGGTGCCAGCGTGATCATGACCCGCACTACCGAAAAGTTCGTGGCCAATGAAGACCGCCTCTCCCTCTTCCGCCGCGCCAATCCGGACCTCCTGTTGAGCATACACCTCAACTCTTCCGGTAACCCGGTGGATGTTTCCGGCACCGCTACCTATTATAAGCATCCTTTCTGCGAACCGCTGAATGCGGCTATTCACCGCCGACTACTGGAAACAGGCCTGAATGATTTCAAAAATAACGGCGACTTCAATTTCATCCTGAACAACCCCACCGAGTTTCCGGATGCACTCATAGAAACACTGTTTATCAGCAACCCCGGCGACGAGGAAGAGATACTGAACCCTCAATTCCAGCAGGAACTGATCAATAAAATTATACTGGGCCTGAAAGATTATCTGAAAGGTTTAGAAGGCAGATAACTGCCCACCATATTCAAAGCAAAAGGGCTGATCGATTGATCAGCCCTTTTGCTTTTAGTTGTTGCTTAGTGCCTGTAGATATTTAGCGAGCCTGTTGATAGCTGCTGCAGCAGCATCTATCTGCTCTCCGGCTTCCTTCCACCGGCGTTGTTCCAATGCTTCTCTTACACCCGGAATGGTTTTCACACCATAACCGGTATAGAACCCGGGCGCATAGAGCGTATGCTTGTACCATGGGCGGGAAGGCAACCCTTTATCGCTGAGGAGCTGTTGCTCCGCCTGATAAAGTTGTTTGTTGAGTTGCGGTTTGCCCGTTGCCAGTTTACCGGAAAAGCCCTGCGTCACAGTATCCAATCCAGCGAGCGCATTTTGCAGCGGGCTGAAATCGATGTAAGGCACCGCCGCGCGGGGAGCAGGCGGAGACAGGTGTTTGGCCGTATCAGCTGCCAGCTGGTATTTATTTTCCCGTATCAACTGGTTCTCCAGTGCGGTAGTCTCACGCAGGTCGGAGGCCAGTTCAGTGAGCTCATTCACGTATCCATTCACAGTTTCATATAGTTTGCGGAAATCAAAGGGCAATGTAACGGCATTGGCTATACGCAAAGCAGTATGTCCTGCTGTCTGTGACAACGCTACGCCATAGCTGAAAGTAGGGTCCTTGAACCGTACGTAGTTATCATAGGAATCGTAGATGGAATGGTATTCGCCACCCGCATCTTCCCCACCGAAACCAAGGTCCAGCGAAGGAACACCGAGGTGCTGCAGGAAAGAAGAATAGTCGGAACCCGAGCCCATGGCGCTGATAGCAATTCCCTGGCGGGACAGCTTTTCCTTCTTTTGTTTGACGGTGGCAGCCCTTAGCACATCAGCAGCCTGGCGGCGGGCGAGTATGCTGACTTTAGTCTGTGGGTCGATAATATCACGGCCTACCTGGTTGACGAGGGTCTCCAGTGCGTGAGATCCGCTGGCATTGAGGAATCCGCGACCATTGCTGTCAGAGTTGATGTATACCACTGCTTTCTCCTGTAGTTCAGCGGCATGATCTTCCACCCATTCAGTGGAGCCGATGAGCCCTGGCTCTTCCCCGTCCCAGGCGCAATACACCAGGGTGCGGCGGGGTTTGAAGCCTTCTTTGCTCAGTTCACCGATGGCTTTGGCTTCTTCGAGCAAGGCAGCCATACCGCTGATAGGGTCTGCCGCACCATTTACCCAGGCATCGTGGTGGTTGCCACGTACCACCCATTGGTCCGGCTCTTCAGCGCCTTTCAATTTAGCGATCACGTTATGGCAGGGACGTATCTGCCAGTCGAATGCCAGTTTGAGGTGTACTTTGGTTTTTCCGGGCCCGATGTGATAGGTGAAAGGCAGCGCGCCACGCCATGCGTCCGGTGCTACAGGACCGTCGAGTGCTTTGAGCAATGGTGCCGCGTCATGGTAACTGATAGGCAGCACCGGTATTTTTAAGAGGTTAGGCGCCTGAAGGCGGTCCAGCCTTTTAGCGTTGGCAGTGGAGCCTACATTGGGCGTGAGCGGGTCTCCGGGATAGATCACCATATCCATGATAGAGCCGCGTTGTACGCCATATTCATTTTTAAAAGCTCCCTGTGGATAAACATCGCCTGCAAAGTAGCCGTCATCTTTAGGGTCGGAGTAGATAATACAGCCGATAGCGCCGTGTTCCTGTGCTACTTTGGGTTTGGTGCCACGCCAGGAGCGGCCGTATTTGGCGATAACAATTTTACCACGTACATCTACGCCAGCGCGTTCCAGGTATTCATAATCTTCCGGGAGGCCATAGTTCACAAAAACCAGTGGGGCTGTTACGTCCCCATCGGCGCTCCAGCAGTTATAGGTCGGCAGCTGGCCTTCCTGGCCGGAGGTACCATCTTCTTTGAGTGCAGGCTCTTTTAATACGGCTTTATAGCTGGTAGGGCCGGTCATTTCCAGCAGGCGTTCTTTGGGAGTAGGGAACAATACCTGGTAGGTAACGATTTCAGCATCCCAGCCATAACTTTTAAAGCGTTGCAGGATATCTTCCGCCACCGCTTTTCCTCTGGCCGAACCGATATGGTGTGGCTGTGAAGAGAGAGACTTGATGGCTTCCCCAATATGGCTGCTGCTGAGATGTTGGTCAAAACGGGCTTCCAGTTGTTGCTGGCGGACAGCTTCGCTGTCGGTATACCCCAGCATTTTTTTATCCTGCGCCAGTAGGGTCCCGCTGGTGCATACGCATATGGCCAGCAGGCGGTAAAAAAGCGTTTTTTTCATAATCGGAGGTTCAGATCTGTTGGTTGACAAAAAGAAGTTGGTATATCAGACAATATACAAATAGTCCACCACATCGATGGCCCTTTTTGATGAAGAAATTATCAACATAACTTTTTGTTATTGTCCATAATCACAGGTTATAGGGCAAACAGTCCACTTAATCAGTAGATTAGTCTATATTTGTAAACACTTTCATAGCTTTATCCCTGTGAAACCATCCGTTAAACTTTTATAAAGAGGATTTATATGTCAAATACGATTCAGGAGTTCAACGACTACCGCGGTAAGATGAACGAAGTGATTCTGGGAAAGCAGAACAAAGTGATTAACAGGCTGTTCAACCTCGATACCAACACTTATGCCGAGGGAGCATTGAGCACGAAAACGAAGGAAATGCTGGGCTTGGTAGCCTCGATGGTGCTTCGTTGCGACGACTGCATCAAATACCATCTGGGCAAATGCCATGAACAGGGCATCAATACGGAAGAGATGTATGAGATCTTTGCGGTAGCCAACATCGTGGGCGGGACCATTGTTATTCCGCATACCCGCCGGGCAGCTGAATATTGGGAAGAGCTGAATAATCAGTAACTTTACAGGATACATATATACATACTCATATATACTTAACTCATACAAATGTCAACAGCAACTATAGCTCCGCAGGCTTTAACAGCCAAAGATTTTGCAACGGACCAGGAAGTACGCTGGTGCCCTGGCTGCGGCGACTACTCTATACTTAAACAGGTACAAACCATTATGCCTTCGCTGGGCATTCCCCGCGAAAATATTGTGATCGTTTCCGGTATCGGTTGCTCTTCGCGCTTTCCATATTACATGAACACGTACGGCATGCACTCGATCCACGGGCGTGCTACCGCCATTGCTTCCGGTCTCAAGGCTACCCGCCCTGAGCTGAGCGTATGGATCGTTACCGGTGACGGCGACGGCCTGTCTATCGGCGGTAACCACACCATCCACCTGCTGCGCCGTAACTTCGACGTGAACATCATGTTGTTCAACAACCAGATTTATGGTCTGACCAAAGGACAATATTCTCCTACTTCCGAAGAGAACAAAGTGACCAAATCCACTCCTTTCGGCAGTATCGACCATCCGTTCAACCCGCTGGCGCTGGCACTGGGCGCTGACGCCACTTTCATTGCCCGCAGTATGGACCGCGATCCGAAACATCTGCAGGAACTGCTGAAACGCAGCCACGCCCACAAAGGAGCATCCTTCCTGGAAATATACCAGAACTGCAACATCTTCAATGATGGCGCATTTGAAATATTCACCGAAAAATCCAGCAAAGCAGAAGAAACCCTGTTCGTAGAACAAGGACAACCACTGATCTTCGGCGCCCAGAAAAATAAAGGTCTCCGTCTCGACGGCCTCAAACCCGTAGTAGTGGAACTGGGCCGCGAATACAGCGCCGCTGACCTCTGGATACACGATGAAAGCGACTTCTATAAAGCACAGCTGCTGACCCGTCTGTTCGACGATCCGCGCATCGAAGGACACATGCCACGTCCTTTCGGCGTGTTCTATCAGACCCAGCGTCCTACCTACGAAGCAGTAATGGCCGCCCAACTCGAAGAAGCCATCTCCAGAAAAGGAGCCGGTGACCTGGATAAGTTGCTGGCAGGAAATGAAACCTGGACAATAACGACCCCGTGATGGCCATGATTACTGCTGATTTTCCTGATTTGAGGAGATTTAAGTAGAGATAGAAGCGGATTTTTAATACCACTAATTTTTTTATAAAAAGAAGATCGCCCTTTGATATAATATCAAAGGGCGATCTTCTTTTTATTTATCAGGATAAGATGTCGGTCATCCCAAAAATTCTATTTTACATTATACTTCGCTTCGATCTTCTCAAATCAGCGAAATCAGCCATAATCATGGCCATCACAGTTTAGTGGCCTAGTGTTCCCAGCTCAAACATCACTTTATACAGCAACACCACTCCAAAAATAATCATGCTCACACCAGCGATACGGTTAAGCCATTCCACATTGTTGAGGGTCAGTTTATGACGGATTTTGTCAGAGATAAACACTTTGAGGATATCAGCGGAGAGTACCAGGGCCAGACATACGCCATACATCACAAACCGGTGCCCGACAGACGTAGCGGCATTAGCCACGCATACGCCCAGCCAGAAAATAATAACGCCGGGATTGAGGGTGTTCATCAGGAAACCGGCAAGCCATATCTTCAGGTAGTCGTGTGTACGGAACATCTCCGGTTTCTCATCACCGGTGCTGATTCTCACCTTTTTAAAGAACAGGCCGTAAACCCCCATCCCAATCAGGAGGAAGCCACCTACTACCCCAATAGAACGTTTGTATTCTTCCAGTCCGTTGATAAAGGAGGTAGCCAGGTTTCCGGTCACCACAAAGAAAATATCACTCATAGACACGCCCAGCGCGAAGCTGATGCCTGCCTTGAAACCATTATTGATACTGTACTTGATGATGGCGAATATTACAGGCCCCACCGATAACGACAGAAATAATCCCAGTCCTAATCCAGCTACAATTGATGTTATCATGTGTATATATTCGGGGTCACGGGTTATGCCTGATGCTTCACTGTCTTACCGGCCAGGAATTTCTCCCAGTCTTTCAGTTTTTCTCCTTTCATTACCCGTGGGAATTTGTTCATCGCGCCTTCTTTGCCTTTGCAACGCAGGTAATCGATAAATACTTCGTTAGGCAGTACTTCCACAAACACTTCTTTCAGTGCGGAAGTCCTTTCCACAGCATAGTCATCGTTTACTTCAGCCAGGGTCTGATCGATGATTTCCCGGATTTTAGCCACGTCCGCTACCGGTTGATCTGTACCAATGTACCAGCGGTGCGCGAACAGGTTTTCATAAGGGAAACCAGCCACGGTAAACTCACGGATGGTAATGCCCATCTTTTTCTGTACCGTGTCGATAGCCTTGTTCATGTTATCAACGCTCATATGCTCACCAGCGAGGCTGAGGAACTGCTTAGTACGGCCTACGATCACGATTTCATGCTCCTTCACGGAGGTGAATTTCACCACGTCGCCAATCAGGTAACGCCATGCTCCGGCGCAGGTAGACAGCATCACCGCATACTCCACATCTTCCACCACCTCATTGATCATGTAAGATTTGGGATTGGGTTTTACTTCACCGTCTGCATCGAAGTTTTCCTCATTGAAAGGAATGAATTCGTAGAAGATACCAGCGTTCAGCACCAGTTTGATGCCTCTTACGTTCGGGCGTGCCTGGAAACCAAAAGAGCCTTCAGAGGCCATATAGGTTTCAATGAAGTTGATCGGCTTGCCCAATAATTTCTGGAAACTTTCACGATAAGGTTCAAAAGACACCCCACCGTGGATATAGATGGCCAGGTTAGGCCATATCTCATGGATATTTTTTACACCGTGGTATTTGATGATCTCTTCAAACACGATCTGTACCCAGGCCGGTACACCACAAACGGTGCCTACGTCCCAGGTAGGCGCCTTACGGACGATCAGTTTGATACGCTGCTCCCAGTTAGGCTTGCGTGAAATGCTGCCTCCGGGCTTATAAAAGCGACGGAACCACCTGGGGATATTCTTGGCCTGAATGCCGCTCATATCTCCTTCATAGTAGTCGCCTTTTTCAAACAGGGAGGTTGTACCTCCCAACATCAGGATTCCTTTTGTAAAAGACTTGGGCGGGATGTTGAAGTTAACCATGGAATACAGTTGCTTCACCCCTACCTTCTTCACCGTCTTCAACATGGCTTTGGTAACAGGAATATGCTTGCTGGCTGATTCGGATGTCCCGGAGCTCAGCGCAAAATACTTGATCTTCTCGGGCCAGCTTACGTTAGCTTCCCCTTCCAGGCAGCGGTACCACCATTCGTTGTGCATCTTACTGTAGTTATGCACAGGTATTTTCTCCCGGTACTGACCGATAAAATTCGGACTGTCCAAAATGTCCTGGAAATCGTAGTGCCGGCCAAACTCAGTATCCTTGGCCTTCTCCAGCAGACGGTGCAGCACCTGCAGCTGGTATTGGCGAGGTGTACCTAACTTAAACGTGAACTTCTTCCTGATACGTAGTGACCTGGAAATCAGATTACCTATGATGGCCATTAACTTTCCCTCTCTTTAAATGAACTGCAAAAATAAGTTGAATAATGAATATAAACGCGAATTACCAGTTATAGGTTGCAAGTTAACGAATAACACATGTATTTTTTACTAATAACGCTGTAAAATTGGCAACCGGCAATTGATAATTCGTTTTTACCTTTGCGGCATGCTAAAATCTACTTTACTCAAAGCTACTGAAGCCGGCGGAAAAATACTCCAACAATATTTTAACGGGGCTTTTGAAGTAAGCAGCAAAAGCACTGTCAATGACCTCGTAACTGAAGCGGATAAAAAGTCTGAAGCCGTAATTATCGAGGTAATACGCCAAACTTACCCTGACCATTTCATTCTCAGTGAGGAAGTGGGCGCCATTAAAACAGATTCTGCTTTTAAGTGGATCATTGACCCGATAGACGGTACTGTTAATTTTGCCAATGGCATCCCCATCTGCTGCGTCTCCATAGGCGTGGAAAAAGAAGGTGAAATGATACTGGGAGCGGTATACAACCCTTTTATGAATGAGCTGTTCATCGCTGAAAAAGGCAAAGGCGCCACCCTGAACGATAAACCCATCCATGTATCTGCCAAAACCAGCGTGGCCACCTCCTGCCTGGTAACCGGATTCCCCTATAAATGGGAAGAAAGTGATCGCGACCCTTTACAGGTGCTCACCAGCGTTATTAAACAGGGCATTCCCGTACGCCGCCTGGGCTCCGCTGCCATAGACCTCTGCTGGGTAGCCTGCGGCCGGTTCGATGGCTTCTGGGAACACCACCTTCAGGCATGGGACAGCGCTGCCGGATACCTCATGGTAGAAGAAGCTGGCGGAAAAGTGACCCACTTCTCCGGAGACAAATACTCCCCCTATCAAAGTGATATACTGGCCACCAACGGTCATATCCATAGTGAATTGCAGCACCTCATTAACGGTAAATAAGTATTGGAAAACATGGAAGAAAGAACAGAAATACAAGACCTGGGTGAATTTGGCCTGATCGACTATCTCACCAGGAACATAGAAATACAAAATGCCAGCACCGTACTCGGTGTAGGCGACGATGCCGCCGTCATCGACCATTTCGGCAAACAAACCGTTATCAGCACGGATATGCTCGTAGAAGGCATCCACTTTGACCTGATGTATACGCCATTAAAACACCTCGGCTATAAATCAGTAGTGGTGAACATCTCCGATATCTATGCCATGAATGCCACCCCCACTCAAATTACCATGAGCGTGGCCTTCTCCAACAAAGTATCGCTGGAAGCCCTGAACGAATTTTATGAAGGCGTATATGCTGCCTGTGAAAAATATGGCGTAGACCTCATCGGCGGCGATACCAGCAATTCCCAGAAAGGGTTTATCATCAGCGTTACTGCCATCGGCGAAGTTACCCCCGACCAGTTCGTGAAAAGATCTACCGCCCAGAAAGGTGATCTGCTCTGCGTTACAGGCGACCTGGGAGCTGCCTACCTCGGCCTCACCCTGCTGGAAAGAGAAAAGAAAATATTCCTGGAAAACCCGGAGGTTAAACCCGACCTGGAAGACCAAACCTATATCATCGGCCGGCAGCTGAAGCCGGAAGCCCGCAAAGACATCATCGAATTCCTGCAGGAACAGGAAATCGTGCCTACTTCCATGATGGACGTGAGTGATGGCCTCAGCTCTGAAATACTCCACATCGCCAAACAAAGCAACCTGGGCGTAGTAGTGTATGAAGAAAAAATCCCCATTGCACAGGAAAGCAAGGAAATGGCCCTGAAATTCAGCCTCGATCCTACTGCCTGCGCACTCAGTGGCGGAGAGGATTATGAGCTGCTCTTCACCATGAAACAACAGGATTACGATAAGATCGTTCTCAATGAACAGATCAGCGTGATCGGATATATGGCGGACATCTCCGAAGGCGCCCATATCCACACCAAAGGCGGCAATAAATTCAAGCTGGTGGCACAAGGCTGGAATGCCTTCCAACAATAGCATTTAACTATTTAGCCATTTGGATATTTTATTATTTGGAGATTTACCGCGGATAGGCAACCCCTAAATAATAAAATATCCAAATGGCTAAATAATAAAATGGTTCTATTTTTCGACAATCACTTTAATACCCTGACTGTTATGCGTAGGTGGCAGATCACCAGCAAACACACAGAACTTCAACAGGTATTCACCCGGTTTGTCCGGCATCGTTACCGGCATTGTTACCACCCGGCGTAACATCGCACGTTCCAGCGGTAACTCCGATTTTACCACCGAAAACACATCGTCTTTTGTGGAGAAGCCATAACCCAGCATGGGCGGGTTCTCCCGGTCTATTGGAAACGGCATTTTGTAACCATTGTTCGGCTGCAACAGCACATTTACCTGCTCACGCGGATGGGCTTTAATACGCTGTAATCCCACCTTCATCTGCACCAAAGAATAAGAATAATAAGCCGGTTGTATATTGATGTCCCACGTTCCACGGATGGTTTTGATGCTGTCTGTTACCGGCATATCCACACCTGGCTCAAATACTACCAGGGCCGGCTTGCCCCAGAGCTGCGTTTCTGTGTCCCAGAAATTATACTGGCTGCGGCGGGAATAGCGGCTGTTAAGGCTATAAGACAATTGCCCGGTATAAAACATATACTTGGAAGGCAGTTGATAACTGTTCAAAAACACCACCGGACGGCCTTCTGCACGGGTAGCAAGGGCTGATGTCCATTCTTTGTTGTGATGTATTTCCGGCCGGATTTCCACTCCCGGCATAAAATCCCAAACCATATATATCCTTGTTACCAATACCAGCAACAAAGAAACAGGCAGGGTATATAATAACGGTTTACGGGACCAGCCTCTCCGTATGATGGCCTGATGAGCCAGAATCACCACCGGTGTAAACACCATCACCGTCCAGTTGGCCTCTACCCTTCCTTTGAAAGTGCTAATGGCGAAAAACACCAATACACCGATCAGGCAGAATTTCAACGCACGCTCAAAAGTATTCTGGATAGGGCACCGGAAAGCATAATACAACAACAACCAACCCAGCAGCGGCCCAAACAGCAGCAGCTGCCCGCCCAGATAGTCGAGCGTATACGTGATATCATAAGACGAGGCATTGCGTTCTACCAGGTGATATTGCAGGGAAGGGAAACCATGCGTATACTGCCAGTAGATATGCGGGAAAAAGAGAATGGTGGTGATGATACAGGCAGCCCAGAACTTACCCACCCGCAGCAGGTTCATGTTGGACAATACCGTAAAGAATACCAGCAATACGCCATGGTACTTGCTGTAAAACATCAATGCCATGGCAACGCCCAGCAGCAGCGTATTACGCCAGTTCTGACTGGCCAGAAAATAACGGTAGGCCCAGAAATAAACTGCTGCAAAGAATATCAGGGGAAGGTCCGGTACGGCCAGCATACCGCCTATCTGCATAGCGCCCATGGCGCCCATGATCAGATAAAACAGGATATTGTCTTTGGAAGCGATCAGCCGGGAGGTAATCCACAGCGTGGCGGTATTGAGCAGTACAATAAACAACCGTACGCCCAGTTCGTTATGAAAAATACCGTACCCCATTTTTATCAGGAGGGCAATCATCGGTGGATGATCAAAATACCCCCAGTCCATATGGCGGGAATACACCCAATAATAGGCTTCGTCATCCCAGAGATCAGAAAAACAGGCTTGTAAGAGGCCCAGGACCAACCAGGTCAACAGGAACAGGTTCTTGTACTGGCGTCTCGTAAAAAAACGGATTATGGCGTCCATGCGCTAATTAAATGGTGATTTATCCTGCGAAGATAGTAGTATTAACAGTAAACTGTCATATCCCAGTGGTCCCGCAACACGATAAATGCCGCCTCATAGCCGGTTTCGATGCGTCCTAACCGTGTGTGAAGGCGCAAAGCCCGCGCCGGGTAAAGGGATGCCATCTGAAGGGCGGTGTGTAGTGGTATGCCAGCCTTCTCCACGCAGTTGTGCACTGCCTGCAGCATGGTCAGCCGGGAGCCGGCCAGTACACCGGCGGCATTGACATAGCGGTCTTTTTCCTGTATGTAAACATAATCCCCTTCGGGATTCTCCGCTGCCGCATCGGAGATGAGAAAAAGGCGGCCGTCCATTATCTTGTGGCTGATGCTGACCGTGGCAAAGTCCACATGCACACCGTCTGCCACAATGCTGGCAAATATTTTAGGCTGATTATATACCGCTCCTACCAGTCCGGGCGCACGGCTTTCCAGCGGCGACATGGCGTTGAACAGATGCGTTACATGATGAATACCGCTTTCAAAGGCTGCCATAGCTTCTGCATAGGTAGCGTTGCTATGGCCTGCAAAAATGGTGATGCCAGCGTCCTGCAATTCTTTTACCAGCACGGGGTCACAGCATTCCGGCGCCAGGGTGATCATCTTCACCACGCCTTTGCCGTGATGCAGTATCCAGTTTACATCCTCCCGGGTAAGCGGATGAATGTACTTTTCAAGATGTGCTCCTTTTTTCACCGGATTGATGAAAGGGCCTTCCAGATGCAGCCCCAGCACTCCTCTCCCGCCTTCCCGCCAGTAATCCCTGACAGCTTGTATGGCCAGCAATACTTTCTCCGGCGCTATGGTGGCCAGGGTAGGCATGATATGGGCCGCACCGCCAGCTTTACTGGCTTCATAAGTGGCCTGGAGACTTTCTACAGAAGGGTTTAGGAAGAATACGCTGCCATTGCCGCCGTATACCTGTAAATCCACAAAAGCCGGGGCCATGAACCCACCTTCCAGGTCTATCACATCGGGATGACCTTTGTATTCTGAAGCCGGCACGATGCCTGTAATCAGGTGATGGTCCGTCACAACTGCATGGTCACTGAGAATCCTGTCGCCGGTGAATATCAGGGCGTTTGTATAAATAGCGGACATGGCGAAAATATATTAGGGCTGTTCGTACAACTCTAAAGGTAGGCCATCAGGGTCAGTAAAAAAAGTGAAACGCTTACCGGTGTAAGGGTCTATACGAATGGTTTCTGTGGGCACACCTTTCTGGTGCAGTTCCTGTACCGCAGCAGCGATATCCTTCACGGCAAAGGCAAGGTGACGGAGGCCGCAGGCTTCAGGGCGACTAGCCCGTGGCGGCGGATCAGGGAAGGAAAAAAGTTCTATCACATACTGGTCGCCCAGTGCCAGGTCCAGCTTCCAGGAGTCACGTTCTTCACGGTATACCTCCCGGATGACCTGCAGACCCAGCACATCGGTATAAAAGGCCTTACTACGATGATAATCAGCACAAATTATAGCGATATGATGTACGGCCTGCAGGAGCATCTATGATAAAGGTTAAACGAGTTCGTTACTGAGAATAGTGAAGTTATCGGCATCTTTGAGGAAAGGAATATTTTTCCTGACTTCTTCCAGTCTGTCACGTTGAAGGGTATACGTAAAGATATCCTCATCATGTGACTTGCGGTAGATGATTTCGCCCATTGGATCTATCAGGCTGGTTTCCCCGCTGTGGTAGATTTTATTGCCGTCATCGCCAACTCTGTTAACGCCGATAGCGTAACACTGGTTTTCGATGGCGCGGGCCTGCAGCAGTGTGGTCCACGCAGTGCTGCGGCGTTCCGGCCAGTTGGCCACATATACCAGCACATCATAGGCGGGGGTGCCGTCTTGCTGGATGGTATTGCGGGCCCATACCGGGAAACGCATATCGTAACAGATATTCAGATTGATTTTCCAGCCTTTCACCTGTGCAATCAGCCGTTTGTTGCCCGATTGGTAGTGCTCATGTTCGCCGGCATAACCAAACAGGTGGCGCTTATCATAGGTGCCATAGGTGCCGTTGGGCAGCATCCAGATGAGGCGGTTTAAATAATGACCGTTTTCTTCGATGATCAGGCTGCCGGTGAGGATGACATTTTTCTCCGCAGCCTTTTTCTTCATCCACTGCACAGCGCTTCCATCCATGGTTTCTGCCAGTTTCTCCGGCTGCATGCTGAAGCCGGTACTGAACATTTCGGGTAAAAACACCACTTCTGTCCGCTCACCGATGCTGTCGATTTTTTCATCAAACATTTGCAGGTTTGCCGCAATATCTTCCCAGTAAAGCCGGGATTGTATCAGTGTAACTTTTAAATCTGCCATTATTGGGTATTATAGCTACAAATGTACTGCCTGAGGGATTAGAAACTTTTCAAATTATTCTATTTTCAGGCATCATTATTTGCAATTTCTTCAAGCACGTCGTTAATCAGGGAGCTCTCAAACCCACGCTGCAAAAGGTGCTGCATCGTTTTGTACCGCCGTTTGAGCGCAGTTTCACGGTCAAGTGACTGCCATTTCCTATCAGCCAGCTTTAGCAGCGCAGCGTAGTAATCGTCTCCATCAATCTCCGCCAGCCCTTTCCTGATGCAGTAGTCAGACACCTGTTTTTGTTTCAGTTCCGCCTTTATTTTGTTGCGGCCCCATTGTTTTATCCTGAATTTACCGCCCGCAAAGGCTTTGGCGTATCTTTCCTCATTCAGGAAGTTGTCTGCTATCAGTTCCGCTATCGCTTCATCCACGGCATCACCACGTAATCCCAGCTCCAGGCATTTATATTTCACTTCCTGATGGCACCGCTCCTGATAAGCGCAGTAGCGACGCAGCATCTCCAGTTCTTTTTCCATGCAGGTTATCTTACGATCCTCAGCTTGGCGTAGTTAAGCATAATTTTCTTTTCACCACCGCCTTTAGGGAATACGACTGTCGCTATCCTGTTGTTGGGAGCGCCTTCCATGGCCGTGATGGTACCGAAGCCGAATTTCTGGTGTTCCACCTGCATACCGGGTTCCATTCCTGCCGGATCGTCCGGGGCAAAGCCGGGCGTAGGCACGTGGGTAGTAGCAGGTGAAGTTGGCCTTGGCGCCGGTTTGGGAGAGGATGGCTGAGAAGCTGGTTGTCCGGGCGCCTTTTTCTGCATCCGGTCAAACATGTTACCCATATTGCTGCCACCGCCCCATCCGGAAGTGTTGCCACCGCCGAAAGCATTGCGGACGCTTCCGCCACCGGCGTAACTGCGGTCAATGAATTTTTCCGGCATCTCTTCAAGGAAGCGGCTGGGCTCATTCTGTACCAGGTTACCGAAGCGATAACGGCTGTTGGCATGCGTAAGCCACAGTCTTGCTTTCGCGCGGGTAATAGCGACATAGAACAAACGTCTCTCCTCTTCCAGCTCTTCACGGGTATTGATCGACATCCCGCTGGGGAACAGGGTTTCTTCAAGGCCCACTGTAAATACCACGGGAAACTCCAGTCCTTTCGCAGCGTGGATGGTCATCAGTTTCACGACGTTGCTGTCTTCATCCGTGCCCTGATCTGCGTCGGTGAGCAGAGTGATCTGCTGCAGATAGGTGCCCATGGTTTTATTATCCAGCAGTTCTCCTTCTTCATCCGGTGTTTCGGTGAACTCCTTGATGGAGTTCAACAACTCCTGCACGTTTTCGTAACGGGCGAGACCTTCGGTGGTCTTATCGTTGAACAGTTCTTTTACGATATTGGTGGATTTGCCTACTACCACTGCTACATCATACGCGTTGTGGGTAGTCAGTAGTGCCTGGAAACTTTTGATCATCACCACAAAAGCTTCGATCGCTTCAACGGTACCACCTTTGAAACCGAATTCCCTGGCTCTTTCCAGCACTTCCCACATGGTGATGTTGTGCTCATTGGCGAGCACAATAGTTTTTTCCAGGGTGGTTTTACCGATGCCACGCACCGGGTAGTTGATGATCCTCTTCAGCGCTTCTTCATCGCGGGTGTTCATGGTTACACGGAGGTAAGCCACAAAATCCTTGATTTCCTTGCGCTGGTAGAACGACAGGCCACCGAAGATACGGTAGGGAATGGCTTTCCGACGGAGGCTTTCCTCGAAGGAACGGCTCTGGGCGTTGGTACGGTAGAGGATAACGAAATCCCGGTTTTCGTAGTGGTTGCGCAGCTTTTGTTCTGCGATGGTGTCCGCTACGAACTTCCCTTCTTCATTATCAGTCATGGTACGTACCAGTTTGATGGTATCACCTTCAGTATTGTCGGTCCACAGATTTTTTTCAATCTGTCCTTTGTTGTGGGCAATGACTTCGTTGGCCACACTCAGGATGGATTTGGTACTGCGGTAGTTCTGTTCCAGTTTCACCACTTTCACATCATCATAGTCTTTTTCAAACTGGAGGATGTTTTGGATGGTAGCGCCGCGGAAGGAGTAGATGCTCTGGGCATCATCGCCTACCACGCATATATTTTCGTTGACAGCGCCCAGCAGTTTAATGATCTCGTACTGAGCAGGGTTGGTATCCTGATACTCATCGATCATGATGTATTTAAACTTGTGCTGGTATTTGTGCAGTACTTCAGGGAAACTTTTGAGCAGCACGTACATTTTGAAGAGGAGATCATCGAAGTCCATCGCGCCGTTTTTAAAGCAGCGCTTGGCGTACATATCGTAGATCTTTCCGATCAGGGGTCTGTTGGCCCGCATGTCTTCCTGTTGTACGAGATGATCGAGCTGATATTCTTCCGGTCCCATCAGGCTGTTTTTGGCAGCGGAGATCCGGTTGTATACGAAGTTCGGTTTATAGTGCTTATCGTCGAGGTTAAGCTCGTTGACGATGGTTTTAACAACGCTTTTGGCATCATCTGCATCATAGATGGTAAAATCGTTGGGGTAACCCAGCCGGTGTGCTTCTGCACGGAGAAGGCGGGCAAATACGGAGTGGAAGGTACCGATATAGAGGTTGCGGGCTTCGCTGCCTCCCAGGATTTTTTCCACACGTTCTTTCATTTCACGTGCTGCTTTATTGGTAAAAGTCAGCGACAGAATATTAAACGCGTCGACCCCATTCCGCATCAGGTGTGCAATACGCGTGGTCAGTACTTTTGTTTTTCCCGAACCGGCGCCTGCAACGATCATCAGGGGGCCATTGATATGTACTACTGCTTCCCGCTGTCTTTCGTTAAGCTCGTCTAAATAATTTGCCTTCATCACGACTTTTTTGAGGGTGTAAAAGTACGAAATGAAACTGTGATTCTTTTTATTTTACAGCGGCAGTAGGGCACACTCCTGACTTTTGCTGGCGGGATGTGGCCAGCAGGCTGAAAGGGACGGTTACGGGATATTTTTAGAACGATGAAAACGGAATAGGAAAGTATGTTCACTTTCGGGGCTGCGGCCTGAACCGAAGCCCGCAAACTTAGCACAACAGATACTGGCCATCTGAGCTGCAGGGGGCGCTGCAACACGGGTTATTGGCGTATCATAACACATCTCAGCCCACTATCGGGTATTCATAGAACAGCGGCTTCCGGTATTTTGTCCTGTTTGCCGGGCCTCCGGTTTCCAAAAGCCTTACAACTGGTAAATATTCCAAATAACATTTAGTGCCGGGTTATCCTGGTTTTCAGCATTTTCCGCGCAAAATGGATGCGGCTTTTCACGGTACCCAATGGTTCATTGAGGATAGCCGCGATTTCATAGTACTTATATCCTTCAAAATAAAGCAGGAAGGGCTGTTTAAAGATAACCGGCAGATTGTAAACGGCCATCTGTACATCTTTCACCCGCAAGTCTGATTCAGCAAAATTGCCGATAGCAGAAGGCTGGTGGCTCAACAGGTAATCGCCGACGGCATTGTCCAGCAATTTATACTGACGGTTCCCTCTCCGGTAATTATTGATAAAAATATTCCGCATGATGGTATACAACCATGCCCGAATATTGGTGCCGGCGAGGTATTTATCACGATTGGACAAAGCTCTGAACAAGGTTTCCTGATAGAGGTCCTTGGCGGATTCAGAGTCTTTGGTTAGCGTAACTGCATACGGCCGTAGGAAATCAGCATTTCCCAGTAACAAATTGTTGAATTCGGTGGATGACATAACGGTTAACTTTAAATTTTCAAATAAGGCTACAGCATGCTAACCCATTTGAGGGCCAGGGAGTAAGCATACGGAATGTGGGGCAGCAAATGGTGGCCACCGGTACTCCGGACCGGTGTACTGCCGGCACCTGCTGGCGTCGGGACCGCGGTGGTATCAACACCGGCGGGGCAGACGCTGAAACAGGCGCCTCTAACCAGGTGTCTTGATCATCATCGTATAAGCGTTTTAGTTAGAAAATAAGCTTGCATATGGGGATAATTTAGTTGAACAACAACAAGGGTCTTCCGTTTCTTATTATTTTCTCCGTAACCGGAACGATAACGATATCAACATGACTCCCGATATCACTGCATAAAAGCCAAACAACCATGTCAGCGTAATAGCAGCCGTTTCGGGGTTAGACAACAGCAGAATGCCAAAGAGTATAGACAGCAGTCCGCCAGCGATATACCAACCTTCACCGGTTATCAAAGCTCTTAGTCTGATCGCAATAATGATTTCAAAAATACCGGCCAGCATCGCCCAAAAGCCTACCAGGAAAATCAAAGCCGCACCAGTGGCAAAAGGATTGTATAATGTAAGGATACCTAATATAACACCTGTTAAACCAGACAACAAAAATATCCCCCAGTTCTCAGCAGTCTTGCGGGCGGCGATAGCGCCTACCACCGCAAAAACACCGGCGATAAAAAGGTAAGCTCCCAAAAAGACAATCAAAGTGGCGAAAGTAACCCCCGGCCATATGATAGCCAGCAATCCCAGCACCAATGCAAATATTCCTCTGAGCAAAAAAATCCACCAATAGGCACTATAAAAATTACGCATGCATCCTCGTTTTATAATTTCACAATGAGCACTCCGGCTAAATGAATAGGGTACAAAATCGCGTTTAAACAACCAGGTATATCTTGAGTTTTCATGGATACATTATAAAACGATGATGGCCTCCCTATGGAATTCCATGACAACATCGGCGCGGGACTAATGCATACATCCTGCGGGCACAATGGGTCATCAATGGAAAGGTGGCAGGTGCTTTCATGATGGTAAATTTATATGGTTACCAAATAGCGGGGTCTAAGTTTCCGGTTCAACAAATGACGAGCTTATACACCGCCTGATACTATAAATACCGATTTGAACAACAACAGGTTTGTCGAAAAATGTTTTAAAGGGTTTTTTCCTGACTCTCGAAAAAAAATCGTCCGATCTCACTCAAATGACAATGCTTACATTCAATCACAAATTCACATAAAATATATGATATATATATCTATTATTTTAAGCTAGGACACTATACACAATTTATAAAATTTTGTTAAAAAAAACAAAAAAAACTGAACTGTGATGGTCATGATTCCTGCTGATGCCCCTGATTCACGGAGATCACAGCGGAGACAGATACCGAGAATAGGATAGACAGGACTGCTACCGGTGCTGATAGTACCGAAAATAAGACAATGGAACATGTAGATGACTACCCTGGCAAATCATTAAGTCTGTTATATGACGACACCCTGTCTCAGAGGTTTAAAGTCGCTGTTTTTCTTTAGAAAAAATAATAGTGATCTCAAAAAAAACCGTCTTAATTGATGGCCTGTGGTCATCAATTAAGACGGTAAAATAGTGAGTGATATTAATTGCTGTAAGTCTCCTACCCACTTCTTCGCATCCATCTCCGCAAATCAGGAGCATCAGCAGGAATCATGGCCATCATAGTTTGGTGTCCGTCATCGCAATCTGCCAGGCGGTGTAAAACACCAGCTGCGCTCTCCTGGCCAGTAAATCGTAATTGATTTTCTCCACGGTATCTGTTGGCTGGTGATAATCGGCATGTGTGCCATTGAAATAAAAAATCACCGGAATACCATGACGGGCGAAGTTGTAGTGATCAGAACGATAGTAAAACTGATGCGGGTCGTTCGGATCGTTAAACTTGTAATCTAGCTTGAAACGCGTGAAATTATTATTCACGTTCTCACTGAGCGGGCGCAACGCGCTGCTGATTTTATCATCCCCGATGATGTAGATATAGTTGGGATCATGCTCATGCTCCGGATCAATACGTCCAATCATGTCAATATTCAGGTCCACCACGGTTTTGGCCAGCGGATATACCGGATTTGATGTATAATAGTCAGATCCCAGCAAACCTTTTTCTTCGCCGGAAACAGTCATGAACACTATGCTTCTGCGGGGCCGGTGGCCTTCACGGGCGGCCTTTCCGAAAGCTTTTGCCATTTCTATGACGGCGGTGGTCCCTGAGCCGTCGTCATCTGCGCCATAGTTGATTTTGCCATCTACAATGCCCAGGTGATCATAATGCGCGGTAATAAATACCAGCTCATCTTTTTTGTCTGTTCCTTCGAGATAACCCAGCACATTGGAGGGCCGGAGCGTAAGGTCCTTTTTCTCAAAACGGATTTGCAGCGCTTGCGGCGCCTCTACAGGTAATAATCCTTTCTCAGCCTGCACGCTGTCCCGCCCCATGATGGCCGCTGCCATGACCGGGGTGATGTAATAAACGCCTGGTCTGCCGCTGGTATCACGGCTTTTGTAGATGTCTGTTCTGCGGAGATATTCCTGGTCCAGCAACCGGAAGCGGTTGGCGCTTTTACTCACGACCAGCAATGCGGTAGCGCCACGGAAAGCTGCCACCGCCGCTTTTTCCGTGGGATTGGCTTTTTCACGCAGCACACCCGTGGGCACGCCTTCGCGGACCATCACAATTTTACCTTTCACATCAAGCCCTTTGTAATCGTTGCGTTCAGGGGTAACGACGCCGTAACCGGCAAATATCACCCCGGCTTCCATATTGATATTGGGTGTTTCCTGCACATTGGCGTAGAAGTCAGTCCCGAAATGGAAAGTGCGGCCTCCGGTGGTAATGATGCCTGTTTCCAGGCTGTCGCGGTACAGTGGATAATGTTGCTCCCACTGGCCATTGGCTCCGGGTTGTAGTCCTGCTTCCCTGAACTGTGACAGAATATAGGCGGCAGCCCTTTTCTGCCCGCGTGTACCGGTTTCCCTTCCTTCCATCTCTTCTCCGGCAATAACGGCCAGTTGCGCTTTAGTTGATGCTGGCGTAATAGTGGCACCATAACGCAGGGCGGTGGCTTTTTCAAAAACTAGCGGGGATTTCCCTTGTGCGAATACAGTTGACAGCGAAAAGATACATACTGCCGTAGCTAACAATCTCATGAACTGTTTTTTGGTGAAACCGGATACCGGCTTATAAAAAAAGAGCCGGATTTTCATCCGGCTCTTTAAGTTACAAATATTATGAAAAGGTATTGGCCATCCTTAGTGGGGAATGGTCAAAAACCATTACAGACAGGCCATTTTGCTGACACGGTTCTGGTGACGGCCGCCTTCAAATGGTGTATCAATGAATACGTCTACCATCTGGTTAGCCACGGCTACGTCCACAAAACGGGCGGGAATACACAATACGTTCGCATTGTTATGGGAGCGTGCCAGCCTGGACAACTCTTCGCCCCAGCAGATGGCAGCGCGGATGCCCTGGTGCTTATTGGCCGTGATGGCCACTCCGTTGGCACTGCCGCAGACCAGGATACCGAAGGCTGCCAATCCTCTTTCAACGGCTGTAGATACCGGATGTGCGTAGTCCGGGTAATCCACTGAATCTTTGGTATGTGTGCCAAAATCTTTTACCGTCAGGCCTTTTGCTTCCAAATAGGAGATCACCTCCTCTTTGTATTCAAATCCGGCGTGGTCTGACCCAATAGCTACAGGCAAAGTAGTGTCAAAGGTAGTATGTTGTTGCATAGCGTTACTGTTTACGGTTAATAGTATCCACTTTTAAGACCATTCCTGCACTTCCTGTTTCCGCTCTACTGCTTCTCTGTCACGGAGCGCTTTTTTGGATATAAAGATACTGATTTCGTAAAGACAGTATAACGGCGTGAACACAATGAGCTGGTCTATCAGGTCCGGTGGTGTAATAATGGCCGCCAGGATCAGAATAACCACGATAGCGTGCCTTCTGTAGGCTTTCAGGAAGTCTGGTGTCAGAATGCCCAGTTTGGTCAGGAAAAACACCAATATTGGCAATTCAAACAAGATCCCCATACCCAGTACGATCTGTGTCATCAGATCGAAATAGTCATCAATGAAGAATTGGTTGACCGCCTTATCCGTAACAGTGTAAGACGCCAGGAAGTTGATGGTAAAAGGCGCCATCAGGAAATAGGCGAAACAGATACCGAGGAAAAACTGGAAAGACACCCAGAAAATAGCGCCCCTGGCGCCTTTCAGCTCTTTCTCTTTCAGCGCGGGTTTTACGAAGCGCCAGAATTCCCAGAAAATATAAGGGAAGGCGCATATAAAGCCAATCATAAAAGCCAGCTTGAACTGGAGCATGATCTGGCCCACCATCTTATAGTTCAGGAAGGTCACCTTCACGGGTGTAATACAAAGTTTATCACCCATGCCTATCAGATGGCCCAGTTTGCATAAAGCAGTGTAGGAAGGGAAGTTGGCGTTGGTAGGACCAAATATCACATTGTCCAGGATTTCCTGGGTATATACAAACCCGAATATACTGAACGCGACTAGTGCCAATGCTGATCTTACGAGGTGCCAGCGGAGATCTTCGAGGTGATCAAAAAACGACATCTCTGCCTTGTCCTCGTTATTGGAAAAAAGTTTCTTTAACATGATACGATCGATCGAAGTTGAATGTTTCTTCTACAGGAGCACAAATATAGCGGATGAAGACTAGAATTTACAGTGCAGGCACGATAAAGTATGCGGTTTTTAATAGTCTTTTAAGAAGAAGGAGAAGTACAACGGTGTGATGTTGTGTAAGATAGCGGGCGATGAGTAGGTATAAAAAAAAGAGCCAGCCCGAGAAGAATCAAGAGCCGGCCTTTCATCCATTGTTTGTTAACCCCAAAAAAGTTGAATTCGAGAATGTCTTTTGCTTCCAGTTCAGCTACTTACCTAATTGATGGCAAGCGTTCAGAATAAGTAAGAATCACTGGTCGCTTTTATTTTGTAATACAAAAATAACAAGAATTATTTTATTATCAATGTTGGAACACTTTTTTTACAACCTTTTAACAAAAATCAAATCATTGTGTTACATCATCTACAGCAAATGTATACAATCCGTGTTAAATTCCTACTACTTTTTTTGAAAACGTTTTAGCAAAATTGTTATTGTACCGTTAATACAAACATTATAAAAAAAATTATATCATATAAACATCGTATAACACCTGCTAAAAAACGGCTTTTTATCCCAGGATTTTCATCTTTACCATCTCAATCCGTGTATCCGTAACATTCAGTATATCAAACTCATAGTCTCCGATAATGATACGTTCTTTGATCTTTGGAATAGTTTCATGATGGTTGATGATATAACCGGACAATGTTTCGCTTTCATCTTCCGGAAAATCGAGACTATATTTTTCATTTAAGTAATCTAGTTCCAATCTGCCTGAGAAAATGTACTCTTTCTCGGCGATTTGTTTTTCCACGAACTCTTCTTCATCGTGTTCATCTTTGATCTCTCCGAAAATTTCTTCGAGTACATCTTCGATGGTCACAATACCTGCAGTACCACCAAACTCATCCACCACCCATGCAATGCTCTTACGTTCTTTATTGAACTTGCTCAGCAGGTCGATGGCGCTCATTGTTTCCGGTACAGCCAGTATCGGATGGATGATGCTTTCAATGTTCTGTGGATTTTTGAACATGTCCAGCTGATGAATATATCCGAGAATATTATCGATGGTAGTATCATAGATAATGATCTTGGACAGTTTGGTTTCCATGAATTTTTTCCTGGCATCGATGATCGGGTTTTTGATATCGAGTGCTTCGATTTCTTTACGCGGGATCAGGCAGCCACGGATTTTTACATGTGCCAGTGAAAGTGCATTTTCAAACAGTTCAGTATTCAGCTCCTGGTTTTCCCCCACATGCTGTTGCGACTGCCGGATGAAATGCTCTACATCCACACGGGTAAAGGATTCCCGTGTTTCAAGGATACGGACGTTGAAAAGATATTTCAGCATCCATTCAGAGATAGACACCAGCAGATTGCCGATTATATACAGTGGTTTGGCCACGATGGAAATAGGCAATGCAAAAAAGCTCAGCAGTGTTTCAGGACGTGAGCGGAAAATAGCTCTTGGAATGAAGAACCCGAGGAACAACATGGCTAGTGATGCCAGTAATATCTCCAGGAAAATCACCAGCGGCATGGGCACGTTGTCCGGCGTTGCGTTGCTTGCCTGCCATACAGGCTGAAAGAAACCGGCCAGCAGGATGCTGTAGATCACCACGGTGATGGTAAGCCCTACGAGGCTGGTAGCCAGAAAGCGGCTGGGGTGCTCGGTAAAACCGGCCAGTATTTTGCCGGTAGCTCTCCCCTGCTTTCTTTTGAGCTCAATGCTGAGTTTATTTACATTGGCAAAGGCAGCTTCAATGCCCGCAAAGAAGCCAGCCAGCAGTAAGAGAGAAACTAGAATTATAATTGTGTATCCGTCCATCCTAACAAAAATAATGAATTAGGTACACCAACGATCACCCTGCTATTTTATATTTAAAAAATCCTCCACGAGGTTTTTTACTTCTTCGTATGCGCGTTCCAGTTCATCGTTGACTACAATCTTGTCAAACTCATGAGCGAACGACAGTTCATACTGTGCCTTAGCCAGCCGCTCGTCGATCGATGCCTGTGTTTCCGTGCCTCTGTCACTGAGACGGTTACGCAGTGCGTCAATAGATGGTGGCTGAATAAAGATCGTCAGGGCTTTATGGTGGTAATGTTCTTTAATAGAGAGTGCGCCTTTTACATCGATGTCTACCATGGGGATCTGGTCATTGGTCCAGATACGTTCCAGTTCGCTTTTCAGCGTGCCGTAATATTTGCCGGCATACACCATTTCATATTCCGCGAAAGCATTTTCATCTATTTTGGTGTGGAATTCTTCGGTGGA
Source organism: Chitinophaga fulva (assembly GCF_012927205.1). Taxonomy (GTDB): domain Bacteria; phylum Bacteroidota; class Bacteroidia; order Chitinophagales; family Chitinophagaceae; genus Chitinophaga; species Chitinophaga fulva. The sequence goes on from NZ_JABBGC010000001.1 coordinate 410,120, forward strand.
CATGAAATAATAGTCCCTTCCGTTCACCTCGCCGGCGCGGGCCGTACGGGTGGCGGCAGATATAGAAAAGGCCAATACAGGCATGCTGGCCAGCAGCTTCTTTACGATGGTGGTTTTACCCGCTCCGGAGGGGGCGGTGATAATGATGATCTTTTTTTCCATTATGCTAATAAAAAATCGAAATGTGGCGGTGTCATTCAAATGCAAAACCCAAAATCCGGCAAATGGTTGCCCGGAATTTGGGTTTTGAGGTAATATTAACCGTTTGTTTTTATACGCGCTTGATATCGGCTCCCAGGTTTCTCAACCGTTCGTCGATGTACTGGTAACCGCGGTCAATCTGGTCGATGTTCTGAATAGTGCTCTTTCCTTCTGCGCTGAGGGCAGCGATCAGGAGCGACACGCCGGCACGGATATCCGGGGAAGACATAGTTATACCACGCAGCGGGTGCTGGCGGCCCAGGCCTATTACCACGGCACGGTGCGGATCGCACAGTACGATCTGTGCGCCCATGTCAATGAGCTTATCCACGAAGAACAGACGGCTCTCGAACATTTTCTGGTGGATCATCACGCTGCCTTTGGCCTGTGTAGCCACTACCAGCACAATACTGAGCAGGTCGGGCGTGAAGCCGGGCCACGGATGATCTGCGATGGTCAGTATGGAACCATCCAGGAACGTCTGTATTTCATACGATTCCTGGGAAGGAATATAGATGTCGTTGCCTCTGATTTCCAGCTGAATGCCAAGGGAACGGAATTTCTCGGGGATGATACCGAGGCTTTCCACGCCGGCATTTTTGATGGTCAGCTCACTCTGTGTCATGGCAGCGAGGCCGATGAATGATCCTATTTCGATCATGTCCGGCAGCATGGTATGCTGACAGCCACCGAGGCTGGTCACCCCTTCAATGGTGAGCAGGTTGGAACCTACACCAGTGATGCGGGCGCCCATGCTGTTGAGCATTTTACAAAGCTGCTGCAGATAAGGTTCGCAGGCAGCATTGTAGATGGTGGTAATGCCCTGTGCCAGTACAGCGGCCATCACGATGTTGGCGGTACCGGTCACACTGGGCTCGTCCAGCAGCATATAAGTACCTTTCAGGCCACCAGGGGCCTCCAGGCGGAAATAGTTATCGTCAGATTCGTAGTTAAAACGTGCGCCCAGTTTTTCGAAACCGATGATGTGCGTGTCCAGACGGCGGCGGCCAATTTTGTCGCCTCCCGGCTTTGGGATCAGCGCTTTGCCAAATCTGGCCAGCAGCGGACCGGCAATCATCACGGAGCCACGCAGCCTGCCGGATTTCTTTTTAAAATCGGCACCCTGCAGATAGGCCAGGTCGATATCGTCTGCCTGAAACTCACATTTGTCGCGGCTGATACGGTTTACTTTTACACCGGCATCACCCAGCAGCTCAATCAACAAGTTGACATCTACTATATCGGGAATATTGTGAATGGTGACTTTCTCTGAAGTCAGCATCACGGCACTGATGATCTGTAAAGCCTCGTTTTTGGCACCCTGCGGTATAATTTCACCTTTGAGACGGTTGCCTCCTCTTACTTCAAAAGCACTGCTCACTTGTTCCTGTTTTTGTTGTATTTGTTATTGTGCTTGTTATTATTTTTTCCTCCGCCGCTGTTGCTTTTGAACTGTTTGTTCTGCTGGAAGTTTTTACGTTTGTTGGAACGGAAATGGTCGCCACCGCTGCTGGTATTGCCACCCAGATTAAAGCTGCCGGTTGTCTGTACAGATACAGATGATGCACTGCCGCCTGTCTGGAACTCCAGTCCGCCATTGGTGATAGCTGCCAATTCCGCCTTGATAGCGTCATCATGCACACTTTCCTTATGCCAGTTGGAATAGGCCAATTTCATGTAGTTACCGATGCACTGGGTAAAACCTTCTTTTTTCTCGGTGTTATCTTCATGCAGGGCTTTATCGATCACCATCTCCAGGTTTTTACCGAAGTGACGGTTACGTGGATATTTTTTGGGATAAGGCAAACGGTCCGGTTTAGCCCGCAAAGCTTCCTGTGTAGGCACCGGATAAGGTGATTCCACTTTCAGGGTGAAGCCGGATATATTGAATATGTGGTCCCATAGTTTATGTCTGAAGTCTTCCACATTCCTCAAATGTGGATTCAGCGTACCCATTAATTCTATCACTGCCATAGCGTTGCGCTGGCGCTCCTCGTCGTCCTCTATGGTTCCCAGGAATTCCACCATTTTCTGGATATTCCGGCCATATTCCTTCATTATCAGGTAATTACGCGTGGTATTATATTCCATTATATGTATTTAAATGTATTATTGATGTAGGAACATCTTAAAGTGAAGATAGTAAAGTGACAACATCCATGCAAAAATAACAAAAAAATACGAGGAACATTTAACACGGCAGCATTGTTAAGTGAGCTAAAACGACGGTTATGGAACTTCTGAAAGACAAGGTGGCATTGGTAACCGGAGGAGGCTCGGGCATTGGCCGCAGCGTAGCAGAACTATATGCCCGCAACGGCGCCAGCGTGATCGTCAGTGATATTGACGACCGGGGCGGACAAGCCGTGGTGGAGGAAATAAAGCACGCCGGCGGCAAAGCGTTTTTTGTAAAAGCTGATGTGAGCAAAGCGGCGGACAACGAGCAGCTGGTAGCCGCCACCATCAAGGAATACGGCAAGCTGGACATCGCCTGCAACAATGCGGGCATTGGCGGCGAATCTGCCCCCACCGGGAACTACAAGCTCACGATTTATTGAAACACCTTTATTAACCAAACATCTGAGCCAGCAGGAGATGCAGGCATTGGTAGGTTTGCATCCCATAGGCCGGTTGGGCAAGCCGGAGGAAGTGGCGGAACTTGTATTATGGCTAAGCGCCCCCCTCTCTTCCTTCGTAACCGGTGGTTATTACCCGGTAGACGGGGCATACCTGGCTCAATGATTTGGAAATTTGGGTATTTTGATATTTGGTTATTTGACCGGTATTTGGTTTTAAGTGTTTGTTTTTAAGGAGATTTTCCTTTAAATAGCAACCTGTAATAACAACATCTCCATCAATAACTAAATATCAAAATACCCAAATATCAAAATGTATAAATCCCCTCTCCTGCTACTGCATGGCGCCCTTGGGGCTGCAACACAGTTCAAAACGCTGGCAGACCAACTGGAACCCTACTACGACATTCATACGATCAACTTCAGTGGCCACGGCCAGGTGCCGTTTTCCCCCAATGGTTTTAATATACAGGTGTTTGCCGCAGAGGTACTGGAATACCTCGATCAGCATCAGCTTGACTTTGTACATATTTTCGGATACAGCATGGGGGGTTATGTGGCCATGTACCTGGCCCGGCATTATCCGGAAAAGATAGGCAGAGTGATGACGCTGGCCACCAAATATAACTGGAACGAAGCCACTGCAGGCAAAGAGGTAAAACAGCTGAACCCGGAGCTAATAGCCGAAAAAGTACCCGGCTTTGCTAAACTGCTGGAGGAAAGGCATACCTCCAACGACTGGAAAGAAGTGGTTACACGTACGGCACAACTGATCGAAGACCTGGGCCACCAGTCGTTATTGAAGGCACACGATTATGCACAGGTGGCATCTCCATGTATGCTGATGATGGGAGACCGCGACAATATGGTGTCTTTCACGGAGACAATAGAAGTATACCGGTCCCTGCCGGAAGCCCAAATGACTATTTTACCAGACACGGCACATCCGCTGGAAAAGGCAGATGTACCGCTGCTGGCATATTATATCAAAAGATTTACTACACAGAAAATAGACTAGGGGTTATTCGCCCATCGCCAGTTTACCCCAGTTATTCAGTTCTTCTTCCGTCCACAGCTCCGGGAAAAATATAATGCGCTTGTTTTTCGGAGGCAGGAACTGTTGCCAGTTGGTCCCTCCTGTAGCGGCAATATCTTCCGGTTTTTTATGCAGGTACCTGACAGCTGACTTATAGTGCATCAGGGGCCATCTCACGTTGATGTTCAGGTCATATTCCTTCAACAGGGGGATAACAATCGCTTTATCGGCCTCCGACAGTTGCTGATAGGCAGCCTGGATATTAGATTGCTCGTACCGGGTAGCCAGTTGCAGGAAAGGTCCCATATATTTCTTCTCAAACTGCTGCAGGGTAAGGGTCTTCTTTCCAGTAGCCAGTTCGGTGGCGCCGCTTCTCCAGTAAATGTTGTCCAGTACCGTTTTCAGGTCACAATTTTCCATGCCGGGGCGCTGGGGCTCATAAACCAGGTTAGGCAGCCGGGTGGAACAAATCTCGATCATCCTGAATTGTCCGCTCTGGAAGCCGCTGGCCGGCAGTAGTGCCATTCTGAATTGCAGGAACTGATCTTTATCCATGCCGTCGACCATGATCTCAAAAGAGTTGACCAGGTTGCGGAAATAGTTATTGATCCGTCTTAACTGTGTGGTAAACACAGTCGCGGTCCGCTCCGGCGCAAAGCTGATCTGTTCGATCGCCTGTAGCGTCAGTTTAAAATACAATTCCGTTATCTGGTGATAAATGATGAAGATGTTTTCATCCGGAATCGGCGTGCGCGGATGTTGCAGATTCAGCAACACATCCAGTTGGATATAATCCCAGTATGTCAGATAATCCGCATATAGCAGCCCGTCGAGATAGGAAGACAGGTTCTGCCCCATAGCGGCGTATTTTTCTTCCAGCCGTTTTATTTTATCGGCAATTTCTGTTGTAACCATTGGCGGAAATTAATCATTCCGGATGAAAAAGCAACTGCAGCTGTTTCCGGGTCCGGCCTGCCTTAATTACTCCACCACGTTGATAGTGCGGTAAAAACTTTCTTCGAGAGAGATGAGGGTTTCTGTTCTTTCAATTCCTTTTATTTTCTGTAATTCATCGTGGAGGATACGGCGTAACTGGGTAATGTCTTTACAGATGATTTCAGCGAACATGCTGTAGCTGCCGGTGGTGTAGTTGAGGCGTACCATTTCCGGGATTTTACGCAGTTCTTTGGCTACTGTATCATACATGGAGCTTTTTTCCAGGTAAATACCAATAAAGGCAATTACATCATAGCCGATCATTTTCAAATCTACATGTAATTTAGTACCTTTAACTATACCCAGTTCTTGCAATTTCTTCATTCTCACATGAATAGTGCCGCCGGAAACGAACAGTTTTTTCCCCAGATCGGCGTAGGAGATCTCAGCATTATTCATCATCTCGCTGATAATCTGCAAATCGAGTTTGTCAATATTCAAATTGTGGCTCATTTTTACAATTTGTTTTTGAATGTTTTAAAGTTATATGCAAATATTTAAAAAATATCGAAAATTCAAAAATTTTTCTTAAAAAATTTGCAAAGAATCGCCCGCGTCTTTAGATTTGCATTATAATCATTACGAAATAAGCCACCGGAAAGAACGTGACAGTAATGATAATAAAAATTGTGGGATGATGAAACTGGCAGACATGCCCCCTTGTCTCGGGGGTGGGGAGTTCGGGATAAACGTAGCATAAATGGGTTGACCACTAATCTTAATTGTGCTATGGCTAACTGCCCCGTGGAGGTTCGACTCCTCCTCCTACAGCCAAATTGGTTTAAAGAGCTCGTGAGCCTATGGCTCATGGGCTTTTTTCATTTTGATATTTAGCTATTTTGAAATTTGTTTATTGGGAGAGTCTCTTAATGGCATAATGGTTAAATAACCCAACAAGCCCCCAATAGCCAAATGACCAAATGGCTAAATAAAAAAATATCGTGGTATTTTTGCGCCTAATGGGACAGAAAAAACTACAACGCTTTGCTGAAATTGAGACCTTCCCCAATGTATTGATATACCCGGAAGGCATGCAGGGAAAATGGAACGAGTACTTTAAAAACAACCATCCGGTCACCCTGGAACTGGCCTGTGGCAAAGGGGATTATACCCTTGGAATGGGCCGCCTTTTTAAAGATCAGAACTTTATCGGGGTAGACCTGAAAGGCAACCGCATCTGGAGAGGCGCTAAAACAGCCCTCGACGAATCGCTCAATAATGTGGCATTCCTTCGTACACAGATCGAAAAACTGGACAACTATTTTGCGCCCGGAGAAATCAAGGACATCTGGATCACCTTCCCCGACCCTTTTCTCCGTAAGTCCAAAGCCCGCAAAAGACTGACGCATCCGCGCTTTCTTCAGCTGTATCAGCCGCTGCTGGCAACGGGCGCTACCATCAATCTGAAAACAGATTCCCCGGAATTATATGCTTTCACACAGGAAGTGATCGCCGCCGCCGGCCTCACCCTTATCGAAGATATCCCGGATGTGTACGCAATGCCGGAAGTACCGGCCCTGCTGAAAATACAGACCTACTACGAAGGCATGCACCTCGCAGATGGCCGCACCATCCGTTACCTGAAATTCCGGCTGCCAGATACACCATTGAACTGGCGCAGCATAAAACTGCCTTCCGATGAAGCAACCGTTGGTGGAGAAGATTGATTTTTACTATAACGCGGAGGGCTATATGGTATTTACCGAAAAATATCACCTGGACCGGGGCTACTGCTGTGGCAACGGCTGCAAACATTGTCCATTTTCATATGAAAACGTACCCGAACCCAAAAAGTCCATCCTCCGCGAAAAACGCCGCAACGAAGAAAAAGACGGACGACCCTAAACCCGTCTCTTTCTTCGATGTAGTGTATAAAATAGTGCGTAAAATACCGAAGGGCCGCGTCACTACCTACGGCGCCATCGCTGAAGCCGCGGACATCAAACTAACGCCCCGCATGGTGGGATGGGCCATGAACGGCGCAGGCAGCGCCAACCCGGCCGTACCCGCCCATCGCGTGGTCAACCGTAACGGTGAACTCAGCGGCCGCCAGTTCTTTCCCACCCCTACCCTGATGCAGGAACTGTTGGAACAGGAAGGCGTCACCATCAAAAATGATAAGGTCAGCGACTTTAAAACAGTATTTTGGGACCCGGGCAAACCCAAAACTGCTTCCGCTAAGAAAGCCGTCAAAAAAACTGTCAAAAAGAAAGCCTGAGCACTAATTCCCCCGAATCACCTTATTTTTATATTATGTCGATACTTAAATTGAAACTGGACCAGGAGCAGTTGGTAGAGGATTTCTTTGAAAACACCCACCTGATCGGTATCGCCTCTACCGCCCGTGATTACCAGCTCTGCTGGCAAATCAACCGGCAACTGTATACCAATTTCAGGGTCAACAATCTGCTGGAGATCACCCTTTCCAAGAAAAACAGGTCGTTCCATTTCACGGTGATGGAATTCCATGAGCCGACCAATTCCGTATCCCATTACTTCTATAACAACCACTGTCAGGCTGAGTTCCTGTTGCCCGAACTCAAAAATATCCACTTCCTCTGGATGATCAAGGGCGACTATTACCAGGCTGATGATGTCAAAAAATTATTGGAACAATTACGCGTTGTTCCCCTCGTACAATTAGTATCTTTACTGGATACCAGGGAGATCAAAAATAAAATGAACCTCATTTTTTAAGACAGGAAGACGACCAACAGCTGTTACATACATCATATTTTGACCAGTACCCTAGTGAATTGCCGCATTTTCACCTTTAAACACTTGCTGTATGTGGGAAGAAAAAGACAATCAACTGCACCGGGCTTTTACATTTAAAGATTTCCGGGAGGCATTCGGGTTTATGGCCCGGGTGGCGCTGGTCGCAGAAAAAATGGACCACCACCCCTACTGGACCAATGTCTATAACAAAGTGGACATCTACCTCAGTACACACGACGCAGGCAATGTGGTAACTGAAAAAGACCGCGCGCTGGCAAAAGAGATCGATCAATTATTATAATTAAATCCATACACCATTTGTGAAGCGCATTATCATCTTAATGCTGTTGTTGTACTGTTTCACCGCAGGCGCCCTTGCCTTTAACCCCACTCCGGACACCCTGACAGCAAAAGAAGGTTTTGCTGCCTCGGCCCTGGATCTGCGCCCCTACATAAGCAGCCTCTCCGATCAGGAGGGCCATCTGACCATCCAGCAGGTGGTACACCTGCCTTTTACTGCTACCCCGCAACTTTTTCACAACTACAAAAAAAATAACGGCCAGGTTAATAACTGCTGGTTCCGGCTACAGGTGAAAAACGAAGGCTCAGACAGCCTGACCGCCATTCTCTTTGCCGGTTGGCATGACTTCATGGACTGGTACGAAAAATCCCCCGGCGATACGCCCGTCCTCCTGATGCAGACAGGTCTCATGTACGACAAAGGCGGCGTGGAAAGATGGGACCACTACGGCTTCAACGTTAATGTACCCCCTCACCAGGTCCGTACCTTCTACCTGCACATCATCAACAAGTCGTACAACGAAAACCCGCTCATGCCCAGCCTTTTCAGCGAACAGGCTTTTGCGCGGTTTCACAACCGGGAACAGGACAGTTACCGCAAAGAGGCCGTTATTATACAGGTGTTGCTGGGCATGCTCCTCGTTTTCTTCAGTATCTCGATTATCAACTATATCCAGTTGCCTGACCGGTCCTATATTTACTTTGCCATTTATATCCTTGGACTGATCCTGTTTTTCGCACTGCGACTGGAAAGCAAGCCCTATCAGCTTTCGTTCTTCCACCGCTGGCCTATGTTGAAATACTACTGGGACATACCGGGGCTGCTGTTCTGTTTTTATCTCATGTACCTCATGTTCGGCAATACTTTCCTGAACCTGAAAGAGCGGTACCCCTTCATGGAACAGGTGTTCACCTGGGTAGCTACCGTAGTGGGGGGACTGATCATCGTCTGTATTTATTGTATCCTGATGGAGCAATATCATCTCCCGGTGATCATCTACAGCTACGTATATTTCTGTACGTTACTACCGTTGCTGGTAGTATTTGTGGCACTGGCCCGGCGCTCCCGTCATCATCCGTTGCTGCGCTTTTTCCTGTATGGGTCTGTATGCCTGTACCTGGCCTGCCTCGGCTCTTTCCTCATGCATATCAAGCCCCTGGGCCTATTGAGCGCGTTGGGTGAACTGGCCGCGCCCAGCATACTACTCATTGGCGGGGTACTGTTGCAGGCCATGTTTTTCCTGGCCGGTCTCAGTTACCGTAACAAGCTGGTACACCTGGAAAGGACCCGTACCCAGGAGTTGCTGATCAAACAGCTCAATAAAAACAAAGAGTTGCAACGCAAGCTCAATGAGCAACTCGAAGAACTGGTGAAAGAGCAGACCACAGAAATATTACGCAAGAAACATGAGCTGGAAGAACAAAGGAAAATTCAGCTCGAAACAGAGTACGATAAAAAACTCACGGAGATAGAGCTCAAAGCCATTCGGGCGCAGATCAATCCGCACTTTATCTTCAACTGCCTGAATTCCATTCAGCTGTTCGTGATGCAGCGCGATTATGAATATGCCCAGAAGTACCTGTCAGACTTTTCCTACCTGATCCGGAAGACGCTGGATTTCTCGCGGCGTAACTTTATCTCCCTGGCAGATGAAATCACTTATCTCAATACTTACCTCGGCCTTGAAAAGATGCGGTTTGAAAACAGGATGGAGTACGAAATTGTAGTAGATCCGGAGATTGCCACTGCAGAACTGGAGATCCCGGCGATGCTGCTGCAGCCTTACGTGGAAAATGCCGTGAAACACGGCATGACCAATCCGCAGCAGCCTATTGGCCAGTTAACTATCCGGTTTACGCAGATTGCCGCAGACATGCTGGAATGTGTGATCGCCGACAATGGTATTGGTATTGCCCGCTCCCGTTCACTGCGCACGCTGCCCAAACACCACCAGTCGTCCGGTATGGAGATCAGCCAGAACAGGGCAGAACTGTTGAATAAAATGTACAATACGGAGATTCATATCGAGATCATAGACCTGTCGGCGCGGAATGAAGCAGATAGTGGCACGATAGTGAAGATCCTGATACCTCAACTATAATAATATATACATAAACGTTAGAGCAACATACTACTGTCATGATAAAAGCGGTGATCATTGATGATGAGCGAAACAGCCGGGACATCATAGCCCTGATGCTGGAGAAATATTGCCCCGAGGTAACGGTAGCGGCAACAGCTTCCGATTGTGCAGAAGGTATTGCGCGGATCAGGGAGCATCAACCGGAACTGGTATTCCTGGACCTTGAAATGCCCGATGGTACTGGCTTCGATGTGTTGCTGGGCACACGGGAAGAAATACCTTTCGAGGCCGTATTTGTAACTGCATTTGAGAAGAAGTTCCTGCATGTGATCCGTTGCGCTGAAGTGGAACTGATCCTCAAACCGATTGACAAAGAAAGCCTGTTGCAGGCTGTATCCCTGGTACACGAGCGGATTGCAGGCAATAGCAGCAAGCAGCGTTACCAGGTATTGCTGGAGAACTTTCATAACCTGCAACATGCCTCCTGGAAGCTGCTGATACAGGATACTAACGGGGAAACCCAAACGATATTCCTTCCTTCAGTGGAATGCCTGGAGTCGCGGCAGGACAACTGCCTGTTCCGGATGGATTCGGGGGCGGAAATTGAGGCGGTGCGGCCTTTCCGGTATTATGCCGATCTGTTTTCCTCGCTGCAGTTTTATCAGGTGAACAATATGCAGATGATACAGTTATCCAATATCAGCCAGATAGACGCCAACCATGGCAAGGTGATGCTGAAGAGCGGTATGGTGGTAGAGATTACGGAACGCCGCCGGAAGGACCTGCTGTCCCGTTTGCAGCGGTAGTGCTGCTTAGCGGGAAAAACGTATATGTAAATGCTGATTTTCCCGGCATTTACCCCATCTGTTTTACGCAATTTCAATATTTTGTTGACCCTCCTTCAATTTCCTTCAAACAAATCACTTCTTTTTTGACGGGCTGAACGTACCATACCCTGTTTTTTTTCTATTTGATGTATTTGCGCGGAGAATACGTAACAATTATTTAACAAAAAAATTTGGTGGAATAGGTTTTGGTCGTACTTTTGACTCGTCAAACAAAATAGTCAGACAGTCAGACTACGAAAATTGACGAAACTATCTATGGCAGAATTAGACCAGAAGCGAACACTTATCCTTGAGGCCGCTTTAAAGCGGTTCAAAAGGTTCGGTCTGTCAAAAACTACCATGGAAGAGATTGCCAGGGATTTGGACATCTCAAAAGGATCTTTGTATTATTATTTTTCAGATAAGGAATCCATTTATGTAGCGGTTGTGGAGCGTATGATAGCAGACTGTTTTCTTGACATGTCTGATTTTGTGGAAACAGCTACCTCTACCGATGCGATTATTAACCGGTATCTGGAATTGAAGGAAACCATGTTGAAAGAGTATCATTTTCTGTTTGGGATTAACCAATGGATAAAAGATATGCCCTCTACCCTGATGCGGCAAACGATCGAGTTGCTGCAGACAGTGGAAATTTCCTTCCTTTCCGCCACTATCAAAAAAGGGATTTGCCTGGGAGAGCTGAATGAAGACACTGATGCTGATGCAACAGCGCAGTTGTTGATCAACGTATTATTCGGACTATGGGTAATATGGTGTAAATGGCAGGTAACAGGCTTTAACCCGCAGGACCGTGAAGCGCTGCATTGTTTCATGGACCGGGAAAAAAGAGTATTGGATATTTTCTTTAATGGATTAAGATATAGACCAGCAATCAACCAAGCTAGGCTTTAATGTATGTAGAAGAATCAAAGAAACACGAGAACAGTTTTAATGTATATTTAAATTTTACGAAAGATGAAAAAGTTGATTGTAATGGCCGCAGTAGTACTGTTCGGCACACAAGTAGCAAAGGCTCAGTTATCAAAAGGCGATGTTATCCTGGGCGGAACAGTTAATGTAAAAACCACTTCTGCGAAAGTAAAAGACGGTGATGACAAAACCACCAATACCTCTTTCGGTGTTAGCCCTAAAGTTGGTTACGCACTGAACTCTAACTGGGTAATCGGTGTTTTCGCTGAAACTCAGTTCGGTAATAAGAAAGTTAGCACCAAAACTGGTGATGTTAAAACCAAAACCCTGGATATCACTCCTGGTGTCTTCGTTCGCAACTACCATATGATCGGTCAGAGCAAATTTGCTTTCTTTGCTGAAGCAAATGCTGGTTACGGTTTTGGTAACACTAAAGTAGACGGTAGCAAAATCGAAAGCTACAATGGCTTCGCAGTAAACGTACTGCCTGGTATCACTTACTTCGTGACTAAACACTTCATGATTGAAGGTGCTTTCGGTGGTCTGAACTACACTTATGCTCAGAACAAAGCTGAAGCAACTGGTATTAAAACCAACGTTAGCAGCTTCGACTTCAACTTCACTAAACAGTTGAACCTGGGTGTTAACTTCATTTTCTAGTCTGAATTGATTGATGTTTTACATAAGAAAGTCAAAAGGTTAGATAGATTGGATAATCCCGCTGCAGTATTACTGTAGCGGGATTCTTGTTTTAAGTAGTTTTTGTTTTGCCTGATACATATTGACGCACAAAAAAAGCCCCGCCATACCGGCGGGGCTTTTCTCATTGTATAAGTTGGACTCCTGATTATCCGTTCATGGAGATCAGGAATTCTTCGTTGTTTTTAGTACCACGCATATGCTGCAGCATGAAGTGCATGGATTCGTCTGTATTCATATCTGCCAGGTGATTGCGCAGGATGTGGATACGTTTGAGCGCATCTTTGTCCAGCAGCAGATCGTCGCGGCGGGTAGAAGACGCAGATACGTCGATAGCCGGGAAGATACGTTTGTTAGCCAGTTTGCGGTCGAGCGCCAGTTCCATGTTACCGGTACCTTTAAACTCTTCGAAGATCACCTCGTCCATTTTGGAACCTGTATCAATCAGGGCAGTGGCCAGAATGGTGAGGGAACCGCCGTGTTCTATTTTACGGGCAGCACCGAAGAATTGTTTAGGTTTCTGCATGGCGTTAGCTTCCACACCACCGCTCAGCACCTTACCAGAGGCAGGGGCAACGGTATTGTGAGCTCTTGCCAGACGGGTGATGGAGTCGAGCAGGATCACTACATCGTGGCCACATTCTACCAGTCGTTTTGCTTTCTGCAAAGCGATAGCAGACACTTTCACGTGTTTTTCAGCTGGTTCATCAAAGGTAGACGCGATCACTTCTGCTTTTACGCTGCGTTCCATATCGGTCACCTCTTCCGGACGTTCATCGATCAGCACCACCATCAGATAAATTTCGGGGTGGTTGGTAGCGATAGCGTTGGCTACTTCTTTCAGCAGCATGGTTTTACCCACCTTCGGTTGCGCCACGATAAGGCCGCGCTGTCCTTTACCGATAGGGGTAAACATATCCATGATACGGGTGGAGTAGTTATTGGAAGTAGTTGTCAGCCTCAGTTTCTCGAACGGAAACAGCGGTGTCAGATAATCGAAAGGCACGCGGTCACGTACTTCTTCCGGTGATTTATTGTTGATCGTTTCTACTTTCAGCAGTGCAAAATATTTCTCTCCTTCTTTCGGCGGGCGAACGGAACCGTTCACAGTGTCGCCGGTTTTCAGGCCAAACAGTTTGATCTGGGAAGGAGATACATAAATATCATCAGGAGAGCTCAGGTAGTTATAATCAGAGGAGCGCAGGAAACCGTAGCCGTCGGGCATCATTTCCAGTACGCCTTCACTGAGGATCACGCCGTCGAACTCAATATTGAAAGCCACGTCCTTCTTGGGATAGCGCTGTTTCTGCGCAGCAGGAACAACAGGGTCCAAACCTTCCGGCATCACAAAATCATCATCCTCCTCTTCTTCTTCCTCTTCCAATGCCGGAACAGGCGCAGTTTCCTCTTCTTCTTCCGCTTCATCTTCTGTGAAAGCAGGAATGATGATATCATCATCATCATCAAAAGTGAGAGAAGGAATGCTGTCCAGGTCTATATCGAAATCTTTTATTTTAGATTTAGCTGCCGGAGCTGGAGCTGGTTCTGCTTCTACTTCTTTGCTTTTGCTTCCGGAAACTTTTTTGGTAGATTTTTTTGCGGCTGGTTTTTCTTCCGCAGAGGAGGGTTCTTCAGTCTCGTGATGCGCTTCGTCTTTCTTTACAGGTTTGCGTTTGCGTGCTTTTTTCTCTTCTCCGTTGGACTGGTTATCTTCTGAGGCCATCACCGCTTGTTTGTCCAGAATTTTGTAGATCAGGTCCTGTTTGTTCAGTTTTTTCGCGTTGGGAACATCAAGCTTCTCTGCAATGTCAAGCAGCTCAGGAACGAGCATGTCGTTCAATTGTAAGATGTCGTACATCATCTGTGTTGTCAAATTTTAGAAGTGTTGTGAGGCGGGTACCACTGCATACCAACATACACCAATTACAAATAATTGTTTTGTGTCAAGAAATTTAATAGATTATTAAATTTGATAGGGAATGATTGAGTTTAGGAACTGCTGATGAAGATGTGAATTTGAACTTAATCAGTCAGATTATACCGCAAGATTAAAACAAGTTTTATTATTATCCAAAAAAATTTCAGCCCAAATGCCCCGCAGTTAAAGCTGTGACGCCATTCGGGCCTCCTGCTCCGGGCTATAAATGCGGAAGGGCGCGGGCCTTAAAACCCGCTCTGATCATATATCCTTTTTTATATTATATTCATTTTTAACATTTCTTTTGCATCCAGGCAGGACTAATTATCTTGTAGGGACCGGCACAAGACGTTATGGACTATGGCCGGGAAAACTTATTTTTGCAATCCAAAATTTAATTTTTTATGAGCCAAAGACTGAAAGTCAAACAAATCTTGTCAGACGACAAGTCGCATTATGAAGCAACAGTAAAAGGTTGGGTACGGTCTTTCCGTAACAACCAGTTTATAGCTTTAAACGATGGCTCTACCAATAATAATTTACAGATCGTTATAGACGCTGAAAATACTGATGCAGCGCTGCTGAAAAGGATTACCACCGGTGCGGCCATCAGCGCTACCGGCCAGATCATCCCTTCTATGGGAAAAGGGCAGCGTGTGGAACTGAAAGCAGATACGCTCGAAATACTGGGCGACTGCGATCCGGAAAAATTTCCGCTGCAGCTGAAAAACAAGCCCAGCCTGGAATACCTGCGTGAGATCGCACACCTGCGTTTCCGCACCAACACCTTCGGTGCTATTTTCAGAATCCGTCACTCACTGGCATTCGCAGTACACAAGTTCTTCAATGAACACGGCTTTGTATACCTGCACACCCCTATCGTCACTGCATCCGACGCGGAAGGCGCAGGTGAAATGTTCCGGGTAACCACACTCGACATGCAAAACCCGCCCCGTACCGAAGCCGGCGATATTGATTACAAAGAAGACTTCTTCGGCAGGTCTACTAACCTAACCGTGTCCGGCCAGCTGGAAGGGGAACTGGGCGCTATGGCCCTGGGTGAAATCTACACCTTCGGCCCTACTTTCCGCGCAGAGAACTCCAACACAGCCCGCCACCTCGCTGAATTCTGGATGATAGAACCAGAAATGGCTTTCTACGCCCTGGAAGATAACATGGACCTCGCTGAAGCTTTCATCAAATCACTCATCGGCTATGTGCTGGAGCACAACCGCGAAGATCTCGACTTCCTCGCTACCCGCCTGGCAGAAGAGGAAAAACAAAAGCCGCAACAAGAACGCAGCGAAATGGGCCTGATCGAAAAACTGGAATTTGTGCTGCACAACGAATTTGTTCGCATCACCTATACGGAAGCAATCAGCATCCTGAAAGACAGCAAACCCAATAAGAACAAGAAGTTCCAGTATCTCATCGAAGGATGGGGCGCCGATCTTCAGAGCGAACATGAACGTTACCTGGTAGAAAAACATTTCAAAAAACCGGTTATCCTCACGGACTATCCGAAAGAAATCAAGTCTTTCTACATGAAGCTCAACGACGATAACAAAACCGTTCGTGCTATGGACATCCTGTTCCCCGGCATCGGTGAAATCGTAGGTGGTTCCCAACGTGAAGAGGACTACGACAAACTGGTACAACGCATGCAGGAAATGCACGTGCCGGTTGAAGAGCTGTCCTGGTACCTCGACACCCGCCGCTTCGGTACAGCACCGCACGCCGGTTTCGGTCTCGGTTTTGAACGCATGATGCTGTTCGTAACCGGTATGACCAACATCAGAGACGTGATACCGTTCCCAAGAACACCGAAGAATGCTGAATTCTAATCCCCAGGGCTGAAGCCCTGGGCTACCATGTAATTTATAAAACCCGTACAGGCTTGGCTTGTACGGGTTTTTTCTGTTAATGCCGGCCTGTTTTTATCCGATGAAATATCTACCCTGTATGGAAAATAAATGCTACTGCATCTTTTATGCAGAAAGCGCTTTCAACCAATTTCGTACATCCCAAACCGTTACTTATGGCTGAAATGAACAACGACGCGCCCAAGGGCCGTCACGGCAGTAAAAATGCCCGCTGCAGTAAAAAATCAACCCGCGTGGACATGACACCCATGGTGGACCTTGGCTTCCTGCTGATCACTTTTTTTATGCTGACCACCACGCTGGCCCAGCCCAAAACCATGCAACTGCTTATGCCCCGCAGCGATGGCGATTCCATGTCGCTGCCTGCCCAAAAAGCATTGACCGTTATTCTGGGGCCGCAGGGCCGCGTTGCCTGGTATGAAGGTATCGGTGATGATCCCACCGCACCACCGCAGGTCAACTACACCAGCTTCGCCAATCATAACGGTATCCGCGATGTAATTATCCGGAAGAAAGAAGTCGTGTACCAACATACCCAAAAGAATGACCTGATGGTATTGATCAAAGCTGTTAAACAGGCCCGCTATGAGAATGTGGTGGATATTATGGATGAAATGCTGATCAATCAGGTAGACCGCTACGCCATTGTAGATATCAATCAACAGGAAGAAGGCTACTTTAAATAATGACGAATGATGAGGTAGGAACTATGCACTTGCATTTGCATTTTCTTTAATACATAATTCCTACCTCATAATTCGTAATTGGATTCCGTACCTTTACCGCTCCAAAACAATATACGATATGGCAATAACCCATTCCATCCCCTCTGTAGATCTGGCGGACTTTACCTCTGGTGACGCCAGCCGGAAAGCTGCCTTTGTGCAGCAACTGGGAAAAGCTTACGAAGAAGTTGGATTTGTAGCAGTAAAGAATCATGGCATTCCTGATGAGCTGATTGCTGACCTCTACAAGTATGTTCAGCAGTTCTTCCAGCTGCCCTTTGACACAAAACATAATTACGAAATCCCTGAACTGGCGGGCCAGCGCGGCTACACCTCCTTCGGTAAAGAACATGCCAAAGGATATGAAGCCCCTGACCTGAAAGAGTTTTTCCAATTTGGACAAACTGTGGAAGACAACGATCCTATCGGATCAGAATATCCGCCGAATGTGCAGGTGGATGAAGTTCCGGCTTTTACGCCTACTTTCTTTAAAGCTTACCGCGGCTTTGAAACTTCCGGCAAATACCTGTTACAGGCTATCGCCCTGTTCCTCGGACTGGACGAAAATTATTTTGACAATAAGATCCACAATGGCAACTCTATCCTGAGGGCCATCCACTACCCTCCTATCAAAGAGGAGCCTAAATCAGCCATCAGGGCAGAACAACACGAAGATATCAACCTGATTACCCTGCTGGTGGGCGCCTCTGCCGACGGGTTACAGATCCTCGATAAACAAAACAACTGGGTACCGGTAACGTCCCTCCCGGAACAGATTGTGGTAAACGTAGGCGATATGTTGCAGCGTCTTACCAACAACCGGTTAAAATCCACTACCCACCGTGTGGTAAATCCTCCCCGCGAAATGTGGCATACCTCCCGTTATTCCATTCCTTTCTTCCTGCATCCTAAGTCCGCCATGAGACTGGATTGCCTGGAAAGCTGCATTACCGCAGAGAATCCACTGGCATACGAACCCATTTCCGCCGGTGAATATCTCGATGAAAGGCTGCGCGAAATCGGTCTGAAAAAATAAACTTCCTATAACGTTCAAAGTCCCGGCAGGACTACCTACCGGGACTTTTCGTTTATTCCTGCGCAAGGGCAAGTCTGGTTATTTCAGGCTTTTCAGCATGGTTATTTTATGCAAGGTTTTTCTGATATGGTCACTTTTTTGATCCGGGCACTATTTCATGCCGGTGGGTTATAAGCTTCACAGTACAAACTAGTTACAACGGATAAAAGGCCATATTCGATTACGTTAGCCACCCATATTACAAGTATTGTGCCCTTATTATATTACAGATTAGTATTATTAGCAACACTGTTGTATTTTGTCGGATTATTTTTACTAACTTATTGAAGCCTTCGAGCGGAATTCACTTTATCAATAACTGTGTTTCTACGTCATATACCTTTTTTAAAAGCGGTGCTATTACATAGCATAACTGCCTACGGTGGCCCGCAGGGGCATCTGGCAATGATGATGAAAACATTCGTATACCAGCGAAAAGATGTTACCGAGCAGGAACTGATGGAATATAATGCCTTCTGCCAGCTTCTCCCGGGTGCCTCCTCCTCTCAAACACTTACCCTTATAGGTTATAAACGTGGCGGTGTAATGCTCGCCATTGTTACCCTGCTGATCTGGATTACTCCTGCCTGTCTGCTGATGGGGTCGCTTAGTTTCCTGTTGCAGTATTTCGACAAGCGGGCACTTCAGACCGATATTTTCAAATACGTACAGCCGATGGCGGTAGGCTTTCTTGCTTTTGGCAGCATCAAAGCTTTCCGTATCAGTATCAATAACCTGGCGACCTTCGTGATTATGATCGTGGCCATGTTTGCCGCCTTTTACCTGAAATCGCCGTGGACTTTCCCGGCACTGATCATATTGGGGGGCATCGTGTCCAACTTCAGTAACAAACGTATCCCGGATATCCCGGACAAACCTAAAAAAATACAATGGGGAAACATCTGGCTGTTTGTGCTCATCTTTGTGCTGGCCGGTTTTTTCTCTGAATATGCACGTTCCCATGAGTGGATCACGCGCCGTCCTTTTAACCTTTTTGAGAACTTTTACCGTTTCGGCAGCCTGGTCTTTGGTGGCGGCGATATCCTCATTGCGATGATGCTGGAACAGTATGTGACCCGCACCAAGTCAAACTATATGACTGCGGAAGAGTTGCTGACAGGCGCCGGTATTATGCGTGCCCTTCCCGGGCCTACCTTCTCCATTTCTGCTTATGTAGGCGGTATGGCGATGCGCAACCTGGGCATGGGCTACCAGTTTCTCGGCTGTATTCTCGCTCCCATCGCTATCTTCCTGCCAAGCCTGTTACTGGTGCTTTTCTTTTTCCCTATCTGGCATAACCTGAAAAAATATGTGGTCATCTACCGCGCACTGGAAGGGATCAACTCCGTGGTAGTAGGTATCATGTGGGCAGCCACCCTTATCCTGTTTTTCGCTATTCCGATCAACTGGTACAACCTGCTGATCATGTTCACCACACTGGCATTGCTGCTGTTTACCAAACTGCCGTCACCGTTTATCGTAATTGCCTGCCTGATAATGGGCTGGCTGCTATAACTCAGATATTATATTCCTTGATTTTATTGTACAGTGTGGTGAGGCCTATATCCAACAGTTCCGCCGCCTTTGTTTTATTGCCTTTTACGTGGGCCAGCACCCGGATAATATGGCTTCGTTCCATATCCGCCAGCCGCAGGGAAGAAGACGTACTGTCTACCCCTTGCTGAAAATCAAACGGCAATGAAGACACATCCAGTATATCCGTGTCCGTGAGGATAGCGGCCCGCTCTAATACATTGCGCAGCTCCCGGATATTACCTTTCCAGCTATGCTGCTGCAATGCCTGTAGAAAAGCCGGGCTCATACCGGTCAGGCGTTTGTTCAGTTTAGGAGAAAACTGTTGAATAAACCAGGTAGCCAGCAGGGGGATGTCTTTTTTCCGTTCGTTGAGTGAAGGCAAAGAGATCTGGAATACAGAGAGCCGGTAAAACAGGTCTTCCCGGAAATTCCCGGCAGCTATTTCCTGCTCCAGGTGCCGGTTGGTAGCGGCAATTACCCGTACATCGGTCTTAACCGGTTTGGCTTCCCCTACTTTATAGAACTCCTGTGCTTCCAGGACCCGCAGTAGTTTAGCCTGCAATTCCACCGGCATCTCCCCCATTTCGTCCAGGAAGATGGTACCTCCGCGGGCTTCCTCAAAAAAGCCTTTCTTATCCTTTACCGCCCCGGTAAAGGCGCCGGCCACATGTCCAAACAGTTCACTTTCCAGGATATCCTTACCAATAGCGCTGCAGTTGACCGCCACAAAAGGCTGCTGGCGCCGGTTGCTGCCTTCATGAATAGCATGGGCAAACACTTCTTTGCCGGAGCCGGTTTCACCCAGCAGCAGCACGGTCATATCTGTTGGAGCCACCTTCCGGGCCAACTCCTTGGCAGCATTGATTTCAGGGGAATTACCCAGGATGTTGTCAAAATTATATTTACCGGCTATTTTCTTTTCCAGATCGCGGATGCGGAACTGTAGCCGGGCTTTGTCCATCGCTTTGCTGACCAGTGGCAGGATACGGTTGTTATCATCTCCTTTGGTGATATAATCAAAGGCGCCATTTTTAATGGCCTGTACACCGTCTGCAATATTGCCGTAGGCTGTCAGCACAATGGTTTCCACCTGTGGGAAACGGCTGCGGATAGTTTGTACGAGCTCCACGCCGTTGCCGTCCGGCAACTTTACGTCAGACAATACCACACTGACTTCCTCTTTTTCCAGGATTTTCATGGCAGAACGGATATTGCCCGCTTCATGCATGGTGTATCCTTCCAATGTTAACAACCGGCTTAGGAGCTTCCTCAGCTGGTCTTCATCGTCGATAATAAGTATATGACCCTTCAAGGTATTTCGTTATTTGGTTATTTGGGTAGGTAGATATTTTCTATTTACCACATAAACACAACAAAGTAACTAAATAACCAAATATCCTCTATCAAATATCCAAATATCAAAATATCAAAATATCAAAATAACCCAATAGTTAATACTATTCATCCTCGGTGGTTTTCTGATTGGCTTTAAAAACGAGGGCTGCCAGGAATGCCGCCAACACGCCCATCGCAATGTTGGCAAACAGCACAGTGCCCACGAACATAATCCAGAACCGTTGCTGTCCGAAGTTCATATTGCTGATAACATTAGCGTCGCCTACAAATTCATCCTGTATCATATGATGCCCTTCCTCTCCAATCACCAGGAAATAAAATACCAGGGAGAACACGGCCAGCAGGAAAGTAGCCAGCAAGGTAGTCTTCAGGCCCATCATAAAAGAAGAAATGGTAGAAGTATGCTGATGGTGTCTGCCATTATAGTGCACAACTGACAACATCACCCCTACCAAAAAAACGAGGCTCGTACAAAAGTCCGTCCATAGTTTTCCATACTGATGGGTGAGGTAAAAGACCACCGTCAGCGCCATACAAATGACCGCGATAATAACCCCGTACACAGGAGTCAGTTTCACATGGACTTGCGATGACTGTTGCATAGCTTTGGGTTTTAACGTGTCAAAAATCAGGTAACCGCCGACTGTTCTACATCCTGGATGAATCTACGCAAATCATTTTTTGCACTTTGAATATCGCGCCAGATATCGCCTATTTCGTTTATACGTTCCAGTGAGTTGAACATATCAAAATCACTGATCTTCAGTTTCTCATTCACTTCTTTCCATTGTAGCGGCATGGACACGGTGGCGCCAGGCCTGGGCCTTACTGAATAAGGTGATGCTACTGTCTGGCCCCGGCTGTTTTGCAGAAAATCAAGATACACCTTCTTATTGCGGGCCGATTTGGCCCGGGTAACACTGGTGCTCTTTGGCAACTGTTTGTTTACGTGACGGGCAATGTATTCCGCAAATAACCGCCCGGTATCATAGCTGTGTTTTCCCCCGGTGGGAATATAAATATGCAGCCCGGTAGAGCCGGAAGTTTTGCAGAAGGTCGTTATTTTATATGGGTCAAGGAAAGCCTTGATATGCAGGGCAGCTTCTACCACATACTTAAAATCGATGTTCTCCGGATCGAGGTCCATTACCACGTAATCAGGATTATCCAGTTTACTGGTGCGGGACAGCCATGGATTGATCTCTATACAACCCAGGTTGACCATATAAGCCAGCGTAGCTTCGTTGTTGCATAACAGGTAGTCCACATCCCTTCTGGCAGAAGCAGCATGCAAAGCAACACTCTTAATCCATGCCGGCGCCTGTTCCAGGTCGAGGTCTTTCTGATAAAACGAAGGCTTGTCAATCCCGTTCGGGAAGCGGTGCAACGACATGGGCCTGTCTTTCAGATGCGGCAGTATATACTGTGCAACCGACAGGTAATAATCCACCAGCTGGCCTTTGGTGATCTTCTCTTGGGGCCAGTATATTTTCTGTTGATTGGTAAGGTTTACCTTTTTGCTATTGAGCGTAATAACGCGGTCCTTTTCTACAGTAGTGGTAGCAGTGGCCATAGTCTGAACTGTTTTAGGTGTTTCCGGATGTACGTCTGCAGGTGGTTTATCTTCTCTTAATCCCAGAAATACCGGCATACGGAGGATACCGTCGCCGGTCCATTCCGAAAATTTCACCTGGCACACCAGTTTAGGCTTCACCCAGGTGATGGGCATGTCTGTCTTTATTTTACGGCCAAAGGGCGAAGCTTGTTGCACCAGTGGCTGCAGTTTCTTATACAGCATGTCAAGCGTAACCTCATTGAGGCCGCCGCCACAGTTGCCGATGTATTTCAGCTGTTTATCATCATACAAGCCGAGTACCAGAGCGCCCAGTTTCTTACGGCTGCCTCTCGGTGCGGTAAATCCGCAGATGATGGCTTCCTGCTCGTTGGTGACTTTTATCTTCAGCCAGGAGGCAGACCGGCGGCCTTCTTCGTACAGGCTGTCTGTTTTTTTGGCGATCATCCCTTCCCATTGCTGGTGTCGGGCTTTCTCAAAAAATTCTTTCCCTTTTTTGAGTACATGGCCGGAATACTGTACCCGCTTGTCTTTAAGCTGTGTCACAACATCTTTCAGCAGACTTTTTCGCTCCAATAACGTCAGTTGCTGAAGTTCAACACCATTGAGATGCAACAGGTCAAACACCATGTAAACAAGATTGCCTTTGCCGGTCGTTTTATAATTCTGTAAGGATTGGAAATGTGAATTCTTTTTACTGTCGAGTACGATAATCTCTCCGTCCAGTACCACATTGTGCGCAATATTCTCTACGGCCGCCACCACAGCGGGATAGTCTTTTCCGAAGTCTTTTTCATTGCGGGAGTAAAGTTGTACTGTATGATTTTGCACCGCAGCAATAGCGCGATATCCGTCCCATTTAGTTTCAAACAGCCAGTCGGCGTCATCAAAGGGAGCATCTACCAATGTGGCCAGCATAGGCTTATAGACCTTTTTAATGGTTTCTTTCTTACGGGAGGATGTCGATTTCTTTACCGGCCCGGGTGTGGGGATTGGGCTTTTTTTTTACGGCCGGATTCTTTCTCACGGAGACCTTGTGCTTTTACACGCTCCGGCGTATAGTCTTCACTGTCATACTTCTCTTTCACGTATTTATCGCGGTGTTTGATCAGCAACCAGGCATTATCATCGGAGGCTTTCATCTTCACCAGGGCAAATTCCCCTTTTAGTTTTTTTCCATTCAGCACCACTTTCAGGTCGCCAGCCTGTATTTCTTTCAGTGCTTCTTTATCGAAGCTTTTACCATCATCACGCAGCAGTTCAAACGTGCCTTTATCCCAGATGTACACGGTGCCGGCGCCATAGTTTCCTTTGGGAATGGTGCCTTCAAAATCCTTATAGTCGTACGGATGGTCTTCTACCTGCATGGCCAGGCGTTTATCGGCGGGGTCCAGCGAAGGGCCTTTGGGCACAGCCCAGCTTTTCAGTACGCCATCCACCTCGAGACGGAAATCGTAATGCAGCCGGGTAGCATGATGACGTTGTACCACAAAGACGTGTTTCCCTTTTTCCGGCTTGCCGGCGGTGGGCTCTGTGGTGTCCCCGAAGTTCCGTTTCTGTTTATATCTGGCGAGACTCATGAGGCGCGTTTTTTAGAAGAGGATGGTTTGGCGCCCAGACTGGCTTTCAGCTGATCAAACAGGTCATCGCTCTTGGTATGTACCACCTGTAACTTCTTCACCACCGGTTTCTTACCACTGGCTTTGGCTTTAATGATCTTGAGCAGTTCCGCTTTGTATTCATCTTTATACTGACTAATATCGAATTTTGCAGCGTACTGTTTGATCAGTTCAATAGCCATGTCCAGCTCCCGTTTAGCTATTTTAACGTTATCAGGTAGACTGAGATCTTCAGCCGAGCGTATCTCCTCTTCATAGCGCAGCTGTTGCAGCAGCAGGTAGTTTTCCCGGGGCCTGATGACGGACAGATGTTCCTGCGTACGCAGCACGAAACGGCTGAGCCCCGCTTTTCCTGTTTTCTGTAAAGCTTCCAGCAACAGTTCATATGCTTTTTCCCCACCTTTGGCCGGTTCTAAAAAATAAGGATTTTCAAAATAGATATCATCTATAGAAGCCTCATCCACAAAGGATTCTATTTCGATAATCTTACTTTTTTTGGGACTGGCGGCTTCAAAATCATCATCTTCCAGTACCACATATTCATCATTGTAGAGATATCCTTTCACAATTTGTTCCCAGGGCACCTCTTTTCCGGTATTTTCATTCACTCTTTTAAACCGGATATGGGCCAGTCCCTGGCTGTCGAGCATATCGAGGTCCAGCTTGCTGTCCTGTGTGGCACTATATAATTTGACGGGTATATTCACCAACCCGAATCCTATTGATCCTGACCAAATTGCACGCATGGTGTGAAGGTTTTGGTTACACGTTAATGTTTAACACAAATGGTACCAGTGTACGCTATAATGGTAAACAGCGCGGCATAACTTTTGGTTTTTCCGTTGGTAACCAAAAAACCTTATTTTATGGAAAAGCCTGGAGAAATGACAACACTTACACGCGTTCTGGAGCGGTTACATGAAAAAGGATATGATCATGAGCTGAAGATGAGTGACCACGGCAGAATGCAATCGCCGGACACGCAGAAAATCTATAATCCGGAAGATCTCACCATCATTAAAACCTATCGTTTTGAAGGGGAATCAGACCCGTCAGATTCTTCCATACTGTATTTGATGGAAGACGCCGAGGGCAACAAAGGGTATGTACTGGATGCTTATGGTGTTTACACCTCACATGATGAGCCCTGGTTCGACGAGTTCATCAAAAAAATCAAAGTAGAAGACAGAGAAGAACAGTTGCTATTTGGCTAACTGCTTCAGATAATGCAGCAAAACTTTTTCATCAGCATGCAACCCGTCACCGTTGGCGGGTTGTTTGTTTTTGCCCGGATGGGCAACAAAAAGGCCCCTGTACAGAGACAGGGACCCTTGCAGTTTCGATTCAACAACTAACAATCTTTTAAACAAGCGTGGTTTATTCGGCAGCTGCTTCATCATTCACGGTAGATTCAGCTATTTCTGTGAGCAAACTGTCTGCATGTTTTTCTTCTTCAAGTGTTTGTTCCAGCAGTTCCGCTGCATCCGCGTGTCCCATGACATTAGCCAGTGTACGGAGGCTACCGTAGGCAGATATTTCGTAGTGTTCCACTTTTTGAGCGGAGATGATAATACCGGCGTCCCGTACCATGGAATCTTCTTCTGTATCATCTACCCCGCGCTGGGCTTCCCTGATGAGGCCTTCCATGGCTTCACATTTTTTAGCCTGGGCTTTTTTGCCCATCATTTCAAAAATATCTTCCAGCCGGGCAACATGGATTTTTGTTTCTTCCAGATGGTGGCCAATGGCATCTTTAAGGTCTTCGGAGGTAGCAGCTTTCTGCATCCTGGGCAGGGCTTTTACCAGATTTTTTTCGGCCCAGTAAATATCTTTCAGTTCATCCATGAACAGTTCATGGAATTTAGAATTGCTCATTAGCTCCCTTGATCGCTGGGCGGGCTTTCTGGCAATGGAGGCCGTTTTTGTTGTTGTTCTGGACATACGCATAAACGTAAATTTAGTTGCGTGACGAAATGTTAGTTATCCGGTTTGTGTCTTTGAAACGCTTTCTCAGCCTGTGGATCTGCCGGTTGGTGGGGAACGTCCCTTTCAGGCAGTTCTTCCGGTATTGGTTCAGGCTTGTCAGGCGGTGGTTGCACAGGTGTCGGCTGTTCCTTTCCCGGTTGTTCTTTATCGGGCGTAGGTTCCTCTTCTGGCTTTTGTCTTTCCGGGTTCATAGCTTGCTGTTTTATGGGTTAAATAACTCCTGAAAAAAATCAAAGTTCATTCCAATGCCGGCATATTCGTTATCCACATCTGCTTACATCCGTCGCAAACATCGTGCTGCAAAGATTTTCAGACGTCAATAGCGCTCACCTACAATGCCAGCCGCACAATACATTTATAACTCCGCATGAGCCGTAGAAATAAGTGGCATACTGTGGAAATAGTTGCGCAGAAAGGGCTCCGGAAAATACGCAGATCTGGTCATCTGTTTTTTACGCATAAAATAGTATCTTGAATTGCTTACACAATTACCACCTATTTGAAGAGACCAAATGCACTTTCCAGTATATAAAAAAATACGCATCGGATTTTTCATTGCCTTTACGGTTATTATCGCTGCATCCATCTTCTCCTACCTGGTGGCTAAAAACCTGCTGGAAAATGCCGGCAGGCTGAATCATGCCATCGAAGTGTCCAAACGGCTGGAAGTGATCACCCGTCAGCTAAAAGAAGCTGAGGCCGCCATCCGGGGTTATAACCTTACGAAAGACAGCTCTTTCCTGGACCCCAGCATGGAGGAAAGAAGCAAACGTATAGAAAGGGAATATCTGCTCTTACGTAAAATCACCGCTGAAAGCCCGCGACAGCAGAAGCACCTGGATACCCTCCGGCAATTACTGACCATCAAATACCAGCAGCTGATGACCGGCAGCCAGACGGTGACCGTTGCCCGACAGGAAAGCTCCGTG
Source organism: Chitinophaga fulva (assembly GCF_012927205.1). Taxonomy (GTDB): domain Bacteria; phylum Bacteroidota; class Bacteroidia; order Chitinophagales; family Chitinophagaceae; genus Chitinophaga; species Chitinophaga fulva. Next base: position 437,090 of record NZ_JABBGC010000001.1, read on the forward strand.
AAAGAAGGGGAAAAAGCCGCTGACCGGCTGGACCGCAAGGTGCAGGACATGATACGCATTGAAGAAAACCAGGTACATGAAAAATCAAAGCTGTTTCATTTCTTCTCCGTATTGTGGGTACCCGTGATCTTCATCTCCTCGATCGTGGCCATCCTGATAGGCATCTATTCCTATGTGACGCTTACCCGCGAGTTCAGGCTGCAGCTGCATATCGAGAGCAAGATGAAATCCTATCAGCGCGATCTTCAGCAAAACATCTCCCTGCTCAATAAAACCAACCAGGAACTGGAACAGTTTGCTTATGTGGCCTCCCACGACCTACAGGAGCCACTGCGTAAGATATCCACCTTCAGTGACCGGTTGCAGATGAAATACAAAGACCAGCTCCCCCCGGATGCTACCCAGCTGATAGACCGCATGGTATCTGCCGTGTCCCGTATGCGGGTACTGATCAACGATCTCCTGGTGTTCTCCCGGGCGGGGCGCATTACCCCGGAAAGCATCACCCGTGTGGATATGAACGTGCTGCTACAGGAAGTGCTCACTGACCTTGAAGTGACCCTGGAAGAGAAAAAAGTGACCGTCACTTACGACAGTCTGCCGGAAATAGAAGGCAGTGATACTTCTTTTCACCAGCTGTTCCAGAATATTCTCGCTAACGCCATCAAATTTGCCAGCCCTGACCGGCCGTTGGCAATCAATATCCAGCAGCAGGTACTGACCGGTAAAGAGCTCAGATTAGTGAAGGAAAGCCGGTGGGATACGCTCTTCTGTCGTATCAGCATAGCAGACAACGGCATCGGCTTCGACCCCGCCTTTGCTGAACGTATCTTCCTGATCTTCCAGCGCCTGCACGGCATCAGCGAATACACCGGCACTGGTATCGGACTGGCTATCTGCAAAAAAATTGTTGACAGCCACAACGGTTTCATTTTCGCGGAAGGCGAGCCTGGAGAGGGGGCTACTTTTGTCATCGTTTTACCCCTTGTTCAGGGCAATAAAAATGAGGTTTGATACGATTTAAGAAAAGATTAGCACTTTTATTGCGGAGGCAAACGTTATCTGAACTTTTGCCACACTTTAACTTATCCAGATGAGCGAACGACCGATACAGATACTCATGATCGATGATGATGAAGATGATTTTTTCCTGGTAACGGAACTATTGCGCGATATTTCTCCCGGCCAATACACCCTGGAATGGGCCTCTACGTATCAAAAAGGCGTTGAAGCCATTGAACGAAAAGCCCATGACATATTCCTGGTAGATTACCGGCTGGGGCCGCACACGGGCCTGGACATCCTCCATCATCTTCAGGAAATGCAATACAGCATGCCCGTCATTATGCTTACCGGCAAAGGCGATTATGCCATCGACCAGGAAGCCATGAAAGCCGGCGCCTATGACTATCTTGTAAAAGGCGAAATCACCGCCGATCTGCTGGAACGTTCCATCCGCTATGCACTCGACGAATACAAACACCTACGCACCATCGAAGAAAGTGAGAAAAAATACTTCGGCATCTTTGAAAAAGCACACGACCTCATCATTCTGGCCGATTGCGATAAAAACATCATCGATGCCAATCCGGCTGCCCTCCGGAGATTACAGTATCAGAAAGACGAAATCCTGAAGCTGCACCTGCGCGATCTCTTTACCATACAGGAACAAAGCGAACAATTCCTCAACAACATCAGCAACGATGGCGCTACCGGCGTACAGGAATATGAATTCAAAACACGCGATAGCAAAAAACTATTTGTGCTCATCAATGCAGTCATGCTGGATGAAGCAGAACAAATCTTCCTGTGCGTGATACAGGATATCACAGAGAAAAAAAGAGAGGAACAGGAAAAACAACATCAGGAAAAATTCGTGATCACAGGACGCATTGCCCGGGTGATTGCCCATGAAGTAAGAAACCCGCTCACCAATATACTGCTGGCCGTAAGCCAGTTCAAAGAAGAAGAAGACGTTGCCGCCAACGATGACTCTGGCTTGTACACAGACATCATTGAACGTAACTGTACCCGCATTAATCAGTTGATCACCGAACTGCTGGACAGCACCCGTATGATAGAGCTGCACACAGCGGAACATGGTATTAACCAACTGATCGAAAATGCGCTTAAACTATCGCAAGACCGTATGCAGCTGCATGAAATGCGGCTCAACAAACAACTGGTTGCCCCCGATATCAAAGTGAATGCAGACGATGAGAAGGTGGTGATTGCCTTTCTGAATATCATTATCAACGCGATCGAGGCCATGGCTCCGGGCAAAGGCATCCTCACCGTTACCACCCGGCGCAATCAGGACAAAGCACAGGTACAGATCTCCGACAATGGCATTGGCATTCCGGAGGAAAAACTTTCGCGCCTGTTTGACCCGTTTTACACCAATAAAGCCAAGGGAACAGGTTTAGGCCTTACCAGCACGCAAAACATCCTGTTAAATCATAAGGGGACCATCCACGTAGACAGTGAACAGGGCAAAGGAACAACTTTTACCATCACATTGCCGGCGGTTTAGTTTCTCCCGGTCCGGCATCTTCGGGATATTTCTTACGTCTACGCAAATGTTCTTCATGTTTACTGAGTGCGCCGTTAATCGCTTCTTCCACAGAGTGCGATTCATTCATGCTGATTTTTCTGGCAGTTTCTTCTGCCATCACATGATAGTATTTATGCAGGATATCCAGCTCTTCTTCGGAAAGATTTTCCACATCAATCAGCCGGTTGCTGGCCTGTTTGTGTGCAGCAATCAATTCATTCAGCTTCAGCTGGATGGACTTGGAGTCTTTGTTTTGTGATTTCTGAATGAGGAACACCATCAGGAAAGTGATAATGGTGGTACCGGTATTGATCACCAGTTGCCAGGTATCGGAGTAATGAAATACGGGGCCGGTCAATCCCCAGACGATGATGACGCCCAGCGCAACAAAAAAAGCCCAAGCGCTGCCGGTAGCGGCAATTACTTTGGCGGCCATGGCTTCAAAAAATCTGATACCGGATTTTTTCTCGGATAATGGTTTCATAGCTGCCTCTTTTATTGTAAGAAGATGCAGGCAAATAAATCTGCCTGCATCTCACCCTATTTAGTAGTTGATATTCAGCAAGCGCAATTTATTGTACAGCGTTTTGCGGTCGATGTTTAACAGTTGTGCCGCTTTGGTTTTATTATATTTTACTTCTTTGAGCACATTGATGATTTTATTGTATTCAGCCTGCAGTGCAACGGTTTTCAGGTCGTTATCATTAGCCATGATGGCTAGTTCTCCCGTTATCTGCAATTCTTCCTGTGGTTGGGCAAATGATTCTTTCATTTCCAGCGGAAGGGCCGCCATGTTGATTTCCTGCATTTCCGGCGTCAGCAGGCAGGCGCGGCGAATGATATTTTTCAGTTCGCGGATATTACCCGGCCAATTGTACTGTTGGAAGCATTTCCACACTTCCGGAGATATTTTACCACAGGATTTCTCCAGTTCTTTTTCCACTTGTTCCACGAAGGATGCTACAAACAGCGGCAGGTCTTCTCTGCGCTCACGTAGTGGCGGGATATAGATAGTGAATTCATTGAACCGGTGGAAGAGGTCTTCCCGGAATTTTCCGCGCTGTACTGATTCCGACAGTTTTTCGTTGGAAGCTACGATGATGCGGACGTCTACCGGTATTTCCTTAAGGCTGCCCACCCGGCGGATCACTTTTTCCTGTAATACACGGAGCATGGCTACCTGGATGTCGTAAGAGAGATTGGAAATTTCATCGAGGAAAAGCGTGCCTCCCTGAGCCTGTTCAAAGGCGCCGATTTTAGTGCCGATGGCGCCGGTAAAGGAGCCTTTTTCGTGGCCAAACAATTCACTGGCGGCCAGTTCTTTGGAGAGGCTTCCGCAGTCCAGTGCTACAAACGGCTGCGACGAACGTTTACTGTGATGATGTATCAGGTGTGCCACAGACTCTTTACCAGTACCGGTTTCCCCGAAGATGATCACACTGTAATCAGTGGGCGCTACCAGTTTTATCTGGCGAATCAATTCGCGGGCACCTTCACTTTCACCGTAAACATATTTATCATTTTTCTCACTTTGGTTGCGGGACAGGAGTGTTTCGCGGGCTTCAGGCGCACTGCCGGCATCTACCGGCTGCACTGCCATGCGTTCCTGTTCGGATTCCTTATGTGCAAAAGCTTTGTGCACCAGGTTAAGTATTTCATCCGGATACAGCGGCTTGGACAAATAATCATACGCGCCGTTCTTTACCATTTCCACGGCTACACGCACATCGGTATAGCCGGTGATGATAATGACGATTGTCTGCGGATTGATTTGATGGATGTCTTGCAGCAACTGTGCACCATCTGTATCTTTCAGCCTGTAATCGCACAATACGAGATCAAATGTTTTTTCTTTCATCATTTTGAGCGCAGCAGCGCCCGTCATGGTGGTATCTACATTGAACCCATGTTTGCTCAGAAATTTACTGAGGAGCGTACAGATATTGATTTCGTCATCTATAATCAGAATATTTTTCATACTTCTCTAATATGTGGTATTTGTCAACAGCTTACTAAAATTACTAAATAAATCCCGGCTCGTAGCCGCTAGTGCCTGATATTGCCTATCAGTTCGTCAACATGTTTTACACTGAAAGGCTTGGGTAGAAAGAAGGTGGCTCCTGCGCTCAGCGCTCTTTGCTTCTCCATACCGTTATCATAGGCACTAATGGTAATGACCGGTAAAGTCGGGCATTCTTTTCTGATCTCCGGCAATGCGTCCAGTCCAGACCCGTCCGGCAGGTGAATATCCAGGAACAGCAGGTCCGGCTGCTGGCTGCGCAGATATGATAATCCTTCGTTCAGAGCATGTACATACTGAACATGATAGCCATGCCTGACAAGGGTTAATTGCAACAATCGACAAATGTCCGGTTCGTCGTCGATGATCAGGATATAAGATCCGTTTTTTATTTTATCCGTTGAACCCAATCCGGACCGGTTCACGGTTCTCTTTTTTGGTTGTAACATATTTGTGTTTGTTCCATTGTTCCATCAAAAGGCGGGCTATAAGATAGCATACGGTCGATTCAGCGCCCTGGTTCTGATTAACGTTATTACGTTCCAGGCCGTCATAACATCCGTAGGTAAGAGGGTTATAGACCAACTGTTTGAGATGATTATTCCCCAGGTACCAGCTGAAGGCGACGCGCATTTTTTCGAGGTACAAATGGTTTTTAGAGGTATTATAAAAAGTGTCCAAAGCCAACATGGTATAAGCCACTTCGATAGATTGCTCACCTCCCGCTTCACTGGCAGGAGGCATGTTTTTATGATACCATGTTTTATTGCTGATGACTTTCATATAGCTATCCGTAAATGTTTTGCTACAAAGGAATGCCAGGCTTTCTTCTGCTGTTTTACGATAGGCGGGTGTTCCTGTTACCTGGTAAGCCATCATCATAGCTTCCGGGAGAACAGCATTACCATAGGTAAGGTAGGATTCAAACCATTTCCAGTTATCATCCGCCTCCGCCGTATAATACTCCTGCAATCCGGAGGCCAATTTATTGAGCAATTCTATCACCTGTTCAGTTTGCCGGTATTGCAGCGAATAAAACAATCCTTTTATGGCAAATGCGATGGCCCTCGGGGAAGAGAGGCTGTCAATCCAGCGCAGGCAAGGCCTGAAGAGGGACAGCAACTCCTGTATCATATCAAAAGACAACATTCGGTAGCAGGACAGGGCATATCCCAGCGCCCATACCGTACGGCCGTTCGCATCTTCCAGGTTCACTTCTTCGTTCTGGCCGGTGAAATTCCCGTCTTTATCCACATAATTCAGGAAGCGTCCGGAGGGTTTACGGCAGCCTGCTATAAAACGGATGTATTTGCGGATCAGGGAATCCGCGAAACTACTGGGCTTGATAGTAGTGATATACATGCAGAGCGCAATGAGCGCCCGGGCATTATCATCGAGCGTATATCCGTGAGACGGGTCCGGCACATCATGGCGGGCGAACTGCAGCATGCCCAGTTCGTCTGTCAGGCGGTCTATATGGTCCAGGTAAGGTGCCGGCAGATTAGGCATGGTCACCTTGTTATCATCCAGCACTTCGCTGAACATGGCCATGTGCGCAATGGCCACGTTGTCCCAGATAGAGTTACGTGTTTTTTCAATGGCATTGCGGCTCATACGCTGGCGCAGCTCCGGATTGCCGAGCAGGTTCATGGCAGCTGTCGCCAGTTGCCCTGCATCGTTAAAGTCAATCAGGCAGCCACAAGTTTCGTCCAGCATCTCTTTTGCCTGTACAAAAGCGGTGGAAATAACCGCGCAACCCGCGCTCATGGCGTATACAAAAGTGCCGCTTACAGCCTGGTGGGGGTCTTTGGAGGTGAAAAGGTAAATATCCGTCAGTGATAAATAATCCAGTAAGGTATCGAGAGAGAGGTAGCTATTAACAAACCGCACATTTTTTTCCAGGTGATATTCCTTTACCATTTCTTCCAATCGCTCGCGGTAGCGCTCTCCCTCCCGTGTCAGGATTACCGGGTGGGTCTTCCCTAAAATGAGATAAATGGCATCGGGATATGTTTTGACAATTTCCTTCATGGCCCTGATACCTGTTTCCAGCCCTTTATTTTCGCTTAACAGCCCGAAGGTGCTGAGTACCAGCTTATCTTCAAGGTCGTATTGTTTTTTGAGGGCTTTCACGTCCTCAATGATATGGGCATGGGTACCATGCGGAATATGAACGATTTTATCTGCCGGCACCTGGTATACATCGCAAAGCAAATTTACCGACGAGCGGGTCATGGCGGTTACTTTGGTCGCCAGTGCACCGATAAGGCTTACTACCTTCAGGCATTTCTGGTCCGGGAAAGGCAGTACAGTATGAAAACGGACGATAAAAGGTTTATCCAGCAATGATAACATAGCCAGCAGATTATGTCCATATTCGCCGCCATACAGGCCAAATTCATGCTCAAAGCAGAGCAGGTCTATTTTAGGATTATCATTGACCTGCTGCGCAAATGCGATACAGCTGTCAATGTTGAAAGGATTTACAGTATAAGTTACTGGTGATTGTTTTTCTGCCCATGGTTTTCCTGACGCTTCCAGTGCACAGATCTCGATATTCAGTTTTCCGGCGAAACTTTTGTCCAGCGCGTTGATCAGATCTTGCGCAAATGTAGCTATGCCGCACTCACGGGGCGGAAATGATGATACAAAAAGCAAGTTTTTAGTCATTGGTCAAAAATTTAAGGCTTTCATTCACTGTGGACCATTGGCTGTCCGGGATGTAGCTTTTCAAATATCAATCCAACGCCTGCCTATTGCTTTTTAGCGAATTCATCGAACTAAAACTGTGGAAAATATTCCCCATATGTTTGTTCCATTTTTCCCGATGTGGAAATATTTTTTAGTGTCAATCGTACCCGTTTAGATTTGATTAACATTTTGTATCATTATTTATAATTATAATTGTAAATTATTTGTTATTGACGATGAGATAGCAATCAACAGACGGTATTATCCGGGAATTTGTTTATACACAAAGCATTTATAGCCGCATAAGAAGAGGGCTTCAGGGAAAAGATTAAAGAAAAGACAGCGCTTCAATATCAATTAAAACATTGTTAAAAAAACAAAAAATGTATACAATTTTGTTAATTGTCCAAACTTGCTTATTTTTAAATTCATAACCATATCTGACCAAATTAACCAGAGATTAACACACTCCTTTTTTGACACGTTTTAGTTCTAAGTATTCGGCGATTTAAACAGGATCAAAATCTATCTGTTCATTTATAAAAACCTTACCGCGCTTATGCGACATATTGCATGTACCCTCAACGTGGATGGAGTCCCCACTAAAATCAACATCCGGAAAGTAGCCAAAGAAAGAAGATTCCTGGCAATTGTAGATCAGACAGTAACAGAATACATCATTTCTGACGAAACCAATGAAGTGGAATATTATGAAGGACCAAAATTGGATGACTATCTCTTTGAGAAAATAGCTGCCCTGATTAAACAGTATTTTCCCAAAGTAAAAGCCATTGTTAAAGTAGGGGAAGATAATTATGAGGACTATGACGACTACTAGTCGTCAGTCCTTGTGTCAGATAAATCCTTTTTCGAGAGAGAGAAAGGCTTCAGAAGGATGCACCTGTTGCCACAATACCGCATATACGGCCTGGGCCACAGGCATTAACGCCCCTATTCCCTTGTTCATCTCATACATACATTTGCTGGCATAATAACCTTCTGCAATCATATTCAGCTCCAATTGAGCCGCTTTTACAGAATATCCTTTTCCGATCATATTGCCAAAAGTCCGGTTCCTGCTATGCAGGGAATAACAGGTCACCAGCAGATCACCCAGATAGGCGCTGGCACTGTAATTATGTACTACCGGCTCACTGCCCCGCAGCTCTGCCTTCTGTGCTTCATATTGCTCCAGAAAAGCCTGCATCTCCCGGAAACAGTTTGTGATATATACACTCAGAAAATTATCGCCATATTCCAGTCCATGCGCAATCCCCGCTCCCAGCGCATAGATGTTTTTCATCACGGCTGCCAGCTGCACACCAATCATATCTGTATTGACGATCGTCTGCAAATAGCTCCCGGTGAATTTGTCGGCTATCGCTTGTGCCGCTTCCAGATGAACACCGGAGAAAGTAAGATAGGAAAGCTTTTCATTGGCTACTTCTTCCGCATGACAAGGACCGGTGATGGTAAAATAATGCGCCGGCGGAAGCTGGAAGCGCTCTTCCAGGTACTCATTGATCAACTGGTTGTTGCCTGGTACCAATCCTTTAATGGCCGAAATCACCTTTTTGCCTTCCAGTGCTAATGACGGCAACTGGTCCAATACATCCACCAGAAAAGCGGAAGGAACAGCCAGTACAATCTCGTCACACGCCGCTACCACAGCACTTACATCGCTACTGAGCGACAGCAGGCTGGTATCAAAATATACAGAAGTCAGGTAATGTTTGTTATGATGACGCTGTTGCATATGTCGGATGGTATCTTCATTACGAATCCACCAGTGGATATGCTGTCCATTGTCTGTCAGTATTTTTGCCAATGCAGTAGCCCAACTGCCACTGCCGATAATACCAATGCGATTCTCCTTGCTCACAATGCTAATTTTACGCAAGATAGGAAATCTGCGCACAAAGGCGCTAAAACAACAAAGACGCAGGGCGTGGGTACGCGCTGCGTCTTTGCAACAGAATATTATTTCAGGCTACTATTTCGTTTGCCCTTCAAAAAGTTTGTCTTTAGCCACCACCTTTACTTTTTTACCGTTGTTCAGGGTGCGGGAAACCGCACTATAAGGGGCACTGATCACCTGATCTCCTTCCTGCAGACCTGCCAGGATCTGGATATAGGAGTCATCCTGTACGCCGGTTTTTACAGGGACCATTTTCACGGAGTTGTCTTTCTGCAATACAAACACCACTTCATTCATTTCTGACTTGCTCTTGGTGTCGTCTTTTTTCTTCTCTCCGCTATTCTTGGTGGAATCCGCATCGCGGGTGGTAACGGCATTGATGGGTATCGCCAGCACATTATTTTCATGACGGGTCTGGATATCCACGCTGGCGCTCATGCCTGGGCGGAAAGGAAATGCTTTGTGATGGGAACTTTTCAGCAGATCAGCATATGATTCCGGCAGGATGCGGATATGCACAATATAGCTGGTCACCTGTTCAGCCGAAGAAGCTGAGGAGGCAGTAGCTGTGGCAGCGCCCTTGCTGGAGCTGGCGATTTGTGTCACCACGCCTTTAAAACGGCGGCCATTGTAAGCATCTACTTCAATGAGGGCTGTATCTCCATATTTCACTTTGGGGACATCGTTTTCTCCAACATCCACCTGTACTTCCATACGGCTCAGGTCTGCGATGCGCAGCATTTCTGTACCGGTCATCTGGGCAGTACCTACCACACGTTCGCCCTTCTTTACGTTGAGCAGGGAAACGATACCATTCATGGGAGCGGTAATAGTGGTACGGCCAAGGTTTTTATTCGCTTCTTTCAGGTTGGCCTGTGCGCTTTGCACGCCAAACTTGCTGCTGTTGATTTGCTGCGCCGCCGCGTTAAAATCGGCCTGAGAAGCGAGGTAGGTCGCTTCACTGGTTTCAAATTCAGAGCGGGAGATTACTTTCTGCGAAAGCAATTCTTTATTACGAAGATAAGCGGCCTTGTTCTGGTCCAGGCGGGCTTTGTAGGAATTCAGTGCAGCAGCGGTGTTGGCCAGCTGTGCCTGTGACTGACTTACAGAAGCCGTGGCCTTGTCCACCATAGAGCCATAAATATCACCGTAAATACGGGCCAGTACCTGGCCTTTGTGAACAGTGTCGCCTTCGAGCACTGTTAGTTCCGTAATCTCACCGGATACGTCGGAGCTTACTTTTACTTCAATTTCGGGATAAATTTTTCCGCTGGCAGTCACTACCTCGATGATATTCTTCTTTTCCGCCTTGTCTGCGGCTACGTTCAGCATTTCTTCCTTACCAATAACACCCGAAGCTTTCAAAACAATGAGCAAAATAACAAGTAAACCTAAGCCCGTGAGCCAAAAAAGGGTCTTTTTCTTCTTCATAAAGCAGTTTGTTACCTGGCGTCCTACAGGGATATTCTCTGGTCCCGGTAAAATTCCAGCAATTTCATTTTGAAAATATAGTCGTACTGTGCCGAGACTTTATCAATCTGGGCTTTGAACAATCTGGTTTGCGTTGTGATATAATCAATGGTGTTCATTAATCCAATGTTAAACCGTTTGGTGGCAAAGTCGTACGCTTTCTGTGCGGCCATTACACCGGTGGCGGAAGCGTTGTATTTCTGCAGAGCGGCCACTGCGTTGGCATGGGCGGTATAGATGTCCTGGCGCAGTTTCTGATTGTCCAGGTCGCGGGTCAGCTCCATGTTGTACACATTTACCTTCGCTTTAGAAACGGCTGTCCGTTGTTGGTAACCGTTAAACAGCGGGATTTTCAGACTCAGCCCTATATTTTTACCGAAGGTATTATCCAATTGTTTATTAAATGGTATCAGCTTTCCGTCCATACCATAGAAGTTGTTCGCATAGCTGGTGGAAAGCCCTCCTGTCAGCGCCAGCGAAGGGAATAACTGCCCTACTGCGGACCGGTAAGACCGGTATGCGCCTTTGATCCTGAGTTCATCTGATTTTACCAGCGGATAGGAAGTCAGCGCTGCACTATACACCATTTCCGGGGCCATTTCAGCCAGCGGGGTAATAGGCAGAGATGATATATTATCCGGGATTTCCGGTACGAAGGGTATATCAAAACCCATATTCAGATAAGCCTTCATTTGCAAGATAGCCAAAATTACATCATTCTTGGCGGTCACCAGATTGGTACTGTCCTGTGCCAGTTGCGCTTCCAGATCTGCCTGGTTGCTCTCGGGAACAGAACCGGCAATAACCAGTTTTCTGGTATTGTCAAGGTTGGACAACGTCTGTTTTACCTGTACCTCATTTACTTTTACCTGTTCATTTTTCAGCAGGATCTGCAGAAAAGCTGTTGCAACATTAAAAGCGAGGTCATTACGGGCTTTCTGCAGCAGAAAACCATTGGATGCCACGTCGTACCTGTTGGCCGCAATCAGGTTTTGTTTAGAGAACCAGTTAAACAAATCACCATTCATATTAAGCTGTCCGCTGGCGTTGAAAACAGACTGATTAATATAGGCGTTATCCGAAATGCTGGCAATACGGCCATCGGAATACCAGGCATTCACGTTGCCGTTAAAACTAGGAATCATACTGAGACGGCTTTGCTGCAGGGTAAGTTCTGCCAGCCGTTTTTGCACCTCCTGTTGTTTTACAGTGATGCTGTTTTCCATAGCATAATCCACACAACGTTTCAAACTCCACGTATCCTGCGCCACAGCCGGGGTTATGTTAGCAAAGAAGCAGAAGAGCAGGAAAAATCCTGCGATTTGGGATATTCTCATAACATGCCAAAAATATAATAAATGTAAGGATAGTTTTCCTCCCTTCTTGATAGAAGGTAAAATTTTGTTAGGTATGGTGTCATACCTAACGCCATGCGTATACAACATAGTCTTTTTTTTGGAGATTAATACTGATCAAGAACACCATCTGTAATTATCCCTGTATATGTCCGTCCCGGATCTGGATAATCCGGTTTCCATAGGTTGCATTCAGGTCAGAATGGGTTACCTGTATGATGGTTATTTTATCCTGTTCATTGAGTTGTTTAAAGAGTTCCATAATAACTTTAGCCTGATCAGAATGGAGGTTACCGGTAGGTTCATCTGCCAGTATCACCCGTGGCTCGGCAACAATAGCACGGGCTATCCCGACCAGTTGCTGCTGCCCACCGGAAAGCTGATTAGGGAAAAGGTCTTTTTTAGCGACCATATTAAACCGGTCCAGCACATCCGCCACTTTGCTCTTTCTTTCGGAGCCGGAGAGACTTTTATATAAAAGCGGGGTCTCAATATTTTCATAGACGGTCAGTTCGTCAATCAGGTGGTAAGCCTGAAACACAAAACCAATGGCACCGCGGTGTAACTGCGTCCGTTTTTTTTCATTCATTTTATCTACCCGTTCTCCCTGAAAGAGATATTGCCCGGCAGAAGGTTCTTCCAGCAAACCCAGAATGTGCAGCAATGTGGATTTACCAGATCCGGAAGGTCCCATAATGGACACAAATTCACCTTCTTCAATAGTCAGGTCGACGTCTTTCAGGATCTCGTTTTTACCAAATCCTACCGGGTAATGCTTGGATATTTTCTGCAGTTGTATCATAATAGTTTTTTTGAATTTGGACTTGCTTACAATTTTCCGGTAAAGCAATATAAGCTCATTTCACCGGATCTTTTTATTCAGTTTTTAAAGTATTGGCCGGATTACTGAGGGCTGCCCGCACCGTCTTCAGGCTCATCGCGGTTAAAGCCATTATGGCCATGATCCCCCCTCCCGCTGCAAACACCCACCAGGTAAGGCCGGTGCGGTAAGCGAAAGTTTGCAACCACAGGTTCATAGCCCACCACGACACCGGTATTGCAAGTAAAAACGCTACCAGTACTGGTTTCATAAAATCAGTGGTCAGCATGCTGACTACCTGCCAAACCGTGGCACCCAGCACTTTACGGATACCTATTTCCTTTGTACGCTGGTCTGTTGTAAAAATAACCAGCCCCAATAGCCCGAGGATACTGATGAAAATAGCCAGGCCGGCACACCAGTTCAACAGATTGCCCATCTGCCGCTCCTGCTGGTAAAGATTCGCCACTGTTTTATCCAGGAATTCATAACTAAACTCCTCCCTCGGATATATTTCCTTCCATGCTTTCTCCATGCCCGCGAAGGCATTTTTCCACACCACTCCCCCTTCCCCCGCATTACGCAACCGTACATGCAAGGTCCGGTGGTTGCTCAATGCATCGCTACCGATGGCCACAGCAGGAATCTCACGACGCATACTGCCCACATTGAAATTGCCCACTACCCCTACTACCGGATGTCCCTCCACCAACTGGCCAATGGCATCCTGCGGGCGCTTAAATCCAAAAGCCCTGGCTGCGGTTTCATTCAGCAGCCATTCCCGTACTGAATCCGTGGTAGCGATGTTCCTCCCTGCCAGCAAATGCAGCTGATATACCGGCAAATAAGCACTGTCACCATAACGCACTTCTACTACCTTCTCAATTTCCTGCTTTCCGTTATTATGCTTCATGGTGATGGTCATCCAGCCGTTCATAGCAGGCGTGCATCCTGAAAGACTTACCTTCTCCACTTCAGGCAGGGCGGCAATCCGCTCCTCCAGCAGCCTGCGCCTGGACTGGTCCGGATCGAGCCGCGGTGTTCCAATGGTAAGGATGGCATCTTTCCTGAATCCCAGATCTTTATTTAAGGAAAAGTGGATTTGTTTGCTGACAATCAATGTGGCTATCACAAAAAACTGCGCTACGGTAAACTGCACCGCAGTCAACGTCTGACGCACCCATACTTTTCCCCCACGGTTTCCTGTATTCGATTTTAACACCACCATCGGCTGGAACCGTGCCAGCACGTAAGCCGGATAAACACCGGCAATTAATGCCACCACTACTGCCAGAATGAACAGAAATGCCAACACCGGTGCGGTATACAGTTGTGTGACCGGCAGGTCCTCCGGCAGAAAAGCATGAAAACTGATGATCAGCAATGGCGCCACCAGTAGAGAGAGAGTGGCTGCTATCAGGGTAAGTACCGCCGTTTCTCCAAGGAATTGTTTGATCAGCTGTCCGGTCGTTCCCCCGATCGCTTTGCGGATGCCGGTTTCTTTAGCCCTACGGGAAGCCTGCGCTGTTGTCAGGTTCACAAAATTGATGACAGCCAGCACCAACAAAGCCACAGCGACTACAGACAGGATATTCAACTGCTTTCTATCCGCAGTGCGGTTGTAAGCATGAAAATCAGTATTAAAATGCAGATCACTCAGTGGTTGCAGCGATAATGCCGTTCTGGAATCTTTTGTATTATGCTCCGCCATATACTTCATCAGCGTAGCGGTTACTTCCTGAGGCCTGGAGGAAGACAGAAGCTTAACAAACAGCTGCGTGGAGGAGCTAATGCTCTGCCAGTCACGATCAAGATAGATTCCCTTAAAATAGCTGTTGGACTGTAAGGTGGGCATTGAAATCATTTCCCGGAACCAGAAATCAGTATTGTAAGACAGCTCTCTCACAACACCAGTCACGGTAGCCCTGATGCTGTCATCGTAAAGGATCTGTTTTCCCAGCACCTGATCTGCCGACAGACCGGGAAAATACAAATGGGCGCGGTCCTGTGTCAGCACCACAGAGAGTGGCTGCGACAACGCAGTAGCAGCATCTCCTCCCAGCCACTCGTATCCCAGCATATCCATATAATTCCTGTCAGCAAAAATGACATCTTCATTATTCTGAAAATCCTTTCCATCAACGGTGATCCGGCTGGTAGTATTGTTAATAAAAAAACGAGTGGTTTTTTCTACCTGCGGCACATTCTCCTGTGCAACGGCTATAACGGGAACGGCCACACCACTATTCTTCACACTGTCACCCGAAAAACTGATAGTGGAAACCACCCTGTATATATGCTCCCCGTCTGGCACGGCTTTATTAAACCCGGATTCATAAAACACCACCAGGTATACCACCAGCGCGGCACTGATACCAATCACCAGCCCCATGATGTTTAATAGGGAGAAGACTTTATTGCGCCATATATTTCTGATCGCTACAAGAAAATAGTTTCTAAACATAATTATCTTTTTATTCCGATCTGAGGCTCTTTACCGGGTTCATGGTGGCTGTTTTTACGGATTGCAGGCCGACCGTCAGCAGCGCCACCAAAATAGCCAGTGCGCCCGCCATCAGGAAAAGCCATATACTCAGGGAGGTATGGTAGGCAAAAGCATCCAGCCAGTTGTGGCCAACAAACCAGGCCACCGGTATGGCTACTAACAGCGCCACTAACACCAGTTTGATAAAATCTTTTGATAACATGGCCACTACATTGGTCACAGAGGCGCCTAATACCTTGCGGATACCAATTTCCCGGGTACGCTGCTGCGTGGTGAGCGCAGCCAGCCCCAGTAAACCCAAACAGGACACTACCATTACCAGCGTGGCGAAAGTGCCCAGTACGGCGCCTACGCGGTATTCCGATTTATACATCCGGTTAAAATCATCATCAAGGAAATGATAATCAAACGGCGCCACCGGCTGCACTTCTTTCCACAGCGCTCCGATAGCAGCAATCACCTGTTGTTTGTTGCTTCCGCCTGTTTTGACATATATCTGCTGGAACCAGTCATATTCCGGGAATACCACAATCGGCTCTATCTTGCTTTTCATAGAAGCAAAGTGAAAATCTTTCGTCACTCCTTTCACCGTTCCTACACGGCCATTAAGCATCATCCGTTTGCCGACTGCAACTTCCGGTGTCCAGCCCAACTTTTTAACAGCTGTTTCATTCAGGAAGAAATGATAGGCGCGTTCTTCTGATTTTTCTTTCAGGATATCAGCAATATCAGCATGGGTAAGATCTTCCCCTGACAACAGGGAAATCCCTAATGTTTTCAGATAATCTTTTTCTATCGGCAATGCATTGATATTCATAGTATAATTCTGCGGACGGCCTTCTATATGGTCTATGCTGTAGCCTCCCTGGATAAATACCGGAGACTCTGCGGCAGCAGTAACCTGCGTCACCCCGGAGAGTTGCAACAGCCGTCCCTTAAGAGACTCCAGGACTTGCTCGTTACCTTTAAACCCATCCAGCACCAGCACTTCTGAGCGGTCCAGCCCCAGTTTCTTATGTTGTATATATTGCATCTGCCGCTGTACAATAAGTGTACAGATGATGAAGAAAATAGAAGCCGCAAACTGGAACACCACCAGCGACTGACGGATGCCACGGCCCTGGGGCGTGGCAGTCTGCGAGCCTTTCAGTACCTGCACAGGCCTGAACCCGGAAAGGAACAACGCAGGGTAAATACCCGTCACAAATGATACGAGGAAGAAAACACCCACGAGTATAAAGTAAATCCGGTAACCACCGGCGCCGCTCATTTGCAGCTGTACATCCGCCAATTGATTGAAAGCCGGCAGCAGCAGCCTCGCCAGCAGCAGGCCTATGCACATCGCGATACCGGTGAGCAGGGCCGACTCCATCATAAACTGCCAGAAGAGCTGTCCCCGCTGCGCTCCCAATGCCTTACGGACGCCCACTTCCCGGCTCCTCTCGGTAGACCGTGCAGTGGCCAGGTTCATAAAGTTGACACACGCAATGATCAACAGCATTCCGCCTATCAGTGCAAAAATATAATTGTAGCGGACGTCGCCTTTTTCCTCTGTCATGTCAGCCTCCACGGAATGTAGGTGAATATCTGAAACACGTTCCGGCACAAAGTTCAGAACTGTTCCATTGCTACGCTCTTCATCGCTGAGTTGCTGCTGGCCGATGGCAGTAAGGCTCGCCTGCAGCGTGCCCAGCTGCGCCGGCTGCTGTACCTGTACATAGGTGTAGTAGTTGGCTGATCCCCAGTACTCCTTCAATTGCAACGTGCTATAACTGGCTACAAAATCAAATTTAAGATGGGTATTGGCCGGCGCATCAGCGGCCACACCGGTTACCTGGAGAGAACGGTTACCGTTGATCAACAGCGTTTTACCGACAGGATCTGTATCGCCGAAATATTTTTTCGCCATGGAAGCCGAAATCACCACCATATTAGGCCCATTCAATACCGTGGCTGCATTGCCGGTTTTCAGCGGAAAAGAAAACAGCTGAAAAAAGGGGGCGTCTGCATAGATGAAACGGTTTTCGTTCCAGCTCTTGTTTTCATACCGAATGCTTACATCCCGGTGGTACACGCGGACAACCTTCTGAACTTCCGGCAGGCCTTTAATGGTAGTAGCCAGGATATTGGGTGTCATGGCTGTTTGTACGAGCTTCTCTCCTTTCTCTCCATAATCCATGCGCAAGCGGTATAACTCAGACACATTTTTGTACCACCTGTCATAAGTCCATTCATTTTCAAGATACAGGGACAACAATACAAAACAAGCAATCGCCGTAGCCAGTCCAAAAACGTTGATACCTGCGTACAACTTACGTTTCAGGAGATTTTTAACTGCTATTTTAAAATAGTTTTTCCACATCAGGTATTTGTTTATAACAAGTTAATAGCTAATCAATTTTCAAACTGTTTGCCGGGTTAGACAATGCAGCCCGTACGGTTTGCAGACCGGTGGTGGCCAACGCGATTACCACCGCCAAAAGGGAAACGCCCGCAAACAGCCACCAATGGATTTCCACGTGGAAAGCAAATCCATTCAGCCATCGCTGCATCAGGTACCAGGATATGGGTATTGCCACCAGTACTGCTATCAGTACCAGTTTCAGGAAATCGCGTGACAGCAACACCACAATACTGCCTACCGAAGCGCCCAACACTTTACGGATACCAATTTCCTTGCGTCGTTGCGCCATCACCAGCACGGCTATCGCAAACAGCCCCATACAGGAGATAATGATGGCCAATACAGCGCCACTCATGAATATTTTGGAAAAACGGGCCTCCTGGCGATACAGCCTGTCAGTGTTTTCATCCAGGAAACCGGGATCATTCTTAGCCAGCGGATTAACTTCTTTCCATACAGCAGTGATATGCTCCATAGCCGCAGCCGGATGGCTGGTATTGACTTTCACAAACAAATAATTCATGCGCGATTGTGCGTCCATCATTATCATCAGCGGTTCTATCTTCTTGTGCAGCGACTCAAAATGATAATCCTTCACCACCCCGATTACGTGGTAAGGTTGTCCACTGGGATTGAGTATCGCACCTAACGGGTCTTTTTCGTTTAGCTGTCTGGCCATTTGTTCGTTGATCACCACACCAGAGGAATCTGTTCCGTACTGACGGGAGAAATCCCTACCGGCCACCATCTTCAGGTCCAGCGTCTTTGCATAGTCATAGTCTACCACGATACACTGCGTGCTGATATGACTGCCTTTATAGTCAAAACCGCGGTTCCAGTTACCAGAAGAGCCGTCTTTCCCTATTCCAAGATTCAGTATGCTGCCGGTAATACTTTGCACCGACGGTTCTGAGGCCAGTTTATTGCGAAAAGCTGCACGGGCTTGCGGCGGGGCATTGTCAGCCGGAATACTGATCACCTGTGTGGTATTGTAACCTAACGGGGTAGCACGTATGAAATTCATTTGCTGCCAGATAACTGCAGTACAACTGATTAACATCGCCGCCACCATGAACTGGAAAACAATCAGGCCATTACGCACACTACTTCCCCTGTTTAGTCTTAATTTCCCTTTCAATACCTGTACAAGGTTGACCCGCGCTATTTTCCATGCAGGATAACCACCAGCCAGCAACGTTACCAGGAAGAAGCCCACCGCGGTCCCTAAAACTATCCAGCCATTACGGAAAAGATGGAAGCTCAACTGATGCCGGAAGGTGGCGTTGTAATATGGCAGCAGCACTGCCGCGAGCAACAGGCTTACAATGAGGGACACCAAACAAAGGAGAAAGGCCTCACTCCAAAATTGCATCATCAGCTGCCTGTCCATGGCGCCCAGTGCTTTCCTCAGCCCGATCTCACCACCACGGGTAAAGGATCTGGCAATTGACAGGTTGATAAAATTAATACAGGCTATGCCTATGATCAAACAGGCCAGCATCACCATCATCCATGGATAAAAAGGACGCAGCCCGCTGCCAAACGTACTATAGGGGGAAAGGTGAAAGTCATTGAGCGTGATGGTGTTTATACGTAGCAACTCACCATCTTTATCCGGTATCCCTCCCATAGTTTTCAGGCTGGTAATAGGATCAGCCATATACTTGTGCGCAATGGCTATCAGGCTTTTATCAAAGGCAGCAGCATTTACATTGGCCGCTACTTCTACCATTAAGGGGTAGCTGGAAACGTTCCAGTTATCCCGGATAGTGCTATAATCCTCTACATTCTCAAAGCGGGTCAGCGCTTCAAAAGTGATACTGGAATTGTCCGGTATATTATCTGCTACTGCCGAAACCACGAAGGGTTTCCAATTATCGCCTATTTTGACCTCCAGCGCTTTTCCCACGGGATTTTCCTCATTGAACAGCGCCTTCGCTGAGTTTTGTGTCAGCACAAGCTGGTCCAGGCTCCCCAGGGCGGTTTGTTTGTTGCCTTGCTGCAAGGGGAAAGAAAACATCCGGAGGAAATCGGCATCCACCATCTCCACATCCAGGTAAATATTTTTATCCTTATAACGTACAGGCATATCCCCGCCACCCATACGGGAAACGCGCTTCACGCCCGGTACTTCTTTTTGTAATACGCCGGCAAGTGGCTCAGAAAAACTTTTGTTGATCCGTACGCCTTTGCTGGTATTGTCCTTCCGGTACAACTGATATACATGTTCCTTGTTTTCCTGGAAGTTGTCATAGGACCATTCATGATAGGCTGTAAGGGATAGCAGTAACGCTGCGCAAATAGCGATACTCATGCCGGTCATATTCACCGCGGCAAATACTTTTTGCTTCCATAAGTTTCTCCACGCAATCCTGAGATAGCTTATAAACATGAGATATCACTGATTTAAAAGTTAGAAAATAAAACAGGGCGCGTAGATACACACTCTGATTTGCTGTTCACTTGTTATTCTCTTTATAATATTTTTAGTCATTCCTTAATACATCCACCGGGTTAGACGACGCTGCGCGCCATGTTTGGGAGATGATCGCCAGCAGGGCGATACACAGTAAGGCGGCAAAGCTGCCGGCCAGTGTAAAAAACCCTATGCTGATGCGGTTGGCAAATATTTGCAGGAACAGCAGACTACCCAGGTAGCCCAGTGGCAACGCAATCAAGCCTGCCAGCAGGATCAGCCGGAGATAATTGCGGGACAGCAACAATACCAGTCCAGATACACCGGCCCCCATCACCTTGCGTACGCCAATTTCCCTACGACGGGTGAAAGTAGTGTAGGAGACCACTCCCAACAGGCCCAGCGCAGCGATGACCGTAATCATCAGCACCAATATTGCCACTGCGGACACCGGCTCTTTTCCACTGGTTTTCTCATGTAACAAGTCACTCATCCATTCGGCTGTAAACGTCTGCTCCGGATGCATTTCCAGCCACGCCGCTTTAATACCGGCCATGACAGTTTCTCTATCCCCGGTATTTACCAGTACCTGCAACTGCCTGAACTGGTCCGGAACAAACCGGATCGCCATCGGGAATATCGGTGCTTCTATAGGTTGATAATTAAAATCCTTTATTACACCAATGATGCTGACCATCGAAGAATCGGAGATCCATATGGCCTTACCAATGGCATCTGACGGTGATTTGAGGTTCAGGGATTTTACCATCTGCTCATTGACAATAATGTATTGCTCATGGTCCCGGGACATGGTAGGCGGAAAGCCAGTCCCGGCCAGCAACTTCAGCTGCATTATTTTCAGGAAGTCAGCATCACCAGCATAATAACCCATCTCCATGCGGCTACCATTCATTTCCGTTCTCACCTGCCAAAAGCCGCTGTGCCTTGGAACGCCCAATGTACCTGAGCTGGCGGTGATCGCTTCTACTCCCTTCACCTGCATCATACGGTCTTTCATCAACTGAAAGTCAGCATCAGCCAATGGTACGTTCAGGATATTATCCCGGGAAAAGCCCATGTTAAAGGCCTCTTTATAAGCAAACTGCCGGTATACGGTCACAAAGAAGATGATCGCTGTGAGTGATAATGTAAACTGTATCACGATAAGCGTCTTGCGCAAACCCAGACCACCGAACAATTTGATGTCTACCATATTGCGCAGTACTTTGGCCGGCTGAAAAGAAGACAATGCCCAGGCCGGGATAATACCCGCCAGAATACCGGTAAATACACTGAAAATCAGGAACCACCCTATAAGCCCGAAGTCTACCGGTTCACCAGACAGGAATGCGATGCCGATGGAAGTATAATTTTCTGCCAGTATCAGCAACACGATAGCCAGTACCAGGGAGAGCATGCACATGACAACCGACTCTGTAATAAACTGCATAAACACCTGCCAGCGGAGCGCACCGTTTACCTTGCGGACACCTACTTCCCGCGCCCGTTGCAGGGACCGTACAATAGACAGGTTGGTATAATTAAAGCAGGCACATACCAGCAAACCGAAGGCAATGGCTATTGCCGCCAATACTTTGCCCCATGGCGGCGCATTGCCAATGTCGTTATATAACTCTTGTGCAGGGGAAATGCTGCCAAGAGATTGCTGTTCCAGCGTAATACTGCCTATCCCTTTGGCTGCCGGCTGATAAAACCGTTTGGATATAAATGACAGCGCAGTGGCCAATGCCGTTTTGCTGACATCGGGTTTAAGCTTCACATAGATATATCCATCCTGTACCTGGTTCCAGTCCAGCAACCGCTTAGGCAAAACACCCTGCTGTTCTAACGCAGGAACGGACGACAATGAAGCATACGCATCATAGTCAATATGACTCAAACCCGGCGGAGGAGCCAGAATACCAGTAACGATATAATCGCCCTGCTTTTCGAAATGCACCACTTTTCCCATGGCTTGTGTATTCCCGAAAATTCTGCTGGCCGTAGCTTCACTCAAAACAATACTGTTGGGTGCAGATAAGGCAGTAGCCGGATCTCCGCTCTTTAGCCTGAAACCGAATACCCGAAAGAAAGATGGTTCTGTGAAAGCACCATTTACCGGCAATTTCTTTTTCCCGTCGATCACATTGCCCGATAATACACTGTATAAGCTCACCACATCTTCGGCAATGGCATAGTCTTGCCGCAATACCGTCGCCAGCGGCAATGGCGAACTGGCCATGTGGTAATGTTTTCCTTCCTGCGTGGTAGCCTGGGAAGTAATACGCCAGGTACGGGAAGCAGCAGGATGGAACTTATCATAACTAAAATCTTTTTTGGTCGACTTCAACACCATTAAACATACAGTCATGCTTAATGCCAGACCGGCAATATTGATAAAGGCAAACAGCTTTTGCCGGCGCAGGTTCCTGAATGCAATTAGTATGTAACGGAGAAACATATACGTTAAGATTATTCAGTCCTCAATGATTTTACCGGATTCATGAGTGCAGCCCTCACAGACTGGATGCTCACAGTAAATAAAGCGATCAGGATGACAACAAGGGCAGTAAGGGCAAACATCCACCAGTACAGGTGTATCCTGAAAGCAAAATGGTGCAGCCATTGCTCCATGCAGAACCAGGCTACCGGTATACCAATGGTGATACCCACCAGTACCTGCTTCAGGAAATCCCGCGACAGTAACGCGGACACTTGTACCACGGAGGCTCCCAACACCTTACGGACACCAATTTCTTTGGTGCGCTGCCGGGCTATCAGCATAGACAGTCCCAGCAAACCAATACAGGCAATAAAAACAGCAAGGCTAGCGAAGATGCCAAAAATCTGTCCCATGGTCCGCTCGCTGACGTATTGCGTCTGCAGGTCCTGTTGTACAAAGGAATAGTTGAAAGGATTATCAGGGGCCAGTTTATTCCACACCTTCTCCATACTTGCCAGCTGGTCAAGATGATTGCCCCTCGCGAGCCTGACAGTCAGCACCGCTGCTTCCTGAGGCCTTACCTGGTAAATCACGGGGTCAATCTGGTAATGAAGGGAACGGAAGTTAAAATCTTCTGTGACGCCTATAATTGTTCCCTGTTTAACCAAATTTCCCGGTCGCCACTCAATACGTTTTCCGATAGGATCTATCAACCCTAATCTTTTGGCCGCGGCCCTGTTGACAATAAAAGCGTCACTGGAATCCGTGGCCATAGCAGGATCAAAGTCCCTGCCGGCGATCAGCTTGATGCCTGTGGTCTTCAGCAGTTCAGCATCTCCACTGATCACATTGGCTACAAAAGCTTCTTTATCTGAGCCTCCCACCATGCCAATCGGGCAGTCCATCAGGATCCCCGTGCCGACCAGGAAGTTACTCAGTGATGCCTGTTGCACACCAGGCAACGCCTTCAGTTCCACTTTCAGTAATTGCGCCCGCGACACCGTATCAAGACCATCCAGGTATATATTGACCAAATGTTCTTTATCAAAACCAAGATTTTTTTGCTGCCAGAAACGTAACTGTGTATAAACTACAGTTGTAGCAATTATCAATATCACCGCAATAGCAAATTGCGATACCACAAGCGCCCGGCGGACAAACGACTTGGTGGCCGCCGCCATAAAACGCCCTTTTAATACCCTGACAGGCATCAACCCTGACAGGTACAAAGCAGGATAACTGCCTGCCAACAGGCCCACTATTGCCGCCAGCCCCAGCAGCCCACCGTATATAAAACCGTCTGTGGATGTAAATAAACCCAGGGATTTTCCTGTAATACTGTTGAATAACGGCAGGAAAGCGAGCACCAATATCAATGCAGCTACCAGCGACAAAAAGCTGATCAGGACCGACTCTGCCAGAAACTGGAACACAAGGCTCTGCCTTTCTGCTCCCAGCACTTTACGCAATCCCACTTCTTTTGCCCTCTCATCTCCCCGAGCCGTAGTCAGGTTCATGAAATTGATACAGGCTATTAATACTATAAATGCAGCTATAGCGATGTAGAGACGGATAGCCAACATATTGTCTGTTCCCCCAATGTCGCCGTCAGGACGTAAATGAGCGTGCTGTAACGGTTGCAGCGCAAGGGAAAAATGGATGTCATACTTTTCAAGTATGCTGCCAATATGCAATTTGACAAAGTCTTTCAGCAGCGGCTCCATTTTTTTAGGATCAGTACCATCAGCCAGTTGCACGTAGGTCACATTACTACTGAACATATACCACAACTTTTCCCATGCCTCATGCCGGCTCATGAGCGTGGAAAAAGACTGAATGATGTCCATCCGGAGGTCTGTATTGGCCGGCATATCCCGGGCCACTCCGGTAACAGTACAGGTATAGTCATTCCCTACTTTAAGCATTTTGCCGATAGGTGATTGCTGACCGAAATATCTTTTAGCAGCACTGGCTGTCAGTACTACAGTATAGGGGTCTTTAAGTACGGTTGCAGGATCACCTTCCAGCAGGGGAAAATCAAACATCTGAAAAAAAGAGGCATCAGCATAACCGGAATGTTCCTCCAGTATCTTCTTGTCACCCTGGGTAAACAACGTGGTGCCGGGAGTGAATATCCTGACGGCATCCTTGATACCACTGATTTCCTTTTTGAGCGCCGGGCCAACGGGGAACTGGATGGACGCATTGTAATTCATGGTGCCGTTGGCCGTATTACTTTCTGCCGTTGTAAGCCGGTAGATATTGTTCCCTTTGTGATGGAACCTGTCAAAGCTTAGTTCATCCCGCACATACAACACGATCATTATACAGCAGGCCATTCCCACTGCCAATCCACAAACGTTGATGGCAGTGAGAAATTTGTGCCGCTGTAAATGACGGAAAGCGATCTTAAAATAGTTCCGGAACATAATGCAGTAATTTAGAATGGCGGAAGGAGAAAACTACACGTGAAACTGTTCTTTTATATTTTCAGTCACAACCCGTCCGTCAAACAAGTTGATGATGCGGTGTGCAAATCCTGCGTCGTAGGGTGAGTGGGTCACCATGATCAGCGTGGTACCGGCATTATTCAGTTCCTGCAACAGCTTCATCACTTCTTCACCGTTGGAGGAATCGAGGTTACCGGTAGGTTCATCCGCAAGGATCAGGTTGGGTTTGGCCACTACGGCACGGGCGATAGCTACACGTTGTTGCTGGCCACCAGACAGCTGTTGCGGGAAGTGGTTACGGCGATGCATAATGTTCATCCGCTCCAGCACTTCTTCCACTTTTTGTTTTCTTTCAGCCGGCGCCACTTTCAGGTATAACAACGGTAACTCTACATTCTCATAAACCGTCAGTTCATCAATCAGGTTGAAGCTTTGGAATACGAAGCCTATAGAGCCTTTGCGCAGCTGTGCACGTTGGCGCTCGCTCATTCTCGCCACTTCTTTACCCCAGAAATGATACTCACCGTCACTGGGATTGTCCAGTAACCCAAGTATGTTCAGTAAGGTTGATTTACCACAACCAGACGGTCCCATAATGGCAACAAACTCTCCGTCCTGCACTTCCATATTGATTCCATTGAGCGCAGTTGTTTCCACTTCTTCTGTTGTGAACAGCTTTTGTAAGTTAACGGTACGTATCATATCGTTTGATTGACTTTAATGAATGATGGTTTTTACAATACTAGTTTATATAAAAATGGATGATCGTTAAAACGCCAGTACATCTTTGTTACCAAAGTTCTCGTAGGAAGAAGTGATTACCTGGTCACCCGGTTGCAGTCCTTCCAATACTTCAAAATACAAAGGATTTTTTCTTCCCAGGGAGATATTGCGCTTCACCGCCTTTTTCCCGTTCCGGTCCACTACATATACCCAGTTGCCACCGGTGTCGGAAAAGAATCCGCCAAGGGGCAGTAACAACGCTTCCTGCGATTTACCCAGCACCAAACGGATAGGCGTGGACTGTCCACGGCGGATACCATCAGGTGTTTGTTTTTCAAAATTCATATCTGCCTGAAAACGACCACTTTTCACTTCGGGATACACTTTAGTCACCACCATATCGTATGATTTGCCATCAAACTCAAAAGTAGCTTTCAACCCTGCAAACACCTGCGATACATAGTGTTCGTCGATATCTGCACGTAGTTTAAAACCGTTCAGGTCGTCAATCTGGCCAATATTCTGGCCGGCGGTAATGCTGGAGCCCACCTCCACATCAATGGAAGATAACTGACCAGACACCGGGGCCCGTACGATCAGGCTGTTGAGGTTCTGTTTCATCAGCTCCAGGTTGCGCTGCGTTCTGGACAATGTTCCTTCCAGCTGTGTAATCTGCTGACGGGCATTTTCACGTTGATATGCCTGCGATTGCAGCTGAATCTCACGCTGGCGCTTGTAGCCTTCCAGCTCGATCTTGTTTTTGTTGAATTCCTGGCGGGCAACGATCTTCTCGTCTACCAGCTGCTTATTACGGTCATAAAGGTCCTGCGCGGCATCAATCTTGGCATTGATGTCGGAAACGGCCTGTTGCATCACGAAGTCCTGCTGACGGATATTCAGACGGGTGTTCTGCAACTCGTTCCGTAAACGGTAGATCTCAGTTTCATGGTTTACAAATTCCATCATCATATGCTGGTTGTCCAGCTTCAGGATGGAATCCCCTTCTTTTACCATACTGCCGCCCTCCAGATATTTACGGCTTACATAACCGCCTTCAATAGCATCAAGACGGATCGTTTTCAAAGGCATCACCACAGCGGTAACAGCGATATATACATCGAAAGTCCCTTTCTTGACAGCAGAGATCGTGATCTTGTCCTTCTCCACGTTCAGCGTGGCCCGGTGGTCCGCAAAGATCAGCGTGTACAGTAACAACAGCGCTACCAGACCGCCACCGCCGATCATCAGGATGCGCTTTTTATTCCAGAACTTCTTTTCTATTTTTCTGTCCATGTTAATTACCAAAAAGTTTGTGCTCTGAGAATTCCAATCCATATGCCAAAGGACAAAACGTCCTACCAATAAGCATTATAGCGGATAACCGCACCTAAAAAATGTCCTGTGGCGGACAACCGGTGTTCATAAACGGACACTTTTCGGAAAGCCGGAAATAAAGCGCATTGTAAAAAAATCTTTCTGTAATATTGTTGCATTCACCTTTTACCCATGACCACCATGCAACCCGGAAAAATTCTGATCGTTGACGACGATGTTGATGTATTGCGCGCGGCCCGTCTGCTGCTGAAACGGCACTTTGAACAGGTGGATTTTGAAAAAAATCCGCAAAAGATACCTTACCTGGTCACCAACTTCGACTATGATGTTATCCTGCTGGATATGAACTTCACCCGTGACCTGAGCAGCGGCAAAGAAGGATTTGAATGGCTGGACCGTATCCTCGATATCAAGCCGGATACAGCAGTGGTACTGTTTACCGCCTACGGCGATGTGGAAATGGCTGTAAGAGCTATTAAATCCGGCGCGGTGGACTTTGTGCTCAAGCCGTGGGAAAATGAAAAACTGCTGGCCACTATACAATCGGCCTACAACAAACGGGCATCCAAACTGGACAAGCCACCGGTAGTACACAACACCGGCAACCTGATCGTTGGCAACAGTCCCGCTATGCAGGCGGTATTCGATACTGTTTCCCGTGTAGCCGCCACCGATGCCAACGTGCTCATTCTCGGTGAAAACGGTACAGGGAAAGACATGCTGGCCAGGCATATCCACCAGCAGTCTCACCGCAGTGACAAACCCATCGTCAGCGTTGACCTCGGCGCCATCAGCGAAACACTCTTTGAAAGCGAACTTTTCGGGCACGTAAAAGGCGCCTTCACCGATGCCCGTGAAGACAGGGCCGGCCGTTTTGAAGAAGCATCCGGCGGCACCATCTTCCTCGATGAAATCGGTAACATCTCCATCCCCTTTCAGGCAAAACTCCTGACCGTACTGCAAAACAGATCGGTGACCAAAGTAGGCTCCAATAAGAGTATACCCATCGACGTTAGACTGATCTGCGCTACCAACCGCAATATTCAGCAACAGGCCGCCCAGCACCTTTTCCGGCAGGACCTGCTGTACCGCATCAATACCATCGAAATACACCTGCCTCCCCTGCGCGAACGCAGGGAAGACATCATACCACTGGCGGAACATTTCCTGCAACTGTACCGCGAAAGATATAAACGCCAGGTCAACAGTCTGCATGAATCCCTCATCCAGCAACTGGAAAAATATGAATGGCCCGGCAACATCCGCGAACTGCAACATGCCATGGAAAGAGCCGTGATTCTCTCT
Source organism: Chitinophaga fulva (assembly GCF_012927205.1). Lineage (GTDB taxonomy): Bacteria > Bacteroidota > Bacteroidia > Chitinophagales > Chitinophagaceae > Chitinophaga > Chitinophaga fulva. The sequence continues at coordinate 465,500 of NZ_JABBGC010000001.1, forward strand.
CAGGGCAAAACACTGCAGCCCAAAGATGTGTTTGTGAAAAACAACAATACACAGGACCCGCAAATGGATACCGGCTATAACCTGGAAGAAATGGAACGCACCATCATCACCCAGGCTATGAAAAAGTGTAACGGCAATATCACCGAAGCCGCTAAAGAACTGGGCCTCAGCAGGGCTGCACTCTACAGAAGACTCGAGAAATATAATATTTAGGTCCCCGTTTGCCGGGGCCCGCTCCGGCAAACCTTTCCATCATGAACCGTTTCAGCGTCAATATCATCCTTCGCATACTGCTGCTCACCATCTCACTGGCCGCTGCAGTATGGCTGTATATGCGCGGCATGACACCGCTGGCAGTCCTCACGGTCCCGTTGATACTGCTGCAGATATATGGTATTTACTACTATCTCAACCGGATCAACCGTAAACTCACCCTGTTCCTCGAGTCTATCCGGTATGAAGATTTTTCCATCCGCTTCAGCGCTGATAATCAACTCGGTAAAAGCTTCCGGATGCTCAATCACCAGTTCAACGAAGTACTGGAAGCCTTCCGGCAAACACGCGCGGAAAAAGAAGCCAACCTCAAATACATCGATACCATTATCCAGCATATCAGTATCGGCGTATTTTCCTTTGATACCGAAGGACGGATAGAGCTGATCAACCCCGCTGCTTTCCGCCTGTTGGGCATCTATCGCCTGCGTAATATTTCAGAACTGAAACCAGTGCATCCCGGCCTCTCGGAGCTATTAACGGAACTGTCTTCCGGCAACAAACTCCTGTACGCCACACGTCAGGAACAACAGCTCTCCATCAATGCCGCTACCGTGCGCCTGCAGGGACGTCTTATCAAACTGATATCCATCCAGAACATCCACTCAGAACTACAGAAAAAAGAGCTGGAAGCCTGGCAGAACCTGACTAAAATATTACGGCATGAGATCATGAACTCTGTAACGCCCATCGTGTCACTTATTGGCACGATGAAAGAGATTGTAGATCTCGATATTGCTCCCACCGCCGGCAACCGGGAAGGTATTGAAGACCTCCAGGAAGCCCTGCTGACAGTGGAAAGCCGCAGCAAAGGCATCATGAACTTTGTGAACGCTTACCGCGATTACACCACCCTTCCGCAGCCACAATTCACGCATGTCAACATCAAATCACTCGTATCCACAGTGAGCAGCCTTTTCCAGGCTGACATGAAACAGGCTAACATCCAGTTTCAACTCGAAGTGGATGCAGAAAACGTAGAGATACATGCTGACATCTCCCAATTGCAGATGGTGTTGATCAATCTGGTGAAAAACGCCATGGACGCACTGGAGCATACAGACAATGCCAGTATCCACATGAAAGTGTATCTCAACAACATACAACAGGTATGCATTGAAATCACCGACAATGGCCCTGGTATTGATACCGAAGCCATGAACAAAATTTTTATCCCCTTCTTCACCACCAAAAAAACCGGTTCAGGTATCGGCCTCAGTCTGTCTCAACAGATCATTCAAATGCATGGCGGCCAGCTGAAGGTTTTAAGCCCAGGAAATAACGGAAACGGTTCTACGTTTCTCATTCTGTTGAATACCTGATGTTTATGCAAAAAGTTTGTTATCTTGTAGTAACAACCCGCACTGCTCATGAACAAATCCGGATGGTTAGTTCTGTATTTCCTTACTTTATTTGCTGATCTCGTATTGATCAGCCTGAACCTGGACAGTCTTCGGTTTGCGACCAAGCCACTGCTGATACCGTTGTTGGCCGTTTACTTTTTGACTACCGCGGAGGCCATGCCAGCCAAACAACAGGCATGGATGTATGGCGCCATGCTATTCTGTTTATTGGGAGATGTGTTACTCATGTTTGACCACCTGTTCCTGTCAGGCCTTGGCTGTTTTCTGGTTGGCCATATTTTTTACACCGTCTTTTTTCTCACTATCCGGTATTCCAACCCACCGGTACCGTACTGCAAATATCACTGGGTATTTCTGAACGCAGCGGCAGTCATCGGTTATATCCTCTTTCTTATCCCTTACCTTGGTAATATGCTCATCCCGGTGATCATCTATTCACTGGTGATCTCCATCATGCTGCAAAGCGTGATACATGCCTTCCATTTCCGCTATCAACGGATGGCCTGGTATTGTGTAGGCGGAGCGCTGCTTTTTGTACTGTCTGACTCGCTTATTGCACTGAACCGGTTTTACCATCCGCTGCCGGCAGGCGGACAGCTGGTCATGCTCACATACGGACTGGCTCAGGCCGGGCTGGTTTATGGCGCCGTACAGTATTACCGCCGCTGATAAAAATCACCGGTATTGGTAGTAAAAAAACGGTAATTTCGTAGTCTATGCAGCAAACAGATTTTCTTGTCATCGGTTCGGGGATAGCAGGCTTGACCTATGCTCTCAAAGTATCTCAGCAATGCCCTGATAAAACGATTACCATTATCACTAAAAGCCGTGAAGATGAGACCAATACCAAGTACGCGCAGGGCGGTGTGGCCGTGGTCAATGATTTGGAAAATGACAGCTTTGAAAAACATATAGAGGATACCCTGATCGCAGGCGACGGGCTTTGCAACGAGCGTATCGTGGAAATCGTTGTCACGGAAGGTCCGGAAAGAGTAAATGAAATCATCGAATGGGGGGCTAACTTCGACAAAAACCCTGATGGTGATTTTTCTCTCGGCCGCGAAGGCGGGCACTCCGTTTTCAGAGTGATCCATCATAAAGATATTACCGGTAAAGAGATTGAACGCGCGTTACTGGAAGCCATCCACCGCCGTCCCAACATCAAACTTGTCACCCACTGCTTTGTGGTAGACCTGATCACCCAGCATCACCTGGGTTACCTGGTCACCAAATCCACACCGGACATTGAATGTTTCGGGGTATATGTGCTCAATCTTAACAGCAACAAAATAGAAACGATACTGGCGAAAGTAACCCTGCTGGCCACCGGAGGCAACGGGCAGGTGTACCGCAGTACCACCAATCCCACCATCGCTACGGGCGACGGTGTAGCGATGGTGTACCGCGCCAAAGGCCGTATCGAGAATATGGAATTTATTCAATTCCACCCTACAGCCCTCTATCAGTCCGGCGTCAATCCTTCTTTCCTGATCACGGAAGCGGTACGGGGTGATGGTGGTATACTCCGCAATATCCATGGCGAAGATTTCATGCACAAGTACGATCCACGCCTGTCACTCGCTCCACGTGATATCGTGGCCCGCGCCATTGACAGTGAAATGAAGATCACCGGTACCGAGCATGTGTATCTCGACTGCCGTCATATGGACATCGAAAAATTCATTCACCATTTCCCTAATATTTACGAGACCTGTAAGGCCATTGGCATCGATGTACAAAAACAGATGATCCCGGTAGAGCCGGCAGCACACTATAGCTGCGGTGGCATCAAAACCAACGAGTGGGGCCAAACCTCCATCCGTAATCTGTATGCCTGTGGTGAATGTGCCAGCACCGGCCTGCATGGCGCCAACCGCCTCGCTTCCAACTCCCTGCTGGAAGCTATGGTGTTTGCCCATCGTTGCTTCATGGACGCTACCAGCAAAATAGATACCCTGGAATACAGGGAAAGTGTGCCGGACTGGGATGCACGCGGCACCACAGCCCCACGGGAAATGATCCTTATTACCCAGAGCCTCAAAGAACTGAAACAGATCATGAGCGACTATGTGGGTATCGTACGTACCAACGAACGTTTGGCCCGTGCGCTACGCCGGCTGGATATGCTGCACGAAGAAACAGAGGCCCTCTACGAGAAAACAGAAGTGTCTCCTCAATTGTGTGAGCTACGTAACCTGATCACGGCCGCATACCTGATCGTAAAAGGTGCATCCTTCCGCAAAGAAAGCAGAGGCCTGCATTACAACACGGATTATCCATACAAATGTGAACTGGTACAAAATATTGTCTTGTAAGCCAACCCACTGGTTTTCATTACCTTTGCGGAGTATTCAAGTTTAGATTAGAGAGGAATATGTACTATTTGCTACTTGTTTTTTGTTACGGTATTTCCTTCTTGCCTTTCCCGGTACTCTACTTCATCAGTGATGTCCTGTATGCACTGGTGTATTACGTATTTGGTTACCGGAAGCAGGTGGTGCTGGCCAATATGAAACAGGCCTTTCCGGACAAGTCACCGGAAGAAATCAAACTGCTGGCTAAAAAATACTACCGCAACCTTACTGATATGATGGTGGAAACCATCAAACTACTCACCATAAGCAAAGAGCAGCTGCAAAAGCGCTTTATCTGCGACCTCACAGTACTTCATGAGTTGTACGCTAAAGGCAAAAGCTGCCAGCTGCACCTGGGCCATAATTTCAACTGGGAATGGGCCAACCTCTTCTGCATGCAGGACGTGTCTTTCCCCTTCCTGGTGGTGTATATGCCGCTCAGCAGTAAACCGGCCGACCGCATGTTCCGCCACTTCCGGGAGAAATTCGGCTCTATCCTTATTCCCGCCAATGATATGGCCAACAGCATGAAGCCCTGGCTCGACAAGCAGTACCTGATTGCGCTGGTGGCTGATCAGAATCCCGGTAACCCGAAGAGCTGCCTTTGGTATCCATTTCTGAATAAGATGACGCCTTTCTACAAAGGCCCTGAAATGGCCGCCCGCAGAAACGATATCCCGGTAGTGTTTGTAGACATCCGCAAAACCAAGCGCGGTTATTATCACGCTACCCTGAAGCTGATGTTTGAAGAGCCGCAACAGGAGCCGGTAGGAAAAATCACCGAAACCTTTGTGCGGTTCCTGGAGAAAAATATTCATGAACAACCTGAAGTATGGGTATGGAGCCACAGAAGATGGAAACACCAATATCCTGGTACACCGGAAACGAAACAAAACGAAAAGGCCTGAGCAGTTGCTCAGGCCTTTTCGTTTATACATTCACCGGCTGTTATCATCCGGGTATTTTCAGTTTCTGTCCGGGATAGATCAGGTTGGGATCTTTGATCTGATCTTTATTAGCCTCGAAGATATCTTTCCAGGAAACACCGGGATAGTTCTTCGCAATCTTACTCAGACTGTCGCCGGATTTTACTTCATAGACCTGCTCACCGCCGCCGCCATCAGCAACAGCGATATTCATCACTACATCAGCAGAACGCATTTCGGGGTCCAGTTTTTCGTAGGTGCTCCACAGTTGGTCTTTCACCTCTGCAGTAGCCTCTCCGTCGATGTACAGTACATTGTCCTGTTCCCTTACCTGTAAATTGGTAACGCCGGCGCTGTTAGCCTGGCTGATCAGTTCCTGGTATTTATCCTGTAAGCTCATGACAGTAATTTTTTAAAGGGTTATTTCAATTTAAGATTGTTGTTGACTTTTTTGGGCTTAGATTCCTGGGCTGTCTGAATGATTTTACGCAGATCGCTTTTTTTAGCTTCGCCGTTCAGGGTTACTTCACCATTGGCCACGGTAACGGTTACTGTAGAAAATCCGCCTGCAGCATAGGCAGAATCAAGGGTTTTCTTCAGCACATCGTCGGGGTTGATGGTAACCGGAGCTGGGGCTGGTTCCGGCGCCTTCACGGTGATGTTATTGGAGACAGATTTTACACCGGAAACACCTTTTAAGGCTTCTTCCGCTGCTGCTTTGGCGGCATCGTCAGTTACTTCGCCATTCAGCGTTACTACACCGCCTTTCACTTCTGCAGTGATGCCGGGAATAGTACTCAGTTTTTCATTAACGGCCTTCTGGATTTTGCTGTCCGAAGGCTTACAGGCGAAGAAGAAAACGCCCATCACCATCAAAAGGGCGAGTGCTAAGGATTTTCTATTCATGGTTAGAAAGTTTTAGTCCCAGAAGATAACAAATAACGTGCTAATAGAAAATTTTTTCCTGTTTAACTAATTGTTAATCAATTAAAAATTGATATAAAATAAAAGGCAAACCTGAAAGAAAGCTACTGTAATAAAGGATTTCGGGGAAATAGAGCAGCAGTAGTATACATTTATTTATTTACTCATATAAAAAACAAACAGGCCGCAAAGGAATCCCTTGCGGCCTGTTGATATCCTATAATTGGAAAATGTTTAGTTGAGTACATTCTTCTCCAGCACTACTTCCAGTCCTTTTTCATCTTTCATTTTGGCGAAACCACCATCTACATTACGCAGATTGTGGATACCCTCTCTCTTCATGATAGAGCAGGCAATAATGCTACGGTAACCACCCTGGCAGTGAACATACAGGTTCAGGTGTTCTTCCAGGCTGGCGAGGTTGGCAGGGTCCATCATATCGCCCAGCGGCAGACTGAGAGCATCTTTAATATGTCCGTTGGCGTATTCTCCCGGCTTACGCACATCCACAATCACGAGGTTTTCGTCATGCGGAACATCCATCGCCAGCTCATCCGCTTCTACAGTGATGATCAGATCTCTTTCCTCACCGGCTGCTTCCCACGCAGGGAAACCACCTTCGAGGTAACCAGCTACATTTTCAAAACCTACACGCGCCATTCTTACCACTGTTTCTTCCTCTTTGCCCGGTGTAGTAACCAGAATAATCTCCTGATCGAAAGGCAACAAGCTGCCGGCCCATTCTGCGAAACGGCCTTCCAGGCCGATGCTGATGGAGTCGGGTACAAAACCATCGCCAAATTCCGTAGCCGGACGGGTATCGAGGATCAGGGCGCCTGCTTCGCTTCTTTCTTTAAAAGCAGCTACAGAAAGTGGTTGCAGCGCTTTATTCATCACAGCTTGCAGTGCATCGTATCCTTCTTTATTGATTTTTGCGTTGATCGGGAAATAAGAAGGCGGTGTAGATAAGCCACTGGTCACTTCCTGGATGAACTGAGCTTTGTCAGTTGCCAGCAGTGCATAGTTGGTGCTTTTCTCTTCTCCGATGGTGCTGTAAGTATTGGGACCAAGGTTCTTACCACAGGCTGATCCGGGACCATGCGCCGGATATACGGTCACGTTATCAGGCAGCGTTTTAATCCTGTTGTTCAGTGATTCAAACAGATGGCCCGCCAGCTCTTCCTTGGTAAGGTTACCACTGAACAGGTCCGGACGGCCCACATCACCCACAAACAAGGTATCGCCGGTGAAAACGGCGTGCGGTGCTTTATTAGCGTCCAGCAGCAGGTAACAGGTCGATTCCAGTGTATGGCCAGGGGTATGCAACACCTTAATGGTTACGTCACCGATGGCAAATTCTTCGTTATCTTTTGCCACGTAAGCATCGAAGCCGGTTTCAGCATCCGGGCCAAACACGATCTGTGCGCCGGTAGCTTTGGCCAGTTCCAGATGTCCCGACACAAAGTCAGCGTGGAAATGTGTTTCAAAAATGTATTTGATGGTAGCGTTACGTTCCCTGGCAAGGTCCAGGTATACATCGATATCCCTCAGCGGGTCTATCACCACGGCCACTCCTCCTGATTCAATGAAGTATGCCGCTTCTGACAGGCAATTGGTGTATAATTGTTTTACGTACATGGATTGGCTTTTTGATTTGTCGGTTTTTGTAATCCTACAAATTTACAAATAAATCACCCCTCTCACGTATGGATAAAATCTATACTGAAATAAAAAAGTAGCCTTCCGGCTACTTTTCTAATAATTCAATTCCGTATTTAAAAATGGCTAATATGCATTAACCAACCAGTTCTTCCACAAATTTTGCCACCTCAGCAATACGCTGCTTGTTGATGGTGTAGTGGATAAACTTACCATCTCGTTCTGTAATTACAATACCAGCCCGCCTTAATATGGCCAGATGCTGCGATGCTACCGATTGTTCCAAACGCAATTTTACATATATCTCTGTCACAGTCATTTTCTTATGGTCCTCCAACAGCTTTATCATCTGCTGGCGCAACTTATGGTTGATAGCACGCAAAACCATAGCGGCCTTTTTAACGGCAATGTAATCCAATTTGATCTGGTCTTTTTCATTGTTACCTCTAGAAATAATAAGAGTATTAGAAGAGGTAGTTAATAATGTTTTTTCCATCGCATAATAGTTTTTAAAAAATGATGAAATGAAAGGGATCAACGGACAGTAATCGCAAAATAGTTAGACAACAAATGCGGTTATCGATTTATACAAAAATATAATATCTGTCACAATAAAAAAAATTTCTATACCTTATTTTATCATATATAACCCGGCGATATGTGCAAATTAGATGTAATTTGACAATACCGTGACAAATAAAACGAACGTGTTAGGGTTTCTGGGGGAAATAGAAGCCTTTCAGATAAAAAGGGCTGAAATAAGCGAGGTCAACAAAGGATTTTTGAAGGAATAATTGTTCTGCCAGCGGCGCCATATGCGCGGCACTCATCTCATGGGAAACAAAAACGGCATTATCGATGGAAGGCAGCATGGCAGCCCATTTGGGGCTACCATTGCCGAAAAAATATATCTTTTGCTGCGACAGCCAGGCATCCAATGATCCCGGCTCCAGTATTAAAGCCTGTGGCTCCATGACTGGTTGCAATGAGGCATCATAAATAGCGGTGAACACTTCCTGCCGACGCGCGTCCAGCATAGGGCAATACCAGGCATGATCATCCTGCACGGCATCTTTGGCGCCCTGCGCCATCATCTGCAACGTGGAAACGGCCAGCAACGGCTTGTTCCAGGCATAACACAGGCCTTTGGCAGTGGCCACGCCTACACGTAAACCCGTGTACGACCCCGGCCCCGCACTCACCGCCACGGCATCCAGATCAGCTGCGGTAACACCTTGCTCACGCAATACCTGCTGCACATACAACACCATCGCAGCGGCATGGTCCTGCTGCTGCTCGTTGACAAGCGTCTGTAATGCCTTACCATCACGTGCCAGGCTCACCGAACCGGTGGTAGTGGCTGTATCTATGCTCAGTATTAATGCCATTGTTATATTGCCTCGTATTCTGTTTGTAATAATGCAGCTACCTCGTAACGGTCATCACCGGTAGCATCGTGTACGGCTTTCAGTACCTCATACACATGTTTCACGCCTATACGCTCGCACCACTCAAAAGGCCCAAACGGATAATTGGTGCCTAATTTCATGGAAGTATCAATATCTGCGCGGGAGGCTGTACCTTCCTGGGCTGTCAGATACGCTTCGTTGATGATCATACATACCACCCTCGGCGTCACCATCCCCGTAGCATCCGCTACCAGCGTGTATTGCCAGTTGAGCTGATACATGATGTCCGCCAGCACTTCCTGCTGCCCATCGTCCACCAGCGTCACTTCCAGCAACGGCAGACTGATAAAACCCGGCAGGAAATTACATCCCATAATATTGAATCCCTGCTCAAATGCATAATCATTCATCACCTGGGACAAGGATGTTTTTACGATCCCTGCGAGTACCGGCACACCCGGATTACGGGCGTATACCGCTGCGTGGTCCGGCCGGTCATCGAAAATAAGATCTATCACCAGGTCAAACGCTTTCACAGACAACACTTCTTCCAGACTGGTTCTCCATTGTACCTGATGCCGGGAAAGATCTCTCTGCTCTAATTCATCATACCGCTGCGCATCTGCTATTACGAGGATATTCATGCGTTAAATTTCGGCAAACCTAAGAAAAAAATCCCTTTATCTTCCTGTTAAACCCACCTCCTGCCGGGCAATAGCCGATGCCGGCAACACTTATTTTTTTATTTTCGTTATATGGAAAAGCAAATTATCACTACCAATCAGGCGCCCGCTCCTATCGGGCCATACAACCAGGCTGTAAAAGCTGGTAATATCCTCTATGTGTCCGGTCAGATTCCTTTTGACCCTGCCACCGGTGAACTGGTAAAGTCAGGCATCACCGATGAAGCCCACATGGTCATGAAAAACCTGCAGGCGGTACTGAAAGAAGCCGGTCTTACTTTCGATGCCGTGGTAAAAACCACCATCTTCCTGACAGACATGAACGATTTCCCTAAAGTAAATGAAGTGTACGGCAGCTACTTCAGTGGCAACTATCCTGCACGCGAAACCGTACAGGTAGCTGGTTTGCCCAGGGGAGTGAATGTGGAAATATCAGTGATCGCGCATAGCTAAACGGTGATGTCCAAATGGAAATCACAAAAAAAAGACATGTCCGCGGACATGTCTTTTTTGTTAGTATTTTTCCTGGCTACCAGATGAATCAACTTTCGCCAGCTTCGGCTCATTGCTGCCGAATAAAGAGGCAGCCAGTCTTGTATCGTGACCATACACGTCATCACGGAAGTTCAGTTTTCCTTTGCTGTCCACGAAGGCGGTGAAGTAAACGATAAACACCGGTACTTTTTCTTTCACGGTAACAAACCTTTCTTTATTGGCGTCCAACGCCTCGTCGATCTTCTTTTCTGTCCAGCTGGAATCTTTACGCAGCAGCCATTCTGCCAAATGTTTGGGCTCAGCCACCCGGATACAGCCATGGCTGAAAGAGCGTTTATTCTCCCCGAAAAGATAGCGTGCAGGCGTATCATGCAGGTAGATGTTGTACTCGTTGGGGAACAGGAATTTTACCTTGCCCAATGAGTTCCTGCCGCCAGGGCGTTGCCTTACTATATAAGGGAAATTGCCACCGGAATATTTGCTGAAATTGATGGAACCGGGCGGTATCACTTTACCGCTGGCGCCTACGATCTCCATATTCTGACGGGCCAGATAACCACTGCCACTGCGTTTGAGGCCAGGCAACACTTCTTTGGCCAGAATTCCCGGAGGCACGTTCCAGTAAGGGCTGAACACTACATAACGCAGGTCTTTGGAGAATACCACCGTATTAGCGCCAGGCTTGCCTACAACCACATTACAGCTCCAGTCCAGTTTTCCTTTATCATATACATACATGGTAAATGCCGGGATATTCACCAGGATATAGTCTGTCGTGGGTTCCAGCGGCACCCAGCGGGAACGTTCCATATTCACCAGTATCTGACGGATACGTTGTTGTAACGGCACATTCAGCGCGTCCACCGTGGTTTGTTTGATGATACCGTCCACTTTCTGGCCCATGCGGGCCTGATAGGAACGTACAGCGCTGTCCAGCTCCGGTGTAAAACGGCTGCTGCTGTCATTAACGGCCAGGTCGCCCAGTGCTGCCAGTTTATTTTTCACCCCGGTGATCACCTGGGACGAATCTCCTTTTTTGAAAGTCGCTTTCTGCACTATCCTGACAGAATCCCATTTCGTAGAGGCTTCCAGGTTAGCCAGCTTTTTCAGCTCATTGCGCAACAGTTTATATTGGCGGTTCACCGGCTCATCTTCTTCAAAAGCGTTGGATTTCTTGCGGACTACGGAGTCCAGCAGGCTTTCCATATCAATTTTTTTACGGGGGATGAACCATTCCAGGTCTTTTGCTGAATCGGCAGTCAGGCCGCCCCATACTTTATTGCCATAGGCAAAGAATTGGGCGGTCAGCAGTACTTCCAGCTGTGGGCGGGCTGTATCAGCGATACGCAGGCCCCCTTCGCTTTGCAACAGGCTATCAGTAAGCTGCTGCAGTTGAGGGTTGATCAGACTGCTGTCTTTAATACCATAGGAGGCATCATTTTTCATCATGTTGATGAAGTTGGCCGCCTGCTCCGTCAGCGAGTCTTTGTTGATCCATGCATAGTGATACCCCCGTTTCTGATAGAAGTTCCGGATGTATTCATCATACTGATCAAAGTTGGTATTCCCGGCCAGGAACTTATTGAGCAGGTTGCTGTCCAGCGTCTCTTCAATATACGCCTCTTTAGTATAATGTGTAGTATCTCTGATTTTCAGCTTCTTTCGGAAGCCTCCGTTTTGTTGGCAGGCAACAAGGATGATCAGGACCAATAAAGAGAGGGTTGTGTAAAAACGTACGGTCATAAAGTGTAATGGATGTGATTAGGAAACAAGAACAAACATGACAATAAACAGTATGGGATTAGTACTGTTTTATCGCATAAATGTATGAAATATATACAGTTTGAAGTGGGGTTTGGGATTTAACAAATGAAAATAAAAATTTGAAAATTTGGATATTGAAAGTGTTTTCAGGTCTCCAAATTTTCAAATCTTCAAATAGCTTTATAATTTGATCTCTTCATCGTTAGCGTCGAAGAAACGATATTCAGTAAGGTGGTAGTTGGTGTCTGCTTTCAGCTTGATCCACTTTTTGTATTGGAAATACCATCTCCATTGTTTGGAGGTAAGGAAACCTTTAGTCAGGTAAGCGTGCAGTATCGGGTGTACCCGGATGGTCAGTCCTTTGTGTTGGTGGTTCAGGAGATATTGCAGGTTTTTCTCGATATCTTCCAGTATCAGCATAGAAGCGCCGATTTTGCCGGTACCGCGGCAGGTGGGACAATCTTCGGCCACCGAAATAGTGATTTCCGGTTTTACACGCTGACGGGTGATTTGCATCAGCCCGAATTTGGAGATAGGCAGAATGGTATGTTTGGCCCTGTCCTGTGCCATGAATTTCTCCATAGCTTCGAAAACGGTCTTTTTGTTTTCCGGCAGTTTCATATCGATAAAATCGATGATGATAATGCCGCCGAGGTCGCGCAGCCGGAGCTGACGGGCAATTTCTGCAGCCGCTTCCAGGTTGGACGCGAGGGCGTTTTGTTCCTGGTTGTTGCTCGAGCTTTTATAGCCACTGTTGACGTCTATTACATGCAGGGCTTCGGTGGCTTCAATGATCAGGTATACACCACTGTCGAGGTTGACGGTTTTCCCGAAGGAAGCCTTTACCTGGCGGGTGATACCAAAGTTATCGAAGATCGGGGAGCCGTTATTATAATAGTTAACGATATCCTGTTTTTCCGGAGCGATCTTCTGGATATACGTTTTGGTATCCGTATAAATATTTTTATCGTTGATCACGATCCGGTTGAAGCTCTCGTTGAGCAGGTCACGGAGGATACTGGTGGTTTTGGTTTGCTCACTCAGGATTTTCTGGGGAGCCTGTGCGCTGTTCAGGTTGGACTGGATATTTTTCCAGGTTTGAACGAGCGTTGTCAGGTCCTCGTGCAGTTCAGCTGTCTTCTTTCCTTCCGCGGCGGTCCGTACAATCACGCCGAAATTAGGCGGTTTGATGGCTTCCACGATTTTCTGCAGTCTTTTTCTTTCTTCGGAAGAGTGGATTTTTTTTGAAACCGCTACAATATCATTAAAGGGAGTTAACACGATGAACCTTCCGGGAAGAGAGATTTCGCAGCTAAGGCGGGGGCCTTTGGAAGAAATGGGTTCTTTCAGGATCTGTACGAGGATATTGGGTTTACCGCCCAGTACGTCAGTGATTTTACCTGTTTTAACTATTTCCGGTTCATTTTTAAACTTAGTGAAATCAAAGCCTTCAGGGGTTTTATCGCTGATGGCAGTTGCAGTAAATTTAAGAATGGAACGGATATAGGGGCTGAGATCCGTATAATGTAAAAAGGCATCCTTCTCGAAGCCTACGTCCACAAATGCAGCATTCAAGCCGGGTATCAGCTTTTTCACTTTGCCCAGGTATAAATCGCCTACTGCAAAGTTAGGGTTGCCACTTTCGTGATGCAGTTCCACTAACTTTTTATCTTCCAGTAACGCAATTTCCACACCTGTGGGAGCCGCATTTATAATAAGTTCCTTGTTCAAGCGTCCAAAATTTTAACCTTTAAAACTTCACCTTTTATGCTATGCACACAGCTATGTAAGAACAGCTTACTGCATACCAAACAATAGCTCACTATAAAGTTAGCATATTCTTCACCGATGTGATGATGGATTGCTTAAGGGTTCAGCGATCACTGCAGGCAATATCCGGGGATCAGGTTGCGGGATCTATGGAAACACCTGCATGACTCAGGCAATTTAAGATTAAATGCCAGAATCATGCAGGGTATATGAAAATTTTTTATCCGACCACCGCGCCGGGAAATACCTGGTTAGTATAAATGGCGGGAAACTGGAGTAATTATTTCTTCTTACTTTTATGCCGGTTCTTTCTCAGTCTTTTTTTACGCTTGTGAGTGGCAATTTTATGTCTTTTTCTTTTCTTACCGCAAGGCATACGCTTATACGTTTTTAAATGATGGAAAAAATAAAATATTATTGAATGCTCTTAATATAGCTATCCACTTCTTTTTTCAACTCCGGATCGGTCATGGCCTGTTTGCTTTTTTCAAACAGCTCAATCGCTTTCTGTTTGTTGCCTTTGCTTCTGTAGGATTCTGCCAGCACAAACAGTACTTTGGCATTGTCCGGGTGCTTCTGCATCACGCCTTCCAGTCTTTCGATAGCTTTATCATACTGGCCTGATGTAATGGCCAGGTTCGCTAAAGTAACCTGCGCGTCGATATTATCAGGATTTTTGGCTACGACTTCCCGCAATTTGGAAACCCCTGTCATCGGTTCGCCGGTGTTCATATACACCATGGCCTGTGATATCTTCAAGGTGTCGTTGGCCGGATTCAGTTGAATCGCCTGATCAAACAGGCTGATAGCCTGATCGGCTTCCCATTTTGCAATCCGCGGATCCTGAGCATGTTGCAGGTGAGCCAGAAACAAATTGGCTGCAAAGGTGAGGCTTTTTTCGGAATTTTCCAACTTGGCGGCTTCGCCAAGATAATGAGCCGCCACGGGCAGCTGGTTGAGGCTGTCCCAAGTATTATACAACTGCTTGTACGCGGCTATTTGCTGGGCTTTCACGTCCCCGCGTACAACGTTGGTCTCAATCGTGTTGATCAATAATAATTTTTCAGCAGGAATTTTCCCTTTGGCCGTTTCCAGTAGTTCGGAAAAGGCAATAGGCTCTACACCCTGACCGCCCTTCATAGGAGCGGCAGTTGACATAGCTTGCTTATCTGACCGGGGTACAGTACGGCCAAAAGCATATAAAACCACCAATAGTGCTACAGCTGCACCAACCAGGAGAACTTGTGACTTTCGCATCGCCTAAAGATTAGGCTGCAAAACTAAGAACTTTTAAGCTTCTTTACTTCAGCAACAAATTCTTTAGATGGCTTAAACGCCGGAATAAAATGCTCCGGAATCTCCACCGCTACGTTCTTCTTGATGTTGCGGCCAATCTTGGCGGCCCTTTTCTTTGTGATAAAACTGCCAAACCCACGGATGTAAATGTGCTCACCATTGGCCAGGGCTTCTTTTACCTCTTTAAACATAGCCTCCAGTGTCACTAAAACATCTACTTTGGGGATGCCGGTTTTTTCAGCAATGTTGTTTATTAAATCAGCTTTTCTCATATGAAAGCGAGAGGATTACTTTACTCTCAAAGTTAATTTAAAAATTTTAATTGCTGAATTTTAAGCAAATAAATTTTATCATTTTTTCTTATAACTGTATTGATGATAATTTACATTTATTTGCAGGCCCGGAAACGGTATCTGGTGTACCTCCATAGGGTTTTAGGACAGCTTTTACCATATCAATTTACTAAATAATTTTATTAAAATAATATATAAATGGCCGATTCCCGACTTTTTTTTACAGAAAGACTACTGGAGTGGAACCAGCTCAGCAACACCCGCACCATGCCCTGGAAAGGTGAAAAAGACCCCTACCGGATATGGCTATCTGAAATTATTCTCCAGCAAACCCGCGTGGAACAAGGATTGCCCTACTATCAGAAGTTTATTGAACACTATCCCACCGCTACCAAACTGGCCCAGGCCCCGGAAGAAGAAGTCTTCCGCCTCTGGCAAGGCCTCGGCTATTACGCCCGCTGCAAAAATATGCTGGCCGCCGCCCGTGAAATTGCCACCACCTATAAAGGGAAATTTCCCGGCAACTACGACCAGATCAAGGCCCTGAAAGGAATAGGCGCCTACACCGCCGCCGCTGTCGCCTCTTTCGGCTTCCACCTCCCCTACGCTGTGCTGGACGGCAACGTATACCGCGTCCTCTCCCGCTACTTCGCCATCGATACCCCGATCGACAGTACCGCCGGTAAAAAACAATTCGGCGACCTGGCACAGGAACTGCTGCCCGCTGATCAGTCAGCCGCTTATAATCAAAGCGTTATGGATTTTGGCGCGGTGGTCTGCAAACCGCAACAACCCAACTGCACAGCCTGTCCGCTCAACCGGAAATGCCAGGCCCGCCAGCAGCAACTGATAGACGTGCTCCCGGTAAAATCCAAAAAACTTCAGATCAAAAAACGTTATTTCAACCACTTCCTCGTGGAATTCAAGGATAATATCTATATCCGGAAAAGAACCGGGAAAGATATCTGG
This sequence comes from Chitinophaga fulva, assembly GCF_012927205.1. Lineage (GTDB taxonomy): Bacteria > Bacteroidota > Bacteroidia > Chitinophagales > Chitinophagaceae > Chitinophaga > Chitinophaga fulva. The sequence goes on from NZ_JABBGC010000001.1 coordinate 481,679, forward strand.
CAAAACCTGCACGAATTTATCCTGATCGAAACACCGGAGGCGGCAGAGCTCGACGACCTGCGGAAAAATGAGGCCTTCCGGCAGCTCTTCGGCAAAACCCCTTTTACCGTCATCAATGTTTCTGCGCCACAAAAACAACAACTTACCCACCAAACCATTCACAGCCGCTTCTTTACCCTGGAAGTAAAACAGGCGCTGCCTCCAAACGACTACCAGCTCGTTTCCCGTAAAACACTTGATAAATACGCGTTTCCAAAAACCATTACCGCCTTTTTGCAAAACAAAAAACTGCAATTGTTCTGACGCAAAACACATGCATTAAATTTAAAATGTATTATTCAGTTAGATTACAGTAAGTTATAATACATGCGTTCATTCATGCTTAACACGCTGCCAGCAAGAAATTTTTCACTTCGATTGGAAAAAAATATTAACTTTAAGAAGGTTGTTTATTTATAAAAGAAGAACCTTTTAACAATAGACTAAAAAAACCTACAACTATGAGAGGTGTTAATAAAGTAATTCTGATAGGCAATTTAGGCAGAGACCCGGACGTGCAGTTTCTCGAAGGTAACATTGCAGTAGCGAAGTTTTCCCTGGCTACCACCGAAACCTTTAAAGACAGGGCGGGAAAACTCATTTCTCAAACAGAATGGCATACAGTAGTGCTATGGCGCGGACTGGCAGAGCTGGCCCAGAAATACCTGCACAAAGGCAGCCTGGTCTATATTGAAGGACGTTTGCGTACCCGCAGCTGGGAAGACAAGGAAGGCAACAAAAAATTCGCAACTGAAGTTGTAGGCGACAACCTGGTTATGCTCGACAAACGCATGGACCTCAACAGCTCAGACCACCCCATACCTCACCACAGCAGTACAGGATCATCAACCGGAGACAATTTCGCAAACAACATGGAAATTCCCCCTTCGCTGAATGAGCCCGCAGACGATCTGCCTTTTTAGTAACCTGTTAAAATATTAAGTTTCCGAAAGTACGTAATCCCATATAGGGACATTACTTATATTTGCGTGCAAGGAAATGTAGTTGTGTGAATTACCTTTCCTGTTTTTTTGATTGATTACATCAAAGCTAAATATCTTGGAGATCCTCTCGGCAAGCAACATGTCCTGTTTGTTACAAGTAAATACACCTATCGCTACGCCAAACATGGTGGTATTCCTACTTGTCATTTTTGTAATACTGCTGCTTACCTTTATCGTTTCCGGTGCAGAAGTAGCGTTCTTTTCCCTAAACTACAAGGACCTGAACGTACTCAAAACACGACAGAACACCTCCGGCAAACTGATTACCAAACTGCTGGAGAAACCAAAATCACTCCTGGCGTCCCTTCAGATTGCCGGCATCATCCTCATGATTGCCTTTATCATGATCACCAATTACCTGGTGACACAAATGGAAGACCTGCAAACCCTGCCGGTAGTGTCCTTTGTGGTAAGGATTTCCATGATCTGCCTCATTCTCCTGTTTTTTGGGCAGATACTCCCCCGCGTATGGGCCGCCCAGAACAATATCCGCTTCGCTACCTACTTTGCGTGGTTCATCAGCCTCATCCATGCCACCCTGGAACCTGTCAGCGACTTTTTCGTTGGCATCAGCGGCAGCATTGAAGCCCGCCTGTTTCACCGCGGCGCCGGCCCGGTCAACTACCACGAAATTGATGAAGCGATCGAAATGAGCGTGGACCCCACCGCCTCCCAGGAAGAGAAAAATATCCTCAAAGGCATCCTCAAATTCGGCAATATCACCGTTAAACAAATCATGCGCGGCCGCCTCGATGTAAACGGGATTGAATATGACAGCACCTTTGAAGAAGTGATCAAACACGTGGCAGACCTGCATTACTCCCGCCTCCCCGTGTACAAGGGCAACCTCGACAGCATCGTCGGCGTAATTCATACCAAGGACCTGCTCCCTCACCTCGATAAAGGCAATAAATTCGACTGGCACGAAGTAATGCGCCAGCCCTTCTTCGTTCATGGCCACAAACTGATCGAAGACCTGCTCTCTGAATTCCAGAGCAGACGCATGCACTTTGCCGTAGTGGTCGACGAATTCGGCGGCACCTCCGGTATCGTTACCCTCGAAGACATCATGGAAGAAGTGATCGGCGATATCAAAGATGAATTCGATGAAGAAGAATTCAACTACAGCAAATTGGACAACTTTACCTACGTTTTTGAAGGTAAAACCATGCTCAACGACGTTTGCCGTATCATGAACATCCCACCGGAAACCTTCGAATCGGTAAAAGGCGAAAGCGACTCCCTCGGAGGCCTCATCCTCGAACTGGCCGGGAAATTTCCGGAAGAAAACAGCGTTATCAATTATAACAACTACGATTTCACTGTACTGGAAGTCACTAAAATGCGCATCCAGAAAGTACAGGTCACCATACGGCCGGACGCCGCTGAAGAAGCGTAATCCAGCCCTGTTAAACGATTTCAGAAAAAATGCCATACTTCAAAGGAAAGGGCGTCGCCCTCCTGTCCCTGCTGATCACTATCCTGGCCGTTGCCTGCAACACGCCGCCCACTCCCAAGCCCAGGGGCTTCTTCCTGATGAAATTCCCGGAAAAAAAATACCGGACCTTCGATATGCCCGGCTACCCGTATACATTTGAATATCCGGTCTACGCCAACGTGGTAAAGGATACCTCCTTCTTTGGGGAAAAACCGGAAAACCCTTACTGGATCAATATCGATTTCCCTACCCTGAACGGTAAAATATATCTCAGCTATAAAATCATCGGCAAAGGCAACAACTTTCAGCAACTGGTGGATGATGCCTATAAAATGACATACAAACACACCTACAAGGCGGAGTATATCGATGAAAATAAAATCCATACGCCCAACCATGTGGCCGGCACCTTCTATGAAGTAGGCGGCAACGCGGCCTCCGCTAAACAGTTCTTTGCCACCGACTCAGTACAACATTTCCTGCGGGGCGCACTCTACTTCTACGCTCCCCCCCAGGCCGACTCTCTCGCCCCGGTGAACACATTCCTGGAAAAAGATATGTGGCACCTGGTGGAAACCCTCCGCTGGAGATAAACCAACAATCATGTAACTTTGTGGTCTTTAAATGCTTGTTCGTCCTCCGCAGGACAAACAAAAGACCATAACCCGATGATTATCATTGACGATAAATACATTAGTGACGAAGTAGTTGAAGAGCAGTTCGTATGCAATCTGTCGGCCTGTAAAGGCGCCTGCTGTGTGGCGGGCGACTGCGGCGCTCCCCTTGACAAAGACGAAACTAAAACCCTGAAGAAAATCTACCCGCAGATCAAATCCTACCTGCGGCAGGAAGGTATCGACGAAATTGAACGTACCGGTACCAACACGACCGATAAGGAATACGGATATGTGACGCCTATTGTAAACAATGGCATCTGCGCCTATGCCTCCATTGATGAACATGGCATCGTAGGCTGCGGTATCGAAAAGGCATACAAAGATGGCGTAGTGGATTTCAAAAAGCCCATCTCCTGCCACCTCTATCCCATCCGGATAAAAAAATACGAGTCGTTTGAAGCGGTTAATTATGACCGTTGGGATATATGCAAGCCTGCCTGTAAAAACGGCCGGTCCCTGAAAGTTCCGGTATACCGATTCCTTAAAGAGGCTATTATCAGAAAATACGGCACGGAATTTTATGAAGTGCTGGATAAAATCGCCACCAAGAAATACTAAATCATTCAGTGATTTTGGGATTTTGAGATTTTGTTATTTAGTGATTCAGAAGGAGTTATTTGAGCAGCGGCTATCACGCAATGCTTAAATACGCTATATTTATCAAGGAATTATCGTTTGCTTATGCATCAAACAGCCTCCACTTTCCTCGAAGCAAGTGAAAAAAAAGCAGCAGATCTTGGTCACCGCCAGACGATCAACTTCAATATAGGAAAATATAATGCCGCTGTAAAAGTCGGCAAACAGCAGTTTGCAGACCTGCCAGTGGCGCGTGAAAGAGCCAAGAATATCAAGTGGAGAGCCATTGAGCATCTGGATAACCATCTCGAGGAATTTGAGATGAACTTCACCAAACGCGGTGGTAAAGTTATCTGGGCCGAAACAGCCGAACAGGTACAGCAGGAAATCCTCGCCATCTGCCAGGCCAAACAATGCAAAAGCATTGTCAAAAGCAAATCCATGGCCACAGAGGAAGTTCATCTGAACGACTTCCTTGCGCAACATAACATTGAATGCGTGGAAACCGATCTGGGAGAGTATATCCAGCAACTGGACGGCGAACCACCTTATCATATTGTAACACCGGCCATGCACAAAAGCAAGGAAGACGTAGCCCGTCTTTTTGCGGAAAAACTGGGCACACCGCCGGACCTCACTCCTGAGCAACTGACACTCGTAGCCCGGGAAAAACTCAGACAAAAATACCTGGAAGCGGAAATAGGCATTACCGGCGCCAACTTCATTCTCGCAGATACCGGCTCAGTGGCCGTAACGGAAAATGAGGGCAATGCCCGCCTGAGCACCGCGTTTCCCAAAACACATATTGTACTGGTAGGCATCGAGAAAGTGCTGCCTTCTGTGGCAGACCTGGCGCTGTTCTGGCCATTGCTCGCCACCTATGGCACCGGTCAGAAAATAACCGCTTACAACAGCATCTTCAGCGGCCCACGCCAGGAAGGTGAAAAGGACGGCCCCGATGAAATGTACGTCATCCTGATGGACAATGGCCGTACCAATATCCTTCAGGACACCGCCGCCCGCGAAAGCCTTTACTGTATCCGTTGCGGCTCCTGCCTCAACGCCTGCCCTGTGTATAAAAACATCGGTGGCCACAGCTACGCCACCACTTACAGCGGCCCTATCGGCTCGGTTATTACGCCTCATCTCAAAGGGATGGACAACTACATGCACCTCAGTTTCGCATCTTCCCTCTGCGGCAATTGCACTGAAGTATGCCCTGTCCGCATCAATCTGCATGAACTGTTGCTCCACAACCGCCAAAAGGCAGTGGAGGAAAATCATACCTCAGGCGGGGAAAAATTTGCCTGGTTTGTATGGAAACAGGGATGTAACAGCCGTAAAATGATGAATATGGCCAGTGGTAAAATGAAAAATTTCTTCTTCCGTAAATTCTTCGCAAAAAGCTGGGGAGAAAACCGTGAGTTACCGGTGTTTGCTGCCAAATCCTTTAACCAGCAGTGGAAAGAAAGGAAAAGCTGATATAATTATTGGCTTGTTTTTTCTTTGAATATCACATCCAATGTTACGTTGGCTGGCTTTCCGTCTGCAGCAGGCTTCCACAAAGGCCCTTCTTTCACTACTCTTATTGCCTCCGCTTCACAGGCTGCGTTCACGTTCACGCTCCGGATCACTTTAATATCCTGCAATGTGCCGTCCGTCATAACGGTAAACGATATACGTACTACTCCATTGAACCCGCCAGGATTAGCGGTATGTTCCACGAGGTATTGCTGAAAGGCTGTTCTGCCGGTAACCGGCGCCGGTAATGTATCTACTGGTACGGTGACCTCTCTCTTTTTGCTTCGGGACGCACTGGTCACAGCAACGCCGGCAGCCTGTCCCTGCAAGGCACTGGCAACGTCATCGCTACCCACAGGAGGATGGATAGCCTGGGAATCCTTCTGTTTGGACACACTCACCTTTTTGTTCTGGGCTGCGAAGCCTACTACCTTCACCTCTTCCAGCTCTGCACGTTTCATATTACCATAGGCCATAGCAGTGGAGTCCGGATGGATTACGACTATTTCATTCAACTGTTTATCAGCTGTGGGGGGCGGAGCCAGCGCGGGCGCCTGGGCAACAGGCGATGACGATGACGACGGCACAGGTGCAGAGAAAGTAGCCGTTGGGGGCATTTGTTTTAATGCCCTGCGTTCCAATGGTTTTTCCACCAGCCTTTCATCAGCGGCACTGACATCTGCGGCAGGCGTTGTGGCTTTCGCTAAAGCCGGAGCCCTATGCCGCTCGGCCGGAGCAGACCTGCCATCACTATTATTGGTATCTGCCGGTTTCAGCATCGCTATTTCTGGCGCAGCGGCCGGAGCGGCCGGAGCAGCAGGTGCCGGGGCCGATGTGTCCAATACGGCAACATCAGCGTGCGCGATAGGCGCTGTTGCACGTTCCCGTTCTTGTTCACGGAACAGGAACCAACCACCGGTGAAGAGCAATAACAAAATAGCTGCAGCCGCCGCTATACGGGGGTACAACGGGCGTACGACAGCCTTGCGGGGCGCCACCCGTTCGGTCAACCGGGCCATCAGGTCTTCCTGGTGGGCCTGCTGATCCGGGGCATACAGCGCATAACCTTCCAGCGCGTCCGCCAGGAACGGGTCATCCAGCGCCTGGCGTTCCAGGTCGTGCATGGCCTTATCATCCAGCTCTCCGGCCAGATACTGGCGGATTAGCTCGGCGCTTACGGCAGGTTTGTTATGTGCGTGCTTGTCAGGCATGTTGTTGTTGCTCCATACAAATTTTAAGATTCCGTTTCCCGTTCTGGATATAGCTTTTCACCTTATTCATCTCATATCCGGTGAGAGCAGACACCTCCCGGTAGCTTTTTTCTTCCAGGTAAAACAGGTTCACGCTGCGTTTTTGCTCTTCCGGCAAGGTCTCCAGGCATTTTTCCATAGACTGAAGATTGTCTTCCAGCGTGACTTCGTGGTCATGATGCGCCAATTCTCCGTTTTCCATAAGCGGGGAATCATCTTCGATGGTCACCTGGAGGGATTCCTTGTTTTTCATGGACCGGAGTTTCATCAGGCAGTGATTCCTCGACAAAACATGCAGCCAGCTTTTAAAGTTCTGTACTTCATGCCGCTTCAGTTTGTCGATCAGCTCCTCAAAGATCTGCATGACCGCGTCCTTGCTGCCTTCTTCATCAAAGTATTGCAGGCATACACCATATACCAGGTTCATATAACGCTGGTAGAGGGCAGCCAGCAGCTCCAGATTGCCGGAAGTCTGGTACTCCCGGACAAGGTCCGCATCTGCTGCATCCTGCATGATATTTTGCTTGATAAAGGCCATGAATAACAATAGTAGCTATTTTCAGGCAATGGCGCCAATTTTTCTTAAAAAAAAGCGAAGGTCATTTCTATGAAATGATCTCCGCTTTTATCTTTTGTATTTAAACGGGATTAGTGGCGGAAATGACGCATGCCGGTCATTACCATTGCCATACCGTGTTGTTTGCAGAATTCAACTGAATCGTTGTCACGAACGGAACCACCCGGCTGGATAACCGCTTCGATACCCTGTTCGTGAGCAATACGTACGCAGTCATCAAATGGGAAGAAGGCGTCGGAAGCCATCACCGCACCTTTCAGCTCAAAGCTGAACTGGCCGGCTTTTTCGATAGCATGACGCAGTGCATCGATACGGGAAGTCTGGCCACAGCCTTTACCGATCAGTTGTTTGTCTTTCACCAGTGCGATTGCATTGGATTTCAGGTGTTTGCACACGATATTGGCAAACTCCAGATCTGCTTTCTGTGCAGCTGTAGTTGCCTGGGCACCCACATCATTCCACTCTTTGTAGTTACCGTTGTCGCTATCCTGCAGCAATACACCGTTCAGTACATTCTTGAACATGTATTTGCTTTTCACCGGTTGTTTTTGCTCCAGGAGAATACGGTTTTTCTTGGCTTGCAGCACAACGAGAGCATCTGCATCAAAACCAGGAGCGATCAGGATTTCAAAGAAGATCTCATTGATAGCTTCTGCAGTAGTTTTGTCGATGGGTTGGTTGCATACCAGTACGCCACCGAAAGCACTTTCCTTATCACCGGCCAGTGCTGCGTCCCATGCTTCTTTGAGGGTAGCGCGGGAAGCGATGCCACATACGTTGGTATGTTTGATAACCGCAAAGGTTGTTTCGGTAAACTCCTGGATCAGCTGGCAGGCAGCATCTACGTCTACCAGGTTGTTGAAGGAAAGTTCCTTGCCATGCAGTTTGTTGAAAATGTCATTCAGGTTACCGTAGAAAACACCACGCTGGTGCGGGTTTTCACCATAACGGTTCACCTGTCCCTGAGGAACGGACACCTGGAAGTAATCGCCCGGCTCGTTGTTCAGGAAATATTGGGAGATGGCCACATCGTAGTGAGCACATACTTCAAATGCTTTAGCAGCAAAGTTTCTGCGGTCCTGCAGGGAAGTGGAGCCGTTGCTTTCTGTCAGCACCTTTTCCAGATCAGCGTACTGATCTTTGGACGCTACGATCACCACATCTTTGAAGTTCTTACCAGCAGCACGGATCAGGGATACGCCACCGATGTCGATCTTTTCAATGATAGCCTGTTCTTCAGTCGTGTTTTTCACGGTTTCTTCAAACGGGTACAGATCAACGATCACCAGGTCAATTTCCGGAATCTCGTATTGTTTCAGCTGTTCCAGGTCCTGCGGATTCTCGCGGCGGGCCAGGATACCACCAAATACTTTAGGATGCAGTGTTTTCACACGACCGCCCAGGATAGACGGGTAAGCAGTCAGATCTTCTACTGCCACACATTTTACGCCTTGTTCCTCAATGAATTTTTGGGTACCACCGGTAGAATAGATGGTCACGCCTTGTTCACCTAATTTTTTAACAATGTTCTCCAGGTTATCTTTATAGAAAACGGAGATCAGCGCTGATTTAATTTGCTTTTGCATGAAGGAAAACATTAGAAATTTTAATAACATAGGCCCCTGGTCCGGAACCGAAAAGCTGCGCAAAGTTAACACGTAAGGATCACTTTTCCATTTCCCGTTAATGGGGAATAACGGGGAAAGGCCCTGAATGTGGAACCAGACGACGAAAAAATATTAATTTACTATCCAATTATTCACCCAACTTTAAAAAATACCTATGAAATGGCTGTTATCCCTCCTATGCACTGTACTGCTGGGATTGACCGTAAAAGCACAAACTTACGTGTATCCCAACGTGGTAACGTATCATACCAACAAATACGCGGCATATGGTAGTAAAATCAAAACCAATATCGCATTTGTTAATGGCGACCATATGCCCACGATCATCATTGAAGGATATAACTACGGCACTGGTGAGCCCATTGGGCTGGTGATCAACTTTTACATCTATGATAATGTTTTCATGAGATATAATGTGTCTTCTTTTGGTTCCTATACGCCGCCGGTCTATCTCGCTAATGAAGGTGGGAAGGTAGTCCTGTTCCTCGAAAACAAAGACTATTACCAGCGGTTTGCGGTCAGGGCTTTTGCAAAAGGCCAGAATGACTTAGATCCTGATTACACGGGCTGGACAGTGACAGATGAACCTATCAGTCCTGCTGCTCTCAACAAAACCCTGATCACCTATCAGAACAGATTTGCCGGCCAGGTTATCCTGCCGGGCAACAGCATCTGGAACGATGTAGGCGTAGGTATCGGCACAAAAAGTATAGGCACCAGCAAACTGGCTGTGGAAGGTACTATCAGTGCACGTAAAGTGAAAGTCACCCAGGCTAATCCGTGGCCGGATTATGTATTTCATCCCGGCTATTCCCCTATGTCACTGGAAGAAACAGAAGCATTTATCCGCACGCACCAACATCTTCCGGAAATTCCTTCCGCCGCCGAAGTGGCCGCCGATGGCATTGATCTGGGAGAGATGAACCGGCAGTTGTTGAAGAAACCGGAGGAAATGACGCTCCACATGATCGACATGAAAAAACAGATCAAAGCACTGGAAGCCCGTTTGCCCAAACAGTAACCTGTCAGAACGGTATAATGAAGGCTCCTTTCTCTGGGATACTGTAGAACGGTATCCCGGAAGAAGAGCACTCCGCCGCCCAACGCCGGATAAGGAAAGGCGGACAGGCAGCGCCAAAAATGACCGTACCTGCGTTGTACCATGCCAGTACCCGGTCCATCTTCATTTTCAGATTCCCGTTCAGCAGCAAGTAGTTGACCCGCAGCCGCTGTACAGGTACCGATACCGGCAGCACACTATCCAACACTGCCAGCTGTTTTCGGCCCAGGCACAGATAGCGACCACGCCGTTGTAAATCCGCCACCACCCCGGGATTTACGCCCATAGCCGCCCGGGCTGCCTGTAGTTGCTTAGCTGCCGGCATCATCCAAACGCTGTCATGACCAATGAACTGCACTTTCCCTTTGCTGATACAGTCCATCGCCGTATAGGCGGGTACGTTATAGATGACAAGTTGTCGCCTTTGCCGGTTGATAGTATGCCGCATAGCCTGATCAGCCACCATTATCCAGCAGGCTGCCAATGCCAGCCAGAAACCGCGCCGGTAGCGGCCCGACAACCATACCGCTATTCCTGCTATCAGCAGATAACAACAGCCTGTTTGCAACAAGCTCCATTGCAGGCCCTTCACCAGGGCAAAAGGTAGTTGTCCCAACCATGCCACACCGGTATTCATCACATATATCAACCAACGTACTGCCACCCCTGCCCATCCGGCCAATGCGTCAAAGGGAGCCAGTAATAACAGTAGTATTTCCCCATATATCACTACAGTAGACAGCGGTACCGCTACCAGATTGGCGGGCAGAAAATAAACCGGGAACTGGTGGAAATAGTAGACTGATACCGGCAGGGTAAGTACCTGTGCAGCAAGCGAGAGCGCCGTCAGCTGCCAGACGGCCTTGGCCCACCGCGACTGCAACGGCCATAGTTTGTATATCGCGTCATAAAATAACAGGATGCTGAGCACTGCCAGGTATGACAGCTGGAAGCCCGCGTCAATAACCAGCCATGGGTGGTAACATAACAGCACAAACGCCGAGGCGGCCAACATGTTGTAAGTACTGGCTTTTCTGCCTAGCAACAGGTTGCCGGTTGTAATACCGGAGAACATGACCGCCGCCCTTAGTACAGAGGCAGAGGCGCCCGTCAGCAGAGCAAAGCCCCATAATACCGTCAACAGTAACAGGGCACGTATTGTATTGGCAGCTCTGTGGGATGGCAGCCAGCGCAGGAGCCATAGCAGGGAGGCATACAGTAAAGCCAGGTGCATTCCGGAGATGGCAATAATGTGTACGATGCCGGTATTACTGTAGGCGTTTACCACGTCCGGGTCCAGGTCTTGCCGGTAGCCAATCAACAGGGCTTCCGCCATGCCTGCTTCCGGGCCTTTCCCGATGCGGGTTTTCAGCTGTTGCAAACAAAAATCCCTCGCCTGTAGCAAGTAAGCGGTGAGGTCTCGTGCCTGTGGGCGTGACAACTGCCGGTAGTCGCTCTCTTTCAGAAACACCTGGTGATACAGCTGCTGCACAGCACAGTATTGCCGATAATCGAATGCTCCGGGATTGCCACTGTTTGCGATTTTAACCGGTTTTTTTGCCAACAATACCACCGAACCATATACTAATCCCGCTGACGTACTATCCTTGCTGAAATAGGCCAATAAACGTCCTTCGGACGCCCTCCAGCCACCCCGCACATACACTGCAGTGACCATTAAAAGCGTTTTCCGGGAGCGGGGCTTTTCCTGCAGCGGCTCCGTTACGGTGGTCAACCAGTATTGGGTACTGTCAGGCCATGCGGAAACATCCCTGTCCACCTGCCCGATACCAGCAGAAACCAGCAATATGGCCCCGCTGCCATATAGCATAATAAAAACAGGAATGCCACTCGTCCATGAGTAATGATAACGATATGCAACCGGTAGCAAACGTATCAACAACAACGCTGCAAATGCAGACAGGATAAGGATATACAATGACACCGCCGGAAGGGGCACATATAGCTGTATGCTGATACCGGTCAGAAAAGGTACCGTTAAACGTAGAAAGGGCGCACGTTTCCAACATGCGGCGACAAACATGGATGATTCAAATTGCATAAAAAGGGGGTCAACTTTAATATCTTTAAATGTAGGAATTAAACCGTCTAAAAAACGCAAAAACAGCACATGCGAAAAAGATATGATAACTAGGTAATTTTTGGTTCAGGACGTGTTAACGGAATTTAGACGACATTTTTCACTACTATGTAGTATATTAAATATCAATATATTAAACATATTAACTTCGCAAATCTGTTATTGATTAGTTAACATCTTCTTTAAATATAATATTATTTGTAAAATGCATTACCGGTCACGCTATTTGTGTCGTATCAAGATTCAATAGTCGTGTCTTTAATGGTTATTTTGAGGGAAAAGAAGGAGCCTGATCTTTATCAGGCTCTGTTTTTTTATAACTGTCACATATTAAAAGATAAAACAAAAAAGCCCGTCAGCATTATACTGACGGGCTTTTGTTTTTATGGTGCGACCTGTTTTATTTAGACAGGTACATGCTCTTCTCTTTATACAACTGACGGAAGTAAGGGTCCCTCAGGTCTTTGATAAAGCGGATGGCTTCACCGGTGGACTTCATTTCAGGCCCCAGCTCTTTGTTTACGCCCGGGAATTTATTGAAGGAGAATACTGGTTCTTTGATGGCAAAGCCGGTCAGTTTCTTTTCAATTTTGAAGTCCTTCAGTTTCTTATCTCCGATCATCACTTTGGTAGCGATGTTCAGGTAAGGCACCTGGTAAGCTTTGGCAATGAACGGTGTAGTACGGGAAGCACGTGGGTTGGCTTCAATTACATATACCTGTCCGCCTTTAATCGCAAACTGGATATTGATCAAACCACGGATATTCAGTGCACGGGCAATCTTCTCCGCGTAGTATTCCATGGTAGTCACTTCAATCGGTGTAAGGTTGAAGGCCGGCAGCAGCGCATGGCTGTCACCACTGTGGATACCAGCAGGCTCAATATGCTCCATCACGCCCATTACGTGGAAGTCTGTACCATCAAAGATACCGTCAATTTCAGCCTCCTGACAACGGTCCAGGAAGTGGTCAATCAGGATCTTGTTGCCCGGCAGGTGACGCAGCAGGCTCAATACTGACTGTTCCAGTTCTTCTTCGTTGATCACGATACGCATACGTTGACCACCCAATACATAAGACGGACGTACCAGTACCGGGTAACCTACTTCTTTCGCTACTTCAATCGCGTCATCTGTATTGTAGGCGGTACCATATTTCGGATAAGGAATACCCAGATCTTTCAGCATATCGGAGAAACGGCCACGGTCTTCCGCGATGTCCATGTTATCGAAGGAAGTACCAATGATCTTAACACCTTTTTCTTCCAGTCGTTTCGCCAGTTTCAGCGCTGTCTGACCACCCAGCTGAACAATCACCCCTTCTGGTTTTTCCAGCTCGATGATTTCCCACAGGTGTTCCCAGAATACCGGCTCGAAGTACAGCTTGTCCGCCATATCAAAGTCGGTAGACACGGTTTCAGGGTTACAGTTTACCATGATTGCTTCGTAGCCGCAATCCTGGATAGCCTGCAGACCATGGGTACAGCAGTAGTCAAACTCAATACCCTGACCAATCCTGTTCGGACCGGAACCCAGTACGATGATTTTTTTGCGGTCGGTTACCTTGCTTTCGTTTTCAGTATCGAAAGTAGAATAGAAGTACGGCGTTTTTGCTTCAAACTCAGCACTGCAGGTATCTACCATTTTATAGGTACGTACTATGCCGTTGGATTTTCTCTTCTCGTATACTTCCTCTTCTTCACAGTTACCGAAGATAACAGCCAGCTGAGCATCGGAGAAGCCCATCTTTTTAGCATCTTTCAGCATGTCAACCGGAACGCTTTGCAGATCATGCTCACCCAGTTGTTTTTCCAGATTCACGATATCCTGTATCTGGTGCAGGAACCAGCGGTCGATGTAAGTCTGCTGGTGGATATGTTTTACAGAAGCGCCAGCCATCAGGGCATCTTTAATACGGAAGATGCGGTCCCAGGTTGGACGTTTCAGTTTTTCGATGAGTTGTTCAGATTTCATCAGCGACTTGCCATAGTAGCCGAGGCCGAGCGCATCGTTTTCGAGGCTCTGGCAGGCTTTCTGCAAGGCTTCAGGGAAAGTACGGCCGATAGACATTACTTCACCTACTGACTTCATCTGGAGCCCCAGTGTGTCGTCTGCGCCTTTGAATTTATCGAAGTTCCAGCGGGGCATTTTTACGATCACATAGTCCAGTGCCGGTTCAAAGAAAGCGGAAGTGGTTTTGGTGATCTGGTTTTCCAGCTCGTCGAGCGAATAACCGATAGCCAGCTTGGCGGCGATTTTCGCAATCGGATAACCGGTTGCTTTGGATGCCAGTGCGGAAGAGCGGCTCACGCGCGGGTTGATTTCAATCGCGATCAGTTCTTCAGTTTCGGGATTGAGGGAGAACTGTACGTTACAACCACCGGCGAAGTTGCCCAGGTCGCGCATCATCATCATGGCTTTGTTACGCATGTCCTGGAAAGCGGTATCGCTCAGGGTCATGGCAGGTGCCACGGTGATGGAGTCACCTGTATGGATACCCATCGGGTCCAGGTTTTCCACCGTACAGATGATCACTACGTTGTCATTTTTATCACGCAGCAGTTCCAGTTCGTATTCCTTCCAGCCTAACACTGCCTTTTCCACCAGTACTTCGTGGATAGGCGAAGCTTTCAGGCCACGGTCCAGTGCTTCGTCCAGCTCGTCTTTGCTGTGTACGAAACCGCCACCGGTGCCACCGAGGGTGAAAGAAGGACGGATTACCAGCGGGAAGCCGATTTCCTGTGCAAACTCTTTCCCTTCCAGGAAGGAGTTGGCCGTTCTTGCAGGTGCTACCGGGATACCGATCTGAATCATCCACTGACGGAACTGTTCGCGGTCTTCCGCTTTGTCAATCGCTTTAATGTCTACCCCGATCAGGCGAACATTATACTTCTCCCAAACTCCCAGCTCATCTACCTCTTTACAAAGGTTCAGTGCTGTTTGACCACCCATGGTAGGTAATACGGCATCAATCTGGTTTTCTTCCAGAATCTGCTCAATGCTTTCCACGGTTAATGGGAGCAAATAAACCTTATCGGCCATCATAGGGTCCGTCATGATGGTAGCCGGGTTGGAATTAATCAAAATCACTTTAATTCCTTCTTCCCGCAACGAACGTGCTGCCTGGGAACCAGAATAGTCAAATTCGCAAGCCTGACCAATAATAATGGGACCAGATCCGATAATGAGGACAGATTTGATAGATGAGTCTTTTGGCATTTTTGTAATCTATTGAAAATGAAAAACCACATTGATTTTAATGCCGTACGAGGGACCAAAAAAATCGTGCAAAGTTACGTCATTTGAAATTTAATAATGGAATTAAATTTCATTTTTTACGAAAGAATTTTCCAGAGCAGATGATAGAAAGCTTTTTTTACATACAATATTTGTTTTATAAAACACTACGGCAGAGGCGGATTTCAGGAGAAACACGGCCCCGGTTTTTCCGTACAAATACGTTGCGCTTTCATAGGAGAATATCCTACCTTTAGATCCTCTTAGTACATCAACCCCAAATGACCGGCAATCGATCGAGCAGCTTTTCTTTCAGTTTATATCTGTCATTTTATATCTATCATTTATCACCCCAAAAACCACATGTCATGCGTACAGCAGAAGTTCACTATGGATCTGATGGCCAGGTAAACCTTACCGTGCCCAAAGGCACCAAGATGGCCGATATCGCCAAATTACAGGAAATGGTGATTGCAAAAATTAACCCCCGTGGCTGTCAGGCTTGCCTGTCCGGCGTCCACTTCAACATCCGGGAAGAACTGGAACATGTTATGAAAGTAGACCTCGACAAAATGGCTGCCATCAAGGGAACCACTATTGGCCACTAACGTATCACCGCCCCGCTCTCCGGAGCGGGGCCTTTTAAACACTGCTCACCATGTGTCCTGTTACACTTACCGGCCATGCCAGCCGGCTATACGAAAAAACCATCCCCCGGCTGGGCGTAGGCTTGTTGTATAATCCTTCCCTGGAACTGTATCTCGACAGCCAACCCTCCTGCTGCGATTATGTGGAAATCATCCCCGACATGTTCTGGTCAGATCTTGGCAACAGCCACCCTGGCCGCTTTGAAGAAATCGACAGCTGGATGGCCGTGCTCCATAAACTCGCTGACAAATATCCGCTCACTGCTCACAATATCTCTTATTCACTGGGCAGCGCCGGCATCTTTGATATGGCCTATCTCCACAAAATGGAAGAATGGCACCAACGCTATTCTTTTGTATGGCATAGCGACCACCTCTCTTTTGTGAAAGTACACGATGAACACGAACAGGAACGCAATGCCGGCATGGCCGTACCCGTACCATACGACTACGAAGTGCTGAATATGATCGATGGCCGCATCAACGCCATCAGTCGTAGTATCAGAGCCCCTTTCCTCGTAGAGAACAACGTCTACTTTATTGACCTGCCCGATCAGGAACTTTCTGAAACAGCCTTCCTCAACGAATTATCAAAAGATACTTCCTGCGGCCTGTTGCTCGATATCCATAATGTATACACCAACGCCGTAAACCATGGCTTCGATGCCCGCAGCTTCATCGCCCAACTGGACCTCGATAAAGTGGTGGAGATCCACATCGCAGGTGGCAATGAAATGGCAGGCATGTATACCGATTCCCATGCAGGGCCTTGTCCGGAAGCAGTTTGGGAACTACTCGAGTATACGTTACCGTTAGTACCTAATCTTTGTGGTATCACCTTTGAATTTCATGAATCCTATTTTCACCTGCTACAGTTCGACGGCGTCTCCCGGGAACTAAACAGAGCCAAGGCAGTGTGGAATCAATATCATACATAAACCATCATGTCACTCCTCTCATTTCAGCAAGCACTGGCTGCACTGATCGCATCCCCGGAATTATGCGTGGAGGCAAGACAGTGGCCGGACAAGGTATTCTCTCCTTACGATCTCACCGATCGTGAAAGGAAGAGATTAGAGACTGTCGTATTCCAGCGCGGCATGTCCGTGAACTGTACCCTATACCGCGTTAACCGCATCACGCCTATTTACACGCTGCTGCCGTATACCTGCCTGTTACTGGGTGACCGGCTGATGCCGCTGGCCACCGCTTTCTGGGAGGCCTGCCGGCAATCTGACCTCCAATTCAAACGGGAGATTGAACTCTTTACGGATTACCTGGAAAAACAAATAAACGAAGGGCATCTGCAGTTACTTTATCTGCCGGAAATATTGCGGATGGAGACCGCCATCAATGCCTTGAAATTTTTACCGAAACAACAGGACGCTGCTTCACGTGTGAGATATATTCCTTTCGAACATGAACCGGGGCCGCTGCTGGAAGCCTTGTCAGCCCTGCAGATACCGGAAAAAACACCAGCCACCGGCGACTGGCTGCTGATCATCGATTATAGCGGAGAAGAGATGACTTTCAGCACCGCCACACTGCATTTAACGTAGCCCCGGGAGCTGGAAACCAGTCCCTAATTTCCCTAGGCTACGATAGTTTATACTTTGATACGGGTGGACATGATAGCTATTACAGCGCCCATCACGGCAATCAGGGAGAAAGATACCGCCAGGCTGGTAGCCTGCGCTACGAATCCTATCAGCGGCGGGCCAAAGAGGAAGCCCAGATAACCAACCGTGGAAACCGCTGCCAGGGCCATTCCCGGCGACAACACTTTCGATTTGCCGGCAGCACTGTATACCAACGGCACTACTGCCGAAACACCCGCGCCCACCAGCATGAATCCCAGCATGGCACTCATCAGATAAGGGAAAGCTACCGCTATCAGCAATCCGCCGGCGGTAAGCGTTCCACTGATGACCAACATTTTTCGTGTACCCAATCGCGTTATCATCCAGTCGGCCACAAAACGGCCCGACGCCATAGTGCCCATAAATGCTGCATAACCGGCACCACCCAGTCCTTCGTCTACTTTCACTACCCGGCGGAAATACACGCCGCTCCAATCAAACATAGTGCCCTCGCATATCATGGAACACATGGCGATAATGCCCAGTGTCAGCAGGAAAAGATCGGGTTTAACAAACAGCGGCTGATTGGTCTGTACATTGGTATCCTGTTGCACGATATGCCGCATGGTGAGCAGCACCAGTGTCCACGCAATTCCGGTGATCAGCAGGAAATGATATACCGGATGGATGTGCAGTCCGCTCATGGCCGCGCCAATAGCCGCACCAGTGAAACCCGCCACGCTCCATAGCCCGTGAAAGGAAGCCATAATAGAACGGCCGTACATAGCCTCTACCGCCACCGCTTGTGTGTTGACCGCAATATTGGCGAGGTTGCCGCAGAAGCCGAAAAATACGAGGAAGGAGATCAGTTCCCAGGGAGCCTTCGCCAGGCCCAGTACGGGCAAAAGGGCCGCATAGGCTACCGCGGCGATCACCAGCACCTGCTTGCTACCGAAGCGCGACACCAGTATGCCTGCCACCGGCAGGGAAATCAGCGATCCTACAGGCAATGCCAGCAAAACGCTACCCAGTCCCGCGTCATTGAGGTGCATGGACTGTTGTATATCCGGGATACGTGATGCCCAACTGGCAAAACACAAACCGGTCAGAAAAAACAATGCGCTCACCGCAATGCGGGCGCCTCTTTTATGTATCACCGGTACTGACAAATCCTGTAACATCGTTGTGTAATTCAGAGAATGATTTCCGTTTAACGTTATATCACCTGGATGCCCAGGTCCTGATAAGGCTTAAATAAAGGCAGCTCGGGCTTATCGGTCACGATCACATCGATGCCGGTGATCTCACAAACCTTGAACGGTTCTGCCGTGTCCATTTTATCGCTGGTGGCCAACGCCACAATTTTGTTGGCCGCTTCAATCATCACGCTTTTTACATCTGCCTCCTCAAGGTCCAGGCCAGTTACACCGGCTTCAGGATGCAGGCTGCAGATACCCACAAAAGCCAGGTCTGCACGTATCTTCTGTAAGGTGCGGATAGTATCCATACCGGTAGCGGTCTGTGAGTTTTTACCGATACGTCCGCCAGTGAAAATCACTTCAATAGTGGGGTGTTCTATTAGTTGCGTCACGATGGGCACGCTGTTCGTGATAATGGTCAGCCGCAAGTTGTGTGGCAGCAGTTTCACCAGTGCCAATGTAGAAGTACCGCCGTCCATGAGCACCGTTTGCCCGTCATGCAGCAATCCCAGGGCTTTAATAGCCATATGTTGTTTGTCGGCCGCATGCCGCTCAATTCTTTCTTTGAAGGAATAGGGGTTTGGAGAGTGCGGAATGGCGCCTCCCCTCACTTTGATCAGTTGCCCGCTTTGTGCCAGTGACTCCAGATCACGCCGTACCGTATCTTCCGATACCTGCAGGTCAGAACTCAGCTCTGTCTGTAATACCTTCTGATCGGTTTGCAGCTTCTTTAATATATAGTCAAGTCTTTCCTCTTTCAGCATGTTTGCTACTTTATGCAATATTATGAAACATTTTGCAATATTTTGCTACAATTTGCATATATTTGCAACAAATCGCAAAATATGGCAAGAATAGCAATAGACATGGACAATGTAATGGCAGATATCTACAGCCATTATTTATCATATTACGAAGCATCAAATGGGATTAAGCTGGACCCACAGGTATTACAGGGGGTTCCGGAAGGGGAAATATTGCCCGATGGTGCCGTACGGAGGTTTTTACTCACGCCTGGTTTTTTCAGGACCGCGCCGGTAATGCCGGGTAGTCAGGAAGTGATCAAAGCCCTGATGGAGAAGTATGAGGTTTTCATTGTATCAGCAGCGATGGAATTTCCGCAGTCACTCAGGGAAAAACTGGAATGGCTGCATGAACATTTTCCATTCATCAGCTGGCACAATATTGTACTCTGCGGCTCCAAAACCATTGTAAATGCCGATATCATGATTGATGATTACGACAAGAACCTGCGCCATTTTACAGGAAGACAGTTGTTGTTTACATCTCCGCATAATATCCATCTGACAGATTATGAGCGGGTACACAACTGGGAAGAAGTAGCAGCAGCTTTGGAAGTAGAAGTACCGGCTGCCCGGGTATAACCACAATGGGGGGATAACAATACCGGCTGGTTACAGAAGATCACCCCTTCTTCATTTTTCCTTTACGGAGGGTGGCCAGCTCCTTCTTCATTTTGAGCACATCATCTTTCATGGCTGTATAGCTCTTCAGCAGCTGGGTGTGCTCTTCCAGGATTTTATAGTATTTCTCCCGCAGCATCATCATTTCTTCGCTGTCTGTCTGTCTTGTTTCCTGTGCCGTACCGGGATTCAGAAAGGCTTCCGTTGTAATGTCCAATCCACGGGCCACACGGTCCAGTTCATCCGGCGAGAATGTTTCTTTCTCGAAGACGTTATACATGGTCCTCCTGCTCATGTTCAGGCGTTCGGCAAGTTTGCTTTTGTTGAGCCCTTTCTCCGCAATCAGGTGCTGGAGGCGGTTACCATGGTGTATGCTTTTCCCGTTGGCCAGTTGCATTGTTCCGTTCCACCGGATAAATTCATCAGGTGTAATACCGATAATCTCACAGAAACGTTCCAGGTTAACCCGCTTCATATCGCTGTTCCGCAGGTGGTAATGGGCTATTTGGTTGGTGAAGCCGGCCATTTTTGCAAAATCGATGATTTTGATTTTTTTCTGCTTCAGTATCTGCTTTAATCGCTGGCCCATATGTATCAAACTCGACTGCATCATTTATGCTTTTTTATAAATAATGGTATAATATAACAATTAATCTTTCATTTCGTAAATAAAATTATCAAATCGGGTTAAAAAATAATAAAATGATCACAGGAAGTAGCATAATGAGCAGAAGGGCTAACTTTTATGCATATACGTAGGCGAAAAAAATTATTTTTCGATCATTTTGGCTGAAATCATGATAAAATGATAGGAAAAGGTAAAGAACAAATCATCGATTATCATGATGATAATTACACGCTGAAATTGATCGGAAATTTGTCCACATGCCGACTAAGAATCAATCCCACAAAGGGTTACGATGATTTGTAACTACAAATAGTGTATTTTTATGCTGATAAATTTCACAGTTATAATAGTATTTGCTGATAGCTATAATTAATCTCATTTTGCGACCGGCAGTACTGGATAATTGGAGTTACTGTTCATCATAAAAGTCTGTTGTTATGAGTAAGGAAACACCCAACCTTTTATTTTCCATTCATGAGAAATTTTCAGGTATGTCTGCCCTCTTCCGGGAAAGAGTGTGCCAGGACTGCAACTGGAGCACCCCCACCTTTTACCGGAAAATGCGCGCCAAAGAAGGACGCGGCGCGGCCGACAAAGCCAAACAAAGCTCTTTCCTGAGCAGTGCGGAAAAAAAACGTATCGTGGAAATCATGGATGAAGTGTACAACACCTTCTGGAAGTCTGCGATCAAGTTCCGCAATCCCAGATAAACAGGTCATTCCGGGCCCCCATCGGCCATCCTGCGTATAACCTTACCAACCTTCCTTCTTTTTTCAACACCTTTAGTGGCATACAATTACCTGTCCGCAACAGACAGCAGCTATTGTTTTGCCCTAAAGGTGCTTGACCATGGCCTATTCTCTAACGCGTTTTGAAAAATAATCTGGTTTTAACATGTTTTTTTAGATTTTTTCTAGCATACCGACGGGTTTTTCTTAAATTTAATGCCCATTAGGAAAACGTTGTACTTAACCAATAAACATTCATGGTGCTATGTCGTACCCATACCAGATCAAGACTTTAGAAGATTATCAACAGGCTTATCAGCAGAGCGTAATAGACCCGGAAGGATTCTGGGCCAACGTGGCAGACCACTTCATGTGGCGTCGTAAGTGGGACAAGGTATTGGACTGGAACTTTAAGGACCCCGAAATCAAATGGTTCTCCGGTGCTAAAATGAATATCACCGAAAACTGCCTGGACCGCCACCTCGCCACCCTGGGCAATTCCCCGGCCATCATCTGGGAACCCAACGACCCCGAAGAACGTCATCGCATCATTACCTACCGTGACTTATATAACAAAGTATGCCAGTTCGCCAATGTCCTGAAAAACAACGGCGTTAAAAAAGGCGACCGCGTATGTATTTATATGGGCATGATCCCGGAACTGGCTATTGCGGTACTGGCCTGCGCCCGCATTGGCGCCATCCACTCCGTGGTATTTGGCGGTTTCAGTGCTCAATCCATCGCTGACAGGATCCAGGATGCGGAAGCCAGCCTCGTTATTACCTGCGACGGCGCTTACCGCGGCAACAAGGACATTCCCCTGAAATCCGTGATCGATGACGCCCTCATGGCCTGCCCCACCGTGAAAAAAGTAATCGTATGCACCCGCACCCGCACTCCCGTGAGCATGCTCAAAGGAAGAGACGTATGGTGGGAAGATGAAATCAAACAGGTGGAAACCATGGGCAACCCCTCCTGCCCTGCGGAAGAAATGGACGCGGAAGACATGCTCTTCATCCTCTATACTTCCGGCTCTACCGGCAAACCTAAAGGCGTTGTCCATACCTGCGGCGGCTACATGGTTTATGCCAACTACAGCTTTGTCAATACTTTCCAGTACAAGCCAGGCGAAGTATTCTTCTGTACTGCCGACATTGGCTGGATCACCGGTCATAGCTATATCGTATACGGCCCTCTCAGCGCAGGCGCCACTACCCTCATGTTTGAAGGTATGCCCACTTATCCCGATGCCGGCAGGCTCTGGGAAATCGTTGACAAATTCCGTGTCGATACCCTGTATACCGCTCCCACTGCTATCCGCAGCCTGATGGGATATGGTCTCGGCCCTGTCAACCACAAAGACCTCAGCTCCCTTAAAAAGCTGGGCAGCGTAGGCGAACCTATCAACGAAGAAGCATGGCACTGGTTTAAGGATAATATCGGTAAAGGCCGCTGCCCGATCGTAGATACCTGGTGGCAGACTGAAACCGGTGGTATCATGATCACACCTATCGCCGGCATCACCAAAGAGAAACCCGGCTTTGCCACCTTACCACTGCCTGGTGTACAACCTATCCTGGTAGATGAAAATGGTAATGAAATAAAAGGCAACGGTGTTAACGGTAACCTTTGTATCAAGTTCCCATGGCCGGGCATGCTCCGTACTACCTACGGCGATCATGACCGCTTCCGGAAAACATATTTCTCTACCTACGAGAACCTCTACTTCACCGGCGACGGCTGTACGCGCGATGAAGACGGCTACTATCGTATCACCGGCCGTGTAGACGACGTACTCAACGTAAGCGGCCACCGTATCGGTACCGCCGAAGTGGAAAACGCCATCAACATGCACGCCGGCGTTATCGAAAGCGCTGTGGTAGGCTATCCCCATGATATCAAAGGACAAGGTATCTATGCTTATGTGATCATGGAAAGACTGACACATGAACCGGAACTGTCCAAAAAAGATATCGCACAAACAGTATCCCGTATCATCGGACCTATCGCCAAACCGGATAAAATCCAGTTTGTAAGCGGCTTGCCTAAAACACGCTCCGGCAAAATCATGCGCCGTATTCTGCGGAAAATCGCTGAAAACGATCTCGATAACCTCGGTGATACCTCTACCCTCCTCGATCCGGCTGTGGTAGATGAGATCAAAAAAGGCAAACTCTAATCATTTGCGAATTTTCTGATTTTGATATTTAATAATGCAGCGGAGATCACTGATCTTCGCTGCATTATTTTTATACCCAAATATCAAATAGACAAATAGTTAAATCCCATGCGGCGTTTCTTTAAAAAAGCCCTCTATGCCCTCCTGTTTCTTGTGCTGCTGTTCAATTGCATCACGGCTTTTCATGCCTATAAGTTCACCCACTTCTCCGAAAACAACCGTCACCGCAACAAGCGGCCGGAAGAAATGAACATCGGGGAAAAGTTAAACATTATCTTCTTTGGCGTCAGGCTCTCCAAATCCATCACCAGCGCACGCCCTAATATCCCTTATGATACCGTACAGTTGCTGACGGCCAACGGATTGCACCTCGAAGGATGGTGGATGCCCGTAACACAGGCCAAAGGCACTGTTATTCTCTTTCACGGATATGGCGGCAATAAAGGTTCACACCTCCCTGAGGCCTATTGGTTCCGTCAACTGGGTTACAACACTTTTTTGATAGATTTCCGTGGCCACGGTAACAGCGATGGCACCGCCTGTTCCATCGGATATAAAGAAGCAGAAGATGTGAAACTGGCATGGGACTACGTCCGGTCCAGGTCCAACCAGCCTGTCAGCCTCTGGGGCATGAGCATGGGTGCAGCGGCCATCATGAAAGCGGTGCCGGAATATCACCTCACACCGCAGAAAATTATCCTCGAATCGCCATTTGCCACCCTCCTCGATGCCGTTAAAAGCCGCATGCGGGCTGTACACCTGCCAGCTACGCCACTATCTCACATGCTCACCTTCTGGGGTGGCCTGGAGCTGGGCTTCTGGGGCTTCGGCCATAATCCTGAAGATTATGCCCGTCACATTCAGGTGCCCGTACTTTATTGCTGGGGCCAACAAGACATCAGGGTCACACCCGATGAAACCAGACGGGTGTTCGGTCAGCTGGCGACCCAACAAAAACAACTGCATATTTTTAAAGATGCCGGACATCAGTCCTTCTGTCAGAAAGACGGCACTGTTTGGAAACAGCTGGTAAAAGATTTTATGGCACAATAAAAAAGCGCGCACCATCCGAGTGGAGCGCGCTCTTCACAGGATCTGACCCGCCGTATATATTGGAGTCATGGTACAGTACATTGAACCCGTACCACTAGATGCCATACACAATGATTGCAGTGCAAAGTTAGTTCCTCACGCTGCCATTGGAAAACACCTGCTACCCTCCGCAAAAACCTTTCCTGTTTAGGGACGTATCACCACGGGCGTACCTACTTTAACAATTTCATATAATTCATTTACATCGCCATTTTTCATGCTCACACAGCCCAGTGTCCAGTTGATGCGGCTATCCACGTAATTATCCCGGATACCGGCACCATATTCCACGCCATGTATGCCAATGCCTCCGCCCATAGTTGCTCCCTGCGATAAGCTCCCATCACTCTGGCGCTGAAAAAATTTCTGTTTTGAATCTTCATTGGGGTAATCCAGTAACATAAAGCGGCTCCATCGATTGTCTACTCTTTTGGCCTGAATATGGAAGGTTCCTTCCGGTGTTTTGCGATCGCCTTCCACCAGCTTGTCTCCCTGGTCTTTGTTGCCAAAAACCACTTTGTAAATTTTTCTCAGTGTTACATCTTCATACAGATACATCCGGTAATCACTTTTGTCTACCAGCAGGAAAATTTTGTCCGGATTAATATTGCTGGTGGTCAACCGTACATTGTACAGATCAACGCTGCTCCCAACAAACCCAGACAACGGCATCAGCAATAGTATTACTGCGTATCCGTAAAATCGGTACATTTTCATAGGGTGATTAAATAATGCTGATAACGCAGCAGGATATTTATTTATTGCAGTATAATGAAAAAAGCGCAGCATACAAATAAGCTGTATGCTGCGCTGACATTGCTTTTAAATGATATTAATAACCAAAGATATCTTCCAGGGAGAGTGTTTTCACCTCACCGATTTTTTTAAGATCGTCCATGTTGACTTTCTTACCGGAAGCCACCACACAGTATGTGTAAGGTTTGTGTGCGATGTTGGTATCATGAAATTTCTTCACATCATCGAATTTCATTTTATCAATAGACTCGTACACCTGTTTGCGGATGTCTGTGCTGAGGCCCAGTTTCTGCGCAGCCAGATAGCTGAAAACAATACCATCGTTAGTGATACGTTCTGTTTCGATGTCCTGCTTCATAGATTCCTTGGCGGTTTCCAGCAGTTTATCTGAACGTGGAATATCGTTCAGCAGATCGTTCATACCTTTAATCGCGTCATTCATTTTATCCGCCTGGCTGCCTACATAGGCAATCTGGGAATAACGTTCTCCCTTTTTATCCGGAGACACGAACATCGCGTAGGTAGAGTATGCCAGTGCCTTTGATTCGCGAATAGTCTGGAACACGATAGAGCCCATACCACCACCGAAATAGTTATTGAACAGGGAAATGATACCTGTATTGGCCGGATCATAAACTGATTCATTACCTACCCAGTTCACTTCTGTCTGCACCATATCGTAATCTGCAAACAGCACCTGATTGGCTGACTGGGAAGTTTTGTTGAATTTCACTGCAGCTGGCGCTTCCTTAAAGCTGGCAGGCAGCGTATGCAATTTTTGTACATCAGCTGCGGCAGTAGCCAGAGGCTGAGGACCGTAGTAGATCACCGTATGTTTGTAAGATGACAGCCCGTGCAGCAGTCCTGTCAGTTCTGTAGCGGTAACAGCATCCAGATCTGCCTGGCTCAACTGATTGTTGAACGGATTGTTAGCACCGTACATAGCATAGTTCACCACGCCTTTCATGATGGCAGACTTATTCAGTTTGGCATCTGAGCGGGATTTCTGTAACCGTCCTTTCAGCGCGGCCAGTGCCTGGTCATTCGGCTTGCAGTTGGTCAATATGTGTTCAAACAAAGAAACTGCTTTGTCAAAATTCTCCTGCAACCCACTGATAGTGATGGTCGTGTTTTCAGTAGAAGTGCTCACGCTGAAGTTGCACGCAATATTGTAAAACTCTTTGCTGATTTGTTCAGCAGTATACTTGTCTGTACCCAGGAATTGCAGGTATTGCGCTGCCAGGGCCAGTTTTTTGTTGTTCCAGGAGCCCAGATCAAAACGGTAGTACAAACGGAACAGGCCATTATCCTTGTTCTGCACGTACATCATGTTGGTAGCCCCAACCGGAGTAGTCTGAATATCTTTTTCATAATCCAGCCATTGTGGTTTCACCGGTGTAGCAGGGATAGCGGATACCTTCTGCAGGAAAGCGGATTGTGCTTCGCGGTTTACTTCCACCGGAGTGATCGAAGGTTTTTCTACTTTCTGGATGTTTTTATCCTCGCCCTTGCGTTTGTACACCGCCACATAGTTATTGGCGAGGTATTTATTAGCGTAGTCTTCGATCTGTTTTTTGGTGATCTTGCCCATGTCGTCTACATAAGACACATCATGTGACCAGTTGGTACCACGGCTTTTGATAAAAGCGTCCATGATGGAAGTAGCCCGGTTGTTGTTGCTTTCCAGGCCTTGCAGTTCAGCCAGTTTGGAGTTGTTCACGATCGCTTTTACCAGAGACTCGTCGAACGTTCCTTTTTTCAGGATGTCCAGCTGTCCGAGCAGGAGGCTTTTTACCTCATCCAGTGTTTGGCCCTGTTTGGCTTTACCGGACAAAATCAGGATGGAATAATCTTTCAGTCCCAGCACCTGGGCACCGGCACTCAGTGCTTTCTGTTGTTTGTTAAGGTTCAGGTCCAGCAGGCCGGCTTTACCATTCTGCAGGATGCTGGAGAGTACGCCCAGGACCAGGCTTGACTGGGTATCGAGTGCGCCGGGCAGACGGAAGGCAATATCGATGCTTTCAGCATCCGGGCCGAACACTTCCTTCACAACAGGAGCTTTGAAAGGCGCTTCCGGAGCGGGTTTATATTCTGCTACCGGTTTAGCTTTCATATAGCCGAACTGTTGGTCGATGGTTTTGATCACGTAGTCCGGATCAAAGTCACCCGCCATTACGATAGCCATATTATTAGGCACATAGTAAGTGTTGTAGAAATTCCGGATAGCCTTCAGGTTAGGGTTTTTCAGGTGTTCTACCGTACCGATGGTGGATTGCTGACCATAGTTGTGGGTAGGGAACAGGGCAGCCAGCATGGTTTCGTATACTTTACGGCCATCGTTGTCCAGTCCGCGGTTTTTTTCCTCATACACCGCTTCCAGTTCTGTGTGGAAGAGACGGAAAACGGGGTCGCGGAATCTTTCTGCCTGTACGGTCAGGTATTTATCGATCGCATTGGAGGGGATATCTTCCTCGTAAATGGTTTCTTCCACCCAGGTATGAGCGTTGGTGCCCTGGGCGCCCATGCCGGTCATCATTTTATCGTATTCGTTGGCGATCGCATATTTAGCAGCGATGCCGGATACGCTGTCGATTTGATGATACACCACTTTACGGGCCTCGGGAGCGGTGGTTTTATTGTATTTATCATACAGGCTCTCGATCTGGTCGATATAAGGCTTTTCCTTTGCCCAGTCGAGCGAGCCATACTGCTGGGTACCTTTAAAGAGCAGGTGTTCCAGGTAGTGGGCCAGGCCGGTATGATCTTTCGGGTCGTTGTTACTGCCGGCACGGGTACCAATCAGTGTCTGGATACGGGGTTCCTTTTTGTTGACACTTAAAATAACGGTGAGGCCATTTTTCAGGGTATAAAAACGGGCTTTCATGGGGTCATCCGTTACGTACCGGTAGGGATATCCACCGGAGGTAGCTTCTTTCCACTGAAATTTTCCCTGAGCCATGGCCGTTGGCAGACTTCCTGCAAACAACAACAGTGATACAGCTAGTTTACGCAGCTTCATAGAAATTTGTTAGGTTGGTTTGAAAATAGTTACCAAATATAACGGAAGGAAAAAAAATACAGCGGGCTCACAGAAGATAATTCTATGAGCGGTAACACAAGACAAGGTTCAACCGATTGAAAACCGGAAAGGGCTACAAGGTAATAAGGTTAATTATTCAATTAATTATCAAGGAGTTAGATTGCTCATCAAAAAGGTGGCCCGTTTTCCGATCACCAGGCTATTCCAGAGAGAATCCGCCTGGACGATGGCAGCACTATGTTTTCGGGCCACTGCCGGCCTTAGAGTTGGTTTATGAACGGCAGAAACCTGCCGGATGGTGGTGGAGACTACCTTTTGCGGCGCCGCAATGGGAATACGGCTGAAGGAAGGCATATCAACCGGAAGCTGGCCTTCACCAGATACAGCAGGAACCTTCACACCGAGTAGGCGATTATCACAGGAATGCACCCACGCAATACAGCCAATGCATGCGAGCAGGGCGACAAAAGAACGCATAGATAGAATTTTGGTCAGGTCAAAAAATTTAAAAACCGTTTAACCGCAACCCGATAGAAAACGGATATTGCTGTAATCCGTAATCATGCAAAGGCGTAAGGGCGAAGTTACCATACAGCTTCACTGGGCCATAACCCAGTTCGCTGGTAAGTCCGAAACGCCATTTATTAAGGTTGAAATCATCGGTTTTCCTCACTTTTCCTCTCTCCTCACTGATCTGTTTGGTTCTGGATTTGATCAGATATCCGCCAGAGACACCAACGCTCACCTGAAACGCACGATTAGGGCGAGCCGGGTTAGAATTAAAGTTTAGCATTACCGGGATCGATATATACTCTGCAAACAACTTATTTTTTGAAAATTCTACTGTATCTCTGATTATCCTGGTGATATAACCGGGTTGATAAGTAATATTCCGGGCATATCTGAAATTGTTCATTTCCAATCCCAAAGCATATAACAAGTTAAGTTTGTGTTTTGTTATATTAAGCCTTTGTTCAAACAACCAGATATTAAAATTGATCGATTTTCCGGTGATAAGTTTAAATTCTGCGGGGGTTAATGGTTCACTTCCTTCTCTTGGTGCAAAAGTGGCCAGTCCGACAGCGGAGTAGTCATAGGCTTTACCGGCAGGCATTGCGCCATTATAAAAGTTGGTAGTATTGGGGTAATAAGATATATAGCTGGCACCACCATACTCACTTCTGTCGATAAAATTGTTAAATCCGATATCGAAGACAAACCATCTGGTATGCAGGTTTTTCTTCAGCCGCGTGCGGGCGTAAGCGGTGTCACTATATATTTTGTAGGTATTGCGTCCTTTTTCGTTCTTCCCTTTGATCAGGATCAGTCCCTTGATCC
Organism: Chitinophaga fulva; assembly: GCF_012927205.1. Lineage (GTDB taxonomy): Bacteria > Bacteroidota > Bacteroidia > Chitinophagales > Chitinophagaceae > Chitinophaga > Chitinophaga fulva. The sequence goes on from NZ_JABBGC010000001.1 coordinate 511,396, forward strand.
AGAATGTGTCCGGAACAGGAGCTGCAGCCGGTGCTGCGGCAATATTGCCCTGATGGCTGGTGTCAACGTTTTGCCCCTGCACCCATCCTACACACAATACCAATATTAAACAGAGTAAAACTTTATGCTTCATAATTTATTTATTCCTTTTACGGGAGAAAAATTTAGCAACATTCGTCACCTTGTCCAGGATACGGCTATCACTTCCGCTGACGGACAGGATCAGTTCCCCTTTTACAGCAGCAGGAGCGGCGGCAGCCACCACAGGGGCGGATACTTTAGCAGGCGTGGCCGGCATATTGGCTGCGATAACGGTTTCCTTTACATGACCGGCCGCAGGTGCATTATCTGTTGGTGATAGAGCAGCCAGCGTCGTGTTCTGCAAGTGCTTTTCCACCACTTCATCTGAAGTATTGCGAGGTGATGGCAGGGTGGAAATTACCGGCACATCGGCTGGTACAGGGACTGCGGCTACGGTATTATTATTTTGTAACTGTTGGGGGACCGGGGCTGATTTCGCCGGGGCAGCGTCCTTCTTCCTGTTGGCGGTGCGGTTAACCGGTGTATGCGCCACTTCCGGTTGAGCAGGGGCTGCATAAGCTTCAGCCGGCGTTTCCGTTTTCGCCGGTGCAGGTACAGGCGCCGGTGTTGGTTGACTTACCAACGGTTTCATCGCCTCATGTGTGACGGCACCTGCAATAGGTTGACTATCATGGTGATTACCGGCCGGTAACAGCCAGATAAGCAGGCCTGTCAATACAGCGGCAGCGGTAGCACCCCACCAATAAGGCGCCAATCTGATGGTTTTACGGGAGCTGCGGTACAAGCTGGCTTTGTTTTCAAATACGATCGTATTATCTGGTTCCAGCTTAACCACTTGCAGCAGTGCCATTTCCTGATGGGCTTCCGGGTGTTCCTTCAGCCAGGATTTTAACCGGGCTGTTTCGTCGGCAGACAGTTCTCCATCTACATAACTCAACATCATTGATTCATAATCATCAACAATTGCTGCCGGGGCTTGACGGTACAAGGCTGCCTTCTGATCAAATATCACGTGCTCATCAGGTACCACACGGGCGCCTTTCAGCAGGTCCAGTTCCGCTCGCAGATGGGGATGTTTTTGCAGAAACTGTTCGAGCGCAGCTTGTTCAGCGTCGTTCAGTTCGTTATCCACATAACTGAGCAGGTAAGACTCGTAATTTGATATGTTGATCTCTACAGCCAAAAAGTTATTTATTATTAATCAATTAACAATTATAAAAATTTATATGACGTTTTCCATCTTTACAAGATAGTTTTTTAAATGTATCCTGGCTCGATGGAGGTAAACCTTTACCTGGGAAGGATTGAGCTGCATAATTTCGCCAATTTCCTCATAGCTGTAACCTTCATAATCTTTTAGCAGCACCAGCGACCGTTGCACCTCACTCAGATTAGCCAACGCTTTGGCAATCACTTCTTTAGCATTATTGATCTTGTGATCAGCCACTTTCATCTCATCCTTGAACTGGTCTACCAGTGTCACCCGCTTTGTCTTACGTACATGGTCGATCATATTATGGTACGCAACCGTAAACAGGTACGATTTTGCCTTTTCAAAAGGCACGTCCTGGCAGTGCTTCCACAATATTTCGAATGCGTTCTGTACTACGTCCCTGGCGTCTTCCGCGTGATCCAGATTTTTGATGATAAAGCGGAATATATTGTCCGAATACAGATCCACACATTTATTGTACTCCTTTTCCGTCATTCCGGTGGTGCGGGATTTTAGTGCTAAGTTCCGACTTTTACTTTAATACCTGTCATGGTCACTATCCAGCTTACCCACACCTAATTGGTCAGCAATACCGCTATTTTTCGATTTGCACAGCAGGAACAGCTTCTTTCAAACTGATCATCAACCCGTTACTTAATATATTATTTTTATATCTCTTTCACTCAGGTTAAATCTTCAATTTTCCACTACATGGCATCTTCAAGCATGATAGTATTATGACGGAATGCTGCTGGTAAATGTTACACCTCCGTCAAACTTTTTACCCCCGGAGCCGTTAACTGTGGATGCGACAGAGATTCGTAATACTTTTATCATCTATAACTTTGCAAAAGCGTTATTATCAAACATCGTACTTACTATGAATAAGAAGTTTACATCCCGCTTACGGGAAGAACTGGAAGAAATCAACAAAGCCGGCCTGTATAAGAGAGAGCGTATCATTACATCTGAGCAGGGAGCTGAAATACAGGTGGGCGGTAAGACTGTCATAAATTTTTGCGCCAATAACTATCTGGGACTGTCTTCTCATCCGGCTGTGGTCAAAGCGGCAAAAGACGCTATCGACACACATGGTTACGGTATGAGCAGTGTTCGTTTTATCTGCGGCACCCAGGATATTCACCGGGAACTGGAAGAAAAGATCGCCAAATTCCTGGGAACTGAAGACACCATCCTGTACGTAGCAGCTTTCGACGCCAATGGTGGCGTATTTGAGCCGCTGTTCGGCGAAGATGACGCCATCATCTCCGACGCCCTGAACCATGCTTCTATCATTGACGGTGTACGTTTGTGCAAAGCCAAACGTTTCCGTTATGAACACAACAATATGGCCGACCTGGAAGCCAAACTGAAAGAAGCCCAGGACTGCCGCAGCCGTATCATCGTTACTGACGGATCCTTCAGCATGGACGGCACTATTGCCCAGCTGGACAAAATCTGTGACCTGGCGGATAAATATGACGCCATCGTTATGTCTGACGAAAGCCACTCTTCCGGCTTCCTCGGCAAAACCGGTCGTGGTACCCACGAATACCGTAACGTCATGGGCCGGGTAGACATCATCACCGGTACGCTCGGTAAAGCATTGGGCGGCGCTTCCGGCGGTTTTACCAGCGGTCCGAAAGAAGTAATCGATATCCTGCGTCAGCGCAGCCGTCCTTACCTGTTCTCCAATTCCGTGGCTCCCAGCATCGTAGGCGCTTCCATCGCGGTTCTTGATATGCTGAGCGAAACCACCGAACTGCGTGACAAACTGGAGTACAATACTCAGTATTTCCGCACCAAAATGACCGAAGCTGGTTTCGACATCAAACCCGGCGATCACCCAATCGTGCCGGTGATGTTGTACGACGCCGTATTGAGCCAGCAAATGGCCGAAAAACTGCTGGCAGAAGGTATCTATGTGATCGGTTTCTTCTTCCCTGTAGTAGCTAAAGGCCAGGCCCGTATCCGTGTACAGCTCAGCGCCGCCCACGAACAGGCACATCTCGACAAAGCTATCGCCGCCTTCACCAAAGTGGGCAAGGAATTGGGCGTGATCAAATAATTTATGGGTTAGCAATAAGTCTATTGCAAAGCAGGGCAGCCATTTGAATAAGTAATTTTATTACAATTAATTATACATTGTAATATATCTTATTCAAATGGCTGTTTGCTTGTTGCCCCTAATCTTCTATTCCTAATCTAATCTTCCCTACTTTTGCACCTGATTATTTACTAAATCATGATACAGATGAAACGATTTGGCTGGATGTTGTTAGCACTATGCCTTTTCATGGCCGCCTGCGCACCGAATAATGTTAAGGAAGAAAAAGGCTGGGAGAAATATTTCGCCCAGTACAAGGTGGAAGGCACCTTTATGTTATTCAACAATGCACAGGGGACATTCAGAGTCTATAACCTGGACCGCGCCAAAGAACGTTTTCTGCCAGCTTCTACCTTCAAAATCTTCAACTCGCTGGTAGGCTTGCAGACCGGCGTGATCACCGATACCGGCATGGTTATTCCCTGGGATGGCGTTACCCGCAAATACCCTGCATGGAATCAGGACCTGAGCATGCAACAGGCCTTTAAAGTGTCTGCCGTTCCCTACTTCCAGGAAGTGGCACGTCGGATTGGCAAAACCAATATGCAGGCGTGGCTCGACTCCGTTAAATATGGCAACATGAAAATCAGCCGTATAGACACTTTCTGGCTGGATAACTCCCTGCAGATCTCTCCTGATGAAGAACTGGGCTTTGTTAAAAAACTGTATTTCGACCAACTTCCCTTCGCCAAAACCAATATGCAGACAGTACGTGACGTGATGCTGATGGAAAAAACACCTAAGTATGAACTGTCCTACAAAACCGGCTGGGGCACCAGCGGCGCTAAACAAATTGGCTGGATAGTAGGCTGGGTCGAGGAAAACAGGCACCCCTCCTTCTTTGTCCTGAACATAGAAACCGAAGATCCCAACTTTGACATGGTTAAAAGCCGAATGGATATTCTCCGTAATATCCTCACCGAGGCCGGCTATTTCAAAGGAGAAATGTAACCATTTGGTTATTAGGTTATTTAGATAATTTTATTTATTTGATTTACGGATTTTGGAATTTTTTGATTTTGAGATGTTGATTCTGACTGTTCTCGCAGCATATCAATTTCGAAATCAAAAAATTCCAAAATCCGTAAATCAAATAGCTAAATGATCAAATGCCCAAATGCTAAAATGCTAAAAAAAATATAAACCCCTCTTCCCGCTCTTGTAATACGTAACAAAAAAATTATTTTTGAGATCTTGCCAACCGCAAGCGATCTTAAAACTGCATATGTTACGTTTTCAGCATAGTGAATATTTGTGGGCACTGACGCTGTTATTGGTGTTGCAGCTGGCTTTCCTGGGTATATCCTGGTGGAAGCGCCGCTCCATACGCCGTATCGGTGATCCGGCCCTCGTAGAAAAACTGTTTGCCGGTTATTCCCGTAAACTGTTCGTATTCAAGTTTCTTTTGATTTTCCTCGCCTTTTTCTTTGGCGTGTTGGGACTTGCCAATCTTCAAAAAGGCAGCCGCATGGAAAAAATCACCCGGAAAGGAGTAGATGTGGTGATCGCGCTGGACGTGAGTAAGAGTATGCTGGCCAATGATATCCAGCCCGACAGGCTTACCCGCGCCAAACAGCTCATCAGCAAACTGATGGACAAACTTGACAACGACCGTGTGGGCCTCGTGGTATTTGCCGGCAATGCTTATCTGCAGATGCCGCTCACCATTGATTACTCTGCGGCCAAAATGTACCTGAGCACCGTGTCTCCGGATATGATCCCTACCCAGGGCACCGCCATCGGACAGGCTATCCAGGTGTCTGATGAAGCCTTCAATAAAAAAGAACGCAAACATAAAGCGCTGGTAGTCATTTCCGATGGGGAAGACCATGACGAAACAGCCCTACAGAAAACCCGCACCGCCTTTGATAACGGCGTGGTTACCAATACGATCGGTATCGGTTCCGTAGCCGGCTCCCCGCTTCCTGACCCGGAAACAGGCAGTTACAAAAAAGACCGTGAAGGTAATACCGTGATTTCCAAACTCAATGAAAATGAGCTGAAAGGAATCGCTGCTGCGGGGAAAGGCATCTATCAACATCTGGACAACAATACAGACGATGTAGTGAATACGCTGGTGAACAAGATCGACAGCATGGAGCAGAAAGAATTCGGCGAAAATGTATTCACAGACTATAACAGCTATTTTCAATATTTCCTGGGCATATGCCTGGCGTTACTACTGATTGAATTCTTCATTCCGGAAGTACGCCATCCGCGTGAGCCCCGGGAAAACGTAGTAGCTTAATTATCAACAGATCATGAACATTACTTTTATAAAACAGGGTTGCTTTATGGCTGCATTGCTGCTTACCGGCGTTACCGCGCTGGCGCAGAACGGCACCAACAAGTTTATCCGCAAAGGCAATGAACTGTATCAGAAGCAGCTGTTCAGCGATGCTGAAGCCAACTACAAAAAGGCGCTCGAACAAAACGGGCAGTCGGCCGTAGGCAGCTATAACCTGGGCAACTCCCTCTATCAACAGAAAAGATATGACGATGCCCGTACCCAGTATGCCAACAGCCTGAAGACGACGGACAACAGCCGCATCAAATCAGATGCAGACTATAACATCGGCAATACCTTTATGGAGTCTAAAAAGTGGGAAGAAAGTATCAAATCCTACAAGCAGGCCCTGAAAATAAATCCTGCCGATGAAGATGCCCGCTATAACCTCGCCTACGCACAGGCCATGCTGAAAAAACAACAGCAGGACAACAAAGACAATAAAGACAACAAGGATAAAAACAAAGACAAAAACAAGGATAAAAAGGACCAGAACAAAGATCAAAATAAAGATCAGAATAAAGATAAAGACAAGGACCAGCAGGATAAAGACAAGAAAGACCAGAACAAAGACCAGCAGAACAAAAACAAAGATCAGAACAAAGACAAAGACCAGCAGGAACAACAGAAACCGGAACCACAGCCCAGCAAGCTGAATAAACAGGAAGCGGAAAGACTGTTGCAGGCATTGTCCCAGGAAGAAAAGAAACTACAGGACAAAGCCAAGAAAGTGAAAGGACAACCGGTACCGGTGGAAAAAGACTGGTAATCTTCTTATATACTCAACAAAGGATAAAATCCGGCAGTACTGACGATACTGCCGGATTTTTTATATAAAAAAAACCGGAACAGGATTATTCCGGCCATTTTACCTAAACCTACAACAGTTACGCATGGTAACAGTACTCTTTAGTAATAAGGTAAGGGGAAGATGCCTGCCACCTGACTGGTTACTCTTTACCTAATTTCCAGCCTAACGGTCGTTGTATTCATCTTACGTTGCCGGCAAGCATCACCCCGAACTTTAAAACACACTTATTTTTAAGCAGCACGCCGTTGCGGCCGCCTGATATTCTTATTATCGCTGGCATTGACCAGAGGGTTCCCCACCCATCCGGTCCCCTGAATTGTTTGGGAGACGGGAAGACTTACAGCACAGTTAACACAATTTGGCATCCTAGCATGATTTCCTGTTTAACGTCAGCGGGTAAAACAATTCAATTCAATACACAAAACTAAGCGTGGGCGGGCCAATCTACTAGGACAATTCAGCTATTGACTTGTACTATTTGAACATAATGTCCCGGAAGTCCTGGGGAGAGATGCCAGCGTTGTTTTTAAAAAACCTGCTGAAATAGGCAGGATCTTCAAAACCAAGCTCATAGCAGATCTCTTTCACGCTTTTATGGCTGAAGGCCAGGTTCCGTTTTGCTTCCAGGATAATACGGTCATGCAACAGTTCCGTAACTGTGCGGCCAGTGGTTTCTTTCGTGATTTCATTGAGCCTTTTGGGGGTCAGCGCAAAGGCATTGGCATAAAAGGCCACCTGATGTTCGCGTGTATAGTGTTTTTCCAGCAGGCGGCGGAGCTGTACCACCCGGGAGTCGTGATGCAGTGGCCGCATGGTGTCGGTCGCATTGCGTTTTTTCTCCCTTTCTGCCAGCAGCAGGAAGGCATTGAGGTAGTGTTTGATGATACTGCGGCTGTTAGCTCCCGGAGCGCGGTGCTCCCGGTTCATCAGGTCCACAAGCCCCAGCAGTGACGGGGCCGTGTTTTCACCGATATAGATCGGGCCGTAGCCGTGCCAGTTATCAAAGAGATTGGAGAAGTCGTACAGGGTTTCCTTGTCGTGTTTGTTGGCAAAATAAAAGCGTTCTGTAAAAAAGATCACATGGCCTTCCCGCTCACAGTCCAGCTGATGTACCTGTCCGGGTCTCAGCAGGAACAACATATTGTCCTCCATTTCATACCACACAAAGTCGACCATATGGCGGCCTTTGGCTTTGGTAAACCATAAAACCTGGAAATGGTGGTGCCGGTGTGGCTGGTGAGTGAAATCCATAGCAGCCATCCCCAGTGGGGCAATGTTGAAATGTGATTTCATTGGCCATTCCTGATAGGGAATGTCCATGCTTTTATCATTCGACATAAGTGTCTCAAATTTAAACGAATGGCCTCCTTTTGGCAGCACCGTTCGTGGAATTTAATGTAGCTTTAAGGTGTGGGGCAATTGCCCCGCAGGTTTATTAACTTTGCACCTGCAGAAAACAAAAACGTATGCAGCTTTATTGCAACTCATTAACAGAATATAAGCGACTGGCCACACTGGAAGTAAAGGTAGGTGATCTTCTTATTGGCAATTTCCACCCTATCCGTATCCAGACCATGACCACCACCGATACCATGGACACGGCCGGCACAGTAGCCCAGGCCATCCGGTGTATCGAAGCAGGGGCCGAGCTGGTGCGCATTACCGCTCCCAGCAAAAAGGAAGCGGAAAACCTGCTGAACATCAAAAATGAACTTCGCCGCCAGGGTTATCATACCCCGCTGGTAGCAGATATACACTTTACCCCCAATGCTGCCGAAATAGCCGCCCGTATTGTGGAAAAGGTGAGGATCAACCCCGGTAACTATATCGACAAAAAGAAGTTTGAAACACTGGAATATACCGACGCCGAATACCTGGAGGAAATAGACCGTATCCGGGAGCGTTTCACCCCGCTGGTGAATATCTGTAAGGAACATGGTACCGCCATGCGTATTGGTACCAACCATGGCTCGCTCAGCGACCGTATCATGAGCCGCTACGGCGATACTCCCATGGGCATGGTGGAAAGCGCCATGGAATTTCTGCGCATTGCAGAAGACCTTCGGTTCCGCAATATTGTACTGAGCATGAAAGCCAGCAACCCACAAGTGATGGTACAGGCTTACCGCCTGCTGGTGCAAACCATGCAACAGGAGCTTGGCCACGCTTATCCGCTGCACCTCGGCGTTACAGAAGCCGGCGACGGAGAAGACGGCCGCATCAAGTCCGCCATCGGTATTGGTACCTTGCTGGAAGACGGTGTGGGTGATACCATCCGGGTATCCCTGACCGAAGATCCGGAATTTGAGCTGCCTGTATGCCGCGACATCGTGAAACGCTACAGTGGCAGCCGTACGGAAAAACAAGCTACTTCCCAGCCGCTGGGCACCCTTCCCTACTCCCCGTTCTCCTACAAACGCCGTGAAAGCACCGTGGTAGACAACACCGGCGACAAGCAGGTGCCCGTAGTAGTGGCAGACTACCGCAGCTCCGCCACCATACAGCCTTCAGGCCTTAACGCGATCGGCTATACGTATGATGAACCGTCTGACAAATGGAACATCGCCGATGCCGCCGCCGACTATATTTATACCGGCACACAGGTACCGTCTTTTGCCCTGCCCGGCACTTTACAGGTAGTGCTCGACGCCGACAAATGGCAGACGCTGGCCGACAAAACCGCGTATGTGCCATACTTTGGTACCCGCGCCTATTTGGATGCCATCACAGCAGGACAAACCGGTAAAAAGAATTTCGTGGCCGTTAACTGTGACGACCTCGATACTGCAGACATCCACGACTTGCTGACACAGCTGCGCCAGCCTGCTATCGCCGGCGCCACCATTCTGGCCGCCCATGCGACCGGCAGCAATGCCATGGCCAGTATCAGGAGGTTTTTCATCCTGCTGACAGCGCAGCAACTGATGGTACCGGTGGTTATCCACAGCGTCAGTCCGCAGACTACCGCAGATGAGCACCTGATCCATCATGCTACCGAAGCCGGCGCGCTGCTGCTGGACGGTTTCGGCGACGGCCTCTGGCTGACTAATCAGGACCAGGATACGGAACAAGCCGCTCTGTTGAACAATATTGCCTTTGGCATTTTGCAGGCCACCCGGACCCGCATCTCCAAAACGGAATATATCTCCTGCCCTTCCTGCGGCCGGACACTGTTTGACCTTCAGGAAACGACCGCACGCATCAGAGCGGTCACCCATCACCTCAAAGGCGTGAAAATCGCTATCATGGGCTGTATCGTAAATGGCCCGGGGGAAATGGCAGACGCTGATTTTGGCTATGTAGGCAGTGGTGTCGGTAAAATCACCCTTTACAGGGGCAAAGAGATCGTAAAACGTGGCTTGAACAGCGATGTGGCGGTAGACGAGCTGATCAGTCTCATCCGGGAAAACGGTATGTGGGTAGATAAGAACTAATTATTAAATATTGCTTAAAAATGCGGGTAGGAATGTGTTATCATCAATAAAAAAGCTTAATTTTTGGTAAAACATTTCTTATGAAAAAGTTGCTTACAGGTGTTCTGGCAATGTTCATGGGCTTAACTGTTGCCATGGCCCAGGCTCCTGCCACCACCACCCAAAAAGAAGCTAAAACCAAAGCTAAAACTGAGCAAAAGGCTGTCAAGAAAGAAGCCGAAAAGAAAGAAACAGCAGTTAAAAAAGAAGCAGGGCAACCGGCTCCTCAAGCTGCACCAGTAGCCAAAACAGAGCACGTTACTAAGAGCGGAGCTCCTGATAAGCGCTTTAAAGAAAACAAAGCCACTACTACAGCGCCGGCAACAACAGGACCGAAAAAGAAAGACGGTACTCCTGACATGCGCTACAAATCAAATAATCCAAGCGCAGGAAAGAAAAAATCCTGATTCATAACATCATCTTCCGATAAGGATTAAGCCGCCTCCAGGTGGTTTAATCCTTATTTTTTTACCTTTAGCCCCAACAACCAACAACTGCCCTCTAAAAACCTTACTTTTATTGCATGTTCGATTTCAGACTCAGGGTATTTCATACCGTTGCGAAGCGGCTCAGTTTCACCAAAGCCGCAGAAGAATTATATATCTCCCAACCAGCTGTCACCAAACATATTCACGAGTTGGAGCAACAACTGGGCATGGCCTTGTTTGAAAGGATCGGCAACCGTATCAAACTTACCCGTGCCGGCCAGCTGGTGATGCATCATGCTGAAATCATCTTTACCGATTACCGTAACCTGGAATATGAAATCAACCAACTGAAACACACGCAGGGCGGCCTGTTAGCTATCGGCGCCAGCACTACTATTGCACAATACCTGATCCCGCCGTTACTGGCCAAATTCAACCAGCGTTATCCCGATGTAAAAACATCCCTTACCAATGGCAACACGGAGCAGATAGAACAAGCCCTTTTTGAAAAAAGCATTCTGCTGGGCATCATAGAAGGCAGTTCCAAAAATCCGCTGTTGAAGTACGTAGAGTTTGCCCGGGATGAAATTGTGCTCATCGGGAATCCCAAACATACTTATGGCAACGGGGAACCGCTCACCGCCAGTGAATTACGGAACATTCCCCTGCTCATGCGGGAACACGGCTCCGGTACACTGGAAGTGATCACTGATGAACTGAAGCGCCTGAAGCTGAAAATCACCGACCTGAACGTGGCTATGTACATGGGCAGCACGGAGAGTATTAAATCTTACCTGCATCATTCTTCCTGTGCAGCGTTTATCTCTTTACAGGCAGTGCAAAGGGAAGTAGAGGCCGGTGAGTTTATAGTGCTTCCCATAAAAAATTTCAGGCTGATCAGAAAACTGCATTTCACTTACTTACAAGGTCTCCAGGACAAGCTCGCCCAACTTTTCATCAAGTTCGCGCGGCAGCACATCACAGAATAATTTATAGCAGAAAGTCTTTTTCCAACAACCGCCAACGGAGCATATTGTCCTGCATGCCCGTTTGCCGCATGCCCAGCCGTTGCAGCACTTTTCCGGAAGCAATGTTATCCACTTCACATTCCGCCTCGATACTCTTTACGAAAGGCTGCTGAAAGGCCCATGTGATCAATGCCGCAGCCGCTTCCCGCATATAGCCCTGGTTGCGGTGAGCAGGCAGCAGGGAGTAGCCGATTTCCACCATACCATTTTCATCAGGACGACCTTTAAAGCCGATGTCTCCTAATACAGTGTTATCTGTTGCGGACACAATGGCCCATAGTAGCCAGGGGAATGATTTGGGGTCGTGTTGTAATAATTCAATCAGGTGTGGCAATAGTTCCTTCAGTTCTGTCTGCGGCCATTCTGGCGGAATGGATGCATTCAGCAGGGCAACAGCCTGCGGGTCCTGCAGATAAATCGCTGTGATCAGCGGCAGGCGGCAAGGACATACCAATAAACGGGATGTAATCAGGGGTAACATATACGGATGGTTAAAGAAAAAATAACAAGGAACCGTTACGGTTTATGTAGTTGTAATTGCGCCATATCCAACTCTTCACCGGCCTTAAGCGCATGGATCTCCAGCCGTGCCTGGTCTTGTGTAAGCTCTTTCAACCGTTGGGGCGTTCCCGTAAGTGCAGGCATCGTACCATAATGACAGGGGATTACGTGTTTCACTTTCAGCAGCCGGATGGCAAAAGCCGCTTCAAGAGGGCCCATGGTGAATCGGTCACCTATCGGCAGGATGGCGATATCCGGCTCATAGATTTCTCCCAGCAGGGCCATGTCTCCGAAAACAGACGTATCACCGGAGTAGTAAACAGAGACGTCGTCGCTCATCCAGATAATGAATCCGTTGGCAGCGTGTGTATATCCGATTTTACCATCTGGCATCCATACCTGTGCAAAATGGAAGGCGTTGGTCATGGTGATTTTTGTTTGCAGGAAGGAGATGGTCCCTCCGGCGTTCATCTGTTCAAAGACATGTTCCGGTACGCCCTGTTCCTGCAGGAACAGCCGAACGATGGGGTTAGCGATCACTTTAGGTGAATGGGACCGGATCAGGTCAATGATTTTACTGTCGAGATGATCTCTGTGGCCGTGGGTGATCAGGATCAGGTCTATTTGTTCCGGGATGGTATAATCGGCCGGTAGGGCCGGATTGCCGGTAAACCAGGGGTCTACGAGAATGATATGGCCTTCCGGGGTGGTAAGTTGAAAACTGGCGTGTCCCAGGAACTTGATTTTCGAATGCTGCGTGCTCATAGTCATCTGGTTTTTTTACGTATCTAAATATACTATTATCTATGAACACCCATAAATGAAAAATCCTGCCCGATAATTACCAGGCAGGATGTATTTCGTATAAACGGGTAAAACTATTTCCGTTGTAAGGAGTAGATGATGGCAGCTGTTTTGCCTTCGAAGTTCACATTGGCTCTCCAGGTCATGGAGCTGCCGGCTTCAGTACATTCCATCAGGTAACCGTCTGCCACATTTTTAGCTTTCACACCGGAGTACAGTTTTTTGAAACCGAACATGGTCACATTTCCCTGTTTGCTGATGGTCCAGACAATTTTCTGGGTAGCGGGGCTGCAACCGTCTGCAGTGGAGGATAATGTATAGGAACCATTTGCATTATTGTCCGGCAGTACCCATTGGCTGCCGATGAAGCATTTAGCATTGGCCTCGTCAAAAACGGTTACTTTGGCATTTTCGGGGATACCTTCATAACGGATATCGGTAAGCACCCAGTTGCCTTTTACAGCGCCTTTGTTAATGTTGGTAGTTACGCCCTGTTTTGGAGAGCAGGAAGTACCCAGGATTGCGACCAGAGCCAGAAACAATGCTGCGAATGATAAATTTTTCATGGGAATAATAATTTGTATGTTTTAATGCCTTCTCTGCATTCAACAGCTGTGCTACAATAAGGTTTAAACAGCCTGAATACCGCGGCAAGTTCAGCATTTGCAAGAAACGTACCAAATGAATGTGCAAACGGTCAGTGGCCGGCTGGCAAAAGGGCTTCTGCCGGGGTTTTGAGCCTGATCAGCACTTCTTCCAGCTGATTGGTCCGTTTGTAGAGATACCATGTGCTGGCGGCCAGTGACATGGTCAGCACGCAAAGGGCGAGAAATGCACAACGCCACCAGATGCTGACGGTTATTTTACGGTTCCATCCGGGCCTGATATCAATGTAGACGGGTTCGTGCGGTGGTTGTTGTCCACCTCCATCGTTAGCGTGTTTGAAATAATATTCCTGATGTTTATACCGCCGGGCATCCTCCATGATCCTGTCTTTCAGCTGAACAGGCGGCGGTACGGCTTCAGCCATGATGTTATTTTCGATGCGAAGTTCAGCAGCGGCTATTTCCTGCTCAAGGATGGGGTGTAATCTTCTCATATACGTCAATTCCCTTTCCTGCTCAGGTGTGGCAAGGCCGAGTAAATAACGTTCAATTACTCCACTATCAATATAGTTTTTTAAGTCCAAAGCAATGATTTAAAAAACCGTATACCCATCAAACATGATTGATAAACAAAATATCTACGAACCGGCCCCACCGGTTGGATTGTAAAATTGAGAAAATAATTTTAATAAAGGATTGCCACAGGTTATATTATATATAAAAAATATTTGCTTTTCGCACATGTATAAGCACAGTAGCGGCAGCATGTTCCTCCTGTCTTTCTTTTTCCTGACGATATTTCAGGTAATAAAAGATGGCAAAAAAGAGAAAGATTTTGGACAGGATAAAAATAATGATGAAGAATATTTTCCACCAGCGATGTACGGAGATATGGCTTCCGTCTTTGGGCTGGATATTGATAAACGTATAATTGGACTGTGCATCAGCCTGTGCCCCGGCGTATTCCCAGCGAACTTTCTGTAGCACCCGTTTCCGTATTTCCACGGGAGGCAACACCGCTTCATCAAAGCAGGCCTTTTCCAGCCGGCGTTCCGCTAGTTCCACCTCTGTGTCCAGTTCAGGAAACAGTTTTCTCATATGCTCCAGTTCCTCCACTTCCGTTTCGGAAGCAAGGCCCAGCACATAAGACTCGATGATGCCGCTTTCGATATAAAATTTCAGTTCCAATGTTCTTTTAAGAATTTTCGGAAGGCTTTCATTGCTTCCCCCAGTATTTCATTTACCTGCCCTTCTGGTACACCCAGCATACGGGCTATAGTTGTGATTGATAATCCTTTAAAATAACTCAGCCTGAACACCTGCTGTTCTGAAGCCGGCAGAATGGTATAAAACTGCTGCAGGATACCTTCTTCTTTCTTCATCAGTTCTGTCCCTGTGAGCGCCGTTTCAGGGATGGCTTCCTTGATAGCCAGTTCCCTCGTTTTCCGTAATAACCAGGCAAATAAAGTGCGGAAGCCTGAAGAGTGGAACGCATTAATATGTTGAAATGCCCACGCAAAAACCTTTACTATAATATCGTTGGCCCTATCTTTTATAGGCACCAGTTGTAGCACAACCCCATACAGTGCACCGGCGTAACGGTCATATAACAGCTCTTTTGCTGCAGGATCACCCAACGCCAGCCGTTCTATAAGCATTTGCTCACTTATATGTGTCAGATCTCTCCGCAAACAGTTGTGCTTACATTTATAAGTTCGCTAATTTATGAAAATATATGAATTGATCCGCCTGCGAGTTATTCACACACAGAGCTGAAATGGACAATTTTCTACAACATCATCTTATACAACCAGTAAGGCTGTCCGAATATCGGCGGCAGTTCTCTTATCAGCGAAAAGCCCAGCTCATCATACATTTTGCGGGCGGCCGGCATCATCGTGCTGGTATGAAGCCCCAGTATTTTTTCACCGGAACGCCGGGCCTCTTCAATAGCAATCTCCATTAACCGGCGTCCAATGCCCATCCGGCGGAAAGCAGGGTCCACTCCCAAACGGCGGATATAAGCCCATTCTGCCGGATAGATAGCCGTAGCCTGACCGGAAGGCACCATAAAAACCACGCCTACCAAACGATCGCCGGAACGGCATACATACGTGTCTGCCTGTTTCATCAATGCAGCCAGCTTATCTATATCCGACTGGTTTTTATGCATGGTATGCCAGTGCTCCGGTTCCAGTATGGCTGCAAATTCACCATAACTTAACATTGAGAGGTCCCGTATGGCAACTACATCTGCCGGGATAGCCATTTCATAAACAAGGGTGTCCATTTGTTTTCTTTCAGTGTTTGGTTATCCAACAAATAAGCATGGCCGGTTGTTGGATAAAACAGCGGCATATAAAAATACAACATGATATTACTCATAAATAATCTATCAAACGCTCGATAAATTTGCTCAAACAACACCAACGAGAATGTCTTATACCACTATCCAGGATGCCATACAGCTGATCCAGTCAGGCCATACCGTTTTTATTCATACCGCAGCAGCCACTCCCCGGGAGCTGGTCAATGCCATGTCCAACCGCAGCAGTGAACTGAAAAATGTCCGGCTCGTGAGCATCCATACCGAATGGGACGCTCCCTACGCCTCCCCTGAACATTCCCATGCATTTGAAATCGATACTTTCTTTGTCGGTAAAAATATCCGTCAGGCAGTGAATGAAGGAAGGGCCAACTACATTCCGATGTTTCTCAGCGAAGTACCACGGTACTTCCGTACCCTTGAACCGGCCATCGATGTAGCGCTGATCACCGTATCTCCGCCGGACAAAAACGGCTACTGCACCCTTGGCGTATCCTGCGATGTATCCAAGGCCGCTATTGATACTGCGCGTATCATTATAGCAGAAGTGAACGCCAATATGCCCCGTGTGCTGGGTGACGGCGTGATCCACATTTCCCGTATCACCGCAGCTGTAGCAGCTGATTATCCCATTTATGCACAGGCCGTACGCCCGCCCAGTGGCGCGGAACTGGCCATTGGAGAGCATGTGGCCTCCCTGATAGAAGACAGGGCCACCCTGCAAATGGGTATCGGCGGTATCCCCAATGCCGTGCTGCAATGCCTGCACAGCCATAAGGACCTGGGCATCCATACAGAAATGTTTTCCGATGGTATTATCGATCTCGTGGAAAAAGGTATTATCACCAACCGGTATAAAGCCATCCATCCGGGCCTGATGGTATCCAGCTTTGCCATGGGAAGCCGCCGGCTGTATGACTTTATGGACAACAATCTTATCATCCGCCTGATGGACGTGGAATACGTCAATAACCCCACGACTATACGTAAAAACCCAAAGGTCACTGCCATTAACAGTGCCATAGAAATCGATATCTTTGGGCAGGTATGCGCCGATTCTATCGGATTCCGGCAATACAGCGGCGTAGGCGGCCAGATGGATTTCATGCGGGGCGCGGCCCTGTCTGCCGGCGGCAAACCCATTATCGCCATTCCATCTGTAACCGCTAAAGGTATTTCCCGTATTGTATCCCGGCTCCAGCCTGGCGCCAGTGTTGTGACCACACGCGCCCATGTACATTATGTGGTAACGGAATATGGTATCGCGCACCTGCTGGGGAAAAACCTGAAACAACGTGCGCAGGCGCTTATCAATATTGCACATCCCGATCATCGGGAGCAATTGCAAAAAGACGCCTTTGATATATTCAAGGTGTTCTGACACAGATAACTATCAGGATTAAAAGGAGGGCCTATGAAAATCTTGTTATGGGGAATATTCATTTGTCTCAGCACGCTGCCTATCCAGGCACAGATCACCCAGAATGCCACCAGACAGCTACGTATACGTGAAGAAGATGACTTCTTCAATGTATGGGGAAGGGGAACAGACCGGGGCTACAGCAACGGCACCGCTATCGGTTACGTATATATGAAGAAGAAAAAATCCACTTTCATAGACAAATGGATTTTCCCAAAGGCCGGCCCCTACGCTGTTAATGTCTTTGAGTGGGAGCTGATGCAGATCATGATAACCCCCGATCAGATCGCAGACTCCGCCTTCAATCCCGGTGATTTCTATTATGCGGGCGCACTCTTTGCTACCCATGGTCTCACGTCTTATAATCCGGCAAAAAAATACCTTATCCACTCCGAATTGGTATTCGGTGTACTGGGCCCCTGGGCAGGGGGTGAACAGGCCCAGCGCTTCGTCCACCGGCTTATTCACTACCAGGAACCGGAAGGATGGGGCAATCAGGTCCCCAACGCTCCACTTCTGAACTACAATGCCTATTTCGAAAAAATGTTGTGGAACCCTGTCAAAAACGTGGAGGCCCTTGGTGGCATCCAGGCCCAGGCCGGCACGATGATGACTTCCCTGGGCGCATGGGTTTACGGACGCTATGGGCTGATCAATCCTTACTTCGGCGCACTGGACCTGAATACTTCCGCCCGCCGCAAGTTTCAACTATACATATTTGCCCGGCCACGTTTTGCGATGAACCTGTTCAACGCCCTGCTGCAAGGCGGCATTTTCAAGTCTACCGACACCAATTTTGAGGAGCTTACCAACCAACAGACATCGCATATGCGCCGGTTCACCATTGGTATGGATTACGGCATTGGTGTAGGCATTGGCCGCACCAGCATCCGTTACACCCAACAAACGGCCACCGCGTGGATGAGCGGCACTGGTAAACACTCTGTCGGTAGTATTACCTTGTTAATTCCCCTTTCCAAGGCAACCTATTTCCCGCAATGATGTTATCTTACTAAAAAAGAAAAACACATGAACAGCCGTCTGTCTTTTTCCGCAGCCATCCTCCTGTTGCTGGCCTCTTGCGGGAGCGCCACCCGTAATAATGCCGCCGATAGTGTCGCTGTTAATGACACCGCACTGAATGTACATGCCGACAACGGCAGCAGTCTCGATGTACGGCCCCTGAATGGCTATTTTGTTAAAAACACGATCCAGGTGAACGACAGCCTTACCTTCTGGCTGATTGACAATCCTGCCACTTTCGACAGTCTCTTTGGCGTCGCCAAAACCATGAACAACAAAATTGACCGTCCCGATTTTGGTACTCAGGTAGTTGTTGCCGCCACCATGCCATCCACTTTCTATGGCACACAGATACAGCTGGCATCCGCCACCGCAGACGATCTGACCAACAATGCCGAAATGCATTTCGTAGCGGCCGGGCAGGCAGAGAAAAATTCTTACAGCATTACACCGCTATGGATGGGCAGTATTCCCAAAACAGGTCGGACCAATATTAAAGTGTATACCGGCGATCAGCTTACCGCCACCCTGACCACCAAAGAATAACAGTTACCTGAAAAGCTCCTGTACCACGCGGTACCGGTAAGCAAAAATATGCTCCAGCTGACGCCGTACAAACAACGTGTGCGCCAGACGGCCCAGCCATCCCAGTGGCAGGCGGTAATGTACCGTATCGGTCATCTCCACTCCTCCCGGCACTTCCCTGAAGTGGTGCTGATGATGCCATAACCGGTAAGGTCCGACGCGTTGTTCGTCCACAAAATAATCCCCTTCCCGTACGTGCGTGATTTCCGTCATCCATTCCAGGGGAATGCCCGCCAATGGAGAGATAGTATAGGTGATGATCTGACCCGGATATGCTTTTCTTTCATCCGGTGGTGAAGTAACCCGGAACCGTATATCGGGCGGTGTGATCCTGGCGAGATTGTTGGGATTGGAAAAAAAATCCCACACCTCCTGTAGCGGGGCTGGTATAAACTGGGTGCGTTGCAGCAAAAAAATACTGGCCATACAATAAAGGTACACCATTGATGCCCACCCCTGCAAACGGTCAAAAGAAAAGCGCAGCTTTCCGCCGTTTTCGTAAGTTTGCAACATATTTTTAATCCGACCGGAAATATGTATCAATATATCAGGAGCTGGGCATTCTGGCTGATTTCCTTTATGATTGCTGTTTCGATGACCCGTTGTGCCAACATAGTGCCACCTGGCGGAGGACCGCGTGACAGTCTCCCTCCCAGCCTGGCGGCCGTGAATCCACCGGATTCCTCCCTGCATTTCAAAAACAAGAAGGTATATTTTGTCTTTGATGAGTTTGTGGAGCTGGATAACGTGAATGACAAACTCATAGTATCTCCCACGCTCAAACGCACGCCCATCGTTACAGCCAAGTTGCGGACCGTGACAATGGAACTGAAGGACACCCTTCAGGAAAACACCACTTACACCTTCAACTTTGCAGATGCCATCCGGGATATCAATGAACGCAATGCTATTCCTGACTTTCAGTATGTAGTGTCTACCGGCAATTATCTGGACAGCCTCCAGATGATGGGACATCTGATGGACGCCGAAAACGGTGTGCCGGACAGTAACGTGGCCGTAATGCTTTACCGTAATCTGGAAGACTCCATTGTGTCCAAGGAGAAACCTGTTTACTACGCCAAAACCCGCCCTGACGGCTCTTTCCGGTTTAAAAACATGGCTCCCGGCACCTATAAAATTTTTGCACTGAAGGAAGAAGACCGTGACCTGCAATACAACCAGCCTTCCGAAAAGATCGCTTTCGTCGAAAAGCCGATCGTCATAAAAGAAAAGAATATTGAAGGGGTAAACCTGTTACTTTTCATGGAGCGTGACAGCACCATCAAAGAACCGCTGGCGCCACAGGATTCTCTGGACCTCGCCCAGGAGCAGGAAGACAAGGAAAGGGAAAAAGAAAAGGAGAAAGAGAAGAAGAAAAAAACGCCCAAACTGCAAATCACGCCCACACTGGATGGTGGATTGCAGGAGCTGCCAGCGCCATTACAGCTGACATTTAACCTTCCGTTGAGAACGCTGGACAGTGCCCGTGTTACTTTGGGAGAAGACAGTACCTTTACCCCGGTCACTTTCCATACCCAAATGGACAGCACACATACCAAACTGTCAGTGCTTTATCCGTGGAAAGAGGGTCTGCCCTACCGGATGATTTTCCCGGCAGATGCCGCCACCGATACCACCGGGCAACAATTGCCCAAAGCCGATACCATCAGCTTTAAGTCCAAGAAATCAAGTGATTACGCCATTTTTGGGGTCACACTGAAGATCAGTGACAGTACGCGGCAGGCCATCAACAACGATACGATGCACTATGTGATACAGCTTGTACAGGACAAAACCATTAAATACTCCGGCACTGTTGTTAACGGCACCTGGTTGCAGAAGTTCATTACCCCCGGCGAATATGAAGTCCGGGTACTGCTGGACGCCAATGGCAACGGCAAATGGGACCGGGGCCAGTACTACAAAGAACCTAAACGGCAGCCTGAGCGGGTAATCCTCGTGCCAGGCAAACAGAACCTGAAAGCCTATTGGACCGTCCGGCCAACGATAGAAATATAATTATTGCCGTTGTGCAGGCTCCTGTAGCCTGTACAGCGCCAATATTCCTAACTTTGCATTATGGTATTCTCTTCCGCTCTGATAGAAAACGCTGTCAATGAATTTGCCAAGCTGCCGGGCATCGGAAAAAAAACGGCCCTGCGGCTGGTGTTGCACTTGTTGAAACAGGAAACAGTACAGGTACAGCAATTCGGCGAAGCGATAGCCCGTATGCGGCAGCAGATCCGCTTCTGTAAAGTATGTCATAATGTTTCCGATGAAGAAATATGCGGTATTTGCAGTAACCATTCCCGCCACCGGCAGGTCGTTTGTTTAGTGGAAAGTATCCGCGATGTGATGGCCATTGAAAACACACAGCAGTTCAACGGCCTGTATCATGTACTAGGTGGCATTATCTCCCCTATTGATGGTATTGGTCCGGAACAATTGAATATCCAGTCGCTCGTAGAGCGGGTGAAAGATCAGGGCGTAGAAGAGGTGATCATGGCCTTGAGTCCTACCATTGAAGGAGATACCACCATTTATTTCCTGTCCAAGAAACTGAAAGATTATCCTGTGAAGATTACTACCATTGCGCGGGGTATTGCTTTTGGCGGCGAACTGGAATATGCCGATGAGATGACGTTGGCCAGATCTATCTCCAACAGATTACCGCTGGACAGTTATGTCAAACCTTAAACCATTAGGTCATTTTATCATTTCGTTATTTAATCATCAAATAACTACATACTAAAAATAAATACGGGCGTTCAATAACGCCCGTCTTCGTTTAACCTGTAATTCCACGTTATGAAAAAGGTCAGCGTACGTCTTTTTCGGGCGTACCCTGAAATATGGTATGATTGGTTTCTGATTCTTTTTCGCGCAACTCTTTCCAGCGTTGCATTTCATACTTATTAAGAAAACATACCTTAAAAACTGCTGGCTCACTTCCATCATTCATTTCAGGGACCGGTTGCAGGCCCAGACCTGCCAGGTGTTTCCTGAGCACATGGATATGTTCTGCTATCGTCATGACAAAAAAACTTTTGTTGTAATAAAAACCGGGAAGAACTTAAGAAAAAACAGTGTGCTGTTAACAGCAACAGCGCCCCGAAGGACAACAGGCATAGGGCTGGTGGGGGGCCACGGCCGGGTTCAACAGTATGTTCAGCTTTTGTTGTTGCATGGTGTTTTTCTATTACCCTACAAATATAGTAGACTTTATAGACTTCTACCAAATAAAAATATCAATATAGACAAAATCTATATAAAAGATAGTTAATATCAACCTGTGAAGAAATGCCGTCCCATACAGGACCTGACAGGCAAATAACCTGTTTTTACATATGAAAATAGCGTATCTTTACAGGATATACGGGGTGGATTTGTTTATTGTTCGACCCTGTTAGATTTTAACAGTAACTAATAAACAGCAAAGAAAATCATGAAATCTTTACAAGACTGCGCTAATGAGCGTGTGCTCATCATTGACGGTGCCATGGGCACCATGATCCAGCGATACAAACTCCAGGAAGCAGATTACAGAGGTACCCGTTTTGCCGACTACCATATGGACCTCAAAGGCAACAATGACCTGCTCAATCTCACTCAACCACAGATTATCGAAGCCATTCACAAGGAATACCTGGAAGCAGGCGCCGATATTATTGAAACCAATACATTCAGCAGTACATCTATTGCCATGGCCGACTATGATATGCAGGCCCTGGCTTACGAGCTGAACGTGGCAGCGGCCCAACTGGCGAAAAGAGCCGCTACGGAATATACTGCCAAAAACCCGGACAGGCCCCGTTTTGTGGCGGGCGCTATCGGGCCACTGAACAAAACGCTGTCGCTCTCTCCGGATGTGAATAATCCCGGCTACCGCTCCGTTTCCTTCGATGAAGTGGCGGAAGCCTATGAAGAGCAGATAAAAGGCCTTTCAGACGGTGGTGTGGACATCCTGCTGATTGAAACGATTTTTGATACGCTTAACTGTAAAGCAGCCATATACGCCATCAAAAAGTATTTCCGGGAATCCGGCAAACCGGAACTGCCGGTGATGATTTCCGGTACCATTACGGATGCATCCGGCCGGACATTGAGCGGTCAGACACTGGAAGCTTTCTATATCTCCGTGATGCACGCCAATCCGTTCTCCGTAGGCCTTAACTGCGCCCTCGGCGGCCAGCAGATGCGCCCTTACGTGGAAGAACTGTCCAATATCGCCAGCTGCTATGTCAGCTGCTACCCTAACGCCGGCCTGCCCAATGCATTCGGGGAGTATGATGAAGAACCTGAAGATACCGCCTGTATCATTGAAGATTTTGCCAGTTCAGGTTTTGTGAATATTGTGGGAGGCTGCTGCGGTACCACCCCAGACCATATCCGCCATATTGCACAGCATGTAAAAAACATCGCACCGCGCCGGAAACCGGAGCTGGTGGACACCCTGGCATAACCCTCTAAACAGCGAAATCAATCATGAGCGCAAGCACACATTCCAATACGATCAACGAAACGATAGTCATAGAACCGGAAAGTGCCCAGCAACGGGTCATCCGGCCATATATGCGGCTTAGCGGCCTGGAACCACTGGTGGTAAGGCCCGAAACCAACTTCATCAACGTCGGTGAACGTACCAACGTAACCGGCTCCAAAAAATTTGCCCGCCTGATACGGGAAGGCCTTTATGAAGAAGCCTTGTCTGTAGCCCGTCAACAGGTGGAAAACGGCGCCCAGATCCTGGACGTGAACATGGACGACGCCCTGCTCGACGGGGAACAGGCCATGTCCACCTTCCTGAAACTGTTGGCCGCCGAACCAGACATTTCCCGTATCCCCATCATGATCGACTCCAGTAAATTCAGTGTTATTGAAGCCGGCCTGAAATGCGTACAGGGCAAATGCGTGGTGAACTCCATCAGCCTGAAAGAAGGAGAAGCCAAATTCATTGAACAGGCCCACATCTGCAAGAGCTACGGCGCTGCGGTGGTAGTGATGGCATTCGATGAACACGGCCAGGCCGATACCGAAGAAAAACGCGTCACCTTCAGCCATCGTGCCTATAAAATATTGACCGAAGTAGTGGGTTATGACCCGCAGGACATCATCTTCGACCCCAATATCTTCGCTATCGCTACCGGTATAGAAGAACACAACAACTACGCGGTGGAATTTATCAGTGCCACCCGCCGGATTAAAGAACTGATGCCACTGGCCAAAGTGAGCGGCGGTGTCAGCAACGTGTCCTTCTCTTTCCGCGGTAATGAAACCGTGCGTGAAGCCATGCACTCCGTGTTCCTCTTCCACGCCATCAAAGCCGGTATGGACATGGGCATCGTGAACGCCGGTATGCTCCAGATATATGACGACATTGAACCACAGCTCCGTGAGCTCTGTGAGGACGCCATACTAAACCGTCGTGACGACGCCACTGAACGCCTGATACAATTTGCCGATACGGTAAAAGCCAAAGGCAAAGTGATTGAAAAAGATGAAACCTGGCGCCTGGGATCTGTGGAAGAAAGGCTCAGCCACGCCCTGGTAAACGGTATCACCGAATATATTGATGCCGACACGGAAGAAGCCCGTGTCAAATACCCCCGTCCGCTCGACGTTATCGAAGGTCCGCTGATGGACGGCATGAACATCGTAGGCGATCTGTTTGGCAGCGGTAAAATGTTCCTCCCGCAGGTAGTAAAAAGCGCCCGCGTGATGAAAAAATCGGTAGCCATCCTTACTCCTTATATAGAAGAAGAAAAACTGCGTAACCAGGCCATCAACGGCGGAGAAATCAGATCTGCCGGAAGGATCCTCCTGGCCACCGTTAAAGGCGACGTACACGATATCGGCAAAAACATCGTAGGCGTAGTATTGGCCTGTAACGGCTATGAGATCATCGATCTTGGCGTTATGGTGCCCGCAGAAAAAATATTGCAGACCGCCCGTCAGGAAAATGTGGACATCATCGGCCTCAGCGGCCTGATCACGCCAAGCCTGGACGAGATGGTACACGTGGCCCGCGAGCTGCGCCGCCAGGAGTTCGACATTCCGTTGATCATCGGTGGCGCCACCACCTCCCGTACCCATACGGCGGTGAAAATTGCGCAGGAATACGCGCATGGCGTAGTCCACGTACTGGATGCCTCCCGCAGCGTGACCGTTACCGGCAGCCTGCTCAACAAAGCGCTGAAAAAGGACTTCCTCGCCTCTGTGAAAACAGAATACGAAAAACTGAACGAGTCCTTCAGAAATAAAAAACCAGTCAAACAATACCTTCCTTTTGCCAAGGCGCAGGAAAACAAAGCACCAATCAATTGGGAGGCCTTCACCCCGGTGAAGCCGAAGTTTACCGGCGTAAAGGTTTTTGAAGACTACGATCTGGCAGAAATCGCCCAATATATCGACTGGCAGCCATTCTTCATCGCCTGGGAGCTGCATGGTAAATTCCCGCAGATCCTGACAGACGAAGTAGTAGGAACAGAAGCCACCCGCCTTTATAAAGACGCACAGGAGCTCCTGGCGAAAGTGATCAGTGAAAAATGGCTGGGCGCCAAAGCGGTGATAGGCCTTTTCCCGGCCAACGCCACCGCTCCGGACACCATACAGGTGACCCCTGAGCAAGCAGACATAGCCCCTGCTACGCTGGAATTCCTGCGCCAGCAGATCAAAAAGGCACCCGGACAGCCCAACCAGTCCCTCGCAGACTATATCGCTCCCGCCTCCACCGGTAAAACCGATTACATCGGCGGATTCGCCGTCACAGCAGGTATTGGCATCGAGAAATGGCTGGAGAAATTCAAAGCAGAGCACGACGATTACAACAGCATTATGCTGAAAGCTCTGGCCGACAGACTGGCGGAAGCTTTTACAGAGTTGCTGCACGAACGCGTGCGTAAAGAGTTCTGGGGTTATGCCAGTAATGAGCACCTCAGCAATGAGGCCCTGATCCAGGAAGAATACATGGGCATACGCCCGGCGCCGGGTTATCCCGCCTGCCCCGAACATACGGAGAAATACAAGCTGTTTGACCTGCTGAATGCCACAGAAAACACTGGTATCACGCTGACCGAATCATTGGCCATGTACCCAGCCGCCAGCGTTAGCGGATGGTATTTTGCCAATCCGGAAGCCCGGTATTTTGGTCTCGGCAAAATCGAAAAAGACCAGGTGACAGACTATGCAGCCCGTAAAGGCTGGCCCGTGGAAGAAGCCGAAAAATGGCTCCGTCCAAATCTGGAATACGACATTTAATCCAACACATGAGAATCATATCGTACAATGTGAACGGCCTCCGTTCCGCTATGACCAAGGGTTTCACCGAATGGCTCCAAACTGACCCGGCAGACGTGATCTGTCTGCAGGAGATCAAAGCCCATCAGGATAATGTGGACTTCAAACAATTTGAAGCACTGGGTTACGAGCACTACTGGTATCCCGCCCAAAAGAAGGGGTACAGCGGCGTTGCTGTACTGACGCGTATTACACCTGACAAGGTACATTACGGCAACGGGCATACTCAGAGTGACGAAGAAGGACGCTTTATCCGGCTGGATTTCGGCGATCTGACACTGATCAATACCTACTTCCCATCCGGCACCAGCGGGGACCTCCGCCAGACTTACAAGTACCAATGGCTCGATGAGCTTTTCGCGCATCTGGGCGAACTGAAACAAACCCGGCCAAACGTAGTGCTGTGTGGTGATTACAACATCTGCCATAAGGCTATCGACATCCATGATCCTGTTAGCAACAAGAATTCCACCGGTTTTCTGCCGGAGGAAAGAGCGTGGATGGACCGGTTCTTTGAAAGCGGTTTTGTGGACAGTTTCCGGCACTTTAATGCCAATCCGCACCAATACAGCTGGTGGAGCTTCCGTGCCAATGCCCGCAACAATAACAAGGGCTGGCGTATCGACTATATCAATGTAACCACACCATTAAAGGAGAAGCTGAAACACGCCACTATCTACCAGGATGTGAAACACTCAGACCACTGTCCGGTGTTCCTGGAACTGTCTTTATAGGCGGTTTTACGGCCTCGGTACAGATGGATTTTATACCCGCAGTAACATTATGATCATATACAACGTAACGACCAAAGTGGCCACGGATACGCATTCCGCCTGGTTACAGTGGATGCGGGAAGAGCAAATTCCTGCCATATTGAGCACCGGTCTTTTTAGTGATTACCGTATGTGTCGGCTGCTGGAGCAGGATGACGCAGACGGACCTACGTACGTGATACAGTTCTTTACCTCCAGCCTGGAGCACTATCAGACCTTCCAGGCCGTACAGGCAAAGGCGCTCCGGCAAAGGGGTTACGACCTGTTTGGCGACCGTTTTGTCGCCTTTCATACCGTTATGGAAGTCATTTAAACCATGCTTAACAATTAAACTTATCCACAGGAAATTCACTATTTTCAAGGCCTCACGAGTTTGGTACAATACTTGGAAAAGTCTCTCTTTTGTAGCCTAAAAACCCGGAAATCAGCTATGGAACAACGTTTTAGGAGAGTCTGCTAAAGTTCACCTCTTTAGCAGGCATCCCCCCAATCAGCTGTAACCGTTACCAGTAGCCTTTTTCAGCCGATAAAAATTTCTATAAAAAAATTGTAAAAAATTTGGTAATCTGATAAAACGCGCTATATTTGCTCACATCAAACATTTTTTCACTAGTTAAATCTTACTAACTATGAACAAAGCCGAATTAATCGACAAACTTGCTAAAGACGCAGGAATCACTAAAACCCAAGCTAACGAAGCGCTGGACTCTTTCACTAAAGCTGTTGCTGATACCCTGAAAAAAGGTGGTAAAGTAACTCTGGTAGGTTTCGGTACTTTCTCTGTTTCTAAACGTGCAGCACGTAACGGTAGAAACCCACAGACTGGCCAGATCATCAAGATCAAAGCTAAGAAAGTTGCTAAGTTCAAAGCTGGTAAAGCTTTATCCGACAAGCTCTAATCAGTTAGCACAACTTATTCAAGCAAGGAACAATCATGTTTCTTGCTTTTTTTTTATATAGAAGTCCTGCTGTATGCTATTTCAGCGATTTAGCGTATTTTGCAGCCTGATAACATCCTTTTAATAAAACAACAAACTTCAAATTATTCGTTATGGGTAGAGGAGATGTAAAAACCAAAAGAGGTAAAATCTTCAGCAAATCTTTCGGTAAATCCAGACCA
Organism: Chitinophaga fulva; assembly: GCF_012927205.1. GTDB lineage: Bacteria > Bacteroidota > Bacteroidia > Chitinophagales > Chitinophagaceae > Chitinophaga > Chitinophaga fulva. The sequence goes on from NZ_JABBGC010000001.1 coordinate 539,238, forward strand.
GCAAGAACCAGGAAAGCCGCTGCTGCAGCTGCTCCTAAAGCTGAGAAAAAAGCATAAATATTTACGGATTTTTTGATTTAGGGATTTCCTGATTTCGTGTATGAACGACAGGAATCCCCCAAATCAAAAAATCCGTAAATCAGAAAATCCATCAATGACTCAGGGTGCCAGCCTTTCTATCTTCCAGCTGCCCCCGGAGGTCTGTGTATACAGAATACGGTCATGCAGGCGGCTGCTTCTCCCCTGCCAAAACTCCACCGCTACCGGTTTCACCACATAACCGCCCCAGTATTCAGGCCGTTGAGGCGTTTCCTTTTCATATTTTGCGGCTGTTTCATTCACTTTTTCCTCCAGAAAATGGCGGTCGGGAATTACCTGGCTCTGTGGCGATGCGATGGCTCCTATCCTGCTGCCCAGCGGACGGCTGTTATAGTACTCATTGTTCACACTTTCCCCTGCTTTGGATACGATCCCTTCAATCCTTACCTGGCGTTCCAGTTCACGCCAGAAGAACAGCAGCGTTACATACGGATTCTGCGCCAGCTCCTGCCCTTTGCGGCTTTCATAGTTGGTAAAGAACATGAATCCGTCCTCATCGAAATTTTTCAGCAACACAATTCTGGCGGAAGGGCGCCCATCCGGTGTGCTGGTGGCCAATGTCATGGCATTAGGCTCATCAATTTCGCTGGAAGTGGCATCATTCCACCATTTACCGAATTGCTGCAAAGGAGACGGTGCCACATCCTGTTCGTCGAGGGAAGCCAGTTTATAGTCTTTCCGAAGGTCTGCTACTTTCTGGTTTAACATGATCGTAAATATTTAATTGGTTTAAACCTGTCAACAAAGGTATGGAAGGATAATAGTAATTTTGGGAGACCTGATATAAATCATAGTATGAAAAGAGCGCTCCTATTACTCCTGCTGGCTGGTGGCTTATTGCCTGCCTGCCACAACAGTAACCAAGAAAAGGACCAACATGATACAGCCAGCGCGGTAGTTCCCCTGTTGAGCACACCTTATTATTACACGCAGTTAAAGGGCGCTGTGGGTGGCCGTCAGATCACCATGGAGTTGCTGAAAACAGCACCCAACCTGTTTCGCGGCTATTATTATTACGACAGTACCGGTCTGCCCATCAGTATATGGGGCAGTCAGGATGCTGACCAGGTAAAGATTTACGAAGATAACGGCAACCGGGAAGAAGAACGTTTCTTCGGTGGTGCCCTGAGCGATGATGGTATATTTAAAGGCGTATGGCATGGCGACAGTACCTCTCATCATTTTGAGCTGCACACTGACCTCCGGAAGGCCCAGCAATTGCAGGTATACTACGATGCTGATTCCGTGAAATTACTGCCGTCCTTCCCCAATTCACCACTGGGTATTGCCTCCAACAGCATCCTCTGGCCGGATTCAGCCACCGATTCGACGCTGGCCGCTTTTATCCGGAAAGCGATCACTGGTGACATAAAGATGAACGATCCCCGGCAGTTTGTAAAAAGGGCCATCGATTCTTTTGTGACCAGTTATCGTATAGCCGCCAAAGATGCCGACAGCAGTGATATTGTCGACGGCCAGTCTGCTTCCTGGAACTGGACTACCGAAAGCGATATGAAGGTGGTATACAATTCCTGGCCTTTGCTGGTGATAGAGAAATACGCGTATGATTTCACCGGTGGCGCCCATGGCAATTCCGGCGCTTTTTACCAGACCCTTGATCTGGCCAAACGGAAAGTAGTAACGCCGGACGAGTTTTTTAAGCCTGGTTATAAAGAAGTGTTGTCACCATTGCTGGACAAGGCCTTCCGCAAAAAATTCCATATTGACGAAGATGAGTCGCTTGATCAGAACCTGTTGGTGAAGACGATTGCGCCCAACAACAACTTTATTGTAACGGGCAAGGGCATCGCGTTCAGTTATGTGCCTTATGAGATCGGTCCTTATGCATTGGGGCAGGTAACGCTGTTTATTCCGTTTACGGAGCTGAAAAGCGTCTTAAAATAATGACAGATTATACATTATAGAGAAAGGGCGAAGACCAGCAGTTGGTCTTCGCCCTTTCTCTATAATGTATAATGATGTATTAGTCCTTTACCAGGGTACCAACGTTTTTGCCCATGATCACGTTCAGGAGGTTTCCTGGTTTGTTCATGTCAAATACGATGATTGGCAGTTTATTTTCCTGACAGAGGGTAAAGGCTGTCATATCCATGACGTTGAGAGATTTCTGATATACTTCAGAGAAGGTGATGGTTTCAAACCGGGTGGCGGTAGCATCCTTTTCCGGGTCAGCGGTATAGATACCATCAACGCGGGTTCCTTTGAGGATTACGTCCGCCTGGATTTCGATAGCACGGAGGGAGGCTGCGGTATCGGTCGTAAAATACGGGTTACCGGTGCCAGCTCCGAATATTACCACGCGACCTTTTTCCACGTGGCGGATAGCGCGGCGGCGGATATAAGGTTCTGCGATCTGTTCCATTTTAATAGCCGATTGGAGACGGGTATAGAGCCCTATTTTTTCCAGTCCGCTTTGCAGGGCCATACCATTGATCACGGTGGCCAGCATGCCCATATAGTCCCCCTGGGCTCTTTCGATACCAGTTTCGGCTTCATTCATTCCACGGTAGATATTACCGCCGCCGATCACGATGGCTACCTGTACGCCGAGGTCGGTAACTGCTTTGATATCGTAGGCATACTGGGTAATTACCTTATGATCAATACCATAATTTGCATCCCCCATAAGGGCCTCACCGCTCAATTTGAGCAAAATACGCTTATACTTTGGCAACATGACGCTATAAAATATTGTAAGATTGTGATTTGCTAATGTAATTACGGTATCCTAAGATACAATTTAAAAGCAAAAACCTGCAAGTGAAAGCAAAATGCCGGATGATTTTGTTGTAAGCAGGAGATTGCGGGCGACTGATTTTGCAGTGCGCAAAAAAAAGGAGAGAACCAAAATTCTCTCCTTTTTTTCAATATGATTGTATTAACCTAAAGCGATTCGTTTGAAGCCGAATACTTTCAGGTCAGCGTCTACAGACTTCAGGTAATCCGCTACGGATTTGTTGTTATCCTTAACGAAGGCCTGTTGCAGCAGGGTATTTTCTTTGAAGAATTTGTTCACTTTACCGGCAGCGATTTTTTCAGCCATTTCAGCAGGTTTGCCTTCAGCTTTCACCTGTTCAACAGCGATTTCTTTTTCGCGGGCGATAACGTCAGCAGGAACGCCGTCAGCGTCAACTGCGATTGGGTTCATCGCAGCGATCTGCATAGCCACGTCTTTACCTGTTTCTTCAGATACAGGTTTAGAGAAGGCAACGAGAACGCCCATACGGTAGTTACCGTGGATGTAGGCAGTTACACCACCAGCTTCCACGAATTCAAATTTATTGAGGCTGATTTTTTCACCGATTTTAGCTACCTGATCGTTTACTTTATCAGCAACAGTAGCACCGTCCAGCTCAGCGGCGTTCAGGTCTTCCAGGGTTTTGATGCCTTTAGACAGGGCCAGTTCAACGATAGACTGTGCAAATTTCACGAAGTCTTCGTTTTTAGCTACGAAGTCAGTTTCGCAACCCAGGCCTACGATAACACCGGATTTACCATCAGCAGCAACTTTAGCGATGATAACACCTTCTTTCGTTTCGCGGTCGGAACGCAATGCAGCTACTTTCTGACCTTTTTTACGCAGATAATCTACTGCTTGTTCAAAGTCGCCATCACTTTCCACGAGTGCTTTTCTGCAATCCATCATACCCGCACCAGTTTGCTGACGCAGTTTGTTTACATCAGCTGCCGTAATTGTTGCCATGAGCTATATTGATTTATTGAGTATTAATAATTGATTAATTCTTGTTCGGTTATCGGGTTATTTAAAATGCAGCGAAGTAATCTTCGCTGCATTTTAAATAACCTAATATTTCAATATCAAAATCAGAGAATGATATTATTTACCGGCTGGTTTTCTTGGACCGCCGCCGCCAGCGTTGGAAGGACGACGTTGTCCGCCACCCTGGCCACCGCCACGGTTACCACCGCCGCGATTAGCACCGCCGCCCTGGCCACCACGGTTGCCACCCTGGCCACCGCTACGGTTACCACCACCGGTGCCCTGGCCGCGACCACCGCCGCCCTGGCCTTGTGGTTTACGACCTCTTTCGCGGTCTTCGCCACCTTCTACGTCAAATCTGCGTGCTTTGTCATCTGCTTCTTCTTCCTCTTCTACTTCTTCAGATTTTTCTGTAGCTCTTTCAGACAGGCCTTCTGCGATAGCTGCGCAGATGTAGCTGGTGATGATAGCGATAGATTTAGTAGCATCATCGTTCGCAGGGATTGCGAAGTCAACTTTGCTTGGATCGGAGTTGGTATCCACCATACCGAAAGTAACGATGCCCAGGCGTTTTGCTTCAGCCAGTGCAATATGTTCGTGGCTGATATCTACCATGAACAGAGCGGCTGGAACACGTGCCAGTTGGGCAATACCACCCAGCACTTTTTCCATTTTCTCTTTATCACGGCTTAAAGTCAGACGTTCTTTTTTGGTGATGTTGTCGAAAGTTCCGTCCTGCAGCATTTTTTCAATGCTCTGCATTTTCTTCACGCTCTTACGGATAGTAGAGAAGTTGGTGAGCATACCACCTAACCACCTTTCAGTAACGTAAGGCATGTTGATGTTACGCGCAGCATCTGCTACGATTTCTTTCGCTTGCTTTTTAGTAGCAACGAACATGATCTTTTTACCGCTTTTAGCGATAGATTTCAGGGCAGCTGCTGCTTCCTGTAAACCTTCTACGGTTTTGTTCAGATCGATGATATGAATACCTTTCTTTTCTGCGAAAATATAAGGCAGCATTTTAGGATTCCATTTCTTCTTCAGGTGACCGAAGTGAACACCTGCCTCCAGTAACTGCTGCTGCAATGAGGTATTATTTTCCATGTTTATATTGCTCAATTAAAAGGATCAAATAATGTTTAGCGATTATTGCTAAGTACTCAAAATTAGCGTTTAGAGAACTGGAAGCTTCTTCTTGCTTTCGCTTTACCTGGTTTCTTACGTTCTACGCTTCTCGGGTCACGTTTCAGCAGACCGGCTGCTTTCAGTGCGGGACGGAACTCGATGTTCACTTCGCACAGTGCACGTGCAATACCCAGTTTAATCGCTTCTGCCTGTCCTTTGATACCACCACCCTGTGCATTGATCTTCACGTCAAATTTATCCAACGCGTCGATAGTTTTGAAGGGCAATTCAACCTGGTTCTGCAGGTAGATCAGAGAAAAGTAGTTTTTATAATCCTTGTCGTTTACGGTAATGGCACCGGTACCCTTTGCGATATACACGCGGGCAACAGCTTCCTTACGACGACCTATTGTATTTTTTTGCTTTTCCATGTATCAGAGAAAAATTAGAAAGTTAATGGTTTTGGTTTCTGCGCTGCATGAGGATGTTCTGCACCTGCGTATACAAACAGTTTTTTGTACATTTTACGACCGAGACGGTTTTTAGGCAACATACCTTTGATAGCCTTCTCAATCATAACCTCAGGACGGCGACGGATCAGGTCCTTTGCCAGTTCAACTCTCTGACCACCTGGGTAACCAGTGTAGTGCATGTATTCTTTTTCCGCCATTTTATTGCCGGTCAAAGCGATTTTTTCCGCATTGATCACGATGATGAAATCACCACAATCAGTATGAGGCGTATAGTAAGGCTTGTTCTTACCTCTCAGGATAGCTGCCATTTTCGCACAAACTCGTCCGAGAGTCAGGTTGGTAGCGTCTACTATATGCCACTCACGCTTTACGTAAGCGTCGTTAGCCGATTTAGTTTTAAAGCTTAATGTGTTCATTGTTGTATACGATAAAAATTACGTCTTGTAAACAATTCCCCCTGTAACGGGGAGTGCAAAGGTACATTCACTATTCTGAATAACCATACATTTTACGTGATTTTTTGTAAGACACCCTTGCAATTGATTGATTTTCAATAAAAAATTTGAATAAAAGTTATTAACACCTATCGAAAATGCCTGTAGCGGGGCGATTGCGGGCCCTACCATATTATCCACCACTCCAGGTGCCTGCTCCTGGTTTACAGGACAGCAATCTGTCCCCTAAATCCTTATGCAGATATATTGTTTATATATCAAAAAGCGGAAATATAAATAGAAGACATGGTGTATAAAAAAGACTCCCCATCCGGGAGCCCTTTCAATATTTTCAGGCACAGAACAGCTTATCGCCGGTCCCGGGCGCCCATATATATTAAAATATACTGAAACAGGGTAACCAGAGATGCCAATGCCGCTACCACATAGGTCATAGCCGCCCACCAGAGGGCATTTTTAGCCTTGTCATGCTCCTGCGGGCGCATTATCTGGCTTCTGTCCAGCCATGCCAATGCACGGCGGGAAGCGTCAAATTCCACCGGGAGCGTAATCAGTGAAAACACCGTGGTAACACCGAAAAGTGCAATCCCCGCCAGCAGCAGCTGCGGAAATACATTAATCAGCAGGATACCACCCAACAACAGCCACTGTACAAGAGAAGCGCTGAACTGTACGGCCGGTACCAGCCGGGAACGAAGGCCCAGCCACGGATAGGCCGCCGCATGCTGCACCGCATGCCCGCATTCGTGCGCCGCTACGGCCGCAGCCGCCACATTAGCCCCTGCATATACATCGGGACTGAGGTTGACCGTCTTATTCGCCGGATTATAGTGATCTGATAAAAAACCGTCTACAGACAGTACCTGAACATCATTGATGTTGTTGTCCCTCAACATTTTCTCTGCGATCTGCTTGCCGGTAAGCCCGGATGAGGTCGGCACCTCGCTGTAGGCCCGGAACTTACTCTTTAATACATAACTGACAAGAAAGCTGATCCCCACAAAAATCAGCGAAACAAACATGATTCCTGGTGTCATACTCATACATTTGATGCTTCTAAACGCACAAATTTCTTTCCAGATACCCCGTTTTAAGTTTTATTTAGGAGTTTTCCTGCCAACCCTGCCTTTTACCTTTCATACAGAAATTTAACACTGCCATTTTGTCTTTTTTGAAGAAAATTGCCTGAAAATACGGCCGGTTTGGCAGAAGTCAACGATGATCTTATGGTAATTTTTTCATATGCAAAAATCATCAACATCAATCCTATTTATCAACATTTTACGAGTTGCCAATGAAAGTAATATTGGACAATTTATGGCCTGAAACAGGCATTGGCAGCCACTTTCTTACATTACGAAAATCAATCAAAAGTTATTCACATCAATCAAATAAACTTTTTTATTCTGAAGCCATTTTGTAATTTAGACCTGAATTTAATGGGTTAGTAAGTAGAAAGAGTCAACGGAATCTTCCGTTTGGCTCTTTTCTCATTTAAAGACATTATTACCCCCTGTTTAACCCTTTTCTTTAACATTTCACCCCCTGTTTTTTTTAAAACAACTTACTTTGTAACATCCTGTTTCAAAAAAATTATGAGTAAAATAAGAACCGCTTTTTTTTGCCAGCAATGTGGATACGAATCTGCAAAATGGAATGGTAAATGTCCCAGTTGCGGACAATGGAACACCTTCGTGGAAGAAAGAGTACAGAAAGATATTCCCGGCAAACAACACGACTGGAAAAACAATGATACGGGCAATGCCCGCCCACAGAAAATCATTAACCTGGCTGAAGTAGTCACGAATGAAGAGAAACGCCTGCTGACACCAGACAATGAACTGAATCGTGTGCTCGGAGGTGGTATAGTGGCCGGCTCACTGGTACTGGTAGGTGGAGAGCCCGGCATCGGAAAATCCACACTCTTCCTGCAAAACGCACTGCAACTGAAGCAGATAAAAACACTTTACATCAGCGGAGAAGAAAGTGAACAACAGATAAAAATGCGGGCCGATCGCATCAAAAGCACCAACGATCAATTCTATCTCCTCACGGAAACATCTACACAAACCATCTTCTCTGAAATAAAAAAACTACAGCCACAACTCGTGATCGTAGATTCTATTCAGACACTTCACACGCCACTGATAGAATCTGCACCAGGCAGTGTTTCACAGATCAGGGAAACGACCGCGGAATTACAACGCTTTGCCAAAGAAAGCAATACACCTGTTTTCCTGATCGGCCATATCACCAAAGACGGCTCCATCGCCGGCCCTAAAGTACTGGAACATATGGTGGACACCGTACTTCAGTTTGAAGGCGATCAACACTATGCTTATCGCATATTGCGTACGATTAAAAACAGGTTTGGCTCCACTGCTGAACTGGGCATTTATGAGATGACCGGCACTGGTCTCCGGCAGGTGACCAACCCTTCCGAGATACTGATCTCCCAACGTGATGACCTCTTGAGCGGTGTCGCTATCAGTGCCACCATGGAAGGTCTCCGGCCGCTGCTGGTGGAAGTGCAGGCGCTCGTTACCCAGTCTGTATATGGTACTCCACAGCGTACAGCTACCGGCTTTGACCTGCGCAGGTTGCAACTGCTGCTGGCAGTATTGGAGAAACGCGGCGGCTTCCATTTCGGCGTTAAAGATGTTTTCCTCAACATCGCTGGCGGTATCCGCGTGGAAGATCCGGCCATCGACCTGGCAGTGCTTTGTGCGTTGCTTTCTTCCTATGAAGACAATGCTATCGCCAACAAAATTTGTTTCGCAGGAGAAGTAGGCCTGAGCGGGGAAATCAGGGCTGTCAACCGTATCGAACAACGTATCGCGGAAGCAGAAAAACTCGGTTTTCATAAAATATTCATCTCCCGTTATAACAAAAAAGGAATAGATCTCAGTAAATTCAATATAGAAGTAGTGCCGGTAGGAAGAGTGGAAGAAGTATATCAACAATTATTCTGACACCTTTTATATTAACCCAATGTTTACCCGTTTGTTATCCCCATTGATCCACTTGTTTTATCCGCATTGTTGTGAAATCTGCGGGCAGGAACTGCCCTCGGCAAATGAGCTGTTGTGCCTGCACTGCCAGGACAGCCTGCCGGTAACAGGTTTTCATCATTATGCCGGGAATCCGGTAGCGCATATCTTCCGCGGGCGCATGCCTGTTGCCGATGCAACAGCTGTTTATTATTATAGTCAGGCCTCAGGGCTACAACGACTCGTGCATCAGTTTAAATATCATCAAAGGAAAGACATTGTCAGTTGGCTGGGGAAGCAAGCTGGTTATGTGTTACGGTCCGGTGGATGGGGTGCCGCGGTGGACTGCCTGGTACCGGTGCCATTGTTTCCCCGTAAGGAAAAAGAGCGTGGGTATAACCAGGCAGCGCTGCTGGCCGAGGCTATCGGCGCAGTGATGGGCAAACCCATGCTTACACAAGCGCTGCAACGGGTGCAGTATACGGGGACCCAAACCCGGAAAAGCCGTATCAGCCGATGGGAAAATGTGAAGACCGTATTTAAAGCAAACCCAGCATTACTAACGGGCAGGCATGTACTCCTGATAGATGACGTGATTACTACCGGCGCTACCACAGAGGCTGCCGGACAGGCCCTACTGGAGGCCGGCGCCACGGTAAGTGTTTGTTGTCTCGCCTGGGCTTCGGGCTAACAAAAAGTTAATTCTTTTTCTTCTCCGGGATGTGTATCTTTACACCGTATAGCCCGCTGCAGGCTGGCTAATTAACCACCGATCAATCCCTCTAAAAATATTCTTTATGTTGAGACTGGCCATACTTTCGGTCCTTCTGTTATTTGTAGGTCCGCGCATCTATGACTTCAAGGTAGATGCAGTAGACGGGGGCAAAATTGAGTTCTCCCGTTACAAGGGTAAAAAAATAATGATTGTCAACACTGCTTCTCTCTGTGGCAATACCCCACAATACGCAGGTTTGGAGAAAATATATCAGAAGTACCAGGATAAACTCGTCATCGTAGGTTTCCCGGCGAATAACTTCGGCTCACAGGAGCCTGGCTCTAATGCAGAAATCAAAAGCTTCTGCACTAAACAATATGCTGTTACCTTTCCCATGGCGGCCAAAATATCAGTAAAGGGGGATGACATCCACCCACTGTACAAATGGCTGCTGGAAGAAAGTAAAGCCAAACACCTGGAACCGGCAGACGTTAAGTGGAATTTCCAGAAATATTTACTGGATGAAAAAGGGAATCTCATTGCTGTGTTTTCACCCAAAACACAACCGGATGCGCCAGAGGTAATTGCTGCTATTGAAAAGTAGTATTGCTTCCACTCCTTTTGCCAACTTAGTGTAATAAAATGCCGCACGTTTGCGTATATACCTATACGTTAGCGTGCCTGAGATCATTACAACAAGTGGATACACAATATAGATGAAACACCATTCCGAACACCGTAGAAAAACCGTGGTCCCGGTTTTAGCGGCTATCATGTTATGTATAGCAGCCTGCCAACAAAACATCGATACGCCAATTTTATCATGCCCCGAAATGACGATGACAGGCACCGTTCAGAACACCACTCGTTCCCTGAACCTCTCCACCAGCACCTTGTTCCGGCAGCAACTGGACAGTGGAGGCGTCAAGTTCCTGAGCATGGAGGCTGTCAGTGACAGCTTCAAATTAGTATTAAACCTGATGGATGGCACTTATTCGGACCCTGCTATCAGTAATGACAGCCTCAAACTGAAAACATATGTATACTCCAAATCCCGCCGGTTGCAGGGTGGGCTTGTAGTTGCCGCCATGAACAATGAGGGAGTCTTTACCTATCTGAACACCGACACCTCCGCCATCACGCTTACCTTTATCAATACCAAGCTAAAGAAAGTAAGCGGCACCTTCTATTTCGAAGCAGAGGGCCACAAGGTTACCGGTTCCGGCACGTTCCGGAATGCTTGTTATGTGACGTTACCCTAAGTGAGGATTAACCCCTTTTCAGTATCTTGCGCCCATGCTTTTTTCGGAGATCATAGGACAAGCAGCGGCACAACAGCAGCTGATACAATCGATACAACAGAACCGCCTCAGTCATGCGATGATATTACTGGCTCCGGAAGGGGCCGGCGGGTTACCGCTGGGACTGGCTTTCACCCAATACCTGGTATGTGAGAACAAACAGGCACATGATGCCTGCGGCCGGTGTCCATCCTGTCTGAAGGCGGCGCAGCATATCCATCCTGATATTCATTACTCCTACCCGGTGATACCCCGAAAACCCGGCGACAAGCCGGTAAGTACGGACTATATCTCCGAATGGCGGGAGTTTGTGACCACCAATCCGTATGGCAATGCCTACGACTGGCTGCAGTTTATCGGGGCCGAAAACAAGCAGGGCAATATTACCGCAAATGAGTGTTCGGATATTATCCGCAAACTGAACCTGAAAAGTTTTGAAAGTGGTTATAAGATTCTGTTGATGTGGATGCCGGAGTACCTGGGCAACGAAGGTAACCGGTTGTTGAAGTTGATAGAGGAACCTCCGGCCAATACCTTGTTCATCCTGATTGCAGAAAATCAGGAGCAGATCCTGGCCACGATCCTGTCACGTACCCATCTGATAAAAATAAACCCGCTCACCCGGGAAAACATGGAAAAGGCCCTTACTGAGAGGGCCAAAGTACCGGCTGCCAAGGCCCGGCAGATTGCCACCATCGCGGCGGGCAACTATCGGGAGGCTATCTTTTTGCTCCAGAATTCCGATGACGACTACCATGAGCTGCTGCGTAACTGGCTCAATTACCTGTTCACCGGCAACCGCGTAGCGCTGCAGGAATGGATAGAAGGCATTTCCAGCGCCAAAACCGGCCGTGAAAACCAGAAGCAGTTCCTCCGGTATTTCATCAACCTGCTGGAGCATACGGTGCGCCTTCAGTATATCGACAAGGCTCAGCTGGCCTTTTCAGACGAGGAAGTAGATTTCGCCACCAAGCTGGCAAAACTGGCCAACCTGGAACAAACCAGGCAGATTGCTGATGTACTCGATAACGCGTATTATCATATTGAGCGCAATGCTAATGCAAAAATGTTATTTCATGCATTGTCTATCAAGCTACAATATATATTTAAAAAGAAACCTTTACCCGTTCTGTAATAACCGGAAAGCCGCTCCCCTCTTGTCATGGCATTTCCTTACCTTTGTCATGCCCCGTCCTTTTTGTTTTTCTGAAGGGAAAAACGTACTTTAAAGGATTGGAGTAACCTGAAATGCTTATTTATAAAATTTAAACTATTTACTAATATGGCTTGTGCCGGATGTGGTACGGGTGTGGAAGGTAAGCCGTCAGGATGTAAGAGTAATGGAGGATGCAGTACGGGAGGTTGTAACCGACTGAATGTATTTGACTGGCTGTCCAATATTCCGCTTGGCGATAGCTTAGCACCATTCGATATTATAGAAGTTAGTTTCAACAATGGAAGCCGTAAGGACTTCTTCCGCAATGTTACCAGGCAGCTCCTTGACAAAGGAGAGATGGTAACTGTAGAAGGTGTCAGCGGTTTCGATGTTGGTACAGTGAGCCTCACGGGCGAACTGGTAAAACTTCAAATGAAGAAAAGACGTGCTGAAGACACCCCCGAGATCAAAAAAGTATTACGTCGTTCCAGTAACGACGACCTGCAAAGGATGGCCGATAACAAGGCCCGCGAAAAAGATGCCCTGATAAAATCACGGGCTATCGCCCGTAACCTGGGCCTCGAAATGAAACTGGCTGAAGTAGAAATACAGGCCGATGGCCGTAAAGCCACTTTCTTCTATACCGCAGATGACCGTGTCGATTTCCGTGAACTGATCAAGGTATACGCCTCTGAGTTCCGCGCCAAGGTGGAAATGCGCCAGATAGGCGCCCGCCAGGAAGCCGGGAAAGTAGGCGGTATCGGTAGTTGCGGACGCGAGCTCTGCTGCTCCACCTGGTTGTCTGACTTCAAAAGCGTCAACACCACTGCTGCCCGGTATCAGAACCTGTCTATCAATCAGGCTAAACTGTCCGGACAATGCGGCCGCCTGAAATGCTGCCTCAACTACGAGCTGGACACTTACCTCGACGCACTGAAGGAATTCCCCGAAGATGCTGATACCATCGAAACTGCAGGCGGCGTTGCCAATCTGCAGAAAAGGGACATCTTCAAAAGCCTCATGTGGTATTCCTACGAAGGCAGCAACAAACAATACCCGCTCACGATCACAAGGGTAAAAGAAATCCGTCAGCTTAACCGTCAGGGTGTGAAACCTGAAGAGCTGAAAGCGGTGGAAGTGGTGACTGCCAAACCAAAAGAAACCGACCTCGGTTTCGCTGACGTGGTAGGTCAGATCAGCCTCAAATCGCTGGAAAAAACGGTCCAGAAACGTAAGCAAAAGGATAAAGACCGTCAGAAACAGCAGAAAGCTGGTGAACAACAGCAGAAGCAGGGCGGACAACCTAAAAACGAGCCGAAACAGGAACAAAAATCTGCCCAACAGCGCCATGAACGCCACGAACGCCATCATCCTGACCGTAAGAACAAACAGGAAACACGCGGCAGCGGTGGTAATCAACAACGCCAGGGACAAGGCCAGCAGCAGGGCGGACAACCCAGACAAGGCCGGGAACAACAACCACGGCAGGAACAGGGACAGGGGCAACAAAAGCCGCCCCAAAACCAGGGAAACCAACAGGGACAAGGCGGACAACCGAAACAGGACCGTCGCCCCCCAAGGCATAAACCCAGGCCGAAACCGGATAATAACAACAAAGGATAAAACGAAAAAGACAACCATAATGGTTGTCTTTTTTGCTTAATTAAGTAGATATATAAAACTAAAAGGCCGCCCAGATGAGGCAGCCTTTGTTAACAATTGGTTTTTGCTTATGAGAAAAACTTAATAAATACTTTGATTATCTCTCCTCACCAATTCAACAACACGGCTACCTGTGGCCTACTTCGCTTACGACTCGTTTTCAAACATCAGCTTATAGTAGTGCAGGTTTGTGGCTTCATCATATCCACGCTCAATCATCTCGCGGTTACCATGAATATACACATGGAAATTGCGGTCCAGTTTCAGTATGCTCTTAAAAACCTTTTGTTGTTTTTTTACTGCCGGGGCCGAAATGTCAAATTCATCAGGGATCTCCTGTTGATAAGTTTGCTGGTACTCATTCCTGAATTCCTTAAAAGATGCAATCGCGTCCGGATGGCCTAATACCTCCTGTGCAAAATCTTCCAGCTGAAACTGTTCTTTCTCCTTAAAATATGCAGCTGATTTATTTAATAAATCTACCTGATCTACACGGTCCATCTCATATTCGGTTGGCAGCTTGTTGTGAATAAACTGTTTACACATATTCACAGCAGTTTCTGTCTGATGGTAGCTGTCTTCACGGCGCTGCACCTGTAAAAACGCGTCTTTCCAATAAACTGCTTCTGTTTGTTTGCTTATACTGTCAACTATACTGACCTTAAAGCCATTATCCTCTTCTGTATTAAAGATCAGACAACCTTTGTCAAGTTTATTTATATTGATACCATCTTCATAGTCCACCTGATAGTTCTCATCAGACAAAAACACTTTCAGATAGGTATCCCGGTTTTCCGATTTAAATATGCCTATGGCCGCAACTTCTTCACCATCCACCTGACATTTGCTAAAGTACGCTATATAAAGCTCTCCCCCTTTCACTTTGGGATGGGTGGAATGTTTATATAGATGTTTGGCTATATTAACAGATTGCTCTTGAAATTCATTCTCGTCAGTAAATATACGGCGACAATATTGAAATATTTCATTCAATTGTAAATCTGCCTCATGATAAAAGCGAAAAAATTCCGCTGAATTCGCAAACGGCTGTATAAAATAGGTGCACAGCAGCTGGGCAATCGTCTCATCTTCCAGCTTCAACGGCGCTTTTGAAAAAAGAAGCGGCTCCTCATTAGCTGAATTGCCTACCTTATGAATCGTAAGCTGAGCAAGGTCTTTGAATTCCGAAACATGAATCATGGGCGCAAAATTAAGAAATAAGTTGACAGTCCCGTTCGTTGGCCCGCCTACCCCCGATTCCCCCCTCTCCTTCCCTATATACCTTCGTTAAAAAATCGGTAATTCTTGAGTAACTTAACCCTCCAAATATTCTAGCTCATGAAAAGACACCTCTCTCTGATGGCGCTGATGGCCTGCCATGGCCTTTCCACGTTAGCCCAACATGCAGACCGCCCACTCTACCAGGCCCGGGACCTTACCGCCGAAAACATGTTCTCTGTTAACATCGAAGGGCCCAACTTCGATAAAGCCGGTAATTTCTATGTGGTCAACTTCCAAAGGGACGGCACTGTAGGCAAGATCAACACCAAAACAGGCGCAGGGGAAATATTTGTGAGCCTCCCCGACAGCAGCGTAGGCAATAGTGTCAATTTCAACAGCAAAGGAGATATGTTTCTCCCCGACTTCAAAGGACACAACGTGCTACGGATAGACATGAAAACCCGTAAAATCAGTGCATACGTGCATTCCAGCCAGTTCAACCAGCCCAATGACCTCTGCATCAATAAAAAAGATCAGATCTTCGCTTCAGATCCTGCCTGGGCCTCTAATGGCGGCCAGATCTGGCGCATAGACCCTAACCGTAAAGCAGTACTGCTGGAAACGGGCATGGGCACCACGAATGGCATTGAACTGAGCCCGGATGAAAAAACACTTTACGTCAACGAAAGTATACAGCGCAAAGTCTGGAAATATGATGTGGACAAAAACGGCAACGTCTCCAACAAAACACTTTTCACCTCTTTCCCTGACTTCGGCCTTGATGGCATGAAATGCGACAAAGCCGGCAACCTGTACATTGCCCGCTGGGGCAAAGGCGTGATCGCCATATTCACTCCCAAAGGTGAACTTATCCGCGAAGTTCCCCTCAAAGGCAAAAACTGCAGCAACCTTATCTTTGGCGATAAAGACGGTAAAACAGTATATGTTACCCTTCAGGACCGCAAGTGCGTGGAGACTTTCCGCACAAATATTCCCGGGAAACGTTATTAATATCAACAATCAAAAGGACAGGCCCATTGACATTCGTCAATGGGCCTGTCCTTTTGATAACATATGCTTGTTTAACGGATAATCAGCAACCAGCCTTTGTTTTTAGCGACCGGTATCTGCGCGTCTTTCGCAAACGTGCGCCCCTCCTGGAAATTACGTACAGCCGGCGCAGTTATCACTGCCTTCGCAGGATCTATGCCCAATGCTTTCCAGTCGATATTCAACTTCACCGTAGTATCTTCTTTTGCCCAGCTGGCGAGGGATATCAATACTGCACCATCTTTCTTGTAAATAGTTGCCGGCACCTGTGGATTATTGGTTTTAACCGGATTATTATCTACCCAATACCCAATCATTTTAGTGCCCTGCATCCCGAAATCATCCCATACTTTCCAGATAGGCCGTGGATCTGCATTATCAGACCATGGCATGCGGCTGGTCATGCCGTAAACCATGCCCCTCCACGGATTACCGCCATCCTGCAACATTTCGCCCATGAGGCCAAAAGGAATGCCACTCACTTCTGTGAGGAAGAAATCAGGACTGTTGTTTTCATAATCAAAGTACTCACCAAACCAAAGCCTGTTCAGATAAGGGAAATGTTCCATGTAGAGCATGCCGCTGTTGATGAAACCATCAGATTTATTATACTGATTGGCGGAGTGCAGGTCAATAAGACCCGGGTGTCCGTCTTTCGTGAGCACTCTTTTAATACGCTTCATCGTCACCCGGTCGAAGGCCACATCATCCAGGTAGATACCGTCGATGCCCACATTTTGCACCAGCCAGTTCATGCCTTCCACATAGTAGTTGTGCCAGCGGTTCATACCACTGTTGATAATAGCAGCATCCTTGAACTCCGGCACAAACCACGCCGCGATATAATCACTGTCGACGTGTTCCTGCAGCCAGGAGAAGCCGCCGCCTTTGCCAGGGCTATACACTTCATGGCCCAAACTGCGCAGCGGGAAGGTTTCCCAGGCATGGTTGGACAATTCGCGCACCGTGTTATATATTTTTACCTTCAGTCCTTTCTGATGGGCGGCATCAATATAATCCTTCATCTTCTTCCATTCAATGAACGGATAGTTGATCCATGGATTGATATCATTGCCATGGTGGATATTGACCACCGTGGCGCCGGTAGCTTTGATGCTGTCCAGGCTGTTGTATTTATGATAGAAACGGGTGCTCCACTGGAAGTCGGTATTGATGGGATGGAACGGTGTAATGATCAGATGGAAATTAAAATACAGCGTATCCCCCTTATGCAACATACGCTCACCACTATACGCGTTTACCAGGATCGCTTTTCCCTTCTCCCCGACAGTGATACCGCCTTTATCACCATTACCCCATGAAACGGGCAACAGTAAAGGTTTCTGGAGATAAAAATTAGTATTAAGCGGTCTTACGTAGTGCTCATCGCGAAGTGTAAACTGCAGGCCTGCGTTGACATCGCCGAGCCAGGCGCCGTCCTGGTTTTTATGTTGCACGTCCCACTTCCAGTCGATTTTTTCCGGGCGGAGGCCACCTTTCTGATTGAGGCCCATCATGTATTTAGCCGCTCCCTTTTCGAAAGGCAGATGAAGCGTGATATCTTTCAGCGCCACATCTTCCAGTGCGGTCACTTTCACGGTATAGTCCATGTAGCCATCGAATTCGAGTGCTGCCTGTACGTCCATTTGCAGGCCAGTGGTGGTATTGGTAGCTTTCCAGCTGATTTTGCCGGCTTCGCGGCTGGTGATCTGCCAGCCATTATTTTTCCATTTCAGGTCTTTACCGTCTGCTGCCGCGATGAAGTGGAAGTGTACCGGTTCTGTAAAGATGTTCTTAGCCTGATTGGACAGGGATGTCATTTCAGGGGTGAAGAAAGTCTGTATCTGTGCCGGGAAACCATCTTTATGGATGCCCACCTTACGCCCCAGCAGGCTGATGACACTGTCTTTCATCTCCAGTGGCGTGTAAGGAGCGATAACAGCATTATCCTGTGCCAGCATAGAGTTGAGCCACTTCAGCCGGGTTTGTTTCCATGGTTCGTTAAACCCGCTGTTGACCGCCGTTTTGCCCGTCACGGTGAGCGTTAGCCTTACCGGCATGGCAGGCATGCCTTCCGGGTGAACGGTGACCACGCCTTTATATACGCCCGGAGCGGCATCAGCCGGCACGTCGATACCACACCAAATGGCTTGTATGGCGCCTTCCGGAACATTGACTGTAGCCGTAAAAGGCTGTGCGTCATAAGTAGTTCCGTGTGTATTGATGCAATGCAGCTGCGATGCCGGAATAGTTTTTCCATCCGCTGTTTTAAGGTCGTTGAAGTTGATTTGCAGTTGCTTCAACGAATGCAACGCATAGATTCCCAGCTGGAAGGAATAGTACTCCCCTTTGTCGGCCTGACCGGCAAAGGACTGTGAAGGTCCCTGCTGTATCCAGCGTTGCGGCAGGTCGCGGGTCATCCGGATGGGGAAAGCGCGGTCTTCGGGAAATACGAGGTAGCCGGCGCCGGGATGCCTCAGCAGCAGCTGTTTCATTTCAGCGGCTGTGGCTATCACTTCCATCGGATAAAAAGTATTGAAGGTATCGATGGCCTCCAGCTCTTTTACCGTGGTATTAGGTTTGGGCGGAACAGCGATGTTTTTCGCCCAGCTGCTGCTGCCGGCGAGTTCCGCTGACAGGTATACGCCTTTAGGGTAGTTGGCCCTTCCTTCGTTTTTATAAGGGAGATAATAGATGTAATAGGTTCCTTTGCCGGACACCGGATCAAAGACGATGTCGCCCTGCTCGCGGTTGACAGACACGGGAAATACATTGCTGACCGGTAGTTTGGTCTGCGCGTCCTGCACGATGATACGTTTTAGTTCCGGGTGCTCGTCACGGCGGCGCCATGGAATAACGACGCGGGCAGGCCCGGCTGTACCGTTGAAAGTCACTACTGCCCGGTGATTACCGAGAGAATCGGCATCCCAGTTATTGTTGCCGGCGGTATACTTTACCTGCTGGGCGTTGGCGGCGCCGAGGAAGGCAAAGGTGAAACCTGCCAGCATCATGCCTTTCCGCACGAGGCGGTCATGGTGTTTAGGTTGATACATCAATGATTATTTTACTTTTTTCATATGGTCACTGCGGGGTTGAATTTACGCAGGATGGTGGTTATTTTCATGGATAATTATATAAATGGGAAAGCCCCGTGGTGCGGGGCTTTCCGGCTGTCGGTTATTGTATCGGGTTCTGTACCAGGTTAGGGTCCAGCAGGATTTCCGATTCAGGAATGAAGTGTACCACCCTCGCATCGGTGTATTTGATGGTTTGCGGATGCTCCGGCTGTACACCGGGATAATCGCGGAAAACATTCTTGTTGTTGCGGAACAGATCGAACACGCGATGTGTTTCGAATGCCAGTTCCAGACGGCGCTCGTCCAGCACCACATCCAGTACGGAGGTATATCCCAGCATGTTGGTGGCGGAGAACAGGGCGTTGCCGCTCAGACCCGCGCGGGTACGGAGGAGGTTCACATCATCCAGCACCTCCTGGGTTTTGCCCATCTTGGCATTGGCTTCCGCGCGGATCAGGTACATTTCCGCCAGCCGCATTACTACCGGGGAACTCAGGGTTGGTACGTTATCCTGATTAGAATACTTCAGGATATACCATTTTTCTACGTTGTTGCGTTTTGCCATCACCTTTTTCCCGTTGGCATCAACAGAATCCTGTCCAGACTTTGCTTTCAGGTATACCGGCTGAACAAAGGCATGCCGTACATCTTCCGGATATTTGTCCAGCAGCTTACGGTAGGCTTCTGACGCATACATCTCACCATATCCCATACCACCCGGCGACATATAATACATGGAACCGATGGAACTCCAGGTCCGATCGTCTTGCAGTGTATGATGGATGGCGAAGATGGTCTCATCATTGTTCTCATTGCTCTTCGTGAAGTAACGGGGCAGCTCCGCAGTAGCAAGCAATTTGTAGCCTCCCTTGGTAATCACGGAGTCAGCATATATAGCTGCTGAATCGTTACGGCCCATATAGAGGTATGTTCTTGCCAACAGTGCCATAGCGGCATTTTTCGTAGCATAACTGTTGGTATTCTCATTGTTCATCAACGCTTTGGCGCGGGAAAGATCAGCCACCAGCTGGGCATATACTTCTTTCACCGTATTCCGTTTAGGCATCGCCGTTATATCGTATTTGGTAACAACGGGAACACCTAAATTGGTTTCCGGGCTTTGGCTATATGGCCGGCCGAAAGAGCGTACCAGCGCAAAGTGAACAAATGCGCGGATGAACAGATTTTCACCGATCAGTTGATTTACGGCTGGTGACTTGCCCTCCGGCATTACCTCCAGCAGCCTGTTACAACCATTAACCGCTTTATATCCCATACGCCACATCTGGCCGGTATTGCCCTGATTGGTAAGATGGCCGTAAGTGTAAGAATAAAACAGCGGGTCGGTAGTGGCGCCGCTCAACGCTACGTCATCGCTGGGAAACTCTCCCATCTGGAAGTAGTTGCGGGTGAAGTTTTCCTCTTTGAGCAAGGCATAATTGCCCGCGGTAGCGGCAGGCCATTTGGTTTCATCTTTCAGTACACCGTCGTCCGGTATAGCGCTGTATGGTTCTTTATTGAGCGAACAGGAGGCAGTAAAAGCCACCAGTGAAAGCCCTGCAATATATTTAGTTATCTGCTTCATGATAATATCTTTTTTTGCACCCTGTTAAAAATTGATTTCAAGTCCGGCAAACCACTTGGTACTGAAGGGATATTTAGTCCCGTTGATACCACGGTCGTCTACTTCCGGATCAATGCCGGAAAACTTGGTAAGGGTCCACAGGTTGTCACCGCCCACGGATACACGTACATTATTCACCTTCACACGGTCCAGCCATTGTTTGGGAAGTGAGTAGCTCAAGTTCACGTTTCTCAGACGCAGGTAGCTGCCGTCTTCCAGGAAACGGGAAGAGGGTTTATGTGCGTTCTTATTCCCGCCGATCACATATTTAGGGTGGGTAGCGTTATCACCGGGATTCTGCCAGCGGTTCCAGCCTTTATCAAGCTGCATCAGGTTGTACGTATAGTAAGCACCATCGTTGTCCATCAGTTCACGGGTGCTGTTGTACACGTCATTACCGGAAACAAAGGCCAGGAAGGCAGAAAGCTGGAAGTTTTTATAGGACCATACGTTGCGCATACCACCAAAGAATTTAGGTGTTGCAGAACCTACGATCTGAAGGGTGGCATCGTTGTAATTGCTGGTAGTGGTAACTGTTTTCTTACCGTCAGCATCGGTGGTAACTTTTTCCCAGGTGGGGTTGCCATTGTTCGGGTCTACACCAGCCCATTTGCGCATATAGAAGCTGCGCATGTCCTGGCCTTTTTGCAGGATAAAGCTGCTGCTCAACGGATCGATGATGTAGTTTTTGCCACCGTAGAGATCACGCACGGAGTTTTTGTTGAAGCCGATGTTGAAGTCAGTGCTCCATTTAAACTCACCAACCAGGTTATCTGTGCTCAGGTTGATTTCAATGCCCTTGTTACGTACGCCACCCACGTTCTGTGAAATGTAGTTGTAGCCAGCGGTTCCGGGCAACGGCACGTTAAATAACAGGTCTTTGTTGTCTTTCTGATACAGGTCCACACTGAGGTTGATCCGGTTGAACAGTCCCAGATCAAACCCGATGTTGGTATTGTATGCTTTTTCCCAGGAGAGGCTGGGTACATTGTAAATGCTGGGATATGCACCGGGGAAACCGTTATACTGGGTATTGATGGCGTAGGCGCCGATAGCCGCATAGTCACCGATTTCAGCATTACCGGTGGTACCATAGCTGGCCCGCACTTTCAGGTTGGTAATCGCTTTGATGGATTTGATGAAGTTCTCTTCAGAGGCAGCCCATGACACGCCAAAAGCATAGAAGTTACCATACTGTTGGTTGGCGCCGAACTTGGAAGAACCATCTCTTCTGAAGGAAGAGGTAAAGTAATATTTGTAGTTGTAATTATAGTTGGCCTGAATAAAATAAGAATTGAACACGCGGTCAATTTTGGTACCGCCGATAGACATAGGCGAAGAAGTGGCGCCCAGTACATCTTTCCCGGCCAGGATACCTTTTCCTTTGGCATTGATGTTACCCCAGTTGATCTGCTGGAACTCCGCACCTACCAGTCCGTCGATATTGTGCACCTTGTTGACGGTGTAACGGGCCTTCAGCAGGTTGGAGCTGATATACACCGTAGTGTCCAGATAGTAGTTGTACAGGTTACCACGGTCATCGGCGCCGGCGGAAGTTCTTACGTCGCCATTGCTTTCATTGCGGTCGTGATAGTATTGCGCCCGGTTGGTAGTGCTGAAGGACAACCATTTGGTAATGTCGTACTCCAGTTTCAGCAAGCCTTCGAGGGATTGCCTGGTATGTTTATCGTAGTTATACTGTTGATCGTAGAGGAAGTTGGTCATATCACGGCCGTACCACACGTCTGTATTGATCGGGTTGATCGGGTTGCCTTGCCCATCATAGGGTTTGTCCCATGGCAGGTTGGTGTAGTACTGGTATAATGATCCACCGGAGTTGTCCTGGTCACGCTGCTGTACAGCTGCGAAATTGGCGCTCACGCGGAGTTTTTCGGTGATATTATGATCAAGGTTGAGGCGGGCGCTGAAGCGCTCTACACCGGTACCTTTGAGGATACCATCTTCTTTGTAGTAGTTACCGCCCAGATAGAACTTGGTTTTTTCGTTACCACCGCGGGCAGACAGTTCATAGTTCTGGTTAGAGGCGTTCTGGAAGGCCAGTTTCTGCCAGTTGGTGTTGATATCCCGGATGGAAGGGTCCAGTTTTCTGCCGGCAGCTGTTTGCAGGTCATAAAGCTGTGTTCCGTTCATGAGATGGAAATGTCCGGTATTGAGTTGTGCGGTACCAACGTTGGTGCGGAAGTTCACCTGTGTTTTACCAGCCTTCCCGCGTTTGGTAGTGATGACCATTACACCGTTGGCAGCACGGGCGCCGTACAGGGTGGTAGCGGCAGCGTCTTTCAGGACTGTTACCGTTTCAATGTCGCTGGGGTTAGGCAGGCCGCCAATGATACCGTCAACCACCACCAATGGAGCGTTGCCGGCAGTAAGGGTACCGTTGCCCCTGATACGGATGGTAGGGGTAGCAGCGGGATCGCCGGAGCTGTTGCCTACGAACACACCACTGATTTTACCCTGCAGCATTTTATCCACGCTGGTGGCCTGAACATCTTTCAGTTTGGCGCCACCTACGGATTGTGCCGCACCGGTAAGGTTTTTCACGGTAGTGGTGGTATAACCCATCACCACCACTTCTTCCAGCTTTTTGGTGTCTGCATCCAGCTTTACATTGATCTCTGTGCGGTTATTTACCGGCACTTTCTGTTGTACATACCCCACGAAGGAGAATACCAATGTGGCATTACCGGAGGGCACCTGTACGGAAAAGTGGCCACTGGCATCGGTTACGGCGCCTGCTGAGGTACCTTCTATCGCGATGGTAACACCAGGCAGCGGCTCATGTGTGCCGGCGTCGGTTACACGGCCGGTAATTTTCATCTGCTGGTTATTCACCGGGGTGATCACCACCAGGTTGTTTTCCAATACGCGATAGGTAACATTGGCGCTGGAGAACAGCTGGCCAAGCACATCATTGAGCTTTTTGTTTTTCACGTCAATGGACACTGCCTTGTCCAGGTCTGCGAAGTTTTCGTTGTAAAAAAAGCGGTAGTTACTGGTGTTTTCAATCATTTTGAAAACTTCACGGACGCTCTTGTTTTCTGCGTGTAGTTCGCTAATTCGGTCTTGTGCGGAAATGGTGGCAGATGCTTGTAGAATACTTCCGAAAATTAGCAATCCCGTCATTCTCATCATTAGGAATAATTTTCGCCTGGGGCAAAGAAATGCCGCCAAGTTTAGAGTGGATTTCATAAACTTGTATAGATTTTAGTTAAACGATGAATTACGGCAGAACGCCCGTCGCAAAGGCTACTGCACACTAAGTGATTTTCGTTGGATTGGGGTAAGTCGCATTACCCCAATTTTTTTCAGTTGTTCTTACTGTTCATTCATTGGTTTTTACAGGTTCAATAATTGTTGTTCTGTTGGCCTGCCTCGTGGTTATTTACCGTTCCGCAGTGCGTTGGCATATTTTTCTTTCAATACTTTGTCCACGCTGATGGTCACTGTTCCCTCCTCTATCCTGTAGTCCAGGGGAGCTGTCAGCTTAAGGATGTTTAGCACCTGTTCCAGTGTCTCCTGGCGGAAAGTCCCACTGAACCGGTAGTTTTTCAATTCTTCTTCTTTGAAGTCAACATTTACATTAAATCTGCGCTCCATGGTGACAGCCAGTTCTTCCAATGTCTGACCTGTTACGATCCAGCTACCGTCTTTCCAGGCCGTGTATATGTCAGTATTGCTCACTTCTTTTGTTTCCACCGGCGCCGGGACGGCGGTGTGACTGCTACTGCTTTTACCGGCGGCGGGCTGTTGCCCTGCTGTTTGTTTATAAACCACATGCTGATGTGGTTTTAGCATGATTTTAAACGGATTGGCCGTGCTGCTGCCATCGATCCGAACGGCTCCATCCACGAGGGTGGTCACCACGCCTTTGTCTTCCGGATAAGCCTTTACGTTAAACGAAGTGCCCAGTGCCAGTATCTTCAGGTCGGAAGCCCCCACCGTAAATGGTTTCCGGGAATCTGTATGGACCTTAAAAAACGCTTCTCCTTCCAGCTTCACTTCCCTGCCGGCGGTATTGAAAGAAGAGGCATATTCCAGCTTGCTGCCGGCATTGAGCCATACTTCTGTACCGTCAGACAGTTCTATTTTGGTGGTCGCTCCTTTCGGGCTGGTCACGGTTACCATGCCCTGATCCCCTTGCCCTTTTTTAAGCGAGAGCCAGGAAAACACCACGCCACCACCCAAAACGAATGGCAACGTATAGGAGGCGGCCATTTTCAGCACCTGCTTCCATCTTTTTACAGACACCGGTGCGTTGACCAGCCGCATTTCCTCCCAGGCCGCTTCGGTATTATAAGGACCGGTTGCTGCGGTAGCCATCCAGGCATCCCTCAGCTGTATAAAATATTCGCGGTTCTCCGGGCTGGCATCTATCCATTTTTCCAGCTCCTGCTGGTCTTCCGGAG
The DNA here is from genome assembly GCF_012927205.1 of Chitinophaga fulva. GTDB lineage: Bacteria > Bacteroidota > Bacteroidia > Chitinophagales > Chitinophagaceae > Chitinophaga > Chitinophaga fulva. The sequence goes on from NZ_JABBGC010000001.1 coordinate 564,358, forward strand.
TAATATTACCAGACATGAATCGCGCTATCAGATCATCCATCTGCCCAGGTGAATAGTTAGGCTGCATATTTTTAAACAAGTAGTAAGACAATTTTTTTGTCCCCATAGGGTGACAGACAAGAAAAAAAAATTTCAGTATTATTTCAGCAGCGGCAACAGCTCGTCCCGCAAACGCTGTAATGCACGGGTCATTTGTGTTTTCACGGTGTTCACGGAAATACCCAGCTGGCGGGAGATTTCGGGATAACTCAACTGTTCAAAGCGGCTTAGCCGGAATACATCCTGGCATTGTGGCGGTAGTTTCCGGATCGCTTTTTCTGCAATATGTTCCAGCTCTGCATTCTCCAGCCTCTCTGCCGGTGTGGGTGCAGCAGGCATATTCATTAAGGTAATACGGGATTCCAGCTGTTGTAACAGCTCATGACCATAGCGGGCCCTGATACGGTCCTGCTTAATGTAGTTAAGACAATTATTCTGGACAGCCCTGTACAGGTATGCTTTTACCGATACCTGTATGTCCAGGTCATCATACCGTTCCCAGACTTTGAGGAACGTGTCCTGCACAATCTCTTCCGCCAGTTCATGACGGTTTACAAAATCAAAAGCAAAAGTACAGAGCGCAGCATAGTATGTTTTGAAGAGTCCTTCAAAAGCCGGTAACTGTTGTTTATGTTGATTGATATGTAAACTCGATTCCAAAATATTCAGATCCTGGCACGCTGTTATACTGGCTGTAGTGCTACTTGTACGGTCACTCCACTGTTCACGTCATTGTTCACTTCATTGCTCATCCGTGGCAAACAAATATATGTTATACGCTCATGAAAAGATACGACAAGTCCAGGGGGATTTGACAAATTGTTGGAAATAACACAGAGATGTGTAAAAAAAATAACAATGCTTCCCGTTGCCTTACCTGTAATCGTCATCAAAATTTCACCATGCCGCTGGTTAAATTTATATGAAGATGATCTTCAACAACTTAACGGTTTTGTAAACATTTATTAATGTGCCCATAACAGTGGTGCTATTGCTTTGCAGTTTAATTTTTTTTAAAACCAGTCAAAGCATGAAGAAAAAATTTACAAAGTATCTGAAGCGACCACTGGGCCTTGCTACTGTACTGTTGCTCTCGGGCCACCTGTATGCCCAACAACCCGTCCATGTGAAAGGACGCGTAGAGTCTTTCGACAAAGGTGAGCCCATTCCGGGCGCGGCTATCATGGCTGGCGGCAAGCTCTTAGCCATCACCGACGTAAACGGCTCCTTCGACATTAAGTCCCTTACTCCCGGCGCACAGCTTTACATCACCATGATGGGTTATGAAAAGCAGCAGCTGGTGCTCAACGGCGAAGCACTCAATCTGCAGGTGCGTATGAAAACAACTACCGGCAAGCTCAACGAGGTAGTGGTGACCGCTCTTGGTATCAAAAGAGCAGAGAAAGCATTGGGTTATGCACAACAAACCCTCAACGACGAATCCATGACAGACTCCAGGCCCAACAACTGGTCTGACGCACTGCGTGGTAAAGTAGCCGGATTAAGCATCGCCTCTCTCGGCGGCCCGCTTAACTCACAGGAGATAAGACTCCGTGGCACCAACTCCCTTACCTCCAATGGTAACGCTGCACTGGTAGTAGTAGACGGAGTACCTGTAAACGGTGGCCTCACCACTTCCGGCGCATCCAACAGCTACATGGGCGGCGATGCCTCTATCGATGTTCCTGTCGATTTCGGTAACGGCATCTCCGACATCAACCCTGATGACATCGAAAGTGTGAGCATCCTGAAAGGCCCCGGTGCAACAGCATTGTATGGCAGCCGCGCTGCCAACGGCGCTGTATTGATCACCACCAAATCCGGCGCTAAAGCCAAGAGAGGACTGGGCATCTCTTTCAACAACAACACCAGCTTTGATGTGATCACCCGTTGGCCCGACTGGCAATATGAATACGGCCAGGGCGACGGTAAAACGAACTACAACACCAAAGGTGAACTGTATTACTCCTACGGCGCCACCGAAGATGGTCGCAGCACCGGCGGCAGCAGCAGTGCCTTCGGTCCTAAATTCGACGGACAATACTATTTCCAGTATGACCCTGTTAAAATGGGCACTGGCGCAGAGAGAACACTGTGGCAACCTTATAAGGACAACCGTAAATCCTTCTGGCAGACGGGCCGTACTGTTACCAATACCCTGTCGCTCGAAAACTCCGGCCAGGACGGTTCTATCCGCGCTTCTGTTACCCATTCGTCCAACAAGTGGATCATGCCTACCACCGGATTTGAGCGTATAACCGCTGCCGTGAATGCAGGATACAAAGTGTCTAACAGCATCAGGCTGTCAACTGCGGTGAACTATACCAATAAATCCAGCGACAACCTGCCAGGCCTGGGGTACAACAACCACTCCATCGGCTACTTCATGATTTTCCAGAACCCCAACGTAGACCTCGACTGGTACCGGGCAAAATGGAAACCAGGAGCAGAAGGCATCAGCATGATACGCCCTTACAGCTCATTTATCGACAACCCGTTCGTTATTGCGGAAGAAATCACCAACGGCTTACGCGGCAACGCCATCACCGGTAACCTGAAAGCCGACGTTCAGCTGGCGCCCAAGCTTACCCTGATGTTACGCGGTGGTATCAACACCAACCACCAGAACAGGGACCAGCGCCGTCCATATGACACCAACCGCTACGGACAAGGTTTCTACACTAAACAAACCGTATACACGCAGGAAATCAATACCGACTTCCTCCTGTCTTACAAGAATGCATGGATGCAGGACAAATTCACCCTGACCGCATCCGCCGGTGGTAACGCCATGAGCAGCCGCTACGACCGTACAGACAATACCCTGATCGGACTGGTGGTACCCGGCGTTTACAAAATGACTAACGGTATCAGCAACCCGCTCGTAGCCACTTATGACTCCAGGAAAAAAGTAAACAGCCTGTATGGCCTCGTCAACCTGGGTTACAAGGACATGATCTTCCTGGACCTGACAGGTAGAAACGACTGGTCCAGCACACTGCCGGAAGCCAACTGGTCTTTCTTCTACCCGTCTGCCAACCTGAGCATGATCATCAGTGAAATGGTGCAACTGCCTAAATCTATCAGTTATCTGAAATACCGCCTGTCACTTGCCCAGGTAGGTAACGACACCGAGCCGGGCAGAACAGCCAAATACTATGGCCGCAGCAGCTTCCCCAGCTCCGCTGAAGCACCTTCAGAGTTGTATAACCTGGAATTCAAGCCGGAGATATCCACCAGCCTGGAAACGGGTATCGAAGTGGCTTTCCTGAAGAACCGCCTGAAACTCGATGCGTCCGTATACCGTACCCGCACTAAAAACCAGATCCTTTCCGTTCCGTTGGAAAGATCCACCGGCTTTGCCTCCGCGCTGCTGAATTCAGGTGAAGTCCGCAACCAGGGCCTGGAACTGATCTTAAGTGCCACTCCGGTGACCAACAAAAACTTCACCTGGAACACCACTATCACCTGGGCGGCTACACGTAGTAAGGTGCTGAGCCTCGATCCTCGTCTCGGCGGCAAACTGGGCATCATGAGTTCTTCCAGTGCTACCCTGACTGCCGTAGAAGGACAAACAGCTTCCGCACTTTACGGTCTTAAGTTCCAGCGTGCCCCGGACAGCCAGATCATCTATGTTAACGGTATCCCCAGCGTAACACAGGTCACCGAGTACGTCGGCGACACCAACCCGGAATGGAGAGCCGGCTGGGCCAACAGCGTGATGTACAAAGGCTTCAGACTGAGCACTACTATCGACGGACAACTGGGCGGTACCCTGTACTCCCACTCCCATCACAAAATGACAGAACAGGGTAAGCTGAGACACACCCTGAAAGGCAGAGAAGAAGGATGGATCACAGGCGATGGCGTAGTACAGAATGCAGATGGTTCTTTCAGCCCTAACACGGTAAAAGTAAGACCGGCCGACTATTATGCTCAGTACTATCGTTTGAACAACACCGAAGCCAATTCCTTTGACGCCTCTTTCATTAAACTGCGTGAAGTGTCACTGGAATATAACTTCCCGAAAACATGGTTTAACCGCACCAAAATACAGAACCTGAGCCTCGCTATATACGGACGTAACCTGGCTACTATCTCCGATTTCCCGATCTATGATCCGGAAGTGGCCACACAAGCCAGCGGAACAGGTATCCTCACCGGTGTGGAAGTAGGCCAGATGCCGACACCATCTACTTTTGGCTTCAACCTGAAAGTAAAATTATAATCGATCTCTGTTACTGAAATCAGCATAACCATGATATCTCTGAACTTAAGCAACCGCTTTAAAATCATATATGCCGCTGTACTGGCAACTGCGTTACTGGGCAGTTGTACCAAGGACTTTGTGGAGACCAATAAAGATCCTAACCGCCTGGAATCCATCACGCCCGGCACTTTGCTGAATCCCACCATTTACAATGGTGCTTCCTACGGTATGAGCCGTAGCCGTTCATTCACTTTTGAACTGATGCAGGTTGCCGGCGGATATCCAAATGAATCTGTCGAAGACCAAACGTATCTGTACGATTTCCGTGAAGATGTTGGTAATGGTATCTGGAACACTTATTACCAGTGTCTTGCCAATACACGCGAAATGGAATTGTCTGCCATCAAACTGAACAACAACAACTACCTCGCGATATCCCTCACCCTGAAAGCCTGGTTTTATTCCATGCTGACAGACTGTTTCGGTGATGTCCCGATGAACAACGCGCTGAATGGCGAACAGGGAACATTCTTCCCTACATTCGACAAGCAGGAAGACGTTTACAAAACCATCCTGGCAGACCTGGAAAGGGCCAACACATTGTATAATACCGGTACTACCACCATGTATGCTGCCGATATCCTTTTCAACAATGACCTGACCAAATGGAGAAAGTTCACCAACTCCCTCCGCCTCCGCCTCTTGCTGCGCACGATGAAAAAGCTGCCCGGCAATGCAGACATTATGGCCGCAATGTTACAGGACGCAACGAAGTATCCGATATTTCAGAGCAATGCTGAAGCCGCCGTACTGGCCATCACCGGTACTACGCCCAATATTTCACCCTGGAGCAGACCACAGGATTTCACCACCGGCCGCGTGTATTTCGACTTCTTTACCAACAACCTGAATAACTTCAAAGACCCGCGCTTAGCGTTGTTTGCCGGTCAGGCAAAAGATAAGAACAACAAAAACATAGGGTATAAAGGTTTACCGGTGAACTATATGGAATCTCCTACCAGCGTAAACTACAGCCCTTCCGGGTTGCTGCAGCGGCTGGTGATTGCACCGATGATTGCGCCCATACTTAGCTATGCAGAAGTGGAGCTGATCCAGGCAGAACTGGCGCAGCGGAACATTATCCCTGCCGCCACAGCGGAAGATCACTATAAAAAAGGCGTTAAAGCTGCTATTGAGATGTGGGGAGGTGTGATGCCGGACAATTACTTCACGCTGGAGAGCACCAAATATGACGGTACGCTGGACCGCATTATGCTGCAAAAGTATTTTGCGCTTTTCTTCACCGATTACCAGCAGTGGTTTGAGCATCGCCGTACCGGCCTGCCCGTATTGCCTACCACTACTTTCATGTATAATGACAGGAAGATGCCTAACAGGTTATTTTATCCGACCTCTGTTAAGGTGTATAACACTGATAATTACCTGAAGGTAGTAGAGCAGATGGGAGGTGATAAGATCAATGTCAAAGTTTGGTGGGAAAAATAACCACCATCAATAAAAAAACGCGGGTGATAAACACCCGCGTTTTTTTTTATCTGTAGTAAAAAATTACATGCATAAGCCGCCGCAGGCGCTGATCGTTTGACCAGTAACATAGCTGCTCATATCAGAAGCCAGGAAGAGGCATACATTGGCAATATCATCCGGTGTGCCGAAACGGGCCAGCGGAATTTGCTGAATGTAGCTGGTGGCCTGTTCACCTTCTTTCAGGTAGCTGGTCATATCTGTTTCGACAAAACCCGGAGCCACCGCGTTGCAACGGATGTTACGGCTGCCCAGTTCCTGTGCAATGGATTTGGTGAATCCGATGATACCGGCTTTGGAAGCGGCGTAGCTGCTTTGACCGGCGTTACCCATGATGCCAATTACAGAGCTCATGTTGATGATGCTGCCGGATTTGGCTTTCATCATCGGACGGATCACCTGTTTGGTCATGTTGTACACGCTTTTCAGGTTGATATTCATCACATCGTCCCACTGGTCCGGGCTCATACGCAACAGGAGGTTATCTTTGGAGATACCGGCGTTGTTCACGCAGATATCAATTTTTCCGAATTCTTTCAGCACTTCTGTTACCAACACTTCTGTCTCTTCGTAAACACCGGCGTTTGATTTATACGCTTTCGCCTGTACTCCCAGCGCCCGGAGTTTCTCTTCCAGAATTTTCGCTTTTTCGTCAGAACTTACATAAGTAAAAGCCACGTTGGCTCCCTGTTCTGCAAATTTCAAAGCTATCGCTTCTCCAATACCACGGCTGGCGCCAGTTACAATCGCTACTTTGTTCTCCAGTAATTTCATGTTATAGTTGATAGGTTTTAAGTGTTCATGGTTGCCGCAAACTTCAGAATTTCTTCGAGGTAGTTACGGTCGTTGTTCAGGCGGGGCACTTTATGCTGACCACCCAGTTTGCCTTTGCTCTTCAGGAATTCGCAGAAAGTGCCTTTTGGCAGTACATGTACTACCGGCGGGCGCAGGGCGATGTCCTTATGCCTTTTGGCTTCGTAGTCTGAGTTAATGGATTTCAGGGTATTGTCCAGTACAGACACAAAGGTGTTCACATCTGTGGGCGCCACTTCAAACTCAATGAGCCATTCGTGTCCGCCATTGCCCTGGTCGCTGAAATATACAGGTGCTGCGGTATAATCATTCACAACGGCGCCAGTAGCTTCGCTGGCTTTAGCGATAGCCATATCGGCATTTTCCACGATCACTTCTTCACCGAAAGCATTGATGAAAGATTTGGTACGTCCACTCACCTTGATGCGGTAAGGCAGCAGGGAAGTAAACTGTATGGTGTCTCCTACCAGATAACGCCATAATCCGCCATTGGTACTAATAACAAGGGCGTAATTTTTTCCGGTTTCCACTTCCTGCAGTTGCAGGGTACGTGGATTTTCTTTGCCCAGTTCCTCCATTGGCATAAACTCATAGAAGATGCCATGGTTAAGGAACAGCAGCAGTCCTTCTTCACCGATCACGTCCTGGGCAGCAAAGAAGCCTTCCGAAGCGTTATAGGTTTCCTGATAGTGCATCAGCGGATTGCGGATCAGTTTCGCAAACTGATCGCGGTAAGGGGTAAAGCTTACGCCGCCATGCATATACAGTTCAAGGTTAGGCCATACGTCTGCCAGGTTATCTTTGCCGGTGAGCTCAAATATTCTTTTAATCAGTACGATGGTCCAGGTAGGTACGCCGGCAATGGAGGTCACGTTTTCGTGAATCACTGCATTGGCCATGCGTTCTATTTTTTCTTCCCATTCGTCCATCAGGGCGATTTCCAGGTCGGGCGTGCGGATCATGTTACCATAAAAAGGCATGTTCTGCAACATCACCGCGCTGAGGTCACCGCAGTAGGAGTCGCTGTCTTCCGACAGTTTATTGACCTGGTGGCTACCGCCGATGATCAGCGATTTTCCGGTAAATACGTCGGAGTCAGGAAAATTATTGTAATAAAGGGAAATAACATCGCGGCCGGAACGGTAATGACATTCGTCCAGGCTTTCAACTGTTACGGGGATAAACTTGCTTTTATCAGCGGTAGTGCCGCTGGATTTAGCGAACCATTTGATAGGTGTATTCCACAGTACGTTCTGTTGGCCTTCCATGGTGCGCTGGATATAGGGTTTGATGGTATCGTACGTGTGTACCGGTACCCTTTCTTTATATTCCTCTATCTTATAAATCTTTGAAAAGCCGTGTTGTTTGCCGAACTCCGTGTATTGAGCGGCACTAATAAGGTTTTGGAATACCTGCTGTTGTACTTGCACGGGATATTGCATAAAATAGGCGATGCGCCCCATGCGCAAACGTGCGAGTTGTGATATGGCAGGACTTAAAATCTTCATATATAGGATGCTGTAGCGTGTTTTTATTGTTTAGCTGCTTCGTCCAGGTAATTCTTCCTCCGAAGAACGAAATTCTGGCCAAGATACACTTTTCTCACCTGTTCATCTTCAGCCAGTTCTTCTGCCGACCCAGATTTCAGGATTTTCCCTTCAAACAATAAATAAGCCCTGTCAGTAATGGATAATGTTTCCTGTACGTTGTGGTCTGTAATCAGGATACCGATATTCTTGTATTTCAGTTTAGCTACAATAGACTGGATATCTTCCACGGCTATAGGGTCGATACCGGCAAAAGGTTCATCCAGCAGGATGAATTTGGGGTCTACCGCCAGTGCACGGGCGATTTCAGTACGGCGGCGTTCTCCCCCGCTCAGTACATCTCCCGGGCTTTTGCGGACGTGCGTCAGGCGGAATTCGCTCAGGAGCGATTCCAGCTTTTCTTTCTGCTCGGCCTTTTTCAGGTCGGTCATCTCCAACACAGCAGCGATATTGTCTTCCACACTGAGTTTGCGGAACACAGACGCTTCTTGCGGCAGATAGCCAATACCCATTTTAGCCCTTTTGTACATGGGCAGTTTGGTGATATTCACCTCATCGAGGTAAACATTACCTTCATCCGGCTTAATAAGCCCTACTACCATGTAAAAGGAGGTGGTTTTACCCGCTCCGTTAGGGCCCAGCAGCCCTACAATCTCCCCTTGGGACACCTCCACAGACACGTGGTTTACCACCGTCCGGGCGCCATAGCGCTTTACCAGCTGGTCCGTATGTATTCTTAATGCCATATGATCAAACTTAGCAAAATTAATCAATTCATTCACTTGGCCTAGTCATAGTTGACCCAAGATGAAAAATCATACCAGATTGATGAGGGGATATGTTATTTTTGCCCCCGTAAATTTTCAGTCGGAATAAGGTTTACCCAAACAGCCATTATTCCACAAATTCCATAACACATGAAAGTAACAGAACATATTGCCCAGGCGAAGGATACACTGATATCTTTCGAAATCCTTCCCCCGCTGAAAGGAAAGAGCATTGAATCTATCTACGACCACCTGGACCCGTTGATGGATTTCAAGCCAGCCTATATCAATGTAACCTACCATCGCAGTGAGCATATGTTCAAAAAGAAGGCCGATGGCGCGTTCGAAAAGGTGGAAATCCGCAAACGTCCCGGTACGGTAGGTATCTGCGCCGCCATTATGAACCACTATACGGTGGATGCAGTCCCTCACCTGATCTGTGGCGGCTTTAGCCGGGAAGAAACGGAGAACGCACTGATTGACCTTGCGTTTCTGGGTATTGATAACGTATTGGTACTCAGAGGAGATGCTCCCAAAAACGAAACGTTTTTTGAACCAGACCCTCACGGCCACAGCTATGCCAGCGAACTGCTGGACCAGGTGGTGCATATGAACAACGGCGTGTACCTGGAAGATGACCTGCAGGGTGGTGTAAAGACCAATTTCTGCATCGGGGTGGCCGGCTATCCGGAAAAACACTTCGAAGCACCCAATATGCAGACCGACATGAGCTACCTCAAACGGAAAGTGGAAATGGGAGCGGATTACATCGTTACCCAGATGTTCTTCGACAACCAGAAATTCTTCGATTTTGTGGCCAAGTGCCGCGAAATGGGTATCACGGTACCGATTATCCCGGGCCTGAAGCCACTGACCTCCAAAAAGCAGATGAACATCCTTCCCAGGATTTTCCATGTAGACCTTCCCACGGAGCTGTCCAGCGAAATTATGCGCTGCAAAACCGATAAGGAAGTGGAACAGGTAGGCACCGAATGGCTGATCCAGCAATCCAAAGAACTAAAAGCCTTTGGCGTACCGGTCCTCCATTATTATACCCTCGGTAAACCACAGGTGGTGCGCAAAGCTGTGGAAGCCATCGTATAACATTAACCGCTTTTGTATAAAAAAAGAAAAGGGAATGACGAAAGTCTTTCCCTTTTTTGCTTTTCTTTCATATTATAATGCCATTACGTAGAGACGTAGTGGCATATCCCTATAACTGTCACACATTTAAATTAACTGTCCAATGATCATCGCAACCCCTGAGGGAAGCAACTTTCTGTAAAAAAGACGCACGTCAACAGATACACCCCTACGCCTTCGACAAAAAAAAAGAGACCGCCTGTTATGGCGGCCTCTCTGTCCTATTAATGATTAACTGATAAGTATGTACGAAATTATATGATGGGGCACGATAGCCACGCAGCAAGCCACATTCAACCGTCATCAGGCATAACTATCTACCTCCGCGGCCAGCTTGCTTATACACCCGTTGACCCGAACATTGTCCATCGATCAACAAATATAAAACAAAACAATATATAAATATTCTTAATATTGAAAACTACCAGTCTTCCCTGTTAAACAGCACACCAAGGTTAACACCAAAATACCTGTTTTTAAGACTGCCGCCGGAACGGTCGATGTCTACCAGCCCATAGCTGTATTTAACACCCAGCGTGAGGTAACAATTAAATTCAATAGTGGCCGTAGCATTTAAACCAGCATCCCAGCGGTGAAGATTATAGTCGGTAGTGAGTACGTTAGGGTTTTTACTGAAGTCCACCTGCTGACTGCTGGACTGTAGCAGCTTTCCTTCTTTGTAGATAGCCAGCGTATAGTCGCCCCGGGTAGCGTAAGCAGCGTAACCACCGCCGCCCACCGCCAGTTTTCCAATACCGATGGGTATCTTATACACCAGGTTCACCGGAAGTTCCAGGTACTGTAGCCGGATTTTTGTGGCTCCCGGCAGCGCCACATTAACGCCTTCTTGCCCGTTAAATGGCCGGTTAGCCCCTTTAACAATATAGCTCAGTCCTGGTTGCAGGGCGCCATTAGGAAATACAGGAATATTGAGGTAAAAACCAGCCTGCCAGCTGTGCAGGGGCTTGGAACCCGGCTGCGTAACTTCGAAGCTGCCGGAGGAAGCATCCATCTTGGCATTTACGTAACCGCCCTGCAAGCCTAAGCTCACTTGGGCATTAACAATTGTGGCACAGGCCATACAGGCCAACACGCACAGGAATTTTAAACACTTCATTGTAGAACTGTACTACGGGATTAATGATATTTGCTCAATCAATTATCGTTATGAAATAGCTTAGGTTTTTCAAACTCACTCGATGGTTACTAACGGCGAAACTAAACAAAAGGTTTCGATTTATATAATAAAGGCTGCCTGGAACTTACCAGGCAGCCTATTAATTAATTGTGATGTGGTGTTCAGCGATTAACGGCCGCTGAATTTATACCCTACAGATACACCAAAAGAGGTGTTTTTGAATTTACGGTCATTGCTGGTATTATCAAATGCATTCACCATACCCAGGTCAGCATTCAAACCAAAATAAAGACCGGCTGGTATTTCATAACCAATCTGGATGTTACCACCCGCATCAAAACGTTTCAGTTTAAGATCGCCGGCTTCATCGTCAAAAGCTTTTCTTTCTCCTACAACCGGTATGTCCTTGTATTTACCACCAACGCCATACGCAATGTACGGGCCAACGGCCAGTACCAGGTTACCGCTACCTACTTCAGGTTTGAACATGAAGTTGATCGGAAGCTGCAGGTAACCCAGAGACACTTTCATATCAGTGTTTTTGAATTTACCGCCTTTGCCGGAATACAATAAACCTGTTCCTACGTAGAAGTCATCCCCTAAAGGAATATCAACGGTTACACCAGCTCTGAGTCCTGTCAGGAGCTTGCTGGTTTCCTTGGAGGTAGTACCAAAAGCGGATGCTTTGGTGGTTACACTGGAAAACTGAGGGCCTGCTACGATGCCCCACTTTGTCTGACCGAATGTAACGCCTGCGATTAATAAGGCGATCGCAGCTAAGAGTACCTTTTTCATTTTTATGTGTATTTGGATGAGGGTAAAAAGTGACGCCAACAGGCTGGTGACATCACTTTTTGTCTTTTGATTGCTAATTGATTATGAATCAGCCTGTACTTTTTGCTTGCTAGCTGTAATTACAACACGAGTTGAAAATTGTTCGGGGAAAATTCCTATCTGCCGCCAAAGAGATAACCGACGGAAACACTGAATACACGGTTCTTGTCTTTGTTATCTGTACTGTTATCCTGCCCGGAGTAAACTTTGGCGAAACCGATACCGTACTGGGCACTGATCAGGAAATTGCTGACTTCGGCGCCCACCTGAATGTTACCGCCCCAGTCAAACCGTTTCCATTTATCACGGCCACGGTTGGGGTCATTAGTAAATGGGGTATCATCATCCCATTTGATGCTGGAAGAACCACTGGTAGTACCTGCAATGGTAGTTACCTCATATTTGTTCTTGCCTGCTACCCCAAATGCAAAATACGGGCCTATACCGGCAAACAGGCTGGCGTGCTCACCCACCGGCAGTTTGGCAACAAAGTTTAAGGGCACTTCTATGTAAGATGGATTCTGGGTGTAGTTAGCGTAAGGACTGGTAATCGTAACGTTGTTCTTGTCACCTATTTCGGATTTTGTTCCCTTAGTGGTGTAAAACACTCCTGGCTGAAAAGACAAAATGCGGGGCACCAGCGGCAAATCCGCTATGACACCGACATTGAAGCCGGACAGACTTTTTGCATCTTTCGTACTACCGTCATTGCTGGTAGTGATGTTAGAAAGGTTCCATCCACCTTTAACGCCTACACGGGCTTGCGACATCGCGGCCAATGATAAGGTCATCGCTGCAAAGGACAGGAAAATCGTCTTCTTGGTCATAACCTAAAATTTTGATCCGGGCACCAAAATTCAAAAGGTATGCCAAAAGAATGTTAAAATATCACAAGTTATTGATTATCAGAATAAAACGAGGTATATATTCTACGTTCTACACTCAGTTTTCTACAACTTCGCAGCTGTGCTTTTTTGCCCTGAATGCTCCAGGAAATCGTTTAGTTGCTCTACAGCAAGCCGTTTGGCCACAATTTTTTTGTTTTCATCCAACAGGTATACTACCGGGGTACTATATACGTCGTATAGCCGGCGGTAGTTAGTGGAGTTATCCGGATCGAGGGCATGTACCCACCCGGAAAGGTGATGCTCTTTGATAAAAGACAGCCATTCCTCACGGGTACCTTCTGTCTTGATACCAATCATAGCCACGCCCTTATTTTTCCAGCTGGCATTAAAGGCAGAATCCAGCCGGGGAACCTCTGTTTTACAGTGCCCGCAGGTAGGGTCCCAGAATACCAGCACTGTATACTTTGCTTTTGTTTTATAAAGGGAGACCGGTTTGGAGGCTGTATCTTTCAATTCCAGCGGGGCCGCCCGCTGACCGATAAGATTAGGCGCCAGCGTATAGGCACGGTTCACAATTTTATTGAGCTGCTCGTCATTCAACCAGAAAGCTTCTCCCGGCACATAATATTTCTCTACCAGGTGGACAAATACGGCGTCCATGCCCATATAAGGGGAACTTTCATAGTTATAGGTGAGCCACCACAGCACATATTTAAACGTCTCCTTGCTTTTACGCGTGCGGGCGATGAGCGCGTCACAATCCGCAATAATGGAGTCCGGCATGTTCACCACCAGCTGGGAAAAATATTTCTTCAGCTTGGCTTCCAGTATTGGTGTCCTCACCAGCCGGTCCGTTGACAGCTCTACATCGTCCCAATAATGTCCTTTGAAATAGCGATAGGCAAAGGTAGAGTCTTCATTTTCCGGCTTCTGTGGAATTTCCGGTTCTTTCATGGCCTTAAAAATAGCCGCCAGAATTGCTGCCGGGTGTTGGGTAATGAGTTCCTGCCGGTATTCCTGCAATTTTTTCCCCAGTTCCTGCTGCAGCGGGTACACCTTAGCGGAGTCAGCAGCAGTGTGGGCTGTTTTCAGTTGGTCAGTTATATTGCGGGTAAGCGATTCCTGCTGGAGCAGAAACCGGTTGTAGGCCAGGAACAGCTCATTGTCGGGAGAGCCTTTATAGACGGTTTTTCCAATCATGTCGGTCGTATCGATCGTGACACTGAAAAACTGCTGCTTGTCGATCAGTGTTTCCACATATCGCTGTTTGCCGGGCAGTACGATCAGGTAGATGCCGGGATACAGCGGTGTCTTCCCTTTCAGGACCACCTCCCCTGCCGGGTTTACCTCTGCCGAATCGGCCAGGTAGGTCGTCCGCCCCATATAATTGGCCAGAAACAGTTTTCCGCTGGTATAATTCTTCAGCCGGATAGAGAGCTGATAGCCCTGCGCATGCAGGTGCAGCTGGATAGAGAGTGCTGTCAGAAGCAGGAAAAATATCTTACGCATAGGAATTGGTAACAATATGTAAAAATACGAGTAAAAAAGGTAACTGTGACATCCTTTTACGGCCACCGATTCATGATTTCCTTTTACCTTTGCAGCCGTGAGGAAAAAAAACGTAGTAATAGAAAAAGTACCTGTATCCGGCTATGCCGCGGAAGGTAAGGCCCTGGCAAGGCAAGACGGTAAAGTTATCTTTATTGAAGGCGGCGTAATGCCCGGCGATATTGTGGACGTACGACTGTCCAAAAATAAAAAAGACTGGGCGGAAGGCAAAGCCATTCATATACATAGTTACTCCGACAAGCGTATTACACCGTTCTGCCAGCATTTTGGCACCTGCGGCGGCTGCAAATGGCAGATGATGCCCTACAGCCTGCAACTGGAGTACAAACAGCAACAGGTGGCAGACCACCTGCAACGTATCGGTAAGCTGGTGCTTCCTCCCATGAGCCCGATCCTCGGCTCGGCCCATACGGAGCACTACCGTAACAAGCTGGAGTTCACCTTCAGCAACAAAGCCTACCTCACCAATGAGGAGGTACGCGCCCTCAACGGCGAAGAGATCCCCGTCCGTCCGGCGCTGGGCTTCCATGTGCCCAAGCTGTTCGATAAGGTGCTTGATATTAATACCTGCTACCTGATGCAGGAGCCGGTAAATCTTATCCGGAACACCGTCCGGGAGTATGCGATACAACACGAACTGTCTTTTTATGATATCCGCCTGCAGGAAGGGTGGTTGAGAAACCTGGTCGTACGGCTGTGCACCACCGGAGAGATCATGGTCAACCTGGTGATTCATCATGAAGACAAAGAAAACAGGGTAGCCCTGCTGGACCATCTGTTAAAGACAGTACCGGCCATTACCACCTTGTTGTATACCATCAACCCGAAGAAAAATGATTCCATTTTCGACCTGGACCCCAAAGTTTATTTTGGGAAAGGTTATGCGGAAGAAAAGTTGGAGGATTTTGTTTTCAAAATCGGCCCAAAATCTTTCTTCCAGACAAACACCTACCAGGGAGAAGTGTTATATAAAGTTACCCGTGACTTTGCGGGGTTGACCGGTTCAGAAATTGTGTATGACCTGTATTGTGGAACTGGCAGTATTGGTATTTTTGTATCAAGGCAGGCCCGGAAAGTGGTAGGCATCGAGCTGATCAAAGAAGCGATTGACGATGCCCGCGAAAATGCTGCCCGGAACCAGGTCAACAATGCCGAATTTTTTGCCGGCGACGTGGTGGACATCTGTGATGACGCCTTTTTTGCTCATCACGGACAGCCAGATGTGATTATCACGGACCCTCCACGGGCAGGTATGCACGAAAAGCTGGTCAACAAACTGCTGGAAATTGCTGCCCCAAAAATCGTATATGTAAGCTGTAACCCGGCTACACAGGCCAGAGACCTGGCATTGCTGGATGCACTGTACACGGTGGAAAAGGTACAACCCGTAGATATGTTCCCGCACACGCACCACATCGAAAATGTGGTGTTACTGAAGAAAAGAGTAAATAATCAGCAATAAATGAACGAGTACAGGCCCGGAAAATTTCAGTTTTTACCCCTTGTGATCAAGAATCTGATGATCATTAACGGGTTGGTTTGGTTGGTTCAGGTTACCCTCCTCAAGCGGTACGGGTATGATATGAACGACCTTTTTGCCCTTCATTACTGGGGGTCACCGGGATTCCGGCCTCATCAGTTCATTACCCACCTGTTCATGCACTCTACCAGTGATCCCTGGCATTTGCTGATGAACATGTTTACCCTCTGGATGTTTGGTTCCACGCTGGAAAACCGGTGGGGCTCCAAACGGTTCCTTATTTTCTATATCATCTGCGGTATTGGCGCATCCTTGTGTTACATGGGCGTGCTCACCTATGAAAACATGACATTGGCCAAATATGCCAATGCATTCCTGAACGATCCTTCCTTCAACAATTTCGTGGCGCTGGACCGCAAGTTCCATCTGGACAATGCCAATGTGAGCATGCAGGATATGAAGGAAGCCATTGCACAAGGCAATCAGTTTGCCATTGACATGGCTAAGATCTATGTGAAACAATACATGCTCAACTATAGCAACAGTATCGTGGTAGGTGCTTCCGGCGCAGTATACGGTATCCTGTTTGCCTTTGGTTACCTGTTTCCCAATGCTACCATCTTCCTGTATTTCTTCCCAGTAAAAGCCAAATACTTTGTGGCTTTTATGATCCTTACGGAGGTCTGGGCCGGTATACAAAACGCACCGGACGATAATGTGGCACACTTCGCCCACCTGGGCGGCGCACTTTTTGCGTACCTTTTGCTCAGGGGCTGGAATAAAAGGCACCGATCGGATTTTTATTGACGCAAGACCTTATTAAGCCGTAATTTTGTATTGTAAATATTTGTACCATGCATGCGTTGGAAAAAGAGAAAATGCCTCGTCTCTCCCTGGGGGAAGAACGGAATATGGTCACCCAATTAGTGGTTGTTAATCTTACCATTTTTATATTCCTCCTTTTTGCCAAGGTGATTTATACCATGGAAATAGGAAAGGAAGGAGATGCCCTTTTCTATAAAAATATTTTGAACTGGCTGCGACTGCCTGCTGACCCGGCCAAACTGCTGGTGCGTCCGTGGACATTGCTCACCTCTCTCTTCACTCATATAGAAGTCCTCCAGATATTCACCAATATGGTATGGCTGTGGTGTTTCGGCACCTTCCTGCAGCATATTGCCGGTTATCAGCGGATACTTCCCATGTACCTGTTTGGTGGCCTTATGGGCAACATCTTTTACATTCTTGGCGTTCAGGCCATTCCCGGCCTGCATATCCTGTTGCCAGATGCAGCCGTGATGGGTTCTTCTCCGGGCATTATGGCAATGGCTGCCGGCGCTACGCTGATTTCCCCGCGCTACCGCATCTTCCCGTTACTGGGCGGCGGCGTTCCCCTTTGGATCATTACAATTGTATACGTAGGCCTGTCTATTGGCACCAGCGTGTCCAGCCCGGGCGGCATCGCCTATCTGGTGCAACTGTCCGGTGGCGCTTTAGCAGGACTGATGTTCATGTACAGCTGGAGAAAAGGGCATGATTGGGGCGCAGGTTTCAACCACCTGCTGTTTAAACTGACGCACGTTTTCCATCCGGCTTCACAACAGATAGACCCGAACCATCCCAAAAGCGCTGCTAAAATCATAGCCAGACTGGAAAGCCAGCCATTTCGCAAGATTGGCCACGTGCCGGAACAACGGCTCAATGAGATTCTTGATAAGATCAATGAAATGGGGTTCGACTCTTTATCTCCGGAAGAGCGGGAAACCTTGTTGCGCGCAGGTGACAACTAAGCATTTAGAGATTTTGAAATTTTGTTATTTAGATGTTTAAGAATTGTTGACAAACAATTTGCTGATTAATGTAATAACTTACCAGCCTTAGACATCTAAATAACAAAGTCCCTAAATCCCTGAATGTTTCATGAAGTTTGTTTGCTCGCTGTTGATTATAGCAGTACTGACCAGTGCCTATCTGCCCATGCTCAACCCCGGAAGCTTTTGGATCTCCGGATTTGCAGCCCTGACTTTCCCCATCTTTTTTCTGATTTGCCTGTTAACATGGCCGTTCTGGCTATGGCGCAAGCATAAAACGCATTTCATTTACATCAGTATTGCGATGCTGCTTTGCATCCGGCCCGCTTTAAACACGTGGGCGCTCCATTTGTCTCCGAAGGAAAATCTCACCAAAGAAGCCGGCAGCAAGGACTTTACACTCATGACCTACAACAGCAGCAGTATGGGCCTGCAGGCGTATAAAGTCAACCAGGAGCTCCGTTCCGCCATTTTTCAGCAGGTAGCCGCCGCATCACCGGATATTCTTTGCCTGCAGGAATTTTACACCAATGATAAGCCGGAGATGTCGCATAATATCGATACCCTGAAGCTGATCGGGCAATACCCTTATCACTATTTCACCCATGATCAGTTATCCTGGAACACCTGGCATTTTGGTATCGCCCTTTTCTCGCGTTATCCTGTTGCTGCTGCCATGACCATTCTCTGCGACAGCCTGGCCCAGGGCAGCGGGCGCAGTTTCCTGCAGGCCGACGTAGTGATTCATGGGGACACCGTGAGGATCTTCAGCGTACAATTTACTTCGTATATGCTTTCCCGTGACGAACTGCGGGGCAGGCAAATATTCAGTCTTGGCAGTAAAATGAAGGCCACCTTCCGGCGCCGGGCTTCGCAGGTAAAGCAGCTGGCCTCATTGGTAGCAGCCAGTCCCTACCCGGTAATAGTAACCGGCGATTTTAATGATACCCCTGCCTCCTACAGCTATCGCCACGCTGCGGCCGGATTACAGGACGCTTTTCTGGCAACGGGCCTCGGATGGGGCAGAACGCTCTCCTATTTGTCTCCCACCCTGCGGATCGATTATATTCTGCCTGACAAGCATTTCAGCATCGAAGGATGCAGGGTACTAAAAATGCCGCAGTCAGAGCATTTCCCGGTTATATCCCGTCTGTCGTTGAAAAAGCATTAACTTTATTCATTCAACAAACGTGGAAACGCGGTGCGATTCTTAAGACTATTTACGAAAGGCTTTTTTGTATTCATCAACGTTGGAGTGGTGTTGCTTTTTCTTGCCGCCTGCCTTGCACCGTATATTTCCCCGGCCTGGTTCTGGCCTATTAGTTTCATTACGCTGGCATTCCCGTTTTTATTGGGCTTGCTGGTGCTGTTTATGGCAGGGTGGCTGTTTTTCAACTACCGTTATGCCTTTTTATCGCTCATTGCGCTGTTTCTTGGCTGGAAGTCTATCAGCGCCTTCCTGGCGTTTAACCTGCCTTCCGGCAATAAGGCGGCGCCGGCAGACCAAAGCCTGACCGTGATGAGCTACAATGTGAGCCAGTTTGGCCTGTACCGTGAAAAAGACAGTAAATATAACCGGCAGGCCATGTTTGCCCTGATCAAAAAGCAGGAGCCGGACATAGCGTGCTTTCAGGATTTTTACACCTCTGAGCGGAAGAATGATTTTAATAACCGGGAGGATATTTCACGGGACATGAAAATGCCGTACCGTTTCTTTTCGAGTGATTTTAACCGGAACGGGATGCAACACTGGGGTTCCATCATCTTTTCAAAATATCCTATTATTGCATCAGACAAGGTGAAAATGAGCATGGGGCCTCTGAGTGAAAGCCTGATTTATGCTGATATTGTAAAGGACGACGATACCATCCGCATTGTGAATATGCACCTGGAATCGTATCGTTTCAATGAAAAGGACTATACTGATATCCGCAAAATCAAAAACCAGGAAGATACCGGCCTGGTGGCCACCAAAAACATCATTCAGAAAATGCGCGAGGCGTATATACGCCGCAGTCAGCAAGCCGATATTGTAGGTAATTTTATCCGGCAGAGCCCTTATCCGGTGATTGTATGCGGAGATTTTAACGATACCCCGGCATCATATACCTATTTCACGATCAAAGGCGACCTCCAGGACGCTTTCCTGAACAAGGGCTGGGGCGTAGGCCGCACGTTCAATGGGTTAGCTCCCACCCTGCGTATTGACTATGTGTTTGCCAGTACCGGTTTTAAGGTCAACAGCTTCCGGAGGATCATGTCCGACCTGTCTGACCACTATCCGGTCATCGCCAACCTCAGTCTCATGGGCAGCGGTGTGCAGGAAATAGAAGTAAACAAATAATATAATTATGAAAATGTTTAATATTTTGAGATCTGACCGATGTTGTTCCCGGACTTTTAACATACATCTGGAACAATATTTATCTTTGCCCTCCACCACCGGAAAAAAGGCCTGTTGCCTGTAACAGGTCCCCCGGAAATTCTTAATTACAGCATATGTCAGAACTCAAAATATACAATTCAATACATCGTCAGAAAGAAGTATTCACCTCTCTGCATCCCGGCCACGCGGGCATGTACGTGTGCGGGCCCACCGTATCCGGAGAATCACATCTCGGCCATGCCCGTCCGTATATCACCTTCGATGTGGTATACCGTTACCTGCAGTTCCTGGGTTATAAAGTACGTTATGTACGTAATATCACCGACGCCGGCCACTTTGAAGAAGAAGGCCGCGCGGCAGAAGACAAAGTCTCCAAATCCGCCGTACTGGAGAAACTGGAGCCGATGGAACTGGTACAGAAATACACCAATCTGTTCCACTGGGCCATGCTGCAGTTCGGCAACCTGGAACCCAGCATAGAGCCTACCGCTACCGGTCACATCATAGAACAGATAGAAATGATCAAAAAGATCATGGAAAAGGGCTATGCCTATGAAGTAGATGGCAGTGTGTATTTTGACGTAAAAAAATACGCCGCCGGCTATGACTATGGTATTCTCAGTGGCCGTGTGCTGGAAGATATGCTCGAAACCACCCGCGAACTGGAAGGCCAGGATGAAAAACGCAATAAAGCGGATTTCGCCCTGTGGAAGAAAGCCCCTGCGGAACATATTATGCGCTGGCCAAGCCCCTGGGGCGAAGGTTTCCCCGGATGGCACATTGAGTGCTCCGCTATGAGCGCCAAATACCTGGGCCATCAGTTCGATATCCACGGCGGTGGTATGGACCTCCAGTTCCCGCACCACGAGTGCGAAATAGCACAAAGTGAGATCGCCCATGGCGAGATGATGGCGCGCTACTGGATGCACAACAATATGATCACGATCAACGGCCGTAAAATGGGCAAAGCTTATGGCAACACCATCAAGCTCACGGAAATGTTTACCGGCGAGAATCCTCAGCTGGACAAAGCCTACAGCCCGATGACCATCCGTTTCTTCGTATTGCAGACACATTACCGCAGTACGCTCGACTTCTCCAACGAAGCATTGCAGGCCGCGGAAAAAGGACTGCAACGCCTGTGGGCAGCCTATGAAACGCTGCAGAAGCTGAGCTATACTTCCGATGGAGCCGCCCTCAACGAAGAACTGGACAAACAGGTACGCACCTGGTGCCAGGAATGCCCCGAATTCATGAATGATGATTTCAGCACCGCCAAGGTGCTGGCCAACCTGTTTGAGCTGACACCTGTTGTCAACTCTCTGAAAGGCGGCCAGATCAAAATGCATGAAATCAGCGAGGACACCTTTAACCTGTTGCAACAAACCTGGAAGACTTACCTCGTGGACATCCTCGGCATACAGCAACCACCCGCCAGCAGCGACGATCAGTTGCTCGATGGCGTATTGCAGATGCTGATCTCCATGCGCAAGGAGGCCAAAGGCCGTAAGGACTACGCCACCTCCGACCGTATCCGCAATGAGCTGCTGGGCATCGGCATACAGCTCAAAGATGAAAAAGATGGTAACGTCACTTATAGCGTTCAATAAGCAAATACCTACAGATAATAATGCGTAAAGTTCTTAGCATGTTGACAACGCTGGCGCTTCTGGCCAGCGCTTGTCAGCAGCCGTCCACAAAAACAGACAATACTACCGACAGCACCGGCGCCAGCAAAGTGGCTAAACTGAGTGTGCCGGTACCAGCTTTCAGCGCAGATTCCGCCTACGCCTATACTGCGAAGCAGGTGAGCTTTGGGCCCAGAATACCCAACACGCCCGCACAGCAGCATTGTGCCGACTGGATGATCGGCTCCCTGAAAAAATGGGCTGACACCGTGTACGTGCAACGTACCACCGTTGATGGCCCGCATAAAGAGAAGCTGCCCTGTATCAACATCATCGCCAGCTTCAACCCCGCCGCCAAACAACGCGTGTTATTACTGGCGCACTGGGATACCCGTCCATGGGCCGATGAAGATGCCTTCGACAAAAAAGGTAAACTGGATGGAGCCGATGATGGCGCCAGCGGTGTGGGCGTGCTGATGGAAGCTGCCCGTCAGTTCAAAACACAAAGGCCCGAAGCCGGTGTGGACATTCTGCTTGTGGATGTGGAAGATTATGGGGTAAAAGACAATGAAAACTCTTTCTGCCTCGGTACCCAGTACTGGGCTAAAAACCCGCACGTAAAGGGCTATAAAGCCAATTACGGCATCCTGCTGGACATGGTAGGCGGCCGTGGCTCACAGTTTTATATGGAAGGCTCTTCCCAGCAATACGCTTACGGACCGATGAAAATGTTCTGGGACGTGGCCAATCAGCTGGGCTACTCCGACTATTTCCGGTACGAGAAAAACGGGTCTTACATCACAGACGACCACATTTATGTGAATACGATGGCTAACATCCCGACTTTTGATATCATTGCCTGGCAGGCTACCGGCAACTTTGCGCCGCACTGGCATACCCAGAATGATAACATGAGCGTGATCGATACCAAGACCTTAAAAGCAGTAGGACAAACTATCCTGCAGGTGATCTACAATCAGCCGTTCACCTATTAATGCCCTTGCCGGAGTGCAGGATAGCGGATATAATCACTTAATCAAACGTTTATGCCCAGACCATCAGGCACTCCGGTAACGGAGCATGCCTATATCTCCCATCTCAGCAAGGACAAAAGGCTGCAAAAGATCATCAAGGGTCCGCTGGATGCACAGGAGAAGCGAAAGAATTTCCCTTTGCGCCTCATTGGGGCTATCATGAGCCAGCAGCTTTCCACCAAAGTGGCGGATGTGATCTACGCCCGTTTTCTTGCCCTTTATGACAATAAAGAACCCACACCGCAACAGGTAGCTGCTACCGCGCCTACACTCCTTCGTTCTATCGGGTTATCCAACGCTAAAGTCTCCTATGTACAAAATGTGGCCAACTTTGTGATCGCTGAAAAGCTCACCGATGCCAGGCTGCATAAGATGGACGACGAAGCCGTAATTGTATGCCTTACCAAAATAAAAGGTGTAGGCCGGTGGACGGTAGAAATGCTGCTCATGTGGCACTTTCACCGTGAAGATGTTTTCTCCATAGACGACCTCGGCATACAACAGGCTATGGCCAATCTTTACAAGCTTGATATCAGCGATAAGAAAGCTTTCAGGGAGAAGATGAAGACGATCTCCGCTAAATGGTCCCCCTACCGGACCCATGCCTGCCGTTATCTCTGGCAGTGGAAAGATCAATAAGCATGTAAATACATTGCGTACCGCCGTTGTAAATTTGTATCATGAGTTTGCAGGGAAGCCTTTTTGAAGAGCCCAATCCCGGGAATGCCATCCACCTGAAGAACGGAGAACTGGCTTATTATCCGCGCTTTTTTAAGCCGGCGGAAAGTGATGTTTATTATCAGACATTACTGGACACGATCGATTGGAAACAGGAATCGATGAATATGTATGGCAAACAGGTTTTATTTCCACGGTTAATGGCCTGGTATGGAGATGCTGCCACTTCCTATAGTTTTTCCGGCAATACCTTTGCGCCAGGTCCATGGACACCGGCATTGGAGGAGATACGGGACCGTATCACGCCTGCTGCCGGCGCCGGTTTCAATAGTGTATTGCTTAACCTTTATCGCAGCGGCAGCGACTCTATGGGCTGGCATGCAGATGATGAACCGGAACTGGGGCCCCATCCGGTGATTGCTTCTGTCAACTTCGGCGCCTCCCGCCGTTTTTTGTTACGCTATAAAAATGATCATCACCTGAAACATGAAATATTGCTGGAACACGGCTCCCTCCTGGTCATGAAAGGGACGCTGCAGCAGTACTGGGAACATCAGGTACCCAAAACAAGCCAGCAGATCTCCGGAAGGATTAACCTCACCTTCCGCTTTATCCACCCATAAAACCATATACACCTGCTATGAACAACCTTATTTTGTTAATCGGAAATGATATCAACAACATTTCCAGCGGACAAAGCTGGAAAGACCTGCTGCAGGATATCATCACCTTCTGTCATACAGGAGACTGCGTGGAACTGGACGACAAAAAGCCATTCCCGCTGCTGTATGAAGAGGTTTTTTTAACCGCCATCAAAAGAGAAAAACTCCGTGAAAGGGAATTGAAAGCGTTTATCGCCATCAAAGCGGCTGAAATCAAAGCCAATGGTATCCATGCTGCCATCAGGGCACTAAAGCCGGCCCATATCCTGACCACCAACTATGAGTTTACCCTTGAAGGCCGGACTCCTTATGAAAACACCAGCCTTATCAATGAAAAATTCTACAGCATCTTCCGCAAATACACCATGGATGATATCCATTACTGGCATATCCATGGCGACTGCCTCAATCCCATGAGTATTAACCTCGGGTTTGAGCACTATGGCGGCCAACTCCAGCTGATGCGTAATTACGTGGTGAGCGGCACCTTCTACTCCAGCAAGGAAGTGCCCAAAGAATCCTTACTGAGACGCATACACGCCAAACAGGTGTACTATCACTCGTGGATTGACTTTTTCTTTACGCATGATATCCACATCTTCGGGCTGTCGCTCGATTTTGTGGAGACAGACCTTTGGTGGTTGCTCACCTACAGGGCCCGACAGAAATTTCATCATAAAAATGTGCCGGTACCCAACACACTCTACTATTATATTCCGGAAGAGTTGGTACCTGCCTGCAAATTCAAGCTGGACCTGCTTACCGCCAATGATGTAAAGGTGATCAGTCTGCCGGGAAAAGATAAACTGGCCTATTACACCAGCATTATTCAGCGGATAGGAAAACGGAAATCCTCATAACAGCTGTAACATTCTGCATGCTGGCAGCGTTTTTGCAAACAGAAGGTATTCTGACAAAAGTAAACCGTCAGGTACCTTTTGTTGTTAAAGATTAAATTCACAATTATGTTTTTAGAAATCGCATTGACGCTGGCTACGACACTGATGACGCCCGTGAAGCCTGTACAGAAGCAGCAGACCTCAAAAAATCAGACCATTTATGTAAAAGAATCCAAGGAGCCATGCACCGGCGTAGCACCGATGGAATGCTTGCAGATCAAAGGAGTGAAGGATACCGAATGGTCTAACCTCTACACTAACATCGAAGGATTCAAATATACACCAGGCTATCGCTACAAACTGTTGGTAAGGATTACGCCCGTTAAGAATCCCCCTGCCGACGGTTCTTCTATCAGATACACCCTGCGAAAAGTATTGGAAAAGAAAAAAGTAAGCACCACCCCGGAAAAAGGCTCTCCATGGGCATTTATCGCCAGCAAAAGATGGAACCTTATCAAACTGGGAGATAGTACTCTGACACAATCCGGTATCTGGGTAGAGTTTGATCCTGCCGCCAAACGTTTCCATGGTAAAGGTGGTTGTAATAGTATTTCCGGAGGTTATCATACTAACGGAGAAAACATTACCTTTACAATGGCTATCAGTACCAGAATGGCTTGCATGGATGAAAACGTGATGCGCCGCGAAGCAGAATTTCTGAAGATGATAGGAGAACACAGCTACCGCTATGATGTGGCTGACCAGACGCTGAACTTCTACGAAAACAACAAGCTGGTAATGATCTTCGGTATGCAGCCGAAAGACCTTAAATAGACTACTTAGTAACCCATTATAACCAAAAAAGGTTGTTACAATTGTAACAACCTTTTTTCTTTTCTACGTCACTTAAATAAAGCTATGGTATAACAACTAAAACGCTGTGTTATTAATATGCCACGCTGGCAATATCCTGCACGGAAGCCACCAGCTTCCGTGTAGCGTTGTACTCAAACAACATCGCGTTGGAGGTCTTATCTCCTACTGCTACTACCACCTGTACAGTGTCTGCCTTCTGCTCTGGTACCTGTACCAGCAGATAGTCGGCATTTGCACGCAATACATGCGCTGCCACATCTCCAAAGATCACTTTGTTAGCTGCTTTCTCTTTACTAAATCCATGACCTCTGATGATCAGAAAATTACCGGCATTACCGGTCACTGTAGTTGTCTCGTTTTTTTTCTGGTTTGGGGAACAAGCCGTCATCGCTGCTACCAGCAGCATAAGGGCCACCACAAACATGTTGTAATGTTTCATCTTTTTAATACTTCATTTTGGGGTAGGGTAACAAACCCTGTTACAAATAAAATCCGGGGTAACACTATTGCATGTAGCAACTCTTATTCGCAACAGTATATCGTCGGTGATTAAAGCGGATGCAAATCTACAAATTTTCCAGCAAATAACATTCGTTTTAAGCAACAAAATTTTCAAATTACGTATAACTACGTATACGCCAAAACGCAATACTGCGCTATTTTTTCAGCAGTTGCGCCTTGTTGTATTCCCAGTTCATTCTGGCAATATGCAGTACCGAAATTTGCTGCGGGCACTCTGCTTCACAGGCCTCTGTATTACTGCAATGACCGAACCCTTCGGCATCCATCTGATCTACCATATGCCGCACCCTTTGCTGTGCTTCCACAGCGCCCTGTGGCAGCAATACCAGATGCGTGATCTTGGCACTGGTAAACAACGCCGCACTGGAATTTTTACACACCGCCACACAGGCGCCACACCCGATACAGGCCGCTGCATCAAACGCCGCTTCCGCCACCGGATGCCCTATCGGAATACTGTTGGCCTCCGGCGCCTGGCCGGTATTGACGGAAATATATCCTCCTGCCTGTATCACCCTGTCGAACGCTGTACGGTCTATTTTAAGGTCGCATTTTACCGGGAAAGCTGTCGCCCGGAAAGGCTCTATGTAAATCGTTTCCCCCTCCCGGAAACTGCGCATATGCAGCTGGCAGGTGGTCGTGTTTTTTAAAGGTCCATGCGCACGGCCATTGATCATCACTCCACATTGCCCGCAAATACCTTCGCGACAATCATGGTCAAACTCGATGGCCCGCTGCCCCTGCTCCAGCAACTGCTCGTTCAACATGTCCAGCATCTCCAGAAAAGACATGTCGGGATTCACGTCTGCCAGTTCATAGTCCTGCATCTTGCCGGTATCCTGGCTATTTTCCTGCCTCCATATTTTTAATCGTATATGCATACACGTTATTTATAGCTTCTCACGGTAGGTGTAACAAATTCAAACGTCAATGGTTCCTTATTCCATACCGGCGATTGGTTTTCACCAGTCCATCCCCAGGCGGATATAAAGGCAAAATCTTTGTCATTACGCATGGCCTCTCCTTCGGGCGTCTGATATTCTACCCGGAAATGCGCCCCACAGGACTCTTCCCGCGTCAGGGCATCATGGCACATCAGCTCTCCCAACTCCAGATAATCCGCCACCCTGCCCGCTTTTTCCAACTCACTGTTAATCGCCAAACCACCCGGAATAAACAGGTCGGCATAAAACTGCTGCCGTAATGCTTTTATCTCCCGGATAGCCTGCTCCAGCCCTTCTGCAGCGCGTGACAGCCCACATTTATCATACAGTATTTTACCCAGCGTTTTATGGAAGTAATCGGCAGATAATTTACCGCCAATGCCCTTCAGCAAGTGCAACTGGTCTTCCACCTGTTTGGCGGCAGCGTCAAAAGCCGGATGATGAATATCCGTTGCCGGTGTTCTGATTTCATCTGCCAGATAGTTGGCCAGCGTATATGGTGCAATAAAATACCCGTCCACACAGGCTTGCAACAGGGAATTAGCCCCCAGCCTGTTAGCCCCATGGTCCGCAAAATTGGCCTCCCCCAGCGCAAAAAATCCGGGGATGGTGGTCATCAATTCATAGTCAACCCACAGTCCACCCATGGAAAAGTGTGCTGCCGGTGAAATTTTCATCGGCTCCTTATAAGCATCCACACCAGTGATCTTTTCGTACATGCGGAACAGGTTGTCATACTTTTCCCTGATCTTGTCAACACCCTGATCTTTAATCGCTTTGGAGAAATCCAGGTATACGGCATTTTTCAACGGCCCCACGCCATAACCCGCATCGATCCGTTCTTTCGCCGCCCGGGAAGCAATATCCCTCGGCGACAGGTTGCCAAAAGCGGGGTAACGGCGCTCCAGGTAATAATCCCTGTCTTCCTCCGGCACCTGATTAGGCAACCGGTCCTCCTTCTCTTTTTTGGGTACCCAAATGCGGCCATCATTGCGCAAAGATTCCGACATCAGGGTGAGCTTGGATTGGTATTCTCCTGACTGCGGCAAACTGGTAGGATGAATCTGTGTCCAGCTGGGATTGGCGATCAACGCACCTTTTTTATGTGCGCGCCAGATAGCGGAACCGTTACAACCCATCGCCAGGGTAGACAGGTAATAGATCTTCCCAAAGCCGCCGGTAGCCAGTATCACAGCATGTGCACCGTGACGTTCTATTTCTCCGGTATCGAGATTACGGACGATAATGCCTTTTGCCTTACCATCGATCGTTACAAGGTCCAGCATTTCATGCCGGGCAAACAATTGCACTGAGCCAAGATGTACCTGTCGCATCAGCGCCTGATAAGCACCCAACAGCAACTGTTGACCAGTCTGCCCGCGGGCATAAAAAGTACGCGATACCTGCACACCGCCGAAGGAGCGGTTATTGAGATATCCACCATATTCCCGGCCAAAGGGCACGCCCTGTGCCACCGCCTGATCTATCAGGCTGGCGCTGCATTCAGCCAGACGGTACACATTGGCTTCCCGTGCGCGGAAATCACCGCCCTTGATAGTATCGTAAAACATGCGGAACACATTGTCTCCGTCATTTTTGTAGTTCTTACAGGCATTTACGCCCCCTTGTGCTGCCACAGAATGCGCCCGGCGCGGCGTATCCTGAAAACAGAATGCCTTCACCCGGTAGCCCATCTCCCCCAGCGAAGCAGCAATGGAACTACCTGCCAATCCTGTACCCACCACAATCACTTCCAGCTTCTTCCGGTTAGCAGGATTTACCAGCTTAGCATGTTCCTTGTAATGACGCCACTTATCTTCCAGTGGCCCTTCCGGTATTTTTGCGTCCAGCATGACCCATTATTTTAAGAAGTGAACATAAATCGGTATCAGCGCAAAACCTGCACAGATACCCACACTATATATCCAGCCAATTACCCTGATCCATTGTACATAGCGCGGATGATAAACACCCAGCGTTCGCGCAGCACTGAAGAACCCATGTAGCAGGTGATAACAAAGCGCTACCATACACAGCACGTATACCAGCACGTACCACGTTTCGCTGTATACCGCCACCACCAGCGTGTATAAGTCTTTATTCCCGCGCGCGTCCAGCGGCAGCGAACCAAACTTGTACACATACCAGAAATCACGGAAATGGATAACGAGAAATATAAAAATGATCGTCCCCAACAGGCCCATGTTACGGGTATACCATTTGCTGACTTCACCACGCCTGTCGTAATGATATTTCACATCTCCCGCTCGTTTATTCGTCAACATTATAATAACAGCATATACCACATGCGCAATGATGCTCGCATACAGCACCCAGGAGATTATTTTGATGATGATATTACCAGACAACAGATGGGAATAGGCATTAAACTGCAGATGCGCCTGTTCATCCGGCAACAGCAATTGCAGGTTTCCCAGTAAATGAATAATGAGAAAAAAGCACAGGAACAATCCTGTAAAAGCCATCCAGTTTTTCCTGGTTAATGTTTTTTGTGTCCATTGACCCATAACTTGATATTTTGATATTACCAGATGCCTAATACCTTCCACCAGCCTGCCCCGACGCCCATCCAGAGAATGATATACACGATACTCAACAGAAATCCGCATTTCCACCAGTCTTTCAGCTCCACATAGGTACTGCCGAAAAATACCGGCGCCGGTCCGTGGCCATAATGTGTCAGTGTGCCGAAAATACCGCCACAGAAACCTAATACCAGCGCCAACAGGGTGCCTGGTACGCCCACCGAAATCCCTACCGCCAGGAAAGCCGAATACATGGCCGCCACATGCGCGGTAGCACTGGCGAAAATGTAATGGCTATAGAAATAAACCAGCACGATGATGGGAAAAGCCACCATCCACTGCATACCACCGACCTGTTTCTTAATAAGCTCACTGAACCACGGAATAAAGCCCAGTGAATTCAGGAAACTGGCCATCATCACCAGTGCAGAAAACCATACGATCGTATCCCAGGCGCCTTTTTCAGACTTTACATCTTCCCAGTCCAACACCTGCGATAACAACAGAAACACCAATCCAATCAGGGCGGTGGTGGTAGCATCAATCCCAAACAGATCACCCGTGATCCACAGCACCAGCAGTATCACGAAAGCCAGCAGCATCAGCCACTCATTTTTATGCACCGGCCCCATTTCCTTCAGTTTTTCCGCCGCCATAGCCGGCGCATCACCGGTGGATTTCAGTTCCGGTGGATAGATTTTATACAGCACATAAGGCACTACAACGATGGACAGCGCTGCGGGCACCAATGCAGCAGCAAACCACGACATCCAGGTGATCTCGATACCCAGATTCCTGGCGAACTTCTGGCACATGGGATTACTGGCCGTCCCCGTAAGGAACAACGAAGAAGTGATAAGGTTCATATTGTAGCTGCTCAGGGTGAGATATCCACCGAGCTTACGGTGAGTGGCCGGATCTTCCGGCACCGATCCAAAGTTCATCGCCATGGACTTCATAATCGGATAGATAATGCCTCCTCCCCTTGCCGTATTGCTGGGCACCGCCGGCGCCAGCACCAGATCTGCCAGACCAAGGCCGTAAGCCAGTCCCAGCGAGCTTTTGCCGAATATGCGGATAAAAATATAAGCGATCCGTTTACCCAGACCGGTTTTTATGAACCCACGGGCAATAAAAAAGGAGATGCCAATCAACCAAATTACCTTGTCTCCGAAGCTACTGAGTGCCAGCGTAATGGATTTCCCCGGATTACCCGGCGCCAGCACACCGCTCAGCGCCACCAGTGTAATGGCCATCATGGACATGGTGCCCATGGAAGCCGCTTTCAGGATAATACCAAGGATGGTGGACAGGAAAATGGCCAACAGATGCCAGGCTTCGGGCGTTACGCCTGCCGGCGGCGGAATCAGCCAGATAACAACTCCGAAAATGACCGTGATCAACAACTGTGGATACTTGATTTCTTTCATCATAAATTGGCATTTTATATTCTGCACTGTACCTGTACTATCATCAGGTTGCTACTGTGCGTTTTCGTTCCCGGGATATCCCGGTCGTAATTGTCGATTTGCATACCCAGCTGTATACGCCCGCCATAGTCCTTCAGGAAAGCCAGGCTGACCATCGGGATGTAGGTCCGCCGGGCATTACCGCTATGCCGGAAATCTTCGTTAAAATATTCATAGCGCATGGACACCTCGATGGAGGTGAGCTTATGATAGTTGATTTTGTACCGGAAATTAGGCAGCAGATAAACACCATGCATCAGGTAGTCGCTCAACGGGCCTTTACGGAGACTGTCTGCCAGCCCGTAAAACAGCCGATGGTTGGTACCCTGCTTAAACTCCGACTGTAGCTGCAGGTCAAACTTTTCTGCCAATGGTATCACACCGCTGAAGTCTACCCCCAACGCATATACGCTGTACCGCTTTACAGCGCCAATACCGCCATTGAGGCCAAGCGACAGCTTGTTCATATCACCGAATTCCAGTCGGGCGGAGCCCAGTTTCCCGTTGTCATCATCAGATACCTGGTTACGGTTATTCCCGTTGACAACGGAGAGCGCATATTTGATGGGAAGCGATGCATTTTTCCGGAGGGAACCGAACATGGACACGCCCACCTGAAAACTTTGCCAGCCGTTGTTACCGAAGGCATAGTATTGATTGGAGAAATCCATGGACTGGATAATGTCTACCGGGTAGAGATCTTCCAGGCCGAAGGAAGGGCGGAACTGGCCTACTGTAAAGTTGATCGCGTCATTCCAGCGATAGGTAATGAACGCATTTTCCAGCACCTTTCCTTTAGGGTCGCTGGCAAAGTCCGCGAAGTTTACCAGCACCCCCGCCTGAAACCGATCGCTTACCTGTGCTTTTACCTGAAGCCTCGCCCGTTTGATGCTGAAGCTGTTACGCACCACTTCTTTCTCCGCATCGGCCTGATGCGTGCCGTTTACATCCACATCTTTTGTGAGGGAAACCGTGTACCGTGCCTGAAATACACCACTCAGGGTTATTTTTTTCAGAAAGCCGGGTTTAATAGAAGAAGTGTCTTTGGCGGTGGTATCGCTGACAGGCCCGTCCCCCGCATAAGACAGGGGAATGCCTGCAAAAAAGCACAGAAAGATGGCAACCAGTCGGATACTTCGTTTATGCATGCACGGTTGTTGAGTTTTCGGATTAGGCGGTTATTTAATGGGGATAACAACAGGTAACGTGGAAATGTTTGGTGGCGGGAGACAAAAAAAATCCCGTTCCGGCAACACCGGAACGGGATGTATAAATTGAGCAGGTAACGTTTATTTTACCAGCTTCAGTTCATTGATGATGTTTTTAGCACCACCCAGTTTTTCGATGCACCACAGCACATAGCGTACATCTACGCAGATAGTACGGTTGTAGTCAGCGTCGAACTGGATTTTGTGGCTCAGTGCTTCGTAGTTGCCATCGAACGCGAGGCCGATCAGTTCACCGTTGGCGTTGATCACAGGGGAGCCGGAGTTACCGCCAGTGATGTCGTTGGTTGTAATGAAGCCTACTACGATGTCGTTGCGTTTGGCGTCTTTATACTGACCGAAATCTTTTTTGTTGTACAGGTCTACATAGTTGGCAGGGAGATCAAACTCATAGTCACCCGGAACATATTTCTCGATCACACCTTTCATGGTGGTCACATAGTCGTAGTGTACAGCATCACGCGGAGAGTAGGGTTTCACCTGACCATAAGAGAGGCGCATGGTGAAGTTAGCATCCGGGTATCTGTTGCCGTTAGGCTGCATTTGCATGATGCCTTTCAGGTATTCGCGGCCCAGGTCATTGTTTTTCATCGTAAACTGGGTGTAAAGCGGTTGATATTTACCGCCATAGTTTTTGATGAAAGTGCTGGCATAGTTAAATACCGGGTCGTTTTGCAGGGTTACTGCATCCGGGTTAGCCATGAACGCTTTCCATTTTGCGTCATCGAAGATGATGGTGTTGTTCATCAGGGAAGCGGCCCAGAGTTTCCAGGTATTGTCTTCATCGAGGCTGCCGAATTTGCTTTTCACCGCTTCAAAGTAGCCGGTTGGCTGTTGGTCTTTCGGCACGTCGTTGTAGAACATGCGGGCAGTAGCGGCCAGGATTTTCTGGTCGCTGGGTTTGTTTTCACCTTCCAGGAAGGCTGTGCGGGCTTTATCAGCTGCAGCAGCGGCCTGTTGTACCGCATCTTTCGGCGCGCCAGGTGTTACCAGTGCTTTTTCGAGGGCCATCAGCGAAGCTGCGTAAGCAGCTACCGGAGAGCCGAGTACGCCTTCCATAATGTAAACGCGGTGTTTCGCGTAGGGAGACCATGCCTTATAGGATGCTGCATAATCGTTCATGATATTGGCAAATTCAGGTTTATCCTGTGCCCATTTAGCGAAAGCAGCTTCATTTTTTTCTTTGTCTTCCATGACGTGGTGCTGTTTCAGCTGTTTGGTTTCGCCATCAAAGAATTTCCAGTAGTTGGCGATACCGGCGTAGGAAGAAGCCAGTTGCAGTTTTACCGCCGGGTCTTTCACCATCTGCTCCATCATAGCTTTGAGCCTAACGTCGCGCAGGTTTACCAGGGACGGGTTTTCCACTTCATTTTTCAGTTTGATACCGTAAGAAGTTTCGTAACGGTTGGTGCCGCCAGGATAACCGAAGATCATGGCGTAGTCATTTTCTTTCACGCCTTTGATAGATACCGGCAGGAAGTGTTTAGGTTTCAGGGGCACGTTATCTTTGGAGTAAGGAGCAGGTTTACCGTCTTTAGTGGCATATACACGGAAAATGGAGAAGTCGCCGGTGTGGCGGGGCCATTCCCAGTTGTCGGTATCGCCGCCGAATTTACCCACGCTTTCAGGCGGGGTACCTACCAGGCGGACGTCTTTAAAGCGTTCGTATACGAACAGCAGGTATTGGTTGCCTTTGAACATAGGCACCACTTTCGCTTCGTAGTCGGTACCGGTAGTAGCTTTGGTGATAATACCGGCATATGCGTCCTGTTCTTTTTTCGTTCTGTCGGCACCGCTGAGTCCTTTCAGCTGAGCTTCCACATCTTTGGTAACGTCTTCCACTTTCACGAGGAACTGGACAGACAGCATGGGGGAAGTGATTTCCTCCTGTTTATTTTTTGCGTAGAAACCGTTTTTGAGATAGTTGTGTTCTACTGAGCTGGCGGCAGCGATAGCGCCGTAGCCGCAGTGGTGGTTGGTGAAGATCAGGCCTTCATTGCTTACGATTTCACCGGTGCAGCCTCCGCCAAAGATCACGATCGCATCTTTCATGGATGCTTTATTGATGCTGTACAGCTGTTCCTTGGTTAGTTTAAGACCTTTTTTGACCATGTCATTGTAGGTCTGCTGGCCCAGTAAATAAGGAAGCCACATGCCCTCGTCTGCTTTCGCCCATTTAATACTTACGCTAAGCAGCAAGAGCAAAACCAGTAGTTTTTTTCTCATATCAGTTTGGTTTTGTTATAATTGGTTTGTTATAAAAGGACCTCAAACCTAGCTATTTTTTTGTTAACGGACGCATGGATAGGATATAATGAATAGGATCTTCCCCGACAGTTGGTCTTTTTAAAGTATATTAATGATTTATACATGTTTTTCTCCTGTAAATAATATCTCCGGGAGAGTGAACAAAAAAACTGGAATATGTTTTGATAAAAGGGAGCAGCGCAATAGTGCGTGCCAAAAATTTCAAAGCCTATATTTTCTAATTGTTAAAATCTGTTGATCATGAAAAAAATAATGTTAATAATGGGGGTAGCAGCATTTTTGGCGTGCAACGAGAACAAAAAACAGCAGGAGAAGCGGGAAGAAGTGCAGGAAGGTGCTGCTAAAGTAAAGGAAGACGTAAAAAAAACCGCCAATAGTGCCGGGGATTACCTCAATGAACAGAAAAAGCAGGCGGAAGACGCCATCCGGGAGCGGATTAAGCAGATAGACCAGACCAGTGAGGAGTTGAAAAAAGAAGGTACCGATAAAAGTAAAGAAGCGCGGAAGAAGCTGGAGAGCCTGAAAGCGGAGATGAACAAGAAGATGAAAGATATTCAGGGCAGCAGTGCCAATGCGTGGGACAGCACCCGTAAGGCCGCTGATGAGCTGATGAAAAAGTCCGATAAAGAATGGATTGATTTCAAACAGGATTTCAAAGACTTGTTTAAACGTGATTCCGAGTAAGCCGTGTAAAATTCCTTATTCCTTGTTCCTTGAACATTAATCTTGTAATTTTACCCGTCTTAAACAGTACCGGACTTGCTACTATCTCATTATCAGGACGAATTATTGGAGGCTGGCTGCGATGAAGCCGGCAGAGGGTGCCTTGCGGGCCCTGTGTTTGCAGCAGCGGTAATATTACCGCCGAAGTTCCGCCACCCGCTGCTCAATGATTCCAAACAAATGACAGCAGCAGACCGGGACAAGTTGCGTAAAGTAATTGAGAAAAAAGCGTTGTACTATGCTGTAGCCAGTGTAGACAACATAGAGATAGACAAGATAAACATATTAAAGGCCTCTTTCCGAGCGATGCACCTGGCATTGGAGCAGTTGAGCCAGCAGCCGGAATTTATCATCATAGATGGTAACCGGTTTTATGCTTACGGCCAAACACCCTTTGCCTGCATTGTGCAGGGAGATGGCAAATACGCATCCATTGCCGCGGCCTCTATTCTTGCCAAAACATACCGTGACGAGTACATGCAGCGGTTGCACCTGGAATATCCACATTTTGGCTGGAATGAGAACAAAGGCTATCCGACCAGGCAACATCGTGAAGCGCTGCGGGAACACGGAGAAACACCGTATCATCGCAAATCTTTCCGGCTGCTGCCTGATGAACAACTGGAACTGGACCTATAGCCTCCGGCTGTTAGCTGCCTCCGTTAGCCGGTAATTACTGCTAACTGTTGACTGCTAAAGGCGGTAAGGCTATCGTTAACCTTATACTTATTAATTTTGCCCTGTAGGGAACGATTATTATGCTAAAGCAGACACAACAGCAAAAGTTATTACAGAAGCTTTCACCACAGCAGATTCAGCTAATGAAGTTGCTGCAGGTACCTACTGTCAACCTGGAAGAAAGGATTAAAGAAGAACTGGAAGAAAACCCTGCCCTCGAATACGGTGAAGAAACACATGAAGATGAATTCAAAGAGCAGGAAGATTTTGACGCTAAGACAGAAAGTGAAGGTGACGAAGAAGACGAGTTTGAACCAGATGGCAGTGAAAGCGAATATGACAATATTGATATTTCCGAATATGTAAGTGATGGAGATGATGACGTAGCAGATTATAAACTGCGGGACGACAATTATCCCGATCCGGACGAGAGCAACAAAACCATTCCTATCCGGGTGGAAACATCTTTCCACGAACATCTTCTGAGCCAGCTGGGGATGCTGGAGCTGGACGATCACCAGAACGCCATTGCCGAACATATTATCGGCAGCATCGACGATGATGGTTATCTGCGCCGCGAAGTAAGCGCGATGGTGGATGATCTCTCTTTCTCTCAGAATATAGATACTTCCGAAGAAGAAATCCGGGAGCTGA
This sequence comes from Chitinophaga fulva, assembly GCF_012927205.1. GTDB lineage: Bacteria > Bacteroidota > Bacteroidia > Chitinophagales > Chitinophagaceae > Chitinophaga > Chitinophaga fulva. The sequence continues at coordinate 601,235 of NZ_JABBGC010000001.1, forward strand.
TCAAAAAAATCCAGGAGTTCGACCCTGCCGGCGTATGCGCCACTGATCTGAAAGAGTGCCTGCTGCTGCAACTGAAGCGGAAACCGCAGGACGATGAAGGCGTACACACCGCCTATCTGATCCTCGAAAACTACTTCGACGAGTTTACCAAGAAACACTACGAAAAGATACAGAAAGCATTGAGCCTGAGCGATGAAGGCCTGAAAGCCTCCATCAATCAGATTATCAAGCTGAATCCCAAACCGGGCGGCAACTACGCCACGCTCAACAAAGCAGAGAGTTACGTATTACCGGACTTTTTCATCATGAACAATGCCGGTAAACTCGAACTGACGCTGAATTCACGCAATGCGCCTGACCTGCGGATTTCCGGCGGCTATAAAGACATGCTGCGGGAATATGACCGCGGGGACAAGAAAGACAAGCGCCAGAAAGAGGCAGTGTTGTTTATCAAACAGAAAATTGATGCCGCCAAATGGTTTATTGACGCCATCAAACAGCGGCAGCATACCCTGTTGTCCACCATGGAGTCTATCATGGACTACCAGCGGGAGTTTTTCCTGACCGGTGATGAAACCACGATGAAGCCGATGATCCTGAAGGATATTGCCGACCGTACCCAGCTGGACATCTCCACGGTGAGCCGTGTGGCCAACAGTAAATATGTGCAGACAGAATTCGGCACCTTCAAGCTGAAGTTCTTTTTCTCCGAGTCGCTGTCAACCGACAGTGGCGAGGAAGTATCCACCCGGGAAGTGAAGAAGATTTTATCTGATCTGATAGAGGCAGAGAACAAACGGAAGCCGCTGAGTGACGAGAATCTTACCAAAATGCTGCAGGACAAGGGATATAATATTGCCCGCCGTACGGTGGCCAAATACAGGGAACAGCTGAATATACCGGTTGCCCGTTTACGTAAAGAATTATAAGAACAACATGATGCACGAACAAGCGTTACCGGAAAGTAACATGCGTACCAGTGATGGTCCGGTATTTTCACCCGCTGCCAGATCGCTGGCGCAGGTTATCTCCTATATCACCCATCCGCTGTTTATTCCCACGCTGGTAACCTTTTTAATATTACAGTCCATCCCCGAATACATGGTGGCATTTAAGCCGCTGAGCAAAAAATTTGCTTTTGATATATTGTATTTCCGGGTGGTGGTCATTACGATATTTTTCCCGTTGCTGACAGTGCTGCTGGCCAAACAACTGGGATTTGTGGCGTCTGTATATATGAAGACGCAGCGTGAGCGGATCATTCCTTACGTTGCTATTATTATTTATTATTTCTGGGCTTTTTACACCTTTTTACAGGAAGGCCGTGCGCCACGGTTCTACACCGCTTTTTTCCTGGGGTCCTTCCTGGCAGTGTCCATCTCGTTCATTACCAATAGTTTTATGAAGACCAGCCTGCATAGTATTGGCTGGGGCGGCGTAGTAGGTTTCCTGCTGGCGCTCATGTGGGGCATGCATATGAACGTGTCGTTACCGCTGGTGATCACCTTTTTTGTAACGGGCATTGTAGCTACCGCCAGGATGGTGCTGAATGCACATAACCCCGCAGAAATTTATACCGGTTTATTTATTGGTATCATTACCCAGCTGGCCGCGTGCTGGTTTCTGGTGATTTGATCTTCCAACGGTAGCATACTCCCTGCCGGCTTTCTCTTTCAGGAGAAAACCCAACAAGGAATATGCTATGTTTTGGATGGGGAAAAGACTTTTTGGGGTTTACCTTAACAGCCGGACCGCTTATTCCGGTAACATGGATGTAAGGCCGCAAGGCAGGTTAACAAACAATCTAACAAACATCTGGGGTACAATCATCAACAACTAAACTTGACAATGCAAAAGTCCGATATTCTGCATTTAACCTCAAGAGTATAACTACGCTTTTTCAAAATGCAGTATTTTCCCCCTGAGCTTACCATAAAAATTTTTTTCAAGGACGATGATTACGCACATTCAATGCGTAATGGCTTCGGATCTTTGTTATGTCGTTAGGGCGAAGCGAAAAAAGTGAGAGCGAATACGATATAAATACTAGTTTTTTTAGCATTAAAAATAAAATGCTAAAAAATTTAGGAAAATCAAAAATTAGGTTATAATTTAGCATTCCAGTTGGAGATATGCTTTTCGATTAAATTTGTAAAAAACAACTACAGATATGTCTACAGCCAATACAGAAAAACTGAAGGCGTTACGCCTTACAATGGATAAGATTGAGAAAGATTTCGGTAAGGGATCTGTGATGATGATGGGCGAAAAAGCAGAAGCTCCAATGGAAGTAATTTCTTCCGGTTCACTGGGGCTTGATATCGCACTGGGCATTGGCGGTTTTCCGAAAGGAAGGATTATTGAGATCTATGGTCCTGAATCTTCTGGTAAAACTACCGTAGCGATCCATACGATTGCTGAAGCACAGAAAAAAGGTGGTATTTGCGCCATTGTGGATGCGGAGCACGCCTTTGACAGCAGCTATGCCCGCAGGCTGGGTGTGGATGTGGATTCTCTCCTGATTTCACAGCCCGACCATGGTGAGCAGGCGCTGGAAATTGCGGACCGTCTGATTTTATCCGGGGCAGTAGACGTAGTGGTGATTGACTCTGTAGCCGCACTGGTACCGAAGAGCGAGCTGGAAGGTGAAATGGGTGAAAGCAAAATGGGCCTGCAGGCACGTTTGATGTCCCAGGCACTGCGTAAGCTGACAGCCACCATCGCCAAAACCAACTGCTGCTGCATATTCATTAACCAGTTACGTGAAAAAATCGGTGTTATGTTTGGTAACCCGGAAACCACTACCGGTGGTAACGCACTGAAGTTCTATGCATCAGTAAGGCTGGACATCCGCCGTATGAGCCAGATTAAAGACGGCGATGAAGCGGTAGGTAACCGTGTAAAAGTGAAAGTGGTAAAAAACAAAGTAGCACCTCCGTTCCGTCAGGCTGAATTTGATATCATCTACGGTCAGGGTATCTCCAAAATGGGTGAGATCATCGACATGGGCGTAGAATACGGTATCATTCAGAAAAGCGGTAGCTGGTTCAGCTATGACACCAACAAACTGGGTCAGGGCCGTGATGCGGTAAAACAATTACTGGGCGACAATCCGGAACTGTCCGCAGAAATCGAAGCAAAGATCAAACAGAAAATTGCGGAGAAACAAGAAGAGGCTTAATTATTATGTAAGCCGCACAAAAGTAAATTTACTCTTTACTATACATACATAGAAGTTAGTTTTAGTTTTAGTAAGCATTGGGTTAGTATGCACATCCCTGCCTTATCCTGGGCGGGGATTTTTTTTGCCCGGGAATTTTGGGATCCCGGGAATCCCAGGGCTGAAGCCCTGGGCTACGGTGTTTTTCAATTTCTAACATTGCGCGATGAGCTATTTAAGCTGCGAACTATGATTCCTTTCAGCTATAATATGAGCTATCAGCTATGGTGTTATATGCTGGATTTCCGATTCCGGAGTTAAAGTTATGGGGCCTGATCTGTGAAATTTCAAGGCTTATAAGGCTTTGGGCTACAATATTTGATTTCCCTAATTTCCAGTTTTGGAGTAAACCGACGACAGCTTTAAGCCTTAAATTTTCAGCGTTAAACCGTATACCTCAATTTCTGAAATCCAGACTAAGGCTGCCCTAGGCTGTAATCTTTGAGCAGCCAGACTCTCCCGGTTAGTACCTCGATCCTCTAATTCTCCACCTTTCCCGATACTTCTGACACAACCTGATGTTTTTTTGGTCCCAGGGTTTCAGCCCTGGAAAAACAAAAGAGGCTGACCAATTGGTCAGCCTCTTTATCTCAAACATTTTTAAAACTTAGTGCTATCACTATATGAACCTGCCTTAACGGCGGGCCTTCTAATCAGACTAGGCTTCAGCTTTCATGCTTTTTGCACTTCTCTTACGTTCTTCTTCGTCCAGGATGGTTTTACGCATACGGATGAAGTTAGGCGTAACTTCGATGCACTCATCATGCTGGATGTATTCCATGCATTCTTCCAGTGTCATCAGAATTTTAGGTGCGATATTCGCAGCGCCATCGCTACCGCTGGCGCGCATGTTGGTCAGTTTCTTGCCTTCGTTCGGGTTTACCACCAGATCACCAGGTTTGTTGTTTTCACCGATGATCATGCCTTTGTACACTTCTTCTCCCGGATCAACGAAGAAAGAACCTCTGTCCTGTAATTTATCGAGGGAGTAAGCAGTAGTGGAACCAGCTTCTTTAGCAATCAGCACACCGTTGTTACGGCCGGGGATTGCACCTTTCCAGGCTTTGTAATCGTTGAAGCGGTGAGCCATTACAGCTTCGCCGGCAGTGGCGGTCAGCATTTGTGTACGCAGACCGATCAGACCACGGGAAGGAATTTCAAATTCCAGGTGTTGCATTTCACCTTTAGTTTCCATGATCAGCATTTCACCTTTACGGCGGGTTACCAGGTCAATTACCTTGCTGGCGAATTCCTGTGGAACGTCTACCACCAGGGTTTCGTATGGTTCACATTTTTTACCGTCGATGTGTTTCACGATAACCTGCGGTTGACCAACAGTCAGCTCATAACCTTCACGGCGCATAGTTTCGATCAATACGCCCAGGTGAAGGATACCACGGCCGTATACCAGGAAGCTATCTGCACTGTCTGTATCTACTACACGCAGCGCCAGGTTCTTTTCAGTTTCTTTTACCAGACGGTCACGCAGGTGGCGGGAAGTAACGAACTTACCATCTTTACCAAAGAAAGGTGAGTTGTTGATACCGAACAGCATGTTCATGGTCGGTTCGTCCACGCTGATAACTGCCAGTGCTTCCGGCGCTTCACCATCAGCGATGGTGTCACCGATATTAAAATCTTCGATACCTACTACGGCGCAGATGTCGCCAGCCAGTACCTGAGTTACTTTTCTTTTACCTAAAGCTTCAAAGATGTACAGCTCACGTACCTTCTGTCTTTTAGCGGTACCGTCAGCCTGCATCAGGGTGATCCACTGATTTTCTTCGATGGAACCACGGGTTACTTTACCTACTGCGATACGACCAAGGAAAGAAGAGTAATCCAGGGAAGTGATCTGCAGCTGCAGGTTACCTTCAGGGATCTTAGGAGAAGGAACGTGTTCAATGATACCATCCATCAGCGGAGTGATATCAGCGCATTGCTCGAGGGAAGAGTTGAACCAGCCATTTTTACCGGAACCATAGAAGGTCGGGAAGTTCAGCTGCTCTTCAGTCGCATCGAGGTTGAAGAACAATTCAAATACAGCATCGTGTACTTCATCAGGACGGCAGTTAGCCTTGTCCACTTTGTTGATCACCACGATAGGTTTCAGGTTCAGCTGTAAAGCTTTCTGCAACACAAAGCGGGTCTGTGGCATCGGGCCTTCAAAAGCGTCAACCAGCAGGATTACACCATCTGCCATTTTCAATACGCGCTCTACCTCACCTCCAAAGTCGGCGTGGCCTGGGGTATCGATCACATTAATCTTGGTGCCTTTGTATTCAACAGAAGCGTTCTTACTGAAAATGGTAATACCACGTTCTCTTTCAAGATCGTTGCTGTCCATGATCAGCTCGCCGGATTCCTGATTGGCCCGGAAAACGTTCGTCTGATGAAGAATTTTGTCAACCAGGGTAGTTTTACCATGGTCTACGTGTGCGATAATTGCAATATTACGAATGTTCATATACTTAATTCTTTAGCTATAAGCAGCTTGTAAGATTATAGCTCATAGCTGCAAAAATGAGGCGCAAAGGTACGAAAACCTGACGAGAATGAAGGATTCGTGCTTTAAATAAATGTAACCATTTAGTCACTTGTACAAATACCCTCACAACAAATTCATTATCAACAAATTATAGCCTTTCATATTTTACCATGACGGAAACCTTCCTTAGCAGGCACATCCCGCCACCTTTATGGCGGGAGATTTGATTTCCCTCCCGATATAAATCTACCTGCATGAAACGTACCCTTTTCCTTTTGTTGCTGGCCTGTTGCTGCTTCCACCTCTCACCACTGAATGCACAAACAATTGTTAAACAAGACATTATGTTATCAACCTACAAATACCCCTACCCCGTCCATTATTTTAAATTCCAGGCCCAGGGCCAACCCCTCATCATGGCTTATATGGATGTACAGCCTTCCCGTCCCAACGGTCAAACAGCAGTACTCCTGCATGGCAAAAACTTCTGTGGCGCCTACTGGGACAGCACCGCAGCCAGCCTCGCCAACAGCGGTTTCCGTGTCATCATCCCCGACCAGATAGGCTTTGGCAAGTCATCCAAACCAGCACACCTGCAATACAGCTTTCAGTTTTTAGCACAAAACACCAAAGCCTTGCTGGACACCCTCGATATCCACAAAGCCGCCATCCTCGGGCATTCTATGGGAGGAATGCTCGCTGCCCGCTTTGCCCTTATGTATCCCGGCATCACCACCAAACTTATCCTGGAAAACCCCATCGGACTGGAAGACTGGAAAGTGGTGGTTCCGTACCAATCTGTGGATAAATGGTATCACTCTGAGCTGAAACAGACCTACGATAAAATCAAACAATATCAACTGGATAATTATTACGCCGGACAATGGAAACCGGCATACGATAAATGGGCATCCCTCCAGGCCAGCTGGATTCAAAGCCCTGATTACGCGCAGGTAGCCTGGAATTCGGCCCTCACTTACGATATGATTTTCACCCAGCCGGTATACTATGAATTCCCTAACATTCAGGCCCCTACCCTGCTGATTATTGGTCAACGTGACCGTACCGCATTGGGAAAAGCCAATGTACCTCCCGACATCCGTAAAACACTGGGCAATTATCCCGAACTGGGAAAAGATGCAGCCAAACGCATTCCCCATGCCACCCTGATACCTATTGAGGGTGTTGGTCACCTGCCTCACATAGAGGCCTATACGAAATTCATCACGCCGCTGCTGGACTTTCTATTGCATTAAAAAGGAAATCTGCCGGCCAATCGAATGTTAGCCAGGCGCAGAAGGAAAATAAGCAGGCTACTCTTCCATCAGCTTAACGACAAAATCCAGCGCACTCTGGTTCGCCGGATTATCAAGCGCATGAGCAATATCCAGCTTCTCACGGGAAGTGAGATGCCAGGATAATGCTGCCCCTTTGTCTTGCTTCTGAGGTACATACTGGAAAATGATGCGGTGAAATTTATCAGGGAAATATCCCTCCATGAAATTGACCAGGTCATCCTGATCAAAATCCTGCATGGCGCTCCAGTGCTGCTGCATGGTAAACAATGGCTCAAACAGCAGGTCGCTGAGATCTTTGGTTTTCTTGATCGGGGTAATATCATTCTTGCGGGTATCCCTGATCTGTATATACACTACCCCGCTGGTATTTTCATTGATCCACTTACTGAAAGTATAGAGATAACGCAGCGTTGTCTGTTGGCCGAAATTATCCCTGATGCCGGCATCCATCACATCTACAATGGGATTGCTGGGCAGGAAGGTGTTAGGCAACACATAAGGGAAAGTAGCACACATCCGGATGGCGCTGGTCACCCGCAGGTCCATCGCATTCTGATTGGCATAGTATTGTGCAAAATCTACTCCATCAATATCCCGCACCTGCCTCGTGGGATACAGGTACTGCGGACTGCACAGATAACTGACCGGCTGCGGCGAAATCATCAACCGGCGCCCGTCTGCATTGATAGTGGCGTTCCAGATCAGCATCGGAATTTCTGCATTTTGCTCCGGTGCTTTGTAATCTCTCAATATCTTATTCAGGGTATTATCGGTGTTCTGGTTCAACTGCATCTCGAAGGCATAACCGCGGTCTTTTGCATACCGCTTGTTATCCATCGTAAATGTGCGCCAGGGGGTGATAAAATCATTCACCGCCATCGCACTGAACACGGAATTCAGCAAGTCTCTCGAAACACGCTCTGTATAGATACTGTCTGTTAACCGGATGGGCTTCCCCATTAGCTGCTGATAATACAGTTCCCGGAAATAGCTGGCGCCCAACATGCCGCCGGACGCGCCGGTCATCAGCACCGTGTTTTTCATTAACTGGCCGTGCAAAAGACTGTCCAATCGTTGTAACACATGCAACGACCAGGTAGCGGAACGGCTGCCGCCGCCGCTGAAGTTCATGACGATCAGGCGTGGCTTCTTATTTGCCGGGAAATGACTACGCCACTTCTTCAGAATTTCGAGGGATTGTATCCTGTCTGCTTCGTACCGCTCGCGGGTAAAGAAACGCTGCAATGCCTCGACGCTATATTCCGGTCGCGCCTTTTTCTGTTGGTAATCAAGCCCGTACGCCTTATTTCTGTTGTCTACCCAATTGTGCTCCACCATCCAGTTGAGCCCAAACAACAGCACCAGCACCACCGGGATAGACCATGTCTGCAACAGGTAAGAATAGGCGCCTGCCACTCCGATCAGGAATGCGAAAAAGATCAACACACTGGCGCCGGCAGGAATCCTGAATACTTCATAATCCATCATATAGGCCAGTATCATCAAAAAAATCAGGGCACAGCCCACGGTGATCATCGCGGCAAAGTGATGTTGTTTGAGGATGCTGTCGAGATAGTGTTTATTGTAGTGGTCTACATTTCTTGCCCGGCGGATTTTCCAGGGCGTAGAGAAATAGTTGTGGACCGGCAGTGCATTCTCGTCAGGTTCCTGCGTGGGTTTGAGGATTACCCGCAGGAAATTACGCGGGTTGCCAAAACGTTTCTCCAGTCTCCGGCCGATGTTTTTATCAGCATTAAAAAAGTAAAAGAACCCAAAAAATACGATAAACAGCGCACCGCAGATAAACCCTTCTCCCAGCAGGAGAATGTCGGGAATGGAGCTCAATTGTTCATATCGCTGGTATTGCCATCCGCGATAAATCAGGCAGATAAAAAAAGCCAGCGGAATGAGCGAATTATTGAGGCAGTAACGGAAGAAAGGCTGAGAAGTGGTGGCCAGGAACTTAAAGCGGCCGGTATGCAGGATGAAGGTAGTGATCTGCCAGCTCATGATAAACATGCCGGTGGCCAGTCCAAGAATCGCCGTACTATAGAAATTCACCTTCCCCAGGTATTCCGGCGCCAAAAAGAGCGCGTCTCCGCCAAATACCTTGGCAAATCCGCCATTGATCGTGCTAAAAAGAATTACCCAGAAGATGAGCAACACCTGATATTTCCTGAAATGCAGCAGGAGCAACTGAACAGGGAAAGAATAGTACGTTTTTATTAGGAATAGCTTCACCTTCATCAGACCGATAATTACTAACGATAATTACTAATAAACCTACGTAAAAAATCAGTAATAATAAATAAGGGGCTCACGCAATGCATGAACCCCTTGTCTATTATTGGTAGTCGTAATTAATCTTGTGGCGCCCTGCTGAGGTACAGTGTCCATACCAGCGAAAGCAGCAACAGCATACCTACACACTGGTGAAGGATACCATAGGTGATCGGTATTTTCACCTGGCTATTGAGCAACGTGAGTACGCCCAGCAGCACCTGCAGCAATACCAGCAGCAGCGGCAGGTAACGAATAGCATGCAGCAGGCTGTTGGCAGGCGTTTGTGCTGATTTCCACCACCATACGGCGATCAGGATGGTAATCAGGTATGCCAGTCCGCGGTGTATAAACTGAATTGTTATGGCATTATGAACAATATCTGTCAGAAAGCCGCCCTGGGAAAACATGCCCGCAGGTACCCAGGCGCCGTTGATATCTGGCCAGGTATTGGCTACCAGTGCGGCATGCAGGCCTGCCATAAAAGCGCCATACACCAGCTGTACGGTCACAAGGGCCAGCAACCAGACGTTTAACCGCTTCAGGGAAGGGACCTTGAGGATTTCCTTACCGGGAATGCTGGTTTTCAAGGCAAACCAGAAGAGATAGCACAGCAGCACCAGCGCCGACATAAAGTGTATGGCCAGCCGGATATGGCTTACATAAAGGTTTTCGTCGTTCAGGCCGCTTTTTACCATGATCCAGCCGATAAGTCCCTGCAGGCCTCCCAGCACAAACAGCACAATCATCGGGTTGATCATCTCTTTTCTGATCTTGTTCTTGGCAAGGAAATAAATGAACGGTATAATGAATACCACACCGATCAAACGTGCCCAGTCACGGTGCAGCCATTCCCAGAAATAGATGAATTTAAAATCTGATAAGGTGAAATGGCTGTTGACATATTTATATTGTGCAATCTGCTTATATCCGTCAAAGGCTTTTTGCCAGGCCGCCTCATTCATTGGTGGGAAAGCGCCCAACAGCGGTTGCCACTCTGTAATCGACAGGCCGGAGCCGGTTAACCGGGTCAGCCCTCCCAATAATACCTGGATTACCAGCATGCCCACTCCTATATACAGCCAGATGGCTACCGGACGGTTGTTCTTGATATCTACTGTTTCCATAAACGCTGCAAAAATAGTGAATTAGGGCTCCCGAAATACTCACATTCTTTTAACAATCGCGTAATGTTCTGTTAACGCTGGTGTCGGAGCTTTGCATTGAAAATTAAACGGCATTAATTGTATTAGCTAATACTGCCCAAACAAGTAAAAAAGACAACACATTAAAAAAATAATGTCATGAAACACTTTTGTTTTGTTTTAGTACCCAAAGTAACGATGATTGTATTAGCCACTATCCTCATTCCCTTTGTAACCATGCATGCACAGGAAAGATCTTTCGCTTACAACAACACCCGGTTTGTTGCAGAGCAGCCTTCATCCGGCATCAAAAAGGATTTGGAAGTGGAAATCAGCCAGCCTGAAAAAGAAACGCTGAACTTCACACTGGCGGTGATCAATCCGGAAAACGAAAAGTTGACACTTTACATCAAAGATAGCTACAACAACACCCTTCACCGGGAAGTATTACCTGCAACTGTTAAATTTGAAGCCCGCTACAATCTGCAATCCCTCGAAGATGGCCAGTACATCTTTGAAATCAGAAGCGGCAAAAACAAAGTAGCAGAAAAAGCCATCGGCATCAAAACTCAGACCATGGTTAGCAGGCTCGTTTCCGTAGAAAAATAATACTGCATATTACTTTCTGATTTGGTTAATTGGTTATTTAAAATGCGAAGGAGATTATCGTCTGATAATCTCCTTCGCATTTTAGCAATATCAAAATAACCTAAATTCCAAAATCCCCAAATGACTATGGTTTCATCGCTTCATACACCACATCCATCATCTTGCCTCTTGTGTTGAGAACCGACAGTTTGCTATTAGAGCCTCCATTGGGATACACCCTGTTACTCAGGAAGATGAATACCATTTTGCTGGCGGGATCTGCCCATATGCAGGTACCAGTGAAGCCGGTATGCCCAAAAGTGGCGCCGGAAGTCAGTTTGGAAGGATAACTTTCCCTGCGGGTATTATTATCTTTTTCCGGTTTATCGAAGCCTAGTCCGCGACGGCTGATGTTGCTGTTGTAAGCGGTAAACAGCCTTACCGTTTCCGGCTTGATATACTGCACCCCTCCAAATGAGCCATTATCAAGCAGCATCTGCATAATCACGCCCAGGTCATGCGCATTGGAATACAGCCCTGCATGGCCCGCAACGCCACCCAGCATGGCTGCTCCGGGATCGTGCACAAAACCGCGCAACAACTGCATCCGGAAGAAGTTCTCCCGTTCGGTGGGTACCAGCAAAGACAGCGGGAACCGCTCTCTGGGCAGAAAGCCGGTAGTGGCCAGGCCCAACGGCTTATAAAACGTTTCCCGTACGTATTGGTCCAGCCTTTTCCCTGTCACCTGCTCTATCACTTTGCCGAGGAATAAAAAATCCAGGTCACTGTAAACATAGCCCTGATGGGCGGTTACCTTGCTGTCGAGGATTTTTTTCCAGATAGAATCTACATAGCGGTGGTCCATGAACATATTGTCAGCTACCTGTACGGAATATAATTCATCCGCGGTGCTGTGATACAAGGCTGTATCAGGCCGCCCATCGGGATATAAAGTTTCCTTGTAGAACGGAATGAAAGATACGAGCCCAGCCTGATGCAGCAGCACGTCCCGTATTTTCAGTCCCGCTTTGTCAGTGCCCTTTACAAAGGGCAGATACTCCCCCAGTGTACCATCGAGGCTCACTTTTCCCTCATCATACAAGCGCATGATGGAGATGGTGGTAGCGCACACTTTGGTGACAGAAGCCAGATCGTAAATAGAACCAGGGGAAACCGGCTCTTGGCTGTTGTACTCGTAGTGACCGAAAGTACGGTTGTACACTATTTTCCCATCTTTCAGGGCCAGCACTTCGCAGCCGGGCGCAGCGCCGCGGGCGATCATATCACTGGCAAGGGCATCAATGCCGGCCAGACGGCTTTCATTCATACCTGCTTCAGCCGGTGTGGCGGTCGGCAGGTCTGTATACAGGTTTACATCATAAGAGATGCCTGTTCCTTCCGGCAGCCCGGGACATACCGTTACCGGCAGTTTGCCTTTGGGCCCCAGTTTACCGAACAGCAGGTCAGCAGCTACTTTCTGGGTAATGCTGTCATCTTCATAGGCTGCTACCATAGCGGGCGCATCGCACCAGTGCTGAATGGCGTATGGGTTACCAAATACCACGGTGGCAGAAGGCATTTCTGATTGCAGTTGTTTTACGATCAGGCGTTGTGCCAGCGACAGGCCGAAATTATTGGCCGGACGGCGACTGAAGTTATGCACGCTGATGATAACTGCTTTATAGTCACGCTGAATGCGGGAGATAATGGGTGCTATCTGTTGCACTGTCTGACGGGAAGTGAAGATAAAAGCATCGGTGCCGGGTTTATAGGCTCTGACGGCATCCAGGAAAGCGTTGTTTCCATCGGCTCCTACAGCAATCACTGCCAGTTTCTGCTGGGTCATGGCTGGAGAGAAAGGAATCAGCTTCTGATCGTTTCTGACGAGTGTGATCGCTTTTTCCGCAATGCGGCGGGTCAGCGTATCGGTCATCGCGTTGAGGTCATTGGTCAGATTATTTGTCTCAATGCGTTGTGGTTTCCAGAGACCTAAGTCATATTTGGCATGCAGTACTTTTTTAACGCGGGCATCTACTTCCTGTTGGCTGATCTGTCCTTTTTTGATGGCCTTCATGATAGCAGACACGCTACCGGAGGCGGTGGACGGCAGAATCATGAGGTCGTTGCCTGCCAGTAAGGACTGTAAGGATTCCTGTCCCTTGGAGTAGAACTTGGCGATGCCTTTCATTTCGAGCGCATCGGTTACGATGAGGCCTTTGTAGCCCAGTTCGTTCTTCAGCAGTTTGGTGACCGCTTTATAGGAAATGGACGTGGGTGTATTAGGTTTGTTATCGATGGCGGGAATAAAAAGGTGCCCTACCATGACGGAGCCTACGCCTGCGGCGATGGCTTCCCGGAAGGGATACAGCTCGAGAGAGTCGAGTGCCTGCCGGCTTTTATTGATAGAGGGCAGGTCGAAGTGGGAATCCACGTTGGTATCGCCATGGCCGGGGAAGTGTTTGGCGCAGGCCATTACACCGGTGGATTGCATGCCTCTGATGGCTGCAACGCCCAGGCTGGCCACCTGGTATTTGTTTTCGCCGAAGGAACGGTCGTTGATAACCGGGTTGTTCGGGTTATTGTTGATGTCCATATCGGGTGCATAGTCGAGATGGATGCCAATACGTTTACATTGTTCCCCCATGATGCGGCCGGCCTCATAGGCCAGGGCGGTATCGCGGGTGGCACCGATCATCATGTTGCGGGGCAGAGAGGTAACACTGTCCAGGCGCATGCCCAGGCCCCATTCGCCATCAACTGATATCAACAAGGGCACTTTGGAGATGGACTGGTAGTAGTTGGTGAGGTTGGCTTCCCGCAGGGGGCCACCCTGGAAGAAGATCAGGCCGCCGACTTTATTATCGCGGATATCCTGGGCCACGGCATTGATATGGTCCTGTCCCAGGTTGGAATGCGCCCTGATAACGATGAGTTGCGCAATACGTTCTTCCGGTGTAAGCGATTGAAATACGCTGTCAACCCATTGTGAAGCCTTATCTTGTGGCTGATGGGATGTGGTGTTGACCTTCCTGTTCTTCTTTTTGTTCATAACGCCGGGGGGCATAGGTATAGCGCTCCCAGTCATCAGCAAGCCCGTAAGTCCTGCAACCAGTAATTGTTTCCTCATGTCATAAACTTACAAATAATCAGGCAAGATTTCATTACCAGTGCCTGACTATCAAATAATTATTAAAAAATGGTATATGTTTTTGTCAAATCACCAGATATTCGTTAAATTAGAATATTCTATTGAAGATATTTTACAGTTCCGCTATAAATATTAAAATATCTTTACTATTTTGTCTAAATCTTTTACATTTTTTAACCAATCGCAATTTTAATTACCAATACATTCAATTGTTTGTTATATTTGCATCCTTGCGAGTAAAGTAGATTTTAATAAAACATGGTCAATCTCATTTTATTTGGCCCTCCCGGTAGCGGTAAGGGTACACAAAGTGCTAAGATAATAGATAAGTACGGGCTTATACATCTGTCCACCGGCGATTTGCTGCGTTCAGAGATAGCCAATAAAACTCCTTTGGGTCTGGAAGCCACCAAGTTTATGGACCAGGGTTTACTGGTGCCGGACGAAGTGGTGATCGGTATGATCAGCTCCAAGCTGGATGCCAATCCGGAAGCCCGTGGTTTCATTTTTGATGGTTTCCCCCGTACTACTGCTCAGGCGGAAGCGCTGGACAAGTTACTGGCGCTGAAGAAAACGGCTATTTCGGTGGTATTATCCCTCGAAGTACCGGAAGATGAATTGATTAAACGTCTGCTGAACCGTGGCAAGACCTCCGGCCGCAGTGATGATTCCTCTGAAGATGTGGTAAAAGCCCGTATCGTGGAATACCATAATAAAACCGCGCCCGTAGCTGACCACTACGCCAAATTCGGTAAGTTTAAGAAAGTGAAGGGAGATGGCACCGAACCAGAAGTATTTGACCTGCTCTGCAAAGAACTGAATGAGCTGGTAGCTGAGAAAGTATAACGGGCTCATCCCGCCATTAGAAAGACATACACACCTGATTATACACGCAAAGATTGTAAGTTAGGAGCTTATGGTACCGGAAGTGTACCAAATTCGCTCAAACTTAACGATCTTTGCGTTTTATTTTCTGGCAGTAGCCATATTTGGTTTAAAATATTGATCAGTGGAAAAAGCGAACTTCGTAGATTATATCCGTGTATTTTGTAAGTCTGGTAAAGGCGGCGCAGGCAGTATGCATTTCATGCGTACTAAATTTAATGCGATGGCCGGCCCGGACGGTGGTGATGGTGGCAGAGGCGGACACGTGATCCTGAGAGGGAACGCTCAGTTATGGACCCTGTTGCACCTGCGCTGGCATAAAAACCTGCTGGCTGAAGATGGTGAAAACGGCAGTGGCGACAACTGCACCGGCCGCTTCGGAAAGGATATTATCATCGAAGTACCACTGGGCACTACTGCCAAAGATGAAGAAACCGGCCGCGTGGAAGCAGAAATCCTCCACGATGGTCAGGAAGTGATCTGGATCCCCGGTGGCCAGGGTGGCCGCGGTAATGCCTACTTTAAATCAGCGACCAACCAAACGCCGGAATACGCCCAACCCGGTATGCCCGGACAGGAAGGCTGGAAAGTGGTAGAGCTGAAAGTACTGGCCGATGTAGGACTGGTAGGCTTCCCGAATGCCGGCAAATCCACCCTCCTTTCTGCTATCACGGCCGCCAAACCCAAAGTGGCGGACTATGCGTTCACCACCCTCACCCCTCAACTGGGGATGGTAGCTTACCGTGACAACAAATCCTTCTGCATGGCAGACCTTCCGGGTATCATCGAAGGCGCCCATGAAGGTAAAGGACTGGGACACCGATTTTTACGACACATTGAAAGAAACGCCGTATTATTATTCCTGATTCCTGCTGACAGCGCTGATCACCGTAAAGAGTTTGATGTGCTCGTCAATGAACTGGAACAGTATAATCCCGAGCTCCTGGATAAACAGTTTTTGCTGGCCATCAGTAAAAGCGATATGCTCGATGACGAACTGAAAGCCGCCATCGCAGCAGAATTGCCGGAAGATGTGCCGCATGTATTTATCTCCTCTGTCACCCAGCAGGGAATCTCTGAGCTGAAAGATGTGTTGTGGCAAGCCCTGACGGATAAAGACAACCAGATAAGTACAGCCGACACCGTTAGTGTCGAATAACTGACAGGGCCCAGGGATATGTAATAACGCCAATGTTCGTTACACGATCCCGCATACTATGAAAACACTGTTAAAGCTTGTTCTGCCGGCATCCCTGCTGATGACGGCCTGCCAACAATCAAAAACACCTGTTAAGGAGAGACCTGTCCAAATTGATACCATGCAGCTGGTTGCCCTTCCGGCACCATCAGCTGAAAAAGTCGCGTCCAATGAAGTATCTGTAGTGGCACGCGACAGTACTACGTATGTGCGTTTCGGTGACAGCTATTTTTCCCTGGACTGGATTTCGGCAGACCAGCAGCGTAACGACTTTGAAAAACATCCCGACACCCTCTATTTCTTACTCGCCCCCAAGCGGACCATCGAAGGCCAGATGCTGGCCATCACTACCGGTGAAGCGGAAAAAATAAAAGTATGGCAACGTTTTGAAACCAGTGCCCGCGTGGGCCGGCAATTGCTCCGCCAATGGAAACACCACCGGAGCGATTGGCAACAGCTGCATCCGGAAGCCAACAACTTTTTTATCTGCCGGAAGTACACCTCCGCGCAAACCAATCAGCTTCCCGACGACGCAACCCTCCAAAGCCTACAGCAACACGTAAAGAAATACTGCGGCCAGGCACTATTTAATCAGGTAGCGCACCTGGAAAAACTGCCCGAAGCTGTTATCAGCACTTATTACCTGAAATTCAACGGCACCCTGCGCAACTCCCCTATTAAAATCAATAAGCTACTGGTCATACAGGTGACGCCATAAAAAGAGAACCGGCAATGCAGACGCATCACCGGTTCATATCAATCGGCTGTACTTAACAGAACAGGGTTTTTCAGTTCCGGCGGGTAAAATAACATAGCGGTGCACAAGCAATTCGCAAATTGGTGGCCCACCAGAACAGGATAGTTAATGCAGCTCTTACACCCTTCCCAGAAACGGGTGTCAGTAGTAATTTCGGAATAGGTGACCGGCTCAAATCCCAGCCGGCTGTTTAATTTCATCACCGGTAAACCGGTAGTGATACTGAAAATTTTTGCAGATGGATATAAAAAACGACTTAACTCAAATATTTTCTTTTTGATGGCCGCCGCCACTTTCAGTCCCCTGAATTCGGGCGCCACTATCAGGCCGCTGTTAGACACAAAGCCATCATCCTGCCAGGCCTGTATGTAGGAGAATCCCGCCCAGAAACCACTTTTCGTAAAAGCGATGACTGCATTGCCCTGCAGGATCTTCTTCTTGATATCCATCGGGTTCCGTTTCGCAATACCAGTACCCCTGGCTTTGGCGGAGGATTCCATTTCCGCCACAATGGGCAGCGCAAAATCCACGTCTTCCGGAGTCGCTACCCTGACAATTATCTCCTCATCTGTTTCCATTGTAAATGAGTTGTTGCTGTATGTAAAGACCATAAATCGCATCCGGTATCAGGCCATATATCCTGATCCGGTTCACGGCATCGCCCAGGGGCACTTTACTGAGTACCGGTACAAATACCCGGGTGATAGCCCCTTTTACCACTTCATTGCCGCGTTCATATAGTTTTCCGGCCAACTGAAGGCACTTGCCCGCCACCGGAAAGTTCTGTTCACGTAGCTGCCTGTCGGTATATTCACTGAAACATCCTACGGTGTCGTATATGTGAAATATCGCCGGAAACTGATGAAGCGCTTTTTTAAGTGCCGGTATATGATCTTCTATATAGGCCGGCACTTCGTATTGGTTTATCATGGCTGATCGTTGTTACTATATAGCCTATGCCAAACGGTGTTCCACAAACAGCATTAAAACGTTAAAGTGCAGCAGGGGAAAGAGTTTTAACAATTATTATGATGATGCCAATGTGAAAAAGCCTTCCGTTTCTGCATGGTGTTTTTCAAAAAATGCAAGACAACAACGGCTATAAAAGTATAAGCCTGGCGCCGCAAGTGGCGCCAGGCTTATACTTTTATTATATTCTTCGGTAAAATCAGGCAGCCGCCAGCGGTGTGGTGGCGCTGCGTTTGTTTTTAGCCGCTTTCTTTTTCTTCATGGTCCTGTTGATCCACAGGATAGTACCGGTGGTAGGGAAAGTAGCGCCCAGCAAAGCCAGCAACAATGCAAAAATTTTAGAGGGCAATCCAAACACAGAACCGGTATGTAAAGGCTTGATGAGGCCACGCACTTTCTGGCCGAGGTTTCTTTCACTGAAAGTCTGGGATTTCAACACCTGGCCACTGAACTGGTCGAGGTAATAGCTGGTGGTAGCGGCTTCATTCAGCGCTCCGGCAGGCAGCAGGGTAACCTGTATGGAAGCATCCTTGTCTTTAGGCATGGCTACTGCATAGTATTGTGCATCAGGCACCTGTTGTTTCACCTGTGCCAAAGCCGCTTCATAAGAAACACTGTTGATTGTTTCCGGCACGGCTACCGATGCTGGCGCCTCCATTGCTTTGGGAGAAGCACCAAGCGCTGCGAACAGTCCTTTATTGAACCATTCAAACGACCAGGTAAGGGCTGTAAATACAGATATAAAAAGGAAGATGCTGACATAGAAACCCAACACAATGTGCATATCATGATTCAACCGCTTCCAGCCGCCGTCCCATTTTACTTTAAGGCGCTGTTGCAGGATTTTACGGGTTTTGGGCCACCATAATATAATCCCGGTGATGAGGATGAAAAGGAATATCAGGGTACTGATGCCGGTGATCAGCTTGCCGGTGTCTCCGGCCAGCAGCCAGCGGTGCAGGGAAAATATCTGGTAATAGAATGTTTGCTGATAGCTGTAAAGTTCAATCACTTTACCGGTATAGGGGTTGACGAAGGCGGTGCGGCCTTTTCCTTTTTTAGGTTCTTTTCCACCCTTTGCATCTTTGCCCGCCGGCTTCATTTCTTTGCCGGCCTCTTTTTTACCTTCTGCACGGGCTTCTTTGCCGGCGCCTTTGTTTTTATCGCCTTTTTTACCCTCCTCCAGCTGAACAGCCAGTGAGCGGGCAGGATCTGCATATACCTGTATACGGGAAATACCCGCGCCCGGTACCTGCTGTTTCACCATTTCGGCGATTTTGTCCAGCGGTAACCGTTCTTTTTCAGGCTGTACGTAATAACGGCTGTGATTAAATGCTTCCGTCAGCTCCTTTTCAAATACCAGTAAAGCACCTGTCAGGCAACTGATGGTAATGATCAGGCCTGCCGCCAGCCCGAGGTATAAGTGAATACGGCGAAAAAAAACTTTCATATTAGATTGATCCAACCACAAAAAAACGGTTCCTCGCGCGGAATATACCTGCGAAAGGGGAAAAAGATTTACGCAATCCGGAAATTTTCGCGGAAAGATGTCAAGTGGCACTTCTCTCAAACACACAAAAGAGCGAAGATCATATTTTATTAAATCGTAATAAATATAATCTTCGCTCTTTTCCGGATTCTTTAGGGAAATCAGAGCAAATTGCCCAGCACGCCGGCGGCGCTCTTCATTTCTGCTTCCCAGGTATTTTCGGCATCTTTCAATGCACGGTTCAGCGCAGTGAGCAACAGATCTTCCATTTCCTCTTTATGCTCAGGCGTCATCAGACGCTCTGCTATTTCAATGCTTTTTACCTGACGGTTGCCATCTACCACTACCTTTATCGCACCATCGCCAGCTTCACCTTCCAGTGTAATTGTTGCCAGACGCTCTTTTGCCTCCTTCATTTTCTGTTGGATCTGCGTCACCTTGCCGAATAAATCACCAAACATATTTGTGTATTTTTTAGGGCCGTAAAGATAAGTTTTTACCACACCGTTTTAATATTCAATATTTTAAATATACGACAGCAGGAGCCAACAATTATGTATCTTACCATCACGTATAAGTTATCAGCTTAAAAATGGAAACTAAAGTTTGTATTATAGGTGCCGGTCCGGGTGGGGCTTGCGCAGCCCTTCAACTGGCACAGCTGGGCATCGAATGTATCGTTGTTGACAAAGCCGTTTTCCCCAGGGACAAAGTATGCGGCGATGGCCTAAGCGGAAAAGTTTTAACTATCCTTGAAAGAATCGACAAAGGCATCGGTGAGCGGTTACAGCAGGCTGTCTTTAAAATGGACAGCTGGGGCGTGACTTTCGTAGCACCCAACCGCATCGGGATGGACATTCCTTATAGATCCGGTTATCAACAGGATAAAAGCGATCCACGCGGCTTCGTCTGCAAAAGGATTGACTTTGATAACTTTCTGGTGGAAGAGCTGAAACGCCGCCCGGAGATTCGTTTGTTCGAGGGCGTTAGCATCGATAAATATGAACTGCGGGCAGATGGTTATTATCTGTCTGATAAAGAAGGAAAATTTCAGGTCAAAGCCGATCTGGTACTGGTGGCCAACGGCGCCCATTCCGCCTTCACCAAAGAAGTGGCAGGCATCAAAATGGAGCCGGACCATTATATCGCCGGCTTACGTGCCTATTATAAAGGTGTTACCGGCCTGCATCAGGATGCTTTTATAGAACTACACTTCCTGAAAAGCATGCTGCCCGGTTACTTCTGGATATTCCCGCTCCCCAATGGCGAAGCCAATGTGGGCGTAGGCATGCTCAGCACCACCGTCCGCAACAAAAAAGTGAACCTGAAAAAGCTGATGCTCGATACCCTCGCTACCGACCCGATCATGAAAGAGCGTTTTAAAGACGCCACCCTGGAAGGTTCGATCGATGGCTACGGTCTCCCGCTGGGCAGCAAAAAAAGAAAGCTGCATGGCGAACGCTACATGCTGATCGGTGATGCCGGTTTCCTCATCGACCCTTTCACCGGCGAAGGTATCGGCAACGCACTGTATTCCGGTCAGATAGCTGCCAAACAGGCCGCAGCAGCCATCGCCGCCAAAGACTACTCCGACAGCTTCCTGAACAGTTACGACCAGGAGGTTTATCGTATCCTGGGCCCCGAAATGGAGGTCAGCACCAAACTGCAAAAGCTGATCAAATACCCGTGGCTGTTTAATCTGCTGATGAAAATGGGCTCCCGCAACAAACAGTTGAAAGAGCTGATGACCTGCATGTTCCACGAGGTAGACCTGCGCAAAAGACTGGGCAGCCCGCTGTTTTATGTGAAGTTATTATTTAACCGATAATCCGATAGTTTCTGTGAGATACACCACCCTGCTTGCCATTATCTGCTTTTCTACGGCTACCGCTACTGCTCAAAAACAGCCCATGACACCAGAACAACTGCCTAAGATGACGGTTAAAACGGCCAATCAGCTGGCAGCCCTGCCGTTGAAATGCCTGGACCTGCCTTTTCCTTATAAAACAGGCGTAGTGTTTCCCGACAGCTCCCTGCTGGGCGCTCCGTCTACCTATCATCCGGCGTTCTACGGCTGTTTCGACTGGCACAGTAGCGTACATGGCCACTGGATGCTGGTACGCCTCCTGAAAATGTTCCCTGATATGGAAAAAGCAGCGGTGATACGTACCAAACTAACGCAACACCTCTCTGCTGAAAATATCCAGACAGAGCTGCGACTGTTTAAAGGCAAGGAAAACAAAAGCTTTGAACGCATCTATGGCTGGAGCTGGCTGCTGCAACTGCAACGGGAGCTCCTTACCTGGAACGATCCGATGGGCAAAGAACTTAGCCGGAACGTACAACCACTGGCCAGCCACTTCGCTGCAGCGTATGTTGACTTCCTCGGTAAGCTGATGTATCCCATCCGTGTGGGCGAACATACCAACCTTGCTTTCGGCCTTTGCCTGGCATGGGACTATGCCCAGACTACCGGCGACAAAGCGCTGCAAACCGCCATTCACGATGCGGCCATGCGTTTTTATGCTAAAGACAAAAATGCTCCCGTAGCATGGGAGCCCGGCGGATACGATTTCCTCTCTCCCAGCCTCGAAGAAGCTGACCTAATGCGCCGTATCATGCCGGAAAAGGAATACCGGACATGGCTATACGCTTTCCTTCCCGGCCTGTTCCAGAACCCGATCACCATCCTGCAACCCGGACAGGTAAAAGACCGTACCGATGGTAAACTCGTTCACCTCGATGGCCTCAATCTCAGCCGCACCTGGTGCCTGGAAGCCATTGCCCGTCACGGCGGCAAAAATCAGCAGGCCATTCAGGCTCTCGCCAACAAACACCTGCTGACATCCTTTCCGCAGGTAGCCAGCGGCGACTATGCCGGCGAACACTGGTTGGCCTCCTTTGCTGTATACCTGCTTACTGCAGAACAGCAATAGGCTGCCGTCAACGTTTAAACCCCCTGTTATGACCCATACCTTGAAACAAATACTTGTGTTACTGCTGGCACTCCTGCCGGCAGTAACACAAGCCCGGCAAAAACCGGTCAACACCGGCCCTACTCCCTCCTGGCTGGTCCCCTGGCAACCCAATCTGCTGCAAAAACCCAATGCCAAACATATCAGCGACGGATTTTACCTGCTCGTGGCTGAAACCCAATATCAAACAGAATTACAGAGCGGCTATCACCACTATGTCCGGCAGATCGTTTCTGAAGCAGGCATACAAAACGGCTCCCAGATATCGGTGGACTATGACCCGCAATACGAAAAACTGACTTTCCACCGTATCGTCATCAAACGCGACGGCCGCGAAATCAACCGCCTTTCCGGCGCGTCCTTTAAAGTACTACAGCAGGAAGAAGAACTCTCCCGCTTTATCTATAGCGGCACCTACACCGCCTACCTTATTCTGGAAGATGTACGCAAAGGCGATCAGATAGAATACAGCTACTCCCTTACCGGCAACAACCCCATCTTCGACAACAAAATAGATGAAGAATATTACCAGGTAGCTTCAGAACCCGTTGTTAACTTTTACCGTAACATTATTACCCGCCCTGACAGACAGCTGCATTTCAAAGCGTTCAACCAGGCAGCACTGCCTCAGCAACGCAGCTGGAACGGGTTCACCATCTACGAATGGCATAACATCAACCTACAGGATGGTGACAACTTCAGCAATCTGCCTTCCTGGTACAATCCCTTCGCCCGGATACAGATCAGTGAATACAACAGCTGGCAGGAAATAGCACAATGGGCACAACGGATAAATACTGTCTCCCCACCGGGAAACGCTATCAAAAACAAAATCGCCGCCCTGAAACAACAGGCCAGTAACAGCCAGGAAGCCTATCTACAGGCAGCCCTTCGTTTTGTGCAGGACGATATCCGCTACATGGGCATCGAAATGGGTGAATACTCCCACCGGCCTAATACGCCCGACAGAGTACTGATGCAGCGCTTCGGCGATTGCAAAGACAAATCGCTCCTGCTCTGCACCCTGCTCAACGCTAACGGTATCAGCGCCCATATGGCTTATGTGAATACCGATCTGAAAGAAGGCGTCAGTCAACGGCTTCCTTCTCCAACAGCGTTTAACCACGCGATCGTTTGCGCTACGCTCGGAGGAAAAACTTACTGGCTGGATGCCACGCTCTCTTATCAGCGTGGCCCGCTGGCAGACTTTTGTGAACCGGAATATCAGCTGGCACTGGTCATTACAGATACCACTACGCAGCTGACGCCCATCCGCAAAATCAATAGCGGCCAGGTCGTTATCCGGGAGACCATCACCCTGCCGGAAAAAGAAGGACAGGATGGTACCCTCATCGCCAACACCGCCTGGTACCGCGAAGACGCCGACGTACAAAGGGCCACGATGGCCTCAGCCAGCCTTAAGGACAAAGAATCCACCTTCCTCACTTTCTACCGGAAGTTCTATGGGGAGATGGCCCTGAAAGATTCACTCAACCTTCGGGATAACCCCGACAGCAACATCCTGCGTATCCACGAGAGCTACGTGGTCCATCATCTCTGGAAAAAAGACAGTGTAACCAATAAACTGCTGTTCTCCGTCATCGCGCAGTCGCCGTCGGACATACTGCCTTATGTTACCGATGTAAACAGGAAAGTTCCGCTCGCTATCAAATATCCTTATAATCAGGACTATCAGATCATCATCAATACACCGATAGAATGGTCGGTGGAAGAAACGCCGCTGCACGTCAAAAACGATTATTATCAGTTTGACTTCTCCGCTACCCAAACCGGGAAACAGATTGTACTCTCTTATTCCCTGAAAACCTTCGGGGACCATGTGCCGGCAACGTATATGCCGCAGTATGCCCGGGAAATAAAGGAAATCCAAAAGACCACCTCGCTGGACCTGACCTTAAACCCCGCGTTGATACAGCCCACCAATCAGCCCGCCGGTAAAGGCAACTGGCTGGCGATCGTGCTGGCCCTTGGTGCAGCAGCGGTATTTGCCAACCTCGCCACCCGGTATTACCGGCATTCCGTACTGCCGGTACAGCATCCACTGGAGCCACTGCCCATTGGTGGCTGGCTGTCGTTGCTGGCCATCGGGATGGTATTCTCTCCGATGTATGAATTGATATTTCTGTGTAAAGCCGATGTATTTAACTATGAGATATGGGCAACGGTATCCGCACGCCGGGATCTGGGGAATATCTCACTGGTACAGCTCTATCTGATAGGGGAAGTGATCATCAGGGTTTTCCTGTTGTGTTATTCAGTGTTATTGGCTGTCCTGTTCTTCAACAGAAGGGATACCTTTCCTTTTGCACTGGCTACCTATTATTTCGCCAGCACCTTGTATCTGTTTGTCTTTAACCGTATCAACAGCCATTATTTTGGAGAAAGCACGCCGGGAGGCTTATGGGACCAGAACTCCATCATCTGGCCCCTATTACGAATGGCTCTTTGGGTACCTTACCTGTTGGTCTCCCAGCGTGCAAAAGCAACTTTTATTATGCCGCATCCCGCACTGCTGCGGGATTAATCAGATGGTTTCGGAATCGAAGGCCACTACCCGGTCCCAGTATTGATTGCATTGCTCAATGAAGTTGAGATGCACCGGGTGTACCTGGTAGCGGTCATGTGCCTCGATATCTTCAAAAATACATAGCAGGCAATAGTCGTAATTTTTGTCGATCGTAGGCCCATCATCCACCGGGGCCGGTTTACCGACATTAAAAATGGCGATGTCATCTATCGTATGCAAACTGCTTATCCCTGCTTCAAACCGCCGCCTGTCTTCCGCAGACAGTCCGGGTTTCAGGGTAAAGTTTACCACGTGTACGAGCTTTTTATCTAATGCTTTCATGTTGATGGATTTTAGGATTCCTTATTGACATATCGATTGACTGTCAGCAGGTTGACGAAGTACACCAGTCCAAGTACCAGCACCGTTCCGGCGAAAACGCCCGGGCCAGGCCAGACACCTACCACCATATCGTGTTTCGCCAGCACCATAGCCGTCACATACTGCAACCCAGCCAGCAGCAATAAACACACCACACCGATGATAACATACAGCGGCACAAACTGTTTTAGCAGATAACGTTTCAGCTGGCGGGGAGCCGTGCCCAGCATGACCAGCAGTTGTATTTCCCGCTTGCAGGACGCTATGATCAGCTGGATGAACATGCTGAACACCAGCATTGCAAACAGCAATAGTATCAACCCGAAGAAGCCGATCACCGATACGATCGTTTGTACAATCAGGCGTGTTTTGCTGAATTTGAGCTTATCCTGGTTGGTGGTATACCCGTTGTCGTCCAGGAACTTTACCAGTGTTGGGCTGGAAGGGTCGGGTGTTTTAATGATCACCCGTGATGTAGGCGCTTCTCGGGTAGTCCCATATTTCTCATTGGCCCAGGACATAAAAGAAGCCGGTACCAGGAAAGAGGAGATTCTGTCGGAGAAGCCAACCACATGTCCTATATATTGTTCTGAGGTGATGTTGTTGGAGATGACCACCTGGAGTGGCAATGCTTTGACTGTCTCCTGCGAAATCTGTGGCAGGTCCTGGCTGAGGGAGAACCCGAAATTGTACAGGTTCAGGAAGTCACTGGGCAGGATAATGGGAATGGTACGATCGCCCACATTCCATTTCCAGTCTTCGTTCTTCACATCCAGGAAGCTGTCGGGCACTGATTCAAAGAACATGTCCGTCGCAAAATGCAGGTCGCCGGGCGCCTGCACCACCACTTTAAACCGGCTGGAAGTAATTAACCCGAACGCCTGCACGAAAGGCTGCGCTTTGATTTGGTCTATTTCTTCCGGCCTGAAAGCGCTTTTCCCACTTTGGCCCATAATGGCGTTGGTGATTTTTTTATTGATGACCAGGAAGTCGGCTGTTTCATTCTGGTTTTTGGCGCTGTACAGCAGCTGGTTAAAGTTGGAATGTACCTGGATGGCCACCAATATCAGCAGCATAGCGATACCGAGGCCAACGGAGGCCATCAGAAAGCGGCTTTTGCCAATGCCGGTATGTATAATTTTTTTTAGCAGTTCAAAAAACGGGCGCATGGAATAACATTAAAGCTGATAATGAACATCATATGAAAAATGCTGATCATCATCCAGATCAGTTAAAATAAACCCGGCGTTACGGGCCTTACATTCGGCAGCGATGAGGGCGGCGGCGCGGCGGGTGTTTTCCTCATCGAGGTGGCTGAAGGGTTCATCCATCAACAGCCATTGGAATGGTTGCGACAGCGCCCGGATAATGGCAATCCGCTGGCGTTCGCCGTAGGACAACGTTTTACTGCTTTGCTGCAGCACATGTGTCACATTGAGCTGAGCAGCCATTTCCTGAATTTTTTCCGGGGTGCAGTATGGGTTGGGCTGCATGACCCTTTTCAGATCGATGTTTTCAACAGCCGTAAGTTGTTCGAACAGCCGCAGGTCCTGGAAGATGATGCTGATCTGTTGCTGCCGCATGGCAGCCAGCTCGTTTTTATTGTAGGCGGGCCATGGCCGGTTGTTGACCAGCACCGTGCCCGTATAGTCGTAACGGATATGATAGAGGTAGTGCACCAGGGTTGTTTTCCCGGTGCCGGAAGGGGCTTTTATTTTAACAAAGCTGCCGGGGCTGAAGGAGACATCCTGGTTCCATATACCGGAGGAGCGCTGTAGCAGCTTGTCCTTCAGGGGAATGGGCATCAGTTGTTGTATCTGAATTTGCATATGCCGAGCTGATTAACAGTTCCCAATATAAATAAAAAGGGCCGGAGCAAATAAGTTGCTCCGGCCCATATAAAAGATTTTGAAAGATATTATAGCTGTTTTAGTGAGCAACAGCAGCGACGCTGTCTACAGCAACCGGGGTGTCTACCGGTGTAGCGAACAGGCTGTCTTCCAGTGCTTTCTCTTTAGCTTTTTTAGCTTCCATGGCTTTAGCTGCTTCGGTGCCGAAGTTGATCAGCTGTACCAGGCTGTTTTCATCCTTGTTTTTGAAGTTGAGGATGATTTCAGATTTGGAAACGTCGCCGCTGGCAGCTTTGGTAACTACGGTCATGTCTTTCAACAGGCCTTTCAGTTTAACCAGGATGCCTTTTTCTTCATCGCCGTTGGCTTTATCTTCCGGAATAACGCTGATTACTTTTTCCAGGTCTACATAGCCGCC
The DNA here is from genome assembly GCF_012927205.1 of Chitinophaga fulva. Taxonomy (GTDB): domain Bacteria; phylum Bacteroidota; class Bacteroidia; order Chitinophagales; family Chitinophagaceae; genus Chitinophaga; species Chitinophaga fulva. Next base: position 628,851 of record NZ_JABBGC010000001.1, read on the forward strand.
CATCATGCTGCCTTTCACTTTTGCTTCGATGCCTTCAGGCAGTTTCAGGTTGCCTTTACCGGCCAGATAGTCCTGCAGCAGTACGCTGTCAGAGCCTACCGTGATGAATTTCTCTGTGATGGAAACGGCTGGCATACCAGCAGCAGTCATACCCGGATTGGCGTATACATAGCGGTCACCTTCTTTGGTGAACATTTCTTTCAGCATCGGGGAAGTCATCACTTTATTGAATGCTTCCTTGTTACCCACTTTCAGGTTGAAGATCCATTTGGAAGTAGGCTCTTCAGAGAATTCGCCAGGGAAGTATTTGGATTCTTTCTTTTCGATAGCGAAGTCAGAAACAACATACGTGAACTGACCTTCAAAAGCGTTCAGGATATCGTCCATAGACAGGCTGGATTTAGCCAGGAACATGTTCACGAGACCGTCCATACCGGTAGACTTAACGATTTCGCCTATCATGTGGAAGTCAAAAGCGTAGGACATGAAACCGGCGAGATTCTGAGAAGGATACTTCTTCAGCATATCCAGGTCGATTTCCTTGTTACCGTATTTTTTGAAGATGCCGGCAATTTCTTTACCCATATAGTAGGTGCCGTTAGCCACGATTCTGCCTTTCTCAAAGTTGGAAGTACCGGTGTAGTAGGTGCCTTCCATCAGTTTTTTGAAGTTGGCGGGGATCATGGTAAGCATACCGCTGTTGTAGATCGCTTCAGGATTTACGAAAATGCTCATGTCAGCATTTTCTTTCAGCAGTTTGGCAAACGGTTCGATAGCGCCTGCAGTTTCGTTTTGTTTCAGGTGGAAGAGGTGATCTACCTCTGCTACCATGGTTTTAGTGGCAGCGTCGTCTTCAGCGGTCACCAGTGCGGCCGGAGTAGCGGTTGCTGCAGCGGCAGCGGTATCAACCTGAACGTCGCTGTCCGGGCTTGGCAGACCAGGAGTGCCGGCCGGCGCATATTTATTGATACCGTTCGGATCAATGTTGGTCAGGAAAATAACGGTGGATTTGTTCCACGCAACCACGCCTTTACTTTCTTCCTCAATGATGTATTTGAAGTCTTTGCCGGACTTCAGGGAGAAGTTTTTCTCACTTTTTTTCAGGAAGCCTTCGAATTTGTCAGCATCTGAGAGGCTGGCAGTAGCGGTGATATATGACTTGTTGTCGCCTGCCTGGCCCTGGAATACGAAGGACACAAAGAAGTGGCCTTTCAGGTCGATACCGGAGTTTTCGGCATCTTTCCATGCTTTCATTACTTCGCTGGAAGTGTCTTTGGACTGAACCGCAGAGAAGAGTTTGTCCATGGTCAGCCCATTGGTAGCCAGTTTCTGGGTAATTTCTTTGGCGTTCAGGTCGATCACTACGCCGGCTGTTTTGGGGATGTGTTTACTTACTTCCGGTACCTTGGAGCAGGACGACAGCACTACCGCTGCAGTTACAGCGGTTAACAAAACTTTGGAAATTGTTCTTTTCATAAAAGATATAAGAGTTAATAATTGACTATGGTAGGGATACCGACCATCTGTCGGCACATTCCCACAATCGTGGTATTTCGGTGGTGCGAAAGTACGCATATTTTTGTAGCTTATATGTCCTATTTTTGGGGACAACTATGCCGTAATACAATATTTTAGGTTCTATATAGTTTAATACCTTTGTTGCTTACTATGAAACAAACATCTAAAACCATCGAAAAACCTTTATGTTCCTGATTCTTCTGCAATACATCCGTCCGGTAGCGGCGGTGGAGCACTTTATGGAAGCGCATACAGCGTTCCTGCAAAAATATTATGACAATGGCAAGTTCATTCTGTCTGGCAGGCGAAAGCCCAAATCCGGTTCACTGATCCTGTGTCAGGCCTCGAGCCGCAAGGAAGTGGAGCAGATTATGAGTGAAGATCCGCTGGAGAGGAACCAGCTGGCTATGTACGAGATCATAGAATTTGAACCTACCGCTTACGCAACTGCTCCCGCCAGATAGTCTTTTTCATTTTTGCCGGCTTTTTCGTTTATCTCTTTCCGTTGGTGCTGATTCTCACTGCATAAAGTAAATGACTTTAGTCAGCCATTTGCTACTATCCTTTTCTTTGCCCGGATCTGTCACATACATCTCCATCGTGGGCGGGATTACCTTTTTACCCTTTTTCTCTATGAATTGCTGGATGGCCACGTGGGCATTGGCGATTTTATCGTAGGGCCCGTAGTAGTCCACATAGGCGGCTTTGGCGGACGGCAGTTTGATAATTTCGAAGCCAGGCCCCAGCTTACTGCCTTCCGGCACTGGTATGGCCGCAGCCATGTCTGTTTCCCGTTTTCTTTCATCCCAGGTGTAAAAAAGCCCACAAGGCACGCCTGGCTGGAGCTTTGCGGCGGTGGCCGCTTTGTAAATCTGTTCCAGGTTGGAGCGGTAGTAATTAGAGATCCCTTTAAAAGGTACCGTTTTACGGGTAGCTGCATAAGTTGTGGCTGGGAAGTCCATTTCGCGGACAGTGACATTAATACCGTTAGGAGTGCCTGGGCCGTTCTTGTCGGCCTCAGCCATACTTTTGAGGTTGTTGAGCCCTTTAGCGAAATCCTCTTCCAGTGCGCCTTTCATAAAAAGGGCCATCACGTTTTGCGGACGGTCATAATGTGCATCAAAGCCCCATATCACCTTGGTTTTGCCCGCAGCTTCAGAGAGCTGGAAGAACACATCCGACTCTGAGTGGAATGGTGTAATAAAGGTCAGTTTCTGTTGAATGGACTTATAGGGGTCCAGGGAGAGATGCTGGAGTTTGCCCTCTCCTATCTTTTTGCCTTTCCATGTATCTACAGCGCCTACGGTGCCGTCATCTCCGGAGATGGTGTATTCAGCGGTGGAGTCCATCAGTTTCCAGGTATTCCATTGATTGAACTTCTCGAACCGGACAATATCATTCCATACGATAGATGCCGGTGCATTGATTTCCACCGTACGTTCTATGTGCATTTGGGTTGGGGCTGCAAAAATGAGTATAATCAATACAAGCAAGAGAATACCTACAATCCAGGCAAGTGCTTTTAAGACTTTCATAACTCCGGGGAATTGATTACAATAAAAATACGCTTTTTTTATTGTGCCTCCACCGGAGCCGTTGGCATCAGTGATAAACGGTTCGGGTTACTCTTTTTCCTTTCCTTCTTTTTCTGAATATTGCTTGTCGGCTTCTTTAGCCTGTTCAAAATCCAGGATCACGGAGTTGATACAGTAACGAAGTCCTGTTGGCGGTGGTCCGTCATCAAAAACGTGGCCCAGATGTGATTTGCAACGGCCGCATAGTACTTCGGTACGGTGCATGCCATGGCTGTTGTCAGGAGCATAGATAAGGCTGGATTTGGCTACCGGCTCAAAAAAGCTGGGCCAGCCACAGCTACTCTCAAATTTGGCGTCGGATACAAAAAGCGGATGGCCACAGGCAGCGCAGTAATAGGTCCCTTGTTCTTTACTGTTCCAGTATTTGCCGGTAAATGCCCATTCTGTTCCTTTCTCTCTGGCGATATTATAGACTTCCGGCGGTAAGATCTTTTTCCATTCGTCATCCGTTAAGTTAACTTTACTTGTATCCGAATGGGAGTATACCTCTCCCTTCTTTTTTCCTTCTTCCATTGAATTCTTTTTGTCGCTTTTGGCGTGGGTCTGATCAGTTGGTGACTAATATAAGATGCTCAAAATTATCAGATTCTGCAGGTTCATGCATAGCGTTTTGTTCCGTTAACGGGTCATTAACACTATCATTGTATTTTCTCTGTTGGCCTGATGAATATTTTTTCTCTTAATAAATTACGTATGAACCGCCTTCATGGATTGTTATTTCCTGCAAATCAACCCCGTATTTAGCAAATCCCATGCTTAAATGTTTAAAACAGTCTGATAATCACCCGCGAGCAACTGCGTATAAATTATTAACTTTACGCCAAAAGGCTAGTTAAGTGGCGGACATCATCAATTTATTACCAGACAATATAGCGAACCAGATAGCTGCAGGCGAAGTGATACAAAGACCGGCATCAGCGGTGAAAGAATTACTGGAAAATGCAGTGGACGCAGGTGCGACTGAGATTCAGCTGATCATAAAAGACGCAGGCAAGGAACTGGTGCAGGTAATCGATAACGGTGGCGGTATGAGCGAAACAGATGCCCGTATGTGCTTTGAACGCCATGCCACCTCCAAGATACAATCCATAGATGACCTCTTCCAGATCCGGACCATGGGTTTCAGAGGTGAAGCCCTCGCTTCGATCGCAGCCGTATCCCAGGTAGAACTCAAAACCCGGAAAAAAGGCACCGATGTAGGCTCCTATGTTGAAATAGACAACAGCCTAGTCAAAAAGCAGGAACCCTGCCAGACAGCTGATGGTACCAGCATCGCCATGAAGAACCTGTTCTTCAACGTGCCCGCCCGCCGCAACTTCCTCAAAAGTAACGCGGCAGAAATGCGGCATATTGTGGACGAGTTCATTCGCGTGGCCATGGCCTTCCCCCAATTGCAGTTCTCGCTCACCAGCAACAACCAGCAACTTTTCCATCTCGATAAAGGCTCCCTGAAACAGCGGATCATCGCTATCCTCGGACAACATTACAATGCCCGCCTGGTAAACGTGAAGGAAAGTACCGACTACATGAACGTATACGGCTTTGTGGGTAAACCGGAAACGGCCAAAAAAACCAGAGGCGACCAATTCTTTTTTGTCAACAACCGATACATCAAAAGCCCCTACCTGCACCACGCAGTGATGAGCGCTTTCGCAGATATCATCCCGGCCGACAGCTACCCGCTGTACGTCCTGTTTATTGATGTCAACCCGGAACATGTGGACATCAACGTACATCCGACCAAACAGGAAATCAAGTTCGATGATGAAAAAGTGATGTATGCCTTCGTGCAGGCGACGGTAAAACATGCGCTGGCCCAGTTCAACGTGACAGCCACGCTCGATTTCGACCTCGATCCCAGCATACAGGCCCTCGACGCCGTGAGCAAACCATTCACCAAACAACAACAGGAGGAATATACCCATTCCCCCCTCTATAAATCTTTTACACAGGCCAACCAGGCGCACATGATTGACAAAAGCAGCAATAGCAGCAATCTGAAACACTGGAAAGACCTGTATGAAAGTAACCAGAACGCACCTGAAAGCGAGGGATATACCATCAGCTCCTACACCGTGGAGCCGGAAACCCGCCCTGCCGTGACCTACGAAAGCCAGCCCCACGCCACGGCTTCCGTGATCGACGAACGCTGGCAGGACACCGCCACCGATCAGAAAGTGCCGGTACAGGTACATCAGCAGTTCATCCTGTCACAGATAAAATCAGGCTTTATCCTGATCGACCAGCAGGCTGCCCACGAACGTATCCTGTTTGAACGTTATCAGCGCGCCCTCGTAGAAACTCCGATGGCCACCCAGCAAAGCCTCTTCCCCCAGACACTGCAGTTGCCCCCGGCAGACGCAGTACTGATCGCCGAGATGCTGCCCGAACTACAGGCACTGGGCTACGAACTGGAACCTTTCGGTAACCATACTTTCATTGTAAGAGGCACACCTGCCGATATGCAGTCCGGCAACGACCAGGCTACCATAGAAGGCCTCCTCGAACAGTTCAAAAACTTCAGCGAGCTTAAAATAGACCGCCGCGAACAACTGGTACGCTCCATGGCTCGTAACAATGCCATCCCGGCCGGCAAAATCCTGTCCGCCCGTGAAATGCAGAACATGATCGATGAACTTTTCGCCTGCAGCATGCCTAATGTTGCCCCCAGCGGAAAATTCACTTTCATTTCGTTCAAACTCACGGACCTGGCCCGGATGTTCGAAAGAGGCAACTAAGACCTTTCTATCAAGCAGAAGGCCCGTGCATATGGTATGCACGGGCCTTCTGCTTGATGGTTATTGCTCCCCGGCGGCTTTTAGTGTGTCATACAACCGCAGGAACCGTTCAAATTTCTTTTGATACCCCTCATATTTTTCCCTGTCAGGATGAAAAGCTGTTGCAGCAGGACTATCCCCGCTCCCCACGGGCAGCCGCAACACGTTGGCAGCCAAAAGAATAGCCCCCAGCGCAGAAGCATCGTTCTGTTGATGAAGGGTCATTTCCTGCCCGAAAACATCTGCCAGTAACTGTATCCATCCCGGCGTGGCGGTAAAACCACCACTGACGGATATACGTTGAACCGGGCCAGCCGTCTCCGTCAGTGCCTGCCGGATGCTCAGCAGTGTAAAACAGATCCCTTCCAGTATGGCCCTCATAAAATGGGCAGCGGTATGTCCGGGTTGTATGCCCACAAAAGCTGCTGTGGCATGGCTGTTCCAGATAGGAGCCCTCTCGCCGAGCAGATAGGGAAGGCATAACAATGAACCGGTATCTGTTTGCAGCGCCTCTTCCACCAAAGGTTGCAGGGCCGTCAGCGGCATTCGCAGGAAATCGCGTACCAGCCATTGCAGCAGTGCCCCGCCGTTATTGGTAGCGCCGCCGGTGATGTACACGTCGTCTGTCAGCAGATAGGTGAACAGGCGGCCGTGGGCATCTGTCTGTGGCCGCTCAGCAGCCATGCGTACCGCCCCGCTGGTACCGATGGTGATGGTGGCATGTCCCGGGTCAAGCGCGCGGCTTCCCAGCTGGGCCAGGCACCCATCGCTGCCCCCGATAACAAAGGGTGTATCAGCCGGGATGCCCAGTTCCTCCGCCACGGCAGGCAGCAGGGATGGCAGCTGGAAAGTGACCGGTACCGGCTCCGGCAGTTGCGCTGCCGTAATACCGGCGTAGTCTAGCGCCTCCTGGCTCCATTGCAGCGTGGCAATGTCAAACAGCCCGGTAGCGGAGGCAATTGAATGATCGCTTATATATCTCCCGAAAAAATGATGAAGAATATATTCCTTGATACCCGGGAAAATAGCTGCACGGGCAAAAAGAGCTGGTTGCTCTTCCCGCATCCAGCGCAACTTACAGAGGGGCGACATGGCATGGACCGGGGTGCCCGTTTGCCGGTACAGCCTTTTCCCTGCTTCGGTATCTTTCAGGGCCAGTGCCTGTGGCTCGCTGCGGTTGTCGGCCCAGAGGATCAGCGGCGTAAGCGCATTGCCCTCCTTATCAACAGCCATGATGCTGTGCATGGCGCTACTGAAAGAGACGGCTGCCGGCGGGCGCCCTGCCTGTAACACCACCTCCCGGATACCTTTTTTAACAGCATCCAGCAACAGCAGCGGGTCTTGCTCCGCATACCCCGGCTGTGGGTAGCGGGTGGCATATGCCTGCTGATATACTCCCACTACCGCCGAATGCTGAGGCGCAAGCCCAATCGTTTTAGCACTACTGGTACCAATATCTACGCCGATAATGTAAGGTGTCTGCTCACTCATAAAAAAAAGACAGCTTTTTACGCATTTAATTTATAGATTTAAAACCGGTGTTCTTTAAATAAAGTCTAAAAATTTCCACGCAAATGGCTTTTGAAATTAAAAAACAGGCTAAGCTTTATGATGTTTGTATTGTTGGTTCGGGTGCCGGCGGCGGCATGGCAGCCAAAGTATTATCAGAAGCCGGGCTTAAAGTAGCGCTCCTGGAAGCGGGGCCAAAATATGATCCGGCAGACCCGGAGCAGGCGACTCAACTGAAATGGCCCTATGAATCTCCCAGAAGAGGCGCCAGCACTACCCGCGCTTTCGGCGATTTTGATGCCGCCTACGGCGGATGGCAGATTGACGGTGAACCATATACGAAAAAGAACGGGACTGAATTCGACTGGTTCCGCTCCCGCATGCTGGGAGGACGTACCAACCACTGGGGACGTATTTCCCTTCGTTTTGGAGAACGCGATTTCAAACATAAAAGTTATGACGGACTGGGAGACGACTGGCCTATCAGTTACGAGGATGTAGCACCGTATTATGACAGGGTAGATAAATTGATCGGTGTATTCGGCTCCAAAGAAAACCTGCCCAATGAACCGGACGGTTTCTTCCTCCCTCCTCCCAAACCAAGAATGCACGAGCTGATGGTAAAACGCGCCGGTGAAAAAATGGGCCTCCCCGTTATTCCCGCCCGCTTGTCTATCCTTACCCGCTCCGTCAATAAAGACCGCAGCCCATGTTTCTATTGCAGTCAGTGTAACCGTGGCTGTACCGTGTACGGCGATTTCTCCTCTTCTTCCGTGTTGGTAAAACCCGCCATGAAAAGCGGGCATGTAGACCTCTACACCAACGCCATGGTACGGGAAGTACTCACCGATGATAGCGGTAAAGCCACCGGTGTAGCCTATATTGATAAAGCAGACATGCAGGAATACTCCGTTAACGCCCGCGTGGTGGTACTTGCCGCCAGCGCCTGCGAATCGGCCCGGCTGCTTCTCAATTCCAAATCCGCCAAACATCCCAACGGTCTTGCCAACTCCAGCGGCGTAGTCGGCAAATACCTGCACGACTCCACCGGCGCATCCCGCAGCGGCTTCGTTCCTGCCCTGATGGACCGTAAACGTTACAACGAAGATGGCGTAGGCGGCATGCACCTCTATATTCCATGGTGGGCCGACAATAAAAAACTGGACTTCGCCCGCGGTTACCACATCGAAATGGGCGGCGGTATGAATATGCCATCTTACGGATACGGTTTCGGCATGGAGCGCATGAATGGCAAATATCCCGGCCGTGACGGCAAACCCAAAGCTGCCGGCGGTTATGGCGCCTCCCTGAAAGACGACTACCGCCGTTACTTCGGCGCCCATATCGGCTTTGCCGGTAGAGGTGAATGTATCGCGCGGGAAGATAACTACTGCGAAATAGATCCTAATGTGGTAGATAAATACGGCATTCCTGTACTGCGATTCCACTACACCTGGAGCGATCATGAAGTGAAACAGGCAAAACACATGCAGGACACATTCGAACAACTGATTGTTGAGATGGGCGGTGTTCCTTCCGGTACCAAACCCGGAGAAGACACCAAATACGGACTGGAAAATCCCGGCCGTATTATCCACGAAGTGGGCACCACCCGCATGGGCGACAATCCTGCTACTTCCGTGCTGAATAAATTCAACCAGGCACACGAAGTAAAAAACCTGTTCGTGGTAGATGGCGGCGCCTTCGTGTCACAGGCCGATAAAAATCCGACCTGGACCATCCTCGCCCTCTCCTGGCGCACATCAGACTATATCGTGGAGCAGCTGAAAAAACAAAACATTTAATCATCTAGCCAAAAAATAACCAAATGGATAGAAGAGAATCCCTTAAAGCCCTTGCGCTGGGAACTTTATCTGTAGGCACCATCTTATCCGCCACCGGTTGTGAAGACAAAAAAACCACCGGCGAAAAAAAAGCAGGTAACGCCGCCGGCTACGGACGCACGCCGGACGAAGCAGAGCGGGACAAAGCCCTGACAGAAGAAAAATTCTTCACCCCGGAAGAAATGAAGACCATCACCATCCTGGCTGATATCATCATTCCGGCTGACGAACATTCCGGTAGCGCTTCCGATGCCAAAGTGCCAGAATTCATTGAGTTTATCGTAAAAGATATACCTGAGCATAAACTGCCCATGCGTGGCGGCCTGCGCTGGCTGGATGTTCAATGTGCCAAACGGTACAATAAATCCTTTGCCGAATGCAGCCCGGAACAACGTATTGCCATCGTGGACCTGATTGCTTATCCGGAAAAGGCAACACCCGAAAACAGCCAGGGCGTAGCATTCTTCAACCGCATGCGCAACCTGACCGCCACCGGTTTCTTCACCAGTAAAATAGGCATCAAGGACCTCGGCTATGTAGGCAATACCCCTAACGAGTGGGATGGCGTACCGGCAGATGTGTTGAAACAATACGGTTATGCTTACGACGAGAAAACCCTGGCCACCTGCCTCAAAATAGAAGACAGAGGCAAGATCATGACCTGGGATTAAATAAACGTTATGAATGATGAATCCGGAGCATCAATTGACAGGCGGACATAGAAAAACAGGCTTCGCCTTTTATCTTCGCCCCTGCAATCCGCGACTCATCATTATCCGCGATTAATAAGTACCTAAAAAGAATATCACTCATGGTTCCAGAAAAAAAGAGCGGGAACAACCAGGTGTCCCGCAGATCATTCCTGAGAAACGGCGCACTGGCAGCCGCAGGTTTCATGATCGTTCCACGTCATGTACTGGGTAGAGGTTTTACCGCACCAAGCGACCGTCTGCGTGTTGCCGGTATCGGTGTTGGCGGTAAAGGCTACAGCGATCTTACCGGATTTGCCGCAGGCCCTGCCGATATTGCTTACCTCTGCGACGTAGACACTCGTCGTGCAGCCGAAGCCGTTAAAAAATTCCCGAAAGCGAAGTTCTATGCCGACTTCCGGGAGATGTTCGATAAAGAGCACAAAAATTTCGATGCGGTTTCTGTGTCCACGCCGGACCATCAGCACGCTGTAGCCGCCATGGGCGCTATGCAGCTGAAGAAACACGTATATGTGCAGAAGCCACTGACACATGATATCTATGAAGCGCGTATGCTTACGCAAGGCGCTCAGAAACATAAAGTGGTCAGCCAGATGGGTAACCAGGGCGCTTCCGGCGATGGTGTACGTCAACTGATGGAATGGTACAACGCCGGCCTGATCGGAGATGTACACACCGTATACTGCTGGACAGACCGTCCCGTTTGGCCGCAGGGTATTGCATGGCCTACCGGTAAAGCTGAAGTGCCCAAAGAACTGAACTGGGACCTGTGGCTGGGTACCGCGCCTAAAAAAGATTATGTAGACAACCTCGTGCCGTTCAACTGGCGCGGCTGGTGGGACTACGGTACCGGCGCTATCGGCGACATGGGCTGTCATATCATTGAACCACCTTTCCGCGTACTGGGCCTCGGCTACCCCACTTCCGTAGAGTGCAGTGTAGGCAGCGTTTACGTAGGTGAATTCACCCGTGGCTACTTCCCGGAAAGCTGCCCTCCTTCTTCTCATGTGATCATGAAATTCCCTGGTAAAAACGGCAAGGAAATCACACTGCACTGGATGGACGGCGGTATTCAACCGGAGCGCCCTGAAGAGCTGGGCCCCAATGAAGTGATGGGCGACGGCGGCAACGGCGCCATCTTCATCGGTGATAAAGGCAAAATGATGTGCGGTACTTACGGTATGTACCCCAAACTGCTGCCTACTTCCCGCAGCACCGAAGTGAATGTGCCGCAAACCATTGCCCGCGTACCGGAAGGACACTATGTGCAATGGGTAAACGCAGCCATTGCCGGTTACAACAGCAAACAGGCCAAAACACTCAGCTCTCCATTCGAGATCGCTGGCCCGCTGACCGAAACTATCCTGATGGCCAACCTGGCTATCCGCAGCTTCGATATCCGCAAGGCTAAAGCTTCCGGGAAAGGATACGACTACCCCGGACGCTACATCAAACTGCTCTGGGATGGCGCCAATATGAAGATCACCAACTTCGATGAAGCTAACCAGTTTGTGAAACGCACCTACCGCGACGGCTGGTCACTCGGCGTTTAATTACGGAGATATTTGATTTAAATAAAAGAGGGAAGACCTTGATGGTCTTCCCTCGCCTTTTATATAGCCCAAATATCTCCTTATTTATACGGCACCTGTTGTTCCAGGTTGCTATTTTTTCTGATCTCAGCAGCAGGAATAGGCAACAGATAATCCTTGTCTTTAAACGTACGGCTCTGTATACTGATGGGTCGGTACACAAACGGGTGGTTGGCAATCTGTGATCCCAACACTTCAATGCCCTGGGCATTACCGTTGAAATAAGTCATCGCATCAGCTACCCAGCGGCGGGCATCAAAAAAACGATGCTCTTCATAAGCCAGCTCATATCTTCTTTCATACTTCAACACAGCTTTGAGCGCATCACCGGAAGCAGTGGTGGCAGGCATCCCCGCCCTGGTGCGCACAGCGTTCAGCGCAGGCAACGCATCTGCCTCCTCGCCCAGCCAGATGCTGGCCTCTGCATAGTTCAGCAGCACCTCCGCATAACGGATGAAAATCCAGTTCTGGTCACCGCGGAAAAACTGCGCGTCCAGGTTTTTGTCCATGAACTTGCGCAGGTAATAACCGGAGAAAGTACCATTCCAGTTTTCGATAGTGCTGTTGCGGGTATCCAATCCCCATACGCTGTCACGGCCACCATTTTTGGGTTCGTATTTGCCTGTTTGAATAATACCAATGGGATCTACTTCTGCACCATCTTTAGGACGTGGCTTCCATTTGGCGCCGTCATAGAGGATAGTGGCATAGAAACGCGGGTCACGGCCTACATAAGGTGCTTTAGCCTGATCGGCATTTGCCCAGGAAAACGCGGAACCATCCTTCATCTGGTAGCCCGTCACAAAGTTCTCCAGCGGCACATTACCACCCCAGTTGTGATAACCATTAGGTCCATTGTAAAGATCATGTGAAGTGCCCAACAGCGCCTTATCATATTGTTTGATAAAAATCAGCTCTTTGTGGTCCTTATCGAGGAAGATGCGGCTGTAGTTTTCTGCTGCGGAATCTGTTGGGTGGTACAGCTCATAGATGCCCATGTCCATCACCGCTTTAGCCGCATTTTTAGCTGCCCGTAAACGGTCAGTCTGGCTACCGGTGGTATAGCCCATCAACGGACTTTTTACGTTGACATTAAAGTAATCGCTGGCTGCATAGAGCAGTACCCTTGATTTCAGCGCCATGGCTGCGCCTTTGGTAACACGGCCTTTGTCTTTCGGCAACTCATACACCGCCGGCAGCAGTTTGGAGGCACTGTCGCATTCATCGGAGATAAATTTCACACAGGCTTCATAGGTAGCCCGTTTGATGTTCAGGATTTCCTGTTCATCTCCCTTTACATTAAAAGTCCTGGTGATCAGCGGCACACCACCATAGTATTTCACCAGCATGTGATAATACCAGGCACGCATAAAATGCACCTCACCCTTCATGGCGTTGCGTGTAGCATCATCGATGGGCGACTGATCAATTTTTTCGAAGAACATGTTACAGTTACGGATTTCCTTGTAGTGATTGTCCCAACGGGCGAAATCACTGAGCCGGCCGATATCATCAGGCGACACGTTACCCTGTACAACACGGGAGGTGTTATAATCGTGAATAAACCGGGCCTCATCTGTCATGGAGGCCAGCATTACTTCCTGGTATCCTGGACGCATCTGCACATAGAGGTCGTTCACAAACGCCTGTACCAGGCCTTTGTCTTTCCATACATCCGATTCCTCATATTCTGTCAGCGGCTTCTTTTCCAGGAAGTCTTTTTTACACGCAGCAGTGGCAAACAGTAATCCCGCCACTACTATATATTGTATGATGTTTGATTTTTTCATGGCTTGTTGTTTAGAAAGTAACATTTAATCCCACATTATAAATCTTCGACTGCGGATAAAACTGGCCGCTGCCCATGGGCGCTTCCGGATCAAATATTTTTACGTTGTCGATCGTCACCAGGTTTTGACCACTCACATATACCCGCAGTTTTTGCAGGCCTATGCTCCTGATGGCTGACCCGGGAATGGTATATCCAAGCTCCACTGTTTTAAGACGGGCATAGTCTGTTTTCCAGAACCAGAAAGTATTCTGGCGGTTTACCCAGTATTCGCGGTCGCGGTCATTAACCCTTGGCCAGGATGCGTTGATGTTGTCGGTTGTCCAACGGTCCTTGATATACGCTTCGGGGAAGTTGCCGATAAGGCCGGACTCTGTGTGCAGATATTGACTGGCACCGGTGGCGCCCTGCCATAACATGGTGAAGTCGAAGTTTTTGTATTTGGCGCTCAGGGTAAGGCCGAATATCCAGGTTGGATTTTCAGTGCGGTTCACCCGGATACGGTCCAGGTCATCGATGATGCCATTGCCATCAATGTCGGCAAAGATAACGTCACCAGCGCGGGCTCCGCTGATATGGGGAGACTTGTCTACTTCTTCCTGTGTTTTGTAGATGCCGATCGCTTTGTAGTACAGCGGTGCATCGATCATTCTGCCGGTTGATTTCTGCCATTCGGGAACATTCGGCACTTCATCCCAGAACAGGATTTTGTTTTGGGCATGGGTAACGGTACCGACTACTTCATAATGGAATTTGTTGATATCGTTTTTGTGTTTCAGGACAACTTCAAAACCTTTGTTTTCCACTTTGCCGATGTTTTCCTGCGGCAGCGTCATACCGGTATAAGCGGGCATGGACTGGCTACGGCTCACCAGGATGTTGGCGCGGCGGGTATAGAAATAATCCGCTTCTACGGACAGTTTTTCACCCAGCAGCGAAGCTTCGATACCTACGTCGTAGTTATTGGCCATTTCCCAGGTGATGGCTTCGTTGGGAGAACGCATCTGGTAAATCCCTTTGTTCAGGTCTCCGCCGAACATCACGCCGCCATCGCTGAACCCGTATGTACTGAGGTACTGGAAAGACGGGATCTGATCATTCCCCATCTGGCCCCATGAAGCACGGATTTTGAAGTAATCCACGGCACGCACCCCTTTTTTCCAGAAACCTTCATTAGACAGCACCCAGCCCACAGATGCGCCGGGGAAGAAACCAAAGCGGCTGTTGCGCGGGAAGTTCTGCGTACCGTCATAACGGGCGTTGAAGTCGAACAGGTAGGTTTCTTTATAGTTGTAGGAAACACGGCCAAAATAGTTTCTGCGTGCAAATGAGAAGCCCGTGCCACCGTTATTTTTCTCTTTATCGCCGCCGGCAAACAGCTGGTCGAGCTTATCACTGATAAAGTACCTGCGATTGGCCAGCATGGTGTCACCATCGAAAGTAGCCTGTTCAAAGGCGATGAAAGTGTTCAGGTTATGTTTTCCGAAAGAGCGTACATAATTCAGTTTCACGTTCACCGTTGTCATACGGTTGCTATTGAAACTTTCATTCAGTTCCGGCGCGCTTACCCCTCTGGAAGCCGGGTTCAGCTTATGGTCCGGGCTGTTGGGATCAAGCGTGTAAAGCGTCCAGGGTTTTACCCATGTTTTGATGAAAGCAAAATTCTGATCATAGGCGAAGTTTCCATCGACAGACAGTCCCCTTACCCAGGGGATGTTTATGGTAGCGCCGAGGGTACCGTTGACTACATAGTTTTTATCATTGGTGTATCCAATAATATCGGTACTCGTTACCACCGGGTTGTCTCCGTATTCGATGTCCGGTCCGGGGAGACCATTGGGCCAGATAGCATTTTCAGTGGGCCGTCCACGCATCAGGGAACGGAAAATAGAACCGGCAGAGCGGGGCGGAAAGTGCCTGTTTTCCAGTCTTCCTGCCAGGTCAAACCGCAGATGCACATTTTCGTTAACGTTCGCATCGAGGTTGGCCCTGATGTTCTGTTGTTTATAATAGGTAGCGCTGGACTTATAGATACCATCCTGGAAGAGGCTTCCGAGTGATACATAATAAGTCATTTTTTCTGAGCCGCCGCTGAGGGACAGGTCATGCCTGTTTTGCAGGGAGGTATTTTTGATCACCGCATCGTACCAGTTGGTGTTAGGATATAACCATGGATCGGAGCCATCACCAAATTTTTTGATCTGATCTTCCGAAAAGCGGGGCGCGTCGCCGCCATACTGCAGGATTTCATTGACCAGTCTGGCATAAGTGGGCGCATCCGCCATTTTAGGCAGGCGGGTGGGTGACACAAAAGACTGGTTAAAGCCGTAATTGACAGTAGGCTTACCTATTTTTCCGCGTTTGGTGGTAACGAGAATAACGCCGTTGGCTGCACGGGAACCGTAGATAGCGGCAGCGGCGTCTTTCAATACCGACACGCTTTCAATATCTCCGGGGGCCAGGCGGGCAAAGCCTTCACGGGGAATACCGTCAATTACATACAGTGGTGTGCTGACACCAAGTGTACTGCGGCCGCGGATAAAAATACGGGAGTTGTCATTGCCCGGCTCGCCGCTGTTGTTGACCGCGATGATACCCGGAATACGTCCCACCAGTGAGTTGGAGATGTTCACGTTGGGAGACTGTTGCAGTTCGGCTCCTTTTACGGTGGCCACGGCGCCGGTTTTGGTCACTTTTTTCTGGGTGCCATACCCTACCACTACGTATTCGTCCAGTGTTTTCTGGTTTTCCTTCAGGACAACGTTGATGGATGTACGGCCTTCCACTTTTACTTCCTGCGGATCATAGCCTACAAACTGGAACACCAGTACGGCGTCTCTTTTAACGTCTTTCAGTGTGAAGCTTCCTTTTACGTCGGTAACGGCACCGCGCTGGCTGTCTTTCAACAGTACCGTTACCCCCGGCAGGGGATTCCCGTTGACGTCCTTGACTTTACCTTCTACTGTTGGATTGGCCTGCTGCCACACCGCAGGCACTAAAGCCCTGGCAGCGACCGGCCCTGAGGAGGCGGCGGAAAGGCATAGCAATAGCATTGCCTTCGCATAACGTGGATTCATAAATGAGATTTTTGGGTGATAAAAAATGCTACGTTTTACTGTTTTTCAATAACGTATACTTATAACGTGATTTAGATTTTACAACAAGACTTAGTTTTTACAACAAGTGTATTCAATACACCAGGTAAGATATTCAGAAAAAGATTGATTTTTTTCTAAAAATAAGCGTGGTTTTGACGCCTTTTTTTAAAAGCATATATGCATAAAAGGAATATTTTATATTTGCATCTCCTTAGCGAATTATTTATCAGCTATTTTCATCCCTATGACAAAAAGAATTTTATGGCTGTTAACCTGCTGTACCCTGTTGCTCTCAGCCTGCGACAAACGAATGGTGACAGTAGACAATCCCCCAGAAACAACTAATCCCTCCACCGGCACCCCTCCCATTTCTGACAAAAAGGTACAGGCAGGCGTACAAGGTATTGTTACAGACGCAAGCAATAATCCCATCGCTGGCGCACGGGTATTGTGCGGAGACCAGAACGCCATCACCGATCAATACGGCTCGTTCCGTTTCCCGGAGGTGAGCATCACCGAAGCCGCCGCCGTAGTGACCGTGCAGAAAGCAGGGTTCTTTAACGGTATCCGGACTTTTCGTGTAACCGCTGCCGGTAGGGAGCAGTTTGTACAGATTCAACTTCTGCCTAAGGCAACCGCCGGTACATTTGACGCTGCCGCCGGCGGCGTCATCGGTGCCTCCAATGCCCAGTTCATCTTTGTCCCCAACCAGGTGCTGGACGCGTCCAACAACCCTTACAAAGGCAAAGCCACGCTGACATATGCTTTCATCAATCCGGAAAGAAATGATTTCGCGGATATCATGCCCGGCGACCTGCGGGCTGTCAATGATAAAAATGAGCTGGTAGCTTTACAGTCCTTCGGTATGATGGCCCTGGAGCTGCAAGGGGACAACGGCGAGAAACTGCACCTCGACGGCACCAACAACGTTACCTTCCGGATGGAAATCCCGGCTACGCTGCGACAGACAGCACCAGCAACCATCCCGTTGTGGCACTTCAATGAAAGCACCGGCTTATGGCAACAGGAAGGCAGCGCGGAAAAAATGGGCAACAGCTACGTCGGCACTGTTAAACACTTCTCCTTCTGGAATTGTGATGCCCAGTTCCCCGTTGTTAATTTCAAAGCCACTTTCAAAGATGACAAGAACAACCCGCTGGCCAACACTGCCGTGCAGATCACCCGCAGCAATAACAGCAACACTTACGGCTATACGGATGCTGCCGGAGAAGTAAGCGGGCTGGTTCCTGCCAACGAACAGGTGACGATCTCGATAAAAGACAAATGCGGTGAAGTTATCTTCTCTAAAAAAGCAGGTCCATGGTCAACAGATGCCAACGCAGGCACATTCAATATCACTATCGATCCACAGTCTAAATTGTCTTTCAGTGGAAAAGTAACCACCTGCGATGGTGCTGCCGTTACCAAAGGGGTTGTCAACATACAAGTAAATGGCGTGCATTATGCAGCACCAATCCAGAATGGTACCTATACTGCTTCCATTCTGCGTTGCGAAACCACTACAGCTACGGTAGTATTGAATCCGGTAGACGAGACAGCCAATAAGATGTCTACCACTACCTTCCAGGCCGCACCGGGCGATTACACCCGCGACCTTCAGGCATGTGATGCTATACAGGCAAGCACCATCTCTCTTTTGATGGAGGGCCAAACCACCACCTATACAACCCCTACAGACTCAATACACTATATCAACCGCGCTTCGGATACAAGCAATTACGTTTCTTACGGCATTTCAGCCTTTCCAAAATCAGGTCAGGGCGTCAGGATCAACCTATGGTTATCAAATATCAAAGTTGGAACCAGCCGTGTCGAATCCTTCACGATCGATAAGAACAATGTCCGTTACTTCGCACAATCTATAGATGTTACCATTACCCGTACCGGAGTTCCAGGCGAGTATCTCGAAGGCTCGTACTCCGGCAATGTGGCATCAGGTACCAACATAGTCCCCATCAGTGGCTCATTTAAAGTAAGAATAGAATAACATAAAATCACTATACATGAAAAAGGCCGATAGTTCTAAAAACTATTGGCCTTTTTTGCATAAATTCATAGTAGTGAACGTTATAGAATAACCAGATCTAAATGTTTATGAAGCACCTCCACGCACTCCTTTTGTTTCTGGCAGGCTGCACATTGCTGATCGCCTGTAGTAAGGAAATGAGCCACGGACCAGGATTTCCCACCTGCGACTATGCTCCTTATACTACTAACTCTTCCTTCTCCTATATTGATGTTAACAAAACCCAGGACACCATTTCATACACATTGACTGTTTCAGGAGATACCACCATCAAAGGGACTACCTACAAAATAGTAGGTGATGACAGCGTCTTCTTCTGCTCCAGCTGTAAAGATGGTAATTACACACAAATAGCCAGCATCCTTACTTTCCAGGGTTATAAGGCAGACAGCCTGCAACTGACCTATCTCAAAGAAACGGCGCCTATGGGCAGCAGTTGGTCCGACACCGTTACTGTTAGTAATGGTACCCTTACCACCAAAGCCATCCTGCAACATACCATCACCCAGAAAGGCGTCACCAAAACCGTTAATGGCAAAAACTACCTCGATGTGATTGCCGTGAAGCTGGACGCTTCTGCTATTGTACTCAACAACCCGGTGTCCATCGGTACCATCTCCACCAGCTATTACGCCAAAGGAATCGGGCTGATAGAAGCAGACCAGGAAGATGATACCATCAAGCTGGTATCTTATATTCTCAAGCCCTGAATACGTTAGTAGTCTTTCCAGATCATGGTCAGCAGCCGCTCTACCGCTCTTCGTACGTTCGTGGGCGTATCCTGATGATTATTCACCAGTACGCTGAATACCAACGTTTTATTCTTCTTCGTTACCAGATACCCGCTTAAGGCCACTACCCCATTCAACGTACCTGTTTTAGCATGTACAAACTGCTGCTGGTAATAATTGCGCAAGGTACCTTTACCTCCAGTCGGGAAAATATCCCATAACCTTTGCTGCGGATACTGTTCATACAGCTTATTCAGGATGCTGACAAAGTCGCGGGGCGTGATCAGGTTATACCGGGAGAGACCGGAGCCGTCCACCCATTGCGGCGGATGTGGCAGGTCTTTCAGGTCGCCATCCTGCAGCCAGGTGATCATCTTTTTGGTACTGATCGTATCCCAGAGACTGGCAGATGCCATCATCAGCGTTTGTTCTGCAAAGAAGTTATCACTGCGATGCATCATCGGCGTAAACAGAGAATCGGCGGGAATGCTTTTCAGTAATCGGAACGATGCCTGCTGCGGGGCAACGGCGAGGCCTATACGCTTATGCAACGTGTCCTGCAATCTCTCCCGGAGCTGTTGCTCAGCACCTGTGATAAAAGGTACTTCCGTGGAAGAAGCCTCTTTATAGGCAGGGTTATACTTCAGGAAGAAAAGATTGTTTCTTTCATCCCTGTCTGTGCTGGTATTGCTGATGGTGCGGTCTTGTGTAGCTTCCAGATCGTAAAGGGCCGGCACCATTTTACTGGTATCGCCATGGTGATAGATACGCACCACATTCCCGTACATGGGCCACTCGGTCAGTTCCGGCTGGTAATCATCGGCAAAGTCGGCCCACGACCATCCGGGACCATAACGTTTGTTGAGATTGACGGCAGGTACGAGATATATCTGTTTACCGGTTTGTTGCAACAGCTGCAACAACGGTTGAAAAGTATAGTCAGGATGCAGGAAAGAAGGATCGGCCATTCCTTTCACAAAAAGGGCAGTATCGTTTTCATAATAGCGGGCAGCGGGCAACGAGTCGCCCAGGAGCTTCAGCCCGGCGTACAGGGAGAATATTTTAGTATTGGAGGCAGGGGTAAAAAACTTATCATCCTGGTACTGGTACCAGTACTTTTGGGTAGCCGGCTCATAAATGGATATTCCCACATGCGCTTGTTCCAGTGGCTTTTCGTGCAACAGGGAATTGTTGGCCCATTTGGTGATGGCGGCCGTCTGGGCCGAAGCCTGTAAAGACAGGCCGATGGCGGAAAGCAGTAAAATTAATCTCATTGAAGTAAGTTATAAATAAAATGGGAAGATGTCGTTAGCATCTTCCCATTGTTTGATAAATCGTGTGCAGAAAAATATCAGGAAAAATATTTAGTAATACCTGGTTTCGCATACGCATAATTTCCGGAAGCATCCGGCATTACCGGTGGCTGTGCATCGAAGGCATAAGTCTTCGGTTGCAGGTCCAGCCCGGAGTTGAGCGCTGTATTCCAGTTGATCAGCTGACCGGAATAAGTAGCCAGACGGCCGATGATGGCAGAAAGGGTCGCTTCGGCGCCACGCTGCGCGTCGGCAAATTTGTATTCCCCTTTGGCGATGGCGGCAAACAGTTCATCATGCTCGGTCTGATAAGGGTTGTTTTCTTTTTTCTTGTCAAACTGGTAGAGCACTTTTCCCTTGTGGTCCACAATCTGTGCTTTGTCGCAGTAGATGCGGCCTTTAGTGCCTACAATCTCTTCATCTACCTTGCTGGGAGCATCTTTCCAGTGACGGCACTGGGCGTTCATCACCACACCGTCAGCGTAACGGTATTCCACAAAGTGGTGGTCAAAGATTTCGCCGTATTCTTTACCGGTACGTACGGCGCGGCCACCCATACCGCCGGCAGTAACCGGGGTAGCGTTTTTAAACCAGTTGCCTACGTCGATATTATGGATATGTTGTTCTACGATATGATCACCACAGAGCCAGTTGAAATAGTACCAGTTACGCATCTGGTATTCCATTTCGGTGTACTCAGGTTTGCGGGGTTTTACCCACAGTGCGCCCTGGTTCCACCATACCTGCATGGAGAGGATATCACCAACCATACCGTCCTGCGCACGTTTGTAGAGCTCACGGTAAGAGTTCTGGTAACGGCGTTGCAGGCCTACTACCACGTTCAGTTTTTTGGATTTGGCCAGTGCGGCAGCCTCCAGGACTTTTTTAATACCGGCAGGATCTGTTGCTACCGGCTTTTCCATGAACACATGTTTATTCTGCCTGATGGCTTCTTCAAAGTGGATAGGCCGGAAACCGGGAGGTGTGGTCAGTATCACCACGTCAGCCAACGCGATGGCTTGTTTGTAAGCATCGAAGCCGGTAAATTTATTTTTTTCCGGAACGTTCACGCGGCTGGCTTTATCGCCTAAGGCCTCCTTTATATTGTTGTAGCTGTCGTTCAGCCTGTCGGGGAAGGCATCAGCCATCGCCACCAGTTGTACGTTTTCCTTCGTGCTCAGCGCCTGTGTGGCGGCGCCGGTACCACGACCGCCGCAACCAATGAGGGCGATCTTGATCACATCAGAAGAACCGGAGAAATAATTGGCTTTAGATAAGATGGGCATGGCCAGCAATCCGCCAGCAAGCATGGAAGTTTGCTTAACGAAATCGCGGCGGCCTTTGTCGTGGAATTTTTGTTGTTCGCTTTCCATAAAAATGCGTTGTGATTTATTGACTTTTTTTAGATGATGATTAGCGTGCGCCTTTGTATTTATCGATCACTTCTTCAAAAAATTTCTGTGCTTCTTCCGGTGTTGGTTGTTTGGCTGGTCTTACAATACGGAAGCCGATGAACGGAGCGTCAGCATTCCACCAGGAGCTTTTGGGGATCTGCGGGTCCCTGCGATTCCATATCGGGTCGGATTTCAGGCGGGCAGCGCTGCGTAATGCCGGTGCAGCATCTTTGTAGTTACCTCCTTTGATCACACGGGACATTTTAGCGGTAGGGGCAGTCCACGGATCTGTGGCCGACACGGTAGCTACGCCGTTCTCATCATACTGATCCAGCGTCCATTCTGCCACGTTGCCCAGCATATCATAAAGCCCCCATGAATTGGGTTGGAGTTGCGCTACTTTATGGTATTTGTCCTCGCTGTTAGCTTCGTACCATGCATACTTTTTCAGCTGGGATGCATCCGTTCCATACGGATAAGGAGTGGACGAGCCCGCACGACAGGCGTATTCCCATTCCGCTGCGGTGGGCAGGCGGTAGAAGACACCGGTTTTAGCATACAGCCATTTGCAATACATCAGTGCACCATACTGGCTCATACTGTTGGCCGGATAGCCGCCGGCTTTACCCATGCCCAGCGTCAGATCAATATATGGCGGGCTGGGACGTGTCATGCCATCCGGAATAGGAGTTTTATCCTTTTCCGCATCGGCATATACGTCATATTCATCGAAAGTCACTTCTGTGGCTCCCATCCAGAAATCACCCACTGTAGCTTTTTTCGCAGGGCCTTCGTCCTTGTTTCTTCCTTTTTCACTGTCCGGGCTTCCTAACGTGAAGGTGCCTCCTTTGATCGGCACCATTTTAAAACTAACCGTGGTTCCGGGGATCTGTTGTTCATACTGCGTGAAGGCCTGTTGCGCCTGTGTAGTCATAACCTGGCCGAGCAACCCGCCCAGCAGAAAGGTCACATAAAATCTAGTCATCCAAACGTTTTAAAAAATACAAGTGGGTGAATTTAAAAAATTACAAAGTGGAATGCAATATTTTTTTATGAATGCGAAAAATGGAGGATGAATTGAATTTTTTTCAGCTTTATTAGCATTTCCTTATAAAAGCGATTAAATTTAGCCAATGTCCTTTTCTATGTCATTTTAAAATAACCTAACGTTATGGAAAGAAGAAAATTCCTGCAGCAGGGCACTCTGGCCGGCATTTCCGCGCTGGCCCTGGGCGGTATTACCAGCAAAAGCCAGGCTACTCCTGCCGGCGCCACAGCTGCCAAGGAAAAACCCTTTAAGATGAACTTCGCCCCACACGACGGCATGTTTAAAAACAGCGCCGGCGCCGATTTCCTGGATCAGATCAAATATATGTATGACCAGGGTTTCCGGTCTATTGAAGATAATGGTATGATGCACCGTCCTGTTGCTGAACAGGAAAAGATTGGCAGCCTGCTCGCCAAGCTGGGCATGACCATGGGAGTGTTTGTAGTAGATACAGGCAACAACTGGAAAACTTCACTGACTTCCGGCAAACAGGAATTCATCGATGCATTTGTGAAAACCTGTAAAGACAGTGTGGACGTGGCTAAACGCTGCAACGCCAAATGGGCCACCGTAGTGCCCGGCTTCTTCGACCGCAGCCTCCCGATGGGCATCCAGACAGCCAATGTGATCACTGCTTTGCGGCTGGGCGCCGCCATCTTTGAACCACATAAACTTGTCATGGTGCTCGAACCGCTCAGTGATACGCCGGATTTATTCCTTCGTACCGCTGAACAATCTTTCGAGGTCTGCAAGGCTGTTAACAGCCCTTCCTGCAAAATTCTCTATGATATCTACCATATGCAGCGCAACACCGGCAACCTCATCCCCACGATCGATCAATGTTGGGATGAAATTGCCTATGTCCAGATCGGTGATAACCCCGGCCGTAAAGAGCCAGGTACCGGTGAAATCAACTATAAAAATATTTTCGCACATCTGAACAAGAAAGGGTATAAAGGTGTGCTGGGTATGGAACACGGCATTGCCGGCCAGGGCAAAGACGGAGAAGCAGCACTGATAAAAGCTTACCGGAACTGTGACGTACAGGATTAATGCTGATTCACCTGATTTGCGAAGATTAAAGGAAACAGGAAATATCTAAATAATTAAATGGTTAAATGAATCAAAAGCCTTGTCAATTACGGTTGACAGGGCTTTTTGATTTGATGATGCCGCTGTTACTGCGGTTATACGTCTGTATGCGTTGATACTATTTTTTTCGTTATCTTAATGTAGTTTCTGATACACTAAATACAATCATATGGGTTTTCTGATTCGTATATTAATCAGTGCACTGGCGGCTATGTTAACAACTTACCTGCTGAAGCCGGCAGTTAAAATCGATAGTTTTGTTACCGCTCTGATCCTCGCGCTGGTGCTGGCATTACTCAACGCATTGGTAAAGCCGTTACTGGTGTTATTTACCCTCCCTGTCACCCTGTTGACGTTGGGCTTGTTTTTGTTTGTGATCAACGCCATCATTATTTTGTTGGCCGCAAAGATCGTCCCTGGTTTTAAAGTGGACGGTTTCTGGTGGGCCATGTTATTCAGTATTGTGATGACGATTATCAACAGTCTCCTGATCAATCTCGCCGGTGGCAGCAACGACTGACCACCAGCCCTATTCACGCCGTAAATAGCCTATACATGTATTTCGACCGGTCTAATCTCGCCGACACGGAGTTGTTGTCTTTTTATAGGGCACTGCTATACCCACGGCTGATAGAAGAAAAAATGCTGCTCCTGCTGCGGCAGGGAAAAATCAGCAAATGGTTTTCCGGCATTGGCCAGGAGGCCATTGCAGTAGGCGCCACCCTGGCGCTGGAAGCCGATGAATGGATCATGCCGCTGCACCGTAACCTCGGCGTATTCACTACGCGTAACATGCCCCTGCATAAACTGCTGCTGCAATGGCAGGGCAGTGATGAAGGCTACAGCAAAGGCCGTGAGCGTTCATTTCACTTTGGCAGCAGGGCTTATCATATCTGTGGGATGATCTCCCACCTGGGCCCGCAGCTTTCCATTGCAGATGGGATTGCGCTGGCCCATCAGTTGAAAAAAGAACATAAAGTATCCCTTGCCTTTTCCGGCGAAGGCGGTACCAGTGAAGGCGAATTTCATGAAGCCCTGAATGTGGCCGCCGTATGGGGCCTGCCAGTCATCTTCCTGGTGGAAAACAACGGCTATGGCCTCAGTACACCTGTCAACGAACAATATCAGTGCAAAAGCCTCGTTGATAAAGCCATCGGTTACGGTATGGAAGGCGTACAGGTAGACGGTAACAACCTCCTCGAGGTATACCAGACCATCCGTACCGCCCGTGCTTACGCCATCAAAGAACAGAAACCTGTGCTGATAGAAGCCATGACCTTCCGCATGCGAGGCCATGAAGAAGCCAGCGGTGTAAAATATGTGCCCCCCGAGCTTTTTGAGCAATGGGGCAAAAAAGATCCGATCGCACAATACGAAACTTTCCTGCGGGAAGCCCATCTGCTGGACAATGCCGGCATAGAAGCCCTCCGGCAGGAACTAAAACACCGTATCGATGAAGAAGTGTCCAAAGGCCTGGAGCCCACTCCCTTCGCGGTAAATACCAACACCGAACTGGAAGACATATACGCTCCGGCGCCACCGGCCTTACTTCCCTCCGGTACCGCTTCCGAAAAAAGATTCATCGACGCCATCTCGGAAGGATTGCGGCAGTCCATGGAGCAATATCCGGAGCTGGTGCTGATGGGGCAGGATATTGCCGCCTATGGCGGCGCATTCAAGATCACCGATGGTTTGCTGGGACGTTTCGGAAAAGAAAGGGTGCGTAATACCCCGCTTTGTGAGAGTGCCATCGTTGGCACCGCCCTGGGCCTGTCTATCGCGGGCTTCAAAAGCATGGTGGAAATGCAGTTTGCCGACTTTGTCAGCTGTGGTTTTAATCAGATCGTGAATAATCTCGCCAAAATACACTACCGTTGGGGGCAAACGGCCGATGTGGTGATCAGGATGCCTACTGGCGGCGGCGTAGGAGCAGGTCCCTTTCACTCACAAAGCAACGAGGCCTGGTTCACCCATGTGCCCGGCCTGAAAGTAGTATACCCGTCCTCCCCTGAAGATGCCAAAGGCCTGTTGACTGCTGCCATCGCAGACCCTAACCCGGTGATGTACTTTGAACATAAGGCGCTTTACCGCAGTATCAGCGGACTGGTGCCCGACAGCTACTACACGGCGGAAATAGGAAAAGCCCGGCTCATACAGGCCGGCGAAGATATCAGCATTATCACCTATGGCAGTGGCGTACACTGGGCCATGGAATATGCCGCCGCCCATCCGGCGCTCTCCTTCGCCATACTGGACCTCCGCACCCTGCTGCCACTGGACTATGACGCCATCCGGGATACCGTAGCCCTTACCGGCAAGGTGCTGGTTCTGCATGAAGACACCCTCACCGGCGGACTGGGAGGGGAAATAAGTGCCTGGATAGCCGAACATTGTTTTCATCTCCTGGATGCGCCCGTTATACGCTGCGCCAGCCTTGACACACCGGTCCCTTTTGCCCTGGCACTGGAAAAAAATTTCCTCGCCAAATCCCGGCTGGATCAGTGTATCCAACAATTAACCCGTTGGTAATAGCAGACAGGATTGGGAATTTGCCACGAATGTTCTAATTTGCACCCAGGAAATAAATAAATCATTATACAATGTTGACGAATCTCTTAACAGTAGTACAGACTACCAACTTTTACAAGGTGGGTGATAGCATTGGTCATTTTCTGGCTCCTTGTGCCATCGTTATTTTTGCTCTGATGTTCATCTACGCCTGGGCGAAATACGCAAAACTCTAATAGTTTTTCACATCGCATTATAGAAGAAAAGGCTTCCGGAAATGGAAGCCTTTTTCTTTTCTCATCACTATTTTAGCGGCGTTAGCCTTTGCCAAGTATCTTTTCTATCAGCGCTTTCAGCTCCGGCGTAGAAGGACGCGGTGCATCAATGGTCACTATTTTACCTTGCTGGTCAAATACCATAAAGCGGGGAATTCCCTTGATATCATAAAACTTGGTGACCTCACTCCAACCGGCGCCAAAGAGTTGTACCCCTTTCATGTCTTTCTCTTTTACGAAAGCCGACCACTTTTCCTTGTCCTTGGTTTCGTCCACAGAATATCCCACGAATGTGACGTTCTTGTCACGCAGCTCTTCTTCCAGTTTTTGCAGGTGAGGCAGTTCCGCTTTACAGGGGCCACACCAGGTAGCCCATACATCCACCACCACTACTTTTCCTTTTAAATCGTTGAAGGCCACCTTTTTACCGCTCATATCCTCTCCTGTAAAATTGAAACCCTGTTCCCCTGCGGCAAATTTACGCAGCGCCTTCTCTGCTGCCAGGTAACGCTGTTGCTGGTCTGCTGTTACAAGGTATTGTTTCACGGGTGTAATTGCATCCGTAAGTTTATCGAACGTTCGGAACCCTCCCAGGCTTTCCGTAATAAACAGTCCTTTGATAGTATCATTGCAAAACAGCCGCGCGTTTTCCTCCAGGGAAGCCGGCCCCGTTCTTTTTTCCGTACTCATGATGTAGGTAAAAGTCTGGTATAAACGAACGATCCTGCCTGCATCTCCATTGGCCAGCAACCGGCCATCGCAGTATTTTTTGTCCTGTATGATCTGCCGGTAATAGGCCGGGTACTGGCTCTTTTCCGGGTGTTTGGAGTGTGGTATCAGGAGGAAAGACATGGCGGCATGCTCCACATCTACGTCCATGGTGTATTTCAGCAGCTCATTGAATTTCCGGTTAGGCGTATTCACTGCTTTTTTCAGGCCGGCTACTTTTGGAACCAACGCTTCCAGCGTGGGAAAGAAGGACAGGTAGGTGGTAGTATCTCCGAGGCTGGCATGCCGGGAAATGGCGCTCAGCTGTTCCTGCCATTGCCAGAGCTGTTTGTTTTCTGCCGATCCCGCCAGCACTGTGTAAGCTCCATTATCCATCTTCAGTTTCAGCTGGTCTCCCGGCTTGATGTAGATGCGGGTTTCTCCACGGTTGTCGGCAGAGAGGTAATAGAATCCTTCTTTCGGCGCCGGCATAGCGAAGGCAAAGGCATGCTGCTCATTCACTACCGCATTGGCAATTTCAGTTTTGCGGCCTTCTTCTACAGCGTAGAGCACAATCTTTTTGGCTTTTTCAGGCGCTTGTCCCTGAATGACAGTGAGTGTGGGAACGGGAGCCGGACCGGCTACTGCATGGGCATTCCATGCCAGGCAGGCTGCCAGTGGCAGCAGTCTGCTTACTTTGGTTGGTTTCATTTCTTAATGGTGGTTTGGTTTTCGATCATTAATCGTTGTGGTTTCAAATATAGACAAACGGACTTGTCTATAACCCCCAAACCATCATTATTTATTCTTCAGGTCTTATATACTGATTGTAGTAATGCTGTGCCAGCCCGTAGTTTTCATCATCGAAACAAACCAGTACCACTTCCTGTACCACCTCATCCTGCTCCAGGAAGTTAACGATAGTTTCCATGGCAATACTGGCGGCAAGGTCTTTCGGAAAATGGTAAATACCGGTGCTGATATTCGGGAAAGCCACAGACGTAAGCTGGTGGCGGGATGCCAGTTGCAACGAATGCAGGTAACAGTTGGCCAGTAATGCGGCTTCATTGTTATGCCCGCCGTTCCATACCGGGCCAACGGTATGGATTACATGTTTGGCAGGCAAACGGCCGCCGGTGGTAATCACGGCTTCTCCTGTTTTACAACCACCCTGCCGGGCCACTATTGCGCGACAGTCTTCCAGGATGGCCGGCCCACCTGCTCTGTGGATAGCGCCATCTACTCCGCCGCCGCCCATCAGGGAAGAATTGGCCGCATTTACGATGGCGGCTGTATCCATTTTGGTAATATCCCCTTTGACGATCTTTATTTTCCTATATGCCATAACGTTATACTGTTCTTACATACACCAGTTTGCCGGTCTTCTTGCCACTCTCCCGGATGTCTATTTCAAAGTTGGGGAAGTTCTTGATCAACTGAACGAGTTTGTTGAAACCGTAGTTGCGGGCATCGAAGTCAGGCTGTTTTTTCAGCAACAGGTTGCCCAGTTCCCCGAGATAAGCCCATCCGTCTTCATCAGCAATGTCATTGATGCTGGTAGAGAGGAGGTCTATCAGTTCTTTATCCGCTTTGCTGATGCCTTTGGGTTTTTCTTTGGCCGATTTGGGTTTGCTGCCGCTTTCTGTTTTCTTTTCCCTGATCTGTAATATCTCGATGTAGATAAATTTATCACAGGCAGCACGGAAAGCGCTGGGCGTCTTCTTCTCTCCCATGCCGATTACCCTCATTCCTGCTTCTCTCAGCCTGGTGGCCAGTCTGGTAAAGTCGCTGTCGCTGGATACGAGGCAAAAGCCGTCCACCCTGCCAGTATACAGGATGTCCATCGCATCGATGATCATAGCCGAGTCGGTAGCGTTTTTTCCGGAGGTATAACTGTACTGTTGTATCGGGGTGATGGCATTTTCCAGCAATACGCCCTTCCATCCTACGACAGTAGGTTTGGTCCAGTCTCCATAAATTCTTTTGAAGGTGGGGTTGCCGTATTTGGCTACTTCTTCCAGCATCCCCTTAATGTTGTGGTAGGGTATATTATCGGCATCTATCAATACAGCGAGGCGGAGATCATTTGAATTATCCATGTGGAACACATTACATTGGGTTATTGAATTATTTAGAGATTTAATCATTTTCAGCACTCATTAAATGATTAAATCTCTAAATAACCAAATAACTCAATCGTTTATTATTTGAGGTAAGAACGGATCATCCATGCCAGTGACAGGTGTTTCTGCAGCAACTGTGTTGCGAAATCGGCCGCACCTTTGTCTTTGTATTTTTCATCGAATTCATCGATCAGTCTGCGCAGGTTGCGGATAATGGTTTCATGGTCATCCAGCAGTTCCTGCAGTTGTTTTTTCTGGTCGTTGGAATATTCGGATTCCAGCAGGTTGGTCAGTTTCAGTACGTCTGCATAACGGCCTTCTGCATAGTGTCCTATTTTACGGATATACTCTGCCACTTCATCAGCAATTTCTTCCAGTTCTTCGTATTGTCCTTCGTAGAACTTGTGCATTTCCATGAAATTGGGACCTTCAATGTTCCAATGGCTGTTGCGTGTTTTCGCGTAAACCAGTAATTCGTCAGCAAGTACTTTGTTCAACTCTAATGCTATTTTCTTCGCGTGTTCCGCAGAGATACCAATTTCGATTTTCATATAACTGAATTTTTTTGGTTTTAAATAAATTTACGAATTCTTCGGGAGGGCTATTATGATGTTTATCATAAATTAACAATTGGTATAATAAACAGGTCCATAGCCGGTTTTGTTCAGGTTTTCATTACCTGGTCAACATATTTCCCAAAATTGTACCATAGTTCCTAATTTTGCGATATGGACCAGTCTTCCGGAAAAATCTACAGTCTGCATTTCATTCTCTTATGCCTGAGTAATGCTTTATTTTCTGCCAGCTTCAATATGATGATCCCTGAGTTGCCGGCCTATCTGAGTAATATGGGTGGGGCAGACTACAAAGGGTATATCATTGGATTGTTTACGCTGATGGCCGGATTGTCCAGGCCCTTTAGCGGTAAGCTGACGGATACTATCGGACGTGTGCCGGTAATGATTTTCGGCTCCCTGGTATGTGTGGTGTGTAGCCTGTTATACCCACTGGTTAGCTCCGTTGGGGCGTTTCTGCTACTCCGCTTTTTCCATGGTTTTTCCACTGGGTTCAAGCCTACTGGTACTTCTGCCTATGTTTCCGATATTATCCCGTACAACCGGCGGGGTGAGGCCATGGGTATGGTTGGCCTGGCCAGCACCATCGGTATGGCCCTCGGACCGGCTATTGGCGGGTACCTGGCGTTAAGATGGAATATCAACGTTATGTTTCAGCTGTCGGCCGTATTTGCACTGCTGTCTGTCGTGATCCTGATTGGTATGAAAGAAACCCTGGCCAACAAACAGCCTTTCCGGTTTTCACTATTAAAAATCAAGGGAGATGAAATATTTGAGCCGCTGGTATGGTCTCCGGTGATCATCTGTTTCCTGACCTACTTCAGCTATGGCGCTATGCTCACGATCATTCCCGATTTCGGGGCTTTCCTGGGTGTAGCCAACAAGGGCATGTTCTTTACTTACTTTACCGCCAGCTCCATCGGTATCCGTTTGCTGGCCGGCAAAGTGTCCGATCGTTACGGACGGGTGCCCGTACTGAAGGTTTCCGCAGTGCTGATGGCCGCCTCCATGTTAATGATGGGCCTGGCCGGCTCTCCGGCCTTGCTGATGGCTTCCGCCGTAGTATATGGCATCTCCGTAGGCCTCAATTCACCAGCCGTTACCGCATGGACCATCGACCTGGGACACCCTGAGCACCGCGGCCGCGCACTGGCCAGCATGTACATCGCCATGGAAGCCGGTATCGGGCTGGGGGCTTATTTTTCCGCTTTTGTATACAACAACCAGTCATCCAATTTCCCGGTAACGTTTTATCTTTTTGCCGGTATCACCTTACTGGCTACCCTCTACCTTACTTTTTTTTACAAGAAGCCGGCGATGGTAGCCAAGGAATGTCAATAAGTCCGATGCAACGGTCGCGATGGCATCTGCCGGGTGACAATAAGTTACTGGTCCTGCTCATCCCGTATCGCTTCATCCGGAGAGGCCGGGCGTTGCACCGTGATACCTGGCGCCGGTACCTGCTCTATTCCGGATACAGGGGGTTCCGTTTCTTCGTCCGTTGTCATCTCCACCTCTACTGTCAGTTGCCGGGGCAGGCTTTTCTTATTCTCCAGTCCCAGCTTCCGCATACGTTCCGCCCTGCCTACGAGGTTACCATGACCACTGTTAAGTTTATTCATGGCACTATCGTAGGCGCCCTGGCTACGTTTCAGGTGTTCCCCGATCAGCCCCATATCTTCTGCAAAGCCCACGAACTTATCATACAGGGCACTACCCTGCCGCACAATTTCTTCTGCGTTCTTGTTTTGATTATCCAGTCTCCACATCGCATCAATGATCCGCAGTGTGGCCAGTAACGACGGCACACTCACCAGGATCACCTTACGGCGGAAAGCATAGTCGTAAAGATCTTCCTCCTGCTGCATTACCGCCAACGCATATGCCGGTTCTATCGGAATAAACAACATCACAAAATCAGTAGTGTTCTTATACAGCGTATGATATGCTTTCCGGCTCAGTTCATTCACATGGTTCTTTACAGACTGTACATGCAGCTTCAGCGCCTGTTGCCGTTCTGTCTCCTCTGCAGCACTGCAATACTGTTCGTATGCTTTAAGGGATACTTTGGAATCAATTACTAACTGCCTGTTTTCCGGCAGTTGCAGCACCATATCGGGCAATCGCAGCTGTCCGGTCTCATCGCGTTGTGCATCTTGTGTAACATAATGAATTCCTTTCTCCAGTCCTGACGCCTCCAGTACCTTTTCCAGGATCATCTCCCCCCAGTTGCCCTGCTTCTTGGTGTCCGCCTTTAGCGCTTTCGTCAGGTTATTGGCTTCTTTGGAAAGGGTTTGGTTCAGCTGCAACAAACGCTGCAACTCCGATTTCAATTCGGCCCGTTGTGACGTTTCCGCAACAAGCGACTGTTGCACGCTGCTTCGGAAATTATCGATCTTTTCTGCCAGCGGTTTCAACATATCATCCATCTTCACCTGGTTCTGCTGCATAAAATTCCCTGATATCCGCTGTAGCAACTGCTGTGCTGTATTCTCAAACTGCGATTTAAAGTCCTGGTGCATCTCGTGCAACCGCTCCTTTTCGCTCTGCAACTGCTGTTGCAGGTATTTGTTCTGCTCCATTAACCGGCCCTGTTCGGCCATCAGAGAAGCAAACTCTTCGTTGAGCCGCTCCAGTTGTTCCTGCTTTTCGCGGGCCAGCTGCTGTTTGTCGTCCAACAACTGCTGCAAATAACCCTGCTTCGCTTCCAGCTGGGCATAACGCTCCTGTTGCGCTGACATCTCCGTCTGTAATGCCCGCTGCCGGCCCGTTGCGGTGAAGTACAAGTACCCGAGCACCAGGGCCACAATTCCCGTGACAATCAATAATATCAACATGATTAGTTCATTAAAGGCAATATCGTTTATGACTACGCATTGGATCTGCGTGCAAAAAAAATACGAATTGCAGACAACGCCGCAATTCGTATTTGTAATATGATTTCTCCGGAAGATTATAACCTCTCGTACAGCTTGCGCAGTCGCTCACGGGTCATGATCTCTTTCCAGTCTTTACCCAACGCGTTTTCCCACAGCGGGGCCATGCCCAGCGACACATTGATCATCGTGTCAAACTGTTCATCTGTCAAGCCTTTGGTAATACCCTGCGGAATATCAATGTTGTGTTTTTTCACCATTTCCTTGAACTTCTTCACACCATCAGGATAAAACTCTTCCAGCTTGTCAAATACGATACAGTTACCGATACCATGTTTGGTGCCCAACAGGTAAGCCAGTCCATAGCTTACAGCATGGGCTACCCCTACCTGGGAATAAGCAATGCTCATACCGCCAGCATAGGAAGCCATCATCAGTTTCTCATCGGAATCATCGTCCCAAATGTCTTTCTGCAGGAATATCTCTTCACACAGCTCCTGTGCTTTCTCACCATAAGATTTGCTGAAAGCATTGAGGTAAGTGCCGGTCAGCGATTCCACACAGTGGATAAAGCAGTCCATAGCGGTATAAAAACGCTGGTTAACCTCCACGGTCTTTGTCAGCGCAGGGTCCAGCACGATCTGGTCAAACGGGGTGTAATCAGAGTTCATGCCCAGCTTGCGGGTAGGGCCTGTCAGTACGCAGGTACGGCTTACTTCTGCACCGGTACCGGAAATAGTAGGGATGCCCACTTTATACACGGCCGGATTCTTCACCAGGTCCCAGCCCTGATAATCAGCAGAGGAACCGGGATTGGTCATCATCAGCGCCACGGCTTTGGCCATGTCCATCACGGAACCGCCACCGATACCAATAATACCGGACACTTCGCCGAATTCAGCTTTGAGCTCATCACGGATTTTATCTACTGTAACGGTCTTGGGTTCGTACGTCACATCGATCACCACAATCTTATCCTTGCCCTGCAGCGGAATGCGGGACAGAAATGCCTGTTTGTCCTGGAAATACTCATCCACGAAAAAAATCATGGGAGCATCGCCTTTACGACGGGGGGCCAGTATTTCGCCCAGCTGATCAAAACATCCGCTGCCGTAAACTACGTAGTCCACCATTTTGAAATTCCTGAATTTCATATATCCGTTTTAGTTAGATGTTATAAATATTTTGAGGCCTTTTCCAGGTCTTCCGGCGTATCGATCTCCACACCCATATAGGAAGTAACGACCATCTTCATCGGAATACCGTTTTCGAGGTAGCGCAGGCACTCGATCTTCTCTGCCAGCTCCAGTGGTGTAGGCGCCAGCTGCGTAAAATCCAGCAGGGTCTGTTTGCGGAACGCATAAATACCGATATGCTCGTAATAAACGCTTTTGATGTCCTTATTGCGGGGATATGGGATAACGGAACGGGAAAAGAACAGGGCATTGAATTGTTTGTCTACCGCTACTTTCACATAGTTGGGGTCAGCGATGGAAGCTTCGTCATGCAACTCCTGCATTAGAGAAGCCACCTGCACCTTGCTGCCTTCTTCTCCTTCAAAAACCCGGAGCAATTTCTCCAGCGGTTCTTTCTGGGTAAAAGGTTCATCTCCCTGAACATTCACTACAATATCAACGTCCATGTCAACAACGGCTTCGGCTATACGGTCCGTGCCACACTCATGTTCTTTTTGGCTCATCACGGCCTTGCCGCCATGACTGACAATCTCATTGTAAATCACATCACTGTCCGTTACTACCATCACATCGTCAAACACGCCGGTATTAACGGTGGATTCGTACGTGCGGAGGATAACGGATTTTCCACCCAGCTGGGCCATCATCTTCCCGGGGAAACGGGTAGCGCCGTAACGGGCAGGTATCAAAGCTACTTTCTTCATGTTTATGCTTTACTCACAAAGACACAAAGCAGCAATGGTCTTTGCTGCTTTGTGTCTTTGTGTGAAATTATAACGCGCTTTTTACAGCTTTCACCAGCTTTTCAGCCCGCTCCTGTACTTCAGCATCGCTCCAGGCCAGGTTGATCGGGGTAGAAATGTTCCTGCTGATAATAGCATCAGATACGGGGACCTGTTTGGTCTTATAAATTTCCATCGCCTGTTTCAGGCCGGGAGCAAATGGTGTCAGTACGTCACCATTTTTGAAGTGGTCCCACTGACGGATATAGTGCCAGTTATTATCGTAGTAGTAGAATGCAGGCAGACCGGCAGCTTTCATGGCAGCAGCAGCGTTTCTGGCCTGTGCTGCTTCCGGCAGGAAGAATGACAGGAAAGTGGCGCTGTCACCGGCTTCATCCGGCAGGCGGCGGAAAGTCACGCCAGGCACGGTAGCCAGCGCGTCCTTGAAGATCTTTTTAGTCTTCCGCTGAATAGTCAGGAAGTTGTCCAGTTTGCGGACCTGGGCCAGCCCTACGGCTGCATGCAGCTCGGAGATACGGTAGTTGTACCCGATAAACGGATGCAGGTCTGCGCCACGGTCCACGCCGAGGTGGTCATGGCCATGGTCGGTATAGCCGTCACATTTGATATAAACGTCTTTGTTATTGGTGATGATAGCACCGCCTTCCGCACAGGTAATGGTTTTAACGAAGTCGAAGGAGAAAGTGCCGGCATCGCCGATAGAACCGAGTGCTTTGCCTTTATAGGTAGCGCCGAAAGACTGACAGGCGTCTTCCAGCAGCAACAGGTTATGTTTTTTGCAGATGGCCTGCAGCGCATCCAGATCGGCCATAGCGCCACACATATGTACCGGCATTACTGCTTTGGTACGGGGGGTGATGGCTGCTTCCACCGCTTTGGGGTCCAGTGTCAGGGTATCATCAACATCTACCAGCACCGGCGTGGCACCAACGGAGAATACAGATTCAAAGCTGGCAACGAAGGTAAAGGTAGGCATGATGATTTCATCGCCGGCGCCCAGTCCGAGGGCGGCCATGGCGGTGGTCAGTGCGGCGGTACCGCTGGAGGCAAGCTGTGTGTACTGTACGTTCAGTTTGTCGCAAATGGCCTGTTCCAGTTCCTTTGCTTTCCAGATCCCTTTACGCGGACCGTCAAATCCATAACGCATCATGATCCCTGTTTCCAGTACGTCATTTACTTCTTTCCGTTCTTCGGCGCCAAATAGTTCATATCCGGGCATAAGCTGTTGATTTTTAGAATATAATTGAAAGAGATGTCAAAATAGTGCTGCAAA
Organism: Chitinophaga fulva; assembly: GCF_012927205.1. Classification (GTDB taxonomy): domain Bacteria; phylum Bacteroidota; class Bacteroidia; order Chitinophagales; family Chitinophagaceae; genus Chitinophaga; species Chitinophaga fulva. The sequence goes on from NZ_JABBGC010000001.1 coordinate 665,185, forward strand.
GTTACTATAATCAGTGTTGCGTTACATCGCAAATTCTGTTTATCTTTTGCTAAAAATTCACCATGCGTTTTATACTGTTCCTGATCATGATAGCCAGCTTCTCCGCGTTGCCCATCCAACAGGCCGATGCCCAACAGGACGACCGCCGGCAGATTGAAGGCCTGATGGCCGCCCAAACCAGCGCCTGGAACCGCGGCGATATCAATGCGTTCATGCAGACCTACTGGCACTCAGACTCCCTGTTGTTTATCGGGAAAAACGGCGTCACCTATGGCTGGCAGGCTACGCTGGACCGCTATAAAAAGAACTATCCGGACACGGCGGCCATGGGCAAACTGGATTTCAAACTGCTGGAATTCAAGCCACTGGCGCGCGATGTGTATTTCGTAGTAGGCAAATGGCATCTTCAGCGCAGCATTGGCGACCTCCAGGGACATTTCAGCCTCACCCTCCGCCGCATCAAGGGCGCCTGGAAAATTATTGCCGACCATAGCAGCTAAGGCATAAAAAAACCATCCTAAGAGTAGGATGGCCGCTATACACCACAACATTAAAGAAGAAACTAAAAAGTAAGCTGTTATCTTCTTTTAATAAAAAACGTTCGTTCGGGTCTTCTCCGGATATGGTAATGCGTTTGTTGGTTTTAACAGATGGAATGAAACTAACTTCTCTGTAAGTCCGACAAACACTATTCCAGACGTAAAACCGCCATTTTAGTGCCGATAGCGGACTGGGGACGGGGCAAACACTCCCCATCTGCCAGCCTCCAGTGTGCAAAGTTCCCTACAACACTGAGTAACAAAAGGTTGCGACCATTAACATTCAGTTTGCAAAAACGCCGATTTTTTTTCGGATCTATCCCCTATTTTCGTGACCGCGGAAAACGTTTTGTACTGCCTCTGCATTCCTAACCCATAACCTTTGAACTACTGTTGAGTAGTTTTAATCCTATCCCTGAAAGCTCCTATAGTTTTAATCCTTGTCCTGTTTAGAACCTGTATCTATTCATTTTTTAATTTTTTAATTTTTAACTGGTTATGACAGGGAAATTTATTTGTGCGATTTTAGGAGTATGTGTAGCAACGGCAGTATTTACAGCCTGTTCCAAAGACTCTGGTTTACTAAATCCGAGTCCTAAAGATTCGGTGACGACCACGCCGGGAAAACCTACAGCTGACACATCCAAACCGGGTACAGGTACCAAGCCGGGTACAGACACGACCAAACCGGGCACGGGTACTAATCCGGGGACAACTAACCCAGGCACTACCAACCCTGGCACTACCAATCCGGGAACACCCAATCCGGGAACACCCAATCCGGGAACCGGCGTAGCAGGTAACACTATTGACCGCGCCGTATTGCTTAGTCTGGTGAATGATGTACGCAGCAAAGGCTGTAATTGTGGAGGTCAACAGATGCCGCCTGTAGGCCCTGTTGTCTGGAACGACCTGCTGGAAAAAGCGGCATACAATTTCAGCGTGGACATGAAGACGCAAAATTTCTTCAGCCATACCTCTCCCAGTGGTTCCACACCCGGCAACCGCCTCGATGCAGTGGGATACAAATGGAATACTTACGGCGAGAACATTGCCCAGGGTTATTCGACCGAGCAGGCTGTTATCCAGGGATGGATCGCCAGCCCCGGCCACTGTAAAAATATCATGAACGGCAGCTACAAAGATATGGGAGTAGGTCGGGCCGGTACCTATTGGACCATGGACCTGGGTGCCAGAAGCAACTAATCAGGGTTATCCATTTTTTTGCGCCAGAAACGCCATACCATATAGAGGTAGCCTCCCAGGGACAATACAAACCATGAGTAAAAGAAAATCATCCGGCCGGGGGTTGACTCCTCCGGCACGGCAAATCCCAGGTATAAGCCAAAGAACACATTAAAAAACATCCAGAAAAAACCCACGAAAATGGTGCGCATGATCTTGATAAGAAACCAGAAAAGGTCTCTGTCCAGTTTGTTCGGGTCTTTCTGTGGGTTTTCCGGGTTTTGTGTTTCTTCAGTTTCTTCTGCCATATGATTAGTTTCAATGCTCTGGTATGCACAGCTTCGCGAGGGCGGCGCTGTCACCTCTGAAAACGTTAAAGTCCACCGTCGTTCTGATGCCGTTCACCCTGCCGATATCGCTATGTTGCCAGAAAAGCCACGCCCTATTGGACGCCGGACGCTCTTTCTGGTAATAGTGCGCGATCCATAAGGGGTAATCATCAAACTCACTGCCAAGATACGTTTCGTAGAAATGGATATTGGTATAAATGATCGGCTTCACCTTATAGGCTTTTTCCATCTCTTCCAGCCATATTTTGGCCGTGCTGCGGATCACCGCAGCCGGCTGATTATTGCTGGTTTCGATATCCAGCACCGGCGGCAGGTCGCCCGGCTGCAAATCCACCACATTCCGGAAATTAATGGCCTGCTTCAACGGGTCCCGCGTACTGTAAAAAAAGTGATATGCGCCCCTCACCAACCCGGCTTTGCCTGCCCGCTCCCAGTTTTGTTTAAAGGTGGCATCCTGCCGGGTGATCCCCTCAGTAGCTTTCATAAAGGCAAAGGATATACGAATTTTATCGACCTGCATCTGTTTGACTGCATGCCAGTTAATATCTTTTTGAAACTTGGAGACATCAATACCATGGATTTTATAATTGACCGGTATATCAATCCCAAACTCATCATACCGCACAAAGGTGATGCGCTCCTGCCGGAAATACCACCATTTCCAGGCAACATGCGCCAGCAGAATTGTCAATACGGTCAATAAAATGATGCGTGTCCAGTTACGTTTCACGTTGTTTTAGTTAGTTGCAGGGATTCGGGTAATACTGCTGTTTAATGCCGGCAGCCGTTTTTTTACGGCAAGTATAGGCTATAATTTGTTTAAAGACGCTACTTTTACATAGGTCAAGCGAATTTTATATGCCCGATTTTAACCTGAATGACACCCTGAACCTCGCTTCCAAATTCACTTTCCGCCGCGCCTTAAACGCCGGGAAAGTGCTGGGGAGCTACTTTATCAGCAAGTGGACCAATAAACCGGTACAATGGGGTTATCCCATTTCCATGTCTTTTGAGCCCACCACTTCCTGCAACCTCCGCTGCCCGGAATGTCCGAGCGGCCTCCGGGCTTTTACCCGCCCTACCGGTATGCTGGAACAGGATTTTTTCCGGAAAACCATCGATGAAATCTCGAAAGAGCTGTTATACCTTATCTTTTATTTCCAGGGAGAACCTTATCTCAACCCCGGATTCCTGGATATGGTCAAATATGCTGCTGACAAAGGCATCTATACCGCTACCTCCACCAACGCGCACTATCTGACAGACGCCAACGCCAAAAAAACGGTGGAAAGTGGGCTGGACCGCCTCATCATCTCCATAGACGGCACTACCCAGGACGTATATACGCAGTATCGGGTAGGCGGTAAACTGGACAAAGTGATTGAAGGCGCCAAAAACATCGTGAAGTGGAAAAAAGAACTGAAGTCCAATAAACCTTTTGTTTTCTTCCAGTTCCTGGTGGTAAAGCCCAACGAACATCAGATTGAAGACATCAAAAGACTGGCGAAAGAAATCGGGGTAGATCAGGTACGGTTCAAGACCGCACAGGTATATGACTACGAAGAAGGCAACCGCCTCATTCCTACCATTGATAAATATTCGCGTTACCACCGCAATGAAGATGGTACCTACGCTATCAAAAATAAGCTGGGCAACCATTGCTGGCGCCTGTGGCATTCTCCGGTAGTTACCTGGGATGGCCTGGTAGTGCCCTGCTGCTTCGATAAAGATGCACAGCACCGGCTGGGTAACCTCAAAAAAGAATCATTCAAGGCGTTATGGCACAATAAAGAGTATATACGTTTCCGTAGCCAGATCCTTGAAACCCGGAAAAACATCGATATATGCGCCAATTGCAGTGAGGGAACGAAAGTATGGGGATAACTATTCCTCTTCCGTGTTGGCCTGTGCTGCTTTTTTCTTCTTGCGGCGGTTGGTCACTTTATTGAAAATATTGATGCCCAGTTGAACACCAATAAACTCCAGTGCCGTCATCAGGGCGCCGGTAGCAAAGTTTTTGAACTTACCACTGCTCCAGGCCATTTTGGCCACGTTCGCCGCTACGTTCAACATACCGCTATGTCTGGCACTGCCGGGTATAACGGCATTGAGCGCCATCTTTTTGTAGTTGTCTTTGAAGAAGTCAACCCGCTTTCCCAAATCATTTTCCAGTTGCCGGGAGCGCATCTTCAAACGGGCTATTTCCAGGTCAAGGGTCTCCTGATTGGTTACTTTTACCTTACGCATGTGTAAACATTTTTCATGTTATCCTTTTGAAGTGTTTTCTGTAGCCTCTTCATTGGGCACATGTCCATATGTATCCTGATCATGTCCGGGCTGGTTATGAATATGACCGGATTGTTCATCTATTTCTGCGATCTCTTCTACCAATTCAGTCAACAGCAACCGGGTAAGTGGTCTCTGGATCAACTGCCGGCGGAACAGCAGGATCACCACAAATAACAATACAAAAAGGCCTGCTGCACACGAAAAACCAATCGTGAAACTGCCGGTCATTTCACCAATCCAGAACCCTACTACCATTCCGAGAAAAACGATCACGAAAAAGAACAACAGGAAAGCCATCGTCAGGGAAAAAAACAATCCCAATGCCTTCGACAGCTTTCCTGCTGCCTGGAGCTTTAGCAGGTCCAGCCGGGTTTCCAGATATTCTCTGGCAACCTTGCCCGTTTGGTTAAAATAGTTGCCGAAATTTTCTTCCATGCAATGTTTTTTAAACAGCTTAGGGGTTATGCCAACTCATTTTCCAATTCATCCTGGAACTGGTCCTTTCTTTTTCTCCATTTGTCTTTCAGCCTGTCTGTCTGGTCTTTCAGTTTTCCTACCAGTTCATCTTTTTTGTCAGAGTTGAGGAAATACCCTACTGCTACGCCTACGGCCGCACCAACAATAAAAGAAACAACAGCTTTGGAACTTGTACTCATAAAATAGGTTTTTTAAGATGAGAGAATAAAGTTTTCATTTTTGGTACCTAAAGGTTCACAAACACCATTCCATAAATGAATAATGTATAAAACTTTCCACTAAAATTCCGCATTAAGAACAAGCTTTGCGGTTTTTTGTTTAGCTATCATGGTCCAAAGCGCTGGTTCGCTTTTTGCCCGTACCGTTAAATTATCCGATATTATTGTACTATGAGCTACCTGGACAACGACCGCCTCAAACAAATTGGGTTTCTTTTACTGATCCTTTTCCTGGCTATCCTGCTGTTTAAGGAAACATACATATTCTTCCCGGGTTTCCTGGGTGCCGTGACCTTGTATGTCATCTGCCGGAAATGGATGTTCCGGCTGGTGGAAGCCCGGAAATGGAAGACGACCCTTGCCGCCGCCCTCCTGATGACCGCCTCTTTTCTGATCATCCTGTTGCCTATCGGCGCGCTGGTGAACATGCTCTCTTCCCGGGTAGCTTATGCCGCGGCCCATTCCGGAGATCTGATCAACAAAGCGCGGGAACTCAATGAAAGATTACATCAGGAGATCGGGGTAGACCTGCTTTCCACACAACAACTGCAAAAGGTGCAGGAAGCGATAACCGCCTTCCTGCCTGGTTTCCTTGGCGCTACGTTCAATACACTGACGGCGATCGCCATCATGTACTTTATCCTGTATTTTATGCTGGTGAACGGCCGGAAGATGGAGGAAACCCTGTATGAATATATTCCCCTGCGGGATGAGAATGTGGATAGATTAGGCCGGGAATTTAACACCCTGGTATTTGCCAATGCACTGGGAATACCGCTGATTGCGGTGATACAAGGTGTGGTATCGCTGATCGGATATCTTGTTTTTGGTGTTCCGCAACCATTTTTCTGGTTTGTGGTCACCTGCTTCACCGCCATGCTGCCGGTCATTGGTGCGGCAGCGGTATATGTGCCGATGGGCATTTATTTGTTGGCCGTAGGCAACACCTGGCAGGGAATCGCTGTGCTGGTATATGGTTTCGGGGTGGTAGGCATTTCCGATAATATCTCCCGTTTCCTGCTGGCTAAAAAGATAGCAGATGTTCATCCCCTGATCACCATCTTCGGCGTGATCATCGGCGTTAATCTCTTTGGTTTCATTGGCCTGATATTCGGCCCACTGCTGATCTCCATGTTTATCCTCTTGCTGGAGATCTATTCCAACGAATACCTGGTAAAAAGAAGAGACCGCCGGCAACGGCACCAGCAGGAAGCGCCGGCACATCCCAACCATCCTGCTGCTGATTAACGGAAATAGTTATTTTCCTGAATGTAGTTGATCACATTATCCGGCACCATATAACGTACCGACTTGCCCTCTTTGATCCACTGCCGGATATTGGTAGCGGAAATGTCCAGCATGGGTGCGTCCAGTACTTCTATCCGCGCACCATAGGTTTCGGTGATATCATGCCCCGGACGGCGGTATACATAAATCGGATAGTGCTGTACAATGTGCATATAATTCTTCCATCGCGGCAGGTTCTGAAAACTGTCGCTTCCCATGATAATGGCAAATTCCTGTGTGGGGAATTTCTCTCCCATATATGCCAGCGTATCTACCGTAAAGGAAGGCCGTGGCAGGGAAAATTCAATATTGCTGGCGCGCAGGCGCGGCTCATCTTTGATGGCCAGTTCCACCAGATGAAAGCGGTCATGTTCGTTCAGCAAAGTAGAAGAGGTCTTCAGTGGGTTCTGCGGGGAAACCACAAACCATACTTTGTCCAGGTCAGTATTGTATGCTACATAATTGGCAATGATCAAATGCCCTGTGTGTATAGGATTAAAAGACCCGAAATACAAACCTATTCTCATGTTTCATCGTATAATTTGCCAATGGCCACTAATAATACGTGTAAAAATAGGCATTTCCTGCGATAGCCATTAGGAAACATAGAAACAACGCTTATTCCAGCGGCTTGAACTGCTCAAACACCTGACCGCATGATTTGCAGTAGTGAATAGCGCGGCACAACGTGGACCCAAACGGTGAACGGAGATAGGTATGTTCGCTGCCACAGTGCGGACAAGGAGTGTTCAGCATGATTTCCGGACGTACATCCCCTTCCAGTACCGGCGGCGGCGCAATACCGAAATTCTTCAGTTTCTCTTTGGCGGCAGCCGTCATCCGGTTACTTTCCCAATGCACCTGTTTATCTATTTCTACGGTAACGGCTATACCGAGCGCCTTTTCCACCACTGTCCGGATGTTGTCTTTGATATAGCTGACTGCCGGGCAGGCCGCAAACGTAGGAATCATGCGGACCAGCACCGGCTGCCCTTCCGTGATCTCTACGCCGGTAATCATACCAAGGTCTATCACGCTGAGCACCGGTATTTCAGGGTCCATCACCTGTTCCAGTGCATGATATACATCTTCCCGTGTAATTGTTGCTAACATCATATTACCAGCTGGCCTCCGTGTCCAGGTTGAATACTTCTCCCATCTCTTTCAGCAATGGGGCGAGGTGGGTGGTGTGAAATCCCTGCCTGCCGCCATATACCGGCGTGATGGTGTTCATATCGGGGAGATTGAGGGACGCCTTTACCAGTACAGGATAAATACGGTCCAGCCAGCGATGATACAATTCCTTTTCACCGGGATACACTTTTTCTGCCATCAGTGCTTCTTCATGGGCTGCGGAAGGTTCAAAGACGCCAGCCGCCAGCGCGATGGTGTCGTTCAGTGCTGTCTGCATCCGGGCATATCCTTCTTCGCTGGCCTTACTGAGTTGCATGATAAATGCATTGGCATGCAGCGTATGATATTTTAATTCCCCTTTTATTTTTTTACTGAGTAGCTGAAACGGTTCAAAGCTGCTGTCCTGCAGGCTTTCATACCGCACCGTTTCTGCATGGTCAAACAGAAAATGCCGCATCAGGCTGAAGTCATAACCTCCGTTAGGCATCTCCACAAGGTGTGAACATCTGAAGTCCTTTTCCGGCCGCATGAAAGCGAAGCGGTCCGGGTCTTCACCACCGAGGTTTTCATGCAGGATGCGGTATAATGCCCAGGCATGGCCAATCTTGTCCTGTGCCATGGAGGAAAAGGCAATATCTTCTTCCATCACAGGGCCGAGGCCTGTCCATTCAGAATTGCGGTGGCCCTGAATCAGTTCATCATCGGCCATCTTTATGATAAGGTCTGTTAATGCTGCGTTGCTGATCATTTGGATTGTTTGAATTTGTTGATCTTCTCCATTACTTTGAAACCACTGGCATCGCGGTAATTCTTTTCCAGGTTGTTGGCGAACATATCTTCATCTTCCACATCAAAAGCCAGAATGTCGGCACTTCTGACTACCCACAGGTTCACACATTTTTTACGGCGGGCAAATTGTTCTTTGGCAAATACCAGTGCCAGTTGCGGGTCCGGTGCGTGTACACAGCCCACATGCTCGTGATGGGCACCTCTTTTCTCCTGGTGGAACACTTCATAAACATTCCAGTTCTCCCCTTCTTCCACTTTGATGACCGCGTTGGCATCACTCAGTTTCAGCCTGTTGACACGCGGATCTAAAGAATCGTTAGACATGAATTTGTTGATTGCTTTTATTAAACGAAAATCTGCCTGTCGACCACTATCGCAGGCTATAACGTGCAGGTATATACGATTTATGCAACCGGCAGTGAGCGCCGTTCTGTCGGGTTCATTAATGCCTTGCGTACCCAGCGACCTTCTTCTTCCGCCCATTTCCTCACCTGCAGCCGCTCTGCATTACAAGGACCGCCGCCATTGATCACCCGGAAAAACTCGTTCCAGTCGGGGTCGGTATATTCCCAGCGACCAGTATCCGGATTTTTGTGCAGTGCCGGGTCCGGCAGCGTCATTCCCAGTTCCCATATCTTGGGCACATAACTGTCCAGGAACTGATTGCGCATTTCATCATTGCTCGCCATCTTCACCTTCCATTGCATCAGCTTTTCGCTGTGTTGGGAAGTCTTGTCGGGAGGACCGAAGAAATGCATGATCGGTTGCCACCAGCGGTTCAGCGCATCCTGTAGCATGGCTTTCTGTTCCGGTGTGCCGGTAGCCAGCTCGATAAAAGCATCGTGCCCCTGTTTCAGGTGGAAGCTCTCTTCATAACAAATACGCTCCAATGCCCGGCAATAAGGGCCATAGGAGCCTTTTGCGTTGGCCACCTGATTTACGATAGCGGCCGCATCTATCAGAAAACCGATCACGGTAACATCCGCCCATGTTTTGGCAGGATAATTAAATACATTGGAATATTTGGATTTGCCACTGAGCAGGTCGTTGATCATGGCTTCCCTTGACTTTCCGAGGGTCTCTGCCGCATTGTACAACAGTTGACCATGACCGATCTCATCCTGCACTTTGGCAATCAGCGCCAGTTTGCGTTTGAATCCGGGAGCGCGGGTAATCCACGTTCCTTCCGGCAATGCACCAATTATTTCTGAGTGCGCATGCTGTTCAATCAAACGGATGAGTTGTCTGCGATATTCCGCCGGCATCCAGTCGCCCGGCTCAATTTTTTCTCCTCTGGTAATTCTTTCTTCAAAAGCCACCAGCTTTTCAGGATCATCGTGCAGTTGTTCTTCCCGCAGCTGTTTTCCGTTTGGTTCGTCGAAAATATATCCGCCGCCGTACATAGTGCGATTGTTTTGGTTGAAGGTAAATTACGGAAAAAAGCCCGTTTATGGCAGAAAATGATTGTTAAAACGCCCAGGGCAAATGTTATAGAATTTACAAATTTTGAAGCCGGGGAACAGGCAGTCGGGCATTTTCCTAATTTTAATCCTGTTGTCTACAGGTATGCCATCCTTATTACATATATTTTGTATGCTTTTTTTGCCCTTCGGGCAGACGAAAACGCACACCCCTCCTGCTCTTCCGCCTAAAATTACTACCATCCAGCTGGTACTTGAGGACCGGGAGGATCCGGACAATACCCACTCAGACACCCTTTTTTATTCTTCCGGACGCAGACTGCGCTGGGACGACTTCAAGGGCAAACCCTCCCCCGCCGGCCCCAGTGCCGCGGTGTCCTATACCAGCTTTTCCTACGAAGGAGCCAGTTCCGTGACGCACGACACGTTGAAAATCAAGCTCGTCATGCAGGTGTTCTTCATCAAAAGCGCCTCCTGGGTCAGGGACGACGCCCGCGACAGCTACGCCCTGATGCACGAACAGCTGCATTTCGATATCACCCGGCTGGTAGTGGAACGATTTAAACAAAAACTCCGGCAAACAGCATTGAACCGCGACGACTATGATAGCGTTATACAATATCAGTATCTCCAATCCTTTCAGGAAATGAACCGCATGCAGTACGCCTTCGACCGCGACACCCATCACGGTACCAATATGGCTGCGCAGTTACGTTGGCGGGATAAAATTAATATGGGCCTAAAAAACAAAGGGGTTATGCCGGAAGAACTTGGATACGATCTCTTTGGTAACTTTGGTCCACAATAGTGCGCTACTATTGTTCGTTTAATCATTCGGGTTATCCTAAACTTGCTGCTATGCAACCAAATCGACACTGCTGGCTGATTGCCGGCTTCCTATTTATCGCCCTTCTCTCTGCCTGTAAAAAAAAGGACCAGGCCGGACCGCAACGGCCACAAGCCAATATCAACGATAGCATCTTCTCCGTATTTAAAGATATTTACCTATGGACAGACGTTATCCCCGATTCAGCCACCTTTAAACCGGAAAGCTATCCTTCTGTCAAGAACATGTTCAGTTCGCTCATCACCATTAAGAAGAACAACACGAACGGCCAACCACTTGATAAATACAGCTTCATCGACGACGGTACCACCTCCCGCGCCCTCCAGGGCGGCATCTTGGGAGATATGGGTTTTGAAGTAGGCTATCAGACAAACACCTCCCTCTATGTGGTGTACGTGTACCCCGGCTCACCGGCAGATAAAGCCGGCATTAAACGGGGATGGCAGCTCACCAGTGTGAATGGCACCACCAGCTTTCAGGTGGGACAGGCTACAGATGATATACTGAACGCCGCCTTCGCCAGCAAAAGCGCTACCTGGATATTCCGCAGACCAGACAATAACTCCCAAACTATCGTACTGGCACCGGCCTCCTATAAACTCAATCCTACCCTGTATGCCAACACCTATGACTTTAACGGCACCAAGGTAGGCTACGTTGTGTTCAATAACTTCGTGGCGCTTAACGATGTGAAGCCCACCTTCGATTCGCTGTTCAACGCATGGTCACAGGCCAGCGTTACACGGGTAGTCATGGATCTTCGCTACAACGGCGGTGGCCTCCTCGAAACCGCGGAATACCTGGCCAACAATCTCGCGCCGGCCAGTGCGAACAACGCCGTGATGTATACACAGTTGTTCAACAACAATGTGAATACCAATAACTACAGCTATATCTTCCGGAACATGAAGGCAGTACCCTACAATCCTAATACGTACTGGACTGAAATCTTCCGGCAGGAATCCACCACCTACAAAACCACCAGTTTCCGGAAACAGGGCTCTCTTGCACTGACCAACCTGAGCTTCCTCGTTACCCATGGCACCGTATCGGCCAGTGAACTGCTGTACAATGTGCTGAAACCAACCATGAACCCTCACCTCATCGGTACCACCACCTATGGCAAACCAGTAGGCTTCATCAACATCACTTTTGGTCAGTATGATATGTATGCGGTTTGTTTCCAGACATTCAACTCTGCCGGTGAAGGCGCTTACTTCGATGGTATTGCGCCTACCATCAATGTAACAGACGACTATACCACCAACTGGGGCAATCTCAACGATCCGTTGTTACGTACCGCCCTTACTGATATGGGCATTCCGGCGTCGCAGCTGGGCAGAATGGCCGCCACTGAGCTTAATACGGGCAGAATTGGTGTACTGCACCCGAACAACCGCTTTCAGGGTATGATACAAACTCCGAGAAACTAAATCCATTTACGAATTTTTTGATTTCATCTATAAACAAGAAGACCGAAGCGATTTACTCGCTTCGGTCTTCTTGTTATATCATTCTGCGAAATCAAAAAATTCGTAAATCTCTAAATTCCTACATCATCAATCTGCCTGGTCATCTCCAGGATCGTCTTCACTGCCTGATAATAAAAGCGGTGGTTAATGTGATCATATTCATCTGTTAACTGATGATAGTCGGGATGATCTTCCACCCCAAAATAGAGGAAAGGTATTTTCTGTGCGTGAAAAGGCCCCTGATCACTCTGGTTGGTCCAGTTATCGCTACCGCTACCGGGAACATCGTGTCCCGCCAGCAGTTTAATGCTGCTTTTGGCGGCAGCCGAATCAATGAATTTTTTCAGCTGTGGATAAGGCGTAGAGCCGGCCACATACAACTCATTCTTATCATTATGTGAAACCATGTCCATATTGATATTGAGCCGGATGGTGCTGAGTGGTACCGGTGGCTGCTGTACAAACGCCCGGGAGCCCTGCAGCCCTTCTTCTTCCCCATCAAAAGCAACAAACAACAAGGTATACTTAGGTGGGTTCTTTTTAAAATATGCCGCCAGCGCCAGGATGGTACCTACGCCGGATGCATTATCGTCAGCGCCGTTGTAGATACTGTCTTGTGCAGCATTTGGCCTTCCGATGCCAAGGTGGTCGTAGTGTGCGGAAATAACAATTACATCGCTGCTCTTCCCGGGAATATAGCCGAAGAGATTAGTGCCCATGACTTTTTTATTCCCTTCCTGAAAATAAAACGGGTACTCGTATGTATTGTGATAAGGGGTGATACCAATTTGTTTAAACCGGTCGATAATATAAAACTGGGCCAGGCGGTTGCCACGGGTCCCGGTTTTTCGGCCTTCAAACTTATCGGCGGAAAGGGTACGCACGTCTTTCAGCAGCTGGGCAGAATCAACAGAAGACTGCGCCAACAGTGGTCCTGCAAAAAGCAGACATAAGCTGTAACAAAGCATTTTCATAGTAATGCAATTTCGTGAGCATTACTGCAATGTACAAGATATTATTTGAAGATATTAAAAGCGATCAGGCTGCAGGCATAGGCCAGTGAAGTCATATAGACCAGCTGAATAAAGGGTATTTTCCACGATTTCGTTTCTCTTTTCACGATGGCCATGGTGCTCATACACTGCATAGCAAATGCATAAAACAGCATGAGAGAAAGCCCTGCGGCCAGTGTATATACCGGCCGGCCATCCGGCCATTTGGCGGATGCCATTTTTTCGCGGAGGGTGGCATTATTATCGTCCGGGTTTTCACCAACGCTGTAAAGGGTAGCCATGGTGCCCACAAATACTTCACGGGCAGCGAAAGAAGTGATCAGCGCGATCCCTATTTTCCAGTCAAAACCCAGCGGACGGATAGCCGGTTCGATGGCATGTCCGAGGATGCCGGCGTAGGAGTGCGACAGTTTTTCAGAACGGAATTCACGGTCCAGCGCATCCGCTTCCGGAGAGCCTTCCGGCACGGCGGCGATCATTTTTTCATATTTCGCGTGCAGCGGCTCCATTCTGCCGGCAGGTCCGTAAGAAGCCAGGAACCAGAGTATCACGGAAATCACCACGATCACCTTACCGGCATCGGTAACAAAGATTTTTGCTTTCTCCACCATGGTAGTGCCTACGTTCTTCCAGCGCGGCGCGCGGTATACCGGCAGTTCCATGATGAAGTAGCTCTTCTCTTTGATACGCACAAACAGCTTCATGACAGCTGCTATCAGGATGGCCATAAAGAAACCAAGCAGGTAAAGGCCCATCATCACCAGGCCTTGCAGGCCGAGAAAGCCCAATATCCTTCTGTCGGGGATCACCAGGGCGATCATCATGGTGTAGATTGGCAACCGCGCAGAGCAACTCATGAGCGGTGTAACCAGTATGGTGATGAGACGTTCTTTTTTGTTTTCGATGGTCCGGGTGGCCATAATAGCAGGGACAGCGCAGGCTACGCCACTGATCAGCGGCATCACGGATTTCCCGTTGAGCCCCACCTGCCGCATGAGACGGTCTGTGAGGAAGCTGATACGCGCCATATAACCGGTATCTTCCAACACGGTGATTAACCCGAACAGGATCATGATTTGCGGGATAAACACCGCAAATCCACTGATACCGGCCAGAATACCGTTTACAAACACGTCAGTGATCTTATTGTCAGGTAGTACCGTCGTAAGCCAGCCGCTTAGTTTACCGAAACCGGCTTCTATGGCGTCCATCGGGTAGGAAGCCAGCCAGAAGATGCTCTGGAACAGGAGGAACATCACCACCAGCAGGATGACATATCCCCAGAAGCGGTGCAGCAGCAGATCGTCGATCTTTTCTGAGCGCAGTTGTTTCTGTAGCGGGTCGGCTTCCACCACGGAAGCTTTCATGATATGTTTGATACGGTTGTACCGCTGCATGATCTCTTCCGCCTGTACTTTGGTTTTATTGAATTGATTGCGCTGAAGCGAATCCCGGATAGCCTTTTTCTGGCCAGCGTCAAGGAAGGTCAGTTCGTCTGTGTTAACAGCAACATGCAGCGCGCCATAGTCGCTGCAGGCCGGCACTGCTTTTTTCACGTCATCGATCACGGCTTCGGCCAGCGCAGCATTATTGATAAAATCGCGGGGAGCCGCGCTGTAGTTACCGCGGGCAGCCAGTTCAATGATCTTTTTCAGTTCAGTGACCCCTTTGTTTTTACGGGGGTTGATGGCCACTACCGGCACACCCAGTTCCCTTTCCAGGCCGTCGATATCTATTTCCACGCCTTTTTTGCGGGCAATGTCCATCATGGTGAGGGCAATGATCACCGGAAATTTGAGGTCGATGATCTGGGAACAGAAGAGGAGGTTACGTTTCAGATTGGAGGCATCGGCAACAATGATCACCAGGTCAGGCGTGTCTTCATTCGCCGGGTTGATCAGAACATCGTAGGTCACATATTCATCCGCACTTTTGGGGTACAGGCTATACGTCCCCGGAAGGTCTATAATGTTGGCTGAAAGTCCCGAAACAATGTTGGCCGTTCCGGTTTTCTTGTCTACCGTCACCCCGGGAAAGTTGCTGACTTTCTGATTTAACCCGGTGAGTGCGTTAAAAAGGGAGCTTTTTCCACTATTAGGATTTCCTACCAGCGCGATGTTTATTGGTGCCTGCATTCCTTATCTTATCCTCTTTTTTAATGTTAGATGCCGAATACACAAAGTTAAACATTAATCTTCCTGGGTAATGATCGGATCGGGAAAAAAGAAGCGGGGCAGACCAGAAAGGCCAGCCCCGCTTCCATTAGAATGGCGGAAAATATGTAACTATCTGTGCGTAGTGTCGTTACCTTTATAGTGGTAGGTGTTTTCTACTGAATCCCGTTCGATTTTCGCGGAGTTGTTTTCTTCAGTGACACCATCCGGGGTCATTTTCAGACGGGTATGATTGCCGTTGTCCTCATCATCATCGGAATGAATGCCGATGTACCAGTCATCCTCGTCGTTATGGCGGCGGCCGTACTTATCGAAAGAGAAGTGGCGGTAGATATCGTCATTGATCTCCAGGTTTTTGCCTACCGGTACTTTCAAAACCATTACCAGGCGCTGGCCACGGAAGGTGGAGTGAGGCGGCAGGGAGAAGCCCTGCGGAATGTACAGCACAGAGTCCTTCTGTGTAACATTGAAATGGATGTCGCCTGCCAGCGTGTTGGCCTGTGCCAGGGTACGGCCCTGAGAATAGCGGTACACTTCCACGCCAAAGCTGTCGGTAGCGCTTTTTTCCACTCTCAGTTTCACGAGGTTGATCATAGTGGTATCGTCTGCCACGATCAGGTTATCATCGAACCAGCTGAAGTCGTCGCCATTAAAGATCCCGGGAGCCACACGGAGTATCAGTTTATTGTGAGTAGGCTGTTGTACAGCCACCACTTCTGCGGGCAGGTTACTGCGTCTTCTGAAATCTTTTGCCAGGGAAGAACCTACAATTCCGGCGAACACGAGGCCCAGCAGCCAGAGGAACACCAGGGTGTAACCCGCATAGCGGTTACCTTGTTTGATGCCTGTCAGCTTACGGATGATGAAGGTCAGCAAGGCTACCACAGGTATGCCCAGGAGCAGCACAACGGCCGGCCAGAACAGATAGCTTTGCACGGAATGGGCGGTGAGCAAAAGGTTTTTCAGGGGGAACAGGGCCGCAGAAGAAATCGCGATCGCTATACCAGTTACGATCAGGCAGATCAGTATCACTACTGCCAGGAAGTAAAAGAATCCCTTGGTCACGAAAACCAATACTTTTCCCAACCCTTGTGCAAGGTTTACAAAAAAGCGTTCCAGATCATTACCTACCTGCTTTCCGCGGCCCTGCGAAAAATTTTGGAAATCTTTTCCTACATTTTTCATCTGGTCCTTCATGTGACTTAATTCTTCCTGGATGGTAGCTTTAATATTATTCAGGTCTACTTTCTCACCACGCATTTCCAGTTTTTCTGCTGCAGTGTCAGCAGAAGGCGTGGCTACCCACAGGATGAAATATACCAGTACCCCGGTACCGAAGCCACCAATGGCCAGCAGTACGAAGATGATACGGAAGATCACCGGATCTATGTTGAAATAGGCTCCCAGACCGCCGCAGACACCACTCAGCACCTTGTTCTCCGGATCGCGGTAGAGCCGCTTGCGGGGACGGGGCGTAAATTGGTCATTGCTGTCCTGTGACTGCGCACCGCTGCCGGCAGGAGCATCATCAAACTGTTCCGGTGTGCCCATGGATACTTTTACAGCAGCCACGTCTTCATCGGTGATACAATGAGCGCCTTTTTTCAGTTTGTCCTGGAACAATTCGGCAATGCGGCTTTCGATATCGGCCACAATTTCGTCACCTCCTTCTTCTTTAGAGAAGTAGCTCTTCAGGCTGTCCAGATACTGGCGCAACGCCTCGTAGGCAGTATCCTCAATGGGAATCAGCCGACTCGACAGGTTTATGTTGATAATCTTTTTCATTTTGTTGGTTCTTTTAGATTTTAGGTTTAGGTATATGCACTACAGCGGTGCGCTGTTTTGTTGTGTTAACTGATGGACCGCATTGGCCAGTTCGTTCCAGGTGCTTTCCAGTTCCCGGTAAAAGGTTTCCCCTTTGTCGGTCATGGAAAAATATTTTCGTGGGGGTCCGGAGCTACTTTCTACCCATCTGTAGGTGAGCAACTCTGCATTTTTCAGCCGTGTCAGTAAGGGATATAAGGTACCCTCCAGGATGTCCAGCTTTGCCTCTTTCATCTTTTCAATGATGTCTGATGGGTAAGCTTCTCCTTGCTTGATGACGGACAGAATGCAAAACTCAAGCACTCCCTTCCGCATCTGTGACTGTGTGTTATCGATGTTCATGGCAAGTGAGCTTTTAAATTGTATGACTTAAATGGTGGTTTTTGATTTGTATCAGTTAAGGGCTTGTACACCTTCCTTCAACTTTACGATACAAAAATAGGGATTATTTACTACTATGCAATACACAATACCATAGAAAGCAAAATAACTTGCTTTGAAGGCTACTGATAACCGGAGCAAAATCAGCCACAGTAAAGCATCTTCCGGGAAAAAGATAAAAACAGGACTAAAAAACAATGTGATAAACGGCAATTATAGAGGATAAATGGAATTTGACGGTTTTTGAGGCTAAAACCCTTCACCAGCCATCACTAAATTGCTTTAACATTTTTTTAATTACCGTAACTTAGTATATATGGTTTCGCTCATTTACTTTTGTATCAGCAGTTAATACACATGAAGAAAATTATCGGCATATTCCTTTTGGGACTTATGATCTCCCAATTACTTCCCATCAAGGAGGTAGGAAAGCTGCTGTTTAATAATCAGATTGTGGAAGAACATCCTGTTGATGCGGGCCATGACCATTTAAAAATTGCCAAGGAATTAAAATTCTGTAAGCAATTTGACGCACTGCAGTTTAATCCGATATTACTCATTGGCGTTTTGCATCCTCTTTTAATGGAGGACATCCCCAGCAATCCAGCCCAGGAAATCCACGCTCCTCCTCCCAACATCTTCAGAGCGTAATCCAGACCAGCTACTGTTAATACAGTCAGCTTGAATTTTCTATTTATTTATTGCAAGCATTTATTTTCTCAGGCATTCCAGGGACATCGTGTATCTATTAATGTGATACCCGCGATAGTACCCCAAAGGATGTGTCATCTGTATCTGTAATTACTTCCGTGATGGTAGCGATGGCTGCTGTCCGGCGTCGCAATCCTTTAACGGAAAAATGCATTTTTTATGAACAAGCAAACATCGTTATTCTCCAATATCAAGGGGGACTTTTCTGCGGGCCTCGTTGTTTTCCTCATTGCTGTGCCGTTGTGCTTGGGTATTGCCCTGGCCTCCGGCGCTCCGCTCTTCTCCGGTATGATTGCCGGGATTATAGGCGGACTGGTCATTGGGTTTTTCAGCAGCTCACAACTGAGCGTCAGCGGCCCGGCAGCAGGCCTTACTGCCATTGTGCTGACGGCCATTACCAAACTGGGTGCATTCGACATCTTCCTGTTGTCCGTTGTGATCGGAGGTGGCCTGCAGCTGATACTGGGACTTATCAAGGCGGGAACCGTGGCCAACTACTTCCCTTCCAATGTGATCACCGGTATGCTGGCAGCCATTGGTATTATCATCATCCTGAAACAACTTCCCCATGCCTTCGGCTATGATGCCGAAAATGAAGGCAGCATTGCCTTTTTCCAGGCAGATGGGGAAAATACTTTCAGCGCGCTGCTGTCTACGTTTAATCATATTAGTATAGGTGCAACTATTATCACCCTCATATCCATTCTTATCATTCTGTATTGGAGCAAGATCCCCAAAGTAAACCTGGTACCAGCACCACTCGTTGCCGTAATAACCGGTATTCTGCTGAACCGTGCCTTTGCAGGCAACGAAGTGCTGGCCCTGGGTGCTAAACACCTGGTAAGCCTGCCCGTACCACAGTCATTCTCTGACTTCCTCGGACAGTTCACCTTCCCGCGCTTCAGCGCTATTACCAACAAGGAAGTGTGGATCACCGGTCTTACCATTGCGATCATTGCTTCTGTGGAAACGCTGCTCAATGTGGAGGCGACTGACAAGCTGGACCCGCTGAAACGTCACACCTCCCCTAACCGCGAACTGAAGGCACAGGGTATCGGCAACATCGTGAGCGGCCTTATCGGCGGTCTGCCTATCACTTCCGTGATTGTGCGTTCCAGCGCCAACATTAACGCTGGCGGCCGCACGAAAATGTCTACGATGATACACGGCTCTTTGCTGCTGATCTGTGCGGCACTCATTCCTATGGTGCTCAACATGATCCCGCTGGCCACACTGGCAGCCGTACTGCTGGTAACGGGTTACAAACTGTGTAAACTGCAGGTCTTCAAGGAAATGTTTAAAAACGGTAAATACCAGTGGGTACCATTTGTGGCCACCGTTGTTTCCATCGTATTTACAGACCTGCTGATCGGAATTGGTATCGGTATGGCCGTGAGCGTACTGGCCATCCTGCGTGGTAATATGAAGAGCTCTTATTACTTCCGCAAGGAGAAATACCAGACCGGCGACACCATCCGCCTGGAACTGGCACAGGAAGTATCCTTCCTCAACAAGGCCAGCATCCTGCTTACCCTGGACCATTTGCCTGCAGACACGACTGTTGTGATAGATGCCCAGAAAACGGCTTATATCGACTTCGATGTGTTGCAGACCATCCGGGAATTCAAAGACATCAAGGCGCCACAGAAAAATATTACCGTCATCCTCGTGGGGTTTAAGGACGTATACAAAATCCCTAACACTCCCGGGAGCCTGGTAGAAGAACATGCCAGGAAATCTAACGGGCACGTACACACTATTGCAGCCGGCAATCACAAGGAATTATTAAAGGAATTACAGTTGAACTAAACGGCTTATAGCGTAAATAAGAGGCAAGAGAAACCGGAAACCATGCTCTCTTCCTCCTTCATTCACCCATCAAAACGAACAATCATGAAAACATTGAATAAAGTATCACAGAGTGAGATTACACCAACACAAGCTTTGGAATTATTGAAATCAGGTAACCTGCGTTTTGTGGACAACCTCCGCATCAACCGTAACCTGCTGCAAATGGTGAACGATACCCGCGACGGACAATGGCCGATGGCTGCTATCGTAAGCTGTATGGACTCCCGCACTTCAGCGGAGCTGGTCTTCGATCAGGGCCTGGGTGATGTTTTCAGTATCCGCCTGGCGGGCGCCGTTATCTCTGACAACGTATTGGGAAGCCTGGAATATGCTTGTAAAGCTGCCGGCTCCAAGTTCATCGTAGTACTGGGGCACACCAAATGCGGCGCTATCTGCGGCGCCTGCGACGCGGTGGAGATGGGCAACCTGACCGGTTTGCTGAATAAAATCACGCCGTCTGTGTTTGCGGAAAAAACAATCACCGAAAACCGGACCTCCAAGAATCCGGAATTTGTGCACGCCGTTACCAATATTCACATTGAACGCTCTGTACAGGCCATCATGGAACAAAGCCATATTCTGCGCGACATGATCCTGAAAGGGGATGTAGGTATCGTTGGCGCTATGTACAACGTGGAAACCGGCGTTGTCGATTTTATGGAACACACGCTGATCCTGAAAAACAATAAAGAAACGGTACCGGCCATGGCCGTTTAATAAAAAGTCTCCTCTGGAGGAGACGTATGTTTGCTTATGATATTAATGGGGCCGAGATAGCCAAGCCTGGCCGGTTTTTATAGGGGTACCTGTCTGGCGGTTATCGAAGCCCCATTATATCTATATCTTTTTCAGGCGTGCTGCCGCCTGCTCCAGTGTCGTTTCTTTTTTAGCAAAACAGAAGCGCACTACATGATCATCTTTGCCATCATGATAGAATGCTGAAACCGGAATAGCCGCCACTCCAAATTCTTTGGTCAACCGGACAGCGAATTCTTTATCTCCTTCTGAAGATATCTGATCATACCGCATCAGTTGAAAATAACTTCCCTGACTAGCCAGTGGCGTAAACCGTGAGCCACTCATCAACTCCAGAAAGTAATCTCTTTTTTGCTGATAAAATGCCGGCAGTTCCAGGTAGTGCGCGGGTGTTTCCAGAAATTCCGCCAGTCCGTATTGCATGGGCGTATTTACCGAGAAACAAAGGTACTGATGTACTTTCCGGTATTCCTTCATCAGATGTTCAGGTGCTACGCAATAGCCCATCTTCCAGCCGGTATTGTGAAAAACCTTCCCGAAAGAAAACACGACAAAACTGTTTTTATAGATAGCAGGATAACGCAGCACACTGAGATGGCGGGCGCCGTCGAATACCAGGTGCTCATATACTTCATCGGATAATACCAGCAGGTTATGTTCGGCCACCAGCTTTTCCAGTTCGGCCATATCCTCTTCCCGGAGAATGCTGCCTGTGGGGTTGTGTGGCGTGTTGACCATGATCATGCGGGTACGGGGAGTGATCTTACGGCGCACCTCCTGCCAGTCAATCCGGTATTCCGGGAAAGAAAGCGATATCAGTACCGGCTTACCACCGTTGACCAGCACATTGGGAATGTAGCTGTCATATGCCGGCTCAAATATGATCACTTCATCACCAGGATGGATATACGTCGCGATAGCCGTATAAATGGCATAGGTGCCGCCTGGGGTGATGGTGATGTCGGTGTCCGGATTGATGGTTTGCTGATACAGTGACCTGATCTTTGCCGCGATAGCTGTGCGGAGCTGCATGAGGCCGGGCATGGGCGCATATTGGTTATGCCCCTGTTGCATGGCCTGGTTGACCATTTCCTTTAGTTCATCGCTGCAATCGTAGTCGGGGAAGCCCTGTGAAAGGTTGATCGCTTTGTGTTCCGCTGCCAGGGCCGACATGACGGAAAAAATGGTGGTTCCTGTGTGTGGTAATTTGGACATAAAAAATTACGGATTACGCGTTACAAATTACGGAGTTTGCTCCTGTAATTGCAATTCGTCATCCGTAATTCGCTATTATGTTTATTACAAATATTTGTCGCCTTTATTGCGCTTGATTTCCGCCACATATTCCTTGATCTGCTGCTCGTTGTCTTTACGGCAAATCAGGAGCACATCGTTCGTATCAATCACGATAAATTCATCGAGGCCCTGCAGCAGTACCAGTTTCTCGTTAGGCACCTTCACCATGCACTTGGTAGCGTCTATCACTACTACATTCTTTCCCTGTACCGCGTTGCCGAGGTAATCTTTTTCCAGGTTTTCGTAAGCGGAGGCCCATGTGCCGAGGTCGCTCCAGCCGAAGTTGGAAGGAATTACATACACATTGTCTGCTTTCTCCATGATACCGTAGTCGATGGAGATATTGGTGCATTGTGGATATACTTTCTCGATGGCTTCCTTTTCTTCCGGTGTGTTCAGGGCTGCTGTGCTTTGTTCAAACAGCTCATCTATTTCGGGCAGGTATTCCCGGAAAGCAGCGAGGATGGTTTTTACGTTCCATACAAAGATGCCGGCATTCCAGAGGAAGTCGCCACTTTGCAGGAAGGTTTTAGCCAGCTCCAGGTTGGGCTTTTCGGTAAATGTTTTGACTTTATAAACGTTATCCGCCACTTGTTGTGGTTCATACTGGATGTAGCCGTATCCTGTATCGGGGCGGGTGGGTTTGATACCGAGCGTTAACAGCGCGCTGTGTTTCTGTACGAACAGCAGGGCATTCAGGCAGGCCGAGGTAAATGCCGGTCCGTCCATGATCAGGTGATCAGCTGGGGCGCAGATGATATTGGCCAGCGGGTCCTGTTTGTGTATTTTATGGGAGATGTAGGCAACGCAGGGGG
The DNA here is from genome assembly GCF_012927205.1 of Chitinophaga fulva. Classification (GTDB taxonomy): domain Bacteria; phylum Bacteroidota; class Bacteroidia; order Chitinophagales; family Chitinophagaceae; genus Chitinophaga; species Chitinophaga fulva. The sequence continues at coordinate 688,014 of NZ_JABBGC010000001.1, forward strand.
CCGTGTTTTTGCGGGAAGGTTCGCTGACAATATTTGCCACGGCTACTTCCGGCAGTTGTTCCAACACTTTGCCGGTATACTGCTGGTGCGTTACCACAAAAATATTTTCCTTTGGAATGAAGGTGGCAAACCGCTCATATGTCCATTGGAGCAACGTTTTTCCCGTGTTCAGGATGTCCAGGAACTGTTTGGGATTATCTGTACGGCTGTGGGGCCAAAAACGGCTGCCAATGCCTCCGGCCATGATGGCCACATAAAAATGGCTGTTCAGTTGTGTCATTATATAATTCCTTCTCTGATTAAATCATGTAAGTGAATCACGCCGCAATACCGGTCACCATCCATAGCCAGCAACTGTGTGATATCGTGCTGGCGCATCATCTCCAATGCGTTGATCGCCAGTTCGCTTTGCTGGATATTTTTTGGGTTGACCGACATAATGTCTTTGGCAGTTACGCCGGCGGTAGCAACATTCTTTTCCAGCATGCGTCGCAGGTCACCATCGGTGATGATTCCCTGGAGGGCCCCTTTTTCGTCCAGAACGGCGGTAACGCCCAGCATTTTGGAGGATATTTCCACAATTACTTCCCTTAATGTGCTGGTTAACAATACACTGGGAGCTTGATGTAATTTGCAGAGGTCTGCCACCTTCAGGTATAGTTTTTTGCCTAATGCACCACCGGGATGGAACTTCGCAAAATCAGCTGCCGTAAATCCGTGCCATTCAATCAGGCAAACCGCCAGGGCATCCCCCATGGCCAGTTGGGCTGTTGTGCTGGTAGTGGGTGCAAGGTTATTAGGACATGCTTCCTGGCTCACGGTGGTATTGAGCACATAGTCAGCTTCCTGTGCCAGAAATGAGCTGGTATTCCCCACCATGGCGACTAAAGTGTTGCCAAAATTCTTCACCAGTGGTACCAGCACCTTCACTTCGGCGGATGTACCGCTTTTGGAGATACACATTACGATATCTTCCGGCGTTACCATGCCCAGGTCACCATGGATGGCGTCTGCAGCGTGCATAAACAGCGCCGGGGTGCCTGTTGAGTTTAACGTGGCCACAATTTTCTGGGCGATAATGGCGCTTTTACCGATGCCTGTCACCACTAGTCTCCCCTTACATTGGGCTACCAGTTCTACCACTTTCTCAAAATCTGCATCTATAAAATGCTGCAAATCATTAATAGCCGCTGCCTCCAAAGCAATTGTGCGTTTGGCTACTGTTCCGATGTTAATGGTTCCATTCCTTTTCATGACGAATTACAAATTTATCATTTTTTAGTCAGCAGCAGAGCGATCATGGAATTTATATTGATACTACGCGCTTTTTTAAGTAACTTCGTGTCCCCTAAAAAACATATAGAACTATTTCATCATTTGTGGATTCTTTAGAGTTTGAGTTTACCATTCTTTTTAAATTTTGAATGCAATGGCTGTTGTAAAGGTAAGTTTGATGGATGCATTACGCGAACATTTCGGGTTCGATTCCTTTAAAGGAAATCAGGAAATCATTATAAATAGCATCCTAGCGGGAAAAGATACCTTCGTTATCATGCCAACAGGCGGGGGCAAATCCTTGTGTTATCAATTACCGGCACTGATGAGCCCGGGTTGTGCACTGATTGTATCTCCCCTCATAGCACTGATGAAAAACCAGGTAGACCTGGTTCGGGGTTATAGTAGTAAAGACAACGTGGCGCATTTTCTGAACTCTACCCTTTCCAAGGCGCAGATCAAGAAAGTACGCACCGACCTGCAAACCGGCAAAACAAAGTTGCTGTATGTAGCGCCGGAAACACTGACAAAACAGGAAAACCTGGATTTCTTCCGGGAACTGGAAATATCCTTTATTGCGGTAGACGAAGCACACTGTATCTCCGAATGGGGGCACGACTTCCGTCCGGAGTACCGCCGGCTGAAAGAGATGATTGACCAGATCAGCGACAAACTGCCGATCATCGCGCTCACCGCCACCGCTACACCCAAAGTGCAAAGCGACATCGTTAAGAACCTGGGATTAAACAATCCCAATATCTATATCTCGTCTTTCAACCGTCCCAACCTGTATTACGAAATCAGGCCTAAACGTAAAAAAGACCTGACTATCAAGGATATCGTCAAATATATTCATCAGCACAAAGGCAAAAGCGGCATTATCTACACGCTCAACCGGAAAACCACCGAAGAGCTGGCTGATATGCTGTCTGCCAACAATATCAAGGCCGTAGCTTACCATGCTGGTCTGGACCCCACTACCCGTGCTCAACGTCAGGATATGTTCCTGCACGAAGATGTGGAGGTAATTGTGGCCACTATTGCCTTCGGTATGGGCATCGACAAACCGGATGTGCGGTTTGTGATCCACTACAACATTCCTAAAAGCCTTGAAAACTACTACCAGGAAACCGGTCGCGCTGGTCGTGATGGCCTGGAAGGCAACTGTATCTGTTATTATTCCCACAAGGATGTACAGAAACTGGAACACCTGATGCGCGATAAGCCGCTCAGCGAAAGGGAAATGGGCGCCCAGCTGATCAACGAAACCGTAGCTTACGCCGAAAGCGCTGTATGCCGCCGTAAAGTAATCCTGCATTACTTCGGAGAAAAATATGAAACAGAAGACTGTGGCCAGTGCGACAACTGCCGCAATCCGAAAGAAAAAATAGAAGTTAAAAACAGGGTGGTGATCGTCCTCAAGGCCATCAAAGCCCTGGAAGAACGTTTTGGCAGCGAGTACGTAGTGAATGTGATCACCGGCAAAACCAGCCCGCAGATCTCCACCTATCGTCACGACCAGCTGGATATCTTCGGAGAGGGCAAGGAATTCGATGCACATTTCTGGAACTCCCTTATCCGGCAAATGATGCTGGAAGGCCTGATCGAGAAAGACATCGAAGAGTACGGCCTGCTGAAGGTGACCGACAAAGGCAAAAAATTCCTTAAAAAGCCCTACTCCATCATGGTGGCCCTCAATCACCAGTTTGATGAAGATGGTGTTGAAGAGGAAGAAGAAGCCAATGCAGAAGCCAATGCATCTGCCGATCCTGCGCTGTTTGAAATGCTGAAGGAGCTGCGTAAAAAAGTATCCAAAGAAAAAAATCTGCCGCCTTTCGTGATCTTCCTGGAAACATCCCTCGAAGACATGGCCACCCAATACCCTACTACCGTACAGGAACTGGAAAAAATACAGGGCGTCAGCAAAGGAAAGGCTGTCCGCTATGGTAAACAGTTCGTCGACGTTATCGCCAAATACGTAGAGGAAAACAACATCACCAAGCCTGATGACTTTGTGATGAAGAGCGTTGTCAACAAAAGCGGCATGAAGGTGTTCATCATTCAGAACATCGACAAAAAAATCCCGCTGGAAACCATCGCCAAAAACAAGGAGCTTACCATCTCCCAGCTGCTGGATGAAATGGAGACTATCGTGGCGAGTGGCACCAAACTCAACCTTGATTATTGCATCGATGAAGAACTGGACGACTACGCACAGGATGAAATCATGGAATACTTCAAAGGCTGCGAAACTTCCAGTCTTGCACTGGCCCGGGAAGAGCTGATCGAAAACGATTATACACTGGAACAACTTAAGCTGGTCCGTATCAAGTTCCTGGTGGAATACGGCAACTAGTGAAGATAGCAATCATGTGATACCAGTGAACAAACAGTCATAGAATGAACATCGAGAAAATACAGGAAACCATTTCCGCCAACAGGGGAAAAGTTATTTCCCATCCCTTATACGCTTCCCTCGAAACCCTCGACGATATCCGTCTTTTCATGGAATACCATGTGTATGCCGTGTGGGATTTTATGTCATTGTTGAAAGGCCTGCAACAACAGCTTACCTGCGTAAACGTGCCCTGGGTGCCCGTAGGTAATGCCGCTACGCGCTACCTCATCAATGAAATCGTTACCGGTGAAGAAAGCGACGTAGACATGGACGGCAACCGCTGCAGCCATTTTGAACTCTACGAAAGAGCAATGGAACAGGCAGGCGCTGATACGGGCAAAATAAAGGCCCTTATTGCCGCTATAACTGCCGGCACGCCTATACGCACCATTTTGGCAACATCTTCGCTTCCTGAGGCTGTAAAAGGCTTTCTTGGCTTTACCTTCGATGTGATCGCCACCGGTAAACCACATGTGATGGCAGCAGTCTTCACTTTTGGCCGCGAAGATCTCATCCCCGATATGTTCCATGCCCTGGTAAAAGACCTGGACCGTAAGTTCCCCGGAAAGCTGGATACATTCATCTACTACCTGGAAAGACATATCGAAGTAGATGGCGATCATCACAGTCAACTGGCCATGCAGATGGTACAGGAACTATGTGGCAACGATTCGCAGAAATGGGAAGAAGCCGCTGAATACGCCGCCCAGTCACTGTTCTGGCGTACTCAACTTTGGAGCGGCATCGTTCAGGAAAAAGTTTTTTAGAAATTTCTGAAGAAAAATTTTGCAATTATAAATTTTGTCTTACTTTTGCAATCCCTTCACGAGAGGGACACAAAAAAAAGACATGGTGCGGTAGCTCAGTCGGTAGAGCAAAGGACTGAAAATCCTTGTGTCGGCGGTTCGATCCCGCCCCACACCACAGAAAAAAAGACCATCAGCATTGATGGTCTTTTTTATTTTTAACCCTTTTGTATACCTATACACAGACGTATTTTCATCCTCCGATAAAGTAAGGTCAGGCTTTTTTTAAGCACTTACATCACTCTCCTCATTCCCAACCAGATAAACACGCCTGTATACACAAACCCCAACAACGCCGCGATATAATAACATGTGTAAACCACTTTATTCCCTCTTCCCTTCTCTTCTTTATCAACTCCCCTTGCCGCTGTATACGCCGCAATCAGCATGCCCGCCAGGAAAAAATAATTAGATCCCAATATCACCCCGAAAAGCCCTTTGGCCAACAGCGGAAACCCGGCGGTGATATCATCAAAAAACGAGGCAAATGCCAACAACATAATCCCACCCATCATCCCTGCGCTATGCAACAGCCTCCATCCGGCTTCGTTTGCTACCAACTTCCGGATCGCTTTGGAATATACAATGCCGCCAATATTGCTGACCATTATTGTCAGAAAACCGTGGAGAATGAACTGATATTTCATTGATGAGATTTTATGGCTGCTGCTCCGGCAGCTTTTGCACTACATCGAAGGAATGCAGTATATCATATCCGAAAAAACCCCTGCTGTAATCAATCACCACATACTCCGCCTGTATCACCTGTGGATAACGGGCGAAATCAAACACCAGTTCCTTGTCCACCCCCTGATGGTGAATAATCACAGAAGGCTTTTCCATGGCCGTAATACGCCCGGTACTGTCTATCGCCAGGTGTTTGCGTTTTACCGGCAGCACCAATCCCTCATCTACGCTGCTGGCCCCGTAGTAGTTGATCAGCAAAAACAGGAACGATACCGTTCCGCCATAGGCTAACAAGCTGTTAGACAATGCATAAAAGAACCCCCGGATGCCATACACCCGGTTATAATGTTTACGGACGGCCACAAAGGCGATCAACCCGGTTAGGAAGACAATACCCACCGGTATCATCAGGGGTATAAAAGTATGGCGGTAAATGAGATAGGCTAATACCATCAGTACAATCCCTGTTACTAACAGGAATATATATACGTTCTGATAGAAGCTCTTTCCGGAAAAACGCTTTGTCATGCAAAATGATATTTCATGATGGATAGGTACCTGTAATTTACAACTCCCGGCGATTAAATGTTGATTCTACTGCAAACCTGTTACAGTAGCGGCTTTTCCGGCTTTTATTGCGCATATCCAGTACGCAGCCCCCTCCTACCTTTGAATTGTTATCCCAAACATCATTTTTTAACTCATTTATCTCTTTAGTTATGAATGAAGCCAACTTCTGGCAGTTCATAGAAACTGCCTGGTCATCCTCCCCCGAACTCAATGCAGCCCGCCGGCTTGCTTTAAGGACCAACGACCCCTTCCTGCTCGAATCCCTTAGCTACGAACTCACCGATGTAATCGGTGAAAACCTCCGCCAGGTATTGCAAACACTGGACAAAGCCACACTGACAGCCTTCCTGCTTACCATGGAGGAAAAACTTTATCACATTGACAGACAGGAAGTTCAACAGTACACCGATGGCTCCGATGATAGTTTTCTCTATTGCCGCTGCTTTATCGTAGGCATGGGCGAAGCCTATTACAACGGCATAGACAGCAACCCTGCGCTGGCCACCATGGACGTGGAAGCGGACAGTATCGGCTTTATCGGATATGAGGTGTATCTCGAAAAGTTCAACGAGTCCTTTCCGCGCAACACCATTTACTGTATTGAAAGCGGTTCCAACAGAAAAGGCTGGTAGCCTGCTATTCTTCGTATATGATCCGGATCATGTTGTTCCGCTTCATATCCGTGCTCAGGTCCACCCGCCTGCTGATTTTATCGAACAATATACGCAGCGCTGCGGTATTGGGCGGAATTCGTCCCAGGTTGTCCGCCATAAACTGCAATCTGTTTTCACCGGGTTGCAGCGTGATTTTCAGCTCCTGAATCTGTTTCTTTACCGGGAAACCGCTCACGATCCATTTTTCATTAAGGCGAAGGGAAATACTGTCGCCGTCTTCTGTCTGGGCATCCCATAGCTCCAGTGTGATGTCTCGTTGCTTTACCTTGATGGTGGTCACCCACTGGTCTTTCCGGCTGATGGCAGTGCGGGTAAGTGCAGCGGTATCTCCTCCCGGAGGCAGCGCCGCTACGGGTGTTGCCGGCAGTGGCGCCACTGTTGCCGGTGATGGCTTTTCCTGTACTGGCTTACGGTATAGCTGCGCCACCAAAAAGGTGGCATAAGCATTAGGACGGTCACTGAAATCGAAGCTGTATTTTTTACCATCTATTGCCACGCGCATGTCGCCGGTATTGGGTGGCAGGCGGCCGTAGTTGTCTGCAAAGAAAGCCAGCAGGTTCATGCCGGTATCCAGCCGTAGCCGCTGTGACTGTGTCTGCTCGTTGATTTCCTGCGACCGGAGCAATGTGCGGCCGTTGTGGACCAGTGTTACCGTGTCTTTGTCCAACTGATCTTCATCCACGATAGTCAGCTGCCCCGTACTATCGTTAACGTCTATACGATCATATAACCCGAGATAGATGGAATCTCTTTCCGGGTATACAATTCTCTGCGCCTCCGCTCCCGTCCATGGCTGATTACCGGTCTTCTTCATTTGTATGGGGTTACGGTATAGCATATCGCGCAGTGTGGCTTTGGTGCTGACATAAATCTCGTCATCATCATAAAGGCCTCTCATAAAAATGCCGAAGTCCTTTATCCACATACGCTGGATGTCCATTACAGGCGGTTCGTTCCCTTTACGGGAGTAATTGAATGTTCCATTGAGGTACATCATCCAGATGCCCAGTTTGAACGGGGTTTCCTTGATGGGGTATTTACCTCTTCCGATACCCAGTTGCTGCTCGTTTTTTCGCACCAGCAGCAGGTAATACGAGCCGTGAAATTCACCATAGTCAAGCGATAACAATGCCGGATACAGCATGTTTTGCCTGGGCATGCCAATCTGTAATTGCATGGTTACTGCAGGAATATGCGGCCAGGGTTTGTAATCCACTTTCCAGGTGCCCGCCCATTGGTCGTTTGACGTTACTGCCGGGGTGCTGTTACGCCCCACCGTAGTGCCGTTACTGTTAGACATGGCCCCTGAGCGCCCTACGGGGTTGCTCCTGCCTGGGGAAACACGCTGTACGGGGGTAGCAGTCCGCTGACCGGTTTGCGCCAAGGCATACTGTACAGTCAGGCAAAAAAAGAATATAACAAGGCTTCTCATATATGGCTCATTCGTTAACAACAACTTAGTGCAACATACTCGATCTGTTCCGAATCATCCTCGTTTTTTTTTAATTTTCCGGGTGATATTTCCGCGATTTTCGACACTACTCTGTAAACGAAGATTGTATGACCATGCATAACGATCCCATTTTTGAATCTGTATACCGGGACACCCTTCCGAAAGTGGCGAGGATGGTACACCGTATGGGTGGCGATCTGGATACTGCCAAAGATATATTTCATGATGCGGTGATCATCTACCTGGAAAAAAAACAACAAAACGCTGCTGACATAGGTTCTGATCAGGCTTATATACTGGGTATAGCCCGGATACTGTGCCTGCGCAGACTGAAAGATGCCCGTCAATATGTTGCCATCCATGCTCAGGAAGATGATTATGGCATTCCCGCCGATTTCTATGACCCGCCACCTGTTGCCCAACCCGTGATCAGCTTCCTCAAAAATGCCGGCAAAAAATGTCTGCAACTGTTACAGGCGTTTTACTACGATAAGCTGTCCATGACCGAGATAGCTCATCATCTGCAGTACAAAACGCAGCATGTGGCCACTGTACAGAAATACAAGTGCCTCGAAAAAATCAGGGAACAGGTAAAACAAACGCAACATGAGGAAGCAGCTTTGTGAAATCAGGGACATCGAACAGTACCTTGAACAGCAGCAGGATCCTGCTGATCAACGGGTATTCGAGGTCAGGGTGCTCACCTCTCCTGATCTCGCCGAAAAAGTGAGTTATCAACAGAAAATAGTACAACTCGTTCGCTGGCTCGCCCGCCGGAACAAGCGGCAGCAGCTGGATAAGCTGTACCAGCAACTCATGACGGATGAAACATACCGTCAAAAAATTACTTCCATCTTCCAATAAAACTTCTCTACATATGGCTTTTCTGATTCCTACCGTCATTGACGGCGATGGCCGCAACGCCTTTGACATATACAGCCTGCTGCTGAAAGAGCGTATCATTTTCCTGGGCACCTCTATAGACGACCAGGTGGCAAATCTCATCGTGGCACAGCTGCTTTACCTTGACAGCATGGGGCATCAGCCGATCAGCATGTACATCAACAGTCCCGGTGGCGTCGTTTATTCCGGCCTTGCTATCTACGACACCATGAAAATGCTGAAGTCACCAGTATCCACCATGTCAATGGGCTTCACCGGCAGCATGGCTACCGTCATCCTCACCGCCGGCGCCAAAGGGCAACGGTATGCTCTTCCGCATGCCACGGTACATATGCACCCTACAGGCGGCGGCGCCAAAGGGTACACGGAAGATGTACGCATTGCCTATCGTGAGCAGGAACGCCTGCAAAGCCAGATCTTCTACCTGATAGCACAACATGCCGGCAGACGTACAGAAGAGATAGAAGCCGCTTTTGAGAACGACCACTTCATGAACGCCGTGGAAGCCCAGTCCTTCGGTCTCATAGACCAGGTACTTGGCAGCACGGAAGATCTCATTGCACTGGAACATTCTCCTTTCCGGGTGGCACTCATGCAGCAACAGCTCAGCACCGGAAAAGTGCTCAGCGGCGGCCCCCGGCCAGCACTTCCCTGATCACCGCCACCACCTCCTCTGTTCGCTGCGAAAAACGCAACGGAGAACGGGTCACCAGCCGGTCGAAATAGTGTATACGTCCATGCCTGATCTTTGCCCGTAAATATTCCAGCTCTTCTTCCGGCACCATACGCTTGTCTTCCCAGCTCCCGGCCAGCACCAGGTAGTGCACCAGAAATCCGGAAGCTTCCAGGTACTGTACCACACTCCTGGCATCATGCCTGCCTCCATCCAGAATAAGGCTCAGCATCAGCATAAAAGCTGCGGAAGAAAAAGCGTGCCGGCGCATGATCTGACTGATATGCGTGCAAAAAACATTCGGCACATAATCATGATTACTTTTGTTGATCACCACAAACTTTTTATCCGGAAATACTGCCGGCGTAAAAGGATCTTTAAGCGGGAAAAAATTTCTACGGGCAAAGATCTCCTGTAATAACTTACGCTTACCAGAGTTAGGATAACCAACAATAACAAATAGTGGTTGGGGGTTAAAAAACATGTTTCAAAAGAAAGTATTTTTTCTCATTGAAATGTTAATTAGTTCTTAACGTTCAAAGAAAAAAATTACACATATTCAGCCAGCCATGCGATAAAGGAAGCGCCGGGCAACAGTAACAGCTGCGCCAGCAAAGTGCCCGCCACACGGGCTATGACCATATAGGTGATATACTGCCGGAAATAACTCACACTGACTTTCCCCAACACCACATCATCGGTAAGCACGGAAGAATGAGGGTCTATAAAAAGCACCATCAGTAAAGTAGCTGCACCATTGATAACGCCGGACAAATTACTGGCCGTGGTCCTGTAGGAAGGATTAAGATACGCTGCATACACACAACAAAGCACACTGATCGTCATGATAGCGGAGGCGATCAGGTTAGCCAGAAATATTCTCTTGGGAAACCCTTTCGTGGGATGCAAGCCCGTAATACTTTCTTTGGAAGGCATCTTCAGACTTTCCTTGATAAACTGCCTCCCCGAACCGGAAAAGCCAAGGTACAGCAACCGCGGCACCGAACGATGCACACTAAAATGCTCTACTGCTTTCGATAACAGCCGTTGAAAAGACGGAATCAATCCTGCCCCTATAATCGAGCCTACCGTACAGGACAAAATAATGAGCCTGAAAATTCCCTCATTGCCCGTAACACTATGCTTTAACTGGTCCTCCACCGTCTTTGCCAGTAACGGCGCCTGGAAAGTATTGGCAGTGCGGGACACCAGCACCAGTATATTAAAAAGGGAAAAAGTAATGGCTATCCTCCCTGTTTTAACCCCCACAATCCTCACGGCAAAAGACAGGGAAACAATCAGGTTGATAACAGCTGTCAGTATCAGTACAATGATAATCTGCGGCGTCATGGGAAATCTCCTTTTAAAATCGGTACTCCAAGCTACGGATTATTCTGTTTGACCGAAACGCCCCAATGCATAAAACAGCTGTTTTCCGGTAAATTACCATCAGCTTCTTTGCCCAATATTTGTATTTTGTACGCTTATTCCTCCGCGTTAAAAAACAAAACATGAAAAGATTACTCTGCATAGGCCTGCTGCTGCTCTCCCAATACACATGGGCACAACGCCAGCAAATCAGGCTTTCCACCCGGAATATCAGCCTGGTTTACAATGTCAATGCCCAGGGAAGACTGGTACAGCAGTATTTTGGACAGGCCTTAGTATCAACCGGTGCTGACAGCGCCGCTAAAGGTGGACAGGAAGCCTATATCACCGCCGGCATGGAAAGCCTCCTCGATCCCGCCATACGGATAGTACACAACGACGGCAACCCTTCGCTGGAATTGAAATATGTTTCTTCCCGGTCAGACAAAAAAGACAATAATGTCTCCACAACAGACATTATACTCAAAGACCCCGTATATCCGGTAAGCGTTACCCTGCACTTTGAAACTTATTTCCAGGAAGATATCATCAAAGCCTGGACAGAAATCAAACACACTGAAAAACAACCGGTGCAGCTGACAGCCTACGCCTCCTCCATGCTGCACTTTAATGCTCCGCGCTACTGGTTGACCCAGTTCCATGGCGACTGGGCCAAAGAAGCTACCATGGTCGAGGAAAAGCTGACGAAAGGCAATAAAATACTGGACAGCAAACTGGGCGTACGCGCCAACATGTACCAATCACCCATGTTCCTGCTTTCCCTCAACGCAGCTCCCGATGAGAATTCCGGTGAAGTACTGGCCGGCACACTGGCCTGGACCGGCAATTTCCGCTTTGGCTTTGAAGTGGATGAAAAAAATGCGCTGCATGTGAGTGCCGGCATCAATCCTTACGCCAGCGAATACACGCTGCAACCCAATGAAGTATTTACCACACCGGCCTTCCTCTTCACCTGGTCAGATCACGGTAAAGGTCAAACCAGCCGTAACTTTCAACATTGGGCAGTGAACTATGGCATCCTCGACGGCCACACTCCCCGTTTGACGTTACTGAACAACTGGGAAGCCACCGGCATGCACTTCGACGAAACAAAGCTCACCAGTCTTTTTGGTGGTGCTGCCAAACTCGGCGTAGATCTCTTCCTCCTCGACGACGGATGGTTTGCCAATAAGTATCCCCGCGATGGAGATAATGCCGGTCTCGGTGACTGGGATACCAACAAAGACAAGTTGCCGCATGGTCTCGGTTATCTTGTGAAAGAGGCCGCAAAACAAGGGGTGAAATTCGGTATCTGGCTGGAGCCTGAAATGGTGAATCCTAAAAGTGAACTGTACACCAAACATCCCGATTGGATACTACGTCTTCCCAACCGCGCAGAAAATTATTACCGCAACCAGCTGGTGTTAGACCTGGTAAATCCCGCCGTACAAGATTTTGTTTTTGATATTGTGGATAAGACGATGACCGACAATCCGGGTATTGCCTACATTAAATGGGACTGTAACCGGATGCTCACCAACACCTATTCCCCTTATCTGAAGGGAAAACAATCCCATCTTTTTATTGACTATACCCGTAGTCTTTATAAAGTCCTGGAAAGGGTACGCGCCAAATACCCACACCTCCCCATTATGCTGTGCTCTGGTGGTGGTGGCCGTACAGACTATGGTGCGATGAAATACTTTACTGAATTCTGGCCCAGTGATAATACAGACCCGCTCGACAGAATATATATTCAATATGGCTATTCCCATTTCTTTCCGGCTAATACTATGGCCGCTCACATCACCAATATGGGCAAACAGTCATTGAAGTTCCGTACAGATGTGGCCATGATGGGCAAGTTGGGATATGATATTAAAGTAGATGATTTTACACCACAGGAACTACAGTTCAGCCATGAAGCTGTTACTACGTATAACCGTGTACGTGATATTGTATGGTATGGTGATCTTTATCGCCTGGTTTCGCCTTACAATCAGCCCCGTGCAGTATTTCAATATACCAGCACTGACAAACAAAAAGCGGTAGTGTTCCACTACCTCATGAATACCCGACGGGTGGATGTTTTCCCGCTGGTGAAGTTACAGGGGCTGGACCCGAAAAAGAATTACCGTGTGAGTGAAATCAACCTGTTTCCCGGAACAAAATCAGCCTTCGGCAACCAGGTATACAGTGGAGATTTTCTGATGAATGTAGGTATTACATTTACATCCGGAAAAATAAAACCACTCACCAGCAATGTGCTGGAAGTGGTAGCAGAATAACAGCAAAACGGCCGGAAAATTTCCGGCCGTTTTTTATTTCAGTATTATCGGTAATGTTACTCCTTCCTTTATCGTATATTCTTTTCCGTTAGCTATTACCATTAACCTCCCTTTATCTTTTCTTTTTACTTCCAGATCAAACACTTTACCGAAGGCATGTATATTGCGTAAAGCCATATGGTCCCACCCTTCCGGCAAGCGCGGCGTGCAATCAAAACTGTTGAATCCTGTTGGCCTCATACCAAACATTCCCTCCGTAAAGATGCGGCAATACAGGCCACTTTCAGCAGACAGATGCCGCTGGTTACCTTCCGGATAAGCTTCCACCGGATAAGGCACATGTTCACCCAGCAAACGACGGCGGGAGTAATATTCCAGCTTGTCCATCGCTTTAGCCGTTTCGCCGGCGGCAAATACGCCACGCAGCGCATACAGTGTAGAGCGGTCCCAGAAGGTGCGGTCGCCGGACTGGGATGCCAGTCCATCCTCTGTCCACAGCTTCGGGGAAAACAAGGCGGCAATCGTACCTTCTTTCCTGTCGAACAAGCCGGTAGTCAGCGGTGTAGCGATCCATGCACGCAATACTTTATTTTCCTCATAGTAGCGGTATGTATTGAAACCTTCCACCGTAGCGCCAAAGAACCGGTCTATGTTTTTCCTGAGCGCATCCGCCCGCTGCGCGTAGTCACGGGCCGGAACATGTAATTGTTTGGCCAACAACACCGCCGAACGCAATGCATCATAATACAGTGCGCTGGTATTGAGGTTTGCTTTTCCTGCAGGGAAACGACCTTCCAGCTCATCGCTGTCGGAATGTACCACCCCATTTTCATTGACCTGGCGACGCAGGTATTCCAGGCTCCATTCTATCAGGGGCCACAGTACCCGTGCGGAGTCAGCATTACCGGCCGCAAGGGCGTAACGGCTGGCGCCATAGGCGATCATTGCCATGTCGCCACGGTCTTTGGCGCCGTGCCAGATACCGTCGCCTTCCGCTACGATGGAGCTGGGAATGGGCTTATAATCGTCATTCATATATTTCGCAAACCAGCGATAGGCATTCATAGCGGAATTAAGCGCAATACTGTCGCCCAGGAAGCCGAAGAACGGGTTTACATATTCCGCCTGGTCATTGGCCCAGATAGCGGCATAATAACGCAATCCGCCCGGGCCATGCAGGTACCCTCCTTTGGTGAGATAAATACTCTCCGTTGCCCTGATCTTTGCAAAAGCAAAAGCGGTGTTCAGCAGGGTGTCTGGTGTTTCAAGCCGTAACAGTGATAAAATCCCGGCCACACGGGCCTTACGACCAGCCAGTTCTGCGTCGGCATTGATCTGCGGCTGGGCTTCTGTACCACGACTGGCACTGTATCCCACCACAAAACGGACAGAGTCGCCGGCGTCTACCTGCTGCCTTCCTGCTCCTGCCGTTTGTACCGCAAAATGAAGCGGTCCGTTAGCACTACGGCTTTCCGCCGGGGTCCGTTCCAGCTGCATGGATTCCATTTCAATCCAGGCCGGTTGCTGCCCGCGATTGATGAATACAAACTGCTCCAGTACCAGCGGCAGGTTGTCCGACGGCAGGAAAGTCCGTTTCAGCTCTATCTGACCGTCATTTCCCAGAACACTGTTGATGGTGGTACTACCCATATGACGGATGCTGCGTACCTTTTCCGGCAACGCTTTTACCGGACTACCATTATAGACGTCCTGTTTCCACAACTTATTATTGATAAAAAAGCGGGGCAGCATATCATCCTTAATGCTATACATCATCGCTGTCTCTGTCTTATTGGGCATCAGGCGATAAGTGGGAAACACGATGGTACGGGTAATGGTGCTGGCGCCACTGCTGTCTACCCCATATTGCAGCCAGAGCGCCACCTTTTTACCTGCCATTTCGATATGGTCGGTATGTGGAATGTTACCGGAAATGTTCCAGATAATACTGCCGTCCGGCACTATCTGCCAGCGGTCTAACGTTTGGGCGTAAACGCCGTACGGGCACAATAATGCCGCAGCCAGCAGCCCTTTGAGTATCGTTTTCATGATGTCGTGGATATCTGATAAACAAATTAGGTAACCGTTTGGGTAATTCATAGCATGATATCCATTCCGGGCAGTATCCGGTCAACATCGGATAAAATAATATAAATAGCGGTTTTGTTATCTTCATGTTGTAATCCTGTTTAACTTTTTAACAGGCCCGGCGTTTAATAATTAAACCTTTTCAAGAGAGTGCATTCGCTCATTAGCTATCTGACTGGATCTGACTGGCATCTGTATGTTAAAATAAGCAGCACAGTGCTGGTAATATTGTCGTTTATCGGCGTGGTGTTTACCATCCTGCTGGAAAACAGGAATCCTGTAAAGGCGATGGCTTACATCCTGCTATTGGTATTTATCCCCATCGTTGGCCTGATCGTTTATTATTACCTGGGGCGGGACTTGCGCAAAAAAAGGCGGTTTACACTGAAAGGCAGTAAGGACGAGGTATTGTTCGCCAAATACTGGCAATCCCAACGATCGGAAATAGAACATATGCAGCTGGAGTTGCGGCATGCAGTGGGTACCAAACAGGAACTGTCAGCCATGCTGCTGAATACACGCCAATCTATTCTCACCAAAAATAACCGGGTAAAACTGCTGATCAACGGGGAGGAAAAATTCCCGGAAGTAATGGCAGCCCTGCGGGCAGCGAAACACCATATTCACATTGAGTATTACATGATTTCAGCAGATGATGTAGGCAATGAAGTAACGCAGATCCTGGTGGAAAAGCTCAATCAGGGTGTACAAGTGCGTTTCGTTTATGATAATATGGGCAGCGACAGGATTAAAAACATTCCTACAATACTGAAAGAAAACGGCGCCAGCGTGTACTCCTTCTCACCTGTGCTGGTGGGCCTGTATAGAAACGCCAACTACCGCAATCACCGGAAAATCATTGTGATAGATGGTACCGTAGGATTTGTGGGAGGCATCAACCTGGATGATCGTTATATCAATAACGGCAAACATGAGCTTTTCTGGCGCGATACCCATCTTAAAATTGAAGGAGATGCGGTAAACCTGCTGCAGCTGCAGTTCCTGATGAGTTACCGCTATTGCAGCAAAGAAGTATTTCCTTTTGAAACACCTTTCTTTGGGCGTTCCACAACACTTACCGGGACCTGCTTTACTGACATCGTAGCCAGCGGGCCGGATTCTGAATGGCCCATGACGATGAGTTCCATCCTGATGGCTATTAACGTGGCCAAGCGGCGGATCAGGATCACCAATCCTTATTTTGTGCCTACGGAAGAACTGCTGACAGCCTTGCAGATGGCGGCTTTAGCCGGGAAGGACGTGCAACTGATGCTGCCGTTGAAAGGAGATTCCTTTATTGTGCAACATGCGGCGTTGTCTTATATGAAACCTCTGCTGGCTGCCGGGGTGAGGGTATTTTTTTACACACGGGGTTTTATTCACGCCAAAACCATGGTGATAGACGATAACCTGGCCTGGGTGAGCTCTGTCAATTTTGACAACCGTAGTTTCTTTCTGAATTGCGAAATCGGCGTGTTGGTGTATGATAAGGAAGTAGCGGGCAAACTGGACCGCGCTTTTGATGAAGATCTGCTGTATGCCTTGCCGGTACAGGAAACCCGCTGGAACAAGAGAAATATATTCAAACGGTTCATGGATTCTGTATGCAGGCTGTTAACTCCTTTACTATAATTGCTTAGTACTTATCGTCCTCATCCTCTTCTTCGAGGAATTCGCCGTTGTCTTCTTCCAGGCCACGGTGCCGGTCGCCACCGAGGCTGTACAGGTTGTTTTCTTCATCCTCTTCACCGATGGCTTCTTCATCGTCATCGAGCTCAGCCCCTGGTACATCAAGATCGTCGCCGGTTTTGTCCTGACGCCATGTTTCCTCCTGTTCATCGCCACGTTTCGGGCTTTTAGGCTTTTCCTGAGGGAGTTCACTATTATGCCGGAAAGAACGCGTCAGATCATCCATATTCAAATCTACTTCGTTGCCACGGTTTTCTCTGTTCATGATATCTTCACTGGAAGGGTATTCCGGGTACCCGGGAAATTCCTGGTCTTCCTCCCCTGTTTTTTTCTTCTTTTTGTTATCATGTTTGTTTGCCATAAAAAGATTTTTTGGTACGATAACACGCAGAAAATGACGTGCCATCCACCATGATAACAAATGGAAGAAACTGATTGTTTTGAGCTGCTATTGCGGACAGGAGCTATTTTACCGTGGTTAAGGCTTCCTGCCGGTAAAGGTCAGGTGGATAGTCATCCCTGCGGAATATAATTTTACCTGTCCATATCCCACCCCATTCAGCGGAATTTTGACATAGGGTTGTACCCCCAGCAACAGGCCACGGCTGACGGGCCGTTGATAAAGAATACCGGCATTGATAATGGAGAGGTATTGCTGGTTTTCGTTCTTTATAGTCCTTTCTTTGGGCGGACCATATTCATACAGGTACTCGTATCTCTCCTTCAGCATAAAATAGTTGGAAAACCCAAGCGTAGCACTGATTTTGTTCCTTTTTACCGACAGGAAAGTGTAATTCATATTGATTGGAACGTCCAATACATCACAGTCGGCATTTATCTTTTCGAGTGTGCCCCAGGGGGTATTCACATTGCCTGTACGATAGTCGTTCGGTGTCGCTCCGTATACTTTTTTGCTGTACACGGCACCTGTGGTAACAAAGAGATTTTTGTTGAAATAATAATGTACCAGCACGCCTGCGTTAAAGCCGATGTTACCATATTTAAATGATGGCGCCACCGTTAGGTCCGGCCCCAGGACAAGGCCTATATACCAGTTTTTAGTCTTTCGTTTTACGGCTGTCTGTGTACTGTCTTTATACGCCACAGACACGGTTTTATAATCATCTTTTATAGCCGTGGTATCTATCTTCGTATAGTCGTTATTGTTATTAACATCTATTTTCGTATATACGTTATAGTTACTATCGTTCTTCTCTCCTGTCAACAGCGATGGTGATGGAGCCAGGGCTGTTTGTAAGGTGCCTGTATCCTGTAATGCCGGACGTTGTTGGAATCTGCTGATATCCCCTGTGGTATTGGGTTTAGAGGCAATGATAGTTGTCTTCCTGATTCCTTTCTCCTGTTGATTGGAAGGATATTGCGCTACAGCCGGCACCGGCTGCTGATTTACAGGTGAATGGTTGTTATTTTCTTTCTTTTCCGGGAGATGACCGGTACTTTTTCCAGAGAGATTTTTTTCCGGGTGATGATCAACCTGGGCGATGGGTTGCGGTTGCCCTGGCCTGTCTGTATCCTGCATAAACCACCATACGCCCAGTGCCAGCAACAACACAGCAGCAGCGGCCCACCACCAGATAAACACAGGCTTGCGGTCCCTGTCTCCATCCAGCAGCGATTCCATTTTTTCCCAGGCTTGTGGGTCAAACGGATGGTCAGCTTCATTCAGCTTGTTACGGATACTATTTTCAAAATCTTCACTCATTTTTATGCACAGCAAAGTTAACGGTGGTATTGGCTGTTGTGCCTTTACCAGCAGCGGTAATAATTTTTTCCTGTAATATTTTCTTTGCTTTAAACAGATTGGATTTAGAGGTGCCTTGCGAAATCCCCAGTAGCAAAGCAATTTCATTGTGCTGATAACCTTCCATGACATAGAGATTAAATACGGTCCGATAGGCGGGCGACAGGGATTGCACATGCATCAGCAATTCATCGTAAGACAGTTTTTCCACCACATTATCCTCCTTTCCCAGCTCATGGTAATGTTCTGCCTGGTCTGTAAATACCAGCTTCTTTTTGCTACGTAAAAAATCTATGGCGGTGTTCACCATAATTTTGCTCAGCCACGCTTTAAAAGGACGGCTGTTGTCAAAGGTGGAAATACGCTGAAAAATTTTCAGAAAACCATCATTCATGATTTCAATCGCCTCTTCCCGGTTGGGAGCATAACGCATACAAATACTCAAAGCGTACCCAAAAAATTTACGGTACAGCAATTCCTGGCTGCCGCGATTCTTATCACAGCAACCCGATATGATTGTATGAATTTGGTTCAGGTCTTCCACAAATGATCGTTACCTGTCTTTAGCTAAAAAACCACACTTGGGTCGTTCCATCATTTTTTAAAGGAGTGTTCCATAAAAAATTGTTGGTTGACGTTCTATGCATACGAAGCCGACATAAAATTGGTTGCTTTTGACTAAAAAAAACAAGAATCTTTTTATTAGCCGTTTTTAAGCCCATTTTCAGGACTATCCCTTTTTTGAATAATTGGTATTACCTCCGAAGCGTTTCGCCAAATTTACCCCATTTCTGAAGACCGATTTTTCGGATTTTTACCCAAAAAATTCCATTTTCGGTATAAAAACATCAAAAGATAATTCTCTGTTTTAGAGATTGCCTTTCGGGAAACCGATGTTTTTAACAACGGATATTTTTGGGTGAATAATTTTTTTGGGGGTATACAATGAGAAATTTTCTTCAATAAAAATAAAGTATCATTCTTCTTCCATTTTCTGTTGACACCTGTTCATTCTTTCAGGTAGAAAAATAGTAATTCTCTCAAAATAAAAAGGGAGCATCTGAGCGATACTCCCTTTAGTTATTTTAATAAACCGGTTACTATTATCTTCCCATATAAACCATCAGGATTTGTACATCGCTCGGATTAACGCCGCTAATCCTGCTTGCCTGTCCTAATGTATGTGGACGGATTTTAGTGAACTTCTGTTTCGCCTCAGTAGAGAGAGACACCAGTTTAGTGTAATCGAAATTCTCCGGAATGATGAGGTCTTCGAGCTGGCTCATTTTTTTCACCAGTTCATTTTCCTTCTCAATATATACATCGTACTTGATCTGGATTTCTGCTTGTTCCAGCACCTCTCTTCCGAAACCTGCCAGTGCCTGTTCTATTTTCGGAACGGATGTTTTCATGGAGAAAATATCCAGGTTCGGACGGAGCAGTATCTGGTGTGCCCGTTGTTTTTGTGTGAGGGCGGCAGATGATTTTGATTCCAGCAACGCGGCGATTTCTTCCGGTTCTATAGAAAGTTCTTTCAGAATGGTCTTCACCTGTTCCACCTGTTCTTTTTTCTGCTGCACTTTAGCCATTCTGTCTTCCTTCGCAAGGCCCAGTTTAAAGCTTCTTTCCGTCAGGCGCAGGTCGGCATTATCCTGGCGGAGCAGGGTCCGGAATTCAGCCCGGGAGGTGAACATCCGGTAGGGTTCTTCCGTCCCCTTGTTAATCAGATCATCTATCAGTACCCCGATATAAGCTTCGCTTCTTTTCAGGATAAAGGGATCTTGTTCAGTAGCTTTCAGATGTGCATTGATACCGGCCATTAATCCCTGGCAGGCAGCTTCTTCATATCCGGTAGTACCGTTGATCTGACCTGCAAAGAAAAGATTCTGTACCTGTTTTGTCTCCAGTGAAAACTGTAATTGTGTTGGCGGAAAGAAATCATATTCGATGGCATATCCTGGACGGAACATACGGCAGTTCTCGAACCCGGGTACCAGGCGGAGTGCTTTCATTTGCACATCTTCCGGCAGGGAGGTAGAGAAACCGTTCACGTATATTTCCACGGTGTCCCAGCCTTCCGGTTCAACGAACAGCTGGTGTCTTTCCCTTTCCGCGAAGCGGTTGATTTTATCTTCGATGCTGGGGCAATAGCGGGGGCCGGTGCCCTGGATACGTCCCTGGAACATGGGAGACCTGTCGAAGCCGGTGCGCAGCATTTCATGTACGGCATCACTGGTATAGGTAATCCAGCAACTTCTTTGTTTCGCTGGTTGTATTTTTTCAACATCCAGGTAGGAGAAGCCAACGATTTCCTCATCGCCCAGTTGCTCTTCCATTTTGGAATAGTCCAGGCTTCTGCCATCGATACGGGGAGGCGTACCTGTTTTCAGGCGATCACTTTCAAACCCGAGCGATACGAGTTGCTCCGTAATTCCGGTCGCTGCTTTTTCAGCAACGCGGCCGCCGCCGAACTGTTTATCTCCAATATGGATAACACCGTTGAGGAAGGTACCGTTTGTCAGTACCACCGCTTTAGCTTTGATCTCATGTCCCAGTCCGGTTACCACGCCATAGCAACGGCCGTCTTTTACGAGCAGGCCTTTTACCATATCCTGGTAGAAGTCCACGTTTGGTGTTTTCTCCAGTGCTTCGCGCCATTTTGCCGCGAAAAGCATGCGGTCGCTCTGTACGCGGGGGCTCCACATAGCCGGTCCTTTAGAGCGGTTAAGCATCCTGAACTGGATCATTGATTGGTCCGTTACAATCCCGGAATATCCTCCGAGTGCATCTATCTCTCTTACAATCTGTCCTTTGGCAATTCCCCCCATAGCAGGGTTGCAACTCATCTGTGCGATGGTTTGCATATTCATGGTCACCAATAAAACTTTGGAGCCCATATTGGCAGCAGCAGCGGCAGCTTCACACCCCGCATGGCCGGCGCCTACCACAATGATATCGTATGATGGAAACATAATAAATTAAAGAAAGTGCAAAATTACGGAGAAGAAGGCACATTGTAGAGATAAACTCCAATGTTCCACGTGGAACATTGGGTGATTTACGCTCCATTGACAAACCAACAAACAATCCATTTGGGAATCCCGGAATCCTGATTTCTCTCTTTTTCTACTATTGGAAGCTACTGCATACACAGATGTTTTCTAGCTGGATGCTTCGCGTTAGCTCCTGAAGATTGATAATAGAAGTGACCGTTGAATTGGACCCAAACTGAGCCTAAAAAGAATTTGAGAAGGAAACAGTGAAAGAAAGTGGTGAAATGGCTTTGAGATAAATCAGTTCCGTTTGTACAGAAATAAAACCCTGGCGTCTGCCTCCTTTCCAAGGCGATCTGTTTTTTATTTGCATGGTATTCTGAAGATTTGATCTGCATGCACCTGCCGAAAAAGACATGTTTGAGCTCATCATAAACCAAGCTAACCAGGAAATAGAGCGTTCTCATCCCGAGATTTGGAGCAAATAGAAATCATAGTCGTGGGACTGAAATAAACCGGGTGCTCTAATTGCTGACCAGTTACTCCTGCAGGCTGGATTTATTCACGCCCTCTCAGGGAACACATACAATCTGGTCATTGCTTTCATTCTTGTGTTCATATCGTGGATGTTGACCACCCAGGTGATGTTGTATTCCTTGGTCAGTTCCTTCATCAGCTGATCTATCAGCAAGGAGGTTCTGGGTCAAGGCCGGAATAGGCTCATCGAATCATGGGTATTTAGGATTTAACAGGCAATCTCTCCCTGGCTTCGACCGGGAGTTTTTTGGCGTCACCTTTCAGTTGCACTTTCTCCAGACACCCGTACACTTAGGATAATTAAACCTGTATAAAACTGGCCCAATAAGAAAACCTAAGGTCCAGCTCCTGGATTTTCGAGTATTGGAGTAAGCAGGGAGGAAATGTGGATCAGGTTGTCTGTCCTAAATACGCACCTCGTGTTCCTGAAAGTTCCATCTAAAAATGCTGGTTTCAGGCATTTGGTACAGGAAAATTGCGAGGAGTAGTCACGATCATCGTGTTGAAATAAATCGGGATGTCTAATTCCTGACCTGTATTCCTGAGGGTTGGATTTATTCAAGCCACCCTCTCAAGAAGACGATATTTAAATCTGTATAAACTGGATCCATGAGAGAAAGCATAGCATCCCCCTCCCTGGATTTTGGAATATTGGAACCAGCAGGGAGGAATCATGTGATGTTGAAATGGGTGTCCTGAACATGCACTGGGTATCCCCGAAAGTTTTATTTAAAAATGCGGGTTTCAGGTTTTTGAAGCACGGGAAAATTGCGAGGGGTAGTTACGATCACCGTGTTAAAATAAATCGGGATATCTAATTCCTGATCTGTATTCCTGAAGATTGGATTTATTCACACCACTCAGAGAAGTGGCATTTAAATCCACCAAAAACCGGGTCAGCGGGAAACCAGAAAGATCTAGCCCCCCTGTTTTGACATGTAGGAACAGGGAAGGAAAAATCATAGATGAATGGAAATTTCCGGGTTGTTTGCCGGGCAATTCCAGATAACTGGGTTTATTCAAGCTTGCCACAGAGGAAGGCTTAAAGCCTGCAATAAATCAGGGGTCTATCCGGAAGCAAATAACTACCGGTTCCGATACCCTCCTTTAGGAATGGAGAATAATATACGATTCAGTACTTCCTGCGTCGGAAGTACTGAATCTAAAACTTCTAAAATGAGTTTGCTGAATGCCTATGAAATAAATCCTTTCTAGAAATACCGGATTGCGTATTCATTTCTAATTGGATGTAGTTTGATGAATGTTGCCTGGAAGGATTTAAAAGAGCAATACGATTCTGAGGAAGAAGTAGAAATGGTTGAGCTACCCTTAAAAGAAAAACCCTACAATATGTAAATACCAGGAACAGATTCTCCAGTAGCAATTGTACCTGATGAAAACCGAATCATGGAAATCACTTCTCAATTTTCCCTATGGCAGTTAATTCAGAAATATCCAGAACCAAAAGTCTATCTCAAAGTACAAGGGAAACTTCCTTGCCACCTTTAAAGCCAGGCAACTCCCGACACAAGATTATCCAGGAAATCTTTCATCAGGAACAAAGCTCCGGTATCCACAACTAGGATTCCCGCAAGCCGCTCCGACTCCCCCAAACAATAGGCAAACGGTCATTGAATGCTACATCATTGAGCCGAAGTGGTTTCAACGGTATTTACTCAAAGGCACAGCGGCTGACATAGAACGACCTGATTTCCTGCACAGGCCCTTTGGAAGGAGTAAGATTTAATACCTACATCTCCCTCAAAATTGTCTATTCTATCCGGAGGTGTAATTCGTCCCGGTCAAAAGCGAAATATTTCCAATCGAAAATTGGTGTGAACTTTTGTCCTGCTACAATACCTAAAAAGATCTCCGTTCCTCTTTTCTATTACACACTGCCATCCAAAAAACGGATCATCATAAAAGCTACTAGCCCCCTTATTTAAGCCCTATAGGCGCCCCTATGTCCACCGGTGCCATAAAATACCTAAAACGCCTGAGAATCGCTTTAAATACCTCTCTATTGCGATACTTTCAACCCAGGGGACACAGAATCCGGGAATAACCTCAAATCGTGGGCCTTAACAAGCGGTAGTAGCATCATTCAATTGTGTAGATTGATATTTCCGGCTTTCACGGGATATATTCAATTTTCCAGGAAATAATAAGGCTTGTTTCTACGAACAAAGAACATGCTTCAAGCTTGTCGTACTGTTTGGGTTAATCATAATTTTGATGGGAACATCTCTCACCAGGTCCCTTAGGGAGCAGGTCTGTATTTCAGCACCCCTGGTTCGACATGGTTGATACCAGCCGCCAATACCAGGGGGCCCCTTCTCCATATCATGGAAGCAGCCCAATATGCGCCGCCAAATAAAGAAAGTCTCTAATCCTCCTTCCTAAACCAGGCTCATGGTATGGGGTTTAAGTTCCAAGTAGGAAAATTTGCCCAATAGGCGAAATCCTTTAGAAAAACTTCTTATTGGTTATGATTCCTAACCGGGAAGGTAATTTGAGATAGGGGGCAACAATCTTTTTAAAAACATTCAATGTTCCACGTGGAACATTCCAAAAATTCAACTTAACGAAATGTTCCACGTGAAACATTTTAGTTATTCTAAAGACCCGAAATATTTAACGAGATATTCATCTTCCTTTTTGCGCATGAGGGTACTCTCTGTTTTACTTTTATCTCTAAATCCGCATAAATGTAAAGCACCATGAAAAATCACCCTATGCAGTTCCTGATTCACAGAAACATGAAATTTCTGCGCATTCTCTTTTACCCTGTCAATGCTGATGTAAATTTCTCCTTCTGTAACATCAGGATCCTCTCCCATCTCAAAGGTAACGATGTCGGTATAGGTATCGTGTTGTAAAAACTGTTTGTTGATCTCCAGTAAATAGGCGTCTGAACAAAAAACGTAGTGCAGGTCTTTTAACCCCTGCCCTTCATCGGCAAACAAATCCTTTAAAAAGGTCTTTAATCTTCTTTTCTCCTTCAGGTCCACTTTAACCTCGTGCGCTGTAAACTGAATCGCCATTGATGTATTGAATTATATAAAGTGGTGTAAAAGTAAAGTGAAATTTTGGATTGGATACCGGATTCTTTTTGCATATTCCCCGCCCGGAGGTACCTTTGCGCTGTCATTCATTGTAAAAAAACTCCCGTTGCCAAACTTAGTTTAAACAGATTAATACGTAGGTATGAAAAAAGGCATTATGAAATTATCTTCCCTGACAACAGGTAAAAGCGCAGTAATAATAGAATTTGAAAAAGACGATCTACATATTAAGTTGATGGAGATGGGCTGCGTACCAGGCGAAACCGTTAAAATTGAAAAAATTGCCCCCCTCGGTGATCCCATTTCAATTATGGTGGCAGGATATAATCTGTCTCTTAGAAAAACGGAAGCTGATCATATTTGGGTAGAGGAAATATAATTTTCCTCTACTCTCTTCTCCTACCCCATTCCCCTTTCCTTCTCCTCCTGATATAAAAAGAAATTTTTTTTGAAAATCGCCCTTCAATGTGAGAAACATTGTTGAAATGATATTTTTTTCCTGAGATATCGAAGATACCTCCCTATGTCATCCTGAAATATCTTTTCTCCACAGATTTTTGGAAAAAGGGGACTTTATTCACAGTTTTAACTACTGTACACGCTAATCTCCGCGTTAATCTCACTTTTCCACAGAAATGCATTCAAAAAACAAAAAAAAAATTTGAAAATGGCGCTTTTCCACAAAAAATGAGGCTGAAAAATAATTTTAGCAGGGAAGACCGAACTTTCCCCACATTTTTTGGCGACGAAAGACGAAAAAAAATGAAAAATAGAGATATATCCACATTTTGACTGTGAATGCTGTCATTTTTAGAGAAAAAATCCGGACTTCTCCACATTCCTATTCAAAAAACAAAAAAATTTTTATTGAAATCCATCTTTTTCCACAATAG
Organism: Chitinophaga fulva; assembly: GCF_012927205.1. Taxonomy (GTDB): domain Bacteria; phylum Bacteroidota; class Bacteroidia; order Chitinophagales; family Chitinophagaceae; genus Chitinophaga; species Chitinophaga fulva. The sequence goes on from NZ_JABBGC010000001.1 coordinate 714,136, forward strand.
AGGTTAATAATCATGCTTTTCGCTCGCTAAAAACAAAAAAAAATGAAAATAATGCTCTTTTTTCCACATCTGGCTTCAATTCTAGCTGAAAAAGAAAATAAAACGGTCCTTTTTCCACATTTTTGAAGCTTCATTAACGAAAACAAAAAAAAATTTGAAATTTTCCCTTTCCCTGGATAAAACAATCTCATTCCGGAAGATTTTACATTCAACGAGCTGCCTGAGAGTAGCTTTTCCGCCAAAATCCCGATACACCCCTGAAAGAAAAAATTTCATCGACTTCTCACGCGATAGTTAACGCTCCCAGAATTATCTCTCCCATCATCCGCTCAGCTCTACAAAAAGCATCGAATTCTCAACGCCTTGTCAAGCCACTGAGAATCCCACAGATTATTTTAAACACTCCCGAACCCGGAGAGCAAAAAATATTCAATTCTCAACGCACTACTTAAGCTTCGAGAGTGGCCTCTCTATCAACCTTTCTGCTCACCTCTCTTTCCTGCAAAATATACGCGATTCTCACGGCCCTCACTACACGCTGAGAATCGTACGCCTATTCCCTTATCTCCGGGAAGGCAATTCCCCTACAAATATGAAATTCTCAGCGCCTTAGGTACAAGCTGAGAATTCAATCAATTTTCCTCTACTGAATAATTTCTCACAATTAAAAATTCATTCGATTCTCAGCGCACTCCCAAGCGCCTGAGAATCGAATGAATTTTTCACATCCGGGGATACCCCAATACCGGCAGCATTCTCAGCGCACAGACAATGCGCTGAGGTTTTAACCAAAACTAAAATCCCGGGGTAACCCTTGATCTTCAATAAATATTCTATTCTCAGAGCACTCATAAAAATGAATTTAATAAAGGCCCTCAGGGCCAGCTTGCCCGGAAAAAAAGATTTTCATCCGTGGGTATGCACCAGTATCATATGGTTTTTAATGCCTCCTAATGCGGAAAACGCAAAAGCTCACTAAAAAATAAAAGCGCTGAGAATGGAGTGAAATATCAAATCACGGGGTGTGCCCATCATCTGATATTTCATTCAATTCTCAGCGCCTTCAAAAAATATGCTGTCTATGCTGCGATAAGAGAAAATTCCGGGGTCAGTAAAAACAATAACTCAAATAAAAGACTCTCATGAAACTTACAAGGCTTTGAGAATCTCATAAAAAAAAAATTTGCGGGCTAACCCAAGGCACAAAAAGAAAATTAAAATCTCAGCGCCTTCAAAATGAAAATTTAACCCGTTATGCACATAGTGAAGAGGAAATCAGGACGCCAGGTGTAAATAAACGGGGAAATGGTGTGAACAACAACAAATATCGCATTCTCAAAGCCTTCGTAACCTCCTGAGAATTAAATGGTTCTGATCAAAAAAGGAAAGCCCCGGGGTTGTGTAAACCTCGGGGCCTCGGCGTCATGAAAACAAGTTGATTAACTAAAAAATTAAATTTGAATTATATTGAAAATCAAATAGTTAAATTAAAGACCAGCACGTGCACTAATTTCCAGCATGCGTTCTATCGGCTTTTTAGCGGCGATTCTCAGACTTTCTTCCATGGTGATTTCCGGCTGTTCGTATTCCATGCACAGATACAGCTTTTCGAGTGTATTCAATTTCATGTGTGGACAGTCGTTACATGCACATGCATTATTGGGTGGTGCAGGAATAAAAGTCTTACCCGGATTTTCTTTTTGCATCTGATGTAGAATACCGGTTTCAGTCACCACGATATATTCCTGTGCATCATCTTTTTTGCTGAAGTTCAACAAACCGGTAGTGGAACCGATATAGTCAGCCACTGCCAGTACCGCCGGTTCACATTCCGGATGTGCAATAATTTTTGCTTTCGGATGCTGTGTTTTCAGTTTGGTGATTTTTTCCAGCGAAAAAATTTCGTGTACCATACAGGCTCCGTTCCACAGTACCATATCCCGACCGGTTTTCTTGATCAGGTAAGAACCGAGGTTGCGGTCCGGTGCAAAAATGATGGGTTGGTCTTTCGGAACACTTTCGATAATTTTTTCCGCATTGGAAGAAGTACAGATAATATCGCTGAGTGCCTTGATACCTGCAGAGCAGTTGATGTAGGAAATCACGATATGGTCTGGGTACTTATCTCTGAATTTTTTGAACAGTTCGGGAGGAGCACTGTCGGCCAGGGAACATCCGGCTTTCAGGTCCGGCAGGAGTACCTTTTTCTGGGGGCTCAAAATTTTTGCCGTTTCGGCCATAAAATGCACGCCGGCAAAAACGATAATATCTGCATCTGTTTTCGCGGCCTGTTGGCTGAGGCCCAGACTGTCTCCGATGTAATCGGCCACATCCTGAATATCCGGCTCCTGGTAATAGTGCGCCAGTACGATCGCATTTTTTTCTTTTTTCAGATTTTCGATCGCTGCAAACAAGTCCAAGGCAGGGTCAACCGGTATATCCAAAAATCCGTTATGCTGCAAATTTTTTTTCGCGACAGCGATTTCTGTAATCATAACTATATACTTATTTAAATATTTAAAAAGAAAAGCCCACTACTATTAGGGCTGTGAATATGTGGAAATTAATTTTCCAGCGCCTGTACAAATGTAGTTGTTATTCCTTTTTTATACGCTTTCCACATCTAATTAACACCCTCTTTCCGCGTCATTGCTGGATTTTACCTACTTCATCCACATAGGTGGATATCGTTGTTGGTGAAAATCTTTTTCGGCATGTGGGTATTGGAAAAATGTTAAAAGAACGCTTTTACTATCCACAATTCACCATCCCATTTTCTGAGGTAAACTTTTAGGAGAAAAACAAAATTAGTTTTACCGCAGTATAAGGGCACCTTTTCCCACCTTATTTTCAGTTTTACAGGTGGTTTTACACAGCAATTGTGGAAAAAAACCGAGCGGACGACAAAAACCGCCGGAAAGTGTGTGTATTGAAAATAACCCTGTTTTATTCACATTTTGCTGTGGATTGTTAAAAATGGCTTTTTCACAATTGTGCATAAACTGTCGGGTGACTGGTTGCTGCTGTTTTACGAAAATAGCTGTTCCCGCGGGCATTTTGAAACACTAAAGCATTGAAAAAAAGCGCATTGAAAAAAGGGGATATCTGTGGAAAACCTGTGAATGATAACCAGTCCACAAAAGTGTTAAAAAGGCCTCAAATCCTTTGCTGTATTGGGTTTGAACGGAAAAAATACTCTTTTGCAGTTACAGTTTATTTATTCTATTTTTGCTTTCCTTAAAAATGTAGACTATATAATATATGTCAGTAATTCAGAAAATCAGGGACAAATACGCCGTCGTGATCGTAGTAGTGATTTGCCTGGCTATTGTTAGTTTCCTGTTGCAGGATGCCTTTTTTGGCAAAAGTTCTCTCGCCCGCCGTTCTACTACTGTGGGTAAAGTAAACGGTGAAGAGCTGGATCTCGGAGAATACCAGCGCCGTATTCAGGATGCCGAAGCAGGCGCTCGCCAGCAGATGCCCAATGGTAATATTGACGAACAAACCCGTCAATATATCCGTGAGCAGGTTTGGAACCAGTTTCTGAATGAACAGATTATGCAGTCCCAATATGCTAAACTGGGTATTGCGGTGACTGAAGGGGAAGTGGTGGACCAAATTAAAGGTAAAAACCCGAACCCGATCGTTGTTCAGCAATTTACCCGTGATGGTCAGTTTGACCGCGTGGCATTGCAACAGACCATCGCACAGGCTCCTCAGAACCCACAAATCCGTGCGGCCCTGGCTCAGCTGGAAACCTACATCGCTAAATCCCAGGAACAGCTGAAATATATCACCCTCATTAAACAAGGTGTATATTATCCTAAATGGATGGCTGCCCAACAGCAGGAAGATAACAGCAAGACCGCTACTATCTCTTATGTAAGCGTGCCTTATGCTTCTATCGCTGACTCCACTATTAAAGTAACTGATGCTGAACTGAACCGGTTCATTCAGGACCATAAACAACTCTTTAAAGTAGAAGAATCCCGGAAAGTGGAATATGTATCCTTTGATGCTGTTCCTTCTGCCCAGGACTCCGCTGCTGCTATCCATCAGATTCTTGCCCTGAAAGCAGAACTGGATACCACTCACGATGTTGCCGGTTTCATCAACCGTAACTCTGAGATCAAATATTATGATGGCTACGTTTCTAAAAATGCAGCCCAGGTGCCTCAGAAAGATTCTATCGTAAATCTGCCTGTAGGCTCCGTATTCGGCCCTTACTTTGACAACAACCTGATCGTGTTTGCTAAAATGGTAGACCGCAAAAACATGCCTGACAGCGTGAAAGTGCGTCATATCCTGGTCGCTTCCGGTCCTCAGGGCGGTTTACCGGATTCTATCGCTAAAAAACGCGCTGATAGCATCGAGGTAGCTGTTAAAGGTGGTGCTGACTTCAAAGCGCTGGTTACCCAGTACTCTGATGATCCGGGCAGCAAACAAAACGGCGGTGAATACGACATCACGCCTGCTACACAGTTTGTACCTGAATTTAAAGATTTCGCTTTTGAAGGTTCCAAAGGTCAGATCAAAGTGGTAAAAACCCAGTTTGGTTACCACGTGATTGAAATCATGGATCAGAAAAATGTTGGTCCGGCTATTAAAGTGGCTTACCTCGGTAAATCTGTTGATGCCAGCAAAGAAACCAACAACAACGCTTACGGCGCCGCCAGCGATTTCGCAGGTAAAAGCCGTACCGCTGTTAATTTCGAAAAGAATGTTCAACAAGGTAAACTGAATAAAAGAATTGCTGATAACCTCCGCCCGATGGATTTTGTAATCCCAGGTATCGGACAGTCCCGAGAATTGGTTCGCTGGGCTTACGAAGCTAAAAAAGGAGATGTGAGCACAGTGTTTACTTTTGATGATAAATATGTAGTAGCTGTACTGACCAGCGTTCGTGCTGAAGGTACTGCTCCGCTGGATGACGTAAGACCTCAGGTAGAAGCTGAAGTGAAAAAACATAAGAAAGCTGAACAGATCATCGCGAAACTGCAAACTCCAGCCAGCCTGGACGCAGCAGCTAAATCTTCCAATCAGCCAGTGCTGAAAGCAGAAGGTGTAAGCTTCGCTTCTCCGTTCATCGCTTCTCTGGGCTTCGAGCCTCGTGTTGCCGGTGCTTCTTTCAACAAAAGCTGGGGTATCGCCAAAGTATCTGCTCCCATTGAAGGTAATGCTGCAGTATACGTGATCAAAGCTGACAGCTATGAGCCTGTTGCACAACCTGCACAGGACCTGGCTACTCAGCAGGCTGCTTACGAACAAGGTATCAAATCCCTGCTCGATCAACAGCTGTTTGAAGTGCTGAAGAAGAAAAGCGACATCAAGGACACTCGCGGTAAATTCTTCTAGTAGACGGAATACATTTTTAACTGACATAAGGAAAAGGGAGGCAGTAATGCCTCCCTTTTTAGTGCCCATATCTTCGTAAATTTGTTAGGTTAAATACAGACAGTTATGGATGAAATCATTAATAAAGTAGCACAGAGTGGCTTGGAAACCATTGATTTGGAGCAATTTTACCCCAAAGGGGAGACTGTCATTTTTGATATGAAAGACTATCTTTTTATGGGAATGATCCTGAAAGAGAAGGACTTTCGTACGGCTATGCAGTCACACGACTGGGAACAATACCGTGGAAAAAATGTGGGTTTGGTATGTACCGCCGACGCGGTAGTGCCCCTGTGGGCTTATATGCTGGTGATGACCAACCTGGAACCGGTGGCGGCCTATGCAGCCTTCGGCGACGCGGAGTTTATATATAAAACATTGTATCTGAAGAATTTATCCACCCTGGATGTAGCTGCTTTTGAAGATAAACGTATCGTGATCAAAGGTTGTGGCGACCAGCGGGTGGGTGAAGTGGCTTATGCGGAAATAACCCGGCTGCTGCGCCCGGTAGCCAAGAGTATTATGTACGGGGAACCTTGTTCTTCTGTACCGGTTTATAAGAAAAAGGCCTAAAACCAGCCCCGTTTCCTGAAAATCAGGATCATCAGTATGAGGAGCAGTCCCATACCACCCAGGGTATAGAAATAACCATTGTGGCTTTCCAACTCCGGCATGTTGTGGAAGTTCATGCCATAAATACCGGCAATCAGTGTTAATGGTGTTAGTAACGTGGTTACTACCGCCAGCACTTTCATGATTTCATTCATTTTGAGATTGAGCTGGGTATGGTACATCTCCTGTACGTTTAGGATCATGTCGCGGTAGTTATCTGCCAGGTCATTACATTGGATGATGTGGTCGTACACATCTTTGTAATACTTGGTGACATTGTCTTCCAGCAGTTCGCTTTCGCTTTTGAGGAAACCGTTTACCAGCTCGCGAACAGGTGCTATTGCCCTTTTGAAGAGAAATACCTGACGGCGGAGGAAGTTGATCCGCGCGAGTGTCCGGGTATTGGGTTCATGCTGTACCACATCTTCCATGAGCTCTATTCTTTCCCCCAGTTTATCCAGCACGGTAAAATAACTGTCTACAATCACGTCCAGCAGCGAATAACAGAGAAAATCCATGGAACCGTTGCGAATACGGGAACCAGGAATTTTGAGTTTATCCCGTACCGGGTCAAACACATCCCTGGTAGGATCTTCCTGGAAAGAAATCACGAAATTTTTTCCCATGACGATGCTCACCTGTTCCTGGTCTATGGTAGATGCTTCGCTATTGAAATACATCATCGGCAGGATGCAGAATAACCGCTCGCCAATGTCATCCATTTTGGCGCGTTGTCCTACGCTGAGAACGTCCTCTTCTATCAATGGGTGGATCATGTAATGCTGACAAATGGCGTGTACATCGTCTTTCCGGATACCATCCACATTGATCCAGGTGAAAGTGGGTTTATCACGATAGGCAAACACCTCTTCTAAAGACACCAATGTTTCCTCCGTACAGGCGTTACCACTATAATCGAAAACAGTGATTTTACTGGTTTCGGCTGGTTTGCGTGAAGCCACGCTCGTAGCCGGATTGAAGTTCATGATGCGCTGCCGCTTTACCTTGAAAGGGTTGAGCTCATCCAACACATCCAGTACGCCGGGAATAGGCAGTCTCTTTTTCACTGATTTAAGCATAAATACGGTATCTGCAAAGGATCATTTTCCAACCGAATTTAAATCAAAATCCGGTAAGGAGTGAGGAAAGTAAATTTCTCCCTTAAGTCCTATAGGGTATATAGGAAATTGATGTACTAAAAAGGCCGCAAAAACTTTGCGGCCTTTTTGAAGAATAACGATGACGGATACACGGTAACATAATAGCATACTAAAAACGGGGCAGTGTTATTTCCGGATGTTTACCGGTGGCTGGCCGTTCAAAGAAATCTCCGTATTTGGCATTGGCTGGTTTGAAGCCGCTGGTCCACAGATAGAACCAGCCGTTTTCGGAGCCCCCGCCGAAATCCAGGCGGTCTTTGGCTTTAGCGGTGGCATCATTCGTAAATTTAGCTTTGGTCAGCTCTATCCATTCGCCGGTATCTGTTTTTATCCAGTGATTGCCGTAGTAGCCTTTTCTGCCGAGGTGGCCATTTTCAAAAGAGAAATTTTCGAGGAAGGAGTACAGATGCCCCATGTACTTACCATCTTTCGGTGCGCGGAAACTGGCTATCAGCTTCCACTCATGATGTTCCGGCACATAGAAATACGCGGTGTAGGTGGTGGTAGTACCAACGGGAACGCTGTGCATCAGAAAGCGATAGGTTTCGCCGGCCTTCCAATTGTATTCCCAGTGACTGTGGCCGCCGGTGCCTTCGCCGCCAAAACCGCTGGCATATACGCTATCGCCCTTGGCGAGCATTACTACCTGGTCTTCATATTTTACGTTGTCACGTTTGTCGGGCTCACTACCGGCATCCCATACGGAGAAGATAATTCTTCTTTCAACAGCTGAGTTGACCTGCATGCCGAAATAACCACGGTGAAAGCCGCAAGACATAAAATAGGTGCCGATCTTGTCCTCTCCCGCCGGGACTTTTATTTCACCATAGAACCACTCCACATTTTTTCCTTCGGGAACAGGATAGTTGAGATGTACCGAAGCAGAGCGCCTCCATGATTTGGGATTGAACTGGATATCCTTGGTGGCGGCGCCTTCCAGGCTGATGCCTTTTACATCGGCGTATATCTTACCGGATTTTTCCAATCCTTTGAGGGTAATAGTGTAGAAACCTGTTTGCTTGATATTGGTTTCCAGTGCAGGAATGGTTACAAAATCATTGTTATTAGGAATGCTAACTATTTTTGAAATTCCATTCACGGTAACCTGCACTTTACTACCAGCATCGGAGCGAGCTTGTAGGGTGACTTTCAGTTTTCCGGTGGTGGCGGCGTGAAAATAGAAGTTGACCGTATTCTCACTGCCGGTCCAGTTTGTCACGCCCTTGTTTTCATTGATGTCCACATTTTTCTCCTCCGGATCAGCATAGGCCGTGAACCCGGGGAGTACGACGGGAGATGATTGCGCCGAAACCTGTTGTGTGGCCAGCAGGCCGGTGAACAGGGCGCAGAAAAGCATATTTTTTTTCATTGTTCAGTAATTAGTGTCAACAAATAAAACAGTCAGATTCACCAAATGCAACAATTGGCATCAAAATATTACACTGGAATGAGATTCCTTTCTTTCTACGGTATGAGAAAAAATATATACAACGGTTATGCGACCGCGGGCGCGGGGCTGTGCCTATCCTTCACCAGCAGGATACCCAGAGATCTGGTGTTTCTCCTTCCCTATTTTTTAGGCTTTTTGTATTTGATTTCCACGTTTGCAACGCCGGTATTGAGCATGCCCAGTTTCGAAGCAGCTTTTTTAGATAGATCGATGATCCTGCCGGGAGCAAACGGCCCTCTGTCATTGATACGTACCTTCACCGAGCGGCCGTTGGCGATATTGACAACTTTTACGCGGGTACCAAAAGGAAGCGATTTATGGGCTGCCGTCAGGTGCCGTTGCCGGAATGTTTCCCCGCTGGCAGTGCGTTTCCCATCAAAAGAATCGGCGTAGTACGAAGCTTTCCCATTTTGGGTAACCTTACGGCTACACGCTGTTGTGCTGATCATCAGTGTTGCACAGGCGAGTAACAGGTATGGATGTAGTGATCGTCTCATAAATAGGCCGCGGTTTAGTCGTATAAATATAATGATATTTTCTGATGGGTGGCAGGCCCGTTTATTGGAGCGATGGAGGCTTAAACAAAGTATCAATGCTGTTGTTTTTTAAAAGCACATCCTGAAAAATAAAAACATATTTATGGGAAAATCAGTTGCCGACCAATTAGTGGAGATGCTGGCGGATGCCGGTATCAAGCGTATTTATGCTGTTACGGGAGATAGTTTAAACCACATCAACGATGCGGTGCGCAGAGATGGCCGTATCCAGTGGGTACATGTACGCCATGAAGAAGTGGGCGCCTATGCAGCCGGAGCGGAGGCGCAGCTCAATGGGCTGGCCTGTTGCGCAGGCAGCAGTGGACCGGGGCATGTACACCTAATTAATGGATTGTACGACGCACATCGTTCGGGCGCTCCGGTGATTGCCATTGCTTCCACCTGCGCGACCAATGAATTTGGCAGTGATTATTTCCAGGAAACGAATACGATCAAATTATTTGCGGATTGCAGCCATTATAATCAGATAGCCAACACGCCTGCGCAGGCCCCCCGCATGTTGCAGGCTGCCCTGCAACATGCCGTGCATAAAAAAGGCGTGGCGGTGTTGGGACTGCCGGGAGATGTGGCTTCGGCTGAGGCGGAAAATATCACTACCGCCATGAAAGTATACCGGCCCGCTGCGGTGCTGCGGCCTGCGGAAACAGAACTGCAACAGCTGGCATCGTTGCTGCAGTCAGCCGAAAAGGTGGCTATTTACTGCGGGCTGGGCGCTACTGCCGCTCATGATGAAGTGGTAACACTGGCCGCCCTGCTGAAAGCACCGGTGGGGTATTCTTTCCGCGCTAAAATGGGCATGGAATACGACAATCCGCATGAAGTAGGGATGACAGGGCTGTTGGGACTGGCATCTGCCTATAAAAGTATGCACGAGGCAGATGTAGTGCTGCTGTTAGGGACCGATTTTCCATATACTCCTTTTATGCCGGAAAACGCGAAGATTGTGCAGATAGATAATCAGCCGGAAAGACTGGGCCGCCGTGCATCCCTTGAAATGGGCCTCTGTGGGGATATTGCTCCTACCCTGCAGGCATTGTTGCCCATGATACCGGACAAAAAGGACCGCAAATTCCTGGATACGATGCTGGAATTCCACGAAGAGGTAAAGCGGAAATTAAATACTTATGTGGAAGACCGTGGTAAAGAAGAAGCTATCAGTCCGGAGTATGTGGCAACGGTGATCAGCCAGCTGGCTGCAAAGGATGCTATTTTCACCGTAGATACCGGCATGACCAATGTTTGGACAGCACGTTATATCGAAGCAACCGGGAAGCGTACTCTGTTGGGGTCATTCAATCATGGCTCCATGGCCAATGCCATGCCGCAGGCCATCGGTGCTGCTTTGTGCCAGCCGGGCCGTGAAGTGTACGCCCTTTGTGGCGATGGTGGGCTTACCATGCTACTGGGTGATCTGATGACCATCCGGCAATATAATCTCCCAGTAAAAGTGATTGTCTTTAACAACAGGGCATTGGGTATGGTGAAACTGGAAATGGAAGTTGCTGGTTTACCGGACTGGCAAACGGATATGGTCAATCCTGACTTTGCCGGAGTGGCCACAGCGATGGGCTTTACAGCCTTTGCCATCCGTACACCCGAAGAAGTAGAGCCGATACTCACCAAGGTAAGAGATGCCTCAGGACCTGTGCTGGTCAATGTTTTCACGAATCCTTCTTCTTTGGCTATGCCGCCGAGGATAGAATTTGAACAGATGAAAGGATATGCTTTGTGGATGGGTAAACTGATACTGGGAGGAAGATTGGACGATGTGCTGGAGGCCGTAAAGTCAAACTACAAACATATCAAAGATGTGTTATAGATAATAAAGCAAAACGGATTGTGCATATGCACAATCCGTTTTGCTTTATCAGAAGGGGTATCCGATGGCGATATTGAGTATCAGGTTTTTCTTTCGCCAGTCGGGATCTCCGAAATTAATTTTGTCAAACACCCATCGCTCTTTAGGCGGAAGATAAGGTATGCGGAACGGTGTTGCGAGGTCAAACCGCACCACTACGATCGAAGCGTCTATACGCAGACCGATACCGCCGCCCACGGCTATTTGCCGGTAGAAGGAGTCAATTTTAAACTGGCTGCCGGGTTTGTCCGGCACTTGTTTTTGCAGCCAGATGTTACCTGCATCGATAAAGGCTGCGAAGTTGAATACACTGGCAATGTGTATACGTACTTCCGTGTTAAGTTCCAGTTTGATATCGCCGGCTTCGTTGGCTAACAACGCAGCGGTGTCCTGTGCTTTGTTGTAATAAGAGCCGGGGCCGAGCGTACGTGCCCTGAATGCGCGGATACTGCTGCTACCACCAGTAAAGAATTGTTTTACGAAAGGCAGTGTTTGAGAGTTGCCATAGGGCAAGCCATACCCTAAAAAGAGGCGGTTCACCCACTGTTTACCCCTGCCGATGTTCCAATAGTGGCGCGCTTCCAGAGAAAGGCGTTCGTATTGGGCGAACGGGTTTTTCAGGATGTTTTTGGTAGAATCTCCTTTAGGGACGATCAGTCCGGCGATGTTACCAGATACATCAAGGTTACCGCTTATGTAGAAACTGTGGACACGGTTAGCTGTCTGGTTATTGAACGTAACGGTATAGTTGCCTCCCAGGATAAATTGTTTTTCGATAGAAGCCCGCTGGCTGGGATCATTTTTAAGGATACTGTCATATGCCGCGGTGGTCCTGGTTGGCAATACATAAGTAACCGCAATCGGCGCAAAGGCGTGATTCAGGTAGGCCGTTTTCTGCCAGAGGTATTGTAACTGCAGCGTATAGGCGTTCAGGTCATACAGGGATGCCCGGCTGTACAGCTCATAGCTTGCGCTCATGCGGGTACGGGGCACGTAAGGCGTGCGGATATTGAGCCGGAATGGCGTGAGGAAGCGGGGGAAGGTCACCGCCACTTCAGCACCGAGGCTATATGAATTACCACCCCCGGCTGAATTGTTGCCGGTTTGCCATTCTATACCGCCATGGAGGCCTATTTCCAGCGCTGTGGCAGAATGCAGCCAGTTGCGGTTTTTAGCGGTGATACGGGCTTCCGAGCCGATAAATCCATTGGATTTGGAGGTACCGCGCAACTCAGTCTGCAGTGAGCGCCGTTTGTAAGGAGTCAAATAGAATTTGGCATCGAGCCATCCGCTATCGAGCGACACCTTGTTGTTCACCATGGCGCGGTAAGTGCCGGCGAGCGATGTATCGCGGCGATAGGTGCTATCGGCGACGGTATTGCGTTGCACGAAGCGGGGCGTAGCGGTATCGCGTACAGGCGCAGGCGCATTAGGGCTGCCGCCGGTGATGTTGTGCCGGGAGGTATCTCTGACAGGCCGGAAAGTACCTTTCACGAATTTGAATACACCCAAATTGATCAGCCGTTGCAGCGTGATGTTGTGGGAACTTAAACGGTAAAGGCTGTCGGGCCGCAGAAACACAGACCGTTCAAATACGATGGGCTTAAAACGTTTGGAAGAATCGATGATGTACATGCCCCGGTAGTATACCGGTGTGCCTTGGGTGGACTGTGCTTCGTTGTCGAGCGAGTAATCCGGGAAGAGGCTGATATCATGCATCCGGTAAGGACGAAGGGCTACCAGCGGGGTATTGTCTTTTATCTTCAGGAACAGGTCCACAGTACCATTGTTGGTGGTATCGGCCTGTACCAGGAGATAATCGGGTGTAAAATAATAATAGCCCTGTTCTTTTAGTGAGGCGTGTATGCGTTCCCGTTCGGCCTTGATAGAATCAAGGGAATAGGGTTTTCCTACTACCAGAGAGCTTTTGTGATACGTTTTGGTGACGGTACGGCCGATGGCGCTGCTATCTGTCAGAAAGGTCACGCTTTTGATCGTATAGCGGTGATTGGGCACGGCTTCGTAGCGGATAGAGGCTTTTTTGCTGCCGGATTTTTTCACAGCAGAAGATACCTCTGCCTGGAAGTATCCATTATCTACCAGGTACCCTTCCAGCACCTTACCGGTATAATCGGGTTTGGCCTGGCTCAGCAGTACTGGCGGCTCCCCCCATTTTTTGCGGAAGAGATAATTGAGCCCTTTGCCTTTAGGCTCGTGGCCCATATTGTACAGCCATAGCTTAATAGGCATGCCCAGGAATTTCCGGTTGGTATTGGGCCGTATTCTTTTTTTCAGTCCATCGCTGAGTGAACTATAATCTTTGGGTTGTTTACCTTTCCAGGCTACCGTGCTGCCGGTATAGAGGTGGTCGCCTTCAGGCACGGTACGGGTGGTGCTGCAGGAGCTGATAGCCAGGAATCCCAGGCATAATATGATACAACAGATGATATAGCTATTTCCCTTCTGCATTACTTGTTTTTGTTTGATTCATTTTCTGCTGCCTGCTTCTTTGCTTTTTCATTGCGCAGGCGTTGTGCTTTGGATTCTTTTTTAGATCGCTGAAGTATCTCTCGGAATTCGTCGTAGTCCATTACCAGCATGAAGGCTACTCCTGTTTCAGTAAATTGGCCCTGAATAACGGTTTGATTATCGTTGCGCTGGTATACCCTGAGGCGATATCTGCCATCGCGGCTTAGCTTGTACTCGATGGAGATGTCTCCTACCAGTGAGCTGGCGTTTTGTGTGTTACCGGTAAGCATGATGTTCGAGCCAACGGAAACGGTTAAACGATCATTGAACAGTTTTTTGGAAGCGCCAATATTGAGATTGGTGGTTTCCTGGGCCGAGCCGGTGGAATAGTCTTCTTTGCTTTGCAGGTCGAAGTTGAGGTCCACCCCTTTGATCAGGTTGCCCGCGAGGTTATTCAGCTGTTGTGAAAGTATCTTGCTCACGCTGTTACGTGCTGCCTGTCCCACAGCGTTGCCACCTGCATCCAGTGTGGACATGGGGTCGTCGGGGATAAAAGTATTCAGCACCAGGAGGCCCATCACCTGCTTGTTCAGCTCCGAAGGTACCTGATTGATTTGTTTGATGCGGTTGTAAGGCATACCGTTGAAAGCATTCCTTTCCCTTTCCGGCATATCCAACAGGAAGCTGATATCCGGCTTCAGCAGGCTTCCTTTTATTTTAAGGTATACTTCAAACGGAATACGTTGTTTGTAGGTGTTCCGCTGATCTGCGCTCAGACCGCCCAGCTGGTCTTGCAGCAGGTCGATAGCGGGTGCATTAACGGTATATTTGGCGGTGATATCGAGATCAGCGGCCATGGCATCACCATTGAAGGAAATGAAGCTGCCTTTCTGAATATCGAAAGAGCGTTTGATCAGCTGATTGAGCGACATTTCGTATTTACCTTCCGATATTTCATAACGGCCGGTGATACTCATTTTACTGCTGGGGTCCAGTGTAGCGTTCAGGTTGGCTGTACCTTTTGCCTGTACGTAGTCGCCATTGGCTTTGTCGATAATGATTTTCAGTACAGACTCCGGTGTGATTTCAACATTACCGGAGAAGAAAAGGCCTTTGAGCCGCGGGTTGCTGTATTTGGCGCTGTCCTGTTTGGCCAGCAAAGCGGTATCGATCGGGTGATCGCGGTCAATGAATTCCACCACTCCTTCCCTGTCGGCCAGTCCGGGCTCTTCCTGTGGCAGCATGACGGTAACGCTGGATTTATCCCGGAGCTTCACATTGGCGTCTACACGGGGAAGATCGAGCGAACCACGAACGGTGATTTTACTGTCAACAAAAGCAGGGCCATAGATCCATTGGTCCTGGTTTTGTTGTTTGCCGAGCGCCATGAAGTTGTCGGCGTTGATGGTCAGATTGAAGCCGTATTTGATAAAGTCATTGGTATTGATACGGCCGTTCACCACCATTTCATTGTTAAGGCTGTCGGCTATCACGAGGTTATTGATCAGGATGCCTTTTTCATCGATCACAATGTCTTCATCAGGCAGGTGTAGATTGCTGCCGATGAAACTGATCACGCCGCCGGCATTATTGAAGTGCATATTGCCTTTCACTTCCGGCTGGCTGGCGGTGCCCGAGATATTGAATTTACCGGTAGCGTTGCCATACATATGGGTGACGCTGCCCATGGCAAATGGTTCGAGCGAAGCCATCTGCAGGTTGGCGATATCCATCTGTGCATTGATGGTGCTGTCGAAGGTTCCTGTTACAGTAACATCATTGTTGTCACCTTTCAGGGTGGCGTCCAGCTTGTAGACATTCGGTGCGACGTTATCTACTGTAGCGTTGAGGGTGCCCAGCGGCGCCGTTTTCACGGTGAGGCTGTCTACCTTCAACCGGGCGTGTACCAGCGGCTGGGTGTTCCAGTTACGCACCATGGCGTCTGCATTCAGCAGGCCATTGGCGAGCAGGGTATCTGTGGCGAGCATACCGGTGATAGTGGCCAGCTGGAAGTTGCTGACTTTTGCCTGAAGGGCCGGCATACCGGAAGTATCCGCCGTGGTATTGACCTGTATGGACTGATCGCCATATGACAGTTTGATATTTGCGGTATCGGGAGCGCCGTTTTTGATGCGGAAAATATTGTTTTCCGCTACGGTCCACGCTTGTTTATTCAGCAGCAGGTCCGGTTTGAGCACGAGCTGCATCACATTGTCCGGCAGGAAAGTAAAGATGCCGCCAAGACGGTATTTAGGGTGTCTTTTCGGATCATCCATCAACAGGCCGAAATCGACTACGCCGGTATTGGCACGAGCTGATAATACGGTATGGAAAAGCGGGAAAGACGGGTGTCTCATACCAGCGATAGACACATATGTCTGCAAGGATGTGTCTACAATACGGGCATATAACCGCAGGCTGTCTACCTGGATAGAGTCATAGTTGACTTTGGGCAGGTTGGCTTTTACAAACAACAGGCTGCTGTCGCTGTTGAGGCGGCCGGCGATGTCCATGGGCATTTCCATCCGGATGCCGGGGACCAGCGGTTCGAGGTTATGGGGCACCTGCAGGGCGGCGGCAAACTCCAGGTATTGTCCGGGAGGAACCACTACAATACGCCCGGAATCAGCAGGCATCAGCGGTTTCATGATGATCTGGCTGAAGGCGTTGCCGATTTTGGTATAATCCATACGCCCCTGTGCGGTAACGGGACCAAACGGACTTTTCAGCGTCAGGTACTGCTGGTCTGTATAATGGGCCGTGAGCGCAATGGTATCCAGCGGAACAACGTGGTCCTGCGTGAGTATCTGCCAGCCGGTGAGTAATGCCGCGCCTTCCAGCCGCTGCGGTTCAAGGCTGCTGAAATCGGCGTCCAGGTTACCTTTGATGGTCAACGGTTCTGTATACCAGTGGGTGGCAAACAGGTCGGCCTGTGTAATTTCTATGTTGGCCTTCAGGCTTTGCAGTGCGGTGTCGCTCAGGTGGCCGCTGACAGCAAAACGGGTGTTGATGCTGGTATCAGCGCTTTCTCCAGTAGCTTCAAAAGCACCTTTCCGGATATTAGCATTCACGTTAACACCATGATAGGTATAACGGTTATAGGTGGCTTCATTCAGTGTGATAGTTGCCTGGGCGACCATCTGTTTCAGCGTATAGCCCTGACCGTTGGCTGTAAGGTTACCACTCATCCAGCCATAGGTGGTGTCATAGAGCATGATGCCCGGGTGTATGCGGAAGGATGGAATATTCACATCGTAGGTGCCACGGATGCTGTCGGTAATATTGGCCAGCTTTGCATTGACGGTGGCGTTGGCATAGTCGCTTTTCAGCCGTAGCTGTGCCAGCATATTTTTCATGCCCCCTTTAAACAGGCCGGTGATCAGCATATTCTCGGGCAGCCTCGGTGTGTCGGGTAGTGTGCCGGCGGGCAACCAGGAGCGCATGGCTTTATTGCCTGACTGGATATAAAGCTCCGGCAGGTTGGCATTGAACCGGTCTGCATCGGTAGCGTGTTCTATCTGGCCGTTGGCAATTTTGATCAGATTCCCCTGATGATCATTCAGGTACAGCTGTTTGATATTCAGTAATCCCAGATTGCCTTTTAATATAGCCGACAGCGTTAGTTCCTTTTTCCACAGGGGAGCAAATGATTTGTTTTTACGGGCATCGGGCACAAAGGGCAGCCATTCTGCAAGGGCTACCTGCACGGAGTCCAGATTAGCGTCTATCCCCATTTGGTCCATGTGGTCTGCAATACCGGACCAGGAGGGAACGGTAATGGCTATATGTTTCCGGAAAACGCTTTTGTTGGTTTGTACAAAAAAGTTCCGCAGCTCCAGGCTTTTAGGCGTGAAGGTCACGTCCATATTGGCTTTCCGGAGGGTGAACCCGGACCAGTCACGGGCGGAGAGACTTTTTAAGCTGGCTTGTATGCTGTCCGGGGTGTAGCGGATATTGCTGATGGTAGAATTGATGTTGGACAGGAACAGGTGGTTGTAGTTTGGATCGGGGCCTGCCGCCTTGGGGGCCGGACCACCATTATCATACCGCATGGCCAGTTTGTCGAGATTGACCTGTGTAGCAAATACCTGCCAGGTATTGGGTACCGTATCAGGTGATGCCGGGGTGCTATCTTTTCCGGGTATCATGGCCAGTACACCCGTGGTACGGTGAATGGAAAGATCGCCTACTTGTATGCGGGTAGAATCCTGGTCCAGGCTACTGTTGCGCAGCATGAGGTTTCCGATTTTCCAGCCGGTAGTAATACCGATGCCATCGCTGCTGTAAAGGAAATTGCTCTCTCTGATGCGAAGCTGTTTGAGGAGCAGGTGAAGCCCCGGGCTGTTGGTATCTGCCGGTGGCGGCGGCGGAGCAGCGCCTTTAGTGGGCGACGGGATGTATTGCTGACGGAAAAAGCCTTTCAGGCCGGTCAGCTCTATACCTCTGAAAGCATAGATGCCATCATCGGGGATCAGATCGTCGGGATCGGCGTGCAGCGTGTCCCAGGTGGCAACCGCATGCATGCCGCCCGTCTGGTCATTAAAATTCAGTTTAACATGCCGAAGGGAGACATCTTTTATGTGAAATTGTATAGTAGTGCCGGTGGCGGGAGCAATGGTATCCGTTTTCGTATTCGGGGAGACGAAAGCATCTACCGCGAACTGAAAGTTAAAAGCACTATCTCCTTTATGCCGGTAAACATTTATCAGCAGGGTATCCCACTCCAGTTTATCGATCTGTAGTTCATTGTTAATAAAGGCCAGCAGATTGTAACGTACTTTCAGGGAGCCGGAATACAACAGGGCCTGATGGGAGGTGTCGGCCACAAATACATTTCTCAGTTCGAGGTATTTCCATCCTCTGGCCCTGAGATAACCGATTTGTACTTTGGTCTTGAGTTTTTTCTGTAGATAGATTTCACCTTGTTGACGCAGGTAATTCTGTACGCCGTCCAGCTGCAATAATAACACCGCCATCACGGGCAAAAGGAGCACCGCAACAATAATCCATAAAAGCCACCGCCACCAGGGGCGCCTGTGTTTAATTTCTGTTTCTGCTGGTTCTGTCACTATAATAGGTTGCTAATAGTAATTTACTGAATAAAAACGCATAAGCGTTCCAATGGTTTATTTTCAGGCAAAGACCCGGTGTTTCGCCCGCTTGCCCGGCGAAAAGCACAAAATCCATACCTGCGGGTAATGGGGATAAACAGTTCTGCAAGAATACATCAAAATACGGGAACGGACATACTGAAAATTGTCCGGAATGCTGAAAACAGCCGTCTCCGGCCGGGGATTAGAGAAGATGTTCAGCAGGAAAATAGATGGGTGGCCCGGGTAGATTATTGCCCGCTTTGAGGTGGTTTGTTGCGTTCATTAAAGCGGAAAATATAGTAGTCCAACTTGTCTCTTTTGGATTTGTCGGCCCGGAATTCCTCCAGCAGTGCGGGGTCTTGCGGCAGGATGTATTTTTTGAGATTATAGAGCGATAGTTCGAGGATCTCGCCGGTTACGATGTTAATAACTTTTTTAAGCCTGACGGGTGTATTCATGGCATTCACGGTCATATCGGCCGGGTTATAGGCGCTGCGGGAAGGCTGCACGCCCTGTAGTTCGTAGGTGCAATAATAACCGGTGGCCTGTATCCGGTTAAGCCCGTTGTCTTTGATGTAGATGTTTGTGCCATCACAAAACCCCCAATAATTTTTTACTTTCTGCTCCTGCCCTGCCGCGTCGCGAAGCACCAGCTCGTTCCTGCTGGCGAGGAGATAGATTTGTGCGGCTGTGCTCCGGCTTTTGATCAACAGGTCGCCGGATTCGGAAGGACTGTTTTGTTGAAATTCCTGGAAGGACTTATACAGTCCCTTTTTGAGCGTGGTGGCCTGCAGGATCAACCCGGAGCCTGGATTGTCCTGTGCCGTGGCCATCAGGCAAAAGCAGATAAGTCCCCAGAGGCAGCACCATTGTTTCATAGGGCACAAATGTATCCGGAATCAGGGCCCCGCCGCAGGGAAATAGCTGAATGGAGGAATTGTTTCTGCTGATCTGAGATTTCTGTCTGTAAAGTTATCAGGAGGCCTGGGTGGAGATAATGCCTTTCTCTTTCCAGGATTTCAGCATATCAGCAGCAATACGCCGGAAGATCTTTTCTGCGGCCAGATTCGTGCGGCTTTGCAGACGTGCCTCCCATATTTTGCTGTTTTGCGGACCGTTGTCGTAGAAATGTATTTCCATCACCTGGTCCGTCCATTCTGTAATAGGCACCCTTTTTACGTAGGAAACGATATTGCCGGTTTTAGGATCAACATATCGTACTTCTCTTTCAGGGGTAGTGGTCATGTTTTGTAAGGCTACCGGCTGAATGACGAGGTAACAATCCGGCTGATGTGTTTTTACGGCGGCGTTGACCTTTTCCGTTAACCGGGCGGCGTCGTCTCCTGCATATTCCAACAGGCAGGTAACACCTTTTTTGTCCAGGTCTTTTTTCAGTTCATATTGCAGGTCTTGAATGTATTTACGGGTAGACATAGGGCCGGAAACTATCAGCAACAGGCTTTTGCGGGATTTGACCGGAACATTTTCAACCGGCGTTTCAATAAGCCGGTAATAGGCTTTTTGGGCGGCAACATGGAGGGATGACAGTACTGTACAGAGGATAACGACTAATAATCTTTTCATGGGTATAAGTTGGAGAGGTGAATATAGGTATAATCCCCAAAATAAAAGGCCGGGTAAAAACCCGGCCCGGCTGAAGGTTACAACAAAATCTAAACCTGCTTATGAGAAAAGCGTTAATAAATAGCTGCCAGCTTTTAGCCTTTAGCTGTTATCATATTTTTATGAACGTTGCCTTCAGCCTGTTTATGATAAACAACAGGCTAAAAGTGTACGCTATTATTACAGTGCCATTGCCTGCAGTGAATGGTCTTTGCTTTCCAGTTGGGAGCTGCCCATCAGGAATTCATCTACTTTTCTCGCACACTCGCGACCTTCGCTAATAGCCCATACCACCAGTGACTGGCCGCGGCGCATATCGCCGGCTGCAAACACTTTAGGGATGGACGTCAGGTAATCTTTTTCAGTGGCTTTCACGTTTCCTCTTTCATCTTTTTCTACGTCGAGCTGTTCCAGCATGCCGGTGTGCTGCGGATGTACGAAGCCCATGGCCAGCAGTGCCAGTTCGCAGGGGATATCTCTTTCAGAGCCGGGTACTTCTGTGAATTTAGCGGGTCTGCCGTCGGCGCTCAGCGTCCACTGAATGTCCACTAAACGGAGGGCTTTCAGGTGCCCGTTATCGTCGCCAATGAAAGCTTTGGTAGCGATCGCCCACTGACGGTCAGCGCCTTCTTCATGGGAAGAAGAGGTTTTCAGCACCATGGGATACGTAGGCCATGGCATGAAATCGGTACGCTCGCCCGGCGGTTTGGGCAACAGCTCCAGCTGGGTAACACTCACCGCACCGTGACGGTTGCTGGTACCTACGCAGTCGGAACCGGTATCGCCGCCTCCTATCACCACCACGTTTTTGCCGGTGGCCAGGATATCTTGTCCGTCAACAGGAAGGTTGTCAACTCTTTTATTCTGCTGTTTGAGGAAATCCATGGCGTAGTGCACTCCTTTCAGTTCGCGGCCGGTGATACCGAGGTCGCGTGGAATGGTGGAACCGCCTGCCAGTACGATGGCATTGTATTCCCTTAACAGGTCATTGGTACTTACGTTAACGCCTACGTTGGCATTGCATTGGAAAGTAACGCCTTCTTCTTCCATCAGTTTTACCCTGCGGTCGATAGTCCATTTTTCCAGTTTGAAATCCGGGATGCCATAACGGAGCAGGCCTCCGGGCTTGTCGTCACGCTCAAATACGGTAACGTTGTGGCCGGCGTAGTTCAGCTGTGCCGCTGCGGCCAGTCCGGCAGGACCGGAACCGATCACGGCTACCTTTTTGCCGGTACGTACGCGGGGTACTTTCGCCTGAACAAGGCCCTTGTCGAAAGCTATTTCTATGATATGCCGTTCAATTTCCTCGATAGCTACCGGTGGTTGGTTGATACCCAGTACACAGGCGCTTTCACAGGGGGCCGGACAAATACGGCCGGTGAATTCAGGGAAATTATTGGTGGAAGTCAGGATATCGTAAGCATCCTGCCAGTCCTGACGGTATACTGCATGATTGAATTCTGGTATGACGTTGCCGAGCGGGCATCCGCTATGGCAGAAGGGCACGCCGCAGCTCATACAGCGGGCAGCCTGCTGGTTCAGTTTCTTTTCAGGGAAGCGCTCTACAAACTCGTTGTAGTGGCTAACCCTTTCCCGGGGATCTGTTTTTCCGGGCAGCTCTCGTGTAAATTCCAGGAATCCTGTAGGTTTACCCATAACTATTTTCTCATTTTATCATTTGGTTATCGGGTTATTTATTTTTTGGCTGCTTACCCGCTTAGTTCATTCGCTCACTCAATAATTAAATAACCCAATAACCCAATAGCCAAATATTAACGGTTTATCTTCTGTCCCTGTGCTACGCCTGCTTTCAGTACAGCCTTGTATTCTTTCGGGAATACTTTCACGAAATGGCGCAGCTGATTTTCCCAGTCTTTCAGGATAAATTTCGCCACGGTGCTATTCGTGTAGGCGTGATGTTTAGTGATCAGGTCCTGCAGGGCAGCAACATCGTCCTGGTCCAGCGGATCGAGGTCGATCATATCACGGTTACAGTGGTTGGCAAAGGAGCCTTTTACGTCGTATACATAGGCAATACCACCGCTCATACCTGCGCCGAAGTTGCGGCCGGTTTCACCGAGGATGACAGCGCGGCCACCGGTCATATATTCGCAACCGTGGTCACCCACGCCTTCCGCCACGATGGTGGCGCCGGAGTTACGGACGCAGAAGCGTTCGCCGGCCTTACCGCGGATATAGGCTTCACCGGAGGTGGCGCCGTAGAAGCACACGTTACCAGCGATGATGTTCTCTTCCGCCTTGAAGCCTGCTTCTCCGTGAGGATAGAGGATCAGTTTGGAACCTGAAAGGCCTTTACCGAAGTAGTCGTTTGCTTCACCTTCCAGTTCAAGGGTAAGCCCTTTGGTAGAGAAGGCGCCGAAGCTTTGACCAGCGGAACCGGTGAATTTGAAGTGGATGGTATCTTCCGGCAGCCCTTCGCTCTTGTAACGTTTGGATACTTCGTTGGAAAGGATGGTGCCGATAGTACGATCGGTATTTTTAACAGGATACTGTTGGTAAACCCTTGTCTTTTTGTCCAGCGCCGGCTGTGCGGCTTTGAGCAGCTGCCAGTCGAGTACTTCTGCGATGCCATGGTCCTGTTCTTCCTGTTTGTACAGGCCGGTTTCAGGCGCAGCAGGTTCTTTGTACAGGATGGGTGACAGGTCCAGTTTCTGTGTTTTCCAGTGGCTGATGCCTTCACGCATCTGGAGGTTATCAACCTGGCCCACCATTTCGTTAATGGTACGGAAGCCGAGGTCGGCCATGATTTCACGGAGTTCTTCCACGAGGAAGGTGAACAGGTTCACCACATGCTGCGGGTCGCCGGTGAAGCGTTTGCGCAGATCCGGGTCCTGGGTGGCTACGCCTACGGGGCAGGTGTTGACATGGCATTTACGCATCATGATACAACCTTCCACGATAAGTGCGGCGGTGGCCACGCCCCATTCTTCCGCACCGAGCAGTGTAGCGATCGCGATGTCGCGGCCTGTTTTCAGCTGGCCATCGGTTTGCAGTACTACTCTGCTGCGCAGTTTGTTTTTCACCAGTGTCTGGTGGGATTCGGCAAGGCCCAGTTCCCAAGGCAGGCCGGCATGTTTGATGGAGCTTATCGGAGAAGCGCCTGTACCGCCATCATGACCGGCAATCAGTACCACATCGGCATGTGCTTTGGCCACGCCTGCTGCGATAGTGCCTACACCGGCTTTAGACACCAGTTTTACGCTGATGCGGGCGGCGCGGTTGGCATTTTTCAGATCATAGATGAGCTGTGCCAGGTCCTCGATGGAATAAATATCGTGGTGTGGAGGCGGAGAGATAAGACCTACACCCGGAGTGGAGTGTCTTACTTTGGCGATCCAATCATCCACTTTATGGCCGGGCAGCTGACCGCCTTCACCGGGTTTAGCACCCTGGGCCATTTTAATTTGTAATTCGTCGGCATTGGTCAGGTAGTAGCTGGTAACGCCGAAACGGGCGCTGGCTACCTGTTTGATGGCAGAACGCATAGAGTCGCCGTTAGGCAGTTGCTCATAGCGGATTTCATCTTCTCCCCCTTCGCCGGTATTGCTTTTAGCACCGATACGGTTCATGGCAATGGCGAGGGTGGAGTGCGCCTCATGAGAGATGGAACCGAAGCTCATAGCGCCTGTCGCAAAACGTTTGAAGATGCTGGAAGCTGGTTCCACTTCATCGATAGCGATGGAAGCACGGGTACGTTTAAACGAAAAGAGGCTACGCAGGGTGCAGGCTTTTTCGCTCTGGTCGTTAACGGCTTTAGAGTATTTCTTAAAGATGCTGTAGTCGCCCATACGGGTGGAATACTGCAGCAGGTGGATGGTAGTAGGATTGAAAAGGTGGAATTCCCCTTTCCGTTTCCACTGGTATACACCGCCTTCTGTCAGGCGTTGGACCGGTTTTTCCTTACGGCCATAGCCCATCCAGTGTTTTGCCAGTGTTTCACGGGCAATTTCATCCAGACCGAGGCCCTGAATACGGGACACGGCGCCGGCGAAGTATTTATCCACCACTTGCTGGTTGATGCCCAGTATCTCGAATATCTGGGCGCCCTGATAAGATTGCAGGGTGGAGATGCCCATTTTGGAGAACACTTTAAGCAGGCCGTCGCAGATGGCTTTGATGTAGTTTTTCTTCAGTTTGTCCACGTCGAGATCGGTGTCCAGTTTGTTGGACAGCTTCAGGTCGCGGATGGTGCTGAGGGCCAGGTATGGGTTTACAGCAGTAGCGCCGAAGCCCAGCAGGCAGGCGAAATGGTGTACTTCCCAAACGTCGCCGGCTTCCACGATCAGCCCTACAGAGCCACGTTTGCCTTTGCGGATCAGGTGGTGATGTACGGCGGAAGCAGCCAGCAGTGACGGAATGGCGGCATGCTCGGAGTCGATGGCGCGGTCAGAGAGGATGATCACTTCAAATCCATCTTCCACGGCATCTACTGCGTAGCGGCAAAGGCGGGCGAGCCCCTTCTCGAGGGAGTCTGGTTTGCCATCGGCCTTGAAGTAGGTATGCAGCGTTTTAGCCTGAAACAGGCCGGTATCAATACTGCGTATTTTTTCCAGTTCGTAGTTGTTGAGGATGGGATGGCGCAGTGCCAGGCTGTGGCAGTGCAGCGGATCTTCATCCAGCAGGTTACCGTTGCCACCCACGAAAGTGGCGAGCGACATTACCAGCCTTTCCCTGATAGGATCGATAGGCGGATTGGTCACCTGTGCAAACAGCTGTTTGAAGTAGTTGGCCAGGTGTTGCGGCTGATTGCTGAGTGCTGCCAGCGGCGTATCGGTACCCATGGAGCCAACGGGTTCTTTCCCATCGATGGCCATCGGGGAGATGATATGCTCGAGGTCTTCGGTGCTGTAACCGAAAGCCCGCTGGTATTTGAATATCTGGTCGTGCTCGAGATGGGTGAAGGTAACCCTTGGCTCAGGCAATTCTTCCAGGCGGATTTTATATTTATTGAGCCACTCACCATAAGGTTGTTGGGAGCAGATCTGTTGTTTCAGTTCTTCATCGCCGATGATGCGGCCCTGGTCCATGTCTACGATGAACATTTTTCCGGGTTGCAGGCGTCCTTTCTCTTTTATGTTTTTAGGATCGATGGGTAATACACCAGCTTCGGAAGCCATGATCACACGATCGTCTTTGGTTACAACAAAACGGCTGGGACGTAATCCGTTACGGTCCAGGGTAGCGCCGATGATTTTACCGTCGGTGAAAGAGATGGAAGCCGGTCCGTCCCACGGTTCCATCAGGGATGCGTGGTATTCGTAGAAAGCTTTTTTCTCTGCTGCCATGTCTTCGTTGCCGTCCCATGCTTCTGGGATCAGCATCATCATCACATGTGGCAGGGAGCGGCCGGTCATGGTCAACAGCTCGATCACGTTGTCGAGGCTGGCGGAATCTGACTGCCCTTCTTCTACGATAGGCAGCAGCATGTCCATTTCTTCCGGGGTAAAATATTTGGACATAAAGTCACGCTCACCAGCACGGAGCCAGTTGAGGTTACCTTTAAGCGTATTGATTTCACCGTTATGGGCGATATAGCGATAAGGGTGTGCTAACCGCCAGCTGGGGAAAGTGTTGGTGGCAAAACGGGAGTGGATGAGGGCGAAGGCGGATACCATCTTCTCATCGCTGAGGTCAGTATAATAATGACGTACCTGGTAGGTGGTCAGCTGACCTTTATATACGATTGTTTTATAAGAAAGGGAAGCAATGTAAAACAGTGCTTTCTCTTTTGGAATAGTATTACGAACGGTTTTGGACACGTAGTTGCGGAGTACAAACAGTTTGCGCTCAAAAACTTCCGGGTCACTGATATGATAAGGACAGGCGATAAATACCTGTTCAATTTCCGGTTCTACAGACAGGGCAGATTCACCGATGCCATCAGGGCGAACGGGTACTTTACGATATCCCAGGATCTCGAGGCCCAGTTTTTCGGCGCTGCGTTGCAGGATTTCCCGGCATTCTTCGCGCCAGCGCGGCTCTTTCGGAAAAAAGACCATACCTACGCCATACTTACCAAATTCAGGTAAGCTGATGCCTAATCGCAGGCATTCATCATACAAAAATTCATGGGGGACCTGAAACAGGATTCCTGCACCATCACCCGTGTTCTGCTCACAGCCGCAGGCGCCGCGGTGTTCCATGTTTTCCAGCATGGTAAGGGCATCACGGATAATATGGTGGGATTTACGTCCCTTAATATGGGCCGTAAAACCTGTTCCGCAGGCATCATGTTCGAATTCAGGACGGTATAAACCTTGCGTTTGCTTCACTTCATCCATTTGGTTTAGATTTTTTTCTTTGATACACTCCTCCCTTCTGACTTTCGTCGATGGGTGGTGTACGATATAATTCGGGAACGGTTTAAAGATACTAAAGGAACGCTGTATTTTTTATATAAACTTTTGATAGAAGCGAAAAATTTAGAAAAAAATAAAAATATATCCCTTATTGTTAGAATTTATAGAAAAATGACTGCGGTGAGGGCCGGATTCCGGGCAGCTGGCTGCGGAGTGATTGTCAACCAGGGGGACCAAAATAGTCGAACGCTGAGGCAACCTGTGGTAGTACAGGGTTTTGATTAATTTCGCGGGCATTATCATATACAGTAACCTATATCTATCATTCATATATAATATAAGATGTCAACAAAACAAGCCTTGTTACTTTCTGTATTGTTAACCGGTTTTACGATGACCGCCGTGGCTCAATACCCCACTGATGAGGCAGCTCCAACAAAATCGCAAAAGCAGATCGATTTGAGCAAAGGAAAAATCACACTGGGAAAAGAACAGCTGCTGACCGCCGACAAACTGCCGCTAAAAATCAGTGGCATTGAAGTGGTAAACGCCACCTGGGACACTGCACACCTGGGTTTCATTTCACTGGGCTCCCGCTGGATGCCGGCCACTCCAGATAAAGAAATGACGGCCTATCTGTCTGAATTTGTTGAAAATGCTTTTGCCCACCTGTATACGGCGGATGGTATAAAACTGTTATGGGTAGTAGATGATCTGCGGATTGGAGAACAGCCCGGCGGAGTGGGCGAAAAAGCGTTTATCCGCTTAAAGGCCACTGCTTATGGCTCTGCAGACGGACAGTCCTACAAACGGCTTTATGCCATGGATGAGGCCAAGCTGAACAGAGGTATCGAGCTAACAAAGAAACACCACCAGTTTATTGCCAATGCTTTTATGGAACTGCTGCAGAAAGCACCGGAAAAATCCGATGCGGCTCTTACCAAATCCGATATTATTCAGCATCATCTGCAAAAAAGACAAGTGCCGGCATTAACAGCGCCGCAAATGAAGGACGGTGTGTATCAAAACATTGAGGAGTTTCGGAATAATGCCCCTGCCCTCACACAGTTTGAAATTAAAAAAGGCGAATACGAATATGAATGGGCTGATATCATCGGTACAACGGCGGATGGCCGGAAAGGGCGGGTGAGGTCTTGCTGGGCTATCGTGAAAGACGGAAACGTGTTTCGTTATCTGGACGGAAAGCTGATTCAGCTGGAACGGTGGAATTATGGGTATGTGCTTTCCCATTATCTTAAAGATAGCCGAGACCGTAGCCGGTCGGCAGTAGTGGGTGCGGTATTGGGAGGTGTGCTGGGGGCAATGGTGGCATCCGGCAGTGGGCATATGGTCAGCACTGATGCATTTCCTGCCCTGAAAGTAAGTCCTGACGCCACTGCGATCGACATGGAAACGGGCGCATTTATTTTCTAATACATGCGCCCGTTCCGGGTCTATTCAAAGATAAACGTTGTTTTGCCGTTTTTGATTTCCATCCGTAATGGTTCGCTGAGCACGCTCTCGTTCTGAAGCCGGTCCAGCGCGGTGACTATGTATGTGTAGGTCTTGCCTTTTACATAAGTCTGGTCCTTGTATTCCGGATCAGATGCCTGCGGCAGGATGGCCAGAATTTTCGTAGGGTCGGTGGCGTTAACCGGCTCATTGGCCTCAAAACGGTACAGCACATATTGTTTGGTGCGGCCACTGGTATCGTCATCGGTCCAGTGGATCTCCAGTCCACCGGGTCTTTCGAAAGCATCGATGAAGTATGGTGGATCAGGTGTGGTATTAGGCAGCCATGGCATTACCGGGCGTAACGCCGGGTATTTGTAGTAGTGGTTGCGCAGCGAGTCTTCAATGCCCAGCGGGTTGCCGCGGAAAGATTTGGCGCTGTAGAAGATGCTGCCCTGTATGGTATTAAGTGTCCGGGACTCTTCAATCTGCATGGGCAGTTCCCGGGGATTTTTCCAGGCGGGGTTGCTGCCGAGGCGGTACACGCCATGCCCGATGTATATCTGCCGGCCATAACCATGCTGGCTCCACCAGTTGAGCAATACCTCGTAATCAGCCAGACGGTGGCCGCGTTCCCAATACAATTGCGGCGCTGCGTAATCTATCCAGCCTTTTTTCAGCCATTTTAAAATATCAGCGTACAGATCATCATAGTTGGTCATGCCGCCATGAGTATAAGACCCTTCAGGATCCTTGCTGCGGTCGCGCCACACGCCGAAGGGACTGATACCGAATTTCACCCATGGTTTTTCTGCTTTGATAGCTACACTGAGCATTTCAATGATGGCATCCACATTGGCCCTGCGCCAGTCGTCTTTCATCATTCCGTTGCCATACAGGCGGTAGGAAACGTTGTCCGGAAATTCTTTGCCTGGCACACGATAAGGATAAAAATAGTCGTCGAAGTGTACGGCATCGATGTCATATCTTTTCACTACGTCCCGCACGACCATGGTCACATAGTTCCGTACTTCCGGAACACCCGGATCGAAATATTTTTTATTATCGTAAGTGAGGAACCATTGTGGTTTCAGGCGGGTGATATGATTGGCGGCCACGCTGCTGCGGCCTACGTTGAATACGGCTCTGTAGGGGTTGAACCAGGCGTGAAATTCCATACCCCGCTTATGGGTTTCTTCAATCATGAATTGAAGGGGGTCATAGTAAGGGTTCGGCGCCTGTCCCTGTGTGCCGGTCAGGTATTCGGACCAGGGCTCGTATGGGGAAGCATAAAACGCGTCAGTCGCAGGACGTACCTGGGCCACGACGGTATTCATGCCATTGCGCTGCATCTGATTGAGCAGATCGATAAACTCCTGTTTTTGTTGTTCCGTAGGTAAGCCGCGTCTGGAAGGCCAGTCAATATTTTCTACCGTAGCGATCCATACTCCGCGCATTTCCCTTTTGGGCGGTAACTGCGCCCATGCCTGTTGTGTGAGGCCCATACAAAGGGCCACACCGGCTAATAACTGCTTCAACATCTGCCTTACTTTAAACCGTAAGATGCGAAAATAGCAAAAAGGAAGCCTGTTTTCTTGCTTAATTATATGATTCTTATGGCTTATTGTCCACTTTTACTTTAAAGGCCGGAGGTTCATAATTTCCTGGCATATAGGAAGGAGGAATGGTAGAGGCGTTCCCATCACGGTGCGCATGGTATTGCGGTGACATGATCTCTACACCGGCTTCGTTGAAATGGTCCTGTATCTGCTGGTTCAGCCGGGAATAGATTTCATTCATCCGATGAGATTCTTCGGTATAGGCATTGATTTCATAGGCAACAGAAAAATCGTTGAGCGCGGTCTGTAATACAAACGGCTCACGGTTTTTCTGAATACCTTCCGTGGCCAGCGCAGCACGGACCAGCAGCTCATGCACCTGTTTCCACGGAACGTCATATCCAATGGTGACGGTTGTGTGTAAAATCAGTCCGAGGTCTTTGCTGGAAGAGGTGAAATTAACCGTATGCCCATTGAGGATGCTGGCGTTGGGTACGGTAATCTCTTCGTTTTTGGTGGTGCGTAACCGGGTTACCAACAGGTTCTTTTCTATCACATCGCCGGTGATCTCTCCCAGCCGGATACGGTCCCCTATTTTAAAGGGTCGCATGTAGGTGATCACGAAACCCGCCACTACATTGGAGATCGCGGATGATGACCCCAGGGAGAAAAGAATACCGAGAAAAACGGACACGCCCTGGAACACTTTGGAGTCCGACCCGGGCAGATAAGGGAAGATGACAACAAACATAAACGCATAGAGCAGGAACTTGATGCCGCTGGCCGTAGGCAGGGCCCAGTCTGTATAAAAGCCGTTTATCTTCAGGTTGCCGCAGGCTATTTCACTGGCGAGATAGTTGACCAGTTTGACGAGCAGCCGCGTTACCACGTATATGACAAGGATGGTAAGCAGTTTGGGCAGATAGTGGAATATGCCCTGTAGTATTGCTTTGATGGGTGATAAAGTCCAGTCAATCAGTTTGTCGGCGATGCCTTTGGTCCACGGGAAGACGCCGAAAACTAACGGCAGGGTGAGGTACAGGACTAACAGGATGAGTATAATACGGGCAATACCGAGTGCACTGTAAATGATGCCAAGTTGTTTCTGTTGATTGAGCAGGGCGTAGTTCTTTAGTTTTACGCCTTTGAGGTACCGGTCTTTTTCGCGGACGAGCCTTTTGCGGAGGGCCCTGAACAACCGGTTGATGCCGAATATGATAATGCCCAGCACAACCAGTATCAATGCCAGCCAGCCAAGGCGTACCAGGATGTACTGAACACTGTGCTGTGTCTTTTGTTCCTTGATGGCTTTGCGGATGATGGCCGCATATTCGGTGGCCACTTGTGCCTTGTCCTGGTCCAGCCAGAGCGCATCGTCATCTGTGATGGTCTGAATGATCAGGTCGTTGTACACCACGTCTACGTTGTTTTCGTTGGGTACTACGGTGATGGAGTCCGGTGAATAGAATGGGTCTTTTTCTATCAGTTGCAGTTTACGGGAGATATTGGCAGCGCGGTCGCTGGGTTTGAACGGGCCTAGTTTATTATATACACGAAACAAGGTATCGCCGAAGGGGGCTACCGGGATTCCCTGGGAGATGGCTTTCATCTGGCGTATGCGTTCCCGTTGCCGGGCTTTCTTCAGGGAGTCGGTCTGCTCAATATTGGAGAGTTGCTGTTCCAGTTCTTTTTTCCGCTGGTTGCTGCTGTTGCTGAGTTGCAGGATTTGTGCTTCCAGTGTGGCTTTGGCTGCGGCATCTGCCTTGATCAGGGAGTCGCTTTCCCGGAGCAGCCGGGTGGTGGCAATGAGCTGTGCGTTGGTGGTGGAGTCCTGCGATACTTTGCTGCTGTCCTGTGCCAGGCACTGAAGGTGGATAGTGAGGATGGTTAATAAAATGGAAAAAAACGGTCTCATTCCCGAAGCTTTCTATTAAAGTACGGAAATTTCCCGGCGCAGCATAGCTGCAGGGCATAAAAAACGGGGAATTTAAAGGCGGGACTAGACTTTCCGTTGCAGGTACTGGGTATAGTCTGGCAGGATCACTTCATAGTCCTGGTGCATCAGCGGGGATGTCAGCAGGAAGTCGGCCGAAGCGCGGTTACAGGCCACAGGAATGTTCCACACTACACCGAGCCGCAGGAGGGCTTTGATATCCGGATCGTGCGGCAGGGCTTCCATCGGGTCCCAGAAGAAGATGATCACGTCCAGCGCGCCTTCCGCAACGAGGGCGCCAATCTGCTGGTCGCCACCCAGGGGGCCGCTCAGCAATTTTCTGACGGAAACGTCCAGCGCTTCTTCAATCAGTTTGCCGGTGGTGCCGGTAGCGTACAGTTCATGGCGGCTCAATACCGTTTTGTTATAGGTTGCCCATTCTATCAGCTCGGCCTTTTTGTGGTCGTGTGCGATCAGGGCGATCCTTTTGCGTGCTTTCAGCGTTTTGATTGTCTGCATATGCTGCAAAAGTACTAAGCCGCCTGAGAAAAATAAATGTAAAATTTAATAATATTAGTGCCTGTCGGCCGTATCGAGGTTTGCCAGGTCGCGGTCGAAGATATACAGGCCGCCTTTATCCTCCCCGATCAGTTTCAGTTTATCAAGGATATTGCGGGCCATTTTTTCTTCTTCGATCTGTTCGGTTACATACCACTGCATGAAATTATGGGTGGAGTAGTCTTTCTCTAACAGGCACAGATCTACCAGGTTATTGATTTCCCTGGAAACGGCCAGTTCATGGCTGTATACATGCTCAAAAACGGCATGGATGTCCGCAAACTTGTGTTCGGGCTGCCTCAGCGCGGGCACGAGGCCATGACCGCCTCTTTCGTTGATGAATTTCACCAGCTTCAGCATATGTATCCGCTCTTCATCGGAATGGCGGTAGAGGAACTGTGCGGTACCGTTATACCCCTGTACTTCGGCCCAGGAAGCCATCGCAAGGTAATACTGGGAGGAGGCAGCTTCCATTTCCACCTGTTGGTTGAGCGCAGCCTGGATTTTGGGAGAAAGTTCTTTCAGTAACATGACCTTAATTTTTAATTTAATGTAGGGAAGACGGCGTTAGGGGAGATATTGTTGCCGCTTATAACGTTATTGTAAAATTCGATGAGGTTTCCCCTTTCGCGGACTAAAATTCTGCCCGGAAAGTGCTACCTTTGTCAGGTAAATTAGGATAAAATGATTAAAACAGGAAATCCGATCATCAGCATATATACGGAAATGACGCCCAATCCGGAAACAATGAAGTTTGTAGCCAACAAACTGTTGTATCCCGGCAAGAGCATCGATTTTCCGGATGAGGCCAGCGCTAAACCATCTCCATTGGCAATAGAACTGTTCAGCTTCCCTTTCATCAGGGGCGTGTTTATTATGGCCAATTTCATTACGCTTACCAAAACCAGCGAAACAGACTGGAACGATATAATCCCCACCGTAAAAGCCTTCCTGAAGGAATACCTGGAGGATAACCGCCCTGTTATCAACGAAGATGAAGTGGTAGTGACTAAAGACACCGCCAGCAACACCGTTAGCGCAGATGACAGCGATGTGGTAAAAAGAATCAAGGAATTGCTCGAAAACTACGTGAAACCTGCGGTAGAAATGGATGGCGGCGCCATTCAGTTCAAAAACTACGAAGCCGGTACGGTTACACTGATGTTACAGGGTTCCTGTTCAGGCTGCCCCTCTTCCATGATTACGCTGAAAGCCGGCATCGAAGGCATGATGAAGCGTATGATACCGGAAGTGAAGGAAGTTGTGGCAGAAGCCGAATAAGCCATAGTTGAGTGAATGATAGTGTTAAATGAAAGCACAGTCTTAGTGGCTGTGCTTTTTTATTTTTTTAAGATAGATATAGCGACAATGAAAGGATTACTGGTTTTGTTGACCGGCATGGCCATTGCAGCCCAGCCGGTACTGGCACAGAAGAAAAAAAACACCGACAGCGCCGCCGCCGTGATTACCTACGGGATGCGCAGCAACGGAAAAGATGTAGGCAACGGCCTGCAACTGTTCATAGACCACAACAGGGCACATATTGTTCCCGGTGGCCCCGCAGCGAAAGAACAGCAATACCTGGAACTGGGCGAAAAAGCCACCCTACAGGTACTTGGCACTCCTAACGGGAATATCTGCACGCTAAAGAAACCCTTCGCGGAATATGTACAACCGGAACTGCTGCCCGGTACGGATACCATCCTCGGACTGGTATGCAAGAAAGCCAAACTCTTTATCCGCTCCAACACCATTGAAGTATGGTATACTAACCAGCTTGCCCTCAAAGGCACGCCTAACCTGACAATTGCGCCAGGAATCGGACTGGTGCTTAAAGTAGTCCGCAACGGCAACAGCGAAACGATCGCCAAAAAAATCGATTACCGCAAAATTACCCCGGCAGAACTGGCATGGCCGGCACAACTGGGCCAACAGGTGGACGATGCCGCCTATATGCGGGAAGTGATCGAAAGCCGCTATACTACCTTGCCGGTATTTGATCAGGAACAAATCAGCTGGGGCAACAATATCGCGAACCCCGCGGATGACCAGCCAGGTGTGACTTACCGCTACGCCGGCGGCACTGTCATCCTAAAGAAAGTAAAACTGCCCGCACCCAAAAAAGGGGAAACCATGTTCGCTGAACTGGTACAGTATTCTAACGGTGACGCCTATGACCGTACCGGTTCTGTATTCATGGTCCCTACAGATAAAGCATCTTCTTTCCTGGACGGCCTTCGCAAAGGCGCTGCCGCCCTGCCGGTATTCACCGCCAAAAACGGCAAACAATACCAGGGCATGGTAGCTACTGACAATTATCTTCCCGCGCTGGAAGTAATACGCTTTTTCACTCCTTTCGGTGTACATCACTTCAATGACCAGGTGAAAATCAAAGGATACCACTGGGCCGATTCTGTGATGTACAAACAGGATATCACCGAACTGCAAAACCGTCTGCAGGGCGAGGTATGGCTGGGCGTTTACATCGGCAACTACGATAAAGGCGGCCATAAAGTAAGCCTGCGCTTCAAATACTATCCCGGTGATGATGAAGACGACAACAGCAACAAGCCGGATTGGATCTACCCTATCTTTAATACGACCAACCTGATGGAAATGGCCGGACAGGAATACCCTACCCTCTTCGATAAGGATTCCCTGACCGTGACTGTCAATATTCCCGAAGGAGTTCACAACCTTCAGCTGCGTTACATCACTACCGGCCACGGTGGCTGGGGTGGCGGCGATGAGTTCAATCCTAAACAGAATGAAATATTCGTTGATGGAAAAAGAGTGTATCATTTCATTCCGTGGCGTACAGACTGTGGTACTTACCGCCTGTCTAACCCCGCATCCGGCAACTTCGGCAATGGACTGTCTTCCTCAGACCTGAGCCGCTCCAACTGGTGCCCGGGCACGCTCACTTCACCGGTATTCATTTCCCTGCCTGATCTTGGCCCGGGACTGCATACTATTAAGGTGGCTATCCCGCAGGGCGCTCCGGCCGGTACCAGCCAGAGCTTCTGGGACGTATCTGGCACGTTGACGGGTACACGAAAAAAATAATCCATCAACTGCAATACTTACATTTGTTGTATGAATGAATTTGTAACGGGACTGCAAAACGGCTTGCATGGAATGACATGGCTGGAAGCTATTGCAGTACTGTTTGCCGTATTGTCGGTCATCTTTCAGAAGAAAAATAATATACTGGTATATCCCACCGGTATTATCAGTACCGGCATCTATACCTATCTTCTTTCGAGAGAACACTTCAAACTCTATGCAGACGCCACGCTTAACGCCTATTACCTGGTGATGAGCGTTTACGGATGGTTATACTGGGCCCGGCAGGGCCCGGCCAAACCGGAAGTGAAGATCAGCCGTAGCAGCTCCCGGGAGCTGGCTACGGCGATCTTCATCGCTCTGGCAGGATGGGCCGTTTTTTATGTGCTGCTGATAAACTTCTCCGACTCCAATGTGCCGGTGATGGACGCCTTCATTTCTGCAACGGCTTGTGGTGGCATGTGGCTGTTAGCCAAACGGAAAGTGGAAAACTGGATATTGTTGAATATCTCCAATTTTGTGGCAGTGCCGTTGTTGTTCTACAAACACCTGTACCTGACCGCACTGTTGACCATCTTTTTGTTTATCATTGCTATCTTCGGATATTTCAGCTGGCGTAAGGCTGTGCTGCAACAGGAAACTTCCCATTCATGAAAAAAGTAGTAGTCATAGGGCCTGAATCTACAGGCAAAAGCACGCTCAGCGCCAAGCTGGCAGCGCATTTCGATACTGTCTGGGCGCCGGAGTTTGCCAGGCAATACCTGGACAGCCTCGAAGGTCCCTATGAACAGGAAGATCTGCTGAACATCGCCTACGGACAGATGATCGTGGAACAGAAAGCGGAGGCCAAAGCCAATGACCTGCTGATATGTGATACTGATCTGTATGTGATAAAAGTATGGAGCGAGCATAAATACCAGGACTGCGATCCCCGTATCCTTAGCGCTATTGCGAATCAGCGGTGTGATCATTACCTGCTTACCTATGTTGATCTTCCCTGGGAAGAAGATCCCCAGCGCGAATACCCAGACCCGGAGATGCGCCAGTATTTCTACCAGGTGTATCGGGATATCGTGATGCAGTCAGGTGTAACCTGGACGGATATACGAGGTAGTTATGAACAGCGGGAGACGCTGGCTATTGAGGCTGTGAGTCGCCTGTTGGCGGAGTAGTATTCTTCACACCGGAAACGAGTTCCATAATATCCGGGTCAGGCGCCAGATTGCGCATTTGTATCAGAATTTTCCGCTGTCTCCAGGCGGTGATCCTGGCCGGCGGGTTGACCGTATACTTAACCGGATTAGGAAGACAGGCCGCTATCATGGCAGCTTCTTCCCGGTTAAGACTAGCGGCGTTTTTATGATAGTATGCCTGTGAGGCAGCTTCAACACCGAAGATACCGTCGCCTGTCTGGGCCACGTTCAGGTATACTTCCAGTATCCGCTGTTTGCCCCAGATTTTTTCGATCATAAAAGTGAAGTATACTTCCAGGCCCTTGCGTACCCAGCTGCGGCCCTGCCATAGGAATACGTTTTTCGCCACCTGCTGGCTGATGGTACTGGCTCCTCTTATCTTTTTGCTGGCTTCGTTGTGTTTCATGGCCTTTTCGATCGACTTATAGTCGAAGCCGTCGTGGTCGGGGAACAGCTGGTCTTCACTGGCGATGACGGCCAGTTTAGCGTGCTGGGATATTTCGTCGTAGCTGACCCAGGATTTTTGAAGGTGTTTATCGGTACCCCAGAGGCTGAACCAGCTGGAGATCATAGTAATGGTGATAGGTGGATTGACCCATCGTAACAGGATGATATATACAAATTGTGCGACAAACAGGACCAGCAATATCCGCTTTAATCTCCTCCACGTTCTGGGGACAATGCCTTTTAACTTCATTCCGCGTAGGTTTGGAAAAATCGGGCTGAAAGATAGGAAGTAATTGTGGAATTATGAATTACGAATTGCATATTATGTTACAGTGAGGATTTAATTTGGTAATTTTACACTAGCAGCACGGTTGTTGCACATGTTGTCATCGTTGTTACTTTCACTTAATCTATGATACTATGCTGTTAAATGTGCACCCCGAGAATCCGAATCCCCGCCATGTAAAAACGATCATCGAATGTCTGAAGGATGGAGGAATCATTATCTATCCTACCGATACCGTTTACGGGTTGGGCTGTGATATTACCCAGCATAAGGCGATAGAACGCATTGCCCGTATTAAACAGATCGATCCTAAAAAGGCGCAATTTTCATTTATCTGTTATGACCTGAGCCACCTGTCGGACTATGCTAAAAGTGTGGACACGCCGGTATTCAGGATGTTGAAGAAAGCGCTGCCTGGTCCATACACTTTTATCCTGCCTGCCAGCAAGATGGTGCCGAAGTTGTTAAAGACAAAAAAGGACACGGTTGGTATCAGGGTGCCGGACAATAATATTTGCCGGACGATCGTACATGAATTGGGTAATCCGCTGATGAGTACTACGCTGCCCGTTGACCACTACGTGGAAGAATATACGGACCCTGAGATCATTTATGAGAAATTCGGTAAGGTAGTGGATATTGTGGTGGATGGCGGGCCCGGTGGAATAGGTTTTTCCACGGTGGTGGATTGTACCGGTCCGGAGCCTGAATTGGTACGTGAAGGCATCGGTAGTTATGAAGCGATTAGCTGATGATATTTTATGAAGATGAAATGGTGGATAATGAGTTGTCTGATAATGGGGCCTGTAACGTTACTGGCCCAGATGGCGTCTGAAAAGATACCATCGCAGGCATCCTTTGCCCGCCGCCACCTTTTTCCTGATACAGCAAAAACTACCCGGTATGTGTCTTTCGGTACTTTTACGAAAGAGGGCAAACCGTCCGGGTTGCCCCTCCCCTCATTGAATAACCAGGCCCCGTCTCCCCTTCCTGCTTACCCCGTATATATGATGGCCAGCCATGCGTATTATGACCAGCATTTTGGCTTCTTCTGTAAAAAAGAATGGACCTGGCAGAAACAGACCGGGATTCCAGTGAAATTAAGGCTGGGAAGTTATCAGTTGACCCAACAACAGGAAGGAAAACATTAATCAAGAAATTGTTAAACAATATTTTATAAATAATTATTTGACATAATCAAATATTTTTATTTGACCGTGTCAAATAAATTGACGCGATCAAAAAATGTGGTTTTCAGGGGAAATTTGCCTGATTTGAAGGCTATTTTTACTGCCTTGGCGAAACGTTATAGCATAGATTTTCCCTTCGTCCCGGGTATAAAAAAAGACCGCCTCGCTCCTAGCGAGGCGGTCTTTTTTATGTTATCGACGGGTGCTGTTTGCCCGGCTTATTAGAGTTTTAATTTTTTTGCGATATCAGTCGGCAGCGCTTTTTTGTTCACCATGAAGCTGGTGGTTTTATAAGCGAAATATGGCATAGAGGCGTAGAAATAACCCTGACCGAAATTCTCGGTGCCCCAGGAGTTTTTCACGCGGAAATATTTGTTCCCGTTCTGGTCTTTTACGATACCAACGATGTGCATGCCATGGTCGTCCTGTGTTTCGTAATTATCGAAGGCGAGCTGGCGTACCTCAGGGGTAATGGTTTTTTCCTTTACCGGTTCGAGGAACATGTTTTTCTTTTCCTCTGCGGACATGTCAGACCAGTCTTTGTCTGGTACGATGGCGAGGCCTTCTTTGAAGTTGAAGCCTTTTTCGCTTACGTCAGCGGCCCATGCGAGGGTGTAGCCGTTGGTAACGGCAGTTTCCGCGATGCGGGTGAAATCCTCCAGGGTTACGTTGTATACATTTTCCCAGTTCCAGTTGTCCGGTACTTCCAGTACGAACTGGCTGTTGTATGGATGATGGGTGAAAGAAGAGATCAGTACATAGTCGTCAGCGTTGAGGCCCAGTTCTTTAGCGAAGGACTGCGGCGTGTAGGATTTACCGTTATACTGGAATTTTTCGGGAGCTTCGCCCATGTAAGCATTCAGTACGCCATTAAATGCTTTTTGCCAGTCCGGGTTGATGGTACCATTGGCGTTGCCGATGGTTTTTACCAAACCTTCTGCAAGGTTTTCCATTTCGGCGTGGTTGTACATTTTACCTTTGTTGCCATCATAAACGCTTTGTGGTACCAGTCCGTATTCACGGAGGCACAGCAGGTCGTCAGGGAATCCGCCGCCTTCGCCGAAATTGGCTTTACCATGCATTCTTACGTAGTTGGCCGCTTTCAGCGGGTACATTTTACGTACAACGAACATTTCGCTCAGGTTGAGGCCTTTGCCTTTACCATTGCGGAGCAGTTCAGATTCAAAAAAAGAGAGGCCGGAGAAGGACCAGCAGGTACCGGTACGGCCCTGGTTTTGTACATCTCCTGCGTCCATATTTTTAATAACGGAAAACTGGTAACGGCTACCTTCCACATTGGTGCTTGTTTGCGCAAATACAGCAGTACTGCACAGCATGGCAGCGCTGATCATCCATTTCTTCATGTTGTAAGACAGGTTTTAGACAAGGGCCAAAAATAAGGGAATCGGGGTATTCATCCCTGAAAAAGATGGATGAGCGGAGCTTTGCTACGGTTTTTGTACAGTATTTTGTTGTTCCTGGTACTGTTCTCTCGTGATCTCCCATTCCCAGAGATCTTCATTTTCCTTGTTTTTAACGGCGCCGACAAATCGCATTCCGGATTTTTGCAATATTTTAACGGAGGCGTTATATTCTTCTTCGGTATGGGCGATTACTTTTTGTACGTACGAGTGTCCGAAGGCGAAGCGTACGAGTGCTTGTGCCATTTCAGAGCCGAGGCCCTGTTCACGATAATCTGCAGTAATTTCATAGCCCATCTCAACGAGCCCCTGGTGATTGGGTTTTCCTTTGAATCCGCCGGCGCCTATCAGGCGTTTATCTTCCCGGTGAATAACGAGGTAAAAAAACCATCCCAGCATGGAAGGGTCGTTGCGTAATTTATCATATGCTACCAGCACCATTTCGGGATATTCTGTCCATCCTTCCGGAACCGCAATTCCAAGAAGTTCGGCCAGTGTATCATTGCCCTGTAATAGCGACTCAAAATGTTGCAATGTGCAAGGCAACAATTGTAGTCGAGGAGTTTGGATCATGTTCTGAAACTAGTAAACTGTTTTGGGAAATACAACCATTTGGTATTTTTTCATTTTGATATTTAATTATTGGGAATGCCGGGGGTAAACGGCTTCTTCCGCGTGCAATAATTAAATATCAAAATGAAAAAATGTGCAAATTAAATTAGTGCGCCTGCAGCCAGTTTTCACCGATTCCCATTTCAGCTTCAACGGGAACGTCCAATGGCAGTGCATTACGCATACAATCTAATATCAGGGGTTTAATAATGTCTAATTCTGAACGATGGGCGTCAAAAACCAACTCGTCATGCACCTGCAGGATCATCCTGGATTTCAGGTTCCTTTCTTTAAACGCCTTGTGTATCGCGATCATGGCCAGTTTGATCATGTCAGCGGCCGTGCCCTGGATAGGCATATTGATCGCGTTCCTTTCCGCATAACCACGCACTACGGCATTGGAAGAATTGATGTCTTTCAGCCATCTTTTACGTCCCAATTTCGTTTGTACGTAGCCGTTAGTCTGCGCAAATTTTACCTGATCGTCCATGTATTTTTTGATGGACGTATACTGCGCAAAATAGTTATCGATCAGTGTTTTGGCTTCGCTTCTGGCGATACCCAGGTTTTCAGACAGGCCGAAAGCGCTCACGCCATAAATGATACCGAAATTGACGCTTTTTGCATTCCGGCGCATATCTGCGGTCACAGCGTCCAACGGAACGTTGTACACTTTTGCCGCAGTGGCCGCATGAATGTCTATTTTCTGACGGAAAGCATCCATCATTTGCTCATCCTGGGCAATGGCCGCAATGATGCGCAGTTCGATCTGGGAATAGTCGGCAGATAGCAGCACAAACTCCTCATTGCGGGGCACAAAAGCCTTTCTCACTTCCCGTCCTCTGTCTGTGCGGATAGGAATATTCTGAAGGTTGGGATTGTTGGAGCTCAGACGGCCGGTTACTGCTACAGCCTGATTATAGGAGGTATGTACGCGGTTGGTCCGTTTGTTGATCATTAACGGCAACGCATCTACGTAAGTTGATTTCAATTTGCTCAGTTCGCGGAAAATCAGGATGTCATCCACGATCTTGTGTTTGTTGGCCAGCTTCTGCAGTACGTCTTCACCGGTAGCATATTGACCAGTCCTGGTCTTCTTTGCCTTGGGGTCCAGCTGAAGTTTTTCAAACAATACCTCACCCAGTTGTTTGGGGGAAGCCAGTTTGAACCTTACGCCGGCTTGTTCATATACGCTTTCTTCGGCGCGTTTTATTTCAATTTCCAGTTCACGGGAGTAATCGGCCAGGGCCAGGGTATCAATACGCACGCCCTCAAACTCCATATCGGTCAGTACTTTCACCAGTGGGTTTTCCACATCGTAAAATACATTCTCCACTGCTTTTTCCGGCAGCATGGGCTGGAAGGTATGTTTCAGTTGCAGGGTGATGTCTGCATCTTCGGCGGCATATTCCTTGATTTTTTCCACTTCCACATCCCGCATACTACCCTGCCCTTTTCCTTTTTTGCCGATCAGTGTTTCGATGGCTACCGGTTCGTATTGCAGGTATTGGGCGCTCAGTGCGTCCATGCTTCTGCGGCCTTCCGGCTCTATGAGGTAATGGGCCAGCATGGTATCGAACAGCGGTGTAGTCACTTCCAGTCCGTACCATTTCAGTACCAGCATATCGTATTTGATGTTCTGTCCTACCAGCGTGATTGACGGATGTTCAAACAGGGATTTGAACTCATGCAGGATAGCGCGGGCTGCTTCATAATCGGCCGGCAAGGGAATGTAGTAGGCTTCGGCATTTTTGTAGGCGAAGCTCATGCCCACGATGTCAGCTTCATTGGCATCGGTACCGGTTGTTTCGGTGTCAAAGGCGATTTCTTTTTGCTGCAAAAGGTCCGCCAGCAGGGCTGCCCGTTTTTCCGGGGTATCTATCAGCACATAATTGTGCGGCGTATTATGGATGTTTTTGTCGGGTGCGAGGAAGGTGGCCGCTTCGGCGGGTTCTTCCGCCACTGCTGTTTCCACGGCCTGGCCAAAGAGATCGGTCTGTACGACTTTTGCCTTGCCCGGCTCGGGTGTACCGCCGGTCATAGCAAAACCATCTCCGAGCACTCTTTTACCGAGGGATTTAAATTCCAGTTCGGTAAATATCTCGGTGAGTTTTTCTTTATGAATACCGGTCAGGGAAAAATCTTCTTCATGGAAGGTAACCGGCACATTGGTGATGATAGTGGCCAGTTCTTTGGACAGCAGGGCGTTTTCGCGGCCGGCTTTAATTTTCTCTGCCATCTTGCCGCCGATAGCGTCTGCATTGGCCAGTACGTTTTCCAATGTTTCGTACTGCGCCAGCAGTTTCATGGCTGTTTTTTCACCCACGCCGGCAATACCAGGGATATTGTCTACCGCATCGCCCATCAGGCCGAGAATATCGATTACCTGGTGTACGTCTTTGATCTGCCATTTTTCGCACACTTCTTTCGGGCCGAGAATTTCTTCCTTGCTGCCCATGTATGGCGGTTTGTAGATGAATACGTTTTCTTTCACCAGCTGGCCATAGTCTTTATCGGGTGTTACCATGTATACGGTATAACCAGCGTCAGCGGCCTGCCAGGCGAGTGTACCGATCACATCGTCGGCTTCATACCCGTCAAGTTCCACCACCGGGATATTAAATCCTTCAATGATCCGTTTTATATCAGGGAGGGCCTCCAGCAGATCTTCCGGAGCATCTTCACGATTGGCTTTATAGTCGGTGAAAGTGGTATGGCGTTCGGTGGGCGCATGCGTGTCAAACGCAACGGCCAGATGGGTAGGTTTTTCCTTATTGATAAGGTCCAGCAAGGTGGTAGTAAAACCAAATTGGGCATTGGTATTGCGACCGGTACTGGTAAGCCTGGGATTTCTGATCAACGCGTAGTAAGCCCTGTAAATCAAGGCCATAGCGTC
Source organism: Chitinophaga fulva (assembly GCF_012927205.1). Classification (GTDB taxonomy): domain Bacteria; phylum Bacteroidota; class Bacteroidia; order Chitinophagales; family Chitinophagaceae; genus Chitinophaga; species Chitinophaga fulva. Next base: position 757,285 of record NZ_JABBGC010000001.1, read on the forward strand.
CAGTAAAAATAATTTCTTTTGCATCACTAAACCTACAAGAATTAATTTGAATGCACAAAATTAAGATAGTACCACAATATACGTTCAGATTGTATTTTTAAACCTGGAAAATATAGTAGCATATGAATAAGATATATCATTTGTCGACCTGCAATACCTGCAAAAAAATTCTGGAGGAAATAAAAGCCAAAGAAAGAGGGATTGAGTTGCAGGATATCAAAACGGAAAAGATCACGCCCGAACAGCTGGACGAGATGCATGCCCTGTCTGGCAGCTATGAGGCCCTTTTCAGCCGCAGGTCACAGAAATACAGGCCTATGGGGCTCCACGAGAAGGACCTCACAGAAAAAGATTACCGCGGCCTCATACTGGAAGAGTATTCTTTCCTGAAAAGGCCGGTAGGCATTGCCGGAGACCGGATTTATATAGGGGCTGAGGTGAGGAACATGTAACCCCGTGATATACATGATTATTACTGATTCGCCTGACAGGCGAAGATGATCTTTTGAGATGGAGTTGAACGGGAAAAATGCAGGTGCTTGTTTTTCCCGTTTAGCTGCTTACGGCCGTTTTTGAAGTTTTTGGACAAACTGTTTAACTATTTCTTTGTAGAGCGACATGTCCTGCTCATGTTGGAAGGACTTGAAGGGGAAGCGGGAAACCTCATCCAGCGCTGTCTTCAGATTAAATTCTTCCTGTGAGACAGAATAGAAATAACCTTTTTTCATGAGGTGTTCACCGAGATATACCTGCTCAGACTGGCCGGGCGTGGGTATCAGGATCGCTTTTTTGTTGAGTTTTACGAGGTCCATCAGGGTGGTGTAGCCGGAGCGGCTCAGCACCATGTCGGAAGCAAGCATGGCTTCGTTTAACGCTTTGGCGTCCAGATGGTTAACATGCGTTACGCCGGGAGCTACCTCTTCATGATAGTGGGTTCCCGGTTTACCGCTAACGATCAGGGCTTTCAGGGAGAGGTCCTTTACCTGGTCCAGCACGAGCTTTTCCAGGTTGGTACGCTGGGGTTCCGGCCCTGAAATGAGCACCAGGAGGTCGTATTTCTTTTCGACGTCCGGTTGTGGCTCAAAACGGCTAAGACAGCCGATGTACGTAGTGTTGGGCGGGAGTTTTGCCGGATGCGCCAGTTCACCGGAGAGATTATTATCGCCGGCGAAGTCCGGGATCCAGCAGGCGCTGTATTTACGAATGAAATTATAGTTGATTTTCTGTAATGTCCGCTCTATCCAGCCACCGAATGGTGTTTTGATCAGGAGCTGATGGGTGATGAATACGGTCGGAATGTCTTTTTGGTACAATCCGAAGCGGTTGTCCGAAATAACAGCATTGATCTGGTATTCCTTCACGATCTTTTTGAGCCACCGCTGCTCATATTTCACCGCGTTATATATTTTGGGAATCTGTTGTATAATCTTCATTCCGAAGAACTTACCTTTTTGCGCGTACTGGATGCGGTATCCTGGCAGCGGTAAAATGGTGATTTCCGGGAATTCCTGTTTCAGCAGTGCGGCATGTTTTCCTTCGGCGGCAATAAAAACCTGAGCGCCTGCGTTTAGCATTTCGTAGATGAGTGGAATGTCGCGGGTGGCGTGTCCCAGGCCCCAGTCCAGAGGCACTGTTAAAATTTTTACGGGAGGCTGGATTGTGGACAAATAAATTAAATTTTTTTGCGAATTTAGCTTAAATTACAAAGGGTGATTGTTAAGAAAAGGTAAACTAATTTGGGAAGGATTTATATTTAACCGGAAGAATATTAAATAGCACTATGAAAAGGCTTAAATGGATGGTGATCTTTTTTCTTTGTGGAAGTTTAACGATGACAGGTTGCAAAGTGTTTAAGAAGAACGATTGCGGTTGTCCCACTATGAACAAAAAACGAATGCACTAGAAGGCACATCTGACACAACATTAAAACGATTTTTACCTTATCTTTTTTGAATTATCCCATGAAAACCTGGCCAAACAATTATTTCGGGGAACAGTCAAAATTTTTTTCATGAAACCGGTAGATAGAGATTTATTGATCCTGCTACATGAAGATAGGTACACAGAGCAGCAGATACAGTCTGCTGTAAGGCAAATCAGTGAGATGTTGTCTTTAATTGAAACCATGGATTATCTGTGCGCAGTAATGGAAGTAGTAGATTGCAACAAAAGTAGAATTACCAGCAAACGATCGGTGCTGGAGAAGGCAATTTCACGTAAAGCACACAAGCCTTTCGAATTTATCATTCACCGCAACTAACAGTCGTACATTTGGCATTTCCGGTACAGTAGCATAACCCGCTGCTTATCTGCTTCATTGATGTATTTTTTTTAAATTCTTGTTGTACGTTTGCCGTCAAACAAACCCAACTAAGTGATGGCAGATTTTTCGCACCTGCAGGATTTTTTGCAGCCTGTTTCCAAAGCTTTTCTGAACGATGATCAGGAGTATGACGCTTTCCAGATTGGAGGTGTGATAGATGTTTATGAGGAAGAGCATCATCCGGACCTGGATGCTGCTGATATTGTATTGCTGGGAGTGGGAGAAGAAAGGGGCAGCGCCAGCGGAAAAACAGGCACCAGTGGGCCTGATGCGATCCGGCGGGAGTTCTTTAGGCTCTACAACTGGCACCGTGATATCAAGGTGGCTGATGTAGGCAACCTGCGTTCAGGCGCCTTTCTCGCCGATGCATATGCTGCCATGAAAACAGTTGTAGGGGAACTGATACAAGCCAATAAAACGGTGCTGATATTAGGCGGCTCCCATGATCTTACCTATCCGCAATACAAAGCCTATGCGGCTCATCAGCTGATCATAGAGGCTACTGTGGCAGATGCACTGATCGATCTGCAGGAAGAATCCTCTCACCGTAGTGAAAGATACCTGATGGATATCCTCACCGAACAGCCCAATTATCTCCGTCACTACAACCACCTGGGTTTCCAGAGCTATTTCGTACATCCGCGTATGTTAGAGACGCTGGATAAACTGCGTTTTGATTGTTTTCGTTTAGGCCGTATCCGTGAGAATATGGAAGAAGCGGAACCAGTACTGCGGCACTCTGATTTGTTCAGCCTGGATATCAATATCATCCGGCATACCGATGCGCCGGCCAACAACCTCTCCCCCAATGGGTTCAGCGGTGAAGAAGCCTGCTCTCTTGCCCGTTATGCAGGTATGAGCAGCCGGTTATCTTCCTTTGGGATTTATGGCTACCGGCCTGAAAAAGACAAGGAGCAACTAACGGCCCGCCAGATCGCTCAGATGATGTGGTATTTTATGGATGGCCGCTCCGTCAAAAACAAAGAGGCCCTGCTGGATGACCGGGACGCCTTCTGGGAATTTCATATAGCCTTCTCCGATATAGAAACTGTTTTCCTGAAAAGCAAACGTACCGGCCGCTGGTGGATGCAGCTCCCCGATCAGGAGTTTGTGCCCTGTGCGTATAACGATTACCTGCTGGCCAGTAACAATGAGATGCCGGAACGCTGGCTGCGTCACCAGGAACGATTGTGATATTTTGTTATTTAGAAATTTTCTCATTTAGAGAACCCATTAAATGACCAAATTTCTAAATAATGAAATGGTTAGATCTCCATATCAAGAAGGGCGGTGACACGGTCTTTCACATAAGCAGCCTTGTTGTCTGTAGAGATCATGTCATCGTCCAGCCCGTTCATGGTGCTTTTATGCATCTTCTCCACCCGCTCGTCTATCTTACGGAAATAGGCATCTTTCTTCTCTTCCCAGGCACCTTGTTCTGTCTGGAGGGAGTGTAGCTTGTTAGGCTCAATCTGGCTGTAAAGGCGCTGTAATGTGCTGTACAGGAGGCTGTCGAGCTGCTTGTAATATACAAGGGCGCAGCTGTAGCTGTTGCTGCCGGTAGAAAGGCAGCGCTGATAACGATTTTCCAGTGTGTCCAGTGCCGTCTGGCGGGACTGGGAATAGGCATTGCCACACAGGAATACCGCCAGCATCAGGATAGGGAGTCTCATAGGCGTTGTGGTGTACGCCAAATATACAGAAAATAATATGTAATTTATATTATATAAATGTTGACTATTCCGTTGCTCCAACGGAACCGGTGCAGGTTTCCCCCGGAGGCAGGCCGTTGAGCCACACCCGGATAGCATCTGTGCGCTGATTGGTCAGCTCAGCGAGGTAATTGGATTTACATACCGGGAACATGCTGCCGTAACTTTTCGCGGATTCCGGGTACATAGCCTTCAGCTGGGCATCGCGCAGTTGTACCCACAGCCTTTGGGCCTCCTTGAAATTGGTGATAAACGTTTTATTGGCCGCATATTTTTTCAGGATCTCCTGGTATATGGTATTCAGCTTCTTATCTGCCTCTTTGTACTCCAGGCCGGCCTGTTTGTTCATGTCTGACTGGGATTGCGCCATCCCGGTGAGGCTGCCTGCCACGATTAACAGTGTAATGACAACTGCTTTCATATGTTAAGGTTTAAGGAACTTGAATGCATATACCATCGGCAGTTTTCCTTCCATCCCTTTGATCTGAAAATGCCCGTTTTCGCCGGTGGTGTTCTGGAAACAATTGTACGGGGAATAATCAAACTCCTGAAACGTCTGTAGCTGTAAACCCTTTGTCAGCAAGGATTCGAAGACTTCGCTCAGCGGATGGTTCCAGGAATAGGCAACACCTTTTACGTCTGCGTTATCTTCAGCATCCGTATAGGTATCGTTGTTGTTTTCCACAATCGTTTCCGTATTGAAATAATCGTACTGCACGCGGGTAAACTGATCATCGAACATCCACACTACCGGATGGAATTCAGCCATTACGAAAATGCCGCCCGGTTTCAGAAAGCGCTGCACCACCCCGGCCCATTTGTTCAGGTCGGGCAGCCAGCCGATAGTACCGTAAGACGTGAATACAATATCGAAGCTGTCCTGCAAGTGTTCAGGAAGACTATAAACATCACAGCAAATAAACTGTGCCTGGTCCTGAAGACCCAGTTGCGCCGTTAGTGCATTGGCCTGGGCAATGGCTGCATCAGAGAGGTCTACTCCGGTCACGTCTGCGCCCATGCGTGCCAGAGAAAGCGTGTCCTGCCCAAAATGGCATTGCAGGTGCAGGATACGCTTTCCCCGGACATCGCCCAGCAATGCCAGCTCAATGCTATTGAGTGAGCTACGCCCTTCCAGAAAAGCCGGCACATCATAAAAAGAAGAGGTAACGTGTACGGCTGTACGTTTGTTCCAGAGTGCTTTATTGGCTGCCAGGTAATGTTGATCGTCTTGCATGATTATCACATCAGATCACCACCAGTTCATAGAAATCGCCGGGCGTGAGATATTGTTTGGCGAGTTGCTGTAATTCCTCTGCGGTGATAGTCTTGATTGTCTGAATGTTGTTGTAGAAATAGTTTTCGTCCAGATCGTTGAGGATCAGGTTTTTCCAGCGTTGTATCAGCTGGAAGGCGCCGTCCAGGTCGCCGAGGATGGAACCGATCATGTAGTTACGCACGAGGTCCAGTTCTTCCTGCGGCACCGGCTCATTTTGCAGTCTGCGCAGCTCATTGTACACTTCTTCGATAGTAGCTTCGCACACATCCCTGCCGGCTTCGGTCTGGATGTTGATAGCGCTCACCTGCCGGAAATTATACAGCTGTGAATAGATGCCATAGGTGTACCCCTTTTCTTCCCGGATGTTGCTCATCAGCCTGGAGCCGAAGTAGCCACCCAGGATAGTGTTGAGCACCAGCATCTTAGGAAAGTCCGGATGATAGCGGTTGGGGAAAGGGCGGGCGATACGGATAGCACCCTGCACACCATTTTCGTCATTGAAAATGCGGAATTTCTTTTCCTCTGCCGGTTGTACGGGCAGCTCCGGCCTGAGCAGGCTGGTCTCACCGTTCCAGCGGGTACTGCCGAAGTGTTGGTTCAGCAGCGCCAGCATATTGGCTGGCATATTACCGGCCACAAAAATGCGGCAGTTGTTGTACGTATAATGCTTTTGATAGAAAGCACGCAGCGTTTCTGTCTGTAATGCGTCATAAGCCATCATGCTGCTCACACGGCCGTATGGATGGAATTCGCCAAACAGGTATTTATCGATAAAGCGGTTGGCCACAAAATCACATTTCTGGAGATTGACGGCCAGCTTCTGTTTCTGGTTTTGTTTGTAGAGCTGTAATTCTTCTTCCGGAAAAATAGGATCGAGTATAACGTCCTGTAATACCGGCAGCAGCACTTCTGTATGTTTGGTGAGGCAGTGCAGCGTGAAGGTGGCGTTTTCATGGTACGCGTTCCGGTTAAGGTAGGCGCCATGATAATCGATAGCCTCGTTGATCTCGAGGGCTGTACGCTTGCTGGTGCCGTTTTTCATGAGAAAGTTGGTGGCCAGGGCTTCCAGGCTTTCGCTTTCATACCATGAACCGGCAGGGAATACCAGTTCCAGCTGCAGGGTATCCTGTTCTTCTGATTTGATCACATAAACGGGGATACCGTTGTCCAACGTGAATTTCTCGTAGGGCTTCAGCTTTATATCAAACTCCACAGCGTCTTTAATGGGAGGAGGAATCGTTCTATTCATATAGATCTCATTTATACCGTGTGACTGAGATGTGGTTTATCCCTGATTTTCGGCGTAATAGTAAATGGTATTGGCATTTTTTTCATCGAAGAGCAGCTTCGCTTCCCGGTGAATATCTTCGGCTGTCACCACGTCATAGTTTTCAAACTCTTTGTTCATCAGACCGGCATCACCAAGCAGCTCATAGAAGGCCAGGTTGTTGGCGCGGTTGAGCAGGCTCATATCTTCAAATGCGAGCAGGCTTTCCACGCGGTTTTTCACCTTTTGCAGTTCGCGGTCGACAATCACTTCGGCCTGTAATTTTTCCAGTTCAGTTTGTATGGCTTTTTCGGCATCTTTCATCTTCACGCCTTTCACCAGTTTACCTTCGATGGTCAGCAAACCGGCGTCGAGGCTGCCGAAATGGTAACAGTCAATATTACTGAAGAGTTTTTTCTCTTTTACCAGCACCTGGTGCAAACGGGAAGAGCTGCCACCGCCGAGGATATCGGAGACCAGGTCGGCAGCATAATAACGTTTGTCTGAACGGGCGTACATATGGTAACATTTGTACAGGGCGTCCAGTGGCACGTTGGCTTTTACATCCAGTTTATGCGCAGCTGTTTGTGGTGGTTCCACCGGCAGGTTGCGATGATATTTTTCTCCGGGAGGAATATCACCAAACCATTTCTCCGCCAATGTTTTCACCTGTTCCGTAGTGACGTTGCCAGCCACGGAAAGGATGGCATTGACCGGACGGTAAAACTTAAAGAAGAAAGCTTTTACATCTTCCAGCTTAGCGTTTTCAATATGCGACAGCTCTTTACCGATGGTCATCCAGCGGTAAGGGTGCGAGGAGTATGCCAGTTCCCTCATTTTGTGCCATACATCGCCATAGGGCTTGTTGATGTAATGTTCCTTAAACTCTTCTGATACTACTTTGCGTTGTACATCGAGGCTTTTTTCACTGAAGGCCAGTGAAAGCATCCGGTCACTTTCCAGCCAGAAAGCAGTTTCAATGTTTTCTGCCGGCAGCTGTATGTAGTAGTTGGTGAGGTCGCTGGTAGTGTAGGCGTTGTTCTCCCCTCCTGCCATTTGCAGGGGCTCATCATATTCGGGAATATTGACTGAGCCGCCAAACATCAGGTGTTCAAACAAGTGGGCAAAACCGGTCTGTTCGGGGTTCTCATCCCTTGCGCCTACATCGTACAGTACGTTTAATACAGCCATGGGCGTAGTATGGTCTTCATGTACCACAACCCGCAACCCATTAGCTAATGTAAATTTATTATAATGAATCATAATGTAATATTCGTATAGAAGTAAAAATAGGGTAAAAGGACTAATTACGTATTAGGAATTAGGAATTAGGGTTTGGGTTTTCCATTATCAGGATGGATTTGGGGGACGCGTACGGGCTACAACACAATGTCAGTGGTCATTCCAGGTAGAGTTCCTTCTTTCCGTAGTTTATTGTGATGGTGAATTGTTTCCAGACATCATAACCAATAGAGCCGGCAATTTCAGTGTATACGCCTACATCATTGATGTCTTTACAATAGCTCACGGGCACATTGGCCAATGTTTTTCCGCCCAATTGCAATGATGGGATGTTGCTGTTGATATAATACAACACCCTGACCATATCCTGTACCCTGTCTGTATTGAGTGTAGGGAGACTGTTGATGCGGTTGGAATCCACGTAAGGCCAGTTGAACAGGATGCCGTAGTCGCCGCCGGTGGTGATGTGATAATGGCCGGGAAGATGACGGCCATCAGGCATCGTGATGGCGGCATCTATTACCGGCGTGGAATAGTTGAGCTGGAAATGCAGCTGTCGCCCGGTATTGCCGACGGGTGTTTTACCATTACGGTACAACACCAGTTGTTGTTGCCGGTAATCGATTTTCACGATATACAGCTTCAGCAGGGCCACGCCGATTACACCGTCAATATCACCGAGGTTATCGAGATTTTCAAGATAGGCGTCCACGTAAGGAAGGCGTAATTCTTTCAGATACAGGGCATTGAGCGTTACCACATTGGTCCTTACCATGGCATTATTGGTGCCGCTCATGAAAGCCTGATGTCCGCTGTTGATACGCATCTTTTCAGAAACCCGTTTATGCAGCACCGTGACTTCCGCACCGCTGTCAAAAACAAACCGTAGCGTATCGGTACTGCCGGAGAGCACCACCGGTATCACCACATGTTTGTCGATCATGCGGAAAGGAATTACAGCCACAGGTTTGCTGTTGTCTGCCGCTGCGGGGGCAGCATTTTTTCGTTGTGCGAAGGCAGGCAGGAATAAATTACAGCACAAGCATATTACTATCACCAGAGTACGCCACATGCTGCAAATAACGTTAAAGAATACTTTTTATTGGCAACTTTTTAATTAACAAGTCGTTATCTCTGGCAATCAACAGCGTGGCCTTGGTGCCTACATTTTTGAGCAGTTCACGGAACAGCTGCAGGTTAGAGCCAAGGTTGTTATTGACTGCCATAATGATGTCTCCTTTCCGGATGCCGGCTTTTTCGGCCGGTGATCCTTTGATGATGTCGGTCACTTCCACCCTGCCGTCGATCAGATAGATAATAAGGCCGGTATAGGAGTAGTCGAACATATCTTTGAAATGGGTATTGGGCATCAGGTATATCTCTTTCCTGCCGTAATTGAGCGTGATATTAAACCGGCGCAGCAGGTCGTTGCCGATCATGCCGCCGAGGAAAGGATAGGCCGTGATATTGGTCCTGTCATCGAAGATATAGGTGGGCACGTTCCGGAAGGAATAGCTGCCAACACGGAACTCCTGAATGGTGGTGAGTGACATCTGCATTTTGCCACCCAGGCCCTGGGCCTCCGTTTGTATGATTTTCCTGCTTTTGCGACGATTCGTGATCAGGGCGCTGTCGTTGACAAATTGGGAAGATAACAACAGGCACATACCGGCGCCGGTATCGAAATAATAACGGTTGGTGACCGTTTTACGTTCATGACGCAGCGGTGCCGTTATCAGCGGTATCTGTGTGAGCGATGGGCGTAGCAGTTGACCACCTTTGGGATAGTTATAGCGGCCTTTGCTGTTGACGATAATTTCTTCCGTATCGTAATCCACTGTCACAATAAAGCGGTTCAGGAAGCTGTAACCGATGATACCATCTACCTGGATACCATACACCTGGCTGATCAGCTCATAATCATTGACGTGGAAATCCAGGCTGTCGATGGTGAGCCCCGGTAGCTTCAGGGTATGGTCCATCGCGAAAGACACGGTCTTGGCCGCTCCCAGCCCTTTCACCACTTTGTCTGTAGGGGTGAGCTTAATGCCCAGCCGGACACAGGTGGCAGTATCAAGAGAGATGCCGGCGCTGCCGGTGTCGAGGATAAACTGCAGGGTGTCCGGAAGGTTGTCCAGTGTGGCCGAAATGACGACTACACCACCATAATATTGTTTGAACTTAAAACGGGTGATCAACACAGATGGCTGTGTAGTATCTTTCTCCAGGATGGCATTTCCGGCAGATACTGGTTGATAAAGACCGGTTAGTGCTGCCAAAGCGAGCAGCAAGGCGAGTAACAGATTTGGTTTAGGCATACAGATGATGCAAGGGGATCATTTTCCTAAATTTAATGTATAAAACGCTACATATAAAATATTTTTATTACCCGCTGTTATTGTGCGATATACTACCTTTGTCGGGTTATTCAGCGATTAGAAAATAGCATATGGTACTTCAGGATTTATATCAAAAGGCACAGCAGTTTGAATTTCTGACAGCAGAAGAAGGGGTGTACTTGTTTGAAAATGCACCGCTGGCAGAACTGATGCACATTGCCAACGAGTTACGTAAGCAGCAGGTGCCGCATGGAAAGGTGACCTGGCAGATAGACAGAAATGTGAACACCACTAACGTGTGCACGGCCAACTGTAAGTTTTGCAACTTTTACCGCATTCCCGGCCACGCCGAAGCCTATATTACCGATATTGAGGAATATAAACGCAAGATAGAGGAGACCCTGAAATACGGCGGCGACCAGCTGTTGTTACAGGGCGGGCATCACCCGGAACTGGGACTGAGCTTCTATGTCAACCTGTTCAGGGAGCTGAAGAAGCTGTATCCTACCCTCCGTCTGCACACGCTGGGCCCCCCGGAAGTGGCGCATATCACCAAACTGGAAAAAAGCACACATATCGAAGTGCTGCGCGCATTAAAAGAAGCAGGCATGGACAGCCTTCCCGGCGCCGGTGCTGAAATTCTGAATGACCGTGTACGCAGGCTCATCTCCAAAGGCAAGTGTGGCGCACAGGAATGGCTGGACGTTATGCGGGCTGCGCATAAACTGAATATCGCTTCTTCCGCCACGATGATGTTTGGACACGTGGAAACCGTTATGGAACGCTTCGAGCATCTGGTGGACATCCGCCAGGTACAAAGCGAAAAACCGGAAGGGCATTATGGCTTCACCGCTTTCATCCCCTGGACGTTCCAGGATGTGGACACGCTGCTGGCAAAAATCCGTGGTGTGCACAACATGACCACCGCCGAAGAATATATCCGCATGATCGCTATGAGTCGTATTATGTTGCCGAATGTCAAGAATATCCAGGCCTCCTGGCTGACTGTCGGCAAACAGGTAGCGCAACTGTGCCTGCACGCCGGCGCCAACGATTTCGGTTCTATTATGATCGAAGAAAACGTGGTGAGCGCCGCCGGCGCACCGCACCGCTTCACTTACCGCACCATGCAGGATGCTATCCGTGAAGCCGGTTTTGAACCACAGCTGCGCACCCAGCTGTATCAGTTCCGTGAACTGCCCGCCGCTATTGAAGAGCAGGTGATTAACTATTAATCAAGGTCCCAGGGCTGAAGCCCTGGGCTAAGATATAAGCCTTTCGGGCTACGAGATTAAATGACCAAAAAGGGCAGCCTTTTTGGTCATTTTTTTTAATCCGTTTTAATCTCCCCGAATCAGGCGAATCAGCAGTAATCATGGCCATCACAGTTATAGGAATGTTAAAACTATCTAGTGCCTGTTACATTTTCCTCCTTGCCACGTCTAACAGATATAACACAAAAACAAGGAGGGAACCATGAAAAAGCTGGGTTTAATATTGTCAGGATTAGTGATAATGGCTTTGGCTGCGTGCAGTACGAAAGTTACTTCTTCCTGGCGCGCCAACAACGCGCAACAGTTACAGAAAGATCAGAAAATAATGGTGATGGCGCTGGTTCCTCAAAAGGACCGGGCTCTCAGAAGCCAGATGGAAAATTTCACCGCAACAGAACTCAAGCGTAAAGGATATAACGCTGTTTCTTCATTACAGGAATTCGGCCCCGATGAGTTTATCAAAATGGGTGAAAAACAGGCCATCAGGAAGCTTCAGGGCAGTGATGTAAATCAGGTCCTGACTATTGTTATGGTGGATAAGGGCAGAGAAAGAAGTTATACTCCGGGATATGCCTACGCCCCTTATGGTTATTGGGGTTTCTGGCCTTATTATTCCCGTTGGTACAATACCTATTACTCACCAGGTTATGTTACCTATAGTACCAGGTATCAGTGGGAAGGTAATCTGTATGATTTGAAAAGCGGTCAGTTACTGTACTCTGTACAATCACAATCTTTTGACCCACCTTCCACAGCAAGAATGGCGGTGTTATATGCGCAGCAGGTTGTGAAAGACATGACGAAGAGAAACCTGTTGGCTAGAAACTAACGATATTGGATAATGACAATTTTAAGTGTGATAGGTGAACGGCAGATCATTATTGATCTGCCTTTTTGTTTTATGAGTGGTTCATAATCAATAAATTCGTAATTCATAATTTTATTCGTAGGTTTATCCCCCACTTTAATTCCGGTTATGTTAGATATACCTGTCAATCAAGATATTTACCTGCGGCAACTGACCATGCAGGACGCCCCACTGGTATATAAGCAGCTGGATGCCTCCAGGAAAAACCTGCGTAAGTTCCTGCCATGGGTGGATTACAATACCAATGAAGAGCACAGTGCCCGGTTTATTCAGATGATGCAGCGGAAAGCGGAAGAACAGGAAGCGATTGCACTGGGTATTTGGTATCAGCATCATTTATGCGGCGTGATGGACCTGCATGGGTGGGACCATCAGGTACAGAAAGCGGAGATCGGATATTGGATCGGAGAGGCTTTCCAGGGCAAGGGCATCGCTACTGCGGCCTGCCGTGCGTTAATCACTTATGCGTTCAAAAAACTGCGACTAAATAAAATTGAAATCCGTTTTGTTTTACAGAACGAGCGGAGCGGGCAAATCCCCATCAAGCTGGGATTCACCCGTGAAGGTATTCTGCGGCACAACGCCAAGCTGCATGGCCAGTTTGTGGACATGGTGGTGATGGGCGTGTTGCGGCAGGATTGGAAACATTATTGACCGGCATTCAGCTCCCGCCTTACCTTGCTATGTTTCCTGCCGTAGAAATAATAAATCACTATTCCTATCGCCATCCAGATAATGAGCCTCAACCAGGTGTCCAGCGGAAGAAATACCATCATGCCTACACAAGTGAGGATACCCATGATCGGTACAAAAGGCACCCACGGTGTTTTGAAGGGCCGTGGCGCATCCGGCATGGTGTAACGCAGTATCCATACGCCTGCGCATACGATCACGAAAGCCAGCAGTGTACCGATGCTGGTCATCTCCCCTACCACCTTGATAGGTACCAGCGCGGCAAATAAGCTGATAAAAACACAGAAGAGGATATTGGACTTCCACGGTGTGCGGAAACGGGGATGTATGTCTGAGAAAATTTTGGGTAACAGACCATCTTTGGACATCGCATAAAACACGCGTGACTGTCCCCAGAGGTCTACCATGATCACGGATGTATAACCGATGATGATAGCCAGTACCACCAGTTGCCCCAGCCATTTAAAAGGCGTATGGGAGATGGCGATGGCCACCGGGGCGCCGCTGTTTTTGAATTCCGTATAAGGCGCCAGGCCGGTCATGACGTGTGAGAACAGTATAAATAATACTGTACAGATGGCGAGAGAACCGAGGATACCGATCGGCATGTTGCGTTTCGGGTTTTTTGTTTCCTGTGCTGCGGTGCTGACAATATCAAAGCCAAGGAAAACAAAGAAAACCACGCCCGCTCCCCGGAGGATGCCGGACCATCCAAAATGACCTAATTCACCCGTGTTTTTCGGGATATAAGGCACCAGGTTGGCCGGTTGTATATATTTCCATCCAAGCGCAATAAAAACCAGTACAACGCCTACTTTGAGGGATACTACCACTGCATTCCAGATGGCAGAGCCTTTGGTGCCACGCATCAGGATATAGGACATCAGTATCACTACCAGCGCGGCCGGCAGGTTAAACAGTCCGTGTACCACTTCTCCGCCAGGGAGTGTTATTGTTTCAAATGGAGAATGGACCAGCCGGGGTGGCAGGTAAATACCGTAACCGGAGAGGAATTCCACCAGGTAGTTGGACCAGCTGATGGATACTGTAGCTGCACCCACAGAGAATTCCAGCACCAGGTCCCAGCCAATGATCCAGGCAAACAGCTCTCCCATGGTGGTATAAGCGTAGGTGTAGGCGCTGCCCGCGATAGGGATCATGGCAGCAAATTCCGCATAACACAAACCTGCAAAAGCACAGCCGACGGCGGCTACCACAAAAGAGAGTGTGACTGCCGGACCGGCGTTGTTGCCTGCTGCCAGGCCTGTCAGGGAAAACAGACCGGCGCCGATGATGACCCCAAGGCCCAGCATAACCAGCTGAAACCCGCTCAGTGTACGTTTCAGGCCTTGACTGCCCTCTTCTCCGGACTCGCGTAACAGCCAGGCGAGTGGCTTTTTGTAGTATTGTTTCATTAATACCCTACTTGTTTAGTGGACTAATTGGGCGCAAAAGTAGAGGATTATTTTTTCATTTGGTTATTGGGGCATTTTTTTATTTGATTTACGGATTTGGGAATTTTCTGATTTTGGGATTTAACATATTGAAGATCATATTATAAGATCAATCAGATGATGATCTTCGCGTTTTAAATTTCTAAATCAGAAAATTCCAAAATCCGTAAATCAAATAATTAAATATCTAAATAAATCAATCACAAAATATTATGCGATATCGCAGATATGAATAGCATTATTTAATGAGGCCAGTTTATCCGGACGGGAAGGAATGAACTCCTGGGCCACATGTCCTTTGAAGCCTGTTTCGTAGATGGCTTTCATGATGGCAGGGTAATACAGTTCCTGTGTTTCATCGATTTCGTGGCGTCCGGGAACGCCGCCGGTATGATAGTGGGCGATGTATTGATGATGATCACGGATGTTACGGATTACATCGCCTTCCATGATCTGCATGTGGTAGATATCATACAGCAGTTTGAAATTTTCAGAACCAACTGATTTGCAGAGTGCTACGCCCCAGGCGGTGTGATCGCACTGATAATCATGGTGGTCTACTTTGCTATTCAGCAGTTCCATCACCAGGGTTACTTTTTTCTTTTCTGCATAACCGATAATACGTTGCAGCCCTTTGGTGCAGTTTTCGATTCCCTGTTCATCGCTAAGACCGTTGCGGTTGCCGGAGAAGCAGATGAGGTTGGAGAAGCCTGCTTTGGCTGTTTCATCGATATAATGCCGGAAATAAGTTTCCAGTTTATCGTGATGGGCCGGATTGTTGAAACCGCGGGTGATACCCCATTCCGGTCCGTTGCTGGCCACCATGGCGGTGATCATGTCATGTTTTTTCAGGATGGCAAAGTCTTTCGGGTCTACCAGATCAATCGATGGGATACCGATTTTTTTGGCTGCCACGCAAAGGTCGGCCAGCGGAATATCATAACACCACGCGCAAACGGAGTGGTTGATTTTTCCTTTCAGCGGTTCTCCAACGGCTTTGTCGTGAGCCGCAACCCTTTCAGAAAGGGAAGATAATGCAGTAGATGCCAGTGCCATAGTCGCTACTTTTTTGATCATGTCGCGGCGGGAATTTTCCTCGTGCATAATTACAGTGTGCTTTAAGTGGCATCAATTTAAATGAAAATAAGCGTATTTGCAACACTTGCTGCAATGCCGCGTCAGGAGCGGCCCGGACAGGATGTCATGCGAATTTTTTGAACGTAAACGGTCTGAAAATCTTACCTTTATATTAACAAGCTATTTTGGTAAGCATTTTGTTTATGTATTGAAAAGCGGAGGTTGAAATGGAAAAAAAATATACCCCAAGTTTATGGCTCTGTATCCTGATGGACCTGATTGGTTGTGCCAGTTACGCCGTACCGGTTTTGGGTGATGTCAGTGATCTGATCTGGGCCCCGATTTCAGCAATTATCTTTTACCGCATGTTTGGCGGCTCCATTGGTACTTTTGGTAGTGCCTTTAACTTTCTGGAAGAACTGTTCCCCGGAACAGATTTTATTCCCACTTTCACGGTGGCATGGGTTGTAAAACGCATATGGGCGGGCAGAAGAACCGTAGCCATGAAGTGAGTTTCAAATTTCCGATTTTTTGATGTTGGTATTCGAAAGGAATCTATGTCACTCAAATTCCAACATCAAAAAATCGGAAATCAATAATTTTAAAACTGTTGCGTCCTGAAACCGCCCTGTCCACCACGGGGGCCCATCATCATCCGCATACCTCTCTCCCCGTTGTTCCCTTTGTTATTACCACCAAACTTATTCAGGAAGTAGGTAAAGCTGATCATAAAGTATTGTTGCAGCACATTGGAACGAACGTCTTCAATATAGTTATCACTTACATCGCGGGAAACACTTACATACTGCCGCAACAGATCGAAGCCCTGTATTTTGATCATGCCCTGTTTCTTGGGAAATACATACTTGGACACGTTCGCATTCCACATGGTGGAAGTCAGGTTATAACCGGCAGTACGGCCTCTGTTGAGCGTACAGGTAACATCCGAACCGATCATGAAACCCAGGGGAAGATTGAAGTTCACGTCTGCATTGAAGTTATAGTCAAAGTACTGTGTATTGGGCGTAGACGGCAACGTATAGGAGGTGGCGTTATAGTTCACACTGCCTCCCAGTGCTGCATCAAACAGTTCTTTATACATATAGCTCACATTAACGGACTGCGACAGTTGCAGGGTGTTTTTATAGTTCATCACTCCCTGTGTAATGTTCACATCACGGCTGTACCCGATGGAAGTACCGGTATTCAGGTTCTGGCCAGGGGTTTTTGACAGCGGGATAGAGTTATGCAACATACCACTGAGGCTGTAGTAGCCGTTCACGTTTACCGGTTTGCTGAAAGTCTTTCCTGTAGCAGTGTCCAGCCTGGTGGAGTTGATAATCTTATTAGCGCCAAAAGAACCTCTCAACGAAGCAAACATACCCCGGAAGGTGGTATTGTTGAACTGGTTGTAGTTAATACGCAGGGTATTGTTGAAAGAAGGTTTCAGATCGGGATTACCTTGCTGTACATACAACGCATTACTGTTGTCGGGCACCGGCTGCAGCTGCTGCACGGTAGGCTGTGTGGTGTTGCCATTATAGTTTATGCGTAACCGTTTGTTCTTTGCGAAAGTATAGTTGAAGCTGGCGTTAGGCGCGAAGTTGACGGTACTCTGATGTATCAGGCTGTCTCTTTTGGTACGGAAAGAATAGGTGTTGTTATCAAGATTGTTGAACAGCACGTTCAGGCCTATGGAGTAGTCGTACTTCAGTTTGGATGTGCGGAAGGCCAGTCCTGCCTGCTGATTGACCGTATTGTTGGTAAAGGCGTTACTCAGGGAATCGTTGAGCTGATCATATACGCCTTTGCTTTCATCGAAGTCGTAAGTATATTTTTTACTATCGCTTTTGTAGTTGGTAATGCCATAGTTGGCCTCAAGGTATTTATCGTGGCCTAAAGGCTCGGTATAGGTGAGGTTGGCGCCGGCGTTTTTGCTGGTGGTGTTGATCTGGTTGCTCTGATTGAACGTAGACAGGCTGTCGTTGGCGAAATAATACACGCTGGACTTGTTGTAGTTCTGCTGATCATTAATGCTGTTGTTGTACGACAGGTTCAGGCTGAGTGTGCGGCCCGGTGTTTTAAAACGTTTTCTGAACAGGATAGACCCGCCGATATTCTGATTGTTGCCATGCCCGTCGTTGGTCGTGGTTCCTTTGTTGACGGTATCCTTGTTATTGTTCAGTGTCTGGTAGTCACGGGAGCTGAAGCTGTTTCCATTGGTGAGGGAATATGAAGGAGAAAACACGATGGAATGCATGGAGTCTATCTCGTATTCCACGCGGGCATCGAGGCGGTTGTTGCTGTTGTCTGTCTGTGACGAAGAGTTTTCGTTATAGAAAGTGGTGCTGTTGCCGGCAAAAGTCTGTCTGGACGTTTGTTGCGTCAGATTGTTTTTGGTATCATTAAAGAAGTAGCTGCCGCTAAACTGTACCTTTTTATTGAAGTCTTCACTGAAGTTGAGGCCAGCATTCCAATTACGGGTGATACCGGGGCTGCTGTTGCCGCCGCCACCGCCGCCACCCTGGGAGATGGTCATGCCACCACCACCGCCACGGCCTCCTCGGCCACGGCCGCCGCCGCCACCGCCACCGGCGGGACTGAAGCTCATCTGGTCGCGAATCGTATAGCCGGTACTGTTAATGTTATTGCCGCCGCCAATAAGGCTCATTTGTTGATTGTCGCGGAAACGGTTGATGTTGAAAGCACCGGAAAACCGGTCATCCGTACCATAACCAGCGGAGGCACGGCCAAACAGGCCTTTCTTTTTATCTTTTTTGATGGTGATGTTGATCGCTTTTTCTGTTTGCCCGTCATCGATTTTGGTGAACTCCGCCTGATCAGATTTTTTATCGATGATCTGTACTTTGTCGATGATGTTAGCGGGGAGATTTTTGGTGGCCATCTTGGGATCGGTGCCGAAGAAAGGTTTCCCGTCCACATATACTTTGGTAACGGTTTCGCCTTGTGCAGTGATGGCCCCGTCTTTATCCACGGTCACTCCGGGCAGTTTTTTGAGCAGGTCTTCCACCACCGCATTGTCGCGGGTTTTGAAGGCATCTGCATTAAATTCGAGCGTATCTTTTTTGACAACGATCGGGGGCTTTTCGTCTTTTATTTCCACAGCGTTGAGGTTAACGCCTTTCAGTTCCATGCCCAGTGTGCCCAGCGTGAGTGATGGTGTTTCTTCCGTGATTTTTACGGGCTTGTTGATGGCTTTATATCCCAGGAAGCTGATATAGAGCCGGTAGTCGCCATTGGCGATATTGGTGATCTCAAAATTCCCTTTGTTGTCGGTAATGGCGGTATTAGCCACCGTAGAGTCTTTAGTGTGCAGTAATACCACGGTTGCCGCGGGCATAGCTTCTTTAGTGCTCTGGTCAGTCAGCTGCCCTTTAATCTTTCCTTGCTGTGCCTGGGCCTGGGAGCAGATCACTCCCAAACCCAGTACCAGCAAGAGCTGTACAATTTTTTTCATAATGGAGGTTCGCGCGAAAAGGTAAGATAGGATGAATTTTTACATTTGGGGTTGCCGCTTACGTAATTTCTCCATCTCCTGTTGTCTGATATCCCGCATTTGTTCCTGACTGATTTTTTCCGCCCCTGCCGGGATGGTAAGATCTGTGTCTGTTACGGCTTGCAGGTTTACGCTGGTAGCATTATAGGCGCGTCTGCCGCCTTCTGCTACCAGTACCACGGCGTTGGCTTCCGGTAATAACCCGTTAATTGGGGAGAAGCTGAATGGCAGTTCGGTGGTGTACCATACGGTGTAGGTATCATCTTTTAGCTTGATAGTGGCTTTTTTGCAGGTATAACCCGCTATTTTCTTTGTCTTGTCGCTGGCTTTGGTATCAGCGGCAACGATAAAGTCTTCTTCTGCATAATATGTTTTACGGTCATCGCCGAAGGTGCTGAAAACATGAAGGATCTTTTTATTGGCGAGGTCGAAGTACTGTGTATTGCCACGGCCCATCATGCCCATACCTGGCCCCATTCTGCGCTGTCCCATTCCCTGTCCCTGACCTTGCCCAGGTGCCTGTGCGTTGGCCGTGTCTCTGCGGGCTCTGCCGCCCCAGCCGCCGCGGCCACCACCACCGCCGTTGCCAAAATCGGGCCTTTCGGTAGCCAGTTTAGCATGACCGTTATTAAAAGTAAGGGTTTGTTTAAAAGTGATCACATCAGGGATTTGGGGGGCCTCATCACCGTCACCACCACCGCGCTGGAACCCGCGCATCCGCTCCGGGTCTGTTTTAGCAGTCACCTCGTAAACAATAGTGCCTGACTGCTGCGCCAGCAGCGGCTGTGTAAAAGGCAGCACGAGGGCTGCGCTCATAATGATCCGGGATATACCTTTCATGGTTGCTGATTTTACCAACAAAAGTCCCGCTTCCCTGTCTCTTTTTGCGTTAAAAACCTTTATTTACTGTTATTTACTGTTAAAGATTATCTACCAGCGTTAAATAGGCTTATCTACTGTTAATTATTGTTAAGGATTTCGCCCCCTTAACGCCGGAATGGATAGTTTTGTAACGATATAAATATGATTGATGCGGCAAAGAATCCGAAACATCCTTATCCTCATGTGCAGCTGTATTCTGGGAATCTTTCTTTTCCAGGGGTATTGGGTGTACAATTCCTATCGCATCCGGCAGGAGCAGTTTAGCAAGGAAATCAACGACGCCTTGCGGACAGCGGTATTTAATAAACAATTCTCCGATGTGCACCGGCAGTTCCCGGACATGCGCAGCTACCGCTATTACAACCGGGCAAAAGACAGCGGCCGTATGGTGATAATACAGCGGGATCGTCATGGATGGCATCGCGGCGGTATGTCACCTGGCCCTCCTCCCCCGCCGGACAGCATCAAAGGAGACGTCACCGCCCGCATTTATGTCGATACCCTCGCCCGCCAGATCTCCGAAATCCTGATCGCCAATAATAACCATAACGACAGCGCCAATCTCAAAAAACTGGATTCCATCTTCCGCGCAGAACTGCATAACCGCCAGATAGCCACCCCCTACAAACTGGATACTTTCCATATGAGCTACAGTGGTTTTGAAAGAGAGAGCTTCCGCGACAGTATCCGGAAAAGAGAGCCGCGGCAAACTTCCAAGATACCCTTTAATCCTGCCAGTAACCTGTTTGTACAGGCCAGCTTTGAGTCTCCGCTGCAGTTTATCCTGCAAAAGATGCTCTGGACACTGGTGAGCTCCCTCGCCCTGTTGGTATTGACCGTACTGTGTTTTGTGTATATGCTCCGGACCATCCTCAAACAGAAAAAACTGTCAGAGGTAAAGAACGACTTTATCAACAACATGACCCATGAGCTGAAAACACCGATTGCTACTGTGTCAGCGGCTGTAGAGGCATTGCAGAACTTCAATGCGTTGAACGACCAGCGTAAAACACAGACCTACCTGGATATCTCCAAGAACGAACTGCAACGCCTGTCAGACCTTGTGGAAAAGGTACTGCACATCGCTGCCGAAGAGAAAGAAGATTTTGAGCTGTTCAGAGAGGAAACGGACCTGAACGAGGTGATTGATAATATCCTGACGAACCATCAGCTGAAGGCCAACAAGATGCTGCAGGTGCGGTATGACAACAAGTTGACCCGCCCTACTGTTTATGTAGATAAAACCCACCTGTCCAACGCCATCAACAACCTTGTGGACAATGCCATCAAGTACTCCGGAGAGCAGGTGCAGTTGTACATCAGCTGCAGCGAAGAACACGGGATACTGAAGATAAAGGTGAGAGACAACGGTATTGGTATTCCGCGGGCTTATCACGAGAATATCTTTGATAAGTTTTTCCGGGTGCCCACAGGTGATCTGCATAATGTTAAAGGGTTTGGGCTGGGCCTGAGTTATGTGAAGAAGATCGTAGAAATGCATGGCGGCACTATCCGGGTACATAGTGAGCCTGACAAAGGAACGGAGTTTACGATTAACATCCCCCTGTCCCAGGGCTAAAGCCTTGGGCTACGATGAGGGGGAATCCGTTTGGTTATTAGTATTTTGTTGTTAATTGCTTCAAGGCTTCCCTGTTGAGTTGCTCCCGATAAACATACATGCAACGTAGCCCAGGGCTTCAGCCCTGGGAACAAAAAAAATGATATGGCAAAAGTATTATTAATAGAAGATGAATGGCAGCTTGGTCAGATTGTTAAAGACAGTCTGGAGACTCGTGGATTTGAGATGTTGTATGCAGAAGACGGCAAGGAAGGACTGCGCCTGTACCAGCAGGAGCGGCCCGATGTAGTGGTATTGGATATCATGATGCCGAATATGGACGGCTTTACTGTGACGGCAGAGATCAGGAAGCAGGATAAATTCACGCCGATCATCTTCCTGACAGCCAAATCGCAGACAGCAGACGTCGTCAAAGGGTTTGAGCTGGGGGGCAACGATTACCTCAAAAAGCCGTTCAGCATGGACGAGCTGATAGTACGTATCAAGGCGTTGCTGAAGCGTTTCAGTGACCATCCGGCGGTGAAGGAGATGGAAGAAGGTTCCGTGGTGATTGGCCAGTATATTTTCAACTATGCCAAACAAACCCTTACCCGCAACAATACCACCGAGTTCCTCTCCCACCGGGAAGCCGAGATCCTGCGCCGGCTGTATGACAACAAAAATGAGGTGATGGAGCGGAAGGCCGTGCTGCTGGACCTCTGGGGCGACGATAATTTCTTCAATGCCCGCAGTATGGACGTTTTTATCACCAAATTGAGGCGTTACCTGAAGGACGACAGCCGTGTCCAGATCGTTAATATCCGCGGGGTTGGTTATAAGCTGATATTTTAGCATTATCGCTTATCTTTGTTCTTTATGGAACAGTTAGTACAGCAAATAGCAGCCTATAAACAGGAAATAGCGGCTTTTACGCCTGCCAATGCGGCCGATCTGGAGCAGTACCGGATAAAATTTCTGGGTACCAAAGGCCTCGTGAAAGCCCTCTTCGGAGAAATGAAACAGGTCCCCAACGATCGCAAGAAAGAGTTTGGACAGATCCTGAACGAATTTAAGCAGCTGGCAGAAGCCCGCTATGAAGAGTTTACAGCGCTGAAGGAAGCTGCCGGCGACAATCATCAGGATGTAGACTATACGATGCCACAGGCCCCTCACCGGCTGGGTACCCGTCATCCTATCAGCCTGGTACGGAACAAAATCATTCGCATCTTCGAACGGCTGGGCTTTACGATTGCAGAAGGCCCGGAAATTGAAGACGACTGGCATAACTTCACTGCGCTGAATCTCCCGGAAAATCACCCTGCACGTGATATGCAGGATACTTTCTTTATCAGCAAAAATCCTGACTGGCTGCTGCGTACCCAAACTTCCTCTGCCCAGGTAAGGGTGATGGAAGAAGGCAAACTGCCTATCCGTATCATCAGCCCGGGAAGAGTATACCGTAATGAAACCATTTCTGCCCGTGCACACTGCTTCTTCCACCAGGTAGAAGGACTGTACATCGACGAAAATGTTTCCTTTGCCGATCTCAAGCAGACCCTTTATCACTTCGTGAAGGAGTTCTTCGGCGAAAATACCGGTATCCGTTTCCGCCCCTCCTACTTCCCGTTCACAGAGCCCAGTGCTGAGATGGATATCTCCTGCTTTATCTGTGGCGGCACCGGATGTTCCGTATGTAAGCATACCGGTTGGGTGGAAATCCTCGGCTGTGGCATGGTACATCCCAAAGTACTGGCCAACTGCGGTATCGATCCCGAGAAATACACCGGTTTCGCTTTCGGTATGGGCATCGAACGTATTACCATGCTGAAATACCAGATCAAAGACCTTCGCCTGTTTTCTGAAAACGATACCCGCTTCCTGGAACAGTTTGAAGGAACGGTATAAAATAGTTAGCGATTTTTTGATTTACGATTTCGTGATGTAGACTGCTCCGGCATATTTCAATCAAAAAATCGTAAATCAAAAAACGCCTGAATCATCTAAAAGTCTCCCCCGATGATACACTCTATTGCTGTATGTGGCGCTGGCACCATGGGTGCCGGCATAGCCCAGGTAGCGGCTTCCAGTGGTTACAAGACGGTCCTGTTTGACATTCGCCCCGAAGGGCTGGAAAGAGCACAGGCACAGATCACCAAAAGCCTCGCCACAGCGGTGGAAAAAGGCCGGCTTAAAACAGAAGAGAAGGATGCCATCCTTGAACGGCTCACTTTTACCAGCGATATAAATCTCTGTGTGGCAGATGTGATCATCGAAGCCATTGTAGAGGATATGGCGGCTAAAACAGCCCTGTTCAGCCAACTGGCGCCTATCAACCGGGAAGACACCATCTTCGCTTCCAATACCTCTTCCCTGTCTGTTTCCGCACTCGCAGCCACGCTCCCTCATCCTCAGCGGGTGGCCGGCATGCACTTCTTTAATCCTGCCCATCTGATGAAACTGGTGGAGGTCGTGAGCGGTGAACAAACGTCACCTGAAACGGCTGATCGTGTTTATGAGCTGGCAAAGTCGATGGGAAAAGTGCCGGTAAACGCAAAAGATGCTCCTGGTTTTATTGTGAACCGGGTGGCACGGCATTACTATCTGGAAGCGATGTTGCTGGCCGAACAACGGGTAGCTGATTTCAGTACCATTGATCAGCTGCTGGAAAATGCCGGTTTCCGGATGGGGCCTTTCGCCCTGATGGACCTCATCGGGAATGATATTAACCTGGCTGTGACCCGGTCATTGTACGATGCCTTTCAACAGGCGCCCCGCTTCAAGCCTAATGCGCTACAGGAACAACGGGTGCAGGATGGAAGACTGGGCCGTAAAACAGGCCTCGGCTTCTACCGCTACGAGCAGTAAACTTTAACAGTTATAAATCCGGGGAATCGCTCAAATCACGGAAATCATTAGTTAATTTTGGGCCTCTATAAGTAAACGAATTAGTCTTCATGA
Source organism: Chitinophaga fulva (assembly GCF_012927205.1). Taxonomy (GTDB): domain Bacteria; phylum Bacteroidota; class Bacteroidia; order Chitinophagales; family Chitinophagaceae; genus Chitinophaga; species Chitinophaga fulva. Next base: position 781,725 of record NZ_JABBGC010000001.1, read on the forward strand.
TTTTAGTAACCGGCGGAACAGGTTTTTTAGGCAGTTATTTGATTCGGTCATTGGTCGCAGCAGGTAAGCCTGTGAGAGCCCTTTACCGCAAAGCCCCTTCTCCCCGGTTGCAGGACCTTTCCGGAAAGATTGAATGGGTACAGGGTGATATCCTGGACGTAGGTGCACTGGAAGACGCCATGCAAGGCGTTACCCAGGTGTATCACTGTGCCGCAGTGGTCTCGTTTCAGCCTGGCAATGCTGCCAATCTCATGAAGATCAATGTGGAAGGTACTGCCAACGTAGTGAATTTAGCGCTCGATGCCGGTGTGGAAAAGCTGGTGTATGTAAGCTCAGTAGCAGCCATTGGCAGATCAAGGGAACAGGCAGCCATTGATGAAGATTGTGAATGGGAAGAGAGTCCTAATAACTCCCGTTACAGTATCAGTAAATTCCAGGGTGAGATGGAAGTGTGGAGAGGTGTCGCAGAAGGGCTCGATGCCGTGATTGTAAATCCCTCGATCATACTGGGCGCCGGCTTCTGGGACGAAGGTTCCGGTACTTTGCTGAAGAATGCCTGGAAAGAATTCCCTTATTATACCGAAGGTGTTAACGGTTTTGTAGATGTACAAGATGTGGTAAAAGCGATGATGCTGCTGATGGACAGTGCTGTGAGTGGGGAACGTTTTATCCTGTCAGCCGACAACTGGGGATACCGGCAATTGTTTACCGCTATGGCCCATGCATTGGGTAAAAAGCCACCACATATCGCAGCCAAACCATGGATGGCTGAAGTGGTGTGGCGGCTTGAAAAAGTGAAGGGGTTGCTGACCGGCAAACAGCCGTTAGTGACCAAAGAAACGGCGCGTACGGCACGACTGAAGGTGTACTACGACAACCAGAAAATACAGACCGCCCTACCGGCATTTAACTTCCGTCCGCTGGAAGAAACCATCCGGGAAATTGCTGCCGCATTCCTGGCATCCCGCAACTGATATTTTACCTCAATAACAACGCGCCAATAGCAGCTGCCAGTGTTTTGGCTGTTTCTGCAGGCGCATCTTTGCTGACCCATACACGGGGCTTTTCGCCGGGGATGACTGCCGCTACCGGCTGCCCGCGATACTGAAATTCATAACACACTTTTTCGTAGGAGTTGACCTTACCGAAACGGTTATGTGCCGTAATGCGGATATCTGTGTCTGCACACCGGAGGATACCGGCTTGTTTGTTGTTGTTCAGCTCCAGATAGCCAGGGGATTTTAATATCATTTCCCAGCGTTTCAGGGGCTCATTTTTGGTCCCGTTGATTAGTGTGTACGAAAGGGCTGCACTGCCATCGAGGTCTTTTAAAACGGCCGGTAAATCGCGATTGCTGAATGCGATCCGGGAAGTGTTCATTGTTTGTACCTGGATGTGTTCATCATTGCCGTTGACGTAGAAGTAAAAAGGGGTCTTGGGGTCTTTGATGAAGCTGCCCATCGTTTCGGCCACACCGTTTTTACGGGAGGTGGTAGTATACAGCCCGAAGGAAATGGTTTTGGCAGAAAGCCAGCCATCATTCACCTTAACAGGCCATTCCTGTGCCTGGCTGTACAGGTTGTTCTCCGGGACGGATTTAGTGGGTTGTTTGGCAGTGGTACAGGCGAGGAGAAAGAGAAAGGGAAACAGTAGCTTTTTCATGAATGATAAATTACAAGATGACGGATTACGAATGACGGTTACAGGTGGGGTCCACCCCTATCGTCATTCGTAATCCGTTATGGGTTAAAGGGATTTTACTTTGTCCCAGATTTCAGGGATACGTTTTACCCAGCCGAGTTCTCTTCTTTTTTCGCTGGCTACTTCTGCCGGGGAGCCGAAGTATACTTTACCGGCTTCGAGGCTGCTGGGCACACCGCTCTGCGCTAATACCACCGTACCTTTGCCGATGGTCAGGTCTTTGTTCACGCCTACCTGTCCCCAGAGGATCACGTTATCTTCGATGTGTACTTTACCTGCGATACCAACCTGGGCAGCAATGAGACAGTTTCTATCTATCACGGTACCGTGACCGATGTGGATCATGTTGTCCAGTTTAGTGCCCCGGCCGATGATGGTATCACCACTTACACCTTTGTCGATGGTACAGCCGGCGCCTATCTCCACATCATCTTCAATGATCACCCTGCCGCAGCTTACCAGCTTGTCGTATATCACCTCTCTGTCGGCTCTTTTCTTAAAGTAAAATGCATCCGCACCGAGTACGGTACCTGCATGAATGATCACGTTGTCACCGATAACAGCGTGGTCATAAATTGTTACGTTAGGATGTATCAGACAGTTGCGACCGATGCGCACATGATTGCCAATGAATACGTTAGGTTGTATGATGGTACCTTCTCCGATCACTGCTGAATCACTGATCGCTTTGGTTGCCGGTTCAAATGGACGGAAGCGGTTCACCAGTTTTACATATGCACTGAAAGGATCTTCCAGTACTAACAGCGCCTTGCCTTCAGGGCATTCCACTTTTTTGTTGATGATGATGATGGTCGCGGCAGATTGCAGACTGGCGTTGTAATATTTTTCAAAGTCTACAAAAGATATATCCCCTGGTGTTACCTTATGTATTTCATTGAGGCCGGCAGCCATCAGCTGGCTGTTGCCTACCAGCTCTGCGCCTATGAATGCAGCGATTTCCGTTACTGCAACGGGTGCTTCAAACTTCATATGATCTGAGTTATTGAATAATGTTAAGTGCAACAAAGGTAGTAAATCGGGGAAAGCAATAAAGAAAATATGGAGGGGTCAATAATGATAATCGGGAAGTTTCAGACTGCTGTTATCCACAATTATTTTAGTAGTGTGAATAAAATTTTTTGTAAATTTTTTCTTTTGTCATGAAATTCTTTTTAATATTGTGTAGGGAATTTTGTTTCCCTGTACTTACTAACCCATTCACATAATAAGAAAGTCTGATTGTTCCAACGGTCAGACTTTTTTTATTGCCGCTGAAACCCTTTGCTGGCAAGTATTTCAGCCGACGACTATTTTTTTCTTCCTCATCAGGTGTTCATCGCGTCATCCTTTTACGGGTCATTTTATCTCCTGCTCCCCCATCTCCGGAAAAAGACAAAAGGGAGCAAAAACACGATTAAGTATCCTTTGCTCCCCATTTTTTTCCCGATGAAGTTATATGGCTTTGCTGAACAACTGGCTTTCGGGCAGTTTTCTCCACAACCGGGCATCAAATGCCATACAAATATTGCGGATGAAAGGGCGTCCTTTGGTGGTAACAACCACACTGTTCTTCACTACTTCCACCAGTCCATCCTGCTCCAGCTCCTGCAGGCGCTGAAGCCCTTCTATCACAGCATCACATTGTGTATCTGCCTTACGCCAGCTCGTTTCAAAAGTGCACATCAGATCGCGGATATGTCCTTTTAGCAACTGGTCCTCCTCATTGAGGATATGTCCGCGGATGATTGGAAATTCACCACCGCTTACCCGCTCCTGATAAGCTGCTACCTGCTTCTCATTTTGTACATAGGCATAGCCGTTATCACCAATGGAAGAAGCGCCTAAGCCCACCAATAAAGCGGTGTGGGAAACGGTGTATCCCATGAAATTACGATGCAGTTCACCTTTCTCTGCTGCAATAAACAGCTCGTCTCCCGGCAGTGCAAAATGGTCCATACCGATCTCTGTATAACCGCTCTTTGCAAAAAGCATTTTGCCCAGTTCATACAAGCGTCTTTTCTCTTCGTCTTTGGGCAAATCAGCTTCTGAATAACGGCGTTGTCCCACTCCTTTTATCCAGGGTACATGTGCGTAACTGTAAAAAGAGATCCTGTCGGGCCTTAACAACATCACCTTATCAATGGTGTCCTGCATACCACAGGCGGTCTGTAACGGGAGGCCGTATATCAGGTCGAAATTGATGGCAGTGAAGCCGGTTTTTCTGGCGTGTTCCACCACTTTGGCCACCATCTCGAAAGGTTGTAACCGGTTGATGATCTCCTGCACCCTTGGATCAAAGTCCTGTATGCCGAGGCTGACACGACGGAAGCCGAGGTTGTATAATGTTTGCAGATGTTCAGGCGTGGTATTGCCGGGATGTCCTTCAAAACCGAGGGAAGCATCCGGCAGTAATTCCGCATGTTCATAGATGCCCTGCAGCAGCATTGTCAGATTTTCCGGACTGAAAAAGGTAGGGGTGCCACCACCAAGGTGTATCTCCCGGATACGGGGCCTGCCTTCAAACGCAGCCACGTACAACGCCCATTCTTTCAGCACTGCCTGTATGTAGGGCACCTCTACTGCATGATTGACCGTAATGTGTTTGTTGCAGCCGCAATAGGTGCAAAGTTTTTCACAGAACGGCAGGTGGATGTAAATACTGATACCGTCTTTATCGTTGGTAGCATGGAATGCTTTTTTCAGCAACGTCTTCCATGTTTGCAGGTTAAATGTGTTTTCGTCCCAGTAAGGCACGGTCGGATAACTGGTGTACCGGGGAGCTGCAATATTGTATTTGCGGATAAGGTCCATGATCATTAAGGTTTATGACAACAACGTTCTACCACTTTTTCACTGTGGGCAGACATCACAGGGCTGATATACGGTATGCCGAGGTTGAGGCCCCGCAGAATAAGCAGCACACCCATTATGCCTACCGCAAAAGGAATGAGCGCTCGGATACGGTTGCGTACTCCGATGCTTACCAGGTGGCTGAACCAGGTGACGGTCATCATCGCCGGCAGTGTGCCTGCACCAAAAGCGGCCATAAAGAGACTGCCTTTCCAGGTGGCGCCGGTAGCAACAGCACCAGCGATGGCCAGGTATACCAGGCCGCAGGGAAGCAGACCGTTCAGCACACCGATGCCATACAGGGTACTAAACCGCTGCTGACGTAACAATGCACCCAGCGCTGATTTTATTTTAGAGAGATAGATACCCGGGAGATGACCACCTTTTGACCGGTATACGCCGGTATATTGCAGTAATACGATCAGCAACAGGAGGATACCGATGCTGATAGACAGCCACTGCTGCAATCCGCCGAGATACAATTGCCGGCCCACCCAGCCAAAGATCATTCCCAGCAAGGCATAGGTGGTGATACGGCCGGCATTGTACAGCAGGATGCCTGCCAGCTTCTTTACGCCTTCGAGATGCTGCACCGGTAGCGTAAGTGCTATCGGTCCACACATGCCGATACAGTGAAAGCTGCCCAGGAAACCGAGAATAAGTGCGCCTATCATGACTGACTAGTTAATGTGAAAGCTCTCTTCCTGATAAAATGGTTTACCGCCATTTTCCCACTGCACTTTTACGAGGTAGTTGCCTTTGTGGAATAACTGGCGATTGATCACCAGCATACCATCGCTGCTAAGTTGCAGCGGCATTTCCACGTCCATGCCGGCATCAGAAGGACGGTAAAATTTTATTTTTCCGGTGATGCCGGTACCGTGCAATTCCTGCGGAAAGGTAACAGCGATACCTTCTGACTGCTGAGAGATCAGTACAGGGGAAGAGAGCGTGCCGGCATTCTTTTTCCCGTCCAGCACCTGCTGATATTTCAGCTCTTCCGCGTAATAATCCTTGGTGACCATGTCTATTTTAGTGCGCATGCTTTTGGTGACCAGCGTCAGGATACCGACTGCAAAAACAACAAACACGATGATGATTTTATGTCCCCAGTTCATGATGGTATGATTTAAATGATATAAAGTTTATTGTACAGGTCCGAGGAAGGTGGTACGCATGCGGATAATCCGTTTATCGCCTTCATAAATACCGATATAAAGGGTGGATTTCCGGTTATGCAGCGCCTTTTTCGGTACGATGATAAAGAACGTGCCTTCTCCCTGTCCTTCTGCTTTTACAGTGATGGTGTTTTTACCCACTACTTCCACATGTCCCGGCTCATCTTCCAGTTTCAGCTGCAGGGGTATTTCCGCAGTGGTTTTATTGATCAGTTTAATACGGTAGAGGTTAGAGATACTGTCGGTGCCTCGCTCCTGGTATAACATGCCGGCGGTGCGCATAATAGTACCGCTAACTGGTTTGCGGCTGGCGAGCATAAAAATGATGGCGCCGAGCAGCAGGGTGAGGATACCGGTGTAGATACGCAACCGTGGCGTAAAACGGAGTGGTGCTTTCTGAGCAATGCCGTTTTCGGAAGCGTAGCGTATCAGTCCGCGGGGGCGTCCGGTATTATCCATCATATGATCGCAGGCATCGATGCAGGCGGTGCAGTTCACACATTCCAGCTGGGTGCCGTTGCGGATATCGATACCGGTAGGACAAACTTTCACACACTGGGCGCAATCGATGCAATCACCGATGGCCCTGGAATCATCTTTACGGAATTTTCCGCGGGGTTCTCCCCTTTCGTAGTCATAAGCTACAAGGATGGAGTTCTTATCAAGCAATACGCCCTGTAAGCGGCCGTAAGGACAAACAATGGTGCATATCTGTTCACGCATGAAGGCAAACACGCCGTAGAACACACCGGAAAATACCAGGATGGCGATAAATCCGCCGGTATGTTCAGACAAAGGTGCTGTAATGATGTTGCCGAGTGTTTTGGCGCTGATGATGTAAGCCAGGAATATATTGGCGATCAGAAAGGACAGTGCATAAAAAACGAGGTGTTTGGCGGTTTTACGGATGATTTTATTGGTGTTCCATGGTTGTTTGTCCAGCATACGCTGAGCGGCGGCGTCTCCTTCAATCCAGTATTCTATCCGGCGAAAGAGCATCTCCATGAAGATGGTCTGCGGGCACATCCATCCGCAGAAAAGCCGGCCAAAGGCCATGGTGAACAATACAATAAAGAGGATAAAGGCCAGCATGGCCAGACCGAAGATAAAGAAGTCCTGAGGCCAGAAGATAGCACCGAACAGGATGAATTTGCCTTCTACTACATTGAGCAGAAATAAAGGCCTGCCATTTATGGATATAAACGGCAGGCTGAAAAAAACACTAAAATAAAAGATGCTGAGAAAGCTCCGGATATTATAGTAGCGTCCTTTCGGTTGCTGGGCGAATATCCAGTTGCGCTTTCCCTGCTTATCAACTGTGGCTAAACTATCTCTGAACGTATTGCTATCGGTCATGACTTTATTCTTTTGCACCTTGTGGTTCTTTAGGATTGGGAGGGTTGCTGCCATGGATGGACTTCACGAAGCTGGCCAGCTGGGCCAGTTGTTTCGGTGAGAAGTCTTCCTGCCATGCTTTCATCCCTTTGTCGGGCACACCGTACTTGATGGTTTTAAATACATCGTTGATTTTACCACCATGAAGCCAGTAGTCGTCAGTAAGGTTAGGACCTACCACGCCTTGTCCCTGGGGGCCGTGGCATGGCGCGCAGCTGGCAACAAATATTTTCCCTCCTGCTGCGAGATCGTCCGCATTGTCCATCATCTTCACGTTGTTTTCGTCGATATTGTTAGCGGCATTTTTCAGGTATTCGGCTTTGGCGATGGCGGCTTTCTCTTCGGCCATGGCCAGCTCCTGTATCTGATTAGGGGCGGAATGGGATATTTCCGTGCGCCAGAAATATACTACGCCGAAACAGATGCTGAAGACAAACCCCCACTTCCACCAGGGAGGTGTGGGGTTGTTCAGCTCATGGATGCCATCGAAATCATGGCCCATGTCTTCTTCTGTTTCGGTCGTAGCATCCAGGGTCCTGGTTTTGTTAATTCTCTCCAGCCAGGAGATACGTGGTTTCGCAGGATCTGCTGCATGAGCTGCCGCCCTGCGTTTGCTTTTACTTTTGATCCCGGCCAGAAAGCGCAGTACAAAAAGCAGGGAGATGATCACGGCTATTTCCAGGACAACAATGGAAACTAACAGGTATAGGGAGGACTGTGATAACGGCGTATAATAGGCTGATTGTTCCGGTGCCACGCTGGTAGCGTTTGCCGGCAGGCTTGCTGCCAGTGATAACGTTACCAGGGCAAGGATGGCCGGAAGTTTGGCGGCCTCTCTTTTCATTCTTTCACGATAAAGGTCCATGGCGCCCACCACAGCATTGCCCAGGATGGCGATCACGAGTACCAGTCCGATGATGACCGTCAACAGCACCAGCGCTACCGGATCTTTCAGTTCGGAAGGCGGCTTGGGACCGTTGGCCAGCGCGGACACGCTGCATAACAGGCTACCGCTGAGTGTATATAATAGCTTCCTTTTCATATGTATCGTTTATAGGCTTTGGGTTTCATCATTATCTAAAGGGATGCGGCTGATCTGATCTACCATGTTACGGTCTGCCCGGAATGCCCAGAAAGCGGCGAAGACAAAGAAGATAGAGAAGATCAGCAGGGAAGCCATCGGGTAGATGCTGACACCGGCAATTGATTCCAGATAATTAATGAACTTCATGGTCCTGTGTTTTTATGTTGACTAAAAATCGTTTTTGGTGGTGCCTTCGGTGCTGGCATCCGCGGTGGCGGGCTTTTCTGCCGGGGCCATTTTAATGTCCTTGCCCATTCTTTGCAGATAAGCGATCAGCGCTACAATTTCACGGTCTGCTTTCACGGGGAGTTTGTCTTTCTCCAGTGCGGCGGCAATGCTGTTGGCCTGCTTGTCCAGATCAGCGAGGGCCTGCTTTTCATAACCATCCGCATAAGGCACGCCCAGTTTACGCATCACATTGATCATGGCTGGTGTTTTGCCCCTGTCGATACGTTCTTCAAACAGCCAGGGATATGGAGGCATGATAGAGCCGGGAGACATGGAGGTAGGGTCCAGCATGTGGTTATAGTGCCAGCTGTCGGGGTATTTACCGCCTATTCTGGCCAGGTCCGGACCGGTACGTTTGGAGCCCCATTGGAACGGGTGGTCGTAGATAAATTCGCCGGCTTTGGAGTACTCGCCATAACGGGCCACTTCATCACGGAAAGGACGGATCATCTGGGAGTGACAGGTATAACAGCCCTCACGAATATAGATATCGCGGCCGTGCAGTTCCAGCGGCGTATACGGTTTCACGCTGCTGATAGTCGGGATATTGCTGCGTATCAGGAAGGCAGGCACCATTTCGAGGATACCGCCTACTGCTACTACTACGAGGCTGAATACCACCAGCTGGATAGGACGGCGTTCGATCCAGTTGTGCCAGTGCGCTTTACCATGCGTAGGAATCACTTTCGGCAGCGGTGCGGCTTCGGCTGCTTCGTTGGCCACAAATGCACCACGGCGGATCGTTTTGTACAGGTTCACGATCATGAGCACCAGGCCGCTTACATACAGCAGGCCACCAAAGGCGCGCAGGGCATACATCGGAACGATGGTGGTCACGGTTTCGAGGAACTGGTATTTCAGTTGTCCTTCTTCGGTGAACTGTTTCCACATCATGCTCTGGGTGAAGGCAGCCCAGTACAGCGGTATCACATAGAAGATAATGCCGAGGGTACCGATCCAGAAGTGGGTGTTGGCCCATTTGCGGGAGTACAGCTGTGTAGAGAAGATGCGCGGGATCATCCAGTAGAGGATACCGAAAGTCAGGAATCCGTTCCAGCCCAATGCGCCAACGTGTACGTGTGCGATGGTCCAGTCGGTATAGTGGCTGATAGCGTTCACGTTTTTGAGCGACAGCATCGGTCCTTCAAAAGTGGCCATACCATAGCAGGTAAGCGCTACCACGAAGAATTTGAGGATGGCGTCTTCCCTTACACGGTCCCATGCGCCACGCAGGGTAAGCAGACCGTTGAGCATACCGCCCCAGGAAGGTGCGATCAGCATCAAGCTGAATACGGTGCCGAGGGACTGTGCCCATTCAGGCAGTGCGGTATACAGCAGGTGGTGAGGGCCAGCCCATATATAGATAAATATCAGTGACCAGAAGTGGATAATAGACCAGCGATAGGAATATACCGGCCTGTTGGCGGCTTTGGGCACAAAGTAGTACATGAGGCCGAGGTAAGGCGTGGTGAGGAAGAAAGCCACCGCATTGTGGCCATACCACCATTGTACCAGGGCATCCTGTACGCCGGCGTACCAGCTATAGCTTTTAAACAGCGACATCGGATACTCGAAAGAGTTGATAATGTGTAACATCGCGATGGCTACCCAGGTACCGATGTAAAACCAGATGGCCACATACAGGTGGGATTCGCGGCGACGCAGGATAGTACCCAGCATGTTGGCGCCAAACACCACCCATATAACGGTGATGGCCATATCAAATGGCCATTCCAGCTCAGCGTATTCCTTGCCGGTAGTATATCCCAGGAAAAGCGTCAATGCGCCGCCGGCGATGATCGCCTGCCATCCCCAGAAGTGGATCTTACTCAGCAGGTCGCTGAACATACGGGCTTTACATAACCGCTGCAGCGAGTAGTAAACACCCATGAAGATGCCATTACCTACAAAGGCGAAAATCACGGCATTGGTGTGTACGGGCCTGAGACGCCCGAAGGTAGTAGGGGCGAAACCCAGGTTAAGCTCCGGCATTACCAGCGTAAGGGCTGCCCAGAGCCCTGCCAGCATACCGATCAGCCCCCAGAACATACAAGCGTAGGCAAACCATTTTACCGTGCGGTTGTCGTAATAAAATTTTTCGAGAGACATAGTGCTGTTTATTGTTGCTTAATAGATGGCTTATTTGCGTTTACTCGTTGGTGTTATCCTTTTTGTCTTCAAAGAGAATACGGTGTGCGGGAGAGAAATCATCTTCAAACTGTCCGTTCTTTACTGACCAGATGAAGGCGGCCAGGAAGCCCGCTGCTACGACAAGGCTGGCGCCAAGTAAAAGAATAATTACGCTCATAACAGTATCATTTTACCAGTAAAAACCTGGTTGTTTCCAAAGCTTGCAAGGCATGTTTTTCGTTGGCGCTGAATGTGAGCAAATCACCGGTTTCAAGTACCGTTACTTCGTCTTTCAGCATAAAAGCCACCTTCCCTTCCAGTATCAGTACCATGGCATCTACAGGGGAAACATGCGGCGGGATCTGATGTCCCTGTTGCATGATGATAAGGGTGGCCTCTGCTCTTCTGCTTTTCAGCAACAACCGGCTGGTTACTTTCCCGGTCCCCTCTTCCTGTAATACGTTCATGGTCTTCATCAGCATAAAATCATGGTGTGTGCAAATCCGGCAAAGCATAGATCGCCCGTTATGCACAGGCAGCCTTGTTTTCAGGCTGCCCGTACATCCATTTCAATCGGGCTTTAATACTGGCGCTTTTAAGATTTCACGGTGTGTATGTTGTGTTGATAGCAAAGGTAGCAGCAACCACGGGCCACTGCAATGATATTGCTCAATCAGGAATATGATTTTTGTCAGACATTTCTCCTGATGCTTTACCAGCAAGCTTTTTACCCTGCCATTCGCTGAGCAGGAAAGTCATCAGCACAATGCTGATAGAGCTGGCGGGCATTAATATGGCCGCTACCAGCGGAGATAAAAGCCCTTGTACGGCGAAGTAAAGACCGGTTATATTATAAACGAGAGAGAGAATGAAACTGGCCAGGATAATGCGTTTGTTGGCTTTGCACAGTTGTACGAATGACAACAATAACGGCAGTTGCGTGGCTTCGAGGATGCCATCGCTGGCGGGGGTGAAATTGTTGCTGTCCTCTGTGAGGGAGATGCCGATATCACTTTGTTTCAATGCGCCGGCGTCATTCAGCCCATCTCCTATCATCATCACTTTTTTACCCTGTTGTTGAAGGGAGACGATATAGGCCAGTTTATCCGCGGGCTTTTGTTCAAACAGTAAAGTGGTCTCATGGCCCATGAGCCTGCGCAGGTTCATGGCTTCCCGGTCGTTATCACCAGAGAGCACTGACATGGGATACTGTTGCTGCAATTGTTTCAGCAACGGCCGGATACCGCTGCGGTAATTATTATGAATGGTGAACAGTCCGGTCAGTTTATCATTGACAGAGAGGTATACGATGCTGCCGTCTACTTCATCCTTGCGGTGTGCGCCGGTAAATTCGGCATTGCCCAGTCGCAGGAAATTGCCTGCTACCCAGCCAGACACACCTTTGCCGGTAACATCCCGGAAGTCCCGCACAGGCATAGCTGCCTTGGTATTGCAATACCCGGAGATGGCTTTACTGAGCGGATGGGTGGACTGTGTGGCGAGACTGGCGATCAGGCTCTCCTGGAAAGGGGTGAGCGTATCACCATAATATTTGACATCGCTGCCGGTTTTGCCGGTAAGCGTGCCGGTTTTATCGAACACGATATGTGTGGTGTTGGCGAGATTCTCGATGGCCTGGGCGTTGCGGAGATACAGCTGGTGCCTGCTCAGGATGCGCAGGATATGTCCGTTGGTAAAAGAAGAGGCCAGCAGCAACGCACATGGACAGGCAATGATCAGGATGGCGGTAACTGCAGGCCATATACGGGATGGGTCATGAAACGCCCAGTACGTGGCGCTGAGTGCGGCTATCAGCAATACTACCCAAGTGAAATTGCGTCCCAGCAGGTGCACGAAAGACACGTGTTTTTCTTCTTTGTTCTTCAGCTCATCACGGTTCCAGAGACTGGTAAGGTAACTTTGCGCTACTTCCTTGATTGTCAGGATTTCGATATTGCCTTCCAGCTGCCGGCCGCCGGCATAGATGATCTCTCCCACGGATTTATTGACAGGCGCGGCTTCGCCGGTCACAAAGCTATAGTCGATCAGCGCTTTTCCTCTCACGATGATGCCGTCTGCGGGCACCAGTTCATTGTTGTGGATAAGCAGGGTGTCGCCTGTTTTAATATCCGGTAATGCGGTAGGTACTTCTTTCTCATCGCGTATAACGCTGACGGCTATAGGGAAATAAGCTGTATAGTCACGATCGAAAGACAAACCCTGGTAGGTTTTGTCTTGCAGGATACGGCCTATCAGCATAAAGAACACGATGCCGGACATAGAGTCGAAATACCCTGCCTGTCCTTGTGTTACGTCTGCCACGCTTCGGATGAAAGTCACTACAATGGCGAGCACAATAGGAACGTCGATATTAAGGAAGCCGTGTTTGAGGCCGCTCCAGGCGGATTTGAAGAACACCTGTGCGCTATAGAAGAATACCGGTAATGCCAGTACGAGGTTCATGTACTGGAAGAGGCGGTTCATGCCGGCGTCGGTGTGGCCGCTGCCGGTAAAATATTCCGGGAAGCTAAGCAGCATGATGTTACCAAAACAGAAACCGGCTACGCCCAGTTGATAGATAAGATTACGTTTGATACCGGGCTTCTTATGCTGAAGGTCCTGAAGACTGATGTATGGTTCATAACCAATAGCTGTCAGCACTTCGGCTACACGCCGCAAGGAGGTTTGTGTTTCGGAGAAGATAACCAGTGCTTCTTTTTTGCTAAAGTTGACGGTTACACGTTGTATGCCTTTGTCGAGCCGGTGCAGGTTTTCCAGCAGCCACAGGCAGGAGCTGCAATGTATATGCGGAATATAGAAACTGACATGGGTTTGGTTTTCGTCCCTGAACTGAATCAGTTGTTGTTGAATTTTGTCATCTTCCAGGAAGGCGAATTTATCTTTTCTGACAGTAATACGTTGATTTACACCAGGTTTGTTATTCAGGTCATAATATTCACAGAGGTCATACTGGTTCAATATTTCGTACACCAGTTTACAGCCTTCGCAGCAAAAAATTTTATCCTGGATGGTGATGTCCTGGTTGTGGCAATCTTCCCCGCAGTGGTAGCAGGTTACTTGTACGTCAGAATAGGTAGCCATGATTAGTCGATGCTTACGGTGTTAAGAATTTCATCCTGATGGATAATGATGGTGTTGGCAGGCAATACGGCCGGATACAGGATGTTTTGTGCGATATAGTGCCACTGTTGCAGCAGTTGCTCCACGGTGTACATATCACTGAGGCATATTTTATAAGCGGGGCTCCAGTGGCCTTGCAGCAGGTAGTTGCCGGTTACCTGGCGGAGTTTCTGGAGCAGCAGCATAATTTTCTCGAACGATAGCCGGATGCTGTCGTAGGCGGTGGGTTTCAGGCTTTTGCGACCTTTTTTATGGATGGAAGCGTTGCGGATGACCGGGAAGATGAGCGTCATTTCCTTGCGCATCAGTTGCGATATTTCGGTCTGCATTTTAGCAAACAGCAGTTGCTGTAGATCTGTGGTGGCCGGGGCAGTTGGGTCGTCCTGCCTTTCCAGGTTAAACCAGGCCATGACTTCTTCCGCGGTGCGTTCTATCGGTTGATGGAACTTGCTGGCAATCACGTCGCAGAGTGCGGCGGGTGTCAGTTCGTGAAAGTTAATGATAGCATATGGATGCATGGATGGATGGTATTTTTGATGTTACAAAAGTACCGGTACACCCATCCCTGTGGAATGATATGTATCAAGTCAGCGTATGATATTTGTCAGTACCTGCCTGAAACGGCGGCTAGTCCTGGAGATTGGCGGTTTTTACGATCTGCTGGAGGTCGAGGAGACGTATTTTTTTACCTTCCAGCTCGATCATACCGTCTTTTTTGAATTCGGAAAGCAGGCGGATGGCCGATTCGGTGGCGGTGCCTACGAGGTTGGCGATTTCTTCACGGGAGAGGCGGACGCTGAGGGTATGGCCGTCTGCTTCCAGGCCATAGGTTTCTTTGATGAAGAGCAGGGTCTCTGCGAGTCTTTCCCGCACCGGTTTCTGGGCGAGGTGGGTGATTTTAAGCTCGGCTTTGCGCAGTTCGCTGGACAGGATGCGCATCATTTCAAAAGAGAGGGAGGCATCCTTCTGCAGGATGCTCATGAAAAGGTCTTTTGGTACAAAGCAGATAGAAGAATCTTCCAGGGCGGTGGCGGTGGCGGTGTAGCGCTCATTGCTGAGCAGTGCTTTATACCCCATGATGTCACCGGCTTTTACCAGGCGGATGATTTGTTCACGGCCATCATCGCCGCTGTGGGACAGCTTTATTTTCCCGTCGTTGATACAGTAAACGCCAAAAGGATAGGCGCCTTCATGGAAGATCACCTGGCCTTTTTTGTAGACGGAGCATACTTTGGCCTGGTCAATCTGTTCCAGATTGCACTGTTCCGCCTTGCAGAAAATGGAAGAAAAACGGTCCTTGCAATGTTGGCAAGCAGGATTTTGTATTGTGCTACCCATATCAATCTGCAAAAGTACTAATTTACAGCTCCTTAACCAAAGCAAATGCTGTCGTGTCGTTAAATTATTATGTAATTTATAAACCATATGAGGTGCTGTCCCGGTTTACCCCGGAAGGAAACAAATCCTGCCTGGCAGATTACTTTAAAGTGCCCCGGGATGTGTATCCGGTGGGGCGGCTGGACTATGACAGCGAGGGGCTGTTGTTGCTAACGAATGACAAGTCATTGAATAACAGGTTGCTACTGCCACAATACGCACATGAAAGGGAATACTGGGTGCAGGTGGACGGAGCTGTTACAGATACCGCCGTGCATCAGCTGCAGGAAGGCGTGGATATTACGGTAGACGGTAAGCTTTATCATACAAAGCCCTGTTTTGCTGAAATCTTTTCCGACGAGCCTTTTTTGCCGCCGCGCAACCCTCCTATCCGTTTCCGCAAAAACATTCCGGCGCCATGGTTGCGACTGATATTGCAGGAAGGAAAAAACAGGCAGGTACGTAAGATGACGGCGGCCACCGGCTTTCCTACGTTGAGGCTTGTCCGTTACCGGATGGAAGAAGTCACTATAGAAGGTATGCAGCCCGGAGACATGGTACAGTTGAGTCGTAATACCGTTTATAAAAAACTCCGCTTGCAAGTATCCTGATTTGAAGGGATTTGATTACTTTAATGTTCCCGGGGCAGAAGCCCGGGACTAAAATGTTGAATGCGGATTGATCTCCATTTCTCCTGGGCTTTGGCTCCGGGAAATATCAAATAACCATTTGTCAATATTAGCAAATCCACAAATTTTAACTAGGTTTGTTGCCTACAAATATCTATTATGCTGAAATCAATGACTGGCTTCGGAAGGGCGGAAAGCACGAGAGGCGAAACAAGTATCGTGGTTGAAATCAAATCGCTGAATGGAAAGCAATTTGAAGTGAACCTGAAAATATCGCCCCTGTTAAAACCCTACGAGTTTGACATCCGTTCGCTGATGCAACAAACCCTGCAACGCGGGACACTGGATGTCAGCATCAACATTCGTCAGAATGGTGCAACGCGGCCGGTTGTGATTAACACAGACCTGGCCAAGTATTATTACCAGTCCATCACGATGCTGGCCAATCAGCTGGAGCTGCCACAGGGCGATATGCTGAATGTGCTGATGAAGCTGCCGGAAGTGGTAACGCCATCTACCGACCAGTTGACCAAAGAAGAGTGGAAAGATGTGGAAGACACCCTGAAGGAAGCACTCACCGATCTGGACATTCACCGTCAGGATGAAGGCCAGATGCTAAAGTCAGACCTGCAAACGCGCATTGATAATATCGAACAATATTCCCTTAAAGTCCGCGAACTGGACCCGCTCCGGAAAGATCGTATCCGCCAGCGCCTCGAAGGCCTGCTGGCAGAACATGTGGGCAAAGACAATGTTGACGGCAACAGGCTGGAACAGGAACTGATCTTTTATTTGGAAAAACTGGATATCTCTGAAGAACTGTCCCGTTTGGAAAATCACCTCCGTTACTTCCGTGAGATCCTGAAAGACGAAGATCCGGCCAAAGGAAAGAAACTGGGCTTTGTGTTGCAGGAAATCGGCCGTGAAATCAATACCACCGGTTCTAAAGCCAACGACGCCGGTATCCAGCAGTGGGTAGTACTGATGAAAGATGAACTGGAGAAAGCCAAGGAACAAGTATTAAACGTTTTATAGTAAGGCGTATACCGTATATGAAAAGACTATTTGGGGTAACCGCAGGTTTACTTTTACTGGCTGCAGCCTGCAAGCCGATCAAAATGGATGCCTACGAAAAGAACCTGGAAATACCGGGACATGACTGGGCTTACGGCTATAAACCTTCTTTTGATGTGAACATTCTGCCGGAAGATACTGCTACCCTGTTTGATATTTATGTGAATGTACGCCATAGCGATGCCTATCCCTACAGCAATATGTGGCTGCTGATAGGCACCAAATATCCGGATGACAGTATTCCCAAAGAACAAAGGGTAGAACTGCCGCTGGCGGATATCAACGGCAAATGGCATGGCAACGGTATCGATGATATTTTTGAACACCGGGTCCTTATCCAGCAAAAAGCCCTCTTCAACAAACCAGGCACCTATCATTTTACATTTGAACAAAACATGCGGCAAAACCCGCTCCCCCATGTAATGAATATAGGTCTGCGGATAGAGAAAGCCGGCAAACGGCCATGATGAGAAAATTCTTTAATAAAATGCAGGAAGGGCAGTCCGTGTCCTTCATTTACCTGCTGGTACTGGCTTACACTATCGTCGCTCTCATCTGGTGGGGCGTGCTGCTGTTCAGACAAAGCGAACAGATCAGTCAGTTCGAGAAACAAAACCTCTCCCTACGCATCGATAGCCTCGCCCAGCCGGTGGAACATCAGCTGGAGTTTCAACGGATAGAAAAAGACGCTCATATGCGATCTTTTAAATATGTAGGAGAAGGTGCCATTTTTTTAGGAATCATTCTGCTCGGCGCGCTCTTTGTATATAGAGCGGTCTGGAAATACATGAAGCTCAGCAGGCAGCAGCAAAACTTTATGATGGCCGTAACACATGAATTGAAATCGCCCATCGCTGCCGCCAAACTGAACCTGGAAACCATCCGCAGACATAAGCTGGATGAGGAAAAGCAGGCCAAGCTGATAGACAATACCATCCGGGAAACCAACCGGCTCGACCAGCTCTGTAATAACATTTTGCTGGCAGCACAGCTGGAAACCCACAACTATAAGCTGTTTAAGGAACCGCTCGACTTCTCCGCCTTATTGGAAGGGAATATCCGGGAATTGCGCAACCGCATCGCAACACATGTCATAAATGCAGACATTCTGCCACATGTGTGGCTGGAGGGTGACAAGCTGATGTTACAAATCATCCTCAGCAACCTCGTAGAAAATGCGGTGAAATATGCTCCCCGCAACTCCACGATCACGGTACGCCTCTTCGAATCCGGTCATCGCCTGAAATTACAGGTGTCGGATGAAGGCCCCGGGGTGCCTGATGAGGAAAAGGAACGCATCTTCATGAAATTCTACCGCCTTGGTAATGAAAACACCAGAAAAGCCAAGGGCTCGGGATTAGGATTGTTTCTCACCGCCAAGATCGTTGAACAACACAACGGCCTGATCTGGGTGAAAGACAACCAGCCTACAGGTGCCTGCTTCGAGATAATCTGGCAGGAATATTCCGTGCAAAGAGCGTAAATTAGTTGACGGATTCATGCTTCGGCAAGTCCGTGATTTATAGTCACATCAAACGATAACACATGAAGGAAGCGACCAAAGCATCCATATTACTGGTGGAGGACGAGGAAAACCTCCAGGAGGCGCTTAAGCTCAACCTGGAACTGGAAGGATATGAGGTGACCGCCGTAGACAACGGTACCGCTGCCCTGAAAGCAGTAAAAAACGAATATTTCGATCTCATCATACTGGATATCATGTTGCCGGAAATGGACGGCATTGCTGTATGCGAAAACATCCGCATCCAGAACAATGAAGTGCCCATCCTCTTCCTGAGCGCTAAAAACAGCAGCGCCGACCGCGTGCTGGGCCTCAAAAAAGGTGGTGATGATTACATGACCAAACCCTTCAACCTCGAAGAGCTGCTGCTCCGCGTAGAGAAGCTGATCGTCAAAAACAAAAAAATACAGGATAAAGACAGCGTGCCCAATGTTTACCGCTTTGGCGATAATATGATCGATTTTGCCGCACAGGAATGCGTAGGCAAAGACGGTAAACACTATGAACTGAGCAAGAAAGAAGCAATGCTGCTGAAACTGTTGATCGAAAACAAAGGCGAAGTAGTCACCCGTGAGAAAATATTGCAGGTGGTATGGGGATATAACGTTTACCCCACTACGCGCACCATCGATAACTTCATCCTCAACTTCCGCAAATACTTTGAGGAAGACAGCCGCAACTCCAAGTATTTCCACTCTGTAAGAGGCGTAGGGTACAAGTTTACCGAAGCCTGATCATTCAGCTATTTGGTTATTTGGTCATTTAAAATATTTAAATATCCAAATAACCAAATGACTGAAGACAAAACCACTTTTCCGCAATTTCTCCCCGCTTGCCTGTAAAAAACTGCCTCCGGATAATTCCCGCTTCCCCAAAGGAGTGTTTTGACCGATATTTATTGGACTGATCAGAAAGAGTTCAACTTTCCTGTAAACCTTAGACGTGGTACAACATTTCAATGAAATAGTTTTTGCTGCGGGATGGCCGTATTGGCTGTTTTTTTTGTTAAGTCTCCTTGCCATTGTAATATTTTTTATCCAACGGGAAAAAAGAATTAAAAGAGCCTCAGCGAAAGAAATAACCATACAACACACCTTAATCAACCTGGAACTCCATGCTTTCCAGGCACATATGGACCCGCATTTTATATTTAACAGCCTCAACGCTATCCATCATTATATCCTTACCACCAGTACGGATATGGCCTCGCTGTACCTCACCCGCTTTGCCCGGCTGATGCGCCTCATGATCAGCAATTTCAATAAGGAATGGGTAACCCTGCAGGAAGACCTCGAAGCGCTGGAACTCTATATCCAACTGGAGCAGCTCCGTTTTGACCAACAGTTTTCTTATCAAGTGAGAATCGTGCATGACGTGAATTCCAACAGCACCCTCATCCCTCCCCTGATCATCCAGCCTTATGTACAGTACGTGATCTGGCACCGGTTACTGATGCGTCCCGAGAAAACCGGCGGCCGGCTGGTGGTCCATATCGGGAAAGACCACAACCGGCTCTATATTCAATTGGAAGACAATGGGATTCAAGCCAGCGAATTACTGGACGACATCGGTGAGCGGCAGGCTGCCGGTATAGATATTGCCGCAGAACGGCTGTATATGATGAGTGAGAAATATCAGATGAAAGCAGGTATTCATGCTCAACAGCTGTTTGATGAAACCCGTCGTCCTAATGGCAACCGCCTCACGATCAGCATGGAGCATATGTTGTCGCGGCATATGCCGGTGGCTGTGTAACCCCGCCAGTCTACAAGTGCTTAATCCAGGCGCAGCTGATCCACCCGGTTTTACCATCTGCCAGCGATATCTTACAGTAGTCTTTGGTGGCATCAGCAATATGTACCTTCATACCTTCCTGCACTTCAAAGACATCCTTACTATTGTCGTCCGGTGCCGTTTTTACTTTGATATTGCTATGCATGATGATACCTGCCTGATGGTTGTTGGCCACAGTATAAGTATCTATCGCCATCACCAGGTAAAGCGTAAATAAGGCTCCCAGCGCATAGTTGCCCCAACGGAGGAATTTGTTTTTCCAGCCGGGCAGAAATGTATTGAGCATAATGCCGGCTATCGCCAGCCAGAAGAAAAGGATGCATCCCACGGCCCAGCCATTGGGCTTGTGCAGCTGTTGGAGCTGCCGCCACCATTGTTGAAAGAATACTAACGGTAACTCATCTACGAAGCCGTTCACTTTTTGATTCGCAAGGGCCAGGTTATGTTTGGCTGCTTCATCGCGGGGCGCCAGTTGCAGGGCCTTTTCATAATTAAAAACCGCCTCTCCTGTTTTGCCGGCTTTGTAATAGGCATTGCCGGCGTTGAAATACAGTGCTTTTATGGCGTAGCCGTCGTCTATCAGTTGTTGATAGGCGGTTGCGGCTTCAGTGAATTTGCTTTGTTGATAAAGGCTGTTGGCCGCATCAAAACGTTGTTGCGGGAGTGCCTGCTGTGCCCTGAGGAGGCTGCCGGTTAACAGCAGGATGGCCAGTAACAGGGCTGATTTAATATTTTTATATCCGGGCATACTACCTTTTCTCATGATTAATTTTTGAGTGCGTCTTCCAGATTGGTGATGATCGTCACTGCTTTGGAATAGGTGCCCTGCATTTTGTCATTGCTGTGGGCCGGGGCATACAAGGCCACTTCGCAGTTGTCAATCAGCTCAAACAGGTCGCTGGTATTGGTGCCGTTAATATGACGGGCGGCCAGTTTATCCTGTATCAGTTGTTTGCTCAGGTCTGCGAAAGGTATTTTCAGTTTGTGGCTGAGATAACCCCAAACGGCGCGGGATGTTTCTTCATAGAAAGCTTTGTCTTTGCCTTCTTTGAGATATCTGGCGGCCAGCTCCAGTCTCTTCAGGGCCACTTTATTGGCGTAGCGGTGTTTGAGCAACGCGGCGTTGGTGGTATTGTAATCTTTTCTGCGTTTGTAGAAGATCACGGCGCCGGCGATGAGCAGCGGTAATACCAGCAGCGCATAGAACCAGGGGCTGATGATGAACCAGCTGCGGCTTTTGGTCCATTGCTGGATACCGCCATCTATTTTCACCAGGTCGTTTTTGCCTACACCGAAATCGTGTTTCTCTTCTTTTACCCGTTTACCTTGTGTAATGTCGATGACAAAAGGTTCGGAGCGGAGTGTTTTATAGCTGTTGGCTGCCGGATCGAAGTAAGAAAACTCGACGGCCGGGATGGTATGTTTACCTGCTTCCTGTGGCATGAGCACGTATTCAAACTGCCGGCTGCCGGAAAGCGGGTTACTGTTTTTCTCGATGTCGTCTGTCATTTTCGGATCGTACTTCTCAAAACCGGAGGGCACGTCCAATTTGGGAGCATTGAGCAGGTTCACGTTGCCGTGGCCGCTGATAGTTACTTTGAGCGTAAGGGCATCGTCTGTGCTGAGGGTGGTTTTATCCACTACGGCAGTCATCTTGAAGCTGCCTACCGCGCCGTTATAGCTAAGCGGGCGGCCTTCTACCGGCAATGGTTTTACGTTGATCTTTATCGGGTTGCTCTGGATTTTATACGGTACGTCCTGGTATTCCACTTCCGGCCGGTTGAAGAAGTCGTCGAAGAACGGGTCTTTGAAAGCCGGGTCATTGAAAAAGTCTTCGAACGGATCGCGGCCATTGCGGTTGCGTTTTCCGTTGCCCACCAGTTTCACGAGGCGTACCTGGTTGTCCACTTCTACGGGGTCCAGCTCCAGTGTGCCGGATTGCAGCGGGAACAGCAGTGTTTTACGGATGGTGAACACTTTATAAGGCACGCCATTGATACGTTCTTCCGTTGCCTGCGGCGGATTGGGAAGTTCTATATCTTTTGCGGAGAATCCTTTGAATGCCGGTACTTTGGTGACGCTGGAGTTTGTCGGGAGCCGCGTATAGAGTTTATACGTAGCCGTTAGTTGATCGCCTTCGTAGAGGTTGGTTTTATCTACATCTACTTTGAGGAAGATATTTTTCTTCAGTTTTTCGTTGATGTCCTCTCCTTTTTTGAGGATACCGTCAGACAGCTCTTCGCTGATGCCGCCGCCACCTTGTCCGCGGTGTTGAGGCACCATCTGTTGCGGTTGTTGTGGCTGTTGCTGTGCCTGCGCGTTGCCTTTCCGTACTTCAATGAGTACCGGGTTGGACTTGATAACATTGCCGTTTACCCGGGCTTGTGCGCCGGGAATGGTGAAGCTGCCCACATGTTTGGGCTGCAGCACATAATTCAGTGCAAAATATTCAGAGCGCCGACCGTTGAAGATGGATTGACCCTGCATTTGTGAAGGGCCTTGCAGTACTTCAAAGTCTTTAAAATTGGGCGGTGTAAAGCTGGTGATGTTGGTCCCGTTTTCCAGCATGAACTGTATCTGGAAAGGTTCGTCCAGGGTAATGGAGTTACTGCTCACGCTGGTGGTAAAGCGGAGATCTTGTGCGCTGGCACAAACGACCAGCGCCAAACAACACAAAACAGAGAAAATGTACTTCCTTATACTAAATCTGTCCTTCATAGTTATGTCAACAAATTTAACCAAACCCGCTCCGGAAGCGGTGTCAACTGCCGTTAAAACTTAGTTAAAAGATTATATATATTCAATTACAAATTACGAATTACGCATTACGAGAATGGGTTTCTTTGTGAGAAGGCAGTTTAGGAGCCTTTTTATAAACATACCCTTAATTCGTAATTCGTAATTTCTAATTCGTTTAAATATCTCCTAACATAGGTCTGAGCTGTATTTCTTCAACAACAGTCTGTTTGGCCAGTGTAAAGGCTCCCCATACTACGCTGGCGATATCTTCCGGAGGCATCATCCTGTCCGGCGGTGCTTCAAAGCCGTCCCAGGAGGCGGTCAGCGTAGGCCCGGGGCTAACGGCGGTTACCCGCACGTTGTGGGACATCAGCTCCCGGCGCAGGTTTTTGGTGAATCCGAGCAGGGCATATTTGGTGATACTATAGGAGCCGCCGTTGGGATAGGCGTGATAGCTGGCGGTGGAGCACATATTGAAGATATGGCCGTTACGTTGGGCTATCATAAGGGGCAGCAGCTCGCGGGTGAGGTGGTAGGCGCTGTATACATTGACGGCCATCAGCTTTTCAAGCAGGCCGTCGGCTTCCTCATGCAGGGCGCCGGGGATAAAGATACCGGCATTGTTGACCAGTATGTCCACGGTTGACCATGTGTTTTTGATTTTCTCTGCAAATGCCATCACCTGGGCTTTATCGCCCATATCCACAGATTCGGCGATGACCGTTACAGCGGGATTTTTCTCCTGAATAGCTGCCTTGGCAGCGGCCAGCGCGTCTGTATTCCGTGCACAGATGATCACGTTGAAACCTTCTGCCGCCAGTCTTTCTGCAATAGCCTTTCCGATGCCTTTGCTGGCACCTGTTATAACTGCATTCATAATTTCTTCGATTAAAGTGTTAAAATAGTGAATTTTAGTTGAATGACCTTAGTCTGGAAACCCCATCTGTCTGGTATTTTGTACCTTTGCCGCGTTATGAGATATAAACATCTTTTCTTTGACCTGGACCATACGCTCTGGGACTTTGAAACCAACGAACAGGAGACCTTGCTGGAACTTTTCAACAGCTATGGACTGGCCAATCGCGGAGTACCATCTTTTGAAGCATTTTCCGAATCTTATGTTGGGCACAACGAACGGTTATGGGACCGCTTCCGGAAAGGGTTCATCAACCGGGCAGAATTGCGTGATAAACGTTTCCGCCTCACGTTGCTGGATTTCAAGATCGGGGATGAAAAGCTGTGCCAGGCCATGAGTACACAGTTTCTGGACATATTGCCCAACAAAAAGGCGCTGTTTCCCGAAACGAAAGAAACGCTGGACTATCTTGCGGCAAAGAACTACCCGATGCATATGATTACCAACGGGTTTGAAGAAACGCAGCTGTTGAAGATGAAGAATGCGGGAATCGAACATTATTTCACGCATATCGTCACCTCTGAAGTGGCCGGCAGCCTGAAGCCTTATGCTCCGATTTTCGAATATGCCATTGCCAAAGCCGGCACTACTGCGGCGGAAAGCATTATGGTGGGCGATGCGATGGAGCTGGATATTAAAGGGGCGCATGGTGTAGGCATGGACCAGGTGTATTTTAATCCTGCCAAGCCACCGGTAGATTTTAAGCCAACGTTTACCATCGGACATCTGAAAGAACTCAGAGATATTCTGTAAAATGAGAACGGGGATTTCGATTATCGAAATCCCCGTTCTCTTTATAAGATAGCTTTTATTACGACGCCTTCTTTGCAGCGGCGGTCCTGAGACCGGCTGTGCGGGAGGGTTGCAAACAGCAGCTTTTTTTAGTCTTGTTACGGGCTGTAGAGTCTTGTTGATACTGCATCAGCTTCGCTGTGCCGCAGGGCAGCGGTTTGCATGCTGTCGCTGAGGCCTCTTTGGCTGTCGCCTTGTGGCCGGGCTTATCCTGAGCGGTGGCTGCTCCTGTGGCCAGGAGTAACATTGTCAGTGCAGTCAAAACATTTTTCATACAAGTCCTGTTTAAGGCTACTAATATACTAGATTTTTGCGATCACGGTCTGTCCGCCCTTTACCACTTGTTCCAGTTGTACGGCCACTTCTGTGCCTAAAGGCAGGTAAAGGTCCACACGGGAGCCGAATTTGATAAAGCCCATTTCTTCGTTCTGGCTTACCTGCATACCGGGTTTCAGGTAGTTAACGATCCTGCGTGCGAGTGCGCCTGCGATCTGTCTTACCAGGATATCTGCTTTCTGGTTACCGATTACCACAGAGTGTCTTTCATTCTCCGTAGATGATTTCGGATGCCATGCCACGAGGTATTTACCGGCGTGGTACTGCGACAGTTTCACGGTACCGCTGATAGGATTGCGGTTCACGTGCACATTGGCAGGGCTCATAAAGATAGACACCTGCAGGCGTTTATCCTGAAAGTACTCCGGTTCAAAAACTTCTTCTATCACCACCACTTTACCATCGCAGGGAGAGATAACCAGGTTATCTCCGGTAGTATACTGTCTGGCTGGTACGCGGAAAAAGGATACGATAAAAAGGAAGAACAGGATGGAAAAGATCAGAATGGCATAGCTTACTGCAGGGATAGAGCCCAGCCAGTAAAATACTGCCCCGTTGATCAGCGCCAGTACCAGGAATACAAGGGAAATGGTAGCAAATCCTTCACGATGGATCTTCATTTGTTTTCTTGTTTGTTAGATTTTTATATATATCCCGGCTTTCGCCGGGATGATTAAGCAAAGTGCAAAGTTACTTCAGAAATACTTTTTTCTGTCAGATGAATATAAAATATTGATTATGTGTATACTAGCCCATCATAAAGGCATGTACATAAATCCATGCAAATGGCGTGGCCAGCAGCAGGGAATCGAAGCGGTCGAGGAAACCGCCATGGCCGGGCATGATATTACCGGAATCTTTGACGCCGGCCATACGTTTGAGTCTGGACTCCAGCAGATCGCCGATGGTGCCGAATATGGCCGCGATGCCTGCCAGCACCAGCCAATGCTGCAATGACAGGTATTGCTGGCCCCAGTAGTAGCCATATACGCCGGCGGCGGCAATGGCCAGTATCATCCCTCCCACGGTGCCTTCGATGGTTTTTTTAGGGGAGATGGAGGGGAAGAAGGGCGTGCGGCCTATGAGAGAGCCTACGATGTAGGCCATGGTATCATTGATCCAGATAAAAATGATGAGCAGCAAGGGAATCAGCCAGCCGGGGGCAGTACCTACGTTCTCCGGCGTGTAGTGAATATCCATGGCATTGAGCCGGATATTGACCAGCAGGCTGAAGGGGACTACCGCATACAGGAGTCCCATGCAGGAGTAGCCCACATTGCGGGGAGAGAAATCTTTATCAAGTAATATTTCGCCAAGCGGTAATACCAGCAGGAAGATGATAGCGACCCACCAGCCAAGGAAGCCGGTAGAGATACCGCCCATTTGAAAATAATCTCCGGTGAAAGACAGCATGACGGCGCAACCGGCGATGGTTACCCCCCATTTGTGCCAGGAAGGTATATTGCTATAACCGGTATCGATCAGGCGCATGAGTTTAAAAAATTCCTGCAGCGCAAAGAAACTGACCAGGAAAAAGAGCAGAAAGAAGGTAAAGGGACTCCATAAGATACCTCCCAGCATCACTGCCACAAACACCAGCGCAGAGGCAGTGCGGGTAAAAAAAGTCTTCATTATGCGTAGTTCTGTTAATAATTCTGAACCGCAAAAGTGTACAAAATTACCCTGCGGAGCAAATTGCTATTCCGACACCTCGTTCGGGTCGCCGGTGGGAAGGTTGTTATGATTGTGTACAAGGTCCTTTGCTATCTGTTCTTCTTTCTCGTGTACATACAATTCCGCCTGTCCGGGGAGGGTAATATTGTAGGAAGATGACTGACGATTGATCAGCACGGCGGTGATACCGTTGTCTGCCAGCATACCTTTTACTATCTCCGCCTCAAAGGGACGGTCACTTGAGAATATCTTCACCCAACCTTTTTCCATAATAATAACATTTGTCTCCCCGGTAAATTACTGATTTTCATCCACACCCATGTTGTCTATTTGATCGTCGTCTGCCTTTTGAACAGGGTCTGTCATGAGCATGGGCGTGGATTTCTGGCGTAACGCCCATAGCAGTCCGACAGATACCACAAGGCTGAACAGCGCGATATACCATGCTACCGGCGTGTCTTTGGTGGGGTCGGTCTTAATGATGCCCTGCTGGAATAAGTATATCATCACTACCAGTGAGCCGTTGTTGAGTATATGGGCAAAGATGCTTAACCAGAGGTTGCCGCTCAGCACATAGATGGCGCCCAGGACAAAGCCCAGCACTACCCGCACCATAAAGCCCAGCATTTCGAAATGGATGAAGCTGAAGAAGATAGCAGTCAGGAATACACTGAGCCATACCCTGCGGGTGCTTTTGATGAGCAGGCGCTGGAATACACCGCGGAAGAACAGCTCTTCTGCTATGGCAGGCACAATGGCCATCAATACCAGGTTGATGAAAAGGTCTTTGATAGTAGGCATACGAAGCATGACGCCCACCAGTTTTTCGGCTTGTTCCTGCATGTCGCGGGCTGCCTGTGGCACGTTCCAGGTCTGATTCCAGTTGTTCAGGTAGCCGCCAAACCAGGTAATGCTGTACATGGCCATCAGCGCCAGCAGTACCTGAATGGCGCTGGGGGCGGGTTTCAGGCCAAGGTAGCGGCCGGGGTACGGCTGCCACAGATAGGCAAAAAGGCCTGCCGGGACCAGATAAACCACCACCGAATATAAAAACTGCGTAATTTTCAGATAGCCGATAAGGTTAGGGTCCTTAATATCTCCGTTTTGAAGGTCCAGGAGCGAATGGCCGGTTAGCGGTTCCATCAGCAACATCAGGGCTGTATTGTACATCAGCATGAAGCCGATGAAAAAACCGAAAAAGGTAATAAACTGTAATGCGGGTGGGGACTGTTTCAGATAACCGGTCATAAATACTTACTGTATTAATTTTGCGTAAATTTACATCGTGAAATCCAGTTTGCAGTGATACCTGGTGATCTCCGTCATCTTTTTATGT
Source organism: Chitinophaga fulva (assembly GCF_012927205.1). Lineage (GTDB taxonomy): Bacteria > Bacteroidota > Bacteroidia > Chitinophagales > Chitinophagaceae > Chitinophaga > Chitinophaga fulva. The sequence goes on from NZ_JABBGC010000001.1 coordinate 809,621, forward strand.
ATCCTGCCTGCTTACCTCCGGGAGTAAGGAACTGTCACTTCCCGCTGTGAAAAAGAGTAATATAAAGTATAAAAATAATAACTGCGGTCTGGCACTGTGGTATTTAACTTATGGTGAAGATAGGAAATATAGAATTGGGTGAATTCCCGCTGTTGCTCGCTCCTATGGAGGATGTAAGCGATCCGCCCTTCCGTGCGGTCTGTAAAGATAACGGAGCTGACCTGATGTATACCGAGTTCATTTCTTCGGAGGGGCTTATCCGTGATGCCATCAAAAGCCGGCAGAAACTGGATATTTTCCCTTATGAGAGACCGGTAGGTATCCAGATCTTCGGCGGAGATGAAGAGCCAATGGCCATGGCCGCCCAGATCGTGGAAACAACGAACCCCGACCTGCTGGACATCAACTTTGGCTGCCCGGTAAAGAAGGTTGTCTGCAAAGGCGCCGGTGCCGGTATCCTGAAAGACATCCCTAAAATGGTGAAGCTGACAGCCGCAGTGGTAAAAGCCACCAGGCTGCCGGTAACTGTAAAAACCCGCCTTGGCTGGGATGATAACACCAGGAACATTGAAGAGGTAGCAGAGCGGCTGCAGGATGTGGGCATACAGGCACTGACTATTCATGGCCGTACCCGTACCCAGCTGTATAAAGGCCATGCAGACTGGACGCTGATCGGTAAAGTGAAGAATAACCCCCGTATCAAAATTCCGATTTTTGGTAACGGTGACATATGTACGCCGGAACAAACGATAGCCGCCCGGGAGAAATTTGGGGTAGACGGGGTCATGATAGGCCGCGCTGCCATTGGTTATCCCTGGATATTCCGGGAGATCAAGCATTTTATGAAGACCGGTGAACATTTGCCGCCTCCAACTGTTTTGGAAAGAGTAGAAGTCTGCAAAAAGCATCTCCGCCAGTCCGTGTCCTGGAAAGGTGATATTGTGGGAATCCTTGAAATGCGCCGCCATTACGCAAATTACCTCAAAGGACTGCCCCATATTAAAGAATTCAGGCAACAATTAGTAACTTACAAAACATTAGCTGAAATAGAAGACGTATTAGACGCAATTGTTTCACAATACAAGGACCACATTTTCGAAAGGACATCTCCCCCACTAGCTGAACAGAATTTTCTACCAGCTGATAATGAAATGGCTGGTTGTAACGTTTACGTCTAAACGGACTAACCCCATCAAAACAAAAATTATAAATTACTTTCACATGACCACAATTAAAAATCTGAGAAATGAAGTCTGGAAAGACTTACAGATTAAAAACAAATCTGCCCTGCGTAAGAGATACGCGGTTTCAAACATGGGGAGAGTGATCAGTTATCATGAAAGTACAGAAGATGGTAAGCTGCTCACGGGTTCTACCGTGGAAGGCTATACGGTTTTGAATGTAAAACCGGCGGACAGCTACCAGTCACTCTACCTGCACCGGGAAGTGGCCAAGCTTTTCAACAAAAGACCAGGACGTGCTCACAGATATGTGATCCACCTGGACTATGACAAGAAAAACAATAAGGCCAACAACCTCAAGTGGGCGACTAAAGAGGAAATGGAAGAGCACCAGCAGAACAGCCCGGCGAAACTGGCTTACAAAGAGAAGCAGCGTAACCGCATCAAAGGGCTGAAACTGAATGTGACCAAGGTGAAGAGCATCAAGCGCTTACTGAACAAGCCAGGTAAAAAAACCATGAAGCAGATCGCTGAACAGTTCGACATCAGCGAAATGCAGCTGTACCGCATTAAAAGCGGTGAAAACTGGTCTCACGTAACACTGGATTAACGCCTGGTTTGCCAGGAATGATCATATATGATGTTGTCTGACTATGGCCATACAGCGTGTGGCCATAGTTGTTAGGTTACTTTTTCGATTTAGCTGTTTTACAGGCTGCCCCTGACCATCTCACCCAGTACCTTCCGGTAGTGCGGGCTTCGGCTCAAAACCGGTTCATAGCCCAGCAGGACCACCTGTTTTCGTGCACGCGATAACGTTACCAGCAACTTACGGTCTACCTCTATATCTGCTTCATCCCACGTGAAACTGCCCAGGCATTGCAGGGTATCCACCTGTGCGGCATGATAAACCGCCAGGGACACGATAATAATATCGTTTTCTGATCCCTGGAAACGCTCCACCGTGTCTATGTTCACCTGCTGCAGGGCCTTGTCTCCCGCCAGTAGCTCCCGTATCAGGCTGATCTGGGTGCGCCATGGTGTGACTACTCCTACCGTATCCCGGCTGAAGGAGTCGCCATACTGCGTTTTGAGATACTGCAACAGGGAAACGACCCTTTCAGCTTCCGTCTGGTTCATTTTGGAAGTGGCCTCATAAGGGCTGGGAATAAATATTTTCCTGCCCAGGGTCAGTATGTGCCGCCACGGCATGGTATCCGGACAGCTACCCGGATCGAAGTCCGCCCGTTGCTGCTCCCCGCCTGACGCCAGTTGCCCTGCATAATAGTGATTGACCAGGCTGGCAATACTTTCGTGCATCCGGAAATGGGTGTTCAGCATTCCCCATGCATGACGCCACTGCGCTTGTTTACAGCGGTGCATCAGTCTTTCAAAGATGGAGCACCGCAGGTCCCGTATGCCCAGTTCCTGCAGCAGCGGGTCTTTCACCCGGCAGAATGTGGCTTCTTGTGTAACCACCGGCGGCAGCTGGTTCTGGTCTCCTATCAGTATAAACTTGCGGAAAGGCATCAGCAGCCCCAATAGCTGCGGCTCTGTGAGCTGTGACGCTTCGTCAACAATCAGTGTGTCTGTGGGAATGCCCATCATCACCAGTTGCTCCAGCCGGGTAGCCATGGTGGCGACTGTTGCCACAAAAACACGATGTCCTGTGATATAGGTACGGGCATCGTCCAACGAGCCTTTCAGGCAAAGGTCGCGCAGCTGTTGCGAAGGCCCGGTACTCCGGCCGCCAAGCCGCAAATGCTGTATCTGACGGGCTTCCAGCTTGTTGCAAATCTCGTCTACGGCTTTATTGGTAAACGCTACTATCACAACGTGACGCTGTTGTTTGATCATCTCTCCCACAATGGTGGTGAGCAGCGATGATGTTTTGCCTGTACCGGGAGGCCCCTGTAACAGGTAATAGTCCTGCGCTTCCAACGCTTGCTGTACGATCTTTTCCTGATTGGCATTGAACATGGCCGGCGCCGGAAATGGTAAGGGCTGCCAACGGGGTATTTCCAGTCCGAGCAAGAGGCGGACACGCTGCGCATTTGCCGGCGACAGCATCTGGAACAACGCAGACGCTGCCATCCAATAATTGGACTCATAGATATCATGTTCAATGACCCACTCATCAAACTGCCGGAAGAAATCCAGCGTCATCTGCCGGTTGTTGAGCGAAAAGATGAGGGTATCTTTCGCCAGGTCATCGATGCGGCCTTTGAGCAGCTGTTGCTGTAAAGGCTGTAATCCGGCACCAGTACGGGGATAGATGACAGCGGTATCTCCCGTGCGAAAATTGTGGCTAACGGGACCGGCTATATCAAAAAGTACGGCGCTGTTTACATGGTCAAATTCCCGGAAACGTAATCCGGGGATGATGTTAAAGCGGGCCGCCTTTTCCGCGGCTGTCTGCAGCCAGAGAGCGGAGAAGCCATCTGCATCTTCCTCACGGTCTGTTTCGGAATACATGCCGCATTTGGCCTGCAGGTATTCCCGCAGTACAAAGGACAGGTACTGTTTATAGTAGGCTTTGGCTTCTTCCGTGGCGGAGTACCAGGCTTTTTCAAAGGCTGTAAAGTGTACGGTGCTGAAGGGCGGCAATCCTGTGGCGGCGGCACCGGTGATGGAAGACAGCACGTTATACTCCTCTCCTGCCAGCCGCAGCAGCATGGCCACCACCTGGTTGCGCAACAGCATCAGCTCATTTTCGGTACGGTGCGTGCTGCTGACATTCCGGAGCGGATTAGCCGCAGCGGCTGAATACAAAATAGCGGAACTGCCTTTACGTTGCCGGCCAAAGGCGGAACGTAACAGCAGGTTGTACCCTACTACCTGCATTTCATGGTTTTTCCACGTATTGAAGTCGGGCGCTTTCCCGCTTTTTAATTCAAATATCTCTTTACGGTGTGGGTCCTCATCGTCTTCTGTCATGAGGTCCAGCCTTCCCTGCAGGCCGTACCGGGCAGAGAAAAAGGTGGGCTCTATCTGGACCGGTTTGTCGCGCAGGTCGCGGACGGTAGCGTGGAGATTGCCCCAGTGATGTTGCCGGATATCGCGGAACATCTCGTTGAGCTGCTCACGGCCGTAGGCAGCTGCCTGTAGCACGTTTTCCGCCACCGCTTCCACGAAGGATGTTTTGACGTCCACTTCGCCGTTGCGTAGCATTTCGTCCAGCAGGGCGTTGACGAGGTTTCCCTTAAAAGCCGCTGGTGAGGCCTGATGGGGCGTCAGTTTCCGGACGAGGTATAATAAATGATTAGCGCCTTTATGGGTAAAACACTCTGCGAGATCGCTGATATCGATGAGCAGGTCCGGCTCCAGGATAATCTGGCTTTCGGGTGCCGTCAGATAGTGTTGTGGATGATCTCCCTGCCGGCAATGATGCACCAGGATGGTGTCATATGGGCGCAGCAAAGGATACAGGGCCACTACAGTCAGGTCATCAAGCTGATCGAGCGATAGTTCAAAGGTGCCTTGTTCATCGTTTTTGGCGGTGATGGTGAAAGTATGTGTGCCTTTATCGTTCAGTACCAGCGGGCTGGTACCCGTGACCATACATTTCAGCAGTGGAATATCGGAGGGGTGATGCTGATAGGACAAGGAGAGGTGGGTACCGCCGGTATCGCGGAACAGGAGCCGGATGTCTTCCGGTGCCTGCTCCTGATAAGCCCAGGCTACGGCTTCAACGAGTGCTTTAATGCAGCACTGATGTTCTTGTTCCTGCAGGGGGAACATGCCGCTGGTGGCCCTGTTGGTGAGGAGGCGGAGCGCAGACAAAGGTTGCCGGATTTCCGGAGGCACTACCTGTTTATCGAAATAAAACTGCATACGCGCAAACAGGTTACCGAAAGACCGTGTTTCTTCCCGTGTAAGATCGCGAAACAGTGTTTCGAGTATCTGCCGGTACTGGCGGATTTTATCTTCCGGGTTGGTTGAATGATGCGCTTCTTTTATCCTGGCGAAAAAAGCGGCTGCCTTGTGTGTTGCCTGCATAGTTGCAAGATAACGAATACACGCGGTTTGCATCAGTGGCGCAATTGTTATACCTTCCGTAGGATTTTATCTGAAAAAAATAAATTTTATGTCAGCCAAAAAAATAGCCATTATAGGCGGGGGAAATCTGGGTTCAGCAATCGCACAGGGATTGGTGAAAAGCGGTTTTTCCCAGCCGTCCGATATTACCGTTACCAAGCGCAATACCAGTACACTGGCCGATCTGAAGGCTGCCGGTGTGCAGGTGGAGACAGACAATGCGAAAGCCATCCGGCAATCGGAGGTGATTGTAGTGGCGCTGAAGCCGTACAATGTGCGGGAGGTGTTACAGGAACTGAAGAGTGACCTGGACCCCGCAAAACATATTCTGATCAGTGTGGTGACTGGTGTCAGTATCGCCGACTTATCACACATTGTACCGGACATGCCGGTGGTGCGGGCCATGCCTAATACAGCCATTGCCATACAGGAGTCTATTACCTGCATCTGTGCAGCTAATGCCAGCGAAGAGCAGTTGCGTTATGTAAAGACCATGTTTGATCAGTTGGGTGCTACTGTCAGCATCGATGAAAAGCTGATGGATGCCGCTACCGTGTTGGGTGCCTGCGGTATTGCCTTTGCGTTGCGTTTTATCCGTGCCAATATACAGGGCGGTATTGAAATTGGGTTCGATGTAAGAACAGCCAGCCTGATTGCTGCACAAACGGTGAAAGGCGCAGCCGAGCTGTTGATCCGTGAGAACCGTCACCCGGAAGAGGAAATTGACAAGGTGACTACTCCGAAGGGCTGTACCATAGCCGGACTGAATGAAATGGAGCACCAGGGCTTCAGTTCATCACTGATAAAAGGTATTAGTACTTCTTATAATAAGATTGTGAAAGGTTAGTTGTTGCGGGGGTAGTCGAAGAAGAGGAATTTTTTGCGGGCGAGGTCGAAGTCTTTCCAGCTGTCGGTATCGGCCTGTATAGCGAAGATGCCGGTAGTGGGCACGTTATCGATGCGGATTTCTTCAGTGAGATAATTGGCAAAGTCCGTGATGCCGGGGTTATGCGCGAAGATGGCCACCGCGTTGAAGTCGTCATCTATCTTGGTGATCACTTTGAGGAAAGTGGAAGCGTAACAGAGATAGAGTTCTTCTTCGAGGAGGATAGCCTGTTTAGGATAGTGCCATTCTTCAGCCATGATTTTGGCGGTAGTGCGGGCACGTTTGGCAGGGCTGGCGATGATCAGCTCCGGGACCATGCCTCTGGATACGAGGCGTTGGGCCATTTCCGGCGCATTTTGTTTTCCCCGCTTATTGAGCGGCCTGTCAAAATCGTCCATGTCCGGATTGGTCCAGCTGGATTTTGCATGACGGATGAGTAGGAGTGTTTTCATGGGCTGAAAACGGTGATTTACCGGAACGAAAATAAAGATTTTACAGGAAGTTAATGTGTTAGGAGAATAATGCCAGCCAGCCGGGGATGATTTAAGACAAAATTAACACGGCAGGATACCACTAAAAAAGCGAAGATCAGTTACTGATCTTCGCTTTTTTTATGATGACGGAGTCTTGATTTAGTAGCCTCTTTCATTTTTGCCTTCCATGAAGTTCATGAAGGCTTTATTTACCACGCGGTTGCCGCCGGGAGTAGGATAATCACCGGTGAAGTACCAATCGCCCAGGTTGTTGGGGCACGCCTCATGGAGGCTTTCGATAGACTGGTAGATGACTTCCACATGGGCGCCGATACCTTCCGGAGTGAGGATTTCCGCGATTTTAGCGGAGATCTGTTCCGGTGTGAATGGCTTATAGACATTCTTCACCACGTTTTGTGCGTGGAGCGTGTTGGTACGTTGTAATTCTTTGCACAGGCCATAGGCTTCCTGGAGGATGTGTTCCTTGCCATGGTCTTTCAGCAGGGCGATGGCAGCCTGGAAGGCCACGAAGTCGCCCATTTTGCTCATATCGATACCGTAGCAGTCGGGGTAGCGGATCTGCGGAGCAGAAGATACCACGATGATGCGTTTGGGGCCGAGGCGGTCGAGCATTTTTATGATGCTTTCGCGGAGGGTGGTACCACGAACGATAGAGTCATCGATCACAACGAGGGAGTCGATGCCAGGTCTTACCGTACCGTAGGTAATATCGTATACGTGCTGTACCATTTCATTACGGCTGGAATCTTCCGTGATGAAGGTGCGCATTTTCACGTCTTTGATAGCGATTTTATCGATGCGGATACGACGGTTGATCATTTCATTGAGCTTCTCCTCGTCGTAGTCTTTGTCCCAGGAGAGGATTCTCTCCACTTTGATTTTGTTGAGATAGTCTTCCAGTCCTTTTAACAGGCCATAGAAGGCTACTTCCGCCGTGTTGGGGATGAAGGAGAAGATGGTATTTCTCAGGTCGTTGTCGATGGCTTTGAGCACAGTAGCCGACAGGTTACGGCCGAGGGAGGTACGTTCCTTGTATATTTTCTCGTCGTTACCGCGGGAGAAGTAGATCCTTTCGAAGGAGCAGGCTTTGCGTTCTTTCGGTTCGAGGATTTGTTCGATTGCGTATTCGCCGTTTTCTTTTACGATGAGGGCGTTGCCGGGCATCAGTTCGAGCACTTCATTTTCGCCTACGTTGAAGGTAGTGCGGATAGCGGCTCTTTCAGAAGCGGCCACGATCACGTCGTCGTTGACATAATAGTAGGACGGGCGGATGCCGTGCGGGTCGCGGATGACGAAGGCGTCGCCGGTGCCGATAAGGCCGCAGGCGTGATAGCCGCCGTCGAACAGGGAGAATGCCTGTTGCAGGATATGTTTAACATCGAGGCCATTGCGGCGTTCTTCATCTTCTTTAGAGAGGAAGTGATGAACGGTTTCGAGCATGGCAGCGAGGTCAGAATTTTTGTGGACTTCACCGGGGTTTACCTGAACAAATTTGAAGAGCTCATCAGCATTTACCAGGTTAAAGTTGCCTGCCATAGCAAGGTTACGGGCAGGGATGGTGTTGTAGCGTACAAACGGGTGGCAGAGTTCCACGTTGTTTTTGCCCTGGGTGGCGTAGCGGAGGTGTCCCATCAGGTTTTCACCAAGAAACCGGATATGTCCTTTCAGGAGACCGGGATATTTGGTGATTTCGGGTTGATACTTTTCGATTTCCTGGATTTCCTCCCGGATTTTACCGAAAATATCGCCGATAGCTTGTGGGGCGGCGCTACGAATCCTGTGCATGAAGGGAACGCCGGGTTCCGTATTGAGTTTTACTGTGGCCACACCAGCGCCATCCTGGCCTCTGTTGTGTTGTTTTTCCATGAGCAGGTACAGTTTGTTTAGCCCATAGAACACAGTCCCATATTTTTGCTGGTAATAAGAGAATGGTTTTCTTAATCTTATGAATGCCAGGCCGCATTCATGTTTGATCGCATCACTCATCGCTGAAATTTGAAGACGCAAAGTTACGCCAAAAAAATACCAATTACGAATTGTGCATGTTGAGCGGTGAGAAGCTGGCCAACGGGAGATCAGAAAAAGGGCAGGCATCTACCTAAACAGCAATAAAACAAGCGATAAAAAGCGTTGGGGGGCGGGAAAGAAAAAGGGCGAAGACAGCAGCTTTTGTTCGCTTCTATCTTCGCCCATCAGGAAAATCAGGTTAAATCCTGTACATCACAGTTACTGTTTGGCCAGTGAGGACATCCATTGGCTGATATGTGTACAGCTTTTATAGTCTTCATCTACGTGTACGTAGAAGGTTGGTATCTTTTCGATGAGCCATTTGTTGATGGCTTCTGCTCTTTTGATATCGAGAGTCCGTTGCTGGATACGGGAGTAGTCATCGGTCAGATTTTCGCGGTGTGGCTGGGTGCGTGTTTTGAGGTACACGATCCTGACACCGGGAGCGCCTGATTCGTCGGTAAATGCAACGGGGGCGGATATTTTTCCGGGTTTAAGGGTATCGAGCATCAGTACGATATCTCTTTCGGACGGGTCATCGAGCTGGTCGATGGTGAGCAGGGTACCTTCTCCGGTTTTGGACTGGAGCATACCGCCGTCGAATTTGGCGCTTTTAGAGTCACTGAATTTCGCCACCGCTTCCGGGAAGGTGATTTTGTTATTCAGGATCAGGGTACGGATAGAATCCAGTTTAGCTGTGGCGCCGGCCAGATCGGCTTTGGTTACCGCAGCTTTCAGCAGGATATGCTGTACCGTTACATTATCGCCGGAGCGTTTGATCATCTGGATAAGGTGATAACCGAACTGGGATTTTACAGGGGAAGATATTTCACCTTCTTTCAGACGGAAGGCGGCGGCCATAAAGTCCGCGTCCCACTGTTTGTCGCTGCGGTTCATCACGTAGATGCCTTTGTTTTCCTTTACGCCGGGGTCTTCAGAGTAGAGAATCGCGAGGGAGCCGAAGTCGGATTCCTTGTTTACGACTCTTTTTTTGAAGTCCTGCAGGCGTTCTATCGCGTAGTTGTCCATTTCACGGGTAGCCTTTGGAATCAGGACGAGTTGGCCTATTTCCAGTTCAGACTCATAGAAATGGAGGCTGTCTTTCGGGATGGCGTCGAAGTAGCGTTTAACTTCTGAAGGGGTTACCTTCACGTTTTCCACGACTTTATTGCGCATAGCCTGAGCGAGCAGGCCTTCTTTGATAGGCGTGCGGAAACGTTCGCGGAGTTGGTATACGCTGTAGCCGGTAATTTCTTTCATTTTTTCTTTGGAGCCGTAGAGCTGTTCGAAGTAGCGGATACGGTTTTCCATTTGAGCTTCCACGTCTCCATCAGAAACGGGCAAGCTGTCCCTTTCTGCCTGGAGCACCATCACCTTTTGGGAGATCAGCATTTCCATGGTAGTGCAGGCAGCCTTGGGGCTGACGGTGCCATCGGGGGAGTTCCGGGCCTGGTCTGCCATGGCGCCGTCCATATCGGATTTGAGGATGATTTTATCCCCTACTACGCCGATAATTTTGTCTGCCACGAGTTTTTGCTGAGCGGCAGCAGCTTGCCATAACAGCAAGGCTCCTGCAGATAAAGCCAAAAGTTTCTTCATATTATAGCGGTAAAATCCAAAAATAACCAATTAAAGATCAGGACTGTATTTAATATCGACGGATTTAACAAAAGTTTAGATAAGCCTTTGGTTTCACGCCGATGGGCAGGGATAAAAAAAGAAAAAGCTGTCAAAAAGCGGGGATATTGAGGGTATCACCATTTCTGACAGCTTTTTTTATGACTTCCCGGTCTGGAGGGACCGGGAAGCGGGTATTAGAGTGTTCTTTTTACTTCCACCTCTTCGAAACCTTCGATAATATCGTTTGGTCTCAGGTCGCTGTATCCGCGGATACTCAGACCGCACTCCATGTTAGCGGCCACTTCCTTCACGTCATCTTTATAACGTTTGAGGGAGCCGAGTTCGCCTGTATGGACTACGATACCGTCGCGTACCACGTTGATGCGGGTGTTTCTGGTCAGCTTGCCATCGAGTACGAAGCAACCGGCCACTGTAACCTTGTCGAATTTGTAAGTTTCGCGTACCTGTACGTTGCACACCACTTTTTTCTCGATTTTGGGTTCCAACATCCCTTCCATCGCGCTCTTGATCTCGTCGATCGCGTCGTAGATGATAGAGTAGTTGCGGATTTCGATGTTTTCTTTTTCCGCAAGCTTGGCAGCCTGGGAAGAAGGACGCACCTGGAAACCGAGGATGATAGCGTCGGAGGCAGTCGCGAGCAGGACATCGGATTCGGTGATCTGACCCACTGCTTTGTGTACGATACTGATAACGATTTCTTCGGTAGACAGTTTCTGGAGGGAGTCGCTCAATGCTTCCACAGAGCCGTCGAAGTCGGCCTTGATGATGAGGTTGAGCTGTTTAAAGTTACCCAGAGCCAGCCTGCGGCCGATTTCATCGAGGGTGATATGTTTCTTGGTACGGATACCTTGTTCGCGGACGATCTGTGCTCTGCGGTTAGCTGTTTCTTTTGCTTCAGATTCGTCTTCGTACATTTTGAACTTCTCACCGGCTTGTGGTGCGCCGTTAAGGCCGAGCACCTGTACTGGCATAGAAGGACCGGCTTCATCCATACGTTGGCCGCGTTCGTTGAACATGGCTTTGATTTTACCGTAGAAGGAGCCTGATACGATAGTGTCGCCCTGGCGGAGGGTACCGTTTTGTACCAGCAGGGAGGCCACGTATCCACGGCCTTTATCGAGGGATGCTTCCACGATGCTTCCGGAGCCTTCGCGGTCCGGGTTGGCTTTCACGTCGAGCAGTTCCGCTTCCAGCAGGATTTTTTCCAGCAGGACATCGATATTGAGGCCGCTTTTAGCGGATATTTCCTGGCTTTGGTATTTACCGCCCCAGTCTTCCACGAGGAGGTTGAGCTGGGCCAGTTGTTCCTTGATTTTTTCCGGGTTGGCGCCGTCTTTATCCACTTTGTTGATTGCGAACACCATTGGGAGGCCTGCGGCCTGTGAGTGGGAGATCGCTTCACGTGTTTGTGGCATGATGGCGTCATCGGCAGCGATCACGATCACGGCGATGTCGGCGGCTTTGGCACCGCGGGCACGCATGGCCGTAAACGCTTCGTGGCCGGGGGTATCGAGGAAAGTTATTTTTTTGCCGTTGGAAGTAGTAACCTGGTAAGCACCGATGTGTTGGGTGATACCGCCGGCTTCACCCGCTACCACGTTGGCGTTGCGGATATAGTCGAGCAGTGATGTTTTACCGTGGTCAACGTGACCCATGATGGTAACGATCGGAGCGCGTGGCAGCAGATCTTCCGGAGCGTCTACGTCTTCTTCTTCTTCGGAGTCTTCCGCTGCGTCGAGGCCGATGAATTCCACTTCGTAGCCAAATTCGCCGGCTACCAGTTCGATTACTTCCGCATCGAGGCGTTGGTTGATGGATACCATGATACCGAGGCCCATACATTTGGAGATAACTTCAGCGAAGCTAACGTCCATTAGGTTGGCGAGCTCGCTCACAGAAACGAATTCCGTTACCTGGAGTTTGTTGTCATCAGCGCCTTCTCTGGCTTTCTGACTGGCTCTTTCCTCGCGTTTTTCCCTACGGTGTTTGGCTTTCACGTTTTTACCGCGACCGCCGCCACCGAGTTTGGCCATGGTTTCCTTGATTTTATTCTGGATTTCGTTTTTATCGATTTCCTTTTCTTCCACAGTGCGTTTATCATCAGCGCCGCGGCCTCCTGGTCGGAAGTTTCCGCCCTGGCCTGGTCTGTTGAAGCCGGGTCTGTTTCCACCCTGGCCACCGCCTTGTCTGTTGAAGCCGCCGCCTTGTTGGCCGCCTGGTCTGTTATGACCACCCTGGCCGCCTTGTTGGCCACCACCTCTGTTGAAGCCACCGGCACCTTGCTGGCCGCCGCCTCTGTTGAAGCCGGTACCTTGCTGGCCGCCCTGTTGTCCCTGGCCTCTGTTAAAGCCGCCGCCTTGTTGGCCGCCTCTGTTGAAGCCGCCACCTTGTTGGCCGCCCTGACGGTTACGGTTATCACCGCCCTGGTTACGGTTGTCACCGCTTTGGTTGCGGTTGTCGCCACCCTGATTACGGTTACCGCCGCCACCTTGCTGGCCGCCTTCTTTGAAGTCTTTCGGCTGGATGGGTTCAGGTTTTTTCTCCACGATAATACGTTTGCGTTTACGTTTTTCGTCGCGGTTGAAGTTGCCTTTATTGTTATCGCGTCTGTCGGACTGAACGGGCAGTTCGATTTTACCGATTACTTTAGGGCCGGTCAGTTTTTCGGCCTGGATGTTACTGATCACGGTAGGCTCTTCCTGTTGGGGAGGAGTTTGGGTGTTTTCAGCAGCGGGGGCAGGCGGAATATTGCGTTGTTCTTCCTTTACGGGCTGTTTAACAGGAATGTTAGCCGGTTCTTTGACTGCAGCCGGTTTTGCCTCTTGTAATACTTCTTCCACTTTGTTAACTACAGGTTTATCTTCAACCGGTGCGGCTTTCTCCGTTTTTTCTGTCGTATCGGTTTTAACTGTTTGCGCTACTTTCTCTGCTTGCGGAGCGGGGGCTGTTTCAGCTTTTTCCGCTTTGGGCGCTGCTTTTTCCACGTCTTCCTGTTTTGCAACAGGAGTGGCAACTGGTGCCGGCGTGGGTTCCGGTTTTTCTTCCGGTTTAGCTGCTACAGGAGGGGCAACCGGTTGTGGTTTTTCCTCTTTAGGAGCAGGTGCCGCTGTTTGTTGAGGAGCCGGTTTTTCTTCCGGTTCTTTTTTGGCAGCGGGTTTTTTATTACGGTTAAGGGCATCGAGGTCGATCGTGGTGATGACTTTCGGGCCGTTAATCTTAGGAGATTCTGTTTTCACCACTTCTGGTTCAGCGGGAGGTGCCGGTGCTTTTGGAACTTCCGCAACAGGGGGAGCTGTAACAGCCGGAGGTTCTTGTTTAGGCTTGGCTTCCTCTTTTTCTTTTACCGGAGGGGGTGTTGGTTGAGCCGGAGCAGCCGCCTGAGGTTCCTTTTTAGGCGTTTCCTTCACAGGTTCCTGTTTAGGTTCGGGGGCTTGTTCAGCTTTGGGAGCTTCCGCTACGGGTGCAGCCTCATCTTTTTCTTTCAGGTTCTTTTTTGCCGCAGCCTCTGCTTCCTCTTTCTCCTTCTTCATCTTTGTTTCTAACACGCTTCCTTTGGGCAGGGCTATCTGGTCGCTTTTGCGTTTGTTAGCCTTGTCCTGTTGGAATTCCGACTGCAGGGCTGAGTACATGACAGCCGTAAGGCGGGCATTTGGAGATCCAAAGCCGCCCATATCGAAGCCTTTATTGCTAAGGAAATCGATGAGTGTTTCCTTACCAATATTAAACTCTTTGGCTGCAGCCAGCAATCGTGGTGTGTTGTTTGTTGTTTCAGGCATATCGTATTTCGGGCCTCCCCTGTTTCCCGTTTCTTCCAAACGGGATGTTTTTTTACGTTTAAACAATAACTCGAAAAAATCAATTCCCCTTCTAATAAGCCCTTTACCTGGGAAGGTTTCTGGCTGGGCTTTATTCTTTGTCAAACTCTTCCTGTAATATTCTTCTTATATCCTGCACTGTCTCTTCTTCCAGATCTGAACGGCGAACCAGTTCTTCAGTGGTCAGCTCTAATACGCTGCGGGCAGTGTCACAACCTATTCTTTTCAGTTCATCAATGATCCATTCTTCGATTTCATCTGAGAATTCTTCCAGATCGATATCAAATTCGGCTTGTTCCTGAGCTTCGTCGCGGAAGACATCAATTTCGAAGCCTGTGAGTTCGCAGGCGAGTTTGATGTTAACGCCTTTTTTACCGATGGCCAGTGATACCTGGTCAGGGTTGAGGTAAACGGAAGCGTATTTGTTTTCGCTATCTACTTCCATGCGGCTGATCCGGGCTGGTGTGAGGGAGCGTTGAATCAACAGCTGGATGTTGGTAGTATAGTTAATGATATCGATATTTTCGTTTCTGAGCTCGCGCACGATACCGTGGATGCGGCTACCTTTCATCCCTACGCAGGCACCTACCGGGTCGATACGGTCATCGTAGGATTCAACGGCCACTTTCGCTCTTTCACCGGGTTCGCGGACAATTTTCTTGATCACAATCAGGCCGTCAAATATCTCAGGTACTTCAATTTCCAGCAATTTAGCCAGGAAGGATGGATGTGTACGGGAAAGAATGATGAGTGGCGCGTTGTTCTTCATTTCCACTTTCTTTACTACCGCTCTTACATTTTCTCCTTTCTTGAAATAATCTGTCGGAATCTGTTCAGATTTGGGCAAAATTAACTCATTCCCCTCATCATCAAGCAATAAAACTTCTTTTTTCCAAACCTGGTATACTTCCCCGGTAACAATTTCGCCAGCTTTGTCGGCATATTTCTTAACCAGGATGTTCTTTTTGAGGTCACCGATACGGGCAGAAAGGGTTTGTTTGGCGGCGAGAATAGCCCTGCGGCCGAAGTCGAGGATCTCTACTTCTTCATAGAGATCTTCCCCTATCTGGTAATCTGGTTCAACTTTAATGGCCTCTGAGTAGGCGATCTGCGCATTGTCATCTTCCACTTCACCGTCAGACACGATAGTGCGGCGGCGTAATATTTCAAGGTCACCTTTCTCTGTATTTACGATCACGTCAAAATTCTCATCTGAGCCATACTTCTTTCGCAGCAGTGTTTTGAACACATCTTCCAATACCTTCATCAACGTAGGGCGGTCAATGTTTTCCGCCTCCTTAAACTCGGTGAATGACTCAATCAGGTTAATACTAGCCATGTTTATGTATTATATTTTAAAACACGATGCACACTTTGGTGTGCTTTATTTCATTTAGTGTTAATTCGGTTTGTTTGGTTTCTTTCTTTTTGCCGATTGTTTCCTCGATGGTGATGGAGTCATCCGTAACCGTCAGCAATGTACCTTCTTTCACTGCACCGTCAAGGAGGGTGACTTCCACCTTGCGGCCAATGTTTTTCAGGTATTGTCTGTGCAGCTTCAAGGGCTCGTCCAGCCCGGGGGAAGAAACTTCCAGGGAGAAATCGTTGTCAGGAAAGAGCTCACTGGTTTCCAGCAGTGCGTAGAGTTTACGGTTAAAAGATACCAGTTTGTCTACAGGTATCCCCTTATCCCCATCTATAAAGAGTTTTACGTTATTGGTGGGTTTTATCCTGATGTCTACCAAAAAATTGTCGGGATCGTTTGCCAGCAGTCCTTCTGCCAGGTCCCGGATAGCTTTTATCACTTGTTCGTTTGCCATACAAAAAACGAGAAGGGGACGTTCTCCCGTCCCCTTCGTTTGAATCATTTTTCCTGATGCAAATCTACAAATTATTTTAATTGAAAAACAAAATCTTTAACTTGAAGAGAATTCAAACCGCAAGCAGCCCCATCTGGCGATCATATTTAAAATTTTTTAATGATATTTACGTTCCTGAAAAAGCTACATCTGGAGTTGCTGGCCTGGCCGGCAGGGCTGATATGTTTGTTTTTTCTGGACCCGGCCGCCGGTCAGCCGTCCCTGTGCCTGTTTAAAAATATCGGTATTCCCTTCTGTCCCGGCTGCGGGCTGGGCCACGGAATCCACTTTTTTCTGCATGGCCGGTGGCAGGAAGCCATACGCCATCACTGGTTATCGCCGGTTGTGGTAGTGATGCTGATTTACCGTACGGTTCAACTGGCACGGTTTCAATATGCTGAATTTAAATTATAATAAATCGTTATGTCTGAATTTTCATTTGCCATGTTACCGGGCATCGAACAGGAAGAACTGCTGTGGCTGCAGGAACTGACAAAAAGCTACAGTGCTGAAAACAAACAACGTTTCCTGGCATTATACCAGTCCCGCCGGAAAGACCCCCAGATGATACTTATCTGCTGCCTGATCGGGCTGATTGGCCCGGCAGGGATTCAGCGCTTCGTGCTCAACCAGATAGGCATGGGCATCCTCTACCTGGTGACTTTGGGCTTTTGCCTGGTAGGTACCATCGTTGACGCCATCAACCACCGCAAACTGGCCTGGGAATTCAATAAGAAGGAAGCGCTGACGAGCGCTGCGCTGCTGGGACTGGCCTGAGAGCAACGTTAAAGAAACCTTAAAATCAGCGGGTTTTCCGGTTAACGGAAAGATAATCTGCTACCTTTGTCGCACTATGTTGAGATTTTTACTATACATGTTTTTTGCGTGGCTGCTGTACAAGCTGGTATTTGAGTTTATCATACCGGTTTACAGGTCCACCAAGGCGGTTCGTAAACAGATGAACGACATGCAGCAGCATATGCGCCAGCAGTATGAGGAGCAACAGTCTGCCCAACAGGGTTATAACTATAACCAGCAGCAGTCCTCCCAGGGGACGGCACCCAAACCGCCGAAAAGAGACGATTACATCGACTTTGAAGAAATCAAATAAAAAGAAGGCCGCATTGCGGCCTTTTTCATTATCAGCCGTTCTGCGGCCTGAAAATATCCAGTATTGTTTTCGGCGCCTGCAGGTGAAGCGTCTGTAACCCCACCACCTTCGCCCCTTCTATATTGGGCAACGTATCATCAATAAATAATGTCTCCTCCGCTTTCAGCCCATTCTCATCCAGCACCATCTGGTAAGACTCGCGGTCCGGTTTCCGATAGCCCATCAGGTGGGAATAATAAGCCTTGTCGAAAAATACCGCCAGCGACGGGATACCTCTCGTGTCCTGTAGAATTTTATTGAACGTTTCCAGGTGGATCGCATTCGTATTGCTCAACAGATACATACCGTAATGCTGCCTCAATTGCTGCAGCAGCTGTAAACGCTGCAACGGGAAGTCCAGCAGCATAGCATTCCAGGCCGCGATGATCTGTTCGTCTGTCACGCCTTCGGCTACATGTTTTTTCATTTCCGCCACAAATGCTTCCGGCGTAATATGTCCCGTTTCCAGGTTGTCGAATAACCGGGAACCTTTGAACTGGTTGTATAACTGTTCAAAATGCTCTACGCCCAACGCCGTAAAAGCTTCACGGGTCAGCTGATGGTCGATATTGAGAATCACCCCACCCAGGTCGAAGATGATATTTTTTATGCCTTTCATAGTATACAAAGAAAACAGATTTTTTACAGTATAGGCGTACCCGTGCCCGTAGTTTAAAAAAAATTTAGGATAATTCGGGGAAATAATTAACTTTGCCGTCCCTTGAAAAAGGGGAATTTTAGTTCTTCGGAACGGCTCCTATAGCTCAGTTGGTTAGAGCACCTGACTCATAATCAGGGGGTCCCAGGATCATGCCCTGGTGGGAGCACACTACACTAAAAGGCTTTCAGCGTGTTTGCGTTGGGAGCCTTTTTCATTTGAGTTTACTGGTTTCCCAGTATAGGTCACACTCCTCGGAAAATCTAGTTTTGAATAAATTATCAGGACTATGTTTTCTCCCTCCCGTAAATCTATATTCATGGCTGCAGCCGCCATGCTTGCAGCGCTTTCCGGTTATACACAGGCACAGGGTAAATTTGATCCTAAACTGCTGAAGAATGACCGTTATACATTGGCTTGTTACAAAGTGAAAAATGGCCATGAGACACCGATTGGTACGCTCACCGTCGGCCTTCATGCCGCTGGTGACAAGTTTTCGGTGATTACGCTCACTGCTTTCACCGGAATGGAAGTATGGAAAGATACCGCCGTATCCGATCTGAAATCTTTCAGACCTGTCTATCGCTCCTCCCACAACAGCATGAGAGAAATGGTACTGCACTTTGAAGATGACATCACTGGTTATCATATTGATAAGAAAACCGGCCGGGAAAACCAGATCAAAGAATCCGGGAACCGGTCTTTCGTGGACAGTTATACCTACCCTTTTCTTCTGTCGACCTTGCCACTGAACTCCGGCTACCAGACTGATTTTTCAGTGTATGACTACAAACCCGCGAATACGGACAATGTGAAAACTGCTGTGGTACAGGAAGTAAAGAATAGTACCTATGTGAGCCAACTCACCGGAAATCATGATGTGTGGGAAGTCACTGTACATGAGCCTTCTACTGGTGAGAAATCGATTTCCTATATTGACAAAAAGACCCGGCACCTCTGGCAGGTGGACATATTCAGCAAGGGGCTGCAGGTAAGGATGATAGATACGGAATCTGGCTCCGGCGCCCTCAAAGTGCCTTTTGATAAAGAAGCGACCCTGCAAATGGTAAATGGCGGCAAGGCCACCATCTCCGGGCAGGTATTTGCCCGTAACCATTCGCAAAGCAAACACATAACAGCCAAAATACAACTCGTGAATTGGGACCCGAAACAGGCCGCTCCCCGTGGAACAGAGATCATCCTCATCCCGTACAACGATTATTTTAAGGAGTGGGTTAAAGTAAACGAAACACAACAGAAAAAAGGGCTGGAAGGCATCACCCTTTCTGAAGAAGCATCCGGATGTATCAAGAGAACCACTGTATACGACGATGCCGGTCACTTTGAATTTGTGAACCTGATGCCCGGGGACTACCTGCTGTACACTGAATTTAACTTTGTCCACACCTGGCGTGAAACGGAAGTAGTAGGATATTCAGATTACTACAAGAACGGTACGTATCAAACTACCGTGTCAAATACCGAAAGCAAGAAATACAGTGAAGACCTGGAGGCGAACATAAAGAAAATAGTGACGGTGAGTAAGCCCGGAGAGAAAGTGGAGGTGAAACTGAAGAAGACGAAGTAGTAAGTGCCAACAGGTTTCTATAATAAAGGCTTTCAGCGGGTTACGCCGAAAACCTTTATTATGGAAACTACTGGTTTACCAGTAGATATTACATCGGCGAAAAACCTAATTTTGTATTTGTCAGATAAACCATCAGGACTATGTTTTCTCCATTTCGTAACTCAATATTCATTGCCGCCACGACATTGTTTGCGGCTATTTCAGGTAACGCCATCGCCCAGGGCAAATTCGACCCCAAGCTGCTGAAGGATAGCAAGAGCACATTGGTGTGCTATATTGTCAATGATGGCAGTGAACAGGCGATAGGTACTTTCACCATTGGAGTCAATACCACCGGCGGGAAACTCTCCCTTACCACTACCACTGCCCTCGCCGGGCTGGAGGCGTGGAAAGATACGGCTGTATCCGATCTGAACACCTTCAAACCTATCTATGTTGCTTCCCACAATACCATGAAAGACATGGTATTGCATTTCGGTAATGATGTCACTGGATACCATGTTGACAAGAAAACGGGTGAGAAGAAACTGATCAAAGAAGCCGGGAGGCAGTCCTTCGTTGACAGTTATACCTATCCTTTCCTGCTGTCACTCCTGCCGTTAACTTCCGGTTACAAGACTGATCTGTCAGTCTTCGAATATAAGCCCACCAACACTGATAATGTGAAAAAGGTGGTTGTAGAGGAAGTGAGAAACAATACTTACGTCAGCAAATTCACCGGAAAACATGATGTATGGGAAGTGGCAGTGGTAGAACCGGCAACCAATGATAAATTGATTTGCCTGATCGATAAAAAGACCCGTCGGCTTTGGCAGTTAGAGGAAATGGCCAACGGTCAGCATATCAGGATGGTAGACATGGAGACCGACTTTAACTCTATCAAAGCACCTTTCGATAAAGAAGCAACCCTGAAAATGGTAAAAGGTGGCGACGCCATTATATCCGGACAGGTATTTGCCCGTGACTTCGACGAGGGCAACAGACTGCAGGTGGTGAATATAAAGTCCAAACAGGTCGCTGCCAAGGGCACCCAGGTTATCCTTATCCCTTACAACGATTACTTTAAAGAATGGATCAAAGTAAATGAAGAGCAACGGAAAAAAGGCCGGGAAGGCATCGCTCTTTCAGATGACGCCGCGCAATGCATTAAAAGCACCAGGATATACGATGATAATGGTCATTTTGAATTCGTGAACCTGATGCCCGGAGAGTACTTGCTGTATACGGAATTCAGTTTTGCACACTCCTATAGTCAGAGCGAAGTGGTAGGATACACAGACCGTTATATTAACGGCATATTCCAGGGTACCAGCACCAACACAGTAAGCAGGGACTACAGCACGGGCGCAGGCGCCACAGTGAAGAAAGTGGTAACCGTGAGCAAGCCAGGTGAGAAAGTAGACGTGAAACTGAAGAAGACGAAAACCTGGGAAGCGAGATAGTTTTTTATATCATATTGGAAGGCCTTCGGCGAGTGATGCTGGAGGCCTTTTTATTAGTATTTGAAGGGCAGGATTTTTTCTTAATTTGAGCGCTCAAAGCCTATACAAATGCAATTCAACATTGCATTATTGTTATTGTTACCCACCTTTTTCTATGGAGGAAGGACCTGTGCACAGGCATATAATCCTACCGGAACAAAACTGGATGAAAGCCGATTGACTTTATTCCCTGAAACTATCGTGGTAGACGATGCAACAGCTGATGGTGGAAAAGCAATCTTCCGACCTGCCAATGCTGCAGTTAATACCATGTGGTTCGGTCCATACGCTCAGTTTCAGGCCGGAAACTATCTTGTACAGTTCAGAATGAAGGTTACGTCCAATGTCAGTAATAATGCCCTGCTCCAATTGGATGTGATCCCCACCGGAGGGGCATATCAGCCCCTTTGGGTAAGAGCTGATATGTTTCGGGCCAGCAATCAATGGGAATTGATTACTATTCCCATAACATTGACAAACACAGTCTCTAATGTTGAGGTAAGAGGAATTTCGTTTAGGCCTGGTACTACAGATGTATACCTGGATTATATCAATATCATCCCGGGAGATGCAAGAGGATTTTACACCGGAGAATATACCGTGACGAATAAAGGAGATGTAGGCATTGGCACTGTCACACCTGCAACCAAACTCCATGTGATAGGAAAAAGTAAGATTGAAGGAGATATGGATGTAGTGGGAAATATTAAGACGAAAAAAGTAAAAGTGACTGTGTCAGATTGGCCTGACTATGTGTTTGAACCGGGTTATAAAATGACTGCTCTTAGTGAGTTGGAACAATACATTCAACAACATAAGCATCTGCCTGATGTAATACCTGCTGCGGTGGCAAATAAAGAAGGTATTGATGTAAGTGATACGCAGGCCGTCCTGCTGAAGAAGATCGAAGAGCTTACACGATATATTATTGACCAGGATAAGCGTATTAACGCCCAGAATAAGCGCATCGAAGAATTGGAGGCGAAAGTTACACCCACCTCTCCACTACTGCCAATCCCACCACCGCCATCACACCATAATCCTTAAACTCGCTCCGCATCACCTGTAGCGCTTTCCCCATATGCTTTTCTACCGCTTTCACGGAGATGCCTAAACGCTCTGCTATTTCCTTATAAGACAATTCATCTCTTCTGCTCAACAGAAAAATCTCTCTGCTCCGGGAGCTGAGTCTGTCCAGCGCTTCGCCGAAACGTTTCTCCAGTAATTGCAGATCGTAGTTACAGGTGCTTTCGGTGGCTTCGGGGATGAGCAGCTGTTGATGATGCTGTTCATGAATGAGAGAGTTGCGCAGTTCGTTGAGGATGCGGTTACGCAGGGCGCTGTGCAGATAGGCGCGCAGGTTGATGATCTCGCCGAGCGACGATCGTTTCCGGTACAGGGTAAGAAATATTTCCTGTAGCAGGTCTTCCAGCAAATGCGGCACGGGCAGCTTTTTAAAAGCGGCCAGGTATAGCGCCTGGGCATGGCGGTCGTACAACGTTTTGAAGGCGTTGTTATCGTCGCGTGCCAGCAGTGCTATGAGTTCGTGGTCGGATAAGGTGGAATACGCGGTCATTCGGGGCAAAAGTTAAAAAAATAAAAGCGATGTTGATAGTATCTCCCTAAAAAAGAAAAAAGAAGGGGTAGGGTGGGTAAAAAGTTATGTGTCTTATATAGACATGCAACCAGATACAACCGATCGGCAGCTGTTGGTGCTGCTGGACAAATACCTGAAGGGGGACTGTACGGAACAGGAACGGCAGCTGCTGGAGTCCTGGTACGAAGCCTATGAATCCCGGCTGGCGGATGAAGGTCCTGCTGAACTGCCCGCGCTGTATGACCGTATGGTAGTGCAGTTACAGGCCGAACAGGAATGGGCGGTGCCGGTTAAAAAAATGCGTGGCTGGTGGAAAGCCGCGGCGGCGGTGCTGGTCCTGGTGGCGGGCACGATGCTGTTTTGGGTTTTACGCGCTCCCCGGATGGAAGAAGTACGCACCCTGGCGGGGCATCACCGGCAGGTGACCCTCCCCGATGGCACACTGGTATGGCTCAACGTCAGCAGCAGCCTGAAATACAGCACCGGTATGAAAAACGGCAAACGCGACGTGTACCTGGAAGGCGAAGGCTATTTCAATGTGACAACTAACGGCCTCCACCCTTTTATCATTCATACGAAAGACATCACGGTAAAAGTACTGGGCACCCGGTTTAATCTGAAAGCCTACACCGGCGAATCACTGGAAACGTCCCTCCTGCAGGGAAAAGTGGCGGTAAGCCTGAACAACCTGCCGGAGAAATCATTGCAGCTGTCACCACAACATAAACTGACACTTACCCGCAAAGCAGACGCTGAACAGGCCACAGGAGAAGACTGGGGTGAGTTTATAGCGGAAGTATTGCCTATCCAGCGGGAGGGCGAAACCGAAACACTCTGGCAGAAAGACAAAATGGAATTCCATGATAAATCATTTTCCGAGCTGGCCAGGATAATGGAAAGATGGTATGGCAAAACCATCGTTATTAAAGACGCATCGCTGAACAGTAACCGGTTCAACGGTACCTTCCGCCGGGAAGATATCAACCGGGCACTGAAAGCCCTGCAAATCACCGCCGACTTTAACTATAAAATCAAGGGAGACACCGTAATCATTTATAAATAATCAACCAAAGAACAGAACAATGCTAGTATCCACGACTATTCCACTGCCGGGCTAGAGCCCCCTATACATCAATAAAAAAGGGAAGTGCGGCTACACCCCCCCTTTTGCCGTCAAACATGGAATGAAACAACTATTTCCGTGCGGGAAGTCATGTGTTTCAAATTGTCTAACATTCAAACCAAATGTATGAAAAAAAAGCTGTGTCCACAACCAGCCATTCCCCGGTCTTTATTGAGAAAAACACTATTGTGTATGAAGCTTTGCCTGTTACTGATGACTGCTTTTGTCCTGCAATTGCGTGCAGCAGTTTATTCACAAACCCGTTTTTCCATCAACAACAAACAGATGGAAATGCGCCGGCTGCTCGAATGGATTGAAACAAAGAGCAGCTACCGCTTTCTCTACAACTATAAGACGTTTCCTGCTACAGAAAAGGTAGATGTGAACTTCGATAATGCCACGCTGCCGGCTATCCTCGATAAGGTACTGCAACAAACCTATACCTACCGGATACTGGAAGATAACCTGGTGGTCATCTCGCCCGCCGAAAAACGGCAGGACATCACCGTAAAAGGGAAAGTGGTGGGCAATAACGGCATTGAGCTGATAGGGGTAAACGTACAACTGAAAGGTACCAGTCGCGGTGCCGCCACAGACGAGCACGGTAACTTCTCCATCAGCGCACCCGCGAACGGGGTACTCCTTATCTCCTACGTGGGATATGCCTCTCAGGAAGTACCGGTCAATGGTAAAACACAACTGAGCACCATCACGCTGAAAGCCTCCGACGCCGGCCTTAATGAAGTAGTAGTACTGGGCTATGGCCAGAAACAAATACGGCAAAGCGTTACCGGCGCGGTGAGCAGCATACAGACCAAAGAACTAAAACAAAGCCCAGTAGCCAATCTGACCAACGCACTCGCAGGACGCCTGCCCGGCCTTATTACGGCGCAACGCTCAGGTCGCCCCGGTTCTGACTACTCTCAATTATTCATTCGCGGTATCAATACTACCGGTTCTACTAACCCACTGATCGTTATTGACGGTCTCCCCCGCGGTAATGCTGACCTGGGCCAGCTGGATGCGAACGAAATAGAATCCGTGACCATCCTGAAAGACGCCGCCTCTACCGCTTTATACGGTATCCAGGGTGCGAACGGGATCGTACTGGTGACCACTAAACGCGGACAGGACGGCCCTCCCAACATACAAATCAATGGACAGTATGCGCTACAGCAACCGACATCGTTCCCCCGCTTCCTGGACTCTTACCGCTCCGGTATTCTCCAAAATGAGGCAGCCAAAAATGATGGCATGCAACCGGTATGGACCGATCAGCAACTGGAATATTTCCGCACCGGCCTCAAACCCTATGACTATCCCAATACCGACTGGTACAACGAATTGATCAGGAACTTCTCCCCGCAAAAGACCCTGAATATGAATATCAGCGGCGGCTCCAAGTATGTGCGCTACTTTGTTTCCGGCTCCTATCTCCGCCAGGAGCCACTCTACAAGCATGCCAATGAAAATATTTATGATATCAAGTACAAATACGACCGCTTTAACTTCCGCTCCAATGTGGACATCACGCTGGACAAAAACACCGATCTGCAGGTGGACCTGGCCTCCCGCCTTGAGAACCGTACCGGTCCATCATCCGACAGGGCAGATTTTGAATTCCTCTGGGTGGTGCTGTCGCAGATGACCAATAACCTCACGCCGGTAAAGAATCCCGACGGTAGCGTGGCTTCGGGCAATATGCGGGAGGACTTTTACAATCCTTATGGCCTGCTCACCCGCAACGGCTACCTCGATGCCTACTGGCACAGCACCAATGGCAGCGTGGCGCTCACCCGCAAACTGGACTTCATTACGCCCGGCCTGAAAGTAAAAGGCCTCTTTACCTTCGAAAACTACGGTACCATCAACGTGGCGTTCGACCAGGAGTTTGACTCTTACCGTTATAAACCCGTTCCCGGCACAAGCGGTGGTATTTACACCCAGCACCGTACAGCCACCAGCCTGCAACGTTCCGGCGCTTCCAGCGGTGAACGGTATTACTATTACGATGTGAAACTGATGTATGACCGCGATTTTGCCAAACACTCACTGGGTGGCCTGTTGCTGTTCAACCGCAACTACCGCTCGCAGTCCGGTGATCTGCCACGGGTATACGAAGGTTATGTAGGCCGTTTAACCTACAACTACGATAAAAAATATTACCTCGAATTCAACGCCGGTTACAACGGCTCTGAGAACTTCCCTCCCGGCCGGCGCTATGGTTTCTTCCCCGCGATATCTGCGGCGTGGATGATCAGCAATGAGCATTTCATGCCTAAAGACGGCGCGCTTAGTTATCTGAAACTGCGTTTCTCCCATGGTTATGTGGGCAACGATCAGGTGGGCAATGGCCGCTGGCTGTACATCTCTGATTTTGCTAAAACCGACGGTTTTACTTTCGGCAGTGTAGCATCTGGTGTGGGTGGTTATGTGGAAAACAGGATCGGTAATACGGCCATCACCTGGGAAAAAGCCTCCAAAACGGATCTTGGTATAGAAACAGGTTTCCTCAAAGACAAAATAAAACTGAACCTGGACCTGTTCCGTGAGCTGCGTAGCGATATCCTTACACAGGCAGGCTCCATACCGGGATACCTGGGTATCACGGCCGCGCTGAATCGCAACCTGGGCCGCGTGTTGAACAGGGGCGTGGAAGTAGAGCTGAATGTAAACACCAACATTAATAAGGTGGGCATCTTTGCGAAAGCCAACTACCAGTATGTAAAAAACAAGATACTGGAGATGGATGAGCCTAAGCTAGCTTATGCTTATCAAAGCCAGGTAGGCAATCCTATTGGCTATGGACTGGGCTATATCGCAGAAGGCCTTTTTCAGAGCAAAGACGAAATTGCTAAAAGCCCCAAACAGACATTTGCTCCTTTGATACCGGGAGATATTAAATACAAAGACATCGATGGCAATGGGGTGATTAACGAAGCAGACCGTGTTATGCTGCCCATGCTGAACGTGCCAACAGGATACTTCGGTGTTACCCTGGGAGTTGATTACAAGGGCCTCGATGTGAGCGTATTGTTCCAGGGTGCTACCGGCGGCCGCCAGATGTATTCTGCGCAGCTGGTGTACAATTACCGCGAAAGCTACCGCCCTATCCACGAAGGCCGATGGACACCGGAAACAGCTGATAAGGCTACCTTCCCCGCATTACATCTCGTGGAAAGCAATATGTCCAACAACTTCATCAGTTCTAGCTACTGGATCAGAAAAACGGATTATATCAAACTGAAAAACCTGGAGGTAGGTTACCGGCTGCCGCGCGAATGGATGAGGAAAATTAAGCTGAAAACAGCGCGTGTATACGTAAACGGTATGAACCTGGTAAGCTGGGACCATGTCAACGACCTCGGTGTGGACCCCGAAGCTAATACCGCAGACCGCTGGGGATGGCAGCCCTACCCCATCATGCGCATATACAACGCCGGCATTACCATCAACCTTTAAACCACGATCATGAAACTAACAGTGAATATAAGAACAGGTATACTGTCAGCGCTGATACTCTGTATTTGCGCCTGCAAGAAAAACTACCTCGACAGGAAGCCCAGTGACCTGATCACGGAGGAAGAGGTATTTAAAAATATCGAGAATGCAGAACGCTTTGTGAATACCACCTATCAGAGCCTGCCCAATATATTCCAGACGGGATGGCCGCTGAGCAGCGCCACGGACGAAACGAATCAGGCAATAGACAATTCCAGCGCAGACGCAGGCAATTTTAATACCGGTTCCATGAGCCCGTCCAATTTTCCATTGAGTTGGCAGTGGGAGGAGTATTACGGAAAAATACGCGCCTGTAACATCTTTCTGAAGAATTACGATAAAGTGCCTAATGACCCCAATTATCCCGACCGCCGCTCCCGGCTAAAAGGTGAGATACTGCTGCTGCGCGCGTTTTACTATTTCCAGTTGGTGGTCCGCTGGGGAAACGTACCGCTGCTGCAACAAGTAGAGAACCCTTTCGATAATCCGGAAGGCATCTACTTCAAGCGCAACAGTATCGAGGAAGTGCTGGGAGCGGTTATTAAGGACCTGGACGAGGCCACGGTACTACTACCGCCTACTTATGCTGAGCGCCCCGGCAATTGGGGCCGGGCGTCGAGGGTGATTGCGCTGTCATTGAAAGGCCGCGCGTTGTTATATTTCGCCAGTCCGCTGTATAACCCAGCCAATGACCAGAGCCGCTGGACACGGGCCGCCAATGCCTGTAAAGCCGCGCTGGACTCGGCGCTCACCAACGGCTATACGTTGAATGATAATTACGGAGAGATTTTTACACAGTATTTCAACAAAGAAGTGATCTGGAGCAGACCGGCACCCGGCGCATTTGGCGATGGCGGTATCGATCGGGAGATGAACCCTCGTGGCGCTAATGGTTATGGCAATGTAAATCCCATACAGGAACTGGTGGATGATTATGAAATGAAAAATACGGGATTACCGATTACTGATCCGGCTTCGGGATACAACCCTCAACGCCCCTATGAAGGCCGTGATCCACGGTTCTATGCTACCATCCTGTATCCTGGCTGTGTTTGGAAAGGTCGTCCGTTGAACCCGAACAGTGATGACGCTCCCCGCCCCGGCCAGAATGCTACCAATTACTGGCCACGCAAGTATTTGCTGGAAGGAGTGAACCTGTTTTCCAGCACCGGCGCCACCGATCGTAAATGGGTGTTGATCCGTACTGCTGAACTATACCTCAACTATGCAGAGGCACAAAATGAAGTGGCTGGTCCCGGTGCTGACGTGCTCGGTGCCCTCAATGCCGTGAGAGGCCGTGCCGGTATTCCTGCTGTAACTAGCGGGACTAAAGAGTCACTCCGGGAACGTATCCGTCATGAAAGAAGGATAGAGCTGGCGCTGGAAGCCCACCGCTTCTGGGATGTGCGCCGCTGGAAGATTGCGGAGGTCACAGATAACAGGGAGATACATGGTGTGACGATTACCGGCAGTGGTAATGTGACCTACAGTTACCCTGTTGTGGAGAAACGTGTTTTCGATCCTAAACGCGCTTACTGGTTGCCCGTTCCTCAGGCAGAAATGGACAAAGTGAGCGGCCGTAATCCGGAGTTTGTTCAGAACCCAGGCTGGTGATAAAGGCTTCATCCCAAAATCCAAGACAACATGAAACACATTCGATATTATCTCCTGTTGCTGTTGAGCATACTGGCATTCAGCAGCTGCAAAAAAGACAAAGGGTTTGAGCACGATGCCTCGTCTCCCATTGTTATTGATAAATTCACCCCGGCTACCGGCGGGGCTGGTACAGAAGTACTGATCTATGGCAGTAACTTCAGCCCGGACACCAGTCGTATATCCGTTACTGTTAATGGCGTAAAAGCTTATGTAGAAGGAGTGGTGGAAGATCGTATCCTGATCGTGGTTCCGCGTAAGGCCGGCAGCGGTAAAATAGCTGTTACCATCAACGGACAGGCGGCCGCCAGCAAAGAAGACTTCAACTATCAGACATCTTATGCGGTGAGTACCCTCGCCGGCAATGGCTCCGCCGGGTATGCAGATGGGAAAGGGCTTGCTGCCGCCTTTAATTTCGGTAACCGCTGCGGCCTGGATATTGATGCCGATGGCAACCTCTATGTGGCGGAAGCGGAGAACCGCCGTATCCGCAAAGTGGCGCCCGATGGTACTGTTACCACGCTGGCTGGTAGCGGCAAAAATGAATATGCAGAAGGCAAAGGCACAGCAGCTTCGTTTTTCCTGCCGATGGACGTGGTAGTGGATAAAGACGGCAACATTTTCACCTCCGACCCGTCCGCATGGACTATCCGCAAGATCACCCCTGATGGTACCACTTCCCTCGTAGGCTGGTTTGAAGCCTGGGGCATCGGCATCGATAAAAGAGATGGTACCCTGTATTATACTGATGCCCGGGGCAATGGCAGCGTTTATAAAGTAAAACCGGATGGCAGCGCAGATCAGATCATCACAGGGCTATCCTATCCTTCTGATGTGGCGGTAGACAGTAAGGGCAACCTTTTCGTGGTGGTGAACGGCAACTCCGTTATCCAGGAATATAAATACGGTACCTGGGAAAAAGGCGTTACGATCGGTCAGGCCGGGGCAACAGGCCTGGTAAACGGGGCCCCCAATGACGCCAAATTTGAATATCCCTGGATGATAGCCACAGATGCAAAGGATAACCTCTATGTAGCTGGTAACGGTACCTGGGATGGATCATCTGTTAATACCAATCAATGTATCCGCTTCATTGCTGCCGGCACCTGGCAGGTAAGCACCTACACCGGTGGCAGCACCGCCGGCTTTGCAGATGGTACCGGCGCCGCTGCGTTGTTTAACGCACCCACCGGCGTAACAGTCGGTAAAGACGGTACCGTGTACGTAGTAGACAGGAAAAATAATCGTATCAGAAAAGTAATCGCAGAATAATGATGGGAAAAGGATTTTTTAAATGGATATTATTATGGGGAGCTGTTATCATCGCTCTGCCACTTGAAGCGCAGGACTATCACTCCTTTAAATGGAATGAGTTGCCGGTAAGAGGATTGATGATGAGTGTGCCTGCCAAACAGGATATCCCGCTGTTTTGTGACTTTGTCAGAAAGGCGTTGCCCAAAGAAGGCGTTAATACCCTCGCCCTGCGGATTGAATTTTGGTACCAGTATGCATCGCATCCGGAGGTGGTGGAACCCAATGCCATCAGCAAAGAAGGGCTGTTGCAGATCGTACAGGCCTGCCGCGATGCAAAGATCCGCTTTATTCCCATGATGAACCTGCTGGCCCATCAGAGCGAGCAGTCGGAGATAGGGAAGCTGTTGAAACAATATCCGCAATTCGATGAGTCGCCGGATTACAATCCGCCGGTGCCCTGGAAAAACGGTGGCATGTTCGATTTTTACAGCAAATGCCTTTGTCCTGCACATCCCGATCTGCCTAAGGTACTGTTCCCCATGATGGATGAATTGGTTGATGTATGTGGTGCAGACGCACTGCACGTAGGGCTCGATGAAGCATGGATCATTGGTTATGATAAATGCCCCCGCTGCGGCGGCCGCGACAAGTCAGCAATATTAGCCGAATACATCAACTTGTTGCATGCTCATCTAAAACAAAAAGGCTGTGAAATGTGGATGTGGAGTGATCGCCTGATAGATGGTAAAACAACCAACCTGCTGGCCTGGCAGGCAAGTATGAACGATACGCACCGCGCTATTGACTACATCCCAAAGGATATTGTGATCTGTGACTGGAAATATGAAAGCGCACCTCCTACCCCTGCTTATTTTGCATTGAAGGGCTTTAATGTGCTGGCGAGCGCCTGTGCTAAAACAGACGTAGCGCTGGCGCAGCTGGACCAGGTACTGGCAGGTCGTAAAGACGGTACCCGTGCGGATTTCGCTTTGCCGGTGGCTGATCGCATGAAAGGTGTTTTTGAAACGATGTGGATCAATAGCAAAGATTTTATCAATGCTTATTATGGTAAAGGAGAGTTTACCTCTGGGGCCAAAGCCAATGCGGATACTTTTAAGGCTTTGTTTAAAGGTATCCGGGATGCCGCCAAACGGTGACCATGTTCATGAAATACACAAAATGCGGGGCGCTCTTTTCAAAGAGCGCCCCGCATGCGTTAGGGGGTGAATTCTTTCACCAATACCATCGTGCAGTTACGCACGGCTTTTAACCTGATGGCTTTCAGGGGTTGATAAGCCGGGTCCTGGTAACATTGGAGCGCCGCCTCCTGCGATGGAAACCGGATAATGGCGTTCATCATGCGGGGACTGCCTTCCACCGCCACACCTTCGAGGTCGGAAGCCACAACGGAGGCACCGTATTTTTCCAGAAGAGCTATAACAGCCGGTGGGTACTGGCTGAAAAGCTCCATGTCAATGATGTCGTAGCTGTTAATATAATAGACTGCCATATAAATCGAAGTTTAATAAGTGTATTCCGGTGGTGTAATACCCTGGCAGCGCAGATAAGTAGTAGCCTGGCCGCGATGATGGGTGATATGGTCCAGCGTGGCATAGAAACCGTGAATGACTTTTTCATCAGTATCAACGTTCTCTATACTTTTTTGCAGGATATCGAAGCTCTTAGACAGATATTCCTGTGTGGTTGCTGCATCTTTGGTGACAGTCGGCGGGTTCCAGTCGGCTGGTTGTTGCAGGATGTAGTTGTCATTACACCAGGTGATCCCGTAGCCAATATGATGCAGTAGGTCATTAAAACTCCAGGTGGCGGTATCCGGTTTAAAGGCATAGTTATCTGCCGGCATGGCTGAGGCCACGTTCATGGTGTATTGCCGGGCATTCTCCAGCGTACTTAATAATTGTGCTTTCATAAACATAACAAGTTGTTTGATAACACAAAGCTATCCCACGTTACCAGGCCGGATTTAAGGAAAATTGCTGTTTTTACCGCCGTGTCTGGGAAGGTGCCAATCCAAATTGTTTTTTATAGGCAGCGGAGAAATGTTCGAGGCTGTTGAAGCCGGTATCGAAGGCGATGTGTGTTACCGGTTGGCTGCTATGGCGGAGTTGAAGGTGGGCTTCTTTTAATCTTACCTGTAGCAGGTAGTTGTAAGGGGTGATGCCTGTCATCTGTTTGAACAGCCGGTTAAAATGAAAGGGGCTGAGGTGTCCGACAGTGGCTAGCTGAGGGAGGGAAATATCTTCCGAAAGATTTTCACTGATAAATGTTTTTACGGAAGATATTACGGGCAGATGATTTCTTTTTTGTTTGTCTGTCAGCGGAGGAATGACTTTTTGCTGACCACGGGAAAGCACCAACGAAAATAGTTCAAGCATCATTTGCTCTATCCACAGGCGGGGAAAATGCGGCTTTTGCAGCAAGCTGAAAATACGATGATGGAGGTATTCCATTTCAGGCGTAGCTTTTATCAGTACCGCGTGGAGGTCGGGGTTTTTCAGGAACCAGGACAGTTCCCGGCCCTGTTCTTCCAGTTGATCGATATTGACCGCCGGGAAGGAGAAGATGGTGCATTGGTCCGGCATTTCATGGACATGTCCTACCCGGTGCTCGTATCCGGGCTTGCATACGAGGAACAAGCCGTTAAAAGCATCCAGGTCATTCCGGAACACTTTGAAAATAAAATTCCCCTGACGGATGAAAGCAATAGAAAATGTATCCTGATGTTCCCAGGCAGATAGCTTACACTGCTGGCACTGGCACAGAAAGTTGTGCACATTGCCAATAGGCGACTGGTAAATATTTTGTACGATAGCTTCCATAGTTGCGGTTAGTGGCCTGTCTTTGCAAAGGTAAACAATTGTACTGTCCTGTTTTGAATCCTTGTACAGCGAGGCGGGCAGGCACATGTTTGCCCGGCAGGAATATGCCGGTGACAGATGATTCCCTAAGGCAGACCTTGCCAGCGAAATAATCAAAAAGGAATTTCTTCCACAGGGATGGTTACCTCACTCAAAAAATAAACAACTTCCCTTTCTTCCGGTTCATCCAGCCATAGCGGACATTTTTCCGGTGAGTTAAAGTGTTGTTGCAATAACTTCACGAGGTGTTCAGAAGCTATATGTGCCTCCTTTAGGATGGCTTCTTCCTCTGCTTTGCTGAGAAAAGATTTTCGGCCTTTTTTCCCCGCTGCGGGATAATGGCACCTCATTTTGCGGTAAAACGTTGGTTCGCTCCAGTTACAGGCGGTGCATACCATCTGGCGGAACCTTCCACAGAAGATATTAAAAACGGAATAAACGTCTCTGAGTAAGTTAGGATCTGAAGTCATTTTGTTTTTTGTTGTGCGTGAGGGAAAGAAAAAACGGCACTCCGAAAACAACGATCACATGATGCTGATAGCAAGTTAATCTATCAATACGCAAGGTATTTGCGTGCTCCTATATTTATCATACACACAATAAAGGATTCCTGACGATGTACTGGCCATAATCCTTACGGCAGCAAGTATGCTGCAGTGGGCATGAAAAAAATATTTGTTGTCACATGGTACTTTTTTAAAATTGCGCCGACTCCCCCATCGAGCTGTTTTTCGCGTGAAACCCTTGTCACTTTATTATAGATCTGAAAACCTTTCATACAATAGCCTAGCAATAACCCGAACGCACATGTAATTCCCTTTGAGTTGAGCACTAGTTTTTATTAACCATTATCTTAACAAACAATCATTATGACACCAAAATCTACCAATGGAGGAGCAGCGCTCCGCTGTCTTGCATTCGTCTGTTGGCTGTTACTGTCACTATCGCCGGGGAGCTATGCCCAGGTGAGCCCGACTGTTCCCGCTACCACACAACAACACAACAAACAGGTGATCGGCTACATCACCCAGTGGGACGCCTGGAAAAATGTGGCAGGTACCGTTCCGGCGGGCGGTTACAATCACTTGAATGTGGACTATTCGCAGTACACCATCCTGAACTTCTCGTTCTTTGGTGTGGCGAAAGATGGCTCCCTGCACAGTGGAGACTACCGCAACAAAAACATTTACCAGGTCGGCGCTGTACAAGACCCTGCTCCACTGGTAAATGAAGACATTTACAGCAGCTGGGACATGTACCTGCTGTATGGTGAGCTGGATATCCTGTATTACATCCCTGACAACAGCTACGCCTACTCACTCGGTTACCGCAATGGCGGCAGCGGATGGACCAACGTTAACACCGGTAAGACCGGCAGTTTCCCGCTGTCTGTGCCCAAACAGGGCGGCGCTCCCGGTGTGATCGCGCTGGCTCACCAGAAAGGCGTAAAAGTGCTGGCATCCGTAGGCGGATGGAGCATGTGCAAACACTATCCTGAAGTAGCTGCTGACGCTACTAAAAGAGCCAAATTCGTGGCTGCCTGCCAGGAGTTGATCAGCATGGGCTTTGACGGTATCGACTTCGACTGGGAATATCCCAACGATGCCGGTATGAACATTGAACACTACAGTACCGCCGACTATACCAACTTCGCGGTACTGCTGGAAGCTGTGAGAGCAGCCATCGGCCCCAATAAGCTGATCACCGGATGCTTCTCCCCTGCTCTCGCCAAACTCCCCGGCTTCGACTGGCCCCGGTTAAACAACGTCATGAACTATTTTAACATGATGACGTACGATTACAACGGCGGATGGTCCAACAAAGCAGGACACAATTCCCCCCTGTATGAGTATCCCGGCCAGGAATATACCGGATTCTCTCTCGACGCCACCACTAAAGGGCTGCGGGCTCTCGGTGTTAACATGAACAAAGTGAATCTCGGTGCGCCTTTCTATGGCCGCGGTGTGATCACCAGCGGTACCGCTGCGCTGGGCGCGGCTACCGTGAAACGCGCTGAAACCGTGCAGCCTGATGGTCCTATCCAGACCTGCGCAGACTACACCAACTGGACAAAAGATGTATGGGACGGCACGCCCAACTACAGCTATATCGTCAATACCACCGGCTCCGGATCAGGCTGGACCGACAACTGGGACGATGTGGCCAAAGTGCCTTATAAAACAAAAGGCAACTTTTTCCTCAGCTATGACAACGAACGTTCCGTTGCAGCTAAAGCACAGTATATCAAAGACAATGGCCTGGCAGGTGTGATCATCTGGCAGGTATACGGTGATATGACCAATATGACCAGCAGCACTGTGCCTAAAGGAAAACTCATCTATTGCCCCAATACCAGGTCTCCGCTGGTGAACAAAATCAATGAAGTATTTGCCACCGGCGGCAGCGGTACCAACGTGCCTCCTACTGTCAGCATCACATCACCGGCTAACAACGCGACCTTTACAGCGCCGGCCAGTATCACCATACAGGCTGCGGCCAGTGATACTGATGGACAAGTGATTAAAGTGGATTTCTACAATGGTACTACCCTGTTGGCTACTGACAGCGCTGCTCCGTATAGCTATGCCTGGAACAATGTACCGGCCGGCAATTACACCATAAAAGCCATCGCTACAGACAATAAGGGCGCTTCTACCACCTCGTCATCGGTAAGCCTGGTGGTAAATACCTCCGGACCCGGCCAGCCAGGCGACTCCGGTAAGGTCATTGTAGGTTACTGGCAAAACTGGGGATCTCCTACTGACGCTTCTCCGTATATCCCTCTCCGTAATGTCAACCCGAAATACAATGTGATAGAAATTGCCTTTGCTGTCAGCGGAACCGATCTGGCTACTATTTCCTTTGTGCCGGAAAACGTAACACCGGCGCAGTTCCTGTCCGATGTGCAGTACCTGCAATCACAAGGTAAAAAAGTATTGCTGTCGCTGGGTGGAGAAAACGGTTCCCTGAACCTGTCCACCGCCGCGAAAAAACAAGCCTTCGTCACTTCGATGAAAGCACTGCTGGACCAGTACAACTTCGACGGGTTTGACCTGGACATAGAAGGCGGTACCAACCTGCAACTGGACAATGGGGATAAGGATTTCACCAATCCTACCACACCTAAAGTACAGAACCTGATAGCTGGCGTGAAAGAGATCATCGCTTACCGGAAAGGCCAGGGTAAAAACTGCTGGCTCACCATGGCGCCTGAAACCTACTATGTACAAACAGCCTACGGCGCTACCTATTCACCATTGGTAGGTGCATATCTACCTATTATCTACGGACTGCGTAACGAACTCACTTTCATCCAGACGCAATATTATAATACCGGTTCCGTAATGGGCCTCGACAACGGCGTATACAATCAGGGTACTGCTGATTTCATCGTATCGATGTCTGAAATGTTACTGAAAGGATTCCCTGTATCGGGCACTACACAAACCTTCCCTGCTTTACGCCAGGACCAGGTGGCCTTCGGTATTCCGGCAACGCCCAGCGCAGCCGGCGGTGGTTATATTGCGCCTGCCAACGTGAAAAAAGCACTGGATTACCTGATGAAAGGACAATCCTTCGGAGGTACTTATCAGCTGCGGAATGCGGCAGGATATCCTGGTCTGCGTGGTATCATGACATGGTCCGTCAACTGGGACAAAACCAATGGCGATGAATTTGCCAATAACTATTATGATTATTTCTTCGGCTCTGCACCGATCAACAAACCACCGGTGGTGAGCATTACTTCCCCAGCCAACAACACTACCTACGCCGCTCCGGCTACCGTGAATATTCAGGCGGCAGCTTCCGACAGCGATGGCGTAGTAGTCCGCGTAGCTTTCTACCAGGGAAGCACCCTGCTGGGCGTAGACAGTGTGGCGCCTTACACCTGGACCTGGAACAATGTGGCAGCCGGCAGTTACAGCCTTACGGCTAAAGCAACCGACGACAAAGGTGCCACCACCACTTCTGCTGTGGTGAACATCAGCGCAACATCAGCGGGCAACAAACCGCCGGTAGTGAGCATTACTTCCCCTACCAATAACGCCACCTTCACTGCTCCGGCCAATGTGAACATACAGGCAGCAGCCTCCGACAGCGATGGTGTGATTACCCGTGTAGCCTTCTACCAGGGAAGCACCCTGCTGGGCATAGACAGCGTAGCGCCTTATACCTGGACCTGGAGCAACGTAGCAGCCGGCACTTACAGCCTGACTGCCAAAGCAACAGACAACGGAGGCGCCACCACTACTTCTGCAGTGGTAAACATCACTGTAAATGGCGGCAGCAACAATTGCAATGGTATTCCGGCATGGTCCGCTGCTACAGCTTATAATGGCGGTGCACAGGTGGTGTATAACGGTAAAGTATACTCTGCAAAATGGTGGACGCAGAACGAACGGCCGGATATCAGCACCGGCGATGGTAAGCCCTGGAAGTATGTTCGTGACTGCACAGGCGCCGCAATGGCTGCTTCTCAGCCGGAACAACTGACCGCTTATCCGAACCCGGTAACAGGTGGCGATGTGCAGATACTGGTAGATGCACCCGCCGGCGAAAAACTGATCGTGGAAGTGCTGGACCTGAAGGGAAGCGCTCCTGTACTGCAACAGATACATACCGCTAATGCAAAGGGCAATATTCCTTTACGCGTAGATATGTCTAAAGTGCCGAATGGTACCTGGATTATCCGGGTGACCGGCCAGCAAAGCAGAAAAATCTGGCGCAGCAAAGTAGTGAAGTTGTAAAGAGAGCACAGAAAAATACAGAAAGGCGCAAGGCAGTCCATCGTGGCTGCTTTGCGCCTTTTGCATTAAAACATAAAAAAGGCCCCCCGGAAAATCCAGGGGGGCCGTTCTTTTCTCATAAACCCACGTTAAGAAGCTCGTTACTGTTGGCAAAGGTGGCCACTTGTACCGGACAGCTTTCGGCCGGTATAAATGATCCCTGCGGATCAAACCGGGATATGGGCGATAAAAAAGAAAAAGGACTGGAGCTTACAGTAGCAGCGCTACCGTTAACGGTTATACGCTGTTTGCTGCTAAATCCATGCAGGATCAGCTTAATGTGATGGAACTGGCTGCCATAGCTACCCTGCGGCTTTTGCAGCGTTAGTGTTTGCTGCGCCGGATCATAGGTGATTGTCCTTTCATAGAAATCACCTTTCTCGTAGGAGAAGCTTTCGCCGTCATCTTCGTAGTACACGAATGTATTAGGCTGACTGCCTTTATATAGATGAAGGAAAAGCGTGTCGGCAGGTTTCTCGCGGGTAGATTGCACCAGTGATTGCATGGGCACAATGCTGCTTTCTTTTACATATACCGGTAAGGTTTTGATGTTGAGGGATGTGATAATATCCTGTCCGCCTGTAATGACGGCATCTGTATAGAGGTTGTACCATTGTCCTTTAGGGAAATAAATACTACCAAAATCCTTAGTGCTCTCAAAAGGAGCGATCATATAGGCGTCGCCAAACTGGTACTGGTTCTGGAAGCGCGTATCATATACCTGCGGATCGAAGGTGTTTTGAAGTGCCAGGGTGCGCATTACGGGCATGCCTGTACGACTGGCGGTGTATAGCGTACTGTAGAGATAAGGCAGCAGGTGGTAGCGCAGGTTGACATAATTGCGGGTGATCTCCAATGCTTCTTCGCCGAAAGCCCATGGTTCTGCGGATTTGGTGTTTACACCGGTATGGTTCCTGAAGTAGGGAATAAAGGCGCCGATCTGCATCCAGCGGGTATAAAGACTAACGGAAGGATTGCCGGTAAAACCGCCCACGTCCATGCCGGTGAAAGGAAAGCCGCTGACACCGAGACTGTTCAGCAGCCGTACGCCCAGCAGCATATGGTCTTCTTCTGCACGGTTGTCGCCGGTCCAGACGGCGCTGTAGCGCTGACTGCCGGAGTAGGCTGCACGT
Organism: Chitinophaga fulva; assembly: GCF_012927205.1. Classification (GTDB taxonomy): domain Bacteria; phylum Bacteroidota; class Bacteroidia; order Chitinophagales; family Chitinophagaceae; genus Chitinophaga; species Chitinophaga fulva. The sequence continues at coordinate 848,346 of NZ_JABBGC010000001.1, forward strand.
GTGAGCAGGAATGGCCGCTTTTGCAATGCCTCACGGGTACCTTCATAGCTGGCGCGTACCATTTGCAGACCGTAGATATTATGTGCCTGTAAATGGGTAGTGGGATGCCCTTCATAATCAAAGATGACGTTGTTGGGCATTTTCTGTCCCCAGGTGGCAATTTCGTTCATATCGTTCCAGATGCCGCTGACACCGTCACGGATATACGATTTTACCTGGCCTTTCCACCAGCTACGGCCTTTTTCACTGGTGAAATCCGGGAAATGGCACCAGCCGGGCCATACCTGCCCGGTATAGTTTTGTCCGTCGCTGTATTTGATGAAAATGTTTTCCTTTTTGCCGCTTTCGTAAGCGTGATAACCTTCTTCCACTTTAATGCCGGGATCCACGATAACGGTTACACGAAAACCCATGTCTTTCAGACGGCCGGTCAGCTGCGCAGGGTCCGGGAAACGGTCTTTATTCCAGGTGAACAGTTTATAGGCATCCATATAGTGGATATCAAGGGTGATGCCATCTGCCGGGATTTTCTTTTCACGTAAGGTTTGCGCAACCCGGTATACCTCGGTATCAGGGTAGTAGCTGTAGCGGTTCTGTTGATATCCGAGGCTCCACAGCGGAGGCATAGGCATACGGCCGGTCAGGCTGGTATAAGACCGGATGATATCTGCCATCTGCGGGTGATAGATGAAATAATAATTCATCTCTCCTCCCCTGGCGCCGAAGGAAGAGAAGCGGTTGTTGCTGGCGCCGAAGTTAAAATCGCTCTGGTAACTGTTGTCGAAGAAGATGCCGTAGTTCTGCTGGTGGTGAATACCGATGTAAAAAGGAATAGTGGCATAGATAGGGTCCCGGTTAGTAGCGTAGCCAAACACATCGGAGTTCCAGTTCGTATAGCCTTCTCCTTTACGATCGAGGTTGCCGGTTTTTTCACCCAGCCCGATAAACCGTTCGTTTTCCTGCATCTTTTTGTAGGTCGTTACTTCATCGCCGATCCAGGAAGTACCGAGGCCGGCCTCATCTTCGCTGATCACATCGCCCGAAGGGCTGAAAAAACTGACAGCAAAAGGGGCTTTCTGAATCCGCATTTTTAGGGAATCGGTGACGATATTGATTTCACTGCTGTTTTGGGTGATTTGTGCTTTTACGGGCAATGGTTTTGCCACAACAGCATAGGAGAAATCGGCAGACAGCGGGTGTTTGTCCATCCTCACCCGGATAATGGACGGACTGTAAACGGTGACCTCCGCGAAGGCATTGGTCGTTTTAATTTTTACCTGTTGACCGGAAATGCTGACGCTGTTGACATTACCTGCCGGCACCACTTGTGTCTGGGCGGTGAGCGGAAGCCGTATCAGCAGTAGTAGCAGCAGAGAAAAGATTTTGTTCATGAGACGGATGATTTGATGAAAAAAGCCTCCCCCGGACGCCTGGTGAAACCAGGCGCAGCAGCGGGTAACAGGTAAAAAGAGCCGGAGGATTCACCGGGAACAGTGCTTTTCAGGGCACCGTTCCCGGCAATGGAAAATATGGTTTAGTAACCCGGGTTTTGTGTCAGGTTTTTGTTAACAGCAAGATCACTGGTAGGAATGGGGAACAGCAGATTCCTTGGGTTATCAGCAGGTTTCAGTTGCCATGGCTGCAGGAATTTACCAAAGCGGATCAGGTCTTGTCTTCTCCAGCCTTCCCAGTAAAGTTCACGTCCTCTTTCGTCCAGCAGGGAATTCAGGTCCAGTGCGCCCAGCGCTGTAGCCCCACGGGCAAGCCGTAGTTCATTCACCAGTGCCAGTGCGCCGGCTGTATTTCCGGTACGGAGCAGTGCTTCGGCTTTCATGAGCAGCACATCTGCATAACGGAAGAAAACGTAGTCGTTGCTGGCTTCGTTGTTGTCCTTGGAGTTCTGGGAGGTAAAGAAGTCCGGTACGTATTTAATGACGCGGATACCGGTTACTTCCAGATTGGTGCCGGATTCCTTGAGCTGCACATCGCGGGTGAATGCCAGCGGATTGCCTTTACGGTCTTTCAGCGGGTTATGGTTTACATCGTATTGCTGACCGATGAGGAAGCCAACGAGCATGCCGCTGGTATCGGTAAGACCGGTGTAGGCGCCGCCTCTTCTTCTGTCTGTCGCTTCAAACTTATCATAAAAATCAGAGAGTGTAGTGAAGCCATTCCAGCCGCTGGGTGTCATGTTGTAGTGAACGGTGAATTTCCAGCGGGCGAAGGTGCCGTTGCCATTGCGTACGGTGCTGTAACCGGGCCCGTTTTGCTGCGTGAAGATGTTTTCTGTGGATTTCAGATCGTTGTCACGGGCGAAGTTATCGAAGTAGTCGGAGGCCAGTCTGTAGGTGCCGGTAGCCTTGATCTGATCGGCGAGGGTGATTACCTGCTGCATATCGGCTGCATCGAAGGTAGGTGCGGCCCTGTTGAGGAATGCGCCTTTGTTGAGGTAGCACTTCATCAGCAAGGCACGGGCGGCATCCTGATTGGCCACATAGGCGGCTGTTGCCGGGCGTACACCCAGGTCCGGAATGATGGCGTTCAACTCAGAGATGATATAGTCCAGCGCTTCCTGTGTTTTCATCACTTTGGGGGCGTTCAGGAGGGTGTCTGAAGGATTCCTGAAGGGTACCTGGCCCCAGAGGTCCAGTACGGTGAACATGGAGAGGGCGCGAAGAAAGCGGGCCTGTGCAGCCTGGTTCTTGCTGGGTTTGAAATTGAGCACGTTGCTGGCGCTGAACTGGAGGGTCAGCAAGTTGGTAAATGCTCGTTGTATATGTGCATGGTCTGCATTCCAGGTATGTTCGTGAAGGGAGCGCCATACGCCATTATCGTCCCAGTCGCCGCCGCGGGTCGGTCCTACGGTTTCGTCTGTTGTCATCTGGGAAAGCCCCCAGCTGTTATCGAATTCCTGATATGGCAGCTGCATATTGTCATAGGCGCCTTTTAACAAGGCGGGTACTTTGATCACGGAGTCGGCATCTTTCCGGTTAATAGTGGAGCCGAGCTGCTCATTGAGCCCGCAGGCCTGAAAGCCTGCGATAGAAACGATTACGATAGCGGATCGGAAAATATGTTTAGTCATGTTAGCAGTTTTTAGGTGAATGGTTTACAAGGAAAACAGGATGCCGAGCATGACCGTTCTGGCAGTTGGATACGGACCGTATTCTATGCCAAAGGAAGTCACCCCATTCACGTTTTTGTCGGTATTCACTTCAGGATCAAAGCCGCTGTATTTGGTGATCACGAAGAGGTTTTGGCCGGTAGCATATACAGCTGCATTTTTCAGGACACGGCCTACGTTGCCAATGTTATAGGTGAGTGTCACATTATCCAACTTGAAGAAGTTGCCTTTTTCGAGATAGCGGGAAGACACGGTGATAGGATTGGAGAGCGCTTCTTTGTTGCCCAATATTGACCTGGCGATATTGCGGGAACCAAGGTTGCCGATAGGCAGTACAGTATTAGCGGTATTATTGTATACTTCATGACCGAAGGCGCCGTGGCCGCTGGCTGCCAGTACCCATTTTTTGAATACCACTTCGGTATTGATGCCAAGCAGCATTTTCGGGTTGGGATTGGTGAGGTAATACAGGGTATTGCCATTATCGGCATATACCGCCTGACCTTTATCGTCGAAACCTTCAAACTTGCGGAGGTAGAAGGTATTCAGCGGATAGCCGTTGGCCAGCCGTTGTGAGGTGGCGCCGGAAACGCCCTGGCCGCTGATGGCGCCGGTGAGTACCGGAGGGCCGTCATAATTTTTCAGTTCGTTATGCAGGAAAGTGCCGTTTACGCCCAATGTCCAGATCAGATTTTTCTTCCGGACGATGTCTCCTTTGAGGGATACTTCCACCCCGTTGTTGATCACGTTACCAGGCAGATTGATCCAATAAGTAGATGCAGGTGCGGGCTGGATGGCAGGGAAGCTGAATAACAGGTTGCTGGTGTTTTTATAGAAGTAGTCCACGCTACCATAGATGCGGTTGTCAACAAGACTGAAGTCCACACCGGCGTTGAACTGTTTGGAGCTTTCCCACTTCAGATTTGGGTTGGCCACGTTGGTGAGGGCAGCGGAGCCGGAAGCACCCAGACCGTATTGTTCCTGTGCTGCGCCAGCGGGAAACTCCTGGTTGCCGGTAGCGCCATAACCAACTCTCAGTGCGAGGTTGTTAATGGTTTTATTGCCTTTCAGGAAATCTTCTCCGGTGATATTCCATTTGGCAGCAAAGGACGGGAAGTAGCCGTATTTGTTGTTGGAACCAAATTTACTGGAGCCGTCAGCCCTCAAGGTACCAGTGAGGATATATTTATCATAGAGATTGAAGGTCGCTCTTCCAAAGAAGGACTGTAGCTCAGAGCTGGGATTCCGGAAGGAGCTGATATTCGTATTGGCTTGGGTGGGAGCCTGAAGAATGTCGGTATATTTTACAGCATAGGTAGGAAACCCGGTGGCACCAAGGCCCATACCGGAATAGTCGAACTTCTGGTATTCATGGCCTACTACCGCATTTAAGTTGAAGGCAGAGGTAATCTGTTTGTTGAAGCTCAGGGTATTGGTCAGTAATTGGGTGGTCAGCTCGGCATTGCCATAATAGGCCTGTCCCTGTTTCATAACACCGGGAATATTGATGAAAGAAGCTACCTGTGTTTCCCTTTTGCCTACCTGATGGTTGATGCTGTACAGGGCACGGTATTCCCAGTTGTCATTGAATTTATAGTAGGGAGAAATACTGGCGAGCACGTAGCTGATGTTTACTTTGTCATCATATGCTTCTGACATGGCTGCCGGATTCACGGGGCTACCTTCACCGAGGAGATAAAATGAGCCGTCCGTATTCCGGATAGGCATGGTCGGGTTCCACTGCAGGGCCATGCTGATGAGGCTACCGGTGAACCCGGCGTCGTTGGTGATGGGGGCCAACTGCTCTGTCGTTTGGGCAGCCATAATATTATAATCGATGCCCAGTTTTTTACTGTCGAGGAATTTGTTCTGACCGTTGAGGGTAGCTGTATATTTTTTCAGGCCGGACTTTTTAACGATTCCTTCCTGGTCCTGTACGCCGAAGGAGGCGCGGTAACGGCTGGTTTCATTGCCGCCGCTCATGGCCACGTTGATATTATGGGTGATGCCGGTACGGAGGATGGATTTCATACCATTGGAGCTGCTACCATAATCGCCACCTGACAAGTTATAGGTTTTGAGGGCAGCGCGGTATTCGTCGGCATCAAGTACATCCAGCTGTTTCATAATATTGCTGGCGCCTACGGAATAACCGACATCGAGACGGGTGGGGCCGGGTGTGCCTTTTTTGGTAGTGATGATGATCACGCCGTTAGCACCGCGGGAACCGTAGATGGCTGTAGCGGAAGCGTCTTTCAGCACGTCCATGGAGGCGATGTCACTGGAGTTGATGAAGTTGAGCGGGTTGGCATCCGGCGTCTGGCCAAGACCGCTTACATTGATGGCGGGCCGGGATACACGTCCGTCGAGGGGCACTCCGTCTATTACATACAGGGGCTGGTTGCCGGACCTTACGGATGATACGCCCCTGATACGTACGGTGGTGGAAGCGCCGGGAGCGCCGCTGTTATTCAGTACCATCAGACCAGATACCTTGCCTTGGATCAGTTGATCGGGGGCGCTGGTGATACCACGGTTAAAGTCCGCGGCTTTCACCTGGGAGATGGCGCCGGTAATATCTTTTTTACGGGTGGTGCCGTACCCTACTACCACTACGTCGGTCAGGGTGGTGTTTTCGGCAACCAGTTTTACATCTACATGCGTTTTGTTGGCAATGCTGACTTCCTGTGCGGTTTGTCCGATAAAGGAAATGATCAGTGTGTTGGCGCTGGGACCAACAGATACTTTAAAGTTGCCATCAGGATCAGTGGTGGTCCCGGTTTTAGTGCCTTTGATTTGCACGGAAGCACCTGGAATAGGGGAGCCTTTGTCATCTGTAACTTTACCTGTCACGGTCCTGTTCTGGGCCATGAGCAGACCCTGTAACAACATGAAGCATGTGCACAGGAAAAGATGCCTGAAAAGTCGTGTTTTCATCATAATGTGGATTTTTGAGCAGTGAATGAACTGTTCTGTTTACCGTGGATTTAAAAACTTAGATTCAAATTGGTTGCTGAATGTGGAGCTGGCTCGACATGCGGAACAACGTGGATTTATCAATTAACTGGTTTACGTGGGTGGCAGTGACGCCTCTGTTTATTGGCTTTTTTATTTCAGAATCTTGGTTTACGCTTCCTTTTTGTCAAAGTAAGAAAGCAATGTTCAGGTGAACAACTTATACAGGGTAAATATAGAAAATAAAAGGCTATTTTGAGCAGGTTGTGATCGTATCTTTTTGATAAACAATAAAATACAAACAAATATATTTTTTACATATATTGATGGTGTTAACCTGTTTTAACCCCTTTTTCAGAGGGCTTTAATGGCCATAATCCGGTTTTCAAATTCTTCGTTTGGCACTAAAGAGCGTTTTTTGATTTTGGTTTTATAGGCATAAATCGTGTTGACAGAATATTCCAGAATCCGCGCAATTTTTTCATTATCACTGATGCCTATACGAATGAGGGCAAAAATCCGGATATCGGTATTTAATAATTCATTCTCCCGAAGGACTACCTGGTTGACGGGTTCAAACAGGTTATTAAATTCTTCCACGAAATGAGGGAATATCTTCAGGAATACCCGGTCGAAAGTGGTGAAAAGGTCTTCCCGCTCCTGCCGGATGTTGATACTATTTACAAGATATTTTACCTCACTCGGTTTGTTTTCTGTTAATTTTTGTTCAAGGGTCTGTTTTAATTTTTCGATCTTACTGATATAGGAAGCATAGATATTGAAACAATAGCCTACATATTCTTCTTTTATCTTATTGGCTTCCAGTAATTGATTATTGATTTCCTGTTGTTTGAGATGTGCAGCGGTGATGATTTCCTGTGCGACCTTCAGTTTACGCACCTGTCTCGTGACGGTGATGACGAGTATTACTACTGCAATCAGTAATAATGTTACAATGGATGCATAGATGAGCAGCGATTTGGTTCTTTCTTCGGCTGTATTGATCCTTTCCTGTTCAATGATGGGTAAAATACTACTAACCTGCACCTTGCGTTGTCTGGCACCGTAGAATACTGCTTCTGCAACGGCCTTTTCAATGAAGTGAGAAGCATTTTTGATGTCACCTTTTTCAAAAAGCAGGGTGGCCAGGGTATACATGGCCATGGTTTCCTTGGTGGAAGATTTAATATCCGCGATGGCAGACCGGTACATCAGCTCAATGGCGGTATCTGTCTGATGGGCATGCAGGTATATATATCCCAGCGTACAGGCGGCAACGGCCAGTTGCCGGTAGTTGAGTCCCGGCTGGTTCAGGTCGGGGTAGCTGTTACGGGCAGCGGTAAGGTTGCCCATCTTATAATATTGCAGTCCTCTGTTATACTGGTACTCGAAAGACGATGGAGGCAGCAGGTGAAGGGCGGAGTCCATATATATACTGCCCTGGTGAATATAGGAGGGCGAGTAGTACCGGTCCTGGTTATAATCGGCCAGATCGTAGTAGAACCGGCTTTTCATCAGATAATACTGGCTACGGATGCTGTCGGGCATGCCGGTTACATCGAGACTGCTGAGGAAGGCGGATGTTTCTGTGAACATGCCGGAAGACAACAGGATAAAGCCAATTCTGGTACGGGCATAAGTGAGGCGCAGCGGGTCCTGCATTTCCCCGGCCAGCTTTTCCATCAGCCGGGCATATACGAAGGCGGAGTCAAAATTGAAAACCTTGTACTGCTCATATAATAGTTGGTATATTTGGTAACGGGCACCCGGATCGGCGCCGGCATTGGCAAGGGTACGTTTGATACTATCGATGCCTTTCATTTTCAGGGCGTCGTACGCAGGTGCATTTTCAATGCTGCGGTTTAACTCCTTCAGCAAGCTGTCCTGTGGAGATTTCCCAAACACATACATCTGCAACATCAGCAAAGCCATCAGGCAGCCTAAAATACGCGTCATAAATTTTGGAATGATAAAGTCACTGGTCAGGGCTAAATTTAAGCGACTTTTTTGATATATCAGTTATTCACTGACGCGTTTGAGGCTATAGGTCATAGCGCTTGGGACAGCCTGTCTGTCCTTGTCCAGTTGGCGGAGCACATCCCCTGCCCTCCGGAAATAACGCTGAAGGTTCTGATCTTTATCGGGGTTGAGTTGTATGATCTCGGCGTCTTTGTCTTCGGCATCGCCGTGCAGCACTTTATAAGTGCCTTCACTGTTAAAAGTCTGATCTTTCCCTGCCACTCCCTGGTAGGTTTCCTTTAGTTTGAAGCTTTGTTCCCCGTCCGGGCCGTTCTCTTCGAGGCTGAGGGTGGTCTGGATGCCGCTGCAGTCTGCACAGGGCAATGTGCCAGTGTAGGTAATCCAGACAGGGGAAACGGCGGTGCTGTCGGCATGACCGGCCTGCTGGCCGGGGCGGGAATGCTGACAGGCAAAAAGGGCCATGGCAGATAATAACAGGAGGTATTTCATAACGATGAACGGTTTTCCGTATAACAACCAGGCCCGGCATTTAGTTAATGCCTGGCAGGTCAGGGAATCAACTCAAAGACAAAAAACTGGCTTTCTTCTGCGACAGAGAAGTTGTTATCTGCTACAAACACCAGGCTTTTATGGCCATTGGGTAATACGGGCCCGAAAGTTACCCCTTCAATGTTATCGATATATTTCCCCAGGGAAGCAAAATCAAAAAGTAAAGATTTAGTAACGGTCTTCACACCGGTGGCTGTTTTCAGGGAGTTGACGTGGCTGATGTCTGTGGCGCCGTGAAGGTCCACCAGAAACACTTTGATGGTACAGTCTTTTACGCCTGATGAGAAGGAGCGTTCAATGGATAGCAGCTGATGATCGGATAATACCAGGATATCAGAGATGCCATTTACTTTAAATGCATTGGCGGGAATTGCCGGATAAGCCACCGGTTCTAACCGATAGGCATATTGTGCCACTGGCTGAAGGGTTTTGTTGTCATATTTGATCAATCGTGTAAGGGCGGTGGTGTCTCCTACGTCTGCACGGGGACCGTCTTCATAGCGAGGCTCTTCCAGGCTGACGAACGTGTGGCGGTAGTCTGGTGTGAAGCCCAGGCCTTCAAAGGCGCCGTTGCGTCTTGGGCCATTTTCAGTGGCCTGCATGCGGAGCTGCGATGGCAGGGCAAAAGAATCGAGATAACGACCGTCGGTGGATATTTCATACACACCCGGATTCGTGAGGATGGTGTCTTTGGTGTTCACAATCCGCTCACCTTCGCTGCTCCATACAAGGCAACCCTTTTGGGCATTGTAACGCAATGCTTCAGGATCAGGTGTAAGGGACGGATTGACTTTTGCGCCGGGGTAAGGGTTCCCGTTCTGTTGTAACAGTGTGGTCATCCCGGTAAAGCGGACGCTGTCAAACGACTGGCCGGAAAAATAAAGTTTGGCTGTATAAAAGCGGGCTGGCGCCAGTTCGGAACGGTCATCACAGATCATATAGTACTGCTGCCGTGAAGCGTCATAGTCTATGCCAGAGAGCCCTCCTGTAACGGTGCCCATGAAAGGCATATTATGCGGTATGGTCTGCTCTCCGATGAGCCGGAGCTTGCCGAAGGCGGTGGTGGCGGAATGGGTTGCGGGACGGGTGCTGGCGCAGCTAACGCCCAAAGCCACTGCAACAATGGCCAGCAAAAACCGGGATACTTTCATGACGGCAATTTAAGACAATTACAAATTAGGAGTTACGAATGCGCAACTCCTAATTCATTATTTATACTGCTCTTCCTCTGATGATGTTAATTAAAATGGCGATGATGGCGAGTACCAGTAAGGCGTGGATCAGTGCGCCGGCAGAGTACACAAAGAACCCCACGGCCCAGCCAATGATAAGTATTACGGCGATTAGATATAACAGGTTATTCATGTTTTAAGGATTTAGTTCACCTATTTCGCTAAAAAATATGTGCCAACGCTGATAAAGCCTTTATATACAATATATAGCGAGAAGAACAGGTCCTGTAAAGGTGTGGAATCGCTTCCACCATCCGGAGAAAAAAAAGGACGGGTGAAGGAAAACCGGATCGCTGAAGTATCTGGTAATAAAGGCGGTGCAAAATGGTCGCATTTTTGGATCACTGTCAATAGATACTATTCTTTAATCCTAAAAATTTACCGGATTATGCAACAAGAAGAAATGCTTGTGGATGTAATCAGCGACCTTATCAGGATCAATAACGACAGAATGGAAGGATACCAGCAGTCAATGGATGCCACGGATGATGTAGATTTGAAATCGCTGTTCCAGCGTATGATCGCTGACAGCCGCTGCTATGCTTCCCAGCTGTATGATGAGTTAGTGGCGCTGGGAGAGCAAAGGCATCTGGGCACTACAGCTGCCGGAAAGCTATACCGTAAGTGGATGGAGATAAAGACAGCTTTTACCGGGCATGACCGGCATGCTATTTTGTCTTTTTGTGAATATGGGGAAGATGCGGCCCAACGTGCCTATAACACTGTCCTCCGGTCTGATATGCCCATGCCCTACCGTATCAGGGAACTGATAGCCAATCAACAGAAAGCATTGAAGAACGATCACGATATTATTAAGACCTATAGAGATGTACAGAAGAGTGTGTATTGAACCTGCTCTAGGGGTGGGTTTTTTGTGCAGCAAAATGACTACTGTTCATTTTGTTCAAACTGAAGCTAAATACGGTTGTTCAGGAATAGCGTTTTACTTTTGGATAGCGGTATTCCAATCATACTTATTTTTATAAGTAATATGGCAACTACGGGATTTTTCGGTACAAGGCTGCTTCTCCAAAGAAGCAGCCTTTTTTTATGCCCGTAACTGAACGGTGTTTTAGGAAGAACGATACGGTTAACCGGTCAGAAACCCGCGATTTTGTTCACCATTCGTAAAATCTGTTCATTTTGTTCATTTTTAGTGCACGGCATTTTTATATCTGCGCTCATCTTATCTTTAAAGGGATTGAGAGAAGTTATTACCCCTTGTATTAATATTGCTTTTAACCAGCTATGAAAAACAACAAAGGTGGCCGTTAGTGCCACCTTCTTTTATGTTAGCCCAATACCTGGTCCCAATCTTTCCATACCGGCTCATAGCCGCTTTTTTTCAACATCGTGGCGATAGCGGCAGCGCTTCGTTCGTCGGATATTTCAAACTGCTCCAGCGATTGCAGGTCAGCGGCATAACCTCCTGGATTGGTGCGTGATCCGGCGCTCATACTGGTAATACCAAGGCGGATAATATGATCTCTGAAAGATTCCCGCTCCCGTGTGGAAATACTAAGCTCCACTTCCTGATTAAAGAGACGGTAAGCACAGATGAGTTGTACCAGCTCCCGGTCATTCATTTCCACTTTGGGCTCCAGCCCGCCGGAGAAGGGCCGCAGGCGTGGAAAGGAGATACTGTACCGCGTTTGCCAGTATTTTTTTTCGAGATACTGAAGATGAAGAGCGGTAAAAAAACTGTCGGTACGCCAGTCTTCAAGGCCTATCAACACGCCCAGCCCCATTTTATGAATGCCGGCGCGGCCCAGCCTGTCGGGCGTTTCCAGCCGGTATTGGAACGATGATTTGCGTCCTTTGGGATGATGTTTTTTGTAATCCTCCTGATGGTAGGTTTCCTGATATACCAGCACGGCATGTAGCCCCAGCGGTATCAGCGTGGCGTAATCTGCCTCGTCCATCGGTTGCACTTCCATGGAGATATGCGAAAAATGCGGACGTAGCAGTTGCAGCGCTTTTTTGAAGTAGTCCAGGCCTACGATCTGGTGAGCTTCGCCGGTTACGAGCAGTACATGGTCATATCCCATTTCTTTGATGACGGCAGTTTCCTGTAGCATCTCGGCCGCACTAAGGGTTTTACGGCGGATTTTGTTGTCCAGGCTAAACCCGCAGTAGGTGCAGATATTCTGGCATTCATTGGAGAGATACATGGGGATGTATAACTGCATGGTATTGCCAAAACGCTGTAAGGTGCGCTGATGGCTCATTTCTGCCATTGGCTGCAGGTAAGGTGCTGCCGCAGGTGAAATGAGGGCGGCAAAATCATCGAGGGTACGGCGTTGGTTGTGCAGGGCTTGTTCCACATCTGCGGCTGTTTTAGCGTAGATGCCTGCCTTTACTTCGTCCCATTGATATTGCTCAAAAATGTCTTTAAACATGATCGCTGTTTTGATTAAGCTTCATCAAGAAAAGCCACCAGTGGGCTGGAGGCGATAGCATGGGTGCTGGTCGGCGCCAGCCCGGCTTCGTAAGCCATACGGCCGGCTGCTACGCCTGCTTTGAAAGCGGCGGCCATTTTTACCGGGTCTTTGGCCACTGCCAGCGCGGTGTTGACGAGAACGGCGTCTGCCCCCATTTCCATGGCCATGGCGGCATGAGAAGGGGTACCGATGCCTGCGTCTACCACTACGGGCACATTACTTTGTGCGATGATAATTTCGAGGAAATCGACGGTGCGAAGCCCTTTGTTGCTGCCAATGGGTGAGCCAAGCGGCATAACGGCCGCAGTGCCCACGTCTTCAAGCCTTTTGCACAGTACGGGGTCTGCGTGTATATAGGGCAGTACCACAAAGCCCAGCTTCACCAGCTCTGTAGCGGCCAGCAGTGTTTCTACCGGATCGGGCATCAGGTAACGGGGATCGGGATGTATTTCCAGTTTTATCCAGTTGGTTTCGAGTGCTTCCCGCGCCAGCTGGGCGGCGTAAACGGCCTCTTTGGCGGTACGTACACCAGAGGTATTGGGCAGCAGCTGTATATGCGGATGATGTAGATGCCGCAACAGGTCATCTGCCTGCTGTTGCAGGTCTACCCGCTTCAGGGCGACGGTCACCAGTTCGCTGCCGGAGGCCAGCAGGGCTTCTTCCATCAGCGGAGCGGAGGCAAATTTGCCGGTGCCGGTAAACAGGCGGGAGGTAAATGTCCGGCCTGCGATGGTTAATGGTTGTGTCATCACTGTTTGTTTAGAAGGTCATAAATATGTTGTACCAGCGACCGTTGCCCGGTTGCCTGTGTAATAAGTCCGCTTACCGCTATACCATGAATGCCAGTCTGTATAATGGCGGGAATGTCTGTTGCTGCAATGCCGCCAATCGCTACTACGGGTGTATTGATCTGTTGTTCATGCAATGCGGCCATGATAGCCTGATAGCCTTCAATACCGAGGATAGGGCTCAGGTTTTGTTTGGTAGTGGTGAAGCGGAAAGGCCCGAGGCCTACATAGCTGGCGCCGTTCCTGACATGTGTCAGTACGTCGGCGAGTGTATTGGCGGTACCACCCACTATTTTATCCGGGCCTACGATAGCCCTGGCTGCTGCCACAGTCATGTCCTGGAGACCAACATGCACACCGGCGGCGTCAACAGCTACGGCTATATGAGGATAGTCGTTGATGATCAGTGACACATTGTACTGGTCGCAGAGGGCTTTGGCGGCTGTAGCCACCGGCAACACGTTTTCGTGCGTTTCGTTTTTGATGCGTAGTTGTATCAGCTGACAGCCGGCGTCACAGGCCGCCCGGATGTTATCGAGGTGGCTGCGCTCGTGCGTTTGCTGAGAGATATAATGCAGTTTGTTGATCATATGTGATGATATCCGGTTAATGAAGGATGACTGGACAATAAATTTTCCGTATATGCTTTTGCGTTAGCGCAGGCGTCGGGCAACGAATGACCCAATGCAAGATTAGCCGTGATGGCGGCAGACAATACACAACCTGACCCGTGTTTGGGATGCACCGTTTGTTTTCCGGCGGGGAACCGCAGTTCTTCTTTGCCGGTGTACAGCGTGTCCTCTCCCGGGCGGGCTTGATGGTGGCCTCCTTTGAGCAGCACGGCGCAGTGGGCGGAGAGCTGTTTCGCCGCCGCATCTCCATCGTCGAGGCCGGTCAGCAGCATCGCTTCGTGATAGTTGGGCGTGATCAGGTACAGCTCGGGCAATAGCTCCTGCCATGCCTGCCGTGGGATGCTGCTATGAAAGGCGTGCCCGGCGGAGGCTTTCAGTACCGGATCGACGATAATCCGGATACCGGGTGACAGAAACCTGATGGTGCGTACGAGCTCCAGCAGGGACTGTACATCTGCCATGATGCCGATCTTGCAGTATTCCACCGTTTCGGTGGCCAGCAAGGGCCTTGCCTGCGCGAGTATGCGCGGCAAAGACAGCCAGTCCACCGAAATGAAGTCGCTGGCTGTTTGTATGGTCAGCGCCGTGCATACGCCGAGGCCATATACGCGGTGTTGCTCAAAAGTTTTGATGTCTGCCAGCAGGCCCGCTCCCCCGCTGGGGTCGAGGCCTGCGAGACTCATGACGACTGGTCGTTGCTGTTCCATCGTTCTTGTATGCGCTGATAAAGTGTGACAGCTTTGCCTGGTTGTTGCCAGATGGCGCCTAATACAGCGGCGCCATCGAAATGCCAGGCTTTCAGCTGATGAATATTGGATGCATCTACGCCTCCCAGTGCCAGTACCTGCCTCCCCTGCTTGTCCGGCAACGGCTGCGCAAAACGGCCATGGTGACCAGCTTTGGAGATACTGTCGAAAACAGGGCTGAGCAGCAGTACGGAAAAGAGCGGCGGCATCGTGGCGATAGCGGCGGTATCATGTATGCCGGTGCTGCAAAGCGGGAAACCTTGCAGCGTGCGCGTATCAATACTGCTGCGGGCTTTTTCGCTCAGATGCAGGCCCCCTACCGGGAATCGGCTGCTAGCTTCGGGCTGGTCACGGACGATGATACGCGGGTGCCATTCCGGGGCTGTTTTCTCCAGGAAGTCCAGATAGTCGGCCGTTTGCCAGGAAGGTTTGCGCAGCAGAATGTGGCTGGCTCCCGCCTGCAGCAGATCGGCGACGATCTTTTCTTCTTCGTGTATGCGTTCTGGTGGGGTGACGACCCAAATCATCGGCAGTTGTTTTTATTGATAGATTTCACCTCCCTGTTCAGCGAATGAGCGGGCTTTTTCCTGCATGCCTGTTTCGAGCGCAGCAGCATCGTCCAGTCCTTCCCTGGCGGCAAAATCCCTTACTTCCTGCGTGATCTTCATAGAGCAGAAGTTAGGGCCGCACATAGAGCAGAAGTGCGCGATTTTAGCGCCTTCGGCCGGCAGTGTTTCATCATGGAAAGAACGGGCGGTCTCCGGATCGAGGGAGAGATTGAACTGGTCTTCCCAACGGAATTCAAAGCGGGCCTTGCTGAGGGCGTTATCGCGGTGTTGTGCGCCAGGATGGCCTTTGGCAAGATCGGCAGCGTGGGCGGCGATTTTGTAGGTGATCACGCCCTGCCGTACGTCTTCTTTGTTAGGCAGACCGAGGTGTTCTTTCGGTGTAACATAACACAGCATGGCCGTACCGAACCAGCCGATCATGGCTGCGCCGATGCCGGAAGTGATATGGTCGTAGCCAGGTGCGATGTCGGTGGTGAGCGGGCCGAGCGTGTAGAAAGGTGCTTCGTGACAGTGTTCCAGCTGTTTGTCCATATTTTCCTTGATCAGGTGCATGGGCACGTGTCCGGGACCTTCGATCATCACCTGTATATGATGTTTCCAGGCTATCTTGGTGAGTTCGCCCAGTGTTTCCAGTTCAGCGAACTGTGCGGCGTCATTGGCATCTGCAATGCTGCCGGGACGGAGGCCGTCGCCGAGAGAGAAGGACACGTCGTATGCCTTCATGATCTCGCAGATATCTTCGAAATGGGTGTAGAGGAAGTTTTCCTTATGATGGGCCAGGCACCATTTGGCCATGATGGAGCCGCCGCGGGATACGATGCCGGTGGTTCGTTTGGCTGTGAGCGGGATATACCGGAGCAGTACGCCGGCATGGATAGTGAAGTAGTCCACCCCTTGTTCTGCCTGTTCTATCAACGTGTCACGGAATATTTCCCAGGTGAGGTCTTCTGCTTTGCCGTTTACTTTTTCGAGCGCCTGGTAGATGGGTACCGTACCAATGGGCACAGGAGCGTTGCGGATAATCCATTCTCTTGTTTCATGGATGTTTTTGCCGGTGCTGAGGTCCATGATGGTGTCTGCGCCCCAGCGGCAGGACCATACGGCTTTTTCCACTTCTTCTTCGATACTGGAGGTAACGGCAGAGTTACCGATGTTAGCATTGATTTTCACGAGGAAGTTGCGGCCGATGATCATGGGCTCACTTTCCGGGTGATTGATATTGGCGGGGATGATAGCGCGTCCGGCGGCTATTTCCTGCCGTACAAATTCAGGCGTGATATGTTTTTTAGGTATGTTGGCGCCCATGCTGTTGCCTGGGTGCTGGTGCCAGAGCGGGCTGTTTTCCTGGTAGTATTTCTCTGCATATTGATTTTCGCGGATGGCGATATATTCCATTTCCGGCGTGATGATACCTTGCTGTGCGTAGTACAGCTGCGTCACATTTTGACCGGGCAATGCACGTAATGGTTTAGCGGTGATGCTCATGCCGGGCATGTTATCTCCTTTTTGTTGCAGTTGCCGTACATAGGGGCTGGTATACTGCGGCAGTTGTTCCACGTCTCCCCTGCCGGAGATCCAGGATTCGCGCAGTCTGGGCAGGCCGCGGGTAACGTCTATGTCTATTGACGGGTCGGTGTAGGGGCCGCTGGTGTCATATACCACTACCGGTTCGTTTGGAACAGCATCACCTTTGCGGCCATGAATACGTGTATCCGTTAGCGTTATTTTTCGCATGGCGACTTTTACAGGATGGATGGTCCCGCTGACATATATTTTTTCTGAGGCGGGAAAGGGCGTGCGGCTGATGGCCACGGGTTGTTTTTGCATGAGAAAGGATTTTGTGGACATGGGAATACCGTTCCGTTATACATTTATAACGGAGATGGATAAACGAAATGAGAGCGTATGAACGAACTACCCGCCCTGCGTGGCGCGAATGATCGTGATACTGTCTGATGGCTGCAATGGCTGTTCATTCCAGGAGTTCCGGGGAACCACCTGGTCGTTGACAGCAATAGCAATGCCTTTTTGGGCGGAGAGTTGAATAAACTGTAAGAGCGCAGCAATCGTTATTCCTTGCTGCACCGCATAAAGTTTATTGTTTACAAGCACTTCCATACGTGTTGGAATTTAAGTGAAACAATAAACTTTAAGGATGTGGAAGATGAGAAAGTTCAGTTACTTTTCCCTACGGCAGTATGAGCTGCTTCAGGTACTGAGGGTATCATCTCAGCTTATCCCGGGTACGGGATAAACACCCCTAAAGTGAGGGGTAAAAGTAGGAAAAAAATAATAATTGTATCGTGATAATTTTCCGGGCGGAAAATAGCTGTTCACAGTCATCCTCAAAAAATAAACGGACGGGTGTTTTGTTAATAACGTGGAAGAATATACGAAATATGATCAGGTCAGACAATATCTGCGTGTATTTTAGGTGTCTGACTTGTTTTCAGGAGATAATGCAAACGCTGTTGTGGAGCGTACAGGTTGATTGGGATATGGTGTTGCAGTGGGCAGTGGTAAAAAATATCTTTCGCATATACCGGTAATTCGTAATTTAGTTTCATGTTAATAAAACAGTTACCGTCACTATTGCCATTATTATTGTTATTGGTAGCGTGTAAGTCAAAGAAAGCACCTGTGCCGGAAGAGGCAGCGCACGACAGCAGCCTGATAGTGGTTACAGACAGCAGCAATGCCGGCGTTACCGACAGCATCGCTGCTGTAACTGATACGCTGCGGGTAGACACAGCTAAGCTCATAGGGAAATGGATACAGCCCGTAGCGGGACTGGATAAGGAGATGCAGGGGTTTCAGCTGCGCAGGAACGGTACTGCAAAATCTATCAACATGTATACGCTGGTATATGAAAAATGGGTGTTGAACAATGACACGCTGTTTTTATGGAGCCATTCGGAGGGCGTAAAAGATACCGCTGCCGTTGTAGACACCACCATTATCAGAGAGCTGTCCGACACATCACTGGTACTGTTTCCGTTGAAGGCAGCGGAAGGGTATACAGACCGGTATCGCCGGAGCCGCTAATCATGTCATTAGTTATACAGTTGCCAGAGTCCTACCAGGCAGGCTACTACAGCCATAAAGATGCCGGCAGCTGCGAGCTGCATATCATCAATATTTTTTCTGCCAATATACAGGGATACGAGGCCGATCACACCTGCTGCAGCGCCGGAAGCTACGGCATAGGTCGGTGTTTTGGTAGCAAAAGCAAATGCTGCTGAAAGAACGCCGATGACCAATGCTGCAATGCAGGCCGTTTTTGTGAGTGTTGTTGAGTGTTGCATATGTTCGGATTTAATAAACAGGTAAATGAATACAGTCTACAGGTTACCGCTAATTCCACTTATCTTATCATTGTTGGCTACTGTGGTTTGTTCCCAGGGCACTTTCAATAGTGGCCCTACTTCCTGGTAACGGTTATCCTGGTATTCGTCCAGTCCGTACCGGATGGAAGTGGTGTCCGGGAGAAAAATAAAGGTGCCGAAAATGCGGTCCCAGATAGAGAAGATGTTGGCGTAATTGGAGTCCGTTTCCGGCTGGTAGTGGCTGTGGTGTACTTTATGCATATCAGGGGAAACGATGATCCAGCTGAGGGCATTATCGAGCCGTTTAGGAAGCCTGATGTTGGCGTGGTTGAACTGTGACATAAATGCAGAGAGTGACTGGTAAAACATGACCATCCAGAAGGGTATGCCCATGGAGAGGATGGCGATTAAAAGTGCACCCACGCGGAAGAGGCTTTCTACCGGGTGATGGCGTAATGCAGTGGTGGCATCTATCTGTGTATCGATGTGGTGTATTTTATGGAACTGCCACATCCACCCTATTTTATGTTGCACCAGGTGGATGAGATATGCGCCTATCAGGTCCAGCATCAGGACGGCCAGCAGGGCATGCAGCCATAGCGGAAGATGCAGCCAGTATAAGAGCCCAAAGCGGGCATTGCTGGTCCATAGTGAAGCCTTTACGATGAGGAATGCAAATCCGGTATTCACGATCACGGTAGTGAGGGTGAAAAACAGGTTAGTACCGGCATGCCGGTATTTACTGCCGCGGAAGGTGAAACGGGGAAAGAAGCCTTCGATGATCCACAGCAACAATAAGCCGCCAACCAGGATAGCGGTACGGTAATAAGACGGAATATTTTCAAAAAACGTTACCATAACTGGTAATAAGATATATCCGGGAATGTGTGTTCTCTGCTTTCTGAAATATCAAGGTTTTCCGGCCAGGCCAACAATGTCAAACGGGTGGATATGTGGGGAGTAATAAAAAAATCGGTAACTGTTTCTAATTCCTATAAGCTGTTTTGTCCTGTTTACCCCGGTTAAAAATTACGACTTTTTGGGGAATAAATAAGCGCTCTTTTCCGCCACAGGCAAAGAAAAAAGCAACCTCTTTGGTAGAGATTGCTTTATATATAAACTTTTAGCTATAAGCATATGGCTTTTAGTGTAGCCGTTCACTTTAGCAAGCTGAAAAACGGATATTAGTTGTTCAGCATGAGCGGCATCACCAGCATCAGCAGGTCTTCATTTTCCTCTTTTTCGGAAGGTTTGAGGATACCGGCTTTAGTGGCGGTGGCCAGTTCGATGGTCACTTCATCACCTTCGGCGGCATTCAGCATTTCGATGAGGAATTTGGCGTTGAAGGCGATCTGCATATCGTCGCCGGTATACTGGCAGCTCATACGTTCGTTACCTTCAAAGGAGAAGTCAACGTCCTGTGCGGAGAGTTGCAGTTCGCTGCCGGTAATATTCAGTGCTACCTGATTGGTGCTTTTGTTAGCGAATACGCCTACACGTTTCAGTGCGTTCTGGAAATCGCTTTTTACCACGGTGAGGCGGTAAGGGTTGTCTTTAGGGATTACCACTTTATAGTCCGGGAAACGGGCATCGATGAGGCGGCAGATCATCTGGGCGCCTTCGTGCTGTACGAAGAAGTGGTTCTGGCTATAAGAAACCTTGATTTCAGAATCGTTGTCCGGCAGCGCGGATTTCAGCAGGTTCAGCGGTTTTTTAGGCACGATGAAGGTGTCTGCCTGCGGGCATTTCGCATCTGTTCTTACATATTTCACCAAACGGTGAGCATCTGTAGCAACAAAAGTGAGGCTTTCTGTGCCGAGTTCAAAGAACACGCCGGTCATAGCCGGACGGAGGTCGTCGTTACTAACGGCAAAGAGTGTTTTGTTGATCGCTGTTACCAGTGCTGTAGATCTCATCGTAAAGGATGTGGTGTCGTCAGCAGCTGGTTCTTTGGGGAAGTTTTCCGGATTTTCTCCCATTACCTTGTACTTACCATTGTCTGAAGTGATTTCCACGGCGTAGGAATTCAGGTCAATGTGGAAAGTCAGCGGCTGGTCAGGCAAATTTTTCAGGGAATCCATCAAAATTTTAGCCGGGATACAGATCCGTCCGTTCTCTTTGGCTTCCACCTCCAGCTTCACCCGCATAACGGTTTCAAGATCAGTTGCAACTACGGTCAGCTCATTTTTATCAATCAGGAACAGGAAATCCTCCAGTATGGGTAATACTGTGTTGGAATTGATAACACCGCTGATCTGTTGTAATTGTTTTAATAAAGTAGAGGAAGAAACAATAAATTTCATGGTCTATATTAGTTTGCTTGTCATTCTTAGTTGCCGGGGAGTTGTGCCCTCCTGCCTGTCCGTTCACATGGCACCCCCTGATAAAAGGTGTAAATGTACTGTAAACAAAGATAGAAAGTTTGGTTATTCCCCTTAATTTCATCACATCTTATACACTAAAGATAAGCGGTTTTACACAGGCTGAGGCGAAAGAAAATCACATTTAAAAATAACATAATGCTATATAAAAAGCAGGAATGCGGCATCCGGGTTAGATAAAAACCAATAATGGGCTGCTATTATTGATGATTGTAAAAAGAATATCGCTTTTCTTTTAAATTATCTTCAAATCGGTTACTTTTGCCGCGCTGAAAAAATATTCTAAAACCAACAAAAAATAGCAGGTTATGAAACTGTCTCATTTAGCCGAAACATTGATTGGATCAGAAATCATCAAGTTAGCAGCTGAAGTCAAGGAGAAACAAGCCAAGGGCGAGAAGATCTACAACTTCACCATCGGCGATTTTGACCCGAAGGTGTTCCCTATCCCGGTTGAATTTGAACAGGAAATCATAACTGCCTATAAGGAACACCTGACCAACTATCCGCCGGCTGATGGTATCGCCGATCTGAGAAAAGCGGTAGGTGATTTTATAGCAGAGCGTGAGGGACTGACTTACGATCCGGCCAAAGAAATCGTGATCTCCTGCGGTGGCCGCCCCATCATTTACGCTACTTTCCGTACGATCGTTGACCGTGGCGAGAAAATCGTATATGCTACGCCTTCCTGGAACAACAACCACTATACCCACTTCCTGGAAGCGGAGCATGTGGTACTGGAAACCAAGGCGGAAAACGACTTTATGCCTACTGCCGCTGAATTGAAACCACTGTTGAAAGGCGCTACCCTCCTGGCACTGTGTTCCCCACAGAACCCCACCGGTACTGCTTTCCACAAACAACAGCTGGAAGAAATCTGCGACCTGGTGATCGCTGAAAACAAAAGCAGGGGTGCTGACGAAAAGCCGCTCTACATCATGTTTGACCAGATGTACTGGGTGCTCACCTTCGGCGAAACACATCACTACAATCCCGTTCAGCTGCGTCCTGAACTGAAAGAATATACCATCTTCATCGACGGTATGAGTAAGGCTTTTGCCGCTACCGGCGTAAGAGTTGGCTGGGCTCTCGGTCCTGCCCACGTGATCGGCAAAATGAAAGCGATCCTCTCTCACGTTGGCGCCTGGAGCCCAATGGCAGAACAAAAAGCAGCTGCCCGCTACCTCGTACAGAAAGAGAATGTGGATAAATATCTCCAGCACTTCAAAGGTGAAATCGAAGAAAGACTGGTAAAAATCTATGAAGGTTTTGACAGCCTGAAAAAAGCCGGTCACCCGGTAGAAGCTATCGCTCCACAGGCAGCCATCTACCTCACCGTAAAACTGGACCTGGTGGGCAAAACTACTGCCGATGGCACTGTTCTGCAAGACCAGGCAGCGGTTACCTCCTACATCCTCAACGAAGCGAAACTGGCACTGGTGCCTTTCTACGCTTTCGGTGCAGCTAAAAACTCACCATGGTACCGCCTCAGCGTTGGTACCTGCGTGAAACAGGAAATTCCTGAAATGTTTGAAAAACTGAAAGCAGCACTGGAGAAATTGAAATAAGACTATTTTGTTATATGCTTGATGGGGCCGGCCGGAATGGTTGGCCCCATTTTTTTTCCCAGGGCTGAAGCCCTGGGCTACGATGTGCTTCCCGCTGTTTTATAGCAGTGTGTTGATTATATTAGGTGTTGGCCTTGTAAACCAGAATAGGCCTCTGGGTTTTCGTTGTATCCGAAGCGTTCGGGCTACATGTTCTTCCCGCTGTTTATAGCAGTGTTTGACTATATTAGGTGTTGGCCTTGTAAACCCGGATAGGTCTCTGGGTTTTCTTCGTACCCAGAGAATCAAAGCAAAAGATGGTCATCGCCCGAAGGGCCAATAGTATTCATGTGGACAAGCTAAACACAAAAGGATGGTGACCACGGGTAATATTACCCACCCTCCAGACATGATAGCTTTATGAATGTGAAATCGTAGTCAAATCCTTGCTGGTAAATAATTTCCTATCTGATTTCTTCTCCCCAAATCAGGTGAATCAGCAATAACCTTTCTATCAAATTTGACTTTTTGACTTTTGTCATCAAAAAGTTAAATGCCTGTTAAAACACCTAATGTCCCTTCTATATTGAAAAAACTTCCTAATTTTGACCTTGAAACTAAAAAAGTCAAAAAGTTAATGCATACAGAGAATAAAGACGAAATGAGGGATAAGATCCTTGAGGCGGCTCTGAAGCGTTTTACTCATTATGGCGCAGGTAAAACCACGATGAATGAGATCGCGGATGATCTTCATTGCTCCAAGGCATCCCTGTATTATTATTTTCCGGACAAAAAGGCCATGCATTTGGCCGTGCTGGAGAAAATAGCAGAAGCCTATTTTGCAGAGATGCAGAAGGTCACTGTTACCATTACATCGGCGGCAAAAGCTTTGCACGACATCATCGATGTTAAAAAAGGTTTCATCAGTAAGTTCTGTCGGCTGGAGATTTTTAAAATACAGAAAGATGGTCCTACTGTTTTTCAGGAAGGTGTGAAAAGGGCCAAACAGATTGAAATAGGACTGACGACCCAGGTGATCAAGGCAGGTGTTGCTTCCGGCGAATTTAAAGTGGACAATCCTGAACAAACAGCGGACCTCCTGGTACAAGCCATCGTCGGTCTGCGGTTTTCCGTACCAGACCACTTTTCCAACGACGAAGAACTAGACGAAGAAACATTTGAACTGGTGATAGAAAAACAGAAACTGTTAGTGGACTTTTTCATTAACGCGATGAAAGCATAAAGAGAAAAGATCATGGTAGCGAGGGAAAGAATCAAAGAAGTGGCGCTAAAACTGTTCCGGACATATGGTGTGAAAGGAGTAACGATGTTTGATATTGCCCGTGATTGTGGCATGTCCAAGAAGACGGTGTACGAACATTTTTCCGATAAACAATCGCTGATCGACGAAGGCATGCAACAGCTGCTGGACACACACAGCACATTTTTTAAGGAAGCACATGCCAACGCGGAAAATGCTATCGATGAACTGGTCCGCAACATGAAATACATTACCAATATGGCCAGATCGTTTAACCCGGTCATGTTGTTTGAACTACAAAAATATCATCCGGACACCTGGAGAAATATTGAAAACTTCCAGCGGGACTGTATCCTGTACGGCATTACGGAAAATCTGAAAAGAGGCATGTCGGAAGGCCTATACCGGCAAGGCATCGATCTGAACGTGATAGCCCGTATGCGCCAGCTGCAGCTGGATGCGGCTTTCGATCAGCTTCAGTACCCACCGGACACATTCGATATGCCAGCTGTGATGGATCAAATCACTGCACATTTTATACTGGGCATTGCCACTATCAAAGGCCATAGGCTGGTGAACCAGTATCTGCAAATCAAAGAAGAAGAATAACTATCAACGTATGAAGCGATTAAAGTTAACGCTTATCCTCTTAATGGGGATAGGGGGATTGCATGCCTACGCTCAAGCGCCACTATCACTCCAGGAAGCGCTGAAGTTTGCACTGAATAACAACCAGCAACTCTCCAGAACAAAAATGGAAGAGGAAATGGGTAAGTTCAAAACGCAGGAAGTGCGCTCACAAGCCCTTCCTCAGATCACTGGTAATGCCAACTACACGGATAACCTGAAACTGCCGAAGTCACTCCTGCCTGGTACCGTTATCGGTAAACCGGACAGCTCCCTGACCATCGCTTTCGGTACGCAGTACACGGCCGCTGTAGGTGCAGAGCTGAGCCAGCAGATCTTTAACCAGGCTGTATTTACCGGCCTGAAAGCGGCTAAAGCCGGTGAAGAGTATTATACCCTGCAAACACAGAAATCCACTGAGGACGTGATCTACAACGTATCCGGCCTCTACTATCAGCTGCTGGTATTACAGGAGAAAATCGTCACCGTGAACAGCAACATCGAAAAGCTTACCCAGCTGGTGAACGCTACCCAGTCACAATACGAAAACGGCCTCGCCAAAAAAATTGACCTGGACCGTATCAAAGTAAACCTGACCAACTACAAAACGCAACTCACCCAGCTGCTGAACAACGCTGCTACACAGGCCAACAACCTGAAACGGGTGATGGGTATGCCGATGCAGTCCAGCTTTACTATCCCGCGCGCTTCTCTCAAAGAAATTGAAACCAAAGCCGCCGGCGTATTGCAATACGATGATATGAACCTGGAAAACAGAACAGAATTTAAGCTCATACAGAAACAACAACAATTGCAGGAATTTCAGAAGAAAGCCTACCAGGCAGAGTACTACCCTACCCTGTCGCTCTTCGGCCGTTATTCCTACAACGGTATGAGCCAGCAGTTCCTGTTCTCTAAAAATGATCCTGCCAACGCTACCTTCTGGTATGGCGCCGCTGCTGTAGGCCTGTCCCTGCACATCCCCATCTTCGATGGTTTCGGCCGCCGCGCTAAAGTGAGCCAGGCTAACGTGGCCCTGCGCCAGCTGTCCAAACAGAAAGAGGAGATAGCGCTCAACCTGAATACCGACTACGAAAATGCCAAACTGCAGGTACGCACCAACTTGTCTACCATCCACACCCAGAAGGAGAACGTAGACCTGGCCAACGAAGTGTACTATTCTACCCAGAATAACTACAAACTCGGCCTCGCCAGCCTGACAGACCTGCTCAATGCAGAGACATCCCTCACGGATGCACAAAACAGCTACAACGAAGCACTGCTTCAATATAAAATGGCAGAACTGGATATCATCAAAAGTAAAGGTGTCCTGAAAGAACTGCTCAACTAACAACAACACAACGAATAAACGATAGACCGCAACTGTGGCGGATATAAACACACAAATTATTGCAGATGAAAAAGTTTATTATCTGGGGCTTGGTAACAGTAGGTGCAGTGGTGCTGATCATGTGGAAGCTTAACGCCAATAAAAAAGCCAATGAAGCTAAAACAGCATTTGTAAAAGAAAGTAGCAGCGGCGACGTGCCGGTACTGATACAACGGGTATCCACCAACGATTTCTCCCTGGGCTTCCTGGCCAATGGTAACTTCGCTCCTATCCGCGAATTGTCTTATCTCGCCGAAACCTCCGGCCGTATTACCCGCCTGCTGGTAGATGAAGGCAGCGTGGTAAAACAAGGCCAGGCCATTGCCTATGTTGACGCTCAGATCGTGAACACCGACCTCTCTTCTGCAAAAGCCAATCTCGATCAGCTGAGAGTGGATAAGGAAAGATATGAAGCCGCTTTCAAAACCGGAGGCGTTACCCAGAAACAGGTAGATGATGTGAAGCTGCAGTATGATATTGCTAAAAGCAATTACGAAGCTGCCGGCCGCCGTGTAAGCGATACTTACGTGAAAGCGCCTATCTCTGGTGTTATCAACAAAAAATATGTGGAACAGGGCGCTTACCTCTCTCCCGGTAACAAAATGTTTGACATCGTAGATGTGTCCAGGCTGAAACTGGCCGTGGCTGTACCGGAATCCCAGGTAGTAACCCTGAAGAAAGGACAGAAAGTGAAAGTAACTTCCAATGTGTTCCCTGAAGCCAGCTACGAAGGTACGATCACCTTCATCGCAGCGAAAGGTGATAACTCCCTCAATTATCCTGTTGAAATGGAAGTAGGCAACGTGGCCGGCAAAGAACTGAAAGCCGGCATGTATGGTACTGCACACTTTGAAGCGCCTACCGCCGCTAAAACCATATTCATTGCCCGCACAGCCTTCGTCGGCGGTGTGAACAGCAACCTGATATATGTGATGGAAGGCAAAGTGGCTAAAAAGCGTAAAGTGATCGCCGGCCAGATCATCGGCGACCAGGTGGAAATACGGGGAGGCCTCAACGAAGGCGATACCGTGATCACCAGCGGTCAGATCAACCTTACAGATGGTACACCAGTAGTAGTACAGGGTGGCAATAAATAAGCGTGAACCAATTCTTGCAACATGAAGATTACTGAAGTTTCCATAAAAAGGCCCACGATCGTGGTGGTGGTGTTCACCATCCTCACGCTGCTGGGCGTCATGAGTTATAAATCGCTGAACTATGAGCTGTTGCCCAAGTTCAGCTCCCCGATCGTTACCATTGCGACGGTATACCCTGGTGCTTCGCCGAATGAGGTGGAAAGTACCATCACTAAAAAGATAGAAGACGCGATCGCTTCCATGGAAAAAATCAAGAAGATCACCTCCAAATCTTCTGAGAGCCTTTCCGTGATCACCGTAGAGCTGAACAACGATGCGAATGTGGACATCGCGCTCCAGGATGCACAGCGTAAAGTAAACGCCATCCTGGCCGACCTTCCGGGCGATGCTAAACCACCATCCCTCAATAAGTTCTCGCTCGATGACCTGCCCATCATGACGTTGTCTGCCACCGCCAAAATGGACGATAAAAAGTTCTACGACCTGGTGGACAAAAAACTGCAACCATTGTTGTCCCGCCTGCCAGGCGTGGCGCAGGTTTCGCTGATCGGTGGCCAGGAACGTGAAATACAGGTAAACGTAAACCCCGATAAATTGCAGGCTTACAACATGTCTATCCTGCAGGTACGTCAGGCGGTTACCAATGCAAACATGGACTTCCCTACCGGTAAGGTAAAAACAGCCAATGATCAGATCCTGATCCGTTTGGCCGGTAAATATAAAAACGTGGACCAGCTGCGTAACCTCGTGCTGAAAACTACAGCCGAAGGTACCCAGGTCCGCTTGCAGGACGTAGCCGATGTACAGGATGCCCAGAAAGATGCTGAACGTATTGCCCGTGTAGATGGGGTGAATGCGATTGCGCTCCAGGTACAGAAACAAACCGACGCCAACGCGGTGACGGTGAGTGAGGAAATGAAAAAGGCTATCGCCGGTGTGGAAAAAGATTATGCGACCAACGGACTGAAAATACTGGTGGCAAACGACTCTTCTGACTTTACGCTGGAATCTGCCGACTCTGTAATTCATGACCTGGTGCTGGCGGTAATCCTCGTGGCCGTGGTGATGCTGTTGTTCCTGCACAGTATTCGTAGTGCCATCTTCGTTATGATCTCCATTCCGGCATCTTTGATCGCTACGTTCATTGGTATGAAACTGATGGGCTTCTCCCTCAACCTCATGTCATTGCTGGGCCTGTCGCTGGTGGTAGGTATCCTGGTGGATGATGCCATTGTGGTACTGGAAAATATTTACCGTCACATGGAGATGGGTAAAAACCGTGTACGCGCTGCGTTTGACGGTGTAAAAGAGATAGGCTTTACCGTTACCTCCATTACATTGGTAATCGTGGTGGTATTCCTGCCAATCTCCCTGACCAACGAGCTGGTGTCGAAGATCCTGCGTGAGTTCTGCGTGGTGGTAATGATCTCTACCATGCTCAGCTTGTTGTCTTCCTTTATGATCGTACCGCTGTTGTCTTCCCGTTTCGGTAAACTGGAACACATCACCGGGAAAAATATCTTCGAGAAATTCATCCTGTGGTTTGAAAAACAATTACAACGTTTTACCCTGTGGATGACCGGTATCCTCAGATGGGCGCTGGTACACAAAGCAATCACCCTGATAGCATCTGTGGGCCTGCTGTTCGCCTCTTTCATGCTGATCGGTAAAGGATATATCGGTGGTGAGTTTATTCCGAAAGGTGACCGCGGTCAGTTCATCGTGATGCTGGAAATGCCGAAAGACGCGTCTGTACAGACATCCAACCAGGCTACCCGCATAGCGGAACAATATCTCAATAAAAAAGCAGAAGTAGAAAGGCTGATCACGACAGTGGGTCAGACCAGTGAAGACGGCTTCGGTACTTCACAGTCTACCGCTTATAAATCAGAGATCACCGTGATCATGGTGCCGCTGGAGAAGCGCAAGGATGCTTCTGATATCTATGCCGCTAAAATGAAGAAAGAACTGAAAGCGATCCTGCCGGGTGTGAAAGTGAAAACAACTGACGTAAGCATCATGGGTACTGCGGAAAGAGCCCCGGTAGAACTGGTGGTAATGGGCAGTGAGATGGACAGTGTGATGAATTTCGCGAAAAAAGCGATGGACACGCTGAAAACCATCAGCGGTACCAGCGAGGTGAAACTGTCAGTGGAAGAAGGTAACCCGGAGATCAACGTACAGGTGGACCGTGATAAGATGGCTGCACTGGGCCTCACCCTCGATATGGTGGGTGGTACTATGCAAACCGCCTTCAGTGGTACAGCAGATGATTCTAAAGTGAAGTTCCGTCAGGGCGATTATGAATATGATATCAACATCCGTTTCGACGATTTCAATAAAAAGAACCTTCAGGACGTGGCCAACATCCAGCTGGTGAACGACAAAGGCCAGCTGATCAAGCTGTCGCAGTTTGCAACTGTGACGGAAGGCTCCGGCCCCAGCCACCTGGAGAGAAGGGATAAAAATACCTCTGTGTCTGTACAGTCGCAGGTAATGGGACGCCCTTCCGGTACCGTAACACAGGAATTTGCCGCCAAACTGGCGAAAATGGAAAAACCGACCGGCATCAACTTCGTGTTTGGTGGCGATGCGGAAAACCAGGGCGATTCCTTCGGTACATTGGGTGCGGCATTGCTGATCTCCATTGTGATGGTATACCTGATCATGGTGGCGCTGTATGACAACTACATCTATCCGTTTGTGGTACTGTTCTCCATTCCGCTGGCGATCATCGGTGCCTTGCTGGCACTGGCGCTGACCAACAATACGCTCAACATCTTTACCATCCTTGGTATGATCATGTTGATTGGTCTGGTGGCGAAGAATGCGATCATTCTCGTGGACTTTACCAACCAGATGAAAGAGCAGGGCCAGAGTACCTATGAAGCGCTGATACACGCTAACAACGCACGTTTAAGGCCGATCCTGATGACCACCATCGCGATGGTGATCGGTATGTTGCCGATTGCGTTGGCTACCGGTGGTGTGGCTTCTACCAAAAACGGTCTGGCGTGGGTTATTATCGGAGGCTTGATCAGCTCCATGTTCCTTACCCTGATTGTGGTACCGGTGGTATACATGGTGGTAGATAAGATCATGGCTAAATTCGGCATAGGCAAACTATCTACCAAACGTTATATCAGACAACGGATGGTGGCTTCCTACGAAGAAGTTCCGCTGAACGAGATTCACAATAACTAATTGATATAGAAGATATGTTACTAACAGTGTAACAGTTGTAGGTTTAGGTAATGGCCGGAGTATTCATACTCCGGCCTTCTTTTTTCCGGTACTTTGATATTCACAAGTAATGCTTTGTTGAGCACAACTTCCTGTGCAGGATGGGTGTTTATTTTTGTAGCCTAAACTATTCGTATGAAAACAATGCTTCCCCTTTTACTGGCTGGTATGTTAGCCTCAACAACCATTCACGCACAACAGACCATTACCGGCCTGGCTACGCCGGAAAGTGTGGTGGCCTGGAAAGACGGCTATTTTGTATCACAGATCGGCCCTAAGCCGGCTCCCTTTGTCAAAGATGGTGATGGCAGCATTGCTTGGGTAAAATCCGGCAAAGTGCAGTCCCTCCGCTATTTTAATGATACCCTGAATGCCCCCAAGGGGCTTGAAATTATCGGTCATACCCTGTATGTGACTGATATGGACCATCTCAAAGGTTATGATATCGACAGCCGGAAAAAGGTTTTTGATCTTAGTCCGGAAGGTAAAAACCGGCAGCTCAATGACCTTACGGTGGTGCATGACAGCCTGTTGGTGGTCAGTGATTGTTTTACGGGTGATATACTATTGGTGAATCCCCGCACTGCTGAGGTAAAGCTGCTGGGCAATATTGTTGTTGCTAACGGAGTGACATATGATGAAGCTGCTGATCAGTTGTATGTATGTTCCATGGGACCGGAAATGAACGGGACAGGACAGCTGTATCACCGGCGAGTGGATGTTGCCGAAGATGTTTTCCAGCCGGTAAAGAACTCCCCTACCGGTTTGTTTGATGGGATTGTTCAGCTGGATGCCAGCCATCTGCTGTTGTCTGACTGGATAACGGTAAAAGAGCCCAAGGAAGGCCTGTTGCAGGTGTATGACCTGAAGACAGGAACTTCTCACAGCATAAAAGTCATCCACTCCCCTGCCGATATTGCACTCGATAAACGGAACCGTGCTCTTTTGATACCGGTAATGCTGGACGAAAAGCTGGAGATATGGCCGCTGAAGAAGCTGCCATTACTTTCCCGCCAGTAACAACATACGGGAAACCGGGGATGACATTGCCTCCGGTTTCCCTGTTTCGTATAGGCAGAATAGTTGGATTATACCCGGTTGAGTACAATTAGCAGCGCAGGGCCCGTGTTTATTTTTGGAGAACAAATGATGCTCATGAAAAAATCCCTTCCGCTGCTACTGGCTGGTATACTGGCAACCACTGTTTCCTTTGCGCAAAGCACCGGCCTCCGGACTGTTACTGGCCTGCTATCACCCGAAAGTGTGGTGGCCTGGAAAGGTGGTTATTTTGTTTCGCAGATGGGCTACGTCCCGGACCTTGCGGCAAAAGACGGCAATGGTGCCATCGCCTTTGTCAAAGGCCATAAGATAAAGTCACCCCGCTATTTCAACGATACCCTGCACGCTCCTAAAGGCCTTACTATCATTGATCATACGCTGTATGTGACAGATATCGATCATCTCAAAGGATATGATATTAAGAGCCGTAAAAAAGTTTTTGATCTTAATCTGGAAGGCAAAGCCGGTATGCTGAATGACATCACCCCGGCGAATGACAGCCTGCTGGTAATGACAGATTCATTTAAGGGAGATGTGTGGCTGGTAAACTCTCACACCGTTACTATAAAACAACTGGGAAACATTCCTGCTGCCAACGGGGTGCTGTATAATAAATCGACCGACGAATTATACGTATGTTCCATGGGCCCTGGCATGAATGGAAAAGGGCTGCTCTGGCACAGAAAGCTGAATGTTAACGGAGAGGTATTTGAACCGGTAAAGAATTCTCCTACTGGTTTGTTTGACGGGATTGTTCAGTTGGATAGCAACCATCTGTGCGTGTCTGACTGGACAGCGGTGATTGAACTGAAGCATGGACCGAAGCACGGCACGCTGCATGTCTATAACCTGAGCGCAGGGACTGATTTTCCTATTTTGGTAACACACTCCCCCGCTGATATTGCGCTGGACAAGTGGCATCAGCTGCTTATACCGGTAATGCTCGACAATACCTTGCAGATATGGTCACCGGAAGAAACGGAATCTATTTACGTGCCAGTAATAACAGGTGGGAAGCTGGGAACGGCATCGGTTCCGGTTGACCGCTCTCATTGAGGCGGAACAGTTGGGTCTTTCCTTCGAGCCGGTTCTGCACAATCCATTCGTTGCGGTAGGTGTGCGACAGGTTGTCCAGTCGCAGGCCTGCGGCTTCCAGCGCCTGTTTCCAGTCGTTGTAATTCCAGAAGCAGAAAGTCTCATGCATTTCGCTGAGCCAGTTATCGTGGTAATCTTTTTTGAAGAGGAATTCGCAGGCGTCCTGCATGGATAACCTGCAGTAGATAGTGCCGCCGATAGTCACCCAATCATGCGGAAGGCGGTAGCCTTCTTCATGGCGGAAGTCCTGTGCAAAACGCTGGAACAACGCTTTGGTGGACAGTTGTCCGAGCCAGGTGGCCAATGTCTGTGTGGTCGGGTTTTCCGGCATAGGCAGGTCGTTGGTGCCATCTGTTTCGTTTAGCCATAACAGTACGGTCTCCGTCCTGTTTTCCGGCCCTACCACATCACGATTGATCCATACGCCGCCGGGCACCAGTTCCTGGTAACGGTTTTGTATAAACGCCAGCAGGTCTTTTCTGCTGCCGTAGGATTCTATTTCGTGTGTTAAAGAAGAGGTGTGGATGGTGTTCATGCTGCCCGGTTCAAACACGAGGCTGGTCACGGCATTTTTCTGCGCAAAAAATACGGAAGGGTTGGCGAATTCGCCGTTGTGTTTGCGTTGCAGGCAGATATCATAGAGATGGCGCGATACTTCTATGCCATAGAAATCGCATTCATGCAGGCGGTCGTCTTCACAGGCTATTTTAATCCAGGAGCCTGCGGCGCAACCAATATCGCCGATGTTGCCGGGTTGTATATAAGGGGCGGTTTCGCGGTATTTGAGTGCCGCGATATCGTCCATCTGTTTTACATATACGTTGTAATCGCGGGTGGCGGTGAGATCGCCGTCAGCCCCGATGATGGGGTCTTTCAGGATTTGCTGTACTTTCTCTCCTACGCCATACAATGACCAGATTTTAAAAGCTGCCGGATGCACCTGTTCGAGTACCGTGGGGTTCTTGCGCCAGTCGCCGGTTTGTGCGATAAGGTTAACGAGGTCCCATGGCATGGGCTGTGTGAACCGGGTGGTGGCCGGGTCCCATTCTGCGGTAAGGATACGGAATCCTTGTTTCATGTACATCTCACGCACACTGGTAGAGCAGATGACCACCGTGTTTTGCGGCGTAAGATTATGCGCGCCTTCGCTGGAGTGCCGGATGGTTTTGATGGTATATTCCGCAAAGTCGTGAATGACGCCAACGTCATCGATGCCGTACACATAGGCTGGCACATCGAGGGAATTGGAGAATTCCTGTATCACCATAGCGCGCAGGTAGAATGGTACCGGATTGCGTTTGGTGCCCAGATGGTTGGCGGAAGTGACGGCGAAGATGAGCCCTTCGACAGGTGAAGCGGCCAACGGTTGTCCATATACGTCTTTTTCGCCTTCCAGGCTGCATTTGATCAGGCGGTTCAGGTATTTGAACTGAAAGTCGGTCAACAGGTGGTGGCGTCCGGGAATGAGTAAGTACATACGGTGAAGTTAATGGATTTCCGGAAAAAAGCCCGGGGACTGAGTCCCGGGCTATGGAATGGGGTAACCTTTACTGGAGGAAATAAAAATGATGTTATAAAGCGGCTGTTTTACGAACGGTGTCGAAAGACCATGTTTTAGTGACTTCACCATTTTCAAAAACGGTTTCGAGGAGGTCTTCCAGTGCTGGTGCTTCGTCGAGGCCAACGGTTTTGAAGGCGCCGTTTTCTTTCACCAGTTTCAGTTTGCCGGCTTTGGATTTCTTGAAGGAGGTTTGTAATTGGCCGTTGGCGTCCATTTCCACCGGCATTTTCTGTACGTTGATGCCTTTGCCGCTTACTTCTGCATAAGCACATTTCAGGGCAAATTCCTGCGTATCGCGGTTCACGCGCTGGAGGAGCGCACCACCCATGCCCAGCACCAGGTTTTCGGCGCTGATACCGGCTTTTTTCAGTGCTTCGAAGATGCCGGGGATAGAAGAATAACTGATGCCATCGCCCTGAATCACGCGTATCTGTGGGGGTAACACTTTGTATCCTTTTTCATTGACGGTGAAACCGAATTTGTTCATCAGGATATCGAACACCCGCAGCAGGGTTTGTACCGGATCGCCACTGTCGGGGCGGATAACGAGGGTACCCTGACGGCTCAGTATCTGTTCTTTCAGTTCGGTGCCCCAATATTCTTCACAGGCGCGGAAGATGTTGTAGGAGTCAGACACACAGGCGATGGTGCCGGTGGGGAAAGTGTTGAGGATATGTTTGAAAATTTCCAGCTCTCCGGGTTCTCCCAGTAGGGTCACGATGGAGTGTTCCGTAGCGGGGATAGAGAGGCCGGGGGCGGTAGCAGCGTCATAGTAGCGTTTGGCGAAGATAGACCCGGCGATGGTATCGCTGCCGGAGAAGTTCACCAAGTGGGCGCTGCCGCCGATGCCTGCACTTTCCACAGAGCTGGCGCCCCGGAAGCCAAAGTCGTTCAGGACAAAGTCGATGCCTGCGAAGGCCGCAGCGCTGGCGGTATCATCATAATAATGTTTAACGATTTTTTTGATTTCTCTGGACAGGGATGCCACGGTGCAGGGGTACCAAACCTGCATCAACAGGGTTTCGAGGAAGTTGGTCAGCCAGTAGCATTCCGGGTCGGTATTTTCGATGGTCATGAGTACATTTCGTACAGGCACTACCGTTCCTTCGGGAACTGCCTTGATGCGGACGGGTAGTTTACCACCGTGTTTGTTGATGATGTATTCAAAACGGCTGCGGTCAAACACATCATCACGGCCAAATACTTCTTTCAGGGTTACTGCCGCCTCGTCCAGCTTTTCTTTGGTGAAGACGGTGCCCTGGAGGTATTCTTTCAGGAAATACTGTAACCCGTAGAATACTGTTTCATCGAATTTGCCACCGCGGCTTTCCAGGTAAGAGTAGATATGCTGTGTTCCGGGGATGTATAATTTATGGTGGGAATATTTGTAAGCATCGGCCAGGAGGATGAGATTTTCCTTTGTCATAGTGGTAAGTTTTTGCGTCTTCTTATTTAGCGTATTTATCAACCAGTCGTTGAAATAATGGGAGGTGTGTGTCGGCGAGTTCTTGTTTTTTCATTAGTTCCGGTATATCCGTTACCGTTATCCACTTTACATCGGCCAGATCGTCGCCTGCTGTGGGCTCGCCGTAAAGCAGGTCTGTGGCGAACAGGGTGGTGATGATTTTATTTGTTTCGGAGCGGTAGCGCCAGTCGTCTATTTTCACAGAAGCCACATATTCCATAGCGCTTGTTTCGATGCTGCCGCATTCTTCCCGGAGTTCCCTGGCAGCGGCTGTTTCAAAGCTTTCGTCTGTGGTGTCGGAGAACCCACCGGGCAGACGCCAGGTATTTTCGTTGGGCTTGCGGCCTACCAGCAGCTGTTGTTTATTGTTTTTGAACAGGGCGATGTCTACAGTGGCATATACTGCGGGGAACAGGTTATATGTGTTGTAGATGATGCCGGCACGGAACTCTTCGGTGTCAAACACTTTATCGGACAAGGCTTCACGCATGGCGGTGGCGTTGTAGTCTTTCACCGGTGGCAGTGCTTCTGTGGGGTAGCGGCCAGAGTACGTTCCCATGAAGCTGTCGCGGCTGCCGTAGAGCACAAAGGTTTCGTGCGGGAAATTGTTGTGCAGCAGTTCATCCAGTTTTTTGGACCATACGGTATCGTATTTCTGATCGCTCAGGGGGAGAATAATGATTTCGGGGAACTGTTGTTTGATCATGCGCTCGCGGGTGTAGTAGTCGAGCGGATTTTTCCGGCTGCCTTTTACCGGGCTTACGCCGAGGATGATCAGTACACGGTTGTGTTTCATTTTCACCTGCCGGATCAGTTCGAGGTGTCCTTCGTGAAGGGAAGGCGTTTGAAACCGGGCTATAATAACTCCTGTGGGCTTTGTTGTTTGCATATCCGAGCTATTTTGTGTATTTGTTACACAAATGTATAAAGGGAATTGATATCAACAAAATATTTTTTGTAAAAAATACACAAAATATTTTAATCGATTGATTTTCAATTAATTATATTGATAATTGTTTTATTGGTTTTTAGAGACGGCCACTTTTAGAGATAATGTGACCGACTGTTTTATATGATTGACTGCCCTCTCATACCTCGAACATATTGCCATCGATAGTGTCGGCATTTCCCCTTCAAATCAAAAAATCGAAAATCAAGCAATCCCTAAATTTCGAAAGCCATGCCTTCTTTCTTCAGCTTAAAATACTGTTCTTCATTGAAACTGAAAAGTTTGGCGGGACGCCCTTGCGACACTTGTTTTTGTTTTTCGTTATGAGCGATCAGGATGCCGAGATGATTTATTTTTTTCTGGAAGTTCCGGCGGTCGATGGGCCGGTCCAGCAGTGTTTCATATAGTTTTTCCAGGTCGGCGATGGGGAATTTTTTATCCAGCAGTTCAAAGCCGATAGGTTCGTAGCGGATTTTATTACGGAGTCTTTGCACGGCCACATCAATAATAGGGGCGTGATCGAAGGCCAGCGACGGCAGGTCCTTGATATTGAACCAGGAGGCATCTTCCGCGTCTGAGCTGGCGGCCAGTTTGAAGTTGGTAGGGTTTACCAGGCCGAAGTAGGCAACAGACACCACTCTCCCTCTGGGATCGCGGCCCGGCAGGCCGAAGGTGTACAGTTGCTCGAGATAGTTGATATTAACGCCGGCTTCGGTCAGCAGTTCGCGGGTAACGGCCGTTTCCAGGGATTCATCGTCCAGCACAAAGCCACCGGGCAGCGCCCAGCTGTGCAGGTAAGGGTCTATGGTGCGTTTGATCAACAATACCACGATACCTTCCCTGGGGATATATCCAAATACGACCGCGTCTACGGTTAACCTGATGTTCTGTTTTACTGGCAAACTGCTAACGGATTATTTTGCTTTAATATAATTTTCAACCTGGGCGGTGCCCTTGTGTAAATTTACGAATAAAGGATTCTTCACCGGATCGAATACGATGATGGTGTTCATAGACCAGGCATCCTGTGGCGCCGGCATTTCAATCATTACCTCGAGGCCGTTGGCCCGGTGGAACAGCAGGCTGTCTTTACCCGCGATGTGTGGCTTAAAGCCCTGCTGATCAAGGTAGTCGGTGATTTCTTTACGTAACCGCAGTACGGAGTCCATCTCCGGGCTTGCCGCCGGTTTGAATTCCCGGTATACATAGCTTTTTTCGGTGATCACATCGTAGGCATCTTTATTTACCTTGGCATCATTACGGGTAGGGTTACACGCAAAGAGCAGGCAGGAGGCGGTCAGGATGGATAATAATATTTTCATGATATCTGGCTTTAATGTTCGTAGCAGCCGTAATTGCGCTGCCGGTATATTTTTCCTTCGCGGAATTCGATCACCGTACAGATGAAGGCTTTCATCACCTGTCCTCTTCTGTATTTGCCGGCATCCACGCCTATTTCCCCGGTCCATGTAGCTTCTACCACGAGGGTGTTGCCATGCTGGACAGCTTTCAGTACGCTGTAGTGCTGCGATTTCAGGATCAGTTTATTGGTGGCCATACTGTCCAGCATCAATTCAAAATTTCTTTGTTTGACTTCGGCTGATAGCAGGTTTGGATATTCCGTCTGAATAACGCCCGGATGAAAAATATCGGCAAACTCGGCCGGATCTGCTGAAAATTTTTCAAGCAGCTGGAAATACCGGTATACGAGGGCCAGTTTTTCGTCCATTAACAGGGATGCGTTGAATTAATAACAAATAAAGCAGGACGTATGTACGCAATGCAATCCGCGAATTTATAAAATTCGTGTCAATGTAATTCATTCCTGCTCATGGAAAACGCCGGGAAGGGTGGTATTTATTTTCTGGCGGTACCGGAGTTGAACGCCAGTTTTTCCATATTGTCTGTTTTGCCGATGATGTCGTACACCAGTTTGATCACTGTGAGCGTGCCGTCATAGTTGATCTTGTCCGGGTTGTCGTCTGCTTCCGGGATGCCTTTATGGGCGTTGGTGTAGAAGTACAGCACGGGGATATTTTTTTTATAGAAGGAAGCGTGGTCAGAAGTGCCGGTGCTGGAGGAGTCGTAAACTACCCGGGTATCTTTGGCGGCCACACTGCCAATGATTTCAGGCCATCCTGCGGAGGAGCCAATACCTCCGATTTGTACGCCCCTCGAGGCGTCGAGGTCGCCAATGATGTCCATGTTGATCATATAGTTCACCGACATGAGGTCAATGCCTTCGCTGTGGGAAGTAAACCAGGAGGAGCCGGCCAGCCCTTCTTCTTTACCGGAGAAGGCGATGATCACGAAGTTGTGGTTTTTGATCCGGGCGGATTTGAGCATGCGGGCCAGTTCGAGGAGGGCGGCGGTACCGCTGGCATTATCATCGGCGCCATGATAGATCGTGTTATTGGCCCCTTTGCCGAGGTGGTCGTAATGTGCCCCGATGATCACGTTTTTAGGAGCTTGGTTATCGATAAAGCCGATTACATTGGTGCCGGTCACTTTCACTTTTTTGAAAGCTATTTTCATATCGATCTGAAAAGCGTTCGCATCGTCGTTGCCCAGTATTTTGCTGACATCGCTGCTGACCCACACCGCAGGGATGCTGGCAGGGGCCATAGCTTGTTTATGCCAGCCGTTTACTTCCGCCGGCGTTTCCTTGCCATTGTAGAAGATAACAGCCGTGGCGCCGGATTTGGCGGCGATCTGTGTTTGCTGCAGGTATTGTTCCAGTTTGCTTTTATGCGGATCAGCTTCTATCTCCGTGATGTTGATCAGCCAGATATTGTCTGGTTCATTTACAGCGGGGAGTACTTCACCTTTGGCGCTTTTGCCTGCGCTGAAAGGCAGCGCAATGAATTGTTTGCCGGAGACCAGCTTATCATGATTAAGGCTCAGTGTGCAGTTGTCCGGTTCGCGGCTTTCGCGGATGGTGAAGGTCTGCAGGAAACCATTGTCCCCTCTTGGGCTTACGCCTATTTGTTCGAGCTGGGAGGAAAGATAGGCAGCAGCCAGCTGCTCGCCGGGGGCGCCGGTCTGGCGGCCTTCCAGCTTGTCGCTGCAGAGATAAGTGACATGCGTTTGCAGATTGGACAGGGTTTTTCGGTCATTTTTTTTCTGTGCATCTACGAACAAGGTAGTACATACCAATGGTAACAGCCAGGTTATCTTTTTCACGCAATCTTTTTTTGGGTTGCTGCAAAATTACGGAATTACCCCCTGCTAATAGCGCAACAGGGGCAGTTCTTTTTTAAGCTCCTGTTGCATTTCAAGTATGTTTAATATGATGCTTGGTCTGAAAACGGTCATTCGCCGGGAGTGGTTTATCTTTCATAAAAGGCAAATCCCTATTTTTGCCCCGTTTTAAAAACAAAGTATGAAAAACACACCTTTTACACAGAAGCACATAGCATTGGGCGCGAAGATGGCTCCTTTTGCGGGTTACAACATGCCAATCTCCTATACAGGTATCAATGATGAGCACCAGGCGGTACGTACAAATGCCGGTGTGTTTGACGTGAGCCACATGGGTGAGTTTATTTTGAAAGGTGAACATGCGCTGGACCTGATTCAACGGGTTACTACCAACGACGCCTCCAAACTGACTGCCGGCAAAGCCCAGTACAGCTCCCTGCCTAACAACGAAGGCGGCCTGGTAGACGACCTGCTGGTATATTGCATCGAAGAAAACAACGTGTATATGCTGGTGGTGAATGCCAGCAATATCGAAAAAGACTGGAACTGGATCAGCCAGTTCAATACCAAAGGGGTGGAAATGCACGACATTTCCGATAAAACCTGCCTGCTGGCCATCCAGGGCCCTAACGCCACCAGCATCCTGCAGCCTCTGACTGACACTGATATCGTCAACCTGAAATATTACACCTTCGCCAAAGGCGTTTTTGCCGGCGTTCCCAACGTGGTGATCAGCGCTACCGGCTACACCGGTGCGGGTGGTATCGAAATTTATTTCGAAGACAAAGACGGCGCCGCAGAGAAAATCTGGGACGCTATCTTCGCTGCCGGCGGTCCTAAAGGCCTGAAGCCTATCGGCCTGGGCGCCCGCGACACCCTCCGCCTGGAAATGGGCTTCTGCCTGTACGGTAACGACATCGACGACCGCACCTCTCCGATGGAAGCCGGTCTGGGATGGATCACCAAATTCACCAAAGACTTCCCTTCCCGCGCTATTTTCGAAAAACAGAAAGCAGAAGGTATTTCCCAGAAACTGGTTGGCTTTGAAATGATTGACAAAGGCATTGCCCGTCATGACTATGAAATCAAAGATGCTGCCGGCAATGTAATTGGCCGTGTAACCTCCGGTACACAGTCCCCCTCCCTGGGCAAGGCTGTTGGCCTGGGTTATGTGAAAACAACCAATGCAGCACTGGATTCAGAAATATTTATTGCCGTAAGGGACAAAGCCCTGAAAGCAAAAGTGGTGAAAGTGCCTTTCCTTGGCTAGGAATAGCGGGTGAAAGTTATTAACTTCCGCCTCGCAAAGGATTTAAAGAGAGCAAAGAAGCAAAGGAGCGAATAGCAAAATTTGTCCTTCGTTCCTTTGCTCTCTTGTTATAATTGAATACTTTGCTTCTTTGCTCTCTTTGGATTCTTTGGGAGCAACCTTTGCGAGAACTTTATTTATTGCCATATCTATGCCTATCATTCATTTAACTACCGTTATCCATGCACCATTAGAGAGGGTGTATGACCTTAGCCGGAGTATTACCCTGCATAAGCGCAGCATGTCACACATGCAGGAAGAGGCCGTCAAAGGCCGGACCAATGGACTGATCCGGTTGAACGAAACTGTCACCTGGCGCGCCAAACATATAGGCAAAATGCGGGAACTGACCACCAAGGTCACTACCATGACGGAAGGGGAACATTTTACCGATGAAATGACGGAAGGTGATTTCACCCACATGAAACATGAGCACCATTTTAAGGAAATCGGTAACGGCACCGTAATGATTGATATCATGGATTTTGGCACCCCTTACGGTTGGCTCGGGCGGATGTTTGAACGGTTTTATCTCCAAAAATATATGACCCGCCTGCTGAAACTAAGGAATGATGTTATTAAGGACTATGCGGAGAGCGAAAAGTGGAGAGTAGTCCTTGATTAATGCCTAAAAGCAATTGAATGACAACAACCAACAAACCCAGCCTGGAAGTATGTTTATCTCCGGCTTTATTACATCTGTATGATGTGAAAAACAGCATCGTGGTCATCATCGATGTGCTGCGTGCTACCTCTACCATCTGTACCGCCCTCTATAATGGTGCAACAAAAGTAATACCGGTAGCTACTGTAGAAGAATGTGTGAACATCGGCCGTGCTATCGACGGCATCACCGCCGGGGAACGCGATGGCAAAGTAGCTGAAGGACTCGTACATGGCAACTCCCCTTTTGAATATCCCCGGGAGTTCATCGAAAACAAAACACTGGTACTGACCACCACCAACGGAACAAAACTGCTGCATATGGCCAAAGATGCCATCCAGATCGTTACCGGCTCCTTTCCCAATATCAGCGCGGTATGTGACTACCTGATCTCACAGGGACAAAACGTCATCCTGGGCTGCGCCGCCTGGAAAGACCGCGTGAATATGGAAGACACGCTCTTTGCCGGCGCCGTGGTAAGCCGCATCCGTGAACATTTTGACGTTAACTGTGATTCTGCTACTGCCGCTGAAACACTGTACAATACTACGAAAGGAGATATCTATACCTATATGAAACAGGCTTCCCACTACAAACGCCTGGCGAAATACGGACTGGAAAAAGATATTACCTACTGCCTCACCCCTGACGGCGCCAATGTGCTGCCGATATTCAGGAACGGTGAGCTGGTGCCGTTTTAATATTTGATCATTTGGCTATTTGCTTATTGAAGTTTTGCCAGGCAACCTTTTAAATAAGCAAATAGCCAAATGATCAAATGACTAAGTGATTAAGCGGCTAACTGTTTTTTGCCACCTATAATACAAGCTGCAAATACGATCATCATCGACAGCGGAAAGGCTGTATCCGCGAAAGGTGCGCCGGAGCTGACTTTAAACAGGGTGGCTATCACCATGGTGAACAGCAGGGCCACCGCCGCCGGCCGTATAAAAAACCCTGTGATCAGGGCAATGCCACCAACTACTTCCGCCAGCATCGCCATAAATCCCCAGAATACCGGCCATTGACTGATACCGATCATTTTCAGGGTACCTCCCAGAAACGCCCACATAGCAGGGCCTCCCATGATTTTCTGAATACCGAAAATGAGGAATAATACGCCAATACCTATACGTAATACGAGAAATGCGCTTTGTTTGTTGTCTTTCATGTGAGTGTGTTTTAAAAATGAAGACACAAAACTAGCAGGCATCAGCGGGGATGTCCATGGATAAAATAGTGTTTGGCTTGCACATTTATGCCGGCTGGAATGTTTCCCGGAACTGCTGAGGGGATTTGCCTGTATTCTTTTTGAAAAAGCGTGTAAAATAAGCCGGGTCATCGAACCCAATCTGATACCCTACTTCCTTGACAGTCAGTTCATTGAGGAACAATAACCGTTTCGCTTCCAGGAGGATACGCTCTTTAATGAAAGTACCGGCCGTTTTACCGGTCAGCTTTTGTGTGAGCGCATTGAGCTGCCGCGGGGTAACGTACAGCCGGGAGGCATAGTCCTGTACTTCGTGGAGTTCGTGGAAATGCTGGTGCAGCAGCTGTTTGAACTGCAGCAGCTGCGTCTGCGGCTGACCGGGCAACAGGTGCGGCTCTGACAGCTGCCGTCTGCGGATACGCATAATTTCCATCAGCAGCACACGGATATACGAAAAGAGAATGGGCGTGATATCTTCGTCTGTCTGGTCATACTCCTCACGTGCAATGCTCATCAGGTTTTCCAGCCGCGCCAGGTCTGCCGGTTCCAGCGGGATAACCGGGTAAGACTGCATATTATCAAACAGGAAATGCCCCAGCAGTTGACTGTCAGGATCATTGCCGCTGCTGAAAAAAGACGGGTCAAA
Organism: Chitinophaga fulva; assembly: GCF_012927205.1. Taxonomy (GTDB): domain Bacteria; phylum Bacteroidota; class Bacteroidia; order Chitinophagales; family Chitinophagaceae; genus Chitinophaga; species Chitinophaga fulva. The sequence continues at coordinate 891,393 of NZ_JABBGC010000001.1, forward strand.
CTTCAGGGAGTAGCCGGTAGTGGCTTCTCTGTCCAGTTGATGCACCTGTTCCGGTGAGAGCAGGAACACCACCGCTCCGTCGAAAGGGTAAGTGTTAAAATCGATATTATGTGTGCCCTTGCTGTTATGCAGCAAAAGGATCTCGTAATAAGTATGCCGGTGGGGATATTGGCGGGGCATGATTTTCCCCGTATCGTCAAAAGCAGCAATCAGTACATGTTTGACCGGTGCGGAAACCGTGGTGGTCACGCCATCGTTGATCCGGTGTTGAGGAATAGCAGGTCGCATGTTCAAATGTACAAGTATTTGTTGAGTATGTCCCTTGAAGGCAGCATGGTGGCGGGTTACTTTTGCTTCTCAAAACAAGCATATCATGGCACAAGACAAATCAAGACGGGAGTGGCTTAAACAAAGCGGACTAGCGGTGGCAGGGTTCCCACTTTTATCGAAAATGCCCTACCTTTCTGAGGACAAACCGAAAGACATGAAACATTATATCTGTGTGACCTGTGGCGTGCAGTATGACGCCACTGCAGAAGAGCCGGCACATTGCCCTATTTGCGAAGATGAGCGTCAGTATGTAAATCCGGCCGGACAAAGCTGGACTACCTTTGATCAGGTACAGAAGAGACATAAAAATATCATAGAGCTGATAGCGCCTAACCTTTATGCCATCTATACCACGCCGGATTTTGGTATCGGGCAGCGGGCCCACCTGCTGGTGACACCCAACGGCAATATCCTGTGGGATTGTGTGGCTCACCTCGACGCCTCTACGATAGATATCATACAGCGGTTGGGCGGTATACGGGCCATTGCGATTTCGCACCCGCATTATTTTTCCACCATTGTAGAATGGAGCCATGCCTTCGGCCGGGTGCCCGTGTATGTGCACAAACTGGATGCCTCCTGGTTGGGGCGGCATGATGAGGTGATCAAACTGTGGGACAGCCAGACACTGGACCTGTGGGATGGTATCAAACTGGTGTTGTGCGGCGGGCATTTCCCCGGAGCGAATGTATTATACAGTCCGGCCGGTAAAGGGTTTCTGTTGGTAGGTGACGTGATCCAGGTGTCTACCGACAGGAAGAGCATGTCATTTATGTATAGCTATCCTAATAATATTCCGTTGTCGGCCGCTGAGGTAAAAGTAATTGAGCATGCGGTAGCGCCTTATGCTTACGATGCCATGTATGGGGCATTTGGAAAATATGTGCGTACGGGTGCGAAGGAGGCCATGGATTTTTCCGTGAAGCGGTATATCCAGCATATCCGTTAAAAATACATGCTGGCCCAGGGCTTTTGGTCCTGGGTATTCGCATTTCCCGCGCCTCGCGCTATGGTGTTAATGGCGGGCCTCGTATTTCATCTATTTAATTTTTTATTGATGTGATCGTAATGAATTGAAAAACAATGGTAAAATAACATCAGTTGAAACGCATTAAAATAATTAAATATTAAAATAATTATATATCAAATAAAGCACTCTCCCCGTGCGCCTCACAGCTAAATTGCCACCACCAAGGGATTGCCGTTTTACCGGCATTTTGCACGCTGTTTATTAAAGATTTCTGCTTACTTTTGTGGATTGCCTTTTTATCAGCGGTTAAAGTTTTTTGATATATTTATTTACCCCTGGCTGTTGATATCAAAAGCAGGCAACAACGAATAGTATGTCGCTGCCCCATTTGCTAAAATATGTTTACAATAACGGCACTGATGAAGTGATCCGCAGGGGGAAGCGTATTTTTTCTACCGGGGGTGTTGAGCTCATTGAAGCTGACCCGGTATTGAAATCAGCTACTTTCCGCGTCAAAAGTGACACGCATGCCAATTATTACCGGGTTTCCATCAATAAATACGGTGAAACCAGCGGTATGTCTATCCGTTGCCAGTGTCCCTATAACCTGGGAGACATCTGCCGGCACGAGGCAGCAGCACTGTTCCAGCTTCAGGAAATGCTGGACAAGAATCATTTCGAAAGCTTTGAAACACATTTTGATCAACAACATACCCTGATCAAAATGAAATCCATCGATATTAAAACGATCAAACTACTGACTTCCCCCAGCATCATCGCGGAAGCGGAAACGATCGTGAAGCAGCACCCGGCCAAAGTTTCATCTGCCAAAGATGAAAAAGTGGAGGCTGTGCTGACGTTGGATAAGAAAGAGTATCCGCTGATCGTCCAGCGCAATGAGGAACGTTTTTTCGATACCCATTGTACCTGCGATGAAACAGCCCATGCGCTCTGTGTGCATAAAACCGCCCTCTTCCTGCAACTGCTGCAGAAGAACGGTCCGTTTTATTTTGATACGCTGCGCAACTGGGACAAGGAGAAAAACAAACTACTCTCTCTCTACGGTTATTCCCTGACAGACGACCTGGATGGAAAATTTGCCTTCTCCTACATGGATGGCAAACCCTTCCTGCGTGTGCTGGACCCTACCATTAAACGGGTCGACGGCGCCACTGCCGGCAGACAGCAGCAGCAGGCGGCTCCCCCACCAGAAGAAACCCTGACGGTGACACAGCGGCTGGCCGCGGTTTTCAACGCCAACGAAACGTTATATCCTTATTTCAAAATAGATATCGTTGCCGGTGAAGTGAACGACGAGCAAACCGCCTTCGTGTCCCTGGCCAGCAAACTTGACCTCACCAAGTACGTTGACTTTTATCAGTACAAGGAGAAAGACCGGGAGCTGATCGCTCCTATCCGTAAACTGCAAGGACCGGAAGTCAGCAAGTTTCTCAGCAAAAACTCGCCATTCGCGGGCATCTGGGAAAACATCACGCATGAAAATGCGGAAGAGCTGCCCACCGAAACCAAAGAACTGATGCTGGAATATCTGCATCCCAAACTGGCCAAACTGTTTCCGCAGCTGGCCGAACACGGGCTGGTATTTTATCTCCCTAACAGGCAGCAGTTCAAAACAAAAAACCTGGAACCCTTACAGATAGGCGCCGACAGGCTGAAACTCATCCTGAAGACCAACAGTGGCAGCTCCCATGTGGAGATCAACTGCTACGTGTCTGTCGAAGGCGAAATGATCGACGTCTCTAAAAACAACTGGGAAAGCCCGCTGCTATTCCTTTACCAGAATACACTGTACCTGTTTGAAAGTCCGCAGGATGCCCTGCATGTGGCGCTCTTTCAGCAGAATGGCGGTAAACTGAAAATTCCTAACAAGGAATGGCCGGTATACCTGAAGGACTACCTGTTGCCATTAAGCCGTCAGTACGATATCCGTTTCGACAAAGAACTCCTCGCCGAGGTAACTGACATCGAACCGGAATGCCGTGTGTACCTGAAAGAACTGGGCGAAACGTTCATCATCCAGCCGGGATTCGCTTACCGCGGACAGGAAGTGGAATGGAATGAAGAAGAGAAAATCACGGTACAGGAAGGCAACAAAGTACTGGTCATCCGCCGTAACAAAGAAGCGGAAGATGCCTTTGTAAGCCGCCTGCGCACGCTGCATACCAATTTCGCACAGAACGACAACCAGCACTATTTCTACCTGCGCGCCAAAGAAGCCCTGAAGAACAACTGGTTCTTCCTTTTCTTCGATGCCCTGAAAGAAATGAATGTGCGCGTTTTCGGTTTCGATAACCTGCGCAACTTCAAATTCAGCTCACATAAGCCGGTCACCAACCTGCAAATCAGCTCCGGCATCGACTGGTTCGATGCACAGATTGAAGTGCTCTATGGCGACCAGAAGGTCAGCATCAAAGACATTAAAAATGCGCTGGCCAACAAACAGAACTATGTGCAGCTGGCAGATGGCTCCCTGGGCCTTCTGCCGGAAGAATGGCTGCGTAAATATTCTCTCCTCTTCAAAGTAGGGGAAGAAAAAGACAAAGGCCTTAAACTCAGCAAATACAACTTCAGCGTAATTGATGAACTGTATGAGTTCATTGACGATGAAGCTGTAGTAATAGAACTGGAACAGAAACGCAAAAAGCTGTTGCAGTTTGACGAGATCCGTAACATCTCCCTGCCCAACAACCTGCAGGCAACGCTGCGCCCCTACCAGGAAAGCGGCTTCCAGTGGCTCAATTATCTCGATGAGATCAAATGGGGTGGCATCCTTGCGGATGACATGGGTCTTGGTAAAACCATCCAGGCGCTTACCTTCCTCCAGTATTACAAAAACAAGAACGGCGGAAAATGTATGGCACTGGTGGTATGCCCTACCACCCTGATCTATAACTGGGAGAACGAGATCCGTAAGTTCACGCCGGAAATCAAGCACCATATCCATCACGGCCCTACCCGTATCAAAGATTCGGAAGAACTGGCCAAGTTTGATGTGATCATCACCACCTACGGTACGCTGCGCAGCGATATCCAGACGTTGATGAAACTGGAGTTTGACTACGTGGTATTGGATGAATCGCAGGCGATCAAAAACCCGCAGTCCAAAGTGACCAAGGCGGCCCAGCTGCTGCAAACCAAGAACAGGCTGGCGCTGAGCGGTACGCCTATGCAGAACAATACTTTCGATATCTATGCGCAGATGAACTTCCTGAACCCGGGTATGCTGGGCAGTGTGGACTTCTTCCGTAACGAGTTTGCCACACCGATAGACAAGTTCCAGGATGAAGAAAGAAAAGAACACCTGCGCAAACTGATTTATCCGTTCATCCTCCGCCGTACCAAAGAGCAGGTGGCGAAAGACCTGCCGGATAAAATCGAGACGGTCATCTTCTGCGAAATGGACCCTGAACAACGTCATATTTATGATGCTTACCGGAACACCTACCGGTCCAAGATCCTGGGCGTCATAGAAGACCAGGGTATGGAACGCTCTCAGCTCACCATCCTGCAAGGCCTGATGAAGCTGCGCCAGATATGTGACTCTCCGGCTATCCTCAACGATACGGAGCAGTATCCCAACCATTCCGTAAAGCTGCATGAGCTGACCCGTGAGATCGCTGAAAATATCGGTAACCACAAGGTGCTGGTGTTTTCCCAGTTCCTCGGTATGCTGGGCCTGATACGGGAAAGGTTGCAGCACATGAAGATTCCTTACGAATACTTCGATGGCAGCACGTCTACCATGGACCGTGAAAAGGCTATCCAGAACTTCCAGCACAACGATGAGTGCCGGGTATTCCTGATATCACTGAAAGCTGGTGGCGTGGGCCTCAACCTGACCGCGGCTGACTATGTGTACATCGTGGACCCCTGGTGGAACCCTGCTGTGGAGCAACAGGCGATAGACCGTACCCACCGTATCGGACAAACGAAAAATATCTTCGCTTACCGTATGATCTGTAAAGACACGGTAGAAGAAAAAATATTACAGTTACAGGAACGTAAAAAATCGCTGGTGAAAGAGATCATCTCCGATGATAGCGGCTTTGTGAAGAAGCTGACCAAAGAAGATGTGTTGTACCTGTTCAGCTAAAGCATTTAAATTTCACGACTGTAAAAATTGATCAGCGCTTCCCACCCGGGAGGCGCTTTTTTTATGTTGATGCCCACCTTTCCATTTTTGAAAAGACCCTTCAGATTCTGCATGGTCCCACGTTGCCATTTTTTTATTTGATCATTTTGATATTTGTTTATTTGATTGATTATTAATTGTTTATGTTAATTTTTTAACTTCTTTTTAATACTGGCATTTGGCTGGTATACCAGTCATTGTATCAAAACATTTGATTCACATGTTACCAGACTCGAAAATCTCACAATTGATCGGTTTACAGATCCCTGGCTTGTCCTTTCCTATGCAACAATTGACAGCCAAAGAAAAAGTGAGCAAAGTGATCCACACATTTGCCGATTATACCGGCAACATGATCCGTCATGAACAATTACAGGAAGTGAAACGTTGTTTTACCATTGCTGGGGTACTGTACCGCAACGGCAGCAGCGCAGTACGGAATGCTATTGAAAGTGTGTTTATATATGCGTTGTCGCCCATATTGTGTACGCAGCACCGGGACATGTTACCTTCTTCCCTCCGAACTGTCAGGATTCAACATTTACAAACAATAGCGCTTTAAAACATTTTTTATGATGACTGTATTACTGGTACTCGCGGGCCTGGCCTGCTTTGCCCTCTTCTTTGCCTGCGTAGACTATTTCGAAAAAATCTGATAAACAAATCTGTTATGACCGCCTTATTCGTGCTATCAATACTGGTGTTCGGGTACATGGTATATGTACTGCTGAAACCGGAGAAATTCTGAGACGGCCTTTTCACCTGTGGCCGCATGCAACATGCTTTTTAACTAATTAGAAATGACAACAGAAATTTTAGGCGTTATTGCCACCTATGGACTAACATTACTACTGGCCTGGCCACTAGCGAGGTATATCGTAAAGGTATTCAAAGGAGAAAAAACCTGGTCCGACTTTATGGCTCCGATGGAGCGGCTGTTCTTTAAGATCTCCGGCATCGATCCCAAAGAAGAAATGACCTGGAAAGAACATTTAAAAGCATTGCTGACCATCAACCTGGTGTGGTTTGTATATGCCTTTTTTATGTTGATGTTCCAGGATAAGCTGCCACTGAACCCAGATGGTAATCCGGGACAGTCCGCAGACCTGGCGTTCAACACAGCGATCAGCTTCCTGGTGAACTGTAACCTGCAACACTATTCCGGTGAAACCGGTGTTACCTATCTCACCCAGTTATTTGTACTGGCTTTCCTGCAATTCGTCACAGCAGCCACTGGTATTGCCGCACTCATCGTCGTATTCAAAGCATTTAAAGAAAAGAGCACTACCAAACTGGGCAACTTCTGGGATATTTTCCTGAAAACCAACACCCGTATTCTTTTGCCGCTGTGTATCGTGATTGCACTGATACTGGCGTTTAACGGCGCTCCTGCCAGCTTCGAGGGTAAAGATACCGTAGTGACCATGCAGGGCGACACCGTAAATGTATCCCGTGGCCCTGCTGCCGGTTTTATCGCTATCAAACATCTGGGTACCAATGGTGGCGGATGGTTTGGTGCTAACTCCTGCCACCCGCTGGAGAACCCGAACTACATCACCTGGATGACTGAAATGGTGGCACAGGTAGTGATCCCGATCGCCATGGTATTTGCACTGGGCATGTTCATCAACCGCCGCAAATTTGCCTATGTCATTTTCGGGGTGATGACCATCGGGATGATCATCCTGCTGATACCCACCATGATGGCGGAAATAAACGGTAATCCGGCCATTGCGCACATGGGCATACAACAGCTCACCGGTGCCATGGAGGGCAAGGAGGTCCGCTTCGGTCCTGCCGCAACCGGTTACTGGAGCACTGTTACCACCATTATCTCCACCGGTTCCATCTGCGGATTCCATGACAGCACCATGCCGATGACCGGCCTGATGGAGCTGCTGGGCATGATGCTGAACTGCTTCTATGGCGGTTGCGGTGTAGGTATTCTTAACTATTACATTTTTATCATCATCGCGGTGTTTATTTCCGGTCTTATGGTAGGCCGCACGCCTGAACTGATGGGACATAAACTGGAAGCCAGAGAGGTGAAGATCGCAGCGATCATCACACTGCTGTCACCCTTCCTGATATTGGCGGGCACGGCCCTCTCTTCCTGGATACTGGCTCATCATCCGGATGCCAATTGGGCCGTGAAGCCGTCAGCCTGGCTGAACAACCCCGGCTACCATGGATTCTCCGAGATGCTGTATGAGTATACTTCCTCCAACGCCAACAACGGCTCCGGTTTTGAAGGCCTTGGCGATGGCAACGTATTCTGGAACGTATCCACCGGTTTTGTGCTGATACTGGGCAGGTTCCTGCCGATCATCGGCCCTGTGGCGATCGCAGGTATCATGGCATCTAAAAAATACATTCCGGAATCCGCCGGTACCCTGCGTACAGATTCGATCACTTTCGGCGCCATGACATTCGCTGTGATCATTGTCCTCACTGCCTTGTCCTATTTCCCTGCGCTGGCACTGGGCCCGATTGCAGAGTATTTCTCCCTGTACAGATGATAAACCATAATGAACAATTACCATGAAGAAAAGAGATAATACATTGTTTCCGAAGGAGCAGGTGCTGCAAAGCCTGAAACAGTCCTTCGTGAAACTGAATCCGAGACTGATGATCAAAAACCCGGTAATGTTTACCGTGGAGATAGGTACCGTGGTGATGCTGGTCGTTGCCCTGTACGCTGCCTTTACCAAAAACACGGACCAGGGTAGTGCAGCTTATAACTTCACCGTTTTTATCATACTCTTCCTCACCGTGCTGTTTGCCAACTTCGCGGAAGCCATTGCAGAAGCACGCGGTAAAGCACAGGCAGAGAGCCTGCGCCGTACCAGGGAGGAAACACCCGCCAAAAAAATAGAGCTGATAGGAGAAATTTTTACCAACGAAATCAAAGTGATTTCCTCCTCCGCGCTGCGCAAAGGCGATATCTTCGTTTGTGATCCGGGTGATATCATCCCGGCCGACGGAGAGATTGTTCAGGGCCTCGCCAGCATCGACGAATCAGCTATCACCGGTGAATCTGCACCGGTGATCCGCGAAGCCGGCGGTGACAAATCCAGTGTAGTAGGCGGTACCAAAGTACTGTCAGACCATATCAAAGTACGGGTGACCACCGAACCGGGCGAATCATTCCTCGACAAAATGATTGCCCTGGTAGAAGGCGCCAGCCGTCAGAAAACACCGAACGAAATAGCGCTGACGATCCTGTTGGCCAGCTTCACACTCGTGTTCATCATTGTATGTGTGACCCTGAAACCATTCGCGGACTATGCACAAACACCGATCACCATTGCCGCTTTTATCTCCCTGTTTGTCTGTCTGATCCCCACTACCATCGGTGGCCTGCTTTCCGCTATCGGTATTGCCGGTATGGACCGTGCACTGCGTGCCAACGTGATCACCAAATCCGGTAAAGCCGTAGAAACAGCCGGCGACATCGACGTGCTGCTGCTGGACAAAACCGGTACTATCACCATCGGTAACCGTAAAGCCACCAACTTCTATCCTTCCAATGGCCATGCACCGGAAGAATTTATCAGACTGTGTGCCCTCAGCTCCCTGTCTGATGAAACGCCTGAAGGTAAGTCCATCGTGGAACTGGCAGGTAAAGACATCGTCAGTAAGCTGACCGTGAACGGCGCCAGCCTCGTGAAATTCACCGCCGAAACCCGCAGCAGCGGTATCGATCTGGCTGATGGCAACCGTATCCGCAAAGGCGCTTATGATGCCATCAGAAAACTCACCGAAAGAGAAGGCTTCCATTTCCCGGAAGATACACAAGCCCGTGTGGAATCTATCTCCCGTGATGGCGGTACCCCGCTGGTAGTGGCCCTCAACAGCAAAGTACAAGGCGTCATAGAACTGCAGGATATCATCAAACCCGGTATCAGCGAACGTTTTGAACGTCTGCGTAAAATGGGGGTGAAAACCGTGATGGTAACCGGTGACAACCCGCTCACCGCTAAATACATCGCTACCAAAGCCGGTGTGGACGACTTCATCGCAGAAGCCAAACCGGAAGACAAGATGACGTACATCCGCAAAGAGCAACAGGAAGGCCGCCTCGTAGCCATGATGGGCGATGGCACCAACGACGCTCCGGCACTGGCACAGGCAGATGTGGGCGTAGCCATGAACAGCGGTACCCAGGCGGCCAAAGAAGCCGGTAACATGGTGGACCTGGACAACGACCCTACCAAGCTGATCGAGATCGTGGAAATCGGTAAACAGCTGTTGATGACACGCGGTACCCTCACCACCTTCTCTATCGCCAACGACGTAGCGAAATACTTCGCCATCGTACCGGCACTCTTCGTAGCCTCTATCCCTGCTTTACAGGGTATTAATATCATGAAGCTGCACAGCCCTGAAACAGCTATTCTCAGTGCCGTGATCTTCAACGCGATCATTATCCCTATGCTTATTCCGCTGGCATTGCGCGGTGTGGCTTACAAGCCTATCGGCGCCAGCGCACTGCTTCGCCGGAATCTGCTGATATATGGTGTGGGTGGCGTTATCGCTCCTTTCATCGGTATCAAACTGATTGATATGCTGATTGCTCTCTTTATGTAGTCAAAAGAAAAAATTAAGAAGATGAAAAAGTATCTCCTGCCCTCTATTAAACTGACCGTTCTCCTGCTGGTGCTGCTGGCCGGTATCTACCCGCTCATTATTGCCGGTATCGCCAAAATGGCGCCCGGTAAAGGCGGCGGTGTAACGGTAACGCATAATGGAAAAGTAGTAGGGTATGAAAATATAGGACAGAAATTCACAGACGATAAGTACTTCTGGTCCCGCCCCAGCACGGTAGATTACAATGCTGCCGGCTCCGGTGGCTCCAACAAAGCACCTGGCAACCCGGATTACCTGAAAACTGTTGCGGAAAGAATTGATACTTTCCTCGCGCACAATCCGGACGTGAAAAAAGCCGATATCCCGGCGGAACTGGTGACAGCTTCTGCCAGCGGCCTGGACCCGCACCTCTCTCCTGCTGCGGCTTATATACAGATCGCACGTGTGGCTAAAGCCAGAAATATCGCTCCTGAAAAACTGAAACAGTTGGTAGATGCCAATACCCAGGCACCTGTGCTGGGTATGCTGGGCCCTTCCACTGTAAATGTCCTCAAACTCAACGTCGCCTTGGACGAGTTAAAATAAACCAATGGTTTCCGGTGAACAGGAAACAATCCCTCACCGGAAATCTATTTAACCTATATAAATTTTATGAAGAAGATTTTATTGCTGGTCGCCATCCTGGCTGCCGCTATCACCCTTTTTGCCCAAACCGAACCAACTACCGAGAAAGAAAAAGAAAAAGGTAAACTGACATTTTCCGGTTATGCTGAAGCCTATTACAGTTATGACTTCAATCAACCGGCAAATCATACCAAGCCCGGGTACCTGTACAATTTTAACAGGCACAATGAGCTGAACCTTAACTTAGCTATGTTGAAAGCCAATTATAATTCAGACAGGGTGCGGGGTAACATTGCCCTGATGACAGGTACCTACGCCCAATACAATATGGCTGCGGAACCTACTATCCTGCAGTATGTTTATGAAGCCAACGTGGGCGTGAGAGTGGGTAAAAACGTATGGATCGATGCCGGTATTATGCCTGCCCACATTGGTTTTGAAAGTGCCATCGGGAAGGACTGTTACACACTGACCCGCAGTATGCTGGCAGAGAACTCCCCTTACTTTGAAACCGGCGCCAAAGTAACCTGGACACCGAATGAAAAATGGTCATTTGCCGCCATGTACCTTAACGGATGGCAACGTATCAAACGGGTAGACGGTAACCAGACACCTAATTTCGGTACGCAGATCACCTTCAAACCATCCGATAAGGTGCTGCTTAACTGGAGCACATATGTAGGAAATGATTTCGCTGACAGCGCCCGCCGGATGCGTTATTTTAACAACCTTTATGGTACCTTTGGAATAACAGACAAATTCAGCCTGATAGCGGGAATAGACTATGGTCTGCAACAGAAAGCAAAAGGCAGCAGCGACCTGTCTAACTGGTATACACCCATCGTGATTGCCCGTTATGCTTTCACGGATAAACTGGCCGCAGCGGGAAGAGTGGAATACTTTAACGATGCAGACGGCGTGGTGATCGCCACAGAGACGCCGCACGGATTCCAGACAACCGGTTACTCCCTCAACCTCGACTTTACTCCCGTCAGCAATGTGATGTTTCGTATAGAAGGAAGGATGTTTAACGGACGAGACAAAACATTCATCAAAGGAACAGAACTCAAAAACAATAATGCTGCCCTGACGGCATCGCTGGCAGTGTGGTTTTAATATACCATGACAGAAAAAGAAAACACCGTACAACATTACCTTAACCTGGCCAACCGCGCCGGCCGGGGCAAGTTCAAGATCTACATCGGCATGAGTGCTGGTGTAGGCAAGACCTACCGCATGCTCCAGGAAGCGCATGCCATGTTAAGGAACGGCATCAATATCCAGATTGGATATATAGAAACGCACGGGCGTACTGAAACACACGCCCTGCTGGAAGGCCTGCCTGCGATCCCCCGCAGGCAGGTTTTCTATAAAGGCAAGATGCTGGATGAGATGGACCTCAATACCATCCTGCTGCTGGCGCCGGAATGGGTGGTGGTGGACGAACTGGCACACACCAATATCCCCGGTTCCAAAAACGAAAAACGCTGGCAGGACGTGATAGACCTGCTCAATGCAGGCATCAACGTTATTTCGGCCGTCAACATCCAGCATATAGAGAGCATCAACCTGGAGGTGAAAGCCATTACGGGCGTGGAAGTGAAGGAACGGGTGCCCGACAGTATGCTGCAAATGGCTGATGAAGTGGTGAACATCGACCTCACGGCTGATGAGCTGATCACCCGGTTGAAAGAAGGTAAGATCTATGATCAGTCTAAAGTAGAAACTGCCTTGCGCAATTTCTTTCAGGCCGATAAAATCCTCCAGTTGCGGGAACTGGCGCTGAAAGAAGTGGCCACACAGGTGGAAAGAAAAGTGGAAACGGAAGTGCCGCGCAGCCAGCAGATGCGTCATGAATCTTTCCTGGCTTGTATTTCCACCAATGACGAAGTAGCCCGGAAGGTTATCCGGAAAACATCCCGCCTCGCGGCCTATTATCATGCAGACTGGTATGTGCTCTATGTGCAGACACCGCGGGAAAGCGTTGAAAAAATACCATTGGCCGCACAGCGCCATTTGATCAACAATCTGAAACTGGCGACAGAATTAGGCGCGGAAGTTGTGCAGGAACATGATGCGCGTATTTCCGATGCGATCATACGTGTAGCGGTGGATAAGCAGATCACCACTGTTTGTATCGGCAAACCGCATATCAGTTTGTTCCGGATCATTTTGCGGACCAACCTGTTTAACCAGCTGCTGAAAACACTTTCTTCCAACGATATAGATTTGATTATCCTGTCATGAGTACACTGAGGCTAAAAACGAAGATTACTTTAGGGGTGTTGTTCCTCTACATTATGCTGCTGATAGTAAGTGTACTGGGATATTATTACCTGAACCGGCTTACCGACAAAGCCAAGATCATCCTGAAAGACAACTATGAATCGTTGGAGTACGCCAAAAATATGCTGGTGGCGTTGGAAGACCTGCCTGTGCACAGAGCACAGGCCTTGCAGCAGTTTGCCACTAACCTGAAACAGCAGCAGGCTAATGTGACCGAGCGCGGAGAGTACCTTGCCACAGCCAAAGTAGCTGCTTTATTTCAAACATTGCAGAAAGACAGCGTTGCCAACCCGGCAGATGTGGCGGCTATTAAGAATGGCATCTATACCATCATGGACCTCAACATGAATGCGATCGTCGGGAAAAACGAGCTGGTAAAGCGCACCGCCGATAATGCCCTGTTGTACATCGCGATTATCAGTGGCGTGTGTTTTCTGTTAGGGTTCACCTTTGTCTATAATTTTCCTGGTTATATTGCCGACCCCATCAATGCGCTGACCGAAGCCATCAAAGGCATTTCCGATAAGCAATACAGCAAAAGATTGCATTTTAAGTCCAACGATGAGCTGGGTGAATTGGCCACCGCCTTCAATACCATGGCCCAGCGGCTGGATGAATATGAACACAGCAACCTTGCCCGTATAACCTTTGAAAAACAACGCGCCGAAGCGGTGATCAGCAGCCTGAAAGATGCCACCATTGGCTTTGATACCCAGAATACCGTGCTTTTTGCCAATGCACAGGCGCTGCAATTGCTGAGTATTCCGGAAAAGGAACTGATAGGCCATTCGGCAGATGGGCTTGCGAAGCAGAATGACCTGCTGCGTTTCCTGATCAATCCACGTGAGAATGTGCCCCTGAAGATCGTAGTGGACGGCAAAGAATGTTTCTTTACGCAGGAAGTAGCTGATATCCGGCATGAAGATAATCGTATAGGTTATGTCGTTATCCTTAAAAATATCACTGCCTTTAAGGAGCAGGACCTCGCCAAAACCCATTTTATCGCAACTATCTCCCATGAATTAAAAACCCCGCTGGCATCTTCCGATTTCAGCCTCAAACTGCTGGAAGATGAACGTATCGGTCCTTTGAAGCCGGAACAGCGCGAGCTGCTGGAAAGCATGAAGCAGGACAATCAGCGGATGATCAAAATTGTGAGCGAGCTGTTGGACCTTTCACAGGTGGAGAGTGGTAACATCCAGTTGCAACCGCAGCCGGTCACGGCTTTAAATATTGTGCAGTATGCACTGGACACGGTGCAAAAACAGGCGGCGCAGCGGGAGATCACCATCCGGCAGGACGTACCGGAAGTGCTGCCACGGGTGATGGCCGATGTGGAAAAAACCGCATGGGTACTGGTAAATCTTTTGACCAATGCTATTCGTTATTCTACGCTGAAATCGGCCATAGACCTGAAGGTGGAGAATACAGGCACCAATATGTTGTCTTTTTCCGTGCAGGATTATGGGAAAGGGATACCGTTGGCTTTCCGTGACCGGATATTTGAACGTTTCTTTCAGGTGCCGGGAGTAAAGGGGCATAAAGGAAATGGCCTGGGACTGGCCATTTCCAAAGAGTTTATCGAAGCGCAGGGTGGTGTTATCGGTGTTTCCAGTGAAGAAGGCAAAGGCAGCCTGTTCTACTTCACGTTGCCGGTGGCACAGTAATCACGGGCAGGTGGCGATATGTGCCTCAATATCGGGTTTGTAACGGTTAAATAATTCTTCTATCCTGGCGGCTTTGCGGGAGATCTCCTCGTAGTTGTTATCGAGCACCACTCCCCTGTTGATTTCATGCGCTAGTTGTACCGCTTCATGCATGGAAACGAATCCCAGGTTGCCTTTCAGTTGATGGGCGAGATTGCCGACTTCCGCCCAGTTTTTCTCCTCGATATATTGCCGCATTTGCGAGATGTAGGCGGGCATGGACAGTACCAGCTCTTCCAGCACAATTTTCACTTCATCCTCAGCCACCGCCGAGTGGATAAACTCGAAGCTGATAGCCGGTTTATCTTTCGGTCCCGGATTGGACGGCGGTGGGGTGCTTCCGCTCGAGCCGGCTGGTGTAGACAGTTGTTGAGCAGGATCGGGTCGGTTTTCCGGTTGTGGTCCCTGGTCGTTGCCGTTGTTGGTGGAAGCCTGAATTTTCCGGAACAGGTCATCTTTCTCAAAAGGCTTGGACACATAGTCATTCATTCCGGCCTGCAGGCAACGTTCCCTTTCGCCGTCCAGTGCTGACGCGGTAAGGGCAATAATGCTGGTATTGATACCATTGTTACGGATAGCACGGGTGGTTTCATAACCATCCATGCCCGGCATTTGTAGGTCCATAATGATACAATTATAGGATTTGGTACTTAATATTTCGAGAGCAGCCATGCCGCTGTCAGCAACGTCGATGCGTGAACATCCGCCTTTCTTCAGCGTGTAATAGGCAACCTGCTGATTGATACGGTTATCTTCCACGATGAGGACAGACAGTCCCTTGAGCGGTTGCGCCGGTGGCTGTGTCAATGGCTGACCAGGCAGCTGTGGCCGTGGAAAAGGATTTTTAGTGAAAGGTAATTCAAAGTAAAATATGGAGCCTGTGTCGGGGCTACTCTCCACTTTGAGGGTACCGTTTTGCAGGTCTATCAGGTGTTTGCAGATGGTGAGCCCCAGCCCGGTACCGCCAAAATCGCGACTGTTGCCCTTATGGCTCTGCGAGAAGCTTTCAAAGATCACGTCCAGCTTGTCAGCAGGGATACCAATGCCGGTATCTTTTACTTCAAAGCCTATCCGGACGCCGGAATTGTTTTTATCGGCCAATACCAGTGTAACCGTTACCGTTACATAACCTTTGGGCGTGAATTTGATCGCATTTTCGATCAGGTTGGTAAGGATCTGGCGGAGCCTTACTGCGTCGCCCAATAGTTCCACCGGCATATTTTCCGCGGTACGGATATTGAAGACCAGTCCTTTTTCCCGGGCTTGCAGCTGTAGCGGGAAAAAGGTGCTGTTGATAACTTCCCGAAGGTTGAACGGTTCGCTGACCACTTCCAGTTTACCTGCTTTTATTTTAGAGAAATCGAGTATTTCATTGATGATGACCAGCAGGTTTTCGGCGGAGCGCCGGATGGCTGTTACATATTCCTGTTGAATGGGAGAAAGGCCTTTTTCCTGTAGCAGGAGTTGTGTCATGCCAACGATACCGTTCATGGGCGTACGTATTTCATGGCTCATATTGGCGAGGAAGGTTTCCTGGCTTTTCTGGGCCTCTACCGCTTTTTCGCGGGCTTCTTTTTCCTGTTCGAGGTAAAGCGTTTTCTCCGTCAGGTCGGTACCGATGCAGCAGATGCCGATCATTTCGTGGCTGGCATTGCGGAGAGGGAACATCGTCAGGAGGAAATGGTATGTTTTACCATCTATGGTAAGTGTTTCTTCTGTTTTTTCCCTGGCACCGGTTTCCATCACTTTGCGGCCCATACCGGCATACCGTTCTACCCAGGGGTAGTGGAGGTCCGCATCTGTTTTCCCGACAATGTCTTCTTTGGTGACACCCATCACTTCCATGAAGCGGTTATTGACCAGCAGATAGTTGCCGGGCATATCCTTTACGAACATCATGGAAGGCATATTGTCCAGAATGGCCTCCAGTCTTTTCTGGAGATACTGAAGATGTTGTTCTTTACGGTATTCGTGGTCAATGTTCCGGACGATGCATTCAAATTCTTTTCGGCCGTTTTCACCGGTGATGAGATAAGCCAGTTGTTCCACCCATTTTTTCTCGCCGGTGCGGGTAGTGATTTCAAAGCGGAGCGACGAGTAGTCGTCACCGTTTTCCAGTTGCTGCAGGTAAAAAGTCTTCAGCCGTTCAAATTCTTTGTCATCCAGCAACAGGGAGTAATGTTTGCCAATAAGGGCGGTATTGGGATAGCCGGTCAGTTCTTCTGCCCGTGGGCTGACGTAGGTGAAGAAACCGTGTTTCGTGGATTGGTAGATGATAGGTTCCGCTTCTTCCACGAGACGTTTGAAAGTCTGTTCGCTTTTGAGCAGCTGGTTGCCCCAGTCTTTTATTTTTACCGACAGTCTGAATATAAAGCGGACCTCTCCGATCAGGAGGATGATCATGAAGACACTAAGGCCCAGTGTCACCCATAATGACCAGGAGGTATAAGAAGAATCTTTACGGATGCGTTGAAGCAGTTCCTGTTGTTCCGTATCAATATAGGTGTTGATCAGGTTCCGGAGACTGGCGGTCTGGGCGGAGAAGATGGGGCCAAGGATTATTTCCCCGGCTTTACCCGGATCGGTGTCGGCGGTGGAGATGATCTGTTGTTTGGTATGGCGGCGTTGAAGCAGTAATTGTTGTATGGCCTGGAGGTGATCTTGTTGGGTGGTGGTGTTGTGGGTACTACCGGACAGGCGTTGGAGTGCTTGCTGGAGGCTGTCCTGCAGCCGTGCTTCCGGAGGGATAAGGCGACGGTTGCTAAGCAGAAAGTCTTTGATGCCGGCGGTACTTCTTTGGTCTAATATGGAGATGGCCTTGGCTTGGTTAGTGGTTATCTGGCTCGTCCTGATCCAGTCGGCGGCAGCGTTGGTCCTTTTTCGTACCATCACGGCATAAAATATGAAGCCGCTAAGTACCATGAGTACGGCTATCACGAGGGTTATGACGGTGAGGGTTATATTTCTCATCAGGCTTTTGGTTTCACAGACTAGTTAGCTGTTTTGGCCGGGGTAGTTTCCCCGTTGGAGGATTCATTCCTGAAATTTAGCTAAAAAAATGCATTATTGTTGTTCATCTTGTTCATTTGTTGGAAGTGGTACATGTAAAGAATATGAGTTATCAATATGACTTTTTATGTAACTTTCGCGCCGAAAAGGAGGTGTTTGGGGATATTTAACCAATTCTTTTACAATCATTCCAATATATTTGCCTAATATTCTTTTTCCTAAGTATTAAAATAATTTATGAAAAAAATAATTTTTACCCTTGGCCTGATAGCTGTAGCTGTGGGTGTATTTGCACAGGAAGGCGGTTCTCCCATGAACAAGGCAGTTAACAGGGCTACCCATTCCCGGGATTTTCTGATGATTCAGTTGTCCTATGATGGTTGGGCTGGAGCGCCTGATAGCATCAAGACGGGTTTCAACAGGGGCTTTAATATCGCACTGATGTACGATTTCCCGTTCAAGAAGTCGCCCCTGAGTGTGGCGGCTGGTTTGGGTATCAGCACCAGCGGGGTATATCTGAAAGATCACACTTTTGACATCTCCGGGAAAGTGAGCCCAGATAAGGCTTCCTTCCCTGCCAGCAATGCATATAAAAAATACAAGGTAGCCACTACTTACCTGGAAATTCCTATTGAGATACGCTATCGCAGCGTGCCGGACAACGCCAACAAAGGCTTTAAAGCCGCACTGGGCGTAAAGGTGGGCACACTGGTAAATGCACATACCAAAGGCCGCAACACTGGTGCTAACGGTTCCAAAAACTGGGATAAAGACATCAACAAGGGCTTTTTCAACCCATGGCGTTTTTCTGCCACTGCCCGTGTAGGTTATGGCAACTTCGCCCTGTTTGGCGCCTATTCCCTGAATCCGATGCTGAAAGACAACAGCGATCTGGATATCAGACCTTATCAGATTGGTATCTGCCTGAGCGGACTGTAATCGTCCACAGGTTTAAAAATATAACGGCCATGGTTGTATCAAACCATGGCCGTTTTTTATTTCTTATTGTTTTGGTATCAGTTGCCGGTGAATGCCGGTTTTCTTTTTTCGAGGAAAGCGTTGGTGCCTTCGCTGTAGTCAGAGGAGTTGCCGGCAATTTCCTGGCAGTAGGCTTCGTATTCGAGCGTAGCGTCCAGTGATTCCGTCATTCCTTTGGTGAGCATTTTTTTCATCAGCGCGATGGCTTTGGTGGGGGCGGCAGCGTAGTAGGCCGCTTCGGCTTCTACGGCGGCGTCGAGCGCATCGGCCGGTACCACTTTGTTGATCAGTCCCATTTGCAGGGCTTCCGCGGCAGTGACTTTGGAGGCTTTGGTGGCCAGTTCAAAAGCGCGGTGGTAGCCTACGGTGCGTGGCAGGAAGTAAGAAGAGCCGGAATCCAGTACCAGCGCGATATTCACAAATATTTCGATCATCGTGGCGGCTTCGCTGGCGATGATCATATCGCAGGCCAGTGCGAGGGAGCATCCGGCGCCGGCGGCCACACCATTGAGTTTGCAGATGACCGGCTTGGGCATGTTGCGGATAGCGCGGATAATGGGATTGTAACGTTTGTGCAGCGATTCGCTCAGGTTGCGTTTGCCCGTTTCGGTTGATGCTTTGAGGTCTTGCCCGCTGCTAAAGGCTTTGCCTGCCCCTGTCAGTACCACTACCCTTACCGCAGGGTCTCTCTCTGCCTGTTTCAGGGCATCCTGTAGTTCATAACTGAGCGGATCATTGAATGCGTTGTAAACATCCGGGCGGTTGAGCGTGATAGTGGCCACGCCGTTGGTGGTTTCCAGTAACAGGGAGGTGAACATATGGGGAGGGTTTAAAGCCGGCATTGCAGTTGGTGCTGCAATGCCGGTATGATGATTAAAGTGTTTCTTTCAGCCAGTTGAAGAATTCACGTTGCCATACGATGGCGTTCTGGGGTTTCAGCACCCAGTGGTTTTCTTCCGGGAAATACAGCAGTTTGCTTTTGATGCCTTTCAGCTGTGCGAGCTGGAAGGCTTGCAGGCCCTGCTCAATGGGCACGCGGAAGTCGATACCACCCTGGATGATCAGGATAGGCGTGTTCCATTTGTTGGCATGTTCGCTGGGGTTGAAATCCTTGTATGTTTTTGCATTGGCGGGGTCCCAGTAAGCGCCGATGTCCCAGTTGGCGAACCACAGCTCTTCGGTAGTACCGTACCAGCTTTTCAGGTCAAACAGGCCATCGTGGGCGATGAAGGTTTTGAAGCGGTTTTCGTGTACGCCTGCCAGCATGTATACGGAGTAGCCGCCGTAGCTGGCGCCGATAGCGCCGAGGCGTTTTTTGTCCACATAACTTTCCTTGCTCACATCATCGATGGCGCTCAGGTAGTCGCGGATCGGTTGTCCGCCCCAGTCTTTGCTGATAGAGGCGTTCCATTCCACACCGTGGCCTGGCATCCCCCTTCTGTTGGGCGCTACCACGATATAACCCTGTGAAGCGATCAGCTGGAAGTTCCAGCGGAAGGAGTAGAACTGGGAAAGGGCCGACTGCGGGCCGCCCTGGCAATACAACAGGGTCGGGTATTTTTTAGCAGGATCGAAGTCCGGCGGGAAGATCACCCATGCCAGCATCTCTTTGCCGTCGGTGGTTTTTACCCAGCGTTTTTCCACTTTGCATGCGCCTATTTTATCGTAGGTGCCTTTGTTGATGTTGGTGAGCTGTTGCAGGGTACCTTTCTGGAGGTCTACGGTAAATAGCTCTGCTGCGTGGTTCATGTCTGTGCGGGACACCACCATGGTGTTGCCGGACTGTGCCACCATGCCGTTGACATCGAAATCCCCGGCGGTGATTTGGCGTATATGCTTGTCCGTTGTTTGTGCCGGATCTTTTTGCAGGGCTATTTCCAGCAGTTGTTCTGTGCCTTTGATGACGGCGAGGAAAAAGACTTTTTTGCCATCGTTGCTGAAGCGTACCGCGGAGGCGGTGCCATCCCAGTTTTGAGTGAGGTTGGTTTTGGCGCCGGTAGTGCGGTTCAGGAGGATGACATCATTTTTGTCTGCTTCAAAACCATCATGGGCCATGCTGAGCCAGGTGAGGTATTTACCATCCTGACTGAAGGCGGGGGCCATGTCATAGCCCATCATGCCTTCGGAGAGGTTGCGGGTGGCCCTGGTAGTGAGGTTGTACTCGTAGATATCTGTATTGGTGCTGATGGCGTAGTCTTTACCATATTTTTTCTTGCACACATACAGGATGCTTTGGCCATCGGGGCTCCAGATGAGGTCTTCGGCTCCGCCATGAGGCATCTGGGGGCAGTCGTGTGGTTCGTCTGCCATAATATCTACCGGAGTACCTATCTCCCCATTGTTATAGGTAGCATAAAATACGTGGGAGAAGTTACCATCTTCCCAGGTGTCCCAGTGACGGTAGTTCAGGTTATCGTAAATCTGTACGTTAGATTTCGGGAGGTCGGCGTAGTGGTCCACACCGGAAATTTTTTTCACTTTCACCTCTTTGGTAAACATAATGTGTTTGCCATCGGGGGAAATTTTGATGTTTTGCATTTCACCGGTCCCGTTAGTTTTCTGTACGGCGTTGGAGCCGTCAGCATTCATTTCCCACCATTGGCCTTTGAGGGAGTAGCCAATTTTGCCGCCGGGGAATACGGCCACATCGCCTTCTCCGCCGGGTGTCTGGGTCAATTGTCTGGGTGCGCCGCCTGTCAGCGGGATGGCATAGAGGTTTCTTTCACTCTTGTTGTCGGCCAGGCTGGGCTGTGACACGCTGAAGATAACGGTCTTCCCGTCGGTGCTGATAGCCTCTCCGCTGACTCTACCGAGTTGCCATAGCAATTCGGGCGTCATTTTGTCCTGGGCTGTCGCCATAGTTGAAATTAATAGTCCTGTCAGTAAAAATGGTTTATACATGATCTGCAAGATGTTTTGGATCACCTAAATGTAGGAAACTACCTGCTGATTCTGCTGGTTTGGGACGTTTTTCTGATGAACAGGATAATATCCGGTCATCTTCATATAAGAGAAAAAACAATCTATCGGCAGTATCAACTGATTAAAAACAAGTATTTTTGCAGCAAATTTTTAAGCACTTTGATAGAAAAAAAACAAGTCGTCCAAAAAGAAGAGAAAGCCGTTATTGTAGGGGTCATCACTAAAGACCAGACGGACCGGCAGGTACAGGAGTTCCTGGACGAGCTGGTGTTCCTGGCGGAAACAGCCGGTGCCACCACTTTAAAACGCTTTACTCAGAAACTGTCCCATCCGGACAGGGCTACCTTTGTGGGTAAAGGTAAACTGGAAGAGATTCAACAATATATCGCCAGCAGGGATGTGTCGCTGGTCATCTTCGATGATGAGCTGACAGGTTCCCAGATCGCCAATATAGAGAAGGTACTGAAGGTAAAAACGATTGACCGCAGCGACCTTATCCTTGACATCTTTGCCCGCCGCGCCCGTACAGCACAGGCCAAAGTGCAGGTGGAGCTGGCGCAGTACCAGTACATCCTGCCCCGTTTGCGTGGTATGTGGAGCCACCTTGAACGTCAGGGCGGTGGTATCGGTAGCAGAGGGCCCGGTGAAACGGAGATAGAAACGGACCGTCGTATCGTGAAAGACAAGATCGCGTTGTTGCGTAAGCGGCTGGCTGAAATAGACAAGCAGTCCCTTACCCAGCGTAAGGAACGTGGCGAGTTTATCCGTGTAGCCCTGGTCGGTTATACCAACGTGGGCAAGAGCACTATCATGAACATGCTCAGCAAAAGTGAGGTGTTCGCGGAAAACAAGCTGTTTGCCACCCTTGATACCACGACCCGTAAGGTGGTGTTTGAACAAACGCCTTTCCTGCTCAGCGATACGGTAGGGTTTATCCGCAAGCTGCCCCACCATCTGGTAGAGAGCTTCAAATCCACGCTGGATGAGGTCCGCGAGAGCGATATCCTGTTACATGTGGTAGATATCTCCCATCCGCAATATGAAGAGCAGATAGAAGTGGTGAACCGTACGCTGCAGGAACTGAAGGCTTTTGACAAGCCTACCATCATGGTCTTTAACAAGATGGACCTGTACGAAGCCAACACCTTTGATAAATGGCTGGAAGAAGATATCAAAAAAGATATCCTTCAGTCGCTCAAACAGAACTGGGACACGAAAACCAACGGCAACACCGTTTTCATTGCTGCCCTGGAAAGGCGCAATGTGGAAGAGCTGCGTAAAACCATTATGGACAAGGTAGCCCAACTTTACAAAGAACGTTATCCCTACAAAACAGAATTTTTCTATTAATGGCCAAAAAGTACACCTGGCATAAACTGGACGAAGGATATTTGCCACTTGCCGACAATGCGATCCGTGCACAGGAAGTGAACGGAAAGATGATCAGTGTTGCCCTGCACCAGGGGCAGCTGTACGCTTTTGCTCATAAATGCCCGCATGCCGGCGGCATCATGTCCGATGGTTTCATCGATGCGGCCGGTAATGTGGCATGCCCGATACACCGTTATAAGTTCAGCATGAAAAATGGGCACAACTGCAGCGGAGAGGGATATTTCCTCAAAACCTACCCCATAGAACAACGGGAAGACGGGCCTTACGTAGGGATGGAAAAGAGCGGTGGCTGGCTGTGGTAACAGCCGGTTTATCTTTTTGTTAATTACCCCCCGCAGGTTTTTATCCGTCAACGGATGAACGTAACTTTTGCTCATGTTACCGTTACCTGCAACTGTCCGCCCGTTTGCCTTTTCAGAGAAGCAGATCTGGGTTTTTATCATTTCCCTGCTGACTTTATTACAGTTCAGCGCCCTTCAGGTGCCTATTCTGGAGCCCGACGGCGCACTCTATGCCGGCATCGCCAAAACCATGGTGCTGAAACATGACTACCTGAACCTCTATGCCGACGGCCACGAGTGGCTGGACAAGCCTCATTTCCCTTTCTGGATGGCCGCATTGAGTTTTCAGTTGTTCGGCTTTCATACGTGGTCGTATAAACTGCCGGCTATCCTTTTCCTGTTGATGGGGGCCTGGTATACGTACCGTTTTGCACTTTCCCTTTATGGTAATACCACCGCCCGTTGGGCTGCCTGCATCCTGCTTACGGCAGAACATCTTGTTATCTCTAATAACGACGTGCGGGCAGAGCCTTATCTCACGGGACTTATCATTGCGGCCGTATATCATTTTTATCAGAGCGTTATGCGTCCGTGGCGGTATCACCTGCTGCTGGGCGCGTTGTTCACCGCCTGCGCTATCATGACCAAAGGCATCTTCGCCCTGGTGCCTATAGGCGCTGCCATCGGCGGACATTTGTTGTTTACCCGTCAATGGAAACTGATCTTTAGCTGGCAATGGTTGGTGGCGCTGGCGTTCATCGCATTGTTCATCATGCCGGAATTATACGCCCTCAATCAACAGTTTGACCTGCATCCGGAGAAGGTCGTCTTCGGCCATACCGGTGTATCCGGACTGCGTTTCTTTTTCTGGGACAGCCAGTTTGGGCGTTTTATGAACACAGGGCCTATCAAAGGCGCAGGAGATCCTTTCTTCTTCTTTCACACGTTGCTATGGGCTTTTCTGCCCTGGCCGGTGATGTTGTACGCCGCCGTGATCATGTTTTTCCGCAAATGGAAGCAGCAGCCGGAGTCCTATTGCATCTGTGGCGCGCTCGCTACTTTTGTGCTGTTCTCATTGTCACGTTTCCAGTTGCCACATTACCTCAACATCGTTTTTCCTTTTTTTGCGATCCTCACAGCACACTATATCCTGTCACTGCAAACCGCTAAAGGGCTTCGTTTTTTCCGTACCACACAGTATACCATCATCATCCTGCTGGCGATAGCCGGCGTAGTGCTGGACCTGTTGTACAAGCCGGCTATGGGTTACGCCTGGTTGATCCCCATTGCGGCCCTCATCGTGTTATATATGCTGCTGCATTACTGGCTCGACAAAAGCACCAAAGAGGCCGTGTTTTACCGGACTGTCGCCATGAGCATCCTGTTGAACCTTTACATCAATACTATCCTGTATCCCGATATGATGCAGTACCAGAGCGGCAGCGAGGCAGCACGTTATGCCAATGCCACTATTCCCGGCACGCCGGTCATGCTGTATCAGAACAATTCCTATTCTTTTGAATACTACCTGAATGCCCCGGTGCCCCGTACTGATACCGCCGCAGCCGGTGTCGTCTTCACCACGCCGGAAGGATTGATTAGTTTGCGGCAACAAGGGTATGACTATACGTTGCTCCGCCAGTTTCCTCATTTTTATATCAGTAAACTGGACATGCCTTTTGTGCGGAAAGCCACACGTGATAGCGCCCTCGGAGAAAAAATGCTGGTCAGGGTTAAAAAAGTGTCTCCCTGAAATCCTTTGTGGTAGCTGATTTTTAAACTTTTTAGAAAAATTTTTAAAAAAAGTGGCAATAAGATTTTGCAAAAATGAAATTTTACCTATTTTTGCAATCCCAAATCGCACAAACGATACAGGAAACACTCCTCCTTAGCTCAGTTGGTTAGAGCATCTGACTGTTAATCAGAGGGTCGCTGGTTCAAGTCCAGCAGGGGGAGCGAAATAAAAAAGGCAATCAGCAATGGTTGCCTTTTTTATTTTCCTTAAAGGCGGCTTTATAAGCGTTATCGTTGTATCGGCACTATTTTCTTTGTTTTTCGTTTTCCACTTTCACCTTTCTCTCTGAAACTTAGTTGTACAGCTCATGCGATGAGCTATGCTTATTGCTACGCGCCATCAATGGATGGGATTTTAGGGGGTCAAATATATCAACAGCGGTAAAAATAAAACGCTTTCCGTCAACGAAGCAGAAAGCGTTTTATCACAACGTCATCTTTTCATCCACCATTTAATGGCGAGGAGTTACTGTGCCACTATCCACTGGCTGCTTAAAAAATGAGCCGGTACATCTGTGTTCTGGGCCGTGCCGTTTTGACTCTCCAGATTAATGTAGCCGCCTTTCCATTGGTTTCTCAGCCGGGTATAGCCATCGGTGTATTCAAATGCCCAATAGGCACTCGCGTAAGAGATGGGCAGTAGTATGCATTCCACATAGCTATAACCGTGTTCAATGTTCATATACTTCCCAGACGACACATTTCTGATACGTGTAAATCCATTTATTTTCTCCAGGTTCCATTTATAGCGGTCGTCGGGAGCGGTGCTGCTGTATCTTACTATGCCGTTGTCGTCGTAGAGGTAGGCATTGGTCCATCTGTTTTTCAGGCGCACCCATGCAGGTGGTCCTGGATATACCGTCGTAAGCGCTACTTTGTCTTCAGCAGTGAAAGGTCGGTCGGTATTGTTGGAGCAGGCCAGCATCCAGGAGTTGGCGGAAGGGCCGCTTGGTGTGCCGGGGATGTATTCTGCTCCAACGCCTGCCGTGCCTTCATTGCCGCCGATGCCGCAGCTGAAGGCCCGGTTCATGTAGTCGGTATGGCGGAAGCCTATTGCATGTCCTATCTCATGCGCTATGGTAGTGATGGCATCTGCGCGCTGGGAGGTGCCGTTGTAGTAATAGGTATTTAATTTAATAGGGCTTGCAGGGTTGCCGCCTGAGGGGAAACCGGCACTATAGCCAAGTACATTGCTTGCTTCGTAGAAGGCCAGTATGTTTATTTCAGCTCTGGTGTCTGGGGTGCGGATCAGCCTTATGCTGAGGTTGAGCGCATTGTATCTCTCCAGTGCCTTGTCCAGGGCGTTCTGCATATAGGTATCGAAGGTGGGATCTATGTACACATAGATTGTCCTGAGCGGTCCGGGAACAATATTGCTGCTCTTGTAATGTTCTACTTTCACTTTGGGGTTTACAGGATGGTCTGCCAGTTCATTGATTTGTTCTTCTGTAAGGAAGATATCGTATTCTACAAGGTAACCGTCTTTATATTTCTGCAGGCCTTCGCTGGTATGGAAGCCTGCTGCCTGTAGTTTTGAAATGATATTATCTGATACGTTCCGCAGAGCAGGTGCGTTGTCTTTTTTCTGACAGGCTAACAATAAGATCATTAATAGCGATATGAAATAATAGGCTAATGGTTTCATGAGTTTACAAATTTGGGTTAAGAAAATGTAACATGAGGAATGTAATGGTGGTATAGATTGGAAGATGACGGTTTTAGTGTTAGCTGGATTAATAGGGCTTTGCTGCAAGTGATTTTCTGAAAAATAATGGTGTTAACCGGGCTTAAAAGTCATACAGTACTTATAATGAATATACAAAATTCTGCGCAGGAAAAGCAAAACTATTTCTTATAAACAGAACGGTCGTACGAAATTTTCCATGCATAAATTTGCTTTGAATTTCGTTCTGATATTGAATGACGATAACATGCCGTGATCAACAGATCTGATGGAGCGAACTGGCTGCAGTACAGCTGCGTTTTTCAATAGACAATGCGCGCTGGGTGCGTTAAATATTTACAGGAAACAGGAAGTTTGCTATGGCAGGCCTTTCGGGACAATACAAAAAATGTATCTTTCCGATATTTTCCTATAATTTATGAAACGCCTGTTACTGATACTTTGGCTATTAGTCCCTGTAATCCCGACCGTGGCCCAGGGCCATGATTTTGTCCTGAATGAAATCAGACAGAACTCCACCACCCGTAAAATCGGCAGCTTGCTGATTATCTCAGCCGGACCAATGTCCACCCGCAAGATCGGGCAGGACATGAAATATGCGCTGGATAAGGAGTTTCGTAACAAATCATTTCAGACTTCCGTCGTACATCTTGGAACGTTGGAAAACTGCACCGATGAGAATATAGCCAAGGCTTCAGCCATGTTTCCGCATGATGCGGTATTGGTGGTGGTGCCAAAAGAAGTGGAAGATAAGTCGGTGACGGAGAATCCGAATAAGCCGCTGCCAAGAGTGATCTCCCTGGTACTTTTAGGCCCTGCCCTTGCTCCCAACCGCTATAGCCGGAAGGAGTTCACCAATCAACTGGAAACGTTTTACCTGTTGGACAAATCAAATTTGCAGGAGCCCTTCTGGATTGGTCAATCCAATGTTTCCACCAACCTGGGCTCAAATAAATACTTTGACTTCCTTGTAAACCATCTCCTGCACATTTGGAAAGATGAAGGGATTTCAGTCGGCGGCTGATAAATTTTATTTGAATTGTAAATACAATTATTACATTTTCGGCCTGGAATAATCTTCCTCCTTAGCTCAGTTGGTTAGAGCATCTGAGTGTTAATCAGAGGGTCGCTGGTTCAAGTCCAGCAGGGGGAGCGAAAACAAAAGGTCTGCAGCAATGTGGACCTTTTGTTTGTTTTGCCAACAAGTTTTCGATAAGAGCTAAGTATTAACTATAAAATTTTGTTTTTTTGTATTCACTCTAGTTAGAGTTCTTTTCTTTAAGTGAGAATACAGCTGCATCAAACATACAAGGTTTGATTTTTGCCTCTTTACAAAGTAAGATAATGGCGTCATTTACGAAACCGTAAAATTCGTTGTCAGCAAGTCCCTTTGAATTAAGTATGAACGGGAGATCTATATTTTTATTTAGCCAATCAGTAATTCTAGAATCAATCGGTATTTCAAACTGAGAATAACCTATCATTTGTATTAGATTTCTAGATTGCTTTGGTCCAAGACCTTTAAACTCTGGGGTATTTACTATAATATTTGCTAATTCCCTCTCTCTTATAGCATCTCCTCTATGTTCTTTACAATATTTTTTTATAGTTTTAAGAAGATCCCAATTAGTTTCGTTTAAATGGTGATAAATAGAGTGTGCTTCTTTAGGGATTTTTATATTGCGTCTAATTCCTCCAAAGCCTTTAAGCTGTTTCCGTATATGCTTTTCAATATTATTAACTTTTTTTAAGCTTGATATTTTAAGCGGTTGAAAGCCATCTTTTAAGAACAGATATATTTTACTATCCTCACTTGATCGCTGTTGAGTAGTCAGCAAACAGGTAAAAATATTTGTCCATAAACTCTCCTTTGTGAGGGTAATTTGTTTACAAAGAATATTCTCATTAAGACGTCTTGTAAATACAGGATGTGCTTTCTGTTTTAAATAGACATTCCTTATTGCACTAATGTCCTTTGTAGATATCTCCCAAGTGAGTTTCATTAGATTTTAATTAACTTTTTATACGATATATTCGTTAACCAGGAAATGTGTAAGTACCCCATCTAGTCCTATTCCCCGGTAACCACACATGTCCGCTCCGGATTTATATAATCCAGCCCTTTCTCCTCAAATAATTGTTCCAACGCCTCACAACCATTTTCAACTTTGTAATCTCTTTCTGCTTTTGTTATTGGAATAAGCCAGTAACAATGAGTTTCATGTCCTCCGAAGTTAAAAAGCTGCAGATTATTGTCATCGAGATAAGGTAATGATATGAAGGCGTGATCGCAAACGGAGCTGTCCAGCCACGGTTGGCCTATATTAACAGTATGGTGGATGTTTAAAGGGCGACCGGTCCTGTGGTAAGAGGCACAGTAAGTTAACAGCTCCACCAGTTTATGATCCGATTTGGGAGATAATGCGAATAACTCGATCAGGTTATCATCCGTTCTGTCGGCTGACATACCAACGGTGCAATAAATAAAGACGCCGTGACGCTTATTGGGAGGGATTTCAAGTATGTAGAAGTCAGGATGAAGTTTCTCCCTGGGGCCTTTATCAAGTATTGTCTTTCTCCCCTCAACGCCAAAGTATTGTTGGTAGTGTTGTTCTAGCTGGGTTATATATTGTCCGGAGTCTGGTGTTTGCATATGAGTTATGCAAATAAACAGTTTTTATTGCTTATAATTATATTTTAATAATTGTGTATAAGCGTTTATAAAAAGAAGAACTGTTAATAATTATCCTTGATACCGACTGATATGCGCCTTCCTATAATTCTTATCTTGTTGCTGGCTACAGCATGTACCATGCGTTATGTTCGGTTTGAAGCACCGCTGGTTACTCATTTCAAAGAAGCAAAACAAGTCTCACTAACAGGCGATTTTGACGGAGATGGAAAGGCTGACACACTTATACAGCAGCTGCGGCTGATGGGCGATGGTAGTCCGGTGGACAGTGTCCCTGATCCGGAAAGGGAAGAATATGATTCGATTGTGAAATATTATTTCGATAAAGAAATAGCACTGACGATAGCGTTATCTTCAAAAAGCGGAGATACAATACTTTTAAGTTCTGCAATGGGGACCTACTGCCTGATTAATCTTGGAGACAATAATGCTGATGGAAAAGATGAGGTGGCGTTGGTGCCGGACCTGCCGGATTATAGTAACCTTAACACTTGCCATATTTATACACTTTGCGGAAAACACTGGACGGAACTGAATTCTTTCGGTATCAACGAAGGTGGTTTTACCTTCACCAGTGATACGGTATTTAAGACGATTCCAGGATATCTGGAAAAACGAGCAGGGAAATGGATGTATCAGGACAGCACAGAGACATTTAGGTCATTGATACTCTCGAGGTGTCCTGATAGTTCCCATTGATTGTTTACCCTACTCTCCTATCACGGCCGTTAAAAACATCTCTCCGCTGGCGGGGGCTAATCCATCCTGCCTGCCGGAAAAATAGCGTGCTTTCAAATAAAATGCGGAGTACCGGGCACAAGTATCCCTGTCCGGAAGATGGATGAGTTAAGACAAAACAAACCACCTCCCGGAACCGGGATATACTTTTGAAATTAAATACTACCGTGTATTAGCAGCAGGTGTGGCCTGGAGTAGCGGTACAATCGGTCGGGCGACGTGTTTCAGTGGTGCCGCAACGAGGTAATGCAGTAACACCACCAGCCAGTTTCGTTTGTTCTTCTACAGTTAATTCAGTAATGGTGAGTTTGTTGAGGAACAGTTTTGTGTTCAATACAGGTTTTTTCTTTTTCATGTTTTTTGGATTTTTGAGTGGTTAGAAAAAATGAGTGGCATGGTTAACACGTGAAACCAGGTTATTTGAGATTTGTTGGGTTATAGGCGCAGTTAAGTACAGTAATCTAATATACGAAAGTATGTCTGAAGAAACAAAACCAGTTAAACAAAAAAGCATATCGCTTTAACGATATGCTTTTTTATGATCTGTTATTTAATCAATCAATCATAATCAGACAGTCTCACGGCAAATACTACCCTGTTGTCCTGGCCGTATTTTGCTGTTTCATATTCTGTGAGGTTCCACAGGTATCCGGTAGCACTATCACGGAAAAGATCTTCTGCGCCATGAGGCCAGCGGTAGCGGGTGCCGGCGGTGGTGCCGTCATTGTAGCGTACCAAACGGGCAGTAGATCCCAGATAAGAACTGGTGCCAGTGATGGTCATGAACGTTTTGCTGCCTGCACGGAAAACTCCTTGTATGCCGTGAACATAGCCACTGTCATTATCCTTAGGTACTATCACAGTGGGTTGTGTGGAGGTGCTCACCTGTCCGGCTGTATTGACAGGGAAGCCGAAAGCCTGTGGTGTGGCGGTTTCGGAAGAGGTAATATATTGTGACGTCCAGAGGTATTTGTCTGCAGGGGTAGCACCTTCGCCCAGTTCTATACAGGAAAACGGTTTGGCGTTCGTGATTTTGTAGTAGCCTGTCTGTGGTAATATATAAGCATAGTTAAACGCTTTGAGATCGCCATTGGATTCTTTGCCAATGCGCGTTTCGGTGGCATCGCCAGCGGCAGGCACGAAGGTATTCAGATCGAAAACCCGGATGCCAAGGTTGGTATCGGCAACATAGATTTTGCCGGCATAGTAAGCCACACCACCTGCATGGATGGTAACCGGACAAAATGCGTCCAGCTGCGTATAAGGGTTGGAAGCCTTGTACAGCGCTGAATTGGACATGTTGGCGGAATTTTGTACCAGCAGAATATGGCGATAGGTAATGTTAGCCATATTGGTGATATCTACCAGTGAAATGCGGACGCCTTTATGCTGGTTGTTAATGCCGGCAATGGTACCGGGATCTACGCCATACCATGTTACGAGCAGGAATTTTTTGGCACCCCAGGAAAAGCCGGTAATGCCCTGCGGACGCCATTCCTGCGTTTGTTCGTCGCCACTGTTCCATTTGAAACCGGTTACCTGGTTGGCCGCCGGAATGTTAAACCCATACACCGTATTATAGCCGCTGGTAGAGGCTGCCCGGTTGAGGTCCAGCTGATCAGGTGTTTTAAATCCGTAAGACGACAGGCTGTTGACGAAGCTGCTCTCGTCGGTAAAGGTGACAGTACTGGCGGCAAGGGTACCTGCATTAGCGGTTTGCTGCTGTGGAGCGGTATTGGCGGGTGCGGCCTGCTCCACCATGTTTTTGCTGCAAGCTGCCAGACAGAGGGACAGCGCCAGCGGAAGGTGATAAGCGTGTAGCTTCATAGGATGTTTATTAAATGGTTGAAAAGAAATCATATAAAGGCTGCAAAGCTAAAGCAGCAGAGAGGTATGTCGTGGAACCTTTCTGGAAGTTAATGATAACTTCACATTTTTGCAAGCCCCTCAACTAATCGGCCTGCGGGAATGTTATGATCTCATACTCTTCATCCATTAAAGAACATGTTGCAACATAAAATATCCTGCTGTACGGTGTGTATGAACCGTACCATGCACCTGAAGGAAACCCTGCTGCGAAACATGCAGGATAATGCAGGATACCGCCCGCTGGAATTTGTATTGCTCAATTATGGATCTACTGATGATCTCCATGAATGGGCACAACAAACACTCAGTCCATATATCGAATCCGGCCTGCTCGTGTATTATCACAATCCGGAACCAGCATACTTCCATATGAGCCATGCTAAAAACATGGCTTTCCGCCTGGCATCCGGTGATATCCTCTGTAGCATAGACGCCGATAACTACACCGGGACAGGCTTTACGGCATATGTAAACCGTTCTTTCAATGAAGAACCGGCTGCCTTCCTCTCCCCTGCGGGCATCGGCCCGGGGAAAAAGTGGTGGGATGTACAGGGACGTATCTGTCTGAAAAAAGAAGACTTCCGCAAACTACACGGTTATGATGAGCGGGTAATGGACTATGGCTACGAAGACCAGGACTTCAAAAGCCGGCTATTGGCGCTGGGAAAGAAAAAAGTGATTATCCGCGACCCTGCCTATCTGCAAGCCATCCGGCATGATGACACCCTGCGCATCGCATCCGGGTTCACCACATCGAAGATCAAAGACCTGTTGGTCGGGAATTACTGTGAACAAACATCGGAAGTGATCTGCCTGCAAAATGATTTCACCTTTGAACGCTTCTTTGTAGACCGTGACCTGCTTCACTACGAAAGTACCCAGGAAGACATTCACCCTAAAAGGAGATATGCAGGCACCTACCAAATCCGGGATAATGATATCCGGTTGTATAAGGAGAACGGGACTGCCTACCTGCAACTAACCCTTCAGGACGAGGACACTTTACTGGCGGCAGACAACCGCCTCTTTCACCGCGTCACCTCCCCTGTCCTGCTTAATAACTTCCTGCTTCAGCGCGCAATCTACCTCGGGAGACAGGTGTTTTTCCGTAACCGCAAGAAACCTTCCTGTGTGAACCCCGATGGCTATGGCCGTGGTAAAGTGTATCGTAATTTCTCTACAGAGCCGTTGCTGTTGACGTAGTATGCTGTATAAGTGCTAAGGAGTTGGCCCAAATGTGAGACCTCACTTTTGGGCCAACCTTTTTGATATTAGTTGATTGACCTTGTCAGCTCAACCGGTTTATCCAATCGTGTCAGTTTCTCCGGGTTGGCGATCGCATAGATCTGCGTAATTCTTCCATCCTCCACTACAAAGCCTACTGCGGCGGTTGCGCCGTCGACTTGGATAAGTCCTCCCGGTTGGCCATTGAGCCACACGGCACTTGCTGTTATCTGCCGATCAGGGCGTATCAGTAAATTGGCCACCAAAGCAGCCCCGTGGACCGGAACCCGGGCGGCGGGCACAAGTCCGCCTCCATCTGCGGTCAGGACCACGTCTGGCGCCAATACTTCCATCAGTTGCTGTAGCTGTCCGGTTTGCAATGCGATGAGGAAGCGCTCTACCACGGCCTGCTGTTCCGACCGGCTCACCTGTTCCCGCAACTGCCGGGCAGCCACATGCTGCCGTGCCCGTCGTGCAATCTGCCTCACTGCGGCAGCGGACTTCCCGATTACTTCAGCAATCTCACCATGCGGCATACCGAAAACATCGTGGAGCACGAACACGGCCCGTTCTGTCGGCCCAAGTGTTTCCAGTATGATCAGCATGGCGATCGAAATGCGTTGTGTGAGTTCAAGGTCACCACCTATATCAGCGCTTGTCAGCAGCGGTTCCGGCAGCCACTCGCCAACATATTCCTCGCGGCGGCGTGATAAGGTTCGCATGTGATTAAGTGCGAGTCGTGTGACGATGCGGACGAGATAAGCCCGCGCATCCTGTACCTGCAATTGATCAACACCCGACCAACGCAACCAGGTTTCCTGTACTACATCTTCTGCATCGGTAGCAGAGCCTAGCATCTCATATGCTATTGTGAATAACAGGCTTCGATGTAAGATGAAGGGGTCCTGGTTTGTCATAACTTGGATATTAGGCTGGTTTTCCCGATACGTTGAGCCAGTGGAATATCGCAGGAATCAGCGTAACCCTGTGATTTGATGCCATGTGCTGTATTGACCCTGGAAGCGTAATTAGCAAAGCCAATGAGTGCGGTGAGCTCCACCAGTGCTGTGGGTCCAAGCTGTTGCAGCAGGCTTGCTGCCAGCTCGTCAGTGACGGTGGTTGGCGGCTTCGGCATATTCAAGCACTTCCCGTTCCAGCGGGTCAAATACGTCCGATTCCCGCCAACGAGGCACCTGGCTGGCCTTAACAGGGTCCAGCTGCTTGTTCTGCGCCATAAAATAATTGATGTCAAGGCACCAGCTGCAGCCAATCTGCGCTGCAACGGCCATATGTGCAAATGTCTTGAGGCGTTCGTCAACTGTTTTCCATTCACCCACTTTATGTCCGAAGTCCAGGCTGGCTTCGGCCACCAGGGGGTTGTGCCATGCTACTTCAACAGGCTCGGGCACAGCACCAATCTGTGCGATCATATTTTCCCTGAGTTCAACAGGGAGCGTTGCTTTTGGAATACGTAGTGCCATAGTGTGTCTCTTTTAAATATTAATTGTTTAACAAGAAGACACCTGAAGTGCTGCGAATGTGACTTGAATTCAAAAGAATTTTTGCGCGTCAATACATATTTATATGTTTGATCTGTTCTTTTACTTTGGATCAGCCCGATGTATCCGTATTTTCTTTAACTTTAGATACCTGCGGAAGTAGCTCACCTGGTAGAGCGACAGCTTCCCAAGCTGTAGGTAGCGGGTTCGAGTCCCGTCTTCCGCTCTATTTTCTTGTTAAAGTATCAGGATTTACTAATACGAAAGGATGCCCACTTTTCTGCAAAGGCACATTGGCCGGCAGGGTCAATAAATACTTGAATAGCTGATTCATTACCAAAGGAAGTCTATAGTTGTAAATAACCTGCCGTTTATTGTTGTACCATACGGCCACAGTATATCTTGGAACATCGGATATCCGCTGCTCCCAGGCTTTTAGTTTGTCCAGCGCTGAAATACTAAGTAAATACTGCAAACGTTTATAGGTACTATCAGATAAAACGTCCGTATAATGCCCCTCTTTAACAGCATGTGAGCCTCCTATAAATTTTAATTGCCTGTTTTTACTGATTTGATATTCCATGGCGGGGCATTCTCCATAGCAAAGGGAAGATTTAAAATACAAGCTGTCGAAGCGGATAGTATCTGTGGCAGTTATTGCCTGGCTTACATAATAAAGTGCCGGTTGACCTCTAACCATTTTGACGGCGCCGGGATCAGCTGGAACCAGCACCAGGCTATCCGATGTTAGTCGCTTAATCCGAAACTGAGGATTGCCTATGCCTCTAAAATTGAGATGAAGCCCATTTGATTGTAGGAGTAAAGTATCCCCATTTATCCTGTAAGTCATGTCGATGGGAAATCGACCAAAAAAATCGAATACACAGCGGGTAGAATCAAACGACACATACGCCAGTTCTGGCCCCACCCATGCTTTCTGCAACAGGGACGTTTGGGATTGTGACATTACAGCAACAGGGAATAACAACAATAGTAGCAATAGGGATCGTATGGGCATATGGATTACATTTACAGTAATTTAAATAATTATTACAAATTATGCCGTCTAGAATTGTCAAACAGGTCATCGTCATGCGCAAAGATCTGAATATGCGAAAAGGGAAAATGATTGCGCAGGGAGCCCATGCCTCTATTGCTTTTTTGACCCGCGAAGCGAGTATTGAAGGGAATATTTTACAGACCAATATCCGTAATCCGGAAGAAGTGCAGGAGTGGTTCACCAAAGGGTTTACCAAGATTTGTCTGTCGGTGGATTCTGAGGAAGAGCTGGTCCGCGTTTATCAGCAGGCGGTGGAAGATGGGCTGAATGCCACGCTGATCACCGATTCGGGGCTGACAGAATTTGGTGGGGTGCCTACTAAAACCTGTTGCGCTATCGGTCCTAACCTGAACACAGAAATTGACAGAATTACCCAAGACCTCAAGCTGCTTTAATACCGGTGGCTTTTGGCTGTCAGCATGTCTTCTATGAAAGTGATGGTGTCAAGGTCAGGGCGGGCGGTAAAGATGCCGTAGTTGCCATTGTTACGGATACCACGTACGAAGCAGTAGATCACGCCGCCAAAGTGCTTGTGGTAGTCGAAATCGGGTAACCTGCTTTCGAGGTATTTTTTCACTGCCACGGTATAGATCAGGTATTGCAGGTGGTAGTTGTTGTCGTTCATGGCTGCTGCCAACGCTGCCGGTGCATAATCTTCCACATGGCCGCCCAGGTAGTTGGACTTCCAGTCGAGAATATAATACCGGTGGTGATGCTCAAAGAACAGGTCAATCTTCCCGTTCATAATGCCTTCCAGCTCCTGGTTCCTGTCTTCAGAAAAACGTTTAACCGTTACCGTTAATTCGTTGTCGGACAATGTATTCAGCATATTGGCACGGAACAGCGGCACCGGGAAGTCAAATTCCAGTTCGGCGAGGCGTTTGTTCCTGCCGACGGATGCCAGCTGGAAGCCGGTTTTGCCTACTTTGATCTGGGTGTGCATCACGTGTTGCAACAGCTCCTGTAACATCGGCTGGTAGACCTCCTCCTGCCCCGGTACAAAACGGGCGATGGCTTCATTGACCCAATATTCCCATTGACTGTCATCGGAGAAATTCACGTTCTCGAAGATGAAGTGCAGCAGGTTCCCTGTTTTGGCGCCTTTGCGCAGCGTGTTGAATATAAAGTTGTCATATTCGTTTTCCTGTTGGGCACTGCGGATACGGGGCTTCTGCTCCGGTTTGGCGGCCAGCATGGTGTAACTCATCTTGCGCCAGTTTTCCTCCCGGAGGAAGAAAGATACCGGCGCGTTGCCGGCGTTACGGTTGGTTGCCAGCTTGCTTTTGCGGTACCGTTGTTCAGGTTCCTGTGGCAGGCTGTCTTTTGTTTCTATGAGCGCCGGGTCCGGTGGATAATGCCGGAATGCGTCCATAAACTTGGTGAACGAGGACTTATTATTGCTGGTGTTGTTGAACAGATAACACTTATACACGGCGCGGGTAATGGCAACATAAATCAGCCGTCGGTCCTCCTGTACTTGTTGCCTTTGCTGGGCCGCCTTTTGTTCGGGCGAAACCCTTTTGGCTTCAGCATTGATGTAATCCCCGGTATCCGGATCACGGAAGCTGAGGAAATCGCTGTCTGCATTCCTGAAATCCAGGTAAGGCGCCAGTACAATGCGATAATCGAGTCCTTTACTTTTGTGGATGGTAACGATATTCACCGCTTCTTCATCACTTTCTACGCGTTGGGTATACTCATCCCCTTCCACCGGCATGCCGTCGATGCCGCGTTTCAGCCAGGAGATCAGATCGCGCATGGAGAGGTTCTTGCGGTTCTGTACCTGATGCACCAGCTCAGCCAGTTGATAGAGGTTGGTAATGGCGCGTTCGCCGTTTTTGGAGTGATCGCCAAGCAGTACGCCGCGTACGCCAAAGTCGGCGATGAACGTCATCAGTGCGGTGTAGGCACCGTTTTCCTGCCAGAGGTTATGATAGTGGCCGAAGCGGGTAAGCGCTATTTCGTCGTCGAGGTTCAGGATATCCTGTACACTGAAGCCGGTGAAAGGGGATAACAGTGCCCGGTTGATGGTAGAGCGTTCCGGCGTCTCCATGGCTTCCAGCAGGTACAATACATCGAGTGCTTCAGCGGTATTCAGGACTTTGGTGTCATCGATGGTCACTGCCGGAATACCTAACTGGGCCAGCTTTTGTTTGATGTCCCTGCCTTCCTTACCAGTGCGCACCAGGATGCCGATATCTGACGGGGTGATTTCCTGCGTTTTGTCTTTAATGATTTTATAGGCCGGGTCAAGCAGCAGTTGAGCTACTTGTGCAGCCACTGCGCCGGCGATGGTGTCTTTATTTTTGCAGTTGAAGATAGTGATGGGTACTTCTTTCCCTTCGTTGTAATACAGAAAACCCTTGCCGCTTTCTTCGGGGGCCATCACGTCGATATATTGAATACTGTCTTTCTCGCCGGCGAATTCAAACGTATCAAAATTCGGCGTGGGCTTGAAGAATGTATTCATGGCCGCAATCAGGTTTTCCGATGAACGGTAGTTGTGGTTCATGTCGTAGAGATGCCGTACGCTGTTGCGGGCATCGAAGTACGTGAAGATATCTGCTTTGCGCCAGGCATAAATACTCTGCTTAGGATCGCCGATGTAGAACAGGATGGTGTTTTCGCCGAAGGCCCGGTTGAAGATTTCATACTGCTGGCGGTCGGTGTCCTGGAACTCATCCACGAACACAGCTTTGTATTTGTTTTGCAGCGAGGCTATCAGGCCGGGGTTATCCTTTTGAACTAAAGCGAGGTTCAGGTGACTGATCAGGTCATCGTAGTTCAGCATGTTACTGTGCTGCTTATAGGCCTTTACGCCTTCGGCGACTTCCTGTATCGCCAGGCAGTTCAATTGGCGGCGAATGGTATCGATATGTGTGCTGATCATCTCCCCGAAAGCCTCCTGTGCATCTATCAGCTCCAGTATCTCGGGAAAAAGTTCTTTGATATAACCTGATGATCGTCTTTTATTGATAATCCCGGCAAATTCAGCAGGATTATCAATCTTGGGCAGTATATCTTTTTTGGCGTTGGCCTTTGTATTACAGGCTATGATAAGATCTTCCCTGTTTTGAAGAATGTATTCATGCAGGGATGTTTCAGCAGCTGTTTGTTGTTGACGGATGTTGTCCAGTTCTTCCAACCAGCTTTGTTGTTGGGAAGCGGTGATGTAATAACGCTCCCATGGCTGATATCCCAGGTATTTTTTTCCACTGAGATGTTCCTGTAGTATTTTTTGAATATCGGCGCGCATGCTTTCCCGCCACAGCATCTGGAGGATCACAGGATGCAGGGTGGTAACATGTGTGCGCCAGAATTTATTCAGTTCGTTTTCGATGATGGGCGTGGTGTCGGGAACCATTTCTGCGCCGAACAGCTGATCTGTCTCAAATGCAAATTCATTCAGCGTTTGCTGGCAGAAGCTGTGGATAGTGAGCACAGAAGTTTCGTCGAGCAGCAGTACGGCATCACGCAAACGGTGATTGACTTCAATGGCGCCCCATTGGTCTACAGCCTGCAACACCAGGTGAACGATGGTGTCGTCATCCACGGGGTTGCCGAAGCTTACGGTATAAGCTTTACGGATGAAGATCCGGATACGGTCTTCCAGCTCGGCTACCGCGGCTTTGGTAAACGTCACCATCAGGATGTCTTTCACCGATAGCTTTTTCTCCAGGATGAGGCGCAGCACCAACACCGCGATGGAATATGTCTTCCCCGTGCCGGCACTGGCTTCTATCAGGTTACTCCCTTCCAGTGGTACTTCAGTCGCTACGAAATGTTGATATCTGTTCTCCGTCATCGTTTACACATAATAATCAGGGAAAATTTCAGCCAGTGGTACAATCAGCTGTTCACACAGTCTTTTGTAATCAGCCAGTACAGTTTCATCACTGAAAAATCCTTTTTCATATTCCTGGAGGATATAATTATCGTTACAAGGGAACTGATAATTATTCAGTTTTTTCTCCACCAGTTCATCAAATGCTTTGCTGTCA
Source organism: Chitinophaga fulva (assembly GCF_012927205.1). Taxonomy (GTDB): domain Bacteria; phylum Bacteroidota; class Bacteroidia; order Chitinophagales; family Chitinophagaceae; genus Chitinophaga; species Chitinophaga fulva. The sequence continues at coordinate 931,195 of NZ_JABBGC010000001.1, forward strand.
AGATCCGGAAGATCTTTAGGCACGGTGCCGAAATCAGGATAGAAAGGAACGATCTTCCCAAATCCTGATTTATATATTTTCATCAACTCTCTCAAACGGCTATACGCCATTTCTTTTGAGAATCTTGATGCATGGAAAATGGCTTCCTTTTTAGCGCCGGAGATATACTGCATCCCCTGCACTGTGCCCGATGCAATACCGGCGAGGTAACGCACGTAGGCTTCTACCATGTATTTTGTCTCATTCTTTGACCAGGATATTTGTAATAACTGGTCGTTGTAGATATTGTTGATATTGCCTTTCAGGAGCGTACCATCGATATCTGTTTCAAAAGAGGCTTTCTGCTCGGTGCTGCCCTGTGTGGCGTTTTCATACAGCGTACGCACGGGGTGTACCCGCTCTTCTACCTGCTGTATAGCCACAAACGCCATGTTGTTGAGCGGCAGTTGCCCTTTTTTAACCAGCTTTTTCTGTAGCATACGTTTATCCGCTTCCGTTACCGGCAACAACTGATTTTTAATGCTCCATTGCTGGAGATTATCGAGGCTGAACAGTTCCGTGTCGCTAAGCAGGATTTGTTCATCGTTATAATAGATACCTAATACCTTGTTGTAATAAGCTTTGAACGGGTTCTTGAAGAAGCTGACCAGCTCATCGAGGTTTATTTCTTCAAAGGTGACAGGATCAATTTTTTTCTGTTGGTTGATGACCGCCTTTCCTGCGTCTTGGTGGCTGTTCAGGTAACTGTACAGGCGATCGTTGCCCATGCTGTATTTACGGCTGAAGCCTTGCAGGGGCTGCTGTGTAATCAACAGGTCCCGTACTTTTTCTGCGCCGTCTTTTACGCCGGAGATAATATAATCCACCAGCTCATCTACCAGTGCAGAGGGTGGCAAGGGCGTATTGTCTTTGGCATTACGGCCTACATAGCTGACGTAAAGATATTGCTGTGCAGATAATACTGTTTCGAGGAACAGGTGTTTATCGTTTTCTTTCACGTTACGATCTCCGCGCTGCCATTGTTTTTCCATCAGGTTGAAGCTCGACTTGATCTCCCGGCGGGGGAACTTGTCGAAGTTCAGTCCCATAAGCGCCACCACTTTGAACGGGATACTACGCATAGGGATCAACGAACAGAAGGTAATGCCGCCGTTGACGAACAGACCGGCGCGGGTAGTGCCCGTCAGGGCTTGTAGCAGGCTATGGCTGAACACCTCAAAGGCTACCGGTTCCTGCATGTAGTCATTCAGGGAGTGGTAGTCAGTCAGTTGTTTGATAAGGGTGTTATAGTCTTCATCTACTTCTTCCTGTTGTTCAAAAACCAGGCTATGGACCACCTGTTCGGTATATTTCACCCAGTCAGAGATGCTTCGGAGTTTCTTCCGCTCTTCGATGGCCGCCATCAGTACTTCTGCAAAGTGACAGAAGCGGATGGTTTCGTGGGCATCGCTGCCTTCCTGTACATCCAGTGGGAAAAAGCTGTCGTCGCCGTAGCCATACTCTTCTTCCCCGCTCATACAGATACCGTACATGATACGTTGTATGCCGTAACGCCAGCTGACGAAATGGGTTTCTTCTGACTTTTTGCCTTCTATCCCGAAACGGATATTGGCCGCTTCTACGATGCTTCTGAGATGTACCGGATCGTTTAGCCCAAAACGGTTACGGATATAGGAGAAGTCCAGCAGCTGCATCACCGCTTCCGCCGTGAAGTTGTCTTCATTGATCGTAAGCAGTGCGTAGAGGGCGTTGAAGAGGTTATCGTTATCGGTATAACTTTCATCCGCAATCGTGTAGCGGAACTTGTACGGTGCGTTATTGAATACGGCCTTGATGTAGGGAGCGTAAGCATCGATATCGCTCACCATGACCACAATATCACGGGGCGAAAGGTATTCCTGCCGCTGGTCTACGAGGTGAACGAGATAGTTGTAAAGTACTTCCACTTCCCGGGCAATCGTATAGCAGGAGTTGATGGTAATGGAGCCGTCCTGTACATCTTCGAGGCTGAGCAGATGACGGTGGTCTGTGGCTGCAGAGAAGATATCGTGCTGCACTTTATGCAGCAGTGAATCCGGTATCGGTTCTTCGATGCCTATTTCCTCAAAGGCGTTGATAAAAGCATCATACTGGAAAAACAGGCCAAAAGTGTTCTGTATCACACGGCCCCAGCCGGTGAGCAGCGCGTTGCCTACATTGCGCGGATCGCTGGACTTTTGTTCTTCCAGCCCTTTCTGTCGCCAGCGGGCCAGCTGTTTTTCGCTTTTATCATCAAACCAATACACCACTGGTGCAGGATTGATGATGTGAAAATGAATATCTATATAAGATGATAGTTCATGGAGGATCTTGATGTGGTAGGCTGTAATGATGGACAGGCCAAAGAGATGCACCGCCGGCATTTTGGTGGAGAGTCCTGTATGCGGCCCTTTATAGAAAAGCGTTTCGAGGATATAGTTGCCCACCAGTGTTTTATCCGGGAGGGCGCTGCCGGAAACGGCTTTCACCTTTGCCCAGAGCCAGGCTTGCCATTCATCATCTTTCAGCAGCGCAGGATTGGCCAGGCTCCAGTCCTTGATCATCTCAGGACGGTATACCTGGTACTGGTCGAATAAGTCGGCCACTTTTTCAGCCAGCCCCATGCGTTTCAATTCGCTCTCTCCTTCTCCCTCATTAAAATACGTGGCCACTTCGGGGTACTTCTCTGCAAATTCGGGTTCTCCCATCAGCTTAAACAGCAGCCAGCTGAGGTTCTGTGGGGAGAGCACCTGCGTAAAGGGGCCTCCCAGCAACAGGTACAGATGAAAAAGCAGATCGTTGGGCTTCATGAACCGGCAGTTGGCTGCAATGCCCATTTTATAGGCCAGTTGCAGTTTCAGCCAGTTGTTCATCCCTTCCGTCTGGGTGATGATATAATGAGGCTGGAACACGCCGTTGCCTGCGGCTTTCAGATCGTCTGAAAGGCCGGCAGCGAGACTATTGAGCGAGTTCGAAACCTTTAGATATATAGCCATGTTTAATTTCCTGTTTTGACATCCCCGGCCTGTGCCAGGAAGCGGGCGGCAATGCCGGAGGCCCTGGCCACAAAACGTTCTGCGGCAGCGAGGATGACTTCTGCGGAGCCCTGCACGTATACTTTGGTCCGTGCGCGGCTTACCGCGGTATATAGCAGTTCCCTTGTCAGGATGGGCACATCGGCCGCATCGGGGAGCACTACCAGTACCTGTCCGAATTCTGATCCCTGGCTTTTATGGATGGTCATCGCAAAAGCTGTTTCCGCAAGGGTCAGATAACCGGGCAATACGCCTTTTAGTTCACCGTTACTGTCTTCAAACCAGGCCATCAGCACGCCGTTTTCGTCGGGGCGGATGATGCCGGTATCACCATTGAACAACCCGTGTTCATAATAGTTGCGGGTGAGGATGATGGGGCGGTTTTCGTAGAACTCCGCCGTAATCCTGATTTTCCCGTGGTCATGGAGATATCGTTCGATGTCGCGGTTGATGGCGTAGAGGCCCTGTGCCCCTTCCCTTACAGCAACGAGCACACGCTGATCGTTGAGTTTGCGGAGGGCGGTACGGGTATCCGGTTCACGGATGAATGATTCATACCCCGCGATGAATTTTTCAAACAGCGCCACATTGCCGGATTGATCGATGACCACCTGGTCATCGGCGCCGGCGGCAAAGAAGCTGCGGATAGCCGGCTGATCATTCCGGATCAGTGCCTTACTGAATTTACCGATACCGGTATGACCGGTAAAGCGGTGGCTGCGGCGCAGTTCCACGAGATGCTCAAACAGCGGGTGCCGGTAATTCGTTTGTGCCTGCGCTGCCGGTATCTTGCGCTGATCGTCGGAGATGAACCGGTTGATCAGCTGTAGCCTGTCACCGGAGAACATGTTCAGTTTTTCCTGTGCCTGGCACAGGTCTCCGAACAGGCTTCCCGCCTCTACGGAGGCCAGCTGGTCTTTATCGCCCAGCAGGATGAGGCGTGTCTGCGGATGGATAGCATCCAGCAGTTTGGCGAAGAGGGCCACATCTATCATAGAGCACTCATCGATGATGACTACATCATAGGTGAGCGGATTTTTTTTGTTGTACCGGAAATACGGGCTGTTTTTGATGGATTTGAGCAGCCGGTGGATAGTCGACGGGCTCAGGTCCTGAAATTTTCCCGCAATAGCCGGATCTACCGGAATGGTCGTGTTACGCAGACTTTCCGCCATTCTGGCTGCGGCTTTACCAGTAGGTGCGGCCAGCGCCACTTTAAGGGCCGGGTCCGTAGCGTATAGTATCGCCAGCAGTTTAGCCACGGTGGTGGTTTTACCTGTACCGGGACCGCCGGTGATGATGGTGAAATTATTCAATACGCCGGTGATGGCCGCCGCCAGCTGCCAGTCGGCCGGATCATCGCCATCGCGAAGGTTGCTGCCAGCAGGAAACAGCAATCGTATCAGTTCCTGTTGTTGCTCCAGTAGCGCAATTCTTTCAGGCAGCAGCTCTTTTTCGGCTGCCAGGAAGTCATTGATATGTTGCAGGAAACTGGTTTCGTAGCGGTAGTACCGTTGGAGGTACAGTCTGTTTTGAAAGAGCACGAAAGGCTGGGAATCGTTGCCATTTTTTCCTACCAGCGGGACGGTCGTCAGCGGAGCAGCTCCATTTTCCTGGATTTGGTAGAACCCGGGCAGGTTTTCCTGTTCTTCGCTGATGGCGTCGAGGTCGAGGCAGATATGTCCCTCACTGAGTTTTTTAGACAACAGGTAAGCATACGGCTTCAGTACCGGTACTTCGAAATACTCGGCAAACTGCTGGTGAACATCATTGAGGGTGGTTATATTACGCATGTAGATTCGCACTCTTGAAACGTCGTCAAAGTACGACTTTTCTGCGTGATGGGGAACGCCCAATCACCTGATAATTGGTACTTATATGTAGTGGAAATGTCAGTCTTCTTCCGTGACGTTGATTTCAGCGACGCGGCCAACCTGACCGTCTTCCAGGCGGACTTTAATGCCGCGGGAATGAAAGGGGGCGGAAGTGAGGATGTCCTGAACGATGCCGTAGGTGCGTTTGCCGGTACGCTGGTCTTTTTTGAGGATGATCGCTACTTCCAGGCCTGGGTAAATATCGTTTCGGTTACGTCCGTGCATAGTTGAAAAAATTAGAAAAGAGTCAACCGCAAAGTTAACTCTTTTCTAAAACTATTTGCTGATGAAGAGCTGCCGGAGCTGATCTATCAGTACGCCGTTGCCGGAAACACTGATGCTGTTGATTTTCTCCGCGATTTTCTCCACATATTCCATTTCTTTCAGCTTAAACAGCATGGGATTATCTTCCATCAGTTTGGCGGTATTCAGCAAGCTCCTTGTGCTGGCGGTTTCTTCCCTTCTCATGATGATATTGGCCTGCGCTTTTTTCTCCGCTACCAGTACCTGGTTCATGATGTCTTTCACATCGCCGGGCAGGATGATGTCCCGGATGCCGAAGCTGGTGATGGTGGTCCCCAGTGCTTCCGCATTTTTGCTGACAGCCTCCAGGACGAAGGCAGACAGGGCATCTTTTTTCTCCATCAGTTCATCGAAGCCGAGGCCTGCGACGTATTCCCGCAGTGCCAGCTGAAAAAGGACATACAGCTGTTTTTCGTGGTCCTTGTTGAGCAGCAGCGCTTTTTCTATGTTGTCTACCCTGTACTGTGCCCAGGCGTTGATACGCAGCGCAGCTTTGTCTTTGGTCAGGATCTCCTGTCCGTTGATCTCCAGCTGGCGCTGTCTCATATCCACCTTGCTGACGAGGATAGAGATATCATTTTTCCACCAGTAGTAGGTACCGTGAGAGAGGGTTATTTCGTACTTACCATCAATCAGCAGTACTGCCTTCTCGTAGTTCTCCACAACCGTGGACCTTACGAAAGGCGCTACCAGTTTATGGTTCAGCGTAGCGCGATCTATTTTCTCCGTAATGTTCACTTTGCTGAGATCGGCCCTTACGAATTTGTATTCGATCAGGCTTTTCCAGAAGGTATATCTTCCGGTAGTGAGCACTTGTTTCAGCAAACCGTTTTCGTACAGCAGTACGATTTCAGTTTCTTTTACGTCGATGACGTGCAGCGCCTCAGCGAGAACTGCATCCTGCAGGAGGATGTTCAGTTCTACCGGTGCAGTGAAAGCAGTATTGATGTCATACACTTTCACATCTTCGCCAAACAGCCAGTAGCTGCCGGCTTTCAGCATGCGTTGGTATACGCCTCTTTTGAAGACGAGACCGATTTCATACGCATTGATGAGTACCCTTTTCATTGTTTTGTTTTTTGGGGCGGATGAAATAATAAAGCCAGGAGTATGTGACCTTCCCGTTTTCACGGAAACGACTTTCACTTCGTGTGTTCGTCTCTGTTATGGCGGAAGGAAAGTAACAATTGATACGAAAGACACGGATATATACAGCCGTTTGCTGGTGTCCACCGGAGTTGCCGTTGCGCCCTTTTGGCGCGGTGGCGTGGGCATATAACCCTGACTTTTTGATGAGCACTTTTTTAAAGAAGGTGTGCGCTTCTGAAGGATCCTAAGGTCCTTTGCCTGACCATCGGCTTACCCTTTGCGGGGTGGGAATCGAACCCGTTGTTACTATTGCTCTACCAGATGAGCTACTGATTCTTTAAACCAGAGAGGACTCGAACCTCTTACCCATAGATCAAAATACAGCGAACAAATTATGCCGCAACAGCATACAACCAGCTACTACCGTTGCACTGCGGGGCTATGTGAAACCCGCACCTGGTTTGCGTACACAACTATTCCTGCTTCTCTGTCAGAGAAGAATTTACGGCTTGCAGCCTTGGTGTGAGTGGCAGGATTCGAACCTGCTAAGCCCGAAGGCGATGGTTTTACAGACCATTGCGATACACCGTCATCGCAGCACTCACATAAGGGGTAAAGGCGGGAATCGAACCCTGATCCTCCGATCCACAATCGGGTGTTCTGCCGTTGAACTACCTTACCCATTTTTTTGTCGGCCAGACTGGATTTGAACCAGTAACACACTGCATATAAGGCAGCCGCTCTCACCGTTGAGCTACAGGCCGGACTTTTGGGGCAACAAAAAAACCGGTCATTTTACAACGACCGGTTTCAGATTATTTTTGCACAATGATACGTGCAGGGATTTACCGAAGTCGTTGTCGTTTGGGGGCATAATAATGCTTACGGCCTATTGGCTGTAGGCTAAAATGAATATGATATATCGTTAACTGTTTCATGATTTTTTAAATTAAAAAAGCCCCGCAATCTCTTGCAAGGCTTGTGTTATATCGAATTCGTTGATTTAACTATTCTGTAGCATAACATGCCCCGCAACCCGTATGGCCTATATAGCCTGACGCGCTGAATTTTTGTGTATGTGTATACTTTGGATGCATGTTTATGATTTTTTTAACACTACAAAGATGGAGAAAATATTTTAATATCACCAAAATATTTTTTTAATCCTGATAAGAATTTGAGATTTTGGTTTTTGTGAAATTGTTTGTGGTATTGAGTTTTACGTTATTTTAAATTTTCTGTTTGTTATAACGTTAATGATTATACGTAATATTATACACTGCATCGAAGAGTGATAATAACTGGTTGTATGTCAATAATAATTGTGCTCTTTCTGTGGTGTCTTCATAGATTGTATCTTCTGCGGATAATGTTTCCGTTAACCAGGTGTTGAGCGTTTTTCTTACTTCTGATAATGGCATGAGATCGCAGAAGCGATGAAGAGGTATGAAAGGATCGGCTTCTTCTACTGGTGTCAAGTAGGTGAATTGGAAAATGGAAGGGTGCATAACAATGAAGTTTTGGTTTAGCTTAAAAGTATGAATAATTGGCTTTAAAAGCAAATATTGTTGATTGTGAGATTGAATTTTTTGCTTTATAATATGCAATGCGTTAATTTCAAATGCGTTTTAATTGGGCCAGTGGGGAATTGAAATGCATTATTGATAATTGCTTCCTTAATTACAGGAGAGTTTTAAGTTGAACTATAAGGAATTGAAATGTTTGTACTCAAAACTCTGTATTAGGGTTATAGTCATTCTTATTGTACTATGAAGGAATTGAAATTATGAGTGATAAAGTTTATAATAGAATCAAGGCTGTTTTAGCTGAAAAAGGTAAAACGAATAATTGGTTAGCCGCGATGCTAGAAGTTAACAGGACTTCTGTTTCTAAATGGTGCACGAATAAGATGCAACCGACAATTGAGACGCTGTTTGCTATTGCGGAGGCGTTGGATGTAGAGGCAAGAGAGCTGCTAGTAGAAAGGAAGAAGTCTTAACAATCGTCGACTGTCATGGTAAACGGGGAAGTGCCACGCTGAAAAGGAGAGATGGGGAGCTTTAGTTGTATAAAAGAGGAATTGAAAGAGCTTTAGAAAACTACATAACGTATCCATTTATCTAAGATAAGACTATAATATGGGACGAAAAAGACCTCCAAACCCCAATACTGCCTATGGGCGAAAAAGAATACGGGAAGAATACATCCAACGACGTGCAAATATGAGCCCGCATGAGCGGGCGCAGAGTAAGGCCACCGAGACCATTGTATTTATTATTGTTGTTTCAATTTGCATTTTTTTTATTTACTTGATTTCAGGAACAGAAGGAGTATTGAAATGGTTGTCGCATTAGCGAAAATAAAAAAGACATCTAACAGTGCCGGGGGAATCCTACTACTAGCAACAGGCGAAGTTCAGATTCACAGCAGGTATACGAAATATTCTTTCATTGACAGAATATTAGAATTAGGATCTAGAATAGTTAATGACTTGTTTTTGATATAATGTGTAGTCGTTTTTAGTTTAATATTAATTAAGAAAATAAATATGTGATTGCTCCTGTCCTTGCTCCTCTTCTCTACTCCCATTTTTCCCTTAAATTTATACCACGTTTTTAACCCAAAAAGTAACACCAATGTACATCTACAGAACACCTCATCATCCGGAAGGATGGAAAGGTCTGGCCGAGTTTGAAATTCGGGACAACCAGATCTTCACTACTGTTCATCACGCCAGCGGTACGCACACACAACCCTGGTTTGAAATTACCAATGATAAGGTTTATCCGACCGCGTATCACCCCAATGGGCGAAGTTCTTTCCCTTGGTTTGAAATCAACGGAAGCAATGTGAATACGTCGGTAAATCATCCGAAAGGTGTACAGGGATTGCCTTGGTATAAGATACAGTAGGTGTCCTAATGAATAAGAGGTGTTGTAAGACGCCTCTTATTCTATGATATCATCTTGTTTAAGGTAGATGTCTAAAAGTACCCCTTCTGAGATATTGATACCCCGACGCTGCAATCCTAATTTTCTCTCCTCGTAAAACCGGATAATCAATTCCTTTTTGTAATCATTTTCGCCATGATGGAAGGCTCTATGGCAGGTTGGGCATAAGGCAATGATGTTTTCTGCTACATCAAGACTATAAGGGTAGTTGTCTTGTACTGCCATCGGTAGAAAATGATGAGCTTCTACAAATGGATGTTTATTTTTCTTGGAGGTAAAGGTTTCGTGAGCAGGATCGACTTCACATCTATAATGAGCGCGTAATAATGCGTCTGATGAGATGCTTGGATTTCTTTGCCACTTAGTCGGCGCACGCGATACCTTAGGTGGTCGTGATACGGGGCCGTCCGGTAGTTGAACAGGCGTCGCGGTTTGTATGTCAAGCTGAAAATCAGCTTCTGTAGGAATAGTTTTGTGAAGAATATCTGTACCAATCTCTTCTTTCATGATTCGATACAGGGTGGCCATCTGTTGGAGGTCATTTAATAGCATCTGATCGCTGGGCATTTCATCGATGAAGTACACTTTGTGAAAGAGTGTACCATGAATATAGCCTTTTGTTCGTGTTCTTTCCGCTAATAAACCTAACTCACCAGATGAGAATGAGGTAAGTGTATCGAATTGGTTTCTAAGTGCCTGTTGAAGTTTTAGAATAGCTTTTCTAGCTTGTCGTGGATGATCGTAATATTTTTCAAACTGTGTCCATGCTACCAATAATGTTAGGTAGAATTTAGTCATTCGAGAATCAAAAAGATAAACAATATAATATCCTCTTTCTGGTGAATTTGTAATAGCGTTATCTAGAATGCATAGGTTCGGTATTTCGGTCATAATACCTTTACCCACAGAGCCTTTGAAGTCGTATTGATTCAAAGATAGACCAGACATCTGTTGAACCAATGCTGGTAACTCTTTGGTCATTATTTTGGTAGAACGAAGATGACCATAGTTTTTATCTACAGATTCCTTAACACCATTTTTCTCTCCAGGATAGATATCGATAAATTCTGAGAATAGTTCTGTCAACATGATTCATGGGTTCACATCAATAATACAAAATATTACTTATACCCCGCTGCCTGCAACTCAAACAACTCGGCATACTTCCCTCTCCGCTTCAGCAGTTCTTCATGGCTGCCTATCTCCGCCAGCTGCCCTTTTTCGAGCACCAGTATCCGGTTGGCCATGCGCACGGTAGAAAACCGGTGTGATATCAGTACGGCTGTCTTGTCACGGGTCAGGTCTGCGAAGCGGAGGAACACATTGTATTCCGCACGGGCGTCCAGGGCGGATGTGGGCTCGTCGAGTATTAGCAGCTGGGCGTCTTTCATATAGGCACGGGCGAGGGCTATTTTCTGCCATTCACCGCCGGAGAGGTCGATGCCTTGATTGAAACGGCGACCGAGCATCTGTTCATAACCGAGTGGCATTTTTTCGATGAGTGGTTCAGCGAGACTTTGCCGCGCGGCATCCTGGATGAGGTTGTGGTCGTGGCTGTGGGTGATATTACCGACGGCGATATTCTGGGAGACGGTCATCTGGTACCGTTGATAATCCTGGAAGATAACGCCCACCTGTGTACGTAATTCGGAGAGGTCATATTCCCGGAGGTCTACCCCATCGAGAAGGATACGGCCTTCTACCGGGTCGTAGAGGCGTGCCAACAGCTTGACCAGCGTAGTTTTTCCGGCGCCGTTCTCTCCTACGAGCGCGAGTTTTTCGCCGGCATGGAGGGTGAAGTTGAGGTGACGGATAGCCCATTTGTCGGAGTTATGGTATTTGAAGCCTACGTTTTCAAAGGAGAAGCCCTGACGGATAGGATGGGGAAACGGCCGTGGATGTTGTGGTGAGCGCATCTGCGGTTGTATCTCGAAGAAATCGAAGAGGTCTTTGAGGTACATAGCGCCTTGGGTTACACTGGAGAAGCGGATCAGGATGCCCTGGAAGGTAGTGCGCAGCTGCCGGAAGGAGCCGGCGAGGAAGGCGAGGCTACCGATGCTCAGGACGCCGGTGACCGTTTGGAGGATGATGATCACATAGGCGGCATAGTAACCGGCGCTGCCCAGCAGGGCGAACAGGGTGCCCCAGATGGCGTGACGGGATTCGAGGTTCTTTTTATCGCTGTAGAACTTATCAGAGATCACGCGGAAGCGCTGTACGAGAAAATCGGACAGGTCGAAGACTTTCACTTCTTTGGCGGTTTCATCGCTGGCGCCGAGGTAGCGGATGTAATCCAGTTCACGGCGATCGGATGTCTGTCCCCAGGTGAGCCGGTAATGCAGATGGTTGAAGTGCGATTCATTCAGGAACGCGGGAATAACGGCGACAAGCAAAAGCAATATCAGCCACGGATTGAATACAATCAGGCCGGCGGCGAGAAAGCCCATGGTAATGAGGTCCTGCACCTGACTGAATATCTGTGACAGCAGAATGGTGCGGCCAATGGTCTGTTGACGGGCACGCTCCAGTTTATCGTAAAACTCGGAATCCTCAAACTGGTCCAGGTCCAACGAGGCGGCATGTTCCATGATTTTTACTGAGGTATGGTTGGCAACCAGGTCGCCCAACAGGCTGTCGATGAGTGTGATGGCCCGGCTGAGGGCATCTGAAAGGATGGCCAGCCCGAATTCCAGGGCCACAAGCTGCCAGAGGAACTGCGTACTATGATGGGCGTGGTCTTTACTGATCAATACCACTTCGTCGATGATGAGTTTACCAACGTACAACAGGGAAAGTGGCATGGCAGATTGTGAGATGCGAAGTACCCCATTGCCGATCGTTAAGCTCCGATTAGTCTGCCATACCATCCGGAAAAAGGCGGGGATATTACTGAGGGCGGCCAGTCTTTCCCGAAAAGTCATTTTATCTTCTGCTGCCCTTGAACGTTTCTTATGAGTGGAGCCATACTTATTCATAGTATTAATTTACGGAAAAAATGCTATGCGAAACCGGTAACCAATTCCCTATATTTGCTTTGGAGAATGCAAAAATCCAGATTTACATGGTAGTACTTTTTGTTCTTGTTGTGGCCGCGGCCGTTTTGGTGACCGCCGGCGCGGTAACCGCCATTAATCTGCAGTCCGCTAAGTGGGCTTCCTTTGAAGATTAATAACGCTCTTACTTTCATAATTGCCGTCTCCCAATAGGGGGATGCGGCTTTTTGCTGCGTCATATCAGCACATATAGCATTAGACCTACGATGAATCACACAGCTGTACAGCGCAAACGAAACCTGCTGACTTATTTGGGAGAAAAGGAATGGTTGATCATGTTCCTTTGGTTTGGACTGGCTTTTATTGGTGCTATTACGGAAATATCCCGCGGTAATATCAATAACTTCCTCATTTTCAAGAACGTATTCTTTCACCTGGTACATCAGCAACCACTATATATTGAGTATCCACAGGAATACTACGATGTAAACCTGTATGGGCCTGTATTCAGCCTGCTCATTGCTCCTTTTGCCGGACTGGAAACGAAGGTGGGTGCCCTGTTGTGGGCCATGACCGGGGCAGGCGTGTTGTATTATGCCATCCGCCAGCTGCCGCTGAACAGATTACAGCAAAACATTATTCTGTTGCTGTGTACGCAGGAGCTAATGGGCGCCAGTGGATGGTTTCAGATGAATCAGTTCATCGGAGCTTTTATTATCCTCACGTTCGCCTGTATTGTGAAAGGCAAGGATATGCTGGCTGCTTTCCTGATAGTACTGGGCACGATGACGAAAATTTACGGTATCGTGGGACTGGCATTCTTCTTTTTCAGTGGCAATCCCAGACGGTTGATTGGCGGGTTGTTCCTGTGGGGAGCTGTCCTGTTTGCGGCGCCGATGCTGCTTTCCAGCCCACAATATGTTATCAACAGTTATTTTGAATGGTATGGAGCCCTCGTGCATAAGAACGCGCTGAATGAGGCTGTTACTACCACCTTCCAGAATATTTCTGCCGGAGGCTTTATTCAGCGGGTGTTTCATCTGCCCGCATTGGATAACATGTATATCCTGGTACCGGCGGTATTGATTTTTCTGGCGCAATACGTACGATTGCCCTACCGCTATAATTCCCGGTATCGGTTGTATATCCTGTGCTCTGTGCTGATGTTCCCGGTATTATTCAGTAGCAGCTCAGAATCACCGACTTACATTATTGCCATACCAGCCATCTGTATCTGGTATGTGATGCAGCCCGCCACCCGTGCGAATAATATATTCCTGTTTTTCGCTATACTGCTGGTGAGTTTCTCCCACTCCGATGTGGTGACACCGTGGGTGCGTAAGAACCTTGCAGTGCCTTATGCGCTGAAAGCGCTGCCTTGTCTGGTGCTTTGGCTGATGATCGCCTGGGAGATTTTTACCAAGCAGTTCCTGAAGAAACCGGCTAAGCCTGAAGCAGCTCCCGTACTGGAGCCTGTTGGTCAACTTTAATAGCAACGCTTTTTACAATACAGGAGGGCCGGTATGATACCGGCCCTTCCTGATTTTGAGGCATCTCCGTCAATAACCTTCCGTTCACAAAAAAAGTGCTTGAAAAGTTGTCGTGACCCCGTATATTAGCTTGCTAAAAGGATTTAGTTATGAATATGGGATTTAGGATCGGTGGCGCGCTTACCTTGTCAGCCCTGATGCTCAACGGCACGCAGGCTTCGGCACAGGTAAAACAGGCAAAGACCGCTAAAGGCTTCATCGAAAGCAGATCAGTAGCGGCGGTAGACCCTTACATCGGCTCAGGCGGCCACGGCCACGTATTTGTAGGTGCCAGCGTGCCTTATGGCGCGGTACAGGTAGGCCCCACTAACATCGTTAAAGGATGGGATTGGTGCTCCGGCTATCACTACTCCGATAGTGTAGTTATCGGCTTCTCTCAGATGCACCTGAGCGGCACCGGTATCGGCGACCTCGGCGACGTGCTGATCATGCCTTACACCGGGAAAGTCCGCACTAACCGCGGTACCCAGGAGAATCCTACTTCCGGCTACGGCTCTCACTATTCACATGCCCGCGAAAAAGCCCGTCCGGGATACTATGCGGTGAAACTGGACGACTATAATATCGACGTAGAACTGACAGCCTCTGAAAGAGTAGCGCTGCATCAATATACCTTCCCGAAAAACGAACCGGCCAACATCATCATCGACCTGAAGGAAGGCATCGGCTGGGACGCTCCGGTGGAAACATTCATCCGTAAAGTAGATGACTATACCCTCGAAGGTTACCGCTACTCCAAAGGATGGGCGGAAGATCAGCGCGTATGGTTCGCCATTAAATCCAATGTACCGGTAAAACAATTCCAGGTATTTGAAGGCGATAACAAACAAGAAGGCATCTCCCTGAAAGGGAAAGCAGTAAAAGGGGTGATCTCCTTTGAAAAATCACCTGGACAGGTAATGCTGAAAGTGGGCATCTCCCCTGTCAGCAGCGCCAATGCATTGGCTAACATCAACGCGGAAATGCAGGGATGGGACTTCGCTAAAGCGGTGAACAGCGCCAACGCTAAATGGGACAAGGAACTGTCTAAAGTAGATATTCAAACGAAAAATGAAGCGGCCCGCCGCGTATTCTATACCGCACTCTATCACACCATGATAGACCCGGCGCTCTTCAACGATCACGATGGCAGCTACCGTGGTACCGACAAAAAAGTATACCCTAATCCGGGTTTCGATAACTATTCCGTATTCTCCCTGTGGGATATCTACCGCTCTGCTGCTCCGCTGAGCACTATCCTGCATCCGGAAAAAGTGAATAGCTTCGTGAACTCCATGATCACCATACACAAACAACAAGGCAAACTACCGGTATGGCCGCTCATGGGCAGCGAAACCAACTGCATGGTGGGCTATCATGCGGTGCCTCCTATCGTTGACGCCTATCTGAAAGGATTCACCGGCTTTAATGCGGAAGATGCTTTTGCAGCGATGAAAGCTACTTCCATGCGCGATGACCTCGGTGTTAAATACGTAAAGGAAAGAGGTTATATCCCGGCTGATAAAGAATATGAATCGGTGTCCAAAGCCCTGGAATACGCTATCGATGACTGGTGCATCGCTGCCATGGCTAAAAAAATGGGCAAAAAGGAAGATTACGAATACTATAAAAAACGAGCTGCCTACTACAAAAACTACTTCGACAGTACGATTAAATTTGTACGTCCGCGTATGAGCGATGGCAGCTTTAAAACACCATACGATCCGTTCAATTCCATCCACGAGAAAGGTGACTTCACCGAAGGGAACGGCTGGCAATACACCTGGCTGGTGCCACAGGACGTGGAAGGACTGATCAACCTGATGGGTGGTGACGAAGCCTTCACCCGCAAACTGGACAGCCTTTTCACAGCAAAAGGAGATATGGGTGCAGAGGCATCTAACGACATCTCCGGCCTCATCGGTATGTATGCTCATGGTAATGAGCCCAGCCACCACGTTACTTACATGTACGCTTTCGCTGGCAACCAGTGGAAAACAGCAGAGAAAGTAAGACAGGTGATGAAGGACTTCTACTTCGATCGGCCGGAAGGTCTTGCTGGTAACGAAGATTGTGGTGCGATGTCTTCCTGGTATGTGTTCTCTTCCCTGGGCTTCTACCCGGTAAACCCCGCCAATGGCGTGTACGTGATGGGAAGCCCGCTGTTTGATAAAGCGACAGTGAAACTGCAGGGCGGTAAAACCTTTACGGTACAAACTATCAACAACAGCAAAGAAAATATCTATATCCAAAGCGTTACACTTAACGGGAAGCCGTATACGAAAAGCTTCATCACACATCAGGACCTCGCAAAAGGGGGAACTATGGTGGTGACCATGGGTAACAAACCAAATGTCAATTTTGGTAAGGCGGTTGCAGATAGGCCTGCTAACAACCTGTAATCATACTTCATAAAAAAGCCGGCTGTTTAAGAAATTAAACAGCCGGCTTTTTTTATGCATTTATCTACACGCTTTCTCCCAATACCTGTAATACTTCCGGCGTCACAGTACCGAAAATAGATACTCCGGCTGCACCATTGTCTATGGCCAGTTTCACAGCTTCGCGAAGATCACTGTAGTTATTATTGAAATCAGGCAGGAATAACCCGGCATACAGCGGGAAAGCACCGTGCAGGGTTTTTACGCCCTCGGCAACGGCATCCCCTATCCAGGTGATATTTTCCCGGTAGAACCCGTGATAGATCATCGGCATAACAGCGTTTAGTGGCCAGTTGGTCCAGTCCTGCCGAACAATACGTTTGGCAATGTCCGGCGTCGGAAATACGGCAGCGGAAATAGGCTTTTTATGTTGTTTGGCTACCTGCGCCAGATTTTTTACTACGTTGGTGATACGATCGTAACGGAACCTACGCCAGGAAGGGCTTTGGTCAGGATGCTCTATCTCCAGCGGGTCTTTGCCATAAGCAGATTTGTAGGCGCTGCGACAATCATTGCAATAGCAGAAGTCGTACTCCGGCAGCTCTTTCGACTGATCGATACCGTATTTACTCCAGAGATTTACCGGCAGAACAACATCGCAGAAACGAACGTAATCCAGGTGGATGCCATCTACATAATCTTTAGACAATGCCTGTTCTACCTGTGATTTCAGATAGTTGACCACTTCTGGTTTGCTGGGGCATAACCAGCGATAGTAATCCACATACGGCGGATGGTTGGAGCAGGATTCACCTTTACGGTTTACGGCATACCATTCCGGGTGACTCGCCAGCAGCTCTTTTTCGCCACGGTTCATTGTCCACATCCAGCGGTGCGCCTTGATGCCGGCCGCTTTGGCTGCTTTAAAGTGTACTTCGCTGTCAGCTTCAAAGAAAAGGTCCGTGATGCCCGCCTTGCGATAGGTGGCATAACGTTTCTGCAGATCGGCGGCTTTTTCTTTTGGATCAGGATTGATCCATACGCGATGCTGTATGCCTATTTTTTCCATGGACTGCGGCTGCTTTGCAGTACCGGCTGCCATTACGGGCAGCGACGGTTTAGCCAGGGCCAGACTGCCCAGTCCCAATGCTTTGATGAAATTACGTTTATTCATAAGCGTTATTTTCTATTGGTGTAGATACGACCTTCCTGATTAATGTAAATCGTACCGTCTAATTTGCCGCCTTGTATGGAGGCGGTGAACTGGGAGCTAATACCTTCCAGTTGCAGTGAGTAGGTGACGCCATCGGCTGCCGTTTGTTTGGCAGGCAGTTTCAGCTCCCCGAGGTTGGCGGCAAACTTGCCGTGGCGCTCCCGGTAACGTACCTGCTCATGAAACACATGCCACAGCAGGCGTTTGGCGGGTTCAGCAACCGGCATCCGGAATGGAGCGGTGGCTTCGCTGGTGGGTTGTGTGCTGAATTGCAGGTATCCCCATCTTTCAGGGGCATGCATGTTGATGATTTCCTGTGGAGACCATACCCAGTTGTTTTCCGGCTTTTTCAGCTTCACATACTGGCCGTCTTTTATATTGGTGTCCCACTCCACCCGGGAGAAATTGATACGCCAGGTGCTGCCGTCGGAAGGGCGCTGTACGTCGTTAAAGAAACGCAGCGCGTTAAATGGTATCGCCATTTCCACGGTCCATTCGTGGTCTTTATCGTTGGGTTGGTTGAGGGTACCATTAATATGAACGGCGGTTTTAAGGCCTTTAGTATCCCAGTTGAGCAATGCGTTGCCACCATGCCGGTACGGCTTGTTCATGAACAAGTCCATGACGGTATTGTAGGCATTGATTTCCAGTTCAAAATATTGATGCGTGTCTCCATCGGGATCAATAAACACTTCAAAATCATTGTCCTGAAATATGATCGCATCATGATCCTTAAGGGTGGCCCATATGTGTGGTTCCTGCATTACTGCTGCAATGTAGAGGTAGTGTTGGTCCCACATCATTTTTACGCGGGTGCGAAGCGGCGGTGCTGGTTTGGCATCTCCTTCAATATCTGTGAAGTCATCTGTCCAGGGTACCTGGTTCCATGCTTTTTCCGATAGCTGGCCATCGATGGTCACACTGTCGGAAGTACGATAACATACGTAGTGGCGCGGCGTACCGGTAAACGGTTTGAAGGCTTCTGAAAAAGTTTGTGCCGATACGTTTTTAACACCAACACAAGTAGCAAATACCCCAATAATAGCAATGGCAAAAAAGTGCGCGACCGGTTTCCGTCGCTCATGAATGCATGAACTTTCCATTTCTTACACGTTTGAACTCCAGGCTTATAGCTCCAAAATTAATTAGCAATCCAATTTCAATATTATGGGCCTCAAGATAATTAATAGTTTGCGCAATATGTGCATTATCTATTTGTTTGACCGCTTTCAGTTCTACACATACTTTCCCCTCTATCAAAAAGTCTGCTCTCCTTGTCCCAACCAACTCTCCCATATAAAAAATCGAAATTCCTTTTTCTCTTTCAAATACAATCCCGTTGGCCCTCATCTCAATTGCCAAACAATTTTGATAAACAACTTCCAGAAAACCATTACCTAATGCACGATGTACTTTCATAGCACATCCTATTATTTTGCTTGTCAGTTCAGAGTGGGTATAATTCGGGTTAATCATAACAATGAAGATTAATATGGTTAAAAAAACAATGGTTAAAAAAAGCAATGGTTAAAAAATAAACAATATCGCCAAATTACAAAAATCCAATAAAAAACCTGGTTGGAATCCCAACCAGGTTTTAAAAAAAACAAACGATGATCTTCATGATAATCTCCGCTAATCAGGTGAATCAGCAGTAATCATGGCCATCACAGTTACCAGATGCGTACACGTGCGCTGTCAGCTCTCCACATGCCATCACCTTCTTTCAGGTTATACACTTTATAGAAAGCGTCTACATCGCTGAAAGGTCCATTCACCCTGAATTTGGCAGGTGAGTGCACATCGGTGAGCACTCTTCTGGCCAGTTCTTCTTTTTTGGTGTGGCTCAGCCAACCGAGGGAATAACCCATGAAGTAACGTTGTGCAGGAGAATAACCGGAGATCGGTTCATTCTTTTTAAACTGCTCTGTTTTCTGGAATGCGTCCCATCCAAGGAGGATACCGCCAAGGTCAGCGATATTTTCGCCGAGTGTGGCTTTACCGTTGATGTGCAGGGTATCCACTACCACGTAGGAGTTGAACTGTTTCACCATCACAGCTGCGCGCTGGTTGAATTTCGCTTCATCTTCTTTGGTCCACCAGTTTTTCAGGTTACCGTCTGCATCAAATTGACGGCCTTCATCATCAAAGCCGTGGGTAATTTCATGGCCGATGGTAGAGGCGCCGGCATAACCGTATACCAGGGCATCGTCCAGTTCTTCGTCACGCTTACCGGGAACGGTGAAGATACCTGCCGGCAGTACGATTTCGTTGTTGCTGGGATTATAGTAGGCATTATACGTCTGAGGTGTCATGTCCCATTCGGTGCGGTCTACAGGTTTGCCCAGTTTGCTGACCTGGTAGTTGTGCCACCATTGCTGCGCTGCTCTTGTATTCTCTGCGTATGACTGTTCTTTGATGGCCATAGCGGAGAAGTCTTTCCACTTATCCGGGTAACCTACTTTCTTGGTGATTTTAGACAGTTTGTACAGTGCTTTCTGTTTGGTGCTGTCGCTCATCCAGGTGAGGTTTTCGATGCGTGTTTTAAGCGCGCCGCGGATATCTTCTACGAGGGTCTCGTATCTTTTTTTCGCAGTGGCATTGAAGAATTCTTTTACGAACAACTGGCCCAGGGCTTCGCCCATAGCGCCTTCTTCAGCATCGAGTACGCGTTTCCAGCGGGGCTTCTGTTTCTCCTGGCCTTTCAGCAAGGTACCATAGAAAGCAAAGTCAGTGGAGGCAATGTTATCGCTGAGGGTGGAAGCGGCGCTGTTGATCAGATGCCATTTGAGATAGTTTTTCCACGCGTCCAGCGGCTGCGATTTAACAGCGGAGCTGAGGGCGGTGTAGAATTCCGGCTGTCCAACAATAATCGTGTCAGCGTGACTGTTAACACCTTGCTGTTTGATGAAAGCGCTCCAGTCAATATTGCCGGCTATTTTGTTCAGCTCCGTAACGGCCATTTTATGATAGTTGGCTTCAGGATCGCGCAGGTCGGCGAGCTTGCGGCTGGACTTGGCGAGTATGGTTTCCAGCTGTACCACATTGGCGGCGGCAGCTTTAGCGGCAGTGCTGTCCATGCCGGTGAACTGCAACATTTTCGCAATATGTGCAGGGTAAGCCTGTCTTATTTTAGTGGTGCGTTCGTCGGTGTTGAAGTAGTAATCGCGGTTAGGCAAACCAAGACCACCCTGGTAGAACTGCAGCGCCATTGATTCGCTGTTCTTGGCATCCTGTGCAATGTAAGGGCTGCACATGGCGTTGGTGAAGATGTTCTGCTGTGCGGCAAGGGCTACCAGCTGCTGCGTGTTGGTAACGGCATCGATGGCTTTCAGATCGGCCTCGATAGGTTTAATGCCCGCGGCGTTGATGGCAACGGAGTCCATACCGCTTTTCCAGAAGGCCGCTATTTTACGGGAAATATCATCTCCCGGTTTTTCAACAGCCTGTTCGTTGATGAGACGGAGACGTTTGTACAGTTCTTCCTGTACCAGGTTGCCAATGCCCCAGGAGCTGTATTCCGCAGGGATAGGGTTGCGCTTGATCCATCCGCCGTTGACGTAATCAAAATAATCTTGTACGGGGTTGACGGTGCTGTCTATGTTGGCAGCCAGGATGTCAGGAGTGGCTTGTTGTTTATCGGCCGTCGACTGACCCTGGTTGCAGGCGGCGATGCATGCCATACCAGCGATGCTGACGCCTGTGAGCAGGTATTTCCTCATAAGTGTTAATTGGTTTATGGCTGGAAAGATAAATTTTTTTGACCAGTGGCCGATTAAAATAGCCTTAATACTATCAGTTTTATATTGTACTTTGGAAGATAGTCAACCACTTTTCCCCTATGATCAATAAACTCTCCACCGGCCGTATTCTGTCTATCGATGCTTTTCGCGGAATCACTATCCTGGTAATGATTTTTGTTAACAGCGTTTCTGGCGTAGACGGTATCCCCGCCTGGATGCAGCACGCACATGCGGATGAAGACAGGATGACCTTTGTGGATGTGGTGTTCCCGGCATTCCTGTTTATCGTGGGCATGTCTATTCCTTTTGCTATCAATAGCCGGCTGAATAAGGGTGACAGTTTCTGGCAGCTGCAGAAACATATCTTGTGGCGTACGCTTGGACTGCTGGTGCTGGGCGTGTTTATGGTGAATACTGGTGATCTCAATCCTGCGGCAACGGGTATCAGCAGGGCACTGTGGGCACTGTTGTTTTATGGCAGCGTAATACTGGTGTGGAATGTATACACCTTTAAACAACCATGGATCAGCTGGACGCTGAAGGGCATCGGCGCTGTTATATTAATTGTACTGGCAGTGATTTTTCGTGGTGGTGAAGATGGTACACAATACCTCACGCCGCAGTGGTGGGGTATCCTGGGCCTGATTGGTTGGGCCTACCTATATGCCTGTATTATTTATCAGCTCTTTAAAGGAAACCATAGTGCTATCTTCCTGATGATCGCGGTATGTATTGGTTACTATATCTTATGCAGACAACCTTTTGTACAGAAAGGCGAATGGAGTTGGCTGGCATCGCAGAGTGGTAATGCCGCTCATACAGCCATTGTGTTGTGTGGTATGCTGTTGACTCTATTTTATTTTGATGAAGACCTGGGATTGACTGGCAGCCGCCTGGTATCGAGAGTGGTCGGATTTTGTGTGGTGCTGTTGATCGCAGGGGCCTGGCTGAGACCTGCCTATAAACTGTCCAAGATCCATGCTACGCCCAGCTGGTGCTTGTATTGTGCCGCTATTTGTGTGGCCGTTTTTTCACTTTTATATTTTTTGATAGATGTAAAACACTTCAGCAGATGGACTTCCTTCTTTAAACCCGCTGGTTCCAATCCGCTGCTCACCTATATTTTGCCAGACATTGTGTATTTCGGAATGATAGCGCTGGGCCTCAGTCTGCCGGCTGTTTTACAGCAGGACCTGCCTGGTATTATCTGGTGTATGTGTTTCGCGGTAGCAATGTTATTTGTGGTAAAGGGACTGAATAAATTACATATTCGCCTGCAACTGTAACAATATTCCCCATTCCTACGTTATAGCATATACGTTATGTAGAAAAATATCTGCATGAGCAACATCCGCATGCCGTTGTTGTAACGTAGATATGGTAATGGCATTTTGTTTGTCGCGTGATTCCGTAGATCGTATTCTTTATCCCAAAATTTACCCCCGATGAAAAAAATAGCAATTGTTCTGATGCTGGCAGGTGTGATTTTAGCTATCTTAGCGCAGTACGCCTACACGAATGACTGGATGTGGTTTCGGATTTTCCACACACTGGGATTCATAGGATACATATTTATCATTAGCGGACTGGCTTATTTTTCCCTGTGGTTCATTCATCAGCTTTCCCGCGATGAAAAAAACAGGATCAAGCGTTATTATCAGCAGCAGCACAGCGAAAAAGAAGCCTGAGCCCTACAACGGCAGTAACCAATGGCAGCAGATACATTTACACTCAAATTTGAATATAAGGGCCACCCTCATATTCTGGAAGTGAACACCGTACACCAGACGTATAAAACCGTATACAAAGTCGTCATTGCTGAACACGAGATTAGTTTTGAGCCCGATGAAGAAGGTTATGTGCGGGCCGTTTCCGATAAACCCATGCATGACCATAGCCGCCCGGTAGATGTTGAATTGTTACATCACGTGGCAGAACTGATCATCCATCATATTCAGTAATCAGTTTCCAGCTTCACCGCGTACTTCATCCCGGATGGATTCCGGGTCCCACCCCTGCCCTTCGTCCAGCCAGGTTTTGATGCGGTCGGAGGCAATGAGCTTTTCCATTTCTTCGATACGCTCCCGCATACTGACGAGGTATTGTTTTTTATCGTCACGCATAGCTGATAAGCCTTTCAGCGTCCGTTCATCCTGCCGGAAGAAAGTCCGCGCGGCCCTTTCGCTGTGATAGGCGCGTGCCCCCAGCATCCGGAGTGCGTCGGCGCCCATACGCAGTGACGTGTCCACTGTTTCGCGGTAAATATGCAATACGCCCTGGTCCATCAGCTCAAAAGTGTCTTCCACCTGCTGTGCTCTCACCAGTAATTGCAGATGTGGAAAATATTTATGCGCCAGTTCCACAATCTGACGCGTCTGTTCATATTGATCAGTAGCTATGATCAGGAGCTTGGCATCAGCGGCGCCGGCAGCGGCCAGCAGGTCGTACCGGGAGGCATCGCCATAATATACTTTGATGCCCAGGTTATGCAGCGCATCCACCCGGTCTGAATCCATATCAAGGATGGTGCATTTGATGCCGTTAGCCCGCAGGAAACGCCCGGTCATACTGCCGAAACGGCCGAAGCCCGCTATGATCACCGGGTTCTTTTCATGTATTTCATCAGTAGAGCGCTCATCGGACTTCGGTATCTGACGGGTAAATCGCGGTTGTATGACTTTCTCATACAGTAACATAATCAGCGGCGTCAACGCCATACTGATGGCCACAATAGCAGTCAGCATCGCGGAAAGCCTGGCATCGATCAATCTCACCTGGTTGCTGAAAGCCAGTAATACAAAGGCAAATTCTCCTATGTCAGCCAACGCAAAGGCAAAAAGCAGGTTCTGGTCTGTACTCAGTTTGAATACCTTCCCCAATATCATCAGCACAGCGGCTTTGATGACCATCAACCCCAGTACAAGCCCAAATATCAGCAACGGTTCTTCCATGATCAGGGTAAAATCGATGGAAGCCCCTACTGCAATGAAAAACAATCCCAGCAGCAAACCTTTGAATGGCTCTATATCACTTTCCAACTCATGACGGTATTCACTGTTGGCAAGTACCACACCGCCCAAAAAGGCGCCGAGTGCGGAGCTTAGCCCTACAAGATTCATCAGTACGGCAATGGCCACCACCATTAACAGGGCCGTGGCGGTAAACAGCTCCCTTACACGTGTACGGGCAATGATACGCATCAACGGATTGACAAGGTAACGGCCGGCAATGATAATAGCGGCTACAGCGCCCAGCACCACCAATGTTTGTCCCCATGCCGGCAGATTGTCACGGAGGGACGATTCATGCAGGTCAGCGGTATTGGTGGCACCACTGGCCAGCAGCGGGAAAATAGCCAGCATCGGGATAACGGCGATATCCTGAAACAACAGCACGGAAAAGGCGCTTTGCCCGGCGGCGGTATTCATCCACCCTTTTTCATTGAGTGTTTGCAGCACAATGGCGGTAGATGACAATGAGAGGATCATGCCCAGGGCCAGCGATGCATTGAAAGGCTGTCCCAGCAGGTAAGCCAGACCGGCGATGGCAGCGGCGCTGCCCAGCACCTGGAGCCCTCCCAGCCCCAGAATGGAAGTACGTAATCGCCATAACAAAGTCGGCTCCAGCTCCATCCCGATAAGAAACAACATCATCACCACACCAAATTCGGCGAAATGCATAATGTCTTCTCCCTCTTTGCCGATGAAGCCCATTACGGACGGACCAATGATCACACCGGCTATCAGATAGCCCAATACGGCGCCCAGCCCCATTTTCTTGGCGAGTGGCACAAACACAATGGCGGCAGCCAGGTATACCATTGATTGAAATAGCAGCGAATGTTGATTCATACGGAGCGGGTTTGGGATGGAAGTTGTAATGCCTCGTTCATATAAGTCAGCCGTGGCAGGGCTGCCGGATCTATCTTGTCGTCCCGCAGCAACTCCAGCATGTTGCGGTATTGCTGCGCGGCGGTGCGGATATCTTCTATGTCCATGCGGTGTACACCGTAAATCACGTAAGGTGCGGCATATTGCATGTTGCACAACGCAGCGGTTTGTGAAAACGGCAACAGAAATTGATGTACCGGATACCGGTGTATTCCCTCAGGCTGATAATTTTTTTCTCCACTGCCGGCGGAAATCACATTGCCGAAATACTTGCCCTGCAAGGCTTTGCCGGTATGCCCGTAAGCCCAGCCATGTTCCAGTACCAGGTCCATCCACTGTTTGATAATAGCCGGGGCACTATACCAGTAAAAAGGATGTTGCAGCAGAATAATATCATGCTTTTCAAGCAGTTGCTGCTCCCGGGCTACATCAATGTCAAGGTCAGGGTACCATTCATACAAATCGTTGATGGTAATACCCTTGATGCCCTTGATGGTAGTCAGCAGCTGCTTCTGCACCCTGGACTTCTCCAGGGCAGGATGTGCAAAATTGATTAATACCCGCGCCATATTTTGATGTGTCTATCCTTCGGAATATTCCTGTAACAATAACCGGTACTTATTCAGTATGCGTGATTTGGAAACAAACCCTATCAGCTTCTTGTCCTGCACCACCGGTAAACTCCAAACCTGTGCTTCGTCAAATTTTTTGAGCACCAGCGTAATGTTGTCTCTTAAAGATACTACTGCTGGCGGAGCTTTCATTAATTTCTTAACAGTAACGGTATCATATAGTTCCGGGTTGAACATGATCGGACGTATATCGTCGAGGGTGATGATACCTTCCAGCTTGTCCTGCTGGTTCACTACAGCAATGGTGTTGCGGTGCCCGCCCTTAACGAGTTCTATCAGTTCCCGCAGGCTGCTGTTGATGTCTATCCGCTGAATGTCCTCTTCTACAAGGTCCTGCATCTTCAACATCAGAAGAATGTTGTTGTCATGCGCTTTGGTGAAGACCTTCCCTTCTTTGGCCAGCTCTGTGAGCTCCGGTGAAATAGGGGAAAACCATTTCGCCATCAGGTAGGAAGTGGTAGACACGATCATCAGGGGGATGAACAGGTCATACCCCGAACTGGATTCCGCAATGAGGAAAATGGCGGTCAGCGGAGCATACATCACACCCGCCATAACGCCCGCCATCCCTACAATCACGAGGTTGGTGACCGGTACATCGGTAAAGCCTATCTGAGAACAGAGCATCGCAAAAAAGAAGCCCAGGAACCCGCCGGCAAACAGGGAGGGCGCGAAGTTACCACCATTACCACCGCTCTGGATGGTGATGGAAGTAGCGAAGGCCTTCAGCAGGCATACGCAGCCGGTGAATACCAGCAACATCCAGCTCTGTGGCGGGAAGTACCCGAAGAAACTGTTTTGCAGAATAATTTCGCCATGGCCTCCGGCCAATGCTTTCACGGCGGTATACCCTTCTCCAAACAACGGGGGCAATGCCACACAAAGTACGGATACTAAGACCCCGCCCAGCATGGCCTTCTGCAGGGCGCTCCATCGCAGATGCTGGAAAAAATGCTCTACTTTCTTCGATAACACCACAAAGTAGCGGGCATAAAAACCACACAGCAATCCAAGCACAATATAAAAGGGTACGTTATGATAGTTGAATGGTGTCCGTGATTCAAAATGGAAAAGGACTTCCTCCTGAAGAATGATTTTGGATAACAAGCTGCCACAGACAGCTGCGACCACCAACGGCATAAAATCGGAAAATACGACGCCGGTCAACAGGATTTCAAAAGCAAACAT
Organism: Chitinophaga fulva; assembly: GCF_012927205.1. Taxonomy (GTDB): domain Bacteria; phylum Bacteroidota; class Bacteroidia; order Chitinophagales; family Chitinophagaceae; genus Chitinophaga; species Chitinophaga fulva. Next base: position 958,034 of record NZ_JABBGC010000001.1, read on the forward strand.
CATCCCGGCGATGGGTGCGTTAAATGCAGAGGCGATACCCGCTGTGGCACCCGCCGCCAGCAACAAAGTCCTCTCTTTGTATCCCAGCGAATAAGTCCGGGCATAGTTGGAGCCCAGTGCGGCGCCGGTAACGGCAATAGGGCTTTCCAGGCCGGCAGAGCCACCCAGGCCAACAGTCACGGCGCTTTGCAGTATCTGGGAATACATCTTCACTGGCGGAATGAGGCTGGAGTTTTGCGCGATCTCATGCAGAATGGCCGGAATCCCTTTACGGGACTGCCCCTTAAAAAAGAAAATAACAATCAGGGTGGTCAGCACAATCCCCAGAAAGGGAAAGACAACGTAAAAGATCATCTGGGTACTGAAATGTACCTTGTAGGTGATAACATAGTGGATGTAGTGGACCAGCATTTTGAGCACCACTCCTGCCAGACCGGCGGAACAACCAACCAGGATACCGGACAACAGCAGGAACTGATTGCGGTTCAGTTTGCTGTGAAGCCAGTGTAGGAGTAACTCATAGCTTTTGGCTTTGCGGAGGCTGTATTGTTCAAAATCCCGTTTAAACCTGAAAAAACCATGATACTTCCGGATACGGCTAAATTGACTCATGGCGCAAATTTAAACATCAGAGCTCAATCAACCCATAAACTTTATCGTTCATGTAAGGCCCGCCGGGATGTCTGGCGGTATAATCAAGGTTGATCCAGTACTCCCCTTTCAGCTCGTGGTAGTACAGTTCTTTGATAACAGGTTTGGGAAACAGGGTGATAATAGCCTGTTTCATGATCTCGAAATCTTCTTTGTCGCCGCAGTACAGCTCGGGATAAGCGTGACCCTTGATCAGTACAATACGGCAGCGCGCCCCAATGGATTGAAGGCAGGAAGTCATCAAGATGGAGTGGTCGTCACAGTCGCCGCCAAGGCCATTCTGAATCGTTTCCTGTGGCGTAGCGAAATATTCGTCACGACGGGAATCCAGTACATATTTAAAATTACCGTTGATATACCGGAAGAGAGATAGGAAACGGGTGATCTTCCCATATTTATAGAAGTACTCGTCATAAAAGTCGATCGAGTGCTTGACGGAGAAGTTGCGGACGACGGAATCCTGGTAGTTGACTTTTTCCTTGATGCCCCGCACAGTTTTGTCGCGATAGCTTTCCACGCGGCGGGGGTACAAGCTGAGGATGTCCAGTTGTTTGCTGTCTTTGGTGCCCCAGTTGCCCTGTACCATGCCTTTATAATCGTTCAATACATTTGTGAATGTATAGTCATCACGATATTTGTTGATCAGCAGAATGCTGCACACCAGCAGGAAAGCGGGAATAATCAATGGCCGGAAAACCCATCTCAGGGCAAATACTATCAGAAGGCTGATCAGGAAAGATACAGCCAGGTCTATATGGACCCCTCCCGCTACAATGGGCGGGAGGAACCGGTTTATAAAAGGTGCGAGTGGTGCCAACGTCAGCAGGCTCAGTATGTTGAGCAGCAATTGTGTAGACGTCGAATATTTACTTTCATCAATGGCCATTATGCTATGCAATAAAGCAAAATTATGCCATAATCACTTCGCAAAATTTGGAATGGCCTGTTTGAAGGAGGTACTGTTACGGATTAATTCTATTTGTTGTTGTGTGTCCGTAATCTGTTTATCCATGTTCAGGTCACGGTAAATGTTCTTCAGCAGGGCGAAGTTCATCAGCGCGAGCACTTTCAGGTCCAGCTTCTGCGCATGTTCAATGGCTATTTCGGCAACACGGATCGCTTTATGGAATTCGTGTTCGTTATAATATACCGTGGCATGCAGCAGTTTCTGGAATGATTCCAGGTGTTTTCCGCTGAAATAGTCGGAGGAGTATTTTTTAATGACCTGATCAGCGTGCCGGCAGATCCTTTCCGCGGATTTGATATTGCCCATTCCCAGATGGCCCTGTGCCTGCCATAACAACAGCATGAGACGGAAAGAGTCCGCTTTGCGGTAAGGCAGCGAGGGATACGTTTGGAAGAGCCGCTGCGTGAAATTGAGCAGGTGCTCATAATCTTCCATCAGCAGGAAGGCCGTGCCCATGTTACGGAATACAATTTCCTGCGCCACGGATATTTGTTGCCGGGAAGTATGGCCCCAATACTGTTGGTATTGGTATATCTTGGCCCGGATGCTTTCGTTTACAAAGCCAAATTTGAGATACTCATATATAAAGAGGAGTATTTCATAAGGTGTCACCCACAGTTCTCCGTCAAATTCATCTGCGTTGTACAGCTTTTTGATGCTGTTGAGTTCCAGTTCACACTGTTCTGCATCCAGCTGTAGCAGGGCCATGCTGAAGAGCAGGTTGCGGATTTTAAGTTTGTCTTCCCTGGCTTCGGCCAGTCCCAGCAAGGCATTCAGCACCTTCCGTTTGCGGAAGTGCATGAATTCATCATTGATGATTTGGCTGAGCGGGTTCTTTTTGAAGAATCCTGCGGGGAAGATCGATTTCAGTTCCACCTGGTTGTTGCCCTCATGATGATAGTGGAGCACGAGATATTCGAGCAGATGTGATTTTTCGATGTTAGCCAGCGGGAGATGGAACATTTTGATGATGCCTTCCGTTTGCCGGGTAGTGATCGCATAGCGGAGCAGCCAGCGGAATACCCCGATGCGGTAAGGAGATTGTGGCAGATGGTCCAGTATGTTCCGCAGCAGGTTTTCGTTGATTTCCTGGTTGCTTTGCTGGAGGTAATGCATCGCCACAAAGTATTCCAGCAGGAAGGTATGGGCGAAGCGCACTTTTACGTGGAACATAATTTCCTGGCTGAGGTTCTCTTCCGTGAGGATATTATCTGCCAGCAGCTCCTTATAGGCCGGGAACAGATCAGCGTTTTGGTTGAGCAGCTTGCTCTTATCAATATAGATACCACTGCGGCCATAGTCGAGTTGCGCCAGCAGCTTTTCGATGATCTTTATTTTAAAGGCGTTGCTTTGGGAGTTGAAAACGCGGTTCTGCACAAATCGTGATACGATCTCGAACAGGCTGAGGTGTTCGTCCACAAAGTTTTGGTCTGGCCCGGTATTGAGCTGGCAGAATAGCTGGAGGTAATATGGGTTCCGCAGTTTCTGCAGGAAGCTCTCTGAGAACATCCGGATGGTGGACGGGTCAAAGTGGTGGTTATAGAGGACAGACTTTACCTCCTGTTCTGTGAGGGCAGGCAGGTTGATGTTTGTTTCCTCGTCCATTTCGGGCCCCAGGTACCAGTAGCGGCGGAAGGCCGGATATTGATGGGAGTGCTGGAATATCTCTGACCAGGTGCTGCTCCGGATAGAAAGGATCACTTTCACCCAGGGGTAGCGGTCGTTAGAGTAAACGAAGTCTTCCAGCTTGGTATATAATAGTTTGAGTTTATCTCCGGAAACGGCGATTTCATCGAACCCGTCGATGATCAGTATCAGGCGGCCGCCTTTATTATTAAAGTGGCTGGAAAAATATTCGCGGAAGTTTTCCCCTTTGCCGAGGTCCATCTGGTTGTCCAGCCAATTGGCGAGGGAGAAGCCTTTGAGCAGCAGGCTGCCGGCGGCGTGTGCATGGATGAACCAGCATACGTCGTGTTTAAACCGGGCATCCCGGCAGAACCAGAAGTGTTCGGCGAGGTGTACCAGGGCCACGGATTTGCCCCATCCTGACGGGGCTATCAGGGCGGTGGCAGCGTAGTCGCTTTCCAGGAACCGCTCAATGTGTGCATTACAGAATGTCCGGGGAACAGTAAACGGGAACGCAATACCTGAACGGTTTTTAAGCGTCAGGATAGTGTAGTGAGATACTGCATCCGCTTTGGTTTTCAGTTCATCCCATCTCCGTGTGTCCAGTTGCTGGTTGCTGCGACTGGCGCTGTTGAGCAATTGATAATGATGTTGCTGAAAATCCTCCCAGTCCTTAAACCGGCAATATTGTGAGAGTGTGTTCAACGTGTAGCGCGAAAAGCTGTGTTGTGTAACAGCAAATCCGAATACCCTTTTGAGCGTCGTCTCACTCACCAGTTTAGTGGTGTTATCCAATATGGACTGAGCCAGATTCTTGCAATCTGCCGATGACATGACTTCAACACCGTATCTGCGCAATACTTCTTTTTGCAGTGTCATGATGAAGTCATAGGATAGATCAATCATAGGGGACAATAAATGGATTAGGAATTTTCGATACTTCTTTAAGTACGTCTGAGTCAGCGGTTTAGATTTACGAAAAGTAAAATGAACAAAATGAACAGGAAATTTTAAAAATGATTATATATATGAGAATTTCTAATAAAGATACTTTTGTGTTATTTATTAATAATATTTATATATATAATGAGACTATATATTAATTAAATAGATTAAAAGTCAACCATGATGGCCTTAAGGGGCGGGTTTCTAATAAAAATTGAAAAAAAACAAAAAAAAATTTGCCCGTCAGCCCGGTTCCTGCCTGTTCAGATAAATGTCGTGACATAAAAAAGGTGACCATCGTCATTGAAATGAACAAACTGAACAGTTAAATCTGATAATGAACGAAAGGGGCACTGCCGTTCAAAATGAACCAAAATGAACCACCTTTTATCCCCTTCTTCACTATACATTCGTAACGTTTTTACAAAGTTTTAACATATGATTGAAAGTGGGTACATCTACCACCTCACTTTTCAATTATTGTCATGTAGCCACCTCGTAGCCTATCCTTCCATCAGAGTAGTTTGTAATTCATTGCAAAATGAATATCGTTTTATTTTAATATCTGATGCTATGCATTCAAACACTACTCCTAATTGCCCTTTTATTGCCGCCCCAATCAACCAATCCAGGACGAAAAGTACCTTGAACACACCTGTGTTGCTTTTCTTCAAAAGGCAAACCCGTTTGTTATTGGGAAACCTGCTGTTACTGTTGATGATCTTCGGGATGATAGCACAGCCGGCAATGGCGCAAACACAGACTCAGCGCGTATATGCGAACAGCCAGTCCAACAATGTTGACATTACAGGTATTGGCGTGTGCCTCGCCTGCGGTGTGACCAACCCGGACAGCGCAATAGATGTCACCGGGAACTTCCTGAGGACCTCTTCGCAGATAAACGCGCCGGTAGTGCTGTCGCTGCTTGGTCAGGTGACCATCTCCCAGAACCTGATCTTCCCCGCTGGTCAGTTGCCTTCGGCTTCTACCCCGGCAGTAGTGAAAATTGGTGCGGGAAGCGCATTATCACTCTCGCTCGCCGGCTCCATCGTTGTACAAGCCTATAATGGCAACACACCAGTTGGATCGCCTGCACCTATTTCGAATGCATTGCTTAATCTCCTCGCCAGTGGTAACCAGGCAGAAATATTTGTACCTGCTCCGGGTGCTGCGTACGACAGAGTACGTGTCTCTATCCGGGCAGACCTCCTCTCTGCACTGGTCGATGTAAATATCTATGCTGCTTATTATAATAAACCGGCTGCCGGTACTATCGCCTGTAATACCCCCATCGATGTATTGTACGGTATTAATGGTACGCTGGCCGGTGTAGGCTCCATCTCCGCTGTTGATAATGCGGTGGACGGTAACACGGCCACATTCGCCCAGATGTTTTCGGCGGTAGGCACTACCTTAACCAATAGCTACGCTCAAATAACTGCTGTATATCCCGGCCTCTCCAAAGCCGGTGATTCCGTTCGTATCATTACTTCGAACAACGGTGTGCTGTTGAGCGCTCAATTGCTGAACGCGATCACCATCGTTACCTATAATCAGGGCACTGTTGTAGACTCCCTGACTGGTAATAGTGCTTTTCTTATAATCAATCTGCTCTCGGGCGCGTCGGGACCGCAAACCCTGACGTTCGCCTCCTCGGGCGTGTTCGACCATATACAGGTCCGGTTTGGGGCCGTCGTCAGTGGACTGGCCACACTAAATGTGAACGAAATTCAACGGTTTAGTCCTTCACCTGCCACCACGGGTGGAAGTGTTGTCAAAACCACTTGTCTGGGTACGCCTGTTTTACTCAGTGTTAGTAGTCCTGACAATGTCAATTATAATTATACCTGGTACGATTCTACCCAGACAACCGTAGTGGGCACCGGCTCCACTTTCTCAGCACCTGCTACTACCGTGGGTACTTTCCGGTACTATGTATCGGCCATGCTGAAAACATGCTCTGCTTCTGAATCCGCTAAAGCATTGGTAACAGTCTTAGTCAATAACTACGCTACTGCTGCTGATATCACAGTGTCGCCTACTACAGCGGTCTGTGCGAATGTAGCTACCATTACACCTACTGCTACCAACCCTTCCGGTACTCCGACATTCAAATGGTATAAAGACATTAATAAAACAACCCAGATCACGAATGGTCTGGTAGAAGGCCCCATCAGCTACGCTATCGACGCTGCGGGCAAACTGACCATCACAGGGCTTACTGCTCCGTCCACTACATTCTATGTAAGTCTCACCGACAGTACCCATTGTGAAAATCAGGCCGGCGCACTCGCTGCTGCCACTGTTACCGTGGGTACCAGCCCGCTACCGCCGGTAACGGCTACCGGTGTTTCCGGCAATACCGGTCAAACTATTACGTTAACAGCTTCTGCTCCGGGTGGTACCATCGAATGGTACACTGATACAACCCTGGCTCCGGTGGCTACAGGCCCGTCATTTAATGTAGGTCCGTTCGCGACACCAGGTGTACACACTTACTTTGTTGGTGTGCGTCTCCCAGGTGGTTGTACCTCGGCAAGGATCCGCGTGGATGTTACCATCATGACGCCTGGTACGCCTACTTCCTGTAACGCACCTACAACAACGGCATGGGGTACTACCCTCGGCTGCGTGCTTTGCGCGGTGAACAACCCTGATAACGCAATCGACAGTGACCCGAACAACTTCTCGCAATTGAACGCTCCGGTAAGCCTGTTGGGTGGTGCTGCTTTCCAACAGCTCATCTTCCCGCAACCAGGTGCTGCTACGGACAGCGTGCGGTTTGAGATCGGAGCTCCCTCAAGTCTGTTGGACCTGTCGGTATTAGGAGGTGTGGTATTAACTGTCGCTAATGGTACCAACGTGGTGACAAGAGATACTATTTCCAGCCTGCTCCATATTCAACTGTTGGGAGGAAACACAAGAGCGTATGTAACTATCCCGGCTACAGCTGCATTTGACCGTGTGGAAATCAAGCTGACCGGACTCGTCAACCTCCTGACTTCAGTGAATATATATGGTGCCCGCATCATCAGCCCGAACCCAACTGCACTGGTACGTAATGTACAAGCCTGCGTTGGTTCCACTGCTACGCTCAATGCTACACCAGCACCGGGTACCAGTGTTCAGTGGTATGCTGATTCCACCACTACCACTGCTTTGGGCCCGAATCCATATACTACCCCGGTACTCAATACCCCTGGCACCATCACTTATTGGGCTCAGGTGATTGGTACCAACGGTTGCGCAAATCCTGATCGTATACCCGTTGTGGTTACAGTGAATGCATTGAGTACGGCTGCAGATATCAACCTGGCTGATACCACGCTCGGTTGCGTTAGCAATACTGCTGTGCTGAAACCTACTTCTACCACTGTTACCAACCCGGTATTCACCTGGTATAAAGACGCCAATAAAACAACAGCGATCACCAATGGCCTGACAGAAGGTGCGGTACACTATGCATTAGACAGTGTGGGTAACCTCACCATTACCGGTCTGGCACTTGGCAACTATACTTATTATGTAGCCGTTACCGGTTCTAACCGTTGTGAAAATGCTGCAGGTACGTTGAAACCAGCTGTAGTGAAAATAGTGAATGCTCCTGCAACACCAGTGGTGACTGGCACGGTCGTAGTAGCAACCGGCCAACAGGCAACACTCACTGCTTCACCTGTTCCGGGTGCTGTGATCAACTGGTACACGGATTCTACTACCACTACCATCGCCGGTACTGGTACCAGCTTCGTGGTAGGTCCGTTTAATAATCCGGGCACTTACAGCTACTTCGCTGCCGTAAGTATTCCGGGAGCCTGCTCTTCTGCACGGGTACGTGTAGACGTGGTAGTGACTGGTCCGGTTATTCCTTCTCCGGATTGTAATGTGCCGACCAGCCAGATTTCCGGTACTACCCTTGGTTGCATACTCTGCTCCGTGCAGAATCCGACCAATGACATCGACAGCTCTACCACCAACTTCACCCGCCTGAGTGTACCGGTAGGTTTGATAGGTGGTTCTGTATACCAACAGCTCATCTTCCCGAACCCGGGAGCCGCAGGTGACAGCATCCGCCTGACGATGGCAGCTCCGGGCGGTCTGGCCGATGTGGGCCTGTTTGCCGGCATCGTGATCACTCAATACAATGGCGCTACTGCTGTGAAAGCAGATACCCTGGCTAACCTGTTGACCCTGCGTCTGCTGAGCGGCCAGCAATTTAATGCTACAGTAGGTGCTACCGCCCCGTATGACCGCGTGGAAGTGAAACTCACTGGTGCAGTTAATCTCCTCAACGCTATCGATATCTATGGTGCCCGCGTTTTCTATCCGAATCCGACCATCAGTGGCACTGGTGATACCGTGTGCGTAAACCAGAGAGCAACACTGTCTGTAACACCTGCTGCGGGTACTACCGTACGCTGGTACGCTGATTCTACCGGCACGACTGTATTGAGCAGCCTGAATACTTATACTACCGATACCCTGAGAACACCAGGTAAGGTTACTTACTATGTACAGGTGGTAGGCGCTAATAACTGCCCTAACCCTGGACGTGTACCCGTAACCGTTACTGTATCTCCTGCTCCTGTTGTACCTGGCCCGGACCAGACCCTGAATCTCTGTCCTGGAACCAGCGCAGCACTGGCGGTATCTAATCCGAACAACCAGCTTACTTATAACTGGTACAACGTAGCCACTGGCGGTACCAAGCTGAATACCGACAGCGGATATGTATTTAACGTACCGAATGTCACCAAAGACACTACCTTCTATGTAGAAGCAATGAGCGCTTGTGGTGCCGTTTCTCCGAGACAGGCATTCCACATCGTGATCTCTGCTTCGCTGAGCGCACCGGTGGTAACACCTAACCCGGATTCTGTGAATATCGGTACACAAGCCGTACTGAAAGCCAGCTCCAATGCCGCTAACGTGACATTCACCTGGTATGGCAGCCAGGCTGGCAATGACAGCCTGTTTACCGGCCCGACTTACGCGCCGCCTACACAGAATACGCCAGGCACCGTGACCTATTGGGTGAAAGCATCCATCAACGGCACATGCTCTTCTATCCGCGTGCCGGTAGTGGTGGTATACGGACAGTTTACCACACCAACACCAGTACCGTGCGAAGGCGCTACCACCCAAACTATCGGCGGCAGCGGTCTCCTCATACTGGGTAACGTATACAACCCGCAGCTGGCGGTAGATAACGATGCCAGCACTTACTCTTCCCTCGTGATCAACCTCGGTGTGCTGAATGCAGAAGTATGGGAAAAAGTAGGCTTCAACGGTCTCTCCGCTCCTGGTGATACTGTAAGAGTACTGCTTACCGACCCTGGTGTGGTATTGTCCGCTTCATTGCTGGGCGGTGTTCAGCTGACTACCTATAATGGTAATGCTCCGCAGGATTCCGTGGTTGTTAGCGACCCGCTGGTGAAACTCAGTCTGTTGAGCAATGGTACACAAGCGCTCGTTGAATTTGTACCAGCCCATCCGTTTGATGCGGTACAGCTGAAACTGAAATCCGGCATCGTCGGTGCCCTGACTGAAATAGGCTTCAACTATGCACAGCGTGCACTGGCCAAACCTACTGTACAGGCATCTCAGGTGGCTGTTTGCTCCGGTAACACCGCAACACTCAATGTACAGAACCCGGCAGCTGGCGTCACTTATCGCTGGTATACTTCCAACGGTACTTACCTGACCGGTAAAGATGGTCCTTCCCTGACTACCGGTCCGCTGACCTCAGATACCAGCTTCTTGGTGGAAGCGTACCGTAATGGTTGCGCCAGCACAACAAGAACTAAAGTAGATGTGAAAGTGGCTGCTGCTCCGGCTGCACCATCCGTACAATCCAATGACGTGAAAGTTTGTCCTGGTTCAGACGCGTTACTGGCTATCGCCAACCCGCTGGCCGGCTACTCCTACAACTGGTACAATGTGGCTGTAGGTGGTACCAAACTGAACACAGACAGCGGATTTACTTATAAAGTTGTCAATGTAACAGCTCCTGCGACCTACTATGTAGAAGCCGTAAACGACAGCTGCAACACTATCTCTGCCACCAGAACGGCTGTTAACGTGAGCACCGCAGCAACACTGCCTGATCCGACCGTAACACCGAACCCTGACACCGTGGTAGTCAACCAGCAACCGGTATTTACTGCATCTGCTTCCACCGCTAATGCACAGTTCTACTGGTTCGCTACCCAGACCAGCACAGACACCCTGTTTAAAGGTGCGCAGTATGCCGCACCGGCATCCGCTACCGTCGGTACTGTTACCTATTGGGTAGTAGCTGCGGTACCTGGCACCGGCTCCTGTACTTCTGCAAGAGTACCGGTAACAGCTGTCACCATTACCGACAGACAGGACCCTGTGCCTTGCGAAGGCGCAAGCACCTTCACCATCGGCGGCTCCGGCCTCCTGGTGCTGGGCAATGTGTACAACCCGCAACTGGCAGTTGACAACAGCGCTAATACTTACTCTTCCCTCGTTATAGACCTCGGCATACTGAATGCTTCCGTTTGGGAAAGAGCTTACTTCAACGGTGTCTCCACTCTGGGTGATACTGTGAAAGTACTGGTCACCAACCCAAGCCAGGTGCTCTCTGCCGCCGTACTGGCCAGTCTGCAGCTGACATCCTACAATGGTAATACAGCAGGTGACTCCGTACTGGTGTCCAACCCGCTCGTTAATATCAATCTGCTCAGTGGCGGCAGAAGCGCATTGCTGTCCTTCGTACCAACCCAACCATTCACCGGCGTGGAAGTGAAACTGAGATCAGGTATTGTGGGCGCCCTCACAGAAATTGGCTTCAACTACGCACAACGTGCCATCGTTCAGCCAACTGTACAGGTGACCAACGCCAATATCTGTAAAGGTCAGCAGGCTACTCTCAACGTGGTGAACCCTGCGGCCGGTGTTACCTACAGCTGGTACGACAGCCACGGTAACCACCTGCTCGACAGCATCGCCTACGTGACACCGCCGACCCTCGATTCCGGCACTTACACCTTCACCGTAAGAGCTATGCGGAACAACTGTAACGGCGCAGCTTCCCTGCCTGCAACAGTAACCGTGTACGGTATACCGGCTACTCCGGTTGCTACCAAAGACAGCGTAACCACCTGCGTGAATACTCCGGTGACACTCAGCGTAAATGCAGTGCCTGGTGTGAACTTCAACTGGTATGACGCTCCTACCGGCGGCGCTAAACTGGCCTCCAACACCAATACGTATACTACTCCGTCCAACCTCGGCGTAGGTACCTATAAATTCTATGTAGAAGCAGTAAACGGTAACAACTGTACAAATGCAGGTGCCCGCGCAGTCATCACCCTCATCGTGACCACGGGGGCCACGGCAGCTGATATCAATGTGACAGATCAAACCATCTGTGCAGGCGATACTGCTGTACTCACACCGACATCCAATACAGTATTGAACCCGGTATTCAAATGGTACGCTAATCCGGATAAGACCGGCCCGATCACACAAGGTGTTAGCGCAACCGGTGTGCTGTCTATCCCAGGCCTCGCACCAGGCACTTACACCTACTACGTGAGCGTAAGCAGTGCAGGCAACTGTGAAAACGCTGCCGGTGACCTGAAAGCGGCACATGTGACCGTTAACAGACGCTCCACTGCGGCAGATATCATCCTCAATGATACTACCGTGTGTGCGAAGACAACGGTTACATTGACAGCTACCACCACCACCGTAACGAACCCGGTATTTAAATGGTACCAGGACGCCAACCTGCAAACACTGCTGTTTACCGGCGCATCCTACACCACTCCGCTGATCACAGCCAATACCACTTTCTATGTGACCGTAGAAGGAAGCAACAGCTGTGCTAACGCAGCGGGTGCAGCTAAAGTGGTGAATGTAAACATCACCACGCTGCAAACACCAACAGTAACCGCTTCCAATACCAATATCTGTGCAGGCGACTCCGTAGTCCTCTCCGTACAGAACCCGGTGAATACCCTTACTTACCGCTGGTACAATGTGGCCACCGGAGGTACTGTCCTCTTCACCGGACCGGTATATATCGTGAGAAACCTGACCGTATCCACTGACTTCTATGTGGAAGCGTCTGCCGGCAGCTGTACAGACACTACCCGTGTTAAAATATCCATCGGCGTAGGCACAGCACCGACACCGGTACTGGTATCCAACAATGTGACCACCTGTCAGAATACGCCAGGCATGTTGATGATCCTCAATCCGGACAACGCACTTACCTATAACTGGTACACTACACCAACAGGCGGCACGCCGATCTTTACAGGACCGATATTCATAACACCGCCGCTGGCTTCTACTACCACTTACTATGTGGAAGCAGTGGGTGATATCACCCACTGCGGCGCACCATCTGCCCGTGTGGCCGGCACCGTGAATGTAGTGCCTGCACCGCCTGCACCTGTGGTAATACCGGCATCTGTTAATACCTGCACCGGCTCCAGTGTAACACTGACCGTGCAGAACCCGCAGGCTGGCGTAAACTACCAGTGGAATGATGCGGCTGGCAACCTGGTATTCACCGGCGTTAGCTACACCTTCAATGCAGACAGCACCACCACTTATTATGTGAGAGGTGTGATCGGCGGCGGCTGTCCAAGGTCTTGCGGAGGCTGCCCTGGCCCAAGAACGGCGATACCGGTAACAGTGAATCCGGCACCAGCTACTCCGACTATTGCAGCGACTTCGCTCAATGTCTGCGCTGGCGGTACAGTGACACTCAGTATCCAGAACCCTGTTGCAGGTACTACCTACAAATGGTATGATGCTGCTACCGGTGGTACGCTGCTCGGAACCGGCAACACTTATACTACTAACCCGCTGAATGTAACGACCGACTTCTATGCTGAAGCCAGCAACGGTACCTGCACCAGCGCGGTAAGAGCTAAAGTGACCATAAGCGTAGGCACCGCACCAACACCGGTACTCGAATCCAATGCACTGACTATCTGCACAGGATCTACCGCAACACTGCGCGTGCTCTCACCTGCAAACAATATCACGTATAACTGGTACACCGTACCAACAGGCGGTGCGCCAGTCTTCTCCGGACCGGTTTACACTACTCTGCCGCTCACTAACTCTACCGACTTCTATGTGGAAGCAGTAGGTGATCTGGCAACGTGTGGTAATCCTTCTGCGAGAGTGAAAGCTACTGTAACAGTTACCTCGGCTCCTGCTGCTCCGGAAGTAACGGCTACCAGTCTCAGGACCTGCGCAGGTACCGGTGTGACAGTATCTGTGAAGAATGCTCAGCCAGGATTTATCTATCAATGGTATGATGCCCCTGTAGGTGGTACCCTGCTCTTTACCGGTGAGGTATATAATATACCATCCGTAAGCAACACTACTACCTACTATGTACAGGCCAATATAGGCACCGGCTGCTCCAGCGCCACCAGGACCGCGGTTGTTGTGAACGTAGATCCGGCACCGGCAATGCCGACGGTAGTGGCGAACAACCTGACCATCTGTATCGGTGGTACTGCAACCTTCAGCATCCAGGCACCGGATCCGGCATTGACCTACAATTGGTACGATGCTCCGGCCAACGGAACACTGTTGGCTTCCGGTCCGAGCTTTACCACCGGCCCGCTGACCAATACCACTTCCTTCTATGTGGTAGCGGTGAATAATAAAGGCTGTGCAAGCTCCAGTGTTAGTGTAACGGCTACTGTGATCACTACCATCGATGCTCCGCTGGCAGATCCGATAACAACCTGCGCTGGTCAGACCGTGACCCTCTCTGTGAAGAACAGCGTGGCAGGCGTGATCTACAAATGGTATACACAGGCTACCGGCGGTACGCAAGTATTCACCGGTGCTAACTACACCATCACACCAACCGGTAATGCGACTTACTACCTCGAAGCTGCTACCAGCGGTGGTTGTGTAAGCGCCAGCAGAACAGCCGTGAATGTCACTGTCAATGCAGCACCGGCAGTACCGATAGTAGTCAATGCAACACTCCAGACCTGTCTGGGTCAGACCGTGACACTGAGTGTGCAAAGCCCGAATCCGGCACTCACCTATAAATGGTATACTACCGCAACCGGCGGAACAGCCATATCAACTGGCAGCAGCTTTACAACGCCACCGGTGACGGCTAACGCGATGTACTATGTGGAAGCGGTGAACGCCACCGGCTGCCCAAGTGCAACCCGCGCAGCTGTGAGTGTTCAGCTGATCAATGCTCCGGCTGCACCGACAGTTACCGGCAACGAAAACGGTATCTGCCCGGGTAAAACAGCCACACTGACAGCCAGTTCCACAACGGCGGGTGTTACCTTCAACTGGTATACAATACCTACTGGCGGTACACCAGTGTTTACCGGTCCGGTGTTCACTACACCTGTACTGAATACGACCACTACTTACTATGTGGAAGCTGTAAGCTCCTCCGGTGGTTGCGTGGGCATAGGCGCAAGAACAGCGGTGATCGTCAGCATGCTGCAACCGCTCGCTGCTCCGCACGTGTCGTTCAGCAACATTACTGCTACCAGCGTCACCTTCAGCTGGAACCCTGTTCCGGGTGCAGTACGCTACGAAGTGACCCTCGATGGTGGTATTACCTTCAGCGCTCCAAGCACAGGTCCAACCGGTACTTCACATACCATAAACAACCTGCAGCCTAACCAGACACTGAACTTCGGTGTAAGAGCCATCGGCGCCAGCGATTGTCAAACCAGCGGATTGGGCACATTGAGTTGTACAACATCCAACCCGCAAGGCAATAACATCTTCATTCCGAACCTCTTCAGCCCGAATGGCGACGGTATAAACGATGTGTTGTATGTATACGGAACAGCTATCGCGCAGCTCGAATTCAGAGTATACAACCAATGGGGTCAGCTGGTATTCACTTCCAAAGACCAACGTCAGGGATGGGATGGTACCATGAGCGGACAGAACCAACCGGTAGGGGTATACGTATACATCGTGAAAGCGACTATGCAGGATGGACAGGTGATTACGAAGAAAGGTAACGTCA
Organism: Chitinophaga fulva; assembly: GCF_012927205.1. Lineage (GTDB taxonomy): Bacteria > Bacteroidota > Bacteroidia > Chitinophagales > Chitinophagaceae > Chitinophaga > Chitinophaga fulva. The sequence goes on from NZ_JABBGC010000001.1 coordinate 973,240, forward strand.
CCCTCATGAGATAACGACAGGAACAGAAACCCGTAGACTAATAACATAAAGAACTAGCCGGGGTGCATGCCAGGCACCGGTTTGCACCCCGGCCAATTTTGAACAAGTAAAAAATGTTCCTATGAAAAGGATCTTAATCGTTGCAGTACTTTTGTGGAGCAGTTTGTTGCCCTGGCAGTCTTTTGCCCAGGTAGACCCTCACTTTTCCCAGTATTATGCTTATCCGCTCTGGCTAAACCCGGCGCTGACAGGCATAATTGACGGGGATTACAGGGTTTCAGGGAATTACCGCAACCAATGGGCAAACTATGGAAAGCCCTTCTCTACCGCCGGTGTTTCCGTAGATGCTGCCACAGATAAGAATATTGGGGTAGGCCTCAATGTCCTCAATATGTCTGCCGGTGATGCCGGATATAACTTCTTCAATGCCATGGCCAGTGTATCTTACACCGGTGTGCGGTTTGGACAGACTAAAACCAGCCAGATCGTATTCGGTATCCAGGGTGGTCTCATCAACCGCCGCGTAGATCCGGCCAAGTTCCAGACAGGCAGTCAATATAAGCCCACCATCGGCTTCGATCCCAGCATTGCCAACGGTGAAAATGTGACGACCACCTCTTCTACCGTTTTTGATGCCGGTGCTGGCGCCATGTTCTTCGATGGTAATCCTAATCATATGCTCAATCCCTTCGTAGGGTTTGCAGCAGCACACCTCACCGGCCCGAAAGATCCTTTCGCCGGAACGGGTGAGGGAAAGAAACTGCCGGTACGTTACCTCGTGCATGGCGGTACCAAAATTAAACTCAATGAAACGGTAAGCCTTACTCCTACAGGCCTTTATATGCGCCAGGGCAACGCCGAAGAAGTAGTGGCCGGCATGTATGCGCAACTGCTGGTAACCCCCGATTTCGATTTCCTGGTAGGTGGTAACTACCGCTTTAACGATGCAGTAATCCCTTTTGCCGGCTTCCATTTCAAAGGATTTGTCCTTGGCCTCAGTTATGACGCCAATACTTCAAATATGCGCCGCCTTGTCAACGGCAGCCAAAGCTTTGAAATCTCCCTTTCCTTTATCAGCAGGAAAAGAAGGGTGCTAAATGAAGAATACTTCATCTGCCCGAGATTATAAGGATAACGTCACACAAGTGGATATAACAGAAGTGGATACATTATTTCTCCAGACCATAGAATTAGAACCTTCATGAAAAAAATTACACTTCTTGTACTGGTAATTTTTGCAGGGCTGATTAATTCGATACAGGCGCAATACGTAGTTGATTTCAAACATACGGCAGACGTATATTACAACGCCAAGGACTATTATTCGGCAGCACAGTATTATAATAAAGCCTTGGGCACTTTCAAGGTAAAACCAGAACAGATATTGCCTTATGCCATCGCCAACGCAGCCCCTCCCAGCGGTAAGTTTAAAGACTATCAACAGGTGGTGTCCCGGCTGGCAGAATCCTATCGGCTTTATCATGACTTTGGAAACGCTGAAACCTGGTATTCCCAGGTGGTAGGTTTCAACAACCCCCAGTACTTACAAGCCAAATACTGGTACGGCATATGCCTGAGAGCCAATGGAAAATTTGATGAAGCACTTAAACAGTTCAACGAATTTAAAACCAACTATACCGGTGCAGACGAACTGTCTGCCCGTGTGCCAATGGAAATAGCCAACTGTGAATTTGCTTTGAGCGAAGCTAATAAACAACCCCGCTATACCATTGCAAAACTGTCAGGTAATGTAAACGAAGGTGGCGCCAATTATGCGCCCGTGGTGATGGGTCCCAATACGCTGTTGTTTACTTCTTCCCGCGCGGAAACCCCGCCGCTGCCAACTAAACAGGCCGTTGAAAAGAAGAAGGACAGAAGAGGCACGCCCTATGTAAACGACCTCTATACTGCCAGCGGTACCGGCAGTGATTTTAGCAGCAGCCAGAAACTGAACATACCAGCAGCCAAAGGATATGATCAGGGTGTTTCTTCTGTTTCCCCCGATGGAAACTCGATGTACATGACCCGCTGGTCAGTCAAAGATGGTGTGAAACAGGCTGCTATCTACCTAAGTACCAAACAAAACGGCACCTGGACAGAGCCGCAAAAAATGGGCGACAATATCAATATGAATGGTTATAACTCCATGCAGCCTTATATCACTGCTGATGGCAGATACCTGCTGTTTGCCTCTAACAGGCCCGGTGGTATGGGTAAATATGATATCTGGTACTGCGTGATGAACAGCAATGCCCCCGGTAATGCCCGTAATATGGGTACTACTATCAATACTAAAGATGAAGAACAGGCACCTTTTTATGATGCCGAGAAAAATGTGCTGGTGTTTAGCTCAGATGGCCGCGTGGGCCTCGGTGGACTGGATTTCTTCCAGAGCGAAGGTGATTTTGGTTCCTGGTCTACTCCCGTGAATATGGGAAAACCATTGAACTCGTCCAAAGATGATATCTATTACTCCGCAATGGATAATACACATCCCTTTGCAGAAGGATTTATCAGTTCTGACCGTGAATCCGTTTGCTGTCTGGAAGTGTTCAGTATCAAAAGGGTCCGGAAAATGGCCAGTGGCCTGATCGTGGACTGTGATACCCATCAGCCGTTGGCCGGAGCTACTATTACACTCCTCGATACGGTAAGGCAGAAAACACTGAACAAAATAACTCTTGACGCTACCGGCCGCTACTCCTTTGAAGTAGACCCGCAACGTTATTATAAAATCATTGCAGAGAAAGAAAACTACTTTACCAAGAGCCTCTACTTTAAATCAGATGAGCTCACCAGGGTGGATTCTCTCGACAATCCCACGCTCTGCCTCAAACATTATGAAGTGGAGAAACCGATTGTCCTGAACAATATCTACTATGATTTTGGGAAAGCGACCCTGCGCCCAGAATCCAAAGTTGTACTGGATACGGTGGTGGATATGCTGAATGATAACCCCAAACTGATGATCGAAATGTCTGCACATACAGACAGTGTCGGGTCTGATAAATTTAACCAGAAACTGTCTCAGTCACGCGCACAATCCTGTGTGGACTACCTGATCAGCAGAGGTGTTTCTTCCCAGCGGTTGATAGCAAAAGGATATGGCAAGTCCCGTCCTATTGCACCGAATTCACTGCCTAACCACAAAGACAATCCGGAAGGCCGTCAGAAAAACAGGCGTACAGAATTTAAAGTATTGCGCAAACAGATGCCTGTGCTGACCAATAATACCAACGAAAACCAGTCATCACAATAGACCAAAAGTAAGCGGGACCTGTCCCGGATTACTTTTCCATATCCTAATAAAAAACAGGAGAATAGCCGGCGTAATGCCGGCTATTTCTTTTTCATCACTCTATACCAGAACAGTTTTAAGTGGTATAAATACTTAGTTGGATTTACCAAAATTGCCGATTCCAATGGTATCCTTAGAGAAACGGCTATGTATTACCTTGAGGTGGCCTATATAAGCAACAGCATCGTTATACCGGAAAGGTATTTCTTTGGTAGCGCCTGCAGCCTGCCGTAAGGTGATCTTATTTACATTTTTGAACAGTTCCACAGCCAGTGCAGCACCATTGCCTTTTGCTTCGAGGGCCTGCAGTGTATCAGTTGTAGGTGTAGTGTAGTTACCGCCAAGGAAATACACCTGGTGTACCGTGTCCTTTTTGTTAGTCAACATTACTAATGTTACATTGATAGAACTGTCGGTGTTTTCATAAATCGAAACAGTGCCGGTTATCCGGGCAGCGTTAGTACCGGTACCCACTAAATTATAAGAGGTGCTGCGCGTTTTGGGTGTAGGATCAGGATTGTCGTCCTTGTTACAGGAGGTGAAGGCAATACCCAATACGGTAGCAGCTACGACTCCCACTTTGAGAGCGTGTTGATGAAGCATAAACATGGTGTTTGTTTTACGAGAGTTAAATTTGGTTAAGTTGACTTTTGGTTTCCTTACTATAATTATTGGTTTCCTTAAAAGGCTCAGCGCGCTGCCTACTGCGATATTAAACGGAAGGCAGTAATAAATGTTACATCCGCTGTGCAAAAATAATATAGAGATATCTTGTGTATGCTGTGAAAGTCTTTCCTGTATTAGGTTTTATGGTATAGTATTTTTTTTGAAAGTGTCAAGTGGAAGTTGCAACAATGTTTTCTTGTAGTCCCGGAATTTGCACTTTTCAAAAAAACGGCTACTTTTGTTTTACATCGTACTGATGTAAAAATGGTAGCATATGAAAAACTAATTTAAACACGGACCTTCCGTGTTTATCATTCCCCGCTCTTGAATCTTTAATGGTGGCTGCTTGCAGGCACTAAGTTTACATTTTAACATATTGGACATGCCTTTCTTTAAACGGGCAAAGGTACGCGTAGTTCATTTTTTTGAACTGTTTCGTATAGCTGTTGCCGGAACAGAAAAAGAGTTTACAACCGGTAGTATCAACCGGGCTATATTTTTATTGGCTATTCCCATGGTGCTGGAGATGGCCATGGAATCGCTGTTTGCGGTAGTGGACATTTTCTTTGTCAGCCATCTGGGGGTGAATGCCATTACTACTGTTGGGCTAACAGAATCTGTATTGACGTTGGTTTATACCTGCGCCATGGGGTTGAGTATGGCCGCTACTGCGGTGGTGGCGCGGCGTACCGGGGAAAAGAACCCTGAAGAAGCTGCTCATGCTGCTATGCAGGCACTGTATGTGGCCTTGGTACTGTCGGTGATCATCAGTATTGTCGGCTTTGTTTTTTCCCGTGATATTTTATTGCTGATGGGAGCTTCTGTAGAAGTGGCTGATTACGGTACTGGTTATACGAAAATACTGTTGACCGGTAACCTGGTGATAGTATTGTTATTCCTGATCAACGGTATTTTCCGGGGTGCTGGCGATGCTGCATTGGCCATGCGTTCGCTGTGGCTTGCCAACGGGTTGAATATTATACTATGCCCGCTGCTGATCAACGGTTGGGGGCCGGTACCTGCGATGGGGCTGCAGGGAGCCGCATTGGCGACTTTCATCGGCCGTGGCACAGGTGTTTGTTACCAGGTTTATCACCTGATAAGGGGAAAAGACCTGATCCGTATTACAAAGGAGCAGTTGGCACCCGCCTGGAATACGATTGTGTCTATCCTGAAGCTCGCTGCAGGCAGTACCGCACAAATGCTGATCGCCTCTGCCAGCTGGATTTTTCTGGTCCGGATTATTTCCTATTTCGGAAAAGACGCCGTGGCGGGTTATACGATCGCTATCAGGGTCGTAATTTTTACGATTTTGCCGGCATGGGGTATGGCCAACGCGGCGGCGGCACTGGTGGGGCAGAATTTGGGTGCCCAACAGCCGGACAGGGCGGAGAAATCGGTGTGGCGAGCGGCTTTCCTGAATATGGTCTTCCTCGGGGTGGTGGGCCTTGTTTTCCTGACAGGCGCCCCGGTGATCATAAAGCTATTCTCCCCGGAGGCTGATGTAGTCACCTATGGAGTACAATGTTTACGCCTGATGAGCCTTGGATACGTGTTTTATGCTTACGGGATGGTGATTACCCAGTCGTTTAACGGCGCTGGTGATACCCGCACCCCTACCCTGATCAATTTGGTGGCGCTATGGATGTTCCAGGTGCCGCTGGCTTATTCCTTGTCGATATGGCTCCATTGGGGGCCGCAAGGAGTTTTCTGGGCTATCGCGATTGCTGAGTCCATGATGGCTGTAGCGGGAGTGCTGTTATTCCGCCGCGGTACATGGAAACAGGTAAAGATTTAACCTTTTTTCCTTTCTCAGGAAGATGTTACCTTTGCCTGGTTTTGTATTAAATTTTAAACTAATAAACTTCAGGAAAATAACATGGCTCTTACAGTCGTAGGCACAATGGCGTTTGATGAAATTGAAACGCCCTTTGGTAAATCAGGAAAAATCATTGGCGGTTCCGCCACTTATATCGCATGGGCTGCCTCTAATTTTGTACAACCGGTTAACCAGGTTTCCGTGGTGGGTGAAGATTTCCCACAGACTGAGCTGGACGCGCTGACTGCCAGAGGTGTGGCATTAGACGGAGTACAGGTGAAGAAAGGCGAAAAATCTTTCTACTGGTCCGGTAAATACCACATGGACATGAACACCCGCGACTCGCTGGTGACTGACCTGAACGTATTGGCGGACTTCAATCCGGTTATCCCGGACAGCTACCAGGGCAGCGAATTCCTCATTCTCGGCAACCTCACGCCGCAGGTACAGATGAGCGTAATCGACCAGCTGACGGTTCGTCCTAAGCTGATCGTGATGGACACCATGAACTTCTGGATGGAAGTAGCCATGGAAGACCTGCTGAAAGTGCTGAAGAAAGTGGACCTGTTGATGGTGAACGACAGCGAAGCGCGTCAGCTGAGCGGTGAATACTCCCTGGTGAAAGCAGCTAAAAAAATCCTGACCATGGGCCCCCGTTACCTGATCATCAAAAAAGGTGAACACGGTGCGCTGCTTTTCCATGAAAACCATGTGTTCTTCGCTCCTGCCATGCCGTTAGATGATGTATACGACCCAACCGGCGCCGGTGATACCTTCGCTGGTGGTTTTATCGGTTACCTGGCTAAAACCCGCGATATCTCCTTCGAAAACATGAAGACCGCGATCATCGTAGGTTCTGCTATGGCTTCCTTCTGCGTGGAAAAATTTGGTACTTCCCGCCTGAAAGAAGTAACGCATGAAGAACTGAATGCCCGTCTGGAACAGTTTGTTCAGCTGGTAAACTTCGACATCGACCTGGTATAGACCTGGTAAATAATAAAAAGAGAGGCCAACCTTTTTAGGTTGGCCTCTCTTTTTTAACATCATAGCCCAGGGCTTCAGCCCTGGGAGCAATTATTTGAAGATGCCATTCAGGATGGTCGCAAGGCGCAGGCCACCTTTCAAAAGCTGGTTGTTCATGTCTTCTACAAACACATAGTTGTAGCGGTAGCTGAGTTTGGAGTCAGGTTTGGTATAACCGTACACTTTGTCCGCCAGCAGGTGGGATTCAAACATCCAGTCGGCGATAGTGCCGCTTTGCAGGGCTTTCACCCGTGCAGGAGTAGCAATGTCGATGGCTTTGGTGTATTCAGTATAGCTGAGCTGCTGAAAGTCGATCAGTTGTTCGTCCCATACGCGGTGCAGGTTGGATGGCTGATTGAACCACATTACATTGATTTTGTTGCCGCCCATGTCTTCATCACGGCCAACGTGCAGCGGCTGGTGCATGTCGCCCATCAGGTGTACGAGGAAAGTAAGGGAGAAAAGTTTCTTGTCTTTAGCCAGTTGTTTGTTTTTCAGGTCACGGATCATGGCCTGGGTTTCGGTGTACAGGTTTTCACCGGTAGCAGCCTTCAGGAGGCTGTCAAATTCTGTGCGGCTGACATTGGCCGGGAAATCGAGGTAGTGCCAGGTATTGGTATGGTCGTACTGGTGGGTGGTATCGGATTTGATGAAATCCGGCCAGTTGGCGATCATAGGCAGGCTTTGACGCCCCAGGATATTGGCCACGGCTTTTTTAGCTTGTGGGGTCAGGTGCTGCCAGGCAATCTCTGCTACAATGCGGTGCCCGTTAGGCCCCCAGGCAAAGCTGGCTAAAGGGAATAAAAAGGCCAGAATCAGGCCTGTCAGAATCTTTTTTCTCATGAGTAAGTCAGTGATTGAAAGGGCAAAAGTAAAGCTCTTTTTTTAACACTTTGACACGTATCATTTTAGTATTTTTACATACTGCTCAAATGAAATTTTCAATATGCCATTTAAGATACAAGCGCCTTATGCTCCCGCTGGTGACCAGCCGGAAGCCATCAGACAATTGACGGAAGGAGTACAGGAGGGTGAACAATATCAAACACTTTTGGGGGTGACCGGATCGGGTAAAACCTTTACTGTGGCCAACGTAATCCAGAATGTACAGCGCCCTACCCTGGTGCTGACCCACAACAAGACCCTCGTAGCCCAGCTCTATGGAGAACTTAAACAGTTTTTTCCTGAGAATGCGGTGGAGTACTTCGTATCCTACTATGATTATTACCAGCCTGAAGCATATATGCCGGTGAGCGATACCTATATCGAAAAGGACCTCGCCATCAATGAAGAATTGGACAAGCTACGACTGAGAGCCACATCCAACCTGCTTTCCGGGCGTCGCGATATTATTGTGGTGGCCAGCGTTTCCTGTATTTACGGTATGGGTAACCCTACCGAATATGAAAACGGGATTATCCGTATCCATCAGGGACAGACCTTTAGCCGGAACGCTTTCCTGCACGGACTGGTGAATTCTCTGTACAGCCGTACCACCGGCGATTTTAACAGGGGTAATTTCCGCGTACAGGGTGATACCGTGGATATCAACCTGCCTTATGTGGATTATGGCTATCGCATTACCTTCTTTGGTGATGAGATTGAAGAAATAGAAAGCTTCGATGTACAGAACGGGAAACGTATCGGTAAGATGGACAATGCGGCCATTTTCCCGGCCAACCTGTACCTCGCGCCCAAAGACATCATGCAGCAGGTGATCTACGAAATACAGGATGAACTGCATGCACAGGTGGAGTATTTCAAAGCCAATGGGAAACTGATAGAAGCGCAACGATTGTCAGAAAGAGTGAACTATGATGTGGAGATGATCCGTGAACTGGGTTACTGTAGCGGTATTGAGAACTATTCCCGTTTTCTGGACCGTCGTAAGCCTGGTACCCGTCCATTCTGCCTGATGGATTATTTCCCGAAGGACTTCCTGTTGGTGATCGATGAAAGCCACGTTACCATCCCGCAAATTGGTGGTATGTATGGTGGTGACCGTTCCCGTAAGCTGAACCTTGTGGAATTCGGTTTCCGCCTGCCTTCGGCGATGGACAACAGGCCGCTCAATTTCTATGAGTTTGAGAACATGGTGAACCAGGCCATTTTTGTGAGCGCCACTCCCGGTGATTATGAGCTGAAGAAGACAGAAGGCATTGTGGTGGAACAGGTGGTACGTCCGACCGGCCTGCTGGAGCCGCCCATTGAAATACGGCCCAGTGTGAACCAGGTGGACGATCTGTTGGATGAAATAGATAAAAGGGTGCTGAAAGGCGACCGTGTGCTGGTGACTACGTTGACCAAGCGTATGGCCGAAGAGATGGACAAATACCTGGGACGTATCAATATTAAGTCGCGTTACATTCACTCTGAGGTGGATACCCTGGAGCGTATCGAAATACTGCGTGACCTGCGTTTGGGCAATATCGATGTACTGGTGGGCGTGAACCTGCTGAGGGAAGGGCTTGACCTTCCGGAAGTATCGCTGGTAGCTATTTTGGATGCTGATAAAGAAGGCTTCCTGCGTGACGAGCGTTCGTTGACGCAGACGGCCGGTCGTGCAGCACGTAACGTGGATGGGCTGGTGATCTTCTATGCAGACCATATTACAGATAGTATGCAGCGTACCATTGACGAAACCAGTCGCCGCCGGGAGAAACAGGCGGCTTACAATGTGGAGCACAATATCACACCCAGGACGGTACGTAAGAGCAAAGAGCAGATATTGGGACAAACGTCTGTGCTGGAAATCAAGCATTTTGACGAGTCCTCTCCTTATGCTGTGCATGATGTGTCGCTGGTGGCGGAAGATGCCGTACAATTGGCCAAAGAAACGACTGCTTCGGCCAAAACGATCCCGCAGATGGAAAAGGCTATTCAGAAAGTGAAGAAGGATATGGAAAAGGCGGCAAAAGATCTCGATTTTATGGAAGCTGCCCGTTTACGCGATCAGATGTTTGCTATGGAGCGGGAATTACAGGATATGAAACAATAAATCGTCTCTCATTTCAGAAACATTATATAGAATTATTTATAATATATTTCTGGGAAATTTTACTCCCAGTGATATATTATAAATATGTATAAAATTGATAAACAGTTGACTGCAATAGGTTGCCCCGGATTACAGTGACATCTCTCCCTGATTTTATTGGAAAAATTGCAAGCCTTTCAAATCAATTTATAATTTCTTGAGTTTTAATTAATTGTAATTATGATATCGATTGCAAAATATCTTGTTTAGCATCGAAATAAAAGATTGATATTATTATTTAATATTATATAATTGACTTTATCCTAATTTTAATAGCGATAATTCAAATTATTCGATTTTTAAGCCCTTCTATTTGATGTTTTAAATTTCAACTCTACTTTTATTTAAGAAATTTAAAAATCAAATGCTATGAAGAAAAGTTCATTCCAAGACTACCTCCCCTTTATTTTCCTGGCGGTAATAGCAATAATTGGAATTTTTATTCCAGCTCTCCCCAATTTTTCAGATGTTAGTAAGTATAATACGGCTGACATCGCCTGGATCCTGGTAGCATCTTCTCTGGTATTTTTGATGACGCCCGGCCTCTCCTTCTTTTATGGAGGCATGGTGAACCGGAAAAATGTGATATCTACCATGATGCAGAGCTTCATTGCCACCGGGTTGATCAGTGTGGTATGGGTAGTGGTTGGTTTCAGTCTGGCATTTGGAAAATCTTATCATGGCATTATCGGCTCTCCCGCTACTTATTTTATGTTTAACCATGTTGGTTCCGGCGCTCCCTGGAGCCTGGCCCCCACCATTCCGCTGTTGTTGTTTGCGCTCTTCCAGATGAAGTTCGCCATTATCACACCAGCACTGGTGGTAGGTGCTGTAGCGGAAAGGATTCGTTTTACTTCTTACGTACTGTTCATGGTGCTGTTCAGCATCCTGGTATATGCTCCTATTGCACACTGGACCTGGCATCCGGACGGTATCCTTTTTAAACTGGGCGTACTGGACTTTGCCGGTGGCACAGTAGTGCATATCTCTGCTGGTTGCGCAGCCCTCGCAGGTGCGCTGGTACTGAAACGCAGAAAGGACCATATTGAAAAGAAGGAACTGCAGCCGGCAAATATTCCCTTTGTACTGTTAGGCACCGGCCTGCTGTGGTTTGGCTGGTTTGGTTTCAACGCTGGTTCTGCACTGGGTGCTAATGCACTGGCAGCTACGGCTTTTGCTACTACCAATACTGCTACGGCTGCTGCTGGCCTCTCCTGGGTTTTCTTTGACGTGATCCGTGGTAGAAAACCGTCGGCCCTTGGCTTCTGCATCGGTGCAGTGGTAGGTTTGGTGGCCATTACACCAGCTGCCGGTTATGTTGCTATCCCGCAAAGTATATTCATTGGTTTCATCGCTGCCATCATTTCCAACATGGCGGTTCACTGGAAATCAAAAACCAGCATCGACGACACACTGGACGTATTCCCCTGTCATGGCCTCGGTGGTATGGTAGGCATGCTGTTGACCGGCATCTTCGCTACCAAAGCGATCAACGAAGGTGGCAACAACGGCTGGTTCTATGGCAACTTCGAGCTGTTCAGGAATCAGGTGCTTGGACTGTTGCTCGTAGTGGCTTACAGCTTCACCGTGTCTTATGCGATCTTCAAACTGATCAACTTCATCCATCCGCTGAGGGTATCTGAAGATGAAGAAGCGCTCGGCCTGGACGTGACCCAGCACAATGAACACTATCATCCTGCCATGCTGAGTGTTACCGACAACGGCTCACTCAAAGAAGAAGAAATGGTGCACTCCTGAAAAGTACCGCCAGTAATGACCCTCAGTGATAGCAAGTTCTTTGAGTTCGATTCTGACCTTTATCAATTTTATTAAGACGTATAGATAATATCGTTTGAAAGATCTGGAATGGATAATTAATGAGATAGCATGCTGTAAAATAGTGAAACGCTTTCTTAATTATCCATTCCTAACTATGTAGCATTAGCACGCGCACACACGCATCCCCAAAACAATACGCAGGAGAAGGCCGCATCATTGCTTACCATTTTTATCAACCAAACTATAAGTACATGAAACGAATGCTAACGACCTTATTTGTTATGGGTAACACCCTTGTTGCCTGGTCTCAATCCTCCGACACGCTGCCGGCACCGGCATTCAAAATTTCAGGTTCTGCGGACGTCTATTATAAATATAACCTGAACGGTAATTATACTGACAATAAAACCAGTTTCACCAATTCCCATAACTCTTTTGAACTGGGAATGGTTTCGCTCAAAGTGGAGCATGGATTTAAAAAAGGTAGCATAGTGGCCGATCTCGGCTTTGGAAAAAGGGCTGGTGAATTCTCCTATAATGAACCGCCGTCACCGTCAAACGGCCTGTCGATGGCCATCAAACAATTATATGTGTCCTATCAGCTGACAGAGAAAGTAAAGCTGAGCCTGGGCAGTTACGCTACCCACGTAGGATATGAACTGGTAGATGCTTACCTGAACCGGAACTATAGCATGAGTTATATGTTCAGCTACGGACCGTTTTTTCATACCGGTGTAAAAGCAGATATCACCCTCAGTTCTTCACTGAGCGCGATGGTAGGCGTGTTTAATCCTACCGATCTCAAATCAGTCACCTTAAACAGTCATAAATATATAGGCGCACAGCTGGGCTTTGCCCCGGCCGAAACGCCCATCAAACTTTATCTCAACTATCTCGAAGGGAAAGATACGCTGGGCGTACAGAACCATCAGGTAGATGTGGTAGCCACCTACCAGGTAAATAATGTGCTGGGATTGGGTTACAATGGCACCTATAGTACTTACCTGAATACCCGTGCGCCTAAAGAAGACCGCAACAATGCCAACTGGTGGGGCTCTGCCCTGTATGTGAATTGCGATTTCACCCACAAAGTGGGGCTTACGCTCCGCGGGGAATATTTCAGCGATAAAGACGGCGTGAAAGTGTTTGGCGCGGTACCGGGCGGAGGCAGCGTGGTAGCAGGTACCTTGTCCCTTAATTATAAGGCAGGAAACCTGACCATTATACCGGAATTCCGGGTAGATAAAGCGTCAGCGGATATTTTTAATAAATCAGGTGGAGCGCCCACTGGTGTTACGGCAAATGTACTGTTTGCTGCTGTTTATCACTTTTAAAAACCAAAATCTGACTACTGTAGGAAAGAGAGACTGGGGAACCCTTGCTGTGAAGGAGGTTGGCTTAAAAAGCCTGCCTCTTTTGCGCTTTTACATAGTAGCCCGGGATTTCAAGCACCCTCTGGTTTTCGCCTGGTCCGACATTTGAAACACATCGTAGCCCCCAGGCTTCAGCCCGGGGAAATTTTGTCAGCCGCATGTATTATCTTGCTATAAAAAATAAAAACAATGTTACAGCCTTCCACGTTGAAGTTTCTGAAATCACTGAAACAGCACAATAACAAGGTCTGGTTCGACGAACACCGGGATCAGTATCTGACCGCCAAGACGGATTTTGAAAGCATGGTCCAGCAACTGATAGATGGTATGGCCAAACAAGATACCACGCTTGCCGGGCTACAGTTAAAGGACTGTGTATTTCGTATATACAAAGACGTTAGATTTTCGAAAGATAAGACACCTTACAAAATAAATATGGCCGCATCCTTTCAGGCTGGCGGAAAGAAGTCTACCCTTGCCGGGTATTATTTTCACCTGGAACCGGGCGGCAATAGCTTCGCCGGCGGCGGCCTCTGGATGCCACCTGCCCCTGAACTGAAAAAAGTGCGGCAGGAAATTGACTACAACTTTGAAGAGTTTGAACGCATCATCGCCAATAAAGGTTTTATCAAACATTTCGGAAAGGTAGAAGGCGATGCCCTCAAAACGGTGCCCCAGGGATATCAGAACGATAATCCCGCTATAGCCTACCTGAAATTAAAAAGCCTCATTGTATCACACCCCGTAACGGATGACGCTTGTGTACAGCCATCACTCGTCCGGGAAATCTTAAAAACATTTGCGCTCATGCAACCGCTGATTGCATTCATTAACCGTGCAATGGACTGACCCATTTAGTCATTTTTTCATTTTGTTATTTAACTATTGCATTGGGTAGATGGCCCTGGTACAGGCTTTAAATAGCCAAATAACAAAATGGAAAAATGACTAAATGATTAGTTTTTGTGAATCAGAAACTCAAACGGACGCGCTTTTCGGTTCTTCAGTAAATTCTCCTTGTCTGTACGCGCGTGGGCAAACCGCTGATTGTAAACATTTGCCACCTCGATGATAGGAATTATTCCATCCAGTGTGTCCTGCTGGTCCACGATGTTCATGATTCTGGACACCTGTGAGGAAAAATTGGTGCTCCACTCTTCAGTAAACTTGTGCATTAACAAAAGCTCACGATTGGTGTTGGTTTTCATAGGACTAAAGGGTGTTTTCTGATTAGAAAATAACGAAAATATCCGGCATCTCTCTAAAATTGGACTACTCTTTTTGCAAAAAGCTTAGTTGGCATAGGATTATGTTATCAAAATTGGATTTTATAAGCCACAAATCAATACTACTTCCGTGTAATTTTTACACTTTGTGTGTTATACTATTGTGAAATATCCAAAAAAAAGCAAGCGATAAGACGCTTGCTTTTAATGAGTTATGATTTCATTTTTCGTATAGTCATACGCGGGACTACGTTTAGGGTGTATTACGGCACACAATTACATAGCACGACAGTATGATTATAACCAATTCTTTTGTTGCAAATATTCTGCAATCTGCACCGCATTTGTTGCAGCACCCTTGCGCAGGTTGTCAGCTACAATCCACATGTTCACAGTGTTCGGCTGTGTTTCATCACGACGGATACGGCCTACAAACACTTCATCTTTATCGTGTGCATCCTTCGGCATCGGGTATTGCGCCTTAGACGGATCATCTACTACTATTACACCAGGGGTCTGGGAAAGCAGCGCACGGACCTCATTCACATCATAATCATTTTCGAATTCGATGTTCACCGCCTCGCTATGACCACCCATTACCGGAATACGTACAGTCGTAGCCGTTACTTTGATGCTGTCGTCGCGCATAATTTTCTTGGTCTCGTTTACCATCTTCATCTCCTCTTTCGTATAGCCGTTATCGAGAAATACGTCGATCTGAGGAATAACGTTCAGGTCAATCGGATAAGCATATGCCATTTCCCCGCTGATGCCTTGTCTTTCATTCATCAGCTGGGTAACAGCCTTTACGCCGGTACCGGTCACAGACTGGTAAGTAGATACCACCACTCTTTTAATCTTGTATTTTTCGTGCAGGGGCTTCAACACCAGCACCATCTGTATGGTAGAACAGTTAGGATTCGCAATGATTTTGTCTTCCTGTGTGAGCGCATCACCATTTACTTCCGGAACGACCAGTTTTTTAGCCGGGTCCATTCTCCAGGCGCTGGAGTTGTCAATGACGGTAATGCCTGCTGCTGCGAATTTAGGCGCCCACTCGAGAGAGGTGCTGCCACCAGCAGAGAAAATAGCCACATTAGGTTTCATGGAAATAGCCGTCTCAGCGCTCACCACCTTCCAGGTCTTACCCTTAAATGTTACTTCCTTACCTACGGACTTCTCAGAAGCCACGGGAATCAATTCAGTGACAGGGAAATTCCGCTCTGTCAACACCTGTAACATTTTTGAGCCTACCAGACCGGTCGCTCCTACTACGGCAACTTTCATTTTGTTTTACATTTTAATTTTTGGAGTCCCAAAATTAATATATACGCACCGCTTTTCATAACAATCGGAAGTATTTATTCGGTGTTAAGACGGCATTAACATACAACTGTCAGATTACCTGTATGTTTGAGGCTTAAACCCCCATTTGAACCATGAGTATGCCCATTGTTTGTATCGCCCTGCTGTGGCAGGTTGCGCTGAGCAGCGACACTGCCAATACCCCTGTTTATGACGTCGTGATTCACGAGATGATGATAAAACCCGCTCCCGCAGTAGGTTTACCGCCCTTTGAATACATTGAGCTGCGCAACAGAAGCAGCCACGCTGTTCAGTTGCAGCGCTGGACACTGGCGGTAAACAAGCGGGAAGTCACACTACCATCCTGCTTGTTGCAACCGGATAGCCTGTTGGTGCTCTGTTCGCTGGCAGCAGGGTTTGCCGTGCCCAATGTGCTGCCGGTGGACCGGTTTCCGGCGCTGCCTGATGATACCGGGCTGGTGGTGCTGTATAACAACCGCCGGGAAGTGATGCATGCGGTGGCTTATACTCCTTCCTGGTATGGATTGCCCACGGCCTCCCGGGCGGGCCGCAGCCTTGAGATGCTGGACCCGTCGCAGCCCTGCAGCGGCAAAGTAAACTGGGCGGCTGCTTCCTCCCCGGCGGGAGGTACGCCAGGGGCCTATAATTCCGCGGCCCGGCGTATAACAGACGATACCCGGCCAGACCTTTATTTTATAGAGATGCCCGACAGCCTGCATCTGCTGCTTCACTTCAGCAAAACGCTTGATAGTGTGAAATCAGCCTCTCCGGCCGGTTATCAGGTGAGCTCTTCCCCGGTGGCTGCTGTGACAGTACTGCCCCCGTTGTTTAACATTGTAGCCCTTCAGCTGGCATCGGCTGTTGATTCGGGGATAGTGGTCCTGCATGGTATTCCCGATTGCGCGGGAAACGAG
Organism: Chitinophaga fulva; assembly: GCF_012927205.1. Taxonomy (GTDB): domain Bacteria; phylum Bacteroidota; class Bacteroidia; order Chitinophagales; family Chitinophagaceae; genus Chitinophaga; species Chitinophaga fulva. The sequence goes on from NZ_JABBGC010000001.1 coordinate 989,701, forward strand.
AGCGGTATCAAAAACGGCCTGCCGTTTTTCCGGCCACAGCCGCCGGTTCCCGGGGATCTGGTCATCAATGAACTGTTGTTTGATCCACCCACTGGTGTACCGGAGTTTATAGAATTATATAACCGCAGTTCACGCGCCATTAGTCTGCGGAATATTTCTCTTTGCGCCAGAAAGGCAGACGGACAACAGGGGCCCATAAAGAGAATAGTTACCAACAGCCGCTTGCTGATGCCCGGGCAATGGCTGGCAGTCACCACGGAGGCAGACCGCCTGTGCGGTTACTACCGTTGCGCCAGCCCGGAAAACATACAGGAAATCGCTGGTCTGCCGTCTATGCCTGCGGAGGGCGGGAGCCTGTTGTTGCTGGCCGACAGCACAGTGCTGGATGAAGTCCGCTACCTGTCGGATTTTCATTTTCCGTTGATGGGCCAGCCGAAAGGCGTGGCCCTGGAACGCAGGGACAGCGGCCATGTCGTCAATTGGATATCGGCGGCTGCTTCCGCAGGCTATGCCACGCCTGGATATGCTAATTCACATCCATGGCCCGAAATGGCGGACAATGCCCGCGTTACGCTGGAACCGGCAGTGTTTTGTCCGGATGATGCTGTATCAGGCAGTCGCGCGATATTGCAATGGACGCTTCCCAATGCGGAGTGGGTAGGCAATGTAACGGTCTTCACTGCCAATGGCCTCCCTGTCCGCTATCTGGCGCGGAATATGACGATGGGAAATAAAGGGAATCTCTACTGGGATGGATTTGGAGAAAATAAAGTACTTTTGCCGCCAGGTATTTATATATTTTTAATTGAAATATTTGACCTCAAAGGCCGGGTCAAACGCTGGAAACAGCCCCTGGTCATGGCACGAAAGTTGAATTGATGCCAGCCCTTTGCTAACGGCATTTTCAAGGTGAAAATTTGTCAGCGGGCAATCTATTATAATTATTTATATTTGCGCTTCCTAAAAATTAGAACATGCAGTACAGAGAAATTGTTGCAGTAACCGGATTGGGCGGTTTGTTTCAGTTAATTGCCAGCAAACAAGATGGCGCCATCGTTAGGTCACTGGAAGATAAAAGCACAAGGTTTGTATCTTCCCGCGTGCATAATTTTACTCCACTGGAAAGTATTGAAGTTTTCACTACCGGTGAAAATGTAAACCTGGCTGAAGTATTCAAAGCCATGGACGAAAAAGCGGCTGCTTTTCCGCTGATTGACGGCAAAGCAGACAATAACGCGATCAAAGCTTATTTCAAGAGCGTATATCCTGAATTCGATGAAGAAAGGGTATATGTGAGCGATATGAAGAAAATGGTGAAATGGTTTGGTATCCTCAAAGCGAACGATCTGCTGAAGTTTGAGGAAATCCTGGCCGAAGGTGAAGAGGTAGTGGAAGAGGCAGTTGAAGCTGAAGAAGCTTCAGCTCCTGCTAAAAAGAAAAAAGCTGCTGAACCTGTTGCTGAAGAAGCTGCCGGAGAAGAAAAGCCTAAAAAGCCCCGCGCTAAAAAAGCTGCCGCAGCTGAAGGCGAAGAGGAAAAAGCACCTAAGAAAGCAAAAGCTAAAAAAGAAGATGCTCCTGCTGCCGAAGGTGAAGAACCTAAAAAAGCGGCTAAACCCCGCAAGAAAAAAACAGAAGAATAGTTTAGCATTTAGCTATTTGAATATTTTGATATTTAGCATAGCTGCTTCTGCGCAAGGCTTTCTAAATAACCAAATAACTAAATAACAAAATAACTCAGGCTTCCGCATACAGTACTTCACTGTAACGGAAGCCTGATTCATTTGTAGGAATTGAGGGAAATTGACTAAATTCCGAATCCGAAAAATTCAGTAAAACATCAGCACATGAACGCAGATATAAAAAAACTTCCCCGTCACTTTCTGCCGGAAACGTTTGAAGTGACTACCTGGGACGCACTGCAGCCATACTATGAAGCACTGCAGCAAAGAGACATCAACAGCGTGGCAGACCTGGAACAATGGCTGAAAGATATCAGTGAACTGGAGGCCGTGGTTAGCGAAGACGCCTGCTGGCGCCAGATCAAAATGACCTGCGATACGACCAACAAGGAACTGGAAGATGCTTTCACCTACTTCTGCATGGAGATACAGCCCCGCCTGCAACCCTACGCAGATGCACTCAATAAAAAATTACTGGACACCCCCTTCCTGAAGGACCTGGACCAGGGCCTGTATAAAACCTATCTCCGTAATGTAGAGAAACAGGTGAAACTTTTCCGCGAGGAAAATATCCCCCTGCAGGCCGAACTGAGTGTAACAGGGCAACAATACGGCGTTATTTCCGGTAAGATGACCATCACGGTTAACGGACAGGAATATACGTTGCAACAGGCCGCAAAATTCCTGAAAAATGAAGACCGCGCACTGAGGGAGGAAGTATTCGGTAAAACTGCTGCCCGTCGCCTCCAGGACCGTGAAGCACTGGATAACCTGTATACCAGCCTCGTACAAAAACGGGACCTGGTAGCTAAAAACGCCGGCTTCGCTAACTACCGCGATTACAAGTTTGTAGAACTGGGCCGCTTTGATTACACCAAAGAAGATTGTTTCCTGTTCCATGAAGCAGTAAAAACACATATCCTGCCGCTGGTACAACAAATACTGGAAAAACAGCAGGCCAAACTGAAAGTGGATAAACTGAGACCATGGGACACAGAAGCTGAACCAGTGGGTGTAAAGCCGCTTGAACCTTTCCAGACTGGTGAGGAGCTGATCACTAAAACAATTGAAATTTTCGACCAGCTGGGACCGTTTTTTGGTGATTGCCTGCGGGTGATGAAAAAAATAGGCCGTCTCGATCTGGAGAGCCGTATCGGTAAAGCTCCCGGAGGATACAACTGCCCGCTGCCTGAAACCGGGGTGCCTTTTATCTTCATGAACGCGGCTGGCCAGATGGGCGACGTTACCACCATGGTACACGAAGGTGGTCATGCTGTTCATTCCTTCCTGAGCCATAACCTGTCGCTGAGCGCCTTTAAAGAGTATCCAATGGAGATCGCTGAAGTGGCCAGCATGAGCATGGAGCTGATGGCGATGGGGTACCTGGATATTTTCTTTGATGATAAAGAAGAGTTACGTCGCGCACGGCTTCAGCAGCTGGAAAGATCAGTTACCGTTTTCCCGTGGATTGCAACGATCGATAAATTCCAACACTGGGTATACGAACATCCGCAACATACTACCGAAGAACGTACCGCTAAATGGCTGGAAATACTGAACGAGTTCTCCCCTGCTGTAGTAGACTGGAGTGGATATGAAGACTACCGTGCTGCCAGCTGGCAACGTCAGTTGCATCTCTTTGAAGTGCCTTTCTATTACATTGAATATGGTATTGCTCAACTGGGCGCTATCGCCATGTGGAAACAGTTCAAGGAAAACAAACAAGCAGCGCTCGATAATTACGTACAGGCGTTAAGTTTAGGAAACACTAAAACACTTCCTGAATTGTATAAAGCTGCTGGTATCCGCTTTGATTTGTCTCCGGCATACATCAAGGAGCTGGCTGATTTTATGAGAGACGAGATAGCGAAAATTTAGAAGTATTTTGATTGGCGATTTTTTGATTTCGCGAATAAAAAATCTGGTAATAAAAAAGCGAAGACCAAAGCAGCTATTGCTTTGGTCTTCGCTTTTTATCGGGCTGCGAAATCAAAAATCGCAAATCAAAAATTACCGGAATTATTTACAGGATTTACATACGCCGTTTACTACCACTTCCACATTGTGCATGGCGTAACCTTTCGGCAGCTGTATGCTGGGAACATCGGTTTCATCCAGGCAGGTAGTCGCACCGCAGTTTTCGCACTTGAAATGTACGTGATGATCATGATGATGATGTTCTGTACATTCCGATTTGCATACGGCATAACGCACAGACGTATCGGTGGTCGGTATCTTATGGATAATTCCTTTTTCAAGAAATGTCTGCAGGGTACGGTATACGGTCACACGGTCAAATGATTTGCCCGCGAGTTTTTCAAAGTCACTGTGTTCAAGTGCTCCGTTACTTCTCATGAACAGCTCCAGAATTTTCACTCTGGTATCTGTTATGCTCAATTTGCTGTCCCGCAGTAAGGCGCTAATTCTTTCTGTTATTTGTTGTTTGGTACCCATGATGAAAAAAACTTTTATTCTTCCATTAATCGGTCAATATCGTTAATCAGTTTGTCTACGTCCTGTTTTTTGGTGCCTTCGTACAGACCGCGTATCTGGCCGGCTTTATCTACCAGCGCAAACCACTGGGTGTGTACAAAGTCCTCGTCACCGGTGTAAGTGCCGTCATCCACAAGATATCCCTGACGGGCAAGTGCATACAGCTCTTTTTTAGTACCGGTAAGGAACCACCAATTTTTGGAGTCTGCACCATGTTTTTGGGCGTAAGCTTTTAATACCGGAACGCTGTCATGCTCCGGATCCACCGTATGAGACAGGATCAGGAAGTCCGGTTTGTCTTTATATTTTGCGTATACTTTTTCCATATTGGCATTCATCTTCGGACAAATACCGGTACAGGTGGTGAAAAAATATTCCGCTACATAAATTTTGCCCTGCACGTCAGCCTTGCTTTTGGTATGCCCGTCCTGATCAGTAAAGGAAAAACCCTGAACAGTATGGCCTGGCGCGCCGAGAATCGGTAATTTTTCCTTACCCAGGAAAGTACCCCTTTCCCCTTTAATAACATAACCGGCATATCCCAGAAATCCGAGGCTCAGCACGGTGAAAAATACAGTATATAAGATCGCTTTCTTAGACATAGGTGAAAAATCCCCGCTGTTTAACGTCAAAAATTAATCAATGCACAAAGGTAACACTTGTTTGACAGACACGAATCATGTAAAGCTATTTTACCCTGTTTTAGATAGATAATCAATTAATTAGAAATTACTTTAAAAGATATATTTAATCTATGCTGTTTTTTATTTGCAACATTGTTGCAAAATTACATAGTTTTGCGACAGGATCAAAATTCAGGTAAGGTGGAGAATATATTTAGAAGAATGAATCTGGACACGATAGGAATAGGTGCTTCTATGATCTGTGCGGTACATTGTGCCCTGTTGCCTTTATTGTTTGCTGCTCTCCCGCTATTGGGAATGGAAATAACGGAAAATACAGTCCTGGAATATTGTCTGTTGCTGTTTTCCTTTGGAATAGGCGCACTGGCCCTCGGCCAGGGATACCTGCGTCACCACCGCCGGCTGTTGCCGCTGTTGCTGTTTATTTCAGGGTTTGCCCTGTTGCTGGGCGGTCACTTCTGGACGGAGGCCGCTGCCTGGGAATATACCCTGATATGCATCGGGGCCGCCGCTATCGTAGGCGCACACCTGCTTAATCAGCGTCATCGCCGGTATTGCAGGGTACATAAGCATCACTAACAATAGCATATGAAAAAATTACCTGTTACCGTGCTGAGTGGTTTCCTCGGCGCAGGGAAAACTACGCTCCTGAATCACGTATTACATAATCGTGAAAATCTTCGTGTAGCCGTCATCGTTAATGATATGAGCGAAGTGAATATTGACGCTCAACTGGTGAAGAATGAAAACACCCTGCATAAGACAGAAGAACGACTGGTGGAAATGAGCAACGGCTGCATCTGCTGCACATTGCGCGATGACCTGCTTATAGCAGTGGAACAGCTGGCAAGGGAAAACCGCTTCGATTATCTGCTGATTGAATCCACCGGTATCTCTGAACCAGTTCCGGTAGCGCAAACATTCTGTTACCAGGATGAAAACAATGGCATAGACCTGAGCGCTGTTAGTCGCCTTGATACCATGGTGACCGTAGTGGACGCTTATAACTTCACGCGTGATTACAGCAGCGTCGCCTTGCTGCAGGACCAGGGCCTGACAGCGGATGCTGCCGATCAGCGGGCAATCGTGAACCTGCTCACGGACCAGGTGGAATTTGCCAATGTGATTGTGCTGAATAAATGTGACCTCGTCAGTCCGGAACAACTAGGGAATCTGAAAGCCCTCCTGCGCAAACTCAACGCCACTGCCGTGATCATAGATGCAGTAAACGGCCAGGTGCCACTGAATCAGATACTGAACACCGGTTTATTCGATTTTGAAACAACCTCGCAAAGTGCCGGCTGGCAGGCGGAGCTGGAACAGGAACATACACCCGAAACGGAAGAATATGGCATTAGCTCTTTTGTATACCGGAGCAGGAAACCCTTTCATCCCGAACGTTTCTGGCAATATCTCCATGAACAATGGCCGGGCAATATTATCCGCAGCAAAGGGCTGTTCTGGCTGGCATCGCGGCCGAAACTGGCGGTCAACTGGAGCCAGGCCGGTGGTTCCCTCCGGGCGGAGAAAGCCGGTTACTGGTGGTGCGCCATCCCCCGCCAGCAATGGAATCTCGATGAAGAAATGTACCAGCTGATCACCAGTCGATGGGATGAACGCTTCGCCGACCGTTACAATGAGCTGGTACTGATCGGACAGGATATGGACCAGGTCAATATCACAGCGGAGCTGGACCGCTGTCTCTGCACTGAAACTGAGGTGAATCGTTATTTGCAGGGAGATGTTTTTCATGACCCTTTTCCGGCAATGTAAACCCCGCTGGTGGTATCAATGGGACATATCCCGATATGGTTGATAACCATGTTCCCTCGTGTACGGCTTGTGCTGTCACCGGCTGAGTCATCTCCCAGTTTTATTTTATCAGCCTTAATTTAGGTTAGTCTAAATAATAATTAAGGCAAGTGTAAAATAAGGTTATAGTTTTGTGAAAAAATAACCGCAGTCGTGAGGGGAAGTGTCATCACTTATCCCGGGACCCCGTGCGCCTGCTTTACCTACAAGTGTCAGATTTTACATGAAATATTTATTTACACTACTGGGTGCCCTGTTGTTGATGTTATCGTCGCACGCCCAACAGGGGACCATTACGGGAAAAATTACAGCCAACGGCAAACCGGTACAATTTGCAAACATCGCTATACCGGCGCTGAAAGCTGGTGCTGTGGCGGATCAACAGGGAATGTTCGTTGTCCGGAATTTACAACCGGGAACATATGATGTCAAAGTATCCATGATCGGTTACCAACCGATGACTTTGAAAAAAAGTATTCGTGGCAACCAGACGGTCACACTGGATATCACCCTGGAAGAAGATCTGTCTAAGCTGAATGAAGTGGTGGTGACTGGCGTGTCCCGCGCCACCGCAGTGCGCAAAAATCCTATACCCATTGCCGTTATAGGTAAGAGAGAGATGAACATGCACGTGAACAGCAATATCATTGATGCTATTGTAAAAGGCGTACCGGGCGTGAGCGCTGTTACTACGGGGCCTAACATCTCCAAACCTTTTATCCGTGGCCTCGGATATAACCGTGTGCTGACGCTCTTCGACGGCGTACGGCAGGAAGGGCAACAATGGGGCGATGAACATGGTATCGAAGTAGATCAATATGGCATAGCAAGAGCGGAAGTGGTGAAAGGACCCGCCAGTCTTACTTACGGCTCCGATGCGCTCGCCGGGGTTATTAATATGATACCGGATATCCCGGAAACAGAACCGGGCAAGCTCAAAGGCAATTTCCTGACAGACTACCATAGCAACAACGGGATGATCGGTTCTTCACTGGGGCTGGCCTACAGCAAAAACGATTGGAAATACGTATTGCGGGGCACCATGAAAACCGCTCACAACTACCGCAATAAAGTCGACGGTTTTGTGTATGGCACCGCTTTCCGCGAATACAACGTGACGGCGCTGGCCAGGGTAGACAAATCCTGGGGGTATTCGCAGTGGGGCGCCAGTTTGTATGATAACACACAGGAAATCCCTGATGGCAGCCGGGACTCACTGACGCGCAAATTTACCCGGCAGGTGAAAGATGCCGACGATGATATCAAAGACAGGCCCATCGTACCGGACAACGAGCTGCGCACCTATACCCTGAATCCGTTACATCAGCATATTCAACATTACCGGTTATATAACCGTACCCGCTGGCAGCTCGGCAAAGGAGACCTGAACTCCCTGCTGGGCTTGCAACAGAGCATTCGCAGGGAATATAACCACCCGGAAATGGCGGTCCAGCCGGGACTATATGTAGTGTTGAACACGCTCAATTATGATCTGCGTTACAACCTGCCGGCTATCGCAGGCATAGAAACTACTGTGGGCGTGAATGGCATGTATCAGCGTAACCGCAGCCGCAATGCCACCGACTTCCCCATTCCGGATTACAACCTGTTTGACATCGGCGGTTTTTTCTTTGCTAAGAAAACGCTTGGTCAGCTGGACATTTCCGGTGGTCTTCGTTATGATAGCCGGAATATCCGATGGAATGATTTTTATGTAGGCCCCAATAAAGACAATGGATTCGACAAAAAATACGAGCTGCCCGATACTGCCGGTGCGAAGTTGCAGTTCCCTGCTTTCCGGCATAATTACACCGGTATCTCCGGTAGTCTGGGTGTTACCTGGAACCTGAGCCAGCGCGTGTTGCTGAAAGCTAATATTGCCAGAGGCTATCGGGCGCCTAATATCACAGAAATTGGTTCCAACGGGCTGGACCCCGGCGCCCATATCGTATACCTGGGCAACCGGGAGTTTAAGCCGGAATTCAGTCTCCAGCAGGACCTGGGCTTCCTGGCTTATCTGCCCGATCTGGATATCAGTGTGGAAGTGTTTAATAATAACATCGATAATTATATCTACCAGGCAAGATTGTATGATGCCAATGGCGAGCCGGTGGTGATAGTGCCCGGCAATGCCACGTATCGTTACCAGCAATCCGGTGCGCGGCTGTATGGGGCAGAAGTGAGTGTAAATCTGCATCCGCGTACTGTGCCCTGGTTGACGATGGATAACAGTGCCGCCTATACGGAAGGGCGTAACCGCAACCAGGCACTCATTGACTTACATGGCGATGCAGCCCGCTACCTTCCCTTTATACCGCCGTTGCATATACGTTCAGCCGTGAAGGCCATGGCATCCCGCAACTTTGGCGTGTTCTCCAAAGCTTATGTGCGGGCCGAGGTGGACCGTTTCTCTGCACAAAATCATTTTTATGGTGTAGATAATACAGAGACTTACACTGCCGGCTATACGCTGATTAATGTTGGTGCCGGTTCCGGTATTGTGAATAAGAAGGGAAAGACGGTGATGGAATTGTTTTTCCAGCTGGACAATGTATTTGACGTGGCTTATCAGGCCAATATGAACCGGTTGAAATACTTCGAGTATTATAATGCTTCCCCCAATGGCCGGAAGGGTATTTATAATATGGGGCGGAATTTCAGTGCGAAGGTGATTGTACCTTTTTAGATAATGGTTTATTTACGAAGGCGGAGGCCCAGCTTGATACCGAGGTGCAGGCTGGGCAATACGCTTACCAGCGTGCCTTTGTTGCGGTTTACCACACCGTTGTCGCCCAGCTCGTAGTTGTCGGAGTGATAGGCTTTGCCTCTGAGGCCTATGCCGAAGTATGGATCGAGCACCAGTTTCTCTCTGCGGAACTGCCGGCCTACGAGTAACTGTATCGCATATACATCTTTGGAAGCTGAATTGGTGTAGGTGTTGTTGTTCAGCGTTACATCCTGATTGGAGTAGAACACTTTTTTGTAAATCAGTACCGGTTCAAAGTAGGTGCCGGCTGCGGAGCTGGGACCTATTTCCCGGGTGATCAGATAATAGCGGAGCCCTGCCCTGAATCCCAGTCCTGCCCCATCCACAAACTGTTCAGTACTGATGTCCGGTTTCTTCTGACCGAAATCGATCTTTTTAGCCAGCACATAGTCGGGGTAGTCAGTATAGATACCGCTGATGCCCAGTTCTATACTAACTTTATCAGAGATGTCCTGTTCCAGAATGATATCCAGTTCATTAATCAGGGTAGAGGGATTCATTTTGAGATAGGTAGACCTGAACCGTTTTACACCTTCCTGGGCATAGGAGGAGGCAAATGAGAAAGAGAGTATTCCGATGAGCAACAGAGTCTTTTTCATACAGTTAGTAGGTAGCTAAGGGTGAGGGTGATGGGCGGTGTGCAGCTACTGGTGGGGGCTGCACACCGTTTGTTATTTTAGCAATATTCGTTCCACAATTACCGGAAACCATTGATGCTCCAGTGCCTGCACCTTGCGGGCAACAGTCTCCGGAGTGTCTTCAGGAGTGACGATGCAACGTTCCTGAAGAATCGGTTCTCCATCATCATATTTTTCATTGACGAAGTGAATCGTGATGCCGCTTTCTGTTTCTCCGGCAGCTACCACCGCTTCATGCACAAAATGCCCATACATGCCTTTGCCTCCATACTTGGGGAGCAGCGCCGGGTGGATGTTGATGATCTGGTTAGGAAATGCCTGTACCAGGTTGGCCGGTACTTTCCAGAGGAAACCAGCCAGGACGATCAGGTCTGTACGTTGCTCCTTCAGGAGCTGCACATATGTATCCGTATGGAAAAATTTCTCTTTTTCAATTAAAACGGCGGGTATGCCTTCCCGTTGGGCGATGTCCAACACCCCTGCTCCGGGTTTGTTGCATACAATCATGGCTACCCTGCCTTTATCCGAATTCCTGAAATGATCGATGATCTTTTGCGCGTTGCTTCCTGCACCCGATGCGAAAATGACAATATTTTTCAACAGTACTGTTTTAGGCGCAAAGGTACTATTTCAGACGTTTTTTTGGCCGGGAGTTATTTCAGGTACTCTCCGCAACCATGATAAGTTTGTTCTTTTGTCTTCACCTCTACGCTGTTTGGGCGCATGAGGCCGCTCATGTCGTCGGTACACATGGTGTTACGGATAGTGACAGTAAGCTGCGGGGTGGTATACACCTTCAGGGTGTCTGTATTGGGCCTGGGTGCTGGGAGGGGCGCCACCACGCTGTCGCCGGAGGCGGTATGGAACAGGATTTTCCGGGCTTCCAGGTCGAGGCTCCAGAAAGGTTCGTTGCCGGTAGCGGTGAAGGTGATGCCGGCGCCGGCTTTTTGGGCCAGCAGGTCGCGGCGGTCGCCGCCTTCTACCGGTTTCAGAACGTAGTTGCTGGCGAGGGCGCCTTCAATACGTTTGCCTTGTTTATCGAGTACGAGCAGTTTGCTGTCGGAAGCGAGGAAAGAGCTGCTATCGGTTTTTTTCTTGATGCTGACGATGGAATCGTTGATCTGCTGCCAGGTACCCTTCTCTGTGAAGGCGATTCCCTGTCCCCTTCCCTGGTATGATACCAGTTCGGTGAAGGTATGGTCGTCAAAGAGGCTGATCTGATAGTCCATCCCCGGGCAGTCAGCACAAGGGAGCGTACCCTGATAGGTGCCGGTGATATGGGTGGTGATGGCAGCTGGGGTTTGTTTGCCGGCAGCGGTGCTGTCGGTGGTAGTTTGGGAGGTTTGATTATTGTTGCAGGCCATCAGGGCGGCAAACAGGGTCGTTAAGCAAATGAGTTTACGCATGGGACTATTATTTTACAGACAGATTGAACATTCTGGTCCGGTGGCAGGTTATTTATGGTAAAAATAAGATACTTACCGTAAATTCAGGTGGCAGAGGTAATATAATATATTATGTGGCAAGGATATAGGGGGCCGCTATGAAGTTTTGATCTGCATATATTAATATTATATCCCGCTGAAAACGCCTGCCCTACTACTTATAGGTCTGTCAGCAAAAGGGGATTGAACTTTCAATCAAAATAATAAGTTTTGAAAGGTCCGGAGGGGCATAACTCCTGAATTAGCCAGCACAAAGGATTACATCGGAAAAGTTACAGTTCGGGAAGCGAAAATGAAGCATTTCTTAAGGCAAATAATTTTTAGAATTGTTGGTAAATTGTCAACATTGTGTCTTATTTTTGCTGGCACTTTTAAGAAACTTTAGGTCAAATCTAAACTATATAGGCTGTGTATCGTCGTGTTTCCATTCTTTTGCGCAAGCATTTTGTGAGTGTGCTTATTCTATGCGCTAGTATAGTAATTCCGTTTTCTGCCGTAAAAGCAGCGGATCCTGCCAAGGGTAAGCAAATCTTCCAACAAAACTGCGCTTCATGTCACAATGTCCATAAGAAGCTGACAGGTCCTGCACTGGCGGGTGTAGAAGGTCGCTGGTCCGATAAGAAATTATTGCACCAGTGGATCCACAACTCCGCTTCCGTATTGGCGTCTGGCGACAAGTACGCCAACGACCTCTTTAATGAGTACAACAAAACCGCGATGACGGCCTTCCCTGCGTTAAGCAATGAAGACATTGACGACATCCTGGCGTTCATTAAAGTTGAAGAGGCTAAACCTGTAGGTGGTGCTAAACCGGAAGGTGGTACTGCTACTGCCGGTGCTAAAGAGCAAGGCAGCGACAACAGCCTTCTTTTTGGTATCATCACCCTGATCCTGGCTGTAGTAGCCCTGATCCTGATGCAGATCAACAGCAACCTGAACAAACTTGCTGGTGATAAAGAAGGTCAGCCTACTCCAGAGCCGATCCCCTTCTACAAAAACAAAGCCTACATCGCACTGGCTATCCTGGTGCTCTTCATGGTAGGCGGTTACTTCACCATCCAGGGAGCTATAGGGCTGGGTCGTCAGAAAGACTACATGCCTGAGCAGCCGATCTTCTACAGCCACAAAGTGCACGCCGGTATCAACCAGATCAACTGTCTGTATTGCCACGCCGGTGCTGAGAAGAGCAAGCACGCCATGATTCCTTCCGAGAACATCTGTATGAACTGTCACAAAGCCATTAAAGAGTACTCCGGCCCTGAGCTGTTTACTGCTGAAGGCAAAAAAGTAGACGGTACTGCAGAAATCGCAAAATTATACGATTACGTAGGCTGGGACGCTGAAAAAGGTAAGTATACCAAACCAGGTCGTCCTATCGAATGGACTAAGATCCACAACCTGCCTGACCACGTTTACTTTAACCACTCCCAACACACAGTGGCCGGTAAACAACAATGTCAGACCTGCCACGGCAACATCACCGAAATGGATGAAGTACATCAGTTCGCCGACCTCTCTATGGGCTGGTGTATCAACTGCCACCGTACTACCAAAGTGCAGTTCGCTGACAACAACTACTACAGCATCTTCGAGAAACTTCATCAGGATATTAAAGATAAGAAGATCGATAGTGTGACTGTTGAAATGGTAGGTGGTACTGAATGTCAAAAATGTCACTACTAGAAAGGATTTAACGCATCATGATTTTCTGCTTACAGAAAATCATGACGTGTTTCAGAAGATATCAAAATTTATAAACGTAACTCGTTAATATAACATGGAGCAAAAAAAGTATTGGAAAGGCTTGGAGGAGTTGCACAATACCGAAGCGCATCAGGAAATTGTGAAGAACGAATTCAGAGAAGAATTGCCGTTTGAGAGTGAAGGCCTGTTGAATGCTACTACCCCCCGCAGGGACTTTCTGAAATACCTCGGTTTTACCACTGCTGCTGCTACTATCGCAGCCAGCTGCGAAACTCCCGTTCATAAGGCTATCCCCTACGTGAACAAACCGGAAGAGATCACTCCGGGCGTAGCCAATTATTATGCTTCTGCTTACGCCATCGATGGTGAATACGTACCGGTTGTGGTTAAAACCCGCGAAGGTCGTCCCATCAAAATAGAAGGTAACACCCTGTCTTCCATCACAGGTGGTTCTACCTCCGCTAAAGTACAAGGCGCTGTACTGAGCCTGTACGACGTAGCCCGTCTGCGTTTCCCGACTATCGGCGGTACTGAAACAACCTGGACAGAGCTGGACAAACAAGTAGGCGCTGCACTGGCCGGCCTGGGCGGTGCTCCTGCAGTTTTGTTAAGCACTTCCATCCTCAGCCCTACTACCAAGAAAGTAATCGATGCTTTCCTGGCTAAGTATCCAAACTCCCGCCACGTAGTATACGATCCGGTGTCTTACTCCGGTATGCTGCTCGCGAACGAGGCTGCCTACGGTAAAAGGACCATTCCTTCCTACCACTTCGAAAATGCTAAAACCATCGTTAGCCTTGGCGCCGACTTCATCGGTACCTGGCTCAACCCGGTTGAATACGCCCGTCAGTTTGCCCAAACCCGTAAGGTAAGTGCTAAAAAACCGGAAATGTCCAAACTGTTCCAGTTTGAAAGCAACATGAGCCTCACCGGTGCAAACGCGGACGAAAGATATACACACAAACCTTCTGAAGCTGGTGCTGTAGCACTGGCCCTGCTGGCCGCCGTAGGTGGCAGCGTTAGCGCTCCCAAACTGGACGCTAAAGTGGAAGCAGGCGTTAAGAAGGCTGCCAATGAACTGAAAGCCAGCGCTGGTAAAGCACTGGTGGTAAGTGGCTCCAACGACGTGAACGTTCAGCTGATCGTAAACGCCATCAACAACATCGTAGGCGCTAACGGTACTACTATCGACTGGGCTAACCCTTCCGGTTACCGTCAGGGTATCGACGCTGATATGGCTAAACTGGTAGGCGATATGAATGCCGGCAGCATCGGTGCTGTACTGGTATACGGCGCTAACCCCGCTTACGACTACTTCGACGCAGCTAAGTTCAGCGAAGGCCTGAAGAAAGTGAAAACTTCCATTTCCTTCAACGACCGCCTCGACGAAACGACTGAACTGTGTAAATATGCCGCTCCTGATCACCACTTCCTGGAAAACTGGAACGATGCTCAGGGCAAACCAGGCTACTATAGCTTCGCACAGCCTACCATCTCCCCGCTCTTCAAAACACGTGCTGCGCAGGACTCCCTGCTGGCATGGACAGGCAACACCACTACCTGGGCTGACTACCTGAAAGCTGAATGGATCAGCAAACTGGGCAGCCAGGAAGCATGGGACAAAGCCCTGCAGGACGGTGTGGTAGAACCAGCCACAGCTCCGGCTCTGGGTGGCGCCTCCTTCGCTGGTGATATCGCCGGTGCCGCCGCTAAAATCAGCAGCGCGAAAAAAGGTGGTAAATACGAACTGGTACTGTACGAAAAAGTGGCCATCGGTAACGGTAGACAATCCAACAACCCATGGTTGCAGGAAATGCCTGACCCGATCACCCGCGCTACCTGGGACAACTACGCTTGTATCTCCAACACCCTCGCTAAAACTTTCTCCGCTGAGCTGGGTGACGATTACGAAATCAACGTTGAAAAGAAAGAACTGAAAATAAAAGCCAACGGCAAAGAAATCGTACTGCCGATGCTGATCATCCCGGGTATGCACCCTGAAGTGATCGCTATCGCGGTAGGTTATGGCCGTGGTAAAAACGTTGGCCGCGCTGCTGCTGAAGTAGGCCAGAACGCTTATCCGCTGGTAAGCTACAACGGTCAGACTTTCGATTACTTCGCTGTTGATGCTTCCGTAGAAGCTACCGGTAAAAAATACCCTGTTGCTTTAACACAAACGCACAATAGCTACGAAGGCCGTCCTATCGTTAAAGAAACGACCCTCGAAGAGTTCAAGCACAATCCTAAAGAAGTAAACGAAGACAGGGAAGAGCTGAAGAAATTCGGTAAAGACTTCCGCAGCGATGCTACCCTGTATTCTTCTCATCCTTATCCTGGTATCAAATGGGGCATGTCTATCGACCTGAACACTTGTTTCGGTTGCGGTGCTTGTACCATTGCCTGCCAGGCGGAAAACAACGTTTCCGTAGTAGGTAAAGACGAAGTGGCGAAAGCGCATGAAATGCACTGGATCCGCATCGACCGTTACTTCAGCGGAGATGAAAACAATCCGGAAGTAGTGTTCCAGCCGATGCTGTGCCAACACTGCGATAACGCTCCTTGCGAAAACGTTTGTCCGGTAGGTGCTACCAACCACAGCTCTGAAGGTATTAACCAGATGGCTTACAACCGTTGCATCGGTACCCGTTACTGCGCTAACAACTGTCCTTATAAAGTTCGTCGCCTCAACTGGAGAGACTGGAACGGTGCGGACAGCTTCGAAAACAACCTGTACGACGTAGCAGATATGAACGATAACCTCACCCGCATGGTACTGAACCCAGATGTAGTGGTTCGTAGCCGTGGTGTGATGGAAAAATGCTCTTTCTGCGTACAACGTTTACAGGAAGCTAAACTGGAAGCTAAAAAAGCTGGCCATCCGATGAAAGATGGTGCTGCTAAAACAGCTTGCCAACAGGCTTGTGGCGCTGATGCGATCGTGTTCGGTAACGTCAACGACAAAAACAGCGAAATCTATAAGATCCGTAACGAAGAGCAAACTGAGAGAATGTACTACGTGCTGGAAGAAACACACGTACTGCCTTCTATCAACTACCTGGCTAAGATCAGAAACAAAGATGCCGCTCCTAAAAAAGCAGAGAAAGAATCTGCTCACAAGGAAGAAGCGCATCACGCGTAAGATCTTTTAACAGGTAACGTTAAAGGAGAAAAATAACAAAAGAAGTTACAGAATCTGAGATCATAACAAAAGACAAGGGCTAGTAGCTAGAAGCTAGCAGCTAAAAGCTTATAGAATATGAGTTTAAAATACGAATCCACACTGAGAGAACCTTTAGTTGACGGGGTTAAGGATTATCACCAGGTAACGGAAGATATCATTAGTCCCATTGAAGGGAAGCCTGGTAAATTGTGGTATGTAGGCTTTTTAATTTCACTGTCACTGTTGGGCTTCGGCGCATTTTCAGTGTTTTGGCAAATTTATTTCGGTGTGGGTGTTTGGAATCTGAACAAAACCATCGGCTGGGGTTGGGACATTACCAACTTCGTATGGTGGGTAGGTATCGGTCACGCCGGTACCCTGATTTCTGCGATCCTCCTGCTGTTCCGCCAGGGATGGCGTACAGGGGTGAACCGTGCGGCAGAAGCGATGACCATCTTCGCGGTAATGTGCGCCGGCCAGTTCCCGATTATCCACATGGGCCGTGTATGGATGGCATTCTTTATCCTGCCTTATCCTAACACCCGTGGTCCGGTATGGGTTAACTTTAACTCTCCGCTGCTGTGGGACGTATTCGCGATCTCCACTTACTTCACCGTATCACTGTTGTTCTGGTACTCCGGTCTGATTCCGGACTTCGCTACCATCCGCGACAGAGCTAAAACCAAACTGCGTAAGCTGTTATATGGTGTAGCTGCTTTCGGCTGGACAGGTTCTACCAAACACTGGCAACGTCACGAGGCGCTGTCACTGGTACTGGCAGGTTTATCTACACCGCTGGTACTCTCTGTACACACCATCGTATCTTTTGACTTTGCTACCTCTGTAATTCCTGGTTGGCATACTACCATCTTCCCTCCTTACTTCGTGGCGGGTGCGATCTTCTCCGGTTTCGCGATGGTACAAACCCTGCTGATCATCACCCGTAAAATATTACACCTGGAAGAGTACATTACCCTGGGCCACATGGAAGCCATGAATAAGGTAATTGTACTGACTGGTTCCGTAGTAGGTTGCGCTTACCTGACTGAGCTCTTCATGGCATGGTACGGTGCTAACCCTTACGAATTCGCTACCTTCTTCAAATATCGTGCTGCCGGTCCGCTGGGTTGGTCTTACTGGATCATGATGACCTGTAACGTAATCACTCCGCAGGTGTTCTGGTTCCGTAAAATGAGAAGAAACGTGATGGTAACTTTCGTCATGTCCATCATCGTAAACATTGGTATGTGGTTCGAACGTTTCGTGATCATCTGTACTTCCCTGTACCGTGACTATCTGCCATCCAGCTGGTCTTACTATCGTCCATCCTGGCCAGAAGTTGGTTTCTACATGGGTACTTTCGGTCTGTTCTTCACCTGCTACTTCCTGTTTGCTAAATACTTCCCGGTAATTGCAGTGGCTGAGATCAAGGCTATCCTGAAAACTTCCGGTGAAAACTTCAAAGAGAAAATGGAAGTGTACGAAGGAGAATCAGCAGAGCAATTTGCAAAAGCTGTTCACCACGAACATGCTCACTAATAGATGAATTGACAGAATTAATTAATTGGAATTTGAATTTTTAAATATATGGCTGTTAAAAATTTTGTTGTAGGCTTGTTTGACGATGAGGCAGTATTGTTTCCGGCAGTGAAGAAAGTTCGCACTGCTGGCTACAAGTTGCACGATGTATACACTCCTTTTCCTGTTCACGGCCTGGATCATGCAATGGGCTTAAGGGAAACCAGCCTGCACACAGCCGGGTTCATATATGGTATCACTGGTACCACCACGGCTTTAACTTTCATGAGCTGGGTATTTAATGTTGACTGGCCGCTGAACATCGGTGGTAAGCCACACTTCCCGTTACCAGCGTTCATTCCTATTACCTTCGAGTTGACCGTACTGTTTGCAGCTGTTGGTATGGTGATGACATTCTGCTACCTCTGCCAGTTAATGCCAGGCGTAAAGAAACATATTTTTCACCCCAGACAGACTGACGACAAGTTTGTGATGGTTATTGAGCTCACCGAAAAATCCAATGCGGAAGAAATCAAACGCTTCCTCAATGAGGCCGGTGCACATGACATCAATGAACAACGCGCAGAAGCTGGCTGGTGGTATGGCAGATATGACAAGAACGACGAAGACATTTATGCTCGTCCGGCTAACGCTTAATAACATTAACAGCAAAAAAATACAGTTCAACCATTAGGTACTGGGAGCAGAACTAATGAACGCTAGAATAAATAATTTCTGATGAAAAGGACTTCTAACATATTGATTGTAGCCGCATTGGCAACTGGAGCTTTCCTGGCAGCCTGTAATAAAGGGGAGCACAACAGAAAGCCCGGCAGGATTTATATGCCAGACATGTATGAATCCCGTGCGTATGAGTTTTACAGTGCGCGTTTGGCAGGTTTGAAGCCAGTGGACGGAACAGTTAAGAGAGGTGAACTTTTGCCTTACCATCTGAAAGAAGCAGATACGGCACAGGCAAATCTGGTAAAAAATCCGCTGACCATCACCGCAGATGATCTGAAGGAAGGTGAACGTTTGTTTAATATTTACTGTGGTATCTGCCATGGTACTGCACTGGATGGTAACGGTCCGCTGTACAAAGGAGGCGAGGGTCCTTACTCTGCAGCTCCTGCCAACCTGGTAGCGGGTGCTAAATCCGGCTATTCCGAAGGCCGCCTGTTTCACGTAATGACCTATGGTTATAACATGATGGGTAGCTACGCCAGCCAGCTCGACAGAGCACAGCGCTGGAAGATAGCCGCTTACATCAAGAGCAAACAGCCTGGTGCCGCAGCACAGCCTGCAGCCGCAGCTGCTCCGGCAGCGGATAGCGCGACAGCTAAATAAGTTAGAGAGAGTTAAAACTGAATTTCAAACAAGTATTTTAATATACAGTAATGAAAGACCAATTTGTAGTACCGGCAAGATTAAAAAAGACCAGCTTCGTGTTAATGGGCGTGGGCTTGCTGACTTTATTGATCGGATTAATTGCGTTTCAAGGTGAGAACGCGACACGGTTCTGGGCCGGTCTGTTGCAAAACAGCAGCTTCTTTTTGCTGATTACATTGGCCAGCACCTTTTTTATTGCAGCCACAACCCTGGCTCACGGTGGTTGGCAGATTGCCTTCCGTCGTGTTCCTGAAGCTATCTCCATGGCGGTTCCAGCTTTGGCAGCTATTCTGTTTATCATTGTAATGATCATCGTTTTCGGTGGTAAAGAACACATCTACCACTGGGTAAACGCTCACCACGTAGCAGAAGACAAAATCCTCACCTGGAAATCCGCTTTCCTGAACAAAGGATTCTACACTACTGCTACCGTCCTCACACTGGGCCTGTGGATTTTCTTCACCCTGAAACTCCGCAACATGTCCATCGAAGAAGATGGTTGGGACCTGAAACCTGAAACCGGCCGCAAGCTCCTCTGGAGAAGCACTGTTTGGTGCGGAGGATTCATTGTTATTTACGCCCTGAGCGTAGGCTCTACTACTCCCTGGGTATGGTTGATGAGCATCGATGCTCACTGGTTCTCTACCATGTATTCCTGGTACACTTTCGCCAGCAGCTGGGTATCAGGCCTGTCCCTGATCGCGCTGTTCGTGATCTACCTGAAAAAACACGGTTACCTGACTTATGTAAATGAAGAGCACCTGCATGATCTGGGTAAATTTATCTTTGCTTTCAGCATCTTCTGGACTTACCTCTGGTTCTCCCAGTACATGCTGATCTGGTACGCTAACATGCCGGAAGAAACTGAATACTTCCAGCCACGTGTATGGGGCGAATGGAGACCTATCTTCTTCCTGAACCTCCTGATCAACTTTATTACGCCGTTGTTGTTCCTCATGAAGAGAGACACCAAACGTAACTATACTTCCGTAGCCTTCATCGCCGTTGTAGTAATTGCTGGCCACTGGCTCGATTTCTGGCAGATGGTGGGTCCTGGTACCTACAAACACCTGGTATTCCCATGGTATGAACTGGGTCTCGGCGTTGGCTTCGTTGGTTTGATCATTTTCCTGGTTGCCAATGCGCTGACCAAAGCTCCGCTGGTACCAAAAAATCATCCTTACCTGAAGGAAAGTATTGTTCACCACACCTAATATGGTGATAACGAAGATTTAGCAATAGAAAAGCATTAGATAACTTAATTATTTCATATAGCAATGTCAGGATTTTTAGCAGTCTTAGTTATTGTTCTCATATTCATAGTCATCTTCCAGATTGCGAAGGCGAGCGAATATGTGTCCATATTGAAGGGAGAAAAGAAAGCACGCCAGCAAAGCAACCGTATCAATGGCTTTCTGCTGATAGCATTCCTGGTGCTGGGGCTCATCGGCGTGTATTATTGTAATAACCTGCTGAAAGGCAAGATCCTGGGCGAATCTGCTTCTGTGCAGGGTGAAGGTGTGGATACCCTCATCTACGTAACCCTCGCCATTACTGGTGTTGTGTTCGTTGGTACCCAGATCCTCTTGTTTTGGTTCGCATTTAAATACCAGGAAAAAGAAGGCCGCAAAGCATTTTATTTTCCGCATAACAACAGACTGGAAGTGATCTGGACCGTTATCCCGGCCATCGCATTGACCGTTCTGGTGGCTTTTGGTCTGAAACACTGGTTCCAGCTGACTTCCGATGCTCCGAAAGATGCAGCCATCGTTGAAATCACAGGTAAACAATTTAACTGGCTCATCCGCTACCCGGGTAAAGATGGTGCGCTCGGCCGCCGCGATTTCAAGAAAATCGACGAAGCTGCGAGCAACCCGCTGGGTATGGATTGGGAAGATCAACTGGGCAAAGATGACTTCATGGCAACTGAAGTTCACCTGGTAGTAGGTAAACCCGTAAAATTCGTAATCGGTTCCCGTGATGTTATTCACGACGTTGGTTTACCTCAGTTCCGTATGAAAATGGACGCTGTACCCGGTATCCCTACCACCCTGTGGTTCACGCCTAAGTTCACTACCAAACAAATGAAGGAAAAAACCGGTAACCCGGATTTCACCTTCGAAATATCCTGCGATCAGATGTGTGGTTCCGGTCACTACTCTATGAGAGGCGTGATTATTGTTGAAACTCAGGCTGAATATGATGCCTGGGTTGCCAAACAACCGCTGCAGTACGCCTTGGCTCACCCGGCTCCTGCTGAAGCGCCAAAGGCCGACAGCACACAAAAAACAGTGGCAGCGAATATCGGTAAGCCGTAATTTTGTGTAGAAGAATTTTTTGACGCAGTACTTAACCAATAATAAAAGACAAACTAACAAACGCGATACTTCCCGGGCGTTGGTTTATTAATAAACAGAACCGATTATGAGTAACGAAGCAACATTGCACAGTCAACAGGAGGTAATGCACGGCGCGCATGATCATCATGATCATGATCACCATCATGAAGACAGTTTCATTTCGAAATATGTATTCAGCCTTGATCATAAAATGATTGCCAAACAATTCCTGATCACCGGTATTATTTGGGCTATCATCGGTGCTTTCTTTTCTGTGGTGTTCCGTTTGCAACTGGGTTTTCCCGATGCTACTTTCCCTTGGCTGGAAAGCATTCTGGGTCACTGGGCTAAAGGTGGCCGTATCACTCCCGAAGCTTACTATGCATTGGTAACAATGCACGGTACTATCCTCGTATTCTTTGTATTGACCGCTGGTTTGAGTGGTACCTTCTCTAACCTGCTCATTCCGCTGCAGGTAGGTGCCCGCGATATGGCTTCTCCTTTCATGAACTGCCTGAGCTACTGGTTCTTCTTCCTGGCCAGCCTCGTTATGATGGCTTCCTTGTTCGTTCAGACAGGACCGGCTTCCGGCGGTTGGACCATGTACCCTCCATTGAGTGCACTGGGAGACGCTTCCATCGGTTCTAAAATAGGTGTGGACCTGTGGCTGATCTCCATGGCGCTGTTTGTTGTTTCTCAGCTGCTGGGTGGTCTGAACTACATCTCTACCCTGTTGAACATGCGTACCAAAGGTATGAGCATGACCAAAATGCCTTTAACCATCTGGTCATTCTTCTTTACCGCTGTACTGGGCGTACTGTCTTTCCCTGTACTGCTGTCCGGCTTCATCCTCCTGCTGATGGACCGTCACGCTGGTACCAGCTTCTATCTCTCTGATATCTTCATCGCAGGTAAAGCCCTGGCTAACGAAGGTGGTAGCGCCATCCTCTACCAGCACTTGTTCTGGTTCCTGGGTCACCCTGAAGTATATATCATCATTCTCCCTGCCATGGGTATGGTGTCTGAAGTACTGGCAGTTAGCTCCCGTAAACCTATCTTCGGCTACCTCGCCATGATCGGTTCCCTGTTCGCTATCTGTATCCTGGCCTTCCTGGTTTGGGCTCACCACATGTTCGTTACTGGTCTGAACCCATTCCTCGGCGCTTTCTTCGTACTCCTCACCCTCCTCATCGCGGTGCCATCTGCCATCAAGGTATTTAACTGGCTCACCACCATCTGGAAAGGTAACATCCGCTTTACGCCGGCATCCCTGTTCTCTATCGGTTTCGTGAGCACCTTTATCTCTGGTGGTCTGACCGGTATCTGGCTGGGTAACTCCTCTATCGATATTCACCTGCATGATACCTACTTTGTAATCGCACACTTCCATATCGTAATGGGTGTGTCTGCATTCTTCGGTATGTTTGCCGGTATCTATCACTGGTTCCCGAAAATGTATGGCCGCTTTATGAACAATACCATTGGCTATATTCACTTCTGGGTAACCCTGATCGGTGCTTACCTGATCTTCTGGCCTATGCACTACGAAGGTATGGCAGGTATGCCAAGAAGGTATTTCGACTACTCCAGCTGGACTTCCTTCAATCAGTTCGGTGGCCTGAACCAGTTTATCAGCATCGTGGTAATCCTGGTGTTCGCTACACAACTGCTGTTTGTGTTCAACTTCTTCTACAGCATCTTCAAAGGAAGAAAACTGACCGAACAGAACCCTTGGAAAGCTACCTCCCTGGAATGGACTACGCCGATCAACCCGGGTCACGGCAACTGGCCTGGTGAAATTCCTGAAGTTCACCGCTGGGCTTATGACTACAGCAAGGATGGAAGAGACTTCATCCCGCAGACAGAACCAATTGGTCCTAACGAGTCAGCTCACTAATTTATAAAATGAGATTCCGGAGCGCAGAAATAAACTGCTTTCCGGAATCTTGTTCACCGTGATGTTTGTAAATTTGTTCCGGACTTAAAACCCGGGATGTGGATAGAAATAAAATGTTGCAAGAAAACTCCATAAAATTGTCGTCATCGTATGCAGTAGCGAGTAAGGTGAAGGATTATTCTCAGCTAATGAAGTTTAATCTCACCTTCATGGTGGTATTTTCATCTGTGGTAGCTTATCTGCTGGTGCCGGGTGTGGAGTTTGACATGATCAAAGTTCTTTTGTTATTTGCCGGTGGTTTGCTGGTTTCCGGATCAGCCAATACCATTAACCAGATATGGGAAAAAAATACCGATAAGCTGATGGCCCGCACCGCCACCCGCCCCCTGCCCTCCGGCAGGATGAGCGAAACGGAAGCGATCATCGTAGCTGCGGTAACCGGTGTAGCGGGTTTCCTGATCATGGGCTATTGCTTTAACTGGCTGAGTGCTGCCCTGAGCCTTTTCTCCCTGGTGATGTACGGTTTCGTGTATACACCCTGGAAAAAATGGAACTCCCTGGCTGTATTGATAGGGGGTATTCCGGGTGCCATGCCGCTGCTCATTGGCTGGGCTGCAGGCGCCAACAACCTCTCCGAAGGTGGTTGGTCACTGTTTGCTATCCAGTTCCTGTGGCAGTTCCCGCATTTTTGGGCTATTGCCTGGATTGCGCATAAAGACTATACCCGTGCAGGATTTAAACTGCTGCCAGCCAATGGCGAACCTAACAAGTTCACCGCATTGCAGGCAGTTATGTATACCCTGTTACTGATTCCTGCTGGTGTAACACCCTACCTGCTCAAAATCACAGGCGGTATTTCCGCTATCGTGGCCATTCTCGCAGGTGTGTTTTTCCTGTACCGCGCGATTAACCTGTACAGAAAGAATGATGTTCCGGCAGCACGTAAACTGATGTTTGGTTCATACATTTACCTGACCATTGTTCAGCTGGCACAGCTGCTGGACAAGGCCTAAAAGAAATAGAAGGAGTGATGCATACAATGAGCATACAACGTAAAAAAATTCATCCGCACAAGTATTCCCTATGGATAGCAATGGGTAGCATTACCATGATGTTCATCGGATTTACGAGTGCATACGTTGTGAAGAGATCGCAGGCTAACTGGTTGGCATTTGAACTGCCACATATTTTCTGGCTGTCTACTGCTGTAATTTTACTCAGCAGCCTGACTATCCACCTGGCACTGAAACAGTTCAGGGAAAGAAATATGCAGCGTTATAAGCAGCTGATCACCCTTACGGCCGTACTGGGCGTAATTTTCGCTGCTTGCCAATGGATCGGCTTTTCACAATTGAAAAATAGCGGGCTTCCCCTCAACGGGCCTGTTTCCGCTTCCTTTATTTATGTTATCGTAGGCGTGCACATGTTGCACGTATTGGGTGGTGTGGTAGCACTGCTCATTATGTTTGCCAGGGCCTACCGGACCCGCATTCGTACCTACTCCTCAGTACCCATCGAAGTAGCCGCTACCTACTGGCATTTTGTGGATGTGCTGTGGATCTACCTGTTGATCTTTTTAAGTATCGCGAGATAAACTTTGTAAAATTTTATAAAACTAACAATGGACACAGCAGTTACAGCGAAGAAAAAATGGTGGGACGGAGGATACTCTCCCTTTAATGTGAGCTATGGCAAGTTGATGATGTGGTACTTCCTGGTATCAGATGCCTTCACCTTCGGAGCATTACTGATTTCTTACGGAACTATTCGCTTCTCCAGCACTTCCTGGCCTGATCCGAACGAGGTTTTCCGCTCTTTCCCAGGTATGGGACATGCCAACTTACCGCTGGTATTCGTGAGCTTGATGACCTTTATCCTGATCATGAGCTCTGTAACCATGGTACTGGCCGTTCATGCCGGTCACATGAGAGATAAAAAAGCTGTTGCCAAATGGCTGACCTGGACTGTCATCGGTGGCGCCTGCTTCCTGGCCTGTCAGGCCTGGGAATGGACACACCTGTACCACGAAGGTGCATGGTGGGGCCGCAACCCTTTCCACAACGTTGATGGTACACTGGCTTCTACCAACTTCACTAACTTCTTCTTTACCATCACCGGTTTCCACGGCTTGCACGTAACTTCCGGCGTTATACTGAATATCATCATCCTCGCTAACGTACTGAAAGGTACTTACGAAGAAAGAGGTCACTACGAAATGGTGGAAAAAGTAGGTCTTTACTGGCACTTTGTAGATCTGGTTTGGGTATTCGTGTTCACCTGCTTCTACCTGCTCTAATCGGGTCGCGTCAGCTGCTATGAATACAAGGTTTGTAATTTGATTTATCGCATTTTAGAATTTATTTAATCTCAATAGGAATGGAGCATACGCATACCGCAGAAGGACATGCACATCATGATTCATCTACTAAAAAGATCTGGAGAACTTTCTGGATCCTCCTGGCTGTGACCATGGTAGAAGTTGGCCTGGCGTTTTTACACCTGGAAACAGGTTTCCCCAGCAGAGTACTGCTGAACGCTGTGTTCATCGGACTGACAGTAGTGAAAGCTTTTTATATCGTTTCCGAGTTCATGCATCTCGGCAGCGAAATCAAAAACCTGATCTACACTGTTATGCTGCCTTTGCTGTTCTTCATCTGGTTCATTATCGCTTTCCTCTATGAAGGTAATTCATGGAAAAACCTGAACAGGGACCTGAAACCGGGTACACCCATTGAAAAGGTGAAAGCACCAGCAGAAGGTCAACACGGACACCACTAAGTTTTTTGACTATTTAAATTTCAGCGTCATCTCACGCAGGGCTATATTAGGAGTTGCATTGGCTATATTGGTACCGTTGACTGGTTACCTGATTGTAGATCACTACGGGAAAAACGTAATACCTATTCCAAAGTATTACATTCCCGAAAGAGTGGACACGATTGTTAAAGATGGCAAAACCACTTATGACACCGTTTTCCACCAGATCAGGGATTTTAAAATGACCAATCAGTTGGGCCAACAGGTAAGCCTGAAGGATATGGAAGGTAAAGTGATCCTGGTAGATTTCTTTTTTACTTCCTGCCCTTCCATCTGCCCTACCCTGACTAAAAACCTGAGAAAGATCCAGAGCGCTTACGGTAAAACGGATACGCTGCTTCAGATCCTCTCTTTCTCAGTAGACCCTGTCAGAGATTCAGTACAAAGGCTGCGGAAATACGGATATGACTACAAAGTAAATCCGGACAACTGGTGGCTGCTGACTGGTGATAAAAAAGAAATCTACGACCTCGCCCGACACGAATTCTTCGTTTCTGTAACAGAAGGTGACGGCGGACCGGATGATTTCATTCACACGGAAAAGCTGATACTGATTGATAAAAACAGACATATCAGAGGATATTACAACGGGCTCGATTCTAATGCCGTTAAACAATGCGCTACAGACATCGCCACCCTGTATCTTGAAAAAGACAGGCACCGCCCGGGATTCTGGAAATTCCTGAAAGGTTTGTTCAAGAATTTTAGCTGATTAATAATTATAAAGTATTCGTGAAAGGTGGATAAAAGAAAGGGTTTCACCTTTCTTTTTCCACCTTTCGCATATCCGGAACATATTATGGAACTAAAGAATAAAAATCTAAACACACCTATTGCCATCGTTTCTGTCGTGATTCCTGCGCTGGTGGCCTTACTGTTTTTCCTGCCGAAGCCCGATTTCCATCCCGGCTTTGATATTAAAATTCTTCCGCTGTTCCATGCGATCCTCAATTCCGCCACTGCGGTATTGCTGGTGGCCAGTCTTTATTTCATCAAAAACCAGCATGTAAAAGCACACAAAACCACCAATCTGATTGCGGTGGGACTGTCTGTTATTTTCCTGTTGTCTTACGTTACTTACCATTCCCTGGCACCCGAAACCCGTTTCGGTGACGTGGACCACAATGGTGTGGTAGATGCTGCCGAAAAAGCAACGCTTGGCGGTATCCGTTATATATATTATTTCCTGCTGCTCACGCACATTGTATTGGCTGGTATCATTGTACCGCTGGTGCTGTTTACCTTGCTGCGCGGCTTCCAGAATGATATTCCGCGCCACCGTAAAATTGCCCGTATTACCTGGCCTATTTGGTTCTATGTGGCTGTAACCGGTGTGATTGTGTATATCATGATTTCTCCATATTACCATTGATATATTTCGACGATATTTTTCCGTTAGATGACCTAATTTTGTTTGATTAAATTATGCCGATATGAATAAGCTGTGTTTGTTTCTGCTGACCGTAACGCTGACAATGATGAGTGCTCCGCTGATGGCGCAATGCTCGCTTTGTACCAAAACAGCACAGCAGTTGGGAGAAGGTCCTGCTAAAGGATTGAACAATGGTATTCTCATGTTGGCATTTACACCACTGGCGATCATTGGGCTGTTGGCTTTCCGCTGGTGGAAAAGCAACCGCGAAGCATCCTGATACCCCTCAGTTGCTGCAATGTTTTAACCCCTTTTGTTTGCCACTATGATCACCTATCGTAAAGCGGATATCCGGGATATTCCACAAGCGGTATCATTGCGTCTCCAGTTTCTTAAAGAAGTGTACCCACAGGCAGACACTTCCCGCGACGTGCTGTTGCAGGAAAAGATTACTGCTTACCTTCAGGAACATCTTCCCAAAGGCGATTTTGTAAACCTGTTTGCAGAAGATAATGGCCAGGTGGTGGCCAGCGCAGGTATTGTTTTCTATAATCAGCCTCCCCTCTATCATAATCTCGATGGCCAGGTGGCCTATATCCTCAATGTATATACGTTACCCGCTTACCGTGGGCAAGGGATTGCCAGAGCCTTAATGGAAAGGCTGATAATAGAGGCAAAGGATCGTAACACGGGTAAGTTGAGCCTGCATGCCAGCAAAGATGGGCGTCTGCTGTACGAAAAACTGGGGTTTCTGGCCGGAGATAATGAAATGACCTTACAATTGCCACGGGTACAACCCTGACAGGCTCCCGGAGGAGCGTTCTGCTGAAAGGCAGGAAAAATAGTTGGCATCTCCCGAAAACATACAAAACACTCACACCGGACAAGCTCTAAGTCGTTGGCCTAGTCTCTGGCTTCAAATACCGGACAGTCTACCCGCAGGTTGGCCTGCTTCAGGGTGATCCCCAGCTCATTGCAGTAATTGCCCCTTTTGTTGGTAGCAAAATGCTGACAATTAAAACACATAGGCTGGTGAGTAATCACCTCCTGCTGGTTCAGCTGATAAATCAACTGCATCAGTTGTTCGAGCAGTATGCCCTGTTCTTTTACAGGACTGGCTGCTACGGCCTCCTGCATCGGCGTGGCAAAGTGCTCCACCTTTTTGGCGATGGCACGGCCTTCCTTCAACAGGTGCAGGGAATGGCTCCTGGTGTCCGTTTGGCTCGGCTTTCTTACCAGATAATTCTTTTGTTCCAGCGATTTCACAGCGTCGCTGATGGTGGCTTTTGTCATGTTGAAATACAACGCCAACGAGGTCACTGTACGTTGCTCTTCCGGATAATGGAGCAGGAACGTCAGTACCTGAATTTGTATGGGACTCAACCCATATTGCGTGGCCTCCTGCCAAAGGAGCACCCTGAAAGCCTCTGATAAGCGCTCAAGGGCAACCACAATTTTGCTTGGTGTGTTTTCTGCCTGCTGCGCGGGGCTGAATGTGGAAACTTTCCCCATATTTACTACTGTCCTTAATTAGCGGGGCAAGGTACAATAATAAAGCCTGCTTGTAAATAGCATATTAGTGACATCCTTGGGATTCGTGAATATAGTATCCCTGTGCAGATATCTGGAGTTCCCAACGGGGAACGGTTTCTGTGGTGTAGCTAAACCGGCAGTCTCTGCTGCTCACCGGCAGGTTTTCCTGTAGGCGTCCCTGTAAAAAAGCGCTTCCATAGGCCAATACAGCGGCAAAGGCTGTATCCGGGGGAACGATGATATCAAAGTGAAGAAAACCTCCAGTTCTCTTTTTTGCACAAGCCTTGTATACGGCTACTTCCATAAATACAGTTTTGGGGGTGAGGGAAAATATCAAAAGGGTGCCGGCTGTCCATCCGGATAAATCCACAATAAAGCACTCAGGCTCACGGCTTTAAACCACGCCTGGTGCATGGCGGCAGCTTCGGCTCCACTGTATCCTGCACTGTTGATAAAATAACGGCCGGCTTCACTGACCGGAAATACGAAAGTTGTCATGTACCGCAGATATACGGGTGACAGGGGATGCAAATCATCAAGAGGGACATTTCTTAACTGTAGCTGCCGGGCAATACGCTCCTCAAATTCCCACCACCGGTGACTGTCACGACGGTTACACAAGGCTGTGATCCAGGCATTGAAATGAGGCCGGAGGCTGTTCAGATAATCCAGGTCCGGCGCTCCGCTACTGGTGAAGTAGTGAGCGAGATAATTGTTACTGACAATATTCTCATACCATTGGTTCAGTATCTCTTCTGCATGAGGCGCCAGTATCTCTCCTGCCATCGTCAGATATTGCTCGTCTTCGTGTGTAAACAGCATCATGCGTTTGATCTTAATCAATACCTGTGCATCAACAGAAGTGCTTTGGGGTTCGGGAATCATTGATGACCGCTCAGCTGCGTTAATCATATCTTACATACGTTTTTGAACTGCTGCAATTAGATAATGGTCACATGCAAATATAGTAAGGAATCCTATTCAATTGCAACATTGTGCAATTGCAACAACATTTTTATTTGCGGTACCCTTTCTGTCTTGCGCAGATATATGGGTTTGAATTAATTTGAGATTTTCGGATGAACTGTATAGTTTTGATTGCCTGTTAACCAGGTATTTGAACTACCGTAATGAAAAACATTCTAACACGCTTATATAAAAACGGTCTTGGTATCCACTCTGTACTATCCGGAGACAAAGAAAATTTTGAAATAATTTCCCGCGAGGGGTATTTGCGACACGTTTTTTACCTCCAGGCGCTGGGCGCCGGGGCGGGAATACTCACGGTAGGCGCGGGAATGGCGCTATCATGGCTCATCCGGCTTATTGCTAACCTCGCCTTTTTCGGGGAACTGACAGCAGGAACACGCCTGCTGGCAGAAAGTGAAGCGGGCATGTGGTTGCTGCTCATTCCGGTAGCGGGGGCCTGTTTGTCATTGCTCTTGTTGCGCCGGAGCCGTAATCCGGCCCTGCAACTGCCGGCACAGGTGGTTAACATTGGTACCGGTGCCCCACTGGGTGTGGAAGGGCCTGTGATGCTGATTGCCGGCGCTGCCGCCATACAAGGCCAGCGGCGGCTGCGTATTTCCGGTCCGGAAGCGCATCTCCTGCTGGTAGCCGGGGCTGCTGCAGCCGTAGCCTGGTATTTTGGTGCACCGGTATCGGCCCTGCTGCTGGCGCTGGAGTTATGGCTCAGCAGCTGGTCATTGCTTACCTTGCTGCCTGTACTGACAGCTATCCTTGTAGGCGGCCTTGCTCATTATTGCTTCCATGACATGCAGCCTTTTTTTGCCATGAAGCCCGGCCCGGAACTGAATACTCCCGCCTTCCTGGCGTACCTGGTGCTGGGATTGATCATCGGGTTGATGTCGGTAGGTATTATCCGGTCTTCACGCGGCCTTGCCCGGCTGGGAGAACGGCTTCGGCGGCATAGTCCATGGTGGCTGCTGCTGGCGGCTGTTCCCGTGGGCGTACTGGGTTATCTGGCGCCGGAAAGCCTGGGCAACGGCGAAGCCTATGGCAGTGACCTGCTGAAGGCACATGTTACTTTACAACTGTTGTTTGTGGTGGGTGTGGTGAAACTGATAGCTTGGCTTTTTTTCACTGGAGGGAATAATACAGGGACCACTATCACTCCCCTGCTGATCATGGGAGGCGCTATAGGAATGTTATGGGCGGTAGTGGCGCTGGGAATATGCCCGGGTGTGGTGATCGACCCGGTAATGGCTGCCTTGATAGGTATGGGCGCTTTGTTTGCAGGCGTTACAAGGGCCTGGCTGACAGCTATTGTACTGATGCTGGAATTGACACATTATCTCCCGGCAGCGCTGCCGGTAACGGGAGCGGTCATCATCGCTGTCCTCGTATCGTGGCCGTTGATAAAAACAAGGCGCACCGTCTGATACGTGCGCCCTGCCAGAAAATTACTCGCCTCCGGAAACGGCCTTCAGGCCTGCAATGGAACCGATCAACATCACCAGGAAGAATATACGCCACATAGCCGCTGGCTCTTTAAAAAAGATCATACCTGCAATAGCGGTACCTGCCGCGCCAATGCCTGTCCATACTGCGTAGGAAGTCCCAATAGGCAACCCGTTGTTGATCGCTTTGTTCAGGAAAAAGAAACTGAGCGTAATACAGATGAAAAAGCTCACTGAAGGCCATAGCTTTGAAAAATTCTCAGAGTACTTCAGTGAAATCGTAAAGCCAACTTCAAATAGTCCGCCAATAAGCAGGAGTAACCAAGCCATAATAACCAGATTTATACGTGAAAAATAAAATTTGTGTAAGAGGAAAGATGTGGGACAACAAAAGCCCGCAGCCTCAGGATCAGAGGCCGTAGTTGAATACTGCGTAAGCGATGGATATGCCGAAAGAGGTTGTCCGCATCGGACAAAGATAATAAAATTTAGCGACCTGCCTTTTCTGATACGTAGCGGTACAGGTTAAATGATTGTTGCTTAATCTGGGCCTGTATTTCCAGCTGTAGCGTTTTTTTGCTGATATCGTGCATGCGGCGGTATTGTATGAGCTGGTAGGCCTTTTCCGCAAGCAGTAGCGAATGGCGCTGATGCTGGTGTTGCACGGCCTGATGATGCCGCGCAATGGCTGCTGTAATTTCGTTTATCCCTTCCTGTTGGGTGGCGATGGATTTGAGAACAGGGATTTCCCAATGTTCCTGTTGTTTGCTATGAGCCAGCAAGCGTAGATTTTTTACGAAGCTGTCCGCATTGTCGCGGTCCGCCTTGTTGACCACAAAGATATCTGCGATCTCCATCAGGCCGGCTTTCATGGTCTGGATTTCATCTCCTGCTTCCGGCACTACTACCACAATGGTGGTATCGGCAATGCCGGCAATTTCCACTTCGCTCTGGCCTACCCCTACGGTTTCTATGAAGAGGTAATCGAAGCCGGCTGCTTTTATCAGGTCACTGACTTCAATGATTTTCGGGCTAAGACCACCCAGTGCACCGCGGCTGGCCATGGAACGGATATATACGTTAGGGTCTCCGAAATGCTGCGCCATCCGGATCCTGTCGCCCAGCAAGGCGCCGAAATTGAATGGGGAAGAAGGATCTACAGCAATGATGGCTACTTTTTTCCCTGACGCCAGCAGGTGGCTGATGAGTGCATTGACCAGGGTACTTTTACCAGCACCGGGAGGACCGGTGATACCCACCACTTTGGTCTGACTGTTATCCGGCAGTTGCTCCAGCAGGACTTCGTAACCGGGTGCTTCATTTTCCACCAGAGAAATACAACGGGCCAGCGCTTTTATCTCTCCACGCAAAAGTCCATCCATAAATTGCTGGTACATGTATAAAGTCTTTAGTTGATCAGGTATTGCAGAGTGCCCTTGCCTGTTATGTCTGAGAATGAATAATAATGTTGTTTATAAAGGTATTCCTTTTATTTAATATATACATCGTATGAGTGCTAATAAGCAGATTCTGCGCCCGTTATGCGGGCCGTTTTTTTTACCTTTAGCTTAAACTCTGAGCCGAAAGATGACAAATTTTATTTCCATATTTCCCCTTGGTATTGTGGTGTATCCGGGAGAACAGCTGAATCTCCACGTATTTGAGCCCCGGTATAAACAGCTGGCGCGGGAATGCGTGGCAGAAAACAAGCCTTTTGGTATTCCCGCGGTGATTGACAGGAAAATAATGGAATATGGAACACTGGTGACCATTGAAAAAGTACAGAAATTATATGATAACGGCGAAATGGACCTGATCACCCGTGGTACCAGCGTTTTCAGAACACTTGAACATATAGGGGACATCCCTCATAAATTATATGCCGGTGCTATCGTCAATTATCCCGAGAACCATGTTAACAGCAATACCCGCCTGTTGAATGAGGTACTGCACGGCATCCGGGAGCTGCATGCGATCCTTCAGGTACATAAAAATTTCCCCAAAGAGGACGTTCGTCTTACCGCCTACGACCTGGCCCATCACGCAGGACTATCACTAACGGAAGAGTATGAACTGTTACATCTCTTTTATGAGGTACAGCGACTGGAATACCTTAAACGCCATCTCCACAAAGTAATTCCCATGATGGCCGAAATGGAGCGGCTGAAAGAGCGGGTAAAGCTCAATGGTCATTTCAGGAATCTGTCTGCCGGGGACCTGTAAACTTTTTTCAGCACAAAAAAGCACCGTAAGATATTGTCAAAAAAATATATTTTTGATGGGAGATGATGATCTGTCAAGGCTTTCAGCGTTCGATACGGTCAACTTTAACGCGCTTTTAACAGGGCTGATTTTGGTTTTTTTTGCTTCCCGCCTTAAAAAGTAGATATTTGCAGACCCATAATTTTCACTGGACAAGGGTTTAAATTCAATTCTGATACGAAATGCATTGGACAAAAGTCAGTATTCTTTGCTTCCTGGTTGGATTTTTCCTGGTGGCAAATAATGCTACAGCACAGGATAATTCACCCTACTCGCGTTACGGTTTAGGCGATCTGAACAACAACCAGAATACAGTCAACCGTGGTATGGGTGGCGTATCTCAGGCATACGGAGATCCTACATCTGTTAACTTTATCAATCCGGCCAGCTATTCCAACCTGCTGCTCACCACTTTCGACATTGGTGTGGAAGCCGGCGCCAGGTCTATCTCCGACAAGAACGCGAGCTTTAGCTCCGGCTTTGGTACCCTGTCTTATCTGCAGGTGGGTATTCCCATCCGTAAGAAATGGGGCCTGAACCTGGGTCTGCGCCCGGTGACCAGAGTGTCTTACAACATTCAGGAGTCTAAAGACCAGATTTTTTACGATACCCTTAAACTGCCTGTAGCTCACCGTTACCAGGGCAGTGGTGGTTTATATCAGCTGTATGCCGGTACCGGTGTGGGAATCGGTAACTTCAGCATCGGTGTTAACCTGGGCTATCTGTTCGGAAATATTGAAAACAATACCCGCGTAATTTATCCTGTAACTGATATCAACGCTTCCAGGCATATGACGCGCATCAGCTACAGCAGCTTCTTTTATAAAGTAGGTGTGCAGTACAAGGCCAAACTGAACAAAGAAATGGACCTGACACTGGGCGCTTCCGGAAGCCTGAAACAGGATATGTCGGTACGCCAGGAGAACCTGAGCGAAAGCCTCATATACAATGCTGCCAGCAATGACTTTGTTACACTCGACTCCGTGAAATCCGAAAAAGGCCCTAAAGGTACCGTTGTGTATCCACAGGACTTTGGTGCTGGTTTTATACTGCGCAAGCTGGATAAATGGCAGATCGGTATGGACTTCAATACTACACAGTGGAGCAACTTCAGAAAATATGAGCAGGCTGATTCCCTCCAGAATTCCTGGAAACTGGCTATTGGTGGACAGTTTGTTCCCAATGCCACAGCGCTCAGCGGCTACTGGAACCGTGTGGCTTACCGCCTTGGTGCTTATTATGGCCTCGACTACCTGAAACTGGCTGGTCAGGACATGAACATCATGGGCTTTACGGTAGGTGCAGGATTGCCGGTTCGCCGTATGCCCTACTCCAACCAGTACACCATGGTGAACATCGCTTTTGATGTCGCTCACCGCGGTAGCAACAATACTGCCCTCAAGGAAAATACCTACCGGGTGTCTCTTGGCTTTACCCTGAGCGACAGATGGTTTATTAAGAAGAAATACGATTAAGCCTGACCGTATGATCGGCAAAAGACTCATATATCTGTGTATCGCGCTGACAGCGGTTGCCTGCGAAAATGATATCCAGGCAGTCATGGAATTTGATTCCAAAAAAGCAGCTGTCGAAAACGGCACAAATATCGAGGCTATCTTCAGCCAGAACGGTAAGACAAACGCGAAGCTGATAGCTCCTGCCATGGAAAGAAGCCTGGACAAGCCGTCCTACGTGAAATTCAAGCAGGGACTGAAAGTGCTCATGTTTAATGATACGCTCGGCGTGGAAAGCACGCTCACTGCCGATACAGGCCGCTATATGGAAGATGAAGGCTCCATATTCCTGACCAAAAATGTAGTGGTGGTGAATAAAAAAGGCGACCGTCTTAACACCGATGAACTGAACTGGGACCCGAAGAAAAAAGTATTTTACTCCACTAAGGAAGTATTTATTAAAACCCCCACCGATTCTCTGCATGGTTGGGGATTGATTGCCAACGAAGATTTTACCGACAGAAAGATTATCAATGTAAGCGGACCTATCACCGTACAGGACAGCTTGTCGATGCAATAGCCCGCTTCCGGAAAGTATATAACGAAAGAACCCCACCTCTGCAGGTGGGGTTCTTTCGCTTTAACCTATTTTTTAACCTAAAATTTGTAATATTAAAAACAATAACTATGCCAGATTGCCCTTTTATGGGCGCATTTCAACACGTTGTGCGACCGCTCCTCACAAACTGATGCTGACTTTTGCTTTTTTGGCTTCAGTCCGTTATTTTTAGATAAAACGAGTGCAAATGGAATTGATCAACTGGCAGGACTTTGAGAAAATAGAAATGAGAACAGGAACGATTATAGAGGCGAATGACTTTCCCAAAGCACGTAACCCGGCTTATCAGTTATTAATAGATTTCGGCCCGGAAATCGGCATGAAAAAATCCTCTGCACAGATTACCCGGCTTTACCAAAAAGAAGAGCTGATTGGCAAACAAATCATTGCTGTAGTAAATTTTCCTCCAAAACAGATCGCCAATTTTATCTCCGAGTGCCTCGTATTAGGAGTAGTAGGGGATGATAAGGAAGTTACCCTCCTGCAACCAGGCAAGTCCGTCCCGAACGGCCAACGAATAGCTTAATGCCCAACGTACGGATACGGTCCGCCAACGCGTTCTTTTAAACGGTTAACGCATAAAGTTATCAGGATATCAACGTCCTGTTTAATAAAAAATTTGAATTCATTTGTATTAAATCTCCGTTAATTATTGATTTTTAAAACTATATACATATTTATAAATAGTAATTCTATATATTTATAATATTGCAAATTATTTAATATAACAACATATTTACCATTATCCTCTTTTCACGAACAATATTACAGCGTTCACGGAAATGGAAGCCTGGGACTAAAATCCACAGTATATCTTTGTTTTAGGTTTTTCATAGGATATGGTTAAAATTATTACAAGGGCGGTATTCTTACCACCCTTTTTTTATTCTCTTTACCCTGCATTTCTAATGGTTTATAATAAAATACACATTTTATAACTTTTACTAATGCTTTTCCTGCGATCATTTTTTTGACCCTACCGAGGGTATTTGGGGAGTAATTCAAGCCAGGCCATGGTCACCAATTCACACATTAGTCAATATAGCTGTCTCCTTAAACGCTCATCTGTTACTTTACTCCTTTTCCGCTTATCATTTTACGTTTACCTCCCCTTTTAATACGTTTGCCTGCAACCTGCTCGCACCCGGCTGACGCGCCATTACAGCAAAACACGATATCTTTCTGATGTAACTAAATGATAATCATATTTATATATCAAAATTAGATACATTATGATTAAATGACAGGCGTTTAACTGCAATATGCGTTCACCGTCTTATTTCCCACGTTCCCCGAGAAAAATACATCGTTCACAAAAATGGAGTAACATCTAATTCAAAAAACGCCCACCTTTGGGTTAGGTTTTTCAATAAAGATATGGTTAAAATTTTTCGGGGCTGTAGTCTTGCAGCCCTGTTTCTTTCTCCTAAAACCTGTGATTACTCCCTCATACTTACTCCCTTTACCTGATAATCAAATCATTACATTTAACCCGCAAGATTTTTTGGTCCTATTTACTTTGGTCCTGTTTATCCTTATCGCCTGTGGAGTCGCAATCTTACCTTTTTGTACGTTGATTTACACATCTTATGGCAAAAAAAATGAGGTCCCGGAAAGGATATCATGACTGATATTTTTCCGGGACCTCGTTTATAGGTAACCGTAGCGGTTATTTCGCGTTGAAGGTGGCTGGGAAAGGTTTGTCCAGCAGATGGGTGTAAATAAACCGTGCTGTTTCGGTGGAAGCATGCAGGGCATTAGGGCCCCTCCATCCGTGACGCTCGCCGGGATAAAGCATAAACTCAAAAGGTTTGTTCAGGCTTTGCAGCTTGTCCACCAGCTGAATTACATTTTGCATATGTACGTTGTCATCCATGGTGCCATGTGCCATACGGAGAACGCCTTTGTAGCGGTTGGCATAGGCCATCACGGACGTGATCTTATAGCCTTCCGGGTTCTCCGCCGGTGTGTCCATATAGCGCTCAGTATAGTGGCTGTCATACAGCTGCCAGTCGGTTACCGCGAAGTTGGACATACCGTGGGTGAATACATCAGCGCCGTATGTAAGGGCCATATCGGTCATATAACCACCGAAGCTGCCACCGGTCATGCATATTTTGGAAGGATCGGCCCAGGGCTGCGAACGAAGCCACATAGCGGCATCCATATAATCTTCAATTTCATATTTGCCCAGCTGACGATGGATATAGTTCATCCCTGTTTTGCCCAACTGGCCACTGCTGCGGTTGTCGATAGCCACCTGGATAACACCTTCCTGGGACCACCACTGGGAACCAGGGCTGAACTTCCAGGTATCGTACACGGTGCCTGCGTTAGGACCGCCATAGATGCTGATCAGGATAGGATATTTTTTCCCGGGCTGCATATGTACCGGCAGGGTGATGGTCATCGGTAATACCAGGCCATCGCGGGTTTTGTAGGTAGTCAGCTCGGGTTTGTACAGGTTGTACTGCTCAAACTTGTTGCCTTTGCTGTTGCCCAGCTCCCGGATAACTTTCCCGTTATTGTCCAGCAGCGCCATCCTGTCTGGTGTTTGCAGGTTGGAATAGGTGGTAATGAAGTATTTGCCACCAGGTGCGATGTTGATGATATGGTTGTAATTGCCGAAAGTCAACCGGGTAATGGCGCCGGTTTTCATGCTCACTTTATACAGGTCGAAACGGGTAGAAGCTTCTTTACGGGCGGTAAAGTAGATGATCTGGTTTTTTTCATCTGTGCTTACAACGTCTTTTACGGTCCAGTTGCCGCTGGTCAGCTGTTTTTTCAGCGAGCCGTCCATGTTGTGGAGGTAGAGATGAGACCAGCCGGTTTTGTCACTTTGCAACAGAAATCCCTGGTTGTTTTGCAGGAAGGGAACATCATCGAACCAGTCCACCCATGTTTTCTGATTTTCACTATAGATTTCTTTCTTGGCGCCGGTTTTCGGGTCGATGCTATATATCTTCAGGTTGTCCTGGCTACGGGGCATCCACTGCATCCAGAGTTGTTTGCTGTCGGCCGTCCAGAAAGGCATGCCGAAGTACTGATCGTCTTTTTCATTGAAATCTGCCCACACGGTATTACCGCCTTCTACGGGCACCACGCCTACTTTTACCGCAGGGTTAGGATCGCCGGCTTTGGGATAGCGGGTGTTTTCGAGATATCCATGCTGTCCTCTTTCACTGTAGATAGGGAATACGGGCACCTTGGTATCATCAAAGTGCATATAGGCGATCTGTTTACTATCGGGGCTCCACCAGAAAGCGCGGTAATGGGTGGGGCGACCGAGAATTTCTTCATAATATACCCAGGAAGACCATCCGTTATAGATCACATCTGTTCCGTCGTGGGTATAGCGTGTTTCTTTTTTAGAGGCTATTTCCAGGCTGAACAGGTCATTGTTGCGAGTAAAGGCCACATAACGCCCGTCTGGTGAGAGGGTGGGGTTTTTCTCTTCAAGGGTGTCGTTGGTGAGGCGGATGCTGTTGCCGTCAACGCCTTTGTAGTAGATGTCCCGGTTGCGTACTTCCACGCTGGGGCCATCTACCGGAGCGGTATATATTTCTGCTTTTCCGGTGCGGGCGTCCACTTTCATGGCCTGCATACGGCCGGAAGCGGCGTCGCGGCGCATTTCCAGGTAGTGGTCTGCATCTGCCCAGCCTTTGAGGACTGGTAAGGGTTGCATAATATCTGTGGCCTGGCCTCTGAAGGCCTGTTCAAAGGTAACATCCTGCTTTTCCTGCGCCTGTAAACGTGGCATAGCGGTAAGCAACAAGGCAGCACTGCCCAGGCAAGTGGGTGTAAACCATGATAAGCTTCTCATAATACGATTGTTGATTTTTGTCGTTGTTGGCGGGCGAAAATAAGCATAACTCAAAAATACCCCTCACAAAATCCATAAGCGGCCGGCTGCTACTGCCAGTTATCCACCAACAGGCGCCATTTACGCAATAGTTGACAGCATTCCGTAACTCCAGCTGTTTATAGCAGTGGAACAGGCTACCTTTAAGCCGGTTTTCATAGGATATGGTCAAAAAATAAGAGGGCTGTAGTCTTACAGCCCTTTTCCTTAAGATTCTCCCTATAATCAGTTATTTTTGCACTCCATTTGGCATTTACAAATAATCACATGACACAATTATCTGAGCAAGAGATTATCCGCCGGGAAAAATTACAGGAGCTGCAAAAACTGGGGATCGACCCCTACCCTGCGGCGGAATACCCGGTTAATGATACTTCCGTTAACATAAAAAATAACTATTCGGAAGCTACTAAGGAGCAATTCCAGGACGTATGCCTGGCAGGCCGTATTATGTTTATCCGTGATATGGGTAAGGCAGCTTTCGTTGAACTCCAGGATAAGGCAGGCCGTATCCAGCTGTATGTACGCCGCGACGATATCTGTCCCGGTGAGGACAAGACCGCTTACGACGTTGTTTTCAAGAAACTGATGGACATCGGTGACATCATCGGTGTAAAAGGATATGCTTTTGTGACCAAAACCGGCGCTACCTCCGTTCACGCAAGGGAAGTGACCATGCTGTCCAAAGCCCTGCGCCCTCTCCCGATCGTGAAATCCGTGGAAGGACAAGTATTTGACGAGGTGACCGATCCGGAATTTAAGTACCGTCAACGTTATGTGGACCTGGTCATCAACCCGGAAGTGAAAGATGTGTTTGTAAAACGCACCAAAATCCTCCAGACCATCCGCGATTTTTATAATAACCTGGGCTATCTGGAAGTGGAAACACCCATCCTGCAGCCTATCCCCGGCGGCGCTACCGCCCGTCCGTTCGTTACGCACCACAACGCGCTGGATATTCCATTATATCTCCGCATCGCGAATGAATTATACCTGAAACGCCTCATCGTAGGTGGTTTTGAAGGGGTATACGAATTTGCGAAAGACTTCCGCAATGAAGGGATGGACCGTACCCACAACCCGGAGTTTACCGTAATGGAAATGTACGCCGCCTATAAGGACTATGAGTGGATGATGCGTACTACCGAAACTCTGCTCGAAAAAGTAGCGGTGGCCCTCCACGGTACAACTGAAGTACCGGTAGGGGATAAAACCATCGACTTTAAAGCGCCTTTCCGCCGTGTGCCGATGTATGAAGCCATTAAGGAACATACCGGCTTCGATATCTCCGGTATGGACGAAGCACAGCTCCGTGATGTCTGCAAACAATTGGGCATCCATGTGGACGCTAAATTCGGTAAAGCCAAACTGATTGATGAGATCTTTGGTGAAAAATGCGAAGGCCACTACGTACAGCCGACCTTTATCACCGATTACCCGGTGGAAATGAGCCCGCTGACTAAAAAGCACCGCAGCAAAGAAGGGCTGGTAGAGCGTTTTGAGCTGATTGTCAACGGTAAGGAAATCGCCAATGCTTATAGTGAGCTGAACGATCCTATCGACCAGCGTGAACGTTTCGAAGATCAGGTGAAACTGATGGAGCGTGGTGATGATGAAGCCATGTATATCGACTACGATTTCCTCCGTGCCCTGGAATATGGCATGCCGCCTACCTCCGGTATCGGTATCGGTATCGACCGTCTGACCATGCTGATGACTAACCAGCCTTCCATTCAGGACGTGCTGTTCTTCCCGCAAATGAAGCCGGAGAAATAGTCCCAAAAGACGCAAAGAAATCT
Source organism: Chitinophaga fulva (assembly GCF_012927205.1). Classification (GTDB taxonomy): domain Bacteria; phylum Bacteroidota; class Bacteroidia; order Chitinophagales; family Chitinophagaceae; genus Chitinophaga; species Chitinophaga fulva. The sequence continues at coordinate 1,031,324 of NZ_JABBGC010000001.1, forward strand.
ACATAAACAAAGACCAAATTTGTACTGGTTTAATGGTATTATAATATTTTACCATTTATTCAGCGCAAATTTGGTCTTCTTTTTTTATTGGCGGCTATCTTCAACAAAATCTTGGGTGACCAATAATTTCCGGCATTAAATTTTCTATACCCTTATCAGAAACGCTCAGATACCGTGTCACATAGTTAACTTTAAGTAATGCTTTTCTGTATCTTAAAATTAGTCATATGAAAACTATACTTGTACCCACTGATTTTTCTGATACCGCCTATAATGCAGCTACTTATGCGTTAGCAATCGCCGCACAGCTGAATGTTGACCGTGTGGTGCTTTATCATGCCTATGAGTTGATTGTCCCCATTCCCGATGTGCCTACGTCTATTCCCATGGTCAATCCCGATGACCTGCGAATTGCTTCACAGGATGGATTGGACAAGATGCAGAAAGAGCTTTCACCCCTGGCGGCAACTGGCGTTAGCATCGTGACCCGGGCGGATAATACCCTGCTGGCAGCCACCATCGACGATGTGGTGAAACAGGAAGAAGCCACGCTGATCGTGATGGGCATCACCGGCGGCAGCAAAGTGGAAGAGATATTGGTAGGGTCCAATACCATCGATGTGGTGAAACATACCACCTGTCCGGTGCTTATTGTGCCGGGTAAAGCATCATTCAAGGGCATCACGAAAATTGTGTTCGCCTGTGATCTGCGCCAGGTGGCCGACACCACCCCGATTACGCCGCTGAAGAAGCTGCTGGCCGCCTTCCATGCAGAACTGCATGTGATCAATATCGATCATGAAAGCAGGCACTTCTCCACCGATACGCCTTTTGAAACATTGATGCTGGATACGCTGCTGGAAGACTATAGGCCGGAATATCATTTTATAGACAACCCGGACGTGGTACAGGGAATCACAGAGTTTGCAGAAAACATACACGCCGACCTGATTCTGACGATTCCTAAAAAACATGGCCTGTTTGAACGGATTTTCAAACGTAGCAATACTGCTAAACTGGCCTACCAGACACATATCCCGCTATTAGCGATACACGAATAAAGTTATATATTTGAAACATTAATACATTATCATCACAACATTATGCTGAAAAAAACACTGTTGGTACTCCTGGGCGTTGGCTGCATGCACGCCAGCCAGGCACAATTACTGAACAAACTGAAAAAGCTCGGAAAATCCAACTCCACAACTACCGCTACAACTCCTGCTTCCAATACTGGTGGCAGTGTAACCGAATCAGAAGCTGGCTCAGCTATCAAGGAAGCACTGGCGAAAGGCGTTGCGAACGGTATTGCCAATCTCAATAAAACAGACGGTTTCTTTGGTAATGATCTGTATAAGCTGTTATTACCTCCTGATGCGGTGAAAATCGGTAATACACTGCGTGCTATAGGACTTGGGCCACAGGTGGACCAGGCCATCCTGCAAATTAACCGCTCTGCTGAAAAAGCGGTGGGATATGCTGCTCCCATCTTTGTGAATGCGATCAAACAAATGACGCTCACCGATGCGCTCAACCTCGTGAAAGGTGGCAACAATTCTGCAACAGAATTTTTCAAAAGCAAAACTACAGATCAGCTGAAAGCCGCTTTCAATCCTGTAGTGAAAAAATCACTGGACAGCACCAGCGCTACCCGCTACTACTCAGACATCGTGACTACCTACAACAAACTGCCGACGACGTTCAACAAAGCGAACCCCAATCTGCAGGACTATGTGACCACCATGGCTGTTAATGCGCTGTTTGACCAGATCGGCAAAGAAGAAGCTGCTATCCGCGCCAATCCTGCCGCCAGAACGACTGATCTCCTGAAAAAAGTATTCGGTAATATCCTGTAATAATTGATTCAGGTCAACATAAAAAAAGGAGCGAAGATTCTTCGCTCCTTTTTATTTATAAGCATGTTTTTATCATGCACTGAGTAATACCTGCCATGCCTCTCCTACCTTGTTGGCTTCCAGTAATTGTTTGGCGTAGTGATGCAGCTCGCGTTCCATCTCATCAGGGGTGAGGCTATAATACTGAATGATGTTTTTCAGATGGTTATCATCAAAAGTCGGATCTACAAAAGGCATTTCATGCACATTGCCCAGTTTGCCCAGATCATTGCCGCTGAGGATGGTGCTGTTCCGTATAGATAATGGTAACGCATCTACGCCAATACCCAGTTGCGTATTAGGCTTGGGTACTTCAAAAACAGCATCGCCTGAAGCGCGGCAATAGTAATCGCCGCCCATACGTGCTACCAGGTCTATCTTTTGCGGATCTATTTTGCCTTTGGCATCGAATATTTCGTCGTTGATATGAATCAGTATCGGCTCGCAGATAATGAGGTTGCCGGCGCCGCCCTGGTTACCGGTTTCGATGATCTGTTTTACCACACATTCCAGTTGCACAGGACTTTCCTTTACACGGAGCGGTTTCACTTTTTCTGAAGGCAGTGGTGTAAAACCTGCTTTCACAAATTCATCCACACCTTCCGGGTATTCGCAGCTGGCGAGGGATGTTTGTTGCACCATACCATAGGTCACCACATTGATCACTACTTCGCGGGTAGCGCGGATATTTTCCAGTGTATGTTTGGTGGTGTTGTCACGCACGCGGCGGGACGGTGAAAATATCAGTGTAGGCGGATTGGTACCGAAAAGGTTAAAGAAACTAAAAGGCGATAAATTAGGTTTCCCTTCAGCATCCACGGTACTGGCAAAACAAATCGGGCGTGGGGCGATGGCTCCCTGCAGATAAGCCTGCAGTTCGACGGTTTTAATTTCAGACGGAACTACCTTCATGCCTATACGTTTTTCTTAAGTGCCAGTATAGAGAAATCGGTATCCTCTTTTACAATGGTGTTAGTAAGCGTGCCCAGTCCATCGATGTCCATTTCCACCACATCGCCGGGTTGCAGCCATTGTTCGGTGTAATTGGGATCATTGAGTTTGCCGGTGCCGTTCAGTTCCAGGAAACAGCCGGTGCCTACGGTGCCGCTGCCGATCACATCGCCAGGCATGATGTTGACGCCATAGGCGCAACGTTCAACGATTTCTGCAAAAGTCCAGTCCATATCGCCCATGTTGCCTTCGCTTACTTGCACACCGTTGACCTTACAGGTCATTTTCAGGTTGTAGTTATTGCCGGTATGTCCTGGTTTGGCAGGAATAAGAAAGGCTTCCAGTTCATCAGGTGTTACCAGCATAGGGCCAATCACTGTGCTGAAATCCTTGCCCTTGGCGGGACCGAGGTTGAGCTTCATTTCTTCCATCTGCAGGGTGCGGGCGCTCATGTCATTCATGATCATAAAACCGCCGATGTAATCATCTGCTTCTGCTGCGGTAATATTGCGGCCGGCTTTACAGATCACGATGGCGGCTTCCAGTTCAAAGTCCAGCTTGTCGAAATGATCAGGCATGCAGTGAATGTCGCCGGGGCCCTGGATGGCATTGTGATTGGTGAAATAGAAGATGGGATACTGATCAAACTCGGGGATCATCTCCACTTTACGGTTTCTGCGCGCGGCAGCCACGTGCTGACGGAAGGCATAGCCATCACGGCAGGAAGTGGGGAATGGTACAGGCGACAGCAGCTGTACGCTTTCTACGGGTATACTATGAGCCGTGCCCGGATGTTTGCCGGCTTTCAGGCTGGCATCAGCCTGCCGGGCAATGTCGATCACATCTTCCCACATCATCAGGAACATACCCATGTTGTTGGGCAGGTCCGGATGCAGTTCCTGGGTGTTGTATAACTGCCCGTTGACAAGGATAGCCAGCTGGTCTGTTTCCTCTCTTAAATAGCTTACAAGTTTCATGATTTGTATTGTTCTGGTTGTATGATTGACCAAATATAAGGATGCTCCTGCGGTTTTTTTGTATAAATTAGGAAGATAAATACCTGTTATGAAATCCCTTTTATGGCCCCTTTGCCTGCTATTTGTCCTGCCCCTGGCAGCTGTAGCGCAGTCTCCTTCCCGGTATACCATTTCCCCGTTAGCAAAATTGCCGGCAGACAGTCTCCTGAAAACAAGGCTCCTGGTAAGCCTGGATGGGTTTCTGAGAGACAAGGACCATCCTGGTCAGCCTTCTGTTTACATGGACACGGCCTATCTGCGGGGCGACAAAATGGGATTTGAAGAGATCGTGAAAGTGGAGAACAGTGCCAAACGTAAGGATACCGGCTTCTACAAGGTACAATTGCAGAATGTGATAAAACTTAAACAGGAGGAAACATTCCTGATTAAACTGGGATTTGTAGGGTTGGCCGATGGGCAGCCGGTAGTGCGCATGATTTACAGCATCATCGGGAAAGACCGGAAGGACCGCTTTGTTTTTTATCCCGCCCGCGATTATGTGATCAAAGACTGGAAACAACAGTGGGTAGGCAATATTCATTACCTGTACCCCTATACGCTGGACATGGCCGCCGCCCGGCGGTTTGATCGCTTTAACACCACAGTGGCGGGCTGGTTTGGAGCGAAACCGGTAAAGCTGCATTATTACCATTGCAGCGATGCGCAGGAACTGCTACGGGTAAAAGGTGTGGACTATGATGCGAATGCCAGTTATATGCGGCGCGGCGATTCTGATAAAGACAATGATATCTTTATGAGTGGTGTTGGTAGTCCCTGGTATGGGCATGATCTCATTCACTTCTATTGCGACAAGTTTCTTCCCCGGCCCGTAAACAGGGCCATGGAAGAAGGATTGGCGTATTATGCTGATGGCGGTTGGGGCGAGTCTTATGCTACCTGTCTGGGTATCCTGAAGAAATATGCCGCTGATCATCCGGGAGAAGACTTATACCGGGCTTTTAAAAATAATGTCAGTGTAGGTGATATCAGCCTGAAGTTCACCATCAATGCTTTGTTGCTGGAGGAGGTGATACGCCGGCAGGGCTTCCCTAAGGCATTGGAGGTATTGAAAGCCGAGAACAATGATGCGGGACTGGAACAGTCGCTCCATACCCATTTCGGGCTTACACCGGCTAATTTTAACGAAAACATCAGGAAGCGCTTAATAGCCAGCTGATAATTTTATATTTTGGCAATCAGAACCACTATTGCTGCTCTATGACGCGTCACTGTTTGCTGTTGTTGCTTTGTGGCTGCCTGTCCTTTGCTCAGGCACAGCCCCGTACAGATACCCTGCTCAAAAACATGTTCAACCGCGAGGCTACGCCGTTGTTGCGGCATATGCTGCAACATCCGGACTCTTTCCGGTACCAGCTGATTTACACGCAAATTGACCGGGATGCCAATAATAAACCACATTTCAGGCACTATTACCTTAATGTGGACGCTAGCCAGTATTTTAATCCGGCCAGCACTGTGAAGCTGCCTATCGCCTTGCTGGCGTTGGAAAAGATGCGGGAGCTGAAAGTGCCCGGACTGAACGGTAATACCACGATGCTTACAGACAGCAGCGGAAGCGGACAGTTGACCGTGCATACCGACAGTACTGCCCAAAGTGGGCTTCCGTCTATCAATCATTATATCAAACGGATATTCCTGATTAGCGACAACGACGCTTATAACCGTTTGTATGAGTTTGTTGGCCAGCAATCTATTCATGAGCGGCTATGGGAAAAAGGATATAAAGATGTTCGTATTGTCCGGCGGTTTATGCCTTTGTCTGAAGAAGAAAACAGGCATACCAATGCCATCCGGTTTGTAAAGGACGGCAAAACCCTGTACCAGCAGGCGCCTGCTGTGAGCAAGCTGCAATATGATTATAGCAGGAACATCCGAATAGGTGCGGGATATATGGATAAAAATGATCACCTGGTATCCGAGCCGATGGATTTTACAAAGCATAATAGCCTGCCGTTGCAGGACCTGCAACAGTTATTGCAATCGGTTATTTTCCCGCAGTCGGTGCCGGCGGAGCAGCGTTTCCGGATAGCCCCGCAGGATTACCGGTTCCTGTACCGGTATATGTCGGAGTATCCTTCAGAAAGTACCGACCCTGTTTATGATACGACGGAGTACTTCGACAGCTATACGAAGTTTTTCCTCTTTAAGGGTGCCGGGCACCACATCCCGTCTAATATGCGGGTATTCAATAAAACGGGCTGGTCGTACGGTTTCCTTACAGATGCGGCTTACATCGTTGATTTTGAGCATCATGTGGAGTTTATGCTCACCGGAACGGTTTATGTGAACCGCGATGGTATTTTAAATGATGACAAATATGAATATGAGGGGGAGGGATATCCATTTTTCCGGGATGCGGGAAATATCCTTTATCAATACGAGCTGCAACGGAAACGGGCCTACCAGCCGGATTTGAAGGAGTTTCGAATCAACTATACAGCGCAATAGAAAGCAGTTGTATAAATATTTGATGGATAAATCAAAGATTAAAAATATCAATTAGAGTGAAGGTTGTATTTTTGTGCCTGAAATCGGCAGACGGGGCTCAGCTACCTGCCGGGGTAAAATAAGAGGGGTTTTATTCATTTTCCCGTAACTGTTGCGCGTTAAAACTGGGATTCATGAAATTTGAAAAGATTAAGAACAAAGGACAGGCAAGATTATTTGAAAGCCAGTACCTCGAGATGCTAACCAAAACGCATCCCCTGGTGATCTGGGGAATGTATTTGCCCATTATTGGCTATATGCTTTATTATAGCCATGACACATTAGGTTTTGAAGTAGGGACGGTGGCACTCATATTCGTTGGAGCGATGTTATTTTGGTCGTTCTTCGAGTATATCATGCACCGGTTTATCTTTCACTTTGCCAGTGAGAGTCCTAGAGTGCAACGCTTTATTTATGTGATGCATGGTAACCACCACGAATATCCGAGAGACAAGCAGCGTTTGTTCATGCCGCCGGTACCGAGCCTGATCCTGGCTTCAGCGATCTTTGGCAGCCAGTACATTTTCCTGCGGCAGTACACGTTTATGTTCTTCCCGGGTTTTCTGCTGGGCTATCTCATTTATGGCAGCATGCACTATGCTATTCATGCCTGGAATCCTCCTTTTAGATTTATGAAGCCGCTGTGGCGTAACCACCACCTGCATCACTACAAAAGCGAGGGGAAAGGTTTCGGCGTAAGTTCTGCTTTCTGGGACCGGGTATTCGGCACTTTCTTCGACCTGGACAAGGAAAAGGAAGACAAAGAGAAAGTAAAAGAGCTGATGTTTTAGTGTTGTCTGATTTAACTGATTATAAAAAAAGCAGGTGTTTGCGAACACCTGCTTTTTTTATAATCAGATTTTACCACCTTTCTTCATCGTCCGGCAGGTTGTCTTGCCGGAAAGCTTCGCGGGAAGCTATTTTCTGCAGCTGCCTTTCTATGATCAGGCCAGCGATGGGCCGGTAAGGATCAGTGCCCTGCTGGGCGGCGTATGCGAGTATCTGTTTTACTTTTTTCTCTGCCACGTCTATACGGTAGAGGAGAAAGATAAACTGTTGTAAATCGTTGCTGATCAGATATTCCAGTCTTCTGCCCAATATTTCCTCCAGTTGATCGTAGCTGATATTGCCCGGAGGCACACTCACCTCAAATGTTTGTTGTGCCCAGATGGCTGTCTCCTGAAGATATGGTGCAGGGAAGCTGTTCATTATTTCATCTGTTTTATTTTATAGGAAGCGTTGGTGATTACTTTCACCGGCACTTTCAGATCGTGTTTAATGCCTTTGGCTTTGTTCACTTTATAGGTATAGTTACCATTCATTTCCGTATTCTGTACGCAGATGCTGGGCATGCCGCTGCTGCGCATTATCAGATAGTTAGACGAAGTGGTGCCGCTGATTTCGGCTGTGGCTTTGATGTCATCGTCGAGGGTCAGGGTTTGCACCTTGTCGGTATTTATTTTGGAGGTACCACCAATCTTAGCGGTCTGGGAGTCCCAGGTCTGGAGATTCCAGTAAAGATCTATCCTGCCTATGAGGCCGCCGCGGAGAGGTACGCTTTCTTCCCATTGGGTGCCGGTTTTAATGCCATGTGCCGGATACATAATGAGCAACTGCTCCAGCCAGGCGCGGAAGGCATCGGTGCCAAACTGGTCTTTCATCAGTTTTTTATAGGCTTCCTGTTCGTCTTTTTTTAGGGAGCTGAAGGCTGCTTCGGCATTGTTGAGCAGGTTATCCAGACCGTCGACCTTGGTGATCACACCGGTGCTTTGCAGTTCCACGGTAAACGGTTGGTCCAGCAGTTTTTTCAGGCCGGCCTGAAAAGGTTCTTCTGCTTTGTTCACTTTGGCGTCCACAAAGATGTTCTGGTTTTTAGCGTTGAAATTGAATCGCAGCTCTTTATACCGGAACGTGAGTATGGCTTTGCCGGGTATTACATCGGTGATATCGATGGTGATAATATTGTTGTAGTCGCGTGTAACCCGTTGTTGTGTTTCATTGATCGTGGTATAGGTTTCCGTACGGCTTTTCTGTTCCAGTTCAAACTGTTCTCCCTTGTTGAAGTTGTAATTGATGGACATATAGTCCTGAGCCTTAGTGGTAAAGGACAATGTCAGCAAGGTTGCAATGGCGCCCAATAATTTTTTCATTACCGTAATTTATTTTAATCAAACATATTTTTCGATCACACCTAATCCAAACAGGGCGAAGTCGTATTTGGCCGGGTCTTCCGGGTCCAGCTTTTTGAGCTCATGGGTGAGCGATACGGCTGTTTTCCAGTCAGACTTCGCGTCTGATATGAGTCCCAGTCTGGTAGCCACGCGGCTTACGTGAACATCCATCGGGCATATCAGTTGTGATGGTGAAATATGTTGCCACAGCCCAAAATCCACGCCATTTTCATCTTTTCGCACCATCCAGCGCAAATACATGTTCAATCGTTTGCATGCAGAGTGTTTGGCAGGAGAAGAGATATGTTTTTCAGTACGGGCGGGGTGCTCGAGGGAAAAAAACATTTTATGGAAGCCGGTAAGAGCTTTTTCAACGTTTTCATCTTCAGGGTTGAGATGTCCGCTGAAGGCGAATTCAAGGGAAGTGATGTTGGTGTAGTAGTGCTGCAGGAATTCCACGAAATACAGGAGGTCTACCCCATTAAAGGTCCGGTGGCAGAAGGTCATCAGCTTCATCCGGTCGCGCGGGTCATGATTGCGGATGTAGTCATAGGGCGCATTGTCCATATGCCGCATCAGTTCCGTGCATTTGTTGATGATGCTGGTACGGTTGCCCCAGGCCAGTATGGCGGCAAAGAGGCCGGCAATTTCTATGTCCTGCAGTTCGCTGAAGCGGTGTGGGATGCAAATGGGGTCATTTGCAATAAAATCCGGATGATTATAGGATGCCGCTTTCGCATTCAGGAAGTCCTTCAGTTGTTGGATCTTCATAGTGTTTCACATGTGCATCTGCAGCCTGGCTATACGCGTCAACCACCTGTACCGCTGCCCTCCGGCAGCAGCGCAGGTGGTTTATGTCGTCAGCGCTCATAAAATAGGCTGTGGATATGGTCCAGGTAAAAATGATATACCTGGTAAAGATAATTTTTAACCGGTAAGAATTAAAATCAGATTGATGAGCGTGTTATCCGATGGCCTGGTTCAGGTCAGCGATCAGGTCGTCCACATCTTCAATGCCCACGCTCAGGCGGATGAGTGAATCGGCCAGCCCGTTTTTAATTCGTTCTTCCCGGGGGATAGACGCATGCGTCATGCTGGCGGGGTGCCCGATCAGCGACTCTACGCCGCCCAGTGACTCCGCCAGGGAGAACAGGTGTGTTTGGCTCAATACCCTGTTGGCAGCGTCCATGTTATCGTCTTTCAGGGTGAAAGACATCATGCCGCCATAGCCCCGCATCTGTCGTTTGGCGATATCGTGATTAGGATGATCGGTAAAGCCGGGCCAGTATACCTTGTCCACTTTATCATGATTACGCAGGAAGTGAGCGATTTTTTCCCCGTTTTCACAGTGCCGCTGCATGCGCACATGCAGGGTTTTGATGCCGCGCAGCACCAGGAAACAGTCCTGAGGGCCTGGCACGGCACCACAGCTGTTTTGTATGAAATACAGTTGTTTGGCCAGTTCTTCGTTTTTAACGATGATGGCGCCATGCACCACGTCACTATGCCCGCCCAGGTATTTGGTGGCTGAGTGCAGTACAATGTCAGCGCCCAGGTCCAGCGGGTTTTGCAGGTAAGGAGACGCGAAGGTATTGTCTACGCACAGCAGTACGTTATTCTTTTGGGCAATCTGTGCCACCGCTGCAATATCAATGATGTTCAACAGCGGGTTGGTAGGCGTTTCAAGCCAGATCATTTTGGTCTTAGGGGTGATATGCGCTGCTACGCTGGCAGCGTCACTCATGCCTACAAAAGAGAACTTAATACCGTACCGTTCAAATACTTTGGTGAAGATACGGTAGGTGCCGCCGTATAAATCGTTGGTTGCCACAACTTCATCACCGGGCGACAGCAATTTCATGACTGCATCGGTAGCGGCCAGGCCACTGCCGAAGTTAATACCATGGGTACCGTTTTCAATGGCTGCCAATGCGTTTTGAAGGGCGTCGCGGGTGGGGTTCTGTGTACGGGCATATTCGTATCCTTTATGCACCCCCGGTGCACTCTGTACATAGGTGGAGGTTTGAAAGATAGGTGTCATAATGGCCCCTGTGGAGGGATCGGGCGCTACACCTGCGTGTATGAGTTTAGTTCCCAGCTTCATGTCTTAAATATTTTATAATGAACAATTTCTGGTGGTTTTTCAAATATACTCCCTTTTGTGATTGGAACATTTTAGCAGGCACAGCAATTATTGTCCAATTTAGCGTTCCGAAAATTGTTGGTGGAATGATTTAGCACGCTTACGAACATTTTTATATCGTTCACCAAATGAACCCTAACGGGTACGGATATTCGATATACATTCGTTTAGGTTTTTCATAGGATATGGTTAAAATTCTTAGGGCGGTAGTCTTACCGCCCTTTCTTTTTGAAACAGTTGTAAATACTATATAAAATACAGCGGCCCAACGATTTTGACATCGTTGGGCCGCTGTATTTTTATCTTGTGAAGGTGTTATTTCTTAGCACCGCCATCTGTCCACCGGATAGGCAGGCTTACGCTTACCTTGTCCCAGGCGATGATCAGGTTGGCGCCGGGATCTCCTTTTTCAAATACCATGGTGAAGGCATCTAACGGGGTGTCCAGCGGTGTTACCGGGAGAGCTGTTCTCACTACATCTTTACGCTGGTCATATTTGAAAGCGCCCCAGATATCTGTTTCCTTGTTCAGGATAATGGTCCATGTTTTTTCGGTGGGAATAGCATACATGGTATACCGTCCTTTCGGCACGTTTTTACCGGCAATGACCACCGGTCTGAAAAATTCTATTTCAGTGGCTTCGTTGGCGCCCAACCGCCATATTTTTCCGTATTCTTCCAGGTTACCAAAGATCTCCCTGCCTTTTGTCTGCGGACGGCTATAGATGACCCGGGCTACCAGTGTACCAGGTTCCCCCTTCACTTTTACCACATACGGGTACATGGGTGGGTAATAAGCCATGTCCATAGGGCTGGCGTCGAGTGGTGGCAATTTTTTATCCTGGGCTCCTGCGTTGGCGGCGAATACTCCGAGTGCAAAGGCGAAAATGATGGCTTTTTTAAACATCCTGTGAGCTTTATTTTCTTTTAAAACAAATTTGCGGCCCCAAACCTAGAGATTTTTAGTGAATCCGGAAAGTGACCCCCGTGCCTTTAACAGGCCCTTAGCGGTTTTCGTTTTGTAACAAATTTTCCACATATGTCTGGAGGGCAGGAAAAAAGGCCTGATAGCAGTCTTTTAAGGCGTCATAATGTTCAAGAAAGATAGCAAAAATAACGGCAGGACTGCTTTCTAAACCTTTGGCCCGGGCGCTGATGCCCCGGAAGGCCCGTTCCATACCATCATTGCCCCGGTAATTGTACAGCCAGTTGTACTGCCGCATGTAGGCAAACATTTCCAAGAACCTCGCCGGCAACACTTCTTCCTGGTGGATAATGACATCATATACCTCTTTGGAAAAATCATAAAGGGTGTCTTCGGAAAAACGGGTACTGTCCGTGGCCAGAAAATGGTCGTATACCAGATCGGTAAATACGCCGCTGTAAAGGCCGCAGGCGGACCGGAAAAAGGTTTTGGCCTGTGCGGTAACCGCATGTTGGTCGGTAAACGTATCAATAGCCCGGTGCAGCCGGATACCCTGCTGTACGTCCGGACTGTATAATGCCAGCTGCTGCCGGCCTTTTACATAATCCGCGATCAGGTTGCCGGTTATCAGTGCCGGCTGATGAAAGGAAAGGTAAGCATGTGCCAGGTAATTCATAATAAAGCCTTTCTGATGGTTTGATGAGACAAATGTAACGATCGTTTTGCCATTGATAGTCAGCGCATACCGGTTTTCACGTTGAACCGTATTTCTCATCCACTTTAACACAACCTTAACACGCGCCCATGCAACATTGGCAAGGTGGCACCAACAAACAGGCCATGGCTGCGGAAGATGCGCAGTTGTCCGCCACCGGCCAGCCGGACGTCCGATAGTGGATACTCCAAGTTATCAAGTGCCTCCACCAGTAAAGTATGCCTTGACCAACCATCCATTCCCGTCGTAGTTTTGAGTCATCAAAGCAAAAAACCAACACAAAAAACATTTAAAAACCTCATAATTTTTTTCCGCCATGAAAAAATTAATCCTTTTGATGAGTGCAGCATTACTGCTTAGTGCAGGCGCCCTCTTTGCAAATCCGTACGAAACTAAAGTTAACAGCAGAATAGAACATTCTTTTAGCGAGACTTTTGCCGGAGCCAGTGAAGTGAAATGGTATACCGATGATAACAAAACCTTCACGGCTAAATTTAACATGCGCAGCAGCAAAGTGACTGCCTTCTTCGATGATGCAGGGACCCTGCTGGCCACTTCCCGCTATCTGGACCCGGAACAACTGCCATTGGCACTGACTTCCAGGCTCAATAAGAGATATCCGAAAGACAGCATCTATTGCATCGTGGAATATGCTGCCAACGGTAATATCGTGTACTTTATCACCCTCGAGGGAAAAGATACCTGGACCGTATTAAAAGCAGATGGAACCGGTAGCACCAGCGTTCGGAGCCGTCTCAAAAAAGCCTAGTTTTAGTTGTGCTTTCCGTTTGATTGAAATGAACAGGTCTGTGGGCGCCGCCACGGACCTTTCTCTTTTATCTCCCTCTCCCCCTTTCGCCTTGGAAAATTATCTTAACTTTGCCAGCTGTTAAGGCTTTATGAGCCAGGCTGTTAATGTATAAATGATTAAATGACATGAATAAGGGACCCATTTCTCAATTTATCCAGCACCATTACCGCCACTTTAATGCTGCTGCATTGGTGGATGCTGCCAAAGGATATGAAACACATTTACTGGAAGGTGGTAAAATGATGGTAACATTGGCCGGTGCGATGAGTACGGCCGAGCTGGGCATTTCTTTCGCTGAAATGATCCGTCAGGGCAAAGTAGACATCATCTCCTGTACCGGTGCTAACCTGGAAGAGGATATCATGAACCTGGTAGCGCACACCCACTACAAAAGAGTGCCTAACTACCGCGACCTGAGCCCGCAGGAAGAATGGGACCTCCTGGAACAAGGCTTTAACCGTGTTACCGATACCTGCATTCCTGAAGAAGAGGCTTTCCGCCGCATCCAGAAACATATCCACAAAATCTGGAAAGATGCAGAAGATGCCGGTGAACGCTATTTCCCGCACGAGTACATGTACAAACTGCTGCTCAGCGGTGTGATGAAAGAGCACTACGAAATCGATCCGAAAAACAGCTGGATGCTGGCTGCTGCTGAAAAGAATATTCCTATCATCGTTCCGGGATGGGAAGACAGCACCATGGGTAACATCTTCGCTTCTTACTGCATCAAAGGTGAACTGAAAGCTTCTACCATGAAGAGCGGTATTGAGTACATGATTTTCCTGTCTGACTGGTACCGTAAAAATTCCGGTGGTAAAGGCGTTGGCTTCTTCCAGATCGGTGGCGGTATCGCGGGCGACTTCCCGATCTGCGTGGTACCGATGATGTACCAGGACCTGGAATGGACTGATGTTCCTTTCTGGAGCTATTTCTGCCAGATCTCTGACTCTACTACTTCCTACGGTTCCTATTCCGGCGCTGTTCCTAATGAGAAAATCACCTGGGGCAAACTGGATATACATACACCCAAGTTCATCGTGGAATCAGATGCTACCATCGTAGCGCCGCTGATCTTCTCTTACGTATTGGGCTGGTAATATTATTTCGATATTTTTTGATTTAGGGATTTGATTATTTGGAAGGCTTTCCAAATGATTAAATCCCCAAATTTTTTCTCCCCAAAAATGATCTCCTGATTAATTTGGATACCTGCATAACATCTTAACCCAGGGCTTCAGCCCTGGGACTGGCTAAATGAACAAATCAGCCGCGATACCGTCTGCAAACAGCCGTCCGGCTTTGGTGAGCCGCAGCGTTTCACCCTGATATTCCATCCATCCTTTGGCAATCAATGCTTTGCTCTCCTGTTGCAGGCGGAGGCTTTGATCTGCGCCAAATTTTTCAGCGACCCACTCCAGGTTGCAACCGGCAGAAGTGCGCAGGGAAGTCATGATGTATTCATTGAACTGCATATCGGTCGTGAGACTTTCTATTTCCGCTGGTATCTCGCCGGCAGTGATGCGTTTAATGTAAGCGGCATTATTGGCAACGTTCCACTGGCGGGAGTGGCCGTTGAAAGAGTGGGCGGAAGGACCGATCCCAAGATAGGACCTGCCCTGCCAGTAGCTGCTGTTATGCCGTGAGTGCCAGCCGGGTAAAGCGAAATTAGAGATTTCGTAGTGCTCATAGCCAGCAGCTTCCAGCCATTGCATCAGCTGCTCAAAATGACGGGCTGCTTTGTCCGGGTCAGTGGCTTCCATCTTTTTCTTGCGGATAAAATGGTCCAGCGCTGTGCCGGGTTCCACTGTCAGCGCGTAGCAGGACAGGTGCGGAACGCCCAGCGCAATGGCCTGTTCCACATTCTGCCGCCATCCCTCGTCGGTGAGCGTGGGGCCGCCATAGATCAGGTCTATCGTGATGTTGCGGAACCCGAGTTGTTGCGCCTGCGCAATACAGTCCAGCGCCTGCTGGCTGTTATGGGCGCGGTTCATCCATTGCAGGTCTGCCTGATGGAAGGACTGTATCCCGATGCTGAGCCTGTTGATACCGGCATCGCGGAGGGCCTGGAGTTTGGCGATGTCCAGATCGTCAGGATTGGCTTCCAGTGTGATTTCCACATCTGGCGCTACGTCGAAGGTGTTGTACAGACGGGATAGCAGCAGTTGCAGTTCCCCGGTATCGAGCAAACTGGGCGTGCCGCCACCGAAGTAGATGGTCTCTATCCGTTCGCCGCCGAGGTAATCCTTTTGCAGGTCGATTTCCTGCAGGAGGCATTGCACCATCTCCGCTTTGCGGGCCAGCGAGGTGGAAAAATGGAAGTTACAGTAGTAGCAAGCCTGCTTACAAAAGGGAATATGTAAATAAATTCCGGCCATGGACGTTTTTTATAATAGCCTGCTGTTGCCGTTTTGCCGGTCAACTATGGACTATTTTAATATCTTTGCAAACAGCAAAATTACGTTTCAGTTTTGTTATGTGAACAGGACGGTGTTAATTGCCCCCTGGTTAGTGTGGTGAAGGGCACACGTTGAATTTGGAAAACCGATTAAAAGTCATTGCAAAATATTTTCCTGGTGCGCAACTGGTTATTGTTTCTATTTATTTTCAGCTACTTACCAATAATGGCACAAACAGCAGACAGTACTGCCGTGCCTGCCCCTGTAAAAAAGAAACCTGCGGCTACCCGTACGGTGCCTGATTCGCTTCGTCCGAAGCCCAAGCCTAAGCCGGCTGCCGTGGCGGTGAAAAAAGACACGACGCGTACCATCAGGAAAGATACGGTGAGAACGGCTGCGGTGCCTGCTACTGCCACGGTGCCTGTGGACACCAGTGCGCACAAAACAGACAGTGCCGCGCTGGCGGCTGCTCCCAAGCCCAGGCCGGTGTCTGACTATGACCTGTATATGAAGAAACTGGCGCAGGAGAACATCTTCCTGAAGCCGGGAAGGCCTGCTTTCAGGGATACGAATATCCTGCGGCCCTTTCGTGATATGGACTGGCTGGTATACCTCGTAGGGGGTATATTGTTGCTGCTGAGCATTATCCGGCTGTCTTACACCAAATATTTTGCGGACCTGTTCCGGGCTTTCCTGAATCCCACGCTGAGTCAGCGGCAACTGAAGGACCAGCTGTCACAGGCGCCTTTCCCGAATATGCTGCTTAATATCTTTTTTGCCGTGTCGCTGGGAGTATATCTTTACCTGGTGTTATACCGGCAGCAGGTGTTCCCGCAGGCGGAGCCTTGGTTGCTGATTCCCGGGCTGATTATTCTGGTGGCGGCTGTTTATGGTATCAAATATATGATGCTGCGTTTCTGTGGGTGGTTGTTTGGTAACAGCGAGCTGGCCGATGCTTATATTTTTATTCTGTACCTGATCAATAAAATTTTGGGAGTACTGCTGGTGCCTTTCCTGGTGGTGTTGGCTTTTTGCGACGTGGAAATTGCCCGTACTTTTCTCTATATTTCGATATTTTTTATAGTATTATTAGTTGTCTACCGTTATATTAGATCTTATTCTTTAGTTAGGCAATACCTATCCTTCAGTAAATTGCATTTTTTTCTTTACCTTTGCGCATTCGAAGTAGCGCCGGTGCTAATATTAACAAAGGTGCTGCTGAATATCTGGTTAACTGGTAATCCTTGATTATCGCCTATTGTTAACACAAGAGCATAAAAAAGTATGATTAAAGGCGGGCCAAAAAAAGATTTGCAAGGTAAACAAATTCAGTCAATTCTAATTTCTCAACCTAAGCCTGAAACAGAAAAGTCTCCCTATTTTGATCTGGCAAAAAAGTTCAACATAAAACTGGACTTTTATCCATTCATCAGGGTGGAAGGCTTACCCGCTAAGGAGTTTCGGAAGCAGAAAATTGACATCCTGGCTTTCACAGCAGTGATTTTTACCAGTCGTAATGCGGTGGATCACTTTTTCCGGATCTGTGAAGAAATGAAGGTTAAGGTATCGCAGGATTGCAAGTACTTTTGTATTACGGAAGCAGTTGCATTATACCTGCAGAAATTCATTCTCTATCGTAAGCGGAAGGTGTTTTACGGAGCTGACGGTTCTACCAAAGGTGTACTGGAAGTGATGAACAAACACCGGGATAATGAGAAATTCCTCTTCCCTAGTTCCGACAGTCAGAAAAAGGACATTGAGGAATGGTTGAAAACGAACAAATGTGAGTATGCCACAGCGACCCTTTATAAAACCGTTTCCAACGATGTAAAGGAGATACTGGGCAAGACAAACTACGACATGATTGTGTTTTTCAGCCCTTCCGGCGTGAAGTCATTATTCGAGAACGTACCTTCTTTTGAACAAAACGGTACGCGTATCGGGGCTTTCGGGCCTACTACTTCGGCAGCAGTGGAAGAAGCAGGATTGAGGTTGGACGTGAAAGCGCCGGCTCCGCAGGCACCGTCTATGGCGGCTGCGCTGGACCAGTACCTCGCAGGTCTTAACAAGAAATAAGCGAAAATGTGTGTCGCATAAATAGTTTACCAGGGATGGCAATAGCCATCCCTGCTTTTTTACTGCTAAGCGGCCGCAGCAGCTGTTCTCCTCCTGTTATTATTATCTCCCCAAAAAATCTTTCCCGGAACTGGTAATTCTGTCAAAATCTTTTTATTCTTGTAGCGTGTATCGTTATCAATCAAAACTATTCCAGTTTCAATTATTTAAGCGGATTCCATGAATAAACTTGCGGGCGAAACCAGTCCTTATTTATTGCAGCACGCGCATAACCCGGTGGAATGGTATCCCTGGGGAGAAGAGGCACTGGAGCGGGCCAGAAGGGAAGACAAGCCCATTTTGGTAAGCATTGGATATGCCGCTTGTCACTGGTGTCATGTGATGGAGCGGGAAAGCTTTGAAGATGCAGCTACTGCTGACATCATGAATGCGTATTTCATTAATATCAAGATAGACCGGGAGGAAAGGCCGGACCTGGACCATATCTATATGGATGCGGTGCAGGCCATGACCGGCGCCGGCGGATGGCCGTTGAATGTATTCCTTACCCCTGATAAAAAGCCGTTTTATGGCGGTACCTATTTCCCGCCGGTAAAGGCTTACAACCGGCCGTCGTGGAAAGATGTGCTGCTGTCGCTGGCAGACGCTTTTGCCAACAAGCGGGAAGATATCGAAACACAGGCCGATAACCTGACCCAGCATATTGACCAGTCGAGCCAGTTTGGGCTGGATGCCGGTGTTAATTTCAATATACCAAGAGAGGAACTGTTTACCCGTCAGCAATGTGATACCATCCGTGAAAACATGCTCCGGCAGGCGGATACGATATGGGGTGGTTTTGGTCGGGCGCCTAAGTTCCCGCAAACCTTTACCATCGCGTATTTGCTGCGGTACCATCATGCGTTTAAACATCCCGAAGCGTTGCAACAGGCGTTGTTGTCGCTCAATAAAATGTTGCAGGGTGGCTTGTATGATCAGCTGGGCGGTGGTTTTGCCCGCTATTCCACCGATGAGAAGTGGCTGGCGCCACATTTTGAGAAGATGTTGTATGACAATGCCTTGCTGATAGACGTGCTGTGTGACGCCTGGCAATTGACCCGGGATAACGTGTACGCACAAACTATAAAGGATACCCTGACTTTTATTACCCGGGAGATGACAGCGCCGGAAGGTGGTTTTTATGCCGCATTGGATGCGGACTCTGAGGGGGTGGAAGGAAAATTTTATACCTGGAGCAAGGCAGAGATACACCATGTGCTGGGAGAACAGGCCGGTCCTTTTTGTGAGTTTTATGATGTGACGGAGCATGGTAATTGGGAAGAGCAGAATATATTATGGATACAACAGCCGCTGGAGCAGTTTGCCGCTGAGAGAGGCTATGATCCGGCAGTATTGGGCGCTATGCTGAAAGGCTGCCGGGAGAAACTGCTGGCCGTGCGGGCCAACCGTATCCGTCCGGGGCTGGACGATAAAATACTGTTAGGCTGGAATGCCCTGATAGTGCATGCCTGCTGCCGTGCTTTTGCGGCGTTGGGCGATGACAGCTACCGGCAGATGGCGGTGCGCAACATGGATTTCCTACTGGCCAATTTCCGGCAAAACGACGGCACACAAGCGTTTTATCATACCTGGAAAAACGGGCTGGCCAAATACCCGGCTTTTCTGGATGATTATGCCTGCCTGATACGGGCGCTGATAGCCTTGCAGGAAATTACCGGCGACACCCGTTACCTGTACCAGGCGCATGATATCACGGCTTTTGTGAACGATCATTTTGGTGACGGTGGTCATCTTTTTTACTACACCATAGACGGGCAGGACGATGTGATCGTGCGTAAGAAAGAAGTGTACGACGGAGCGGTGCCCAGCGGTAATGCTATCATGGTGCAGAACCTTTGGTATCTTTCTGTTGTTTTCGATAATAAAGATTGGGGAAACAAGGCGGTGGCGGCTTTGTCAGGCATTGCCCAGACGGTGACCCGGTACCCTACTTCTTTCGGCGTGTGGGCGAGCCAGTTATTACAGTTTGTAAAAGGTACCCCTGAAATTGCGGTGGTAGGAAAGGATTTCCGCGTGCGGATGCAGGAGGCGGGCAACTGGTTTATCCCTTTCCGGATTTTAATCGGGTCAGAAAAAAATCAGCCGGAAATTCCGCTGTTGCAAGACAGATACCGGGAAAATGATACATTAGTTTATTTATGCAAGGATTATCATTGTATTAAGCCAGTCTTTTATATACAAGAAATTATTAATTTAATAGAATAATTATGTAACTTGCCCGTTATAAGGGTAGTTTAAGTAAAATAAATGTTGGACCGGTGATATAATAAAATGTTAAAAAATACGTTTAAATTAGTTACCGAACCGACGTGTGTAGAATTGAAAAAGTTGTGTAAAAGTTGACTACAAATTAAATTTTATTATTACATTTGCTATCTTTCATATAAACAAAGCGGGTGATAAATATGAGAAATGTGTTCCCTAGCATTCAGGCAAAAAGCACCAGGCTGGTTATAGAAAAACATATTCTGATGAAAGCTACCCTTATGAAGCTTAACTATTTAAGAGGTCTGTTGGCACTTTTGCTGGTTTCCCTGCTGGCCAGCTGTGGCGGTAGTAAAGGCCCCAAAAACGCACAAGGGCAACTGATCGGCGTAAGCCCCAGACCGAAGTACACCCCCCCTGTACCCTATGGGATGGTTTATGTTCCTGCGGGAACATTTCACATGGGCCCCAGCGATGAGGACGTGAACTATGCCTACACTGCGCGTAACAAGTCGATCTCTATTTCCGGCTTCTATATGGATGCCACGGAGATTACGAACAACGAGTACCGCCAGTTTGTGCAATGGGTTCAGGACTCTATTGCCCACATTCTGTTAGGCCATGTTAAACAAGATGATGGACATGACATCATCGACTGGAAGCAGAAAATCAACTGGAAAGACAAAGCGACAGTGGAAAAACTGGACGCGATGATATACACAGAAGCTGACCGTCTATACGGCCGTAAGGACGTAGACGTTGGAAAGCTGGTTTATCACCAGGAAACGTTTAACTGGGACAAAGCCAAGCTGAGGGAAAACTTCGGTAAGCCTCGTTCTACGTTCATCGTAAAGAAAGATGTGCCCATCTATCCGGACACACTGTGCTGGATCAGGGACTTCTCCTACGCGTATAACGAGCCGATGACCCGTATGTACTTCTGGCATCCGGCATTCGACAACTATCCAGTAGTAGGCGTTAACTGGCACCAGGCAACAGCTTTCTGCGAATGGAGAAGTAAGTTCTGGGAAGATTACCGCAATTCTAAAAAATTATTCACGGAAGACAAATTCCAGCTGCCTTCTGAGGCACAGTGGGAATATGCTGCCCGTGGCGGCAGAGAGCAAACACCTTATCCTTGGGGTGGTTACTATATCCGCAATAAAAAAGGCTGTCTGCTGGCCAACTTCAAACCGGGCCGCGGTAACTATCCGGAAGACGGCGGTTTCTACACTGTACGTGCCGATGCTTACTGGCCTAACGATTACGGTCTGTATTGCATGGCCGGTAACGTAGCAGAATGGACTGCTGACATCTTCTATGAAAACGCCTATTCATTCACATCCGATATGAACCCTTATCTCAGAATGGACGTGCCGGATGATGCGCCTTTGAAAATGAAACGTAAAGCCATCAGAGGTGGTTCCTGGAAAGATGTAGGATACTTCCTGCAAACAGGTACCAGAACTTATGAATATCAGGATAGTGCCAAATCGTATGTAGGTTTCAGATGTACGATCGCATTGAGCAGAAGGGCCAAACACAGATAATTAGATAATTGCTGATCCGTTAAACCAGAAAAGCCTTTATTTATGCACACATTAAGCAAATCATTGAGAAATAACTATTCCATACAGAGAACTTTAACACTTATCACTTTAACCAGTAAATTTTAACCTATGGCTATGAATCCTAACAAAGCTAAATGGCTGAACTTTTTCGTATGTATTGCCGCTTCTGTTGTAATTATCGGAGCGTTATTTAAACTGCAACACTGGCGGGGAGCGGATATCGCTTTGATTTTAGGTCTGAGCACTGAAGCGCTCATCTTCTTTGTATATGCTTTCGTTCCTGACTCCGGTGCCTCCCATGCTGAAGGCCAGGTAGTAGCCGTTGCCGGCAGCCCTGCTGTTGCTGGTCTCGACAAAATGCTGCAGGAAGCAGACATCACACCTGCTAATCTGCAACGTCTGAGCGAAAACTTCCAGAAACTGGGCACTACCGTTGATAAAATGAGAGATATCAGCGACGTGGTAGCTGCTACCGGTGACTACACCCAGAAAACAAGAGAAGCTGCTGCTGCTATCGGTAATGTAGCTAACGCCTACACTACTGCTGCTTCCGCAGTATCTTCCTTCAATAGCGCCTCTGAGTCTACCAGAAGCTTCCACGAACAGATGCAGGGCATGACCAAAAACCTGGCTTCCCTCAACGCTATCTACGAACTGGAACTGCAAGACACCAACAACCACCTGAAAGCGATGAACAACTTCTACAGCAACTTGAACAAAGCTGCTTCCGCTATGAGTGGTAGTGTTGACGACGCTAAGAAAACACAGGAGCAAATCACCATGCTGGCCAAAAACCTCAGTAACCTCAATACTGTTTATGGCAACATGTTGACTGCCATGGGCGGAAACAGATAAAGTATTGCTTATAGTTTAATAAACCATTCATTAAATCTGCTTAAGAACTATGGCACTACCTAAAGATCCCAGGCAGAAGATGATCAACATCATGTACTTGGTCTTAACGGCCATGCTCGCGTTGAACGTCTCTGCTGAAATACTAAACGCTTTTAATATTGTAAATAACTCTATCGTTACCTCCAACGGCGCCCTCACTGAAAAAAACAATTTCATCTATGGGCAGTTCCTGGAGCAAATGAAAGATAACGCAGAGAAAGTTGGTCCGCTGAAAGCCAAAGCTGAAGAGGTGAAAAAGGCCTCCGCTGACGCCTACAACTACGTGGAAAGCTTAAAAAATCTCATCATCACCGAAAGTGGTGGTAAAGATGAAACAGGCGAACTTAAATCCAAGTCTGACCTGGACGCTCCTACCCGCGTGATGGAGAACATGAAAAAAGGCCCGGAACTGGAAGCCAAACTGATCGCCCTGCGTAAACAGTTGCTTACTTTCGTAGAACCTAAAGACCAGGCTAAATTTGCAAAAACTTTACCCCTGAAAATCGAAGTGGGAAAATCCAGCGGCGACGATCATGGTTCCGGTCCTAAAACATGGACTACCTACCATTTTAACATGGTACCTACCATCGCTGCGGTAACCATCCTGGGTAAATTCCAGAACGATATCAAAAACTCCGAGTCTGCCATTATCGACGACCTGTATCGTCAGATCAATGCGAAAGACTTTAAGTTTGATAAAATCAGACCGTTCATCTCCCTGAACTCTAAAAATCTGATGTCCGGCCAAACGCTGACTGCACAAATCGCAGTAGGCGCCTACAGCACTACCGTAAACCCAACTATCACAGTTAACGGTCAAACGATTACTGCTACAGACGGTCTGGCTACCTATTCCCTGCCGGTGAGCGGCCTCGGTGAGAAATCCATCTCTGGTACTATCACCCTGCCTAACCCTGCCGGTGGCGAACCTATCACTCAGTCTTTCAATGAAAGCTATAACGTAGGTGCTTCTACTACTTCTATCTCTGCCGACAAAATGAACGTACTGTACATTGGCCTGCAGAACCCGATCTCCATCTCTGCTGCCGGTGTACCTGCTGAAGCGGTATCCGCTTCCATCAACGGTGGTACTATTACTAAGCGCGGCTCCGGTGAATACACTGTAACTGTTAGCCAGCCTGGTAAAGCGGTGATCAACGTAGTAGCTAACATCGACGGTAAAGTAAAACAACTGGGTCAGAAAGAATTCCGTGTAAAACGTGTTCCGGATCCAGTCCTGAAAGTAGGATTTAACAAAGGTGGCAGCATGAAAGCCGCTGACTTTAAAGTTCAGCTGGGCCTCGCTGCTGCGCTGGAAGACTTCGAATTCGAAGGCGTGAAATACGATGTAGTAGGTTACCGTATCGGTGTATCTGCCAAAGGCAAAGAATACCAGGAAGGTGAAGCTAACTCCGCTTATTTCCCGAACAACGTAGCTGCTTCTATCCGTTCACTTCGCCCGGGTGATGAAGTATACTTCGAAAACGTAAAAGTAAAAGGCCCTGATGGCATTGTACGTACAATGCCCAGCACAATATTCAAATTAAATTAACAGGTCATAAATTACTGAAATATGCGAGCAGTAATATTTAACAGAATTGGTTGGTGTACGATGTTGCTGGTGATGCTGGCAACGGCTGCGGAAGCACAAAGACGTGGTGGTACTACCCGCCGCAGAACAGCTACCGAAGCACCGCAGACAGACCCGAATGCGCCGGTGGTAAACCCCGCTACCGGGAATGCTGTAACACCTCCTCCTCCTGCTCCTAACGCCGCGTCCCAACGCCCTGACGGTATCACCGCCCCGGTATCGGACACGCCGCGCAAATCACTGCGCGTAGATGGTGTGGTAGAGAGAAACCTCGCAAGAGAACGCGTTCCCATCGTATACGACTACATCCGTGAGGATGACCGTTTCTGGGAAAAACGTGTCTGGCAGGTAATCGATGTTCGGGAGAAAATCAACCTCCCCTTCCAATACAACGTGGAAGACGAAAGTGGCATTAACCAACTGTTTATTAATATTCTGCTGAACGCTATCAAGAATAAGGAAGTTGAAGCTTTCAACCCTATCGATGACCGCTTCACCACGGTAATCCCTTATGCCGAAATCCAAAATAAGATTTCCGGTGAAGAAAGGACCGTACGCAGTATTGACCCGGTAACCGGCGAAGAGAAAATGGTGACCACCCGCGATGACTTCGACCCCCGTACTATCAGACAGTACAAGGTGAAAGAAGTATGGGTGTTCGACAAAGAAGCTTCTGCCCTTAAAGTCCGTATCCTCGGTATCGCGCCTATGGTGTCCCGTATGAACGAAGATGGCAGCGTACGCGCTTCTATCCCCCTGTTCTGGGTGTATTATCCTGACCTGCGTCCTACACTGGCTAAGTACGATGTGTACAACCAGAACAACGACGCATCCACTATCAGCTGGGAAGACCTCTTCGAGATGCGTTTCTTCGGCAGTTATGTCGTGAAGGAAAACAATACCTACAACCGCGAGATCAAGGACTACATTAAAGACGGTGTGATGCGCCTCCTCGAAGGCCAGTCCATCAAAGACCGTATCTTTAATAAGGAACAGGACCTCTGGCAATACTAAACAATCTGTCTTACGTACTTACGTATAAAAAGCAAAGACCCGGCATCGTCCGGGTCTTTGCTTTTTATACGTAGTTATTTGTATTTTGCTGCACATGGAACTTCTGCGTAAAACAGCCTTCAGTATCATGCCCCTGCCGGATAAAGAATGGGAGGAACTTTCCACCTGCTGGACACCAGTGACCTTCAAAAGAAAGGACATGATCACCGTCGCCGGCGAAGTGGAGAAATACATCTACTTCGTGGAAGAGGGCGTGCAACGGCTGTTTAGCCTGGAAGACGACCGGGAAGTGACCATCCTGTTTTCCTACACCGGCTCTTTCTCCGGGGTGATAGACTCCTTCCAGCTGCAACGCCCCTCCCCTTGGTACCTGGAGGCGCTGACCCCCAGCCGGATGCTGCGCATGTCATGGTCAGATTTTGATGGTCTTACCCGGCAATATCCGCTGATCGACAGATGGGTGCGTCTTGGCTCTGTCGCCGCACTGGGAGGCATCCTGGAAAGACATAAGGAAATCCTCTCCTACAGCGCGGAACAGAAATTCAGGACACTGCTTACCCGTAGCCCGCACGTGCTGCAGCTGATACCGCAAAAGTACCTCGCCTCTTACCTCGGCATAGACCCGGCCACCTTCAGCAAACTCCTGAAGTCTGTAAAATTGTAAAATCTTGATCTGCGCCAACTTTTTCCGTTGCCGCCTAAAGTAGCTTTGTTGTAAATCTTTTGACTATGGCATCCATTGATACCGGCGTGCTTTTAAAGCAACTTAGCATACAGATCTTAGCAGCGCAATATAAAGCAGAAGACCGCTTCGGTGGCCAGTCTGTGGAGGTGTTATCTTATACGCCCGAAGCCGGCAAATGGAGCGCGCTCCAGTGTTTGGAACACCTGAATACCTATGGCCGGTTTTACCTGCCCGCGTTGGACGAAGCCATTACGGCCGCAGAACAAAACAACAGCCGGCCACTGGATACTTTTAAAAGCAGCTGGCTGGGCGCCTGGTTCACCAAACAGATGCAACCCACGCCGGAAGGAAAACTCCGCTCCCGCATGAAATCTCCGAAAGGCCACCTGCCTTCCATACAACCCGATGCAGGACCCGTACTCAATGAGTTTATCCAGCAACAGGAAACGATGGAAGCCTTGATGGATAGGGCGGCGAAAATCAATCTACAAAAAGCAAAAGTGGCCACTTCTCTCTCCAGTCTGATCAAATTGTCTGTGGGCGATACTTTTGGCTTTATGACAGCACATATCAACCGGCATGTATTGCAGGCAGAAAATATGATCCGCAGTTGTCCGCAAAAAGTGGGAAAAGCGGTGTAGCATTAGCTTTTATGGAAATGGTCCCATACCAGTTTGGCTTTGGCGCTGCCGATTTCCTGCGCCAGGTCTTCTTCCGTGAGCTGCTTGATTTTGGCAACAGAACGGAATGTTTTCAGTAGCTGCGTAGCGGTTTGATCGCCGATGCCTTTAATGGTTTCCAGTTCATTTTTAAACGTGCCCTTGCTGCGTTTCTGACGGTGGAAAGTGATACCGAAACGGTGTACTTCGTCACGGACACGGCGTATCAACTTCAGGCTCTCACTGTTGAATGGAAGCTTGATACTTTCCGAATCGCCAGGGAAGAAGATCTCCTCTTCATTCTTAGCCAAACCAACAACGGTCATGCTGCCAATCAGGTCCAGCTCCCGGATGCTTTCCATGGCTGATCCCAGCTGTCCTTTACCACCATCGATGATAACAAGCTGCGGCAGTGGCTGTTGCTCTGCCAGCAGGCGGGAATAACGCCGGTACACGACTTCTTTCATGGATGCGAAGTCGTTGATACCTTGTACTGTTTTGATATTAAAATGCCGGTAGTCTTTTTTGGATGCCACGCCGTCTTTGAACACCACGCAGGCTGATACCGGATAGGAGCCCTGAAAGTTGGAGTTATCGAAACATTCGATGTGTTCCGGCAGTACCGGTAATTCAAGATCGGCCTGCAATTGATAGAGCACCTGTTTACGTTCCAGGTCACTCTTGCCTTCGAGGTGAAGTATTTTTTTACGGTATAATTCCTCTTTGAAGTAATTCACATTTTTCTCCGACAGTTCCAGCAACTTTTTCTTGTCACCACCTTTGGGAACGGTAATGGTGATGCTGCTGTCCGGGTATTCTAACGGGAAAGGCACAACGATTTCTGTCGTGATGCTTTTAAATACGTCACGCAGATAGGCGATAGCGTAGCTGAGCACTTCTTCGTCTCCTTCTTCCAGTTGTTTCTCGAGTGTAACGGTTTTGGTGTCGGAGATAGTACCATTGAGAATGCGGAGATAATTGACGTAGGCATGATTACCATCACTGATAATGGAGAATACGTCTACATTGCCCATGCGGGTATTGACAACCGTGGATTTAGCGGAATAGTCCTCCAGGCTGGAGATCTTTTTACGCATGATCTCTGCTTTTTCAAATTCCATAGCCGCAGCGTACTGCTGCATTTGGTCCTTGAACAGGTTCACCACCGGTGACAGGTTGCCTTTCAGTACGTTTTTAACCTGTGCCAGTCCTTCCCGATAATCTTCTTCTGTTTGAAGTCCTTCACAGGGACCTTTACAGTTGCCCAGATGATATTCGAGACATACCTTGTACTTTCCTTTTTTGATGTTCTGATCGCTCAGGTTGAGATTACAGGTGCGTAACGGAATATTGTACCGGATTACTTCCAGTATTTCGCGGACGCGGCCTACAGAGGTAAATGGCCCAAGATAATCCGAACCGTCTTTAATCACATTGCGGGTAAAGAACACCCGTGGAAACGGTTCATGTTTGATGACGATATAAGGATAGGTCTTGTCATCTTTCAGGTTGATATTATACCGGGGCTGGAACTGTTTGATCAGGGAGTTTTCCAGCAGAAAAGCGTCCTGTTCGGAATCTACGATAGTAAACTCAATATGGTGGATATGCTCCACCAGTTTACGAGTCTTAAAGTTATCGTGATATTTAACGAAATAGGAACTTACTCTTTTGCGGAGGCTTTTGGCTTTGCCTACGTACAGCAGGGTGCCCTCCTTGTCGTAATATTTGTAGATACCGGCGTTGAGCGGTATGGTATGTGATATTTGCTGAAACTCTGCTGCTGTCATGTGTTACATCCTGTTTTTAGGTGTGACTGCTACATTGACTTCAATCTCTTTCGGTGTCAGAAAAGCTATTTTCTGGTAAGTAGCGATACGGATGTTTTTATTCCGTTGATATAACAGGTCCTGTCTAAACTCGTACACCATATTGACGGTATAGCTGTGAACGTTAACCTGCTGTATGGTCCCGTTTTTATCCAGTTCCATAGTGACTTCAGAAGGGAATGTTTGTTTTCCTTTGGACTTATAGATAACTGATTTCCGGCCGGAGAAAGGATCATATAAGCTGGAGGTATCGTATTCGTCCCGCAGGGAAGGTTTGTTCAGATCGATATCGGCGAAAGGTTTCAGGAGGTCCTTTAATGCAGTGCTGTCGGTCCCGTCGATATGGGCGGTATCGCTAACGCCGTTCAGGGTGACTGTTTTATGCAGACTGAAACTGCCGGTGCGGATATGTTCCCGTTCTCCGTTGAAATAGGCCGGTAATGGCTCAAATTTGGCTGCGGCCGTTGTTTTTCCCGTTGTATTGTTGTCCTGATGGCAGGCTATAAAACCGAATATGGTTAATAGTACCGTCATGTAGCGGTAATGTCTCATACAGCAAAATTAGTACTTAAATACGGGTCAGAAAAAATGCGCCGTAAAAACGGCGCATCGATGCATGAGCAAATCTGTCGAGAGCACTAAAAATATGAATATCAGTCAGTCTGACTGAGAAAAAATCAGAACGGTGATAGTTAAACGGGAGGGGTAAAAGAAAAGTTACACGCCATGAAAATATTTTTTTGATAAAAGTGCAAAAAAAAGCGATGACCATGGGTCATCGCTGAGTGATGTGATGGGTGTTGCTGCACAACTATACCAGCAGTGTGCCGGTCATTTCCTTTGGCGCGGCCAGGCCCATGAAATGCAGGATGGTAGGAGCGATATCGCCCAGTTTACCATCTTTCACTTTACCCTGGAAATCGTTGCTGATGATGAAGAAAGGAACGAGGTTCAGGGTATGTGCTGTATTAGGGGTGCCGTCTTCGTTGATCATATAGTCGGCATTGCCATGGTCTGCGGTCAGGAATACGGTATAGTTGCTGGCCAGTGCGGCAGCCACTACCCTGCTCACGCAGTGGTCTACGGTTTCCACGGCTTTTACGGCAGCGGAGAATACGCCGGTATGGCCCACCATGTCCGCATTGGCGAAGTTGAGGGCGATAAAATCGGCGGATTTTTCCTGGAGTACGGGAATGATGGCGTCGGTGACTTCATTGGCGCTCATTTCCGGTTTCAGGTCGTAGGTGGCCACTTTGGGAGATGGTATCATGATCCTGCGTTCGCCTTCAAATTCTTTCTCGCGTCCGCCGGAGAAGAAGAAGGAAACGTGCGGATATTTCTCGGTTTCTGCAATACGTACCTGCGTATAGCCGTCTTTCGCCAATACCTCGCCGAGTGTCATGTTGAGGTTATCGTTTTCAAAGATGACATGTACGTTCTTATAGGTTTTATCGTATTCAGTCATGGTGGTGTAATATACTTCCAGCGGTTTCATGTCGAAATCGGGGAAAGCTTCCTGTGTAAGCACCTGGGTTATTTCGCGGCAGCGGTCAGTACGGAAGTTGAAGCAGAGCACTGCGTCACCGTTCTGAATAGTGGCTACGGGTTTGCCGGCTTCGTCCTCTACGATGATCGGTTTGATGAATTCATCGGTTACACCTTCAGCGTAGGAGGCTTTAATGGCGGTGAGCAGGTCGTGGGTACCTGTGCCGGTACCGTGTACCAGTGCATCGTAGGCCAGTTTCACGCGTTCCCAGCGTTTGTCCCTGTCCATGGCATAATAGCGGCCGGTAACGGAGGCTATTTTACCGGTAGACTTTTGCAGGTGTGCCTGCAGGTCTTCCAGGAAGCCTAAGCCGCTTTTCGGGTCGGTATCGCGGCCATCGGTGAAGGCATGGATATATACTTTTCCCAGTCCATGTTCTTTGGCGATGGAAGTAAGTGCTTTCAGGTGTTCAATATGCGAGTGTACGCCACCGTTACTCACCAGTCCGATCAGGTGCAGCGCCTTGTTGTTGTTTTTGGCGTATGCCAGTGTGTCCAGCAGAACGGTGTTGCCGGCCAGTTCCCCGTCACGCGCAGCTACGTTGATCCTTTGCAGTTCCTGATATACGATTCTGCCGGCCCCGATGTTGAGGTGGCCTACTTCAGAGTTGCCCATCTGGCCATCCGGTAAGCCTACGGCTTCTCCGCAGGTAACGAGGTTACTGTGGGGATATTTGTTATATAGGCTGCTTACAAAGGGAGTCTGTGCTTGTGCAATGGCGTCGGAAGTAGGTACTTTACCTTCGCCCCATCCATCCATAATTACGAGAATGGCTCTTTTCTTTTCCATATCCTGTCTGGTTAAGGTTAATAGTTTTTATTGATTTCAACTCGGGAGGTGAAAGTACTTATAATGCAGCTGAATACTTTCTAAATATTTTACAAAAATAAGGCTAATACCAAAAAATATAAATGCCAGGGCTGGTCATCTCGCATCCTGATATTCAATTATTCAAATTAATTTGCATATTATTTTTGACTTATTATTTACGCATTCATTGCTACCACGATGGTGTGATTTTGTTGAAACACAGCGTGTTTGGCATAGTTTTCGCATTTAATTTGTGTTGATTAAGTTACTTTCTAATAAAAAAACTGACAATGAAGAAGCTATTGATTGTGCTGATGGTGTTGTTGGGAGGAATTATTTCAGCATTTGCGCTATCGGCAAGCTCGGATGATGTACTAGTGGCAGGACCGTTTGAAGATGTGGTGGGTGCTATCAAGCAAGGCGATGTAAACAGCTTATCCCGTTACCTGGACAACAATGTCGAAATTAATATCAGCGGTAAAGCGAATTCTTATAGTAAAGCACAGGCAGAAATCATCCTGAAGGATTTTTTCTCCAAAAACCAGGTTAAATCTTTTGAATTGGTACACCAGGGAGGGGAAGCCTCCAGGTTTGGTATCGGTAATCTGAGCACCAGCGGTGGTAATTACCGCCTTTCCTTTTTCCTGCAGAAAAAGGGAGGATCAATGGTCCTCAACGAACTAAGATTTGAGAATAAGTAAAATTGACAACATAAATTCATTGAAAAGGCCTAAGTGCTCCGCGATTAATTGCGGAGCACTTTTTATTTTTGCACTAGTTTTTACGCGAAGATGGAAAGAGAGCAGAGCAATCAGGCCCTTTAAAGCGCGCGATTCCTGGTAATACGCTCAGGGACATCGGCCCTTTCCCCTTTGCGTACTTTGCTAACCTGTTTGCTTTGCGAGCCTGAACAACTTGCCCGGCGAGCTTAAATTACGCACCTATGTTAGATGAAGCAGCGCTGAACGCGTTTATCAGAAGCGCCCTGGCAGAAGATATCGGAAACGGTGACCATTCCACCCTGGCCTGTATTCCGCCGACTGCCAAAGGGAAGGCCGTACTGAAAATAAAAGAAAACGGCATCCTCGCCGGAATGGAAGTGGCTGCCGCTATTTTTAAATGGCTCGACATGCACACGGTATTCACCCCGTTCAAAAAAGACGGTGATGCCATGGTTGCCGGTGAAACAGCCTTTGAAATTGAAGCTGCCGTACATACCCTGCTGATGGGAGAAAGGCTGGTGCTCAACTGCATGCAGCGTATGAGCGGTATCGCTACACTTACCCATCAATATGTGGAACTGCTGAAAGGGTACCATACCCGTATCCTCGATACCCGTAAAACCACTCCCAATTTCCGCATGCTGGAAAAAGAAGCGGTTCGTATAGGCGGCGGCGTTAACCACCGCATGGGGCTCTATGATATGGTGATGCTGAAAGACAACCACATCGATTTTGCCGGTGGCATCACTGCGGCTGTCAATAAAACCGTGGCCTATCTGGCGGAACGTAAGCTGCCACTGAAAATAGAAGTGGAAACCCGCAACCTGGAAGATGTGAAGGAAGTGCTGGCGGTAGGACAGGTGGACAGGATCATGTTGGACAATTTTACGCCTGAACAAATTACCGCCGCGCTGGTGTTAATTAATGGAAAGGTGGAAACTGAAGCCTCCGGTGGTATCAACCTTGATACTATCCAGGCATATGCTGAAACCGGGGTGGATTTTATCTCTGTAGGAGCCATCATCCATCATGCTGTAAGTCTGGACCTGAGTCTGAAAGCGATTATATCTTAAAACAGTTTTTTTGAAGAAGATCCTTTTTATCATAAACCGCAAAGCGGGCACAGATCGTGAAAAACGACTGGAGGGAGCCATCAGCAGACATTTCCCGGCAAATCAGTTTCAGGTGAGCATCACCCATCTGGCTTACCTGGGACATGGCGCTGACCTGGCCAGGGAGGCTGTGAAAAACGGCGTGGATACTGTTGTGGCCGTCGGCGGCGATGGGTCTATCAATGAAGTAGCCCAGGGCCTCATCGGCAGCAATACCGCGATGGCAATCCTGCCGCTGGGCAGCGGCAATGGTCTGGCCCGTGCGCTGAAAATACCGCTCGATATTGATAAAGCGCTGCGGCTGATCGTGAACAATAAACAACGTCCCATTGATGTGGGATATGCCAATGAACATTTGTTCCTCAGCAATGCCGGCGTTGGTTTCGACGCCCTGATCGCAGAGCAGTTCAAACATACAAAAAAGCGGGGCCTCGTGGGATACGCTAAATTGGTGCTTAAAAGCTTCAGCAGCTACAACCCGGAAGCCTACCACATTAGTATCGATGGCCGTCAGCTGGATGAGAAAGCATTTCTGCTCACCGTGGCCAATGGCAATCAGTTTGGCTATGAGTTTAAACTGGCGCCGGGCGCCAGTGTTTTCGACGGGCAGCTGGACCTCTGTATTATGCCACCCGTGCGCTTTTATCACCTGCTTCCTGTAAGTTTTCATTCGCTGATAGGCAACATCGATAAAACGCGGTATCTTAAACACCTTACTGGAAAGGAAATCACGATTCGTAGTAGTTCCCTGCAATACCTGCAGGTAGATGGCGACGCAGTGCCGATCAACGGTGACGGTATGGTACGGTTGTCGGTAAAGCCAGCCGCTATTAAGGTGGTCGTGAATGAATAACCTCTAAACTTTTGTACAATGACCAAGAAAAAAAATACCCCTGGCAACGGGATTGTATATTCTACTGATCCTAATTTTTCTTTTGAACCGGAACATAGGGAAGAACAGGAAACCCTCTCCCCTGCTGAGCAGCAGCTGAGAGTGAAACTGGATACCAAACAACGTGCGGGCAAAGTAGTGACGCTGGTAGATGGTTTTATAGGGAAAGATGAAGATGCAGAGAAACTGGGGAAAGACCTGAAGACAAAATGTGGCACCGGCGGCAGTGTAAAAGATGGCCAGATACTGATCCAGGGAGACTATAAAGAGAAAGTGATCAAGTGGTTGCAGGATTGGGGCTATAAAAAAACCAAATAAAACTATTTAGACATTTAGGTATTTGGTTATTGAAGAACGCTTGCCCATAAGGCTCTTCAATAACCAAATATCTAAATGTCAAAATGATCAAATGATTACCGGTTTACCAGTTGCAGTCCCGCATCTGTATATCTGGAGCCAGCGATGCCGTCTTTCAGGATGGCATTTATTTTTTCAAGATCAGCGCTGTTCAGTTGAACATCAGCAGCAGCTGCATTTTCCTGTAAATATTTCCTGCGTTTGGTGCCGGGGATCGGTATGATATCTTCTCCCTGAGCGAGCAGCCATGCGAGAGAGAGCTGTGCGGAGGTAATCCCCTTCTCTTTCGCAAAACTTTCCAATGCAGTAACGGTTTGCAGGTTCTGTTCGAAATTACCGCCCTGGAAGCGTGGCAGTGTTTTGCGGAAATCATTGTCTCCCAGTGTAGCCGTATCCGTGATAGCGCCGGTGGTCATGCCCCTTCCCAGCGGGCTGTAGGCGACTAAAGAAATACCCAGTTCGCGGGTGGTTTGCAGGATTTCTCCTTCCACATCTCTGGTAAACAGGGAATATTCACTTTGCAATGCGGCAATCGGGTGTACAGCCTGTGCTTTCCGGATGGAAGCTGCGCTGGCTTCTGAGAGGCCGAGGTAGCGTACTTTACCGGCTTTTACCAGATCAGCCATAGCGCCTACGGTTTCTTCGATGGGCACGTTTTCATCCACACGGTGGGTGTAATACAGATCAATCACGTCCACATTCAGTCTTTTCAGACTGTCTTCAACGGCTTGTTTCATGTGTTTGGGAGAGCCATCAAAATAATAGGAGCCATCTTCCCGGAATCTGAAGCCGAATTTAGTGGCGATGAATATTTTATCTCTTTTGGTAGCCAGTATTTTGGAGAGCAGGATTTCGTTGGCGCCCTGCCCGTACATATCTGCGGTATCCAGGAAGTTGATGCCCAGTTCCAGGGCCAGTTCCAGTGTTTTGAGAGATTCTTCTTCGTTGGTGTCGCCGTAAGCAAAGGACATACCCATGCAACCCAGTCCTATCGCGGATAATGATTCGCCTGTTTTTCCAAGTTTTCTGTACTGCATATAGTTAAATTTTTATGATGTCAAAATTAACCAGCGGTAAGGGGATGGCAATTGTAGCAGGCAAAGTATTACTTGTAAAAATCAAAGTATTACTGTATCCTGTAGATGTGGGGGGACTGCCCGCTATGGTTTTTAAAGAAATGCGTGAAGTTCCCGGGCTCTTCAAAGCCGAGGCACCAGGCTATTTCCGCAATTTGCCAGTTGGTGTGGATCAATAACAGCCGCGCTTCCAGCAGCAGGCGCATGCGGATATGTTCGCTCACGGTACGGCCGGTAGCTTGTTTTACGCAGGCATTCAGATGGTTGGGATGTGTATTCAGGTTCACCGCAAATTCTTTCGCGGATTTCAGTTTCACCTGGTGATGATTGTACTCGATAGGAAACTGTTTTTCCAGCATATCGGTAAAGCGGTGGGCAAGTGCCTGTGCAGCGGTTTGTGACCGTTGCGGAGCCTGCGCTTCTGTGGCCAGCCGCTTGCCTTCCAGCATCAGTAACCGCAGGTAAATGAGAATGGCTTCCTGTTTAAAGGCTGCATTTTCATGATACTCCTTCAGTAGCTGCCGGAAGATAGATTGGAGGTAATCACTTTGCTGCTGGTTGAGTTTGAATACCGCCCTGGCGCCCAGTTGTAATAACGGATGGTGGAGCAGGTCTTCGTGCGGTGCATGTACTGAGTCAAACAACAGATCGGTGAAAAGGCAGAAGTAGCCTTCCTGTTCGTCTGATGTGGCCCTCCATGTTTTTATCTCATGTGGATTAAGAAACAGCAAGGTAGGACCATCTATGTCAAAACGATCTTCTCCCATGGTGAATATACCGGAGCCTTTGCTGATAACGCTGATTTTGTAATAATCGCGCCTGCTGGCGGTGACTTCGTCCACGCAAGGGTGATCTGTCCGGTCATGTACGGCAAAGCTGCCTTTCAGCGGTGCTTTGGGTATCATGTGCGGGGAATACAGTTTTTCAGTGAAGTCCTCCATTCTTTGCAGCAGAATGGAAGGGGTTTTTTGAGTAGACATAATCAAATGTAGGGGTTTCCCGATAAATTTTTCACTGTCAGATTAACTGACTATGTTAAGTTTTTATACGAGCTGATGTCTTCAAATCCTTTACTGTATTGAATGATCTTATTAAGTGCAACAGTGTTGCGAATTCATTTTTGATTTATTTCTAAAAATTTCACAATTTGTTAACGCCTTTATCAACCAAAATCTTGTTATCATCGATGCCCTTGATGATCCCTTGCAAAGAGCGTCCTGCCTTGCATAGCGGATAAGCAAGATATTAAAGTTACCTGCGGAACGACTGTGCTTTCCAAGACAGTTTTCCGCTTTTTTATTTTGCTGACAATTTAATCATGTCGCTGACATTTGATCAATCAAAATCGCATTCTATGGAGCTGAGCCAGCGTCGTACTTCCCTGTTATTGCTCTTGCTGTTTCTGGTGTTTAAAATAGTGTTTCAGTTTACGGTGGTGAATCCGGCATACGGTCTGCACCGCGATGAGTACCTGCATCTGGATATGGGATATCATCTGGCGGCAGGGTATTTATCGGTGCCGCCTTTTACCGCATTCAGCTCTCTTCTGATCAGATGGCTGGGCGGCGGTGAGTTTTGGGTCCGGTTTTTTCCGGCATTGTATGGTGCGCTGACCATGGTCATTATATGGAGAATGGTACGTTTCCTGGGTGGCGGACTGTATGCTCAGGCACTGGCGCTGTCAGTATTTGTTTGTTCCGCTTTTTCCCGCTTAAATGTGCTTTATCAGCCCAACTCTTTTGATGTGCTGATATGGGCGCTGATATGCTGGCTGATGATGCGTTATCTGCAAAGTCTGCAGGGCAAATGGCTCTTGTGGGTTGGTGTAGTGACAGGCATCGGGCTGCTCAATAAATATACGGTGGCGGTATTGGTGGCCGGCTGGCTGCTGGCATTGCTGTTGTCATCGCACCGGCGCATATTCCGGGAGAAAGATTTGTACCTGGGAGGACTGATTGCACTGATATTGGCGGCGCCGAACCTGATATGGCAGATACAACAAGGTTTTCCGGTGCTGCATCATATGAATGAGCTGGCTGCTACCCAGTTGGTGCTGGTGAACCGGATGGATTTTGTAGTGGACCAGTTTGTGTATTTCCTGGGTGGGGCTTTTCTGATTGTGGCAGCGTTGGTAGGGTTGTTGTTCTACTGGCCCTACCGGTTGTACCGCGTAGTTTTGCTGATGTATGTGCTGGTGATATTGCTGCTGGTCTATATGCGGGCCAAGAGTTATTATGGCCTTGGGTTATACCCAGTGTTGATTGCCTTTGGTTGTGCTTACTGGGAGCGTGTTTTCCGGAATGGTTGGAGCCGTTATCTGCGGGTATTATGGCTGGCTATCGTCGTCATTCCTTTTGTGTATTTGCTGAATGTGATGTTCCCGGTGCTGAGCCCGGAAAAAGCGCAGGAGAAAGGGCACAAGTTTGCGGCCTTGGGGATGTTGCGCTGGGAAGACGGGAAAAGTCATGTGCTGCCGCAGGATTTTGCAGACATGCTTGGCTGGAAAGAAGCTTCTCAGTTGGTCATGCAAGCCTGGCAGCGAATACCGGAGCAGGCCAGAAAAAACACCCTGGTAATCTGCGATAATTATGGGGAGGCCGGAGCGCTCAATTATTACAACCGGGGCCAGATGCCGGCGGCGGTATCTTTCAGTGCAGACTACGTGTACTGGTTTCCCAGGCTGGACACACTGCAATATATTGTGTTACTGGGCAAGGAGCCCTCTGAAGCCTATCGTCCGCTGATTGGGCGGACAGAAGTGGTAGGCGCGGTGCAGGATACACTGGCCCGGGAATATGGCAGCAGTGTGTACCTGCTGTCTGAGCTGTCGCCCCAGGTGCCGGTGTTGCTGCAGAAAGGTGTGCAGATGAAACAGCAGAGCTACCGCTGGAAACAGGGTGGGCGCTGATTGTTTCCGAAAACCGCTTTGCTGCCGAAATAAGTGTTTGCGCCGCAGCGATAACAGCCTGATGGGCGGTGTCGCTGCTGTTGCTTAGTATA
Organism: Chitinophaga fulva; assembly: GCF_012927205.1. Lineage (GTDB taxonomy): Bacteria > Bacteroidota > Bacteroidia > Chitinophagales > Chitinophagaceae > Chitinophaga > Chitinophaga fulva. The sequence continues at coordinate 1,068,959 of NZ_JABBGC010000001.1, forward strand.
GTATCTGGAGGTTGAGGATGTTTAACCCTGTTAACGATATATCCCGTTGTGTTGGATGGTTTCTTGACCAGGAGGAGAGTACTGTTATCTGTTCAGTACAAATTCCACCTCTCCGAAGCCAAATTGCAGGATTTCGCCGTCCCGCTCGAGGCAGAGGTGTCCATCGGGCAATACGTCCCGGATGGTGCCCTGAAAAACGATGCCGTCTTTCCGGTACAGGCCGGGTTGTTGCCAACGGAAGAGTTTCGATCTGTATTCTGCCAGTAGTGTATCAAGAGCGGACATCTGCAGTGTCCGGATGCGGGCATCCAGGCAGCGGCAGAGTTCCTGCGCCATGGTGGCAGCGTCCCAGGTTTTGCCGGTGATCTGTTTTAATGAGACTGCATTGGGGAGGTCGTCAGGGAATTTCCCCTGATTCAGGTTGAGCCCGATTCCAATAATGGCATAATGCCACATATTGCCCCGTAATACATTTTCTATCAGGATCCCTCCTGCCTTTCTGTCACGCCAGTAAATATCATTGGGCCATTTGATAATGGTTTCATCGCCGGCATGGGCTGAGAGGAAATCATGTGTGGCGAGGGCTACCGCCATGCTCAGCATGAATTGACGGGAAAGCGGTAACATGGCTGGTTGCAGCGCAACAGAGAGCGCCATTATATCGCCGGGCCGGGCTATCCATTGTTTGCCACGGGTCCCTTTTCCTGCTGTCTGGTTGCTGGTAAACCAGGCTGTGCCGGATGTCACCTGGCCCGAATTTACCTGCTCCATGGCATAGTTATTGGTGCTGTCAATTTCGTCTAAAATATAAAACGGGTGTCCTACCACATGAACCTTTTTTAGTCTGAAAACAGCCGGAAAAGTAATTCATTTTATTATTTTCTTAACATTTGTAGGCCCTGAAGCATGATATTTCTGCATGTTATATTAGTGCTTGTTTAGTAACTTTGACAATTAAAGTTTATTTTTAACAAAAACGAGATTTATTGGCACCCTTAACCGTTCTGAGCACGAGGAAAAAGGCCCAAACGCGCCTGACCAGAGAAAGTGAAATTTTTACCACCATCATAAAAGCCATACAGGAAAAGAAGGGGGAAAATATCGTATCCCTGGATCTACGCCAGATTCCTGAAGCTGTGGCCGATTTCTTTGTAATATGTGAAGCCAATTCCAATACCCAGGTAAGAGCTATCGCCGATTTTGTAGCACACGAAGTAGAACTGAAGCTAGGTGAAGCCCCTTATAAACACGAGGGTTTTACTGCTCAACAGTGGATACTGGTGGACTACGTAAACATTGTAGTGCATATTTTTCAGCCGGAAACAAGGAAGTTCTATAATCTCGAAGAAATGTGGAGTGATGCCGACAGGATGGACCACAACGATGACTGAACAAAACAGTCGTGAAAGTATTAATTATTATATAAATATTCTGATTGTAATAAACATCCGTAAAGGAGCGTAAGATTATGGAAAAAGGAGGCAATAACTTCAACAAGGGTTCAGAGAAATCTCCAAAGAAAGGACCGAAGTTCAATATATACTGGGTATATGCTTTTATTGGCATCGCCCTGCTCGCAATGAACTTCTTCCCCGATTTCAGACCCTCTACCAAAGAGATCAGCTTCCAGGAATTTCAGGTAAGTTATTTGAAACCTGGGGACGTAGATAAATTGGTCGTAGTAAACAAGAAATATGTAGAAGTCTACATAAAACAGGACAGTCTTAAACTGCCTAAATTCACGGAAGTGGCCAGAAGCCGTTTTGGCGGCGGCCTGAATCCGGGTCCTCACTACCGTTTCTCTATTGGTAGTGAAGAAAGTTTTAAAAAGGATATCGACAAAGCCCAGGAAGGGGTACCTATTGAAAATCAGGTTAAAATCTCCTATGACGAACGTCAAAGCTGGTTTGAACCGATCTTCCAGTTACTGTTGCCCATTATCCTGATCATTGGCCTGTGGGTATTGCTGATGCGTAAAATGGGCGGCCCTGCCGGCGGTAGCGGTGGCCCGGGTGGTATCTTCAATATCGGTAAGTCAAAAGCCACTTTGTTTGATAAAGGTACCCGCGTGAACATCACGTTCAACGATGTAGCCGGCCTCGACGAAGCGAAAGTGGAAGTGATGGAGATCGTGGACTTCCTGAAAAATCCGAAAAAATACACCGCTCTGGGTGGTAAAATACCGAAAGGCGCCCTGCTGGTAGGCCCTCCGGGTACCGGTAAAACCCTGCTGGCGAAAGCAATGGCAGGTGAAGCACAGGTACCTTTCTTCTCCATGTCCGGTTCCGATTTCGTGGAACTGTTCGTGGGGGTAGGTGCCAGCCGTGTACGTGACCTGTTCAAACAAGCCCGCGAAAAAGCGCCTTGTATCATTTTCATCGATGAAATTGATGCGATCGGTCGCGCCAGAGGTAAAAACGTGATGATGAGCAACGACGAAAGGGAAAACACCCTGAACCAGCTGCTCGTGGAAATGGACGGTTTCGGTACCGACAGCGGTATCATCATCCTCGCGGCCACTAACCGCCCGGATGTACTGGACAGCGCCCTGCTGCGCCCAGGCCGTTTCGACCGTCAGATCTCTATCGACAAGCCAGATCTGGCCGGAAGAGAAACCATCTTTGAAGTACACCTGAAGCCGATCAAAACATCCCCTAACCTGGATGTGAAGAAACTGGCCTCCATGACGCCTGGCTTTGCAGGTGCCGATATCGCCAACGTATGTAACGAAGCGGCCCTGATCGCTGCCCGTAAAGGCAAAACCCAGGTGGAAATGGAAGACTTCAACGACGCTATTGACCGTGTGATCGGTGGTCTCGAGAAGAAAAACAAAATCATCTCCCCGGAAGAAAAAGAAGTCATCGCTTATCACGAAGCCGGACACGCTATCTGCGGATGGTACCTCGAACACGCTAACCCGCTGGTAAAGGTGACAATCGTTCCCCGTGGTGTGGCTGCGCTTGGATACGCACAATACCTGCCGAAAGAACAATACCTGTACAATACCGAACAACTGCTCGACGATATCTGCATGACCCTCGGCGGCCGTGCGGTAGAAGAACTGGTATTCGGTAAAATATCCACCGGCGCACAAAACGACCTGCAGGTAATTACCCGCATGGCCTACGCTATGGTGACCGTATACGGTATGAACGATAAAATAGGCAATGTGTCTTTCTATGATCCAAACAGCGATCAGTCGTTCACCAAACCTTATTCTGAAGAAACATCCCGGATGATCGATGAAGAGGTAAGGAAACTGATCGATGCGGCTTATGTCAGGACTAAAAACCTGCTGACCGAAAGAATGGAACAGGTGAAAACCCTCGCCAAGGAACTGCTGCAAAAAGAAGTTTTATACCAGGCCGACCTGGAAAGACTGATTGGTAAACGCCCTTATGATGTGCCGAGAGAACATCACCTGGGTAAAGAAGGCATGACTACTGACGGTGTACATCCGACAGACATCATCAACCCTTCTCCTTCACCTGCTAATGCATAAATTTTGATATGAAGATTTCTCCTGCCAAGGAAAATATTCTGAAGAGAGTACGGAATGCGTTAAGCCAGCCGGTACAGTTGCCCTTCCCAAATTCGGAGGGCAACTCCTCTGTTTTTAAGACAGAGAACGAAGGACTGGAGCTGAGGTTTGCAGAAGAATTTGCCAGGTTACAGGGGAAATTTGTTTTCTGTACCAGCAAGGCGGAACTGATCGAGAATCTGCGCTTGCTGTCAGACAATAAGGATTGGCGGAACGTGTACTGCCAGACTCCTGCCCTGCTGAAAGTGATAGGTAAGAACGATCTGCCTGTGCTGAATCAGGGTAACATACACGAAGCGGATGCAGCCATCACAGATTGTGAGTATCTGGTGGCCCGCACCGGTACAGTAGTGCTCAGCGCCGCTCAACCCAGCGGAAGAGTTGTGCCGGTTTATGCGCCTGTCCACATTATGGTGGCTTATACCCATCAGCTGGTGTTTGACCTGAAAGACGCTTTCAGCAGACTGAAAGACAAATACGGTAATGACCTGCCTTCAGCAGTTTCTTTTGCTACAGGCCCCAGCCGTACGGCAGACATCGAAAAAACACTGGTAGTGGGCATCCACGGACCAAAAGAAGTATACGTATTTTTAGTAGACGAATAAATCATCACCAGTAGCCTTCCGCTTACAGGTTTTAACAGAACATCCCGTTCTCTGAAAACCATATGCGGAAGGCTATATGTTTGAGGGGTAACGCAAATTGTCACATGGAAATTCCTTTACCAGCCAATAAGAAAATATACTTTGCTTCCGACTTTCACCTCGGAGCGCCCAACATGACCGTCAGCCGGGAGCGGGAAAAACTCATCGTGCAATGGCTGGAAATGGTGGAAAAAGATGCTGCGCATATCTTCCTGGTAGGAGACCTTTTCGATTTCTGGTTTGAATATAAACATGTGATCCCCAAAGGATATACCCGCCTGCTGGGCAAACTGGCGGACCTGACAGACAAAGGCATCGGGATATCTGTATTTATCGGTAACCATGATATGTGGATGAACGGCTACTTTGAAGATGAGCTGAACATCCCGGTTTATTACGAGCCCCAGGAGTACTCCATAGGAGGCAAAAAATTTTATATTGGCCATGGTGACGGGCTCGGCCCCGGCGACCATGGATACAAATTCCTCAAAAAGATTTTCCGCAATCCTGTATGCCGCTGGTTGTTTTCCTGTATTCATCCGGTAATGGGCATCTCACTGGCCAACTACTTCAGCCGGAAAAGCCGGGCCGCTACCGGTCAGGAACTGGAACATTTTCTGGGAGAAGACCAGGAATGGCTGGCTATCTACAGCCGTGAAGTATTACAACGGGAACATTTCGACTATTTTATTTTTGGTCACCGGCATCTGCCGCTGGACCTGAAGGTGGGGCCTGACAGCCGTTATATCAATCTCGGAGAATGGCTGAACTATACCTCTTACGCGGTTTTTGACGGCAGCACCACTACGCTGGAGTTCTTTACCCAAGCGGGTGCGAGGCTGGCGCAATCAGGCGTCAAGGATCTCGTGCAGGATAGGCGGTGAATGTAATTCCGTAAAATCCGGCATATGCAGCCGGAGAAAATCCAGATAAGCGTATAACAACTTTCTTCTTTTTTCTTTTGTCATGCTGACGGCCGCCAGCTGCTGTACCTCGCTGCACTGGATCAGCCGGTCGGTGAGCTCACTGTATTCCGGGTCCAGGTGGTCTGTATGGTGTGGTGGCAGATAGGTGAACGTTCCCTCCTGCAAGTCCAGGTAGGGCGTATATTCAGAGAAGTGGCCATTGAGCCGGAAACCCAGGAACTCCGCCAGTTTCAGTGTGTAAAACAGGGGCAGGTTAGCGATGACGGCTGTAGGAGACCCATCCAGCAGTTGCAGCGTATTTTCCGTAAAATAATACAGATCGAGGTGTTGCTCCGGTTGCTTCAGGCTTTTCTGCAGCAGCTCGATGAGATACAGCGCAATGGTGTTTTTGACCACATTGTAATGCAGGGAGGTGTAGATATAGCCCAGTTTGAACTCAGCAATACGGTGCAGGTTTTTGACCTCATGATGGTACACCACCATTTCGAGGATATTACCGGGTTGGAGCAGGTTGCCTTTAGCTGCTTTGGGTTTGGAAGACCGGACACCATTAACGATATACGATTGAAGCCCGAACAGCTCCGTGAAAATACCCACGATCACGCTCGTGTCGCCATATTTCACCGTACGTAATACTATGCCGCGTGTTTTGTGAAGCAACTGTCTCTGTTTTAATGATGCCGCAGGAATAAAGTTGCAATTTAGGGCAAACAAATGTAATTCATCTGCCGGCAGCGGGTTAGCTAATGGGGATTTTAACTACCTTTACCCCATTTAACAAATTGAAAAATCCTTATGTGGCAACGTTTGGCCAGCTTTGTGCTAAAATTCCGACTAGCGCTCCTACTCCTGTTATTGGTCGCCACCGGCGTCATGGCATTTTATGCCTCCAAGGTGCAGATGTCTTACGACTATGTGGCTACTATACCGCATGATAATCCCAAATTCCTGGAATACCAGGAGTTTAAGAAGAAGTTTGGCGGAGATGGTAATATGCTGGTGCTGGGCGTACAGACCGATAAATTTTTTCAGGCAGACTTTTTCCGCGATTATTTGCAACTGAACCATGATCTAAAGAAGATCAGCGCTGTGGAAAATATCCTGAGTGTGCCGTTGGCCATCAATCTGGTGAAGAACGACAGTACACAGAAACTGGAAGCCGGTCTGCTGTTTAAGAACAGTAGCTATACACAGGCGCAGATCGACAGTTTAGCGGGTGTTTTCAGGACGTTGCTGTTTTATAAGGGATTGCTCTACAATCCTGATACAAAGGCCTATATGATGGCCATTTATGTTAACAAAGACGTTTTCAATTCCCCTAAACGTACCGCCGTTGTTGCAGAGATTACCAAACTGGCCCAGGCGTTCCAGGACAAGCATCATACAGAAGTGCATTTGAGCGGTCTCCCACTGATTCGTACAGTCATGGCCGTTAAGGTGGCAGATGAACTGAAACTTTTCCTGAAGATCTCATTCCTGTTGACGGGGCTTATCCTGTTTTTATTTTTCCGTTCTTTTGGCGCAGTACTGATGTCGATGGTGGTGGTTGCGATCGGCGTGGTATGGTCAGTGGCGACTATTGTGTTGATGGGATACAAGATCACACTGTTAACCGGGTTGATACCATCGCTGATTGTCGTGATTGGGATTCCCAATTGCGTGTATTTCCTCAGTAAGTACCACACGGAATATGCGAAGCATGGTAATAAGACGAAAGCGCTGGTACGCATGATACAGCGGATGGGTATTGTAACGTTGTTTACCAATCTTACCGCCGCTATTGGTTTTGGCGTGTTCTGTTTTACCAACAGTGCCATCCTGAAAGAGTTTGGTGTGGTAGCGGGACTGAACATTATGTTCATCTTCCTGATCTCCTTTATTTTCCTGCCATCCGTATTGAGTTTCCTGCCTCCTCCGAAGACCAAACACACCAATTACCTGGAGAACGGTTTCCTGGGCTCTGTGCTGGATTTTCTTACTACGCTGGTATTTAAATACCGCAAGTCGGTATACTTTGTCACTGGTGCGCTGGTGATTGCCGCATTGGTGGGCATGGGCCGTCTGAAATCTGTGGGATATATGTTGGACGATATTCCGAAGACCGACAAGCTGTATACCGATCTGAAGTTTTTTGAAAATAATTTTAAAGGGGTGATGCCGTTGGAGATCGCTGTGGACACCAAACGTAAGAACGGTGTGGTGAACCTGCAAACGCTCAACAAGCTGGATGAATTGACCCAGTTGATCGCAGCGCAGCCTGATTTTGCGCGGCCTTTATCCGTAGTGGAAGGTATCAAGTTTGCGAAGCAGGCTTACTACAATGGAGACAGTTCCAACTATGCGGTGCCTAATACGTTTGATCTGGGCTTTCTGGCGCCTTATCTCCGGATGAAGTCAGCCAATACCGGTGCCAATGCTTCTGCGTCTACTTTTTCAAAGCTGCTAGCTTCCTTTATGGACAGTACCAAACAGGTGGCGCGGGTGAGTGTGAATATGAAAGACGTAGGGTCGCAACGGTTACCGCTGCTGATGGACTCCCTGAAGCCGAAAGTGAACGCTATTTTTGACACTGCGCATTATAAAGTGACCTTCACAGGTACCAGTGTTATTTTTCAGGAAGGAACACGGTTCATTATCAACGGGTTAACAGAAAGTATTTTGTTGGCTTTTGTATTGATCATGGTGTGCATGCTTTATCTGTTCCGTTCCTGGAGGATGTTACTGATCTCCCTGATTCCGAATATTATTCCGTTGGTAGTAACGGCCGGTGTGATGGGATGGGTTGGTGTGGCATTAAAGCCTTCCACTGTACTGGTGTTCAGTGTGGCATTGGGTATAGCCATTGACGTTACTATCCGTTTTCTGGTGAATTTCAAGCAGGAGCTGCCGCATCATGATCTGGACATATCGGCTACCGTGAAGCAGACCATTCATGAAACGGGCATGAGTATTATTTATACATCGATGATTCTGTTTGCTGGGTTTATGATTTTCAGTTTCTCTGAATTCGGAGGTACGAAGGCGTTAGGATGGCTGACGTCCTTGACGTTGGTAGTGGCGATGATCACGAACCTGACTATCCTGCCGGCTTTATTGCTGTGGATGGAGAAGGCGTTGTTAAAGAAAGCGCGGAAAAAGGAGTTGTGGAAACCGCTTGATGAAGAGGAAGATATTGAGATGTCTAAACTGGGTGTAAACGACACCGAGTAAACTTTAAATAGGAAAGCGTAAAGCAGCAAGGATGCCGAAGTATTTTAAAAGCGGCGCCCTTGCTGCTTTGCGCTTTTTATGCACTATGCTAAACAAATTTATTTTTTTAGCTAAAATGGACAAAAAAAGGCCTTAAAATAATCTAGTGGGCAGCATTCAAATACCCTTATCGCCGCTTGTATAAAAGCTGCGCGTATACCGGATAAAAAATAAGAGGTTTATAATGCCATTCTAACCACTAGTTCATGAAAAACAAGTACTTAAAAGGTGCTCATTTATCCGAGCGCAAGTTTAAGGAGATCCTGCGGCTGTTCGCCGATGATCTCACTGCGACGCAGATTGCGGATATCAGCGGAGTAAGCAGAGTAACGATTAACAGTTACCTGAAAAAGCTTAGAAACCAGATAGCCCGTTTTTGTGAGGCGCAGCATCCAGCGCCGGTTCCGGTCGTAGCCTACGACAACCGGCTCGTTGAGACCCAGACAGACCACGACGGCGACACGCTGGTGGCTGTCAAACCCGAAGTTGACCGCATTGTAAAGCCGGTCATTTTTGGTATCTGCAGAATTGCTGACCGGTTACACACCGAAATTTTACCTGATGTAAGCAGACCTATGATCCATGCCGCTACCCGCGGCCGTTCCGTGTTGGAAACACTGGACACGACGGAGCGTTTGCGTCGGTTTAACGGGGTGGTGGACCTGGGCCAGTACCGTTTGTACAGGTTGGGCAGCTCAACAACAGACACTGTTAACGGCGGTCCGTTAATGGACGAAGTAGATGCATTCTGGGGACTTACCAAGCACCGCCTGGCCAAGTTCAAAGGATTGAACCGTAATACGGCTTACCTGCATCTGAAAGAATGTGAGTACAGGTTTAATCATCGTAATGAAGACCTGTATAGCGTGTTGCTGGAGTTGTTAAAAAACTTCCCGCTCACCCTTTCCTAATAACTTATTTGTCCCACCAACCGGTGGGACAACATTTATTTTGATTTAGATTTTGTAGATGAGTACAAGTGGTAATCCTGCCGCCTGTTTGTTTTCATAAACATACACATTTATAAAAAATACTATAAGTTAACATTGTGTTAAAAAGATGTTATCTGAATGTTATAGCCAATTTTTCCAGCTTAATTTTTTGTTAATAAAAACTATATTTACAGCTGGTTGAAAATTTGTTAAGGAAACTGCTTATGAGAAAGAAGTTGACTACTTCTTAAGGCGATTTATTAAATAAATCGCAATGGAAGAGGTCGGTTTTTGCGTTTTTGTACTGTTTTTGTACTGCCGCTTTAGTTCTCCACAATTACATCAACTTTTATTTACGGGAAAGAAACCAAAAGAAATTGGGGCGAGAGGCCTCGATATAGATTAGTATTTATTGAAGGTTAAAAACTAGGAAACAAAATCATGCTTATGAGGAAAGTTTTATTTCTCCTCCTGGCCGTGCTCTGCGTGGTCGGTCAGGCTTTTGCGCAAAGTCGCAACCTAACGGGGAAAGTTACCGACGGGAAAGACGGATCTCCTATACCTGGCGCAACCATCCAGGTAAAAGGTACCACCAGAGGTACTGCCACCACTCCAGATGGCACATTCAGCCTGCAGGTATCTGCGAACGATGTATTAGTAGTATCATTTATTGGCTATGAAAGCAAGCAAGTGCCTGTTGGACCAGCCACCACACTCAAAATCGCCCTCTCTACAGACTCCAAGAGCCTGGACGAGGTGGTAGTAACCGGTTACACCCTGGAGAAAAAAACCAACTCCACGATCGCTGCATCTACTATTACCGGTGCAAAGGTGAACAACATCTCCCTGCCCGATGTAAACCAGATGCTGCAGGGTAACGCTCCTGGTCTTTCTGTATCAACCAACTCCGGTCAGCCTGGCTCCAAAACTGAAGTAAGGGTACGTGGCGTTGGTTCCGTATCTGCCGGTACCAGCCCGCTGTATGTACTGGACGGTATCATTATGTCCTCCGGTGATTTCACGCAGAACACACCTTCTCAGGACATCCTCTCCAGCCTGAACCCTGCCGACATCGAAAACATCACTGTTCTGAAAGATGCGGCTGCAACAGCACTCTACGGTTCCCGTGGTTCAAACGGTGTGGTAGTTATCACTACCAAAACCGGTAAAAAAGGCCAGAGCAGAATTAACTTCAACGGTAAATTCGGTTTCCAGAACCTGGCGAAGAGCATCCCGATGATGAACGCTACTGAGCTGCTCCAATTCCAACGCGAAGGACTGGCCAACGTTCTGAACGCAAACGGCACCAGAAAATACACTGATGCTGACATCCAAAAATTCCGTCCTGACCACCTGGCTGATTACAACACAGACTGGATGGACCTGGCTTTCCGTACTGGTAAAACCCAGTCCTACGGTATCAATGCCAGCGGCGGTAACGAAAAAACTACCTTCTACGCTTCCGGCGACTACTTCAAACAGGACGGTATCCTGATTGGTAGCAGCTTTAGCCGCTATTCCGGTCGTTTGAACGTAGATCACAAGTTCAACGACAAATTTGACCTGAGCGTGAAAATGAGCGGTAGCTATACTGATCAGTCCAGCGCAGGTCAGGGTAACTCCTTCTCTTCTCCCCTGATGGGCGCCCTTGTACAGGTTCCCTGGATTCCGGCGAAAGACGAGAACGGTAATCCTTATATCGGTTATGTAGGCGGTCAGCCTGGTTCTCCTACCTGGTCTGGTGTTGCTGATATCCCGGATTCATGGCGTCCAACCTTGCAGGGTGGTAACTTCCTGCATACGGTTGCCAACAACTACCGTAAAAACAATAACACGCAAACTATCTTCAACGCGGCCCTGGGTTACAACATCATTGATGGTCTGCGCTTAGTAGTAAAAGGTAATGCAGAACTGACCAATATCCGTGAGAAACAATGGACAGCTCCGAACTCTTACGATGGCCGTAACTATGGCGGTTATCTGTACAACGGTGCTTCTTTCATGGGCCTGTACACTGCTCAGCAGTTGTTGACTTACAACTTCAGCATCAAGAAAGATCACAACTTCCGCCTGTTGGCCGGTAACGAGTATTCTTATCAGAACAGGGCTTATTCCCTGTATGCGAAAAATGGTTTCCCTGGCAATCAGCTGCAGGTACCTGACGTAGGTGCTAACCTGTTTGATGGTTCCGGTAATGAAAGCGCTTATGCTTTCCAGGGCCTGATTGGTAAAGCCGACTACGACTATAAATCCAAATACTTCCTGAGCGGTAGCTTCAGAAGAGACGGTTCTTCCCGTTTCCGTAAAGATTCCCGCTATGGTAACTTCTACTCTGTAGGTGCTGCATGGCGTATTACAGAAGAGGAATTTGCTAAAAATATCTCCTGGCTGAACGATCTGAAACTGCGTTCCAGCTATGGTATCATGGGTAACGCAGAAGGACTGGGTAAATACCCTGACTTCCCTTACCGTGGTCTGTATAGCCTTTCCGGTGCGTATCTCGGTGAAACAGCCGGATTCGCCAGTCAACCTTTTAATCCTAACCTGAGCTGGGAAAAACAAAACCTGTTTGATATCGGACTGGACTTCAGCGTGCTGAATCGTCGTGTATACGGTAGCATTGGTTTCTACGACAAACGTTCCTCCGCACTGTTGATGGAGCTGCCGCTGTCTATGACCACCGGTTTTGAAGCGATCAACATGAACGTTGGTAAAATGATGAACCAGGGCTTTGAAATATCTATCGGTGGTATTCCGGTAGCTACTAAAAACTTTACCTGGACTTCCGACCTGAACTTTGCTACCCTGCGTAACAAAGTATTGGACCTGGGTGGCCAAACTGCTATCCCTGCCGGTACCAGACAACGTATTGAAGTGGGCAAACCACTGGGCTCCTGGTATATGCCGGTATGGTATGGTGTAGATCCGCAAACTGGTAACCCGCTGTGGGTTGGCAACGATGGTAAACCTACCACCAGCTACCTGGAAGCGCAGGCCAACAGACAATTTGTAGGTCAGGCATTGCCTAAAATCACTGGCGGCTGGACCAACAAAATCAACTACAAAGAATTTGACCTGTCTGTGTTGATCACCTTCAGCGCTGGCAACAAAGCATACAACTCCAACCGTGCTAACCTGGAAAGCGATGGTAGTAACACCCGCAACCAGGCAAGAGACGCAATGGACCACTGGCAGAAACCTGGCGATATCTCCGACAGACCGAAAGTAATATTTGGCGGCGCCGGTGCAAACGCTGGTAACCAGTCATCTACCCGTTACCTGGAAAGCCTGGATTATGCCAGAGTGAGAAACGTTACCCTTGGTTACACACTGCCTAAAAAACTGCTGACCAGCATGAAGTTGCAGTCCCTGCGTGTATATGCTCAGGCTGAGAACCTGTTCACGCTGACTGGTTATAAAGGATGGGACCCGGATATTAACACCAACCCAATCCCTCCAACCAGCACTGCTTCCCCTGCTTTAAACAACGCGGGTAGTGATTTCTATCGTTATCCTACTTCCCGTGTGTTCACATTTGGTGTCAGTGTAGGACTGTAATTGAAGAAGTTGATTAACAAAAATCTTGGTTAAATTATGAAATATCCAAAACTTTCTATACTTGCGTTAACAGCCATCACTGCGTTCTCTGCTTGTAATTCAAAGATGGACATCGTACCTGGCAATGCGCTGGACGATAAAGATGCCGTTACCGAAGGTAATGTTCGTATCCTGGCCAACGGTCTGTACGAGCGCGCTCAGGAGCTGGAGTATTATGGCCGTGACTTCAACGTGGTAACAGATGTTACCGGTAATGACATGAAGATCACAGCTGCGAACTCTAACCGTTTCACGCTGGAGTTTAAATATACTTTCACGCCGCTTACCTCCGCACAAAGCAAAACCTGGCTGAACGCTTACCGTGTAGCCAATCAGGCGAGCGTGATCATTGATAAGCTGCCGGACAATACTAATACTGCACCATACAAAGGTGAAGCATATTTTATGCGTGCGCTGGCTCACTTTGATGTGGCGAGAAGATTTACCCGTCCGTATTCCCAGATGCAGACCAAAGCAACAGACGCGAATACCGGTGTGCCACTGGTTGTGAAAGCACAGGATAATCCTGCTACTTTCAAACCTTCCCGTGCTACGCTGAAAGCAACGTATGATGCGATCATCAGCGACCTGAAAACTGCCAAAGGAATGGCGCCAGCAGGTGGCTCCAAAACAGAAGCCGTTTTCCGCGCTTCTAAAGAGGCTGCATCTGCACTGCTGACCCGTGCTTATCTCTACATAGGTGATACCACTAAACCTGCTGATCCTAACTGGCAGCTGGTGATTGACGAAGCAACTCCGCTGATCAATGCTTTCCCGCTGTGGGGCGATGCTAATTACCTGGCTAACTATACCACTAACTCCGCTACTACTGAAGATATCTTCAGCCTGCGTTTCCTGACGCCGGAGAACAGAGGTTCAGATAACTTTGGTAACATCTACCTGCCTAACGACGGTACTCCTACCAGTGGTTATGGTGATGTTCGCCTGACAGAAAGCTTCATGGCGCTGTTAGATCCTGCCGACTACCGTAAATCTATGGTGAAAGCCTTCTCTGGTAATAACTATATGATGAAATGGGTAGGTAATGGTCTCGGCCTGACAGGTATGTCCAATGTGAAAATCCTCCGTGTGAGCGAAGTGTTGCTGAATCGTGCCGAAGCGTATATGCGCAAAGGTGACCTGCAACTGGCAGTAGCTGATCTCAACAACCTGCGCCAGCACCGTGGCCTGGCTGCCATTGCTGCTGCTGATCTGGGTACTGTAAGAGCTGAGCTCATCAAACAACGCAGACTGGAACTGGTAGGTGAAGGTTTTGCCGCTACTGACCTGTTCAGATTGGGTGGTGTGCGTCACGTAGGTGATGCGGATGCATTACTGCAGAATGATGTGCTGCCAACTGATGCACGGGTAGCCTTCCCTATCTCACAAATTGAAATTGATGCTAACCCGAACATCGTACAGAATCCGGGTTACAACAAATAATATTCAGCAATTGCTGTTATGAAGGGGCGCCATTTGGCGCCCTTTTTTTGTTTTAAGACCCTGTTTGGTATCCTGACAACCTTATTATTGACACCTGCCCCATCTGTAAAAAATTTCTTTTATACAGTTTTCTTCTTATTCGCATAAAAAAAATGTATTCCCTCAGGCTGTATTTTTCTCAACATTTTCTAATGTCTTCATGTTATCTAGATGTTATTTAACGAATATTTATATCTACTCATATAGCAAAATATCTGAAATCATCTGATATTATTTTAACCAATCTTGATAATATATCAGCTTTTTTTATCGTAATTTAACTGAGTTAACTTCTATTTATCAATCAAAACCAAAGTTGCTTATGAAAAAAGAGCTACTACTATGGCTGTTCGTGTGCAGCAGCGTTCTCAGCGCAGTAGCCCAGACACGAACGATTAGCGGAAAAGTTACGGATGCAAAAGATGGTTCTGCTCTTCCCGGCGTTACAGTAGTAATAAAAGGCACTACCAAAGGGGTTTTTACATCCGGTGACGGTACTTACAAGCTAAATAATGTGGCTGGTGGTGCAACACTCGTGTTTTCCTTTGTGGGATATCTCACGAAGGAAGTCCCTGTCGGTCCAGGCAATGAAGTTGACGTAGCGCTGGACGCTGATAAAAAACAATTGGGAGAAGTAGTGGTAACCGCCGTGGGCTTGAAACGGAACGAGACGTCACTGGGTTATTCGGTATCCACGGTGAAGCCTGATCAATTGGTGCAAAAATCGGAACCAGACATGTTGAAAGGGCTGCAGGGCAAAGTGGCCGGTGTGGACATCAGAACATCACAAGGTACACCTGGCGCCGCCACCCGCATCAATATTCGCGGTAATACCTCCTTTTTTGGCAGTAACGAACCTTTGATCGTAGTAGATGGGATTCCTTACAATAATGACCAGGTAACCACCTCCAGCCAGACATCCGGTGGCGGCGCCTATTCCAGCGGTCTTTCATCCCTCGACCCCAATGATATTGCTTCCATGACAGTGTTGAAAGGCGCCGCCGCCGCAGCCCTCTATGGTTCAAGAGCATCCAATGGCGCGATCATCATCACTACCAAATCAGGCAGTGCCAATATGGGCAAACGGAAAACGGAAGTGACCTACTCCTCCTCCCTGTCTATGGAAAGAGTGGCCAATCTGCCCAAATATCAAAATGAATTCGGTCCCGGCGCCAGCGGTGCCTATCAGAACGCCAACGGGTCATGGGGCCCCAAGTTTGGTACCCTGGATTCAATACCGGTATGGCCCGACTATCTGAAGGCTTTCCCGGAATTGTTCCCTGCTTCCGGCAGAATGGCTTACCGCGCGGTCCCGAATAACGTAAAAGATCTGTTCCGTACCGGTTATATTACGGAAAATTCCATAGGCGTGAATGGCGGTAATGATAAATCGGCCCTTAGTGCCACCGCTTCCTATCTCAGTCAGGATGGTTATGTGCCTCACTCCTTCTTCAACAGAGGGAATATGTCTATCGGTGGTGTAACCCGCCTCACTAACGGATTGACGGTAAATGCAAACTTCAGCTACAGCACCAGTAATCAGGGTGGTAGTATCTTTGGTGAAAACCAGGTTTCCGGCGCTGCTTCTTCCTTCGCCCGTAACCTGTTCCTGGGCAGAAACTGGAATATTGCCGGACTGCCTTTTGAAAATGCTGCCGGCCGGCCGGTATCTACCAACAACGCACAGTATGACAACCCGCTCTGGGCTTTCAAACATAATACTATCACTACCGCTACTGACAGGTATGTGGCTGGTCTGAAACTCAATTATGAGGTGTTGCCCTGGTTTAACCTCAGTTACCAGTTTGGTGTGAACCAGAATTCCTTCCTCCGTAAAGAAGTAACAGATATTGGGTCCAGAGGAGCGGAAGGTAACGGACAGATCGTACAACAGAACTATCGTTTTACAGAAATAGAATCCAACCTCATTGGAACGTTCACCCCTAAACTGAAAAATGAGGATTTCGGGCTGAAAGTGCTGGTGGGGCATAACGTGAATCAGCGTACCACCAAGTCGCAGATCAATACCGGTAAAACAATTGTGGTTCCGGGTATATTTACCCTACTGAACACCAAGACGGTGATCCCCACAGAGGATATCTTCATGCAGCGCAGGTTGTGGGGTATTTTCGCGGAAGTAGACCTTGACTATAAGAAGTGGTTGTTCCTCACCCTGACAGGCAGAAACGACTGGTCTTCCACCCTGCCATCCAGCAATCGCAGCTACTTTTATCCCAGTGTGGCGGCATCATTTGTGTTTACCGATGCGCTCAAATTGGACAGCAAGGTGTTGACCTTTGGTAAACTGCGTGCCAGCTGGGCTAAGGTGGGCCGCGATGCAGACCCTTATCAGCTGTTTAATATTTTCAGGGTGAACCCTGCGTTCCTTGGGCAGTCAGGTGTGATGCAGGACTTCGCAGCGGGCAACCCCAACCTGAAGCCTGAGTTTACCCAGGATTTTGAAGTAGGAACCAACCTGGAGTTCTTCGAAAGAAGGATCACGTTGGATTTTGCCTGGTATACCCGGGTGTCCACCAACCAGATCGCGCCGTTGTCCCTGCCTCCTTCTTCCGGCTTCGGACAAGTGATCGATAACTATGGGAAGCTGACCAATAAAGGTATTGAAATAGACCTGAATGTGGTTCCCATAAAGAACCAAAACCTGACCTGGAATATACACGGGATCTTCACCAGAAACAGAAGTGTGGTGAAGGAACTGAAGCCAGGAGTTACCCGCCTGTTACTGGGAGGCGTACTGGATGAAATTTCTCCCTTCCTGGAAGCGGGCAAGCCATATGGTTACCTGCGCGGAAGTGCTGACGTAAGAGATAAGGACGGAGCACTGCTCATAAATCCGACCAATGGGTACCTGATTCGTGACCCCGAGCAACGAATGGTGGGTGACCCTAACCCGGATTTCAAAGCAGGTTTAGGTACTACATTAAACTATAAAGGGTTTTTCCTCAATGCACTCTTCGATCTGACAAGAGGTGGTGATATCTATTCCGTAACTGTCAGCTCGCTGCTTGGACGTGGTGTGACCAAAGATAATGGTGCAGAACAACGTGAAAACGTATACGTCATTCCCGGGTACTATGGAGATGTAAATACAGGTAAACCATTACTGGACGATAAAGGTAACAGGATTCCTAACCATACTGCGATTAGCCGTTTTGAAATGTTCTTTGGTGAAACCTTCGCGATCAACTCAGCAACAGAATGGAATATATACGATGCGACCGTTTATACTTTCCGTGAGCTGACGCTGGGATATGATTTCCCCAAGAAGTGGTTCAGCAAAACGCCGATCGGTGCGCTCACGCTGACCCTGACGGGAAGAAACCTCTGGTACTATGCACCAGATTTCCCCAAGTACACAAGATTCAATCCTGAAGTGGGCAGCTTTGGTTCTACCAACATACAAGGTATAGAATTGTCCGGCGCACCTACTACCAGGCGTTATGGTGTAAACGTGAAAGTGACATTCTAGTTTATTACTAAAAATTGAACCGATGAAAAGACTAAGCAGTATAATTTTGGTTACGCTCGTTGTCGTGACGGGATGTACAAAAGGGTTTCTGGATATCAACAAAGATCCTAATAACCCTTCCACGGCATCTTTAAATTTATTACTAACAGGAGCAGAACAAGGGTTGGCATATGATATGGGATTTACCAACGATGCCCGTGGTGCAAGGGGACTTACAGAAGTACTGTCTGTATACGTGCATCAGATAGTGGTAAGGGAAGATCAGGACCAGTATGGTGCCACCGGCTCACAGTTCGATATTAACAATGCGTGGTCAGACTTCTATAGCTCACAGACGGTGAGTGGTCTTCCTGACTATATAGGGATGTTGGAAAACGTGAATGTATTGATTACGCAGGCTACTGCGAATGGTTATCGCCATTATGCCGGTATTGGCAAGCTGCTGAAAGCGTATGGTTTCAGTCAGTTTGTGGATGCTTTTGCAGATGTTCCTTTTTCAGAAGCCAATCAATTTGCGTCTAACGGTGTGCGCTATCCGAAATATGACAAAGGTGCTGATATTTATAAGCAGTTATTCCCGCTGATTGATGCGGCGATCGCGGACCTGCAGGCCCCGAATGGTTTGTTGGAGCCTGGTAAAGACGATTTGTTTTATGGCGGTGATGTGAAAAAGTGGATCCGGTTTGCCAATAGCCTCAAATTGAAATTGTACAACCAGGTGCGGTTGGTGCAAGACGTGTCCGGTCCCGTAAGCCAGTTGGTGAGCGGCGGTAACCTGATCAGCCAAACGAGTGAAGGGTTTATGCTGAAGTATGGTTCACAGGTAGCTCCGGACGACAGAAATCCGGGATTCAGTGAGTATTACGCGACCCAGAAATCACATTATATCAGTCCCTGGTTTTATGAAATCATGAAGGGCTATAACCCGCGGCTGTTTACCGGTATTAAGGATCCCCGAATTCCGTATTACTTCTACAATCAGAATTCTAAAGCTGGAGGTTCCCAGAACCCTACTGAATATCGTGATTCCGCCTTTATTTCCATCTATTTCGGGTCTACTGGTACGAATAGAAATGCTTCGCAGGATAACAGTATGACAGTATTCGGGTTGTATCCTGTTGGCGGTCGCTATGATGTGGGTGATGCAATAACGGTGACAGCTGGCAGTGGTACCGGTGCCGCGCCATTAAGGCTGCTTACCTACGCTGATGTGCTTTACATAGAAGCGGAGCTGATAAATGCCGGTGCGCTGGCAGGAGATGCCCGCCAGAAATTATCTGATGCTATCGATGAGTCTTTCAAACAGGTGGATTTTGTTGCCAATCTTGCTAAGGGGGCACAGAATGTACCAACCATTGTAGGTACTGGTGCTACTAACTACCGTAATAGTATCCTGGGAGTATATGATGGCAGAGCCTCTGCCAAAGACAAGCTGGAGGTGATTGTCACACAAAAATGGATACAAGCCTTTGGTTTTAGTGGCGATGCTTATTCGGATTACCGCCGTACAGGCTTCCCGATACTGTTTAATCCGAATGATCCGACCATGGCTCCCGGCGGCTTTGCGCAGCCTCCTCTCCTGGGTAATCCTACGCTGCCGCCTCCGCAGGCGAAGGTGCCTGTTGCGCTGGGCAGAAACTATCCGCTTTCACTGCCCTGGCCCAATGTTGACATACAGGTAAACCCGAATGCCCCGGCACAGAAGCGCCCTGACGTAACGCCTGTATTCTGGGATAAATAACTTCCACATTCACGGTACAAAAAAATGTAAGTATGAAGAATAAGATTATCTATATAACAATGTTGGCGGTTGGCGTGGTGATTTTTTATGCTTGTCGGAAGAATGATAACCCGAAGCTGCCGGATGACATTACCACTCGCCAGGTCCCGCAGTTAACGCAGGATAAAAGCAAAGCCCTCCTGATCCAGTCAGACAATCTGCCTGATTTTAGTACAGCCTTCAACGTGGCCCTGTATTTTCCGTCCGGTACGCAGCCTAAAGCGACAGATGTCGTGGTGGCGATGAACGGAAAATACAACAATGTGAAAGTATTACAAGGGGGCATTGGCTCATTACCGACTACAGTGACCATGACCGGAACGCAGCTGATGCAGCTGTTTGGCCTCGGCGCCAATGCGCTTAAAGCGGGCGATTTTTTTGAAGTGACCACCAATTTCACCATGAATGATGGTAGCCAGATACATGGATTTGGAGATACCGTTACGTTGTCAGACGGCACCAAAAAATTCCTGCGTCCTTATGGTTCCGATGTACTGAATGCAGCGGGTTTGAACCGGATACTGACCTATACAAAGGTGTGCCCGTTGACCGTAAAGACTTATCTGGGTAGTATGACAGTAGATGATCCTGGTGTTACAGAAGGCACTTATCCGGTGACCGTATCTGTTAATTCGGACAGCACTGTATTCACTTTCACCGGGTGGGCAGGTCTGGCAGGGGTGGCCATGACAGCCAAGTTTGACAAGGCTAGTTACCAGTTTACTATCGCTAAACAAAAAATTGCAAATCTCTTTCAGGGATTTCACAATCTGACGGTTTCCGGTACAGGCCAGATCAACCCCTGTAATACCACTATTGTACTGAATGTTACGACCGATGTGGATGAAGGAAGCTTTGGCAACAATGTTACCACTTTATCCAAGCCCTGACAATGGGGGTAAAAACAATTAACAGGAACGCGTCATCCTTATGGGTGGCGCGTTTCACGTTGGTATATAAGCAGGTTAACTTATCAAGAATTATTTAGCGTTAAACTGATTTGTTAAAAATATTACCTTCGCCTTGTAGGAAATATTTTTTTGTTTTTATATCTTGTGTCCGTTTTTAAACAAAAATTAACATTTTAAACGAAAATCAAAATCTGAATTCGTATTAATACCAAATCTGAATTAAGAATTAAAATCTGAACTGTGTGATGTTGTAACCCGTTACTTACAGGCTTTGCTTATGATGCGTTAGAATCCTATGCTGTGGAATAGTGCACCTACTCTAGTATCGTGTAATTAAACAGCTAGTATGCCACCTGCGTTTTCCCGGAATGATGTTAAGCACCTAGTAATCCAACGACCCTGTGTTTTAGGTTAACTGAAATATTTATCAAATCTAAATTGCTTATGAAAAGAGGACTACTCTTGTGGCTGCTCGTGGCCATTAGCGTCATGCATGCTGCTGCGCAGACGCGAACGATTACAGGTACGGTAAAAGACAGCAAGGGCAATTCTCCGATACCAGGAGTTTCCGTGGCTGTCAAAGGTAAAGGTACCGGTACTTCCACCGGACCAACCGGTACTTACAAACTCCAGGTAGCCAACGGTACTACGTTGGTGTTTTCATTTATCGGCTACACTGCTCAGGAAGTGGTAGTAGGTGATCAAACTGTAGTGGACATCTCCCTGGAAGAAGATAAGAAACAGCTCAACGAGGTGGTTGTAACCGCGTTGGGTATTACCAGGGAAAAGAAAAGCCTGGGTTATGCCGTACAGTCGGTGAAAGGCGAAGACCTGGTACGTGCCGGTGAAAACAACATCATCGAGTCACTGTCTTCCAAAGCTGTAGGTGTTCAGGTAATTGGTTCCGGTGGTACTCCTGGTGCTTCCGCCAAAATCCTGATCCGTGGTAACTCCACCTTCACCGGAGATAACCAGCCGCTGATCGTAATTGATGGTGTGCCTATCGACAACTCTACCAACTCCACTGTAGCGTTGACTTATCCGTACAACGCCAACCTGGCTGGTGTAAACAACTCTAACCGTGCATTGGATATCAACCCTGATGATATCGCTTCTGTGACTGTACTGAAAGGCCCCTCTGCCGCCGCTCTGTATGGCGCCCGCGCAGGTAATGGTGCTATCGTGTATACCACCAAAAGAGGTAAAGCCGGTGGCGTGCGTGTTACCTATGACTTTAACGCCGCTTTTGATAAAGTAAGCCAGCTGCCTAAAGAACAAAATATTTATGCACAAGGAACCTTCGATGAGAATGGAGTACCTGTTTATCAACCTAACTATACACCTGGTGTAAAAGCTGCCGTTGCCAGCTGGGGCCCTAAAATCAGCTCCCTGCCTGGTGTTAAGGTTTATAACAATACCAAAGACTTCTTCCGTACAGGTACCAACTATACACACAATATCTCTGCCACAGGCGGAAATGAGGTGTCTACCTACCGCATCTCCCTGGCGCGTACAGACCAGAGCGGTATTGTTCCCAACACCAACTTCTACCGTACAGCTGTTCGCGCTAACTTCGATTCAAAAGTTACACAACGACTGACTGTGAATGCTTCTATGAGCTATACTGCTACAGAAGGCACCAAAGCGCAGAATGGTAGCAATACCTCCGGTGTGATGTTACCATTGATGAGAACTCCTGTGACCTATAACCTGAAAGATTATGTGAACAAAGACGACGGTACCAACAGAAACTTCTACAGCCCTTACGATAACCCGTATTGGACAACAGAATTCAACCCGTTCAAAGATAAAATTGACCGCTTTGTAGGTAATATCGGCGCTAATTTCGAAATCAACAACTGGCTGAAAGCCACCTATAAATTAGGTGCTGACATCTACTCTGATGGCAGAAAACAGGTGTTTACCGTGGGTTCCAACAACAACCCCGGTGGTATGATCGAAGAGAACACTATCAGAAGCAGGCAGTATTATTCTGACCTGATCCTGAGCGGCCACAAAGAATTTAACGAGAAATACTCTATTACTGCTAACGTTGGTGGTAACCTGACCCAGACAAGTTTACAGTCCTTATACGGCCGTGGTACAGACCTGGCTATGCAGAACTATAACAACCTGGGCAATGCTTCCACACTGTATGCTGACGAAACGCTCACTTTCCAGCGCTCTTCCGCATTGTTCTACGACGTACAGTTTGGGTATAAAAACATTGTTTTCATAGGTACTACCGGTCGTAATGAGTGGGCTTCCACTTTCTCTGATAAGGTAAAAAACAACTTCTTCTACCCTTCAGTGAACGCATCATTCGTGTTTACAGATTTGCTGCCGAAGAACAGCATCCTGAGCTACGGTAAACTGAGAGGAGCCATTGCCCGTGGTGGTCTGGCCCCTACGGCATATTCTACCAAGACTTATTATGTAAAGCCTTTCTTTGCTGATGGCTTTACCGATGGTAACTCTTTCCCATACAAAGGTCAGACCGGTTTCATTTACAACAACGTTTTCGGCAACCCGGGTCTGAAAGCACAGTCCGCTCTTGAAAAAGAAGTTGGTTTGGATGTAAAACTGTTTGATGGCCGTATCGGCATTGAAGCAACTTACTACAACAAGAAAACTTCTGACTTGCTGGTATCCAAACCACTGGCTGGTTCTTCCGGATTCCAGAAAATACTGGCCAACACAGGCTCAATGGTAAACAAAGGATGGGAAATCGCCCTTTCCGGTGATGTGATCCGTTCCAAGGACTTCAACTGGGGCGTGAACATCAACTTTACCAGAAACAAAAACGAAGTATTGGAGTTAGGACCAGACGTTAAGGAAATTGATGTTGAACCTGCTTTTGCTTCTATCGGTTCCTTCGCTATTGTGGGCCAGCCTTATGGTGCGCTTTATGCTTCCAAATGGAAACGTACAGACAAAGGAGAGCTGATCATTGGTGCGAACGGCCTGCCAATCGTAGCTGATGAACGTGGTAACATCGGTAATCCGTTCCCGGACTGGACTGCTGGTGCAAGATCCACTTTCAACTATAAAGGCATCACACTGGGTGTTCTCTTCGATATCCGTCAGGGTGGTAAAATCTGGAACGGTACTATTGCGAGAATGCACCAATTGGGCAGGACCGCTGAATCTGCTGACAGGGAAAGAACTTACCTTATTCCTGGTGTAACTGATGATGGTACTGGTAAAATGGTGCCTAACACCAAAGAGGTTTCTGCAGAAAAATATTTCAAAACTTACCTCGGTGACGGCGCCGGTTCTGCAACTGAGAACGCTGTTTTCGATGGTTCCTGGGTACGTTTGAGAGAAGTATCGCTGTCTTACCGCTGGAATTTCAAAGGACAGAAAATACTTCGTTTTGTTGAGCTCACCGCTTCTGGCCGTAACCTGTGGTTATCTACCAAATATCCTGGTGTAGATCCTGAAACCAGCCTGACTGGTGCAGGTTCCAACCTGACTGGATTTGACTACTTTAATAACCCCGGCACCAAATCTTACGCAGTTGGTTTGAAAGTGGGCTTATAATAAAGTAACAAAGTGAGATTTTTAGCGATACTAAATTTGGTAATACTAATAACGAGATAATGAAAAAAGTCATCATAGCATTAACATTGCCCTGCGTCATGCTTGCTACTTCCTGCAGCAAGTTTGTAGACGGGTATGAAACCTCTCCCAATAACACGACCAAAGCCACGGGGCCATTAGTGCTCTCCGGTGCGGAACTGGGATTGATGTCAGTTTATACAGGAACGCCTGCACGCGCTGCAGCCATTTTAACCCAGCAGTTGGGTGGTACCGCCGATCAGATGCTGGCTTACGATACGTATGATATCAAGGAAGGAGATAACTCCAATGATTGGAATAATATCTTCAACAACATCATACAGCCTTGTAATGATATCGTTGCCAATTACAGCAACGGGAACTCTCATAACAAGGGAATCGCGCTGATCGTGAAAGCAATGGCGCTCGGTGTTGCTACTGATTTATGGGGTGATATTCCGGCCCAGGAAGCTGGTATGGGGATCATTACCGGTAACTTTACTCCAAAATATGCAGCACAGAAAGATGTGTATGCTTATATACAGTCTTTGTTAGACGAGGGTATTACTGCTCTGAAAGAAAGCAAACCGGATATCCGGGAAGTAGGCGCGAACGATTTCTTCTTCGAAGGAGACCTGGACAGCTGGACAAATACTGCTTACATACTGAAAGCAAGATTTGCTATCCATTTGTCTAAAAAGAATGCGAGTGACGCAGCGACCCAGGCATTAGCTGCATTGACACATGTAACAAATGTTGGTGATCTTCGTACTGTATATGGTACTTCTACCAACGAAAACAACCAGTGGTATCAGTTTAAGCTGGGCCGTGCCGCCTTACTCAGAGTAGGTGCTCAGTTGATCAACATGATGAATGCCAGCAATGATCCCCGTCTTAGCGTATATGCAGACAAAGACAAAAATGGTGTTTATAGAGGTGCGGCTCCCAGCTCTGAAGATCTGGCTGCTTCCGGAATTGGTTCTTATATGACAGGTCAGACTGCTCCTATCACTTTGGTGGGTTATGTAGAAGCACTCTTTATCAAAGCTGAAGCTAACCTCATCCTGGGTAAAAAAGCTGAAGCAGCAGCAGCTCATAATGAAGCGGTGTTAACACACGTTAAAATCGCTACTGGTAAAGATGCACCTGCCGCTTTCGTAACTGCTTATGCCAGCGAAACAGATGCCACCATTACCCTGGAGAAAATCATGAACCAGAAGTATGTTGCGCTGTTTGCACAGATTGAATCATATGCCGACTGGCGCCGTACAGGATTCCCGGTACTCACCCCGAATCCTGAGAACGTGTTGAACAAACCGGCTATCCCCCGTCGTTTCCCCACTGATATCAACGAACGTCTGTACAATCCAAATACAATACGTGTAAATGATATCCTGAAACCAGTATGGTGGGATGAATAATCAAAAGCACCTCTTTTCATAAAGCTGACAGGCTGACCATTATTGGTCAGCCTGTTTTTTTATTACACTTTCCGGTGATATCGTTGGTACTCCTGACATCTGTTACAAACACAAAGGGCTGGCCCGTTTTAAGGCCAGCCCTTTGCATTGATCAATATTATCAGAAGATATTATTTCAGTACTGCTTTCAGTTTAGCTATCAGTTCATCGCCTCTGAGGTTGCTGGCGATCACTTTGCCCTGAGGATCGATCAGGAAGTTGGTCGGGATAGCGTTGATGCCATACAGTGGCACTACAGAAGAATCCCAGAACTTCAGGTCGCTCACATGATTCCAGGTGAGGCCGTCTTTAGCGATAGCCGCCAGCCATTGATCTTTGGTTTTGTCCAGCGATACACCTAAGACCGTGAAGTTTTTGTTTTTGAACTGCTGGTAGGCTTTTACCACGTTCGGGTTTTCTTCGCGGCAGGGACCACACCAGCTGGCCCAGAAATCGAGCAGCACATATTTACCACGCATGGATTTCAGGCTGATCATTTTACCGTTAGGGTCCGGAAGGGTGAAATCAGGAGCTTCCATGCCTACTTTTACGGCAGTTGCTTCTTCGTCTCCGCCGCCGGCTGCATCACCATTGCTCAACTGGTTGTTTTTTTCCAGCTCCGCGATTTTGTCGGTCATGCTTTTTACTAAAATATTTTTCGGGAACCGGGTAGTTAAACCGGTGATGATTTGTTTATGGGAGATGATCTCTTCCGGGTTTCTTACCTGGCTGATAGCAAATACGGCGTTGGCCGGATTTTTTGTTTTTTCAGCCATGTTAAAGAATTCCTGTTCGAAAT
This sequence comes from Chitinophaga fulva, assembly GCF_012927205.1. Classification (GTDB taxonomy): domain Bacteria; phylum Bacteroidota; class Bacteroidia; order Chitinophagales; family Chitinophagaceae; genus Chitinophaga; species Chitinophaga fulva. Next base: position 1,095,331 of record NZ_JABBGC010000001.1, read on the forward strand.
CTTTTTCTTTTTTCTGGATAGCGGTCAGCTGAGGCTGGAATACGCTGTCCGGCACTTTTGCGCCGTGCAGGCTGTCCACCTTGCGCATTTCTTCTGTCAGGGCGATGGATTGTTTGCTGATATCCTGCAGGAACTGCTGTAGTTCGGAAGTAGCTTCGGAGCCGCTTACTTTCAGGGCATCGAGATTGTTGACATCCCCTTCGAGTTTCATATCGCCTGCATCGAGAGAGAGCAGGATGAATTTGCCATTATCAAAACGGATACGGTAGAGACCTTGTTCAGGCACCATACCTTTCAGGGTAAATTTACCGCTGGCATCTTTTACGCTGGTGGAATCCACCACTTTCAGGTTGTCCAGCGTGAGTTCTTCCAGTACTACAGGTCCGAGGGGAAGATTGGTAAAATGTCCTTCGATTTTAAACTCTCCCTTTTCCGTTTGTCCGGCACATCCGGCCAGGAAGGCGGCTACGGACATCCACAATAAGTATTTTTTCATGCTACTGATTTTTTATCGTTTTCTGAGCCTATCAACTGTCAATATTAGCTAAATATCTTCAAAGCGGCCTATCCTTTCAGTTTTTCTGCCAGCAACTCGTTGGTAAGCCGTGGATCAGCCTTGCCTTTGGACAGTTTCATGACTTCCCCTACAAACAGCGACATCAGGCCTTTTTTGCCACCGCGGAAGGCGGCTACCTTATCCGGGTATTTAGCCAGCACCTCATCGATGATGGGGCTGATATTGTCGGCGTTGGTGTCTTGCAGGAGATTGAGCCGGGTGGCGATGGCCAGCGGGTCTTCGGTGGTAGCGGTAATCATCTCCGGCAATATCCTTGAGGAAGCGATGGAGAAGCTTATTTTCCCGCTGTCTGTGAGATGGATAAGCGCTGCCAGGGCTGCCGGGGTGACCGGGAACCGGGAGATGTCTGCCGAATGTTCGTTGAGCCATGATTTCACAGGGCCCAGCATCCAGTTGGCGGCGGCTTTATATTGTGTAGTGACGGCGGTAAGACTTTCAAAATAATCTGCGGTGCCTTTGTCATCGCAGATCACACGTGCATCATATTCCGGTAGTCCGTACACCGTGATGTATTTTTGGATCAATTCTTCCGGCAAAGCGGGCAATGTGGCCCTGATGGCGGCGATAAACTCGTCGGTGAGGTGGAATGGCGCCAGGTCCGGCTCCGGAAAGTAACGATAGTCGTTAGCTTCTTCTTTGGAGCGCAGGGAGAAGGAGCTACCGGTAGCTGCCTCAAAGCTGCGGGTTTCCTGTATCAGGGTGCCGCCGGCTTCCAGCAGGTCTATCTGTCTTTTTACTTCGTTATCGATGGCCCGTTTTACGTTGCGGATGGAGTTCATGTTTTTTACTTCCACTTTGGTACCCAATGTGGTAGTGCCTTTGATGCGTACCGAGATGTTGGCGTCGCAGCGCATGCTGCCTTCTTCCATGTTCCCGTCGCATACGCCGAGGTAACGTACGAGCCGCCGCAGTTCGGTCAGGTAAGCGTAGGCTTCGTCGCTGGTGTGCATGTCAGGCTCGCTCACGATTTCCACGAGGGGTACGCCGGCGCGGTTGTAGTCCACATAGCTGTTGGTGGGGTCCTGGTCATGCAGGAGCTTACCGGCATCCTCTTCGAGATGGATACGGTTGAGCTGAATCTGCCGGCTGCCGGCATCGGTGACTACCGGCACATATCCACCTTTGCAGATAGGAGCGGTATGTTGAGATACCTGGTACCCTTTGGGCAGGTCGGGATAGAAATAGTTCTTACGGGCGAAGTAATTATCCTTTTCTATTTCGCAATGGCAGGCGAGACCCAGTTTGATGGCATATTCGGCTGCTTTGCGGTTCATCCGGGGCAATGTGCCGGGATGGGCCAGGGAAATGGCGCTGATATGTGTGTTGGGCGCCCCGCCAAAGGCAGCACTGTCACTGCAGAACAGTTTGCTGTCGGTGAGCAGCTGGGCATGCACTTCCAGCCCTATCACTGTTTCATATTTGCTATAGATATCGCTCATAATCCGTACTGATTATCGCAAATATATTCAAATAATGCTGGGTTTCCGACCTATTTCATGCCTGGAAATGCCTAACTTGAGACAGATAAAGGTTAAATTTTACCCTATGATCAGCAATGCCCAGATAAGTCAGCTGTACAATGCCCAGCATGATTATTTCGATTCCGGTGTTACCCGCCCCTATGCCTTCAGAAAAGCGATGCTGCAAAAACTGAAGAAAGCGATTCAGCGGTATGAGCCCCGTATCCTCGAAGCGTTGAAGCTGGACCTCAACAAACACCCGCTGGAGGCCTATAGCAGCGAAGTGGGCTTCCTGTATGAAGAGATTGCTTATATAGCGGCCAATCTGAAACAATGGATGGAGCCGGAGGTGGTGACTTCCCCCTTTGTGACCTATCCCAGCAGCAGCCGTGTATACCGTGAACCATTGGGACTTACGCTGATCATAGCGCCCTGGAATTATCCTTTTATGCTTCAGCTCAGCCCGCTGGTAGGTGCTATCGCGGGTGGCAACTGCGCCATTCTGAAGCCTTCTGAACTGGCGCCACATACGGCAGCGGTGATCGCCGATCTGATCAGGGAGACATTTGAACCGGCTTATATCAGCGTGGTGGAAGGAGATGGCAGTACCGTTATCCCGGCATTGATGGCTTTCCGCTTCGATCATGTGTTTTTTACCGGCAGTATTCCCGTGGGCAAAAAAATCATGGAGATGGCGGTACCGCACCTCACGCCGGTTACGCTGGAACTGGGCGGTAAATCCCCTTGTATAGTAGATGAAAAAGTGAATATAAAGGTGGCGGCTAAACGAATTGTCTGGTCCAAATTCTGGAATGCCGGACAAACCTGCGTGGCGCCGGATTACCTGCTGGTACATCATAACGTAAAAGAAGAGCTGACAGCAGCGCTGAAAGCGGCCATTGTGGAGTTTTTTGGTGAAAATCCCGCTGCCAGCAACGACTATGCCCGGATGATCAATACCCGCCGCTTTGATGTGGTGGCTGCCTATCTGAAAGAAGGACATATCCTCTATGGGGGACAGACAGACCGTGATCAGCGATATATCGCTCCTACCCTGCTGGAAGACGTGGAATGGGACGATCCCGTGATGCAGGAGGAAATCTTTGGTCCGGTGTTGCCCATCCTGACTTTTGAAACATTGCCACAGGCCATACAGGCAATTAAGAAAAACCCATATCCGCTGGCGTTATATGTCTTTACCAAAAGCAAAAAAACAGAGAATGCATTAATAGAGCAGGTGCGCTTTGGCGGTGGCTGTGTGAACAACGCGCTGGTACACCTCACCAATCCTGAGCTGCCTTTCGGTGGTGCGGGTTTCAGCGGTATGGGGCAGTACCATGGCCGGTATAGTTTTGAGACGTTCACGCATGCCAAAGGGATGCTGAAAACCGGTACCTGGCTGGATGTGCCGGTAAAATACCCTCCGTTTAAAAATAAACTCGGACTGCTGAAAAAAATCATGAAATAAAGCTTTCCCAGGGCTAAAGCCCTGGGCCACGAGATAAAAACGAAGAGGCTGACCTGCATGGTCAGCCTCCCGTCTGTATAATTAAACCCAAAAGAAAAAAGTGTCTTGTTTTAAAGGTCGGCCGTATGCAGTTTTTTCGGGACCTTGATGTCAATGGTCTGTATCTGACCATTTCGTTTAATCGTAGCCGTTATAGTCCCTTTGTCGCGGTTGGCGCGGTAAATCTCTGCCACGTCGTGCGCTGATTTTACGGGGCTGCCGGCCATGTCAGTGATCAGGTCATTGACTTTGAAGCCTGCTTTCTCGGCAGGAGAGCCAGGGGCCATATTAATCACCTGTGCACCGTTGTCGTCATCGGTGTCCTGCACCTGGATGCCGAGTTTCACGCCTTCATCTGCTCTTTCAAAACCGAATCCTTGTCTGCCACGGGGCATGGGGAATGTGAACAGCTCGCTCCTTCTGCGAGGTACATTGAAGATGCCGCCAAAGGAATCTTCTTTTCTTTCATCCAGCGTAACCGTTGCTTTGTTTGGTTTGTTATTGCGTGTATACGATACCGTTATTTTGTCACCGGGTTTGAAGCGGCCTATGGTTTCAAACAGGGCTTTTGGTTCGTTGATGACTTCATTATTGATTTTTGTGATGGCGTCTCCTACTTTGATACCAGCTTTTTCAGCGGGGCTGCCGGGGGCGACGGATTTCACGGTGGCGCCTACCGCAGTGTTTTTTTCGGTGATAACGCCCAATACGGCTTTATTGCCGGTAATGGGAAGTTCTTCGCCTTCGTCTCCATCAGCATTAAAGAGATGAATTTCATCCCGGGAAGACCCGTTGTCAAAACTGAAATTGTTACCATTCATCGGGGTAATGCGTCGGCGGAAAATGGAGATGTCCGGATTGTTGTACTGGTCCATCTTTTGGCCGTCTAATAGGATGTCGCCGTCTTTGATTTCCACGGTTACTTTACCACCTTTGTTACTTTTGTTTTTGATGACGATTTCATCATACTCGCCCATTTTATCTTTCGCTGAAGCGCCCGGACTTTGTGCGGCGGCCACGCTCACGGCGAGGCAACTGAAGCCTGCCAGGGTAAAATTTTTGAGTACGTTTTTCATAAGTCAGTTTGATTTTTTGAGTGTTACAAAATTAACCGGGGCAGGAGGAAAGAAAAAGTTAAAACTGGCCGTTAGGTGACGGCAGTCACTAGATGAATTGTTAAAATTTGTCCCCGACGGCTAAGATACAGCATAAAAAAGGCTGACCCAAAAAGGTCAGCCTTCCTGTCTATAGGTGAAATGTATTTATCCGATGATGGCTTTCACAGCAGCAATCACCTGGTCCAGTTTGTCTATTTCCTGTCCGCCTGCAGTGGCAAAGGATTTCTGGCCACCGCCGCCGCCTTTGATCAGCGGAGCTACCTTTTCCTTGATGATTTTGGGAGCTTCCCAGCCTTTGGCAGCCACCAGTTCATCTGCGATGCTAAGGGCTACGCTGGCTTTGCCGCCGATATTGGCTGCAAACAGCAGTACATGGTTCGGGATATCGTTTTTCAGCAGGAGGGCCAGTTGTTTAAGGCCTTCCGCGTTGCTAACGCTCACCACTTGTCCGAGGAAGTTGACGCCGTTGATGTCCTGGGCCTGATCACGCAGGCTGGCAGCGAGCTGGCGAACTTTTTCCAGTTCCAGGGCTTCCACTTGTTTTTCGAGGGAAGATTTGTCCTGTACCAGTGTTTCCACTGTTTTTACCAGTTCTTTCGGGTTTTTCAGTGTGTTTTTGATCTCTTTGAGTTGTTGCAGCTGTTCGTTCACGAAAGCTTCCGCTTTAGCGCCGGTAACGGCTTCCACGCGGCGTACGCCGGCAGCTACCGCCCCTTCTGATACAAACTTAAACAGTCCGAGTTCGCCGGTGGAGGCAACGTGCGTACCGCCGCAGAGCTCCACGCTGTAAGCCGGGTCCATGATCACCACACGTACCACATCGCCATATTTTTCGCCGAAAAGAGCCATAGCGCCCAATTGGAGGGCTTCTTCTTTCGGCAGTTCCTTGATCACTACCGGGATATTCTGGCGGATTTTGTCGTTGACGATAGCTTCGATCTGTGCTTGTTCCTCATCCGTTACTTTCGCGAAGTGGGAGAAGTCGAAGCGCAGGTTCTCAGCGTTCACCAGGGAGCCTTTCTGAGCCACGTGTGTACCTAATACCTGGCGCAGCGCGGCGTGCAGCAGGTGGGTAGCGGAGTGGTGACGGGCCGTGTTATGCCGCTGGTCTTTGGCTACTGTCGCTTTCACCTTGGCAGCCGGGTTAGCGGGCAGTTTATCAGTGAAGTGAATGATCAGGTTATTTTCTTTTTTGGTATCGGTTACGTGTATGATCTCATCATCAAAATGGAGTAGGCCGGTATCACCTACCTGGCCGCCGCTTTCTGCATAGAAAGGGGTCTGGCCCAATACCAGCTGGAACTGCTCTTTACCTTTGGCTTTTACGGTACGGTATTTCAGCAGTTTGGTGGTACTATCCAATTGTTCGTAGCCGATGAATACGGAATCCGGTGTTTCGTCGAGGATCACCCAGTCGCCGGCATCTACGGCGGTAGCGGCGCGGGAGCGGTTTTTCTGCTGCTGCATCGCTGCTTCGAAGCCAGGCTCGTCTACCGTAAACCCTTTTTCGGAGGCGATGAGGGTGGTGAGGTCGAATGGAAAACCGTAGGTGTCGTATAATTCAAAGGCAGTCTGGCCGTCAACGGCTTTGGTGGCTGCCTGTTGTTGCATAAAGTCTTCAATCCGGCGGATACCGCTTTCGAGGGTACGCAGGAAGTTGTTCTCTTCTTCGAACACTACTTTCTTCACGAAGTCTGCCTGCAGCTGCAGTTCAGGGAATACGTGGGAGAACTGGGCTGCCAGTACAGGTACCAGGTCGTGCAGCAACGGTTTCTTCACATCGAGGAAGGAGAAGTAGTAACGCACGGCCCTGCGCAGGATGCGGCGGATCACATAGCCGGCGCCGGTGTTGGACGGCAGCTGACCATCGGCAATAGTGAAGGAAATGGCGCGGATATGGTCAGCGATTACGCGGAAAGCCACGTCTTTGCGGGTATCGGTGCCTTCGTATTTTTTGCCGGTGAGCTGTTCGGTGGTATGGATAGTGCCCATGAACACGTCAGTGTCGTAGTTGGAGGTTTTACCTTGCAGTACGCGTACCAGTCGTTCGAAGCCCATGCCGGTGTCCACATGTTTGGCGGGCAGCGGTTCGAGGGACTTGTCCTTCAGCCGGTTGAACTGCATGAATACGTTGTTCCATATTTCGATCACCTGTGGATGGTCTGCGTTGACGAGTGTTTTACCGTCTATAGCAGCTCTTTCATTATCAGGACGGCAGTCTACGTGTATTTCGGAGCAGGGGCCGCATGGACCGGTGTCTCCCATTTCCCAGAAGTTGTCTTTTTTGTTGCCCAGCAGGATGCGGTCTTCGGAAACATGTTCTTTCCAGAAGCTATAGGCTTCCTCGTCTTTTGGCAGGTTTTCGCTCGCATCTCCTTCAAAAACAGTGACATAGAGTTTGTCTTTTGGGATTTTATACACTTCTGTCAGCAGCTCCCAGCTCCAGGCGATGGCTTCTTTCTTAAAATAGTCGCCAAAGCTCCAGTTGCCCAGCATTTCAAACATGGTATGGTGATAGGTATCGATACCTACTTCTTCCAGGTCGTTATGCTTGCCGCTTACGCGAAGGCATTTTTGCGTGTCCGCCACCCGGGTATGGGCGGGCGTTTGGTTGCCCAAAAAGTAGTCTTTGAACTGGTTCATGCCCGCGTTGGTGAACATCAGGGTGGGATCGTTTTTGATCACGATAGGGGCAGAAGGAACGATCTGGTGTCCTTTTGACGCAAAAAAATCCAGGAATTGCTGTCTAATCTCAGATGCTGTCATAAATATGGATGCGAGTTAATATGTATTTTTGTTGTCATGTAACAACGAAAAACAGGCGCTTCTGTATTGTTTTTCAAGCCATTATAAAGTAGTTAGAAAATTGACATTCAAAAGGTTGATGTTTTAATCTAATTACATTAGGTTTGTGCGCCTTATTTTCCGACGGTTTACAGGGAGTGCAAAAATATTGAAACCTGTATGATTATGCAAAACAGGTTGTGTTACCCGGCAAAAAAGTTAATGTGGGCAGAAAATATCGCAAAAACAGCCATCCGCTTGTTTGGACCTCATGAAATAAAATTGCTGAAACAGCGTTCACAGCTGTAAGCCAGCCTAAAGTACACCCGGTGCATGAAGAAGGTTAAATATTTTTACAACACCCAAACATTAAAATATGAGAAGCTCGTAGTATCGCTGCGGGTGAAGATCCTGAGGATACTCGGGTTTGTATCTGCTGCCATCGTTACCGGGGCGATCTTTCTGTCGGTGGCCTACCGGGTGGTAGATTCCCCGAAGGAGAAGTCGTTGCGCCGCGATCTGGAAGGGATGAAGGAAAGATATGAGGCTTTACAGGGCCGTATGAAAGAAGTGAAAGGGAAACTGACAGCACTGGAAGAGCGGGACAATGAAATTTACCGAGTGATATTTGAAGCCTCTCCCATCCCCGACAGTGCACGGGAGGGCAAAATCAACCGTGATGAGGAGGCTGCCCAGCTGCAATCCTTTGCCAGCAGCGAAATCATCGCTTCTACCGGCATCTTGCTGAAAGAACTGACCAACCGTATTAAATCACAGGAAAAATCTTACGACGAGATCGATAATCTCGTGAAAAATAAACAACAGATGTTGGCGTCTATTCCGGCGATACAGCCTGTGGCCAACAAAGACCTGAAGCACATTGCGTCCGGTTTTGGATACCGCATCGATCCGATCTATAAGACCATGAAATACCACGCGGGACTTGACTTTGCGGCGCCCAGCGGCACGCCTATCTATGCTACCGGCGACGGTACTGTGGAAGAAGCCAGCCTTAGCGACGTAGGATACGGTAACCACGTGATCGTACGGCACGGATATGGTTATAAAACGTTATATGGCCACATGCTCCGCATGAAGGTGAAGTCCGGCCAGTCCGTCAAACGTGGCGATGTACTGGGCTGGGTAGGCAGTACCGGTAAATCCACCGGCCCGCACTGCCACTACGAAGTCATTAAAAACGGGGAGAAAGTTGACCCGGTGTACTTCTTCTTTAATGACCTCACTCCTGATCAATTTGACCGCATGCTGAAGATGGCCAGGTCCGGCAACCAGTCTTTCGACTAATGTCCGGCGCTGTTAGTGCTTAGGTTTTAATGTGTTGTAACAGGTAGATGATATTTTTCCGGAGGATAAAAGCTGCAAGCTTGCTATGAAAAGCTTAACTTCATTCCCGTAAAGAATATTTTTCACCGTTTTTTACCATTTATGCAGCAGTTAGACCTCTTTTCCACACCTGGAACTCCCCACCCGGTACCGGATACTGCGGGAGGCACTGTCAAAGCAAAAGTGAAGAAGACCATAGTTGTACCCAGACTGCCTGGTAAAAAGCGGGGACGTAAATCATTGAAAGAGGTATCGGAAGACCCAGACTTGATTATGGAGTTGGACAAATTAGTGCTGGATAAGCAATATTATTCAATCAGTGAGGTAGCTGCCATGTTCCGGGTAAATACTTCTCTGATACGTTATTGGGAAAATGAATTCGATATTCTTCAACCCAAAAAGAACAGAAAGGGGGACCGGCTGTTTCGTCAGGAAGACATCCAGCACCTCAAACTGATCTACCATTTGCTGCGGGAAAGGAAATATACCATCGAAGGGGCCAAACAAAAATTGAAGGAAGATCTCAAACTGGCAGCCCGGAATTTCGAAATGGTACAGGCTTTGCTGAAGGTACGTGGTTTTTTAACCGAACTGAAAGATCAATTATAAAAACATGATTATGCGCTTGAAAACATTACTCCTGGGAGGCGGCCTGCTTTTTTCAACAATGGCCTGGGCACAGAATGGAAACGATAAAGTGATGAAAGGCAAAATTGAAATGAAATCCCTGATGAAGGATCAGTCTACCGATTGGTTTTATAAAGGGGTGAACAGCTATCAGCCCAACGACAATATGCTCAACTACATTAAAGCCAATCGCACCAACTACAATCTGGTGGTGGTAATGGGCACCTGGGATGAAACCAGCCGCAAAGTGGTTCCTGAGCTGTATAAAGTAATGATCACTGCCGGCAGCCCGGAAGATCAGGTACTGATGTTTGGCGCTGACCAGAGAATGCAGACAGATGCTCCTACTGACTATAAAGTGAAAAAACTGCCTACTGTGATTGTTTTCCGTGATGGCAGCGAAGTAGGCCGTATCGTAGGCACTCCGAAAGAATCTATCGAAGGTGATCTGTCCCGCATCCTGCTGAACAGCTCCAAGAAAGAAAAAGAATAACTGATTAAAGAACTTCTACGTGAAAAGGCCCGTTGATACTGCATCAACGGGCCTTTTCCATTTAGGGATTTTGATATTTTGGTATTTTGATATTTGAAGTAAGCCGGGGTATATTTATTAGTTCAAATGAACCCGGGCAGCCTCTCAATAGCCAAATATTTAAATATCTAAATTCCCAAATGTTACATTGGTGGAGGTGGTAGGCAGCTTCACGTCATTGGCCGCCAGCAGCCGTATGATAGCCAGGTTCACATTTTCCCGCAGGGACGCATATTGTGTGCCATCAATGATATAAGTATTGAATATGACCTGTACGATGTAGGTGTCTTTGGTGAAATCGTTCAGATTGACGGTGAAGCCTGGCAATATGTTGGAGTTACTTTTCAGCAGGCTCCGGGTGTCGTCCAGTACCTTCAGCAGTTTGTCGGCAGGCGTTTCTGAGCCTATTTCAAGACGCATGGCCACGCGTTGCTGCGTGCGGAGTGACAGGTTATCGAGAATGCTGTCCACCATTTTTTTGTTAGGAACGGTTACGAAGGTCTTCTCCAGCGTACGGATACGGGTGCTGCGCAGCCCGATCTTCTCCACAGTGCCCTGCCAGGAGTCCACTTTTACATTGTCGCCTACCCGGAATGGTTTGTCGAAGAAAATGATGAAGGAGCCGATCAGGTTCTCGATGCTTTCTTTGGCAGCGAGGGCGAGGGCTGCCGCACCGATACCAAGGCCGGCGATGATCTTCTCTACCAGCGACGGGCCGAAAAGTATCCTGATAAAGGCAATCGCGCCCATGATAAAGACGATGGCCTTGAAGAAGTCACGGAAGAAGACGATAAACTGGTTATCTGTTTTGTCTTCCGTAAGATCAGCCTTCTTTTCCAGTACCAGCGCGATGAAATCGATCAGGCGCAGCATGATCCAGATGATGCTCATGCTGAAAGCCAGTGACAGCAGGGTGTCGGTGATATCCTTCAGGGTAGCTTTGTTGTACACATGCACATTAAGTACCGTGGGGAAGGTGAACCGGTCGATGGTCAGCATAAAAGTGACCAGTAACAGGAAGTACTCCAGTGGCCGCAGCAGCAGGTTAATAAAGTCTTTTTCCTCTATCTGGGGCGACCAGTGGCGCACCAGGCGGAACAGGATGGCGGCCATCCCTTTGGATACATAGCGTTTGACAAAAGATACGAAGAGCAGTACGCCAATCAGGATGAGGTAGTCCCTAACGGGATTGTCCAGGAAGACCTGGTTCAGGAAATCATTCATATGGTTAAATCTAAATAATACGTTTGGTGTCATTGGCAATCAGTACCACGCCGGGCTGCATCCCTGCTCCGAAGCTGCCATAGCGGCTTTCGATGCCGAGTGCTTTAGCGCCGTTGCTGGTTCCCCAGCGCAGCAGCTCTTCCAGCGGTATGCCCGGGTAGTGGGCTTGTATGGTCTTTATTTCTTCCCAGACAGACAGGTGGTGGTTAGAAGCCAGGCTGTCGGTACCCAGTGCGATGTTGCATCCTGCATCCCGGAACAGGGGAATGTTGGGCAACCGGTCTTCAATATACAAATTGGCTTGCGGACAAAAGCACCACCAGGTTTCCACCGGCTGTTGCTGGGCAAACCGGATATCGGCGGCGGTGGTATAGGTATTATGTACCAGCAATATTTTGTTGTGGGCAAACCGGGGGAGGTAGGCTTCCAGGCTGTTGGTACCGGCTGCCTGGAAGCTGCCGGCGTCCATCCCGAAATGGGCGTAAAACCGGAGAAAGTCGCCGGTTTTGGTGTGGTACAGTTCATTTTCCGCCTCACATTCCTGATTGTGGATGCTTACCGGTGTGTTATGCGGTGTTTGCGCAAGCAGGCCAAAAAGCGCGCTGCTGACAGAATAAGGTGCATGTGGCACGATAGAAGCGCTGTGCCCGGGTATCTCCCGGAAGGCCTGTAATACTTCGAGGCTGTATTGGTAGCGGGATGGGGCGCTTGTTTCCGCTACTCCCATACATTCCACGAAAGTATGGTAATAAAGGCGTTGGTGGCGTTTCTGGGCCACCGTAGCGGGACTGTTGCAGATATCCCCTACCGCCGCAATGCCCGATTCCCACATGGATTGTTCGGCCTCCGCGATAGCGGTAGCCTGATCATGGCCACTGTTGCGGTTTTCCATCACCCGGGTGAGGAAAGCGGGCAGCCCCGTTTTTTCGGGTATCACCCCTTTCATATGAGAAAGCTCCAGGTGGCAGTGGGTATTTACAAACCCCGGGCACAGGATGCCATCCAGTTCCCGAACATCGCCGCCGGCAGTATTTTCCGCTACAATGCCCGTCACTACGCCGTCTTCATCCAATATCAACACATGGCCGGGCCCCAGAAAACGCTGGCCGTCGAATATATCTTTTCCTTTTAATTTGATCTGTTTCAACAACCTGATATTTAATTAAATGAATGGTGTTAATTTTGCAACCCGATTAGTAGTATCATCTGCCGTCTTTCAGGAGGGGATACTCAAAAGTCAAAGATAATTATGATAGACAAACTCGAAGCGATAAAAGGCCGTTTTGAACAGGTGGCGCTGGCACTGACCAACCCGGAGGTAGTGAGCGACAACAAAAAATTTGGCCAGCTTAGCAAGGAATACCGGCAGCTGGAAAAGATCGTGAAGGCATATGATGCCTACCGGAAGCTGTTGGACAATATTGCCTTCAACAAGGAAGTGCTGGACAGTGGCGACGAAGAGATGCGCGAACTGGCCAAAGCCGAAACAGAAGAGCTGCAGGAGCAGAAACTGGAGCAGGAAGAGCTGATCCGTAACCTGCTGATCCCTAAAGATCCTCAGGACGAGAAAAATGCCATCCTTGAAATACGTGCCGGTACCGGTGGTGATGAGGCCAGCCTCTTTGCCGGTGACCTGATGCGCATGTACCTGCGTTTCTGCGAAACCAAAGGCTGGAGCACCAACCTGCTGAATGAGACCCCTGGTTCTGCCGGTGGTTTTAAAGAGGTGGTGATAGAAGTGAACGGTGACGACGTATATGGTATCCTGAAGTTTGAATCCGGCGTGCATCGTGTACAGCGTGTGCCTGCCACAGAAGCTGCCGGCCGTGTACATACATCTGCTGCTACCGTAGCGGTGCTGCCCGAAGCCGAGGAAGTGGACGTGGACGTCCGCGAAGCCGATATTAAAATGGATACTTTCCGTTCTTCCGGCGCAGGTGGCCAGCACGTAAACAAAACCGAGTCTGCGGTAAGGCTTACCCACATCCCTACCGGCGTGGTAGTGGAATGCCAGGAAGGCCGTAGCCAGCACTCCAATCGCGAAATCGCCATGAAGATGCTGCGTACCCGTATCTATGAGGCAGCAGTCCGCAAACATGAGGATGCCATCGCTTCCCAGCGTAAGAGCCTCGTGTCTACCGGCGACCGTTCCGCGAAAATCCGTACCTATAACTATCCGCAGGGCCGTGTTACAGATCATCGTATAGGCATGACCGTTTACAACCTCGATGCTTTCATGAATGGTGAAATCAAGGATATGGTGGATGCCCTTCAGTTTGCTGAGAACGCTGAGAAACTGAAACAAGGTAGCTAAACACACAACAGCGATTAATAAAGACAACGATACAGGGAGCGTACTGCCTTTTTGCAGGTGGTGGAGCTCCCTGAATATTTCCGGGAGGTGTTATTCCTTTACGGGGTTTAAATCCGTGTTAATCCTCCCCCACCTTGTTTTTTCCTGCTGAAATAATCTTACATTTAGTTTGTACCACGATAATTTTTCTTCCACAAAAATCCATATCAGATGTTAGAGCAATTAATGGAACTTGTTCGGGAACATGCACAGAGCACTGTTGTCAATAATCCCGCTGTGCCCAATGAACAAAATGAAGCAGTTATTGGTGCTGCTACAGAATCTATTGCCAGCGGCCTGCAACAGGAACTGGCCAATGGTAATACCGAAGGCGTATTGTCCTTACTGGGCGGCCAGTCAGCTACAGGCGCTACCCAGGACAATCCTGTGGTGGGTAATATCTCCAATAATTTTGTAGGCACCCTGCTCGAGAAATTTAATCTGGACAAAGGAGCTGCCACGCAACTGGCTGCTTCCCTGATCCCAACGGTACTGGGCTCGCTGGTGAACAAAACCAATGACCCGTCCAACAGTAATTTCAACCTCAACAACATCTTCAGTTCCCTGACAGGCGGCGCAGCCAACGGTATTGACCTGCAGGGCGTACTGGGCAAGCTGTCCGGCGGTTTGGACAAAAACGGCGATGGTAAGGTAGATCTCAGCGATCTGACCAGCCTGTTTTCCAATGGCGCTCAGCAGCAACAGGGCGGTAATGATGCCAGCGGTGGCATCGGCGGAATGCTGAAGAACCTTTTGGGGTAATTTTGTGTTTACTCTCCGGATGTATTCATAACGGCAAAAACACAAGCATATCGTATATAATTATTTGATTATAAATTGATTGCTTGTGTTTTTTTTAATGTTTGTTCAGATTTAGATGTCAATTAGTTGCAGATACTAAAATGAAACTGGCAAAGTATTTGTTTCCCACTTTTCGACTTACATTTGTCATCCTGAAATATATATAATAACCTTCATGTTTAAAATTACTAAGATGAAAAGACTCAATGTTCTGGTAGCCCTGGTTTTATCAGTAACCATGTTGTTTAGCTGTAGCACCTGGCAGAGCATGGACAATACTAAAAAAGGCGCTGCGATTGGTGTTGGCGGCGGAGCTGCTGCTGGTGCCATTATCGGTAAAGCGGCCGGCAATACAGCCTTAGGCGCTATTATTGGTGCTGCTCTCGGTGGTGCTGGTGGTGCGCTGATCGGCAAAAAAATGGACAAGCAGGCACAGGAAATCAAAAATGAAGTGCCGAACGCTACGGTTGAACGTGTGGATGAAGGTATTAACGTGACATTTGATGCAGGCGTACTGTTTGGTTTTGATAAATCTGACCTGTCTGCTACTTCACAGGAAAGTGTGCAGCAACTGGCAAAAATCCTGAACAAATACCCTGACACCTATGTACGTGTGGAAGGTCATACCGATGACAGAGGTACAGATGCCTACAACATGGGCCTGTCTGAAAGAAGGACCAATACAGTTGTTAACTATCTGAAAGCACAGGGCGTTGCCGCCAACCGTATCCAGGGTTTCTGGTATGGTAAGAGCCAGCCTAAAGTACCAAACGATACAGACGCTAACCGTGCTAAAAACCGTCGTGTTGAGTTCTCCATCTTCGCTAATGACAAGATGAAACAAGACGCTAAACGTGAAGCAGGTCAGCAATAAAAATATTCAATACACATATTTCTCATAAGCAGATATGCATTCCCCCCTGGTTCCAGGGGGGATTTTTTATTTAGACTGCCTGAGAAACAGATAGCGGAAAAGTTTAAAGACAAATACACCGGCAATGGCGCCTAATGTATCCGCTGCTACATCGTACATATCAAAGCTGCGGCCGATGGCCCAGTATTTCTGGATCACCTCTATCATAAATCCATAAACAGCCGCCAGTACCACAAACAGGAATAAAGTACGGGAAGAAAGCTGTTTGCGCTGCCAGTATACGCCGAGGCTCAGGAAGAATACAATGCCGCCAAAGAGACCGAAGTGAACAAACTTGTCGAAATGTATTTTTTCAAAAAAAGAGTTGGAGGGGATATCCTTGCCGGGCAGGGTACAAACAATCAGGATCAATATGATCCAGGCAGTGGCAGGAATATAATATTTCCAGATTTTCATGATCCAGTAAATCGATTAAGTTGTCCGAAAAAAAAGACAACAGGTCTGCGAAACGCGGATCCTGTTGTCTTTTCTATATAAAATATCAGTTGGCGTAATTATTCAGCTACCAAAGCCTTGTATTGATCAGCGGTCAACAGCTCATTAACATCAGCAGGGTTGGAAACGGTCAGTTTAACCATCCAGCCGTCGCCATATGGGTCGGTGTTTACCAGTTCCGGCTCGTCGTTCAGGGTTTCGTTTACTTCTTTGAGTGTACCGGCAACAGGCAGGAACAGGTCAGAAACAGTTTTTACTGCTTCTACGGTACCAAATACTTCTTCAGCACCTAAAGTCTTACCTACTGTAGGAATATCAACAAACACGATATCGCCTAATTCGCGTTGAGCAAACTCGGTAATGCCGATTGTAGCAACGTTACCTTCTAATAAAATCCATTCGTGATCCTTGGTGTAACGCAGGTTTGACGGAAAATTCATAATTAGTTTGGTTTTGAGCCGTAAAAATACTGAATCCTTTAGTATTTACGTTTTTTTTGAGTTTGATATTTTGATGAACCTTTTTTAAAAGAGCAACCACTTTTTAATGACCCTTATTTTCATGGGAACATTCTCCAGTGGCCTGTTGAGACTGTCGGTCTTCACGGCAGCGATTTTATCGATCACCTCCATGCCTTTGATAACCTGGCCAAATACTGTATAGTTTTGGTCAAGATGTGGTGAACCTCCTTCTGTTTTGTATATCTCTCTTTGATCTACCGGGATTTTGCGGCCGCCCAGCCTTGTTTTCTCCAGGTGGTCCAGTTGTTCATCGGTGAAGGTTTTGCCCTGTACGATATAGAACTGGCATCCGGAAGAGGACTTGGTGGGATTGTCGTCACGGGCCGCAGCCAGCGCCCCTTTGCGATGGAACAGGTCCAGCTGGAATTCGGGCGGGATGGTATATCCTACATCGCCTTCACCGAGGGGTGCACCAGGTTTGGCACGTTTGGAATCCGGGTCGCCACCCTGGATCATAAACTGTTTGATAACACGATGGAACAGGGTGCTATCATAGAAATGTTGCCTGCTCAGCTTCAGGAAATTGTCCCGGTGTTTGGGCGTTTGGTCCCAGAGGCGTATCACCATGGTGCCATAGGGCGTGATGACCTTTATTTTCCTGTTTTTGGCCATGGCCATGGCGGTGATGGCCATCAATAAGGTACAAAGGAGTACAGTTTTTTTCATACCGGTGGATTATGCTTCCTCTTCGTCGGAGAAATACTCAATGATATGTTCTTTCAGAAATGCTTCCTGTTCATCCAGGTTGAATTTAGGGACGGGCTGCAATTCTTTGAAATGGGGCCATCCATCTTTGTCGTAGCCATCCATTTCGTAGTACCCGCTTTTGCTAAGCAGGGTACAGACAGCCACGTGCATCAGGTCCTGCTTCTGTTCTTTCGTGTATTTCTTCTTCAGGTGATTGATTTCGTTAACGCCGATGAGGAACAGGATAGCCTCCATATTGGGCTTTTTCCCGAACCTGGCCGTCAGCATATCTTCTACGGGTTTCCACCGCTTCTCAAGATCTTCCATGATATTGCTTTTTTTGGGTCAGTGTTTGCTGTTAAGTGGCTCATAGCCATGGCAAATGTACGTTATACGGAAAAATATTATATAAATATGCGGGAGCTTTCTTAATTTGGGCATCCCCGTTAGGCTGATTTGCTTGGGAATGGGCCACAGTAGCAAGTTTAACAGCACTTTAACGGCCATTTCACATATTGATAAGTTTTATTTGACAAGAGAATGTTTATTTTAGCACACTTGAAAAACTAACAGCATGGAAAATACATCGTCCGATATCCGGCAACTGAATGAAAAAATTCACCAGGCCAGCGCTTTCGTGGACCTCCTGAACATGGAGCTGGGCAAGGTAATTGTGGGGCAGCGTTATATGGTGGAAAGATTGCTCATCGGCTTGCTGGCACAGGGGCACGTATTACTTGAAGGTGTGCCCGGTCTGGCAAAAACCTTGTCTATCAAATCACTGTCATCAGCTATTAATGCTAAGTTCAGCCGTATCCAGTTTACGCCCGACCTGTTACCGGCCGACGTAGTGGGTACCATGATCTACAATCAACAGAAGAATGAGTTTGTAGTACGCAAAGGGCCTATTTTCGCCAACTTTATCCTGGCGGACGAGATCAACCGTGCCCCCGCAAAAGTACAGAGCGCCCTGCTGGAAGCCATGCAGGAAAGACAGATCACCATCGGTGATACTACTTTCAAACTGGATGATCCTTTCCTGGTACTGGCTACCCAGAACCCGATAGAACAGGAAGGTACTTATACCCTGCCGGAAGCACAGGTAGACCGTTTCATGCTGAAAGTGGTGATCGGTTATCCTACCAAGGAAGAAGAAAGACACATCATCCGTCAGAACCTGAACCCGGAGGCCTCCACTCCTATCCGCGCGGTGATACAGCCGGGTGATATTATGGAAGCCCGTAAGCTGGTACGGGAAGTGTACATGGACGAGAAGATCGAAAAATATATTATCGATATCGTATTCGCTACCCGTAACCCGGAAGAATACAAACTGCAGAAGCTGAAGCCACTTATCTCTTATGGTGGTTCTCCAAGGGCCAGTATCAATCTGGCGCTGGCGGCCAAAGCTTATGCCTTTATGAAACGCAGAGGATATGTGATCCCGGAAGACGTACGCAGCATCTGCTTCGACGTAATGCGCCACCGTGTGGGGCTCACCTATGAGGCAGAAGCCGAAAATGTGACCAGCGAAAACATCCTCAGCGAAATCCTCAATGCCGTAGAAGTGCCATAATCGTTTATCATGTTGGACACTGCCGAAATACTCAAAAAGGTAAGACAGATTGAAATCAAGACCAAAGGGCTTACCAACCACATCTTTGCCGGCGAATACCATAGCGCCTTCAAAGGCCGTGGCATGTCGTTCAGTGAGGTGAGGGATTATCACTTCGGGGACGACGTACGGTCTATCGACTGGAACGTGACCGCACGTTTCAATCACCCGTTTGTGAAGGTTTTTGAAGAAGAAAGAGAGCTGACGGTAATGCTGTTGGTAGATATGAGCGAAAGCTCCTCCTTCGGCACGCAGAAGCGCGACAAGCGGGACCTGATCACCGAACTGTGCGCCGTACTGGCATTTTCGGCTATCAAAAACAATGATAAGGTAGGCGTGATCTTCTTCAGTGACGGGATGGAAAAATATATCCCTCCTAAAAAAGGTAAATCACATATCCTGTTCATTATTCGTGAGCTGCTATCGTTCACGCCTAAACGAAAAGGTACCAATATTAAGGAAACGCTCCGCTTCTTTAACAATGCCGCCAAAAAGCGCAGCATTGTGTTTATGCTGAGCGACTTCCTGTCCGGCGAATACCAGGATGCCCTCAACATTGCGGCCAAAAGGCACGATATGGTGGGTATTCAGGTGTATGACCAGCGCGACCGGGAGCTGCCTCCCGTTGGACTTATTCAGGTGGCCGATGCTGAAACCGGCGCCACACAGTGGCTGGATACCACCGACCGCCGGGTAAGGCAATACTACGAGCATCAGTTTGCACAACATGCGCAATACTGCAAAAATGCCTTTATGAAAAGCGGCGCAGAGCTGATGACTATCCGCACCGATGAGGACTACGTAAAAGCTTTGCAGACATTTTTCCTAAACAGGGCATAAGTTAATAAGGAGAGCAAATTCAGACATGTATAAACAGCAAGTGATAAGACGTATACTTTTATCTTTCTTTATTGGGTTGTTGTTCCCACTCGGCCTGCTGGCACAGAATACCCTCGAAGTGACTGCCAAAGCAGACAGCAGCAGCATCCGGATTGGTGAACAGGTGAAACTGCACCTGAAGGCCACCGTGCCGGCAGCTGTTTTCAACAAGCCCGAATTCAGGCTGCTGTTTCCTATTGTGCCGGACTCCATGGACCATTTTGAAGTGGTAACCCGCTCCAATCAGGACACGTTGACACAGCAGGGCATGAAGGTGTTACAGCAAACGCTCACCATCACCAGTTTTGACTCCGGTCACTGGGAATTTCCTCCCCTGAAATTTGAAGTATACGGCGCTACCGGCGCCAACAGCGTAGACACCTTGTTCAGCCAGCCGCTGGCCTTTGATGTCAATACTGTTTCCGTAGATACCACCAAAGCATTTAAACCGATCAAGACGGTACAGGCAGTGCCCTGGAACATCTGGGATTACTGGCCGTATATGGCCGGTGGCGGTGCTGTAGTGCTTATTGCACTGGGGCTGTGGCTGTATTTCCGCAAACGCCCGGAAAAGAAGCCGGTAGAGAAACTGCCGCTGGTAACGCCTTACGACCTGGCCAGACAACAGCTGAAGTCACTGAAAGCGGAACAGTTGTGGCAGCAAGGCGATATCAAACAGTATTATACCCGTTTGACAGATATTTTGCGTACCTATTTTGAGCACCAGTTTGGCATTGCAGCGTTGGAACAGACATCAGAAGAGTTGTTGAAGAATATCAAGCCGGTGACCAAATTGAACCAGCAACGGGATAAATTACGCTCCCTGCTGGCCATTGCAGACCTTGCCAAATTTGCCAAATTGCAGCCTACTGCCGATGAGCATGAAGACTGTATGCACAAAGCGGAAGAGATCCTGGAATGGACAAGGCCCAAAGAAGAACCGGTAGCGCAAGCGCCCGGTGCTCCGGAAGAGAAGCCGCAAACAGGCGCGTAATTAGTCATTTAACTGAATTTAAGTAATGGATTTTTCAGCGTGGAAAAATATTGAATTTGCCTATCCGGTTTTCTTCTGGCTTTTATTGCTGATACCGGTGATGATATACTGGCGCATTGCCCGGCGGAAAAAGTCGCAGGGTGTGATGAAGGTATCATCTGTGGCCGGTCTGAGAGGACTGCCCGTATCCTGGAAGGTGCGTTTCCGGCCGGTATTGCTGGCCCTGCGTATCCTGGCCTATGCCGCGCTTGTAACAGCACTGGCCCGTCCGCAGACATCCAATACTTCTGAAAATATCGACAGTGAAGGGATCGACATCGTTATGGCGATCGATATATCCGGCAGTATGCTGGCGGAAGATCTGCAACCCAACAGGATGGAAGCCGCCAAAAAAGTGGCGATGGACTTCGTGGATAAACGTATCAGTGACCGTATCGGCCTGGTCGTATTTTCCGGCGAAAGCTTCACCCAGTGCCCAATCACAACAGATCATGCAGTACTGAAAAACCAGATCATGCAGGTGAAAAGCGGCATGTTGCAGGATGGTACCGCCATTGGTATGGGGCTCGCTACTTCGGTAGACCGTCTGCGTAACAGTCACGCTAAAAGCAAAGTGATCATCCTGCTGACAGACGGCGTGAACAACACCGGCCTGGTAGACCCGCTCACCGCGCTGGAGATAGCCAAAGCCTTCAAGATAAGGGTATACACTATTGGCGTAGGCACACAGGGCAAAGCGCCTTTCCCGATGCCTATGGCCGACGGCAGCGTACAAATGGTGATGCAGGACGTACAGATCGATGAACCGCTGATGAAGAAGATCTCTAAAGAGACAGGCGGTAAGTACTTCCGCGCCACCAATACCACCGATCTGAAGAACATCTATTCGGAGATCGATCAACTGGAAAAAACGAAAGTGGAAATCACCTCCTATAAACGATATGCAGAGCATTTCTTCCCGCTGGCCATGCTGGCGCTGGTATGTATCCTGCTGGAAGTGGTCCTTCGTTATTCCGTATTCAGAAGCTTACCATAAGTTACCATAACAGACACAAAGCAGCAAAGGCACCAGAGATCTCCTCCGGTGCCTTTGCTGCTTTGTCTGAAACAAGTTACCTTTGGGGATATAAATTTCCGGACTATTGCAAGCAACAGTATACAAATCAACAGGCAGCTGGTATGTGGTGAAAACCACCACAGGTGAAACATTTCAGGCAAGGATGAAAGGTATCTTCAAAAAAAATGAAGATATCACTTCCACCAATCCTATTGCCGTAGGCGATGTAGTGGAGATTGTGCCTGATGACAGCGATGCTAACGCCAAAAATGCCATGATCACGGAAATCGGCGGACGCCGGAATTACATTGTGCGTAGTTCTCCACACGGGCGTAACAAAAAGCATATTATTGCCGCCAACCTGGACCAGGCGATGTTGATTTGTACCATCCGCGAGCCCCGTACTTCACTGGGTTTTATAGACCGTTTTCTTGTCACCGCAGCGGCGTATCATATCCCTGCCGTACTGGTGTTCAACAAAAAAGATATTTACCGGGCAAAGGAAATGGAGTTGTTTGAAGCCATCGAGGCCCTGTATACGGAGATTGGATATCAGGTGAAGCTGATTTCCGCTACCGGGATGGAAGGTATAGAAGAAATCAGGGCGGTGCTGAAAGACAAGACCACCTTGATGTCTGGCCATTCCGGGGTGGGTAAGTCCTCCCTGATCAACGATCTGGTGCCTGGATTAGACCTGCGTACCACCGCCGTAAGCGGTTGGAGCGGCAAAGGGTTGCACACCACCACTTTCGCGGAGATGTATGACTTGCCCGGTGGCGGTTGTTTGATAGACACCCCCGGTGTGCGTGAATTTGGTATCGTGGATATTGACAAAGCGGAACTATCCCACTATTTCCTTGAAATGCAGCCTTATCTATCTCAATGCCAGTTCAATAACTGTTTGCATATCAACGAGCCCGGTTGTGCCGTCAAAGAGGCCGTAGAGGCCGGGGAAATTGACCCTGAACGGTATGTGAGTTATGCCACGATCCTCGAATCTATTGAAGAGGAACAGTACTAGTTAATTTTTAGGCTTACTGAGTTCATCCAGTACTTTCTCTGCGCCCCAGTTGCGTTTAGGCAGGGGGCATCCTTTCTTTTGTGTACGGCAGGCCATGAGGGTAATGGCGGCGAGCAGGGCAAGGGCGATTATTTTGCGCATAGTATGGTTTTACTAGAATAAACGCATTTGTTTGCCAGCTTTGCGGTTCGACCGCTGTAAATCTTTTTTGTTGTAGCCGGTGGCGGGGCACCCATATTTCTGCGAAGAGCAGCCTGGCAGTACAATGACGGCCAAAAGGAGCAGGCAAATAAACGTTTTCATAGAGGGATATTTGCCTGCAATATAACAAATTTTTATAAGGCGTTAGCGCTACTTCTCCCCTTCCGTATACCAGGAAGCATACATGTTATAGTTTTTGGAGATGCGGTTGATTTCCCCTTTGATGAGGGCCATATCGATGTCTTTCACTTTTTTGGCGGGAACACCGGCCCAGATAGTGCCAGGTTCCACATGGGTGCCTGCCAGTATCACCGCGCCCGCAGCGATGATGCTGTTACTGCTGATATGTGCGTTGTCCATCACAATGGCGCCCATACCTATCAGCACATCATTATCTACCGTACAACCGTGGAGGATAGCATTATGGCCGATAGATACATTATTGCCCACAATGGTTTTGGATTTCTCATAGGTACAATGGATCACGGCGCCGTCCTGTACGTTCACGTTTTCGCCGAGGCGGATGCTGTTCACATCGCCGCGAACCACGGCATTGAACCATACGGTACAGCCTTTGCCCATCTCTACGTCGCCGACAATGGTGGCATTGGGTGCGATAAAGCAACCATCTGCAATCTTCGGAGTAAATCCTCTTAAGGGTATAATGTGAGACATAACTGATATGTTTTAATCTGAATGTTACAAAGATAACAATTACTAATTAGCCGTTGTTTTCTACCTTCGCAGAGAATGTAAGAGATATGAACAACAGGCAACTTTTTTTGCAGCACGTAGCGCAAACATCAGATGCGCCGCTGGCATTGGAGATCGTTAAAGCAGAAGGCATGTACATGTGGGATGTCAACGGCAGGAAGTATCTGGACCTGATTGCCGGCATCAGCGTATGTAACATGGGGCATTGTCATCCGGCCGTGGTGAAAGCTATTCAGGAACAGGCGCAACAGTATATGCACCTGCTTGTATATGGAGAATTCGTACAGTCGCCACAGGTAGCTTATGCAAAGGCGCTGACCCAACATCTCCCTGAAAACCTCGATTGTGTATTCTTCACCAACTCCGGCGCTGAAGCAGTAGAAGGCGCCATGAAGCTCGCCAAACGTTTCACCGGCAGAACAGAGGTCGCTGCTTTCAACCGCAGTTATCACGGTTCCACACAGGGCGCACTCAGCATCCTCGGCGATGAATACTGGCGCAATGCTTACCGGCCTCTGCTCCCCGGTATACAACACCTCGAATATAACAATTACGCTTCCCTGGAGCTGATCACCCATAATACCGCTGCTGTATTCGCAGAAAGCGTGCAGGCAGAAGGCGGTGTACTCGTTCCCCAACTGGAATGGATACACGCTTTACGCGCTAAATGCAATGAAACCGGTGCGCTGCTGATACTCGACGAAGTGCAATGTGGCCTCGGTCGCAATGGAACGCTCTGGGCTTTCGAACAACTTGGCATCATCCCCGATATCCTTTTGCTGGGTAAGGCTTTGGGCGGAGGCATGCCACTGGGCGCATTCATCTCCTCCCGCACCATCATGTGGAGCCTCACCAACAACCCGGTGCTTGGCCATATCACTACGTTTGGCGGGCACCCTGTGAACTGTGCCGCAGGCCTTGCCGGTTTCAACGCGCTGTTGGAATCACAGGTGATTAAAGATGTGAAAGCGAAAGGAGAACTGTTCCGTAAACATTTGCAGCATCCGGCTATTAAGGCCGTGCGTTCACTGGGACTGATGATGGCAGTAGAGCTGGAAAGTTTTGAAGTCAACAAAAAAACAATTGATTACTGTATAGAGAACGGAGTGCTCACAGACTGGTTCCTCTTTGCGCCGGAATGTATGCGCATAGCGCCGCCGCTGATTATTACGGAAGAGGAGATTGTGCAGGCGTGTAAGGTGATTTGTGAAGGGTTGGATAGAGGATACAAAACTGATAAAATACACTAAAGACGATATATTCTTTTTTGCAGTTAGAAAGCTGAAGATGCAAATCCCCACTTACAAACTTGTAATTGGGGATTTGCACTAAAAATTAATTCAAAAATTTGGATAATAGTAATTCTACTAAGAATATCAACATACCTGTTATCAGTCCCAGAGCTAAAAACAATAGCCAAACACCGCCATATGGCGAATCCCAATTGCTGGATAATAATAACATCGAAACACCTCCCGTAAAAAGATAGATTGGTAGTTTAACCCTAAAATGTGGTGCTATTTTATGAATACTTGCTACTAGTATTCCATTAACTATACCTAATGCTGCCCAAAATATGAAATACATCAATTTGGAACTGATAGTATTATTTGTATCTGTGTAAATAGATATAACATCACTTTTTAATATGGTAATGCTTATCACCAATAAGATGCCAAACGTGAGTGACGATGTAATACTATTTATGAAAGTTTTCAAATACATACTTAATTTGATTTTTTGTCCTGGTCATTGACTCTATCTACGATTTTTAATATTTCTGTTATATAATGTAAGAGGCTAACCGTGTGTATATTACTATGACCAACTTCTTCCGGCTCCCCATCTTTGTTATCGACATAGTATCCTGAATAGTTATAGTTTTTGACGGTCGTTTTGTTTTTGTTTTTAGCTGAGTTTTTCCCTCCATGCGAGCCTGTCTTATAACTAAGTGGTCCAAGGTGTAGAACTTCAGGAGTAGTCTGGTAAATGTTTAGATTTGTTTCCACGTTATCTGATATACTCCGGTCAACTGATTCGTTGTCTCCTCCTGCTGCTGCGTCTATAGTAACAGCTAAGGTAACTTTGATTCCATCTTCTTTAAGCCTATCGGCAAGTGTATTTATAAAATTACCTCCATAACTGTAGCCGAGTAGTACAACATCTCCTCCTTCCTTGTAGTTTGCCTTAATAAAGTTATAGGATTCGTCCGTTGCTTTGGCAAAGCCTCGTTTGGTCTTAATATCAGTTCCCCAATATTTGGAGCTAAAGGTACCGATAGCTGTCCCTTGGGTTTTTTGATGTTTTTCGAGTGTTGCCTTTATTTCCGGTGTGGCTCCCAGTCCTTTAGTTACACCTCCGATATTTGCACCTGCCAATAACACTACGACGTCCCCTGGTCCATCTCCGTTTAAATCAATAAATCTAATAGGGTTGTTTGCTCCATATAGATATGGGCTCCACTTGGGGTATTTTACTGCATCTCTGTCGATAGAAAAAAACCTGCCAATCTGTGAATCATACATTCTCGCCCCATAATCATACCATTCCAATCCACTACCATCTCCGAATTCCCGGTTTTGAAGTTCTTTACCATTATATTTCAATCTGTTTTCAGTATACCCTGTACCCCTTAGTGTACTGGTGCTGATCCCCGTCATCGTCAATCCGAATGGATAATAGTGTGTTTCCTCCAATACAGCACCGGAGGAGTGGATTACAGTTACATTATCAAAAAAAACATCCTGCGGACTTTCATTGCTTGTATATACATAAAGAAATCCACTTTGGCTGATAGGCATTTTATCCTGCGTCAGTGTTTGTAGTTGATCTGGTTCTGCCTTAACTCGTTTTACTCCGCTGCTTGTTTCAACCAGTTTAAATTGATCATCGAACAATACAAAGTTCAAATAGGCTTTAGGTCGGCTGGTGGGACTTTTGTCGTTATTTTTTTCCTTGAGCTTTCTGTATTCGTTGTTGTAGAAATTGCTGTTAAATGGTGTCGGTTGAGATAAGGGATTACTTCCATGGTTGTCAGTGGAGAGTGGTGTGCCACCAAAGGCTTGGAGGAGACTTGCGACCATGTTTTCTGCCGGTAATTCTGTTGGGTACTGTTTGTCCGGCCCCAACGATTTATAGAATGCCTGGGCACCTATTTGTACTGTGTCTCCAGCCATTACTCTAAGAACCAGTGACGGTCCTATTTTCTTACCACCGTTTTTTGCATTTAATTTAGCGACAAACTCGTTCTTTCCCTTGTTGTCGGCAATCGGATACCCTACAGGTTTGTTTGCCCGGGTATCCTCGATATTGCTGAACAACTTGGTTTCAGTTGCTGCCGTAGCTGTTTCCATTGTTGCGACATATGTATTAATATCACTGGAATGTGTTAATACTAGCCGAGTGTTGCCGAGGTGATCTTTTACAAAATAGTCAAATACATGGGATGAGGTTTGACCTGCCTTGTGAACAAATCTAATACGTCCTTCTTCGTGGTGTATCAGTTTAAGTGTATCGTTTTGGTAAATTCCTCCGCCGATATAGTCTGTAATTGTCGTCGTGGGAGATGGGCCTGTCAGATCTACCACCTTTTTCTGAAGCTTATTGCCAACTGCATCATACAGATAGCTAATAGTTCCTTTATTGCCCATCTGGACTTGTGAAGGGAGGTTTAGATAGTTGTATGTAATTGCGCTAATGGACTTGTTTAGATCAAGAGTGAGATTTCCATTACGGTCATAGTCGTAGTCATCCCCATTATTAGTACCATTTTTGAAATCACCTAATTGCTCAACGACCGTGGTCGTATCATATATGGATAAGAGTTTATTGCTATTATGGCCATAAGAATATTTCAGGCGATCCAGTTCAACAGGAGATGTGCCGGACATACCATATTGTTTCATGTTCTGGATATTACCGTTTGCATCATAGTTGATCCAGTCAACCGAAAAGTTCATAACTGTTTTCTCCCAATTGTCAGCCGGATTGTTTTGTTGAGTGAAGTTGGCGCGGATAAGCCGATTCGCTGAATCGTATTCATATCCGTACGCCCGAGTTTTTTTATCGTTCCACCCTTTCCAGCGTATACCAGAGATATTTCCGTTAAACTGAAGGTTTGAAAATCCTTCATCATAACTGAACTCTTGTCCAAAATGTGAAGTAGTATTGGCGTTATTGTTAAGATAATCTTTGTTAATACTCTTGATCCATCCTCTTATATTATATTCATGGGATAATGACTCAACAACATCCCCATTATTTTTTACGCCAAGCAGCTTTGTTTTTAACTGGCCTAATTCATCATATTCATTAGATGCGATGGTTTGCTCTGTTGACGCATCATCATTTACTTTTTTTCTGACAGTGACTGGTAACCCTATAGAATTGTAGTCTGTTTTTGTTAGAATAGAAGTTTGTGGGGTAATACCACTACGTGGGTTTTTATGTCGAAGGTAATTGCTGAGAAGTTTACCATTGAAATCATACATGTTAGTTGCGATATCTTGCCCACCAGCTATATTATCGCTAATTATCTGAACAGTTCTTCCTTTATCATTATAATAGGTGGTTGTAGTTAGCCACTGGTCTGTATCCAGTACCCTTACTTTAGAACCTGTAACCATGCTCTGGGTCAACTGACTAATTGTAAATGGTTCAGGGAATAGATTGTTGCCAGCTTCTAATTTAGTGGATAGGCTGTCAATAGAAACATGTTTACCTGGGAAATCATAGTTGTCATAAAACGTAAATGTCAGTGGTGTTAATGCAGCCATTGATATGTTTGGCAGAAGATTAGAGACAGTAATATTGGTAGTTTCGCCTGCTATGTTGGGGTCAACGAAAATCTCGGTCTCTCCGGTTTCCCTGGTGTCAAATCCTGCTTCAAGGGTCACGCTTCGGGTAGCCTTATAAACGTTTTTGTCATGGAAAGCTATTGTCAGGTCTGCAATCGGAGGGAATTGATAGGAAAAGGAGCTATTATTGGCTTTAGCGTTATTCATTGCAGCTTGTAAGTCTGACCGGGATGTAGCAGCATGATATAATGCTGTTTCCACAGGACGATTTAATGCATCGTAAAACGTGACAAACCAACGTTCTTCGCCGGGTTTTCTCATATTGCCATCACGTGAAAATACTGGCCTGTCTCTTTCGTCATATACCATTTCAACAACCTCAGCACCTGGGATCTTCTTAAGGATCATTCGGTTACGACTATCATAACTGTACTGAAAGCAAAGTCCATCGGCCAGAGTTGATATGTCAGCTCCGGAATCGATTTTTTCTACTGCGAGGGGTGGGATAATGAAAGATAGATTATTGAGATCATCGTAAATATAGTAAGTACATAACCAACCGCTATGCCCATTTCCTGGATTTGCAGCTACTTGTATTTTTTTTAAAACGACATGTTCTGTTTTATCTTTAAACTCTACTGTTTGCAAGCCTGACTCATCAGTCGTGACTGTTTTATAAAGTTGCCCTGGTTGGTAGTTACCATCGCGGATTGGATAAGGATTAGTATTTTGTATCCGCCAGAGATATACCTGGTCATTAGATGTATTGACTAAGTGTTGTTGGCTGATGGGATGATTCCCCCCCATTTTGGCCCAGCTGTTTCCAGGAGCATATGTTTTTGACACCCGGTTTAAAGGAGAGGCTTCATAGTCTGTTTGGGAATAAAAAATCTGCTCTCCCGCTGAACCGGGATTCAGTGCCGAGTCGAGATAGAAGCTATGTTGTCCGGCAAATGGATCACTTTTGAATAATCCATCGCTTGTATTTCCCGATTGAGGGACATATGGCAGGTATTTAAATTGTTCTCTGCCAAACTCATCGTATTTGACAGGAGTGACGAGATCTTTACCACTACTGCTTATGCCTTTTATAACAGTTTGTAATGGTCTGCCCAACCCGTCAAAATACAGAGTACTTTGTTTTACTTCCGTAACAGGCCTATTGACTACTGATGCCGGATCTTTTAACGGGGAAGTGGGTTCCCATGTCCGGATGAAATTGACATTGGTGTTGTTATACGCACCAGGCACGGGAGCAGGTGTGGCCGTAGGCCGTTTCTTTGTAGGATCCGGTTTGTTTTGCGCTGCAGCAGATATTGAGCAGCAAATGGCAGCTGCGAATATATGGGATTTATTTAATTTCATAGACTACAGGGAATTTAAAGGGTAACGGGTTTTTGATATTGATAGTCGAACTGTTTGAGGATGTTACCCGAATCGTCTTTGATTAATTTTAACTGTCCCCAATTGTTGTATTCATAATAGATAGTTTTGCCTGATGCATCCGTTTCGCTTATCATACCAATCAGTGGATCGTATGTGAAGGTCTTCATCAATGCATCTTTGGGTTGTACCCTTACTTCATCAATAAAAGCTCCGTCACTGATCGTATAGTTGTTACCGGTATACTTTGCGGTTTTGAAGATCCAAGCGCTGGTAGCGGAAGTCCGGTACCAGTAACTAATCCAATATTCCCGTTGGTCGGGAATAGAAAAGGTCACTGTAAATCCACTTGCCTTTACCCTCTTCCCGGTTTTAGCCATTGATTGTAAAATGCCGGTATTGGTGCCTTCTTCAAAGCTTTCATAGTAAAATCCATTTGCCGTGGCATTCAGTATCTCAACAACAGGATATTGATTATTGTACCCCCATTTGTAAGACTGAAATATATCCCCTTCTTTGGATTGGCTCAATAACCGGCCATCCGGTGTATAGGCATGATTCCTTAGCCGTGTTTCATAGGCCGCAATTCCCGTTTTAACATCTACAGAGGCTGGAAGCATAATGTTATTAGGCCATTGCGAATAGTTCTTTTTTACTGATTGCAGGTGAGTGCTTGGTTCAATGGTAATAATTTCCTCTACTACTTTGTCGATTTGATGGGTATTGGCCAATGCATTGTAATTCGGATCAGTAGGGAAGTCATACGGATATTTATAGGTTGTGGTTAATACCTGGTTTTGGCTATTGATAATCGTTTTTCCTGTAGTTTGTCGCCAGGTTGGATTAGCATACTTGTGTTCGGTGCTGGTTACTACAGTATCATTGTTTGTTTGGGAGTATACCTTCACTTTTTCTAATGAGGGATGTATCCATGATGAGCGTACGTCATAGAATTTTACGGATTCATAGGTGACTATTCCACCCCACGCAGTGTTTATCGTAACAGCTTTAGATGCGGGCATCTTCATTGCTTTAATAGTTCTTCTTTTCGTGGTTTCTTCTTCGTATCCCAACTCTGTTTCCTTTATTTTCTTGAAGGAGCCATCGCCGGTATTAGTGTAGGTAATCTGCGATTTTAAAAGACCATTCCCAATGTAACCCAGAGTTGGAACGTTGGGGAAAGTCGGCGTATGTACGAAATCTGCCTGATTCAGATAATAATATTCAGTTTTGCCGACGTTGCCCTGTGTAACCGTTACCTTACTATAACCAAGCGGACTTCCCATCGCTGCATTGCTTATTGGAATTGTAGGAGATGAGGTCCTTACTATGGCATTCGCTGTACTTGGGTTTGCATTGGATTCGCAATTTTTAAAATATTGTTCTTGATAGTTATATATCGGTTGGGTCATTAACACTCCGGTAGAGGCGATGATGCTGTCTTTCATCATTGTTGTGTAGGAGTAGTTCATTGTCTGATCATTATCGTTACTGATCCCGTCATACGTAGTAATGGTGCTAATGCGGAGGCCCGGTCCAGCTTCATTAATCACCCTGATAGTATCCCAGGTAGGCCTTGCTACATGTACATATGAAACAAAGCTCCCTTGCGGAATGACAACAAATTTGTATTTTCCGGGAGTTAAATATACAGATCGTTCGTTTTCTGCATTTGTCTGATTCGCATAGGTTACATCACAACCAATTCCTTGTGTGAAAACTGGTGTACCTCCGGTTATATCATAGATTTCACAGACATCATATTCAATTTTCCCCCATTGGTCTGTCATGCAGTCATTACCTTTGGTACATTGCATATTTACACTTACGTCTACTGTTATTGGCTGGGTAATATCCCATATAAATGAGTTGGGGTATGGAGTGGGGAGAGGGGGAACGTCTGGGCCTAAGGCAGTCAACCATTTTACTTCGACGCTTTTCTCTATTCTTTCCCTGGGATGGTAATAATCGTTAAGACTATAACCGAATTGGGTGTTGCCACCCGTGGGGTAGGTGATCTTTGTTAGGCTGGCGGCTGCTGCATTACCTGCATGGGGGCTCCTGTCGGCTCCCTTATATTCGATTGGGTCTCCTAATGCTGAATAAAACATGTATGGAGGAACCAAAGTGCCGTTAGTAATATGATCACCATATTTCGTTTCATTTACACTATTGTTCGGTGCTCCATTATAATATCCCCAATGGTCCTGCGATTTGGAGTCCTTTGCAGGTAGTTGGGTACTATTGTAATCGAACTTGTAGGGTGAACGGCTCTCTGTGCCGTTGCTTTCAGCTATACTATCCAAACGCAATCGTTTTTCCGCATATGTTCCGAAGCCGAAATAGCTATAACTTAAGTTGTATTTTTTATAGAGCGATGACACATTGTCTGCCATTTGGTATATACTCACGTTGTCCAGCTTTTGTGCGT
The DNA here is from genome assembly GCF_012927205.1 of Chitinophaga fulva. GTDB lineage: Bacteria > Bacteroidota > Bacteroidia > Chitinophagales > Chitinophagaceae > Chitinophaga > Chitinophaga fulva. The sequence continues at coordinate 1,127,326 of NZ_JABBGC010000001.1, forward strand.
ATGTCGGAGCATTACTTCTTGCAGGTTCAATATCTTCCCTGTTACTGGTGTTGAAAACTATTTTTCCATTCGGGAAAAGAACTTCCTTCAGATAGACGTCTCTGGTCTCACTGTAGGTACTGAAGTACATGAAATCGTTCATCTTGAAAACGCATCCACCTATAACATTTTGTGACGTTATATGTGTTTTGGTTTGTGACCGGCTTAGTATTCTCTTGGTGCCACCATTCGTGAGATTGTTATAGTTGAATTGAATTATTGCTCCTGCTGGTGAAATAATTTTATCGAGATACCAGGATGAAACAATTTCCTCAGGTACGCTTTCCAATGATTTCATGTCCGCCGTCCATTCATCCTCACCCATACCTGTATTTGAGACAGATACTTCCGGGGTACCGAAATAGTATTTATTGCCGCTTTCATCTGTAATAGTCCACTGATAGCCATTTGAGGCTGTGACATAACGTACTTCAATTTTTATATCAGCCTGAGATAATAATACTGCTTCAATTGGCTGGTTAACAGATGAGCGCTTATTAAGAATAAATTTGCCGGAATGTCCGTTAAAATTGAAAGTGAAGACATCTGGTTCAGGATCCTCCTCCCCCATCAACACGTCGTGCAGGAACTGAAGGTCATAGTCTCGTTGTGTGGTGCTCCCGGGAGTCATATACAGATTGGTCGTTGGGTCAATAGAGGTTGGTAAATAGCAATCAGGAAAACCTCTTCCGCTGGGCGATAAATCGTCCTTTCCTCTAACTGCTCTGGAAATGGCTCCGCCACAACTGAGGCTCCATCCCAATCCCACCCAGGAAGCTTCTTCTTCTACTTTGATTCCTGAACTGTGATAATTGATACTAATAGGAACAAAGAGATCATTGTTCTTTACTTCATACAGCGGTATGCTGATGTTTGGAACACCGGTGTAATAGGAAACCGGAATTTCTCCAAATTTGGCCATAGCGGCGGCTGTTGGGGAGGGTGGTATTACTCTTGTAACATTAAACTGACTGGTTTGAGCATTTACTGACGAGAAATAGAAAATAAATAAGAATAACAAAATACTACTGCACTTGAACTTCATAGCGACGTATAGGTTTTTTGGCTTAAATATTACAACTAGGTTAACCAAATAATATTGCGGTAAATATATTAAAAATCAAATAAATAATAAACTATATGTAATCATAATATGAGTTGTGGAATGCCAAAAATAGCCGGTGATAAATAAAATTTGTTCAGGTCTTTATTAATATGATGAATAATGCAAAGGAGAAAAACAAACGATGTAATATATATAAAGCGCTAGTGCTATCGCTATATTGATCAATAGTGAATACAAGGTCAGATGAAGTTTCTTCTTTACATACAGCCAGATATTGATGCCAATTTGCAGACATGTAAGCGGCAGAAAAATCCATGGATAAGTGCTCTTGTTAGTTGCATCGAATCCAGATATCGAAAAACCAATAAGTGCGCCTACTATATATAAAATGGAGAAGAAGGCAACGTTCAACACAACTAACAGGATAATTCTTATTGCTATTTTCATAAGGTTTAAATTAATATCGGATGATATCCCCTTGAGGGCAAGTAACACTTTGTTGCCAGAAATAAAAACGCACAGTTAACATTTTCACTAATTTTTATCAGTTACACGTCGTATATGGATTCGCACATTGTGTTTCCGGCGGTATCCAGCCGATATATAGTTTCCCTTTTTGCCAAAGAGAAATCTTTACCCAGTTGGACTTACAGGCTGATACCTGGACTAGTTGATTGGTCCATTCGGGAATCGTTGATTTATTCGATTTCTTACTGGGCTCACTATAAATAGCGATGTTCCCTGAGTAAGACGTAAGATAAGTGCCAATTATAGCAGATTTTTTTACCCAGCCTCTTGATACGCCCTTGGTAAGGGAATACATAGCAGACACGTTAAACAGGCTATCGTTATCTTCCTTTAGACGAAAAACGACGAAGTCCTCGTATCGGAAATTGTGTTCTATATATTTGGTGATATTACCTTTGTTATCATACAATTCAGTCTTTCCCCTGAAATACGGATCCATAAGCACCAGGCAGTTGCAGGTATTGGTTTCCTGCGCGCTGAGACAAAAAGATAGGAGCTGAAGACAACAATACAGACAGAAGATTGATATCGTTTTCATGTTGAATTTATTGCAGTACATAATAAGGTGCTATCTGGTTGTAGGGTATAAAGATGGTTTGAGAAAACAGATTTATTGTTGAATTATTTCAGTCAGTTGGCTATCTCAATGGAGTCACTTCAAACAGTTTAACCGGGATAACGTTGTAGGTCGCTGTTGTTAACTATTCAGCCGGGTCATTTCCATCACTACCTGTCGGGCAAATACTTCGAGTTTAGTTTCTTCCAGAAACTCCAGTTGGTAATAATACTCTCCTTTGGAAGTCATTTCATGATGATTGTTATTCATTTCAAAGTGGCTGCGGTAAAAGAGTGCCAGTGTGCTTCCGGGTTGAGCAGGATTAAGGCTGCAGCCTCCTAACCGGGCATCGAGGAAAGTAATAACGATTCTGTCGTCATCGTTGATGAACCTCAGTTCCAGCTTCTTCTCAATAAGGCTATAGGTGATGCGGATGCATTCAAAATCGTTGTGCAGATCGTAATACATATCGCCAATTTCGCCGGATAACAGCGTATCAAATAAGGCGGTATGTGTTACGTCTTTCTTCATTAGAACTGCAATTTAAAGCTGCCGAATACACCGAACTTCTTATTCGCTGGTTCATCAGGCAGTACATCCGGTGCTACGCGCCAGATGAAGTCTACCCGCAGGAATTTGAAGATGTTTTCTATGCCGGTACCGACTTCCAGGTAAGGGTTGCCTTCGAGCGTCCGGAAAGGATAGCCGTTATAGAGATTCAGTTTTTTATTCGGTTCTGACAGGGAGCCCACCACCCCTTTGGCAGTCCAGAACTGGCGCCATTTCAACTTCTTGATGAGGGGAATGTATCCGAAGATACCGTTGCCGATGGTATGTTCCACGTTGAAGCCAACATATTGATCGCTGAGGAATTCGAAGCGGTTCATCATGTTGAAGGCGTATTTGTTGTAGTAGTAAATTTCGTTGCCGGGATGTACTTCGAGGGAAGTATAAGGTACGGTGCCGAAGATCTTACCACCAAAAACGTTATAGTACAGGGAGCCGAAAGGCGGTAGTTTAATGTAGTCAGACACGCTGAGGGATACACGCTGATATTGTTGGCCGCTGTTGGCGATACCCGGGATACCCACGGCGTATTTCAGTTCCGTGATAGGGTATTTACTGCCCAGGCTGATCCGGTAGTAGTTGCCTTCGAGGAATTGTTCATGGAAAGCCCAGCGGAGCTTTAATTCCACTTCTGTGGTCGTGAGCGGATCGCGGTTACTGATCGTTTTGGGAAAGAATTCTGCGGTCGGCAGCGGCTCGTATGGCCTGGCCTGTTTATGCAACAGCGTTATCTGGTGTGAAAAGCCGCTGTAATATTCTTTGTAAAATTCCAGTCGCTGTTCCTCTATCATGAGGAACTTCTGGGGGATACCATTTTTACGGATGGCGAGAGTAAAGATGTTGTCGGTACCTACTTCGTCATAGTAGTGGGAGCCGTTGTCGAGATCTTTCGTATAGGCGCCGTAGAGATACATGCGCGGATGTCTCTTCAGCAGCCAGAGGGCAGACACTTTTCCTTTATAGACGTTATCCTTGAAGCCATAAGCCAGGTAGCCATAGAGGTATATGTCTTTGTTGAACTTGGGCGTAGTGCCCAGGTCGAGCCGCAAACGGAACCCTTCCAGCCGGTTCTGGGAAAAGAGGTAGTAGTAAGGTCCCCACTCTATGGGGCCAAACGGTTTATAGCCCGTTGCCAGGAAGCGGATGGTATTGGAGTATTTCTGGAAGAGCGGCATCCGTTGGAGGGTATCGATCATTTTGTAGATACCGATCTCATTTTTACTGAGATCTTCCGGCCGGTTGTCTTTCCAGAAAGATTCTTTGCGTACACGGGCGCTGTCGAGTACTACGACTGCTTCCGGGTATTTTTTGTCACTGAAGATGTTGGTAGCGGCGGTATCATTCGTGATCACATTATCGTAGGTGGTGCTTTTACGGCCGATAAAGTCGAATGTTTTACCAGGCTTGGGGCTGGGCGCCCAGAAATCGGCCACAAATTTGTCTTTGTAAAGGAACCAGGTACTGTCGTGCAGTTGTCTGAATTCCTGCACCATGCTCACGCGGCGGACGAAATTGATGTTGGCGTCTTTAGGCACGGACAGTGTGGCTTTCATCACGGCGTAGGTGGTGTCATGTACCCAGATGTCGCCGATAAAGGTGTTCTCTCCTTTTCGTTTAGGCGTGAAGTTGAGTTTGATGAACCGCTGGCTGCTGATATATTGGGTATCGGCTATTTTATAGTCGTAGTAGAATGCACCGTTGTGGTGTATCGGGCTAACGAACTGTTTATCGAATACCGGAATGAAATTATTGTAGACATTGATATTTTGGTACATGCCGCCGAGGAATTTCGTCACGCTTTCGTTGTCGATACCGGAGGTACGGGCGGCTTTGATGATTTCTTTTGTCTTCCGGGGGGAAGATTGAAAATAATAATCCGACAGGGACTCCGTCAGGAAGATGGGAAGGAATGGTTTATCTTCCGAGGTACTGTCAATGTTATCAAGGATGAAAGCAAATGGTTTGGTGAACCTGTTTTTGGACAATTTTTCCTTGTTCAGGTTTTTCATGTCCAGTTCCAGTTTGTTATATACTTCGTATTTATAGTTATCAAGCCGGTTGTAATTGTTTTCCGGTTTGTGTTTAACGATCTGTTTGAGAAGAATAAGGGCGAAGTTAACGTTGGCTTTTATTTCGTATGTTTTCAGGGAGAGGTCTGAGCGGGTAACTTCAAAGTTGATGGTTTGTTCTTTCAATGTCCGGTTGACCGGCATTTTAAGAATGGTATATCCCATTACCCTCACCAGTAAGGAATCTGACGGGATAACATTTAACTCAAATAGAAATTTTCCTTCAGCATTGCTAACCATACCAGTTTGTGTATGATCAAACTGAAGGGTAGCGAAGGGAATGATTTCCTGGGAATGGGCATCTCTCACTGTTCCACTGACCTTATATTGCTGCGCCATCAATTTTGTACACCAAACGCTTACGCCTATTAGGACTGCTATAATTCTTTTCCAACCAAACATATCTGACAACAAACTTAGAGTATTTAACGCTAACCTGTATAGTTGCTTTCCTGAAGGTAACGCAGTTATGACGAAAAAAATATATTTTGAAATACAGGAAATTATTTTAGCTTTGTATTGCAAAGTGCTTTTTAAGTATGACGGACGATCAACAACATTTGCAGACTTTAACGGACATTAAGCGTATCATGGAGCGCAGCAGCCGGTTTATTTCACTGAGCGGGCTGAGTGGCGTGTCTGCGGGGCTGAGTGCTTTGGTGGGCGCCTGGTTGGCGCGTGTTTGGCTGGTGGCATATTATGAGCGCTGGGACAGCACCGGCGTGTATAATGATGCAGATTACGCGGACCTGAAGTTTAAGTTGATCGTAACAGCACTGGTAGTGATGGCGGCCGCGGTGAGTGGAGGGCTCTTTTTCACGTGGCGCAGAGCGAAAAAAAATAATCTTCCGATATGGGATGTGACGAGCCGTAAGGTACTGATCAATGTTTGTATTCCGCTGGCGGCCGGTGGTGCTTTTGCTGCGGGACTGTTATATAATCATATGGAAACGCTGGTAGCTCCCAGCTGCCTGGTTTTCTATGGCCTGGCGTTAGTGAATGCCAGCAAGTACACCCTGCCGGAGTTACGTTATCTGGGTATCCTGGAAATCCTGTTAGGTATCGGCAACCTTTTTCTTTTGCGTAAAGGGCTTTATTTTTGGGCAGTGGGATTTGGGGTATTGCACATCATCTATGGTATCGTAATGTGGTGGAAATATGAGAGAAAGGGAAGCTTTCAATAATTAGCATGAATCCGATTGGTAATTTAAACAAGATATTTGAGAGCCGCATCCGACTGGGTGTTATGAGTGTGTTGATGGTGAATAATGAGGTCAATTTTAATGACCTTAAGCAGATGCTGGAGGTGACCGACGGCAATCTGGCCTCCCATCTCAATACGCTGGAGGAAAACGGCTACATCAAGGTATACAAGGGGTTTATTGGCCGCAAGACCAATACTACCTACGCTATTACCACTGCCGGGGAAAAAGCCTTCAAAGGCCATCTGGTAGCCCTTGAACACATGATCAAATTCACGAAATAAATTTTTTTGTCCTTTTACTTTGAAACACAAAGTGCTTTTTAAAAAATAAAACCATGGAAGTTCCCGAAAACAACCTCAACACATCATTTTTTAGTCGTTACGCTTACGCTTTCAAAGCGATTGTCATCGTCATCATGGTGATGGTGTTACTGATTCCAGCCAGCATGATCACAGACGTTATCCGCGAACGCCAGGACAGGCAGACCTCTGCAGTAGAAGAAGTCAGCAGCCGCTGGGGATACGAACAACATATTACCGGCCCTATACTGGCCATTCCCTATACCGTTGCCGGTTCTGCCAACGCTACCTATGTGTATCTGTTGCCCGAACAATTAAAAATCAATGGAGAATTGTTGCCCCAAAAACTTAAAAGAGGCATCTTCAGCGTGGCCGTCTACGACGCCAAAATGCAGCTGAGTGGTACTTTCAGCCCTGCCGCCCTCTACAAATCAGGCGTACCGCCATCCGCACTGAAATGGGACCAGGCGTCCATTATCATGGGCATCACCGACCTGCGTGGCATAGATAACCAGGTTAAAATGGTCTGGAATGGAAAAACATTTCCTTTCAGCCCCGGTGTGGTCAATACTGACCTGTTCAAAAGTGGCATCCAGTCCCCGGTATCGCTGGCCTCCGGCGATACCGCGGCCCTCGCCGGCTCCTTCACCCTGGAACTGGGCGTTAAAGGCTCCGGCAGGATCAGCTTCTCCCCTGTGGGTAAAACCACCACGGTACATACCAGCTCCAGCTGGCCCGACCCCAGCTTCGACGGTGCCTTCCCGCCTAAAGACCGCCGGGTCGACCCCAAAGGCTTCAGCGCTTCCTGGGAAATACAGGACCTCAACCGCGAATATCCCCAGAGCTGGGCGGGCAATAAATACGATATCCATAGTGCAGACTTCGGCATCAAATTCTTTATGCCGGCTGAAAGCTATCAGCAGTCCATCAGAGCAGTGAAATACGCTATCCTCGTCATCGGACTCACCTTTATTATCTTCTATTTTATTGAACTCTCCCAACGCCGCGCCATTCATCCATTGCAATATGCCCTCGTAGGCCTCGCCCTCTGTATTTTCTATACCCTGCTGATATCCATATCAGAACAGCTTAACTTTACACTCGCCTACCTGATCGCCAGCGGTCTTACTATAGGCCTGATTACATTATACGTGGCCAGCGCCTATAAAAACGGCCGTATCGCTGCAGGCATTGGTGCTACCTTGCTGTTGTTGTACGGTTTTATCTATGTGATTATCAGCGCGGAAGACCAGGCTCTCCTGATGGGCAGCATTGGCCTCTTCCTGACACTGGCAGCCATCATGTATTTCAGCAGGACCATCAAATGGGACAAATTATCTGAGAAATCAACAGTACAATAAAATATGAGGAAAGATTCTTATTTCAGCAAACGGTTGGCCAGCTTCGGGTATGCTTTCAGTGGAATTGCGGCTTTTCTTCGCAGTGAACCCCATGCGCGCATCCACCTGGTGGCTACTATCGCGGTAACGGCAGCCGGATGCTGGTATAAGCTTTCCAGGATGGAATGGATCTTGCTGATCATCACCATCGCGATGGTCTGGGTCTCAGAAATGCTGAACACCGTCATCGAAAAAATTATGGACCACCTGTCGCCCGACTATCATCCGCGTGTTAAGTGGATCAAAGACGTGGCGGCAGGTGCCGTACTTATCGCCGCTATCGCCGCCGCCGGCATCGGTGCACTGATATTTATCCCCCATATCCTGTAAATGGTTATTCATTACTAAAAAACATTCGAACCATGCGACTGAAAGGCATCTTCCGTTTGATCCGGCAGCGGGTTGCGAAAAACCAGCAGAGATATACGCTGTACTTTTCCATTCTGTTTAGCCTGGCACTACTGTGCTATCGTATATACCATTCCGGTACCTATCTGCGTGTATCCCTGGTATGGAATCTCTTCCTGGCCTACGTGCCTTTTGCTATTACCCGCTGGATGGAAAAACATCCCGCCGAAATCAACAACCGCCTTACCTGGTATGGCTGTTTCGTCGCCTGGTTGTTATTCATTCCCAATGCACCATATATCCTCACCGATCTGTTCCATCTCTTCGATGGCGGTGTACCGCTCTGGTTCGACCTGTTCGTGATTTTCTCCTTTGCCTGGAATGGCATGATGCTCGGCTACATGTCTATCCGCAGCATGGAGCACCTCTGGCGCGCACGCCATACCCGCTGGCCGGCATGGCTGTTTACTTTCCCGGTAATGTTCCTCTGCGGTATGGGCGTATATATTGGCCGCTACCTTCGCTATAACAGCTGGGACGTGGTAAAAGACCCGCTGACGCTCCTGGGAGATATGAGAGACATCGTCCTGCATCCGGTGGAAAACCGCAGTGCCTGGGCCTTCACGATCTGCATGGGTGTCTTCCTCAGTCTTATGTATCCGCTGGTGAAAAAACAATCCGCTTAAGCATCAAAATAAAAACAAAACGCCCGTTTGATTTTTATCAAACGGGCGTTTTGTTTTATATACAATATTAATCTTCGCTTTTATCTCCGCTAATCAGGCGAATCAGCAGTAATCATGGCCGTCACAGGTTAGAAATCCACACCCATACCGAAATACCAGATCGGGCTGCCGCGGAAGAACGCTACCATCGGCCAACCGGCATCTACACGAAGGAAGTAGCCGGCAATGGTAGTACGGGCACCGAAGCCATAACCACCAATGAACGGACCGAGGAAACCTTCTTTGATACGGGTGGTCACCAGTCCGTTATCATCGTTGTAGTTGGTATAGTTGGCGTCTTTAAAGCTCAGTTTCTCATTCCAGGCGGTACCAATGTCCATGAAGGTAGTTACCTGGAAGTTGCGCAGGAATGCAGAGTTGATCGGTTTCTCGATGAAGGTGGCGAATACGGGCAGACGCAATTCTGTATTAAGCAGCATCACGTTGTTACCATTTTTCGCATTCTGTTTGTAACCGCGCAGGTTCTCTGCCAGGGTCTGGAAAGCGTAGTTAGCGCTCATATTCACCGGTGTATTGGCGTTGATCTGCGGATTCAGCCAGTTGTCGATACCACCGAGATAGTACAGCAGTTTACGGGTACCCCAGGACATGTCCAGTGAAAAACGGGTGGCCCAGATAAAGTTGCGGTATATTTTCTCGTAATGTCTAACGTCAACGCCCATATTGTAGGTGAACCGTCCACCATTAGCGGGTGCATTCGGATTGAAGATCTCATTCAGGCCGCCATTGGTCAACTGGGAGTTGATTTCTCCATAGACCTTGTAGCGGGTGCCGTTCCAGATGTTGATAGCCGGATTGATAGTATTGTCATACACATATTCCAGTCGGCCAATCGCATAACTTTCGCTATAGTTTTTGCTCAGCAGCGATGGTTTTTCCACAGCCTGGGCCACCAGCTTATCGGTACGGTAACCAATAGACAGGCGGATGCTGCGTACCTGATCAAAAGGATAACGTGCTTCTACCTGGTACAGGTTGGTGATGAACTTGGCCGGCGCACGGAATTGTCCCAGCGCAGAGTCGTTCACGATAACATCGTTGTTTTTGTCCACCTTACGGTAGTAGGTGAACTTATAATCGAAGCGTTTCTTCAGGTAGTTGGCCGTGAAAAAATACTCAGAGCCCTGCAGGGAGGATGGAATACGGAAACCACCGTTGAACTTCAGGTCTTCAAACAGATCGCTGACGCCTATACGAATTAATCCGTTCACAGGGTCAGTCAGGCGGATCGGGCCAGACGGAGGACCGGTAAACGGCTGGTATTTGTTGATCAGGATAGAGTTATCCAGCTGCAACACCAGGTAATCCGACGCGAATTTGAATTTATAGGGGAAGAGCTTCGCTTTTTTCAGCACCGGTTCTTCTTTTTTCTTTTCAAACAGGCCAGGCACGGATGATGACGGCGTGGAGGATACATTGTTATTATTAGTACGACTGGTGGTGTCCGCCGGGTCGTTGCCAAATTCGTTCTGGAAGAAGTTGGTATGTGTGGTGGTATCCTTCGGTGTTGCCGGTGCGGAATAGGTAGGCAGACCCAAACGAAGGCTGTCGGCATGCATTTCCGCCCGGCGGAAGTTGGTGGGGCGGGCGTTCACGTTCCTTTTCTTCAGCACGTTGGTATCTACCTTCAGTTTCATGAGCCGTTTGATACCAGCATAGCCTACCACTTCGGATACTTCACCCTGCTCGCCGGTGATACGGGATTCCTGGATGCCATACGGATAGTTGGATATCGGGAAAGTGTAGGTAGAGTCCATGGTGATGGCCACGGCCTGTACAGAATCCGGGGCGGTGGTGCCATAGGCTGCCAGCGTGGAATCCAGCTCTTCTTTGTCCGGGTTGTGCAGGATTTCTGAGCCTACAAAGAACAGCGAGTCCACTCCGGCGCTTTTTGATTTGAAGAAGCCGGCATAACGGTTACGGATACCGTTAGCATCAGATACAAAGGTGAAGTGGGTGGTGTTGTACTGCATGGGCAGTCTGGCATCGCCGTACTTCAGGTCAGTGAGCTGGGTGATCTGTTTTTCGCTGCTTTTGTTCCAGTTGTCCACCATGAAGATGTTGAACGGCCTGTTAGGCAGGGTGGTATCGCTGCCTCTTCCTTTGGGCACTGGCCTGTTGGAAGAGTAGATGATACCGCTTTTGCCCGGGAAGGCGGCGAAAGACGGGTCCAGATCGTCGTATACGTCGTTGGTGATCTGATCAGTTTTAGAATTGCTGATGCTGTAGGTGAAGATGTCGGTATGTCCGTTTTTGATGGCAGACAGCAGCAGGGTATTTTCCTGTACCGGCATGTATTTGATGTCCACTACGCGGTCAAACTGCGGTAGGTCCTGACGTAGGGTCGTTTTCGTGATAAGGTCATAGACCATCAGTTTGGTCTTGCCTTCATGCTCATATACTACGGCGAGGCGGTTGCCTTTGGTGTTCCAGGCCATCAGCGGATAGTTGGGGTCCACCTGGTTGGCCAGCTGCATAACGCCGCTGCGAAGGAGCACTTTGGGTTTGTTCCAGCCCAGCTGTATCTGTACGCGGTAGACACCTTTTCTGAATTCTACCACGGCATAAGAGTTGTTTTTAGGATTGGGGTTGAAGCGGTAGTAATCGGACTTACCGATTTCCTGTGCAACAATAGTGCGGCCTTTGGCAGATGTTTTACGTCTGCGGTTATCTTCGGCAAAACGTTTCTGGTAAAAAACGAAGAAGTCCTGGGTGGCCTTTTTGGGTGTTTGGTTAAGTACCTGCTCAAAGCCTTTTTTCAGGCCCCTGTTGATACGGGTGATGTACATCAGGTAGGGCACGGCATCTTTGCCATATTTGCTTTCCACATAGTACCAGAAGGCTTGTCCGGCCAGCAGTGGTTTATCGTATGCGAGTTGATTGAAGCTGTTGTATTTACCGGAGAGCAGCACGGATTTCAGTTCTTCATCGAGTTTGGCGTTCCAGGGTTCAGCGGCATAGGCGATAAAGCCGTCGGTGAACCATTTAGGGAAATCTATCAGGGCTGCGTTACCGGCAAATTCGCCGATGTCTTCACCAAAGAGGAGGGTTTCCAGCAGAATGCGGGCTATCCCCTGGCGGATCTGGCGGTGCAGGTTTTCGTGGTTACCATCGAAGTAAACGATCATTTTATTACCTACCAGCTTGGTAACGCCTCCGGTGTTCTGCCAGTCAATACCGATGCCGATATTGGACTGTTTCATCTCCCCGAAGCTGTTATAGACCACAATATTGATGCGCTGGCGGGGATTCGACTCCATGAACTGTTCTATCGAAGGCAATTCCTTTTCGGCTACCTGGGTAACATACTTGCCCAGTTCCAGCCCGTTCTGGCTGAAATAGGTGTTGAAGTGCCGGCTTTGGTAATATCTCCACTTAAAATTCTTGAACTGAACGCGATTTTGGCCGAATTCAACGGTATTGGTCTGGGCTTGCGTGACAAATGTTCCAAGTAATAGGGTACCGAATAATAACCTGGTAATAAATCTGTTCATACAGAAAGTATTGATAATATTGTGATCTGTTTTAAAATTAGCTAAAAATCAGGTAACAATGATCGAAATCCAACAATTCACTTTTGGTCCTCTTCAGGAAAACACCTACCTGCTTATTAACGGTAAAAGGGAATGTATAATTATAGACCCGGGTTGTTATTTTCAGGACGAAAGAAAAGAATTATTGCAATATATACAAACGGAACAGTTAAATGTTACGAGATTGCTGAACACTCACTGCCACTTTGATCACATCTTCGGGAACAAACTGGTATCGGAAACCTATGGCTTAAAACCCGAGTTTCATGAGAAAGAACAGGTAGTGATGGACAACTCCCAGGCTGTAGGGGCCATGTATAACCTGCCATTCGACCCCTCTCCTATGCCCGGCCGTTATATCGTGGAAGGGGAAAAGATAGCTTTTGGCGGCCATGAGCTGGATGTGCTTTTCACACCAGGCCACTCTCCCGGAAGTATTTCCTTTTACTGCGCTGACCAGCAGTTTGTGATTGGAGGAGATGTACTGTTTTACCAGAGCATCGGCCGTACAGACCTGCCCGGCGGCAATCATGCCACCCTGTTGAACAGTATCCGTGAAAAGCTGTTTGTATTGCCGGATGAGATCCGGGTGTTCCCTGGCCACGGTCCCGCCACTACGATTGGGTTTGAAAAGAAGTATAACCCGTTCCTCATTTAGGGATTTGTTGATTTACGGATTTTTTGATTTGAAGGGATTGAGTTCCATAGAGGGGTTCCCATACTTTAGGTAAATCTCAAAATCCCAAAATCAAAAAATCCCCAAATTATTTGATGTATTTCCCGATAAACGGCATCCGGGCAAACTCCTTTTTCTCCATCCGGAAGATAAACCACGCATAAGCTCCAAAGAAGAGGGTGGCCACTGCGAGAGATAGAGGCTTCAGCGCATAGATATCGCCGGGAGAAAGCACTTTGGCGTTCAGCCAGTTGAACACATAGTAGGTGAGTACGGCCAGCCCAATGTAGGTGATCAGTTTAGGTAGATGGTAAGGTATCGGGTAATAACGCTGTCCCCATACATAACAAACCACCATCTGTACAAAATAGCAGACCATGGTGGCCAGTGCGGCGCCATAGTAGCCCATCACGGGTATCCACCAGTAATTAAGGAGGAAAGCCAGTACAGCCGTGATCAGGGTGATCACCGCGCCGGTCTTGGTACGATCGGTCAACTTGAACCAAATAGTCAGGTTGTAATAAATGCCGAGGAACATATTTGCCAGCAGGAGTACGGGGACTATCCGCATGCCCTGATAGTAGAAGGGCACCCGTAGGAATATCTTCCAGACATTGAGGTACAGGCTCACAAAGAGGAACATGAAGCACAACATTACTACAAACAGCTTCATAATACGGGCATATACCCTTTGGGGGTTCTCACTTTCGGCCTGTTTAAAGAAGAAAGGCTCCGCCCCTAACCGGAACGCCTGTATGAACATGGTGATCAGGATGGCCAGTTTGTAGTTGGCGCTGTACAGGGCGATGGTCTCTTTTTTAGCCTCCATACTGTTGCCTGGCAGGAACTGTGGCAGGAACCAGGCCCTGTCAAAGGTCTCGTTGACCATGCCGGCCATGCCCACAATGATCAGGGGCAGGGCATAATGGAGCATCTTTTTCCAGAGCGCCGGGTCAAATTTCCATTCTATCTTCTGTATTTGTGGCAGGAACAGTACCAGGGTGACTGCACTGCCGAGCATATTACTCAGGTAAATATATCCCGTCTGATCGCTGCCGTTGTGCAGGTTGGGTACCCACTGATGACCGGCTGCAGCCAGCTTGGGGCAGATGACCAGAAAAAAGATGTTGAAAAAGATGGTGGTAAGGATACCGGCTACCCGGATGGCGGCATACCGTACCGGGCGGCCCTCCAGTCGCAGTTGGGCAAAAGGTATGGCTGTCAGTGCATCAAAAGCCATGAGCAGCACAATGTAGGTGTAGAATGCCGGATGCCCGGTAAGTCCGGCCAGTTCCCCGGTATACGAATTGATCACCGGCCCCCGCAATAACAGCAGCAGGATAGTGATGGATATCGTGGATATCAACAGGGATATGGTGGACGTTCCCAGCACATGGGACTTGTTTTCCTGTTTGGCAAACCGGAAAAAGGCAGTCTCCATGCCATAGGTGAGCACAATATTGGCGAAAGGGATATAGGCATATACGTTAGACATCTCCCCGAAGGAGGCCCTGCTTAAAATGCCGAGGTAAAAAGGCGTCAGGAAATAATTGAGCAGCTTGCTCACAATATTACTCAACCCGTAATAAACCGTCTGTCCTGCCAGTTTCTTGATGCTCAAACCCTAAAAATTTTATGCAAAATACAATTGCCGTTACTCAAAATTACCTCTCCGCAGTTGTTTTTTCTCAGACAACCGCTTCTTGAACTGTATCCTTTTTTCAACAACCGCCTTCGGTGTCCTGGTGGCTATTCTTTTCTTGCGGGGGATCAGTGCTTTGTTGATCAGGTCATTTATCTTGAAGATAACCTCCTGTTTGTTGCCCAGCTGGGTGCGGGCCGTCTGTGATCTCACCTGTAATATTCCTTCCGAATTGATACGGTTGGCCAGTTTCTCATGGAGCAGTTGTTTCTGCTCAGGGGTTAACAAGGCGGAGGCTTCTATGTTAAATGCGCCTTCCACCATGGTTTCCACCTTGTTCACATGCTGTCCGCCGGAACCGCCGCTGCGGGCCGTACGAAAGGTGAGCTCAGGTGTAACATTAATGTTCATTGTATGATTCTTTTTTATAATGCAAATTTACGTTAATTGACCGGCAATTTCAAGTTCCGGAGGCTGAAGCCCTGGGCTATAATGTTGAAAAACAGCTTATAATCTGAAAGGCCTTCCCGAAGGTAAGCATATTGGATGGCTGGTAACACATCACGAAAAGCCAGGCCCACCTGCGGCAGACTGGCTTCATTAAACAACAGGAAAAGATGATTACCGGGAAAAAGGGATGAGATATGCGTAAGTGCTGTCTTTTTTAAGCGGTACAGCATTATCTCCAAGGGTAACGCCGACAAGTTCGTTGGAACAACCGGCTTCCCTGAACGTCATGTTGATTTTGTACTGCGCAACACGGCCAGTCTGGCCCACCTCGAGCACCATGCTTGGTGCTACCGGGCCTTTGAGGTAGGTAGCGCCGGTAGAACGGGAGGCCTTCTCTACCCAATAGCCGGACTGACCATTCGGCCGGATGAGCCGCACGCTGTCAAGCGGAATAGTGGCCCCCGGGCCGGATACAAGGTCTGCGCCGGTCTGCGGATCGGTCAACCGGAATGTAAACTGGATGGCCATCTTCAGGGTGGCAATGTCGTTATTGTTACAGGGGCTTTTTTCCTTGTGGCTGCAGCTGCCTGCCAACAGGGCAACTAACAGGATACCTGGTAAAATACGTGGCATAAACAATAGATTTTGGTATCAGTTAAGCGTACAAAAGCGGAAAATGTTACCGCGGTTTGTCTTAATTTCCCGCTGGATTAAAACAGGAAATTGATATGAGAGCAGTTATACAGCGTGTATCCGAGGCATCCGTAACGGTTGATGGCGTCATCACCGGCCAGATCGGACAAGGCCTGCTGGTATTGCTGGGTATTGAAGACGCTGACGGCCCGGAAGATATCCAATGGTTGAGCAGTAAGATTGTCAACCTCCGCATTTTCAACGATGATGCCGGCGTGATGAACGTTTCCGTGAAAGATATGCATGCAGATATCCTGCTGGTAAGCCAGTTTACCCTGCACGCCTCTACGAAAAAAGGCAACAGGCCTTCGTATATCCGTGCCAGTAAACCGGACGTGGCCATCCCGCTGTATGAGAAAATGATCGCGCAACTGGAGCAGGACCTTGGTACAACTATCCAGCGCGGTATCTTTGGCGCTGATATGAAAGTAGCGCTGCTCAATGATGGGCCGGTTACCATTATCATAGACACGCACCAGCGGGAATAAGATAAAACCATTATGCCTGCAATCCGTTATCTTTAAAAACTACAATTCATTATCCATGACTATACAGGAAGCACAGGAAAAGATCGACAACTGGATTAACACGACCGGGGTACGCTATTTCAGTGAGCTGACCAATATGGCCATCCTTACGGAAGAAGTAGGTGAAGTGGCCCGTGTAATGGCCAGGCAGTTCGGTGACCAGTCTGCTAAAGACAGTGACAAAAAAAGAGAATTGGCCGATGAACTGGCCGATGTTATGTGGGTGGTGTTGTGTATCGCCAATCAAACGGGTATAGATATGACCGTGGCGCTCGAGAAAAACTTTGACAAGAAAAATATCCGGGATGCTACCAGGCATACCAACAATCCTAAACTGAAATAATCACCCTCCTCTACGCCTATGCCACGGGAAGCAAATGCCATGCATGCTTTTTGCTTCCTGTGGGTAAAAACCTGCAGCATGAATAAACCAATGGGAAAAATACAATTGTACTGGACGGTGCTGAAAGCGTCCGGCAATGCTTTTATAGATGATAAAGTGCTGAAGCTCAGCGCGGCGCTGGCTTACTATACCATCTTCTCCGTAGCTCCCATGCTCATTATCATCATCTTCTTCTGTGACCTGTTTCTGGGCAAGGAAGCGGTGGAAGGCAGTATCTATGGCCAGATACAAGGCCTTGTTGGCAGTGAGGCGGCCATTCAGATACAATCCATGATCCGCAACGCTACCTTGTCGAATGATATGAGCTGGGCCACCATAGTAGGTTTTGTGACGCTGGTCATTGGTGCTACCGGCGTGTTTGCAGAAATACAGGATTCTATTAATTTTATCTGGGGACTGAAATCGAAGCCCAAGAAAAACGGCCTGCTGCGTATGCTCATCAACCGGCTATTGTCTTTTTCGCTGGTAGTCAGCATGGGCTTCATTTTGCTGGTATCACTGGCTGTTAACGGCCTGGTGGAGCTATTCCAGAATGTACTGGCGCAACTTATCCCTACCAAACTCACTACTACACTGATTGTATATGTGGCCAACCTGGTGGTGCCTTTTCTGGTGATCACCACCCTGTTTACCATCATCTTCAAGGTGCTGCCCGATGCCCGGATCAGATGGAAAGATGTGCGGGTAGGCGCTGTTGCAACGGCAGTGCTGTTTATGATTGGTAAATTCGCCATCGGCTACTATCTCGGTGCCAGTAAGGTCGGCTCTACCTACGGGGCCGCAGGTTCTGTGGTCATTATCCTGTTATGGGTATACTATTCCGCAGCCATCCTGTACTTCGGAGCGGTTTTTACCCGCCAATACATACATCATTTCGGAAGGGAGATTTACCCTAACGATTATGCGGTCTGGGTAAAACAAGTAGAGGTGCCTCACGAGCCGCCGGCTCCCGGTAATGGGGTGGAAGAAGGGTAATAGTATTTATTTTAGTTAGATATATATTATAAAATAATTACAATCATATTTTCAAAATTGGCATTTATCTTTGCGCGACTATGTCTACAGATCAGAATAAATTCCAGGCGATCATATCGCACTGTAAAGAATACGGTTTTGTTTTTCAGTCCAGCGAAATATACGATGGGCTCAGCGCGGTGTATGACTATGGTCAGTACGGTTCCGAGCTGAAAAAAAATATTAAGGACTACTGGTGGAAGAGCATGACCCAGCTGCACGAAAATATCGTGGGGATCGATGCTGCCATCTTTATGCATCCTACCACCTGGAAGGCGTCCGGTCACGTGGACAACTTCAGCGATCCTATGATCGATAACAAGGACAGCAAAAAACGCTACCGGGTAGACCACCTGATCGAAGCGTACGCCGAAACACTGCCTGAAGCAGAAGGCAACGCTGTGCTGGCCCAGATGGACGAACTCCTGAAAGAAAATGACTTCGCAGGCCTGAAAACCCTGATCGAAGAGAAAAAAATAAGCTGCTCTGTCAGCGGCACTTCCAACTGGACAGACGTTCGTCAGTTCAACCTGATGTTCTCCACCCAGCTGGGCAGTGTAACGGATGAAGCCAGCGAAATATACCTGCGCCCGGAAACAGCGCAAGGTATCTTCGTGAATTTCCTCAATGTGCAGAAAACCGGCAGGATGAAAGTGCCTTTCGGTATCGCACAGATTGGTAAAGCCTTCCGTAACGAAATCGTTGCCCGTCAGTTCATCTTCCGTATGCGCGAATTTGAACAGATGGAAATGCAGTTCTTTGTACGCCCTGGCACACAGAAAGAATGGTACGAGAAATGGAAAGAAGAAAGGATGCAATGGCACCTGAGCCTCGGCACCGATCCTTCCAAATACCGTTTCAAAGACCACGTGAAACTGGCGCACTACGCCGATGCCGCTGTGGACATCGAATTTGACTTCCCGATTGGCTTTAAGGAAGTGGAAGGTATCCACTCCCGTACCGACTTCGACCTGAAACAACACCAGGAATACAGCAAGAAAAAACTCCAGTACTTCGATACAGAAATTAACCAGAACTATGTGCCTTACGTGATAGAAACCTCTATCGGTCTGGATCGTATGTTCCTGCTGACAGTCTGCAACGCCTACGAAGAGCAGGACCTCAGCACGCCTGAGAAAGCCGATAGCCGCGTGGTGATGAAGTTCCCCGCGAAACTGGCGCCTATCAAACTGGCGGTTTTCCCGCTCACCAAAAAAGATGGTTTGCCGGAAGCAGCACAGTTACTGGTAAATGAGTGTAAACAATACTTCCACTGCTACTACGAGGAAAAGGACAGCATTGGTAAACGTTATCGCCGCCAGGATGCCATCGGTACGCCTTTCTGCGTAACCGTTGACCACCAGACCAAAGAAGACGGTACTGTTACCATTCGTTACCGCGACTCTATGGAACAGGAACGCGTTCCGCTTACAGAGGTGAAAAACATCGTTCTGAGCAAGATCATGTAACATATTCAGGGCCACAGCCGTTTAATTTCGTATATATCCCTACCCCCTATGCATATACGAACAATAACAGCTGTGGCCCTTTTGTTTTGCTGCATTTCCCTTTCCGCCCAAAAGACGCCCCAGGATTCTACCAATCATTCCCGTCCCCGTAAGGAACACCCGGTGTATTTACCCAAGAAATGGCCGCATGTCGTGTATGGCACACTGTTAGGGCCTTCCTGTGGTATTGGCGTTAACTATGATACGCGGTTTAACGGAAAGCGCACCGGCCTTGGGATGCGTGTAGGCGCAGGCATTGTGCCTCAATACAAGGAGTCGTGGCGTTATTATAAACGTATTCCCGAAGGGCAAGGAAGGTACCATGACTCCACTATTACACACAGTTTTTCTGTTCCCGACCGCCCCACCCTCTTTGGAGGCATTAACTATGTGTTCGGCTTGCCGAATCCCGATCGGAATTGTCTGGAAGTTGGCGCCGGGATGACTTACATGTTTGGCGACTCGCTTTGGTTTGAGGAAGGGGCAACAGACCGCACCACACTGGGATGGTTATCCATTGCAGGCCGGCGTCATTTTATCAATAAACATTTTATGTTCAGGATGGGAGCTATGTTGATGTTCTCTTCCAATCAGGTAACACCCAATCTGGACACAGGTTTTGGCTATTGTTTCTAACCAGATTATCCGTACAATTCGAGGTGAATATCATGGCGGTCATATCCCATGGCGGTGATACGCTGCCGGGCCTCGTCTATCATGGCTTTCCAGCCGCACAGGTAGAAGTTGGCGGGCCGCTTGTCCCCGGCGAGGATTTCTTCGTAGATACCGTGTACATAACCCTTTTTGCCGGTCCAGTCCTCCTGGCGGCTCAGCGTGGGGATATAGTGAAAACGGGGCATGTCTTTGTCCAGCTGCCGCATTTCTTCAGCATACAGCAGGTCCTGTTCATAACGACAGCCAAAGATCAGGTGGATATTGGGATGTGGCAGCTGATGCAGCTGTATATGATGTATCATGGACCGGAACGGCGCGATGCCCGTACCGGTGCAGATAAGGAACAGGTCTTTTTCCATGTCTGCCGGCAGCGTGAACATGCCCAGCGGGCCTCTTACCTGTAGGGTGCTCCCCTCTTTGATTTCATTGAAGAGGTACGTACTACCAACGCCTCCCTCCAATAGTACGATCACCAGTTCAAATTCATTGGTGCCGTCCGGATGCGAAGCAATGGAATAGCTGCGCCAGCGCTTGTTTTTCTTTTCATGAATGGGTAGGTCCAGGGTGACAAACTGCCCGGGTTTAAAATCAAATCGTTCCAGCTCGGGTATACGGATCCAAAAACGCCGTGTATTGGGGGTTTCATCTAACAGCCGGGTAACGATGCCTGTATACCAGATCTCCTGCATGGAAAAAGGATTTTGGTGTCACTGAATATAATGAAACATTTTGGGATTTTGTTATTTGAATATTTGATCATTTTAATAATCAGCGGATTCCCGTCAAATAATTAAATCTCTAAATAATCAAATAAACAAATGTTCGTATCTTTGCAACCTTCATGAATTTACAGGCTGTATTACAATTATTTCAACGTGATGCTCGCCTGCAGACGCTGGTGAAGGGGATTCAAACACCCGCCCCACAATACTTTCAGCTTTCTTCCCTGAGCGGGAGTGCAATAAATTTTGTGGCGGTATCAATCTGGGCTAATGCAGAAGCGAACCATCTCTTTATTCTGAATGATAAAGAGGAGGCAGCCTATTTCCAGAACGATCTGGAAGAACTCAGCCAGGCCCTTGATATTTTCTATTTCCCCGATTCTTTCAAAAAAACCGGACAGTTCCAGGAGTTCAACAGCAGCCACAGTATGTTGCGTACGGAAGCGCTGATGAAATTTTCCGGCGATGGCGTACGGAAAAAAATACTGGTCACCTACCCGGAAGCACTCTGGGAAAAAGTGGCCGGCAGCAAGGCTTTCAGCTCCAATATGGTGCAGCTGAAGGTAGGGGACGTGCTGAAAGTGGACCCGCTGCTGGAGAAACTGATCGGCTGGGGATTTGAACACACCGACTTCGTATATGAGCCCGGCCAGTACGCACTGAGAGGTGGTATCCTCGATATCTACTCTTTCGGTAACGAAAAGCCATACCGTATTGAACTGTTTGGAGAAGATATCGACTCTATCCGCCTGTTTGATCCGGAATCCCAGCTTAGCGAGCGCAAGCTTACACTGGTAACGCTCATCGCTAATATGGATACCCACACGGTAGATCACCTGAAGACGTCACTGGTAGAATTTCTCCCCGCCAATACCATCGTGTGGATGAAAGACCCTGCCTACATTCAGGGCGTGGTGGAGCAGATGGAACAACGGCTCGATGATTGGTTGCTGACCGGTCAGAAAGTGAAGGTGAACGATGATGAAGACATGGTGCTCAGCAGCGATGATTTCGTGAAAGCCGCTCCCCTGATGGAACAGCTTTTACAGAAAACGACCGTGGTTTTCGGTAATAAAGAATACCTCACGGAAAAAAGCATACAGCCGGAAACAGTTGTCTTCGATACACAGGAACAACCGGTCTTCAACAGACAGTTCGATCTCCTGATCAAAGACCTGGCCCAGCATAACAATAACAAATACTCCCTCTTTATATTCGCTGATAACCCGCGCCAGCTCGAACGTTTGCGCAGTATCTTCGAAGACCTGAAAGCAGACTTTGTCTTCTTTCCCATACCAGTGGCCATCAGCCACGGATTCATCGATCACTCACTGAAACTTGCCTGTTACACAGATCACCAGATCTTCCAGCGTTTTCACAAATCAAGGGTAAAACAAGCCTACAATAAAAACAAGGCGATTACCATGAAAACGTTGCGGGAGCTGCAACCCGGCGATTATGTAACGCATATCGACCATGGCGTGGGCGTGTACAGCGGTTTGCAAAAGATCGAGTCCGGCGGTAAAATGCAGGAAGCTATCCGTATTATTTACAAAAACAACGACCTGTTGTATGTAAATATCAACTCCCTGCACAAAATCAGTAAATACACCGGTAAGGAAGGTGTGGAGCCCCGGGTGAACAAACTCGGCAGCGACGCGTGGGACAAGCTGAAGGAAAAAGCTAAAACGCAGGTTAAGGACATCGCCAAAGACCTGATCAAATTATACGCTGTGCGTAAAGCCCAGCAGGGTTTTGCACACGCACCGGACACCTATCTGCAAACAGAGCTGGAAGCCTCCTTCCTGTATGAAGATACGCCGGACCAGAGCAAAGCTACCGCCGATGTGAAAAGGGACATGGAAAGCCCCGCTCCTATGGACCGCCTCGTATGCGGTGACGTAGGCTTCGGTAAAACAGAAGTGGCTATCCGTGCAGCTTTCAAATCCATCGTAGATGGTAAACAGGCGGCTGTACTGGTGCCCACTACCATCCTCGCATTCCAGCACTATAAAACGTTCTCCGAGCGACTGAAAGATTTCCCCTGCACGGTGGATTATCTCAACAGGTTCAAATCTTCCAAAGAGAAAAAGGAAACGCTCAAAAAGCTGGAGGAAGGCAAAATCGATATCGTCATCGGTACACATGCCCTGCTGAGCAAAGATGTGAAGTTTAAAGACCTGGGCGTGCTGGTGGTGGACGAAGAACAGAAATTCGGTGTGTCTGCCAAAGAGAAGTTGAAACAGCTGAAACATAACGTGGATACCCTCACCCTAACGGCAACGCCTATACCAAGAACGTTGCAGTTTTCGTTGATGGGTGCCCGTGACCTTTCCATTATCAATACGCCGCCGCCTAACCGGCAACCTATTGAAACGGAAGTACAGGTCTTCAACCAGGACCTTATCCGCGACGCCATCTATTACGAAACGGAACGAGGCGGCCAGGTGTACTTTGTGCACAATCGTGTAAAAGGACTGGCTGAAATGTCTTCGCTGATACAGGGTCTATGCCCCGATCTGGCTATCGCTACGGCCCATGGCCAGCTTGAAGGCCATCAGCTGGAAGAAGTCATTCTCGACTTCATTGACCGCAAATATGATGTGCTGGTGTGTACCAATATCGTGGAAAGCGGCGTGGATATTCCCAATGCCAATACGATTATCATCAATAACGCGCACCACTTCGGGCTGAGTGACCTGCACCAGCTGCGTGGCCGTGTAGGTCGCAGTAACAAAAAAGCATTCTGTTACCTGCTGGCGCCGCCCATGAGCACCCTCACTGCCGACAGCCGTAAGCGCCTGCAAACGCTCGAACAGCACAGTGAGCTGGGCAGCGGTTTCCAGATCGCTATGCGCGACCTCGATATCCGCGGCGCCGGTAACCTGCTCGGTGGTGAACAAAGCGGATTTATGGCGGAAATAGGTTTCGATATGTACCAGAAGATCCTCGATGAAGCCATCCGTGAACTGAAACAAAACGAATTCCGCGATCTCTTCAAAGAACAACTGGAAGAGAAAAAAGACTTCGTCAATGACTGTACGATCGATACTGACCTCGAAATATTGATCCCGGATACTTATATAGAAAGTATCCAGGAACGTCTGAACCTGTACCAGGAACTGGACAATACCACAGATGAAGGCAGGTTACAGCAGTTCGAGCATGAACTGGCAGACCGCTTCGGCCCAATGCCAGATCCCGTAAAAGACCTGCTCACTATGATACGCTGCCGCTGGATGGCTATTCAACTGGGCTTCGAGAAAATGATGCTCAAAGAAGAAAACCTCCGCTGCTACTTTATCAATAACCCCGACTCCCCGTATTTTGAATCACCTACGTTCAATCATATATTAACGTATATACAAACCCGTACCAACAACGCCAAACTCAAACAGGTAGGCAAAAACTTCATGTTGGTGGTGAACCGTATCCGTAATATGAACGATCTCTATGCTTTCCTCAAAGGCATAACGGATAGCCGCAAATAATTTTCTGTAACTTTTTCGTTGCATAATCGTTTCATTTATAATGTGAAACGAATGTTTTTATATGTCTATATGATGCTGTTGAAAATTTTTTTTCCCTGCTTTTGTGGAAACACGGTTTTATACTGCATCATGAAGGCGTAATAAACATCGAAAACAATTTTTTTAAATAAGAAAAACAAAGACACATGAAAAAGGTAATGTTATTAGCCGCCGGATTATTCTTCGCTCTGAGCACTTTTGCCCAACAGGCTGACAATAAACAGGTAAAGAAAATTGAAGTGAACGGCTCTGCTGAAATAGAGATCACACCTGATGAATTGAACCTGGACATCTCCCTGAGAGAATATTTAAAAGGGAAAACAAAAGTGGACATCACCACCCTGGAAAAACAACTGGTAAAAGCCATCGCTGATGCGGGATTGCCTAAAGAAACCCTGACCGTCGAAAATGTGAATGGCTTTAACAATGAGTTCTTCCTTCGCAAGAAAAAAGATCCGGTTGAATTTATGACCCGCAAGCAATATCGCCTGAAACTGACCAGACTGGACAAAATCAACGATATCCTGGGTGCCATAGACGCGGAAGGTGTTGAAAGTACCCGCATCGCTTCTTATACTTCCAGCAAAATGGACCAGTACCGCAAGGAAGTAAAAATCAAAGCTATAAAAGCTGCTAAAGAGAAAGCTGAATATATGCTGGCTGCTATCGGTAACAGCATCGACGGTATCCTCGAAGTACAGGAAATCAACACTGATAACTACGCTGACTACCGCCCGCAGATCATGGCCAATGCAATGTATAAATCTGCTGATGCTCTTGGTGGTGGCGCTCCTGAACTGGATTTCAAATCTATCAAAGTTCGCGCTGAAGTAAGAACAGTATTTACCATCAAATAACTACATCATAAAAATGAAAAAGCCGCAGGAGTTAATTCCTGCGGCTTTTTTTATGTTGTTATCTGAACTTAGAAGCTGTATCTCAGACCCAGTTGCATCTGGTGACGGGAACCAAAGAAGTCTTTGGAGTAAGGTGATCCCGGATTTTCCAGTTTCAGGATAGGGTAGTTGTTCACTACTTTTCCTGTTGGTGTAGCACCTACGCTGGCAGAAGAGTTGAAGGTGTTCGGTGAGAAGTACTGAATACCCCAGTCTTTGTTGATCAGGTTGGTCACGTTCACGATATCGTAAGTGAGGGTGAGGGTGTGCATGGATTTACCGGCTTTGAAGTTGAAATCCTGGCTAAAGCGGAAGTCAGCCTGTGTGTTCCATGGTGTACGGCCACCGTTACGTTCAGTGAACTGGCCTTTACGACCGCTCAGGTATTTGTCATTGTTGATGTAGTTCATGAACTCTGTTGCTTGTTGAACAGCAGTTTTACCACCGGCATCAGCAAAGAAGTTGGTTGCATCCGCTACATCTTTCGGGATGTAAGCGAGGCTCACCTGCTGAGGAGTACCCTGTACAGTAGCGTTTACGTAACCATAGGTATAAGGTAAACCGGAAGAGGTGTTAAAGAACACGGAGAAGTTGGAAACCCATTTGTTTTTAGCATCCCAGCCATGTTTGTAACCAACAGTAGCTACGATACGGTTACGGATGTCGAAGTTGGAGTAAGCCAGTGCCGGATTGTTCGGGTTCAGGGCCTGGTTCAGCTGCCAGTTAGACTCCATGGAGTTACGGATACCGTTGGTGATGTCTTTAGCTTGTCCGTAAGTGTAGGCTGCCATAAAGTTCAGACCAAACGGGAAGGATTTAGACACCTGAGCAGTGATGCTGTAGCGGTAACCTTTATCGGTGTTGGACAACAGGTAAGCATTTGTATATAACGGATTGATTTTGGCACCAGACCAGATAGGCTGTTGTTTGTTCACGTCATATGCGTAGTAGGTAGGATTGTCGACCAGGTTGATCTGTTGGAACATCAGGTCTTTGATCACTTTGGTATAGATACCTTCGATGCTGAATTTCCACTGGTCACGGGTATTGTATTCCAGGGCCAGGCTGCTTCTCCATACCTGTGGCATTTTGAAGTTGTTGTCGATCAGGTCTACCTGGGTAGCACCGGAAGCGTCAGTTACTTTAGCACCGTTCTGGGCTGCGAAATCAGCGATACCGTTGGCAGAAGGTTTAGCTGCAGGGATCGGACCATTTACGAAAGGTTTGGTAGAACGTTGGTCGTAAGCACCATAAGTTACACCGTTGTTGTAGTAAGCGTAACCTAACCATGCGAAAGGAATACGGCCGGTGAAGAGACCGGTACCTCCACGCAGTACGAGGCTGTTGTCTCCTTTGATATCATAGTTGAAACCTAAACGCGGAGAGATCTGCACATTGTTCAGGAAGCTGTTTTTGATATCCTGAGGTTTGGTATATGAATAGGTGTTACCGTAGTTTGCGTCAACAGGCGCTTTGGTGGTTTTGTCACTCAAAGGCTGTTTGTTCGGAATACCAGTATAGTCTAAACGGATACCCGGAGTGATTTTGAAGCGATCAGTCAGTTGGATTTCATCCTGACCGTACAGGCTCAGCAGGTTCACTTTGAACTGTGCAGGAGGATTGGCCATGATGTTATCGCGGGAGTTGTTAGCGTAGTTATAGTTACCACGTACACGGGTAGGCATGTTAGCGAGGAAAGAGTCAACGCTGTTATAGTCGATACGACCGTTCCAGGAGTTTACGAAACCGTAAGTGATGTTGTAAAACTCGTTGTGGGTACCTACTGTGATGGTGTGGTTGCCTTTGAAGATGGTCACGTTATCGGTAACCTCAAAGGTTTTCTGTTTCATATTGAAGATGCTGGCTTCACGGTCAGTACCGAGGAAGATGGTAGAACCAGCAGTACGGCCTTTGATCTGGATCTGCGGAGTAGCAGGATCAGACAGCGGGTCTCTGTAGTCATGAACGCTGGAGTAACCCAGGATCAGGCTGTTGGAGAGCGTGCTGTTGAAAGTGCTTTTCAGCTCTGCAACAGTAGAAGATTGGTTGTTCACCTGTTTGAAGTCGATGCCTTTGAAACGGAAGTTCTGTTGGTCACGTTCCAGGTTGGTAGCTTCGGAGGTGATGGTATTGTTACGGAGAGACAGGTGATGTTTATCGTTGATATGCCAATCCAGTCTGTTAAAGAACTTATTGGAGTTGGAATAGATGCTGGTGTTACCGGCAGTTCCGATATCCACACCATAAGATTTCATCACGGCGGTGATGTCAGCAGCATCTTTTTCAGTGAGGATGCCACCACCATCAGCAGAACCTGCGGCGAGGATCACCGGGTCTACACGGCGGGTGATTTCTTCGTTGGTGAAGAAGAACAGTTTGTTTTTGATGATCGGGAAACCAACACGGGCGCCTGCCTGGTATTCATGGAAATCGCTGGGCAGTTTGGAACCGTCACCGGCGTTGTTTTTACCAATCATAGAGGCGTTACGGCCGTAACCGTAGATAGAACCGTGTACTTCGTTGGTACCGCTGCGGGTTACAGCGTTTACGCTACCACCGAGGAAGTTACCTACTTTCACGTCGAATGGAGCCAGTAATACCTGTACGTCCTGGATCGCGTCGAGAGACACAGGGTTGGTACGGGTGCTGCTTCCTGGCTGGCCGCTGGTAGAGCTCTGACCGCCGAGGGAAGGGCTGAAGCCGATCGCGTCGTTGTTGATCGCACCGTCCACAGTTACGTTATTATAACGATAGTTGGTACCGAGGAAAGAGTTGTTGTTGCTCTGCGGCGTTACCTTGGTGAGGTCCTGCAGGCTGCGGCTCAGGCTGGGGATGCTTTTGATCTGCTCCTGTCCTATTTTGGTGCCGCCTGTTTTGCTGCCGGTGTTGCCGGTAACTACGATTTCGCTCAGTGCAGTGGATTCTTCCTGTAATTTAAAGTTGAAGTTGATAGTACCCAGTGCCAGGTTCACATTTTCTTTTACTTCTTTTTTATAACCGATGAAAGAAACGGTTATAGTGTAAGGACCGCCCGGATTAAGGTTGGGTACAATGTAACGACCGTCGGTGTTGGTCTGTGTACCATTTTTAGTGCCGGTGGCGGTGTTTAATACTACCACCGTTACACCGGGGATAGCCTGACCAGCAGGATCGGCTACTTTACCTGAGATGATGGAGGTGGTGATCTGCGCTTGTGTGTTGTTAAAACATAAAACGACCAGAATGCTCGCTAAAAGCGTGACAAATGATTTCATAAAGCCTGTAAGTATTTACAGGTGCAAAAGAACTACTCCAAAGCAACCAGAATGTTAACTGATCATTACCAAATTGTTAAGGACTACTTAAAATGATCTTAAAATAACCTTGTTGATATGCAATTAAGTTAATAAAATACCAGGTTTAAGAATTCATATGAAAACAATGTTAACAATCAGGGGCGTAGGCGTCATGGCGAAATTGTTTAACAGTTCTTAAACAATAATTTCCTTAAGACAACCCTGATGACTATACGAAAATGACCATATGCCCGTGCCTGTTACCCATAAAAAAAACCCCGTCTCAACAGACAGGGTTTCTCTCGTTTTTTTAAACGGTTCTTGCTTAAAAATAGACTTTGAAAGTCCCGTCCGTTAAAGGTTTTTCTATTTCACCACTAATTAAAGTGCCGGAGAATGTACCCTCCGCTTGTTTACTATTAATGCTTTCGAGTTTGATGGAGATGGCTTTGGTAATATAGCCCTCTTCTTTTTGCTGAATGTCCATCAGCGTCATTTCACCGGTGCTTTGATCGTACTGTCCGGCCTGAAGGCCATTCGGGAAAGTGATCATGAGCTCCATATGTTTGGCGAAATTGTTGGTGACACCATCTATGATCAGCGTTTTTTTGCCGGCAATAACGGTGTCAGAAATGTAACCCTGTGTGGAGTTGGAATGGTAGGTAATATCCCCTACCCGGAAGGTGAAAGTGCCCTCAGGCGTTGCCTCTTTCTTTTTGGAACAACCTGCAAGCCCTGCTCCTGTAATGATTGCAACAACGGCCCATACGAAGATTTTCAAACGCATATGTTTTGTTATTTGATGCTGTCCTGTATTTGTGCCGCTGCATAGGGAAACCCGGGGGATTGGCCGGCAGAAATGCTGCCGCCAGCCATTCTTAATTGGAATAGGTGTACCGGTTAATATACGGGCATAGGGATAAATTCATGTGCAATATATGTAATAAAAATTAAATTAAATAAAATGTTAATAAATAAATGAAGTGCAGGCAGTCAAAAGGAAGGCGGCAACGTCAATATTAACAATATTTTTGTAGGGTAATTCCGTATTATTACTGTTCGAGTTTTATCATTAATAAAAGCACATTATGTCATCGGAAGTAGTCAAACAATTACAGGAAGCAGTGCAGTTTTCACCGGAGAATGTGCCGTTACGCTTACATCTGGCCCAGGTGCTGTTACAGGATTATGAATATGTGCAGGCAGAAGAACAGTACCGCAAAGTACTGGAACTGTCGCCGGACCATACCGGTGCCCAGCTAGGACTGGCCCGTACCTTTTATCATCAGCAAAAATATTCTGCCGCTATAGTTGTATTGGAACAACTGGAACATCATGAGCCGGACCATTTTGACGCACTCCTGCTCCACTGCCGTATACTGGTAAAGGAAAATTCCCTGCAATCAGCAAAGGATATTTATCAGCATCTGTTGCAGCTCAATCCGGGCTTCCGCGACGAAGCCCTCGATGCCCAGTTCCGCCTGCCGCAACAACAAACCGCTACCTCCTATGAGGAAGATGAGCCCATGGAAGATCCGGATAAAGTTTTCACGCTGGAAAAACCGGATATGAATTTTTCCGACGTAGGCGGCATGGAAAGAGAAAAGCAGGAAATAGACCTGAAAATCATCAAGCCCCTGCAGTTCCCCGACCTCTATAAAGCGTATGGCAAAAAAGCAGGCGGTGGTATTTTACTGTACGGTCCTCCGGGATGTGGTAAAACCTATCTGGCCAAAGCTACCGCCGGACAAATACAGGCGGAATTTATCAACGTAGGTATCCACGATGTATTGGACATGTGGATTGGCAACAGCGAAAAGAACCTGCATGCGCTCTTTGAACTGGCTCGCCAACGCAAGCCCTGCGTGCTCTTTTTTGATGAAGTAGACGCGCTCGGCGCTAACCGTACATCTATGCGCAACAGCGGTGCAAGCCACCTGATCAACCAGTTCCTGGCAGAGATGGACGGTATCGCTGCAAATAATGAAAATGTGCTGATCATCGGGGCTACTAATGCGCCCTGGAGCCTCGACCCGGCTTTCCGCCGCCCCGGCCGTTTTGACCGCATCATCTTCGTGGCCCCTCCTGATACAGATGGCCGCGAATCCATCCTGAAACTGCAACTGCGCAATAAACCCGTATCCGACGTGGATTATAAAGCCCTCGCGAAAGCAACGGCCGGCTATTCCGGCGCTGACCTGAAGGCTATCGTGGACCTCGCCGTGGAAGATAAACTCCTCGAAGCATTGCAGAAAGGAGTGCCACAACCTATATCGCAAAAAGAACTGGTGAAAGCTATCAAAATTCATAAGCCTACTACACGGGAATGGTTCAACACTGCCCGTAACTATGCCTTGTATTCCAATGAGGCCGGCCTGTACGATGATGTGCTGAAATACCTGGATATAAAGAAATAACTATGGCTGTACTCATTCAGCGTGCCCAGTTACTGCTGCAACAAGGGCGTTACCAGGATGCGCTGACCACCCTGAAACAACATCTCAGCACCAGCGCCAATGATATCGATGCGCTCTTCCTGCTGGCTATCTGTTACCTCGAAATGGGCAAAACAGAGGAAGGGGAACAAGTGGTCAACAATGCCTTGAGCTTTGCTCCGGACGACGACCGGTTCCTGTACCTGAAAGCCCGGATAGCGCTCAACAAAAACCAGTACAACGAGGCCTTGCAGGCTATCAGTGAAGCGGTCGCTGTCCATCCCTATCAGGCAGACTACTTCGGCATGTGGAGCCAGATACTGCTGTTTAAAAAGGATTATCAGGGCGCCCTGCAGAAGGCGCAGGAAGGACTGGCAATAGACCCGGAGAACCTGGTATGCCTCAACCTCCGGTCCAATGCGCTGTTTAACCTGGGCAAAAAAGAGGAGGCGTTTTCCAATTTGCATGAAGCGCTGGAACATAACCCGGAAAATGCCTATACCCACGCTAATCTGGGCTGGAAATGGCTGGAAGCCGGCGACCACCGGAAAGCCCTGGAGCATTTCAGGGAATCGCTGAAGCTGGACCCTAACCAGCAATGGGCCAAGAGCGGCATGGTGCAGGCCATGAAAGCCCGTTACTGGCTGTATCGCCAGTTCCTGAACTACGCTTTTTTTATGGGAAGGCAAAAGGCAGGTATGCAGTGGCTGATCATTGCCGGCCTCTTCATTTTTACGCAGATTGCCAGCAAGGTGTTCTTTCCATTATATGTGTTGCTGGCACTGGTGGCACTATCTACATGGCTGATAGCGCCGGTGAGCAACCTGTTCCTGCGGCTGAACCCTTACGGTCGTTATGCATTAACACCGCAGCAGATTAAAGTTTCCACGATGGTAGGTGGCCTGCTGTTGGTGGCACTGTTGGCCGCAGCTGCCTACTGGATTACGGCCATCCCCGGTCTGCTGGCTGTTGCTATCTGTTCCGGCGTATTGCTGTTGCCTGTGTCTAGTATGTACGCGCCTGAGTCAAAGAAAAACAAAAAGATATTCCGTATTTATACCCTGTCATTGGCTGTCATAGGACTTTTGGGGATCATCTTCGCGTTCATCACCAATGACTACGCTAATATATTCGTGGCCGTTATGCTGATCGGAGTGTTCCTGTACCAGCTGCTGGCAAACTATATTATCTCCAGGGAGTAACTATGATGGCCATGATTATTGCTGATTTCGCTGATTAGCGAAGATTAAAGCAGAGAATACCATTAAATATAAAAAAGAACATCGCCCACTGATTATATCGGTGGGCGATGTTCTTTTTATACTAAGATTATACTGATAATATTCTTCGCTTCGATCTTCGCTAATCAGTGAAATTAGCGATAATCATGGCCATCATGGGGTTATGCGTCGATCTTTGCGTATTTCGCATGTGATTCAATAAATGCTCTGCGCGGAGGTACTTCGTCGCCCATAAGCATGCTGAATACGCGGTCTGCTTCAGCAGCGCTTTCGATGGTCACCTGTTTCAGCGTACGTCTTTCTGGGTCCATGGTAGTGTCCCACAGCTGTTCTGCGTTCATCTCACCCAGACCTTTATAACGTTGTGTGTTTACGCTGTCTTCTTTACCACCAGCAGCCAGTTGTGTGGTAGCGGCTTTACGCTGTTCCTCTGTCCAGGCGTAGATTTGTTCCTTGCCTTTTTTAACGAGGTACAGCGGTGGTTGTGCAATATATACATAACCCTGCTCCACCATGGCTTTCATGTAACGGAATACGAAGGTGAGGATCAGGGTGGCGATGTGGCTACCGTCCACGTCCGCATCCGTCATGATGATCAGCTTGTGATAGCGGAGTTTGGTGAGGTTCAGGGCTTTATCGTCTTCTTCGGTACCGATGGTAACGCCAAGGGCGGTGAAGATATTTTTGATCTCGTTGTCTTCGTAGATCTTATGTTCCATGGCTTTTTCCACGTTGAGGATTTTACCACGGAGCGGCAGGATAGCCTGGAAGTTACGGTTACGGCCTTGTTTGGCAGTACCACCCGCGGAGTCACCTTCGACGAGGAACAGTTCACATTTTACAGGATCATTGTCGGAGCAGTCTGCCAGTTTACCAGGAAGGCCGCTGCCGGTCATTACGCTCTTACGTTGCACCAGCTGGCGGGCTTTACGGGCCGCTTCACGGGCCTGTGCTGCCAGCACCACCTTGTTGATCACCGTTTTGGCTTCACGGGGATGTTCCTCGAGGAAGGCATCCAGTACGGAAGCCACGGAGCTGTCCACCACACCCATTACATCGGAGTTGCCGAGTTTGGTTTTGGTCTGGCCTTCAAACTGTGGTTCCGGCACTTTTACGCTGATGATAGCGCTGAGGCCTTCACGGAAGTCGTCACCGGTTACTTCTACTTTTGATTTCTCAAACAGCTTGTTTTTATCGCCATAGGCTTTAAATACACGGGTGATGGCACGGCGGAAACCGGCCACGTGTGTACCGCCTTCGATGGTGTTGATATTATTAACGTAGGAGAAGATGTTCTCACTGAACGCTTCGTTATAAACCAGGGCTACTTCCACCGCTACGTTGGATTCCGGGTCGTGGGCTTCTACGTAGATAGGTGCAGGCAGCAGCGGGTTACGGCGGCCGTTCTTATCCAGCATCTGGATAAATTCGAGGATACCGCCTTCGCTGTAGAAAGTTTCAGAGAAGATATTGCCTTCTTCGTCTTTTTCACGTTCGTCGGACAGGGTGATGCGGATCTTACGGTTCAGGTAAGCCAGTTCCCTTAAACGGCCGGCCAGGATTTCCCGGTTGTAGGTCGTTTCCTTGAATATTTCGTTATCCGGCTGGAAGTGAACGGTAGTACCGGTAGTTTCGCTCACGCCGATTTCCCGTACAGCATACTGAGGGATACCACGGTGGTATTCCTGTTCAAACAGTTTACCTTCAGTTTGTACGGTCACATGCAGCATGGAGCTCAGTGCGTTTACGCAGCTGACACCCACCCCGTGCAGACCGCCGGATACTTTATAGGTGTTTTTATCAAATTTACCGCCGGCATGGAGCACGGTCATTACCACTTCCAGGGCGGAACGTCCTTCTTTAGGATGGATGCCGGTGGGGATACCACGACCGTCATCCTTTACCCGGATAGAGTTATCCTCGCAGATCGTTACATCGATATTTTTGCAGTAGCCAGCCAGGGCCTCGTCGATGGAGTTATCCACGACTTCATATACCAGGTGGTGAAGTCCTTTGATGCCAATGTCGCCAATATACATGGCCGGACGCTTGCGCACCGCTTCCAGTCCTTCCAATACCTGAATACTCCCCGCATCATATCCGTTGCTGGGGCTGGTTGCTTGCACTAATTCTTCGCTCATATGTTGGTGTAAAATCGTTTAGAAACAAAATCGGTAGACAATCATGCAAAAATACGAAAAATAAGCCTGATTTCCATAAAAGAATAGCTGTTTTTGAGTGGGATGGATGCCACTTTTTTGCCCTTATAATTTTCCCGCCCCGGCAGTCTCTTTCACGCCGGCGAATAATGTTTTCCACACCAGGTTAAAAAATGACTTCTGGACATCCCGTACATGGGTGGGGTTGGCGACCCGTACCTTCTCTCCGGGAAGAGGGTTCCCATCTTTAATGACCATCACATTGGCCACAAAACTCATCAATCCTTTACGGCTATAGTTTTTATGCTCTTTGTCCTGCTTCAGGATGGCTATTTTCAGGTTATCGTACAGCATGGTAACGCTGCCGGCGGCTTTTCGCTCATCTCCCCGGATATTAAAATTCAGGTCCCGGATGTTACAGGACCTTATTTCTATCATGCCCAGCGGCCGGGTCACGCTGTTCAGGTCTTTGCCGTTCATGTTTTCCAGCTGCCCGGACACGGCAAATTGGCCGGCAGGGTTGTTAAGGGTGAAGTCAAACCGGGCCCTCAACTTGCCGCTTTGCATGAAAATAGCGTCGAAATCGGCAATACAGTGGTTGTTCCGGGCCACCATGGAATCAATATTGGTGATATTGGTCAACCTGGCATGTATATGACTGAAGTTAATCTGGCCCAGCTGCTGGGATACAGGGCTTAGCTCGGCATACTGTAACTCCACATTGTTGCCGGTAAGGGTATCTATTTTTAATGGCAGATGCAGCTTTTGCAGTACCTGGTTGGGAAACTGCCCCGGTTTATCTTCCGGAGGCATCGGTAAGATCCGGTCACGATAAATATGCAGCCTGCCATTGCCGATATTGATCCGCCGGGCCCATACCTGCTGCTCCTGAAGCAACAGCCGCGGGTCCAGCTCCTGTACCTTGATATCATTAAACAACAGCTCGTAGCGGTCCTGTTGTATGCCACCAGTCTGCTGCTGGAACTGCGTTTTGTCGTAGCGGGGCTGTATCTCAAACTGGCCGATGTTCAGCGTTCTTTCGGCCGCATCGTAGCGGATACCGCGTACATACATCCAGTAGAGGCTGTCGCGGGTACGGTTCATATAATCCCGCATACCGATTTCATAGTTGCGGGCGTACAGGTAGCGGGTAGGATCATGCAGTGCCACAGAATCAATCAGAAAATCGTTTACGCCTACCCGTAGGTTGCGGAACTGATGTATCACGCGGGAGGAATCGCTCCGGGTAAATACATATTTAAAATTGGTATTGTCCAGCTGCAGGCGCCCGATGAAGATAGATTTCATTTTGGAGGATATGTCCTCATAAGCGGTACGGGGCCGGGTCGTGTCCCTGACAGTGCTGTTCTGTTCCATCACAATGCTCGGCCCGGTCACAATCAAGGCCCCGGCGCTCAGCTCCTTTTTGATGAAATACCGCCACGGTTTAAAATACCGCAGTTGTAGTTTCTCTACACTGATGAGGTAGGTGTTTTCCGGAGCACGATGATCCGCCAGCATGCGCTGGTATACCGCTGAGTCCAGCGTCATGGTGGCCTTGTCCACTGTCAGGCTGCCGGAAAGCACATTGAGATGCAATTCTTTGAATTGTACAGTATACAGGCTGTCTGATAAATCCGTCACATAGCCAGATAGTTCCTTGCGTAATAGCTTGGTCCAGTGGTGATTAAGGTACCAGGCTGTACAGCACACCAGTATCAGCAGCATGGACAATACGGTCAGAATAATCCTGACGGTCCGTGGTAATTTCCTTTTCCTGTGTTCCATCTGTTATGAATAAACGAAATTTATACCAATTGATTGCTGCCACAGTACTCCAAATATGTGGAAATTATTCTTTATGTTAGGAATGCTTTGTAAGTGTATTGTCAAAATGTATTTGATTAAAATTGGAAGTGTTAAATTTGTCCCGGTTTTAAAACATCAGGTAAAGTGAAAGAAATTCAGGAAATACTGGCATTAGCAATCCCGCAGCCCGCCATGAGCGACCAGCTACAGCTGGCGGAGCAGGATAGCGTGACTGTCCCGGATTGCCTGGACTTTACATTGCAGCGCTTTGTTTATGACAAGCCGCTGCCGGTGGAAGACGTAGCCATGGTTGTGTACCAGCCGGCTAAAAGAGGGCAGTCCGCCGCAATAGAACTACGCTATTGTGTGGCCGGCAGCAAATATTGTAAAAATCCCGCCTGCACTGACCAGTTATGTGCGGAAGGCAATAAGGAAGCCTGTAAGGACAAGGTCCCTTCTGTAGACCTTATCACTGTCAGGTTCCAGCCCGCGTTTATTCAGTCGCTTCAGAAAAATACCACCTCGTTCTCCCTTTTCGAGAACCAGACCCGCAAACCTTTCGTGAAAACCATCCAGCCCTGCACCAAATCCAAATCGGTGCTGGAAACCATGGTACATCATGACTATGAAGGAATGCTGAAGAACATCTTCCTGCAAAGCCGCGCCCTGGACTTACTGCTGTACAGTTCAGACCAGTTTATGCAGAATGATCCCGACGAACGCTATGGCTGCCGCTTCCTCACACATCTGGAAGATCGGGAGAAAATTGAAAAAGCAAGAAGTATCTTACTGGAACAACTGGATTCCCCTATAACCATCCGCGATCTGGCCCGCAAAGTAGCCATGAATGAATGTTACCTGAAAAAAGGCTTTAAAGCTATGTACGGTACCACCATCTATGACTATTTCCAGAAAGAAAGGATGGAGAAGGCCAAAGGCCTGTTGTACGAAAAAGGCATGTCTGTGTCTGAAGTAGCAATGCTCATGGGTTACTCCTGCATTTCCCACTTCTCTACTGCCTTTAAAAAACATACAGGATTAAAACCTTGCGAGTTGTTACTTCGTTGATTATCAATTAGAAAGACTTTTGATAAATGCTGATGGTCCATAGCCATCAGCATTTTTTTTGCAATTTCCCGCTTTGATCATTTCTTTTCCCGAATTGAAAACCGCAGTCGGAAATAACACTGTTACTTTGTAACTGTTAAAACGACGGACAGATTTCTATCTGTGAACCTTCAAAGCTTCCTTATTAGATTTGACCATGGGAAGAGACTTTTCTGGTGATTACATTCAGTAAAGCCATAAATTTTAAACTTGCGTTTTTTATCAAACACCAAAGGAACACAAGTTCAATTACCAGAGAAGTTTTTTACCAGATTTTATAAAGTCGCCTCACTTCTGTGGGGCGACTTTTAAATTTTCAGCAGTGGGCAATAGCTTCGGCACATTCTGTTTCATAAGCCGCCCCGTAAGTGTAACATACAATCACATATTTCAAGAACAGATGCCGGCTCGGTATAGGAGCTTTCTTCCAGGAAATGGCCAACAGTGGGCGGCAATATCTGCCATTTTCCTGTGATGGCTGTGCTGGAATACGGCAAATAACCCCTTTTAACTGTCATAACGGGACCGCCTACACGATGAATCCTGTTTTCTTCGTTGGCTGTGAATCGCCGCCGGAAGAATATATGGACCCGCTATCGGCAATATATCCGCGTTATTACAGCACCATGCTCATTGAAGACAGTATCCGTGTGGAGTTTCCGCATGATGCTGACCGTAAATTATTGTTCGCTACTCCCCTGAATTTTTCGGGAAATACTTTTACTGCCAGGACAATTTTTCATGCAGGTGTTCCGGTGTACGTATATGGCAGATTTAATACGGCCATAACGGCAGGCTTCGTTTCAGACAGCTGGCCCTACGTGCAGTTTCCTGATCGAAATGTGAACGCAGTTGTTTTACAATATGCCATTCTATGTTTCTCAGGAACAGGCAAAACAAAATTTTCAAAAAGAAATGGCAGGGCGTGACATGGAAGTTATCATGGCAGAAGGCCGGCGCCACTGGCAGGAAGTGGCTGGTTAAATTCAGGTGGAAGACGGAACACAGGCGCAGCGCAGATCATTTTACACCGTACTGTATTGTCGTCATGAACGAATGGTGAATATTACAGAAGATACACTTTGCTATAGTGGTTACAATAAAAAAGTTAATGTAGCCCATCATCCTTTTTATGTGGATGATGCTACCTGGGATACTTACCAGGTGCTGCATCCTTTGCGCATGGTCCTGCATCCGGAGCAGGAGGATATGCCGGATGCCTGTGTGACCATGTACGAGCAGGGCGGATGGGTGCGCCCACGTTTCCGCGGTTGTATGGAGATCATCCCTGTATGAATGGTTTTTACAGCACTATTATTTTTCTGGATGCATTGTGCAAAGGGATAAAAATACCACGGATCGCAGTGGCGTATGAATAGTCTTTCGGAAGAAAAAACGCGCACTGTCATGCCGCAACTGTCGGTGGGAGAAAAAGCCTTTGAAAAGCGATTGGACGAGCTGTTCCGCACTGTTCCGGCAATGCCGCGGTATGACTTCTGGCATCGCTTTCCGGCCACTACCGGATTGGTAGGTCAATTTTCCATGGGTAAGGAGCCCGGGTTTCACATTTCTTACCTGAAGTCCTGTGTTCAATAAGGCTACCATCCGGTTGCCACGAGGTAAGCAGTTCACGATAATAGCGTGTCATTGTTCAACGAAGAATCAGTATATCCAGCGGGCCTGGTTAAATGGCGAGGTGTTGCATCCTCCTTTTTCCACGCATCAGCAGTTAATGGAAGGTGGAACATTGTTACTGGAGATGGGGCCGTTGCCGGAGAAGCGCTGGGGTGCGAGTATCCATGCGCTTTGTTGCTGGTGATATAAAATGAAAAACCCCGCCCAAAAGAGCAGGGTCTGTCCTATTTATCCCTATACCTATGAAATACGTGTTTAATTATTCAGTGACGGTGCCTGCTTCGTTCAACAACACTGCTTTATCTGCACCATTGTCCTGAATGTTTACTTTGTAATAAGCAGCTACATCTGCTCTTTCAATTTTCCAGCCATCTTTTATGGTGGCTGCCGGATATTTTGTTTTCAGTGTACCTGCCACTGATTCCGGCAGTGTCTGCGCGTCGTATGAACTTCTCGTGGCAATCCATTTGCCATCGGCGTCATACTCAGCGAGTGTTTGTATGTTGTCTTTGTGGAAACTTACACTCCAGTGGCCAGCACTTGTCTTAGTCCACTTGGCGTCTGTAGTTCCGGCAAAGGCCTGATCAAAAGAACTTTTAACTGCTGCAGGTGCCTCCACCTTTTTCGCAACTGTTTTTGTTTTCTTAACTGATTTTTTTTGCTGTGCAAAAGTTGTGCCGGAAGTAATCAATACTGCACAAAAAATTAACGTCAACTTTTTCATAAATCAAGATATGGTTTATCCGCGTTGGGTTAAAATTAACTGACTTAGGTTTTTCTAATTCTTCCTGGCAAAGAGCTAAAACAATGCCAAAAACGTAAAATAAATACTCTTTATTGTAAATTACTAAGAAATTTACGAAAAAAATTTCAAAACCGCCGTTTTTGGGAAAGTTGCCCCTTTAGGTGCCATCGTATTTTCTTAACTTCGCACAATTTTAATCAATTATTGTCTAAATAACATCAAAGGGCGGGGAATTGTTTTATGTCCAGCAAATATCAGGAATATAACCAGCTGAATTTACCTCAGATAGAGAAAGATATATTACAGCAATGGGAGCTTCACCAGGCTTTTGAGAAAAGCGTGGAAGTACGGGATGGCGCCACGCCATTCGTATTTTATGAAGGCCCTCCCAGTGCTAATGGTTTGCCAGGTATTCACCACGTGATTTCACGCACCCTGAAAGATCTGGTGTGCCGCTATAAAACCATGAAAGGTTTTCAGGTAAAACGCAAAGGCGGATGGGATACCCATGGATTGCCAGTGGAACTGGGCGTGGAAAAGACCCTGGGAATTACTAAAGAAGATATTGGTAAAAAAATCTCTGTCGCGGATTATAACGAGACCTGCCGTAAAGAAGTTCTGAAATATAAAGACAAATGGGATGACCTCACCCGGAAAATGGGCTATTGGGTAGATCTGAAAGATCCTTATATCACATTTGACAATAAATACATTGAATCCCTCTGGTGGAGTTTACAGACCCTGTACAAAAAAGGCCTGTTATACAAAAGCGTGAGCATCCAGCCGTATTCTCCAGCTGCGGGAACTGGTCTCAGTTCTCACGAACTGAACCAACCGGGTACTTACAAAGATGTAAAGGATACCACCGTGGTAGCCATGTTCAAGGCGAAAAACGCAGCGAATTCCAAATTCCTGTTTGATGCCGCCGGGTCAGAGGAGGTCTTCTTCCTGGCCTGGACCACCACTCCATGGACTTTACCTTCCAACCTTGGTTTGACCGTCGGCGCCAATATTCAGTACGTGCTGGTGAGCACGCTCAACCAGTACACCCACTTGCCGGTGAATGTGGTGATGGCAAAAGACCTGCTGGGCAAGTACCTCAAAGCAGAAGGCGAAAATGCCGACTTCGCAGCCTACCAGGAAGGCGACAAAGTAATTCCGTGGAAAATACTGGCGAGCTTCAAAGGCAGCCAGCTGGAAAATATCCGTTACGAGCAGCTGCTGCCCTATACACAGCCGGAAGAAGGCGACCCATTCCGTGTGATCATCGGCGACTTTGTGACTACAGAAGACGGTACCGGTATCGTGCATACCGCTCCTGCTTTCGGTGCGGATGACAACCGCGTCGGTAAAAAATACGGCATCGGCATCTTGACGCTGGTAGACCGTGAAGGTAAGTTCACGGATAACGTGGGTGAGTTTTCCGGTAGATATGTGAAAAATTACAAAGATGATCCGGATTACAAAGATGTGGATGTGGACATCGCTGTGAAGCTGAAGAAAGAGAACCGGGCCTTTAAAGTAGAAAAATACGAGCACACTTATCCTCACTGCTGGCGTACAGACAAACCGGTATTGTATTACCCGCTGGATGCATGGTTCATTAAAACCACTGCGCTGAAAGACCGGATGGTGGAACTGAACAAGACCATCAACTGGAAACCGGCCTTCACCGGCACCGGCCGTTTCGGAAACTGGCTGGAGAACATGGTGGACTGGAACTTGAGCCGCAGCCGCTACTGGGGAACTCCATTACCCATCTGGCGCACCGAAGATGGCAGCGAGGAAATATGCATTGGCAGTATCGAGGAACTGAACACCGAAATTCGTAAAGCAAATGAAGTGCTGGGTGGTGACGTCAACAAGTCCTACCTGCATGAGGGTATCCTCGATTTGCATAAACCTTATGTGGATGATATCGTGTTGGTAAGTCCTTCCGGCAAGCCGATGCGCCGCGAACCAGACCTGATAGATGTGTGGTTCGACAGTGGAGCTATGCCCTACGCACAGTGGCATTATCCGTTTGAAAACAAGGAATTGCTGGATAAAGGGGAAGCATTCCCTGCCGATTTCATTGCGGAAGGTGTTGACCAGACCCGTGGCTGGTTCTATACTTTGCATGCCCTTGGTGTGATGCTGTTCGATAATGTGGCCTATAAAACCGTGGTTTCCAATGGTTTGGTACTGGATAAGAACGGGCAGAAGATGAGTAAGCGTCTGGGCAACGTGGTGAATCCGTTTGAGACGATCGACCAATATGGTGCAGATGCCACCCGTTGGTACCTGATCACCAATGCTTCCCCCTGGGACAGCCTCAAATTTGACGTAAAAGGCATCGGAGAAGCGCAACGCAAGCTCTTCGGTACTTTGTACAATACATATAATTTCTTTGCTATGTATTCTAATCTTGATAAGTTTACATTCAGCGAAGCATACATCCCCTTACAGGAGCGTCCGGAAATTGACCGCTGGATCATCTCGGTACTGAACTCCCTCATCAGGGACGTGACCAGCTACTTTGATGATTATGAGCCTACACAGGCCGGCAGGGCTATTGAATCTTTTGTGGACGAGCACCTGAGCAACTGGTACGTGCGTTTATGCCGTCGCCGGTTCTGGAAAGGAGACTATGGCCATGACAAAATCAGTGCCTACCAGACATTATACGAATGTTTGGAAAAAATTACACAATTGATGGCCCCGGTTTCCCCATTCTTCACAGACTGGATGTTTAACAACCTGAACCGTGTAAGTGGACGCCTTGAGGCGAAATCTATCCACCACACTGATTTTCCGGTGTCTGACTCCGCTGCCATTGATAGTGATCTGGAAGAAAGGATGCAGCTGGCCCAGGATATTTCCTCACTGGTATTATCCTTGCGTAAGAAGGTGAATATCAAGGTAAGACAACCACTTCAGAAGATCCTGATTCCTGTTCCCAATAATCACATGAAAGAGCAGTTGGAAAAAGTGGAAGATCTGATAAAAAGTGAGGTAAATGTCAAAGGGATTGATTATCTTACCGAAACGGGAGGTTTTATCAAGAAAAAGATTAAACCGAACTTCAAATCGCTCGGTAGCAAAATGGGTGCGAAGATGAAAACCGTAGCTGCATTCATTGGTGCGTTCACGGATACAGATATTGCTACTATTGAGCGCGACGGCCATTTCAACCTGGCTGTTGACGGCGAGCAATTGCAGATACAACTCTCTGATGTTGAAATAATTTCCGAAGATATTCCTGGATGGACAGTCGCGAATAAAGGTGCTTTAACGGTAGCGCTGGATATTACTATTACTGACCAGTTACAGGACGAAGGAAATGCACGCGAGCTGGTAAATCGTATACAAAAAATCCGGAAAGACAGTGGTTTTGAACTGACTGACAGAATTGACGTAACGGTAGAGAGCGTGGACTCGCTCAAATCGGCGATTATAAACTATAATAACTATATTTGCACGGAAATTTTGGCAGATAGCTTGGATTTAGTGGAGCAATTACAGGGCGGAACAGAAATAGAGGTGAATGACCTTAAATTTAATGTATTAGTTAACAAAAAAAGCTAATCCCCCATGGCAACAAAAAAGAAGGTTGCTAGTAAATCGACCCAAAAGGTAGTTCAGGTGAAGAAGGCAGCAGCAAAGGCGACGACTGCAAAGAAGACCGCCAAACCTGCTCCGGCTAAAAAAGCTGCGTCTGCCGCTCCTAAAAAAGTGGCCGCCGCCAAAAAAGCAGCCGCCAAGCCCGCCAAACCCGCAGCAAAAAAAGCCGTGGTAGCTAAAGCTGCAGTAAAGAAAACCGCAGCTACCCCAAAAAACGTAATTAAAAAGGCTCCAGCCGCAACAAACAGTAAAACATCGTCCGTCCCGAAAGTTGCTGTACCTGCAAAAAAGACCGTTAAAAATGAGCCTGCTGTAAAGCAGCAAGTGGTCACCAAAAGTGTTGCCGCTGAAAAAGAGAAACCATTAATTTCTAAGTCAGAAGAAAAAGAACTTAAAACAATGGCAATAAAGAAAGCAGATACAAAGGAACAAGTTGCTAAGGTGAAAGAATCCCCTAAAAAAGCAGCCGAAAAACCTGCGGTAAAGGCAGAGAAATCAGCAAAATCCGAGAAACCCGAGAAAACAGAAAAACCGGAAAAAGCTGAAAAAGCCGAAAAAGCAGAGAAAAAAGGTGGAAAGCCTTCTCTGGTTGCTTATCAGCCTGAATTTACCAAATCAGTGCTGGACCAGCCGGAAACGGCTTCAGGCCCCCTTTTCAGATATAGTGATGCAGACCTGCAGGAGTTCAGGGAATTGATCCAGAAAAAACTGGAGTTCGCCAAAAAAGAACTGGTTTATCTGCAAGGCCTCATTACCCGCAAAGACGAAGCAGGTACTGATGATACTGAAAACAAATACATGAGCATGGAAGATGGCAGCGGCTCCCAGGAAAGGGAACAGCTGAACCAGATGGCCAGCCGTCAAATCCAGTTCATCGACCACCTGGAAAAAGCCATGATGCGTATCGAAAATAAAACTTACGGCATCTGCCGCGTAACCGGCAAGCTGATAGATAAAGCACGCCTCCGTGCCGTACCTCATGCTACGCTGAGCATTGAAGCCAAACTGGCCAAGAGCAAATAAAAATTATAAGCATAAACGAAAAACGGGATTTGAGTAATCAAATCCCGTTTTTCGTTTATGGGTCACTGTCATGATTTAACAGTTTGCTTTCTGCCTGTTGCGCAGCTGCCGCATCGCAAAATACACCAGCCCCGCTCCTGCCAATCCAACAAGACTGCCTATCCCAATGTTGCGCGCCTGCTTTTTGCTGATGGCGGGCAACCTGAATTTTTTAGAAGGGCTCGCCGGTGCAATATCCAGCAAAGGCGCTAATGACAAACCAGTAATAATTTTGTCGGCAACCTTTTCTACATATGCCCGTTGGTACTGTGGACAAAACGCAACACCAATACCCGCTTCGGTCAACAGTTGGGTGTCCTGTTTACCATCTCCGACATAAATAATATTCTGTGAGTGGATATTATATTGCTCCGCTACATAAGGTAACACAGCACTCTTACAATACTCACCGTTCTTCAGAAAATAATCAGGCACTGTTAATTCTCCGGTAG
This sequence comes from Chitinophaga fulva, assembly GCF_012927205.1. GTDB lineage: Bacteria > Bacteroidota > Bacteroidia > Chitinophagales > Chitinophagaceae > Chitinophaga > Chitinophaga fulva. The sequence goes on from NZ_JABBGC010000001.1 coordinate 1,171,941, forward strand.
CAACGCTGTTGACTAAATGTAGTTTATTGGCCAATACGAAGTCCATTCCCAGCTGATTTTTGATATGCCGGGCTACCATGCCAAAGCCATCTGTGATGAGGCCACAGGCATATCCTCTCTTCTTCAGTTCCTGCACTACTTCACGGATACCCGGTATCAGCGGAATAGCATCCGCTACTTCCAGTAATTCTGCAATATTGCGGCCTTCGAAAAGCGCAGCTGTTTGCTCCAGGCGTGTAAGCGTGTCCGTTTCAGTAGCCATGATGCGCTGCAGCTCTTCCTCCTGATCAAACGCAATTGCTGCCCATTGCAGATAGTTCTGCGTGAAAACAGCATGGTCCAGATTAAAAATGACCATCTTCTGTAACTTGTCGATAGATTCAAGAATGGAGTATTCCATCTGTTCCCTGATCAGGTTGATATTGCCCAGTGTTTCCAGGTTTTCCTGCGGAATGTTTTCTGCTTTGCGTAAAATAGTTCTGGACACTTCGCGCGACATTTTACTCAGCTGCTCCCATGTTTGCATAGCGTTTTCCACCTTGCCGATATTGGCTTCCACAATGCGGGCGCCTAACTGGTGCATGTCTATCAGTAAGCCGATATCCACGCCATAATCATTTTCAAATTGTACCCGGGACAACATGGATTTGCGTCCGGCGATCATGCCGCTAAGTGGTTGCTGGAAATGAGCGAGGTCAGGATACAGAATACTCAGCAGCGGCTTGGCCACTAATTGTGTGACCCTGCCTGCCTGCCTTTCAAAGTAGGATTTAACGAAATCAGCTTCGTCGCGTTCGATAGGATCAGTTAATAATTCTACAATGTTATCAGGATAAGTAAGAATATCACCATCAACATAGGCAATAATTTCGTGCTTGGCAGCCATCATACCTTCCCGCATGGAGATACCCTTCCCCCGCTGGCTGCTGGTAATTACCCGTACCTGCTCTTTCATGGCCTCTTCCACGGTGTTGTCTGTGGAATTGTCATCTACCACAATAATCTCAATTTTGCGGTTGGTCTTCTTTACGGTCTTTATTACCTGGCGTATGGTAGCCCCTTCGTTTAATACAGGAATTACGATAGAAATCATAGGAGTTCGCTATGTTAAAAGGTTAAAGAAATAAACATGCTGCAAAGAGCTGGTTGGCATTATCAAAATGGATATAACAAAAACAGTACCAAAAGAAACGGGGAGATGCAGGCCAGATAATGATTTGGGGATTTTTTGATTTACGGATTTTTTGATTTTGGCAATTTTTGATTTAACAACGTGATCCATGTTATTGAATCCCGGAATCAAAAAATCCTGCATCAAAAAATCCGTAAATGAGATTATTTAAACTCTTGCATTTCTACCAGTTTATGGTAGATGCCTTCACGGGAAAGCAGGTCGTCATGTGTACCACGTTCTTTTATTTCGCCGTGGTCCATAACCACAATTTCATTTGCATGCTGAATGGTGCTCAACCGGTGTGCAATGACAATAGTGGTGCGGTTTTGCATCAGTTTGTCGAGCGCGGACTGTACCAGTTTTTCTGACTCTGTGTCAAGTGCAGAAGTGGCTTCATCCAGTATCAGAATAGGCGGATTCTTAAAAATCGCTCTCGCGATGGTGAGGCGCTGACGCTGGCCACCGCTGAGTTTGAGGCCACGGTCCCCAATAGAAGTCTCGTATCCGTTTTCCAGGTGTTCAATGAACTCATGCGCATTGGCAATTTTTGCTGCCTGGATAACGGCTTCGCGGTCTGCTTCCGGATGGCCGAAAGCAATGTTGTTGAACACCGTGTCATTAAACAGTACAGCTTCCTGTGATACTACACCAATGAGTGCACGCAGATCGTTCAGCCGAAGATCGCGTACATCGGTACCGTCTATACGAATTGCGCCTTCGTTGACATCATAAAAACGTGGCAGCACATCGGCCATGGTAGATTTACCGGCGCCGCTGCGGCCTACGAGTGCGGTCACCTGGCCTTTGCGGATAGTCAGGTTGATGTCTTTCAACACATATTGCTGATCGTATTTGAAAGAAACATTGTTGTATTCAATCTTGTCATCGAATGTGCTGACAGGCTGTGCATTGTTTTTTTCCTGAACAGCTACCTGTGAATCAAGTATGCCGAAGATGCGCTCGCTGGCTACTATGCCGCGTTGCATAGTGGTGATGGCCGTGGAAATATTTTTTGCCGGCTGCAGGATCTGTGAATAGAAAACCAGGTAAGTCATGAAGGTGGCGCCTGTCAGCAGATCGCTGCCATGCAATACCATCGTGCCGCCATAAATCAACAGTACTACCACTACCATTACGCCCAGTATTTCTGATACCGGTGAAGCCAGCTCACGCTGGTTAAACATGGCTTTGCTCACACTAATGAAACGATAGTTGACGTCTCCGAATTTTTTCTGCATGAAAGGCGCTGCAGTGAATGATTGTATGATGCGGACACCACCCAGTGTTTCCTCTGTCACATTCAGAATTTTACCCAGCAGTTCCTGGCTGAACCAGCCCTTTTGTTTCAGCTTTTTAGAGATGTAGGAAATTAGCAGGCCGGACACCGGGAAAAAAACGATGGTAAAAAGCGTCAGTTTCACAGACAGGTAGAAAAGAACAGCGAAATAACCGATGATAATGAATGGATCGCGCAACAGGATCTGAACGGAGCTCACCACGGAGACTTCGACTTCCTGAACATCGTTGGTCATCACAGACAACAGGTCGCCTTTCTGTTTTTCACTATAATAGCCCAATGACTGTTCGGTGAATTTTTTATACAGGTTGGTCCGTAACCGGGAAAGCATCGTCATCTTCATCCGGGTTACCACACGGGTGCTCATATAGCGGCCAAGATTGGCAATGGTGACGCAAATGCCAATTACAGCGCAGACAAAGTACAGTGCGCTTTCTTTAGACCCGCTGGTATTGATAAAATAATAAAAGTAATAGTTAAACAGGTCAATGAAATACTTGATGGTAAAGGAAAACACAGGGTGGTTAATTACCTGTGGCTCAGTTGTCACCTGGTCGAAGATCACATTCAGCAGCGGAATCAACATGGCGAAGTTGACCATGCCGAAAACGATACCTATGATAGTATAAATAACATATTCCGGAACATAATGATGCAGGGGGGTAGCATATCCCAGTAATCGCTTGAAAGTCTTCATGCCTGATGCTTGCGTTTTTATTAGCATGCAAAAATAGCATAATTAAGTGACCACCTGCCTGTAAATACGCCCAATCTTTCCCGGAAATGGTTAATTTCGCGTATAACGGGGCGGTTCGTGGCGGTCCCCTGTTGACAGCATTATATCATAAATATATTATTATTGTGCATGTGTGCTGTTTTGTTAACGATTAAAACTGAATGCAATGCAGGAAACTAAAAGGCAAAAGCAAATAGGACAATTAATACAGGAGCAGCTGAGTGACGTGTTTCAGCGGATGGGGTTCAATGTAGTGGAAGGAGGCATGATTTCCATTGCTGCTGTTAAAATGACGCCTGACCTGCTGGAAGCGAAGGTATATCTGAGCATGTTCCAGATAAAATCTCCCAATGAGATGCTGGAGCGCATCAAAGATAGAATGGGAGAAATCAAAAAGGCGCTGGGATTACGGGTGGGCAAGCAATTGCGCCGGATGCCGGAATTGACTTTTTTCCTTGATGATACGCTTGACTATGTTTTCAAGATGGAAGAACTTTTCAAGAAAATCAAAGAAGACGATTCTCATATTAAAGGAGATAACCAATAATCAATGACGAATTACGGATTACGAATGACGAATTGTACTTTAGCCCCATGCTGTTGTTGACTTCATCATTCGTAATTCGTCATTCGTCATTCGTAATTCAAAAAATATGGTTTGGCAGTTTGCTTCCCGTTACTTCAGGGCTAAAAAATCCACTAATGCCATCAACATCATTGCCTGGGTAAGTGTGGCTGCCATCGCGATAGGTACCGGAGCGCTGATTGTTATCCTGAGTGTGTTCAACGGGTTTGAAGGTTTGGTGAAATCCCTGTATTCCTCTTTTTATCCGGCTATTAAAATTGTGCCCGCCAGCGGTAAAACATTGTTGCTTACGCCGGCGCAATTGCAGGCTATCGGGCATACGCCCGGTGTGGCTGCGTATTCCGAAGTGGTAGAGGAAAAAGCGGTGCTTCGCTACGGGGACGAACCTACGATTGCGGTGCTGAAAGGCGTGGATAGTAGCTACAACCGGGTGGCAGATGTGAAAGGCAATATCGTCCGCGGACGTTTTGATATCGGAGATGAAGTGGCTTACCGTGCTGTGTTGGGACTGGAGCTGGAAGGCGCGCTGGGTGTGGATGTGGAGCATAGTCTGGTACCGGTGACCGTATACGTCCCCCGCCGGAATGTAAATGCGTTTGTTACGCCGGAAGACGCGCTGAACAACGGTGTGCTTTATCCTGCGGGCACCTTTGCCATTCAGCAGGAGTTCAATAGTAAATACGTCATCACGCATATCAATTTCCTGCGTAGTTTGCTGGACCTGAAACCCAATGAGATGTCGGCCCTGGAATTGGCGGCAATGCCTGGAGTAAACCAGAATGAGCTAAAAGGCAGGCTGCAGCGGATATTGGGAGCATCTTATAAAGTACAGACCCGGTATGAACAGAATCAGTCTTTATATGCGATCATGCAGACAGAAAAATGGGCCGTATATGTGATTCTCAGTTTCATTATGATTATTGCTGCCTTCAACATGATCGGGTCGTTGTATATGCTGGTGATTGAAAAAGAGAAAGATATCACGATCCTGAAAGCCATGGGTGCCCGTAAGTCGCTGATAATGAGAATATTCCTTACAGAAGGACTGATTATTGCCGGTATAGGCACTTTGCTGGGGTTTGTGTTGGGAGGTGGGTTTTGCCTGATACAGCAATATTTCGGGATTATCCGGCTGGAAGGCACTTCGTTTTTGGTGGATACCTATCCGGTAAGTATGCACCTGGCTGATTTCGTGCTGGTGCTGATCACCATCCTGGTGATTGGGCTGGCTGCCAGCTGGTATCCTGCCCGCCGGGCAGCGGGGGAAGCTATTTCCCTCAAAGCCACCTGATGTTATTTAGATATTTCATTAAAAAGAAGAAGCGGGACTTTGATATCAAAGTCCCGCTTCTTCTTTTTAATTTTTTTTGAATACTTAAATAAATAGCTAAGTATCAAAATATGTAAATCTCAAAATGATTAATAGTCGCCGAGTGTTTCTGGCAATTGAGCCAGTGCTTTCGCCAGTTGTTCATCGCTGGGGGCGATACCATGCCATTCGTGGTGGCCTTCCATGAAGTCTACACCCTGTCCCATCACGGTTTTCATGATGATAGCGATGGGTTTGCCCTGGCCGGTAAGGCTTTTGGCTTTTTCGAGGGTAGCAACGGTATCGTCCATATCGTTACCGTTCATATGGAGGACGGTCCATCCGAAAGCTTCGAATTTAGCGCCTACATCGCCGAGGCCGGCCACGGCGTCAGTGGTGCCATCAATCTGCTGACCGTTGAGGTCCACAGTAATGATCAGGTTGTCCACTTTATGGTGTGGCGCAAACAGCACGGATTCCCAGATTTGTCCTTCTTCCAGTTCACCGTCGCCGTGCAGGCAGAAAACGATGCCTTTATCGTTGTTCAGCTTTTTGCTCAAAGCTGCACCGATAGCCACGCTCATGCCCTGTCCGAGGGAGCCGGAGGCCATACGTATACCCGGGAGGTGTTCGTGTGTGGTAGGGTGTCCCTGAAGGCGGGAGTTCAGTTTCCGGAAAGTGGCGAGCTCCGGTACCGGGAAATAACCGGAACGGGCCAACGCGCTATAAAAAACAGGGGAAATGTGCCCATTGGAGAGGAAAAACAGGTCCTGGTCACGGCCGTCCATGTCAAAAGGTTGGGGAGTATGCTTTAAAACCTTGAAGTATAAGGCAGTAAAGAAATCTGCGCAACCTAATGAACCACCGGGGTGGCCACTTTGAACACCATGTACCATTCGTACTATATCTCTTCTGATCTGGCTGGCAATATCCTGAAGCTGTGGCATGATAGTTGAGTGATTTTGTGCCGCAAAACTAATTGATTTCTTAGATTTTGTGGCGTTGAATGTTTGTTTTTGCGGTCTCAAAGTATTAAAATTCCCGATTTTTTTAGTGTTTCTTTTACATATTTGATTGAAATAAATATCTTTGCAAAACTTAAGCCCCACTAATGGAGAATGTTTTAATTGCTACCGTCCTGAGTTTTGTGGTAACCTATTTTTCTATTCCGATACTTATCCGAGTAGCGGAATTAAAACACTTGTACGACGAACCAGACGAGAGAAAAACACATAAACAACGCATACCAACGCTCGGAGGAATTGGCTTTTTCTCTGGGTTTATCATTGCTGCGACGGTGTGTGTCCCTACATTACAGAATTCGCCGTTTCAATATATGATGGCGGCTTTCTTCATTATTTTCATGGTGGGCATGAAAGATGATATCGTAGGATTGTCTCCACTTAAGAAACTCATTGGTCAACTCGTTGCTTCTTTTGCCATTATTTATCTGGGCAATCTGCAGATTACCGGTATGTATGGCTTCCTGGGTATCACCACCCTCCCTTCCAATATCAGCCTGATGCTGACATATTTCTACTTTGTTGTTGTGATCAACGCTTTCAACCTGATTGACGGCGTGGACGGTCATGCCGGCAGCATTGGTTTGTTGGTGAGTGCGGTGCTGGGCGCTTATTTCCTGCATGTTGGTGAAATCACCTACGCTGTGCTGGGCTTTGCACTGGCTGGCGGATTGGCAAGCTTCCTGATTTATAATATTTCTCCTGCCCGTATATTCATGGGCGATACCGGTTCCCTGTTGATTGGTTTGGTGAATGCTGTACTGGTACTTAAATTCATCGAAGTGGCAGGTAACCCGGCCAGCAAAATGCCTATTGGCGCCACACCGGCGGTAGCTATTGCTATCTTGATCGTGCCGCTTTTTGATACCCTGCGGGTGTTTTCCGTACGTATGCTCCAGGGCCGCTCTCCTTTTTCAGCGGACCGGAACCATATTCACCACTATTTACTGGACCTGCGCCTGGACCACAGACAAACTACCCTGGTATCTGTGAGTGTAAATGCGGTCTTTATCGCGGGGGCTTATTTCCTTCAGGGGCTGGGCACTACCGTGTTAACGATCGTTGTAGTGGGGGCTGCTACTACCTTTACTGGTATGCTGTATCTGGCCCGTAAGAGAAAGCTGACGCTTAAAACAGCCACCACGATTGCACAGCCTGCCGCCCAGAATGCTGCTGCGCCTAAAGTGCTTCGGGTTACTACAGGAGGCGTATTACAGGATAAATAGCCGGAAAACTGTTATATCCATTCTTGTATCCGTTACTTTGATGATTAAAAGAAAACCTGTAGGTTTGCAGGCACTTAACTATTTATGTTATGCAAGATGATCTAACGCTTATCCTGGATGATGCAGCGGACTCGATGAAAAGAGCAATCGGGCACCTGGAACAGGAACTCACTAAAGTAAGGGCCGGTAAAGCCAATCCTCAGATACTGGACGGTATTACTGTGGATTACTATGGCGCTCCTACCCCGCTTGCCCAGGTAGCCAATGTCAGCATCGCTGACGCCCGTACCCTGACCATTCAGCCTTGGGAAAAAAATATGTTGCAGCCTATCGAAAGGGCCATTATTGCAGCTAATATCGGCATCAACCCGCAGAATGATGGTATCATCATCCGTTTGTTCCTGCCGCCGCTTACAGAGGAAAGAAGAAAGGAATTTGTGAAGAGAGTAAACTCTGAAGGAGAACAGGCTAAGGTTGCCATCCGCAACATTCGCCGCGACGCGATCGAAGGCATCAAAAAACTGCAAAAAGACGGATTGAGCGAAGATACCGCTAAAGATGCGGAAGCTGATATTCAGACTGTGACCGATAAACACATCGTGCTCATCGATAAACATTGCGAAGCAAAAGAGAAAGAAATCATGGCCATCTAACCATCATTTCAGTAAAAATATAACAGCAGCGGAGAGACTTACACATCGTGTGTTTCTCCGCTGCTCTTTTTATCAGGAGGCTGTTTTGGCCCGGTTGACCAGATATACCCCCAACAGGATAATACCCATACACACCACCTGTATCCAGGTGATCGTTTCATGTGCCAGCAATCCCCAGCCTATAGCTACTACCGGTAACGCATAAGTGACCATGGACGCAAACATGGAACCGGCACGACGGATCAGCAGATAAAATAACACAGCTGCCACCCCGGTACCCATTACTCCCAGCACAAGGCCGGCAGACAGAGAACGCCAGGGAGCGTGGTCTGTCGCAAACTGGGGGAAAAAGTCGCTGAACAGTAATACCGGAAAAGTAGCCAGCCCACAGAAAAACATGGCTATAGACCCCAGCTGCAGCGAACCAAATCCTTTCAGATAATGATGCACCAGGCTGATATTGGTGCCATAACTGATCGTGGCGGCCACCACCAGCAGGCTGTAATACCAATGGCCGTTGGTGTTGATCCCCTTGGAACTGAAAAGCAACACCACACCCAGTAAACCCACACATACTCCCAGTAGTTGTGCTTTTTTAATAGGGCTTTTGAAAATAATCAAACCAGCGAGCAATGCCATCAGCGGCGTCAATGAATTTAAAATACCCGCCAGTGAACTGTCTATCTCGGTTTCAGCCAGACAGAAAAGAAAAGCCGGAAGCCCGTTGCCCAGAATACCGGAAAGAATAATAACGGGCAACTTATTGACCGGCGTTTGCCGGATAGCTTTGGGCAGAAATGGCAATAACGCCAGCCCTGCTGCCACCAGTCGCAAACTGGCTACCTGCCAGGGTGTAAAAGATTCCAGTCCGATTTTCATTAAAATGAAAGAGCTGCCCCAGGTAAGTGACAACAGCAGAAAGACGCCCCAGTGGGCAAATTTATGGTTCAAGGTGGCATTTTTTAAGAATACAAAATTGAGGATATAAGTCTATTGCACAAAATATAAATCGTTTGCGATGCAACACTTCTGAGTTGATTTTGTTAAATTCATTGGTAAGAATGTAAATCCATGAGTAAAATCAAGTTGTCTGCCATTAGTACCACCGCTCCCAAAAAACTGGACAAAGAAAAAATCAAAGCCACCACACGGGAAATTTTACAGGAACTGGACGAGTTGCAAAACCTGTTGTATGCCCAGCACAAACACTGTGTATTGATGGTGGTCCAGGGTATGGACGCCAGCGGTAAAGACGGGGTTATTAAAAATGTAACCGGCACCCTGAACCCGCAAGGTTGTACGGTGCATTCGTTTAAAGCGCCTACTCCCGAAGAAACGGACCACGATTTCCTCTGGCGTGTCCATAAACAGGCCCCCGGAAAAGGAATGATACAGGTGTTTAACCGTTCGCATTATGAAGATATTCTCATACAAAGGGTGCATAAATGGATTGACGAGAAAACCGCCCGTAAAAGGATGACGGCCATCAATGACTTCGAGCAGTTGCTGACCGTGCATAACAACACACACATCCTGAAATTCTATCTGCATGTGTCACGGGAAGCGCAACAGCAACGCCTGACCGAACGCACGGAAGACCCAAGGAAGATGTGGAAGTATAATGAGAATGACCTGGAAGAAGCTAAATTGTGGGACCAGTACATGGACGCATATGAAGACGCTTTTAAATACTGTAATGATATTCCCTGGATCATCGTGCCGGCCGATCATAACTGGTACAAGGAGTATATAATCGCACTAACGCTGAGGGATACACTGAAATCACTCAACATGAAATATCCCCGATTGAAGAAATAATAGATTAATAATTAAGCAGTTCTGTGATTATACACTATTTTCGTCGTCATATTTTAACCAAATTAAAACCTTGCATTTATGTCATTCATCAAAGAGTTTAAGGAATTTGCCATGAAAGGCAATGTAATGGATCTGGCCGTAGGTGTGATCATTGGTGGTGCCTTTGGAAAGATCGTTACATCACTGGTAGACAATATTATTATGCCTTTAATTGGCGTAGTAACCGGTGGTGCGGATTTTACGGACAAATTCACCTACCTGGACAGCAGCAAGGGGACTAATTTTCCATCACTGGCTGCGGCAAAAGCTGCTGGTGCTAACGTATTCGCCTATGGCGCATTTATACAGAGTGTGATCGACTTCCTGATTATTGCGTTCTGTATTTTCCTGCTGGTGAAATTTATGAACAGACTGACCAACAAGCAACCAGCTGCTCCGGCAGAACCAACTGCCCAGGAAAAACTGCTCATGGAAATCCGTGATGAACTGAAAAAAAGATAAGCTCTCTTTATATTACCGCACAGCATTCAGTTGCTCTCCTGTATGGAGAACAGCAGCGTGCTGTGTTTTTTTGTTAATCTAAAAAAGTCTAATTGATGAGAAAGTTTGCTTTGTCCATTGCCTGTTGTCTACTGAGTTTTGTAGCTGTCCAGGCACAAAATGACTGGATAAAGAGTCAACGGGATGAAACCGCAAAAAAAATTAAGAAAGATGATAAAGACACGACGGTTAAGATCTGGAAAAGAGGTGTTAATCTGAATGTGAATATCAACCAGGGCTCACTAAGCAACTGGGCTGCGGGTGGTGATAATTTCACTTTTTCGCTGGGATCTAACGTATATGCATTTGCGTTCTATAAGAATGGTCGCCGTGCATGGGACAACGTTGCAGACCTGGCTTATGGTTTTATCAACACCACCAGTCTCGGTGCCCGTAAAGCCGATGACCGTATAGACCTTACGTCAAAATACGGATATGATATTGGCAGGCACTGGTATATAAGCATGCTCGGCAACCTCAGGACACAGTTTACCAGTGGTTATCTCTATCCTGCTGATACTACGCCACAATTATCTTCCCGGTTTTTTGCGCCGGCCTACGTGCTGTTGTCTCCAGGTTTTGATTATAAACCTGTACCTGAGTTTTCACTGTTCCTCTCTCCCGCCACCTCCCGCTTCGTGTTTGTGATGGATGATTACCTCGCAAGCCAGGGAGCATATGGTGTAGATACCGGAAAACATTTTAAGTATGAAATTGGTGCTTATTTGTCTGCCAACTACATGAAAACCATCGCTAAAAATATTACCTACAAAGGCCGGCTGGATTTGTTTTCCAATTACCTCGATAATCCGCAGAATATTGTGGTGTTCTTTACTAATGCGCTGGAACTGAAGGTGAACAAATACATTGCCGCCACGCTCAATGTAGATATGATATATGACGATAAGGTAAAAACATTTGAAAATAAGCAAACTGGTGTGCTGGGCCCCCGTTTGCAGGTCAAGCAGATACTGGGGATAGGGTTCGCTGCCAAGTTCTGATTAGCCGGAATTTCGTTACTTTTGATAATACGCAAAGGCGCGAAGGCGCAAGGCAACAAAAGTCTTTGCTGCTTTGCGCCTTTGTGCATAAAACATCATCAACGTGAGTGAACAGGTTTCCTATAAAATAAAACTTCCGCAGTTTGAGGGTCCTTTTGACCTCCTGTTGTTCTTTATAGAACGCGATGAGCTGGATATCTATAATATTCCGATCAATACGATCACGCAGGAGTTTCTCGACTATATTCACCATATAGAATCGCTGAATATCGAGCTGGCAAGCGAATTCATCCTCTTTGTGTCCACACTGATGCGCATCAAGGCGAAAATGCTGTTGCCCCGCAAAGAACTGGACGAACAGGGAAATGAAATCGACCCGAGGATGGAGTTGATAGACAAGATCCTGGAATATAAACGATATAAGCAGGCTGCTGCGGAACTGGCCGAAATGGAGGCCGAACGCATGCTGCATATCAAACGTGGCAATATTGCGAAGGAATTGGCTGAAATCGGCGAGGTAACAAGTGAAGGGACTGAGATTCAGACCCTTACCCTCTTTAAGCTGGCCCAGACCTTTGAGAAAGTGATGCAGCGCATGAAAGCGCGTGACCATAAGCCTCAGCACGTGGTGTACAAATACGACTACACCATGGAAGGATCGAGGATGTATATGGAGGAGCTGGCCAGATCAGAGCGTACTTTGTCATTTGAAAAGATATTTGATCACTGTAAAGACAGGGTACACGCCATTTTCCTTTTCCTGAGCATGCTGGAACTGGTACAGATGAAGCACCTGGGTATTATGGTGGGAGAAGGCCGAAACAACTTTATTATTGATTACATTGATCCGGAGAACAGGGAGGAAGAACCTGCCGGAACACTTATAGATGGTTAACAGATGGGTGAGAAACGTGACAATATCGGTATCATTTCTTTGCCTGCCTATGCGCAGGCCGATCCTAGTTTTGTGGTGTCCAGCATTTGCGAGCTGGGTGAGAACTTCTTTGATCAGGCAGGTGTGCCGCACCGGCACGATTTCTACACTGTTTACTGGATCAAAAGAGGTTCGTTACTGCATACAATTGATACCGTTACGCACGAAGTAAAAAAGAACACCCTCTTTTTCCTGGCGCCCGGTCAGGTCCATAAGCTCCAGATGAGTGAAAGGATCGATGGGTATATGATCGCCTTCCAGGAGGCTTTTATGTGCCTGAAAGACCAGTCCCAGGTGTCTGGTATTAATTCCGGCCTTTTCTTCAATGATCAGTTCAGTAGTATCATCACGCTGGACCCGGAGCAGTCCGCTGATATTGAGTCTATCGTTCGCCTGATGCTGAAGGAGCTGAATACCCGTGAGCCGGAGTACGAAACCGCCCTGCATGGCCTGCTGCGTTATTTTCTCGTGCTGGTGTCCCGTATTAAGGGCCAAAGTGTGGCCATTCCGGCGGAACAGCATGCTGTACATAACAGTTCCATCTTCCTGAAATTCAAAAACCTTATCGAAGAAAAATACCGGGAACTGAAAACCGTCTCCGATTATGCAGGTCTGCTTCATATAAAACCTGTACTGCTCAATGAAATCAGTAAGCAGTTGTCTGGTATTACAGCAGGAGAGCATATCCGTAACAGAGTCATCCTTGAAGCTCAGCGTTATCTTTATAATACAGACCTTACAGCCAAAGAAATTGCCTACAAGTTAGGATTTGACGACCCCCACTATTTCAGCCGCTTTTTTAAGAAATACACCTCCCAGAGCCCTTCCGAGTTTAAGGAAGCCTCCCGCTCTGTGAGCCACCAGCCTTGATTTACCCCGTTTAGGTAAAAAAGTCCATCAAGGAAGGCGTTTTATCCATTTCATATAGGTGTTGCAACATGTATTTTTGTGTTGTCTTTTAAAGGAGGCAATTATGAAAAACATAAAACATGTAAGTCAGATTTTAATAGCACCTGCTCCCCACATGGTGGGCGACGGATTCAGGGTTCACAGCGTACTGCCTGGCGGTACCCGTTCCCAGAACAATCCGGTCAGCCCTTTTATCCTGATGGACTATGGCGCACCCAGCTACTTCCCGCCCACCAACAGACCGCGTGGCGTGGACCAGCACCCGCACAAAGGGTTTGAAACTGTCACCGTGGTATACCAGGGCGAACTGGAACACCGCGATTCTACCGGCAGTCATGGTAAACTGGCCCCTGGCGATGTACAATGGATGACCGCTGCTGCCGGTATCGTGCACGAAGAAAAACACGAAACTGAATTCAGCAAAAGAGGCGGTAAAGTAGAGATGGCCCAGTTGTGGGTAAATCTCCCGAAGGCATATAAAAACAGCAAGCCTGGTTATCAGAACCTCACCAAAGCGGAGATACCTGTCGTGAAAGTGAGTGAAGAAGGATATGTAAGAGTGATTGCAGGAGAATATCATGATGTTAAAGGCGCGGCTAAAACCTTCTCACCGGTAAACGTACTGGATGTACAGCTTAAAAAAGGCGATAAAATAGAAGTGGCCTTCCCGGCGCATTACAATACCATAGCGGTAGTGATGCAGGGAGAAGCAGACATCAACGGTAGCGCTGCCAAAGGCGTGGAAACCGTGCTCTTTGAGCATGACGGCACTGATATCACCATTACTGCCGTTACAGACACCAGCATGTTGCTGTTGAGCGGTGAACCCATCAATGAACCGATTGTAGCGTATGGTCCTTTTGTGATGAATACACCAGAAGAAATCAATGAAGCGATCAATGACTACAACGCCGGTAAAATGGGCTTCCTGAATTAATCCTGAACAATAAACACATCTATTTATAAAAACTAAAACAAAAACATATTTGTATGACTACCTGGAAAATTGATCCCACTCATAGTGATGTACAGTTTAAAGTAAAACACCTGATGATCACTACTGTGACCGGCCAGTTCGGTACATTCGACGCTACTATGCAAACAGAAGGTAACGATTTCAGCACTGCCAATATTTCTTTCAGTGCAGACATCAACAGCGTTACCACACAGAACGCACAACGTGACCAGCACCTGCTGGCAGGCGATTTCTTTGATGCTGCACAGTATCCTAAACTGCAGTTTGTTTCCAAAGAAGTGAAAAAGATCGATGACGAAACATATAAACTGATCGGTGATCTGACCATCCGTGATAATACCCGTCCGGTAGAACTGAGCGTGGAATTCGGTGGAGAAGTAGTAGACCCGTGGGGACAAACAAAGGCAGGCTTTGAACTGAGCGGTAAAATCAACCGTAAGGATTTTGGTCTTACTTTCCACGCTACCACAGAAACAGGTGGTGTGTTGCTGAGTGATGAAGTGAAACTGCTGGCCAGCGTACAAATGATCAAACAATCATAAAAAAACGACGATGGATATTATACAAAAACTGGAATGGCGTTATGCCGTGAAGAAATTTGATCCGGTGAAGAAGCTGACTGCCACCCAGTTGGACAGGATCACAACAGCTACCCGGTTATCTGCCTCCTCTTATGGGCTCCAGCCTTATAAGATGCTGGTGGTAGAAAACCCCGCCATCAGGGAAAGACTGAAGGCGGCCTCGTGGAACCAGTCGCAGATCACTGATGCATCACATCTGGTAGTGTTTGCCCGGGTACGTAACCTGAACGAATCCCACGTAGACGATTATACGAATAATATAGCCGCTACGCGTAATATCAATCCGGAAGACCTTGCCGGCTTTGCGGGGATGATGAAAAATACCGTGAGCCATCTGGATGCAGCAGGTGCCGCCGTTTGGACCTCCAAGCAGGCTTACCTGGCACTGGGTACTTTGCTGACAGCCGCAGCAGCCGAAGGCATCGATGCCTGTCCGATGGAAGGCTTTGATGCCAATCAATACGACGAAATTTTGGGCTTAAAGGATAAAGGACTGGCTACTGTAGTGATAGCAGCCATTGGTTTCAGAGCGGAAGATGATGTTATGCAACACGCAAAGAAAGTGAGAAAACCAATTGCTGAATTAGTGGAAGTTATTTAACTGTGATAGACAGGATTACAGCTGATTCACCGGATGAACGAAGACAGATAGGAAGAATTAAGAGAGATTGTGATAACCTGGCAGGGTTCCCTGCCAGGTTATCTTTTTTTGATCATGATAATCCTGTTTATTTTTGTAATTTGGGGCCTCTACACAGATTAATCACCTCAAATTATTTAAAGAATAATAACATGAAAAGATTTGCAACTGCCAATTGGCAAGGCACTGGTAAAGAAGGTAAAGGTACCGTTTCTTCCCAGTCAACCGTGTTGAACAATACCCAATACTCCTACAGCAGCCGTTTTGAGGAAGGTGTAGGCACTAATCCTGAAGAATTGATAGCGGCAGCTCATGCTGGTTGTTTTACTATGAAACTGAGCTTCGTGATTTCCGGTGCTGGTTTAACTCCGGGCAACATCGATACCAAATGCACCATCACCCTGGAAAATGGCGCCATCACCTCCAGCCATCTGGAAGTGAAAGCCAGCGTTCCTGGTCTGGATGCCGCCAAATTTGCTGAAATGGCTGCTGATGCAAAAGCAAACTGCCCTATCAGCAAACTGTTGAACACTAACATCACCATGGATGCCGTACTGGTATAACCATTGTTCAATAAATTTTATGGAAAATGCAGCGGGATATCCGCTGCATTTTTTTTGTCCACGTTTTTCAACAGATCATCCATTTTATTCCCCTCCCTTTATACCGACCTTTGTAGTGTACAAAAACAAGGAGAACAATAGTTATGAAAAAGATTATACAGCGTGCAGATGACAGAGGCTATGCTAACCATGGCTGGTTGAAAAGCCACCATTCTTTCAGCTTTGCTAATTATTATAATCCTGACAAAATTCACTTCGGCGCTTTGCGCGTATTGAACGATGACCAGGTAAAAGGTGGTATGGGTTTCGGTGCGCACCCGCACGACAATATGGAGATCGTTTCCATTGTGCTGGACGGTAGCCTTGAACACCGTGACAATACCGGCACCAAAGGAGTGATCCGGAAAAACGATGTACAGGTA
This sequence comes from Chitinophaga fulva, assembly GCF_012927205.1. Lineage (GTDB taxonomy): Bacteria > Bacteroidota > Bacteroidia > Chitinophagales > Chitinophagaceae > Chitinophaga > Chitinophaga fulva. The sequence continues at coordinate 1,188,328 of NZ_JABBGC010000001.1, forward strand.
ATGAGTGCCGGCAGTGGTATCGTACACTCAGAGTTTAATGCATCCAAAACAGACGATGTGAGTTTTCTGCAGATATGGATATTTCCTAAAGAAAGAAATATCACGCCGCGTTATGATCAGCGTACTTTTGATCCTGCAGCCCGGCACAATGCTTTACAGCTGGTGGTTGCGCCGGATGGCGCTCAGCATGCGCTAAGCCTTCATCAGGATACCTGGTTTTCACTGGGGGATTTTGAAGCAGGACAGAAAATAGACCTGACACCGAAACAAGCGGGTACCGGTAGTTACCTGTTCCTCCTCAGCGGAGAAATAAAAGTAGCAGATGAAGTGTTACAGACGCGTGATGCGATTGGTTTGTCTGATTACGAAAAGGTAACAGTAGAGGTGCTGAAACCAGCAACGTTTTTGCTGATAGACGTACCCATGCTGAACTGATCCTTCCGCTTCGTTATAGATCGTTATTATATGCACAAGAGACAGCCGAAGGCCGGTCTCTTGTTTTTTATTTTTGTTAAACATGTAGACCGGAGTTGTATTCCCCGCACAAAGCTTTTATATTACCGATCAACAGACGACCATCAAGATGTTATTAGCAACAGATTTAGACGGAACATTCCTGGCCGGCTCCGCGGCAGATAAGGAACAGCTTTACGAGCTGGTCCGCAACAGAAAAGACATACAATTGGTTTTTGTAACAGGGAGGGGTATACGTAGTGTGTTGACTTTGCTGGAAGATGCCCGTATTCCGCGCCCTGAGTATATTATTTGTGACGTAGGGGCTACTGTTACGCATCTGGCTTCACTGGTAGCGGTAGAGCCTGTACAATCAGACATCGCCAAATTGTGGCCAGGTGATCAGGTGCGGGAGCAACTGAAATCGGTGAAGGGATTGTTGCACCAGGAGGCGCAGCAACAGTACCGTTGTTCCTATTATTATGACGATGCCACAGATATAGAGACAGCGCGGGAAGTAGCTGAATCGCTGCACTGTGATCTGTTGTTGTCTGCCGGAAAATATCTTGATATTCTTCCCCGCGGTGTGAATAAAGGAAACACCCTGCAACAATTGTTAGGAGTGCTGGCATTGCCTCATCATGAGGTGTTGGTGGCCGGAGATTCCATGAACGATTTATCCATGTATGAAATGGGATTTAAGGGTGTGGTAGTTGGTGGCGCTGAGCCGGAATTGCTTACCCGTACCGTGGGAATGCACAATGTGCTGCAAGCCGGTCGCAGCGGTACAGGCGGTATTTTGGAGGCGATGGCATGGTTTCCGGAGTTCGGCAGATTTTTATAAACAATACCGGAAAGAACGTCAAAAGTTGTGAGGGCCGAATTGAAAAAGGTTGTACCTTAGAAGTGGATCTTTGTTAACAGTAGCGGGATGTAAACAGTTAAAGTGGATATTGAAAAACTTGCTTGGGTAATGATGAATCATTATTGTTAATGGCTAAATCAATACACCATGGAAATTACAACACAGCCAACTGATCTGACTGAGCAGATCAATTCCTGGAAGGAAGAAGTAAATGAAGTAAGAGAAGATGCAAAAATGATGCGGGAGCGTCTGGAACAAATAGTCCTCAGTTCTGCGCCCCGGGAAGTAATGTCAAGAGTAGAACATTTTGAGAACCGTTTGTTAAGACAGCGGGAAGTTGCCGACGAAATGTTCCACGATCTTAAGCAATGTGCCAAAAAACTCTCGGCCGAGCAGCCACCAACGGTCATCCACGACGACCGGCCCATATGTGACTATGATACCATGTCCAACCGTATGGAGATTTTTCAGAAATTATTTATTGAGCTGAAAGAAGATTTCAACCAATTTATGGACAGTGAATTGTAGCCCGTACTATTCGATACTTTTCACCTTGTGTTCTATTTTGTGAATGATTTCATCCAACTGCCGGGTGGATTGGTGTAGCCATTCCATCAGCCTGGAATTGAGATGCACGTCCTGATTGCTTTTATCAAACAGGTTGGTGATGCTAAGGATAGACACCACTGGCCTGCGTATTTCATGTGAATTGATCCAGGCTATTTCCCGCAGGGTTTTATTTTGTTTTTCGAGGCGTACTGCCTGTTTCACGTATTGGTCTATGTCCTGTACGATGCCTATCATGCGGGTGGGCCGGTCGTTTTCATAGATGATGAACGCCCGGTCCACCACATATTTGAACGTACCATCGGAACAGCGGAAGCGGTATTGTTGCGACCAGGAGCTGTTCTTGTTTTGCAGGCAGGTATCGAGTGAGGCCATGACTGCAGGACCATCAGCCGGGTGGATATTGGATTTCCACCACACAAACAGATCGGTGTCCGGTTGGGTGGGATGCTGGAACATACTTTCAAGCCCGTGTTTCCAGAGCACTTCATTGGTGATGAGATTGCGGTCATAGAGCGCATCGTTGGTGGCCTGGGCCAGCAGTTCGTACCGGATGCCCAGCTGGTGGGCTTCTTTGGCGGCGCGCACCTGGTCATCCACATCCTTGGCCATGATAAAGCGGGCTTCCCTCCCCTGATAATAAGCGGAGTGAGCGTAGATCTCGACAAAGAAGTTCTCGCCGTTTTTACGGCGATGTTTCCAGATACCCCGGTATTCAGCTCCATTGCAGCGGTCACGGACATTCTCCATTAACGCATCGAGCTCTTCATTTTCTCGTATATCCTTGATCGTGAGGGCCAGGAATTCCTGGTGCGTATAGCCGTATTTTTTACAGGCTGCTTCATTCACGAACAGGAAACGAAGGGTATCCTTGTCATAGATCCACATGGGGATGGGATGATTGATGTACAGATTCTCGAACTGGGAAACCGGTTGTTTACGTATAAGCGTGGCGGTTAACAGCAGAAAAGCGCTGCAGAGTACAGTTTCGTTGAGTATAAGCCAGGTTTTTTGAGTAGATGATTCGCTTCCGGTGAGGAGATAAGCATTGATAACAATGATTACAAAAAGCAAACACAAACCTGCAATCTTAATCGGGGAGCGTTGCATTTCTCGAATTTGCTAAAATTTAACGAAAATCTGCGCATGTAAAAAATAATAATCAGAGTGATATGATTAATAAAACTATTTATATTCTGATTATTTATAATTCGATGTCAACTTGCTCGCTGACGGGATAACCCACGCAGGTGAGGATAAGTCCTTCTGCCAGTTCTTTGTCAGTCAATACTTCATTGACTGACATCCAAACTTTCCCGCTGGTACATTGTGCGGTACAGGAACCGCAGACACCGCCTTTGCAGCTGTATGGCAGCGGCACATCATGTTCCAGTGCGTAGCTGAGAATAGTTTGATTGGCCGGGATGGACAATGTATAGGTTTCGTTGCGCAGCAGTATGTTCACCTCACGGGGCGTGTCGTCAGTGGGAAGTGAGGTGCGGGCCAGTTTGGCTTCTGTGGTAACCACGAAGTTTTCTTTATGCAGCTGCGCGTCTTTAAAGCCCATAAAGTGAAGGGTGAGCATGATCATGCGCATGTATTCCGGAGGGCCGCAAAGGAAGAATTGTGCGGCGTCCTGATGATACAGCAGATGTTCATTGACCAGCAGCTCCAGCAGGATGTTATTGAGCCGGCGGGAGGCATGGTGGCTGTCAGGATCGTTGCTGAAGAGGAAAAGGACATTGAGCCGCGGATGTTGTTGTTCGAGTGTCCGCAGTTGTTCATAAAAGATGGTCCTTTCCAGGGTGCTGTTGCTGTAAATGAGCGTGATTTTAGACGCTGGTTCATCCCTGAGCATTTGTTTGAGCAGGGAGAACACCGGGGTAATGCCGCTACCGGCGGCGAGCAGAAAGATATCGCGTTCTTCAGGCGATGGTTCAAAAGTGAACCGGCCGGAGGGCTCGAGGGCAGTCAGGATGTCACCGGTCTTCCAGGTGCGCAGCAGGTAGCGGGATATCTCTCCGTTTTCCTTTTCCCGGATGGTGACAGCCATCACCGGGTCTATTCCGGGCGTAGAGCTGAGGGAATAGGAGCGTCGATGTTCTTTATGATTAAGTTGAATGACAAATGTGAGAAATTGTCCGGCCTGATATACTACAGGCTCCGGGGTGGTGTTTTCGAGGTAGTAGGTCTTAGTGCCGGGCGTTTCTACTTTTATGTCAACAATCTTTAGTTGCAAATACATATCCGGCTAAATTACGAATTACAAATTATGAATTACGAATTGAGGGCTATCACATAGGTAAAAATTTTACTTACATGATAGCCCTCAATTCGTATTATAATTCGTAATTGATTATACGGTGACGGTGATTTTTTCCCGCAGCATTTCTCTGGTGGCACGGGCGATACCGGATGGATCGTAGCCACATTCGCGGTACAGTTCTTCCGGTTTGCCATGTTCAATGATCTTATCGGGAATACCGAGCATTTTCACCTGTGCGTTGTAGTTATACTTTGCCATAAATTCCAGTACAGCGCTGCCTACGCCGCCGGTGATGGAGCCGTCTTCCACGGTAATCACTTTGCTGAAGTTGCTGAATACTTCGTGCAGCATGGCTTCATCCAGTGGTTTTACAAAGCGGAGATCGTAGTGTGCAGGTTGCAGACCATCGCTGATCAGTTCTTTGCAGGCTTCTGTCACGAAGTTGCCCACATGTCCGAAGGACAGGATAGCGATCTCTTTACCGTCGCGGATTTTACGGCCGGTACCGGCTTTGATGGCTTTGAATGGAGTGCGCCATTCAGGCATCACGCCTTGTCCGCGTGGGTAGCGGATCACATATGGATGGGTGTTTTCTTCCAATTGGGCGCTGTACATCAGGTTACGCAGCTCTTCTTCATTCATGGGAGCGCTGATGATCACGTTGGGGATACTGCGCATGTAGGCAATATCGTAGGCACCGTGGTGGGTGGGGCCGTCTTCTCCTACCAGGCCTGCCCTGTCGAGGCAGAAGATAACCGGCAGGTTTTGGATGGCCACATCGTGTACGGCCTGGTCAAAGGCACGCTGGAAGAAGGAGGAGTAGATGGTACAGAACACACGCATGCCCTGGGTGGCCATACCGGCGGAGAGGGTAACAGCGTGTTGTTCGCAGATACCTACGTCGAATGCGCGGTCTGGCATTTTCTCCATCATAAATTTGAGGGAGGAGCCGGAAGGCATGGCGGGCGTGATACCAATGATTTTCTCATTCTTTTCAGCCAGTTCGATGATCGTATGGCCGAAAACGTCCTGGTATTTAGGCGGTTGTGGCCTGTCGACCGGTTTTTTAAAGATTTCACCGGTGATTTTGTCGAAGAGGCCGGGCGCATGCCAGGTAGTTTGGTCCTTTTCTGCGAGGGCATAGCCTTTACCTTTGGTGGTAACGATATGCAGCAGTTTAGGGCCGGGAATATCTTTCAGGTCCTGAAGCGTATCGGCCAGTTTAGTGATATTATGACCGTCTATCGGACCGAAGTACCGTAATTGCAGTGATTCAAAGAGATTGGAGGACTTAGACACCACGCCTTTGAGGGAGGCTTCCAGTTTGGAGGCCATTTCGCGGGTAAAGCGTTTACCTACAGGCAGTTTGCCGAGCAGATGCCATACATCGTCACGCAGTTTGTTGTAGGTGGGCGATGTGGTGATATCTGTCAGGTATTCTTTGAGCGCGCCCACATTGGGATCGATGGACATGCAGTTATCGTTGAGGATAATCAGCACGTTGGCATTGGCCACTCCTGCGTGGTTGAGGGCTTCAAAAGCCATTCCGGCCGTCATAGCGCCATCGCCGATAACGGCAATGTGCTGGCGGTCAAATTCTCCTTTGTAGTGGGAGGCCATGGCCATGCCCAATGCAGCAGAGATGGAGGTAGAGGAGTGCCCTACTCCGAAGGTATCGTATTCGCTTTCGTCTCTTTTTGGAAACCCGCTGATGCCTTTGTATTTCCGGTTGGTCGGGAAGGCCTCGCGCCGGCCGGTAAGGATTTTATGTCCGTAAGCCTGGTGTCCTACATCCCATACCAGCTGGTCATAAGGAGTATTGAAGACATAATGCAGGGCTACTGAGAGCTCTACAACACCCAGGCTGGCGGCGAAGTGGCCACCATGCACGCTTACCACGTCAATAATGTATTGACGCAGTTCCTCACACACCTGATGCAGCTGATCTTTACTCAGCTTTCTCAAATCCGCTGGGGAGTTTATCTGGCTTAAAAGTGAACCGGCCGTGATATTCATATTGTTTTGATGGTTCAGGGTTTAATTAAAAACAAAACTACTAAAAAATATGGGTTATCCGGCGACATTTGGCGGGAAAAACCCCCTATTTCCTGTTAATCCGCCATTCGGTACAGGGGATTCGCCATTTACTGGTTCTGATTCACCATTTATAACATTTAGGTTCCGGTGGGTAGGCCCATAAGGTATTTTTGGAATACTGGGGAAGTTTACTAATTTGAATTAATGCTTAAACAAGTATCCAAATATTGGTGGGGGCAATTGTTGGGGTGGTCTGTGTATTTTCTGGTCACTTTATTCTTCAACTTCACCCTGAAAAAGACTGATCTGTCGGCAGTGACGATCTATTTGATCATCTTTATCATTTCCGGTGTTGCTTCTACTCATCTATTCCGGACCCTCTTAAACAAGCTCAAGGGGTGGGAAGGCTATAGCTTTGAAAGACAATTGATTATCTTCCTGGTATTGGTGATATGTACCAACATGGTATGGTACTTTGGATACAATCTGTTGCTGGATTATATGGGTGGAAACCGGTCGAAGGGAGGAAATTTTCTGATGATGCTGGCAGAAAGAGGGTATCTGGCCTCTTTTGCTACTTCTTTTATCTGGTGGGTGATTTATTTCATCTGGCACTATATAGACAGGACCCGGACTTCGCAGGTAGACCGGCTGAAGCTGGAGTCTACAGTAAAGGAACTGGAGCTGAAGACCATTAAAGCACAACTGAACCCTCATTTTATCTTTAATGCACTGAACAGCATCCGGGCTTTGGTGGATGAGAATCCGCCGCGGGCCAGGACGGCGATCACAGAACTGTCCAACATTCTCCGTAGTTCCATGGCTATTGAAAAGGCAGAGACCGTGAGCCTGGAAAATGAATTAAATATTGTAAAAGATTACCTTGCACTGGAACACATCCGGTTTGAGGAACGGTTACAGGTGCGGTACGAGATAGATCCAGACACCCTGGAGCTGCAGGTGCCGCCCATGATGTTACAAACGCTCGTGGAGAACGCCATCAAACATGGTATTTCCAGGATAGTGAGCGGCGGAACGGTGTTCATTAGTTCGCGACTGAAGGGGATGGAACATGAAATTACCATTGAAAATACCGGGCAACTGGTAGAAAAGAATATGGTAAACAGCCATGGTTTTGGACTGGAGAGCACACGGCAACGATTAAGCCTTTTGTTCGGAAACAGGGCTACCTTTGATATCAGAAATAAAGATGAGGCAACGGTGGAAGCACGTGTGATGATGCCGTTACTCTGATTCACTTGTTATTCGGAAACCGCTATAGCGGGGCGTTGAGCCTGGCTATAGCTTTAAATGTTGATAAAAAAATTGTCATCAACCAAACTTCATATTGCCAATGAAAAAAGCATTGATAATAGATGATGAACGCCTGGCCAGGAGTGAGCTGAAAAAATTGCTGGCGGACCACCCGGAGATAGTGGTGGTGGGCGAAGCAGTGAACGCGAAGGATGGTATAGAGAAGATAGAGAATCTGCATCCTGACCTGCTGTTTCTGGATATCCAGATGCCCGACAAAACGGGTTTCGATTTGCTGGCCGAGCTGGAGAAATCACCTCAGGTGATTTTTACGACAGCCTATGACGAATATGCCCTGAAAGCATTTGAGTACAATGCCCTGGATTATTTGTTGAAGCCGGTAGAGCCCAAGCGGCTGGCTGACGCCATTCACAAGTTGCACCAGCAGGACGAAAAAGACCGGCTGGCTGCTTCCGGAGGGATACGTACCCTGTTGTCGGAGAATGACCAGGTGTTTGTGAAAGACGGCGATCGTTGCTGGTTTGTAAAGCTGCAGGAGATCCGGCTGTTTGAGAGCGTAGGCAACTATGCGCGGGTCTATTTTGAAGGCAACAAGCCGTTGATCCTGAAATCGCTGAATGCCCTCGAAGAGCGGCTGGACGAGCGGGTGTTTTTCCGGGCCAACCGTAAACATATTGTCAACCTGCGGATGATCGAAAAGATCGACACTTACTTCAACGGTGGGTTACTACTGGAGATGAAGGGAGGTGAAAAGATTGAAGTCAGTCGTCGTCAGGCCGTTAAGTTTAAGGAGATGATGAGCCTGTGATACCTGGATATTAAGCTATTTTTGATATTAACAAAAAAGCGGAGATCATTTGATGATCTCCGCTTTTTTAATATCTAAATTCTCTAATAATCAAATGACTAAATGGTGATGGGGGCGGTAGAATGTACCGCATCGGCCAGTTCCTTGATCAGGGAGATATCATTTTCGATGGCATTGCCTACTACGATAATATCGGCGCCCGCTTTGCAGTTGCGGTAAGCTTTTTCAGCATCGCGGATACCGCCACCTACGATGATGGGTACTTCCACCTGGCTGGCGACCCTGCTGATCATTGTTTCTGTGATGGGGTTACGGGCGCCGCTGCCGGCATCCATATAGATCACTTTCATGCCCAGCATCTCTCCTGCCATAGCAGTACACATCGCAATATCCGCCTTATCGGCAGGAATGGGCGTGGCATTGCTGATGTAGGAAACAGTGGTAGGAGCGCCTCCGTCAATGACCATATAGCCGGTGGAAATAACTTCCAGCTGGCTTTTTTTAACAGCCGCAGCGGATACTACGTGCTGACCGATCAATAACTCAGGGTTCCTGCCTGAAATCATGGAAAGATAAAGGAGTGCGTCTGCATATCTCGAAACCTGCGAAGGGCTTCCTGGAAACAAAATAACAGGAATGTCGCAACTGGCTTTCAATTGTTGCACGCATTCATCCAGATGATTGGTGATGACCAGACTACCACCAAGGAAGATATAATCAACTTTGGCAGCGGTGCATTTTGCCGCGAGTTCAATGATGCCAGCAGGAGTCACCTTATCCGGATCAATTAAAACCGCGAATGCTTTTTCTTTCCTAGCCTTTCTTTCGATGAACGAAGTGTATATTTTATTGTACATCAATAGCGCATTGTTCCGGTTGTCGCAAATGTATAATTTTTTTATTAATAACCCACAATGCTAAATAAATATGCATGCAATTCATTTTCTATTCATGAACTACATGATATCTAATGGCATTTCAAGATGCATCCACTCGGGAAAATCTCTGTTAGCGACAAATTTTGAGCCGGATTTTATGGTCTTAGTCTGCTTTATAACAATCCTGCCCGGAAAGTGTTGTTTCAATTATCCACAAGTTGTGCAAAATAATCCAGCTTCCCGAGACTTTTTAAAACTAATTTTAGAGCACCCCCCTTTCACATATTCTTTTTAATCCTGGAAAAAATTTTGGGTATGAAAAATCCAGCAAGCAGCAAGCGTGGCATGGCCTTCCCCCGGTACTTTACCAAAGAAGGAATGCGTCCGTATGAACAGTTTGAGTATGACCTCCGCTCTTCGGTGATCCGTAATCCCGGTGGGGACGTGGTGTTTGAAATGAACAATGTAGAGGTGCCTCAGGGGTGGTCGCAGATTGCGACGGATATCCTGGCGCAAAAGTATTTCCGAAAGGCCGGCGTGCCCCAGGAAGACGGCAGCCTGGGCCGGGAAACGTCGGTTAAACAGGTGGTGCATCGTATGGCCAATTGCTGGCGGGCCTGGGGCGAGCGGTATGGTTATTTTGCCTCCGGGGATGATGCACAGACCTTTTACGAGGAACTGGTGTATAGCATGCTGAACCAGGCCTGTGTGCCCAATTCACCACAGTGGTTCAATACCGGTTTGTATGAAAGCTACGGTATCAAAGGCAAGCCGCAGGGACATTATTACGTAGAACAAAATACCGGTCAGCTGGAGAAGTCGACATCAGCTTATGAGCGGCCCCAGCCCCACGCCTGTTTTATTCTCAGTGTAGATGACGACCTGGTGGGTGATGGCGGTATTATGGACCTTTGGATGCGAGAAGCCCGGATTTTCAAGTATGGTTCTGGTGTAGGCACTAACTTCTCCCATATCCGGGGCGAAGGAGAGAAACTGAGTGGTGGCGGCACTTCCAGCGGACTGATGAGCTTTCTGAAAATTGGTGACCGGGCAGCCGGCGCTATTAAATCGGGTGGCACCACCCGCCGGGCAGCCAAAATGGTGTGCCTGGACCTGGACCATCCGGAGGTGCTGGACTTCATCAACTGGAAAGTGGAAGAAGAGAAAAAGGTGGCAGCCCTGATTGCTGCCGGTTATTCATCCGATTATGAAGGAGAAGCCTACCGGACCGTATCCGGACAGAACTCCAACAATTCCGTTCGCATCCCCAACTGCTTTTTCAGACAACTGGCAGCCGAAGGCGACTGGGACCTGATAGCGCGTACTACCGGTAAAGCCGTAAAGACCGTCAAAGCCAGTGACCTGTGGGACCAGATCGCTTATGCCGCCTGGCGTTGTGCCGATCCGGGTACTCAGTATGATACTACTATCAATGAATGGCATACGTGTCCGAAGGGTGGCCGTATCAATGCTTCCAATCCCTGCTCAGAGTATATGTTCCTCGACAATACCGCCTGTAACCTGGCATCGGTGAACCTGCGGCGGTTTTTTGACGAAGAAAAGGGGCTTTTTGATGTACCGGGATTTGAATATACCGTCAGGCTGTGGACCACAGTACTGGAGATTTCTGTGCTGATGGCCCAGTTCCCCTCCAAAGAGGTAGCGCAGCTGAGTTATGATTACCGGACGCTGGGGCTGGGATATGCCAATCTGGGTTCCATGCTGATGGTGAGTGGTATTGCATATGACAGTGAAGAGGCGCGCGGTATTGCGGGCGCCATTACAGCTATTATGACTGGTGTGGCTTACCAGACTTCTGCAGAGCTGGCGTCACACCTTGGAGCGTTTCCACGGTTTGAAGAAAACCGGGAGGATATGTTACGGGTCATGCGTAACCATCGGGCTGCTGCTTATGATGCCGCAGAAGCTTACGAAGCGCTCGAAATTTCGCCACGGGGCATCGATGCGCGGTATTGTCCCGACTATATGCTGAAAGCCGCTACAAGGGCCTGGGATGAAGCCGTGCAGGCCGGAGAGAAACATGGTTACCGTAACGCACAAACGACGGTGATTGCCCCTACAGGTACTATCGGGCTGGTCATGGACTGTGACACGACCGGCGTGGAGCCAGATTTCGCATTGGTGAAATTTAAGAAGTTATCAGGTGGCGGATATTTCAAGATCATTAATCAATCTATCCCCACCGCTTTGCAGAACCTGGGTTATCAGTCGAATGAGATCAAGGCGATCGTGGACTATGCAAAGGGCACCGGTTCTTTTGTGGGAGCACCTTATATCAATCATCAGTCGCTCAGCGAAAAAGGTTTCATTGCTGAAGAGCTGAAAAAACTGGATACTGCGGTGTCCTCTTCCTTTGATATCTCTTTTGTGTTTAACGTATATACCCTTGGAGAAGCTTGCCTGCAAAGGCTGGGTTTTGTGCCGGAGCAGTACTTTAATCTTGATTTCAGCCTGTTGCATGCCCTTGGGTTCCAGGATACCGAGATAGAAGCGGCTAATGACTATGTGTGTGGCACCATGACAGTAGAGGGGGCTCCTTACCTTCAGGAGGCGCATTTACCGGTGTTTGATTGTGCCAATAAGTGTGGCAAACATGGACAGCGGTATATTCATCCGCATGGGCATATCCGGATGATGGCAGCCGCGCAGCCTTTTATTTCCGGTGCTATTTCCAAAACCATCAACCTGCCGCATGAAGCAGAAGTGCATGAGATAGCAGACGCTTATATGCTGAGCTGGGAGCTGGGCCTTAAAGCCTGTGCGCTTTATCGTGATGGCAGCAAACTTAGTCAGCCGTTGAGCAACAAGACTGATAAAAAGAAAAAAGCTGATGCGACTGCTGCAGTAACAGCTACTGCCGTACAGCTGCCCGACCTTGAACAGGCAACTATTGATGAGTTGTTGGAGGAAGTAAACAGGCGGATGATGGCCAGCAAAGACACAACGTTGAAGCGGCAGTTGTCCCGCATTGTAGAGCGGAAAACGCTTCCTTCCAAACGCGGAGGATTCACGCAGAAAGCAAAAGTAGGTGGTCAGGCTATTTTCCTGCGCACCGGTGAATATAATGATGGTACGTTGGGAGAAATATTCATTGATCTGGCGAAAGAAGGATCTACTTTGCGGAGTATGATGAACTGCTTTGCCATAGCGGTTTCTGTGGGATTGCAGTATGGTGTTCCGCTGGAAGAGTTTGTGGACAAGTTTGTGTTTACACGGTTTGAACCTGCCGGTATGGTGGACCATCCGAATATTAAATCCGCAACGTCGCTGGTGGACTATGTTTTCCGGGTGTTGGGATATGAATACCTGGGGCGCACAGACCTGGTGCATGTGCTGGATGCGCCGGGAAATACCGGTGAAGAAGATGATGATGAGCCGATGGATACACCATCTTTATCCGGTATGCGTGTAACCGTTAGTAGCGGTCAGTCAGCGAATGCTCCGAAGACGCCCAAGCAGCAAGCAGTTGCGGCGCATCAAGGAGAAAGCAGTACACAGGATTATTTGCGCAGCATGCAGCGTGATGCCCCTGCCTGTAACGTTTGCGGACATATCACGGTAAGATCCGGCACATGTTACAAATGCCTGAACTGCGGTAACAGCATGGGTTGTAGCTGATTCGATGTTGCAACTCTTGTTAACGAGATGTTATTGTGCCTTTAAAATTTCAAAGAAAAATAACATGCACTTATCTTTGTATTCAAATAGGGTTTTCATAGGATAGTAACAAATTGAGGGCGCTTTTCTAGGCGCCCTTACTTTTTTAAAAAACCCTGATCAAAGGACCGGTTTCTGGTTACTTTCTCTTCACTTCTCCCGGTACGGGGATAATCTCATATTTTGTTTTATCTAATTTAAAGGCGTTTATTTTTCATTTCTGAGATTTTTCGATCTCATATTAAAAATTATTTAATTTTTAGACTTCTTCTTCTGTCACCATATAATTTTATTATATTTGTTATTGTATTAATTTTTATTATGGTTACTGTCCTATGAAAAACCAAATATTCCTACACCGCATGATTCATCATGCACTGTAAATGACTCTCGAAAGCAATGGTTCGTCCATTGCTTTTGTTTTTTCAGGGGGTATGCGTGGTTATACGTATTTTTTTTCTGGATTAGAAATCTCGGAATATTAGTGTATTTTTAAGACTCGAAAAATTTGGATGCCTTATGACAAAGCTGTTGTTCATGCTGTTGGTAGTTTTGGCCGCAGCCACATCAGCAAATGCCAACACTGTTCATGGTAATGGCAACGGTAATGGTAATGGAGACAACACCAATACCGGTTGCAAGAACGGGGACAACAATGGAGATAAAAACGGGGATAACAACGATAACCGTAATAATGCCAGGAATAATGATAAGCCCAAGCCTGTAAGGGTTGAAGAGTTTGTGTTATTATTCCCCCGGGTAGAGACGGGAGAGAAAGTAGATGAAGCAGAGTTGGAAAAAGCTATTGTGGACCTATACAAATGGTATTTACAAAACGAAACAAAAATAAACACCAACGACTTCCTGAAAGGAAGTGGTAAGGAACCGGCGTTCCCTTTTAAAGTGGACCCGAAGACCTTGCAACAATATTTCCTTTTCATCAAGAAAAACTTTCCGGGCTTTAATGAGGAGTATCTTTCCACTTTGAAGCGCAACCGTAAGAAAGAAGCACCTGTTACTGTACGTGATGAAATGGATAACCCTATGTCGATTTCCGTAAACAGATAAAAATCGTTTTGCCAGGCGCCTAATGCAGTTAGAGTTCAGTTATAATAAGGGAGATGTATTGCACGCATTACGCTATCATTTTATGCATCGGGGAGAAATAAAGGTGTTCCGTAACACCCTTATTATTCTGCTGCTGGCTACTGTCGCGGGTTATGCCTTTAACCTGGTCACACCTGGTACCCTCTCTGGTATCACCATCATGGTACTCCTGCTTGGGCTCGTTTTCTGGTACCTCCTCCCTATCTCCATTTACAACAAAGCCGCCACCTTCAAGGATGATATCCATCTTCGCTACTCTGAAGAAGGCATCCAGATAGCCACCCGTTCCAGTGACCATTTACGTTCTATCAGCTGGAATAATTTCTCCAAAGTGGTGGAAACCAAAAAATTCTTCTTTCTCTATCGCGACCAAAAGACCTTCTTCCTGATTCCCATCAGCGCCTTTAAAACAGAAGATGCTTACCAGGGATTTAAGGAGATGGTAGAGCCACTAAATCGCTGATAATCAGGATTATTGAACCGCTGACAGACAGGATTATTGCTGATTCGCCTGATGTGTGGAGATCGGCTATTTGACCTTTAGACTCAGTTAAATCAGCAATAATCATGACAATCATGTTGTTATAGTTGTTGGAAAACCGCGAAGTGCAATATGTGATTCATATTTCGCGCGCCACTGCCTCCCTGAATGAACTGATTCATGTATCCGATATCTGCTTTGAGGGAACCACTCAGTTTATACCCAAAAGCGGTCAGAAAACGGTTCTGGTCAAAGAAAAGGCTGCTGATATCATTTCCCCACAAATTCAGGAATATTTCGTCCTGTAAGGCCACATAAAAGCGGGTAGACTGCTGATTATGCCTGACGTTGAGCTGGGTACGGTTAAAATAACGAAAACGGTTGCCATATTTCCAGTCACCGATGGTCTTAGCGGCATCCGGACTGTTAGGCTGGGCTACCCAGCGCTGTTCCAGCCGGAAACGGTGGGTCATGTCTATTTTGGGTGCTTTGTAGATGTATTGCTCGAAAACCCGGTGTTCCGGCAGCCAGGTATTGCTAATGTTGTTATAGGTGGGCACGAAGGCGTAACCCAATAATACCTGATGTTGTGGGGTAATGGCGTATTGTAGTCCTCCTCTCATCAACAGCTGTCCTTTGTTGCTGATACCGTCGCGGATACGCCCTTGTATATCAAAAGGAACAGACCAGCGTTGATTGATTTTTACATTCCCGAAATAAGTGTACCAGTGTTGGTAGGCGTGCGCGGTCTCTTGGGCCGTAGCATAGCGCGATAGGGCTATTACGACCAGTAATAACAGTACTTTCTTCATAAAATCACTTAAAACTTATTATAGGGGGGCTTAAAGATAAGGCGGAATCATTTACGAATTTTTAGAAAGGGAGAATGGCACAGGAGATTTACAGGAGACGGCATAAAAAAGGCGCCTGCAGAAGCAGGCGCCGGCTGATTGTTTTAGTTGAGTGAGTATTTTGTTAAAATTTGTTAAACCACAATTTGGTGCCTTTCAGATCGCCTCCGATCGCTTTGGCTGCTTCCGTGTAAGCAGCCTGGTTTTGCGTCTGTTCAGTGACGAGGTAAGTAAGGCGGTAAGGCACAAAGGGAGCTGACTGGTCCATGCTACCGGAAACAGGGGCAATGAAAAATGCCTGGCCGCCCGGCTTTTTGAAATTGAGCCTTGTTCTCTCATACCAGCCCTGGAAGCCCTGCGGATACAGTGCCAGCCATTTCTGGGTACCGATCACGTTGCGCCAGTCGGCCGCATCGTAGGGTACTCCGCCCACAAACTTGTCAACGACAGCGTCTGTTATGCCCGTGTTATTGGTCAGTTTTTTCCAGTAATCAACAGAGGCTTTGATGCCGTTGATATAGTGAGTGGAGGCTTCTCCCACGGTCATGCCGCGGGCGGCTGCTTCCGCCAGGATGAATTCCACCTCGGCATAGTTCATCAGGATGCCTGGCATGGTAGCGCTGTAGATCTGTGTACCCGGGTAGGAAAAGTGCCCGGGGGAAGGTCTGCTGGCATCAGAGCTGGCCCAACCATATGGCATGCCTTTCAACGTTTTATCGTCTTTGGAAGGACGGGCATAAATGGAGAGCCTGGGATCGCCGGTGGTTTGCATGTAATCCACCAGCGTGGCACTGACGAAGAAGTCAGGGATTTCCCTTTCAGAATCGTTGAAGGGGAATTTGTTAGGCGCAGCATTCAGGTAAATGAACTGTGCATTATCATCATTGCTCGTAAATGCCTGCTGATAGTGGGCTTCGATGATCTGTTTGGCTTTAGCACCGTCTGCGTCGGCCATGCGCATGGCTATACGAAGCATCAGTGAATGTGCCAGTTTGGCCCATTTATCGGCACTGCCGTTGTAGATCACATCGCCGGTGGCGGTCACGCCTTTATTGGCGTCGAATATGGCGATCTGTGCCTGCAGGGTATCGAGGAGATGGCCATAGACTCCTTTCGCATCGTCGTAAGCAGGTTTGAGATTGCCTGCATCCAGCTGGAACGTGGAAGAATAAGGCACATTACCATAGGCATCTGCCAGTATCTGGTATATCCAGCAGGAAGAAACACGGGCAATGGCTGTTTGAACGGCCAGTTGTGGTGTTGCTGGCTGGGTGGCATTTTGCCGTACGATCGTTTCCAGGTTGTTCAGCGAGATACGGTAAAGGTTGTTCCACATGGTGGAGTTGTTACCTTCATCCAGCTTGTAGCGGCTGTCATCTGTACGGGAATTGGCAGACCAGTACTGGGCATAATGCATGGCAATATACCCGTTCTGCAGGCCGCTGTACAGCACGTCCATAGCGGCCTTTTGCGCGCCGGCCAGCAAGTACTGCGGTTCCGCAGTAGTGGGTTTGGTTGGGTCGTGATTGATATCATCGAGCTTTTTACAACCGGTGAACGCCATGGCGGCCAGCAGCAGTAAAGCGGAGCTATATTTCAGAATCTTGTTGGTCATCTTCACAAATTTTAGAATGATACATTCAGGTTTAAACCATAAGAGCGCAGCGAAGGCAGTGCTCCCCCTTCAATCCCCTGTATATTGGAAGAGGAGTTGATGATGTTGGCCGGATCGACGTTAGGCGCGTTGGACTTGATCAGCCACAGGTTACGGCCATAAAGGGAGAGACGGGCACTTTGCGCACCGATCTTTTTGTACCATGATTCCGGCAGGTTATAACCGATTTTTGCTTCTCTCAGGTAGATATAGCTGGCGTCGTACATATTGGCCCGGCTGATAACGTTACCACCATTGGCCGCGAAGTGGTCCTGTGCGGTGATGTTAACAGTATTAGGATGACCATCAGCTGTTACACCCGGCACTATGATACCGTTTTCGCGGATATTGTTTTCCACGGTAGTCTGTAGCAAGCCTGATTTCTCTCCGTACAGGTTGGTGTAGGAGAAGAAGCTGCCGCCATGCTGGAAGTCAACCAGCGCTGACAGATAGATGCCTTTATAGGTGAAGGTGTTGGTAACACCGCCTACATAATCCGGATAGGCGTTACCGAGAGGAACGCTGGTAGTGGTAGGCACATAGTGGCCTTTCGCATCTACTACTTTTTCTCCGTTCAGGTACGTATAGTCGGTACCGATGAGCGTGCCCAGCGGTTGCCCTACCATGGCCACTACAGAAACTTTCTGTGTACGGCGGTCGGTGCCGATGAGATACACAGGAAGGCTGGTATTGTACTGGTCGATGTTCATGCTGAGCAGCTTATTGCGGTTGCGGGAGAGGTTGGCATTGATATCCCAGCGGAAGCCGTTTCTCAGGCGGATGGGGTTCAGGTTAAGGCCAATTTCAATACCCTTGTTTTCCACTTCCCCACCGTTAGCATACGCAGTAGTGTAGCCGGTAGCAGCGGGCAGTGACAGGTAGATCAGCTGATCTTTGGTCCTGCGGCGATAGTAGGTAAAGTCAACGCCTATACGATTATCGAGGAACTTCAGTTCTACCCCTGTTTCTATTTCGGTAGTACGTTCCGGTTTCAGGTCCCTGGTGTATTTGGTGGCAGAAGACTGCGTCACCGGATAGTTGCCAAAAGGCGGCTGGAACTCGTAGGTATCGTAGATCCGGTATGGATCCGCGTCATTACCCACGGCAGCAAGGCTTCCCCTTACTTTGCCGAAGGTCAGCCATTTCCATTCTTTCAGCAGATCAGAGAAAACAAAAGAGAGGGATGTTGACGGATAGAAGTATTGGTTGTTGCCTTTTAACAGGGTGGAGCTCCAGTCGCTACGGCCGGTGAGGTCGAGGAACAGCATGTTCTTATAACCGAGGTTGGCAGTAGCGAATACAGAGTTGATCTGTTTCTCGGCGAAATCGTCGATGACCTTTGCCGGTTGCACGGAGTTGTTCAGGTTGTACACATTCTTCACCAGCAGGCCTTGTTGTGTGCTACCGCCTGTGGTGGTCCATTTGCGGTGCATGATGTTGCCACCTACACTTGCATTCAGCTGGAATTCCTTGCTGAAATCTTTTTTGATATCGGCAGTAACCTGATAGTTCATTTCACGGGAAGTGCGTACCCTTTTGATATAGCCACCAACGAGGTAGTCTTTGGCGGTCCTTTCTTCTTCGAGGGTATTGTAGTCGTCCATGAATACGCGGCCGGTGAAGGACAGCCATTTGGTAGCATCGATGTCTACGCCGGCATAACCGAAGAGGCGGTTACGGCTATCGGTTTCATAGTCCATATAACGGTTCCAGTATGGGCCGTTGCTGAACTGTACAGCTGGATCGCTCCATGATTTACGGTTCCAGGTGATCTGTGAACCATCGCTGTATTTGAAGTTTTTCTCTTTCTCGATATCGAGCTGGCGCTGTCCGAACATGGTGAACTGAAGGGCCGGGTTGGGGCCGGTGAAACCGGTGCCAGGGCGGGCTTTGGCTTTCAGTCCTACGTAGTTCACAGAGGCCACAGCCCTAACGCCTTTGGTTACTTCGTAGTTACCGTTGAACGACAGGTTGTTACGGCTGGTGGTAGCATTGGGCAGCACAAAGGTCTGGTTCATGTTGCCATAAGACAGGCGGAAGCCTCCTTTGTCGTTACTACCGGCCATGGATATATTATTGGTGAGCGTAAAGCCGGTGCGGTAGAAATCCTTCACATTGTCGGGATGTGCCTCCCACGGGGCAGTTTGACCAAAGAGCGGATTGCCCTTGGCTTTGTCCCATGACCAGTAGTGGCGCACGAGGCGGCCATCCAGGCGCGGGCCCCAGGAAGCATCTTCATAGTACTGTGGCATGAGATCATACCGGCCTTTCCCGTTATTATCATCATATGCAGCGCTTTGTTCGTTGAGGAAAGCTTCGGGGTGTTGGTTGTAATAGAGTGTATCAAAGCGGGGGCTTGCGCCGCCGCCATACATATTCTGATAAGTAGGTAGTTTGTATACCTGATCGACCTGGGCATTGAGGCTATAGGTTACGCCTATACCGCGTTCGCTGTCGGGACGTTTTTTGGTGGTGATGAGCAGTACACCGTTGGCGCCTCGGCTGCCATAGAGGGCCGTGGCGGCTGCACCTTTCAGCACGGAGATGTTTTCGATATCTTCCGGGTTGATGTCCTGGAGCGGGCTGCCGAAGTCGTAACCACCGCCGCCGTTGAGCTGACCCGGATCGTTGGTGCTGTTGTTCTGCATGGGTACACCGTCTATGACGAAGAAGGCGTTGTTATCACCGAGGATGGATTTTACGCCACGGATGGTGATTTTAGAGGAGCCGCCCATGGAGCCGGTGTTGGTATTGATTTGTACGCCGGGCACTTTACCGGTGAGGGCGTTGACGAAGTTCACTTCTTTCGCTTCCTGTACAGCATTACCACTTACTTCCTGCATGGCATAACCTACGGAGCGTGGGTTTTTCTTGATACCGAGGGCGGTAACTACCACTTCTCCCAATACTTTTTTGTTGGCATTTACAGGTGTGAGCGTGATGTTCAAAGGTTCTTTTTTCTCCACAATGATCGTCTGGTCTCCGAACGTTGGCGAAGTTATCGTGATGGTATCGTTTTGTTTAGCCTTGATAGTGAATTTACCATCCGGATTTGACTGAGCGTTGGTGCCGGTGGACTTATTACGGATGAGTGCACCAGGAACGGGTGTCGCTTTATCGTCCTTTACGAGGCCGTTGAGCGTGAACTGCCCGATTTCCTTTTTTATCGTAGCGTCATCTGGCGGGAGGATCAGTCCTGTATCCTGTTTGGGTTTCACGGAATCCTGCGTGGGTTTCTTGGTGGTATCCTGCCTGGGTTTGGCGGCAGTGTCAGCAGCAGCTGGCTTGATAACAACCGGAACGGTAGTATCCGCAGGTTGCTGCTGGACGGTGAGATACCTTTCGGGTTTCGTGTATGCGCTGCTGGGGGTATAGCAGAAAAAGGCATAGCACAGCCCCGACCAGGCTAGTACATGGCTTCTCATTGTATAGTGCTTGATTTGGTTACAAATTTTTTGTGCAGTTCTTGCAGACTGCTTATTGTTATCTGGACAATACATATCAAATAACAATACAATCGAAAGCCCTTTTACAATGGGCTTAAATTGATTTTATCAGGTTTTTCCTCATTTCGTAGTGTGGAATGCCCACTTCTGTAAACTCTTCTCCACAGATTTCGTAGCCCAGTTTCCGATAGAAGCCTATGGCTTCTTTGCGCGCGTGCATCGTTAGTATTCCGAACCCGTTGTTCACTGCTGTTGTTTCTGCGAACTGGATAATTTCCCTGCCGATACCCTTTCCCTGCAGCGAGGGTGAAACCGCCATTTGCCGCAGCTGCACTGTGTTTTCACTGAAAGGTGAGAGGATGCAGCAACCTGCGAGCAGTTGTTTTTCGTTGAGCTGTTGAAATCCTCCGACGAGGATATCATTCATTTCCTGCTGCAGGTATTCAGTTGAAAATGTTAGTCCCAGCGGCTTCCGGAGTACTTCATCCCGAAGTGCTACCATATCGTGGTAGTCGCAACTACCGTATTCGATTATACGAAAATCCAGCATTGATTTTTTTTTGATTAAAGTGTGCCATAAAGGTACAACGTGGGCCGGGAGCATATGCTACAGTCATCCGCACACAGGGGGTAAAACAAATAGCCTGCCAAGGGGCAGGCTGAAAATAAGGATACAGGCTGATTTACAATGCCTAGCTTTTAGCGTTGATGGCGTTCACGATAAGTTGAGCGACGGATTTGACCTGCAGGAACTCATCCTGAATAAGCAATGCGTTGGGATGTGTGTCGGTGCAGACGATGCCTTTGATGATGCCGCTGTCTTTGATTTTCTGAAATCCGTTGCCCGCGAAGATGCCGTGTGTAGTGATGACATAGATATCGCGTGCGCCGGCATCGCGGTAGGCTTCTGCGGCGTGGAGCAGAGAGCCGCCGGTGCGGATCATGTCATCATAGATGATCACAATTTTGTCATTCACATCCGCACTGATAGCGGTGATAGCGGTTTCTTCGCCGGAGATACGGCGTTTGAAGACGAATGCGGCCTGTACATGAAAGTCGTTGGCCAGTGATTCCACCCACTTGGCCCTGCCGGCGTCTGTGCTGGCCAGTACAAAGGTTTGACCGCCAGCCAGCTCCAGGGCCGCTTCTTTTACAAAGTCTTTCGCGTAGAGATGTACAGGGCGGACATCATTTTCAAAATACCAGGTGATACCGTCCACATGTAGGTCTATCAACATAATGCGGTTGCCCCGCGAAGTGTTGGGAAGCGAAGAAAAAAGAACCGCCCTTGTTTTGGCTTTAACGATTTCGCCGTATTGGACTGCTCGTTCCATGGTAGAATATCCAAAGAAAGGGATCACGATGGTGAGGGAGTGGGCGCCCAGCTGTATGCAGCCGCTGGCCAGGTCGTATAGTTCGAGTGTTGCTTTATCATCGATGGTGCCGCCTATGAGGACGACTTCTTTGTTGCTGATTTCACTGACGATGCGGTGATAGTGTTCTCCGTCCGGAAAATCACGGATTTCCAGTTCTCCGTTTTCCCAGGGAGCATCTGGCAGTGATAGGATACGGTCTTTCAGATATTGATAGTGCTGTGTAGCAAAAATGATCTTCTGTGGCATGATAATGGTGAATTGAAGTAAAAATAAGCTATTTATAAGGCTGATAATTAATATTTTTGCGGCCGAGCACTGTCACATACCCGCTTTTTTAACTTTTCATTTGCGGGTGGAACGTTAAATTTGATAGATTAGTACGTCCAATGATTCGTTTTTTAGCATATATCGGAGCACTGTTTTTCTTCTTTTTCATATGCCAACAGCATATATCTGCACAGGTAAGATTGTCTGGTATGGTGGCTGACCAGGAGACCAAAACGGGATTGCCATTTGTTTCCATCGTTAACAAGAGAACGATGACGGGTACTCTCAGTAATGAGAATGGCCGCTATTATATTGAGGCCCTGCCGGGAGATACCCTTGAGTTCTCCATGCTTAGTTATGCCCAGCGCCAGATCGTTGCACCGGGGATGTCCACTACACAGGACGTTTATTTGCAGAGACGGCTGTTTGAGCTGCAGGGGGTCAATGTAAAAGGGATCAACCACACCAAGGACTCCCTCGCCATGCGGCAGGAATACGGCCGTTATTTCAATTATAAAAAGCCGGGGGCCATGGACGTGCTAAAAACACTGCCAGCCAATCCCATTACGGCATTAACTTACCTTGTGCCCAGCAAAACGCGCAAACGGAAGGAGCAGTTCCGTGAGCAGCTGGTGTACTGGGAAAAAGAAAAGTATATTGATTACCGTTATTCTCCCGAACTGGTGGCAAAGATGACCAAACTGCAGTCGCCGGAGCTGGATTCCTTTATGCATAGGTACCGCCCAGGCTACCAGTTCCTGAACGATGCTTCCGAGTATGATCTGCTGTTATTCATTAAGCAGTCGTTCGAAGATTATCAAAGAGCAAAAGGGAATAAACAATAAACAATCATCTTCCTGTATAAAAATAAAAGCCCGGGACATCATTGTTCCGGGCTTTTTTATGTGGTTATATTACCAAATTGTTAACCTGCAAAACGGACTAGGAACTTCTTATTTCCCGGACGTACTCTATGTGTAAATACCCTGAGCAGGGACCGGGATTATGGATAAACAGTTACTGGAAAAGTATTTTAAAGGGCAATGCACAACACAGGAAGTCGCCGTCGTTGAAAATTGGCTTTCTTCAGCAGACACGATGCTGCTGGATGAGTTTATGATGGGGAAATGGGAGGAAGCCAATGCGCCTGTTGTGATGAAGCCCCGTGTACACAGATTCTGGTATGGTGCCACCGCAGCAGCCGTGATCGGTATCATTGTTTCCATTGCCTTTTTCTGGCAACACCGTACAGGCACCCGCCCTGTTGCCGTGAAATGGGATACCCTGCACAACACCAGCGACAATATACAATTGTTCACCATGGAGGATGGCAGTGAAGTCTGGCTTAATACGCATTCGTCTATCATTTATCAGAACAGGTATAATAAGGAATCGAGGGAGTTATGGCTGCATGGTGAAGCTTATTTCAAGGTAACCAAAGACGAGGAACGGCCTTTCCTGGTACACACCGGTCGCCTGACGACCACCGTACTGGGTACTGTATTCAATATTGCCACCTCCAATATGGCCGACGGCAGCATTCAGATCAGCTTGTTGGAAGGGAAAGTAGCCGTGAGCAAACCAGATTCATTTAACGAAGTATTGTTGCCCGGCCAGATGTTGAACTATGCAGACGGAAAACAACCACAGCTGACAAGCTTCGAAAAGAGTGATGTGCTGGACTGGAAAAAAGGGAAAATTCATTTTAACCACACCCAACTGGCAGATGCATTAGCCCGGTTACAGCAGCGTTATGGCTGCCGGATTATACTGGATGACCCGTCGTTGGGCAAAAAGAAAATTTCAGGTGAATTCAACCGGGATATGTCTTTAGAAAAAATTCTATCCACATTGGGTTATGTACATGATATCTCATTCGTACGGATTAACGACACCACATACCAAACACACAGTAAGTAGCTAACTACATCCATTTAAAATAAAGAATACATTATGCAAAAATCTACCTACAGATTTTGTACAGGGGAAAGTATGTCATGTCGTGTGATGATCCTTTTGTTTTTTTTCGTTCCACTATCGCCTATGCTGGTATTAGCACAGGCTTACAAATCCCTTACCGATAAGGTACAACTGCAGTTGGGTAAAACCAATGCTGCCGCTATTGTGAAAGCGTTACAACAACAAACACCTTATACCTTCATTTATGATCCGGAGTATCTGCAACAGTGCACCGTTAGTGAAGCACGGTTTCCGGGTACGCCGCTGGGAGAAGTATTGAGCTACATCGATCAACATACGCCACTGGACGTGGAGTTGACCGGAAATCATGTGATAGCGCTGCGCAAAGGCAGTGTTGTTACACCGGCAGCACAAACCAATGGCCGCATCCGCGGGAAAGTAGTGGATGCCAAGAATGAACCGCTGCCTGGTGTTACGATAGCAGCACAGGGCGGACAAGGCACTATCACCGCGGTAGATGGTAGTTATGAACTGGTGTTGAATCCCGGTACGTACAGCCTTAGCTTCAGCTTCGTTTCCTATGAAACCAGGAAAGTGACAGATATTTCCGTGAAGGAAAAAGACATTATTCCACTGAACGTAGTGCTGAAAAACAGCGGCTCCCGCCTGAAAGAGGTGACCGTGACCGGTAACTACCGCAAAGCTTCTATCGAAGGTTTGTATGCCTTGCAGAAGAATAACGCGGCTATTACGGATGGTATCAGCGCAGAACAGATAGCCCGTACGCCGGATAAAAACATTGGTGAAGTATTAAAGAGAGTAAGCGGTCTGGCTACGATGGATAATAAATACGTAGTAGTACGCGGACTGAGCGAACGTTATAATCAGGCGGTGCTGAATGGGCAGATTATGCCCAGCACAGAGCTGAACAGAAAGAACTTCAGCTTTGACATCATTCCTTCCAATATCGTGGAGAATGTAACGGTGATAAAGACTATCACGCCTGATCGCAGCGCAGAATTTGGTGGCGGCCTGGTAGAAGTGAATACACTGGACATTCCTTCCGAAAATTTTCTGAACCTGTCTGTTGGCGGCAGCTATAATGATAAAACAACAGGCAAGGATTTTTTGTCCTTACCACTGAGTGGCAGTGAGTATTGGGGAAATACCGCCAAACATCGCCAGCTGTTTGGCACGCTGGACTGGAAAGACAGATTTGATATAGTAGATCATTACAACAAAGAAGGCAAAAATGCTGCGCTGTTTAATAATAACTGGGCTGTAACAAAATTTAAAGCACCGGTATCTCCCAATTTTCAGGCGTCTTTTGGCCGGGTGCTGCGTGGTAGCGCAGGTCAGCAATGGGGACTGGTAGCCGCAGCCAGTTATCGTAATACATTATCTACGCAGGATATCATATTAGGAAGAGAAGGTTTTGCTGTAGCAGAAGGTAATAGTGATCTGGACAACAGGTTGTTTAAAGGACAACGATATGGCTTTGTGACCAATTTGGGAGGTATGCTGGGTATTGGTTATCGCACCGAAAAAAGCAGGATCGGTTTTCAATCGCTTTACCTGCGCACACTGGACCAACAGCTGACATTTGGCACCGGGCCGAATGATACTTTCGGTGAACATACCGTAGGACTTTTTGATATGGGAATGCAAACATCCCTGTGGCAAAACCAACTGAGAGGTGAACATGCTATTGGCCGGAATGGTATTCGTTTGAAATGGAGTGGCAGTTACCTTAAACTGGACCGTCAAAAGCCGGACAACCACATCTTGTTGGCTAATTATATACCGATAGAAGGAGCAGAAAAAAATGAGTTTACCATCGATAAATACGGAAGCAATTTCGCAGAAGGCGCATTAAGATCATGGAGCCGTGCACTGGAGAATAACTATAACTGGGAAGCTGCGGTATCTGTACCGTTTAAGTTTAATGCTGGCAAAGTAAACTTTGATAATACTTTCAAAGGTGGTTACGCCGGTTGGAATAAAGACAGGTTGTTCTTTGTGTTGAATACGTTGTCAAAAATTGATAACAGAGGTTCAGAGGTTTTCCCGCTGGGAAAGGCATTTATACCGGAAAATGGCTTACAGGTGGGCATGAGCCAGTTTGGTGACAACTTCAAACGTCGGTCAGCCTCATTGCATGCATTGTTTGCCATGCTGGACAATAGGATTGGAGATAAGTGGAGACTGGTATGGGGGGTGAGAGCTGAATATTACAACCTGAATAAGGTGAATAACAATCTTGACTCAACTTTTGCCAAATTTAAACCGGAGCCAGGTAAGGAGTATGATTATTCAGACTTGCTAAGCAGAGAGTCGAATTGGCATTTTTTTCCTTCCGTCAACCTGACTTATTCCCTTACACCGTCCATGAACCTGCGGTTGGCTTATTCAGAAAGTATTATCCGTCCGGACTTACGTGAGTTGTCTGTTTTCAAGGAATATGATTTTGAGTTAGGAGGTGATTATACGTCCTCTTTGGTAAGATCAACAACGATAAAGCATCTGGACTTCCGTTATGAGTGGTATCCGGGTCCGGGGGAAATCCTTTCCGCGTCATTTTTCTACAAGGACCTCTCCTACCCGATGGAGATTTACCGGCGGGAGCTGCTTAACAGCTATGAGTTGTTAAACAGTAAATCGGCGAAAAACTATGGTATAGAGCTGGAGATGAGAAAGTCGTTAGCTTTTACCAAAGTGCCGGTGCTGCGCAATTTTACGCTCTACGGCAACTTTACATACCTGGATGCTACCGTTAAACCTATGAGCCTTAATATAGGCATTATGGACCCGGCTAATCCTCAAAAAGTAATCGTAAAGGAGACTATCGGGGAAGAAGAGAAAAGACCTCAGATGGGTGCCAGCAATTTTATGTTTAATGCTGGTGTTTACTACGACATGAACCCTTTATCAGTGAGCCTGACTTATAATTCAGTTACTAATCGTGTTTTCCTGCCAAGTACTGTTTACAGGCTGTCGTTAATGGAGCGGCCTTTGCAGGCGCTGGATGCGCAGATTGGGTTCAGGTTCCTGAAGCAGCATGCTGAATTGAAGTTAAATATTGGTAACCTGTTAGACAGTTACGCAGTTATCTACAGGAACCAGTTTACTGCTGAGCAAAACCAGGACTACACCAATGGTGGAAAGCCTGGAAAGAAAGAAATGAATTATAATCCCGGACAAGATATCGTGAATTTCAAATCCAAGCCAGGCCGTACTTACAGCGCGACTTTTACCTATAAGTTTTAATGTTTAAAAGTAGATGTTCTATGAATAAGAGACTTTTAACGACTACGCTCATATTTGTTGCAGCCATATTAAATCTGACGTTGGGAACATCCTGTAAAAAGGAAAATGGTGCCACCGAGCATAATCGTACCGTGGTTGCCGGTGGTCCTTCCGGTGTAGCCGGCAGTTGTGGCGACAGCATTATTACCGGTGTAATTACCTCCGATATTACCTTGAAAAGCTGTAAAATTTACAAGCTGAACGGGTTGATATATGTGACCAACAATGCGGTAGTGACCATTGAGCCCGGAACCGTGATCAAGGGCATTAAAGGGACCTCTACTGCCGTTGGCGGAGGACTGGTTATTACCAGCGGGGCAAAACTAATAGCCAGTGGTACTGCTACTGATCCAATCGTTTTTACTTCCAATGAAAGTTTTCCTGTATCCGGCGATTGGTGTGGTATCGTGATGGTCGGTAATGCACCTGCTAACCCGCTTGCCGCGGTACCTGTACCGGGTCTTCCTACTCCCTTTTTCGGTGATGTTACTTATGGTGGCCCGGGCAAGAATATACCTGGTGACAATAGCGGTATACTACGCTATGTCAGGATCGAATATGCCGGTTTTGAATTGAGTAGCCTCAGTGCTCTGAATGGCCTGACACTGGCAGGAGTGGGCAATGGTACTGTACTGGATTTTATTGAGGTATATAAAGCAAAAGCTGATGCCTTTGGAATCTATGGCGGGACAGTAAATGCTTCTCACCTGTTGGCTATCTCTCCATTAGACGATCTGTTTGATATTGACCACGGTTATACGGGTACTGTCACTTACGCACTGGGCATATCTGATCCTGCCAGGGCTGACAAGAGCCAGTCCAATGGCCTGGAATCCGATAACAACATAAATGGTGACCCGGTAACTCCTTATACACATCCTACTTTCAACTACCTTACTATTATTGGCCAGCGTGACGCGGCATCGGCTTCCGTTACCAACGCCCCTCCCAGCGGCACCGGCAGATATGGTTATGCAGCACATCTGAGAAGGAACAGTGAGTTTGCGATTAGTAACGCCATCTTTATGGGCTATAATATTGGTATTTTCCTGGACCCAACACTACCTCCTGTAGGGCCCAATACGAGAACGAAGTATGACAACGGCATCTCTACGTTAACCAATGTCTATGTACATGCATATGTTACTCCTTTTGCCACGTTTACTCCGCTGGGTACTACCAACAAAGGTTACATTTCTGCAGACCCGAACTTTAACATCAGGTTGAATGCTCCATTTGCTACCATACCTGTCATCAGTAACTATATTCCACAGGCATTGTCTCCCGCCAGGGCTGTAGGCGCTTTCCCTGTTGGAAACACTACCTGGGCCAATGGCTGGTCAATTCTATAATGATAATATTATCCTCAAGTATAAACATTAACGCTTTTGCGCGCATACCCGAAAAATATATCCTGATCAGGTATTCATCATTCATTCCTTATTCATTTGTTTAAACTTTAAAAAGTAAAAATCCCATGAACAAAAAACCCTTAGCGGTAACCCTCATGTCCGCAGCAACTGTGCTGGGCATGATGTTAGGCACATCCTGCAAAAAAGACAACGTAGTAAACAATGACCGCGCAGTAGTAGCCGGTGGTCCTTCTGGTGCTTCCGGTACCTGTGGTGACAGCACCATCACTGGTGTGATCACTTCCAACATCACCCTGAAAAGCTGCAAAATTTACAAACTGGATGGTCTGGTATATGTAGCCAACAACGCTGTTGTAACTGTTGAACCCGGAACAGTGATCAAAGGTATCAAAGGTATTCCTGCTGACCCGAACGTTCCAGGTTCTGGTACTCCAGGCGGTGGTTTGATCGTTACCCGCGGTGCTAAACTGATCGCTGATGGTACTGATACTAATCCGATCATCTTTACTTCCAACGAAGCTGCTCCTCAGTCTGGCGATTGGGGTGGTGTAGTATTGCTGGGTAAAGCACCTACCAACCATGCTGGTGCTGTACTGGTAGAAGGTATCACTGGTACTCCTCCTGCTGATGCTACTTATGGTGGTCCGGCTAACAACGTTCCTACAGATAACTCAGGTACCCTGCGTTATGTAAGAATTGAGTATGCTGGTTACGAACTGGCTCCGGATAATGAACTGAACGGTCTGACACTGGCTGGTGTTGGTAACGGTACTATCCTCGATTTCGTTGAAGTATACAAATCCAAAGACGATGCTTTTGAATTCTTTGGTGGTACTGTAAACGCTTCTCACCTGGTGGCTATCGACGCGCTGGATGATATGTTTGATACTGACAACGGTTATTCCGGTAAAATCGAGTACGCACTGGGCGTATCTGATCCTAACCGTGCTGACAAGAGCCAGTCTAACGGTTTCGAAAGCGACAACAACGCTGGTGGTGATGCCGTAACTCCTTACACTCATCCTACTTACAACTTCATCACTATCATCGGTCAGCCTACTGCCGCTGCTGCTTCTATTACCAATGGTCTGCCTTCTACTATCGGTAAATATGGCCGCGCTGCTCACCTGAGAAGAAATGCTGAATTTGTTATCAACAATTCTATCTTCCTGGGCTTCAACTATGGTATCTCTCTGGATACACAGAAACCTGCTACCGGTGCTAACACCAAAACCAAGTATGACGCTGGTACTTCTACGCTGACTAACAACTTTGTTCATGCGTATGTGTTTCCGTTCTCTACTGAGATCAACTTCACTTCCTTCGCTGCGTTCACTCCGGCTGGTACTACCAACAGAGGCTATACCAACACTGATCCGAACGTGAATATCAAACTGACTGCTCCGTTCGCAGCTACCCGTGCTATCGGTAACTACGTTCCTACAAGTCTGTCTGTTGCTAAAGCTGCTGGTGCTTTCCCTACCGGAAACACTACATGGGCTAATGGCTGGACTATTCTGTAATTGTTTTTATTCGTCATCACGTATAGAGGATTTTCCTCTATACGTGATGATCATCTTTTTTCTGTTAATATTTTGAATATGTATCTGTTTTTAAAACGCTTGTCTTTTCTTTTAGCCGTTATCGCTTTCCTGGCTTCCTGCCGTAAGGGTGAAATGCCCGACGAACACTACTTTGGTAAAGTCCAGGTTTCGCTGCTGAACCTTCCCAACACTCCCAAAATCATGATGTATTTTGATGGCCAGCGACTGGACACGATCAGGGTAGTTGGAGACGGGAGCCATTTTATTCTTCCTGCAGGCAAGAAAGGAAAACTGAGTGCTTATGATGCAGGCAAGCAGGAATTACTTGCAGATACTATGATTACTATTGGGATTAACAGTATACAGCAGTTTCGGTTTGCTTACAGCCCTGAGCTTGGATTGAAGGGATTCGTTGGTGCTGGTGGCGGTAGCTCTGTACCCATTGATTCATTTGATGTTCAGTTATTCAATAATTTGACAGCCTCCTTCTATCCCCTCGAAAAATACGATCTGGCCTTTATTTTTGCTGATCCTGACAGTGGTGAGATTTTGGATTATCCACTTGTATTAAAAGGATGGTCAAGAGGCAAACTGTCGGCTGTTGTAAGATTAAGAGCTGTAAACGCCAACGGTCATGACTACACGTACGCTGCTAAGTTAATTGACCCGGCCACTGGTCAGGTAGTATTACAGCCGGATGGTTCTGAGTTTTTTACATTCGGCAGTGATAAACTTGGTGGTAAAACTGAAATTATCTCCGTGGTGAACGATCCGACCGGAGGATATATTTCAACTTCCTATATAGACCTTTAATCTTTTTTATGCATCCCGCGAGCAAATATGTAACCCGTCTTATACCCTACTGCTGGTATGGTTTGAGTAGCTTATCTGTTATCACGGCGGGTTGCAAAAAAAATGATGTGGTAAATCCTGCTGCTACGCAGGAAGTTAAAATGGAAATCATCCCTGTGTCCGATACCATACGACAGGTTATTGCTTCCAATACATTGCTGACAGCCAACCATCCCTGGTATATTGATGGTTGGGTGTATGTGGCAAACGAAGCAACCTTGCGGGTGGAAGCCGGCGCGGTGGTTAACATACTGCCTACCGCGGTAAATAAACAAGACGGTCGCCATAGCGGCGGACTGGTTATTACCCGGGGGGCATATATTCTGGCTGAAGGTACAACAACACTGCCCATCCGGATAACGGTAGAAAAAGCTCCCGATCCTGGCCCCAGCGGTCTGCTGATATTGGGCCGGGCCCCGGTCAAAAAAGGATATACCCCTTTTCGTGACCTGACCTTTGGTGGCAACCTGGCGGAAGACAGCTCCGGCGTGATCAGGCATTTGCATCTGCATTACTCCCCTGCTGCGGGCAAAGGTTTCCGCGGAGGCCTGCTATTGCTGGGAGCCGGCAGCAAAACGATTACAGAAGCGATTGTGACGCATGCTTTACCCACTGCCGGGCCGGGCCTGAAAGGCGGAAAGCTGCGTTGAGATACTTTAAAATAATATGGAAAACCCTGTTTTACTGATTACTCTCCATTAACTATCATTTTTGTTAACCCCTCTTTCTCTCTTTATCTTGGGATGATCACCAAACTGTTGGCAGCCGCTTGTTGACCGGCATCATAGAAATGACGAAGGGTATTGTTGCTTTCCACGCTTGCCCTTACATTACCTGCGATTACTGACAGGGCTTTGGCTACCAGTGGATCATTGGCATCTCCCAATGGCAATAATGGTTGTCTGGACATTTCGTCTACTGGATATTGCGGTGCGATGCCCTGTGTGTAATTACCGTTACCATTGGCATTGGACAGCCGGTAGGTAAGCGGCTGAATAACCCAGGGGATGCGGCGGGGACTGCGCATATCTTTCACCAGTATGGCTCCTTTGTCTTTACCCACGGTGGTTTCACCTATCTGTATCACTTTCGTATAGGGTTTAAGGTTATTTACCAGCAGTTCGGCGGCGGATACTGTCTGACTGCCGGTCAACAGGAAAATGCGGGGCAGATTAAGTTGGGCGGAAGAGAGTGCAGCAAAGCTGATAGGGTCTGCATTTTCGGGGACAGAGAGTGTAGTGGCGAAGTTGAGTGTCTGGGAACCGAGGCGGTTGTTGCCGCTGTACTGCACAAAAACGCTTTTGTCTGTTACATCCGGTGCTATCAGCGCTGTGAGCATGGCGGCGGCGGCGAGGCTGCCGCCTGTATTGTAGCGGATATCAATGATCAGCTCCTCTATACCCTGACTTTTGAAGTTCCGGAATACATCCAGCAGACTGGTATTGTATGCATCGATAAAGGCATTGTAAAACACATAGCCTGTTTTACGGGAAGCGCCGGTTATTAACGTTGACGTATATACGGGGTTAGCAGTTGCCAACTTTCCTTGCAGCAATACGGCCGTGTTTTCAGTAATAGTTGCGCCGCTCACAGTAGCGGGTGTGATCGTACCAGTGGCGGCGGTCCTGAGCTGCTCACTGAGTGTTGCGGCATTTGCCGCAGTGAGGCTTGTTTCATTGATACGGGTAAAATAACTGCCTCTTTTCAGTCCGGCTGCCGCTGCATAAGATCCCGGCACCACCAGCTTGATAACGCCGATAACGCCTTCCGGCCGCTGTGGCCAGCTGATGATACTATAGTCGATGCCGTATTTACTGCGGATATCGGTGGCATACGTGGCCGGATCTTCGGGGTTGTACAGCAGGGAGAATCTGTCTTCGGTATACTTAATACTGTGAAAAAAAGATATCGTCTCCAGTGTGTTGTTGGGATTGGCAGGCAGCTGATCATTCCACAGATAGAAGTAGCGCATACTATCCAGTACCCAGTTGTTGATTTCCTGTTGGGTGACGGGCCCTGTTGGCACAGGTGGTATGTCATCTTTTTTACTACAGGCGGTTATCAACGCGATACTGCCAAGGAGAAAAGAATGGGAAGAGCGTCGCATGGCGGTGTTGTTTTCAGGGTGAGATGTGTCAGCTATGGTTGCTACCGAAATGACTGGTCAGTTCTTTCCGGATATATTGAAGGGCTGCTGTCAGGTGATTTTTTACGGTGGCGGGAGAAATGGATAATTGCTGGCCTATCTCCCGATGGCTATAGCCCAGGCTTCTGCTGAGCATATATACGTTCCGCCGCTGTTCAGGCATATTTTCTACCAGTTGGTGTATATGGGTGGTGAGTTCTTTTTGGAGGAGCAGTTTTTCTCCGCTGTGAGCAGTTTCAATGGATTGGTTGTCCGCCACTTTCGCCATCGCTTTTTTTTCGCGGTAAAGCTTGCGGGTTTCGTCGATCACCAGGTTTTTAACATACACAAACAATAAAGGAAATACGTCCTGCCCTTCCTTCAGCTGGTGCATGTTTTCCCAGAGGCGAACAAAGCATAACTGGGTGATTTCCTGCGCTCTGTTGGCATCACCTGTCAACTTGAACGCGAACCGGTATACTTTTAAATTGTTCTCCTCAAATATCTTCTCAAATTGTTCTTTAGGCGGGCTATCAGACATAGTTCGAGGTTGTTGCATTATCCGGATATAAATATAAGCCGGCTATGTTACAGGAATGTTAAGGCCCGGATATTTCTTTTCAGCAGTGACGCAAAGTTACGCACATGCAAAAGCCCGGAATATCTCCGGGCTTTTGTACGAATTTATTTGATAATGAAGAGTCGTTATTGGAGCAGTGAACCGTTTAACCGCTGCAGTTCTGTCTCGGCAAGTTTGGTGTTGTAACGCGCCTGTATCAGCCGGTAGTTGGAGTCTTCCAGGCTTTGCTGCGCCTGTTTTACTTCGATGGTGGTAGACACGCCCTGCTTGAAACGTTCCAGCGCCACCATCATATTTTCTTCAGCCAACTGGTTGTTTTCTTCTTCCAGTTCCAGCGCTTTCCTGTAATATTCATAATCCTTAAAGGCATTGTTCAGCGAGAGGTCTACCTGTGATTTGACATTATCGAGTGTAATGTTTTGGAAATCAAAGTCAATCTTAGCATTTTTTACCTGCCGTTTCACATTGAAGCCATTGAAGATAGGAATGGCTGCGGTGAGGCCATAGTTAAACACGCCGTTGCGGTTGAACCGGGGACTGAAGGCATTGGATGCCGCATTGGACGTATTACGGTTGTAGTTATAACCGGAATTGAAGGTGATCACCGGGAAATAATCTGCGCGGCGTTCTTTGATGGTCAGTGCGGAGATATTGATGTTCTGTTGCTGCACCTTGATGGCGGTGTTGTTATTGGCCACATTCTGTTGCAGCGTCACGAAAGACAGGCCGGCATTGATGGGAATAGAATCCGGGACATCATAACCGGTGGCGCCGGCGGGTACGGCCATCAGCTGGTTCAGCAGCGCTTTACTTTGTTCTATAAGCGTTGTCTGGCGCAGCAGCAGCGCTTTTTGTGCGTTGCAGTCTACTTTGGACTGCAACAGGTCTGTTTTAGGACCGAGGCCGGTGGTAAACTTGGCGTCGGACAATTTTACCCTTTCTTCCGAAATCGACAGCTGTTCACGGATGGCGATCAGTTGTTGTTTTTGTTGAACGATATTGTAATACCCACCGATGACGGTAGCAACGGAATTCTGTACCTGGTCTTTGATGGCCAGTTCACCGAGATCTTTGATGGCTGCCAGTTTCTCACGGGTAGCGAACATCTTGAGACCATCGAAGAGTGTCCAGCTGAGTGTGGCGTTGGCACTGATATTATTGCCTTTGATGCCGCTGGTATCTCTTTTGGTGCCGTTGACAAATTCCTGTTTGGTGGCGGTATTGTTCCAGGTGGTACCGGCGGTGGCGTTGAGACGGGGCACGAAGGCAAAATTCGCATAGGCGTAATCGTTAGCCGATAGTTCGGCTGTATTTCTGG
Source organism: Chitinophaga fulva (assembly GCF_012927205.1). Taxonomy (GTDB): domain Bacteria; phylum Bacteroidota; class Bacteroidia; order Chitinophagales; family Chitinophagaceae; genus Chitinophaga; species Chitinophaga fulva. The sequence goes on from NZ_JABBGC010000001.1 coordinate 1,223,355, forward strand.
CCAGCCGGATAGAGAAATTGTTTTTAAGCGCCAGGTCTATGGCCTGCTCCAGGGTCAGTATCTTCTGTTGCGCGGAGGCAGCCAGGGTGCTTCCCGCTATGAGGATAAAGAGGAGGCCGATGCTGGTGATATATTTCTTCATAATAAATTTAATAACGGTTTATGCATGAGCGGAGGCTACATCTTCTTCTTTGCCTTCCAGTCTTTCTTCTTCATCGCTGTCTTCCGATTTGTTGCCGTGACGGGAGAAGAAGGTATACATGGCCGGAATTACATACAAGGTGAGGACGAGAGAGAAGATGATACCACCTACGATCACGATACCCAGCGGAATACGGCTGGTAGCTGCGGCGCCGAGCGACATCGCGATGGGCAATGCACCAAGGGCCATGGCCAGGCTGGTCATCAGGATCGGGCGCAAACGCATGGCGGAAGCGTGTATCACGGCATCGGACTTGGAAAGACCGGCATCGCGCTGGTGGTTGGCAAATTCCACGATGAGGATACCGTTTTTGGTCACCAGGCCAATGAGCATGATCACACCAATCTGTGAGAAGATATTCCATGTCTGGTCAAATACCCACAGCGACAGCAAGGCGCCGGCGAAGGCGAGTGGTACGGTGAGCATGATGATCAGCGGATCTATCCAGCTTTCAAACTGTGCGGCGAGTACGAGGTAGATCAGCACCAGCGCCAGGCCTAACGCAAACATCGTGTTGGAGCCGCTTTCCGCGTAGTCGCGGGAAGAGCCTGACAGGGCGGTGGTGTAGGAATCGTCGATTACTTTTTCGTTTTCCAGTTTATTATAGATGCGGTACATCTCTTTCAGGCCATCGCCGATGGTTTTACCGGGTGCGAGGCCGGCAGAGATGGTGGCGGACTTATAACGGTTGAAGTGGTAGATGATCGGCGGACTGGTTTCTTCTTCGATGCTCACCACGTTGTCGAGCTGGATGGCTTCGCCGCGGGAGTTACGTACGTAGAGGTTCTCAAGGTCCATCGGGGCATCGCGGTCGGCGCGGAACACCTGTCCCATTACCTGGTACTGTTTACCGTTGCGGATGAAGTATCCGTAGCGCAGGTTGCTCAGTGCCAGCTGGAGAGTTTGGGAGATGTCCTGTACCGAAACGCCGAGCTGTGTAGCTTTGTCGCGGTTGATGTGAATGCGCAGTTCCGGCTTGTTGAATTTAAGGTCCACGTCGGTGCCCTGGAATACGGGGCTGCTGCCTACTTCGTCCATGAACCGGGGCAGTACGCGCGTCAGTGAGTCGAAGTTGATATGTTCCAGCACAAAGGAAACCGGGAGGCCGCTGCGGCGTCCTACCTGTATGGTTTGTGTTTCGATGGCGAATACTTTTCCCTGTGGATACCTGGCCATATTGCGGTTTACCATGTTCACAATTTCTTTTTGTGAACGATGGCGTTCATTCGGCTCCGTTAGTACTACGTTGGCGAAGGCGGAGTTCACCGCGCCGGCGCCGCTGAATCCGGGGGAAGTAACGCTGAGGATAATTTTCTTCTCCGGGATGGAGTCTGCCAGGAACTTCGTGAGTTGGTCCACATAATTGTCCATGTAATCGAAGGAAGTACCTTCCGGCGTGGTAATGGAAAGGCGGAACTGGCTGCGGTCTTCCAGCGGGGCCAGCTCTGCGGGCAATGTCCTGAAGAGGAAATAGATCATCACCAGACAACCGGCGATCACCAGTCCGGCTACCCAACGGAAACGCATAAACGATTCTAGTGAGTTTTTATAGCCGTCTTCCATCCAGCGGAAGAATGGTTCTGATTTGGTATAAAACCAGGAGTGGGTATGTGTTTTCCGTCCCAGTTTCACGTTGAGCACCGGTGTGAGCGTCAGTGATACGAAAGCGGAGATCAGTACCGCACCGGCCACCACGATACCGAATTCGCGGAACAGTTGACCTACGAAGCCCTGCAGGAAGATGATGGGCAGGAATACGAAGGCCAGCGTGATGGAGGTGGCGATAACGGCGAAGAAGATTTCTTCTGACCCTTCTCGAGCGGCGCGCATACGGGGCATGCCGGCTTCTATTTTCTTATAGATGTTTTCCGTTACCACGATACCATCGTCCACCACAAGGCCGGTAGCGAGTACGATGGCCAGCAGGGTGAGGATATTGATGGTAAAGCCGCAGATGTACATGATAAAGAAGGCGCCGATGAGGGACACCGGGATATCTACCAGCGGACGGAGGGCCATCAGCCAGTCGCGGAAGAAGAGGTACACGATGAGGATCACGAGTGTGAGTGCGATGATCAGTGTTTCTTCCACTTCCTCGATGGACTTTTTAATAAACTTGGTGTTGTCCATCGCGATGTTCACGGTGAAGTCTTCCGGGATATCTTTTTTCAGCTGTTCATATCTTTTATAGAACTCATCGGCGATGGCCACGTAGTTGGAGCCGGGCTGCGGGATGAGGGCAAGGGCGATCATGGGGCTACCGGATTCTTTGAGGATGGTTTCCTCGTTTTCCGGTCCCAGTATAGCCTGACCGATATCGCGGATGCGTATTTCGCTGCCGTTTACATTTTTGATGATGAGATTATTAAAATCATCTTCCGTAAAGAGGCGGCCGAAGGTACGTACGGTGAAGTCGGTGGCGTTGCCGGCAATTTTACCGGAAGGCAGTTCCACGTTCTCCCGTTGCAGGGCGGCTTGTATGTCTGATGGGGTGAGGCTGTAGGACGACAGTTTGGCGGGGTCCATCCAGATACGCATGGCGTATCTTTTTTCGCCCCATATCTGAATGGCGCTCACGCCGGGAATGGTTTGCAGTTTTTCGAGCAGTACGTTGGTGCCGTATTCGGTCACTTCCAGCTGGTTGCGGGTATTGCTCTGCACCGTCATAGAGATGATGGCGTCTGAGTTAGCGTCCTGTTTGGACACTACCGGTGGCGCATCGATATCCGGCGGGAGGCTGCGGAGGGCCTGGGACACTTTATCACGCACGTCGTTGGTAGCGCCTTCCAGGTCCTGGCCCAGTTCAAATTCCACGGTGATATTGCTGCTGCCCTGGCTGCTGCTGGAAGATATGTTTTTGATACCGGCTACCCCGTTGATGGATTTCTCCAGTGGTTCGGTGATCTGTGTTTCGATGATATCGGAGTTGGCGCCGGCGTATGACGTACGTACGTTAACGATAGGCGGGTCGATAGCGGGGAAGTCCCGCACTCCGAGGAAGGTAAAGCCCACGAGACCGAATATCACGATGATGATATTCATCACAATTGCCAGAACGGGGCGTTTGAGTGATAATGAAGGTAAACTCATTTTCAATTACGTATTACGAATGACGAATTGAGTATCCGTCATTGGTGATTTCCATTATTGTATTTTATTGAACTTCAGCGGCATGCCCGGCTTCAGTTGCAGGATACCTGTGGTTATCACGGTATCTCCGGCTTTCAGGCCACTGGTGATCTGTACGTTGCTTTCGGTGCGGATGCCTGTTTCTACGACTACAAATTTGGCTTTGCCGCTATCGGCAACAATTACTTTCTTATCACGGGTACCGGGGATGACGGCCTGGGAAGGTATCATGAGGGCTTCCGGCAGGTTGCGGAGGGTGATTTTCACTTTTGCGAAAGAACCGGGGAAGAGGGTACCATGATTATTAGGAATGATGGCCCGGAGTTTAACCGTACGGGTAGTCAGGTCAATTTTCGGGTCGATGGCATAGATACTGCCTTTGTATTCGTTGTTATCGCCGGCCACGAGGAAGGTTACCTGATCGCCGTTTTTGATGACGTTGCGGTATTTCTCGGCTACAGCGAAGTCCATTTTAAGCGGATCTATCTGTTGCAGGGTGGTGATAACGGTGGCGGAGGATACGATAGCGCCTTCGCTGACGTTACGGAGGCCCAGCTTACCGCTGAAAGGAGCGCGGAGCTCGGTTTTCTGCAGTTGGGTTTGGGTATATTCCATGTCTGCACCGTAGGCGCTGACCTGGTTGCGGGTCACGTCTACGTCCTGGCGGCTGATACCGTTTATTTTAAGCAGGTTTTCCTGGCGTTCGAGGGTTGTTTTGGCCAGTTGCTGTTGTAATTTCAGTTTTTGCAGTTGGGCACGGAGGTCTTCATCGTAGAGTTTTACGAGGAGGTCTCCTTTTTTTACGTTGGTACCTTCTTTAAAATAAAGGTGTGTGATACGGCCGTTGATTTCCGGTTTCACTTCCACTTCTTCGTTGCTTTGGAGCGTTCCGCTTGCTTCAATGGCCTGATCGAGGGTTGAAGTTTTCACAATCCAGGCATCGGTAAGTAGCTGTCTGGCGTTGGCGCCTTTAGCGGCGGCTCCATTGGAGGCGGCGGCCGCTTCCTTTTTACCGGCTATTTTTTTATAAACCAGGAAGAGCACGATACCGACAGCAACCAATATAATAATGGAGCGGACTGTTTTTTTGGTGTTGGGCATGTTAATAAGCCTTTTTGCGATTCGCTTTTAAGTGATAATATCATTTGGTTATTTAGAAATTTAATTATTTAGTGGGTTCCGTTAATAGCCAAATATCCAAATAATCAAATAATCCAATAGTAGAGGCTTCTCATAAGCCGGACAAATTTAATAAATGGCGATTGTGAATGCATCCGGGGACTGTTAATTAGCGTTAAGGCGTTAGATAAGTGGTGAAAAAGCAGGTTAAATGGAGATTAAAATGGGTTGACCGCGGCGGATATTTACCTATTGGGCCATTTTATGACGGGGTCATATATATTTTTCTGAAGAGATGAGGATATACCCGAATGGGTATATAAATGGGTAGAAAAGGGGAATAAATGACAGAAAGAAGGGGTGTATGAGAGAAAATCTTTTATTAACAAAGTACAAAATATGTTTACTGTATTGGGTTTGGTGGGATTGTCCATACTGCCAAGGGGTTAAAATTCGGGCTATCTGTTGGCAATTCAATAAAAATTATATTTTTGCAGTCAAGTTTTAAACCAAAAACACTTAAAATTATGTCAGACATTGCATCAAGAGTTAAAAAGATCATCATTGACAAATTGGGCGTTGACGAAGCCGAGGTAACTCCTGAAGCCTCCTTCACCAACGACTTAGGCGCTGACTCTTTGGATACGGTAGAACTGATTATGGAATTCGAAAAAGAATTCAACATCTCCATTCCTGACGAACAAGCTGAAACTATTACTACTGTTGGCCAGGCAGTTGCTTACCTGGAAGAACATGTAAAATAATCCTACTAATCAGAATTGTTTTAATGCAACCAAGACGAGTTGTCGTTACAGGTTTAGGCGCTCTTACACCGCTCGGCAATTCCGTAGCTGATTTCTGGCACGGATTGACGAACGGTGTATCCGGCGCGGATTACATCCGTCAATTTGACGCTTCCAAGTTCAAAACCCGTTTTGCTTGTGAACTGAAGAATTTCGACCCTACCAATTACCTGGATAAAAAGGAGGCCCGTAAGATGGACCCCTTTACACAGACAGCGGTGATATCCGCAGATCAGGCTATACTGGACGCCAATATCAACAAAGACAAGATCAATCTCGATCGTGCCGGTGTGATATGGGGTACTGGTGTTGGAGGGATGATCAACTTCAGCCATGAATTAAAAGAATTTCATACCGGAGACGGGACTCCCCGCTTCAGCCCATTCCTGATCACCAGGCTTATCCTTGACATTGCTGCTGGTTCTATTTCTATCCGCCACGGCTTCAGGGGGCCTAATTTCTCTGTTGTATCTGCTTGCGCATCTGCCACCAATGCTATTATTGAGGCGATGTACAGTATCCGTTACGGCAAAACGGACCTCGTCGTTACCGGCGGTTCGGAGAATGTGATCAATGAGCCTTGTGTTGGCGGCTTCAATGCCATGAAGGCTTTATCCGAAAGGAATGATGATCCTAAAACGGCTTCCCGGCCTTTCGACCTCGACCGTGATGGTTTTGTCATGGGAGAAGGTGCTGGCGCGCTGGTACTGGAATCATTGGACCATGCGTTGGAAAGAGGTGCAAAAATTTATGCAGAGCTGGCCGGCGGAGGTGCTACTGCGGATGCTCATCATATTACGGCCCCTCATCCGGAAGGACTGGGTGCTATGAACGTGATGCGGCAGGCATTGGCTGATGCCGGTTTACAGGCGAATGATATTGATTATATCAATGTACACGGTACTTCCACCCCACTTGGTGATATCGCAGAAGTAAAGGCTATTCAGAAGGTATTCGGTGAACATGCTTATGACCTCAACATCAGCTCCACCAAATCCATGACTGGTCACCTGCTCGGTGCTGCCGGCGCTATTGAATCCATCGCCAGCATCATGTCTATCATCGATGGTATCGTACCACCCACGATTAACCATTTTACTGACGACCCTCAGCTAGACCCGAAATTAAATTTTACCTTTAACACCGCACAACATAGAGAAGTAAGAGCTGCATTATCCAATACCTTTGGTTTTGGAGGACATAATGCCTCTGTTATTTTCAAAAAATTTGTTCCTTGATCTTGATTGTGTGAAATTACTGCCAGGATTTTTATATCGACTCGTATCCAAGAAGCGGCACTTGTACAAAGAGCTCACCAGCCTGTTGGGTTTCCCGCCAGGTAACTTTGCCCTGTATGAGATAGCCCTTAGCCACCGCTCAAGCAAAGAGAAGTTCCTCGAAAGCAACGAACGGTTGGAATACCTCGGCGATGCTATCCTGGGAGCAATCGTGGGTGACTATCTCTTTAAAAAATATCCTTACAAAACAGAAGGATATCTTACCGAGATGCGCTCCAAAATCGTTAACCGCCAGCAACTGAATGATATCGCTATCAAGATGGGGCTGCGTAAACTCACGATCTACGACAAGTACAACAGCTTCCTGAAGATCAGCCAGATCTTCGGCAATACCCTCGAAGCACTGGTAGGCGCGGTATATCTTGACCGTGGCTATAATAAAACCCAACAGTTTGTTCATAAACGCATCCTGATGCCATACATCGATATGGAACTGCTGGAAAGCGTGGAAATGAACCACAAAAACAAATTGTACGGCTGGGCCAATAAAAACGGCAAAGTCCTCGAGTTTGAACTACTCGATGAACAAATGGACAATGGCCGGCGCATTTTTACCGTAGGCGCTGTAGTAGACGGTGAACTGATTTGCACCGGTAAAGCCTTCAATAAAAAAGACGCCAGCCAGATTGCTGCCCAGCAAGCTATTCAGCAACTGGGACTGTCAGATTGATTTTCCTCTCCCACTTATTTTACAGGATGCCGCAGTATGGTCTTCAACTTCTCCGGCGCTGTTTTCCTGTAATCAGACAGGTATATTTCATGATGCCTGCCATTCATCTGAAACCCCTGCTGGTGCATGAATGCCTCCATCTTCTCCAATGATGCCGGTTCTTCACTGAATGGGCCTATGTGCATCAGCTGAATACATTTTCCTTCTTCCTTCGTTTTAAGATCTACATTTCTGAACAACATGGACTGCTTCTTTTTCTCTGCAGAAAGTACGGAGGCAGATAATTGTTGCCGGGTAACGTAGTCGGGCATACGAATAGCCAACTCGTAGTACCATTCACTGCGAGGCACCAGCAACGGCTCAACAGAAGTGTCTTCTACCCACCAAAAGCCTTCCAGTTTGCTGACCGTGAAATCCTTGTCAGCCTTTTTGCACATGAATTTGATGCCATAAGCCACGGCATAAAGGGCACCGGTATTTTCGGCGAAAACCTCCCCGTTGGGATCGCCCTTACCATTGATGGTCAGGAACAATCCTTTTTCAATGACAGCCACCTGTGGTGTGGTAGTGGCTGTATAATAGCTCTTAAAAGCTTTAGTAAGATCCAGTTTATTCATTTCCGTTGGGTTGAGTGTAGCATCAATTTTAAATCCTATAAGTAATAACAGTGCCCACCAAAGGGCATTCCTGCATTTCATGATATCAAGGTTTTAGAATACCGATCTGAACATTGGTGATATTTTGATCCGGCTGATTGAAATCGTATTGGAAATATTGCTCCCGGTTGTAGCCGCTCATCGGGATACCCAGTACCTGCAGGACGCTGATCAGTTGACCGTAAGTATCTCCCAGTTTGTCCCATCCGCCTTCATGGGTGGTGCTGATACAGTCGAAGGCTGGCAGTGTTTCACATTTGTAAGGCGCTGGTACCGGGGCGGTAGTTGTCACGGGAAGACCGATATCGAGGTGGAAGACGGTTTCGGGGTTGCCATCAAACTGATGATAATGCCACTGTACCGGGCCGGACACTTCCAGGCCTGCAGCGATAGCTTGCCGGTACATCTCCAGTGTGGCAGTCCGTACCAGTGGCAGCATGCCTTCCATGTTCACCTCGTAGCTGCGGTAGAAGAACGGCAGCGGTAGTACGTGACTGAATTTGGGCTTGGGGCCGGCGGCATCGAAGAAGCCGAACCAGAAAGCCAGTTCCTGTTTGTCAAGCAGATCGAGCGCAGCATAAATTTCTTTGGTAAAAGGTACCATGGCGGTACCGGCGGCAGTGATCAGGTTACCACTTCTGACGGCTGGCTGGTTGATATAGTGGGCAACGCCTTTATAAGCGGGGGCCATCATTTGCAGTACCTGGGCGTCATTGCCGGTATGTGCCACATGGTCCAGCAGGCCGTGGTTGCCAAGGAAGGCGGTGGCATCGCAGATAGCGGCCAGCAGGCGGCCGGCTTCCAGTTGTTTCAGGAGCAGGGGCAGCAGGGCATGGTGTTCGCTGCTGCTGGCGATGGTAGTGCCGCCGGGGATGATCAGCAGGTCGATATCCGCTGCCATAGCCTGTTCCAGGCTTTGCTGCGGCTGTACGCTTACATTGCCACCGGAAGTGACTGGCTGGCCATCCAGCGAAAACGGTACCACCCGGACGTCGGTAAAGTTGTTCAGTCCAAAAATGGCCAGCGCCGGTTCCCAGTCAGAATAGCCGTTGTATACATACACGTAGCAGTTGCGTTGCGTTTTCATATTGTATCTTTTAATTACAATACAAAGCAACGAACGGGATGTGACAACCCTATGTCAGGAGAGTTTTGAAATTTGTTCATTTAGTTATTTAATCATTTGAATAAGTAAATGAATAAATAACTAAATGAACAAATAACTAAATGAGATAGTGGTCCTTAAGCTCGGTGACCAGCTCACGCATAGTGATTTTGAGGGCTTCGGGCTCCAGGATGTCCACGCTGTTACTGTACATGACCAGGTAGCGAGCCAGATAGTTCAGGCCGGATGTGAGAAAAGTCAGTTCTATTTTATCTCCTTTCGTGGTTTCATCCATCAGGCCGAAGTAATAGAGCTGATTACGCATATAGCGCCGTTGGTCTTTGTCCACCGTTATTTTTACCAGGAGTGTTTTCTCAGGAGCGGCGCTGCGGCGCTGTTCCAGGTATTCCTGCAGGGATATACGTTTGTCTTTTTTATAATAGGAAGACGTTAGACTAAGCTTACGGATACGGTCTATCCGGAAATCGCGGTAGCCCTGCCGGAGGCGGCACCAGGCAATCAGGTGCCAGTTACTGCCGTCATGAAAGATACCGATGGGTTCTGCTTCCCGCCGGGTGGCTACTTCTTCCTGAAAGGAAAAGTATTCCATGTTGACTACCTGTTGGTGCCCCAGGGCGTGTTGCAGCTCTGAGAGGAACCGGTTGGGGAAATTATCCTCTTCCACCGGCCCGTAGCTCCGCTGTACCACGATATTTTCATCGAGGGATTCCAGGAAATCTTTTTCTGAGCCGCGCAGCACCGACCGGATTTTTTCCATGGCAAAGCCGAACTGTTTCCGGCTGGAATGATCGCCAAACTGCTCCATGAGCTTCTCCCCTGTCAGCAGGGCGCCTGCCTCCTCTTTGGAAAACATCACCGGTGGCAGGTGATAACCATCCACAATATAGTAACCGGTGCCCGCTTCGGCCCCGATAGGCACGCCGGCCTCCTGTAACGCCTTTACATCACGGTATACAGTACGCAGACTGATATTGAACCGCTCGGATATTTCGGCGGCCTTTACTATTTTTTTGCCTTGTAATTGGATCAGAATGGCAGTTAGCCTGTCGATACGGTTCATGAAATTGCCAGGTTGAGACCTCTAATTTCGGGTGCCTGAAATTATTTTTCATTTTTTTTTGTCCTTCATTAAACTTTGGGGAGAATAAACTGTCTTTAATACGTAACAAATCTCTGAGAAATAATTAAGTGGTTGATTTCGAGAGTTATAGGAATTTCTAGAGATACACAAACACGATGCTACAGTACAGAATATAGGTTAAATGGTAAGCCCCTGCAATTTCTTGCGGGGGCCTGTTTTTTATATCCCATCCCCGGATTCCCAGGGCTGAAGCCCTGGGCTAAGATGGATCAAGTCGAAAAGTTGGGGGATGGAGTAAAAACACATTGCCTGTCGACAGAAATGAGAAAGGAGTGTTTCCCTGGATATCGCTATGGTACATACAGCCCCCCTATAGTAACCCTGGGGTAAAGGTGGACTTGATGCGGGAGTGTTCTTCAAGAAAACAGATACACCGTTTTTCGGTCCCCACTTTTCAACTTGATCCGTTAAGATGTTCTTCAGTTCTCTTTATCTTTTAGCTGCATGCTTGCAGGTAAAAGGTCATTCTTGTTGTCTTTAGCCAATGGTGACTAAACATCCTGGTCCTTGGAGACAGGGATTGAGGATTGATGCCCCATGCAGTAGTTTGTTAATAACTCATATCGGTGAGTTTCACCTTGCCCCGGAAAGTCCAGAAAACGAAGGTACTGTAAGCGATCACCAGCGGTGTGCCAACGGCGGCAATCAGCAGCATGATCTTCAGTGACTTGTTGGAGGAGGCTGCCTGATAAATGCTAATGCTGTAAGCAGGGTCGGTGGTAGACAATACAATATTGGGATACAGCCCTACCGCAAATAAAATCAGCAAACAGGAAGTGATGATACAGGAGTAGAAAAAGGCAGTAAAGTATTTTCTGGCGTCGATGTTCCGTTTGATGTTCAGGAGAATAAACACCGCTACCATAGGGAGGAGAAACAATTGCGGATGGTTTTTAAACTGATGCGTCATGTGTGGAATGTATATCAGTGTAGCCATTGACGTTAGAATAAAACACAGGATAAAAAACTTGCTGCAATTGTTTACCAGCACCGTCAGCTTGGCGTAGAGGCGGTTTTCTGTTTTCATCACCAGGTAAATAGCCCCATGCAGCATAAACAGCGACAAAGTGGTGAAAGCAATCAGGATGGCATAAGGATTAAAAAATGTCCACAGGTTGCCGGTAAATTCATGCTCTTTATTGATCGGTAATCCGTGGATAAGGTTACCCAGCACCAGTCCCAGCAATAACGTAATGGCCGTGCTGGAAACGGTATAGGAGATGTCCCACATCTTTCGCCACCAGGTCCACGGCTCCTTACTACGGAACTCAATGGAGATAGCCCTGAAAATGAGCGCCACCAAAAACAGCATAAAAGGGATGTAGAAGGTGGAGAAAATGACGCCGTACACCAGCGGAAAACCTGCAAACAGCGCCCCGCCGGCTATTACCAGCCATACTTCATTACCGTCCCATACAGGCCCGATAGCGTTGAGCACCAGGCGCCGACTTTCTTCCTTATTAAAAAACAGGTGTAATGAGCCTGCTCCGAGGTCAAATCCATCGAGCACGCCGTAACCGGTGATCAGTCCGCCGATCACTAAAAACCACCAGGTGGGAAGGTCCAGTCCGAGAATTGTTTCCATGCAACTGTGTTTTAAGAAGGAAGATTTGCCAAATTATTAGGATAGTACTGGTCGTGGTCATCCGCTACGTCCGGTCCATGCTGTATTTTACGGTTCAGTAGATACAGGAACAATACAAACAGCAACATATATACCAGCGTAAACAATATCAGTGAAAACATCACCTGATCGGCTGTCACCTTTTTAGACAGCGCGTCGGAGGTACGTAACAGCTTGTATACCACCCATGGCTGCCGGCCTACTTCTGCTGCATACCAGCCTACCTGGTTGGCGATCTGCGGCAGCAATACGGCCCAGGCAAATATGATCATCAGCCAGCGTTGCTGGAACAGTTTCTTTCTCCAGAGTAATATCAAAGCCAGCAGGGTAAGGCCAATCAATGTCATGCCGATGGAGATCATCATATGATAGGTCTGAAAAACGAAGTTGACCGCGCGGGGCCTGTCCTGTGGCGGCGTGGCGTGCAAGCCTTCCACCGGCGCACTGAAGCTGCCATGTGTCAGGAAAGACAGGCCTCCGGGGATTTTAATACCGGTAGTTTTTTCTTCTTTATTGTTGACCCAGCCAATGATATACATGTCTGCTACAGCAAGACTATCATAATGTCCTTCCATAGCGGCCAGTTTAGCCGGCTGGTATTTGCTGACATAGTGTGCAGAACGGTGTCCGGTGAAAAGTTGTGCCAGTGCGGCAATTACTGCTACAGACAGCCCCACTTTAAACATGGCCTGCGCATGTTCCACGAAACGTTTTTTCAGGATATACCAAGCACCAACGCTCATCACGAGAAAAGCGCCTGCGAGAAATGAACCAATGATCACATGTGCATAACGGTCCATACTGGAAGGGTTGTTGACCATCTCCCAAAAATCAGTCACCACGGCCCTTGCGCCCAGATCATGCCCTTCGATGCGGTAACCGGCCGGTGTTTGCTGCCAGGAATTGGCAATCACTATCCACAGGGCAGACAGGGCGGAACCTACTGCTACCATGATAGTGGAGAAATAATGCACGGCTTTGTGTACACGGTCCCATCCAAACAGTAATACTCCCAGAAAAGCAGATTCCATGGCGAAGGCGAAGATCCCCTCTGCTGCCAGCGCACTGCCGAAGATATCGCCTACATAATGGGAATAGGTGGCCCAGTTGGTGCCGAACTCAAATTCCATCACAATGCCGGTGGCCACACCGATACCAAATATCAATGCGAAGATCTTGATCCAGAACTTCGTGATCTCTTTATACAGCAGCTTCCCTGTTTTCAGGTACAACCCTTCCATAATCACCAAACACAAGCCCAGCCCGATACTCAGCGGAGGATAGATGTAATGGAATGCAATAGTAAAGGCAAACTGTATCCTGGATAGTATTTCAACAGAAGGCATAATCTCGAATTATGTTCACAAAGTTAGTCGCTGCTCCAATCTGTCAACCTGATGTTTATCATGTATGTATAAATATATAATATTTCGGGGAGGTAAACCAGTACTATCCGGGGAATGTTAACGCAAAAAAAATAAAGCGTGAAGGTAACTGTTGTTGACCTTCACGCTTTTTATGTTGAATGATATTTGACAGGAAATCAGGCTTCCATTGTTTCAAACTCTTTCTTCCTTTCCCGGTATTCTTCCATGGTGAAGTTATACACCACAGAGTCGCGCTTGTTTTTGTTGGACACAAAGTGACAGGCGTGGATATACGGTTCAGCGATATTGAGTTTGTCCAGCGGCGTAACGACCAGCAGCTGGAGGTTGAGTTGGCCACAATATTCCATCAGGTAGTGGCTTTTCTCAGGGTCCAGTTTGCTGAAGGCCTCATCCACCGTGATAAAGCGCAGGCTGCGGTGCTGGCGGTTGGCCTCATTGATACCGAACTGGTAAGCGATAGCGGCACCCAGAATAGTGTAGGTGAATTGTGCTTTCTCACCACCGGAAAGGCTGGCGGTATCCTCGTAGTATTTAAAGGCTTTATTATCGGAGATGTAGTATTCTTTAGCACCGAAGTCGAGCCAGTTACGGACATCCGTTACTTTACGGCGCCATGCTTCATTTTGCTGCAGCTCGGTGATCAGTACTTTGATGTTTTCAAAGAGTTGTTCGCCGTAAGCCTGGTCTTTTTCCAGGTGGTACTTCATGGAGTCTGGTACGGCGCCGCTCAGTTTCTCTTTGAAGTTGCGTATCTCCACGTCTTTTACGTGGCGGCATTCCAGCTGGAGATAGGTGTCCGGGTTTTTGTTGAAGGTGATGTTACGGAGCGGTTCGTTGAGATCGTCCATTACTTCACGGATCAGGTCTTCCTGGCCGTATATCCATGCCCGGTAGTTGGTGATGGCATTGAGCATACTGGTGTCCATATATTTACGGAAACGTTCCTTATGCTCAATGAGGCGCTGGTATTTGATGTTCTCGTACAGGGAGGTGAATTCCTCGAGGTACCTGACATGCGGCTGCAGGTCACTGACATCGCCGAGCCATTCGGGATAGGCATCGTGGATGGCTTTGGAAGGCATCACGAAGGCTGACAGCTGCCGGGTGATTTCTCCTTCTTTTTCGGCCGACTGGCGCATGGCATCGTGCAGGGTGGCTTTCAGGTTATCGTCTGCCCGTTTGCGGTAGGACGCCAGTTCTGCGGTCGTTTCGGCCGGTTCGGTGAGAGACAGGTCAGAAAGGTATTCCAGCACGTATTGCAGCGAGATATCGTCGAGCGGATTTACTTTCAGCTGATTGAAATGACGCAGCTTATCGCCGGCTTTGTCATCGATACGGCCTTTTTCCTGCAAGGCTCTTTCCTTCTCTTTCTCTTTGTCCTGTATCTGTGCAATGGCTTCGTCGAGCTGATCGCAGATCACCTGGTATTTGTCGCTGGTTTTCAGCAGCTGTGCTTTTTCCCGTGCAAACGATTCGATGACGCCGGCATGTGTTTGCCAGTTGATCTCGCTGTAGTTGCGGAGCGAGAGGAACGCATTCAGCAAAGTATTGACGGTAGTGATGGCCTTGCGGCTATTTTCCAGCTGTGAGATGCTGTGCTGCAATGTTTCAATATTGCTGCTGCATTCGTCCTGTTCCGCTTTGAGCAAACGCAGCTTGTTTTTATTGTTCCAGCCGAGCACGTAGTTGTTCTGTTGTGAGCGGTTGGGGCGGTCGTCTTTTTCATGGCGTGTAGCCTGCCGCGTTAGTCCGTTGGAGGTAACAGCTTTGCGTGACTTGTTGAACACGGCCATATCATCGGTACAGGTATAATCAAACTGGTCGAGCAGCTGGTTTTGCAGCCATTCTTTGAAAATGGTGCCTGGCTTGATTTCTATCTTCTGCAGGAGGCTTTCTTTTTCGGTGGGCATCCTGAGCATGGTGTAATTTTCGTCTTCCACTTTGTGGTAAACGAGGCGTGTTTGCAGGTTGTTGGAGTTGATGTATTTGTTGATGTCCATGATGTACTCTTCCGGTACCAGCAGGCGCAGGCCGAAGTTGTGGAGTACTTTTTCGATGGCATTTTCCCAACGGCTTTCGCTGTCTTTTACGCGTACCAGTTCACCCACAAACGGCAGGTCATCTTCCTGTACATCGAGCATGTCTGCCAGCTGTTGACGGATGCGTACCAGTTCGTAGGGAATGTTGTTTTTGCGGTTGAGGAACGATTCAATTTCCTCTTCCAGCCGTGTTACCTGGGCCCTTTCGGCGGTGAGGCTGCTCTTGTAGTGGAACATCTCTTCCTGCAGTGTTTCCAGTTGTTTATCGTGTGCGCCTTTTAACTGTTCGGCGCCGGAGATGTTTTCATGGAACTGCTGTTCATCCGGGTTGGGGGCTAGTTCCAGCCGGTCGGCGAGCATGTTGTACTCTTCCATCTTGTTACGTTTCCCTTCGAGGGACTTTTGTTCGTAGTGGATGGATTTTTCGATGGAACGCAATTGTTCATCGACACTGTTGTTGGCTTTCTGGGCAATCAGTTCATCCTTGCGGAGGTTCATCGTTTGCAGATGTTCATTGATACCGCTGAGGATGGTGGCTGTTTTCTGCTGTTCTTTTTGCAGCGCTTCCAGTTCTTTTTCGAGGATGTCCTTTTCCTGTTTGTTGAACCAGGCGGGCAGTATGTCCTGTAGCATCTGCAATTCCCGGTTGCGGTCCTGCAGTTCCTGCCAGGCTGTTTTATTGGCAATGATGGGTTCCAGCATTTTCAGCTGGGTTTCATCTTTCTGGATGGCGCGGTGGCTGGACAGCAGGCTGTCGTAGTTTTCGCGCAGTTTCAGGAATTCGCCTTCTGCATCGGTTTCTTCGAGCATCTGGCTGCGGATGAAGGTATTGAGGTCACCCAATACTTTGATGCCGACTGTCTGATTGAAGAGCGACAGGGCTTTTTCGCTGCGCAGGCCGAAGATATTGCTGAAGAGGGCGGCGTATTCTTTAAAGCTGTCGGTGATTTCCGTTTTGGGATATTCGAGGCGGAGTTTCTTTTTCCAGTCGCCTTTCATATCGAATTTACCGGCACCGAAGTGGTCGTTGATATTGAGTTTGTGGGGGGAGACGATGAATTGTCTTTTCAGTTCCCCGGAATACCAGCGTACCTGCGCCAGTGTGATCTGGTGCATGGTGGCGGCATTGTAGAAATAGGCCAGCAGTACGGAGTACGGGTTGTTCTCCTTGTGGCGGAGCTGTTCGGTTTTGGATTGCAACGAGTCTTCTGAGAAGGTTTTACCATAGTATCCCCAGAAATAGGATTCTTCGCCGCGGTCTTTTCGTTGGTCCGTACCGGATGACTGGTTATAGAAGCGTTTTCCTGCGGGCACGAGCAGTGTCAGCAGGGCATCGATCAATGTCGTTTTACCGCTACCGTTAGCACCTGTGAGCAGAGATGTCTGGCCACTGGTATTTACGCGGTATATTTTATTATGGAACGTGCCCCAGTTGTATATTTCAAGATATTGTAACCGGAACCCGCTTTCTTTAGAATCACTGTTGAACAGGGTTGACATGCAATTTCAGTTTTGATTTGATTTCTTCCAGTTTTTCGTTGTTGACCAGTGCTTTGATCACCCTTTTTACTTCGTACTGATGCAGTTCCTTATTGGCTGCGTCTTCGCGTGTAGCTTTAAGGATACCGATGTTGAGCAGGCTGTTGATGGGTTTGTTCAGGTCTTTGAGCAGTTTGGATTTGTTGTTCCGCTCTTTGAAGAAGAGGGCGAGCCTTTCCTTGATTTCCTTTTGTGTCATGAACAGCCGGGTGCCGTTGCCTTTGATGTCAAATTCATCGAGGGCTTCGCGGAGCACGATGCAGAGCAGGGTGGCTTCGTAGGTGAGCCTTGTTTTGCGCATCAGGCGCGGTAGGGGTTTGTCGCCGGAAGAGTCGTCTGCTTCGGGTTGCAGGATGCGGGCGAAGCCATCGCCTTCGTTAATGATCAGTTGCAGTCCTACCTGGTTCAGGTATTTGCTGAGCTCTGTTTGCCAGCCCAGCAGGTCTTTCCAGTAAGCTTTGTCTTCTTCGTACACGGGGCCCTGCATGAGTTTGAGGAACACGTGTGCAAAGGGAGAAATATTGTTATCGGCCATGTTTCATGTTAGTTTTGAGAGTTTGTGAACAGCACCATCGGCATGTTGATGACGCGGTTGCCCAGGGATACCGGATCAGGCGTTTCCAGTATGATGTGGCTGGATGACTGGCTGGCTATGGAGAAATAGGTGATGAGCTCTGTCAGGCCTTTTTCGGTACCATAGATATCTACCAGTTCCTTCAAACTGATCTGTTTTTTGTTTTGCAGTTGGGTGTTGATACGGTCCTCGAGGAGGGTACGGTCAATGTTAAAGTGATTGAACAGCGCGTTCATATCAGAGTCGGAGAAGTCGTCGCCACCAATACCTTCGGGGAATTCCACGTCGGGATGTGTTTTTTTGTCTTCTGCCATCTCCCAGCGGTCCAGCATATCTATTTCCGGATCGCTTTCTATATCGATATAAAATTCTTCGCCTGGTATATCGTCCAGTGTCTGGAAGGCCAGCTGGCGGATATCGTTGATGAGCTCCATGGCTTTGCGGTGATCGGTGAGATTTTTCTCACTGAGTACGCGGCTGAGTTTATCGCTCAGCTTTTTGTTGGCATCGATCACTTTTTTGCCGGAGGCATGGAGGAACTGTTTCAGTTTTTTGAGGAAGCGGTCATTTTTGTACTCGATATTCCGCTCTTCGAGCAGGTTGTAGAGTTTTTCGATGAGCGCACGCATTTCTTCCTGCTTGGTTTCATCCATGAGGAACTGCCAGAAGGAGTAGAAGCTTTTGCCCTGGTCTTTCTGGCGGAGTGCTTCGAAAGAGTCGAGGGTATAGGCCAGGAGAGCGCCTTTGGCGATATCGCGTTCACTTTGTTTGCGGTATATCTCCTGGGTGATCTGTTCAAAGTTCTGTTCTACTTCCTTAAAATCGCTGAGAAGCTCTCTCGACATGCGGTTTACGTCGTAGCATCTTTCTTTGATCTGGGTGTCGTCAAACACCTGTACTTTTCCGGAGATGGTGATGCTTTTGATCTCCTGTTCTATCTCAAATTTCTTTTTTTCCAGTTCCTGTATACGCTGTTTGGGATCTTTATTGCTCTGGTCCACCAGTTCCTTCAGTTTGGAAAAGATGTCTTTAAAGCGGCTTTCTGTGCCCACAAATTCCCTTTTCTGGAGGGTAGACACCCAGTGCATCACTTTTTCCATGTCGCTGCTAAGCTCGTGGATATCATTACCGTCATCGTCGGGATACTTCCGGAGAAAGCCTTTATTGCTCCATTGTTCCACATATTTCCTGGCTCTTTCATCTTCATTGTCGAGCAGGGCGGAGGCGTCTATTTCGTCGTCTGTGGCGCGGTAGCCGGTAGCTACCAGGTAATCAGACAGGCGGGTGACCAGTTCCACATTAGGAACGGTGGTGTGGTTTTTCTCCTTGAATGTTTGGTGAAAAAATGACAACATCATTGGCGCGCTACGTGCCCGGAGTATCTTTAGCGTGATCGACTGGGCATATAGATTACATAATTGATCATAAGTCATGCGGTAAAAGTACGGAATTACCAGTTATGAATAATGATTTGTAGGCCCGTTCCCCGGTATGCCTGGCTGATTTGTCATTCCTCATTTTTACATAATATATAGCCCGTCAAACTTGGGTTTTACCGGTTGTGGCACCGGCTCTTCTCCCATGAGTTCAATGAGGTTGATTTCGATGGTGCGGGAGATGCTATCGAGCGGAATGCCCAGGGGATGGTACTCGAACGGGTTCATAAGGGTGATGCCGTTGAGATGGGTGACATGGAACACGAAGCCAAACACCCATCCGAAGAGGATGGCCCAGGCACCGATAGATTCGGTCATCATCAGGGTGTTCATGATCACATAGAACCAGATGAACAGCCGGGTGAAATAGACGTAGCTGGGTGGGAAGACGGTGTTTTTGATGCGTTCGGACTTGCCCATTTGATCACAATGGTTGACCAGCATCTGGTTCAGCTCCAGGAAAGCGAACCCGTCTACCACGCCGGACTGCCGGAGCTGCTGCAGGTCGGCTGATTGGAGGGTGAGCAGGGCGTTGGGAATATTTTGATGTTGCTGAACGTAGTCGATTTCTTCTTTGGTGAGGTAGCGGGTGTAGTAGTCGTCGGGGAGTTTTCGGAGGTTGGTTTTCAGGGCGTATACAAAGGAAAGGTGGCGGTAGATCATATGGCGGATGAAAGTCAGTTTTTCCTGGTCACCGTTGGTCTGCGTGTAGTGGAGCAGGTTTCTGGCCCAGGAACGGGAGTCGTTGACGAGCGCCCCCCAGATGATGCGGGCCTCCCACCAGCGGTCATAGGCTTGGTTGTTATTGAAGCCGATAAAAAAGGCGATGGCAGTACCCAGTACGGCCGATACGGCCACGGGGATGGCTATATGGGCGGACAGCCAGTATTGATCGACAAAATATACAATGGTACAGCAAAGCAGCAGCATGATGTCTACCTTCCAGGTGAAGGTAAAGATCTGCGCGAAGGAGAGTCGGTGTTTCAGCAGCATATGTCTGATTTATTTCTTCAGCAATTTATCCTTTAAAATGGTATTCATCACACTGTCTTTCAGTCCCCTGGACACCGGTACGGAAGCTTGTCCCATCATGATCCTGTTGCCTTCGATACTGGTGATTTTGCGGGCGTTGATGATATACGATTTGTGGGTCTGAACAAATTCCGGACCGGTTACATTTTCCGCCACCGCTTTCAGGGTGGAATGGGTAAGGTACCGTCCGTGCGTAGTATGGATATATACGTAGTTTTCCATCGCTTCTATAAAGATAATGTCTTCCAGTAGTACACGGACCAATTTTTCCCCGGTTTTGATATAGATGTCCCTTTCTGCCACAGGTGTGGGAGTTGATGGGGCAAATACTTCCCGGGCGCGGTTGGCAGCTTTCAGGAAGCGTTCAAAAGAGATGGGTTTCATAAGGTAATCGATGGCATCCAGTTCAAAACCTTTGAGGGCGTACTGTTCATAGGCGGTGGTGAAGATCACTTTGGGTGGATGGGGCAGGCTTTCCAGTAGTTCCACCCCGTTGATATAGGGCATTTCAATATCGAGGAAGAGCAGATCGGCCGGTTGGTGCCGTAGGAGGTTATTGAGCGACAGTGCATCTTCGCATACACCTGCCAGGGAGAGGAAGTCTATTTTTTCCACATATCCGGCCAATCCTTTACGGGCTACAGGTTCATCGTCGGTGATAATACAGCTGATCTTCATAATGCAATTTTTAGGTCTGCCGAATAGTTCTCGCGGCTGTTGCAGATGGCCAGTTCATGTTTGCCCGGATAGAGCAGGGCAAGGCGGCGGCGCAGGTTTTCCAGGCCTATGCCGCCTTTTTTGTGTTTCATTTCTATGGCGGGTATCGCATTGCTGACATGAAACACCAGCCATCCGCTTTGAAGGCTGGCGGAGATATTGATCCAGTATTCGCCGCCGGCATATTTGAATGCATTTTCCACCAGTGGTAATAACAATAACGGGTATACGCTTTGTTTGTTCAGCTGGTTGTCAATTTCCACGGTCAGCCGGAGGTGTTCGTTCATACGGCTCCGTTGCAGATCGATATAGGATTGCAGGTATTGCAGCTCTTTTCCCACGGCCACGGTTTGTTGATGATCGTACAGCTGGTAGCGCAGCAGTTCGGACAGTTTTTCCACCGTATGTTTGGCGGTGCCTACGCTTTCATCCATCTGGAAATAGACCGTGTTCAGTGCGTTGAACAGGAAATGCGGATGGAACTGGGCTTTGAGGAAGCGGAGTTCTGTCTGGAGCTGGTCGTTGCTGATTTTCTCGAGCAATAGTTGCTGCTCATAACTTTTCCGTAAGGAGGCATTGGCGCGTTTGATCACATAATACAACAGATAGAACAAGGT
Source organism: Chitinophaga fulva (assembly GCF_012927205.1). GTDB lineage: Bacteria > Bacteroidota > Bacteroidia > Chitinophagales > Chitinophagaceae > Chitinophaga > Chitinophaga fulva. The sequence goes on from NZ_JABBGC010000001.1 coordinate 1,244,465, forward strand.
AGGTATCAGCGTGAGATTGATCACATCATACAACTGGCATCCCCGCTCTCCGGTGAAATGCTGGATGGGCAGGATGATCCCGTCTGTGAATACGATGATCACAGCCGATACTACCAGGTATTCCCTGATCACGGGGCCGGGCTTGGGTTGCCGTTGGTAATACTGAAGCAGGTAGTTCAGCATCCAGGCGTAAATGTATCCTGTTGACAACAGGGTGCATTCGATCACCGTCTCCAGCCACGGCCGCTCCCAGAAGCGGAAACCGGTAAGCACCGCATTGATCAGGCGCATGCTGACATAAATAACGAGGGCATATAAGACCGGGAAAATGTATTTGCGCCAGAACTGTTCCATCGGAATCAAGTTAGTAAAAAAACTCGGACTGGGGCATTTGCACTTTCACCACTTTGCCGGTGGTAATGGGTGGTGTACCGGGTTTTACGCCAAAGAGAAAGCGGGTGATCACAAAAGGTTTGATCAGCACATTAAAAATCATGATGGCTAAAAGCCAGCTGCTCAGCGCCACGAAAATGTATTCCAGTACTGGTGGATATTGCCAGTTCAGGACAAAGCCTGCGATAATGATGATGAGTGGCTGTTGCAGGAGGTAAAAAGGCCACACAAAGAGATTGGCGTAGGCCCGCAGACGATGTTCACGGTGGAGGTACTTTTTGCCATAGCCTGTGAGACAGAATACCCAGAGGCCGGCATGGACAGGTTCTATCAGCAGCGCCACGAGTGAGCCGGCGTGATAGTTTTGTCCGGCAATGACAAAGGAAACGGCGATCAGCAACAATACAAGGGAGTAACGGCGGTTACGTTCCAGGCTGTCCATCAGTTCAGGTTGCAGCATGCAAAAGAAGCCCAGCACCAGCAACAGCCACCAGTACACGAAGACAACCAGGTGCCCGGAAGAGCCCAGCAGCAGGCCGGTGATAAAGATGGCCGCCACAGGCAGCAGCAGGAGAAATATCCGTTGACCGGGAACGAACCACAGCAGCGATTGCTGGAATTTACGGGCCGAAGCCGTGCGCAGCCAGCGGAACAGGGGAATCATCATTACCATGTAAAGGGCAAGGCATATGACGACCCAGAGATGGTACCAGTTGGCCGGATGCAGCGCCAGCTTTACCGCCGCGCCATAGAAGGACCAGAAAGTTCCCGGGTTGCCGCTCTCCCATTGACTGAGCCAGATGAGGAGCGGGAGCAACCCGAACAGACTGGTAAGTAGTGGCGCCAGCAGCCGGCGTATCCATAATAAGATCAGTTTGGTGTTGTTGCGTTTTAAGGCCATGTGCAGGGAGGTGGCGCCGGAGAGGAAGAATAGTAGTGGAATACAGCTGCTGTTGAGCATATAATTTACCTGGTCCGGCTGTGCGCTGGTAGCGGGCGGTGTAAACGGTCGTGCTGCGGTGAACAGGAAAATGCCCAGTATGGCCAGTGTTCTGAGCCAGTCGAGGTAAGCCAGTCGGCAGGTTTTAGGTTGCATCTGAATCGTGTTTTGCGCAAACCTAAGTCCTGTGGGTGTTTTAAGGGGTTGTGTTTTGACCATCTGCAGGAAACCTTTGACGAACTGTTATTGCATTTTGGGTTGTCTCCTGCCGGATGTTTTCAGCGTCGGTTATATTTTGTTGATTCTCCCCCATCAGTTCTCTCTCTAAAAAATATTATCTTACAATCTGCTATAAATCAATCTATTATATTTTTAAATACATATAGTCTATAGAATTAGTAGGATAATATGTTTTTTCCCCTATCTTTGTATCAATATTATAAACCGAAGCGTGATAAAAACCCCTGCAACGGACATTTTATCAGCCATTAAAAACAGCGAGCATGTCTACCTTACACCGTTACGCAGACTACCTGCCAGCCCCAATTGCCGATCAGTTTCCCAGTCCGGTGAAGAACCGGGAGCGTATCCGTCCGTTAACAGCGGGACAATTTTTTTCGGATTTTTACCTGGAAGAAGACCAAGTGATCAACCGTGGTCCTTTGCTGAAAGATGCTGCAGGTGTTACTTCCCTGCATTTGCTGACGGCGCAGCCGTTGGTAGTGGCTTTTTATTCTGTTAACTGGAATGGTTATGGGGATGCACTGATAGCTGAACTGATTGAGAAACATGCTGCCATAGAAGCTGCCGGAGCGCGTTTGCTGGTACTGTCCAGCGAGGGCAAAAAGCACTTCACCGAATTCAACCGCGAGCCATTGCCTTTTGACGTGGTCCGCGATGCCCAGCATCGTGTTGCCCGGAAGGCCGGTATTTACAAGGAAACCGATCCTATCTGGGGGCGTGTTGCCGGCATAAATGCGGACGTGCCTGTTCCGGCAGTTTATCTGATCACTCCTTCCCTCGAAATTACCTATAGCTTTACGGATACTTACCTGGAGCAAAAATTCTCTGTGGACGAACTGTTGTCTGTGGTGGACAAACAGCTGGCCATCAGTGCGTAATAGTATTACGTATATCCGTTGCAGTTATCTTATACAAAAGTCCGTGTTCCGGAGGCGGTGTAAGCCATCCGGAACTCTTTGGGCGTACAGTCTTTTTTCTTTTTAAAGATGCGGTTGAAATTGGAGATATTGTTAAACCCACATTTGTAAGCTATTTCATTAACGGTATGCGTGGTTTCTATCAGCATCCGGGAGGCATGCCCCAGCCTTATTTCTATCAGTGTATCCACAAACGTTTTACCAATCCTTGCTTTAAAGAAACGGCTGAAAGCCACGTCTGTCATAGCTGCCAGCTTAGCGGCTTCGTGCAGGGAGATATTCTTGTCGAAGTTGTGATTGAGGTAATGCATCACTTTTTGCACACGGCGACTGTTATACGAAAATGTTTCCAGGTTGCTGAAGCTGGCATCTGATAAGATGCGCATGTTGCGGCTGGTAGACAGGTCGTGCAGGACAGACATCAGTTCCAATACAGAATCGAAGCCTTGTTTTTGTGGCAGGTGCACCAGCCGGGGCATGATCTGCCGCGTGGTGTCAGTGGAAAACAGGATACCCCTGAGCGACCGTTCAAACATGTTTTTGATGAAACTCATCTGGTTGCGCTGCAGGAATTTTTCATCGAACAGGTCGCGGTGAAACTGAATAGTGATTTCCTTAATGATGCCGCCCTGATGTTTGTGGGTGAACCAGCCGTGCTGCAGATTGGGACCTACCAGTACCAGCTCCAGGTCTTCAATGTCTTCGATATGATCGCCAATGATGCGCCGGGCGCCGGTTGCGTGCTGGATGAAGTTGAGCTCAAATTCTTCATGGTAGTGCAGTGGAAAATCGAAAGCTGTCTTCTCCCGGGAGAAGAGGGTAAAACAATCGCTTTGTGTTAGCGGGGTGATCTCGCGCAGTAGTTTGCTTTTCATGTACCATATTTTGGTGAACGTGGAATGTGTTGATTTTCTGCCTGTAACATCAACAGGGATAAAAAAGCATCATTTTTCTATTGTTCCTGTAATAAAACGTAACGCGGAACCTGGTATGTAATATTACTGATAATAGCTGATTTTAACTACGTCTGCGGCGGGAATTTGTCTGGATATATTAATGAAAAAGATTATCAAAGTATAACTAATAGATAATAAAGTATTACATACTTGTTGAAATAAAAATCATTTTTACGGGAGATAGTAACCACGTTTTGTTTTGCCAGCGGCGGAGGACCAGTTGCATTTTATGTTCCACGTATTTTTCGTGATGACCGTTTGCCAACAGCATAGCCTGTTTGCGCGGCAGGAAAACTCTTGCGCACAAACAGGCTACGGGGACGTGAGTTGCCGGTTGATCTAACTTAACTTACTAACGGTATCGCCTATTCCGGATATTATCCGTTGCCGGTTGTTTTAGGCTGGCATCCGGTAATGTCAGCGGCTGCACGCAGCTGCTGTTCCAGGGTATTACCATCCATCAGTGCCCGGTGTTCGATGATCCGGCCGTCTTTGAATGCAAAGGAGCGGAAGCCGCTGGTGACAGCGGTCTGGCCTGTTGCAGGGATACCTCGCCACAAACCGGTATGTTTCATCTGCATGGAGATGCGGACCATGCAATGACCGGGTTCGGCGAGGTGTTCCTCAATGACGGTTTGTGGTTGAAACGACTCGTGTACCATGGCTACCCACTGTTTCAAGCCGGTGGCGTCTACGGGAAGGCCGGCCGGGAGCGAGTAATCTTTATAGGCCGGATGTAGGAAAGTGTCGAGGTTGTTGGTATTACCGTTATTCCAGATTTCGTCGATGAAGCGGACGATCAGATCTTTTTGTTCAGAAAGATGCATATGATGGCTGTTGTTGAGCCACAAAGGTACCAGCAGGTCATCGACCGATATTGTGTCAAACGTCACAAAACGCGGCGGCGTATGCGGCTGAGTGTTTCGCGGGAGATACCGATATAGGAACTGAGTTGTGTAAGAGATACACGTTGCACCAGTTGAGGATGATGCATTAGTACATACTGGTAGCGCTCTTCCGGGGTATGTGTCTTTAGCCAGTCGGCATGTGTTTCACCGGCAATAGCCAGTAATTCCAGTTGTTCGCGGCCAAAAGCAGCGATGGCGGATGATTGCTGATAAAGAGCGGCAAGTGTGTCCTTATGCCAGCGAAGGAGCACGGAACGCTCTGTGGTGGCCAGATGATAGGCCGATGGCTCATTGTTCCGCAGGCTTTTCATGTTAGTGATAAAGTTATTTTCAAAGAAAAAAGCGGTGTTGACTTCCCGGGTATGATGTTCATAGAATGCCCGGCAGGCGCCTTTTTCCACGAGCCAAACATGCTGGCAGGTTTGGCCTGCCCGCAGGATATGGTCACCCAGTTTGACCAAGTGAATTTGTGCCGCATGCCACATTAGTTCTTTGGAAACACTGTCCAGTTGCGACTTGTGGAGGATGGATTCATCGAAACAAACGATTGTTTTTTTCATGTGTGATATTGGTGAAATAAGCTGTCAGTTGTTAAAAATACTCACTACTAGGTATTTCCACAATCCTTTCCTTCACTTACCTTTGTTTCCACAGATGTTTCATATTCATCTGTTAACTGTCACACAAGGCTAATACTGTTCCACAGATCATCATATTTTTACCCCCAAAAAAGGGTCATCTTCTACAGGAAGGGGACCCTTATCCGTTTTTTATATACATTTGTTATCAGAGAGCATTAAAAACCTACGACATTTACGGTTTATCCTATACACTATATAGCAGGACATGAGTACGTATACCGTATTATCCGAGGCTGCCAGTCTTGAAGAAAAGCTGCAGGCCCTTCAGGCCATAGAGCGCGAACTGCCGGCCGTATTTATTGTGATGAACGTGGAGGAGGACTATGTAGAATATATGTCTGAGAACGGACGGCAACAGCTGGACGTTTCCATGGAGGACCTTCGGGCCATGGGCCACAGTTATTATGACACTTACTTCAATCCGCACGATGTGGCTGACTATCTGCCCAAGGTTACCGCTATGCTTACGGCATCGCGGGAGAAGGACATGGCCATTACCTTCTTTCAGCAGGTGAGGCTGGCCCGTCATCTGGACTGGTCCTGGCATCTGGGCACTACCCGGATATTTATGCGGAACGCCCTTGGGACACCCACGCATGTGATCACCTGCGCTATTCCCATTGATCCGCTGCATCATGTGACCAGTAAGGTGAACCGCCTGTTGGAGGAAAACAACTTCCTGCGCCGCAACCAGCATATTTTTGCGGCGCTGACCAAACGGGAGAAAGAGATACTCCGGTTAATGGCCCTCGGCCTTAGTGCCAGCGAAATAGCAGAAAAAGTTCATATCTCTGAGAAAACAGCTGTCACCCACCGACGGAATATCAAAAGTAAAATCGGCGCCCAGTCAGGCTACGACCTGACCAGTTTTGCCCAGGCTTTTGACCTGATCTGACCGGGGAAACCATTTCCCGGAAAATCCCGAAAATTTAAAGCCGGGAATGTGCTCCATATACAGATTTATCTGTATTTTCAGTGCTGTATACCATATTTTTTCCCTGTCTGCCTGTTTTGCAGCAGACTTGTTAACCGATTATTTATGTCTTTTAAAGCAGTTCTCAACATCGACGGAGAAGAGTTAAACGTACTGGAGTGCGATTTCACCTTCAGCCAGCACACCGATCACAATGGAAAGCCTGCAGCGCGCCCCAAAGGAGGCAATATCAATCTGAAAGTGGAATCTGCCGGCGAAACCCATCTTTTTGACTGGATGATCTCCAATACCCAAACTAAAAATGGCAGCATTACTTTCTTCCGCCGCGACTCCATGTCCAGGCTGAAAGAACTGCGGTTTACCGACGCCTATTGCGTAGGCTACACCGAACAGTTCAATGCCGCCAACGATCAACCTTTGCAGATACAACTGTCGCTTTCTGCCAGGGAGCTGAAGCTCAACAACTCCGTGTACCAGAACCCCTGGCCCATGTAGGCCCGAAAAAAGTATTTCACGCAAAGCAGCCACGCGCGAAAAATGCAGCTGACCATGGACGTCCCTGGCCAGTTGGATTCTCATGCCCGTGCCGCTTTGCGTTTTGGCAACTTACCCGCCTACCTGCCTTTGCCCGCATCTTCACGTACGAAATGTGCGTACCTTTATACCGCTGCAGTGAGCCTGCAACGAGGACTATGGAAGACAAACAAGTAATCACCTACCCTAACGGCACCATGACCATGACACGCTGGATGTGCGATGACATACTCATCGGGCATGGCCTGTCGTCCTTCCGGGAGCTGTTCGCCCATCCGGCGCATAGCGATAACGATGTAGTACGGCTGCATTTCGGCCTGCGGGGAGATTACCTTTTCAGCTATCAGCAGCTGGGCAAAACCTATGACCTGATTGGCGGGCATCACAACTTCATGTACTCCCACCCCTTTGATATGGTGGTGGAAAACAAAACCTTTGAGCTGGAGATTTTTGGCATACAGTTCCCGCGGGAAAAGTTCCTGAGCTTTACCCAACAGGGCAACGATCAGCTCAAACGTTTCGCGGATAAAGTAGCTGCCGGTCAACCGGTTATCTTTACAGACACCTGGGGCGCGCTGGACTCCCAGATGGAGCAGGTCATATCCCAGATCCGGTTCAGCAAATACGCCGGCGATTTCCAGCGGCTTTTCCTGCTGTCCAAAAGCCTGGAATTGCTGGTGTTGTCGGCCGAATCCTGCACTGCTGCCGATCAGCGGCAAGCCATCTACCTGAAAAGCAAACAGGACACCGAAAAAATCATTGCGGTGCGCGACCTGCTCAACACAAGACTGGACTCCCCGCCCAGCCTGACAGAGATTGCCCGCACAGTAGGGCTCAACGAATACAAACTGAAGCGCGGCTTTAAAGAGAAATTCAACAACACCGTTTTTGGCTACCTCACCGATCAGCGGCTGCATCTGGCTCATCAGTACCTGCGCGACACCGGCAAAACAGCCGCGGAGATAGCCGCTGAACTGGGCTATGCTACCCCGCAGCATTTTAATAACGCCTTTAAAAAGAAGTTCGGCTTTACTCCTTTTTCGGTTAGAAATAATCCGTAATGCGCAATCCGCCGAATCACCTTTATTTTACTTTTGTGACGTATCACAAGAGCAAAATATTTATCTACCTGTAAAAAACTATCGTATGGGACAAGCATTAATCGTGAGAAACGACATTACCATCAACGCACCTGCCGCCGTGGTATGGGATACCCTGGTCAACCCCGCCAAGACCAAACAGTACATGTTCAACTGCGAAACGGTGTCTGACTGGAAACAAGGCAGCGAGCTCCTTTGGAAAATGGAATATGAAGGCAAGGAAATGGTGGCCGTTAAAGGTACCATCGAAGAGATCATCCCCAACGAAAGGCTGATTTATACCACTATCGATCCTAATTCCAATATCGACGATACTTCTGAGAATTACCTGAAAGTGACCTACCAGCTAAGCCCCAAAGACGGGCAAACCTTGCTGGTGGTAACGCAGGGCGATTATTCCACCGTGGCTGAAGGCGACCGGCGATATAAAGAAGCCATGGACGCTGGTGGCTGGGCTTCTATCCTCACCGAAATTAAAAAAGTGGCGGAAGCCAACTAATAACCGGTAAAAAAAGGGCTTTCACCGGAACCAGCCCTCCGTTTACCTAGTGATGGTTGACTCCCCGGGTGCTGTGTTACAATTTTGTGGTATAAACCCTTTTTTATGACGCAGCTCCCAACATCTTTTCATGTATTGATAGCCGGTGGCGGAATCAGTGGTCTGTCATTAGCATTGTTCCTGAACAAGGCAGGCGTGTCCTGCAGCATCTATGAGGCATATGGTTATAAAGCCACCATTGGCGCAGGTTTTAACATTGCGCCTAATGGCATGAACGTACTGGATGCCTTGGGGCTGGCTGAACGGGTGACAGCCGCCGGAGCTGTGTCGGAAGAGTTTTGCATGCGTAATGGCAAAGGCAAAGTGATCGCCAATTTACCAAACGGCTCTGTCGAAAAGTACGGTCAACAGGGAGTTAGCCTCTCCCGCGCTGCATTGTATGACATCCTGTTACAGGAACTGAAAGAACAAGGCATCACCATTCAATATCAAAAAAGGCTTTGCGATATCCGTCAGAACGAAGATGGCGTGACTGCTGTATTTACCGATGGTACGCGGGTTACAGGCGATGTTTTAATTGGCGCCGATGGTGTTCATTCTGCTACCCGCCAGCTCCTCTTTCCCGAAGCGCCGGTACCTGCCTTTACCGGGATGAAAAACTATGGTGGATTTGCTCCACTGTCTGCCTTACCGGAAATGACTACACGCGAAATCAACAGCCTTAATTTTACTTTCGGAAATGACGGTTTCTTTGGCTACTGCGCTGCCGGCAACGGTATGGCCATGTGGTGGTCCAACCTGCCGTCTGACGCGCCTTTTACCAAAGAAGAGCTGGATTCCACCACCGTAGAAGAAGTAAAAACGTTGATGGAAGACCGTTATAAAAATTATCATGCGCCTATTCCTGCATTAATAGCACAGACGGAAAAAGTGTTGAAGGTGAATGTGGCGGATATTGCTTCCCTGGCTTCGTGGCATAAAGGCCGGGTATTGCTGATCGGTGATGCCGCTCATGCCGTAAGCCCTAGTGCTGGTCAGGGCGCTTCCATGGCCCTGGAAGACGCAATGTACCTGGGCATGCTGCTGCGGGATGCCGGCGTGGGCTCTTATGCCGCCGCTTTCCGGAAGTTTGAAACCGACCGTAAACCCAGGGTGGAAAAGATTGTGGCTGAAGGAAGAAGAAGAGGTAAATCTAAAAATATACTCCGCCCCTGGCAGGCTAAGATCAGGGACTGGATGATGGCGATTTTCATCCCGCTGTTTGCCCCTAAAAATTTCGATTGGTTATACCGCTATAAACTGGACTGGCAAATGAAATACTAACGGGAAGGGGTATATTTGGGTCAAATATATCACACTATGCCATCCCGCACCCCGCAGCCCTTAATTGTTGCCATTCCCCTAGCTTTTGTGTTTGTCATGTACGCCATATTCAATGATGGCATTTCGGCATTGTTCAGTGTGATGGGCCTGGCCTTCATCTTTGGCATTCCTTTCGGTGTGGGCGCGCTGACCATCTATCTGTCTCCCCGGGACAAGGTGGAGAGTCGATCTTACCGGATCATGATGCCCTGGGTACCAGTTGGCATCTTTTTCATATTTACACTGTTATTTGCCATGGAGGGCTGGGCGTGCTGGCTGATGATACTGCCTTTGTTCCTTATAGCGGCATCTGCCGGAGGTGCAATGGCCGGCCGTTTAAAGTTAAGAGATAAGAACAAACAGGAACGCAGATACGTTTCTCTGATCGTTTTACTCCCGTTTGTCATCTCTCCCATAGAACAAATGATCGCTAAGATACCGGGTCAATACAAGGCCTATACTTACATAGATATCCATGCCAGCAAGGAAAACATCTGGAAGAACGTTACCCGCGTAGGCGAAATCGCTGCCACGCAGGACAAGGGCTGGTTTACCCGGATGTTGGGATTCCCTCGTCCTATCAAAGCGGAACTGAATTATGAAGGCGTAGGCGCTTACCGCAAAGCGATCTTTGATAAAGGACTGGTCTTCGATGAAAAGGTAACAGCGTATAACCATCAGCGTAGTATGAGCTTTACCATTCATGCAGATCCTTACAATATTCCTTCCACCACCATGGACGAACATGTGGTGATTGGCGGGGAGTATTTTGATGTGCTGGATGGTACTTATGAACTGGAACCTTTGTCCAACGGGAACTACAGGCTACACCTCTATAGCCATTTTAAACTACATACCACCTTTAATTTTTATGCCAGTTGGTGGGCATCCTGGATCATGAAAGATATCCAGAACAATATCCTGCAGGTGATCCGGCAGCGGGCGGAATCGGGTTTACCAAAAGACCGTATATAACGCTGTCAGGATACCGATGATGATAATAGAGCCTGCGATAAAGCCTGGCGTGGTGCGGAACATGGACTTGTCTATTTCCAGTGCATGCTGCGTCGCCTCTTTCGTTGGCCGGGTGATACTGATGATGATCATCAGGATAACGATCAGCACAAATGTGATAGACATCCTGTCGAGGAACGGGTAGTCCGGGAAGGCACCGTTTGTCCATGTGGGCAGGAATTTCAGCACCGTGGAGATGGGAATGGTCAGCAGTGCGCCGGTGAGCGCGGCGCCGGCGGTGGTCCGCTTCCAGAAGAAGCCGAGCAGGAAAATAGCCAATACACCCGGAGAGATAAAGCCAACGTATTCCTGAATGAATTGGTAAGCCTGGTCCAACGACCGCAATGATGGCGTAACGATAGCTGCCAGCAGCATAGCGATGATGACTGCCCAGCGGCCTACGCTCACCAGCTTTTTTTCGCTGGCTTCGCGATTAAAATATTTCTGGTAGATATCCAACGAGAAGATGGTAGAGATACTATTGGCTTTACCGGCGAGAGAAGCCACAATGGCGGCTGTCAGCGCAGCGAAGGCAACACCTTTCAGGCCGGGAGGCAACAGGTTCATCAGCGTAGGGTAGGCATGGTCCGGTTTAATAACACCGGCGGCATCAGTCATTTCCTGTTGGAACATCCCGTTTTTATGCAGTACGAACATCACAATACCGGGAAGCACGGCGATGACCGGCACCAGCAGCTTCAGGAAAGCGGCAAATAAAATGCCTTTGCGCGCGGTCTGTAAATTGGCACCCAGCGCACGTTGTGTGATATATTGGTTACATCCCCAGTACGCCAGATTATTGATCCACATACCACCAATCAATACAGACAACCCGGGAAGATCTTTATAGTAGGGATGATCACTGTGGAAGATCATATGAAAATGAGAAGGGGCTTCCTTCCGTAGTACGGACAAGCCTTTCAGGATGTTACTGCCATAACCGAACTTCTCTGATAATAAAGTAAGTGCCAGATAGGTGGTTACCAGTCCGCCGATGATCAGCACCGCCACCTGTACCACATCGGTATAACCGATTACTTTCATACCACCGAGCGTTACGATCACAGAAAAGACACAAAGCCCTGCAATGCACCATTCAAAAGGAATGGTGGAGATGGAGGCGATGGCCAGCGCACCGAGGTAGATGATGGAAGTGAGGTTGACGAACACATACACCAACAGCCAGAATACAGCCATGACGGTACTGACTTTATCATTGTACCGTTTGGCCAGAAACTGCGGCATGGTGTAGATTTTATTTTTCAGGTACAGCGGGATAAAGAATACTGCTACTATGATCAGTGTGGCGGCGGCCATCCACTCATAGGTGGAGATAGCCAGTCCGAGGGCGAAGCCGGAGCCGGACATGCCGATGAAGTGTTCCGCTGAGATATTGGAAGCGATGAGAGAAGCCCCGATGGCCCACCAGGTGAGGGAGCCTTCCGCGAGAAAGAAATCTTTGGAGCTGGCAGCTGCTGATTTTTTGCGATGATAAACGTAATACCCGTAGGTGGCGATAGCGATGAAGTAGATAAAAAAGACGATGTAATCCGCTTGTTGCAGCTTATTCATGTGGTGGATGTGTGGAATTTATAAAGTTGGTTGATAAGTTACATTAATTGCTGCGATCCCCCAAAATGGGGGACCTTGTCAGTAGGCAGCAACAAACGGAGGTTTTTCAGAATAGTCAGAACTTTAAGTTAGCCGGGAGATACTTAGCCACGAGATCTTCGTAATAGGAACGAAGTTTATTCCAGTCCGGTGGTACCGGATTTTTGGAATAGAGATCATATGGGTTGAAGAGTTTCACCCATTTGAGCATTTCGTGGTCATGATCATCGAGCAGATAATCATAGGCGCCTTCCCGGTGCCAGGCGTAGAAAGAATGATAGCGCAGCATGTACAGGCCGGATTCCGGCAGATGGTCTTTCATCATCTGGTACACGTATTCATCGTGTCCCCATGACATGTGCACATTGCGCAGGCCGCAGCCGCGTTCATAAACGCCGGTACCTTCCTGGTACACGGTGTTTTGATAGTCCGGATTGTTGCGGAAATATTCCGGATAAACGACTTTATCTGAATAGGGAGCGCCTACGGGGAAGGTGTCGCCAACGACGGCCCATTGAGGCTCTCCGAAGAGGCAGAGTACTTTGCCCATATCGTGCATGAGGCCAGTGAGCACCATCCAGTCGGGATGGCCATCATGACGGATAGCTTCCGAAGTCTGCAGCAGGTGCTGAAACTGGTCGAGATCGGTGTCCGGATCGGAGTCGTCCACCAGCTCATTCAGGAAATTAAAGGCATCCCATACCGGCATTTCCTTTTTGTTGAATTGCAGGAAATCGGCCCTTTTCTGTTGCACAAAATCATATGTCTGATAGGTATGATTGAGCCGATAGAATTCGCGGACAGTATCTCTTTCCGGGGTATCGTAGTTCCGGTATTCATCCACAGATTTGGAAGTGGCGATACTTTCCGGAGTGGGGTACCGTTCCAGTACGGCGTCTTCCCACTGGTCGAGGCTTGTTAGCGGGTTCACTTCTTTTTCAGTGAAGGAAGGCTTTTTGTTATCCATGGCAAGCGGTTTTATGGCTGACTTAAATTTCGGCTATTTTGACAGGATTATTGGCATGGGCGGGGAGTTTTATTTACGAAACCGGTTTCGTAGATTTATCGGACATGAAAAACGTAAACATCAGGGCGCTGGCCCGGGAGTTGAATCTTTCGTTATCTACGGTTTCCAAGGCATTGCGTGATAGCTATGAGATCAGTGCCGCCACCAAAGAAAGGGTGCGGGCTTTGGCTGCTGAGTGGAACTATATTCCCAACGCCTACGCCAGTAGCCTGCGCGGGCGGAGGAGCAAAAATATTGCAGTGGTACTGCCGGAGGTGGCCGACAGTTTTTTTTCGATCGCTATTAACGGCATAGAGGCGGCTGTGAAGGCTAAAGGGTATCACGTGATCATCTACCTGACGCATGAAAGTTATGCCGGAGAAGTGGCCATATTAAAAGATTTTCAGAGTGGCCGGGTAGACGGAGTGCTGTTGTCGGTGTCACGGGAAACCACAGATACCGCGCATGTGCAGGAACTAATGGATAAGGATGTGCCGGTGGTGTTTTTTGACCGGGTGCTGGAAACGCTGGCGGCGCCGAAAATAGTGACAGATGACGCGGAAAGTGCCTATAAGGCCACCGCCCATTTGATAGCGCAGGGATGCCGGGAAATAGCTTATCTCGGTATTTCCGATAGCCTGTCCATCTGCCGGCAGCGGATGGCCGGTTACGTGCAGGCATTGGGTGATCACCAGCTTCCCGTACATCAGCGGAATATGCTCATCTGTACCACCGACGGGGCCGGTAATTTCCAGCTGGTGAAAAAGCTGTTGCAGCGCACGCACCGGCCGGATGGTATTGTGGCCTCCGTAGAAAAACTGACGACCACCGTATACCAGGCCTGTCGGCAACTACAATTACGTATGCCCGAAGACGTGAAACTGGCATGCTTTTCTAATCTGGAGATCGCTACCATTCTGCAGCCGTCGCTGACGACGGTCACGCAGCCTGCTTTTGACATGGGGAAAGCTGCTGCGGAGGTGCTGGTGAAAATGCTGGAAAAGAAACCGCTAACACCGAAGGATATACGTATTGTGATTCCTTCAGTACTGGTGGTGAGGGAATCAAGTGTCAAAACCAGCAAACGATAAAAAATAACGGAAACCATAACCAATGAAAGAACTACAGACTTACATTCATTCCCTGACCCCTTTCTCTGACGACAATTGGCAGCACCTGCTGCCGGCACTCTCTGTGCAACATTTCCGGAAAGACGAATTTCTGTTGCGCGCCGGCGAGGTATGTAATGCCTTGTTTTTTGTCAGCAAGGGTTATTGCCGGGCTTTCTACGATAAAGATGGCGTGGATATCAACGCTGATTTCTTTTTTGAGCAGGACATTGCTACCAATATCAATAGCTATGGCCGCCGGGAGAAATCCACTTTTTCTATACAGGCCTGCGAACCGCTGGAAGTGGTGCGTTTTGACCGGGACCTTTTACTGGCCGCGGCTGCCGCGGACCCACAGATAGAAACGCTGGGAAGACTCTGCCTGCAACGTATTGCGGCAAAGCAGGAGAAACACACGGCGTTGTTCAAACTGATGAGTGCACAGGAGCGGTATGAATACCTGGAGCAGGCATACCCGGAAATGCTGCAACGGGTGTCGTTATCGCAGTTATCGTCCTTTCTGGGCATAGCCCGGGAAACGTTGAGCCGTATCCGGGGCAGGCGGTAGCGTTGCGCGTTTGTGACGATCGTCACAGGATAGATTCCTGTTGCGGCCCTACCTTTGTGTGCAGATAAAAAAATGAAGACGATGACACAAGCTGGAAAAACCGTGGAGCAGTTCATAACTGCCCTGAATAAAGAAGAGATGACCGTAGCCGGAACATTGCTGACGCCCGATTTCAAATTTGTGGGCGTACTGGGCTCCCGTGATGGCGCCGACGTATACATGGAAGATATGGGCCGTATGAAGATGAAATACACGGTCCATAAAATATTTGAAAACGGCGACGATGTATGTGTGCTGTGCGATTATATGATGGGTGACAAAACTGTGTTCGGATGCAGCTGGTACCAGCTGAAAAACGGGAAAATCAACTCGCTTAGGGTGGTGTTTGATCCCCGACCCTTATTATAAAAAATATTAAGCGCGGTTCGCCGCGCTTAATATTTTAAAATCAGTCGGTTAGACTTGATAATTACATTAATGTTAAAATTTCCCCAAAAAAAGACCGTTTAGCCGTAGGGTAAGGCTTCCATTCTGGTACTACCTATCAGGCATGGATAAAAATACCTTTCACGAACTAGTCGACCGATATCTGGACGGCACTGCCACTTCCGCTGAGCAGGCGCTGGTAGACCGTTATTGCGAGCAGCTGGAAACCTCCGGGGAGACCGGGTTGGAGCCGGAAACCGAGGTCTTGTTGCAACAGGTCATGTATGACCGTATTATGCAAAAGATCCGGGCTCCGCGGAAACGTTCTTACAGATGGGCCTATGCCGCAGCCGCAGCAGTGCTGGCACTGGTAGTTGTGGGAGGCGTATTGCTCTTTCCCCGCAAACAGGCATCTTCTGTGGCTGTCACCGAGAATTCAGTTTTTCATAACGATATAAAACCGGGTGGCAATAAAGCCACACTGACACTGGCCAATGGGGCGACAGTCGTGCTGGATGATATAACAGCAGATTCACTGTCGCCACAGGGCAACAGTAAAATTACCCGGACCGGTAACGGGCAACTGAGTTATCAACCATCAGGCGCGCCTCAGCAGGTGGTGTATAATACCCTCTCCACGCCGGCAGGCGGCCAGTTCCGGCTCACCTTACCGGATGGCAGCCGTGTTTGGCTGAATGCCGCCTCCTCCATTACATTCCCTACCGCATTTAACGGCAAAGACCGCATTGTAGAGCTGAAAGGAGAGGCTTACCTCGAAGTCAGCCACAACCCGCACCAACCATTTAAAGTAAAAGTCCGTGATATGGAAGTGTCTGTGCTGGGCACACATTTCAATATCAACGCCTATCCTGACGAAGCAGGGGTCCGTACCACCCTGCTGGAAGGATCGGTGCGCGTGAACAATGACGGACAGTCATATATGCTGAAGCCTGGTCAGCAGGCACAGCTGCAGCCCGACGGGCAATTTTCCCTTCATCAAGTAGATACAGACGACATCATTGCCTGGAAAGACGGGCAGTTTGCCTTCAACGATGCAGATATCCACACCGTTATGCGCCAGGTAGCACGCTGGTACGGCGCAGAGGTGGTATACCAGGGCGCCGTTACCCATCACTTTATGGGTAACATTCCCCGTGATGTACCGGTATCCCGGTTGTTGAAAATGCTGGAGCTGACAGGCCGCGTGTCTTTTGTAGTGGAGGGGAACAAGATTATCGTCAAACCTTAAAGCAAAAACCAATCAATAATCCGCCCAAAAAAATGGCCAGAGATATTCGCAGTATCCCTGGCCGGTGGGCAACCTTAAAATGTCCTGTTTAGAAATTTTATTCATCACCCAAAATCAAATGTATGATTTTAAGAGCTTGGTTCCAAGCCCAGCGTGGTACCCTGTACCCGCCAGCTAATGAGCACTCCGGCAGGTATCCTGCCCGGAGAAAAATCTGGAAGATTATGAAACTGACTGTCATGTTACTGTTGGCTGCATTTATGCATGTGAGCGCGGGCACTTTTGCCCAGACAGTAACGCTTTCTTTAAAGAAAGCGCCATTAACCAGGGTTTTTAGGGAGATGCAACAACAAACAGGATATTCCTTCCTGTATTCCAAGGAAGACCTGCAACAGACGGACAATGTAAACCTTGATCTGAAAAATGTGCAGCTGTCGGCCGCGCTGAAGCAGTGTTTTGAAGATCAGCCGCTGACTTTCACGATCGTGGACAAGGTGGTGATCATCAAACGGGCTAACAGTGCTTCCGCAGGGCTGTTGGCCGTTGAAAAGGTAGCAGCAATACCCGTTACCGGCACCATCACTGATAGCTCCGGCACAGCATTGCCCGGTGCTTCCGTGGTGATCAAAGGAACTACCCGCTCCGCTATTTCTGACGTGGACGGCCGGTTTAATATCGATGCCAAACCTGGTGATGTACTGGTAATCCGCTATGTAGGCTTCAATACAAAGGAAGTGACCGTAGGCAAAAATGCCGGCATACAGATTAAGCTGGAACAGCTCTCCAGCCGCCTGGCAGGCATTTCCGTAGTGAGCACCGGTTACCAGACCATCTCCAAGGAACGCGCTACAGGCTCTTATTCTACCATCACCGCCGATGATATGGCCGGTAAAATGCAAACCGGCATACTGGACCGCCTCGAAGGGATGGCTGCCGGTATGACTTCCTATAAAGGCAAAATGCAGATCCGCGGGGTAACCACCTTAGGTACTCAAACCGCTCCCCTATACGTCATTGATGGGATGCCCTTTGAAGGGGACAGCGCGGTGATTAACCCTGCCGACATCGCTACGGTTACTGTGCTGAAAGACGCAACCGCTGCTTCTATCTACGGCGCCCGCGCTGCGAATGGCGTGATCGTGATGACCACGAAACAAGGCAAACCCGGCGCGATGAGAGTTACTTACAACAACGCTATCAAATTTACGCCACTGCCCGGCAGAAGCTATAATAACCTGATGTCCAGCGCTGAACTGGTGGACTTTCAACGGGACATGTTCAACTATCGCTCCGGTGACTATAGCGCCATTGATCCCCGTAAAGCCATGAACGACGTATACCGGTTGTTATACGAACGAAAGGGTAATAAAATCACAGAAGAGCAGTTGCAACGCGCATTGGACGTATATCGTAACAGTGACCGCTATGACCAGGTGAAGGACGAACTGCTGCGCAAAGCGATGGTGACCAACCAGCACACACTGGGCCTTTCCGGGGGAAGCGAAAAATACCGCTATAACCTCTCCGTGAATTATCTCGGTACCAATCCGTATGAAAAAGCCCAACAGTCGCAACGAGTGGGTTATAACCTCCGCAATAGTTTCTACTTCACCAAATGGATGCGTGTAGACGTAGGCGTGTTAGGAAGCAGCATCAAAGAAGACTTTGATAACGGATTCCTGGGTATGAAGAATTTCAACGCCGGAAAAGCGTCCTATTATATGCTCCGTGATCCGAACGGGCAACCCACTCAATGGTACCTGAGCAAGTCCCAGTATGAAATTGACCGCCTGAAAGGTTTAGGTCTGCAAGATGAAACCTATCGTCCGTTGGAAGAACTTGGCCGTCAACGTTACACCAGGAAAGGCAACTACCTGAACCTCAATATTGGCGCTAATTTCAGGATCATTAACGGGTTATCACTAGATGTACGTTATCAGACAGAGCGTATGGACACTACCATACAGCAGTTATACCGCAAGAATGCCAACGTGGTAACGACTATGCTCAATGACGCTACTCCTATCATCTCAGCAACATCCCTGCTGCCGCTTGGTGGCCAGTTTAATGAAACAAGGACCAGTGTCGCAACGAATATGCTGCGGTTACAACTGAACTACGAGAAACTGATTGGCGATGATCATGAAATCCAGGCATTGGTGGGCGCTGAGCGGCGTCAGGTAAGGAATACTTCCACCAATATCCACAAATACGGATATGATGAGTACAGTCTCAACTATAAACCGATAGATGAACTGGCACTGAGTCAGAATCTGAAAAATATGCAGTCGCTTTTTGGTCAGTTCCGACTGGATAGCAGAAATAAAGACAGAGAAAGAGGGTTCCGTGACCTGGAAGACAGGTTTGTGTCCTTTTACGGCAATGCTTCCTATTCTTATAAACGAAGGTTGACAGCATCCGGTAGTATCAGAATAGATCAGTCCAACTTGTTCGGTACAGACCCTAAGTATCAATATAAACCCATGTGGTCAGCAGGCCTGATGTATGTAGTGAGCGATGGCGGAGATATCAGCTGGCTGGACCGCCTGGCGGTACGTGCTACCTACGGTGTGAATGGTAATATTCCCAAGGACGCGGGGCCTTATATGATCACAAGAGACGATGTTCCCAACTATCTGACCAATGAGTCACAAGCCTATGTATACAGTCCGCCTAACGCCGGATTACGCTGGGAAAAAACCAAGGTGGCCAATATCGGTGTTGACCTCACTACACTCGGTGGCAGACTGACCGGCTCTGTTGAATTCTATAATAAAAATACATCTGATCTGCTGGGCAACATGACAGCAGATCCTACGCTGGGCTGGAGCTCCTATATTGTCAACTACGGTAATATGTATAACCGCGGTATAGACATTACCCTGACCAGCGTTAATGTCAAAACCCGTGATTTCCGCTGGAATACCACCTTTAACTTTAACTATAACAAAAATGAGTTGACCAAGCTGGATGTGTCTGAGAATTCAGTATACGGATATGTGTACGCAGCACAACGCCGGAAAGGTATTCCGCTGGATGGATTATACAGTATCCGTTACGCCGGGCTGGACGCCAGCGGCCGGCCACAGGCTTATACCAAGGACGGAAAGATCGTGAAATCCACGCAGAACTTAACTGTTGACGATCTGGTATATAGTGGAACAACCATTCCGCCTTATTCAGCGTCTTTACAGAATACCTTACACTATAAGGATTTTGATCTCTTTTTTATGTTCATCTATTATGGTGGCAACGTCATGCGTGATGCGGTAGCGCCTTATCTGACGAAGTTTCCAGAGCTGAACTATACCACCAATATAGACCGCCAGGCACTTAACTACTGGAAAAAACCGGGTGATGAACAGAACCCGGATCTTGCACCGGCTTATTTCAGCGGTGCTTCCACCACTACCACCGTGCTGTGGGAAGGAGCTGATAAGCACATCAGCAAAGCATCCTATATCAAACTGCGTGATATAACACTGAGTTATAATCTCCCGTCAGCGCTGCTGAAGAAGGCTTATATACAAAGTATGCGGGTGAGCTTCCAGGTACAGAATGCATGGCGCTGGTCTGCTAACAAACAAAACCTGGACCCGGAAGTATGGAATGGTACTATTATCAATGCTACCAGGGGATCAATGATACCTCCGAGCTACACAATTGGCGTAAATGTTAATTTCTAAACGGAACAAACATGAAGAAAATATTCATTCTGTTACTGGCAGGAGCATCTTTTGCAACATTGCCTGCCTGTAACAAATACCTGGACATCAAACCGAAAGGATATACCATTCCCGAGTATTTTGATGACTATCAAAAGCTGATCAATAACACCAGCCTTACTGCTGCAGTGGGGGCTTATCCTGCCTATATCACAGATGATGTGGAAGGCGGAGAGGATAATGATATCAATCAGCAGGCGTCTTATTCATTCTACGCTGTGTATAAACGTAACCTGTATGCTTTCTCTCCAGGACAGATATTCGAGCAGAATAGTGAGGACCCGCAGTGGAACCCATCCTATGCTAATATCTATGTTTGCAATACCGTCATCAATAATGTGATGAAGGTGGCAGATGCTACCGAACAGGAGAAAAAGCGCCTGCGCGCCCAGGCACAGGTAGCCCGTGCATTTGAATACCTGACATTGGTAAATATCTATGCCGAACAATATGATCCAGCTAACGCTTCTGCTGCATTGGGTGTTCCGCTGGTGTTAACGGAAGATATTACACAACCCTATGAAAGGAAAAGCGTAGCTGCTGTATATGCACAAATCAAACAGGACCTGGAAGAAGCATTGCCCAACCTGCCGGACAATGTACCTAACACGCTGAAACCAGGTAAGAGCGCTGGCTATGGCTTGTTGAGCCGCGTGAACCTGTATATGGGAGATTATAAAGCAGCGCTTGAAAATGCCAACAAAGTACTCGGTGTGAATAATGCACTGATGACTTATACCTCCTATGATGTCCAGAAGGGAACCTGGGGACGTGTATATAACCCCGTGGATAAATCAGCTTTCCCGGATGGAAATCTCAATAAGGAGACTATCTGGTACCGGAGAGGTACCCCCAGCTCTTCCAGTATCTTCACCGAAGTATATGCTAATCCGGACCTGATCAATGTATTTAAGAAAGATCTGCCGGCAGGTGCTACGGACAAACGTTTTAGCCTGTTCTATTGCAACGGGGAAGCCCTCTTTGGCCCGAATAAAATATTATTCCCGGGCCGCGTACTGTGGGCTGCTTATGTTGACTTTAATTTAGGCGTTGGTACTGCTGAATTGTACCTGAATGCGGCAGAGGCTGAAGCCAGAACAGGCAGCAAAGACAGGGCGATGCAACTGATCAATACCCTGCGGGACAATCGTATTACCAACAATCAGCCGCTGGTAGCTGCCGATAATGAAGCAGCGCTCCGCCTGGTGCTGGAAGAACGCAGAAGGGAACTGGCCCTGATGGGGTACAGCCGGTTGGCCGACCTGAAGCGGTTGAATAAAGACACCCGTTTCGCTAAAACCGTTACCCATACCCACAACGGACAAACGTATACGCTGCCCGCCAACGATAAGCGTTATGTGTTCCCCATACCGCCTAAAGTGCTGGCCATGAACCCCGGCATCCCGCAATACGAACGCTAAACTTTATACCGCCCGGAGGTAGCCATTCCTCCGGGTCAACACTATTTTTATGAAAAAGATATTATCAATGCTCTGCCTGCTGGTAGCGCTGAAAGGAATGGCCCAGGAAGAAATCGCGTTTAACAACGCCACCTGGCAAGCCTCCCTCGACCAGGCTACCAAAGAGAACAAACTGATATTCCTCGATTGTTACACCTCCTGGTGCGGTCCCTGCAAATGGATGGAGAAAAATGTATTCAACGTACCGGAAGTATTCAACTATTATAATCAGCACTTCATCAACACCAAACATGATATGGAGAAAGGTGAAGGAGTAGATTTGAGGAAGAAGTACAATATCCAGTCTTTCCCTACCTACCTTTTCATCAATGGTAAAGGAGAAGTGGTGCACCGCACCGGTTCCCGCATGTCTGTGGAGGAGTTTTTGGAAGAAGCGCATATGGCTACGGACCCTAACCGCAACATGTCGTCCCTCTCTGCCCGCTACAATGCCGGCGAGAGAAGCGTTCCGTTCCTGCTGAATTATTACCTCGCCGTGTATAAGTCTGACCGTCGTATGGCTGCGAAAATCGGAGAGGAAATCACCACGGCAATACCCGAACAGGATTTAAGCACTCCTCTTGGTTGGAAGGTGATCAAACACATTGCGCAATCCGGCAATGACCGCCTGGGTAAATATTATCTGGCCAACCAGACGCAGTTTGCCTCCTACGCTGGTCAGGAAGAACGTGATGCCCTGACCGACCGTCTTATCTCCAGTACACTATATCCTAAAATCTATAACAACGATGAAAAAGGATTTTTTGAAGGGTTACCGCATTTCAAACAGTCTAAGATGCCTGAAAGACAGCGACAGGCTGTGATGCTGGAAGCCGAATGGTATTTCCAGCGGGGTAACCTGAAAGAATATGTGAAACTGACGGATGCAGCCATGAAAGGAGTACTGAAAGCTGATGCAGAGAAACTGAGCTTCCTCGCCCGCCGGATCAACGGCAAAAGGGACGTGGATGCTAAAACCACCCCTTTCCTGCCACAGGCCTATAAAATGGCTAAAAAAGCGGCGGCACTGGATCCGGAAGAATACAGCGTCCAGAGTACTTTTGGATGGGTATGCCTTTCTATGAAGAAAAAAGAAGAAGGCCTCACTGCTGCACGTAAAGCGCGGGCGCTGGCAGACGCTGAAACATCCAAAATCCAGAAACTGGCCCAGGAGCTGGTGGACCAGCTGGAAAAATTATAATATACCTGACCATATCCCGTGAAAAAAAGGGTGTAGCCGTATGGCTGCACCCTTTCCTTTTTAAAAAGGACTTGCATTATTTCACCGCTAAAGTTATCTTCGCCCTCACCAACCATCTAGAATGGATACACTTGTTACTTCCTGTTTGTAGGCCCGCAAACAACAGGTAGCGATTCATGTCGGATTACAACACATATACGGATGATCAGCTTTGGAGCCAGATAACACTGGACGATCAGGACGCTTTTACGGCGGTGTACAACCGTTATTGGAAAGTATTGTATGTCCGTGCCCGTAATGTGTTGTCCGACAGTGACCTGGCAGAGGATATTGTACAAGAAGTATTCATCTCCCTATGGCATCGCCGGCAGGAAGTGGAAGTGATACACCTGAAAGCCTACCTTTTTCAGGCCGTCCGCTTTCAGGAACTAAAAGCCCTGCGTAACCTCAAATCCGACACGAATTTTTACGAAAGGCTGGCCCATATTTCCAAAGATCTGCTGCAACATGAGCCCCTGGCCTTTAAGGAGCTGGACAGCGTCCTGCAGCGGGTATTGGCGACTTTCCCGGAAGACCAGCGCGCCATTTTCAGCATGAGCCGCGATGAAGGCCTCACCTACCGGGAAATAGCGGACAGGATGGAAATCTCCGTCAAAACAGTGGAGAAGAAGATCTCTCAGGCGTTAGGTGCCATCCGCAAAGGGATGGACAGCGCTTTCCCCTTATTACTGGGTGTGATCGCGGTGCTGGAACAAAACAATAACTAGTTACCTGCCTGGTAAACCCCTCTGTCTATCGTTATGCCCAGCCGCTGATAAAACGCTGCGGGCTGAAACCCAATCCGGTTATACTCTTCCAGCACCCTGGTTTTGGCATTGTCCAGGCTGCCCTGGTTTTTCCAGGTGGCAACGGTGACGATGGAAACCTGCCCGTTTTCCCCCTGCTGCTGATATACCTGGTCTGTGATAAAGCCTTCCAACTGGCGGATGAAGTTCCTGTTATAATTCACCCGTTCCGTGAATTCCGCCACAGCCTGGGCCGGTACGGTGAATTTATCAATGAAATACACCTCCTCCTGTTTAGCCGGCGCTGTTATATTTGCTGGCAATATCCCTATCTGTTGAAGGAATCCCAGTCTGTCAGTCAGTATTTCATGGGAGATGACTTTCCCGTTCTTAAAGGTGTAGATCCCTGTTCCTTCGTTGGTAAGGGCCTTATGGGTGGGCGCCATTCCGAGATATGGTGTCTGGTGGGTGCATGTCATTTGTTGTTTAACAAAGACTTTATCGCCGTCTGCGGCTATGCTGACGATCGTCCATTGGGCATCGGGAAACGTCTGCAACAGCGAGTTCAGTTGCGCCATAAAGCCGGGTATGCCGCTGACTCCCAGGTTATTGGTATAATCTGCTGATACCAGTTGACCTACTTTATCCAGTTGCCGGTGATTCAGCGTTTGTTCATAAAATTCAATGATAGCGGCTTTGTGTTGTTGTACGGTATCCATGGTTAATTTTTTTGTGGCGTGAATGTTTTTGATCTGCGGGTAAGCGGCGGTGCCTGTAAGTAACAGGGCGCACAACGATAATCGTGTGATCATGTGATATTTGTTTAGTACCACAAAATTGAGGAATACGGTAGCCGTATCATTGTAAAAAATCAGTGATTTTACCAGAAAGAGGGCGCCTGAAAGAAGGCGGTGGGTGTAAGGCCGGTAAACCGCTTGAAGCTGCGGTTGAAATGCGCCTGGTCGAAATAGCCTGCATCCAGCGCGAGATGGGTTAAGTTCCTGCCTGCTGGCGGCTGCTGCAGCACAGCCCTCATTCGGATGATGGAGGCCATTTGTTTCGGTGTAGTGCCCATCACTTTGCGGAAACGTTTTTCAAAGGCATCCTGGCTAATGTAATGGGATGTTGCCAGCGCTTTCATATTAACATCTCCGTTAGCGATGTGGATTTGTTGCAGCGCATTCAGTACCAGCGTGTCCTGCCTGGGGAAGCGTAGCTGTGCCAGCAGGAAATTATCCAGCAGCAGTACCCGTTGTGCATCAGTGGTGGCGGCCGATAACTGCTCTTCCAGATCTGTTATCTGTTGCCGGTTGATGAAATGGTCCAGTGAAACGCTGTGCTCAAATAGTTCATGCAACGGTGTTTTGAAGAACGCCGCCGCACCGGCAGCCTTGAACTGTACTATCATGGTGGCGGTATCCGGCTGATAGTTAATCAGCCGGACAGTGTTTCTGAGCCCGGAAATAACAGCGGCCGGCAGTACAACAGTGGATTGTTCTCCCTCGAGGTAACGGACCTGCCCTTTAAACCGGAACGCGATGGCGGGCGTGGTATCCGGCAACACACGGTTCACCTTTTCATCCTGGCTTTCGATGACTCTGTAAACCTGGATGAAAGGCTGAAGGTGTGGTGATGGCAGATACGTCTTCATAACAGGATAAAGATAATTATTTAATTGTTGACTGCCGGCGTAATCATTTTATCTCCACCCTCCTCCCAGGGCCCGATACAACTGAATGATTCCCTGTATTTTTTGCATTGTATCTTCTATGCTATGGGTTTGAGCGATCAGGAGATTGTTTTCAGATGTAAGTACATCAATATAGTTTGTTGATGAATTGTATTTTAATAATTCTTTGATGAAGGTGACTGACTGTTCCAGGAACTGAAGCTGCGTTGATCTCTCCGCATGCTTTTCTTCCGCTGTTTCAATGACAAAGAGTGCGTTGGATACTTCCTGACTTGCCTGCATCATTATTTTTTGAAAGTTATACATGGCTATCTGTTGATCCGCTTCCGCAGTTTTTAGCCGCGCTTTATTTTCCCCTTTGGCCAGAATGGGTTGAGCAAGACCACCGGCTATATTAGCAAATAAACTGGTTCCGGAAAACCAGTTGCTGAAGTCAAAGCTGGAGAATCCACTGCCGCCTGTGATGGTGAGGGAAGGATAAAAGAAGGACCTGGCAACGTTTGTGTTTTCAAACGATGTTCTCAATAATTGCTCTGCCTCCTTTACATCAGGTCTGTTTCCCAATAGTGTAGCGGGAACGCCTACACGAAAATCAGCCGGGAGGCTGAAGCTGGACAAAGCTCCTCTCTTTATCGGTCCTGGTGCTCTGTTCAATAAAAGGCAGATGGCATTTTCTGTTTCCCGGATCTGTTTTTTTACATCCGGAATAGCCACTTTGGCATCCGCGTGATTGGCCTTGCTCTGTACTACAGCGGCGCCATTTACTATATTGGAGGCATTCAGTGCCTCCATTGTTTTCACATCTTCCTGACGGTTCGCGATGGTGCTGTTGAGTAGTTTGAGCTGTTCGTCCAAAGAAAGCAACAACACATAGTTTGTGGCGATATCAGCAATTAATTGTGTCTGAACAGCTCTCTGCGCAGCTGTAGTGGCCATTAACCTTGCATAGGCTGCCTTTTGGGCGCTGCTCAGTTTTCCCCAGATATCTGCTTCCCAGCTGGCCGCAATGCCCACATCGTATTGCGTGGCTTCTTTTACAAAACCGAATGCTTGCGGAAAAGCCAGTTTCGACTGTTTGATACCAGCGTTGCCGGTTAATTCAGGCAGAAATGCCTGCTTGCTTTTCCAGAGATAGGCTTTTGAAATAAGTATCCTCTGATAGGCGATTTTCAGATCGGTATTGTTGTCAATGCCTTCCTGTATCAGGCTTTGCAGCACGGTGTCGGTAAAAAAAGAATGCCATGGTATGGTAGCAATCGTATTACTGTCTGTTGTCAGCTGTACTCTGTATTGGGCGGAAGGAGGGGGAGCTGGTTGCTGATATTTTCTTGTTACCTGGCAGGAAGCTATTACGATCATACCGGGTAATATCCATTTATATTGAATTTTCATTTTGTTCCTGAGTTTGAGTGAAAAAAATCAGATGATAGAAACATCCGGCACCTTTTGGAATGTAGTTTCAGGGACACTAAGCTTCTCCTGCAGGTGCTGGCAAATAATAAACAGGGTTGGGATGATGAAAATTCCAAAGACGGTTCCGATCAACATGCCACCAACGGCAGCGGTCCCAATGGAACGGTTACTCATGGCGCCTGCGCCCTGAGATAGTATGAGCGGGAACAAGCCGAGAATAAAAGCAAACGAGGTCATTAAAATGGGTCTCAGCCGGGCGGTGGCTCCTCCGATGGCTGCACGGGCAAGGCTTTGTCCTCCCCTCCTGTTCCGTAGTGCGAACTCTACGATCAGGATGGCATTTTTGGCCAGCAGCCCAATGAGCATGATCAGGCTTATCTGAACAAAAATATTGTTATCAATGCCCAATAATTTCCCGAACAAAAAAGCGCCGGCTATGCCTATGGGTAGTGAAAGCAGCACCACAAACGGAAGGATATAACTTTCGTATTGTGCGCACAGCAGAAAATAAACAAACACCAGGCATAACAGGAATATGATAACAGTTTGGTTGCCACTTTCCACCTCTTCCCTGGAAAGCCCTGAAAATTCATAGGTGTACTTTCTGGGCAGGGTTTGACTGGCCACTTCCCGGATGGCCTTAATGGCATCTCCGGAGCTATATCCCGGTTTTTGTAAGCCGGTTACGGCAGCGGAGTTGAATAAATTGAACCTGTTGATGAATTCGGCACCATATGTTTTTTTCAGGGTGACAAACTCAGAAATGGGCGCCATCAATCCTTTATTAGTACGTACATAAATGCCATTAAGGCTTGTGGGCGTTGTTCTGGATCTTTGATCACCCTGCACCATTACCCTGTACTGTTTGCCAAACCTGTTGAAGTCAGATGCATAAATTCCGCCATAGTACCCTTGCATGGTGGTTAACACGGTATTGAGCGCTACACCGGCTTGTTCGCATTTTTCCACATTTACCTGTAACTGAAACTGGGGGAAATTGTTGTTGAAGGAAGTAGTAGCGTACAGTATCTCCGGCCGCTGATTTAAGGCGCTCAAAAACTTGTTTGTTACCTGGTTGAACTGGTTCATGTCGCCATTGGAACGGTCTTGCAGATTAAACTCAAAACCGGTGGTGTTTCCAAAACCGAGCAAAGTGGGTGAGGCAAAGAAGATGATTTGTGCCCCTTTGATATGCGCCGTGCGTCCGAATAGCTGGCCAACGATACTTTGAACATCCTGACCTTTATGTTTACGCTGTGCCCATGGCTTCAGGCGGATAAACAGCGCCGCGTACGAACCACCGGCGCCACTGATCAGGTCCTGCCCGGCAAGTCTTGTAACGGACGCTACTTCCGGAACAGCACGCACAATTTTTTCCACTTCGTCGGATAAGGCTGCGGTCCTTTCCAGGGAAGAAGATGGTGGTAAAATGATGTCGCTGAAGATAGCGCCTCCATCTTCGTTGGGCACGAATCCTGTGGGCGTGGTTTTTATCAGCAGCCAGCAAAGCACAGAGAATACAATAATCATCGCTGTCGCGATCCATCTTCTTTTGATGAGGAATTGTATAGCCCTCTTGTATTTTTCGGTGGTTGCTTCGAAGGCGGTATTGAAACTCTCGTAGAACCGGTGTAATCTTCCTGTTTTTACTGCCTGTTGATGGAGGTGATGTTTCAGAAAAATGGCGCACAATGCAGGGCTCAGGGTTAATGCATTAATAGCCGAAATCATAATGGCAATGGCCAGTGTTAACCCAAATTGCCTGTAGAACACCCCGGCGGAACCGTTGATGAATGACACCGGGATGAACACCGCCGCCATGACCAGTGTGATGGAAATGATCGCGCTGCTGATTTCACTCATGGCGTGAAGCGTTGCCTTTTTAGCGTCATGTGTCCCCTGGCTCATTTTGGAATGTACGGCTTCCACTACCACAATAGCATCGTCTACCACGATGCCTATGGCCAGTACCAGGGCAAATAACGTCAGCATGTTAATGCTGAAACCAAACAGCTTTAAAAAGAAGAAGGTGCCAATAATGGCGACGGGCACTGAAATAGCTGGTATGAGCGTGGAGCGGAAATCCTGCAGGAATACAAATACAACTAAAAATACAAGGATGAATGCTTCTATCAGGGTATGTGTTACTTTTTCAATGGAAGCATCGAGAAATTCATTGGCGTTTAGGAAGATTTTATAGTGTAATCCGTCAGGAAAGTCTTTGGCGCTTTCTTTCAGGATTGCTTCACATTGCTGTATCAGTTCATGTGCATTGGAACCTTCTGATTGGGTAATGGCTACCGTTGAAGTGGGATGTCCGCCGTCGGTGACTGCGCTGGTGGTATAACTGAGCGCTCCCAGTTCGACCTTGGCCACATCTTTGAGGTACAACGTATTCCCTTTCTCATCTGACCTGATAACGATCTTGTCAAATTCAGCGGCGGTTTTGAGCCTGCCTTTGTATTTCATAACGTATTGAAAAGCCTGGTCACCGTTTTCGCCGAACTTACCGGGAGCAGCTTCGATGTTCTGTTCTGTCAGCTTCTGAATGACATCTTGCGGAATCAACCCGTAGGTGGCCATCACTTCGGGTTTCAGCCATATGCGCATGGAGTAGTCATGTGCACCGTAGATAAAGGCGTCCCCAACACCGGGCACACGCTTCAGTTGTGGCATGATGTTGAGGTTCACATAGTTTTGAAGGAAAGTTTCATCATAGGATTTACGGGTACTGTACACATCAAAAATAAATACGAGGCTTGCCTGCCGCTTGCTGGTAGTAATACCTGATTTGATCACGTCAGCCGGTAAAAGGCTGGTCGCCTTTGTGACCCGGTTCTGAACGTTGATGGCGGCCAGGTCAGGATCGGTGCCTAGCTTGAAAAATATGGTGATGGTGGCGGTGCCGTCATTACCTGCACTGGAAGTCATATAGGACATGTTCTCCACACCATTGATCTGTTCTTCCAGCGGCACGATAACACTATTCAAAACAACATCGGCATTGGCTCCCTGGAAGCTGGTTTTCACTTCCACGGTGGGTGGGGCAATGTCGGGGTACTGGGATATAGGCAGGGTAAACAACCCCAGTAAGCCCAATATCACAATGATGACTGATATAACAGTTGATCGGACTGGTTTTTCTATAAAGCTGCGTAACATATTGTATGTGCATGTAGCTCCGGTGCCCTATTGGGCACGTTCGCCAGGTGAAACAAATTAGGTGCTTAATAAGCGGGAAGTGCGGCCATTTTAGATGGGGCAGTCGGAATGATCTTCATACTGTCTTTTAAATTTCCCATGCCTTCCGTTACGATCTTTTCGCCGGTGGATAATCCTGCTTCAACAACATAGTTTCTGTCATTTGAAATTGGATGGACAGTAATTTCACGGCTTTTGACGGTACCATCTTTACTTACTACGTAAACGAATTTTTTATCCTGCAATTCATAGGTGGCACTTTGTGGAATGATGATAACGTGCTGTAGTGCCCTATTGATGCGTATCGTTGCACTGGAGCCGCTTCTGATGATGTTGGAAGGATTGTTGAAGGTAGCGCGGAAAGTAGCTGAACCGGTGGTCGTGTTGATAAGTCCACCCACTGTTTCAAGCTTTCCTTTTTCGCCGTATTCTTTGCCGTTTGCGAGGACGAGGCTGACCGGCGGAAAACTTTTTATTTTATCATCCATGCGTTCTCCGGAAGATGCGTCAGCAAATTCGAGGAACTGTTTTTCATTCAATGAAAAATAGGCATATATTTTACGTATATCCGACACCGTAGTTAAAGGCTGGGGAGCGGCACTGCTTACCAGGCTTCCTGTTTTAAAGGGTATGGCGCCAATGATCCCATTGATGGGACTGACAATAGTGGTATATCCGATGTTGGTTTTTGCATTAACGAGACTAGCCCGGGCTTGTGCCAATGCGGCTTCTTTCACTTGTAAATTGTAACGGGATTCGTCTACTTCGAATTTGTTTACAATTCCCTTTTCCGCCAGTGGTATTGCTTTATCCAGCTGAATTCTTGCCGCATTAACGGAAGCTTCTGCACTTTTGATGGCAGCTTCGGCTGTTCTGACTTCCTGTTCATACTGCGGTGCCTGAATTTTAAACAGCAGCTCGCCTTTGGTTACCATGGCTCCCTCATCGATATATATATATTCAATAAACCCGTCTATCTTTGGACGGATTTCCACGTTCTGTTGTCCTTCCAGTACTGCCGGATAGTCTTCGTTTAAGACGGTATTGGCCACCGCAACGGTGGCCACCGGAAATGGCTGTGGGCTTCCGGCTCCCCATTGCTGATCATTTCCAGGGGTATTTCCACAGGAGCTCAATAGTATTCCGGCGAGAGAAGCGGACATGATATGCCTTGTCAAATTTTGCATAATTTGATGATTGTTTAGTGTTGGGAACATGACATAGGAATGCTGTATCCGGCTAAAGGATATAGCCGGCTTAACTAAAAATTGAGAAGTGATAAGTGCATCTAAACTGTACGTTTAGAAGAGAGGTCTAAAAGAGCACATTCCAATAAGCCACCAGCATGAATACACAAATGGGCCTCGCTCCCTGAGTTGGAAGGAAGTTAGGTATCGATGCCAGCTTACGGGTGCTTGTATTTGATATCATAAAAAAGCAATTCTCTCTGGTACTTCTGTTTGTCGGTTCTTCTCCGGGAGCGCTGGTCTTGCTGATTTTCCAGACTTTTTGGTTCTTTTATGTAGGCTTGTTGATGATGCTAAGGTAAGAAAAATTTTGAAACAAACCGTATGGTCGGTATCTTTATATTATGGAAAACGCGTACAAAAGAAAAAAGGAGCCTGAATTAAATAAGCAGCTGATCCTTGACGCTGCCACGGAGATAGGCGCCGCAGGCGACTGGCATGATGTGACCTTCCAGGCCATCGCTGACAGGACGGGCCTGAGTAAAGGAGGGATTATTCATCATTTTAAAAACAAGGACGAGCTGCTGGACGAGCTCATGAGGCGAAGCCTGGCAGGGCTGACGGAATGGATGAAGGTGTTCAATGAGGAGATTGGCAGCGGTGATAAAGCCTATGGGTACCTGAAATTTGTTATTGACAAAGGCAATGATCAATCATACCAGCAATTGATGCGTCTTGTGATTAAGGCGCTCCTTGCCAGTCCGCAATACAGGAAGTGGTGGGAGGATTGGTACGTGGAGAATATAATGCCGCCGGATGGAACTGAGCCAAATATTCATGGTCTTATCATGTTACTGGTGGCTGATGGCATCTGGTATTCTGAAGGTTTTGGTTTTTCTGTTGTCAATGACGAAACCAAGCAGAGGATATTGAAGTATTTGAAAAGATAGAAGGTCATACTGAAAATCATCCATCATTTATGAGTAAATCAAATGGATCAATCATCCATCAGCAGAAAACATTCTCCGATGTTAATTACGCAGGAAGGAGATTGGAGAACAGGGAGTTTGTGCAATGTGAATTTATAGATTGTGATTTTTCAAAGAGTGATTTGCGCGATAACAGTTTTGAAGATTGTCATTTCAAACAGTGCAACTTTTCAATGGTAATATTGAACGGCGCTGGTTTCAGAGACGCGCGGTTCACCGGCTGTAAAATGTTGGGTGTTGATTTTACCCAATGTAACAGGTTTATGTTTTCATTCTCTTTTTATGAATGCATACTGGATTATTCCACCTTTTTAGGGACCAGGTTAAGAAAGACCCTGTTTCACGATTGTTCCTTAAAAGAAGTAGATTTTTCAGAGGCAGATTTGACGTCTGCTGATTTTAAAAATTCGGATTTGACAATGGCCCGGTTTTCCAATACTATATTGGAAAAAGCGGATTTTAGAAATGCGCAGAATTTTGGGATAGATCCGGATTTTAATAAGATGAAGAAAGCCAGGTTTTCTGCGTTGAATCTCTCCGGGTTGCTTTATAAATACAATCTGGATATTGAATAGTATGAGTTTATGAGCAAATAAAAAGAGCTATCTCCAGGCCCTTGCAAATACTGGAGATAGCCTCTTGGAAAAAAGTATTCACCTGCAATCAATAATCATGAGGGATGTATTCGTTTTCCACTTGTCCATCTTCATATAAGCGCAGGATCGCATATCCGGGAGGTGTCTCAAAATAATATCCCTTTCCTGCGGAATCCTTATCACCTGCACCCCACCAGAAGCCGGACATCGCTCCATTACAGCAGTAACGGATACCATTGTACACCGCATTATCTGACAGGTGGTTATGGCCGCTAAGACAGATTTTCACTTTGTCTTTATGTTTATAAAAGAGGTTTTTGAGTTTAACATGGTCACTATGCCCCCCTCCTACCAAAGTAGGCGTAACGCCCAGAATGGGAAAGTGGGACATTACCAGGGTAGGCGTGCCCGGGGCCAGCTGTTGGAGATCGTTTTCCAGCCAGCTGAATTGTTCCGCATCCAGTGATATATGTTCGTTGTTGCCATCAAGGATGATAAAATGCCAGCCTTTTTTGGTGAAGCTGTAGTAGCGGGCCGGGATATTGAGCCGCTTTACAACATAAGGTTTCCCATACATATTATCTTCTTTGGACGGAGCCTTCCACCACATATCATGGTTGCCAAGGCAGCTGTGCACTTCAAAAGGCCGGATGGTTTCTATGCACCGGTCCCAGATGCCCCACAGTTTGGTGACCTGTTCGCGGGGTACGTTGTCATAGGATGCATCCATGATGGAGTCGCCACCATTGAGAATAAAATCCACGCCCTGTTTTTTCACAGCAGCCAGGCATTTGATAAAACGTTCGGGTGCATTTTCTTCTGCACAGATATGCACATCTGTGATGTGCGCAACGGTAAGCGCGGGTTTGCGTTTGGCTGCGGGAGCTGCGGCGCTTTTCATGGCGGGTGTTAGTAATGAGGCTGCTGCCAGTAATCCTCCGCTTTTGATGATACTTCTTCTGTTCATATTATTGCCAGTCAAAAATTTGTTTAAGATTTGGATTCAGGACGGTTTGTGCAAAAGGGATCGGGCGATAGTAGAACTGAGGTTCCGGAAATGTTCTGGAGGTAACTTCTGTTACTAATGCCCCACCGGCAGTTCCGTTTTTCATATATACGGTAACGTTATCACCAAAGCTGCCTGCTTTATAATATATCAGGTTGATGCCCAGTGCATTTTTTTCCTTTTTGTCATCTGTGGGGATGTCCGTGTTTTGACTGATCAGGATGATGTCCGGGATGCCGTCGCCGGTGAGGTCGTATTTACCCAGGCCAGGAAAATACATCCCTTCCGGTTGTTTGGTGAGCAGTTTACCACCATGCCATCTCATGAGGTCATCGTAACGAAACCCTTCCAGAGCGAGTTCTACTCTTCGTTCGCGGCGTATTTCAAGAATGACGCCTTTCATGTTTCCTTTTACGTCAGTGAATTGATTGGCGAGTAAAGGATCTGGCAACGCATTGGCGGCAGCCAGGTTCATAGCGGGCATTTGCACGCGCGTGCGCAGCAGATTTACAGACCGGTCAAGGTCTGCCTGCGTAAGCACCTCTTGTTCTGCTTTTGCTTCAGCAAAAATCAACAGTGTTTCTGCGAAACGGTAAGCCGGAACGTCCACACTACCTGCTGCGATATTATCGGTGGTATTGGTATACCCTTTTATCTGGTGATAACCGGAGAAGTTTTTGTTCAGGCGTTGTATGTATGGCCTATTATCGCCGGCCTTAACGAAACCGGGCCAGGCGAAGGTTTCTTTAAGGCGTGGATCGCGGTTCACAAATTCCTGTACGAATTGCATTTGTTGATAGCCGGCCTGGTCGGTAAACCGTGATCCGTCTGCCATCAGGTAACTCTGAATAAGATCGCGGGAGGGAGATTGCTCATAATCGCCGAAAACGGTGCCTGTGCCGCCACTGCTGGCTGATTTAGCAGCATCGTAAGGGTGGGCAAGTATCACTTCTTTGTTTTGAAGCAGGTCTGCACTATTAAAAAGGGCGGTATAGTCCTGAGGGGTGTGGGTCACATCATAAACACCAAACCCACCGTTTTTCATGATATCTTCTGACACATGGATGGCGGTGTCGAGGAAACGGCCTGCGGAACCTTGCAGATTCAATTCAGGATGGTACTTACGATAGGTGCCTTCGTGCAGGGCGATACGTGCGAATGCTGCTTTTGCCGCCCATACATTGGGAGTGCCGGAGGTTACTTTGGTGCGGATATGGGCCGCAGCAAAACTGAGGTCTGCTATGATACTGTCTACCACCAGCGCGCGCGGATCGCGGGCTTTATATAAGAAGGCCGAATCGTTGGGGTCCAGTGATTTGCCGTACCAGGGCACATCGGAATAACGTTTGACCATGCCAAAATAAAACAGCGCCCGGTAATACCGCGCAAGGCCGGCATAATGATCTTTTACCTCTTGTGTTACCTGTGCTTTGTTGTAGTTGTCCAGGAAATAGTTGATGTTGCGCAGACGGTCCCAGTCCCAGCCATCGGAAATATTTCGGGAGGTAGGAGAACCGGTCATCATGTTTTTGATTTCTTTCTGCGCGGTAGTGGCCATGTTGTCGCTGCTCTGGTCATTATAGTAGATATCTGTGCCGGTTATGGACAGCAGGCCATTGATATAGAGCGACAGGTCTTCTTCAGATTTGAAAAAGAGCGGTGGAGCGATGGCGTCCTGGGGATACCGGTCGAAGAATGATTTTTTACAAGCGGATCCGGTAAATATGATACCGGCCAGTATAAAGAGAAAGATTTTTTTCATGTTACCTTTTTTAATGATTCCACCTGTCCTGATTACAGGTCCAGATTGATACCTACTGCATATTTGCGCTGATAAGGATATGCCCATCCATAGCCATCTGTAATGGATTCAGGGTCCAGATATTTTTTGATGGAGGAGAACTCAAAGAGGTTCTCACCGGAAACGAATACACGTAAACGTGATACGTGGTAACGCTTGAGGATGGATGATGGCAGCGTGTATCCGATGGTCAGATTTTTGACGCGGAGATAGGCTGCATTCTGCAAATATTTGGATTGTGGGATATCCAGCCCAGATCCATAGTTGGCGTCTGCCAGCCATGCCTGCAATACCGGGAAATAAGCGTCTGTATTAGCATCGGCGAGTCCGGCCTGGATGTAGGATTGGGAATGCTGCGCACGCAGATTGGCATCGTCGGCTGCTCCCCGGTAGAAATTCAGGTTCCAGGGATAGATGTTGGCGTATGGCTGCTGATAAGGTCCCCAGAAGAGGTAGTGGCGTGGATAAAAATCCATTTTGGCAATGCCTTGGAGGAAGATGCTGATGTCAAATCCTTTCCAGGCAGCATCGAGGTTAACACCAAAGCGGTAACGGGGACTGCTGTTGCCAATGATGCTGAGGTCTTTCGGATCATTGGCCGTAATGCCGCGTTCTATTTTACCATCGTTGTTGAGGTCCTTGTATTTGGGCCATCCGGGCACAATGTCAAGGGCGCCCCAGGGAATAAGATCACTCTCGTTCAGTTTGTTGATTTCATCTTTATTCCGGAATACGCCATCATTGGTAAGCCCCCAGATTTCGCCGATGGTCTGGCCTTCGCGGTAGTTTTTCAGCAGTAGCTGATCATTTTTGAAACGGGTGATTTTGGTTTTGTCGTCAGAAACAAACACTTTGACGCCAAAGCTCAGGGGGGCATTCCTGACATCAATGCTGTTGCGGTAGCCGATGGTCAGTTCCCAACCACGGGTAGAAAGATCGGCTGAGTTTTGCTGAGGTGCTGAAGTGCCCAGTACTGCGGGTAGTTCGGCGCTTTTTTCCAGCATACCGATGGTATTACGTACATAGTAGTCGAAAGTGGCCTGTAAGCGGTTTTCCCAGAAGCCCATGTCTGCTCCGATATTGGCGGTAGTCACTTTTTCCCAGGTGTAGTTGTTGGGGTCTACATTCAGTGGTGGTGCGCTCTTGATAATGGTCTGGTTGGCATTGCCGCCAATCAGGTAGCCGGATAAAGTGGTGGGAATAGTCTGAATGTAACCGAAATCACTCACGCTCTGGTTACCCAGATTGCCATACGAAGCTCTTATCTTAAAGGTGGAAAGCTGTTTGGAGAGACTTTTCATGAAAGGCTCTTCACTGGCGATCCAGGCAGCTGATACAGACGGAAAGAATCCCCAGCGTTTGTTGGAGGGGAAGCGGGAAGAGCCGTCATAACGGCCGTTCCCTTCGATGATGTACCGGTCTTTGAAGGTGTAATTGATCCTGCCAAAATAGCTTCTGATGCCATAAGCGGTATAGGATGTGCCCAGTTTGGCATCCCCGCTGGTCAGTCCGATGTAAGGCAAAGAAGAAGAAATGATATTTTGTTTGGTGGCATCTAACTGGTTCCACTCATAGTTTTCCTGGTTGAAGCCCGCCAGCAGCAGGATTTTATGGTCATGTCCCAGGGTTTTGTGGTAATTGGCATAGAGGTCGTACACGTCATGTATGGTGAGTGCATTGTTTTCCGAAACATAGCCGGTACCGCCCTCCTGACGAATGTCGTTGGGGCCGAACCCGATTTTATAATTTTTGATGTCTTTATGGTATTTCCATTGTTCCCGTTGGAAGCTGGCGTCACCGGTAATTTGCAGGTCGTTGTTCAGGAAAGAGGCTACACCTCTGATGACGTTCTGAAAACCAAAACGGGTGGTGGTATTTCTGCCTCCGTCTACCAGTTTGGCGGCGAGGCGTCCGGCATCGGTATTAGCCCAGGTGCCATCGGGGTTTACAGCTACCATGGTAGGCTGCAGGTAATACACATCCGTGATGCTATTGGAGGGGGCATCTGCCTTGGTCTGGTAGATGCTCAGGTTATTGTCTACCTGCAACCAGCTCAGTGGTTTGATATTGATTTTATTCCGTAAACCATAACGGTCCCATTTATCTTTGGCCAGCCTGTTCAGCCCGTTCTCATCCGTGAAATCGACTGAGAGGAGGTAGTTGATCGGCATTTTTTTCGCTGTTTCAGCGGAGCCGCTTAAGGAAATGCTGTGGTATTGGGAGGAGTTGGATTTGCTGAAGAAATAGTCGTTCCAGTTATTGCTGCCCATATAAGCCCATTTGGTGGGATCGCTGGGATCGAGGCGGGTGTCTGGCAGGGATGGATTATCGGACCGTTCTTTAGCCCATTTGTAGTATTCATCGCTGTAATTGACGTAATCCCACGGCGTGTTGTTAGTGGATGTTTCCTGTACGCGGGAAAAGATATAGGGATCTGTAATGGGTTCAGGCATCACTGTCCTGCGTGACCTGGCGAAGTAGTTGTTATAGCTAACCGTTTGTTTACCACCGGCGTTACCTGTTTTGGTGGTGATCAGCAATACGCCGAAGGCGGCACGGGCCCCATAAATAGCTGCGGAGGCGGCGTCGCGCAGCACGGAGATGGAGGCGATGTCGGATGGGTTGAGCCGCATCAGATCGTCTGTGGCGGCGGTGATACCATCAATAATGATCAGTGGCGCATTGGTTTTGTCGTTCAGAGAGGTCATACCCCTGATATTGATTTTAGGGGTTTGCCCGGGAGCGCCGCCTTTATAGGTGATGTTGAGGCCGGGGCTTACGCCTTGAAGTCCCTGCATAACGTTGGCAATGGGTCTTTCTGCCAGCTGTTTGCCGGAGATCTGGTCCACCGCGCCTGTTACGTTGATTTTTTTCTGTGTGCCATAACCCACCACAATCACTTCTTCCATAGAGTTTTTGGAAGGTTCCATGGTAATGGTTAGATAGTCTTTCCCATTGAGGGATACCTCCTGCGGGTTGAATCCGATATAGGAGACGACCAGTACCGCGTTTTCAGGCACTTTGATTTCGAAGTTGCCTTTAGTACCGGTGGTGACGCCAATTGCTGTGTTCTTGAGCCGCACAGTAACGCCGGGAAGGGCTTCTCCGGCAGGAGTAACCACTTTCCCTTTTACAACCTGGTCTTTGCTGACGATACCTGCCGGAGCGATGACGATCAGGTTGCCCGGCATGATACGGTAATGCAGGGCTGTTTTGCTTAACAGCTGCTCCATTACTTTGTCGACAGGCAGGTCGTTTGCATCTACAGATACCTTCAGATGCAGTGGCAAATTATCATCGTTATATACAAATCGGTAGCTGCTGGTTTTTTCCAGCATCGTTAAAGCTTTTTCCAGCTGCACCTGTGTGACCTTCAAGGTGATTTTTGACTGGGAACGTACTGCGCCGCTGAGATGCAGGCAGGCTACCGTTATGAGCAATGTAAATAATTTCATAAAAATTAACAGCTTATACCACCCCCGCGACGGAAGGGCA
Organism: Chitinophaga fulva; assembly: GCF_012927205.1. GTDB lineage: Bacteria > Bacteroidota > Bacteroidia > Chitinophagales > Chitinophagaceae > Chitinophaga > Chitinophaga fulva. Next base: position 1,283,424 of record NZ_JABBGC010000001.1, read on the forward strand.
CAATTGTCCACTGTGTTTTTTTTCATAAATTTGTTTTGTTGGTTAATTAAATTTTGTTTGGTCCGGAAAAGACAATACAAAGCCGTTAACCGATAATTGAGCGGGGAATGGTACCAACATTTCCCGTTTTTTATCCGTTATTGCCTGTGTGATGACAGTGTTCTTACAAGTGAATTAAGCCATAATGTTAGTTTTACTTTTTAAACAGATTGGTTATTCGATCCAGATTCTTCCCTTTTCATCTTTGGTGTAGGTAAATGAGCCGGTAGAGGCTAATGCCTCCAATACTTCGTCCAGGTTGTTTGTTTCAAATACACCGGTGAAATAAAGTTGTTTTTTCTGTTGGTCCCGGAAGCTTATTTCCACACCATACCATTGTTCCAGTAAGGCTGATACTTTGTCAAGTTCAAGGTGTTTGAAAGCCAGCTTGTTCTTTACCCATGCGGTTTCGGAAGTAATACTGTCACGTATTTGTGTCAGTCGTTGTTTATATAGATGAATGGCTGGTCTTTGTTCTTCTGTAACTGCCGCTTCATTGTCTCTGGCAGTGAACAGATTAGAGGGAATGGTCAGTTTCTCATTCGGGCGGAGCATGACTTTTTGCTGGCCATTTTTGTCCAGCTGCACTTCAATAGCGCCATCTACCAGGGAAGTGACGGCACTGTCTTCCTGCGGGTATGCCCGTACGTTGAAGGAGGTACCGAGCACCAGGATAGTAAAGGCTTTGGTCTGTACACGGAAAGGCCTGTTAGCATCGGTGGCAATTTCAAAAAAAGCTTCTCCTTCCAGTTCCACCACCCTTGGCCCCCGGGCTGCGAATGACCTGGGGTAGTTCAGTTTGCTGCCGGAATTAAGCCATACACGGGAGCCGTCGGGCAATAATAGCTGGGAACGTATGCCCTTTGCCGTTGCCAGTGATTTCTGAGGCTGCGGTGCGGTAGTACGCCCGGGGATAAATTTCCATCCTACGGCAATTAATAAGGCGATACCCGCGGCGATACCTGCTGCCCTCCACCATCGACGTTTGGCGAGCTGTACAACAGGCGTTTCCCCCTCCGTTGTAACACGGGGAGTTGCATCGCTTGCGTGCAGACGTTGCAGGTGTCTGGCCTGCATGTCAGAAAGCTGCTCAGTGGATGCCGGGCGACCGGTTTCCTGCCATGGTTTCATAAAGATCTCACGGATATAGGAGGCATGCGGATACTGTTGCAGCAGCTGTTGTAATTCTTCAGCTTCTGCTTCAGTGAGCTCATTGGCAATTTCCCTGGTCAGCAGGGTATATAATTTTTCCTGGTCCATGATCTTCCGATATTAAAAGGACAATAAAGTGGGGGAAATCTCCCTATAGGGTTTTGAAAAAAAATCAGGAGTCAAGATGGAGGAAGGAGGTTACCAATTCTCCGGAAAGGTCAAAGCGCACGGCCTGCGCCACCTTCTTAACAGCAAGGGATAACTGGGCGTCTACAGTTTTGACGGAAATATCCAACAGATCGGCTACCTCCCGGTAGCTGAGCCGGTCATGTTTTACCAGCCGGAAAATCAACTGGCAGCGGGGAGGCAGACTGCGTATAGCGGATTCTATTTTCTGAGAAACTTCAGCGGAAATCATACTCTTTTCAGCGTCCGGAGCTATCTGAAAGGCAGCAGTGTCCAGCAGTTCCAGGCTTTCATGCAGATGCCGGCGGTTACGCTGCAGGGTATTGAGCGACAGATTTTTGGTAGTAACGTAGAGGTAAACAACCGGGTTCTCCACATGTTTCAGCTGATGGCGCTTTTGCCAGACAGTAATGAAGACATCCGATATGACTTCTTCTGCAAGATGGAAAGAGGAGACAATTGCGGCGGAAAAACGGATCAACTGGCCACATAGAGCAAGATATAGCTCGTTGTAGGCCTGCATATCATCACTGCAGACTTTTTGAAAAAGAGATTTAATCTGCTCATTGTTCCTCATGTCACAAAAATATAGAAATCACGGAAAGCCTATTATTAAGTGTATGTTACGGTTTTGGTTGCTAAACGCGGAATGAAGTAAAAGTAGTAAAATAAATCAAACTTCAAATAATATGGTAGCGTATTTTGCAGGGATGGCCGTGAGCCGGTAATAGCTGCCACTTTTGAGATAGCGCTACAAAATAAAAAGCGCTGGCAACCAAAGCTGCCAGCGCTTTTAAAAGTGGTATCTTACTTCACGGAGATTTTCGCAATGGCAACTTTTGATTTGCCCATCATCCTGTCTGTTTTTCCCACCACATACATATCATTACCGATAATGGCGCCCAACCGGGGCATGGCAGTGGGTACATCGGAATTACTGAAAAGCACTTTCCTGTTCAGTTTACCAGATGCTTCATCGATATTTAAAATGAAGCAATCAGATTTGGCAAAACGGCCAATCGTTTTTGCTTTTTGACCTGCCTGTGTAACAGTACTGTTTTTGGGGCTGTCATTAAACAGGAGCTGGATGGTCCCTGGAACCTGTAGGGCGCCAAAACCTGAATAAAAAGGCCTGTTCCCTTCCAGGAAATAGCTTGCGTTGAAGCCAATGCCGGTAGCCATGGTGGAGGAAGGACCCTGTATGATTTCACGCTGGGTTTTAGGCAATACCTGTAACCATCCTATGTTGCCTGCGTTGTCTATCTTACACATCATCAGGTCGCCGCAGATATAAGTAGAATAAGTGGTTGATCTCCATTGACCAGGCATACCATTCACACCACCGCCGCTGTAGCTGGAGCTGGTGGATACAAAATGACGGTATTGTTCGGCAAGAATAACGAGGCCGCCATCTACGGTATAAAAGATTTTCCGGAATTGCATGTTTCTCGAAAAACCTTCTCCTTCATCTTTCATTTTGCTCAACTCCTCTCTCATTTTTCTCTCTTCCCTGCTCTCTTCTTTATCGTCGGTGTCGTCATTGTCTGCTTTGTCGGGATCACCGGATAACAGCGAGTTGTTGATTTGTTTCTCACTGGTAGATATTATTTTCCCATCATTCACATTGATTCTTTGCACCAGCAGTCCATCAATTGTTTTACCTTTTTTAGCATTGCTGTAGAATGCGGCCAGGACCAGGTCTTTGTTCTTCTCCTGTACTAATTTGGTACTGAAGAGCCATCTTCCGTTGAAGCTTGTATTGATCTCTGATTGTTGTTTCCCTTTTTCGTCGTAGATGCGGATGTTATAGTTAGTAAAGTCGAGAAATTTCTCTTTTTTCTTTTTGCCTTCTTCATATTCGTACATCCGTCCTACTAATACCACTTTACGATCACTGGTGTACAACAGATCTTCCAGTTGATATTTTTTGCGTTCAAATTCATTCCTGAGGGTGATGGGTTTGGCAGTAGCCCGGAGGTTTTTGTCGAGTTCCTGAATTTTATACTCATTGTTTTCAGTTCCTTTCACGCTGCTTACAATCAGAATTTTGCTGCTATCTGTATTGTAGTCAATCTTGAAGTCGATGTCATCACTTTTCTCATCTTTTTGGAAGGTGGCCACTTCTCTGAATTCTCCGGTGAGCTCTCCGGTATTCTTGTTCACCGCAGCGGCATACAGCGCCAGTGTTCTGTCCCGCCGGCTATAGTCAGATGAAAACAGGAATAGCTTGTCTTCACAAGGAAAGAATTGTACGAATTCTTTGCCTCTCAGTTCCCTGTTAAAATCATTGCGGTATATCTCCGTTAAATTTTTATCCACCTTTACGAGTGCTGCGGATTCTCTGAGAGAGGCGCCGACTACGAAGTAGGCTTTCAAAGCCATGTGGCTTTCCTGGAGATAGACGCCGCTATTGTCTGCATGTACTACTTGTAAGTCTGTACTGCCTTTACGGAGTTTAAAGTCTTCTCCCCATTTAATAGATGTTTTTTGGGCATGGGTTACGATGCTGGAAATTGCCAGGCACAGGGTTAGGTAAACGCGTTTCATCAGATTCTTTTTGGTATAAGGATTACAATTCTATTTTGTAAAAGTATTCTTTTTAAGAATACAGGGGTGTTTATATTCTCTTTGTCGGGGCATGTTACGTATTTCATCAGCATGCATTAGATTACCGGAAAGCATATGGTTATGCTGACTACAAACAAACTTGGCCGGCTTATCTCTGTAAGCCGGCCAGGTATTTTATTATAACAATGAGGAACGTTGATAGCTATGCGAAAATTTCTGTCTGGATAACTTTATAAAGTCACCGTTACCTGAACAGTACTGCTTTTGTATTGACCCAGCGCATTTCCCACTACCAACCTGAACACATACACGCCGCTCACCATATTGGTAACTGCGGTAGTAGCTGTGTTCGGCGTAACAATAACGGACGCTCCTGTTACAGGCTGGGGACCTACGGGTTTGGTTTTCCTGAATCCTTGTATAACCGTGGCATTGTTGGGCAGATAATAGTTGTTGGTATCCACATTTGCTATAGCCATCGTGAGGTACTGAACATTTGCATCAGCCCCTGCCAGCGGTCTGGTTACAATTTTGTCGTATCCATAATCCTGGGGATTTTCCGTGTATACATAGAAGCTGTCATAATTATCACCACCGGCGTTATTCCGGGGAGCCATAAGAATATTGCGTTTCAGGATCACCTGCAGATTGTCGGTGCCGGATACACCACCGGATTTATTGCTATATCCGTTTACCCTTACCAACGACCCGTTACCACATCTTGAAAATGTATTTGCTTCTACAGTGACCTGGCCGGGGTGATTTTCTGTGTTATTGGAGCCGCACCTTGCAGCAATGGAGGCCATATCACCGCTAACGTTCGATGCATTTGTATTGTAGCAAAGATTGTTTTTGAAGATATGTCCGGTACCGGTACCATAAAACTGAAAATGCTCTCCCCACGAATCATGGGTGATATTGTCGTGAACGTTGCTGGTTTCAGATCGTCCGCCGATTAGAATCCCGCCGTTATGATTGGCTCTGTCAGGAACATTAACGGATGCCCAGTTGAAAACTTCATTCTGATAGACCTCTATATTCTTACAGGCTGAAATCTGAATGCCATCTTTACCGGTATTTAGTATCCGGCCATTCCACACCTTGACATTACTGATCATAATGGGTTGTTTGTACCGGTTGCTGTCAGCCGGAGGCGGATCGTATGGACTCTGATTATAGGGCGTGTTACTGATTAAATCCCAGTAAGTAGCTGTATGCCCGATGTATAATCCTTCATTGTAAGGGCTATCGATGATAAAGTCGTGGATCAGTATATCCTGCAATGTTGTATTGGGATACCATGTTGCACTTTGTCCGGATACGGGGTCGGTCTTTGCCACGATGCAGGTGCCTCCCTGTGTAGCGGTAAAATAACAGATCTCAAATTTCTCGGAAAATGCATCAAATGACAGGTTCCTGTAAGCGGAGCGATAAGGTTCGCCGCCACCGTCGGTATTGATTTCAGATCCTGTAAACAGCAGATTGTTCCAGTGGGTTCCGGCAAAAATGAAGTGTTTGGAGTTGGAGGTTTGCAAAGCATAAGCTGGTCCGCCGTTTGCGGCCCATGTAGTATTGCCGATCTGCGTGATCTGGCCAGCCGGGTTCCTGAAAACAATCGGATTGGCCTGCGTGCCCTGCACATTGTCTAATCTTACAGACCTGAAATTTCCTTCCAGTATGATCAGGTCACCGGGCAGGGTATTCGTATCGTCAAAAACGATATCTCCGGTTCCGGACGGGGTAAAGGTCCTTGTCCTCAGCGGTGTAAATGATCCTCCGTTAAACCCGGTGCCAATGGGCTCTACGGGGCCGGATTGTTTCGACCAGAGATACGATGTGATGGAACTGTTGGGGTCACTGGCCGTTGCCTGTAAGCTGGTATTTGCTACAGAGATGGCTTGATTCTGCCCTGCATTCACTACGATCGTGTTGGTGATATCATTTGCCCAGGCGGGGAATCCGTCTGCGGCAACTTTAAGCATCTGCCCGACTGTTCCGATCGGGATTCGGCGCATGCTCCCATCTGCTGCGCGGGCGTACATGTCACCATAGACATCTTCGCTGTTTGTCTCCATAATTAAAGCGTCCATCAACGAATTCGTAAATTGGACGGCGTCGGGGTTGGACTTGTCTCCGGATTCTTCATGCAGCGCTTTCGCTGGCTGCTCTTTCTTTAGGGTCATTTTGTTCGGAATTTAGTTTGAGGTTATTCCACTAATATATCAAATGTCTGCGCACCCTATTTACGTAGCGTCAAACCGCTTAATACGGCCGGATAATATTGATTTTATGTACTTTCAGAAATACTGAAAACGGAAAGGGACAGACTTGCGTCTATCCCTTTGTGGCTGCGGGTATTCAGCCAGTTCAATTCGAAGGAGTACAGCTCATTTAATCCTTCAGTCCCAGGTAAGTTTTTACTTCTTTGTAATTGTCCCAGTTGATCGTGTTTGTTTTCCTTGCAGCAGTGCCGCCAGGGATGATGATGTACCGGTATTGATAGAGTTTTAAGCCGGCATTATTTTGTACTGTACGGACATCTGCGTTGGAATACAATTCTATCGACTGTTGATAGGCAACATACCTGATGTAAAGGCCACTCCTTAAATCGGTGTATGGCAGAGATGTGATCGTCGGATCAGCAGCGGAGCTCAGGTTGATATATACCTTCACTTCACCTGTGTTCAGTATACTGGCCGTCAATTTGGCCGCTGCAATATTGGCAAAGTAACCCAGCGTGTCAATTGTGCCATTGCTTCGATGAATGGTATCAGGCTTATAGACAATATCGAGCCAGTCGGAATAGATAACGTTAGCGGTGCCGGGGTCGCCCTTAGAACCGCCAGGGCCGCCGGCGCCGGTATCACCTTTGTCGCCTTTATCTCCTTTTTGTCCTTGTTGGCCGGCCGGACCGGGATCTCCGCTTTTGCTGCAGGAGGCAATAAACAATACGGTCGTTGCTACTAATAGCAGACTGGCGAGGGAATGCAGTAAACGTTTCATGGATCAGATAATTTAAATTTTGGAGGTTTATATTAGAAGTTGGCAGAAACGATCTGAATAGGTTGATTCGGTATAGGGATCTCGGGGTGCTAACACCACCAGCATAAATGTAAACAAAAAAACCTGATTCGTGATTGTCAGGCAGGTATCTTAAGCAGCGCTTTAGTGGCAGATTAATTTAGCATGCAAAATTTTCGGGGAAAATACATTAACTATATTTATTATCGGACTTAATATAAAACAAACGCTATACAAATGACAAATATTAGGAAAGAACTTGTCAATATTTGGGAGGCTACATCTTTCATTAATGAACAGAAATATTTCTGGCTGTATAACTACAACATTTTTAGGATGGTGGAGAAAGAGGAGTTCGAAGAGTTAAATGAAAAAATCATTCATGCAGGAAAAAAAATTTTTCGCAGTTGCTGATGAAAAACGCTGATCAAGAGCACGAAGCATACATTTATTTTGATACGGCAACGGAGAGCGAAATTTTTATCCAATCCAATTTTAGTTGGATTGAACCAAAGGAATTGAAAAAAATTTCGAACGATCTCAATCAACTTTTAGGAGGACAAGATTATTTAAATAAATTAATCTTAAAGGACGATAATGATTTTTGGACCTGGAATGAACAATCTTTCCACTCGTATCGTATTGAAAGTACCATCCCCAAAGGCGTTTTCCCAAACTTTGATTTGCGGTTGTTCTTCAAAGAAACTATCAAAGGGACGTTTTTAACTGCTCATAAAGAAATAAATACAAGCGCATTTAAGAAATATTTTGAGGCGTTTGGGTTAGTTGAGTTGGATACCGAAAAACTTTTTGAGTATAGCCCAACAGTAAAAATATTAAATGACTTTGTTGACCAGGTGAATGTGCAATTGGGGGACAAAGTATTTTATGTTGTATCGTTTAATCCATCCGGCTTTTGGGGTATTGGGAATTTTAAACTATTAACAGAAGAACAGCAGCAACAGCTCAATAGTTATGGCCTCATCAACTAGATCTGTCCTAAGTTGGTCTGCGATCGGGCAGTTTCGACGAAAATGCAAAAGGGACAAACCATCCTTCTGATGATTTGTCCCTTTTTTGCGGAGAAGAAGGGATTCGAACCCTTGATAGGCTTTCACCTATACACACTTTCCAGGCGTGCCAGTTCAACCACTCCTGCACTTCTCCGTGATTATCTTTGAAACGTTACTGAAGGGGTTGAGTCTTCCGTTTCAGGGTTGCAAAGATAATCCTTTACTTTTATTTTCCAAGTTTTTTTTAGGCCTTGTCATAGAGCTTCCAGATAACGCCGCCGATAAGTCCGCCTATAACTGGTCCTACGATGAATATCCAGAGATGGGCCAGTGCGTCGCCACCTACGAAGAGGGCTGGTCCGATACTACGGGCAGGGTTTACAGACACGCCGGTGATGGGAATGCCCACGATGTGGATCATGGAGAGAGAGAGACCGATGGCCACGCCCGCCAGTGCGCCGTTGCTGTTGTTTTTGCTGGTGGCGCCATGGATCACAACCAGGAAGATAGCGGTAAAGACGATTTCAAAGATCAGGCCGCTGGCTACGTTGTAGTGGTCCTGGTAATTGTCGCCGATACCGTTCTGTCCCAATCCGTTGGCTGCGAGGGAATATTCTGCCCTACCGCCTGCGATGCAGTAGAGGATGCCTGCCGCGGCAATAGCGCCCAGTATCTGTGCTACGATGTAGGCGCCGGCATCTTTACCGGAAATTTTGCCGGTGGCCAGCATGGAGATGGTGATGGCCGGATTAATGTGGCATCCGGAGATATGCCCGATGGCATATACCATCGTGAGCACCGACAGACCGAAGGCAAAAGCAATGCCCAGAAGACCTACATGACTACCGGCGATTACGGCGCTGCCGCAACCGATCAGTACCAGCACTAATGTGCCGAAGAATTCCGCGATAAACTTTTGCGTTAACGAAACATTCATACTTTGGAGTTTTGTGGTGATAGAAAGCGTTTACAGATAAGGGATGGAATAGGCTTGATAATTAAATATAGAAAAAAAATGGCAATAAAAAAGCAGAAAGTATACTGTTTCAATACTTTCTGCTTTAACTCTCTTTTATATTCGTATTAATATACTTCTATTGGCGTCAGTTCACCACGCAGGGAAGTTTCGATCATCTTCCTGCTCTCTTCTTTGGAAAGCCCTTGTCCCAATACAAACATCAGTTTGGTCACGGCTGCTTCGAAGGTCATATCATGACCGCTGACTACGCCCGCTTCCACCAGGTGCTGGCTGGTTTCATATTTGCCCAGTTCTACAGAGCCGCCATCACATTGGGTGATGTCTACTACGATAGCACCGTTATCGATTACTCTTTTGATACTTTCGATAAACCAGGGTTGGGTATTGGTATTACCGCTGCCGAAAGTCTCCATGATCACGCCTTTCAGGCCGGGAACACTGAGGATCGCTTCCACGGCGCTGCGGGTAATGCCCGGGAACAGCTTCAGCACGGTGATATTAGTCTCCAGCTCCTTATGCACTTTCAGTGGTGCGGCAGGTGTTGGCAGGATGAATTGTTGTTTGTATTTGATATCGATGCCTGCTTCTGCAAGCTGTGGATAGTTCATGGTATAGAACGCCTCAAATTTTTCAGCGTTGTATTTTTTGGAACGGTTGCCGCGGAACAGGGAGAAGTCGAAGTAAATACATACTTCCGGTACCATCGATGCCTGACTACCGTTATTATGCCTGGAGCAGGCTATCTCCATGGCGGTGATAATGTTCTCTTTAGCGTCGGTACGGATTTTACCGATGGGAAGCTGTGAACCGGTAAGGATAACGGGTTTGGACAGATTCTCCAGCATGAAGCTCAGCGCGGAGGCGGTAAACGCCATGGTGTCTGAGCCGTGAAGAATTACAAATCCGTCGTAGCGGTCGTAGCGGTCTTCAATGATACTGGCCAGTTCCACCCATATTTCCGGTTGCATGTCTGAGGAATCGATGGGTGGGTTGAACGCATACACGTAAAAATCGATCCCCATCCGGTATAGTTCCGGTAAATTGTTCCTTATTTCATTGAAGCCAATTGGGCGGAGCGCTTTGGTCTTGTCATCGTAGATCATGCCTACTGTGCCGCCCGTGTAGATTATCAGAATTTTACTCATTGTCTAACTGCCAGTTGCCTGCAAAGGTACCCTCTAAACAGTTAGAGCGTTTTGAATAATTTCCGCGCATTGCTGCTGGTAATAGCGGCTACCTCTTCTATTTTTAGATTTTTTATATCTGCCACCATTTCGCCGATCAGCGGAATATAGGCACTTTCGTTACGTTTGCCACGGTAAGGTACTGGTGCCAGGTAAGGCGCGTCTGTTTCCAGTACAATGTGCTCCAGGTCAATGTTTTCGATGATTTTGTCGAGCCCGGATTTTTTAAACGTGACTACTCCCCCGATACCCAGGTAAAATCCAAGGTCGATGATCTCTTTTGCTTCTTCCAGCGTCCCTGAAAAACAGTGGAACACACCGCTGAGATTGCCGTCCTGCAAGGATTTTACTTCGTTTATACATTCCCGTGTGGCCTCGCGGCTATGGATGGATACGGGCAGTTTATATTGCCGTGCCAGTTGCAGCTGCTCCCGGAAGGCTTGGTACTGCTGGTCTGCCAGTGATTTGTCCCAGTAAAAATCCAGTCCTATCTCACCGATGGCCTTAAAGGAACGGTGTATCAGCCAGTCTTTGACAAGCCGCAGCTGGTTTTCCACGTCCGGCTTCACATAACAGGGGTGCAGCCCCATCATGGCAAAACAGTTTTTGGGATACGCAGCTTCCAGTTTCAGCATGGCGGTAATAGACGATTCGTCAATATTGGGCAGCAGCAAGGTGGTCACCCCCGCGTCCAGGGCACGCTTCACCATCTCCTGCTGGTCTGCCAGAAATTCATCCGAGTACAAATGTGCGTGCGTATCGATCCAAAACATGATAAAAATATTTATTAAATTTTTATTTTTTATAATATTTAATAGGTACCTTAGTTTCGCAAAGGTAAATCCTGAAAAACCTAATTTAAAAAAACTATACCATGAAAAGCTATTTCAGTACAAATCGTGTGCTGGCAGGTACCATTGCCGTTGTGGCGGTGGCGACCCTTTTCTTCGCCTGCAAAAAGGAAGTAACCACCGATGCGGTGACCAATAACGAAAACGATAACAATACCCTGGTAGTGGCTTCACACGAAACACAGGTGCAGGGCATGTACAGCGATCTGTTTGAAACGGCTGCTATCGCAGCGGTGGACCAGAACGTGGCTGGCAACGTCCGTAAGGCGGATTATGCCGATTATGCCAACGTGACCGGATGTCCTTCCATCCTCATCAACAGTGCTGATCCTACCGTATGGCCCAAACAACTGGTCATCGATTATGGTGATGCCTGCCGTGATAACTATGGCATTACCCGCAGCGGTAAGGTGTATGTCAATTTCACCGGCTTCCTGTTCAGTAATGGTACCCGTGTAGAGATCACCCTGGAGGGATATAAATACAACGGCATCCCCGTTGCCGGTAAAAATGTTATCTCCGGTATCAGCTATAACACTACTACCGGTGTTAAATACACGTCAGAAATAACTGATGGCCGCGTAAGCTACGCTGATACACTGATCGTAGGTTATACCAGCAAAAAGACCGTGACACAAACCGCTGGTGCAGGTACGCCCACACCGAATGACAACGTATACAGCCTTGAAGGTAATGCTGCTATCACCTACGTAAAAGGTGGCCCTGCCGGCAGCGCTACCATCACTACCCAGGCGCCGCTGATAAAGGCAACTGCCTGCAAATGGGTAAGCCAGGGCAAGCTGCTGGTGGCTTACAACAGTCTATCCGCAGTGATTGACTATGGTAACGGCGTATGTGATGATAAAGCAACTATCACTATCAACGGCGATAAAGTAAGAGAAGTAACCTTAAAATAATATCGCTCAACAAATCATATTGCAGCCCAGGGTCTCCGGCCCTGGGTTTTTTTATTAGTGGATGGCTGCCATGTTGTAGCCCTGCTTTTTGCAGTATTCCAACACCCTGGGCAGCGCATAAGACATCCGGTCCCACGCTTTGGTGCTGTCATGAAACACCACAATGGAACCTGGTTTCATCTTAAACACCACATTCTGTACACAGGCTTCGCCATCGATCTCCTGATCAAAATCCGCGCTCAGCACATCCCACATAATGATCTTGGTACCGGGAACGGTCTGCTTCAACTGTTTTATCTGAAAAGGGGTAATCCTGCCATAGGGCGGCCTGAAAAGCGGTGAGGTAATGTATTTCCTGGCTTCGAGGATATTCTCGATATACTTGTCAGTGCTGGTTTTCCAGCCATTCACATGATTATGGGTATGATTGCCTGTACTATGCCCTGCTTCCAGTATCTGCTGATAAATACCCGGATGTTCCACCACATTTTTACCGATGCAGAAAAACGTGCCTTTGGCATCGTATTTTTCCAGCTGTTCAAGGATGAACGGAGTGGCTTCCGGATGGGGGCCATCATCGAAAGTCAGATACACGGTATTGTTCGCAGGGGAAAGGTCCCATATACAGCTTTTGTACAAAGCTTTCAGGATGCCGGGTGTTTTGGTAAGATAGAACAAGCGCTTTGACTTTTAGCAGTGAGCTGATGACCGCAAGATAGGTTAAAAGCACTAAAGCATGACAGAAACCTAAATGCTATTTCCTTACCTTTGCGATCTATGGATAATAAAAAAGTAAGAGTGCGTTTTGCCCCCAGTCCTACTGGTGGCTTACATCTTGGAGGTGTACGCACTGTATTGTTCAACTATTTGTTTGCAAAGCAGCATAAAGGCGACTTTATCCTGCGTATCGAAGATACTGACCAGACCCGCTATGTACCGGGTGCGGAAGAATATATTAACGAAACGCTGCGTTGGTGCGGCCTCTCCCCCGACGAAAGCCCTGCGGTGGGTGGTCCTTATGCCCCTTACCGCCAGAGCGAGCGTAAACCGCTGTACCGCCAGTATGCGGAGAAACTGGTACAATCCGGTCATGCCTATTACGCATTTGACACGCCGGAAGAACTGGAAAGCATGCGCGAAAGGCTGAAAACGCCTGAGAACCCGCAGCCACAGTACAACCACAAGATCAGGGAAAAAATGCGTAACTCCTTCTCCCTCTCTGAAGCGGAAGTACAGGAGCTGCTGGCCAACAATACCCCGCACGTTATCCGTATTAAAATGCCTGCTGACCAGGAGATGACCTTTACCGACATGATCCGCGGTGAAGTGACTTTTAACACTGGTCAGGTAGATGATAAAGTATTGCTCAAAGCGGATGGTATGCCTACCTATCACCTCGCGGTGGTGGTAGACGATTACCTGATGAAAATCACCCACGCTTTCCGTGGAGAAGAATGGTTGCCTTCTGCACCCGTTCACATCCTCCTGTGGAAATACCTGGGCTGGGAAGCAGATATGCCGCAGTGGGCGCACCTGCCGCTGATCCTGAAGCCGGACGGCAATGGTAAGCTCAGCAAACGTGATGGCGACCGCCTTGGTTTCCCGGTATATGCCATGAACTGGACAGACCCGCGTTCCAATGAATTCACCAAAGGTTTCCGCGAACTGGGCTTCCTGCCGGAAGCATTCATCAATCTGCTGGCTATGCTCGGCTGGAATGATGGTACCGAACAGGAAATCTTCTCCCTGGAAGAAATGGTCAACAAGTTCTCTATCGATCGCGTACACAAAGCCGGCGCTAAATTCGACTATGAGAAGGCGAAGTGGTTCAACCACCAGTACCTGCATCATAAAGACAACGAAAGCCTGGCCCGCCTCTTTGAACCGGTGCTGGAAGAAAAAGGCGTGAAAGCCGAACCTGCATATGTGGCCACCGTAGCCGGACTGGTGAAGGAACGCTGCTATTTTGTGAATGAAATATGGGACCACGGCTTCTTTTTCTTTGAAGCACCTGCCGCTTATGATGAAGCTGCCGTAAAACCCAAATGGAACGCAGACAAAGCCGCTTTCTTTGCGGCCTGGTCAGAAAAGCTGGATGATGTTTCCGCTTTCACGGCGCCTGAGCTGGAAGCCAGCTTCAAAGCGCTCGCCGCAGAGAAAAACATCAAGATGGGTGAACTGCAGCTGCCTTTCCGCATTATGCTCACCGGTGGCAAATTCGGTCCTCCGGTATTTGACATTGCGGCCACGATAGGTCTCGCAGAGACCCGCACCCGCATTGCCAAAGGTGTAGCAGCTTTTAATAGCTAATGACCTGATTACCATAAAGAGAACGCCCCGTTGATATGACATCAACGGGGCGTTTCCTTTTATAATATAAGCTTTTAGGCTTTGCCTTTCTCTTTGGCCCAGGCGTCTTTCAAGGTAACGGTCCTGTTGAACACCACTTTTTCCGGCGTGCTATCAGGATCTACTGTGAAATAACCCTTACGCATAAACTGGAAGCGGTCGCCAGGTTTTCCCTGCAACAGTGCCGGTTCTACATAGGCTTCTTTGATCACTTGCAGGGAGTCCGGATTGATGAAATCTTTGAAGTCGCCTTCTTCTGCACCTGGGTTCTCTGATTTAAAAAGACGGTCATACAGCCGTACTTCAGCAGTGGCGGCATGTTCAGCGCTTACCCAGTGGATGGTGCCTTTTACGGTCATACCACTGTGGTCTCCACCGCTTTTGGTTTCCGGCAGGTAGCTGGCGTAGATGGTGGTGATGTTGCCATCAGCATCTTTTTCCACGCTTTCACCTTTGATGATGTAAGCGTTTTTCAGGCGCACATGCAGACCGGGGCCGAGACGGAAGAATTTCTTTGGTGGTTCTTCCATGAAGTCTTCCCGCTCGATATAGAGTGTTTTGCTGAAATGCAGGGTACGGCTGCCGGCGGCGGCATCTTCCGGGTTGTTTTCGGCGGCCATTTCCTCCACCTGTCCGTCCGGATAGTTGGTGATCACCAGTTTAACCGGGTCCAGTACAGCCATGACACGATTGGCGGTTTTATTCAGTTCCTCGCGGATACAGAATTCCAACAGACCAATGTCGATCATGTTGTCGCGCTTTTGTACGCCTACACGCTCGCAAAACTGACGGATGCTGGCAGGGGTATAGCCACGGCGGCGCAGGCCGCTGATAGTAGGCATGCGGGGATCGTCCCAGCCGGTTACATACTTTTCTTCTACCAGCTGTTTCAGTTTTCGTTTGCTCATCACCGTGTAGTTCACGTTCAGACGGGAAAACTCATACTGATGGCTGGGGAATATTTCCAGTTCTTTGATAAACCAGTCGTACAGTGCACGGTGGGGAATGAACTCCAGCGTACAGAGGGAATGGGTAATGTTTTCAATGCTGTCGCTCTGGCCGTGGGCGAAGTCGTACATCGGGTAGATGCACCATTTATCGCCGGTGCGGTGGTGATGCGCGTGTTTGATCCGGTACATGAGCGGATCACGCATGTGCATATTGGGTGATGCCAGGTCTACTTTGGCACGGAGGGTTTTTTCCCCGTCTTTGAATTCGCCGGCGCGCATCCGGGCAAACAGGTCCAGGTTTTCTTCTACTGACCTGCTTCTGGCAGGGGTAGGCGTACCTGGCGTGGTTGGTGTGCCTTTGCTGGCCGCAATTTCTTCTGCGGTAGCATCTTCCACGTAAGCCAGTCCTTTTTTGATCAGTGTTACGGCAAATTCATATATCTGCTCAAAATAATCAGAGGCATACAGTTCTTTGTCCCACTCATAACCCAGCCAGTGGATGTCTGCTTTGATAGAATCCACGTATTCGGTGTCTTCTGTGACAGGGTTGGTATCGTCAAAGCGGAGATTGGTTTTGCCATTGTATTTCTGGGCCAGGCCAAAGTTCAATGCGATAGACTTGGCGTGTCCTATATGGAGATAGCCGTTGGGTTCGGGCGGAAAACGTGTCAGCACACGTCCGCCATTGACGCCGTTAGCAATGTCGTCTTCTACGATCTGTTCTATAAAATTGAGTGACCTTTCTTCGCTCATAAGAAAAATTAAATATGTCTGCAAAGGTAGCAAAAATAGCGCTTAGCTTTTAGTAACGGCTAATCCTTATCTTTACGACCTTAATTTTTAAGAATGGTCAACCAGTTAAATCGTCCTGTTCGTGTGTTGGTAGCTAAAGTCGGCCTCGATGGCCACGACCGCGGTGCCAAAGTGATCGCTGCCGCCCTCCGCGATGCCGGTATGGAAGTTATTTATACCGGATTAAGACAAACCCCCGAAATGGTGGTGAATGCCGCCCTCCAGGAAGACGTGGACGCCATCGGTATCAGCATCCTCTCTGGTGCACATATGACTGTTTTCCCTAAAGTAATAGCCCTCATGAAAGAAAAAGGTATGAACGACGTACTGCTCACCGGCGGCGGCATTATCCCTGACGCGGACATGCAGCAGCTGCAGGAAATGGGCGTCGGTAAACTGTTTCCGCCAGGTACCCATACCAAGGATATCTCCGACTATATCACCACCTGGGTGGCTGGCCACAGAAATTTTTAAATTTTTTTCGTGTAGCCGTAACATTTCCACGGGCGGGTCGTCTTCTCGGTATAAATCACCAAGAATCTAAGAAACCACAACCGCCGTTTTTATGAAATACAAGTTATACCCGTCCCTGCTACTGTTACTGTTATGCACTTTCAGTGCCTTCGCCCAGGAACAAACAGATTCTACGGACAATAAAAAGACTGCCGAAGGCCTGGTCTCAATCTCCTTTGGAAAATACCCTAAAAAACGGGAGAATATCTACGTCACCAGTGGCCTGTCCGGCATGCTGTCTTTTGCCGACATGAAACTGAATGGAGAGCATATGCGCAACATTCCGCGTTTCAGCTTCATCTTTAATTATCATGTTAGCTTCAACAAAGACTTTACCCGTCACTTCGGAGCATTTACCGGCCTGGAATTCAAAAACATAGGGTTGATCTCCAAGCCCACAGATTCCCTGAAGCTGAAGCAAAGGGTATACACCATGGGCGTACCGCTCGGGATTAAAATCGGGGATGTTACCGGAGGTACCTTCTTCTTCTTTGGCGGTGAGCTGGACCTGGCTTTCAACTACAAGGAAAAACAATTCGTGGATGGTAAAAAGGTACACAAATTCAATGAGTGGTTCAGCGACCGCACCCCGCTGATCATGCCATCATTGTTTGCCGGCCTGCGTGTTCATGGCTTCGGGCTTAAAGTACAGTATTATCCGCAGAATTTCTTTAACCGTGATTTCAGCTATGGGTCCGGTGCTAACAAAGTATATCCATACAAAAATACAGACGCCAACCTGGTATTCGTCACCTTCGGTTACACCTTCAAAGGCGTGAAATATTTTAAAGTGCCCAAGAAAAGACATTACATGAGAATGAAAAGTGGAAAAGCGCAAATTGAGGTGAACTATTAGCAGTTAAAAACGTTATTCTTCATAAGTCCCGTAGCAGGCCCAGGTTTGCTACGGGATTTTTTTATGTGCAGCTATCAACCGAAAAAAGCTCAAACACGAACTTTATGAAGAAATACTTACTCCTCTTTGTCACCTTTTTCCTGTTAACCCTATCCGTCCGGGCACAGTTTGAAATCGGTGTTTCCGGTGGGTATGTCAACAACTACGTACATACCAATGCCGGTTACCGCGCTTTTACGCAGTATCACCAGTACGGTGGCTTTGTGGCCGGCCTTGTACTGCAATATCATTTCAATGACTGGCTGGCCATACAGGCAGACCCGTCGTATATCCGGAAAAGTTATGAGCTGCGTCGCGACCACTTTTTCGATGGTATTTACCAGTATAACCTCAACGGCTATCTGCAATTACCCGTGATGGCCCATTTCTCGTTTGGCGGAGAAAAGTGGAGAGGTTTCGTTAACGCCGGCGGCTACGGCGCCTACTGGATCAGTGGCCGTATCCAGGGCGCTATGGCCAATGTGTTTAGCAGTACGCCGGATGTCCCTGCGAATCAGCAGACACCGGACTATTTCAGGTACAATGAGGCTTATCGCTACGATGAAAAGTACTCCTTCGACAGCCGCCGTGACCGGCGGGTGGAATGGGGCCTCGTAGCCGGCGGCGGCGTGGAATACCTGCTGCAGGAACGTTTCCGCCTTTTCGTGGAAGCCCGTTATTATTATGGGCTCACAGATCAACAGAAAAATTACATGATAGATCAGGTGCCCCGGTATAACGACAGCTATGTATTGCAGGCAGGATGCCTGTTCAACCTCCGCCGCCTTTTCCATGGCGATGACCAATAATTGTTACTCACCTTTAATTTTTATGAAGATGAAATCTCCTGTCAGATATATACTGCCGCTCCTGCTGCTGATGACCATGGCCTGCCGGAAAGACCTGCCCCAGCTCAATGACCCGCAGAACTACGTCAACGCTAATTTCAACGAAGTGTTTGATGCCTTCTGGACCGGCATGAACAATAACTATGTTTTCTGGGATATTGATACGGTCAACTGGGACCAGGTGTACCGCACCTATAAGCCCCTCTTTGCCAAACTGAATGTCAATGACTCCAATGATGTGCGCAAAGCATATACGTACTTCAAACAGATGACATCCGGACTGGTAGACTCGCACTATAATCTTTCTTTCGCTGATACATGGCTGGCGGATTCTGGTTCTATCAGCCCGGCTTACCTGCGAAAACGCTCCAGTCCCGGCTTCCACGCTCCTATTAGTATTTTCCATTTCTACGATACACTGCCCAAGTATTATCTGGATGCAGGCCGCCGCGGATTTACCAATACGCCTGACAAACAGTATGTAGCCGTTGCCGGTACCATTCAACAGAATATCCTGTATTTCTTTTTCAACGGTTTCAGCCTTAAAACCCTTTTTAATACAGATACCATCAATGGTGTAAAACGGGTAGAGCAGTATTTCTTCGACGCGCTGGCCAACCGTACAGACCTGAAAGGCATCATTATCGATGTGCGGGGCAATCCGGGCGGAGACCTGGCTGACCTGAATTTCCTGCTGGGAAAAATGGTTACCCAGCCGCTCCACTTTGGTTATACCCGGTCCAAACTGGGCAATGGACGGCTGGACTACAGCCCGTGGGCGCCGGCTTATGTGGCGCCACAGCCAGGCAGCAAAGCTGTCACCATCCCCATTGTAATGCTGGCCGATGCCTGGTCGGTGAGTATGGCAGAAATGACCACCATGGCTGTGAAAGCCCTGCCCAACGGGCATTTTGTGGGAGAACGCACCTGGGGTGCCAACGGGCCGCTGACAGCCAATAAATTTTATAACGGAGGCCAGTTCAGCACCAGCTGGCTCACTTCGGTGTACACTTCTTCCCTGATGTTTAAGTATAAGGATGGCAATATATACGAGGGAATCGGGTTTTCGCCCGATATGACCGTGCCCTATAACCCGGCCGCACTGAAGGCCGGCCGCGATCTGCAACTGGAGGCGGCCCTCAGCCTGATTCATTAGTTATCGAATATTGCTTAATATTGATAAACTAAAAAAGAAGGCCCATGTACCAGACACTAAGTACACAACTGGACAATAATATCCTGATCGTGACGATCAACCGCCCGGAAAAGATGAATGCCCTCAACCAGCAGATGATGGGAGAACTGGGTCTGGTGATCGACGAAATTTACCGGAACAAAGACATCAAAGCAGCCATCCTCACGGGTTCTGGCGAAAAAGCTTTTGTGGCGGGAGCAGATATCAGCGAATTCCTCACCCTCTCCCCCAAACAGGGCGAAGAACTGGCTAAAAGCGGCCACGTGGTATTTCAGCGGATCGAATACTCTTCCAAGCCCATCATTGCGGCTGTTAACGGCTTCGCGCTGGGCGGCGGCTGCGAACTGGCCATGGCCTGCCATTTCCGTATTGCCAGTGAGAACGCAAAATTCGGTCAGCCGGAAGTGAACCTGGGCCTGATCCCCGGTTATGGCGGTACCCAACGGCTTACACAGCTGGTTGGCAAAGGCAAAGCCACTGAGCTGATGATGACCGGCGATATGCTGACCGCTACGGAAGCACAGGCATGGGGACTGGTAAACCATGTGGTGAAGCTGGAAGAACTGCTGCCCAAAGCCATCGCCATCCTTCAGAAAATACAAACCAAAGCCCCATTGGCCATAGCCCGCGTGGTGAAATGCGTGAATGCCGCTGTAGACAAGGACGTAGACGGCTGGGAAACTGAAATACACGAATTCGCGGCCTGTTTCGCTACCAAAGACCTGCAGGAAGGCGCTGAAGCTTTTATTCAGAAAAGACAGGCAAATTTTAAGGGAGAATAGCCAGAACAGTTTACTTTTGCTGCATTAATTCATAAAAGCTTAAGCCATGGAATTTAGAATAGAGAAAGACACGATGGGTGAAGTACAGGTGCCTGTAAACGCCTATTACGGTGCTCAAACACAGCGCTCCATTGAAAATTTCAAGATCGCCCAGGATATCAACAAAATGCCGAAAGAAATTATCAGGGCATTTGCTTACCTGAAGAAAGCGGCAGCGCTCACCAACCTCGATGCAGGCGTGCTGCCAAAAGAAAAAAGTGATCTGATCGGTCAGGTGTGCGATGAAATACTGGATGGTAAACTGGACAATGAGTTCCCGCTGGTAGTATGGCAAACAGGTTCCGGTACCCAGTCCAACATGAACGTGAATGAAGTGGTGGCTTACCGCGCTCACGTTATTCACGGTGGCCAGCTCACTGATAAAGAGAAGTTCGTTCACCCGAATGACGATGTGAATAAATCCCAATCCTCTAACGATACCTTCCCTACTGCGATGCACATCGCGGCGTATAAAATGCTGGTGGAAACAACGACCCCCGGTATTAAAAAACTCCGTGATACACTGGCTAAAAAAGCAGAAGCCTTCAAACATGTGGTGAAAATCGGCCGTACCCACTTCATGGACGCTACGCCGCTCACCCTCGGACAGGAGATCAGTGGTTACGTGGCCCAGCTGGACCACGGTCTGAGAGCGATCAACAACACGCTGTCCCACCTGAGCGAACTGGCCCTCGGCGGTACTGCCGTAGGTACTGGTATCAACACTCCGAAAGGTTATTCCGAAAACGTAGCGGCACATATCGCCAAACTGACCGGACTGCCTTTCATCACCGCCCCTAACAAATTCGAAGCACTGGCTGCACACGACGCTATCGTGGAAGCGCACGGCGCTCTCAAAACAGTAGCGGTAAGCCTGATGAAAATCGCCAACGACGTACGTATGCTCAGCTCCGGCCCCCGCGCCGGCATCGGCGAAATCCACATCCCGGACAATGAGCCAGGATCTTCCATCATGCCGGGTAAAGTAAACCCAACCCAGTGCGAAGCCCTCACCATGATCGCGGCACAGGTAATGGGCAACGATGTGGCGATCTCTGTTGGCGGCGCCAATGGCCACTTTGAACTCAACGTGTTCAAACCGGTGATGATCTTCAACTTCCTGCACTCTGCCCGCCTCATCGGCGAAGGCTGTGTAAGCTTCAATGATAAATGCGCTGAAGGCATCGAACCTATCGAAGCCAACATCCGCAAACACGTGGAAAATTCCCTGATGCTGGTGACTGCCCTCAATACCAAAATTGGTTATTACAGAGCGGCGGAAATCGCTCAGAAAGCACATAAAGAAGGTACCACACTGAAAGAAATGGCTGTAAAACTGGGTTACGTTACTCCCGAACAATTCGACGAGTGGGTAATACCTGGTAACATGGTCGGTGAAATCAAGTAAACATACCGATTAATCATATTACGGATTTGTGTGGTGTCAAAAGCCCGCAAATCCGTATTTTTTTGACCCTGTCTTAACCGCACGCAGATGAACATACTCTTTTTCAGCACCCAGCCCTACGATGTCACCTACTTTAATCAAGCTAACACGGACAACGCCCACCACTTCCGCTTCCTGGAATATCCGCTTAATGAAGACAATACCGCACTGATCAAAGACGAAACAGCTGTCTGTGTATTTGTAAACGATAAGGTAAATGCCTCCGTTATCCGTCAGCTGAAAGAGAAAAGTATCCGCCTGATTGCGCTGCGTTGCGCGGGATTTAACAACGTGGACCTCAAAGCTGCTGAGGAAGCAGGCATCAGGGTAGTGCGCGTACCGGCCTATTCTCCGCACGCAGTGGCAGAACATGCCGTCACCCTGTTGCTGGCGCTGAACCGTAAAATCTATAAATCGTATAACCGTGTCCGTGATAACAACTTTACGTTAGGCGGACTGGAAGGATTTGATGTATACGGCAAAACTGTTGGCGTAATTGGTACCGGTAATATCGGCGCGGTATTTTGCCGCATCATGCTGGGATTCGGCTGTAAAGTGCTGGCACATGACGTGTACAAAAATGAAGCGCTGATGAAGGCAGGTGTTACGTATGTGTCACCGGAAACGATCATGGCGGAATCAGATATCATTTCCCTGCACTGCCCGCTGACGCCGGATACCAAACATCTTATTGACGCACATACGATCAGCCAGATGAAACGTGGGGTGGTCCTGATCAATACCAGTCGCGGTGGCCTGATAGACACCCGGTCTGTGGTGGAAGCATTGAAAAACGGGCATATTGGCGCCCTCGGCATTGATGTATATGAACAGGAAGAACAACTTTTCTTTCAGAACTTCTCCGGTACCATCATCCAGGATGATGTGCTTTCCCGCCTCACTACTTTCCCCAACGTACTGGTAACAGCCCATCAGGGATTTTTTACCAGGGAAGCACTTACCCAGATTGCAGAAACGACGTTGGCCAATATCAATGCGTTTGAAAAAAACGAACCGCTGAAAAACGCGTTATAAAACCGGGGTCCCAGGGCTGAAGCCCTGGGCTACGTTGTTATTCAAAGCCAATCATTGGTTCGATTATCAATTAAAAGCCCACAAACATCGTAGCTACGATATTTGTGGGCTTTTAATTTAGCTTCTCACTCATTGAGACACCTGAACAACAACGTAGCCCAGGGCTTCAGCCCTGGGAACGGAATTGCGGATGGATTATTTTTTAAACACGTTGTCCCACGTGATGGTGAGGTAGTACAAACCACGGATGGTAGGCCCGCCAACGTACTGGAAGTATGCTGTGTTCAGCAGGTTGGAGGCGCCCACTTTGAAAGATGTTTTGATCTTAGGTACACGATAGGTAACCTGTGCATCAACGGTGCTGTAGGCTGGTACATCAGCATTACCAAAGAGGTTCTGCCAATAGAAAGTATCCTGCCAGTGCCATACAACGTTGAAGCCTATATTTTTATAGAGATTTCTGTTACCGATGCTGACGTTGGTAAACCACTGAGGGGTGTTGAAACCTGGTACCAGTGCGTCGTCCTTGGTTTTGTCCTGTGCCAGTTTGTTGAAGTTGGCGTTACCGCTTACCGTGTAATTCTTGTAGATATCGTAGGTGACAGCCACAGCAAAGCCATAGTTGTTGACAGTGGATTTACTGTTGGTCCATACACGGTAACGGTTCTGCAGGGTTTTATCGAGCATTTGGTTCAGCACAGCGGCATCCGGTGAATTAACATTACCGGTTTGCGGTACCACGGCTTCAATCTGGCCGATAAAATTTTTGTAGGAGCTGTAATAACCATCAACATCAATGAACAACTTGTTGTCAAGCAATACTGCTTTATAGCCTGCTTCGAAAGAGGTGATTTCTTCCGGCACAATAGGATCGAGATTGGCAACTTTGAGGACGCCTGCATTTTTAGCGGCAGCTGCGTCTTTGCTGATATGTTCCGCGTTGATGGTTTTGTTTACTGCCACGTTGAAAGCGTCAACGGAAGTGGTGAGGTAAGAGTTCTTGAAATAGCCCAGTCCTTCTTCAATAAAGGCGAGACCGCCTACACGCCGCACCTGTCCGTTGTTTACAAAAGAGTATGCTTCAAACAGGGAAGGGAAACGGAAGCCATTTTGCCATGATATGCGGAAGTTGTGTTTATCCTTTACAGTATACACGGCAGCGATGCGGGGATTCACTTTCCCGGCAAACTGTTCGTTTTTATCGTAACGCAGGGAGCCGGTAAGTTTCAATGCGTCGTGGAAGAAGGACCTGCTGATCTGTGCAAAGCCGCCCACCTTGCCGTACCAGATATGTTTACCGCCGTCCTGATTGCGTTTGTCGAGTGGCAGGCTGAAATCCACGAAGTTGTTGCCATCGGGGATGATCTCGTAGGTGCGGTAATCGGCGCCTACCAGTACATCAGCGAAATGGACGTATTTACGCAGGTTCCAGGTGCCTTCTGTGTGATAGAAGCGGCTTTTCTGCTTGAGGGCGGCGCCACCGGTAGTGTTGAGCGGATTTCTGGAGGTGGGGTAAATATCCCAGTCATTGATGGTTTTGATTTTATCCCGTTGTGCTTCAAAGGCTGCGGTGCCAGGCTCAAAGCGGCCGGCATCTGCGAAAGCGCGGGCCGCTTTATGTGCGGCTACGAGGTCAGCACCTTGTGTCAGCGCGTTATTGAGGCCGGTGGTATAATCTTTCTGCCACACTTTGTCTGACTTAAAGGATTTCTCCAGGTTATCAGCGAGTGGGTTCATGTTGTATGATTTGCCGGTATTCTCGATGGAGATATAGGTGCGCACGGTGAAATCGGGGTGTACGATTTCCAGTTTGTGGTTGGAAACGGTGACGCCTCTGAGGCCGATGCGGTTACCGCGCTGAAAGAAGCCATCCATCTGGCCCCAGCGGGAGGCGAGAGATATCTCCATTTTGTTCCTCAGCCGGAAATTGATGGAGCCGTCTATTTTGGTATTGCGAACGGTATAGTCGCCTACGAGGTCTTTTTCCCAGTAGCCGGTGCGGTGTACAGTATAAGCGCGGCCGTCTTTGTCGGTGATGGGGATATTACCCTGATCGGCGTATTTGTTCCAGTTATCGGCGGCGATGTTGTTAGCGCCGCTGAGCTGTGGAAAATCAGGGTTGATTTTGCTCTGTGGCGTGAAATCGTCATGGCTGTCGGCATACCAGTCGGTGCCCTGCATGTAGCTGGCGTTGATTTTCCAGGCGAACCATTTGGAGTAGGCCTGTGCATAACGTACGGCCGTTTCCGTGAGTGGCTTGGGGCTGCTGCCTTTGCCATCGAAATGGTTGAACGCAATTTTCTGGTATACGCTGACACCCTGGTAATCGAAAGGGTTTTTAGTGACGAGGTTGGACATGCCGTTGATGGCGTTCATGCCGTACAGTGCTGAAGATGCGCCGGGGGTGACTTCCACGCTCTGGATGTCCAGCTCCGTAGGCCCGATGGCGTTACCCAACGGTACGCCGAGGGTGGCGGCCTGATTGTCTACGCCGTCTACCAGTTGCATGAAGCGGAAGTTATTGGGCACGTTAAAGCCGCGGGTGTTGAATACTTTGAAGGTAAGGCCGGCGGTGGTCATCTGTACGCCTTTGAGGTTGCCCAGTGCGTCGTAGAAGGTGGACGAAGGCGTTTCTTTCAGGGCGCGGATATCCAGTTTTTCGATGGCTACCGGTGAGCGCAACAGCTTCTCCTGCTGCCGGGAGGCGGATACTACTACCTCGTTGACCAGCAGTGACTGGGTGAACAGCTGTATGGCTACTTTGCTGTTGCTGTTTTTAACTTCAAACTCCTGCGGCTGATAGCCAATGAGGCGGATCACCAGTTTCAGCGGGAAACGGGTGTTGGTTGTCAGCTGAAAGCGGCCCAGGCTATCGGTGGTAGTGCCGAACGAGGTGCCCTTTATCTGTACAGATGCGCCCGGCAGGCCGGCGCTGTGGTCATCAGTGATTTTGCCCTCAATAACGTAAGAGCCGTTGAGTTGTGCCTTTGATAGGGTTGGACTAAATACCAGGGCCAAAATGAGGATTTTGGCCAGTATCGGAAAGAACTTTTGCATGATGTGGTAAAAGTTATAACATTATATAGATCCTGGATTGTGATAAAAATGGTAGGGAGCGCCGGAAAGCCCGATGTTGAGCCTCAACATCGGTGTAGCAACATGGTATGTACAGTTTTAAAAACCATATAGTCTATAGAATTAGTAGACAAATATAGAACGAGGATTGTTCATTTCAAAGCAGCAAAGGAAAAAAATTTGCAAATGGTTGATAATGAACGGCAATAATTTAGGGATTTTTTTGATTTTCGTTTTTTTGTTTTTGGGGAGATGGCGAGGCTTCTATCGGAAAGTGAAACAATGCAGAATGGTTGATTTTGGGAGATATCAGGGCTTTTTATCAAAAGTATGGATACAAACAGGGGTAATAAATTAGGGATTTCCTGATTTGCGATGGCGTGATTGGAAGAAATCCTGTTCGGTCCAAATCAAAAAATCGAAAATCAAAAAATCCCTAAAGTAAATATCTAAATAACCAAATAGCTGAATAACTAAATCTCCACGGGTGTTTTTTCCTGTTGCTGGGCGGTATGCCGGGCTAAGAACCTTTTCTGGAACAGCAGGATTGTGACAACACCAACGGAAATAGCGGCATCAGCGATGTTGAATACCGGGCGGAAGAACACAAAGTAATCACCACCTTTGAAGGGTATCCAGCTGGGCAGGTAGCCTTCATAGATGGGGAAGTACAGCATATCCACCACACGGCCGTGGAGGAAACTGCCATAACCGCCGCCGGAAGGCATAAACTTCGCTACCTCATAACCGATGCTGTCGTTGAAAATAAGGCCATAGAACATGCTATCTATCAGGTTGCCAGCTGCGCCTGCCAGAATGAGAGAGCCACAGATCAGCAAACCAGTGCTGTATTTTTCCCGGATGAGCTTTTTGATGTATATGAAACCAGCTACCACTGCCACCAACCGGAAGGTGGTCAACAGGATCTTGCCGAAATCACCACCAAACTTGAGCCCATAGGCCATCCCTTCATTTTCAATGAAATGGATACGGAACCAATTGGGGAAAATGATGAACTCCTGTTGCATGAACATGTGCGTCTTGATCCAGAATTTCAGCGTCTGATCAATGACCAGGATAAGGATAACAATAAATACTACGTGACGATATTTCAACTGATATTAAAATTTTGTCAAAAATAACAGATTATTTCAAAGTCCGAAGCCTGCAATATCATTATTCCTGAAAATATACCCGTTTCACCCGCTGTGAAATTCCTGTTAATATTTCATAGGCAATGGTGTCAGCCCAGTTGGCTAATTGCTGTACCGACAGGTCCTGACCGAAAACAATCACCTCATCACCCTCCATAATATCAGGAATATGGGTCACGTCCAGCATCAGCATATCCATGGCCACTGCACCAATGACAGGGGCGAGTTTGCCGCGGATCAGCATTTTGCCTACATCGTTGCCCAGTCTGCGGGGATAACCGTCGGCATATCCAATGCGCACCGTAGCGGTCACAGCAGGCGCTTTGGCTGTCCAACGGGCGCCATAACCCACAGTGTCGCCTGGCTCCAGGCTTTTAAGCTGTGCCACGGTGGTTTTCAGGGTGCTCACATTTCGCAGCTGGTCCTGTATGTCGTTGCTGTAATCGAGGCCATACATGCCAATGCCCAATCTTACCATGTCCAGATGCAGGTCCGGATGCCGGGTAATGCCAGAGCTGTTGGAAATATGCCGGATAACGGTATAACTCAGTGCTTTCTGCAGCTCATGGCTCATTTCATAGAATAAACGGCCCTGTTGCTGTGTCAGCGCATCTTTTTCCGGGTCTTCACTGGCGGCCAGGTGACTGAAAATAGACTGCACTTTCAGCAGCTGATTGGCCGTCAGGGCCTGTGCCAGCTCGGGAATATCCTTTTTCACAAAGCCAAGACGGTGCATGCCCGTGTCCAGCTTGATATGGATGGGGAATTCGGTCTTACCGGCCGCGCTCACCTCCTCCATAAACTGCAGCAGGATACTCATGGAATAAATTTCCGGTTCAAGGTTCCAATGCAGGATGGCGTCAAAGCTGGCAGGTTCGGGGTTCATCACCATGATCGGCATGGTAATGCCGGCCCGTCGCAGCTCCACCCCTTCATCGGCATAAGCTACCGCGAGGTAGTCTACTCCATGGAATTGCAACAGGTTGGCTATTTCAAAGCTGCCGCTGCCATAGGAGAACGCTTTCACCATGGCCATCAGTTTGGTACCAGGTTTCAACAACGACTGGTATTGCTTCACATTGTGCGCAATAGCTGTCAGGTTGATCTCCAGGATGGTCTGGTGTGCTTTCTGCTCCAGCAGTTTACCGATGCGCTCAAACTGGAAAACACGGGAGCCTTTTACCAGGATGGTCTCGTTCTCGAAATCATCGGCATTGAACTGCTGTACGTATTCATCGGTAGTGCTGAAAAACTGTGTTTTTAAGCCGTCCACCTGCTGGAAACTTTTCTTTTCCCGCCCGATGTTTTTGCCAATGGCGATCAGTTTATTGATGCTTTTTTTCTGTAACAGGTCCGCTACTTCTTCATACAAGGTGGCGTCGCTTTTGCCGCTTTGCAGGATATCGCTCAGGATCACGGTGCGGGTGGAATGTTGCTGTTGCTG
The DNA here is from genome assembly GCF_012927205.1 of Chitinophaga fulva. Lineage (GTDB taxonomy): Bacteria > Bacteroidota > Bacteroidia > Chitinophagales > Chitinophagaceae > Chitinophaga > Chitinophaga fulva. Next base: position 1,311,852 of record NZ_JABBGC010000001.1, read on the forward strand.
CTGAAGGAAATCGAGCGCGATGGTCAGTGAGCCAAGATCAAGGTTGTAAGCATCATTGATCACGGAGCTGTTGTTGATGCCCTGTTTCAGTTCCAGTCGCATGGCCACATTGCTCAGCAGGTCCATTCGTTGCTGTATCACTTCCTGCTCCTTGCCGAGGTACAGCATGAGCGCCCAGCAGTGAATGGCATTTTCGATGGAACCTTCATCCACAAAGGGAATAGTGATATGCAGTGTTTCCTGTTTGTACAGGGCCTCAATGCGGGTCTGGGCATCGTGTTTCTCGATGGTAATGATACGCAGGTCGGCGTCTGTTTTGCGGGACCAGGAGAACAATTCCGGGCCTCCGCCGCCTTCCTGGTTTTCTCTCTTGCCTACCTGGTTGTGGAAAGACAACACACATTCGTTGAGTGCAAGGTAGTCTTTACTATAGATCAGGATATCGCTTTTAGCAAAGAGGACCAGTTTTTCGTTGATCTTCTGGCGGATATTAAGAAATCCTTCACTATGTGCTTCGCCGATATTGGTGAAGATACCGACAGTAGGACGGATGATCTTCTCCAGGTTCACCATCTCACCAGGCTGTGAAATACCGGCTTCAAAAATAGCCAGCTGATGTTCGGGTTTCATCTGCCATACGGAGAGCGGCACCCCTATCTGGGAGTTATAGCTCTTCGGGCTGCGCACAATGTTGTAATCCTTTTCGAGCAACTGGTACAGCCATTCTTTTACGATGGTTTTACCGTTACTGCCGGTGATACCGATTACCGGTATATGGAAGTGCTGCCGGTGAAATGCTACCAGCGTATGCAACGCCTGTAAGGTATCTTTCACCAGAATAAAGTTGGCTTGAGGATATTTTTCCAAAGGCACGGGCTCACTCACAATGAAGTTGCTGACCCCTTTGCGGTACAGCTCTTCAATATACTGATGAGCATTGCGCCGGGGGCTAACCAGGGGAATGAACAGCGATGTTTCCGGAAAACTCAACTTCCGGCTGTCCAGTAAGAGATGTTCAATTTCAGAAAATCCGGTCTCTTGCAACAATTCCCCTTTGAGCGTCTTGTTAATGCTTGCAGCGTTATACACTTTTATCAGATTTGAATAATCACTAACATCCTGCTATGACTCCTATAACAGTTGTTTTATTACTAGGCTTTTCTTTCCGGTAACTCATTTTTCTGATGACGGAGGGAATACCAGATAGACCCTCCCAGGCAAAGAACAATCACCAACAGCGATACATATACCGGTATATGGATAAAGTAATCTGCCAGCATTTTCAGTCCAATGTATATCAGTACGATGGCAATACCCTGGGGCAGATAATCGAATTTATCCACCGCCCCTCTCAACAAAAAGAACAGGGACCGCAATCCCAGTACCGCAAATATGTTGGAGGTGTATACCACGACCGGTTGTTGTGATATGGCAAATACCGCCGGAATAGAATCCAGGGCGAAAATAATATCGGTTACGGCAAGCATCACGACTACTACAGATAACGTAGTCAGATACACCTTATTATTTTTGCGGACCACAAATTTTCCATGTGCCTCTTCATGGGTTACCCGCAGGTATTTGTTCATAAACCGGTAGGCCACATTTTCTTCCGGTTTAAACTCATCATCAGGTTTCGCTTTAAACATTTTATAACCGGTATACAACAGAAATGCGCCAAAAAGGTACAATATCCAGTGAAACCGCGCGATCAACACCACTCCCACACTGATGAAAATTGCCCGAAAGACCAACGCCATCAGGATACCTATCAATAATACACGCGAGTAGTGCTCTTCCTTTATTTTAAAGAAACCAAAAATGAGAATAAATACAAAAATATTGTCCATCGAGAGTGATTTCTCCATGAGATAAGCACTCATGAAACTGATGGCTGTCTCTGAACCATCTTCAAACCACATAAATCCAAAGAACAATACTGCGAGTCCTACCCAGAAAATGCTCTGCCACAGAGCCGTTTTAAGCGTTGTTTTGGTATTTTTCTTACTGAATAAACCCAGGTCAAAAACTAAAGCCAGGACTATCACAATGCCGAAAATGAGATATGTCCACTGGATGGGTGTCATGAGACGCTCGCTTTTTGTGAAGGGCAAAGATATGCTTTTCTCCACGCAAAGGCGTCAGACAGACCATTGGCAAAGTGCATATAATAAAGTTAAAACTGGATGACGCCGGTCATCATTTATTTGTATGGGTTAAAAAAGTAATGTTTTTTAGCACGATATATTTTGCGTCCCCCGGCGTTTTATCTGCCGTTATTCTGCAAACTTACGCTGGCGCACAAACTGGAATACCATCGCGAAAAGCAATACCAGCCCTATCGGTACCAGAAAGCAGATAACCTGCCATTTTGTTTTTTCTTTTTTGATTTTTTCGGTGTCCAGCAACCGGAGCGCGAGCTCTTTATTCCGGCTTTCCATGATACCGCTTTTACCGCTTAGATATTCGAGACAGTTAAGAAAAAACTCTTTATTGGCAAAGGCGAAGCCGGGGTTAAACTCATTAATGCCCATTTGCAGCGGACCATCTTTGCGGGATATCGCATTAGCAATAAGGTCACCATCGCTGACGATGATCATCTTATTAGCCGTAGCTGCTGTTTCCCGGAAAGGATAGCCGCTTACCTGTTGAAAAGCCGCCATTGTGGCCTGGTCCAGCCGGTTGCGGAACAGTGAGGTGAAATGCCCCTCCAGCAATACGGCGGCTGGAATATGCTGCTCACGGTATTCCCGGATATTGGGCTTTGTTTTTACAATGTCCCAGCTAACCTGTGCCGGTATACGTACACGGCGACTGCTGCGGGAGGTGGTAAGCAGGATGGTTTTCTTTACCCCTTCCACCTTAACAGTGTCCATAGAGCTGACAAAGCGGCTCAGCACCATATCCATATTTTTTACAATAGGATGGGCGCCGGTAGGTGTTAGCATCGGGAAATAAGGGAATGGCACCGGTTGTATCTGTGGCCTGTTGCCCACATTGCCCACTACCAGTGGCACAATATCGGACTGCAGGTCCTGCACAAGGTCCTGGTTGATGCGCACGCCGTAACGGAATAACAGGTCTTCCAGGTTCAGGCCTCTGTCAAATGCCAGGAATTCCGGGCGCTGATGCAGGCTGTCCATAGCGGCATTGGTTTCATCGAGAAACCACAGCACTTTTCCGCCATTCATAACATATTGATCGATCTTTAATTTGTCCTGATCGCTGAAAGCCGCTGCGGGCTTGGCAAACAGGATGATATCGAAATCATGCGGGATAGCAGGAACGGATTGCAGGGTCAGTGTATCCAGTCCATAACCGGATTGCAGCGTGGTGAGTGCATCATATACTTCGGCGCCCAATGATTCACCGTGGCCCAGCATATAGCCTACCAGCGGCTTTTTCTCTTCCTGCAATTTGCTGATGGCATTGGCAAACTGGTATTCCAGCAAGGATTCCGAGCTGTTCATGGTTTGCATGGGGTCCTGTCCGCCCTGATTTTTCAGCAGGTTCACGCCAACTGTTTTCCCCTTGTAATGTACCAGGGCGCCGGGAAAGATGAGTTTTTCGGAATAGCCCTCGTTGGCATCTTCCTGTACTTTCATGTTAAACGGCATAATGCCCTGTGCCGTGAGTTCGCTGAAGAACTTCATGCGGGAGGAGTCTGAAAGGCCCTGCCCGGGATTGATGAAAGTAACACGGATATTTTGTTTGCCGTATTCACGGAATTCATCCAGCAGCTCCTGTGTAGACTGGGCCAGCTGTTTGAAGGTGGCGGGATAATCCCCTTTCAGGAACACTTCAATATCTACGGGGCTGTTGAGCTTCCGGAGCTGCTGTTTAGTGCCGCTGGTGAGCGTATATCTTTTTTCAGCAGTCAGGTCCCATCTGCCGTGGAAGTAGGCCGCGGCTATGTTCACACCAATAAGTACCAGGATAATGACCAGTGCCCGCTGTATATATTTTTTTCGTTTAGCCATACTGTTTATATTAACCGTTCTGCCAGAGTTTTCTTTGTAGGGATAATTTGGTGAGATACAACATCAGGCCGATGACGCTGATAAAGTAAATGATATCGCGGCTGTCGATGACACCCCGGCTGATAGAGGTGTAATGGAAGCGGATACCGGCCATTTGCAGGTAATAGTCGGCGCCGCCGCTGAAGGTGGGTATTTTACTGAGAGCATCGAAGCCGTTGTAAAAGATATAGCTGGTGAAAACGGCGATCAGAAAGGCGATCATGGCATTGGCAGTAAGCGAGGATGCCCACAGGCCGATAGCGGTGAAAACTGCTCCCAGCAGGAACAGGCCGGTGTAGGCTCCCAGCATGCCGCCGTTATCGAGCTGTTGAGGGTTTATGCTCAACTGCCGCACGGCGATATAATATACTACCGTTGGTACCAGGGAGATGCCTACAATAAGCAGGCTGCCCCAGAATTTGCCCATTACAATCTGCCACCAGCTGAGTGGTTTGGTGCTCAACAGCTCCATGGTACCGGTTTTGAACTCATCGGCAAAACAGCGCATGGTGATGGCGGGTATAAGCAGCAGATAGATCAGTGGAGCAAGGTTGAACAGCGGGTCCAGGTTGGCGTAACCGGTATCGAGCAGGCTGGTGTCCGGGAATACGAATAGGAACAGGCCGTTTGCCAGTAAGAACAGCACAATGGCCACATAACCGGTGACGCTGCTAAAAAACTGGTTTATCTCTTTCTTAAAGATGGCAAGCATGGACAGTTGTGTAAGGATTAGGATACATAAAAATACAAATATATAAGATTATGGTTGCCGGGAAGAAAATCATGGATGTGCCCAGGAAGCGCTATCCCGGAGATGTCCTTCCTGGTACATTTCCCAGAGGGGGCTTTGTGCCCGCAACTGCTGAACGGTACTGGTCACGGTACGGATAGCATAATCGATTTGTTCGTCTGTGGTGAACCGGCCCAAGGCGAAGCGCAGAGAGGCATGGGCGAGGTCGTCGCCGATACCAAGGGCTTTCAGCACATAGCTGGGTTCCATAGAGGCTGCCGTGCAGGCGGAGCCGGAAGAGAGTGCAATTGTTTTGTTGAATCCCATCAGTAAGGTGGTGCCTTCTATATATTTAAAGGAAATATTCATCACATGCGGCAGCCGGTGCTCGACAGAACCATTCACATAAGCATGTTCTATTTGTAATAACGCATCCTGGAGGCGGTTTCGCATGAGCGACAATCTTTTTGCATCAGATAACATCTCCTGTTGGGCCAGTTCGCAGGCCTTGCCCAGCCCTACGATACCGGGCACGTTGAGGGTGCCGGAGCGCATACCTCTTTCATGGCCGCCGCCGTCCATCTGGGCGGTGAGTTTTACCCGCGGATCGCGGCGCCGTACGTACAGCGCTCCCACGCCTTTGGGCCCGTACATTTTATGGGCGCTGAGGGTGAGCAGGTCAATATGATCGTTGAGTACGTTCACCGGTATTTTGCCAACAGCCTGGGATGCATCGCAGAGATAAATGACGCCGTGCTTTTTAGCGATGGCGCCTATTGCCTCTACCGGATGGATGACACCGGTTTCATTATTGGCGTACATAAAGGCGATGAGGATGGTCTGCGGGGTGATGGCTGCTTCCAGCGCTGCCAGATCGGGAAGGCCTTCACTGTTGACCGGAAGGTAAGTCACTACTGCGCCCTTTTTCTCCAGATGTTTGCAGGTGTCCAGTACAGCTTTGTGTTCGGTCTGACAGGTGATGATATGATTGCCTTTCGCGGCGTAGGTCTCAAAAACGCCTTTGATGGCGAGGTTCACCGCCTCAGTGGCGCCGGAGGTAAATACAATCTCCTGGGGTTGCGCCCCTATCAGCCGGGCTACCTGCTCACGGGCCTGGTCTACGGCTGCTTCCGCTGACCAGCCAAAAGCGTGGCTGCGACTTGCCGCATTACCAAACATCACGGTGAAATAGGGCAACATGGCTTCCAGTACCCGCGGATCGCAGGGGGTGGTGGCGTTGTTGTCCAGGTAAACGGGCAAGTCTAACATATTCTCTTTATTTTTTATATCATCTCCCAAACAATCCAAATCTACGACATAAGTTCTATTTTTACCGGGTTAAGAAAGACAGTAATTAATCATACCGGTAAAAGAATTTCCCATGTTAAAAGTAGAGCATATCGGGATTGCAGTCACATCCCTGGACGTGTCTATCCCGCTATTTGAGAAACTATTGAACACTCCTTGTTATAAAAAGGAGGAAGTAAGCAGCGAACAGGTTCAGACCGCTTTTTTCCAACAGGGTGAAACCAAGATAGAATTATTGGAGGCCACCGGGCCAGATAGTACCATTGCTAAATTTCTGGCTAAAAAAGGAGAAGGCATGCATCATATCGCTTTTGAAGTGGCGGATATTTATGCGGAAATGGCCAGACTGCAGCAGGAGGGCTTTGTTTTGCTGCAGGAAACACCCAAAAAAGGGGCTGATAATAAGCTGATTTGCTTTCTACACCCCAAAAATACGAACGGAGTCTTGATCGAAATTTGTCAAGAGATCAAATAACGAACTAGTTATATATACTAAAATTTAATAATTAAATTTATTTTAATTTTTTTTCCATTTTAGCAATCCAAACAGATCATGTGATACGTAGATAACATGAGTGACCCCGAAAGGGACCCAAAAAGACCAAAATCAGAAAGAATAAATGCCCAAAAATTTTTGACTTTTTTGAACAAATATGTTTTCTGATACGTTATCTCAATAAAAGACAATCAAAAACAAAAAATAAAAAAAGACAGATCCTTTATTTAACTCAAGATATTATAAAACTTATAGTTAATATATGCTGTAAGTTTTCACGATTACTCTAAAGTTGGCATAGGTTATGAACACCTGCGGGTTTTTTAGCTTGCAGGTCTTTTTTTTTAGCTAACTCCACACCTTCTCATTTCGTCTCCTTTAGCATTTTAAAAGAAACAAAAATTCAAAAAGGGCGGATAGTTTAATAGAATATCTAAGATGGCAATAAAAGCAGTTGATGAATTTAGTTCGCTACTAGATTTAATCAAAGCTGCATTACAGATTACTATCGTTGTTGCTGGTACTTTCCTGATGTACCTATAGCCACTGCATGTAAGCGCTCAAGGTATTAAACGCATTTGTTTTCAGAATATTGTAACTGTGATAGACATGATTTTTGCTGATTCGCCTGATGTGCGAAGATTGACAGGAAGATCAATAGCTTATTATATAAAGGCCCCTGCTGATAGCACAGCAGGGGCCTTTACTATTTAGCTGATAGAAAAATCACTGGTTAAATTGATCCTCGCACATCAGGCGAATCAGCAGAAATCATGACCATCATTAGTTGAAGATATACCGGATACCCACTTGTCCCTGCCAGCGGGAAAGCGTGTTGGTATTGTCTCTCCAGGAATTGCTAACGGGGAGTTGGTTGTCCTTGTCCTGATAAGGGAAAGAGAAGGCCGGTGCAGCAGTCGGTTTGCCGGTAGCATCGCGGAGCTGTCCTTCATATTTCAGGAAGTTAGGCACGTTGGCGATCTGGTAAGTACCCCATCTTCTGTTGAGCAGATTACCGAAGTTGATGATATCAAAAGTAAGGCGCAGCGTGTGTTTGTTTTTCTGTTTGCCGCTGAATACGAAGATATCCTGTGTGATGTTCAGGTCCATACGTTTGAAGAACGGTAATACCACCGCATTACGTTCTGCATATTGTCCGCGGTGATGGCTCAGGTAATCATCCTGTTTGATGAAATTGTCCAACTGATTCCAAATAATACTTTCACTACGTTTATCCGCAGGGTTGCTGGCGTCAAAGTTTTTATCACCATAACCTACCGGTACCAGTTTGATATCATTTTTGGTAGCCGGAATGAAGATCAGGTCATTGTTACCGCCGGAGCCGTCATTATTGAGATCACCATTGTAAGTGTAGGAAATGGCGCCATTGGGTGCGGCTTCAAACACCATACCGATAGAGGTGGCGAAGTGCTTCGCCCAATTGAAACGGTAAGTGGCTGCGGCAATAATGCGGTGCGGCAGATAGTAGTTGGAATAACCGAGAGAAGCATCATTAGGATCGCCGCTTACGGGGCGGTCACGCCAGTTGCCCTGTGCAATGGTACCGCCATCATTGATAGAGCGTGACTTGCTGTAGGTATAGGCTGCGCTCAGGTACAGGTTAGGCAGGTTTTTCTGCACCTGTAATGTTACGAAGTAAGAATAGCCTTTGCTGGTATTACGCATGAGGATAGCGTCGCTGATATTCGGATTACCGAGACTGGTGCCTGCACCGTAAATTTTAGTGCCGCTGTAGCGCAAACGATGGTCCGGCGTGCTGTCCAGCTGAAGGCCGGTAGCGGGCAGGTTCACATTCTGGAAGTACACGGCATTGATGTCTTTGGAGTAGTTACCTTCCAGTGTGGCAACGATGCCCCAGGGCAGCTGACGGTCTACTGCCAGTGTTGCTTTCAATACCTGCGGATATTTGAAGTTAGGATCAATCACCGCAATGTTGTATTGTTTGGATGGCTCTGTTGTTACTACGCGATACTTGCCCGGGTCTGCATTGAATGCATATGGAATAGTAGGATTGTTGGCATCCGTTTGCGCAACAAAAGACCCGAATTGCACGCCGTTGTTGCCTGCCTGGTTGCTCAGCCATACCGCTGGCGGAGGACCGGAGAACAGGCCAATGCCGCCACGTACCTGCGTTTTGCCATCATGCGTAGCATCCCAGTTAAAGCCGATGCGCGGAGAGAACATCGGTTTGGTTTTAGGCGCACTGCCTACATCCAGATGAATGCCATCGCGGAAAGTCAGCGTTGTCAGCGAATCGTTTCTGCTGAAAGTGCTGCCGATAACAGGAACGTCTATACGTAAACCATACGTCAATGTGAAATGATTGGTGATGCTCCATTTGTCCTGGATGAAAGCGCCCAGCTCCAGCTGGTTGATTTTAGCATACGGGAAGGAACCATCTTTGGTAGTGGTATAAGACAGTGCATAACGGGATGCTGTGAGCGCACCGGTTTTCGCGCTGGCATAAAAATCTGTCATCGAGTTGAAACGGTAGTTGCCCATATAGTTGGGTGCAAAACCATTCAGAAACGTTTTATAATAGTTCTGCGTACCGATAGTGATTTCATGTTTACCACGATAAAGGTTATAGATATCGGACAACTGGAACACGTTTGTGTTCAGTTTATTGTTGTAGGTAAATGGCTCATAACCGAAAGCAGTGTAGCTGTTGCCTTGTCCGTCGAGGATATCCACCAGCGGGAATTCTTTGGCAGACAATGGCGTTCTGAAATCGCGCATAGCAGAGAAGCCTACCTGCAATTTGTTGGAGGCGCGGTTGCCGATGCGGGTGTTCAGTTCTGCAATGAAGATATTGAAGTTGTTGTTGATCGTATATCCGCTGCCGCTGAAAGGCAGACCGGTATTGCTGGGCTGACGGCCTGCTCCCGGTGCACCGCTGTTGCTGGCGGGGATATCTTTGTAGGACTTCAGGTAGTTGTACTTGAAAGTAAACGTATTGTTTTCGTTTACGTTCCAGTCAATTTTAACCGTGATTTTATCGCTGGAAGTGCGGTAGGTATAACCCTGGTAGTCACCGGGGTTATACTGGTAGTTGTCGATCAGGAACTGACGCAGTGCATTCAGCGTATCGGCTACCGCCCTGGAAACGTTGCCGGTAGCGGGTGCGCCGGCTTTGCTGTTAGCTACGAGGCTGGTGGCCGGAGCGGTGATCCTTTCCTGTTCAGCGCTGACGAAGAAGAACAGTTTGTTCTGCATGATTGCTCCACCGGCGCTGAAACCACGCAGGTTGTAATCGAAAACAGGTTTGGTGACGGTCGTATTGCCTACTTTCAGGCCCTGCAGTCCGGGTGACTGAATATAAGTGTACACAGAACCCTTGAACTGGTTGGTGCCGCTTTTAGTAACGCTATTGATACCGGCGCCGGAGAAGCCGCCTTGTTTTACGTCATAGGGAGAAACGTTTACCTGTATCTGTTCCAACGCTTCGAGGCTGATAGGCTGAGAGGCAGTCTGGGAGCCAAGTGTAGGCTGCAGACCGAAAGAGTTGTTAAAGTTGGCGCCATCAACCGTGATGTTGTTGAGCTGATTGCTTCTGCCGCCGATATTAAGACCGTTGGCCGAAGGAGTGAGTTTGGTAAAGTCCTGCATGGAGCGGGTGATAGTAGGCAGACGGTCCATCTGCGCACGGGTGATCACTTCCTGGCTGCCGGTGCGGGCTTTGTTGATTACTTTGCTTTGTGCAGCGGTTTTCACCACAATTTCATTCAGCGTGCTGGTACTTTGTTGCAGCTTGATGTCTGCCTTGTATTCCTGTCCCAGCTGGAGGAATATGTTTTCCCGTTTTTCATCTTTGAAACCGATGTAGGAAATAGTGAGCACGTAAGGGCCGCCCACGCGGAGGTTAGGCAGGTTAAAACGTCCATCTTTACGGGATACGGTCACATAACGTGTACCAGTTGGCTGATGCAGGGCAACGATACTGGCGCCAGGCACGGGACCGTCGCCACTACCAATGATGCCGGCAATGTCAGCGGTGGTTTCCTGGGCAAAAATCAAAGCAGGGATTAGCAGTATGCAGACCAGCATACATAGGGTTTTACACCAATTGTTTTTGTGCATTACGATTCAGATTTTGGGCAAATATCAAATGAGAAATAATAGCATTAAAAATAATACAATTATGAAATCATTAATATTTCGCCCAAAAAAATCTGTACAAAAAAATTACGCGATTACTTTTTCCATACCGGTGCTGCGGGAACCTTTGATCAGTATATGTGTGTCCTGAAACTGTTGTTGCTGGAGCCATTTGGCGGCTTCGGCTGAGTTATCAAGATATATGTAAGGATGGTTGACCTTTTTAAAATCACCGCCCACTAACACCACCGCTTCCCAGTGGTGACGTTGTAAGTGTGCTACTAACGCTTCGTGTTCCTTAACGCTGTCTGCGCCCAGTTCCATCATGGCACCCAGCATCAGTACTTTTTTAGGTGACGCGATGCCTATAAAGTTGTCGATGGCGGCTTTCATGCTGGAAGGGTTGGCATTGTAGGCATCCATGATGATGGTGTTGGTGCCTTGTTGCATGACCTGTGAACGATTGTTGGACGGCGTATAGGCGGCGATGGCAGGACCGATTTTTTCTGCCGGCACTTTAAAGTGGCTGGCTACAGCCACTGCGGCCATCACATTAGGGAAGTTATAAGCGCCGGTAAGTTTGGTTTGTATAAATCCGATGTTATCGTTGGCTACCTCAACACCGAGTAGTGCTTTGTCTGTTTCAGGGGCGCCGGTATAATCGGCGTTTTTGCTGCCGTAGGTGATCACATGGGAGATGCCTTTGCTCATTTCCATGAGATAGGGATAGTCGTTGCAAACGAATACGGTACCGCCGTTGGCGCGCAGGTAATCGTACAGTTCTCCTTTGGCGATGCGGACACCTTCTTCGCTGCCGAAGCCTTCGAGGTGGGCTTTACCGATATTGGTGATGATGCCGTGTGTAGGCAATGCAATAGTGCAGTAGCTGGCGATCTCTTTCTGATGGCTGGCGCCCATTTCAATCACGGCTATTTCCACATCAGGCTTGATGGCCAGGATGGTCAGCGGCACCCCGATATGGTTGTTGAGGTTGCCGATGGTAGCGAAAGTTTTGAAGCCGGCAGACAGGGCGGCATTGACCAGCTCTTTCGTAGTGGTTTTACCGTTAGTGCCGGTAATGGCGAGGAAGGGAATGTTTAATTGTTTCCGGTGCCATAATGCGAGCGCCTGTAAGGCTTCCAGTACGTTATCCACCAGCGCCATTTTGTCTGGCTGCGTGTAATACGCAGCTTCGTCCACCACGGCGAAGGCTGCACCCATTTCCAGGGCTTTGGCAGCAAATTCGTTGCCGTTGAAATTGTCTCCTTTCAGGGCAAAGAAAATATCATTCGGTTGCAACTTGCGGGTGTCTGTCTGAATGCTGCCATGCTGCAGATAGATATGATAGATTTGTTCTATGGTCACGAGTGGAAGATTTTCTGCAAAATAACAACTAAATCCAAATAGTGTAACCCTGGCAACCCATTCACTGCATCTTTCGTATCAGATACAGGTTCAATAAACTATTATGAAAAAGAAAACCCATCTTTTGTTGGCGGGAGTGATCCTGCTGGCAGCCTGTAAAAATGAACAGGCGCCGGCTCCGGTGATCCCGAACGAGGGCCTTGACTGTAAAGTAGCCCGTATTGTCACCACTTATGTGTATCAGGCCATGCAGGTCAACTGTACCTCCCGCGGATGCCATACCGGCAATATACCACGGGGCCGCGCAGATTTCTCTACCCCGGATAACCTGAAGGCCTACATTACAGCGTCCCGGGCGGTTTTTATACAACGTGTTACCAGCGCTCAGGCGGATATGCCGCCATCACGTTTCCCGGCATTGTCGAAAGGCATGAAAGATTCCATCGCCTGCTGGATAGAACGCGGTATGCCAGATCAGTAAACCCAAATCTTTTGCTCATGAAAAACCTGTTCCTTCTTTTCTCTTTGGTGATGATCACCAGTGCGGTATCAGCGCAGGATGTTTTCTCCTGCAAGAATACCCGGTTCTCTTTCTTCTCGTCAGCGCCGCTGGAAGATATAGAGGCTAAAACCGACAAAGGTGTGTCCGCTATCAATGTAAAGACCGGCGCCATTTATTTTAAAGTACCAATCGCTTCTTTCCAGTTCAGGAAAAAGCTGATGCAGGACCATTTCAACCAAAATTATCTGGAGAGCGACAAATACCCGTTTGCCGAATTCAAAGGGAAAGTGGTGGAAAACACAGACTTCAGCCGCAATGGCACCTATGAGGTGATCGTGGAAGGTACGCTGAACCTGCACGGGGTGGACAGAGCCTACCGCGAAAAAGGCACCATCACCGTGAAAGACGGTAACATCACGGCCGGCTCTACTTTCAACATCCGCGTGGCAGACCATCGCATCGATGTGCCCTCCATGGTGGTGAAAAACGTAGCAGAGATAGTGGCCGTAACAGTCAATGCGGTATATACTGCGGCGGTAAACCGGTAATCCTTCTAATCATTATTTAAACATACCCATGAAAATTATTGCTTTTCTGTTGCTGTGCACCAGCATCAGCGTATATGGCCAGGCCCAGCAGGACCTGAGCCACCTCTTCGATTCTACCGGTCCTGCACATCCGAAAGTGTTGTATACTTATAAAGGTACCCGTATCATTATGGGGCATTCCACGGACATGCTGCGCAAACATGAGCTGGACTTCCGGGTGGATCACCGTTTCGGCGACCTGGCCGGTGAATTCGGCGGCGCCAAAACATTCTATGGCATCGATAATTCCACCGATATCCGCATAGGGCTGGAATATGGTATCAGCGACCGGCTGATGGCGGGCCTGGGCCGCTCCAAAGGTTCCGGGGACCAGCATCAGCTGATAGACCTGCTGGTGAAATACCGGCTGGTAGAGCAAACACAGGATAGCCATGTGCCGGTGTCTGTGGCCATACTGGGCACAGCGGTCATGTCCTGTATGACATCAGAAGAAGACCCGCATAAGGCCGCCTGGTTTGGCGATGCATCTGACCGGATGAGTTATGTGGCGCAGGGTATTGTGTCCCGCAAGTTTGGTAACAAGCTGGCGTTTTCACTGTCCCCCACCTATGTTCACCGCAACCGCGTAGGTTATACGGACATGAACAATCTTTTTGCCCTCGGCGTGGGCGGCCGGTTGAAGGTGTCCAAACGGATCGGTATCGTGGCGGAATACTTTTATCCGTTCCGTTCACAGGCCAGCCGTGACTATTACAAATCGCAGGGCATCACTTTCTACAACCCGCTGGGCGTGGGACTGGAAATAGAAACCGGCGGGCATGTGTTCCATATCAACTTTACCAATTCCACTGCTATCCAGGAAACGCAGTTTATTCCTGAAACCACCACATCGTGGTTACAGGGGCAGTTCCGCTGGGGTTTCAATATTTCCCGTAGATTTACGTTATTCGGGAAAAAGGATTGGAAAAAATAAGATGTAGCATACAAGTTGATTCCGGACTGGCCCGCATTGCCGCGAAGGTGATGCGGGTAAAGGCAGTGGCCATGGTACTGGGGCGCACCATACATCTATATGGGGCGTCCCGGTTGGAGTTTCTGTCAGACATTGCCTGGGTCCGGCATGAGGCCTGTCATGTGATGCAATACCAGCAATATGGCATGATAGGTTTCCTGACACGGTATCTGTATCAATCTGCCCGGTGGGGGTATTATCACAATCCGCTGGAAGTGGCCGCCAGGAAGGCAGAAGCTGACCCGGGCATTCTGGAAGGAATAGAAATTATTTAAAAAATCGTTAAAGTGTTGCGAAAAATATAATTTCTCTGCCCACTGGCTTTATTTTTCTTATTTTTACGTCAAAGGTTGATTTTATGGTTAAGAAGGTAACAGAGGGAATCACTATCAGCGTGGAAACATTCTACCAGCCGGATTATTCTAATCCTATTGGAAGCGAATTCATGTTTGCTTACCGTATCACCATTGAAAACAACAATACTTTCCCCATCAAATTGCTGCGTCGCCACTGGTACATCATCGATTCCAACGGTACCCACCGCGAAGTGGAGGGTGAAGGAGTTGTAGGCGTACAGCCGTTACTGGCCCCCGGCGAGACTTATCAATACGTCTCGGGATCCAACCTCCGCACTGAAATAGGAAAGATGTACGGTACCTACCAAATGGAAAACCAACTGGATAAGAAAGTCTTTGAAGTAAGGATTCCTGAATTCCAGATGGTTGTTCCCTTCAAACTCAATTAATTCGTTATTAATTACGGTCTGTACTTAGACGCCTTGAATATTTCCAGCAGATTTTTCGACTCCATCAATTGCTGAACGCTTACGTCAGCGTGTTTTTCCATGTATTTGTTCACGATCTCGTAGCCCACGAAGTAGCCGATTTTTCCGGGAGATCCTTCGGACATGCCCTGGGTGGCCGGTGCATCGTTCATGAAAAGGTTGATCTTCTGCCAGTCCGTTGTATACAACAGGTTGTTCTGTACAAAAAACTGCCAGATAAATTTTTCATTTTCACGGCACCATTGCAGCTGCTCTTTCGCATAGCCGAAGCGGATAGAGTCGGGCGTATTGGGAAGTACTTTGGACAGGAAATACTGTTGTTTGCCGGCTTCTATCATCTGCTCGAGCAGGCCGCCGGCATTGCGGGGCGCAGGATACAGCTGCTGTTGCAGCACCTGCATACAGTTGGTGGTAATATACTCCGGCGCAAAATGACGGATCATATAGTCAGGATAGTCCGGTATCTGGGCATAAGGGGGGAAATCGGCGCCCATATACATGTCCAGCCCTATCCCCAGGATAGAGTCGATCGTAATGGCACCATAATTGGCAATACCGGAGGTGAAAGTGACCACTTTGGGGGGATGAAAAGCAGGAATGTAATATTTGGTATAACGAAACGCCTCTTCCAGCTGTTTTTGCAGCGTACCGGCGTTACCATATTTTTGAGACACGGCTGTCTCCAGTTGCCGGAAATCGCGGTTGGTCAGGAAAAGCCGCAGCTGCTGCTGTACTTCCTGGCTGCTGTCTGCATAAGCGCCGAAGTTCATGATCTCTGAGATATAGATAGGCATGAAAAGCGGATAGGCCTGATGCAGCCGGGTTATTCCGGGTTGTATATCGTTGGTGTCGATGGTAAACAGCGCTGAGTCGAACCGCTGGATACTAACGTTCATGGGTATATGGCTTACGTCCGGTGTTTTATTGCCGGTATTGCAGGCGTACAGGAACAGTGCCGCGAGGCAGCCAGTCAGCAGGGAATATGTAGGGTTGTTTCGCATTCAGGTAAAATTATTGGAAAATTATGAATTACGAATTACGGTTAACGAATATATGGCAGATATTATTGCGGGGTTCTTATAAGTAACGTTGATGAATAAAGTATTTCAAATTCGTAATTTCATCGTTAAAATGAATCATATGAAGCGGTTTTTTTTGCTGGCATTAACATTAGGGATAGCAACAGCAGGGATGGCACAGAGCGGACAGGGTACTTTTGCCCGTAAAGTGCGGCTGGGCTTTAAATTAGATCCTATGATCTCGATACTGAAGCCACAGGAGTCGGGCGTAAGCCGCAACAGCTCCAAAGGAGGACTGAGCTTCGGGCTGATGGCCGATTTTAACCTGAATGAAGCCGGTAACTATGCGCTGGCCTCGGGCTTTAACGTGGTGTTGGGTGGCAGTAAGCTGAAATATGATGCTGGTAAAGGATTGGGCGATTTTAAGGCCAATCCGGCAGAATACAACATGAAACTCACCTACATCGAGATACCACTGGCACTGAAGCTGAAAACAACATCGCCCAACGATCTTAATTTCTGGGGACAGTTCGGTACCTATTTCGCTTTCCCGGTAAGCGGCAGGGCGGATGTCATCTCCCTGAATCAAACGCATGACAGGGTAAACATACTACCGGAAATGAACCGCATCAATATCGGTATGCTGATCGGCGCCGGTGTGGAATACCCGCTGGGCGAAACCCTTACCGGTATTATCGGCTTAACCTACCAGAACGGCTTCGTGGACGTTACCCGAAACGCCAAATGGGATGATGGTAAAGTAAATATGAATAGCTTTGCGCTGCGGCTGGGCGTATATTTTTAACAACAGCCGATCTAAACTTTTTTCAAGGGTATGAAAATTATACTGGCACAACAGAACTATCATATAGGTAATTTTGAACACAACACACAGAAGATCATCGAAGGAATAGCCGCTGCTAAAGCACAGGGTGCTGACCTGGTGGTGTTTTCCGAACTGTGTGTATGTGGTTATCCCCCACGTGATTTCCTCGAATTTGAAGATTTTATTGCGCAATGTTATCATGCTATAGACATGATCAAAGCGCATACGCA
The DNA here is from genome assembly GCF_012927205.1 of Chitinophaga fulva. Classification (GTDB taxonomy): domain Bacteria; phylum Bacteroidota; class Bacteroidia; order Chitinophagales; family Chitinophagaceae; genus Chitinophaga; species Chitinophaga fulva. Next base: position 1,328,810 of record NZ_JABBGC010000001.1, read on the forward strand.
CGATATCGCCGTGCTGGTAGGCAGTCCGGCCCGCAACCCGCAACGGGAAGGCAAGGACCTGTTCAACGCAGCCTGGTTTCTCCACGAAGGGGAAGTAAAGCAGGTGGTACATAAAACCCTGCTCCCCACCTATGACGTTTTTGATGAATACCGCTACTTTGAGCCATCTTACGAGTGGAACATCATTCCGTTTAAAGGGAAAAAACTGGCCGTGACCATTTGTGAAGACATCTGGAACCTCGGTGATAACCCGCTGTACCGCATCTGCCCGATGGATATGCTGATGGCGCAACAGCCGGACGTGATGATCAATCTCTCCGCTTCCCCGTTTGATTATGATCATGATGAAGACCGTAAAGAGATCATCCGCGCCAATGTGCTGAAGTACAAGCTGCCCATGTACTATTGCAATACTGTGGGCTCCCAGACAGAGATCGTATTTGACGGCGGCTCTCTTATCTTCGACGCGGCCGGTAATGTAGCAAAGGTACTGCCCTATTTCACCGAAGCTATGGGGGGAATGGACCTGGAAGACCTGCTTTCCAAAGGAGAAGCCCCTGCCGAAATGGTGACTTTCACTCCGCTGACGGAATTAATGTTTGAACACAACATTAACCGGATATATGATGCGCTGGTGCTGGGCATCCGTGATTACTTCAGTAAGATGGGCTTTAAAAAGGCGATCCTGGGCTCTTCCGGCGGTATAGACAGCGCCGTGACCCTCGCTATTGCCTGCGATGCGCTGGGCAGTGAAAATGTGCGTGCTGTACTGATGCCTTCTCCTTATTCTACCGAACATTCCGTAGATGATGCCGTGGCGTTGTCCAAAAACCTGGACAACCCTTACGACATTATCCGCATCAATGATATTTACGAGAGCTTCCTGACTACGCTGGAGCCGTATTTCAAAGGACTGCCCTTTAACGTGGCAGAAGAAAATACCCAGTCCCGTATCCGTGGTAACCTGCTGATGGGACTTTCCAACAAATTCGGGTATATCCTGCTCAATACCTCCAACAAAAGTGAGCTGTCTACCGGTTACGGTACGCTGTACGGCGATATGGCCGGCGGCCTGTCTGTACTGGGCGACGTTTACAAAATGCAGGTGTACGCCCTTGCGCGGTACATCAACCGGGATAAAGAGATCATCCCCGTAAATATCATTGACAAGGCCCCTTCCGCAGAGCTGCGCCCCAATCAAAAGGACAGTGACAGCCTGCCTGATTACGCGGTGCTGGACAGGTTGCTGTACCAGTATATTGAGCGCCGTCAGGGACCTAAAGAAATTATTGCTCAGGGATTTGACTCCGCTTTGGTTTCGCGGGCCTTAAAGATGGTCAACACCAATGAATACAAAAGGAATCAATTCTGCCCTATTATCCGGGTATCTTCAAAGGCCTTTGGTGTGGGCCGAAGGATACCGATAGTAGGTAAATATCTCAGCTAAATGCTATTTTTCTATCTTTGAGCAAATTTTTTAATAATACAACATGTTACAAGTACCGTTTATACGTCAAAATAAAGAACTGGTATTAGAGCGTCTCGCCCTGAAAAACTTTAAAGAAACAAACCTGGTCGATGAAGTGCTGGCACTGGACGACAAGCGTAAGCGCCTCACCCAGGAATATGATGAAACACAAGCGCAGGTAAACAGTCTCTCCAAAGAGATCGGTAAACTGATGGCGCAGGGTAAAAAAGAAGAAGGCGAAGCACAACGTGCCGCCGTAAACGCCCTGAAAGAGAAACTGGGACCGGTGAATGAAGAGCTGAACGCCACTGAAAAAACGCTGCACGATACCCTCGTTAAGCTGCCTAACCTGCCTGCTGCCATCGTACCTCCCGGTAAAACCCCGGAAGAAAACGTGGAAGTGCGCCGTGGTGGCAATATCCCCACACTGGCCGCTGATGCTGTGCCTCACTGGGACCTCGCTAAAAAGTACCAGCTGATTGATTTCGAGTTGGGCAATAAAATCACCGGCAGCGGTTTCCCTGTTTTCCAGAAACAAGGCGCCCGGCTGCAACGTGCGATGATACAGTATTTCCTGGATTTTAACCTGGATAACGGTTATACTGAATATGCTCCTCCTTACCTGGTAAACGAAGCTTCTGCCTTTGGTACCGGCCAGTTGCCTGACAAAGAAGGACAGATGTACCACGCTACTGAGGACAACTATTTCCTGATCCCGACAGCAGAAGTGCCGCTGACGAATATCTACCGCGATGAAATCGTGAAAGATACCGATCTGCCTATCAGAATGACCGGTTATACCCCCTGCTTCCGCCGTGAAGCCGGTTCTTACGGTAAAGATGTACGTGGCCTCAACAGGGTGCACCAGTTTGATAAGGTGGAGTTGGTACAGATTGTACATCCGGACAAATCTTACGAAGCGCTGGACGAGATGGTGGCCCACGTGGAAAAGCTGCTCAACAGTCTCCAGTTGCCCTACCGCATTTTGCGGCTGTGTGGCGGTGATATGAGTTTTGCATCCGCCATCACCTATGACTTTGAAGTGTACAGCGCCGCCCAGCAAAAATGGCTGGAAGTGAGCTCTGTATCTAACTTCGAGACATACCAGACCAATCGCATGAAGATCCGTTTCAAAGAAGCCAACGGCAAGCCGCAGCTGACCCATTCCCTGAATGGCAGCTCTTTGGCCCTGCCCCGTATCATGGCATGTGTGCTGGAAAACAACCAGACAGAAGCGGGTATTCCGTTACCGGCCGTACTGCATCGTTATTTCGGCGCAGACAAGATTGCATAAACACTATCTTTTTTTGATGATAAAGAGCAGCCCTAAACCGGCTGCTTTTTTTTATTTTCGTACCATGAGACATTTTTTGCCCAACGGAGCAGAACTGATCATCCGGCCGCCGGTGGTAGAAGACGCCCTCGGATTGCTGCGTAATTTCCAGCGGATGACGCAGGAAACAGACTTCCTGTTGTTCACTCCCGGAGAAGCCCTGGAGCTGAATGAGAAATCAGAAGAAGATTTTATCAAAACCTACCTGAAGAATCCTGACCAGCTGATGCTGGTCGCCATCGTGAATGACACACTGGTAGGTTCTATCACCGTAAACCATGGCGGATACTACAAAAGAGGCCATACCGCCGAAATGGGCATCGCTGTGGAACGTGCCTGGAGTGGTTTGGGCATCGGCCGGCGGTTGATGACCGCCATGCTGCGCTGGGCCGAACAACATGAAAAAATACAGCTGTTATACCTGCAGGTGTTTGGTTCCAATGATAAAGCCATGCATCTCTACCGTAACTTTGGTTTCCTGGAATGCGGCCGCCTGCCCTACGGTATACAGCTGAAAGAGGGACAATATGCAGACCTGGTGACGATGTACCGCCGGGTAAAACCATGATCATAAAGACGATTTGTTATGCAACGATATGACCGACAGACAAGACTGGAAGGCTTTGGCCCGGAGAAACAACGTTTATTACAGGCAGCGTCCGTGCTGGTGATTGGCGCCGGTGGACTGGGCGTGCCGGTACTGCAATATCTAACGGCCATGGGTATAGGAAAAATAGGTATTGTGGAGCATGATACCGTATCCGTTACCAACCTGCAAAGACAGGTGCTGTATCATACTGCCGATCAGGGAAAACCCAAACTGGCCCTGGCTGCAGCAAGGCTGCAACAACTTAATCCGGAAGTGCAGATTGTACCACATGATACCTGGCTGACGACAGACAACGCGCTGGAGATTATCGGCGCTTATGATGTAGTAGTGGATTGTTCTGATAATTTTGGTACCCGTTACCTGGTGAATGATGTCTGCGTGATTACCGGCAAACCGTTGGTATACGGCGCTATCTATAAATACGAAGGACAGTTGAGCGTATTTAACTACCAGGGCGGCGCCACCTATCGCTGTATTTTTCCTGAACCACCGGAATCCGGCGAGATGCTGAATTGCAGCGAGATCGGCGTGCTGGGTGTGCTGCCCGGTATTATCGGTTGTTACCAGGCCAATGAAGCAGTGAAGGTGATCACCGGCATTGGCACACCGCTGAAAAACCAGCTGCTCACTATCGATACATTACATAATACCCACCTTACTTTTAATATTACACCGGTAGCCGCCAATCAGCAGATAACGCGTTTGGCAGACAACTACCAACAAACTGTTTGTGAAGTGAATAATCTGCAATCCCTGTCTGTAGAACAGCTGCATCAGTGGCTACAGCAACAAGGCAATGACCTGCAACTGTTGGATGTGAGAGAAGATGACGAATGGGATATCTGCCATCTGCCACAGGCCATTCATATCCCTATGGGACAGGTATTGGGGCGCGTGAACGCTCTGCAGTCGGAGGCGCCGCTGGCGGTACTATGCCATCATGGTATGCGCAGCAGGGCTGTGGGACAGCGTTTGGTAGAGATGGGCTTCAAACAGGTGTACAATGTGGAAGGCGGTATTCATGCCTGGGCCTGTGCCATAGATGACCAGATGCAAACTTATTAATGTGACCATAGAACTCTGTCTCCTTTTTTTCCTGGTAGCGTTGGTGTATTCATCAGCCGGTTTCGGCGGCGGTTCCAGTTACCTGGCTATCCTGGCCCTGTGGGGCATCGATTTTCAACTGATGAAGTCCACGGCATTATTATGCAATGTAGCCGTGGTAGCTGGTGGGGTATATCATTTCTACAAAAGCGGCCATCTCCCGATGAAAAAGGCGTTGCTGTTGTCTTTCGTTAGTGTGCCGCTGGCTTTTGTGGGCAGTTATCTGCCGCTTAAACAGGAAACCTTTTTCCTGCTGCTGGGCGTAGCCCTTACGTTGGCTGCTGTGTTCATGTGTTACCGCCTCTTTTTTGAACGTAATCAGGAGACGGAAACCCTGCGGGAAGGCAACGGTGTCCTGTATGGATTTATCGGCGGTGCTATCGGGCTGCTGTCCGGGATGACCGGCATTGGTGGCGGTATTTATCTGGCGCCGGTACTGCGGCTGGGCAAGTATGATACTGCTAAAAACGTAGCTGGACTGAGTAGTTTCTTTATCCTCGTTAATTCTATTTCAGGTTTGCTGGGACAGGCCGCTAAAAAGGCGATTGTATTTGAGCCAGCTTTCGCCGGACCGCTCCTGCTGGCGGTGATCATTGGCGGACAAATCGGTGCGCGGCTGAGTGCCCGTGTGCTTAAACCCAAATGGGTGGCAGGTGCTACGGCGGTATTGATTTTGTATGCAGGTGTCAGAATGCTGATAAAGTAATTTTATCCCCCTATCACAGACATGCTTTCTGGGGCGCTGGTGTGCAGCTGTTCGGCTTCAAACCCGTTGGCAGCGCGGTGATGCAGTGCCTGTTGAATAGCCGGTAATAACGGCTCTCCTGACCGCATCAGGTCTTTCACATTTAAAACATCGGGGCCATAGAGACAGGTTTTTACACTACCGGTAGCGGATATACGTAGTCTGTTGCAGGTACCGCAGAAGGTACGGCTATAGGCCGGTATCACCCCGATATTGCCGGCATGGCCGGGAATACTGTAGTTGAGCGCAGTGGAATGAGGGGCGTCCGGTAATTTATGCAGGGTGTACTTTTCACGGAGGGTATCAAGAATGGCCTCATAGTTCCAGTTGATACCGGAAAAAGCATGCCCCTGGCCGTTGAATGGCATTTCCTCAATGAACCTTACAGATACGGGTTGCTCGCGGGTAAGCGCTGCAAAGTGTACCAGCTCATCTGTATTTACCTGGTCCATTACGACCACATTGATCTTCACCTGCATCTGATGTGCCAGCAGGTTGTCCAGCGTTTGCATGACAGCGGCAAACTGGTCGCGGCGCGTGATCTGCTGAAAGCGCGCAGGTTGCAGCGTATCGAGACTGAGATTGACATGTGTAATGCCCAGTGCTTTCAGGTCCGGGATATGATGGTGGGTGAGTACGCCGTTGGTCGTGATAGCGATCTGCCGTATGCCGCTAATGGCATTGATTTTAGCCAGGAGGGGTATGAGGCCCGGGCGAAGGAAGGGTTCTCCACCGGTAATCCTGACTTTGGAAATGCCGGCGGATGCCAGTGTTTCCAATAAGGTGATGATTTCTGCATCTGTAAGCAGGGCGGACGATTTGACAAAACGCATATTTTCCGGCATGCAGTAAGTGCAGCGGAGATTACAACGGTCTGTTACAGACAATCTAACGTAATCGATTATACGATGATGGGCGTCCGTTAGCATGTTCAGCAGTTTTTACCTGCATTCGGATTTTCAAAAGCCTGGCTGTCATCTTCATTTCTGGGGGAAAGGCACTGGAAATCCTTTTCCACCAGTACTTTCAGCTCAGAGCCATCAGGATTGGGAAGTATCAGTTCAAAGCCCACCTGGTCCGGTGCATACCAATGCTGTAGCCGCTCTGCGGGCAGTAACAGGTGTACGCCGTCATGTTCCATTTTGATCACCGGATCGGTGATGCTTTTGGACCGTACGCAAAAATGAAGCACGCCGGCACCGATATGGGTGATGGATTCCACTTTGCCGGTAGTTTCCAGCAGTTCCATATCTGTTTTGTCCAACCGGTAGCGGATGCTATTCCCTCTTATCCTGATCTTCATAGAAAGTGATTTTCTCCGGTATTAAAAGTACTATTTTATCGCTGCTATATTGTAGTTTTAACCAACAAATTTCAATGTATGGGCCTTCTGCTTTTTGGTGTGGCAAAAGATATTGCCGGTGCGGCGCTGGTTGATCTTCCGGAAACGGTGACCAATGTGGCGGAACTGAAACGGTGGTTGTATGACCATTACCCGGCCATGCAACAGCTCAGTTCCCTGATGATAGCGGTCAACCGCGAATATGCGGCCGATACACAAATGATCCATGCAAGTGACGAAGTGGCCGTGATACCGCCGGTGAGCGGCGGGTGAAGCCGTCAGGCAAACCATGGGCCTGGGCAGATTTTAAAGATAATTATGGAAACATTAATAGCCATCAGAGATACCATCACCGTACAGGAAGCGCTGGACTTCATTCAGTCCCCGGAATGTGGTGGAGAGGTGATCTTCACCGGAACGGTACGGAATGATACCCGTGGCCGCGGGGTGACGAAATTGTTTTATGAATGTTATGAGACGATGGCGCTCAGCGAAATGCAGAAAATTGCCGATCGTGTACAGGCGCAGTGGAACATTAAAAAGCTGGTCATGTTACATGCCATCGGTGACAAATATCCCGGCGACATTGCCGTGGTGATTGCTGTTGCTTCCGCGCATCGCGGTATTGCATTTGACGCTTGTGAGTTTACCATCGACACACTGAAAGAAACGGTGCCTATCTGGAAGAAGGAGTTTTTTATGGACGGAGAGATTGGTCAGTGACCTGTTTCATCGCTGTAGCCTTTTCTTCAGGCGTATTGGCATTGTATTGCTCGGCGGCATAAGGATTGTGCAGCAGCCGGATGTTGGTATTCAGCAACGTTTTGCGGGGACAGTTTTTGCCAGACTCCACACTTTGCTGTAAAGCACGCAGACCGGCAGGCTCCCAGATGGCAATCAGCGGTTCGGGAAGGTCATTGACCGGACTGATGAAGGCGGTGGCTGATTGTGCTGCATCCCGCTCCCGGACCAGTATTTCAAGGCTTTGCCGGCTGATCAGCGGAAGATCGCAGGCCAGTACTAACCAGGCCGTGTCCGGTTGTAGCAGGTGTGCACTCAGCAATCCAGCAGAAGGGCCGCCATAAGGCACGTTGTCAGGTATCAACCGGGGATAGTGATCAAAATCTGTTTGTTGATCTGTCCGGCAGGACAGATATGTTTCCAGTTCAAAAGACGCTAATAAATCCGCCAGGTATTGCCATTGCGGTATACCATGATAGCTGATCCTGCTTTTATTTTCCTGCATCCGGGCACTTTGTCCGCCGCAGAGTACCAGTCCTTTCAATGGTGCGATATTATTCCCTGCCATATGCTGCTGTTTTTAAATTTGTTGTTGCGCATTATAGGATTACCCGCCGTGCCCGTAATCCTGTTTGCCGCCGGTTTTACTGATCAGCCGGGTTTGGCGGATGATCATTTCCTGTGTGAAAGCTTTGCACATATCGTAGATCGTGAGCGCGGCCACGCTGGCGCCGGTGAGGGCTTCCATTTCCACGCCTGTTTTTCCGGTGGTTTTCACGGTACAACGGATAATGGCTTCTTCGTCTTCGAGGTGTATCTGTACATCGCAGCCGTCCAGCAGCAAGGTATGGCAGAGCGGAATGAGGTCCGGTGTTTTTTTCGCCGCCATGATACCGGCGATAATGGCCGTCTGGAATACGGCGCCCTTGCGGGTTTGTATATCATTATCGCGGAACTGTTCCCGTACCAGTGCGGGTAAATACACCCGGCTTTCGGCAACGGCTACACGATAAGTGCTGCCTTTGCCGCTCACATCTACCATTGCCGGTTGACCGGAAGAATCGAGATGGGTAAAATCGCTGCTTGATGGATTGGCCATAATATCATAAATTTAATCACTTTCACCTTTACAAAAATAATACAAAATGATGCTGACTGTTGCCGCTGCGTATACCGCCGTATTACAAACTGTGAGGGATATGGGCACAGAAGTGCTGCCTTTTGAAGTGGTTACCAGGCGCGTATTGCGTGAGCCCGTTAAAGCTGACAGGCCCTTCCCGCCGTTTGACAGGGTTACCATGGATGGTATCGCCATCCTGTACGACAGCTTTGCACGAGGGCAGCAGATTTTTGGTGTGGAAGATATCCAGGCTGCGGGCGCTCCGCGGCTACAGTTGTCCAATACTGCCAATTGCATTGAAGTGATGACCGGCGCCATTCTGCCGGAGCTGACAGACAGCGTGATACCTTATGAACAGCTGCAAGCTACTGATCATGAAGGTTTCCGCCGTTTTACCATTACAGGTGAAGTTACACAGGGACAGAACATTCACCGCAGAGGCTCCGATGTGGCGGAGGAGACAGTACTGCTGTCGCCCGGGACCCTGATTGGCCCTGCGGAAGCGGGCGTGCTGGCCACTGTTGGTAAAACGCTCGTGGAGGTGGCGCGGCTGCCACGTGTAGCCGTGATCGCTACCGGCAATGAACTGGTGCCGGTGGATGCCACACCCGAAGAGCACCAGGTGCGTATCTCCAATATATACAGCCTGATGGCTTCTCTGCAGCAATGCGGTATTACCGCAGTATACGTACACTTACCGGATGAAGAAGCTGCCATGCACGAGCGACTGGAACCATTATTGCGGGAGACAGATGTGTGGATCAGCTCCGGGGCGGTATCAGCCGGGAAATATGATTACCTGCCGGCGGTATTACAGCGGTTGGGCATGCAGCAACGTTTTCATAAAGTACAGCAAAGGCCGGGAAAACCTTTCCTGTTCGGCACTTTCACCAACGGACCTGTGGTATTTGCTTTGCCGGGCAATCCGGTTTCGGGCTTCATGTGTTTTTACCGTTATGTGCTGCCCTGGCTGAGAGCTGCTATGGGAGCGCAGGATGAAGCACCTGTTTATGCAGTGTTGCAGGAAAAAGTGACTTTTAATCCTTCATTGGAATATTATCTTCCTGTTAAGTTGCAATCGCTGCCCGATGGCACCATGGGCGCCATCCCTCAGCCCTATCACGGCTCAGGAGACCTTGCCAGCCTGCTTCATGCCGATGCCTTCATGGCGCTTCCATCAGATAAGAACATCTTTGAAAAAGGAAGTTGTTATCAGATCTGGAGATTTCGTTAAACCCAGGCGGGAAAACACAGTCTTAGATTAAAATATTTACGTATGCCTGTAGTTGCCAAAAAACTGGAAATGCAACATCTCGCCTGGCGTGCCGGCTTCGGTGAAACCCTGCCTGTTATCTCCGACTGGGAAAGAAGACGGCGAAAAGAAATCGTGAATAAAGTATTGATCGGCCCTAAACGGGCTGAGCTGGAGTCGATAGACGTAATCAACGCCACAGACCTGCCGGATTACAGACGCTCAAAAAACATGACGGACGAGCAACGGAAAACCGTCAATGAGATGAATACCCAGGGCATCAAAGACCTCAATGTGGCCTGGATGAACATGATGCAGAAAAGCGATCATCCGTTGCGCGAAAAAATGAGCCTCTTCTGGCATGGCCACTTTGCATGCCGCACCCAGAACGTGTTGTTCAACCAGCAGCTGATAAGCGAGATCAGGAACAATGCTTTAGGCAACTTCGGCGATCTGCTGACCGCTGTCTCCAAATCTCCGGCGATGCTGCAATTCCTCAATAACCAGCAAAACCGGAAGCAACATCCCAACGAAAATTTTGCCCGCGAAGTGATGGAACTGTTCACCATGGGCCGTGGACACTACGCTGAAACAGATATTAAAGAAGCTGCCCGCGCCTTTACCGGATGGGGCTTCGATGAAGATGGCCAATTCGTGTTCCGTGAAAAACAACATGATGACGGGATCAAAAATATCCTTGGTAAAAGTGGTAACTATAATGGGGATGATGTCTTGAAGATATTATTGGAACAAAGACAGACGGCCACTTTTATCACTACTAAAATATTCAGGTATTTTATAGATGATACACCGGATGATACCCTTATCCAGTCTCTTTCAGAGAAGTTTTATCACTCGGGTTATGATATCAAAACACTGATGCGGGAGATATTTATGGCCGATTGGTTTTACGATAGTAAATACATTGGCAACCGTATCAAATCGCCGGTAGAACTGCTGGTAGGCATACGCCGCACCGTTCCCATGGCTTTTGAGCAGGAAGAAGTGACGCTGGTATTTCAGCGTATACTCGGACAGATGCTCTTTTACCCGCCTAATGTGGCCGGCTGGCCCGGCGGCCGTAACTGGATAGACAGCTCCAGCCTGATGTTCCGGCTACGGGTGCCACAGGTGATCCTGTACTCGCAGGTGCTGAATATACGGCCTAAAGAACTGACACCGGAAATGGGCGATGGCGGGAACTATAAGATGACGCTTCAGATCAATGATTTCCTGAAAAGACAATTCGCCAAAAAAGTGAATGCCCGGATCAACTGGGACCCTTATGTGCAGGGCTACAGCGACGTTCCCCGCGAAAACCTCGCGGATGCCATCGCCGGCGTGTTGTTGCAACAACCCGGCAATGTTAAAAAAACGCTGTTGGAAAAATATGCAGATACCAGCTCCCGCGAAGGATATATCAAGACGGTGACCATTGATGTCATGAGCACTCCGGAATATCAACTTTGTTAATCATTCACCAGAAAGCTATTAGTTATGTTAATACTTAACAGGCGTCGTTTTTTACAGGTAGGTTCCCTGGCTTCGGCAGCAGTGCTGATGCCGAAGTTTCTGAAAGCGTTGGAAACGGGTGCACTGGTGCCTCCGGGCAATAAAGTGCTGGTGATTGTACAACTGTCAGGTGGCAATGATGGCCTGAATACCATCATCCCTTACCGCAACGATATCTATTACCGCTCCCGCCCGGCGCTGGGTATTAAGCGGGAAACGGCATTGTCGCTCAATGATGACCTGGGTATCCATCCTTCTTTAGAAGGGCTGAAAGCCTTATATGATGATGGTTCTATGGGAATCCTCAACAACGTGGGATATCCCAATCCTGACCGCTCGCACTTTCGCTCCATGGATATCTGGCATTCCGCCAGCCAGGCAAATGAAATATGGAACGATGGCTGGGTAGGCCGCTACCTCGATGCCCAGTGCAACGGCTGTGATAAACCCACGCAAGCACTGGAAATAGACGATACACTGAGCCTTGCGCTGAAAGGCGAACATAATAAAGGACTGGCGCTTACAGATCCGGGCCGTCTTTCCAATACCAGTAACGATCGGTTTTTCAAAGAGCTCCTGCAACAGCATGCACATGAAGATGAACACCATAATGTAGAATATCTCTATAAAACCATGGGTGAAACCATTTCTTCTGCAGCTTATATCCAGCAACAGTTTAAGACTTACCAATCCAAAGAAAATTACCCGGGTACTGAGCTGGGACGTAATATGCGCACCATTGCCAATCTGATCATGTCTGATATCAATACCAAAGTGTACTATGTATCGCACGGCAGTTTTGATACCCATGTGAACCAGCAGGACCAGCAGGCGCGGCTTTTTAAACAGTTGAGCGATGCCCTGACAGTGTTTACCGGCGATCTTAAAAAGAACAACCGTTTTCAGGATGTGGTGGTGATGACCTTTTCCGAATTCGGGCGGCGCGTGAGCCAGAATGCCAGCGGCGGAACCGACCACGGTACCGCTAATAATATGTTCCTGATAGGTGGTGGATTAAAACGACAGGGAGTATTGAACGACGGACCAGACCTGATGAACCTGAAAGATGGGGATTTACAGTATAAGCTGGATTTTAAAAGCGTGTATGCCACCCTGTTGGATAAATGGTTGGGGGCCAATGATAAAATGATCCTGAAATCTGATTATGCAAAATTGGATTTTATCTAACGCCGGTCCCAGGGCTGAAGCCCTGGGCTACGATGTTGTTCAAGCATGTTTAGAAGTACGGTTTAATATTGACGCCCTAACATCATTAAAAGGCGCAAGGGTCCTATGATATCGTAACCTGGGCTAAGATGTTGTCTTGGCGTGTTTCGGGTGTAGTTTAATATTGAACCCTAAATTATTAATAACGAAATATTGATGATAAACACGCCTGAAGAACATCGTAGCCCAGGGCTTCAGCCCTGGGATTCTTATTGAGCCGTAACGGTATATATCGCTCTGAAGGCCGCGTTTTTGATGGTGCGGCTGCCGCCTACACCGCTGAGGTCTCTCACCGTGCCGGAGAAAGTTCCTTCCACCAGGATATTATTGCTATTGGTGACGGTGAGGAAACAATCAGCGCTGCCTTGTGAGCTGTAAGTAGCAGGATAGCCTCCGCTGTTGATCACCATCAGGATGCTGTTGCCCGCCCTGGTGCAGGGATATACGCCCGGAGGGAAGGGTATTTTCAATCCTGCCATGCTAATGCTGATAGCATCGTTGTTGACAGTCTTCCCGTTAATTTCCAGTTTATAGTAGTCATTCGTAGGATCATCGTCCTGAAAGTTAGGAGCATATGCTACTCCTTTAGGATTCTCGCTGAGATAGATTTTATTATCCAGCTTTACGGAAACAAACTTACGGTCTTTGCTATCGTCTTTATCTTTTCCGCAGGAGCTGCCGAGGATTACAACGGCACTGAGTAGTGCGGTTACAAGTATGCGCATAGGTACTTATTATAGAAAGATGTAATAAAAATTCCGATAAAAATAATCATTTTCAGAATAGAAAAACGGATGCCGGCCCGGTATTGTTACATTCCGGTGCCGGCATCTTAAAATATCCTGATAACTTGAGTGTTATGCTTTGCGGGCGGTGCGGTAAAGATACCAGCCCATAAAGGCAAAGAAAGCACATCCCAGTACAAAGTAGCCGCCATGGCCCAGTATACCGGCGAGGCCACTTTCCATATTGAGTTTGGCGAGTATAGCAGCAGAGCTGTCAAACCCGGCGAGTATGGCAATAATGACACCTGCCACAGCGCCTCCGGCAACAAGCCCGGTAGCAAACAGGTTGCCTTTGCCCAGTTCCTCTTCCGCGGCGGAAGTGTGGACATTGTCTTTTTTGTTTTTATGGTCTACCACGCCACGGATAGCGCCACCGATGAAGATCGGTAAAGTAGTGGACAACGGCAGATATGCGCCTACTGCGAAAGAGAGCGAATTGATGCCACACAGTTCCATGGTGATGGCGAGGAAAACACCAACCAGCACGAACTGCCAGTCAAGGTTGAACGACAGGATGCCTTTTGCCAGTGTAGCCATGAGCGTGCCTTGCGGCGCCGGATAATAGGCGCTGCCGATAGCATGTTCAGTAACACCTTTGCTGATCATCTCAGCGGTAGGCTTGTCGAGGAATTTTACGGTCAGCCCGATCACAATAGAAGATACGATCGCGCCGATGAACAGGGCCAGCTGCTGGTACATGGGCGTGGCGCCCACGATATAACCGGATTTCAGGTCCTGTGAAGTGCCGCCGGCATTGGCAGCAGCGATACAGATCATACCGCCTACGACAAGGGCCATAGGCTCAAATACTTTACCGGTCCAGCCTACAGCGATAAACACCAGGCAGGTGCCCATCAGCGTGGCGATGGTCATACCGGAGATAGGATTGTTGGAAGAACCGATAAGGCCTACAATACGGCTGGACACCGTTACGAAGAAGGCGCCGAAGACTACCACCAGCAATCCTACCAGCATTTTTTTGCCGATGGAATCGCCGGGCAGCTGTGGCAGGAAGGCCATCAGGAGGACCAGGGCGATGCTGCCAAACAGCACCACTTTGAGGTTCAGGTCTCTTTCTGTTCTTGGTACGTTTGCCTGGGCGTCGCCACCTTCTTTACGGTCTTTGATAGCGCCGATGCTGCCTTTAAAGGAAGAGATGATGGTGGGGATGGTTTTCAGCAGGGTGATGAAACCACCGGCAGCCACCGCGCCTGCGCCGATCTGGCGTACATAGGCATAATATACAGCGGAGGAATAATCAGCGAAAGTATGGGCCACAGGGTCCCAGTTACCTTGTCCGCCGGGTGTTTGCAGGCTGGCGAGATAACCGATTTTCACCAGTTGGGAGGCGATCACATCGCCTGGCAGCAGGGAGGCCAGCAGCGGAATGAGGGCCAGCCAGGAAAGTACGCCGCCGGCTACCAGTACGCCCGCAATACGGGGGCCGATGATATAACCCACACCCATATACTCCGGGGTGATGTCTGCGCTGATTTTGGCAGAAGGGAAAAACTTGTTGGCTTGTTGGGTCATGTACGCCGGTGTTTCAGCGATTACATGCAATATCTTCTGGAAGATGGCATAGGCGAAGGCGAAGCCGAGGCCATAGAACGCCGTACGGGCAAAGTCGCCTCCTTTCTCCCCGGCAATGAGCACATCGCCACAGGCGGTGCCTTCCGGGTACGGGAGGGTTTTGTGTTCCTTCACGATCAGCGACCGGCGCAGGGGGATCATCATCAGGGTGCCAAGGATACCGCCGAAGATGGCCAGAATGAGGATGGTGAAGTAGTTAAAGAACTGGGCGCCACCGCCATCGCTGAGGAACAGGAAACCCGGCAGGGTGAATACTACGCCGGCAGCAATGGATTCACCGGCGGAACCGGTGGTCTGGATGATATTATTTTCCAGAATGGTGGTGTTGAAAAATTTCCTGCCTAAGGTGATGGCAATTACGGCAATCGGGATAGAAGCGGAAACAGTGAGACCGGCTTTCAGGGCAAGGTATACAGTGGCAGCGCCAAAGATGATCCCGAAGATGCAGCCCAGTAAAATGGATTTGAGGGTAAATTCTTTCATTTGTGTGCCTGGCGGCACAAATGGTTTGAAATTGTTGTCAGCCATATTATAAGGTAAAAGTGTTAAGGGCTGAAATTAACGAATTACGGGGTTACTTACCGCGTATAAAAGGAAGACCGGAACAAATTCTATTGTTCCGGTCTTCCTTTTTATACATAAGAGGTATGTCTGTTATCTTACGCCATGCATCCATTTTTTCAGGAAGCTGCTGGACAGGAACAGGAGTACTGCGGCTCCACCTGGCAGGATCACGAACACCATAAAGAACTCATAGAGGTTATGGATCGTTTGACCGGCGAAGGTTGGATAGTGGGCAGCCAGTTTCAGTTCATGTAATTTCTCCAGTTGTTGGGCAGTGGCGGTGATCGTGCCGTCCAGGATGGCCTGGAGGTCGATGTTGTTTTTGGCCGCCAGTTCAAATTTATCCTGTGTAGGCGGCAGTAAGGCACCCAGTGTACCTGCCAGCGCGTAGCCGGCGGCGTTAGCGAGGAACCATACACCCATCAGCAGGGAGGAGAAGCGGTGTGGCGCCAGTTTGGACACCAGTGACAGGCCTATCGGAGACAAGCAAAGCTCACCGAGGGTATGGAACAGGTACATCACGATCAGCCAGATTACGCCGAGTTTCTGACCAGCGCCCAGGTTTTTCACCTGCAGGGCGATGAGGAAGAAGCCAAATGCCAGCAAAGCCAGCCCGATGGATTGTTTTATCGGGGAGATAGGCTCCAGGTTGCGTTTCTGAAGTTTCATCCACAACCAGCTGAAAGGCAGTGCAAATACGATGATAAAGATAGAGTTGGCGTTTTGTACAAAGCTCGGCGGCATGTCCCATCCAAAGAGGCGACGGTCTGTCTGATAGTCAGCCACGAAGGTGAGGGAAGAACCGGCTTGTTCAAAACAGGCCCAGAAGAAGATAACAAAGAAGGCCACAAAGTAGATTACGAGAATCCGTTGTCTTTCTACTTTGGTAATGCTTTTATCTGTCAGGATCAGCACCGCGAGGCTGATACCAGCAGCATAGATGAAGGGATACAGCCAGGCTTTGATCGGGTTGGGGTCCAGGGACAGGTAGTGGATAATAAAGAACAATGCTACCATGAGGCCCAGTACGCCCATCAGTGCGCCGGTAGAAAACTTGGCTTTGTCAGCTTCGCCTTCAGCCAGGTTGGCGGCAGGCTTGCTGAAATCAGGTTTGCCACCAATCGGTTTGCCATCGGGTGTTACCACATACTTATCCTTCATGAAATAGAACATGACGGAGCCGAGGAACATGGCTAAACCGGCAGCGAGGAAGCCCCATTTGAAGGCGCTTACCATTCTGACGTTGTCTACTTTCACGTCTCCCAGCAGCGGGCAGATCAGCATACCGAGGAATGCACCTACGTTGATGCCCATGTAGAAGATGGTGAAGGCTGCGTCCAGGCGGCTATCATTTTTAGGATACAGCTGGCCTACCATGGAGGAGATATTGGGTTTAAAGAACCCGTTACCGATGATGATCACCAGCAGGGCAGCCCAAACGCACAGTTTGGCTGTTTCCACGCTGCTGGCATAAAGGGTAGCGGCGAGTACCATGAGCAGTTGTCCGATGCCCATTACAAAGCCGCCTAATAAGATACAGTTCCTGTTTCCGAGGTATCGGTCGGAAAGGTAACCGCCAAGCATAGGAGTAAGATAACAAAGACCGAGGAAGCCACCATAGACGTAAGAAGAGTCAGCTTCAGAGAAAGCCAGTGCATTTACCAGGAAGAGGGTCAGCAACGCCCTCATGCCATAAAAGTTAAATCGTTCCCACATTTCCGTGGTAAATAAGACTGCTAGGCCTTTAGGATGCCCTTGTGACGAGGCATCAGCAGGCTTCTGTGCAACAGCTGTTTGCATCATAAATGGTTAGTTTTAGCAATAGTTGTTTTAAGGTTCTGTAAATCTCTAAATGCGGCAATTTAAAGTAAAATAGGTTATCTCGTAAAAAAATGGTGGAAATGGACCGTTTTTGTGCTTTTTTCATCTTTCTTTGCATTTTCTTTCGCACCTGCATTATTAGGCAATTCATATGAACATTTTATTACTAGGTAGTGGTGGCCGGGAACACGCCCTGGCCCGGAAAATGTCCCAAAGTCCACAGTGTGGCCACTTATTTATCGCGCCAGGCAATGCCGGCACATCGCAATGTGGAACGAACGTCGACATGGGCGTGAGTGAATTTGAGAAGATCCGGGCTTTTTGCCTGGACAATGCCATCGACCTGGTAGTACCGGGATCAGAAGAGGCCCTGGTAAATGGTATCTATGATTTCTTTGCCCAGGATGCTGCCCTGCAGCATATTCCGGTGATGGGACCTTCACAGGAGGGCGCCCGTTTGGAGGGTAGCAAGGCTTTCGCCAAACTGTTCATGGAGCGGCACCAGATCCCTACTGCTGCTTACCGGGAATTTAATGCAGACAATTTCGAAGAAGGGGTTGCCTATCTTCAGCAGCATTCCTTACCAATTGTGTTGAAAGCCGATGGGCTGGCTGCCGGTAAAGGCGTGGTGATCACCAGTTCACATGAAGAGGCGGTGGCCGAGTTTGAGCAGATGATCCGTGCCGCCAAATTTGGCGATGCCAGCAAAACCGTAGTGATAGAGCAATTCCTGACCGGTATTGAGTTGTCTGTGTTTGTGCTGACGGACGGCCATTCTTATAAAATACTGCCGGAAGCGAAGGACTACAAACGGATTGGCGAAGGTGACAAAGGCCTGAATACCGGTGGTATGGGAGCAGTATCTCCGGTACCTTTTGCGGATGCAGCTTTCATGAAAAAGGTAGAAGATAAAATAATCCGCCCTACCGTAGCGGGCTTGTCAAAAGAAGCGATCAAATATAACGGATTCATCTTTTTTGGCTTGATTAATGTGGAGGGAGAGCCTTTTGTTATTGAGTACAACTGTCGCATGGGCGACCCGGAAACGGAAGTCGTAATGCCCCGTTTACAAAACGATTTACTGGATCTGTTTACCACGGTATCGAACGGTACACTGGCAGAACAAACCATTTATGCCGATCCGCGTGCAGCCGCCACCGTCATGCTGGTGTCTAAAGGTTATCCGGAAGCATATGAGAAAAACAAGGAGATCAACGGAATACCGGCGCCTACCCAGGATCAGGTAGTATTTCATGCTGGTACGAAACAGTCGGGAGCGCAAGTCGTGAGCAATGGCGGCCGTGTATTGGCCATCACTTCTCTGGCAGCCAGTCTGCCGCTGGCACTGGCTCATTCGGTGCAAACCGCAGAGCAGATTTCGTTTGAAGGCAAAACGTATCGTCGGGACATCGGTTACGAATTCATTTAGGCATTGGATTATTTTTTTATTTAGGGGTTTTCTCTGTGGAGACATGCTTTCTAAATGATCAAATAACTAAATATTAAAATGGTAAAATAATCGTGTCGGGTTGCCGTTTAAACAACAAATAACTTTTTTTAATATTTAGCCGTATTATTGCAAGAATATCCACTTTTTGCATCGTATATTCGTTAGAATTATTCATTTTTGCATTCTAATTTTTGACCGTATCAACAATGGGATTTTTTAATTTTTTAACGCAGGAAATCGCGATTGATCTGGGTACAGCGAACACGCTGATAATACATAATGACCAAGTGGTTGTGGACGAGCCTTCCATTGTAGCGATAGAACGGGCTAGCGGTAAAATTGTGGCAGTCGGTAAGAAGGCCATGATGATGCACGAAAAAACACACGAATATCTTCGAACGATACGTCCCCTGAAGGATGGTGTGATCGCGGACTTTAATGCCGCTGAGGGTATGCTCAGGGAACTGATAAAAATGGTTTATCCTAAAAAGCCACTGTTTGCTCCCAGCTGGCGTATGGTGATCTGTATCCCTTCCAGCATTACTGAAGTGGAGAAGAGAGCGGTACGTGACTCTGCTGAGCAGGCGGGCGCCAAGGAAGTGTACTTGCTGCACGAACCAATGGCCGCTGCCCTGGGTATCGGTATCGACGTGGAAGAACCGGTAGGTAACATGATCATCGATATCGGAGGTGGTACCACCGGTATTTCTGTGATCGCCCTGGCTGGTATTGTGTGCGACCAGAGTATCCGTATTGCCGGTGATGAGTTCACCGCAGACATTATGGAGGCGCTGCGCCGCTACCATAGCCTGTTGATCGGTGAAAGGACCGCTGAACAGATCAAAATCCATATCGGATCAGCCCTGAAAGAACTGGACAACCCACCGGATGATATCCCGGTTAACGGTCGTGACCTGGTGACAGGTATCCCTAAGCAGATCATGGTATCTTACCAGGAGATTGCCGAGGCACTGGACAAATCTATCTTTAAAATCGAAGAAGCCATCCTGAAAGCGCTGGAAACAACGCCTCCGGAGCTGGCATCAGATATTTACCGCAGAGGCTTGTACCTGACCGGTGGCGGTGCGCTGCTGCGTGGCCTGGACAAACGCCTTGCCCAGAAAATCAAACTGCCGGTTCATGTAGCAGACGATCCGCTGCGCGCCGTGGTAAGAGGTACTGGCATCGCTTTGAAACATGTGGGTAAATATCCGTTCCTGATGCAATAAACCTATTTAGGTATTTAGAGATTTGGTTATTTAGAGATCTTTCTTTCAGAGAAATCTCTAAATAACCAAATCTCTAAATAATAAAATCTCTAAATGACTCGCGCTTGTGCGGAATTTAATCATTTTCTTTAGGCGATATTTCAACTTCTTCTTATTTCTGCTGCTGGAAGTGATTTGTATTGTGTTGGTATTCCAGAACAATAACCTCCAGCGATCTGCCTACCTTAACTCCGCCAATGATATTAGTGGGAAGATGTACGACAAATACAACAACGTACAATACTACTTTCACCTGAAAGCTACCAACGACAGCCTGGTAGCGGAAAATACCCGCCTGCACAATGCCATTCGCACCAGCTTTGATTCTGTGGTGACAGGTACCGGCCTCAAAATAG
The DNA here is from genome assembly GCF_012927205.1 of Chitinophaga fulva. Lineage (GTDB taxonomy): Bacteria > Bacteroidota > Bacteroidia > Chitinophagales > Chitinophagaceae > Chitinophaga > Chitinophaga fulva. The sequence goes on from NZ_JABBGC010000001.1 coordinate 1,349,101, forward strand.
ATACGATCCGCCAATACAGCGACGATACCCTTCACCGGGTGATCGGTACCCAGATCCGCCGCTATAAATACTTTGAGGCTAAGGTGATCAATAACTCCGTTAACAAGCCCATCAACTACCTGACAATCCACCGCGGCAGCCTGCAGGGTATCCGTCCCAATATGGGCGTGATCAGCAGCAGCGGCGTGGTAGGCGTGGTAAGAAGCGTGAGCGATAACTATGCAGTAGTGCTTTCCATGCTCTCCAAATCCAACTCCGTGTCCATCAGCGCCAGGCTGGGCCAGGGCAAGGAAATGGGATCGGTGCACTGGGACGGCGACAATGCCACCTATGCCCAGTTAAAGGACATTCCGAAGAGCGCTAAAGTACATAAAGGGGACACGGTGGTTACCAGCGGCTTTTCAGCGCTGTTTCCCGAAAACATTCCCATTGGCTACGTAGATACGGTGATGCTGTCGGATAAAGCCGGCACTTCTTTTAATATCCGTTTGAGACTGGCCACGAATTTCTATAACGTGCAATATGTGTATGTGATAGAAAATCTGCTGAAAGATGAACAACAAAGACTAGAAGACTCAACTTACAAGTTGATTAAATGAGTATACTGTTAAGAAATATTATCCGGTTTGCATTCCTGTTGCTGATACAGGTGTTTGTGCTCAACAAGATACTGATCCACCAGCTGGTGAGCCCTTATCTGTACATGCTCTTCATCCTGGCGCTGCCTTTTAACCTGCCGCGCCCGGTGGTGATGTTGCTTGGATTCCTGATGGGTATCTCCCTCGATATGTTTTCCAACACCATGGGGATACATGCGGCTGCCTGCGTATTCGTCGCTTACCTGCGACCGTTTATAATCAATGTCCTGTCGCCCCAGGGCGGCTTTGAAACAACCCAGAAAACGCCGTCCATGACCAGTATGGGCGTTTCGCAGTTTCTGATCTATGCAGCGGTGCTGGTATTTCTGCATCATGTGGTCTTTTTTACCCTGGAAGTTTTCGGCTTCGGCAACCCATTGTACCTGATGCTGAAAATCCTCCTTTCTACTGCTGCCAGCCTTATTTTGATCGTTTTATACGAATTGCTATTTTTCACAAAGAAATAGCAGTCTGCAATAAGCGTTTGCCAAATATTACTATTAAATTACATCAGAAAAAGGGAAGTTGTCAGCAGTTAATGCCAGCAACAAGCATTTAAAAATTTATCCGTCCTCAATAGCATGTCAGTTTTTAATCAGCCCAGAAAAAGAGTTATACAGGCGATTATACTTGGGATGGTGGTGCTGATCATTACCAGGTTATTTTTCCTGCAGATCGTGGAGAAGAAGTACGCGAAGCTGGCGGATGCCAACGCCGTACTCAGAAAGGTGGTGTATCCCAGCCGTGGTATTATCTACGACCGGCAGAACAGGGCTATCCTCAGTAATGACGTACTTTACGACCTGGTGGTAACACCCGCCAGTGCCAAAAACATTGACACTGCCTATCTCTGTAAGATATTAAACATCGATAAGGAAGAATTCCGGAAACGTATTATCAACGCGATCGTCAGAAACGGCCGCGTAAGACAATCGGTTTTTGCGGCGCTGCTGCCGGCTGAAGTATTCGGCCAGCTACAGGAAAGTATGTACCTCTTCCAGCCCGGATTTGAACTGGTGCCCCGTCAGATACGCTCCTATCCTTATGCAGCAGCGGCCAATATCCTGGGGTATATCGGGGAGATTTCACCGGAACGCCTCAAAGACACTACTTATTCTTCCTACAACTCCGGTGATTACCTCGGCCTGGCCGGTCTTGAAAGGACCTATGAAGCAGTGCTCATGGGCACACGCGGTATACAGTACCTCGTGAAAGATAACCTGAACAGGCCGCAAGGAGCTTATGAAAACGGTGAATTCGACAGCGCTGCTATTGCCGGCAAAAACCTGCGCCTGTCGCTCGATATTGAACTGCAGCAGTTCGGAGAAAAACTCATGAAAGGCAAAATGGGCAGTATCGTGGCCATCGATCCGCAAACAGGCGGTATCCTGGCGATGGTCAGCGCTCCTACTTTCGACCCTAACCTGCTCACCGGTTCTTACCGCAGTACCAACTCGGTGCTGCTGAACCGTGATACGACCAAACCTACCTTCAACCGTGCCATTCAGGCTACTTATCCGCCAGGGTCTACCTTCAAGCCGATGATTGCGCTGGTAGGGCTGGATGAAGGCGTGATCACGCCCAGCTTTGGTTATCCGTGTGGTGGCGCGTACTACGGTTGTAGCAGGCCCATCAAGTGTGAGCACCATGATGCCGGCCACGCTGCTAATCTGCGCCTGGCGCTCTCCCACTCCTGTAACTCCTACTTTTCGCATGTATACCGGCTCTGCGTGGATGCCAGCAAATTTGGCGGCATTCGTGCAGGAGGGCTCCAGAAATGGTCTGACTATATGAACAGCTTCGGCTTCGGTCACCGTATTGGTGTGGACGTGCCTAGTGAGGCCCGTGGTATTGTGCCTACGCCAGCGTTCTATGATAAGATGTATAAAGGCAGCTGGAACTCCTGTACCTCCGTGTTCCTCGGTATTGGTCAGGGTGAGCTGACGCTGACGCCGCTACAGATGGCCAACGCCATGTGTATTGTGGCCAACCGTGGTTCCTATTACATCCCGCACTTTGTAAAAAGCATTGACAACGACGATACCCACTTACTCGATAAATACAAGGAAAAACACGTGGTGGCCCATATCTCTGATACTGCCTACAGCGCTGTAATCCATGGTATGACAGACGTGGTGGAAAGCGGTACCGGCCGCGTGGCCCAGATTGAAGGGATCACCATCGGTGGTAAAACCGGTACGGCGGAAAACTATGGTATCGTTGACGGTAAACGGACCAAGCTGAAAAACCACGCTGCGTTTGTGGCGTTCGCTCCGGCTGAAAACGCCCGTATAGCCGTCGCCGTTATTGTGGAGAACTCCGGCTTCGGCGCCCGTTATGCAGCGCCTATCGCCAGTCTCATGATGGAGAAATACCTGAAGGACTCCATCTCCACCAAAAGACAGGCCCTGATGAAAACCGTAATGGAAACGGTAACACTGGACCCGGCCATGGTGGCTAAATCTAAACTGGACTCGCTGAACAATAGCGCCATTATCAAGAAAAACGGAACTAAATAACTAACAACGAAATAAACATACGAAACTGCTCATGAACCGCTCGCAAGCCAAACTGACACAAGGGATTGACTGGCCAATTGTAGGCCTGTACCTGGCGCTGGTGATCATCGGCATCATGTCCATCTTTGCTGCGGAATACCGGGGCGATGATAATGTCTGGCAGAATATCATCCACCTGAATAAAAACTATTCGCGCCAGATGATGTGGTTTGGCATATCGCTGGTACTGGCGTCGGTTATCTGGCTGACGGACAGTAAGTTCTTCACAGCCACCTCCAACCTGTTGTACGCCGGCGGTTTGTTATTGCTGCTATTGGTATTGGGCATTGGTAAGGATGTAAAAGGATCTCACTCATGGCTGGTGATCGGCGGTTTCCAGTTTCAACCGGCGGAGCTGACGAAACTCTGTACCAACCTCGCTTTGGCCAAATACTTATCCTCGCAGGAGACGGACTTCACCAAGTTGCGGTCGCGGCTGATCGCCGCTGCCATTGCGCTGATTCCTGCGGGCATCATCATTTTGCAGGATGAAACGGGTCTGGCGCTGGTGTACTTCTCCTTTTTCCTCGTGATGTTCAGAGAAGGGTTGCCTGGTATCCTGCTGGTGATCGCCTTTTCCGGTATCGTGCTGGTATTGTCTGCCCTGTTGGTGGACAAGTATGTGTTGTTTACCATCTTCTCCGTGATTACCGCGCTGGTCATCTATTTCATGCGACGGGAAATCAAACGAAAGAGGTCGCGTTTGCTTGTTATCATTGGTGTATATGCCTTCTGCTCCGTATTCGTCATGTTTGTTGTGCCATTTGCTTTTACCAAGGTGTTGAAAGACTATCAGGTGCGTCGTATTGAGGTAATGCTGGGCAAGGAAAATGATCCCAAGGCGACTTACAATACCCGGCAGAGTATGATCGCTATTGGATCCGGAGGTTTTTGGGGCAAAGGGTACCTGAAAGGGACGCAGACCCGCTTTGACTTCGTACCGGAACAGAGTACTGACTTTATCTTCTGTACCGTTGGGGAAGACTTCGGCTTCTTAGGCAGTGTGATCTTCCTGGGGCTATATGTAGCGTTGCTTTTCCGGATCATCTTTGTGGCAGAGCGACAGCGATCGACCTACTCGCGCGTATATGCCTATGGGGTAGCCAGTATAATCTTCTTCCACCTTGCCATCAATATATCGATGACCATTGGTTTAGCGCCGGTGATTGGTATCCCGTTGCCATTGGTGAGCTATGGTGGTTCCTCCCTGATGACCTTTACCATGCTGATATTTATTATGCTGCGGCTGGATGCCGACAGACAGATGGTGTTGCGGTAACCAGGGCTGCAACCTAATGGTGAATGGGCTATCTTTGCATCATGGCACGAATTATTCCATTATCAGAAGGTTCATTTACGGTAGATGCTACCAAACGGTTTTCTCCATTCAGACTGGGCACAGATAAGCTACAGGACCGTCCGCACGGCTCCCTGTTGGTAGAGATACAGCCTTTTCTCGTGATTACCGACCGTGACTATATATTATTTGACACCGGGCTTGGTTTCCGTAACGAAGACGGTGTATTGCAGATCCATCAGCACCTGATAGACCATGGCATAAACCCTATGGAAATCACCAAGGTGTTAATGAGCCACCTGCACAAAGACCACTCCGGGGGCGTATCTGCAGCCGATCCTATCACCGGCGAGCGCACCCTCACTTTTCCCAACGCCACTTATTATGTAAATAATGAAGAGATGTTGTATGCCATGGAGCATGCCGGCAAATCATATCTGGCCGAAGACATCGTGCTGTTGCAACAACGCGATAACGTGGTGTTTACGACCGGTAACGGTACTATAGACGGTTATATACATTATGAATTGACGGGTGGCCATTGTCCTTATCATCAGGTATTTCTGGTAGATGACGGGGAAGACAAAGTCTTTTTCGGCGGGGACGTGGCACCGCAGATTTCTCAGATGAAGAGCCGTTTTGTAGCCAAATATGACTATGATGGCAAACGCAGTATGGAGCTGCGGCAGGAGTTTATGGAGCGTGGTAAGCAGGAAGGATGGACTTTCCTTTTCTATCATGATACCAAAGAACCATTTGCCAAATTCTGATAAAGGAACAGGAGCAAGCAAACACCTATGTACACCTTGTATGATCGCTTCACACTAAGAGGGCAACACCATATCAGGACATGGGAGCAGCAAGGCCAGAGCTGGGCTGCTTATAGCAATTACCGGCAACCGGCTGCTCATGGCTTGTACATACCACAGGCGGTGCTCAACCTGGTGGTACGTGGTGAGAAGAGAATATACGACGGCTTGCGGGCACATCACCTGCGGGCCGGCGATGTGTTTCTGATACCGTCGGGCAGCGTGCTTTGCTCGGAGATATTACGGCCATCGGAAGATTATGCCAGTATTAATTTCTTTCTGCCGCCGGACCTACTGGCAACACATTACGCCTGCGCAGGTACCAGCAAACACATGGCAGGATCTACCCTGACACTTTCCCCTTCTTCTCAATGGCAGCAGCTGACGCAGGCATTGCTGCGTGATTTCCGGGAAGACGGGGCCATGCCAGCCTATGAGAACATGATGGACCGGGTGTTGCATTTACTGCAACAGGAAACCATCACCGTAAAGCAGGCACTGGCCGGAAGACCGTCTGCACCGATGCAACGGATGATGGCACGATTGCATAAAGGCATTCATGAAGTTCGGTTACTGGAAGAAGTAGCGGCCATGGGAAATATGAGTCTGGCCACCCTGAAGCGGCGTTTCCGCGAAACCTACCAATGCAGTCCTATGCAATGGATATGGACCAAGCGGTTACAAATGTCGGCATTGTTATTACGCACGACCGAACAACCTATCCCGGAGATTGCCTATAGCACTGGATTTGAAGACCTCTCTCATTTTTACCGGCAGTTCCGCAGATGTTTTGGGGTGACGCCTGTACAATGGCGCCGCGGGGAAATTGAGCTTTCCAGCCAATAACCCCGGTAACAAAAGCCCTACCTTGTCATTTCAAAAAAAGTGATTATAATGGAAAACATGACCTCCTTTGGGAATGCCTGGGTGGCAGCCTGGAACAGCCATAACCTCGACGAAGTGATGTCGCACTATTCACCGGACATTACCTTTTACTCTCCCTTTATCCAGAAGATCAACAATGATCCGGAAGGTTGTATCCGTGGCATTGATAACCTGCGCGCTTATTTCAGCAGGGCATTGACTGCTTATCCGGACCTGCATTTTGAATTGTATCATATACTGGAAGGTGTAAATTCTGTTGTGCTGTATTATAAGAGCGTCAACAATTTACTGAGTACAGAGATGATGGTACTGAAAGATGGCAAGGTGGTGGAAGTAAGAGCGCACTACAAAGCACAATAAAATCTGTATAGGTTAGTATAACAAAAAGGGAGATCAACATGATCTCCCTTTTTGTTATACTGTTTAAGGTCTTTTTCTGAAATTCCCGCCCTGATTGATTCTGTTGAGGCGTTGATTATTCAGGTGATTCAACATAATGGTCCGGAATTCGCGTTCACTTTTGAAAACTGCGCCGGCTTTGCGGGCGGGCAGTACGCGTTGAAATTCGTTGGTATATCTTGACCTGATATCGTACATTCTTTTTTCGTAGCCGAGGTCATTGTCCATATTTCTTTTGGCAATATCATCGGCGTCGCCGGGGAGTGTTCTGTCCTGTTGTCTTCTGTTATGACGTTCGGCGATGAGCGTTTCCACTTCTTTTGTATAGTTCTTATATACCGGCCAGAACTTCTCTGCTTCATCAGCGGAGAGGTTTAATTTCTGGGAGAGGTACTGCATCTGAAGGTTTTTTATTTTTTCAGCTGCGTCGTCAGATGTGGGCTTTTGTGCCTGGGTTATGGCACTGGTCAACATAAGCAGGACAATCCCTATTATTTTAAAATTAAAGCGTTTCATGCATCACTACTGGTTAGGTAATACCTCTTTGGAAAACGATGATTGTTGCAGGTATTGTTCAATGGCAGCGGGCGGAATCCCATCATTCAGTTGTTGTTGCAGGGCTTCCGGAGCTGACACGTCGGCAAAGCCGGCAAAGATAGCATCGTTGTCAAAAGCATCAGTATGGTTTTGGAGATAGTATTCAATATCCTGGTTGTCGATCCTTTCCAGTTGTTTTTCCACATTAAAGCTGCCATCCCGTTGCAGGAAGAGCAGGGCCGTGGTTCCGGCGAAAGTGATTAAACAGGCGGCAACGGCATATCTCAGCCATTTTTTGACCGGATTCCGGGTTACAACGCGCAGCGGTGGCGTAACAGGAACCGGCGGGAGTGCAGTGAGAGAGCCGAAGTATCCTGTGGGTACGGTAAAGGGAACCTGTTTGGGTATGGCCGCAAGCAGAGGGGATAACGCCTCCAGTTCGGCTATGACAGGGTTTTCCTCCGCAGCATGTATCCGTTGGAGGATGGCTTGTGGGAGCTCCTCAAAATATCCGGTGGGTACTGTAAAAGGAATATCGGGTGTAAGTACGCCCGTGTGGTTGGGTTGCAGTAAATGAACCTGTTGCAGCACTGCATCCGGTAACCGGTCAAAGTAACCAGCCGGCACCGTAAAAGGTGCGTCAGCGGGCCAGTTGACATCCGGCACCAGTTGTTTTAATTCATTGCTGATATGTTCGTGCTTGTTCATATACAATTTTTAGACACATCACTGCTTCAATAGTTTAATGAGATTTTAATCTTTTGCCAAAAAACTTTAAAGACAGCTTAAAATCGGGAGATGCAGCTGATTATATGTCCGTTCCTTTGATAAAATCCTCGATTTTTTTGACTGCATGGTGGTACGACGCTTTCAGGGCTCCTTCTGAGGTGTCCAATACCCTGCTCATTTCTTCGTAGGGCATTTCGTCGTAATATCTTAGGTTAAATACAATTCTTTGTTTTTCAGGTAATTGTAATATCGCTTGTTGTAATTTCCATTCCAGTCTATTCGCATCAAACTGGGTATCTGCCTTTAGTTTGTTGCTAAGACCGTCTTCCACGTCAGAGAGGGAGACGGCAAATTTTCGTTTTTGTTGTTCCAGGAAGGTCAGGCATTCGTTGGTGGCTATTTTATACAGCCATGTAAACAACTGGGCATCTTCCCGGAAGTTCTCCAGGTTTTTCCAGACTTTGATGAAAACGTTTTGCAGCACATCATTAGCGTCGTCATGTGAAATGACCAGTCGCCTGATATGCCAGTAAAGTCTTTCCTGGTACTTGCGGATGATCAGGGTAAAGCCCTGTTCACGGGTTTCGGGTATCCGGTATAGCGCCAGTAATGTTTTATCGTCCTGTGTAACGGCCATAGGTTAAATGGTTCTTGGACAGGTTTTATTTTCCTGAATATAAAGAAAAATCTTGCTGTCAGGTACTTTAATGATGGTATAAAGTATTGTTTCTTCTATGATATGCAGAAAATGTAAAAGTTTAACGGGGGTATCAGGTATTTGTGAGGTTTGATAGCATTTTCAACATCGTAGCCCTGGGGACATAAAAACAGCCCATGAACATTGGTCCATGGGCTGCAATGAATTTATTCGGGTGCATTATTGTTTCTTTCTCTGCATGGCTTTTTCAGCGGCAGCTACAATATGGTCTGCGTCGAGGCCATATTTTTTCAGCAGTTCCACTGGTTTGCCGCTTTCGCCGAACGTATCGTTGGTGCCTACGTATTCGATGGGCACGGGGATATGGCGGGCAGCCACCTGAGCGATGCTGTCGCCGAGACCGCCGAGCACGTTATGTTCTTCGGCAGTTACTGCACAGCGTGTTTTGCTGAGGGATTTGATGACTGCTTCTTCGTCCAGCGGTTTGATGGTGTGGATGTTGATGATTTCCACGCTGTAGCCTTTTTCTTCCAGTATTTTACCGGCTTCAACGGCGATCCATACGAGGTGGCCGCAGGCGAAGAGAGTTACATCAGTACCTTCATGGAGGATTTGTGCTTTACCGATCTGGAAGTCCTGGTTTTCCGCGGTGAAGTTAGGCCATTTAGGACGGCCGAAGCGGAGATATACCGGTCCTTCGTGCTCTGCGATCGCGATGGTAGCGGCTTTGGTTTGATTGAAATCGCAAGGCACGATCACGGTCATGCCGGGCAGCATTTTCATCATACCGATATCTTCGAGTATCTGGTGGGTAGCGCCGTCTTCACCGAGGGTGAGGCCTGCGTGGGAGGCGCATATTTTCACGTTTTTATTGGAATAGGCCACAGACTGGCGGATCTGGTCATATACCCTGCCGGTGGAGAAGTTGGCGAAAGTGGTGGTATATGGTATTTTTCCACCGATGGTCATACCGGCAGCGATGCCGATCATATTGGCTTCGGCGATACCTACCTGTACGAAGCGGTCGGGGAATTCTTTCACAAAAGCATTCAGCTTCATGGAGCCGAGCAGGTCGGCAGTCAGTGCAACTACATTTGGGTTTTTGCGGCCCACTTCCAGGATGCCCTCACCGAATCCGGCGCGGGTTTCTTTTTCGTTCAGCGGTTGAATATCTTTTACCATTGCGGTCTTTTTAAAATTGAGGCGTAAATGTAAACATTTAATATCAAGAAGTTAGTTGCTCAGCACTTTATTGCGGAGGCTTACTTCCCACTGCCATGCTGTGCGCATACAGTCTTCTATACCAATTTCCGGTGTCCAGCCGAGTTTTTCTTTGGCGCGGGTGTTATTGGCGTAGATTTCGATCACGTCACCGGGGCGGCGTGGGCCAGTGGTGTAGTTGAGTTTTACACCGGATATTTTTTCAAAAGCTTTAATGGCTTCCAGTACGGTGACGCCGTTACCGGTGCCGAGGTTAAAGACTTCGCAGTTGGAGGTATTTTTATGGTCAATCAGATACTGTAGTGCTTTCGTATGCGCGTTGGCGATATCCGTTACGTGGATATAGTCCCTTACGCAGGATCCATCGCGGGTATCGTAATCGGCGCCGTATACGGTCAGTTTCGGGATTTTACCGATAGCCGTTTGTGTGATCACCGGTACCAGGTTGTCTGGTTTGCCGAGGGGCAATTCACCGATGAGGCCGGACGGGTGGGCACCTACGGGATTGAAATAGCGCAGCAGGATGGACTGGGTATTGTTTACCCGGCTATAATCCTCGATGATCTGTTCTCCCATTTGTTTGGTGCGTGCATAAGGGGATTGTGCTTCGCCCAGTGGTGTTTCTTCTACTACCGGCAACGCGTTGGTGTTACCATATACAGAGCAGGAAGAGGAGAATACGAAATTGGGGATATTAAATTCCTTGATGCATTTCAGCACATTGATGAGAGAGGTGAGGTTGTTATGAAAGTACATCAGTGGATCTGCTACCGATTCAGGGACAGTTTTGAGGGCTGCGAAATGGATCACGCCCACGATGTCTCTGTTTTCATGGAATACAGCATGGGTATCTTCCAGGTTACAAAGGTCCACCTTGTAATTACGTACTTTTTTGCCGGTAATTTTTTCCACGCCATCCAACAACTGTGTGGTACTTTTGATGTTGCTGTCAACAGAGACCACGTCGAAGCCATGATTGATTAAATCTACAATAGTATGGGAGCCAATATAGCCACAACCACCCGTAACAAGAACCTTCATGATAATTTCAGATTTACGTTTTAATGAGATGTCAGATCATTTTTTGTTCCAGTACTTTTTCAAGGTACTGGCCATAGCCACTTTTCAGCAATGGTTTGGCCAATTCCATTAGTTGACCGGCCGAGATAAAGCCTTTACGGTAGGCGATTTCTTCGATACAGGCGATTTTGATGCCTTGTCTTTGTTCGATGACCTGTACAAACTGAGAAGCCTGCATCAGGGAGTCAAAGGTACCGGTATCCAGCCAGGCTGTTCCGCGGGGTAAGATAGAAACTTTTAACTTGCCGCGCTTCAAATATTCTTTATTCACATCTGTAATTTCGTATTCGCCGCGTGGGCTGGGTTGCAGGTTTTTGGCGATTTCCACGACATCATTGTCATAGAAATAGAGACCGGGCACTGCGAAGTTGGATTTCGGTTTAACGGGTTTTTCCTCGATGGACAATACACGCATGTCGTCGGAGAATTCCACTACACCATATCTCTCAGGGTCGGATACCTGGTAGGCGTATACAATACCTCCATTGGGATGGGTATTGGCCGCCAGTTGCGTACCGAGACCGGCGCCATAGAAGATGTTATCTCCCAGCACCAGTGCTACGCTGTCATTTCCGATAAATTGTTCGCCGATCACGAAAGCTTGTGCCAGTCCGTTGGGCAGCGGTTGTTCAGCATAGGACAGGTTCAGTCCCAGCTGGCTGCCGTCACCAAAGAGGCGTTGAAAGGAGGGCAGGTCATGCGGCGTAGAGATGATCAGGATATCTTTTATGCCGGCCAGCATCAATGTTGACAGTGGGTAATAGATCATCGGTTTATCATATACCGGCATTATCTGTTTGCTGATGGCGTAAGTGATGGGATGTAATCGGGTACCGGAGCCGCCGGCCAGGATGATTCCTTTCATTATAGATCTGTTTTGATTGGATGTTATAGGCTTTTATAGAAAACCGCACAAAAATAGCTGCTCTAATCCACATGACGGCATTTTTATGCAAAAAAAGCTCCCCGCGGTGGGCGGAGAGCTTTTTTTAATATTATTAAATAACATGATGTTAGATAAAGATACTGGCGATGAGGTAGGTAAGTGCCGCCAGCAGGCCACTGATAGGGATGGTAAGTACCCATGCCCAGAGGAGGCTGACGGTAACGCCCCAACGAACGGCAGACAGCCTTTTGGTAGCGCCTACGCCCATGATAGCACCGGTGATCACGTGTGTGGTACTGGCCGGGATACCAAGGTGTTCGGTCAGGAACAGGGTAATGGCACCGGAAGTTTCAGCAGCCACGCCTTCGAGCGGGGTTACTTTGGTGATACGGGTACCCATGGTTTTAACGATTTTCCAGCCACCGCTCATGGTACCGAGGGCGATACAGGTAAAGCAGGCCAGCGGAATCCAGTCGGGCATCGCTTTGATATTGGGTATATATCCGGCAGCCACCATGGCAGCGGCGATGATGCCCATTACTTTCTGGGCATCGTTACTGCCGTGACCGAGGCTCAATGCTGCTGAAGAGGCCAGCTGCAAGCGTTTGAACCAGTTTTCAGCCCGGAAAGGATTGGCCTTACGGCAGATATTCACAATAATGATGGTAATGATAAAGGCTACCAACATACCGATCAGGGGAGCCAGTACAATGAAGTACACAATAGGCAGCACCTTGTGGTAGTTGATCACATCGAGGGTGCCGGCGCTGGTAACAGCTGCTCCGATGAAGCCACCGATGAGGGTATGGGAGGAGCTGGAAGGAATGCCAAGCCACCAGGTAAACAGGTTCCAGGTGATGGCAGCCACCAGGCCGCAGAAGATCACTTTCAGGGTGATGAACTGCTCAAATACAGAGCTGGCTACAGAATTGGCTACTTTAAATTCGCCGATAACGTATTTGGCAATAAAAAAAGCCGCAAAGTTAAAAACTGCGGCCCAAAGCACTGCCTGAAAAGGCGTCAGTACCTTGGTCGAAACGATAGTGGCTATGGAGTTGGCTGCATCATGAAAACCATTGATATAGTCAAATATAAACGCCAGTATTATAATTATTACTAATAAAGTCATGGTAACACGAGGATTATGCGGTCAGAGCGATGTATCCCTTATCAGGAATATTTGATTATAATGGTTTCAATAACGTTGGCGCAGTCTTCGCATTTGTCAGTAGCGATTTCCAGGGCCTGGTATATTTCACGCATTTTAATCAGCTCAGCGGCATTTTGTTCGGTATCAAACAAGTCAGCAATGGCACGGTCGTAGATATCGTCGGCGTGGTTTTCGAGACTATTGATTTTTACGCAGGCATCGGTGATAACGCGCATGTTCTGCATGTTACGCAGTTCAGGGATGGCTTTGTGCAGCTCCAGTACGCCGAGGTGGATCAGCTCAGCGAGTTTGCGGATACTCTCGTTTTGTGTGTTGACTTTATACAGGTCCATTCTTTTGGCAGAACCGTGAATGTAGTCAGCTACGTCGTCCAGTGTGGCAGCCAGGTAGTGGATATCTTCCCGGTCAAATGGAGTGATGAAGTTTTGTCCCAGCTCTACGAATATGCGATGGGTATAATCGTCGTTTTTATGCTCCAGTCTCTCAATCAGATGCACTTTGTCTTTACGTACGGCTGGATCACTAGTCGCTACCAGTTCGTTGAGGACCTGGGCCATTTCCACAAGGTTGGAAGCCACGTCTTCAAACAAAGAATAAAATACCCGGTCTTTCGGCATGAACAGTTTGACAAAGGAATTGAAGCCTCCCATACGTTTGAGTTTAAAAATTTGCCGCAAAAATAGCTTTCAGAATCAATTGGAGCCAGAAAAAAACGTGAATTAATAATTCCTTAACACTGGATTAATATAAAAGTAATATAGCGATTTTTCCTTTGTATAAGAAATTATAATCATAAACAGGTACCTACAACCTGTTACATTTTCACATAGATGTCTGACAAACGCGCATTAGATATAGTTGTTATCTCCGACGTCCATCTCGGGATATACGGCTGCCATGCTAAAGAGCTGGTCCAGTACCTGGACAGCATAGATCCCCGTATCATGGTGCTCAACGGAGATATCATCGATATCTGGCAGTTTAGCAAACGTTACTTCCCCAAGGCCCATACCAAGGTGATCCGCAAGATCCTGAAGATGATTGGCAAGGGTACGGAAGTCTACTACCTGACCGGCAACCATGATGAAGCCCTGCGTAAGTACGCCGGTTTTGAACTGAGCAACTTCTCTATCGACAATAAGCTGATATTGGACGTAGATGGCAAAAGACACTGGTTCTTCCATGGCGACGTATACGACGTGACCATGAAAAACTCGAAATGGCTGGCCAAACTGGGCGGTAAAGGATATGATCTCCTGATTATCATCAACCGCCTGGTCAACAATATCCTGGAAAGCATGGGCCGGGAGAAGATGTCTTTCTCCAAAAAAGTAAAACAAGGGGTGAAATCCGCGGTTAAATTCATTTCGGATTTTGAACAGACAGTAGCGGAAATTGCGGTCGATAAAGGTTTTGACGTGGTTTGCTGCGGTCATATCCATCAGCCGCTTATCAAAGAGATGCCGGTAGGCGATAAAACCGTGACCTACCTGAACTCCGGCGACTGGGTGGAAAGCCTTACGGCCCTCGAATATGTTGGTCAGCAATGGACCCTCTACCACCACCCTGTCACTAAAAGTAGAACTGTCCTCCCTGAAGATGAAGATGATACTACCCCCGACTGGGACCCAAAAACGTTTTCGGATTTAGCCATTTAACTATTTAGGAGCGTATTGTAAATATTTAAATGATTAAATATTCAAGTATTTTTATATTTGAATGAGATTTTCACATAATCATAACAAGTGCTTAATATTAAATTAAAAGTAGACTTCTAAGTTTGCTTATTACTATTCACAGAAAACCTATTTGGAAGCGCAGTAAATGAAGATTGAACAGCAATGAAAGTACTCAAACTACACCCATTAATGACTATATCCCTTCTACAGATGCAAATTCAACGTTTGTTGTCCTGTAATGTAGCGGTATATGTGCGCCACTCCCTGGCGAATGCTTTTGACACCCTGAAAGAAGCAGGATTGGAAGAAGAGACCCTGGTGGAATATCCTATCGATGAAACACTCAGCTTGCGTGAATTTGAGGAAGATCTTGAAGAACGTTTCAACTTCAGCCTGGAGCTCTGCAATAAAGACAACAAACCATTCACCAACAAAAGCCAGCATCTTTTCCAGATTTCCTCCACTATGCAGGATAAAAGAGAAGAACGAAATTATCAACTGGATATTTCACTGGACATGTTGATGAACAACAACAGACCCACACCACCTTCTTATCTGATGTAGCAACTGTCTGCTGTACCGGCCTTTCCATATCCCTTGTTGGTCTTGACCTATCCTATGCCTGATTTTCGTGTAAGCGTTCCTGTTAACAATACCATAAACATTTCTTAACTATTAACATACTGGTAACGTCAGCTTAATACTGCGTTAATGCCTCACGGATATTTTTGCCACCGATATTAAAACGGGATTAAAACGAGATTTAAAACCGTATTAAAACAAAACCAAATATCGTGAAGGGCTTCTATTCTGTACCACTGTTATTGCTGACTTTATTTCAATTTATTTTTACGGGAACAGCGCTGGCAGGCGATCCTGCTAAGGTGACCGGTAAGGTGACCGATAAAAAAACCGGTGAAGCATTGATTGGTGTTACCATCGTTGTGCAAGGTACCGGCAAAGGCGCTGTAACGGATGTGGAAGGCCGCTATGCTTTCGCAATTGAGCCGGGCAATTACACGCTCGACTTCAAATACATGGGCTATCAGACCAAATCTATCTCCGATGTGATCGTAAAAACTGGTCAGCCCACTTCCCTGAATGTGATCATGGATGAGCCTAAATCCAAAGAATTACAGGAAGTGGTGATCAAAGGTTCCTTTAAACAGGAAACGATCAACGCCCTGTATGCGGCACAGAAAAACAATGCTGTAGTATCTGACGGTATCTCCGCCGACCTCATCAAAAAATCACCGGATAAAAACACCGGCGAAGTACTGAAACGCGTAAGTGGTACCAGTATTCAGGACAATAAATTTGTAGTGGTACGCGGTCTGAGCGAACGCTACAACACCACCCTGATGAACAATGCCCAGATGCCCAGCACCGAGCCGGACAAAAAAGCATTCTCCTTTGATATCATCCCTTCCGGCCTGATTGATAACATCACTATATATAAAACCGCTTCGCCTGATCTGCCCGGCGATTTCGCCGGCGGCGCAGTGAAAGTGAGCACCAAAGACTTCCCTGATCAACGTTTCCTGGACCTGTCACTCAGCACCGGTTACAATACACAAACTACCTTTAAGGATTTTTATACCGCGCCACCCAAAGGCAAATATGATTTCCTCGGCTACGACGACGGTTCCCGCGCGCTGCCCGATGCCTATAAAAATGCAGCAAAAGGTAACTACACCCTGCTGGAAGATGCAGAAAAAATCGCCATCGCCAAACAGTTTCCGAATACTTACAGCAGCGGAAAGATGAACGGCAAAAGCCGTCCGCCGATTGGCGTGCAGCTGTCTATGGGCAACGCCTGGCAGGTAAAGGAAAAAAATCGTTTCGGCTACATTTTCGCTGTGAACTACGGTAACAACAATAAAAGAAATGTACGTGAACGCAGTGAAAAAAATGTCAGCGAGCACCTGTTCGATTTTAACGATGACGTATACACGCAATCCAGCAACCTGGGGGCTGTATTGAATTTTGCCTACAACTTCAGAAAGAGCAAGATCGCGCTAAAGAATTTCTATAATAATGATTTTAATACTGTGTTTACCCGCAGAACGGGATTGGTGTTTGACAACAATGCCGGGCAACCGCGGTTGAGCTACAACAATGAAACCACGCAGAACAGCCTGTTCAATTCCACGCTCGAAGGGCAACATGTTATCGGTAACGATAAACTGAATGTGGACTGGAATGTCTCTTATGCACGCTCTTCCCGTGATCAGCCTGACCAGCGTATTCTTTCTTTCCAGAAGTACGACGGCAACGATTATTATTCACTGACACTTTCCGGTGAGAATAACCCCGCGATCAGAGACGCTGGCCGTGTTTACACTAAACTGACTGAAAATATTCTTGGTGCCAATCTGAACTTTTCTGTACCGTTTAAATTATTCGGCGAGAACCAGAAATTCAAATTTGGCGGTGTGAAATCATATCGCAGCCGTGATTTCTCCGCTATTGCGCTGGGATATGCTACTGCCGCTTCCAGAGCTGAAATTCCGTTGGATAAAGGTGTGACCGTAGAGAATATTTTCAGTAATGAGAATATCGATAAATACAGAATACTGTTAGCGAAAATCGATGCCAACAATAAGGATTATAAAGGTACCGCTGATCTTACAGCCGGCTACCTGATGTTTGATAACAAATTCACTGACGCCTTGCGGTTGGTGTGGGGCGCCAGGGTAGAGTCTTATGTGCAGGAACTGAAAACGGTTGGTCAGGCATCCCAACGTTACGATAATGTGGATGTATTACCTTCCGCAAACCTGACCTACGGCATGACGGAAAAGAGCAACCTGCGCTTGTCATTCTCTCAAACGGTTAACAGGCCTGAATTCAGGGAGCTGGCTAACTTCAGGTATTATGACTATGATAATGAATTCCTGATCCAGGGTAATGAATACCTGAAACGCAGCACGGCCACCAACGCAGACCTGCGTTGGGAAATGTTCCCGGGCGCAGGCGAAGTTGTTTCTGCTTCTGTATTCTACAAGAAATTTAAAGATCCGATAGAACAGACCAACGACGGCAATAATATTCTTTCCTATAATAACGCCAACAGCGCTACAGACTACGGTGCAGAGATAGAACTGAGAAAGCGACTGAACTTTATTTCCCACGCGAAAGTGTTTGATAACCTCGTGTTTTATGCCAACGCGGCCTATATCTACTCCAAGGTAGATTTGCCGGGTACCATTGACCCTGATAAAAAGACACCGTTGCAAGGACAGTCTCCTTACCTGATCAACGGTGGTATCTCCTATGCGCCTGCTGACAATGATTTCTCTGTGAACCTGCTTTACAACAGAATTGGCCAGCGGTTACGCTTCAGAGGCACTAATGCAGGGCTTGACACCTATGAAAAACCAAGAGATATTGTGGATTTTCAGATCAGCAAAAAAGTATTTAAGAATGCAGGAGAGCTGAAACTCAACATCTCCGACATTTTTGCCCAACCTATAGCACTGTATTACAAGTTTCCGGGAAACAACAAAACAGCCTATGTCGCCGGGAAGGATTATATCATCAGCTCATTAAAGCCAGGCACCACTTTCACGATTACGTTCAAATACAATTTTCTGTCTAAAGTAAAGTAACAATTAGTTAAAGCGGGCTTCATATTCCCGTAAAAGTGACTTTAATATTTGTAAATCAAATAATTAAGCAGTATGAACAAAAATTATGTATTAGCTTTGATGGCTGCTGCCACTACTTTCGCTGCGTGCAGCAAAAAAGATGACAACAATACACCTCCTCCTTCTTCCGGCAGTAGCGATACTGTAATGGTAAGAGACAAAATCAAATCCAATCAAACCTGGTCAAAAAATAAGGTTTATGTACTGCGTGGTTATGTGTATGTAGACAATGCTACCCTGACCATTGAAGCGGGTACAAAAATCATCAGCAACCGTGACTCTGCCGGCGTATTGGTGGTGTATAAAGGTGCACAGATCCAGGCTAACGGTACTGCCGACAATCCAATCGTATTTACTTCTGGTCATGCTGAGAAAAAACCGGGCGACCTGGGTGGTATCGTACTGGTAGGTAAAGCAACCGGCAACGGTAACCACGCCAAGCTGGAAGGTAACGTAGACGCTGCCTATTCTGCTTTTGGCGGTACCCAGGACGACGACAACTCCGGTACCCTGCAGTATGTAAGAATTGAATATGCTGGTAAAGCAGTAGCTGCCAACGATGAAATCAACGGCCTGTCTCTGTATTGCGTTGGTAACAAAACCACACTGCATCATATTCAGATTGTAAACGGCCTGGATGATGCATTTGAATTCTTCGGTGGTAGTGTAAACGCCAAATACCTGATTGCCTACAACTGTGCTGACGACGATTTTGACATGGATGATGCTTATCATGGCATGATCCAGTTTGCAGTGTCTGTGAAACAACCTTCTTTCACCGACAAAAAATCTGATGGCGACGTGTCCAACAACTTTGAAGTGGACAACACCAACCCAAAGAACCTGCCGATCACCACTACTCCTACAACTTTCCCTGTTCTTTCCAACTTCACCGCTGTTGGTCCTAACAACGCTACCGGTACCAGCGCTGACTATGGCTATGGCATGCGTTGGAGAAGAGGTACCAAATTTATCCTTGGTAACGCTATCATCATGGGTGCACAGAAAGCCGCATTACGTATAGACGACAACGTAACACTGGGCTTCTATGCTGATGGTACCAGCGGTCTGAAAACCAGCCTGCTGCACGGTTCTTCTGACCTGTTCGCTACTGCTGACGGCTCTGCTGCCGTGGTACTGGATGCTGCCGGTCTGCAGAACCTGGTAACCGGCCGTGACGCTACTAAAACGTTCCTGGCTGCTAACGCAGGTGATATCAAACTGAAAGATCCGTTCAATAACAAAACTCCTGACCTGACTCCTCAGACTGGCTCTCCGGCTTTATCCGGTGCTAAATTTGAAGGTAAACTGGCAGAAGCTTTCTTTGACAAGGTAGCTTACCTCGGCGCTGTTGATCCGGCTAACGACTGGACTAAAGCCAAATGGGTTGCCTGGGATAGAATCGTAGTAACACAATAGTATTTTTTTTAGATTTCATAAGCTGTATTTACACCGTCCCGGTTTATACTGGGACGGTTTTTTATTTAAATACGGATACTGCCAAAAGAAAGAGCCGTGTTGTAACACGGCTCTTTCTTTTAATTTCCCTGCACAAATCCCGGCGGCGGCGCAAACCGTTCATCGGTGATAAATCCTTTGTCACTAAGGGTTTTCAGAAATGCTATCAGTGCCTTTTTATCATTTTCGTTAAATGAGAATCCATTTTTAAAGGCCGGGTCCAGCGTTGCGGTGGGGTAGAATCCGTTATCATAGTGATTCATAACGCTTTCGAGGCTGCCAAAGCGGCCGTCGTGCATGTAAGGCGCTGTGAGTGCCACGTTGCGCAGCGACGGTACTTTAAACTTGTACAGATCTTCATCGAGCAGTGTTATTTTATAACGCCCGGAGTCGGTGCCGAAAGGCCGTGGCGCCACACCGTTGTTACGGAAACTATTGTCAGTGAATAGTGGTGGCTTATGACAGGAAACGCAACGTTGCTCAAACAGGGCGAGCCCTTTTTTCTCTTCTTCGCTGAAAGTCTCTTTCCCGGCTATAAAGCGGTCGTATCGGGAGTCTGCACTGACGAGCATCACCATGAACTGCGATAATGCCTTCAGCATGCGGGTGCTGTTGATGCCCGGTGATCCGAACGCTTTTTCGAACAGTTGCTGATAGCGGTTGTTGCGTTGCAGTTTACCGATCACGTTATTGAGTTTGTCGTCCATTTCCACCGGATTTTCGATGGGGGCAATGGGCTGCAGATCGAGATCATGTACGCCGCCATCCCAGAAGAAGGAGGTGGACCAGGCCATATTCTGAATAGGTGGCGAGTTGCGGGTGCCCAGCCGGTCGTCTATACCGTGACTGACATCGTGGCCGTGGTGTGTAAATGCATTGGCTTGTATATGGCAGCTGGCGCAGCTGATGGTACCATCGCGACTGAGAAGGCCATCGTAGAAGAGTACTTTGCCGAGGGCAAAACCATCTGTTGTGACCGGGTTGTCGGCCAGGCGGTAAACAGGCTCCGGAAATCCTGCCGGTTTCACAAAAGCGATGTTTTTAACCGGTTCAGGCGCTGTTTCGGTATTTTTTTTACTGCAAGCGGTGATGATGAAGGTGGCGAGCAAGGGCAATAAAATACCCCTACCCCACCTGTAACGATGACGCATAAACGAATAATTAATAAGGAATGCTTACTTTTTCAGTTTGGCCATGTATTTATCCGGCTTTTTGAGGAAGACTTCCTTACAGGTGATGGAACAAAAATGAATCGTGTCTTTTTGGTAGACGGTCCACTCCTTGTAGCTGGTGTCGTAAGGCATCTGGCATACAGGGTCGGGCCATTTATCGCTGACTACGGTTTCCGTTGTAGCAGGTACTTCAGGCATGGGTGCATCTTTTGTTTCAGCGGGTTTGCTGTTCTGATTGCAGGCGAGGGCCAGGAGGACGCTACAGGTTAAGATCAACTGTTTCATGATAGAATTAATTAATGTTACTCGTTATGCACGTGGTCAATGTTAAACATTTGTGTGTAATTATCCGCGATTTTCTCTGAAAATGGCGTCACCATTACATTTGGATTGGTGGCGATGCTCACGTTGGTGGTGCCATTCAGCATTTTGAGCGCATCAGCGAAGAAATGGATCTGCGCTTTGCGATCGCGGCGAACAATGGCTTTTCCATTGTTGGGAATAGTGAGGGTTACCTCACGCGTATTGTTGAGCGTACGTGGGCCGTTATTGAAGCCGCCGCCATACAGACCGATATGATACCGGAAAAGTTTCTGGGCATCTGTGGAAACTGGTGAGCTTCCTTCCAGCTTGGCGAAGATGTAACCGCTGTTCCATGACCAGTACATGTCTGCCGCACCTTCCGCCGGATCCAGTACACCAGGGCGTTTACTGATATCCATGGTATTACGGGTGCTGTCTACCCCGATCATAAATCTCACCTGGGTATAATCTCCTGCGGGAACGTTGTACAGCGTATGAAACGCGGAAGTTTTATTGTCTTCGCTGATCAGGAAATAACTGCTGTCCTGGGGTAAGGTGTATACCTGTCCGGAAGCGGTGATCAGCCGGAAATTGCTGACGTAGTAGGCAAATTTGCTGATGGTGAGTGACTCACCTGCTGCATTGCGGTATTGCTGGTTATTTAATATCAGATCGTCTGTTCCTGCGCGGTTATCGAATTCAAGGACCACAATGCCTTTTTCATTCGGATCTGTGGCCGGTGCTGTTTTGTCTTTGGAACAGGCAGCCAGTATGGTGAGTATGCTGAGGAGTAAAATATTTTGTTTCATAAAGATCGTTTTAGAAGAAGAAATTGACGGTTGCGGATAGACGGGCATACGTTTTATTATAGCCGGCTGACAGATGCTGGTAAACAGGCAGCTGTGCCTGAACACCGGCGGAAAAACGTTTGAAATAAACATCGGCGCCTATGCTGGTGTGCAGCATATCACCGCCGGTATATTCCTTGGCTTTATGCAGCTCATGGTCGCCGGAGGCGTGTTCGTACATGAGACCGGCATAAGGCTGCAGGGCCACCGTTTTGCTGACAGGCTGGTACAGGAAGCCACGCAGCGAGGTATTAAAGCGGTTGCCGAACCGGTATTCCTGTCTATTAGTGGTATTGATACGGTAGCTGGCATCGGTGTTGAGGCCCCATTTACCGCGTCTGACAGTATATACAGCGTTCAATACAAAATCGGTGCTGCGACTGCCCGGCTGGAAGTTCTGATAGATATTGCCACCTTCGTCCGGGATGCCGGTTTTGCCGGTGGGTAGTTTAATGCCGCCGCCAGCCTGGAATACATGGTGCCACTTTTTGCCGAGGTTCCAGTTGTTGTCAATCAATGTATAATTGGCCATCAGGGTGATGTCGCCGAGGCCGGAGACTGTTGTGATGCTCTTGCCCTCTTCTCTTCTAAAGTACTGGTACGGCACGAAAGCAAAGAACTGTAGCCTTTTAGTAGCGTACCATCTGCCCCACAGTTCAGTGGTATGGTAAAACTCCCGGGACTCGTGGTTCGCAGTGTTGCCCAGTTCCATGGGATGGGTGGATTTAAACTGCCGGTATCCGTAACGGAGACCGATAAAGTTTTTATATTGTGGCAAAATGCCCAGCTGGTAGCCACTTGCGGAGCATCCACAGATGTCGCAGGCCATGACAGATACGGGCATGAGAATAGCCATGATGAAAAACAGCTTTTTCATTGCAAGGGTTTAATCGACAAAATATAACAGTATCGACTATACGTAAATGATAGCGATAACAATGACAGGCACACGGATAGTGTGTGTCAGGTAACAATCAATAATAAAACAGCAGGATTCACTGACAGCGCGGGCTATCGGTTTGCCGAAAGGAATAACACAGACGGATTAGCAGAGAGGGGGGTGAAATATGCTGTTGACAGGACTATAGGTGGGTTTCATAAGATAGAATGAGTTCTGTTCTGTCGTGATATCGAAGTAGGGGGCTTCTCCGGTGAAAACAAGTTGTTCACAGAATAAGGTGACTTCCTTGTTTTCTTTTTGCGTGTATGGATTTTTTTGTTCCTGTTGTTCCTCCCGCTGCAATTGTTTCCGCAACTGGCATTTACCATTACAGTGCATGGCCGGGTTGTTCCTGTTTTCGCAAAGATTGGCAGCAATGTAGGCCTGGTTTATCTTATAGCTGATAAAGACCACTGCTGTGCCGAAGTTTTGCAGCAGGATGATGAAACATAATAATATGCAGAAGAGTTTTTTCACGCGTTGCAAAAATAGATATTTTCATCATAAAACATTCGGGCATTTAGTAAAACTGATATAAATCATGTCAGGTATATAAAGGAAACGCCCACTGCACAAGGCGGTGGGCGTTTCCTTTATATGATATTATATTGATGATCTTCCTGAATCAGGAGAATCAGCAATAATCATGATCATCACAGTTACCAGATAACCACTCTCTCAGCTTCTGGCAGTACCATTTTATTACCGGTCTGGCAACCCCATGCATCCTGGAATTCTTTCAGGTGCGGTAAGGGGCCGTTGATACGGGCTCTGGCCGGGGAGTGAGGGTCTGTCTGGATTTGCTGGCGGAGCGCAGCTTCAGTGATATTACCGTGCCATACCTGTGCCCATCCGAGGAAGAAGCGTTGTTTCCAGGTGAAACCATCAATTGGTTTGGGTTCCTCTTTACCTTCAAATGATTTTTTCAGTGCGTAGTAAGCGAGTGTAAGACCACCGAGGTCGGCAACGTTTTCACCGATGGTGAGGTCACCTTTGATTTTGAGGCCGGGCGCTACTTCCATGCTGCTGAAGTAGTTGATGTAACGTTTGGTCAGCTTGTCGAAGTTTGCGCGGTCAGCTTGGGTCCACCAGTTTTTGAGGTTACCGTCAGCATCGAACTGAGAGCCCTGGTCATCGAAGCCATGTGTGAATTCATGACCGATCACTGCGATGATGCCACCGTAGTTGATAGCGTCATCAGCGTTGGGGTTGTAGAACGGAGGCTGGAGGATACCGGCAGGGAAGACCACTTCGTTGTTCAGCGGGTTGTAGTACGCATTAACAGTTTGTGGTGTCATGCCCCATTCGCGTTTATCCACGGGCTTACCGATTTTATCGATATTCTCTTTGTGTTCGTAGAGTATAGCAGAGATAGTGTTTTCAAGCAGGGTACCCTTGTCGACCTGGATAGATGAATAGTCTTTCCATTTATCGGGATAACCGATTTTGTACGTAAAGGATGCCAGTTTTTTACGGGCCATTTGTTTAGTGGAATCGCCCATCCAGGTGAGTTTGTCGATACGTTCACCATATACGGAGCGAACGTTTTCGATCATTTTGGATACTTTCTCCTTGCTGCTTTCCGGGAAATATTTTTTAGCGAACAGTTTGCCCAGTGGCATGCCCAGTTTGGTGTCGGTAGAGCGGATAGCTCTTTCGGCACGGGTTTTCTGTGCTTTCTTACCGGTCATAACGGTACCGAAGAAATGGAAGTTCTCTTCATCAAAAGATTTAGGCAGATAGCCGGCGAAGCTGGTAAGGAGCTGCCATTTGGTGTATGTTTTCAGTACGTCGATTGGCGTAGCTTTCAGCAGTTTGTTGGCATTGGAGATATACTCTTTATTCTGGAGAACGAGGGTGTCAGTTTTGATATCCTGTTTTTGGCTGAAAGCATCCCAGTCGAAGTCCGGAGCGAGTGTTTTCAGTTCACTGAAAGCAGCTCTGTTGTATGTTTTAACCGGATCGCGGAGGGCTACGTTCGTCAGCTGTATTTTAGCCAGCTGGCTTTCGAGGCCGAGAATGGTGACACCGGGTTTTTGTTCAGGGAAACCGGCGAGGGTGAACATTTTATCTACGTGTTTTACGAATTCATTGCGCACGTTTTTAGTGGCAGAATCCTGTTGTTCGTAGTAGCTTTTTTCACCGAGGCTCAGGCCGCTCTGTCCCTGGTAGAGGATATTCATTTTGCTGTTTTTCGCATCCGCCTCAGCACCAAATCCGGTGAAGGAGGATACGCCTATTTTCTGGAGTTCGCCGGTAACCGCAGCCCAGTCAGCCAGGGTTTTGATGGCTTCAATTTTGTCCAGGTAAGGCTTCAGCGGGGTGATGCCTCTTTTTTCGATGGTAGCGGTGTCCAGGAATGAGGTGTAGTAGTCTGCGATCTGTTGCTCTTCAGTGCCTTTCTTCAGGTCTGTTTTGCTGGTGAGTTCAGCGATAATGCCTTTGAGGCGTACTTCCTTGTTTTGTTTGTCGAGGATACCGAAGGCGCCCCAGCGGCTTTCAGTGGAGGGGATGGGATTGTTTTTTTTCCAGTTCCCGTTGGCATAATTGTCGAAATCGTCGCAGGCTTTGTAGGCCGTATCGAGATCAGCGAGGTTGAACGCCGGAACTTTGGTTGTATCGGCAGATGCTTCCTGATGTTGCTGCGTGGAACTATTGGAGTTACAAGCCGCGAAGGTAACCATGGCGGCCAGCAACGGTAGTTTTACCGCATTGTTTTTCTTCATATGTAAAACAGGTTTAGTGTTTAAAGTTATGGAAAAGCAGGCACCAAAAATCAGGGCTTTTGTATGAGCGGCAAGGATTGTGAAAATGTTGCTAGATAAGAAGCTTGATTTTCTCTTTAAATTAGGTAGGAATTAGGTAGGTTTGTGTCGTAAAATAAGCTTTTTGATGAGTTTGATGTTTAAATTATACAGAATTTTTACTGCCCTTGCCTTGATGATAACAGGTTTTTTTACGTTTGCAGGCGTGTTTTCAGTCTTTACTGTAGGCTTTATTCCATTGTTGATTCTGTCTGTGATGGCCTGGGGCGCTTGTTTTATACATAGCGTTTTGTCTATATATCTTCAGCGCAGCCTGTTGTTACCGGAGATCCAGTTGAAGGAGAATACGCCCGGTGGTATCCGGATCATGGGAGTGATCACCGTGCTTTGGGGTGGCTTGTTATTTGTGCTGGGCGCTGGTATACTGGCCATGCCGCCGGAAGCGAAAAAAGATGTGATACAGCAATTGGGAGGGGATAACCCAGCTATATTAACACCGATGGGCATCGTTTTCCTGCTCATAGGTTTTATCCTGACATTTAATGCCAACCTCTCTTTCCGTTTCCTGCGTGAATGGACACGACGGAATGAAGGACAGGGGGAAGAATAGAATACAGCTTCAATAAAAGTGTATGCAACCATTAGCAGAACGGTTAAGACCTGTGACGTTAGACGAACTGGTGGGGCAGGAACATCTTACCGGAAAAGACAGTATCCTCAGAAAAGCCATTGAGCAGGGGAAAATACCTTCCATGATTCTGTGGGGCCCTCCCGGCGTAGGCAAAACTACCATCGCCAACATTATAGCACATACCCTTCAGGTCCCTTTTTATACGCTGAGTGCTATCTCCGCCGGTGTAAAGGAAGTGAGGGAAGTGATAGAGCTGGCCCGGCGTCAGCGGCATGCCGTGCTTTTCATTGATGAGATCCACCGATTCAACAAATCGCAGCAGGATGCACTCCTCGGTGCCGTGGAAAAAGGCATCATCACCCTGATTGGCGCTACCACCGAAAATCCTTCTTTTGAGGTCAATGCGGCGGTTCTATCGCGCAGCCAGGTGTATGTATTGCGACCGCTGGGCAACGATCAGCTGATGCAGCTGCTCAGACAGGCCATGGAACGCGATGAATGGCTGAAAAGCAAAAACATCGAATTAAAAGAGACGGAAGCGCTGTTTAATATATCCGGCGGCGATGCCCGGAAACTGCTTAACCTGTTTGAGTTGGTGGTAAGCACCCTGCAGGAAGATCCCATTGTCATCACTGATCAGAAGGTGATGGACATCGCTCAGCAACGGGTCGCTATCTACGACAAAACCGGGGAACAGCATTACGATATCATCTCCGCCTTTATCAAAAGCATCCGGGGGAGCGATCCTAACGCGGCCGTATACTACCTGGCACGTATGATAGAGGGTGGCGAAGACGTGAAATTTATTGCCCGCAGGCTGGTGATACTGGCCTCCGAAGATATCGGGAACGCCAACCCCAATGCGCTGTTGCTGGCTACCAGCTGTTTTCAGGCGGTGAACCTGATCGGTTATCCGGAGTCACGGATCATCTTGTCACAATGCGTGACTTATCTCGCCTCCTCCGCCAAAAGCAATGCGTCATACATGGCTATCAATGCAGCACAGTCACTGGTAGCGAAGACAGGCGACCTGCCGGTGCCCATGCATATCCGTAACGCCCCTACGAAAATGATGAAGGAAATGGGTTACAGCAAAGGTTATGCTTATGCCCACGACTATAACAGCAATTTTGTGGAACAGGAGTTCCTGCCTGATGCCATTAAAGGAACCAAGCTGTATGACCCGGGGAAAAATGCACGGGAAGATGAGCTGCGGCGGCATCTGAAGCAGTTATGGAAAGACAAGTATAATTACTGATCATAATAAAAAAAGCGAAGACACTGTCTTCGCTTTTTTTATTATGATTACTGATCTTTTTCTTTTGTCAGTATCTCAAAAGTCTGTTCAATTCGTTCTCCGTTCTCATCCACCAGCGTGATGGTATGTTTGCCTGGCGGCGGATGTAATGCCATCTGATGGAATTCCACTGTTTCCCCGATGAAGTTGTTGTCAAGGTGCCAGTATATTTTCGCGGCACTGTTGCGGTGTGTGGCCGTGAAGATAGTTTGTCCGGCTTGTCCGTTCAGTTCTGTCGGCACAAATATGCGGGCATTGGGCCGTGGATATATCAGTTCAATCGGCGCCCTGTCCTGCCCGAGGGAACCGATGCAGTCAGGTTTATAAGGCGGTAGTGGTGCGTAGTAGTTTTTACTGCGGTAATAGAATTCCTGCGATGGTGGCAGGATAAACCATGCTTTATGCTGCATGAATTGCGGTGATTCACAGCTCTCCGTTACCCGCCATTGACCGGTACGGTCGAGATGCACCAGTTGGTGGTATGGACATACACCAGAGCGGATACCCGCCGCCGGCACATAGATGGAATCTTTTTCATCACATAGATCGTTGGCGCGGTAACCGCTTTTGCGGCATATTTCGACTTTCCGGAGCAGTGCTGTGGGCGTGGTGAACCAGCTGCCGGTACGCAACAACCTGAACACGTCGAACATAATGGGCGCAGCGGTGGATACGCCGATGAGGCCGGGGCGGCCTTCTCCGTCCGCATTACCTACCCATACGCCTACCACGTATTTAGGCGTGACACCGATAGCCCATCCATCGCGGAAGCCGAAGCTGGTGCCTGTTTTCCAGGCAATGCGCTGTGAGGAAGAGAACTGCTGCCACAACAGTTCCTCGCCGGGGCGCATTACTTCTGTCATGGCTTCAAAGGTATACCAGATGGAGCCGGCGTCCAGGATACCTTCCTTGCTCAGTCCATATTGTGAAGGACGTTGTATATCTGCCTGGTAGTTCGGCGGATGGATATCGTCCATGTCATATTTGCCGTGGTATTGGTCGAGGTGGATGAGCGTACGGGCCATACTGGCGTACATGCCGCACATTTCCCAGAGCGTGGTTTCTCCGCCGCCAAGGATCAGTGACAGGCCGTAGTGATCGGCCGGCTTGTTGAGCGTAGTGATGCCCATTTTTTGTAGCAGCGTGTGGAAGCGTTCATAACGGTACATCTGCAGCATGCGCACCGCGGGAATATTGAGCGAGCGTGCCAGCGCACGGGAAGCCGGCACAGCGCCATCATAGCCGAGGTCAAAGTTTTGCGGTGAATAACCTGCTATTTGCGTGGGGATGTCCGGTATCAGTGTATTGGGCAGTATCAGCCCGTCATTGAGCATGGCGGCATACAGCACGGGTTTGAGGGTGCTACCGGGGCTCCTTCTGGCCTGTACGATATCCACATGGCTTTCCAGTTCAGGGTCTGCGGGATTGTAGATATTACCGACATAAGCGAGGGTATTGCCTGTTTCCACATCGAGTACCAGTACTGCCGCGTTATTGATGCCATTGGCTTTGTAGGCATTGTGATATCTTTCCGCGATGGCGGTGACATTCTTTTGCAGCGCTGCTTCCACCGTGCTTTTGATGCGGGTGGGGCCCTCTGATTTTTGCTGCTGGTAGTCGAGGCGGAAGCGGTCCAGCAGGTGGGGCGCATCCTGCGGCAGTGGCAGCGGTTGTTCCGGTAGTGGTTCCAGCTTTGCCAGTTGGCAGGTGGTGCTATCGATGGTGTTGTTGCGATACAGTTTATTCAGCAGCTGATTTCGTTTATTCAGCAACGTATTGCGGTTGCGGCCGGGGTGTACCAGCGCCGGACTGTTGGGCAGTACCGCCAGTGCTGCCATTTCCCCCCATGAGAGCTGGTCGGCTTTACGGCCGTAATAGCGCCAGGAAGCGGCTTCCAGTCCTACCACGTTACCACCAAAAGGTGCATTGGCAGCGTATAGCGCGATGATTTTCTTTTTAGAGGCGGCGAATTCGAGGCGGGTGGCCAGTACCGCTTCCACCATTTTCTGCCAGAACGTGCGTGGCTGGTTGCGGGAGATACGGATCACCTGCATGGTGATGGTGCTGCCGCCGCTGACGACTTTCTTGCCGCGCAGGTTTTGCCGGATGGCGCGACTGATCGCCAGCGGATCTAGTCCCCAGTGATAATAAAAACGTTTGTCCTCGTAAGCGACGATACATTTCTCAAATTTCTCCGGTACATGTGGGTTATACGGAAAGCGCCATTGTCCGTCGGGCGCTATGCTGGCATTTAACAGGTCTCCGTTCACATCTTCCAGTACAAAGGAGGTGGGGCTGGTAAACAATTGGCGGGGCAAACAAAAGTAATAGGCAATCAGTAGTATGCCGGCAGCTGTCAGCCACCATTTTCTTTTTTTACACCATTGCCTGAAGCGTTGAAATTTCATTCGTGATAATAATATTGTCGGTTGGGTTAATGTTTTGAGGTATTAAATTCATTCATTTTGATCTGTTCATTATCATCAGCAAAATGAACAGGGTATTGTATTTCCCCATA
Source organism: Chitinophaga fulva (assembly GCF_012927205.1). Lineage (GTDB taxonomy): Bacteria > Bacteroidota > Bacteroidia > Chitinophagales > Chitinophagaceae > Chitinophaga > Chitinophaga fulva. Next base: position 1,379,230 of record NZ_JABBGC010000001.1, read on the forward strand.
CTTAAATTTGAAGCTTCTTTTTTAGAACCATATCCAATTAACCCAAAAAAACTTTTTTATGACGGAGCAATTTACGGAAATAGTAACGCTTATAAAACGTTCACAGTATAACGCCCAAAAAAATGTAAACATTGAAATGATTAATCTCTATTGGCAGGTGGGTGAATATATACACCAAAAGATAGCCAGTGCCAGTTGGGGGGAAGGGATGATCTCAGAACTAGCGCATTATATTGAGAGAAAGCATCCCGAATTAAAAGGATTCAGGCTTCGGGCACTGTATAAAATGTTACAGTTTTATACGTTTTATTTATCATATATTGAAAATAAATCTATAAAATCTACTGTAAATCAACAAGAAATTATGCCATCACTGATGGCACAATTTACGGATATTCGTAATACGATGATTGTGCAGGTCAGTTGGAGTCATCATTTAACCCTAATGACTAAAACAAAATCCCGCGAAGAATGTGACTTTTATCTGCGTTTATGCATCCAGGAAAACTACTCCGTGCGGGAGCTGGAGCGTCAAATCAAGAGCAGTTTATATGAAAGGGTGCGGTTGGGTCAACAGCAATCACCCATGTCTGGTGATAAAATCAATACCGATGAAAGTCTCCTCTTTAGAGATAAATATATATTCGAGTTTTTAAATCTCCCGGAAAGTCATAGTGAGAAAGACTTGCAACAGGCGCTTATCCACAAGATCAAAGATTTTATTCTTGAACTGGGAGATGGATTTATTTTCATTGGTGAAGAATATCGTGTGACGGTAGGCGGCACTGACTTTTACGTTGACCTGTTATTTTTCCATCGTGACCTGCAATGCCTGGTGGCATTTGAATTAAAAACAACGGCCTTTTTACCGGAGTACCTTGGTAAACTTAATTTTTACCTGGAGGCGCTGGACAGAAAGGTGAAACGGGAACATGAAAGACCCAGTGTAGGCATTTTGTTGTGTAAGGAACAAAATGATGAAATAGTGGAATATGCGATGAACAGAAGCCTGTCGCCCGCTATTATTTCAGAATACCAAACCTTCCTCCCCGATAAGAAATTGCTGCGGCAAAAGTTGCATGAACTATTCGAAAACGAGATGGAATAACTCCCAAAAAGAAAGACCGCCAGCGGAGATCGCTGGCGGTCCTATACGATAGATAAACGGATTAGTTAGCGTAACCCGGATTTTGTTCGCAGAGTTTGTTGGATTCCCTTTCTGCCTGTGGAATAGGCCACTGGAAGCGGTAGTTATCAGGTTTGATTTCACCGACAGCATTTTCAGCGGCCTGGTAGTCACCTTCCCTGTTCCTGGTGAAGCCAAGGCCCCAGCGTTTCAGATCGAAGAGGCGGTGGCCTTCAAATGCCAGTTCTTTTCTTCTTTCTTCGCGGATCTGGTTGAGCAGGGTAACATCATCGTAAGCATCAACGATGGTTCCGTCGTAACCAGGGATACGGGCGGCGCGCAGCGCTTTGAGCAGCGTTTTGGAAACGGATTTGTCAACATAATAGGCCGCTTCCATTTTGTTCAATGCCACTTCTGCATAACGTATGAGTTTTGGAGAATTGGATTTTTCCTGCCAGCCAGCGTATGCCGGGTTGCCGGGGTATTTGTTGATCACATACAGTGAATCTTTTTTGTAGCTACGCACACTGTCCTTCCGGAAGTAGATAGCTCTGCGAAGGTCAGCAGTGCTGAAGCTTTCAGCAAAAGCTTTCGGTGCGATGAAATCCGGATTAGGCTTGTTACGGGCAACGTCGTCGGAGATCAGCCACTGTCCGATGGAGAAGTATTTGGCTTCGTTGATCTCGGTGATAGCTGGTTTAAAGATGATTTCTTTGGTGCTGTTATCATCTCTCCAAACTTTCAGGAGGTTGGCGCTGGTAGTTTCGTAACCGAAGGTAGCTACACTTAACACTTTATCCGCTGCAGCGATGGCCAGGTCCCACTTCTTAAAATAGAGGTATACCCTGGATTGCAGCGCAGCGATAAAGTACTTGTTGACTCTTGTCATAGAGGTTACGTTATCATCGCCGATGTTGGCTGCTGCATCGTTCAGGTCCTGTACGATCTGGTTATAGGTCTCTTGTACAGATTTGCGTTTGTGCATGATTTCTGTAGTAGGCGCCGTAACAAATGGCAGGCCCAGTTGATCGTTCAGGTCGTACTTGCAATAAATACGCAGCGCGTCAAACATAAACATGGCGCGTAATGCCTGGATATGTGCTTTTAAGGTTTTCTTCCTCGTAGCGATCGTTTCTGCGTTTTCTCCGGAAAGTACAGGTACCTTGTCGATGTTGGTGAGAAACACGTTGCAGCGATGAAGGGCTGGATAAATAGTGCCCCACAGGTTCACCGTTTCATAAGTGCCGGAGTGGATGGTCCAACGGTGAATTTCATTGTACACGTTGTTAGCCCAGGCTGTGAAGATCATATTATCCGCCATCAGGTCAGGAATGACTACATAGTTGCGGGCATAGTATTCAGATTTATAAAATGTGCTGTATACACCGTTGTAAGCAATTTCAGCACCAGCGATGCTGGTATATATCTCATCGGTGGATACGCTGGTGTTAGGAAGCTGGTCCAGCTTCTTGTTGCAGGCAGACATCAGCATGGTAGCTCCCAGTGCAGCGGCCAAAAATATTTTTTTATTGATAGCTATCATATTTTCTGTTTTAGGAGGTTCGGTAATGGATTAGAAGGTCAGGTCTAAACCAAGTGTGTAGGAACGGGAAACAGGATAGATGCCCAGCTCCAGGTTGTTGAAGTATTCCGGATCATAACCGCTCCACTTTGTAAAGGTGAGCAGGTTGTTACCGCGGGCATATACCCGTGCACTGCGGAATGCTTTGGTAGAGCTCAGTAAATTCTTAGGCAGATTGTAATAAATGGTCAGGTCCCTTAATCTCAGGAAAGAGGCATTTTCCACGTATCTGTCGTCAAATGCGGTAGATGAACCGTATTTAGGATATTTAGCAATATCACCTGGTTTTTTCCACATATTCTGATAGAGGTCAGCTACACGGTTGGTATTGTACCATGCGTCGTTGTTCCATACCAGCCATGCCTGGGTGTTGTTCACACTGTATTTATCGAGCATATAGTTCCATTGCATGAAGATACCAATACCTTTGTAGTTGAAGTCAAAGGTAGCACCGCCATAATAGGGAGCATACATGTTTTTACCATCAAGGATCGCTGCATCACCACCATCGAAGTTGGTGGTTTCTTTACCATTTTTATCCAGCCAGATTTCGGTACCGTCGTCAGGATTAACCCGGGAGAAGCGGTTGTATTTGAACTGTCCGCGTGGATAGCCCACTTTTACGAGGATACCGGTACCAGTACCGAGCAGTTCGTCGCGGAAGCCATACAGCTCTGTTACCTTGTTTTTGTTGTAAGTGAAGTTACCGGTTACATTGAACGTGATGTCTTTGGTGTCGATAACGGTTGATTTGACAGTGAACTCAATACCGTTGTTCTGCATCTTACCCATGTTAGCTTTGATGGAGCTATAGCCGGTGAGGTAGGATACTGGTACGTCCAGTACCATGTCGTAAGTCAGTTCACGGTAGTAATCGAGGGTAAAGGTCAGGCGGTTGTCCCACAGGCCGAGGTCCGTACCAACGTTAAACTTGCGTTTCTTTTCCCAGCCCAGGTCAGGGTTGCTTGCCTGGGTGGGCACCATGCCGGCTTTGCTTTCATAACCAGCTTTAGTGGTTGTGGTATTGGGGCTGCTATTATTAACGGAGTTGATGCTATAGGAAGGATAAAAACCAATATCATCGTTACCAGTCAGACCAACACTGGCGCGTACACGAAGGTCGCTGATCAGCTGGTTGTCTTTCAGGAAGTTTTCTTTTTTAGCATTCCACAACAGACCAACTGCCCAGAAGTTACCCCATTTGTTGTTGGCGCCGAATTTGGAAGAACCATCGCGGCGTATAGATAAGTCAGCATAATAGCGGTCTTTATAGCCATAGTTCACAGACGCCAGCGTGGAGAACATCCTGTATTTGCTCAGGCTTCCACTGGAAGTGCTGGGAACTGACATGGCACCGAATTCATACAACGTAGGAAATGCTGTGTTCCGCGCTGTAGTGGAGAAGTCGTAGTCGGTCAGTGCATTGTATTCGGTACCGGCTACTGCATTGATGGAGTGGTTTCCGAAGGTTTTCCGGTAGTTCAGGAGGTTGGTCCAGATAGCGTTAGACCAACGGGAGAAACGCCTGGTAGCATTGCCATTATCTGTGGCGGCCAGTTCAGGGGCGTTCCATGTTTTGGTAACATAGTCGGAGAGATTCATACCAAAGCGGCTGGTAAATTTCAGCTCTTTGGTAATGTTTGCTTCCGCATAGGCGTTACCAATGAATTTCAGGTGATCGTTGCTGTTGCCGATCAGGTCCAGGCTACGGGACCATAGCTGGCTTCTCACGCCATTGTAACCCTGGTATTGCAGCATTTTTTTCCAGCTGCCATCAGGGTTTTTCAGGTTCTCGTAAGGCATCAGCAGGTAAGCCATCATGCCCGGGTTCTGAAGAGAGTTACGGGTTTCGTTCGGTGTGGTTTCGTCCATATAGCCCAGGTACATGGATACACCGGTTTTCAGCCATTTGGTGGTCTGGTTATCGATGGCCAGACGGCTGGAGTAACGTTTGAAAGTGTTGTCAAAGTAGATACCATCCATCTGGAAATACTCACCGGAGAAATAGATGGAAGTAGTTTCATTGCCGCTTTTTACAGACAACACATGAGATTGTGTCTGGGAAGGCTTGAATACCACTTTTGACTGGTTGAAGTCAGTTTTCATCAGTTCCGGGATCTCAGGATCATCTGCTTTTCTTTTACCGATAAAAACTTCATAGTCCAGACGGTCCTTGGTGTTCATCATTTTGAACTTGGAGCGGTTGATGTCTGCATAGCCGTAGAAGCCACGATAGTCAATCTGCGGGCGGGTGTTCTTGGTACCTCTTTTCATGGTGACCAGGATTACACCGTTTGCGCCACGGGAACCGTAGATAGAAGTAGCAGAAGCATCTTTCAGGATATTGATGTTTTCAATATCGTCCGGGGCAATCAGGGCAAAGTCACTGGCACTTACCGGCTGGCCGTCTACGATGAAGAGCGGTGCAGTGCCGGAGTTGATGGAACCCACGCCTCTGAGCAAAATAACCGGGGCAACACCAGGACGTCCGCCATTCGCCATTGTGTACGTACCTGCTGCCTGTCCCTGCAGGTTGTGCAGGAGGTTGCCCTGAGGTCTTGATTCTATTTGTTTGCCGTCCACCGTTGTGATAGCTCCGGTAATAGCTCCTCTTCTTTTAGAACCATAACCGGTGCTGATTTCCACCTGGTTCAGTGTTTTGGAATCCGGTCCCATTTTCACGAGAACATGGCTCTTTTCGCCTATGGCCATGGTGATCGTTTCATATCCCACGAAACTAAAAGCAAGCGTGGCGTTACCGTTAACATTGATTTTAAAGTTACCGTCAACATCAGTAGCGGTACCTGTCCTGGCGCCTTTAACGGTGACGGTCACACCGAGTAAAGGGGTGCCATCGCGGGTGTCAGTCACTTTTCCGGTCACCTGTCGTTGCTGTGCCATCATTGGCACTGCCACCAGGACCCAAAGAAAAAATAGTAGTGCTTTCTTCATAATCGGTCGATTTAGATGAAATTGATAAATAGAGAAGTAGAGAATACAAATTTGGACAATTGGACAAAGAACTTCCGCCCGGCAATCCAGTATTGGTGCCAGTTCCTGTCGGTCACGACAATGCTATAGCTTAACGAAGGCAGGTCAGACTAGTGGTTGGTCATCCCATGTTCACAGTTAAATTTTAAGCGTTGCACAATGATTCCGGTTGTTTTTAAACATTATATAAATCACTCAGTGAATAGTTGGAGCAAAGAAATCCCATTAACGATACAGCAGGATCTGATGGACTGTATCATTGCAAAAACCTGTTATACCAAAGGCTGTGGTACCGAAGGGTTCATCTACTCATAAGCTGCTCACTATTTCTGAGATTGTTTCTTAGAATATAGGCATCTGCGATTTAGTAAATTAGATTTTGTTTTGACTGTTGGTTGATCTAGTTAAAATTGACAGATTCAGAATGTGAAAATAATAAGTTATCATGATAAATGAAAGCAGAGAGATACTTTTCTTGATGAATGGTCGATTTTTTTATTGAACAACAGGACGTTTATACTGCTGAAATGTAGCGGTGTCGGGCGTTTTGAGATATGGTGAAAAAATAATAATTCTTCAAATAAATAACGACTTGATAAGTTCTGCTTTCGTCTTATCATAAGCCAGGTAGAGAACATTGGTCGTTGCCGCTTCTCCTTTCCATATCACCTTTATTTTGCCTTCTTTCTGAAGATCTCTTACCAGGTAATCAGCAGCAACAGTGAGGTCATCAGTGGTAAGATGTGCTGTCAGCTATGACAAAGGATTCTGTCAGTATAGGTTCAAAGACGATGTCTTTCCTTTCTGTCCGTTGTGTGGCAATGACGAAATCAAGTTTCGCCGTTACCCGGTTTAATCAGTAAATCTTTGGTCAACCCAAATGACGTTATGATGTTTGCCGGAAAGGCTTTCAATCGTTGCAGAAAAACAGAATGAAATATTTCTTTTCACAGTACCCGGCCGGATGGTTGGAAATTGTTGCTCATGGCACATCGTGGAGTTGTTGCTTAAAAGAAGCGGCCATCTCTTTTTAAGGAGATGGCCGCTTTTATGTTGAAATACATCAATCCTATTTCACCACTTCTACCCATTTACCTGGTGCAAAAGCGTGGATGGTATTGTCATACATCGCTTCGCAGGAAACGGCCGGGAGATAGTATCGTCCCAGATAGGATGCGTTGAGCAACACATTATAGGTGTGGGTTTTATTCTCTTCAAGGTTGAAGTAAGTATATACCCTGTCATCACGTATATCCATATACGTAGCTGGTGAAGAGTGGAAGGAACTGTCGTTGTCCATGAGGCGGGTGTTAAGGATTTCCCAGCCTGACGGGAATATTTGTGACAGGGCCATCTGCTCATAATAGCCACGTTTGCCCGGATTTTTGATGGTCACAGTGGCCATGAAATCGCTGCCTTGTTTCAGTGTGGCCGGGTCCAGTGGTTTGCCATCACGGGTGCTGTAACGGACCTGGAGATCGAGCACTTCAGGGTTGTTGCTGGCAACTGGTTCCTGACCTGCTTCCGGCTGGCCGCGCAGAATGAGGCGTACATACAATACGTTTTGTCCGTTGTTCTGCAGGCTGATATTGCCCTGTGAGCCGTTGAAGGTAACAGGTATCTGTGCTACAAATGATTGACCGTTTACGGTGCCTTTAGCGCCATTGAGCGTATAGCTGAGGTTGATCTTACTGCTGCCTTTATTGCTGCCGCAGAATTTGGCGATCGAGATGAGCGCGTACGCAGTCGTTTGTGTGCTGTACCACTGGTCGTTTTGAGACAGATTGGTAGCGATTTGTTTCACCAGTTCATTGGCGCGGTTACGTTGGCCGAGGAGCGTGAGTGTTTCGAGGATCATCGCTTTGTCGCGCAGATCAGAACCGAAGGTGCCACCCAACTGGTTGTATGGTTTCACTTCTGTGCTCAGGTTCTGTACCAGTGAGTTGGCCACTTCTGGTTGACCGGCCAGCTTGTAAGCTGCTGCCAGTCTCCATTTGGCGGGCACGGATAGATATTTGAATTCTTTCAGTCTGTTCATAGCGCCCACTTCCGGTACTTTGGCGAGTGCCAGCAGATACAGGCGGTAAGCCTGCGTAAGGTCGCCGCCATAGAAGTTCTGGGTGCTGGGTGCCCAGGTAGTGGCTTTGTTTCGCTGGTATTTTTTCCATTGGTCCAGCAGGCCGGGAGGCAGGGTATAGCCTTTGGCTTGTGCCTCCAGTATGAAGTGACCGGCGTAGTTGGTGCCCCATTCGTCGGACTGTGCCTGGCCTGGCCAGTAGGCGAGGCCGCCGTCGGAAGTCTGGAAGCCTTTGAGCCTGTTGACACCGGCTTTTACGTTACGGTCTATTTCTGCCAGTTGGCTTTCTTTCAGGTCCATGAGCTGATTCAGCACCAGTTGCGGGAACACGCCGGAAGTGGTTTGTTCGATACAGCCGTGCGGATAATCGATCAGGAATTGCAGGCGTTTACCGAGGTTAAGCGCCGGGATGGTGGACACCTCCAGCACACCGGAGTTGGTACCGGCCATGCCTACCGGGCTGAACGCGGTGCTCCAGCCTTTTCCGGCTTCCAGCGTATAGTCTACAACGTTAGTAATGACCGGGTTGGGGTTACGCACATTCATTTCAATGGCTTCTTCTGCCCTCTCGGCGCCGCTGCTGGCGGTCACCTTGATTTTAGCGACACCGGTCTGTGGTTTCACTTTCACATCGAAGTATACCATCTGTTCGCCTGGTTGCGGGAAGGTCACGGTTTTGGTGCTTTCTCCTACAACTTCCAGCAGCGGGCTGGTGCTGATGGTCACGTTGGCGGAGCGTACGGTTGGCTCGAGGCCGAAGACGGTGACAGGCACCTGGATGGTCTCTGACGGTCCTAATACACGCGGCGCGGTGGTCAGCAGCATCAGCGGCTTCTTCACGGCCACAGCTTTTTCGGCAAAGCCATAGGCGCCATCCTGTCCGGCTACGACCATCGCTTTTACGGAGCCTATATATGGCGGCAGTTTAAATTTATGCGTTTGTTTCTGGCCTCCTTTCAGATAGAAAGGTCCCATGAATTTCACTACCGGCTTAAAGCGGTTGGCTTTGGCTGCGCCGGCATTTTTATTCAGGCCTTCGTCACCACCAATGCTGAGGATGCGTTCCAGGTCGGAGCCGTAGGCGCCTACGACGAAGTCAAACAGGTCCCACGTTTTCACGCCGAGGGCTTCGCGGGCATAGAAGGCGCTGTGCGGATCAGGTGTTTTGAAACGCGTCAGGTCCAGCAGGCCTTCATCTACGATGGCGATGGTATATGTCATGGGTTTACCGTTGCTTTCGCTGACGGTAATATTGGCTTCTGATTCAGGTTTCAGTTTATCGGCCATGCTGATCACCGGTTTCAGGATAGTGCCCGGATCTTCTACGGTGATGGGGATGGTACCATACATGCGGATCGGCAGGTCGTTGACGGTTTGTGCATGTGGTTGCAGCAGGGTAACGTTGACGTATATATTGGGCGTCATGTTCTTTTCTGCCTTGAAGCGGAAAGTGGTTTGCCCCTGCTGGGTGTTGACCCAGAAAGTTTTGAGCACCTTGCTGCCGGACTCGATGCTGATCAGGCCTCTGCCGCCGGCACTGCTGGGGATGGTGAGGTTGATGTCCTCTCCTGCCTTATAGTGCTGTTTGTCGGAGGTGAACACGAGCATGGACGCCTCTGCAGGGTTTTCTTTCTGCATACGTTGAGCCCATCCCGGCCAGTCGATATACACGGACTTACCGGAGGTATGGCCGCTCTGCAGGTCTTTTACCCGTACCAGGTAGCGGCCCCAGTCGGGCTGATTGATACGCAGCGACCATGAGCCTTTACCGTTGTTAAGGGTAACGGTTTCTTTGGTCAGGAGCTGGTTGTAGCTGTCCTGCGTGAAGTTGGAATATTCGTCGGCTCCGCCTTCGTCCCACCACCATCTCCAGCGTACTTTATATACTTCTACCTGTACTTCGCGGGAACCGCCGATGAGGTTGCCCTTATCGTCTACATCCACGATCTCCACGTTATGCGACTGATCGGTGAGCAGCATACCGGTGGTACGGTCACCCTGCGGCAGCCGCAGCCCTACATAGGAGGTAAACGGATTGTATGGCATAGAGAAGTGGTCGATACTGAAATCGCCACCGGGCTCAAATACTTTTACTTCGAAGTTGGCCTTCAGCTGTCCGGGGGCCAGTTTACCGAGTTGAATATCGGCTTTCACCGGGGCAGCGCCGGTTTCGCTCAGCGGGCCTTCAAAGATGGTTTTGTTCTCTGCTTCAAAATGGGTTACCGGATCATCGAAGGTGAAGCCGGAGAAGTTTTTGAAGCTGGTGGAAGCCTGTACCAGCGACACGTCCACTTTGGCTTTCAGGTGCTGGGCGGTAGCGCCGAACATCCACATGGCCGACAGGGTGCCGGTAGTACCGGTTTTAGACAGGGCGGTATTGCTGCCGAAGTCCATTTTTATTTTCAGTCTGTTGGGCTTCACGGTTTCTATGCGCACATTTTTCTGGAAAGTGGCGCCGCCTACTTTTACTTTCGCTACCCAGCTGCCGGTTGGGTCTTCCGGTTGGGTGGCGGTAGCGAAGCTATAGAAGCCGTTCAGGTTTTCATGCTGGTTGATGCGTTTGTAGAGCTGACCTTTAGGGTTGTACAGTTCCAGCGTCACCGGGTGATCTGCCGGGAGCTTATCATCTTTGTCTTCCAGCATAAAAGTCAGGTAGATGGAATCGCCGGGGCGCCATACACCTCTTTCTCCGTAGAGGAAGCCTTTGATACCACTCTGCACTTCTTCACCCTGTACGTCAAAACGGCTGAGTGGCAGGGAACTTCCGTCGTCCAGCTTCAGGTAACCTCTTTCGTTGTCTTTTTTCGCAATCAGCAGGTATGGCTTGCGTTTCAGGTCGAATGTAGCCAGCCCTTCGCCATCACTTTTGGTTTTGAAGATCACCTGGTTTTGGTAGTCGAGCAGTTCAAGTTCTACGCCGGTGAGCGGTTTGGTATCACGTATATCCGTTACCGCTACCAACATGCTGTTGTTGTTGCCTCTTTTGGCAATCAGGCCCAGGTTGGAGCAGATCACGTTGCGGGAAGCCCATTTGTCTTTGTTGTAGTAGGAATTGGAGCAGGCGTCGTTACGGCGGGTCCAGTTGTATCCGTAAGGATAGTAGCTGTCGTAACGGTTCCAGAAGTCATCGTCGTCATCCAGCTTTTCGCCGCCGCCGTAGTATTCACTTTCATCCATTTCGCCGTCTTCTTCTCCTTCTCCGCCACTAGTGCTGGTGCTGTCGGATTTTTTAACTTCCGTGCAGGCTGTAAGCGAATAGGCTTTACGGAAACCGATAGTGATACGATAAATGGCGCCGGGTTCGGTGCGGAGCAATTTATCAAGATCGAGGAAGAAACGGTTTTTCTTGTGGAGGTTGACGGATTTGTCGGTATCGAGGCGAATGGTTTTTTCTACCACGGCCTTGCCTACACGACGCAGTTCTGCGTCCCCATCGAGGTTATTACGTTGCAGGTATTGCGGAACGTTGTTCTCGTATATCTTGATGATGGTCACGTCTACCGCGTTAAGGTTGACGGCTTCAAACGGCATCACCAGTTTATTGCTTTCGGGGAGGATCACACCTTTGCCGGGAATCGTTACTGCGGGCAGGGTGTTTTCGAAGTTCACATTGGCGCTGTAGGATTGACCGAGGCGTTTATCGGTGATATTGATAACGCCTTCGTTGATCACTACGTTGTAGCTGCCTTCGAGGCGAACGGGCACATATACTTTTACCTCACTACCGTCGATGGTATAACGGAGATCGCCCTGGCCGCTGATACCGATAAGGCCTTCCAGGCTTTGGGCTACGCTGACAGGGTCGGAGAATTGCACCAGCAGGTGCTGTTCCGGATCAGACATCGCTTTTACATCGAGTACTTTGAAATCGCCTACAGCGGGTACTTCCACTGTTTTTTTACCGCTGTTGTCCACTTTAAGTGCCGAGCCGTCCCAGCTGACTTCGAGGTTACGGGCAATGTTGCTGCGTTCTATATTAGCGATAGTGAATTTCGACGTACGGTCGGCAGCGTTATGCTGCCAGGTAATGGGCAGTGTTTTGCCGCCATGCCGGGCGGTGAGCAGTTTTTCGATGGACTGCGGGTTTTCCACATCGGCCGTATATACAGCGCCTGTGTAGGTCATCTTGTCCAAGGTGGTGTTGGTACTGGCTTTCAGGCCAAACATGTCAAGAGAGAAAGATGGTTTGATGACTTTGAACTCGAAATCGAAGGATTTCAGGTCAGAAGGCACGTCCATGATCTTGCTCAGCTTGAAATTGACTTGATAGGTTTTACCAGGCTGCAAATTCTCATCGGGCCGGAATTCTATGGTGGTGGCATCTACCCAATAAGATTTCCCTTTGATGGAAGGGGAAAAATCGAATACCTCTTTGTCGAGTGGTTCATTCTGGGTATGCGTTACGTTTACCTGCCCTGCCAGTTGAACACGGATGGGGCTTTGTTTGGAGATAATCCCGGCGGTATAGGCGTCGATATACTTCGCGAATCCGGGGTTCATCTCTTTTTTGGTGGTCCGGCAGCCGCTTATCAGCGACAACGCCACCAGGGAAACAAATAATGCTACTACAGCAAATAGCCGTTTTGTTGGGTGCATCAGGAATGGATTATGGTGATTAACGATTCCCGACGAAGATCGAACTATTTTTTCATTTATGCATTTATATATTGAGTTATTTGGTTATTTGATTTATGGATTTTGGAATTTTTTGATTTTGGGATTTCGGGGAGGTATACCGGATGATCCCCATAAATTTCAAAATCAAAAAATTCCAAAATCCATAAATCAAATAATAAAATAGCTCAATAACCAAATAATCAAATCATTTTGCCATTGGCGAGACGCATGAACTTATCTACACAGTCAGGTAACTCTTCCTCATAATGCGTTACATAGATCAGTGTTACGGGCATATGGTCGCACAGCATCTCGATCACTTTTTTGAAGTGTTGCTTCTGTTGCTGGTCCAGCCCCTGACAAGGCTCATCGAAGATCAGCAGGGGTGGATTTTTAACGAGGGCCCTTGCCAGCAGGCAAAGGCGCTGGGCACTTTCGGGCACTTGTTTGAATGGAGATTGCTGATGTTCATCGATCTCCAGTATTTCCATCCAGGCTTTGGCGATATCGGCTTGTTCCGGGGTAGGCTGTTTAGTACTGCCGATAATATCGGAGAAGCCGGAGCAGACCACCCGCAGACAGTTGTCGCGGGAAGTAAAGTACTGATGCAGTTCCGGAGATACGAAGCCGGTTTTTTTCTTGATGTCCCAGATACTTTCACCACTGCCTCTGCGGCGGTCGAACAACCATAGTTTGTTGGCATACGCCTGCGGGTTGTCACCATTGATCAGGCTTAACAGGGTAGATTTACCGGCGCCGTTATGGCCCAGCAGCGCCCATTTTTCATTGGGTTTTACTGTCCAGTTGATCTGGTCGAGGATAACATTCTCCCCATATTTCACCCGGATATCTTCCATGCGCACGATGGTTTCGAAGCTGGCCGGCTGATGCCGTTGCAGGATATCGGCTATTTTCTGTGCTTCCATGGCAGGCAGCGGCAGATCGGGCACTTCGGGCAATGGCAGTTGCACAAACTCACTGCGTGTATACTTGCCTGTGATAGCACCGTTTTCCAGTGTCAGCACATGGGTGATGTGTTCCGGTATTTCGTGTGGCGTAGTGGCCAGCAGTACGGTGGCGCCATTACGGATGATCTCATTGATCATTTCGGAGAAATCCTTCCGGGTTTGCACGTCCAGCCCGATGTAAGGGTTGTCGAGCATGAGCAGCTGCGGCTTTTGCAGCAGCGCCCGTGCGATCATGACACGGCGTGTTTCCCCATTGGACAGCTTAATCAGCCGTTTTTCCATCAACGGCGCTATTTTCAGGGGTTTTACCAGGTCAGGCACTTCCGTCAGTTCGAGGTATTCGCTGACGGTAGGGGAATTGTCGGCGTCCATACTATTGAACCGCTGCTGATAGTAGAAGTCGGTGGTGGTATTGGACAGGTTGCGGAAAGTATGATGATGCCCTACCAGCCCTATCAGGTTGCGATAGTTGAAGTAAGGGTCGGTGACAGTGTTTTCCTTTCTCCAGTCCTCATAAAAATGATAGCGGATGCCGCCGTTAATGATGTTGAATTTACCAAGGACCGTATTGAGAAGGGCGGTCTTACCGGAGCCACTGGGGCCGGTAACAGCCCACTGTTCGTTTTGTTGTATTTCCCAGTTGAGCGTGTTAAAAAGTGTTTTGTCGAGATATCTTACGGTGATATGTTCCAGTGAAAGGAATGGGTGCTTTGTTTCTTCCATGATTTCCTGATTGGGCTAAGAGGCATTAATATCGACTATAAAAATAACAGGAATATTGAAAGCTTCTGCTATTTTTATGATAAACCGGCTTACGATGAACTGGAAAATCAAAGCATTTGATGAACTGACCGTACATGAATTGTATGAGGTGCTGCACTTACGCAGTGAAATATTTATAGTGGAGCAAAACTGTGCTTACCAGGACCTGGATTATTCTGATCAGAAAGCGCTGCATCTGATGGGGCACAATGAAGAAGGTAAACTGGTGGCTTATACCCGTTTATTTGCGCCGGGTATTAAATATGCAGAGGCTTCTATCGGAAGGGTGATCACGTCGTCGTTGGCGAGAGGCACAGGTGCAGGCCGCCAGCTGATGGAAAAATCCATTGCTGCCGTGGAAGAAGCATATGGAAAGGGGCCTATTAAGATCGGTGCACAACAGTACCTGCACCGTTTTTATACGTCACTGGGATTTGAGCAAACCAGTGATACGTATATGGAAGATGGTATTCCGCATATCGAAATGGTGAGACCATAAATGCCAATACAGATGGAGGGCTTTCATATGAGCAGGAATGCTGCTGATAGGAAAGCCCTCCATTCGTGATCCGTAATTGGATCTATTTTTTCTTCTTTTTGTTTTTATCGTTCGCCGGCAACTTTACATGTTGCGTTATTTTGTAAAGCGGGAACAGGTAAGACACCGTGTATTGCATATCGAACACGGATTTCTTAGAGCCGCTGCCGAAGCCCGGAATCACCAGTGGCGTAAACTCATCGGACTTAACATTATTGATCATAATGCGTTCGCGTATGCTCCAGCTCAGGAAGAAGTTTTTGAGCACTTCTGCTTTGAGCCCCAGCACCAGTTCCACCCAATGGGCATTGACATTGGTTTTGGGAACGGAGCCGGTCAGATCGTTGCCCCAGTAACTGCTGGTGATCTTATAGGAAGGCACTTCGTAGGTGAGGTGGGAAAATCCGTACCGGATACCGCCGAAGAACATATTTTTCTCAGACGGGTACAGTCTTTTCATGAAGTTATAATCTATCCCGAGGGTAATAAAAGCGCCGTTGCCCTTATAGGTGTAGTTGGCGTCGCTATGGGGGGTATTGGCATATCCCACTTCCGCCGCTGCATACAGATCGCTGTTGAGGCGGAGGTCAGCCACGACGGTTCCTTCTTTTCTGTAGGGATAGTAGATGGACGTCACGATGCGGCTCAGGTCCAGCCCCACGCGGAGGCCGCCCTGCATGTGCACGACGCTGTCCTTCACGGGGATAATGACCGTGGTGTCCTTCGCCGGTTTACGGGTAGTATCTGTTTTGGCAGCGGTTTTCGCTGCTGCCGGTTTGGCCGGTGTTTGTGCCTGTGCGGCGAAGCCAATCAGGATACTACTGATTAAAGAAAAACAAAGTAAGGTGCGTATCATTACTGCTGGTGACTGCCTTTGAGTTAATAACTACAGAATCGATGGTGTGTTGGGTCGTGATAACGGTATCCAGAAAAAAGGTGGTGCCGAATCCACAACCCGGTGAGATAAATTTTTTGGTACGGCTGTACTTAAATTTAAGCGTGTCCGGTGTAAGGGTGGAATCTACCCGCAGAAAGAAGATACTGCTGTCTGCTACAGGAGAGAAGGGCAGGAAGATTTCTTTCAGAGGTTTTATTTTGTAGATAGAATCCTTGTTGACGCCATTATCGATGGCATAAACGGTTACTTTGGGCATGATGGTATCGCGCACATTGTGCAGGATAGTATCGCCCACCCTGCGGGCGGAGTCGCGCTGAAAACGCACGTGAAAATCCGACCGGAGCGTTTGGTCGCAGATCTTAGTTTCATTCTCACAGGCGATCATGCCAAATAGCACGGAGCAGGTGAGTAATATCTGGTATAACGTTCTCATTCCTTGATTTACGGTTGGCAAGATATTAAATTCCCAGCTCCTTTTTGAGGAATCGGGCGGTATGGCTGTCTTTAGAGGCGCTAACCTGTTCGGGCGTACCGGTACAGAGGATAGTGCCACCGCCGCCGCCGCCTTCGGGGCCCAGGTCCACGATGTAATCGGCCATTTTGATCACATCGAGGTTGTGTTCTATCACGAGTACGGTATTTCCGCGGTCCACCAGTTTGTTCAGTACTTTGAGCAGCAGCACGATATCCTGGAAATGCAGGCCTGTAGTCGGCTCGTCGAGGATATAGATGGTTTTGCCGGTATCTTTTTTAGAGAGCTCCGTTGCCAGTTTCACACGCTGTGCTTCGCCACCGGAGAGGGTTACGGCCGACTGGCCGAGGGTGATATAACCCAGGCCTACATCCTGCAGCGTTTTGATTTTGCGGTGTATCCATGGAACGGCCTGGAAGAATTCCACGGCTTCGTCTACTGTCATGTCCAGTACATCGGAGATGGATTTGCCTTTGTAGCGTATTTCCAGGGTTTCACGGTTATAACGGCGACCGTTACATTTTTCGCAGTGCACATATACGTCCGGCAGGAAGTTCATCTCAATCACGCGCATGCCGCCGCCTTCACAAACATCGCAGCGGCCTGTTTTCACGTTGAAAGAGAAGCGGCCTGCGTTGTATCCGCGGATTTTGGCTTCCGGCACGGAGGCAAAGAGGGTGCGGATATCGGTGAAGAAACCGCAGTAAGTGGCCGGGTTGCTGCGCGGCGTACGGCCGATAGGTGACTGGTCTATCTCGATCACTTTATCGATATGTTCCAAGCCTTTGATGCTTTTGTACGGCATGGGTACCGCCTTGGAATCATAGGCATGTTTGGAGAGTATCGGGTACAGTGTTTCGTTGATCAGGGTGGATTTGCCACTGCCGGAAACGCCTGTCACGCAGATGAAAGTACCGAGGGGCAGTTTCAGGCTGACGTTTTTCAGGTTGTTGCCGGTGGCGCCTTTCAGTTCGAGGCTGTTGCCATTGCCTTTGCGGCGTTCGGCGGGTATCTCCATGGCGCGTTTACCATTGAGGTATCCGGCGGTAGGCGTGTTGAGCTTCAATATCTGGTTGGGAGTGCCCTGGGCGATGATCTGGCCGCCGTGTTTTCCGGCGCCGGGACCGATATCCACCAGGTGATCGGCATGCAGCATGATATCCTTGTCATGTTCCACTACGATCACGGTGTTGCCCATTTCGCGGAGGTTGCGGAGTGCATCGATCAGCTGCATGTTGTCGCGCTGGTGCAGGCCGATGCTGGGCTCATCAAGGATATAGGTGATGCCCATCAGCTGGGAGCCTATCTGCGTAGCGAGACGGATACGTTGCGATTCGCCGCCGCTGAGCGTGCGCGTGGGCCTGTTGAGCGTCAGGTAGTTGAGACCTACGTTGAGCAGGAACCCGAGGCGTTCCCGTATTTCTTTAAGGATATCCTTGGCGATAGCGTTTTGTTTTTTCTCCAGCCGCTCTTCGATGTTGCGGAACCAGTTCAACAAGTGATCGAGGTCCATGTTGCCCAGTTCGGAAATATTTTTCTCATCTATTTTAAAGAAGAGGCTTTCCTTTTTGAGGCGGGTGCCGTTACATTCCGGGCAGGTGCTGAGGGCCATAAAGCCTTCGGCCCAGGAGCGCACGTGGTCGGAGCTGCTATCGTTGAAATAGCGGCGTACGGTGTTCACCACTCCTTCAAATTCTGTGGAGTATTTGGTGGTGTCAGAACTTTCGTCAAAAGAGAAGTCTACTTCCAGTTTCCCGTTTTCATCGCCGAACAGCAGTACGTTGCGGGCTTTATCCGGGATAGCGGAGATAGGACCGGTGAGGGAGAATTTATATTTTTTCGCCAGCAGCTGCACCTGTTTGTAGGTGAAGGTATCTCTGGCTTCGCCCAGTGGTTTGAGGCCACCGCTTTCGATGGAGGCGCTTTCATCGGGGATGATGGCGTCCATATCGATCTGGTAGATGGTACCGAGCCCTTTACAGCGGGGGCAGGCGCCATAGGGTGAGTTGAAGGAGAAGGTATTGGGCGATGGTTCCTCGTAGGAGATGCCGGTATCTTCACACATCAGTTGTTTGCTGTACTGACTTACCTTGTTGGTATCGTTGTCCATCACAAACAGGAGGCCTTTGCCCATGGTAAGGGCTTTCTGCACGCTCTGGCTGATGCGGGTGCGGGCATCGTCCTGTACCTGTACACGGTCTATCACCAGTTCGATGTCGTGGATCTTGTAACGGTCCACCTGCATTCTTTCTTTCAGGTCGAGTATTTCGCCGTCTACCCGTACTTTGAGATATCCCTGTTTACGTACCTGTTCAAACAATTCCCGGTAGTGTCCTTTACGGCCACGCACCATGGGTGCGAGGATCGCGAGTTTCTTTTTAGGATAATGTTTGAAGATATGTTCCAGTATCTCTTCTTCCGAAAAGCGCGTCATGCGCTTGTTGGTATTGTAGGAGTATGCCTGTCCCGCGCGGGCGAAGAGCAGTCGCAGGAAATCATAGATTTCTGTGATGGTGCCTACTGTTGAGCGCGGGTTTTTGTTGGTCGTTTTTTGTTCTATGGAGATAACGGGAGACAGACCGGTGATTTTGTCCACATCGGGTCTTTCCATGTCGCCGATAAACTGGCGGGCATAAGCGGAAAAACTTTCCATGTAGCGGCGTTGCCCTTCGGCGTAAATAGTATCAAAAGCCAGGGAGGATTTTCCACTTCCGCTGATGCCGGTGATGACAACCAGCTTATTTTTGGGCAACTGCAGGTCGAGGTTTTTCAGGTTATGCTCCCGTGCGCCAAATACTTCAATCTGGTCATCTGCCGTGATTTCCGGAGCGGGTGCAGCGGTTACATTCTCTTTTTTCTTTGCCATAATATTAAACTACTAAGCTACGCCATAATTACGAATTACGGATTACGAATTCCGAAATGAAGGGGGCATAAAAAAGAGCAGCGAAGACCTTTTTTGGAAGATCTTCGCTGACAGCTATTTTCGGGCAGTTACCTGCTTATTTGGTGTATTTTTTAAATACCACGATGGCGTTGTGGCCGCCGAAACCGAAGGTATTGCTCATGGCGATATTTACCGGACGGCTTTGTGCTTTGCCGAGGGTGAGGTTCAGGTTGGTCGGGATACCTTCGCCCAGCACGGTAGTGTTGATGGTCGGAGGAACGATATCTTCCTGGGTGGCTTTGATACAGGCGATAGCCTCGATAGCGCCGGCAGCGCCCAGCAGGTGGCCTGTCATGGATTTGGTGGCGCTGATGTTAACTTTCTCCGCGTGGTCGCCGAAGGCAGTCACGATGGCTTTCAGTTCGCTCACATCGCCTACCGGAGTGGAGGTGGTGTGGGAGTTGATGTAGTCAACGTCAGTGGTGGATATGCCAGCGTCTTCCAGTGCCTGTTCCATGCCCAGTCTGGCGCCGAGGCCTTCAGGGTGGGTGGCGGTGAGGTGGTAAGCGTCGCAGGTCATAGCGCCGCCGATCATTTCACCATAGATGGTAGCACCTCTGGCGATTGCGTGTTCATATTCTTCGAGGACGATGGCGCCGGCGCCTTCACCCATGACGAAGCCGTCACGTTCTGTATCGAACGGGCGGGAAGCATGTTCCGGATCTTCGTTACGGGTAGACAGCGCTTTGAGGGCGTTAAAGCCAGCGATGCCTGCACGGGTAACCGGGGCTTCAGAACCGCCGGTAACGATAACGTTAGCCTTGCCGAGACGGATATAGTTGAAAGCGTCTACCAGGGCGCTGGTAGAAGAAGCGCAGGCAGACACGGTGCAGAAGTTGATGCCCATGAAACCGTATTTCATGGCGATCTGTCCTGCCGCGATATCACAAATCAGTTTGGGAATAAAGAACGGGTTGAACTTAGGCACAAAGTTGGCCTGGGTAAATTCAACGATCTGTTCTTCGAACGTGAGCATGCCACCGTTGCCGGAAGCCCAGATCACGCCTATTTTGGTTTTGTCGATTCCTTCGTTGTCGAGGCCGGCGTCTGCTACCGCTTCATGTGCAG
The DNA here is from genome assembly GCF_012927205.1 of Chitinophaga fulva. Lineage (GTDB taxonomy): Bacteria > Bacteroidota > Bacteroidia > Chitinophagales > Chitinophagaceae > Chitinophaga > Chitinophaga fulva. Next base: position 1,399,276 of record NZ_JABBGC010000001.1, read on the forward strand.
CTGCCATCGCGTACTGCGTGAAGTTGTCCATTTTACGGGCCTCTTTCTTCTCCATATATTTTTCCACATCAAAACCTTTGACTTCACAGGCAAATTTGGTTTTGAACTCTGTGGTGTCAAATTTAGTGATGGGACCGGCGCCACTCACGCCTGCCTTCAGATTGCTCCAAAAAGTATTTACATCATTCCCGATAGGTGTTAGTGCTCCCATGCCGGTAACCACAACCCTTTTCAGTGTAACAGTACGCATATTTTTTACTTTAATAAAAAAAGTTAGAGCGCAAATTTAGTTACTTATTGTTATAGATAAGCATATTCATTAAGATTATATGACATAACTTTCCTTTTTTAGGTTGAAAGTCAATGTGGTGGCGGATTTAATGGGTGCCGAAAGAGGGGCTGGAAAGGAGGCTTTGTTATAAAGTGTTAACTTTTCCCGCCTGGCAACGGGAAAAAGGCCGGTTGGCAAGGCACAGCCAAGGTCCGTCAGGACATTTAACATCGTAGCCCGGGACTTTAGCCCTGGAACTCCGAAAGATTTTGCTATAATTATATGAAACGCCGAAAATAATCTCTAATATCGCATATACTACTTGTACAATTGGGAATGACTGATCAACCAAATACAGATACCTTATGGATGGAGCGTCTGCGGGAGGATGATGAATCCGCATTTGCCGAAATTTATGGGGCTTATCGTGAAAAATTGTTGGCAGTGGCTTTTAACAGGCTGTCCGACATACAGGCGGCGGAAGATATTGTACAGGATGTATTTGTCAGCCTGTGGAACCAACGCCATAACCGCCAGATCAGCAATGCCGGCGCCTACCTGGCTACGGCAGTAAAATACAAGGTGCTGGACCGCTTCCGTCGTGAACAACTGTTGCGCCAATACCAGGAAGTATACCATACCACTATCCCGGTAAATGTGTCAGAACCCGAAATGGCGCTCCAGCAGAAACATATCCTGCAGCTGCTGCAAAAAGAAGTAAACAAACTCCCCGAAAAATGCCAGCTGATATTTCGTTACAGCCGTGAACAGGGCATGCCGGTAAAAGAAATTGCCCAAATCCTCAATATCTCCAGCAAAACAGTAGAAAACCAGCTCACAAAAGCTTTGCGCCAACTGAAAGGGAGCATCCGGCACATTTTTTCCATTTTTTTTTAATTTTTTTTCGGACAGCGTAGGGGATCCGTTCCAGTTGTTCGACAAATGACTGTAATTATCCGTTATGAAAGAAAACCAGGATCTGTTAAGCGCTGTCGAAAAGTATTTACGGGGAGAAGCCTCCCCGGAAGAATGTGCGCTGGTAAATCAGTGGTATCATTCTTTCGATGACGGGCAAGTGGTGGTAACACCAGAAGATGGCTTCAGCAAGGACGAGATTTTCAGCAGAATGGACGCAAAGCTGGCAGCGCTGATGTTGCAGCCGGCCCCTGCCCGTGGCAAAGTATTCCCGCTGTGGCTGAAACGCACGGCAGTTGCGGCCAGCGTCGCGCTGGTGCTGGGTACTGCGCTGTGGTTGCTGTCTGGCCGTAACCATATGTCCCTTACTTCCAAAGGTATGGCGGCTAAAAACGCCGCACCTGTTATGCCAGGAAGCAACAAAGCTATCCTGCTGCTGGACGATGGCAGCTCGGTGACCCTGAATGACAGTACCCAACAAACAATTGGCGATGCACGGGTACAGGGAGAATCCCTGGTATATGATCAGGCCGGCAATCCGGAGGGCATGAAATATAATACCCTGAAAACCCCGCAGGGCGGCCAGTTTGCTGTAGTGCTGCCGGATGGAAGCAAAGTGTGGCTCAATGCTGCCAGCTCATTGAAATACCCTGTGAGTTTTAACAGCCAGCATCGGGTGGTGGAACTGACAGGGGAAGCTTACTTCGACATCACGCCAGATAAAAACAAACCTTTTACAGTCCGGGTAAATAACATGGAAGTACAGGTGCTAGGCACCTCTTTTAACGTAATGGCCTATCCCGAAGAAAAAAATATCAGAACAACCCTGATAACCGGGGCCGTAAATGTAAGTGCTGATAATTCAACCAAACATCTGTTACCCGGGCAACAGGCCGTGTTGGATGATGCCCGGCAATTCACCATCGCCAATGCGGACGTAAATACCGTCATGGCCTGGAAAAACGGCAAATTCGAGTTCACAGGAGAGGAAGTGGACGTGGCATTGCGGCAACTGGCAAGATGGTACGACCTGGAACTGCAATTTGAAGGAGGCGTTCCGGAAGAACATCTCACCGCGTCTTTTCCCAGAAATACCAGTCTGGACAATATCATCAAAATGCTGGAGCTGAGCGGTGTCCGCTGTAAACTGGATAATCGCAGGCTAACGGTCCAGCATTAATTATCGTCGTTATCTAAATCATATAAATCTAAATCTAAGTCTAAATCGAAGTGAAAAATCCAATCTAAATCGAAGTAAAAATCTAAGTCGAAAAAAAGTAATCAGAACAATGAACATTTCATCTTAAAGCCAGATGTAACATCTGTGTTATGGCCTGCTGTTGTCCATAACTAAACTATTCCGGTACCAATAACCTTTACCAAACACTGTGATGTATGAGTAATCCTCAGTACAAAGGGGCTTCGTATGCCCTTAGATTCCACTTCTTCAAAACAATCCGGGTATTTAAACTGACCACGTTCCTGTTGGTATTGATCTCCCTGCAGGCGATCGCTTCAGGCTATGCCCAAACACTAACATTGCATCAACGCAATGCTGCGCTGGCCGATATTTTCAAAAGTATTACCCAACAGACCGGGTACAGTTTTATGTACCGGAATGAAATGCTAGCCCGGGCGCAGCGTGTAACCATTGCTGTTACCGATGTGGACCTGAAAGCAGCGCTGGACATTTGCTTTCATGGACAACCGCTCACTTATTCCATCGTGGATAAAGTGATTGTAGTAGATGCCAAAAAAGAAAAAACATTGATGGCCGCACCACAGGAAGATCTGCGCGGCCGGGTGGTAAATGATAAAGGTGAGAGCCTGCCGGGTGCTTCCATCGTATTAAAAGGGACTTCCAAACGGGTAGTGACAGATGAGAAAGGTGAATTCCTGATTAAAGATGCGGAAGCTGCTAATGCTGTGCTGGTGGTGGACTACATCGGTTTTGAAAGACAGGAGGTAAATCTTCAGGGGCGTTCGTCCGTTACCGTTACCCTGAAACAGAAAAATGCAGACCTGGTGGATGTGGTCGTAGTAGGATATGCCACCCAGAAAAGAGTGAACCTCACAGGAGCAGTAGCTACCGTGACCAGCAAGAGCCTGGAAAACAGACCGGTGACCAATGTGTCCAGCGCATTGGCAGGGCTTAGCCCCGGTTTACAGGTACGCCAGAGCTCCGGTAAGCCCGGCTCCGACGGCGCCACCATACGCGTACGTGGCGTGGGAACGCTCAATAATAGCGATCCGCTGGTCGTGATCGATGGTATCATCGGCAGTATGGACGCCGTTAACCCTACCGACATTGAAAGCATTTCCGTACTGAAAGACGCTGCTTCTTCCTCTATATATGGCACGCTGGCAGCCAATGGCGTGATCCTTATTACCACCAAAAAAGGTAACCGTAATCGTACTACCGTTACGTATAGTGGCACGCTGTCTTCTGTACAGCCCGCCAACATGCCGGAGTTCGTGAATGACTATGTGCGTTATATGAAACTGTATAACGAAAGCGCCCGTAACCTCGGACAGGCAGAACTGTTCAAACAACAAACCATCGATACGTGGGTGAATGCCAATGCGCATCCCAATGACCTGAACGCGGCAGGGATACCTAATTCCGTAGTATATGCCAATACTGACTGGGCCAATACCGTGTTCAAACACAACATACTGCAACAACATAATATATCCGTTTCCGGTGGCAGCGAGAAATCCACTTTCCTCGTTTCCGGTGGCTTTCAGAACAACCCCGGCACCATGGAACATACTGAGGCCAAACGTTATCAGTTACGCCTGAACCTCGACAGTAAAATCAATAAGTTTATTACGGTCGGCACCCAGACATTTGCCTCCCAGGAACTTTTTGGATTAGGTAATACCGCGAATGCCTTCAACTTCCTCCGTCAGACAACACCGGGCGTTCCCGCGAGATATGAAGGCAAATATGGTTTCCCTACCGCAACAGAAGAGTCCCAGACCGCCAATAACATCCTGCTGTACCTTAATAACGTTGCCGGGAAGAATGTGCAGAACCGTTTCAACTCTACCGTATATGCTACACTCTCCCTCTTGCGTGGACTGACATTTGAAACTAAATTCAACTACCAGACCCGGTTCCGGGACATGCAATATCACGATGTGCCTTTTGCCAAATGGGATTTGGCCAATAATGTGGCCAGGCAACCGGCCGCCACGCCCGACCAGCTCACCACCAGCGTGGAGCATAACAAGGACTTTACCACCACGTTTGACAACGTATTGCGTTACCATACTCAGTTTAAGGGAGGGCATGACTTTGCTGCACTGGCAGGTTACAACCAGAACTACTACTATTATAACCGCGATGCTGCCAGCAGAAAAGGCCTGGTATCAGAAGAGGTGACCAATATCAACGTAGCCGGCAATACCAACAACGTATTTGATGGAACAGAGTATGACAATGCGCTTCGCAGCTGGTTTGGCCGTTTGAACTATGCCTACCGCGACAAATACCTGTTTGAGGCTAATCTCCGGTATGACGGTTCTTCCCGTTTTGCACCCGTTTCCCGCTGGGGCTACTATCCCTCCTTTTCTGCGGGCTGGCGCCTTACAGAAGAAACATTCCTGAAAGAAACGCTGCACAATTTCCAACAGCTGAAACTGCGCGGTTCCTGGGGTAAATTGGGTAACAACGGCGGGGGCGACAGGTCCCAGGGCAATTATGACTACCAGACACTCTACAACCCGGTGTACTACTCTTATAATAACACCGCTGTGAATGCACTGGCGGTCACCAAATTCGGGAATCCCGGTCTGCTCTGGGAAGCTACGGCTATCGCGGATATCGGACTGGATGCAACCTTGCTGAATAATGCACTGAATATCACCATCGACTATTACAGCAAAACCACCGACGGCATCATTACCTCGCCACCGATACCGCTGACCGCAGGTAATGCACAGGCCCCTACTGTCAATACAGCCACTGTTTCCAACAAGGGAATAGAGCTGGTGGCCAGCTACAGCCGTAAAATCGGGGAAGTGGATATCACGGTTGGGGGTAATTTTTCCTACAATAAAAACGTGATCACCAGCTACCGTGGCGCCTTCCAGGATGGTTACACCACTGATGCCAGCGGTAATAAAGTATGGGCGTCCAATATCGGAAAGGTGGCTTCCAACGATGGTAACAGATACCGGGTGGAAGGCCATCAGATCGATGAATATTATCTCCAGAAACTTTACCAGGGCAACGGCAGTTACTTTAATGGCGACGGCAGTGTGAATGTTAATGGCGGCCCCAAAGACGGGATGGTCCGTACACCGCAGGACATGGCCTGGTTAAAAGCTATGATGGCCGCGGGTTATACCTTTCTGCCTGCACAGGGTGTGGATAAAGGAAAAATCTGGTATGGTGATTTCATCTACGCAGACACCAACGGTGATGGTATTTATGGCAATAACTACGACAGGTCCTTTTCCGGTTCGAGCGGTACGCCTAAATACAACTATGGATTTAATATCAGCGCTTCCTGGAAGGGACTTTACCTTAATATGATATGGGCCGGAAGTGCAGGACTGCAGTATTATTACAACGACCGCGGATACCTGAGCTCTGTAACGACCAACGGTAATGCCATCGGACTGGAAGTAGCCAATGATCACTACTATTATAATGATGCCAATCCATCTGATCCTGCCAATAATATCAATGGTAAATATCCCCGTTTGAAACTCAATACAGATCCGCAGAATAGCCAGGACAACTATTTCTATCTCTATAACGCATCTTATCTGAAGCTGAAGAACCTGCAGATCGGTTACCAGATTCCGGAACGCCTCACCAAAAAGGCTGCCATCAACCGGGCTGTGGTGTATGTAAGTGGCGAAAACCTGCTGACCATCACCAAATATCCGGGCCTTGACCCTGAAATTGGCGCCAGCGTAGGGTATCCGACTATGAAACAGTATGCGTTGGGTCTTAATGTTACATTCTAGGTTCTAAAAATTGACGTATGAAAAAATTTAGCGTATTAATATATGGCACCGCGCTGCTGTCACTGGCCGGCTGTAAGAAAAACCTGTTGGACACGGTGTCCTATACACAGGAAAGTGACGCCCAGATGTGGACCACTGACAACCTCACCGACCAGGGCATGGCAGGTGTATATGCTGCGTTGAGATTGAATATCGACCAGGGCAGTGCCTCCGGCAATGAATTATATCAGTTCGACCGTTACGGTGTAGGCGGTATGGTACGCGATGCGGATGCCTTACAGGTAGGGACCATCACGCCCAGCAACGGCATGTTCAGCAGCAACTGGAAACAGTTTTACGATGGTATTCTGCGTGCCAACACCGCTATTTTCAACATACCGCTGAAATCCCCTTCCCCAGCGGATAAAAAGGCGAGATATATAGCAGAGGCGAAATTCCTGCGTGCTTATTTTTATTCCCGCCTGAACCAGCTGTGGCATGGTGTACCGGTGTATCTCACGCCATTTACTGCCGATGACGCAGTGAAAGGCCGTGAAACAGAGGACAGCGTATGGAAAGTAGTGGTGAATGATCTTACCGATTGCATCAACGAGCCCAATCTGCCTCCCAAATATGGCAAAGGTAATGCGAGCTATGGCCATATCACCAAAGGTGCAGCTTATGCCTTAAGAGGCAAAGCCTACCTGTATACCCGTAACTGGGCTGCTGCCGCAGCTGATTTCGCCAAAGTACAGGAAGCGGGATATACCCTTTTCACTGGAGATTACAAGGCGCTCTTTAAAGAAGCGAATGAACAAAGTGACGAGATGATTTTCTCTATACAGAACATTGCGGTGAATAACTTTGGTTCCACCACGCAGTTTTTCTGTGGAAACAGAAGCTCCTTTGGTTCCTGCTGGAATACCTACCTGGTTTCCCCGGTGGTGGTAGACCTGTATGAAAAGGCCGACGGCAGCAAGTTTGACTGGAACACCGTTATCCCGGGATTTACGTCCCTGACGGCGCCACAAAGAGAGGTGTACTTTTTCAGGGATGGGCTTACAGCAGCTGAAATCACTGCCGCCAATAACCGCGGACTGGATATGAGCAAATATCTGTCTAATGGCAATGAGGCCAGGGTCAAGTCAGCTTATGCCAACCGTGATCCTCGTTTAGCCGCTAACGTTATTACCCCCTATTCGGAATACATGGGTGTAAATGGCAGCGCCAACCAACCATATGTTTCCAGGTGGCCTTTCCGGTCCAATAACACGCCTGTGTGGGACCTGGCCACTGATACCAAAGCTTATTTCTATTACCTGCACCGCAAATTTGTATATGAAGGCGCTACCGAAACGATCAACCGTGCCTACGGTCCTACCGATTTCCCGGTGATTCGTTTTGCGGACGTGTTGCTGATGTGGGCAGAAGCTTTGAACGAGCAAGGATTTAGCCAGCAGTCGCTGGACTTGGTCAACAAGGTGAGGGCGAGAGTTGGAATGCCTGCTTTGCAGAATGCAGATGTTACCAAACCGACTTATGTCGGTGATCAAACGGCTATGCGTGAGCGTATCCGTAACGAGCGCAGGGTGGAATTTGTGAATGAGGGCATCAACTATTTCGATGAGCTGCGTTGGAAAACATGGAAAGAAAAGACGTTTGCCGCTGGTGCTGGTATCCAGCAGATCTGGGGAGGCAATGTGGTCAACTATTCCTGGAAAGGGGATTACATCTACTATTGGGCCATTCCTCAAAGCGAGATAGAACGTAATTCCAACCTGGTACAAAATCCGGGCTGGATCAACTAAGAGTTATCCGAATACCTGTTATAAAAAAGCGCGCTACTGGTTTACCGGTAGCGCGCTTTTTAATGATATATCAGTTGTTTCAGGCAGCAGCCACGGCGGCTGCACGCTGTACTGTATTAATACGGAGGGTACGTTGTTTCAGGAAAGAGATGATTTCCGCATCGGACTGGAAACGATCGCCGATATTGACAAAATGTTTGGCCAGCAGATCATAACGTTTGGTCATCAGCCATAACCATACATGCAGGAAGTGGATACCATCAAATACGACAGCGTCGTTAGCGATGTATTCGTCCAGCGTTTTACGGAAATGTACCGGATGTTCTGTCCAGTGCATGCTGGGTTTAACGTGATGGCTGATATGATAGCCATCGTTCCAGCATTTATGGTTGTACTTGGTATTGATGCAGGTAATACTGTTCTTGTAGCTGTTGTCCGGGTCTTCAGCGTCTATAAACGCGTGCTGTGCCCAGTTGCCTACCATCATAATAATACGGGAGATGATAAACGGCAGGATGAACACGACGAAGGTAGCCGGGAAATTGATGAAGGAAAGGCCTACGCAGGCACCGATGAAAAAGAGTTCACCGCGGACCAGCTTTACCATCAGTTTACTCCTTTTTTTGCGGATATGGTACTTGGCGGTATCGTAAACGCCAAAAGTCACGAAAGACCAGAGGTAGTGGAGGAATCCCCGGAAAGAGTCGCGCTGGTACATCATGGTACAGCTGTCATCGTCCGGCATATTATTCTCCGGGTGGTGCATCCCGATATGGTGGGAATAGTAGGACTCCGGTGTTTGTCCAAACAACGGGCCTATTGCCCAGGGGAGGTAATTATTCAGGAAGCCGTATTTCTTTTCAAAGAAGGCGCGGTGGCTGGTGCAATGCAGCATCAGGCCGAAAGGGCCTTTGAAGGTGATATTGTTGAAAAACTGGTAAGCAATAGCAGCAGTCCACCAAAGCCAGTTGTTCACACCCGGCCAGTACATCAGGATGGCCAGTGGCCAGAGGGTGAAAGTAATCTTCAGGGTAAGGTATACAAAGGGAAGATCACGCTCGTCACGGATCATCGACTTAAAAAGCCTGTCAAAGACAGTCTCCCGGTCAGGTTTAACGTAAACGGGATCTGTAAGATGGGTGAGTTGCTTCATATTGCGTGTTAAAATGTCAAGTTGGCTACAATACCAGGTCGTAATTGCTTGATTGGCCGGTACTTACTCTGTTTCTGATCCAATAACGCATATTACAGGCTGATAGTATCCACATGCCCGGCCGCGCTGCTGTAAGATACCCATTTTACGGAGAGTTTGTAATGTTTTAACAGTTTTTTGTAATTTCCGGCCCCGTGCATTCCCCGCATACCCGGCAACTAAACCTGTAATTATAAGCGGTGGTGCAATGGCCAAACCAATCAAACTAACAAGCAAGAATGAAGAGACTTACGCTTAAGGATGTCGCTAAAATGGCCGGTGTGGCACCTTCTACTGTATCTTTTGTACTCAACGGCAAAGGGAAACAGATGCGGATACGTGACGAAGTCGCGGCCAAAATCATACAGGTAGTGGAGAAATCCGGTTACGAGCCCCACCGGGTGGCGGTAAACCTGCGTACCGGTCAATCCAAAACACTGGGCCTGATCGTGGAAACTATTTCCGGCAGTTTCTTTGCCAGCCTTGCCAAAACAATTGAAACGGAAGCGGAACTGATGGGGTACAACGTAGTGTATTGCAGTACGGAAAACAACGCCCAGAAAGGAGGAGAGCTGATACGGATGCTTGGCCGGCAGATGGTGGACGGATACCTGATTACTCCCGCGCCCGGTATGGAAAAAGAGATACAGCAGCTGGTACAGCATCATAAGCCTGTAGTGCTGATGGACAGTTATTTCCCTTCTATCAAGGCGCCTTATGTGCTGATCGATAATTTCGGCGGCGTGCAGCAGGGCATGAAACACCTGATTGAGAAAGGTTTCACCCGTATCGCCTTCGTGACAGTAGACGTGAAGCTGATCCAGCTGGAAGAGCGCCTGCGTGGCTACGTGTCTGCCCTGAAAGAACACAAGCTCCCCCTGCGTAAGAAACATGTACTGCACCTGAAGTACCACAAGCTCCGGGAAGATGCCCTTCGGGAAATGCAGGAGTTCATTGAAAGCAATCCTGACCTTGAAGCGATATTTTTTGCCACCAATTATCTCGGTATCCTTGGACTGGAAGCCATTGCCCGCATTGGTCTCCGTATGCCCGATGACGTGTCTGTGATCTGTTTCGATGACCACGATATTTTCCGCCTGTATCCACCAGGCATCTCTGTGATAGAGCAGCCGATAGAAGGCATCGCCAAAACTGCGATTGCCATGCTGATGCAGCAGCTGGGTAAAAAACCGGTGCCTATTAAGAATCCCGCAGTAGAGCTGCCGGGACGATTTATCGTGCGCGGCTCCGCGTAAGCAGCGACGCGTATCATCACGCCAGGTCCTGTTTCCGGCACCGCTTATCCATTTTCCGGCAAAAAAATGGACAATACCTGCGATAGATCCAAAAATATGTATACATTTAAAAACTGTTTCCGGAGAAAATGATGTGAGTTTGGGGCTCCGGAAACAGGGAGAGGATTCTGTGAATCTTTTTTTTCTGTATTGATGCTAAATCGATTTTTCTAATAATTGCACGTAATGAAATACCGGCCGGCGAAAGCGGGGAAATTTTTGGCCCTGCCTGATCATCTTCCCTGCGCCTTTGCCCTCTGGTATCGATTTACCAAGAAACAACACTACAACATGAAAAAAGTTGGAATGCTGGCAGCTGCTTTATTATGCCTGCATGGCGCACAAAGCCAGACAGTATACAAAGTGGCTGAACCGGTGGAATGGGTCAACACCCTGATGGGCACCGATTCTAAAGTAAGCCTGTCAAACGGCAACACCTATCCTGCCATCGCCCTGCCATGGGGGATGAACTTCTGGATGCCCCAGACAAACGTGATGGGCAACGGATGGGCGTATCAATACACTGCCGATAAAATCAGGGGCTTTAAACAAACACACCAGCCTTCTCCCTGGATCAACGACTATGGCCAGTTTGCCGTGATGCCCGTTACCGGTAGCCTGAAAATCGATCAAAACAAAAGAGCCAGCTGGTTCTCCCACAAAACGGAAATAGCCAAACCCTACTACTACAGTGTATACCTGGCAGATGCGGACGTGACCACCGAAATCACGCCCACAGAACGCGCTGCTCAACTGCGTTTTACCTTCCCGTCTACTGATAGCGCCTTCGTGGTGGTAGATGCATTTGATAAGGGATCCTATATTAAGATCTTACCAAAAGAACAGAAGGTCATCGGTTATACCACCAAAAACAGTGGTGGCGTACCGTCCAACTTCAAGAACTATTTTGTTATCTATTTTGATAAACCATTTACCGTTGCCGCAGCATGGCGCGATTCCACCCTGGAAGACCAGCTGGAGCTGCAGGCAGACCATGCCGGCGCAGTGGTAGGCTTCAAAACAAAGAAAGGAGAACAGGTAGTGGCCAGAACAGCATCTTCCTTCATCAGCTTTGAACAGGCGGAACTGAACCTCCAGCGCGAAGTAGGTAAAGATGCTTTTGAGGTTACCCGTCAGAAAGCAAAAGACACCTGGAACAAAGAACTGGGCCGGTTGTCAGTGGAAGGCGGTACCTCCGAACAGGTAAGTACCTTCTACTCTTCCCTGTACCGCACTATGCTGTTCCCCCGCAAATTCTATGAAATCAATGCGAAAAACGAAGTGGTGCACTACAGCCCATTCAACGGCCAGGTGCTACCCGGTTATATGTTTACCGACAATGGTTTCTGGGATACCTTCCGCGCGGTACATCCGTTCTTTACGCTGATGTATCCTTCGCTCAGCGCGCATATCATGGAAGGTTTGGCCAACGCCTACAAGGAAAGCGGCTGGTTGCCTGAATGGGCAAGCCCCGGTCACCGCGATTGTATGATCGGCTCCAACTCTGCTTCCCTCATCGCTGATGCTTACCTGAAAGGTATCCGCGGTTATGATATCAATACCCTGTACGAGGCGATCCTGAAAAACACGGAAAACGAAGGCCCGCTTACTTCTGTAGGTCGCAAAGGCGTGAAATACTACAATCAACTGGGTTATGTGCCCTACGATGTAGACGTTAACGAAAACGCTGCCCGTACACTGGAATATGCCTACGACGACTTCACCATCTACCAACTGGCAAAAGCGCTGAACAGGCCTAAAGAAGAGATAGCACGTTTCGCTAAACGCTCACAGAACTATCGGAACCTCTTTGATCCGGAAACAAAACTGATGCGTGGTAAAAATAAAGACGGCCGTTTCCAGTCACCATTCAATCCTTTCAAATGGGGGGACGCCTTTACCGAGGGTAACAGCTGGCACTACACCTGGTCTATATTCCATGACGTACAAGGTCTTGCGGGCCTGATGGGAGGCCGCGAATCCTTCGCCAATATGCTGGATTCCGTTTTCAAAATGGCGCCGGTGTATGATGAAAGCTACTATGGTACTGTGATTCACGAAATCCGTGAAATGCAGATCATGAACATGGGTCAATATGCACACGGCAACCAGCCTATTCAGCACATGATCTACCTCTATAACTATGCCGGCCAGCCGTGGAAAACACAGTACTGGATCCGCCAGGTAATGGAGCGTCTTTACAAAGCTACACCCGATGGCTACTGTGGCGACGAAGACAACGGGCAAACCTCTGCCTGGTATGTATTCTCTGCTATGGGCTTCTATCCCGTTTGTCCCGGTACCCAACAGTATGTATTGGGCACTCCCCTGTTCGCCAAACTCACCATGACGCTGGAAGACGGCAAAAAAATGGTGATCGAAGCACCTGGCAACAGTGCTAAAAACCTGTACGTACAACAGGCGACCCTGAACGGTCAGCCCTATACGAAAAACTGGATCAGCCATCAGGATCTGCAGAAAGGCGGCAAACTGATGTTCCGTATGGGCGCTACCCCTGAGAAATCAAGAGGTACACAGCCTGCTGCGTTCCCTTATTCTTATTCAACAGATAATAAATAAAACGATATAGAAGAATTTCATTGTTCACTGTAAATAATTCATCCCGATTCTTCGGGATGTAGCATTTTTCCAGACACGTTTTAAACTGATACCGATGACCAACAGGCTTATTTTCTTATCGATACTCTGCTGTATCTGTACTTCGCTCCGCGCGCAGGAGAATGTGTTGTCCTACGTAAAGCCGATCACGGGCACACAACGGATGGGACATACCTATCCCGGCGCTACCGTGCCTTTCGGCGCGGTGCAGCTCAGCCCCGAAACGGATACGCTCTCCTACGAGATGAACGGCAAATACAACAAGGACGTATACAAATACTGCGCAGGCTATCAATATGAAGATAAAACCATCGTGGGTTTCAGTCACACGCATTTCAGCGGTACAGGCCATTCCGATCTGGGCGATTTCCTGATCATGCCTGCTACCGGTGCACTGCAACTGAACCCGGGAACGGCAGACCATCCGGAGAGCGGTTACCGCAGCAGGTTCTCACACAACACAGAAGTAGCGGAACCGGCTTATTATAAAGTGAAACTGGAAGATAATAACATCCTTGCCGAACTCACCGCCAGCAACCGTGTGGGCTTTCATCAATATACCTTCCCCGCTTCTGGTGAGTCGCACATCATCCTCGACCTGATGTCCGGTATCTACAACTACCCCAACAAAAACGTATGGACTTTTGTACGGGTGGAAAACGATACGCTGATTACCGGATACCGGCAAACCAGCGGCTGGGCGCGTACCCGCACTGTCTATTTCGCCATGACGTTTTCAAAACCTTTTAAAGAATACGGCCATCGTAATTATGCCAATGACGTATACAAAGGTTTTTACCGCAAGTTTGACCAGACAAAAAATTTCCCTGAAATGGCAGGCCGCCAGATAAGGGCTTACTTCGATTTCAATACCACCGAAGGTGAAAAAATCAAAATAAAATTTGCTATCTCCCCGGTAAGCACCGCAGGGGCGCTCAAAAACCTGCAAACAGAAATACCCGGCTGGGATTTTGACCAGGTAAAACGTGAAAGCCAGGTACTGTGGACAAAAGAGCTGAACAAAATACAGATCGCCTCCGGCAGCCGCGAAGAGAAAGAAAATTTCTATACCGCCATGTACCACGCGTTTATTAATCCAACTACCTACATGGACGTAGATGGAAAATACCGTGGACTGGACCAGAACAACTATACCGCTAACGGATATACGAATTATACTACTTTCTCCCTGTGGGACACCTATCGCGCTTTGCATCCGCTTTTTAATGTGGTGCAGCCTACCCGCAATGCTGACATGGTACAGTCTATGCTGCATCATTATGAGCAAAGCGTGCAGCACATGCTGCCGGTATGGTCGCATTATGCCAATGAAAACTGGTGCATGATCGGCTATCACAGCGTATCCGTGATTGCAGATGCTATCATGAAAGGCAACGCTCCTTTTGATGTGAACAAAGCGCTGGAAGCCTGTGTGACCACTGCCCGCCACCGCACCTACGACGGACTGGGATACTATATGGACATGGGTTATGTGCCGGAAGATAAAAACGGCTCTTCTGTTTCCAAAACACTGGAATATGCCTATGATGACTGGTGTATTGCGCAGGTGGCCAGGAAGCTGGGCAAAACAGCTATCTACGATGAATTTATCAAACGGGCAGCCAACTATAAAAATGTTTACGACAAAGCCTCCGGCTTTATGCGTCCCCGCCTGAACGACGGCACTTTCAAAGCCGCTTTTGACCCGCTGCAAACACATGACCAGGGCTTCATTGAAGGCAACGCATGGAATTACAGTCTTTATGTGCCGCACAACCCCGACGATATGATTGCTATGATGGGCGGCAAAAAACAATTCACGCAACACCTCGATTCGCTGTTCACTATGGAGTTGCCGGATAAATATTTTGCTGAAACCGAAGACATCACCCGCGATGGTATCATCGGCAACTATGTACACGGCAACGAACCCTCTCACCACGTAGCTTACCTCTATAACTGGACCGGCTATCCGTGGAAAACACAGGAACGTATACGCATGATCCTGAAAAAAATGTACCACCCCGGTCCTGATGGCCTCGGCGGTAACGACGACTGCGGACAAATGAGCGCCTGGTATATTTTCAGTTCCCTCGGGTTTTATCCGGTGTGCCCGGGCTCCGATCAGTACGCATTAGGAAGTCCTGCGGTAGACAAGGCTACCCTGCAGCTGGAGAACGGCAAAACGTTTGTTATCGATGTGAAAAATCAGGGGGATAAGAATGTATATGTGCAGAAAGTCTTACTGAACGGCAAACCGCTGGACCGCCTGTACATTACGCACAGTGAGATTATGGATGGCGGCAACATGACGTTCTATATGAGCAACAAACCGAAAAAGTGACCCGTTCGAATGCATACAAGCAAGGCCCTGCGTTGTTGCAGGGCCTTTTTATTTGTGGTAGGAAACATAATAGAAGATGTATAAAAAAAACGCCGGAGATCATATCTCCGGCGTTTTTTTTATACATCTTCTAACCTCGTAGCGTAAACGAAGCAATGCCCAAAGGCACTTGTTTACCCGGATCAGTAGGTCTGATTTTAATGTAGAGATGATGTTTTTTGCCATCGGTAACCGGAGCAAAACTGATGCTGGATTTGTTAGGCATCTTCGGTTGAGCGCCAGGTCCTATGGTAGTTTCACCCAAACGGGTGCCGTTGGCATTGTCGAGGAATGCTTCCACTACAAAGCCCTGCTGCTGCGGGTCTTGTACCATATAGGTAACATCGATGCCATTGACGTCGGTCAGGTCGAGATCGTTGTATACCACCCAGCCGTTGGCTGTAGCGGGAATCAACAGTTTCATACCATTGACTTCAAAGGTAGAAACACCATCAGCTTTGCTGAAGCCTGCTGCGGGTAATTTAGGATTCAGCAGTTGTGCCGCAGCGGTACCTGTGATGGGTTTAATGCCCGGTGCTCCTTTATCCGTGTAGCTGGCCAGGAGCAGCAGTGCGCCATTGTCTTTCAGCTCATTGCCCAATGTGGGGTTGAGGCTGCCGGTAGTAGGCAGGGATGCCACTTTAGGGGCATTGCCGCCCAACGAGAAAATATATTCCACCAGTTGATGTGCTTCTCCGTTGGAGATGCCCGGGTGGGCAGACATCGCGGTTTCTCCCCATACGCCGCCACCGCCGTTGATGATCTTTTTCGCAAGCGCATCCGGTGCGGCAGGATCGTTTTTGTATTTCTCTGCTATCTGTTTGAAAGATGGTCCGATGGATTTTTCATCTGGCTTGTGACAGGTTTTACAGTCAGACACCTCCATGATGTTTTTACCTGCGATGGCGCCGGTAACGATCTGATGCCCCTGTGGCATGGCCGCTTTATCGCTGCCTTGAACATAATCCGCTTTCACAAATATGTTGCTGGCATCGAGTTTCCCGCTGGCACTATTGCCGTCTTCCTTGTCATTAACGGTAACGGTATAACGTACTTGTTTGCCAGGGAAATAAAACATCTGGTTGCCTTGCAGCGCGATGCTGACTTGCGGTGTTTCATTACCGGCATAAAGGGCGATCTCTTTACTTTTTGTTTTACCGCCTTTACCGTCCTGTACTTCTACGTATACGTTGTATTCACCGGCAGTGGTGTAGGTCATTTCCACAGATGGCTCGGTGGTTTCCTTTTTATTGCCGTTGCCGAAATACCAGAGGTAGGCGAGCTTGTCGCCATCAGGATCTACGGAGCCTTCGGCTGACAGTTTCACTTTAAACGGCAGTGCGCCGGTAAGCTGTGTAGTATGTATTTCAGCCTGCGGTGCGCGGTTGCCGCCATTGTAATCAATGCGGGCAAGCGCAGCGTCCGGGTTTTTGCTGAACCAGCCATTGCCATATTCCAACACGTATAAACGGCCATCGGGGCCCATTTCCATGTCTATCGGCGCATTCAGTTTAGTGCCGGGCATAAAACGTTCCATCTTGGAGAAATCGCCGTTTTTATCCATGGTAACGGCCATGATCCAGCCGCGGATCCAGTCGTAGATAAACAGTTTACCGTTATAGTAGTCCGGGAAACGGGTTTCTTTCGGATAGAATTCGCTGTAGTATACCGGGCCTGCTTCGGCATTACGGCCGCCGCTGCCTACGATGGGGAATTCATCGGATTTGCCGTACGGGTACCAGATAAAGGCTGGTACAGCCGGTGGCAGCTCTTTCAGGCCGGTATTGTTGCGGGAGTTGTTGATCGGCTTTTTGGGATCAAACGCCGGACCGGTTTCGCCTGTTTCGTAGTTATAGGCGTGGTAAGGTTTGTTGTCTGCGATGAACATGGGATATCCGTAGTTGCCGGGCTTTTTGGCCTGGTTCACTTCATCGTATCCGCGTGGGCCCCTGTTGGGATCGTCGTTGTTGGCGTCCGGACCTACTTCACCCCAGTAGAGGTAGCTGGTCTTCCGGTCTATTGAGATACGGTAGGGGTTGCGGGTACCCATGGCATATATTTCCGGGCGGGTGTTAGGCGTGCCTTTCGGGAACAGGTTTCCTTCCGGTATGCTATAGGAGCCGTCAGGTGCTACTTTGATGCGCAGGATTTTACCACGCAGATCGTTGGTGTTGGCGGAAGAGCGGCGGCCATCGTATTGTTGATGCCCGGGGCGGTCGTCCGTAGGGCCGTAACCGTTACTGACGTATTTCTGGCCTGCTTCGTCGAATGGCGTGGTATTGTCGCCGGTAGAGACATACAGCAGTTTATCCGGTCCGAAGGCAATGGAGCCACCGGTATGGCAGCAGATATCGCGCTGGGAGTAGAACTGCAGAATTACCTTTTCGGAGGCCATGTTCAGCTGGTTGTTTTCAAACTTAAAGCGGGACAGGCGGTTGACGGAAGTATCTACGGGAGAATACATCACATAGATAAAGTGGTTGTCTTTATAGTCCGGGTCAGCAGCGAGGCCGAGGAAACCTTCTTCCGCATTAACGTTGGGCACTTCTGTTTTGAAGTACACTTTCAGGAAGCCGGCCTGGGTGAGTGTTTTATCTGCCTGTTTGTAGAGCATCAGTTCACCGCGGCGTTGTGCCACGAGGATGTCGAGGTTGGGCAGGATCGTCATCTCCGTTGGTTCAAAGAACTGGCCGGCGGTGAGCACGTTTTTAGTGAAGCGGTTTTCGTCCGGTGTGCGCAGCGTGGTGGCTTTGCTATAGTCGAGCACCAGGTTTTTGCCGATCGCGTATTGGATACCGCCGAGCACATGTTTCAGGAACAGGCTGTCGGTATAGCACTCTTCGGTATGACCGAGCGCGGTGTAGAAAGCGCGGCCGCCGTCGTATTCGTGATACCAGCTTACGGGATGGTCGTTGTTCATGGTGCCGCCTTCGTAGGTTTTTTCATCTACTTTCAACAGTACAGTGGTGGTGGTATCTCTCTTTTTAAAGTTGTACCATTCGTCTGTATGTTCAAATTTGTCGGGCAATCCGGCGGTAGCAGGGAATGATTTGTTGACCACTTCCACGGTTGCCTTGTGGGTACCGGGAGGATGGCTGAGGAAATAGGCGCCGGCCAGGTGGTTGTACCAGCCCCATTCATATTCTGTATCGGTGGCGGCGTGTACGCCTACATATCCGCCGCCGGCCTGAATGTATCTTTCAAAGTCTGCTTCCTGTGCGGTATTGAGCACGTCGCCAGTGGTGTTCAGGAAGATCACCGCAGCATATTGTTGGAGGGAGTCTTCCGTAAAACGGTTGGCATTTTCGGTGGTGTCTACCTCGAAGCCGTTTTCTTTGCCGAGCTTCTGGAGGGCCGCAATGCCCGCTGGTATGGAAGCGTGGCGGAAAGCGGTGGTTTTGGTGAATACCAGCACCCGCGGTTGTCCGGGGCGCGATTTGTTACAGCCTGCCGTGGCCACCAATGCCAGCAGCAGCAAGAGCTTAATGGTTTGCTTCATAAACTGTGATTACCATGATTATTGCTGATTCGCCTGATCAAGGAGATCTTAACGAAGATCTCAACGAGATTTTAGCGAAGCTTATTACCCATCGTATACTGAATACCACCCAGGAGGTGTTGCAGATAGGCAGGGTCCTGATATGATTCTTTGGTATGGCCCATTTCGGTATAGAAAGCGCGGCCGCCTTCAAAGTCATGGTACCAGCACATCGGGTGATTATCCCCGTTTTTGCCGCCTTCATAGGTGGATTCATCTATTTTGATCAGCACGTGCACGTCCGGGTTAAGGTCTTTGAAGTTATACCATTCGTCTTTGCGTACCCATTCATCCGGCAGGTGGCGGGTGGCGGGATGGTTGTGGTCTGTTACGCGGAGGGTGGCCTGTTGTTGTTTCGGGTGACTGAGAAACCAGGCGCCGGCCAGTTTATTGTACCATGGCCAGTCGTATTCCGTATCGGTGGCTGCGTGGATGCCCATCCAGCCGCCGCCTTTGTGGATATACTGCTGGAAGGCCACTTGCTGGGCGCTGTCCAGTACATCGCCGGTGGTGCAACTGAAGATCACAGCGGCATATTTTTTCAGGTTGGCGGCAGTAAAGGCGGAAGCATCTTCGGTGGTGTCCACTTCGAAGCCGTTGTCTTTACCCAGTTGCATGATCGCGGCTTTGGCAACGGGAATACAGTCGTGGCGGAAGCCTGTTGTTTTTGAAAAGACCAGTATCTTTTTGGCCTTATGTTTTTTGCCGGCCTGCGCACAAAGGGAGGCGGCCAGTAATAGCGCAATAAACGCGGTGAATGTTCTCATGTTCGTGGTAGTTATAGCATCCAAAAGCAAAAGACGCAGGGCAGGGAAAAAGGATCTTCTTCTTTGCTGCCTTGCGCCTTTGTCAAAAAAAATAATATCTGAAAAAGATTACAGCGCTTTTATTTTGATGTTACGGTACCATACTTTGTTACCGTGGTCCTGGAGCGCGATGTGGCCTTTGGCGTATTTACCGAAGCCTTTCCAGTCTTTAAATTTACTATTGGCTACCAGTGCGTCCCATTCAGGAGTACCCATGGTTGTTTCCACGGTTTTTACGCCGTTGAGCCAGAGGCTAAGGTGACCATCTTTTTTCACAATTTTGGCGGTATTCCACTGACCTACGGATTTAACCGCTTTCTGTGAGGATTTCACGAGGTCGTAGAGGTCGCCGGCATTGTGTTTGTTGATTTTTCCATCAGGGTGTTTATCATCATCGAGCACCTGCATTTCAGGGCCGGTGAGATAAGTAGCTTTGAATTCAGGATCTTCGTGTACGCTGAAGATGATGCCGCTGTTGCCGCCTTCTGAAATTTTCCAGTCGATGCTCAGCTCGTAGTTTTCGTATTCGCCGTTGGTAACGAGGTCACCGCCGGGGGCGCCGCTTTTTTTGGCGTCCACATCAAATTCGAGTGCGCCGTCCACCACTTTCCAGGCGGGGCTGGCTGCATCTTTCAGGTAGGTATGCCATCCGTTGGTGGTTTTACCATCAAACAGCAGCTGCCATCCTTCCTTTTTCTCTTTGGCAGAGAGGCTATTTACTTTCTGTGCCTTTACCGCTGTAGCGCTGGTGATAGCGCCCAGCATAAAGGCTCCGATGATGATTTTTTTCATTTACTATAGTTGAATGATGATGGAAAAGCCATTATTTTCCGATGGACAGGATGTACTGTACCATTTCTTTGGCATCCTCTTTAGAGACATTTGGATGCGGGAGCATGGCTACTTCACCCCAGTTACCGGAACCGCCTTTGATGACTTTGTCGGCCAGCTTATCCACATTTTCCGGTGTGTTGGGATATTTGCCGGCGATGTCTTTCAGCGCGGGGCCGATCACCTTGATTTCTTCTTTGTGGCAGGTTTTGCAATCGCTTTGTGCCATCAGTTGCTCACCTTTGCTGGCTGGTTTGTTTGCACCCGGAGATACCATGGAAGTGTCTACGGCATTGTTTTCCTGGGTGGTCTTAGTAGTTTCTTGTTCCGCTTTTTTATCACCTCCGCCGCAAGCTGCAAAAAACAGCGCGCTTAATACAAACGGTGCCAGATACCTCTTTTTCATTTTGTGATTTTTTTATTTTGTTATTTGTTTATTTGACTGGTGTTGTGTTGTTTATATGTTTTTCCGTCTGTGTGTTATTTTTTTCGGGGGATGAATATGTTTTGTTCATTCATCCGATAGCTTTCCTTATCGATTTTGACCTGTTTCACCAAGTCAAAATATCAAAATGACTAAATATTAAAATAACTAAATGCCCAATACCCTTTTGTTGAACGCATCATCGGTAGCAGCGCCGGCGAAGTCGTCGAACGCTTTTTCGGTTACGCGGATGATGTGGTCTTTGATAAACGGAGCACCTTCGCGTGCACCGTCTTCCGGGTGTTTCATGCAGCATTCCCATTCCATAACGGCCCAACCGGCAAAATCGTATTGGGTGAGTTTACTGAACACGGATTTAAAATCCACCTGTCCGTCGCCGAGGGAGCGGAACCTGCCGGGACGGTCTATCCATGCCTGGAAGCCGCCGTATACGCCGGAGCGGCCGGTGGGATTAAATTCCGCGTCTTTTACGTGGAACGCTTTTATTTTCTCGTGGTAAATATCGATATATTCCAGGTAGTTGAGGCATTGCAGCACGAAATGGCTGGGATCGTACAGGAGGCATGCCCGGGCATGGTTGCCGGTAGCCTCGAGGAAACGTTCATAGCTGGCGCCGTCGTGGAGGTCTTCGCCGGGATGTATTTCGTAACATACGTCTACACCGTTGGCGTCGAACTCGTTGAGGATGGGCAGCCAGCGTTTGGCCAGTTCAGCGAAACCTGCTTCTACCAGTCCTGCCGGCCGTTGTGGCCAGGGGTACATAGCCGGCGCCCACAGCAGCGCACCACTGAAAGTGGCGTGTGCATTGAGGCCGAGGTTACGGCTGGCTTTGGCCGCATATTTCAGCTGGTCCACGGCCCACTCGGTGCGGGCCTGGATATTATTGTGGTACTGTGCCGGCGCGAAACCGTCGAACATCTCCGTGAAAGCGGGGTTCACGGCTACCAGCTGGCCCTGCAGGTGGGTGCTCAGCTCTGTGATCTCCAGGCCTGCAGCGTTTACAATACCTTTTATTTCGTCTGCGTAGGTTTTACTTTCGGCGGCCTTTTGCAGGTCTATCAGGCGGGTGTCCCAGCTGGGGATCTGTACGCCTTTGAAGCCGATGGAGGCAGCCCATTCGCAGATGGATTTCAGGCTGTTGAATGGCGCTTCATCTCCCATGAACTGCGCCAGGAATATACCAGGACCTTTGATTGTTTTCATATAGTCGTACTTGTTATCGGTGGTATATTAAATGTCAAAATTTGTCCATTTGGCATCGCTTTGTGAGGAGCGCACCACATTATCGATGAACGCCATGCCACGCACGCCATCCGCTACGCTGGGGAAGTCGAGCGACTCCGGTGACGGCTGTACGCCGTCAATTTTGGCGGAGAGGGTTTGTGCGAAGTTGCGGTACAGGTTACCGAAAGCTTCCAGGTATCCTTCCGGATGACCGCCCGGGGTGCGGGTATTGTGGGTCATGTAGGAGGACTGGAAGGTGTAACCACCGCCGGCACGATAGACTTCTGTGGGTTTATCGAGCCATTTCACCAGCAGGGTGTTCGGTTCGTGTTGTGCCCATTCGAGGCCGCCTTTTTCTCCGTATATGCGGATTTTCAGGGCGTTTTCCTCGCCGGCAGCTACCTGGGAGGCCATCAGCACACCCGCAGCGCCGTTGTCGAAGCGCAGCAGCACGGCCCCGTCATCATCGAGGGCGCGGCCAGGCACCATAATGTTCAGGTCGGCGCACAGTTTTTCAATTTTAGCACCGCTGATATATTCAGCCAGATTGGCGGCGTGGGTACCGATATCGCCCATCGCGCCGGCCTTACCGGATTTTTTAGGATCTGTTCTCCAGGCTGCCTGTGCATTGCCTTCCCGCTCACTCATTTTGCTGAGCCATCCCTGCGGATATTCTACCCATACTTTACGGATTTTACCGAGCGCGCCGTCTTTTACCATCTGGCGGGCCTGTTTTACCATTGGGTAGCCGGTGTAGGTGTGGGTGAGCAACAGGGTGAGACCGGTAGCTTCCACTTTGGCCTGCAGTTGTTTGGCTTCTTCCAGGGAGAAAGTGATCGGTTTTTCGATCACTACGTTGAAGCCCAGGTCCAGCGCCATCATGGCTGGTTCAAAGTGAGCGAAGTTAGGAGTGACGATGGTCACGAAATCGAGGCGCTTGTCGGCCGGCATAGCGGCTTCTTTCTGAAGCATGGTTTTGAAATCGAGGTAAGTGCGTTCCGGATCGAGGAACAGCATTTTACCGGATTCCAGGGCTACTTCGTTGTTGATGCTGAGCGCACCGGCTACCAGCTCTATCAGGCCGTCCATATTGGCGGCAATACGGTGAATAGCGCCAATAAAGGCATCTTTTCCACCGCCGATCATTCCCATTCTTAACTTACGGTTCATCTTCAAAAAATTATTTAGGTTTCGTGGTTTTAGTTTAAAATCGCGTTGTGCCTGGGCTGTGCCGGATCAAAAGGCAAGATAGCAGCTACAGACAATATTTGGGTACCGTCCATAACATTTAATCTGCGTGCATGTTTCCCGGAACAGGTATTAGCGGAGAGCATATGACAACCGGCTGAAGTGGTGGTCATCGTGGCATTCCCGGCTATCACTGGTCGGAGGAAAACGGCAGTGCTCCGGAGGAGAGCCCTGACATTACAATCACGGACAAACAGCGCTCAGGCTGTATCTGGTTCGTCATAACGTGGAAGTTTATAATTTAAGAATAACGGCTTTAAAGCCATTAAATTTATAAAAAGTATTTACATATTTTCATCTTTTGACCGTTGGAACGGCATTTTTTTTGAAAATTTCCTTTTCGCCCTGTAATGGGTTATCTTAGCTCCCACTTATGCCTTTCTGACGTTTATTTTTTTATGATTAGCGGGTTATACAGCGAAGAGGTGTTGCAGGGCTTGCAAGCCAGAGACCGTGCGGTATTTGCCCGGGTATACGAACATTTTTACCCCCTCCTTTTTGCTACCGCCCGGAAATACCTGGGAGAACGGGAGCAGGCCGAGGAAGTGGTCCAGGATGTTTTTCTCCGTTTATGGGAGAAGGACTTTGCCCTGGAACATGCTGCTGCGCTGAAAAGTTACCTTTTCCGCGCTGTTATCAATCAGTGTATCAATCATCTGCAGCGTAACCGGCTGTTAGAAACACACCATAATACCATCAGGTATTTACAGGAAGAAAGTTACCTCTGCACTTTCCTGGAAGAACAGGAACTGCGGGAGCGGATACACTATGCTGTGGAACGTTTGCCGGAACAGTGCCGGCGTATCTTCAAGTTAAGCCGCTACAAAGGGCTCAGGAATGCGGAAATCGCCCATGAACTGCAACTGTCTGTAAAAACGGTGGAGAACCAGATGACCATCGCGCTCCGGCAGCTCAAAGCAGCTTTGCTGGACCCACCGGAAAAACCTATATCGGCTGCCGACCGGTTAAAGCTACTGCTGTGGCTTGTTTCAGTCTGAAAATATTAAAATCTGAAAATTTTCAAATTTCTTTTGGGGGTAGGCTTTTGCTGATTTGTCTCAGCTTAAAAGCGCATCCTTTTTTCGTAAGATGACCAAACCAACCGATCATTATTCTTTTATCCTTTTGTGCCTGCAGTCGCCGGAGGATGAGGCATTACAGGCACAACTGGCATCCTGGCTGGCTGCTGACGCCGCGCACCGGGAACTATACAGACAGGTCTGCCTGCTATGGGAGCAGGCGCCCCATGCCGCTTTTTTTGAAGAGGCCGATGCGCCTGCTGCTACCGCCAGGTTTCTGCAGCTGCTGGACCAAACCCAGGCCGCAACGCCGGTAGTACCACTCATCACTGCCCGCCGCCGCTGGTGGCCTGCCGCCGCTGCTGTATTGCTGATAGCCGTGGCTGCCGGATGGTGGCAATATTCACGCACCCGCGTACAGTGGATCGCCAAAACTACCACCGACCATCCCGATTCCGTATTGCTGGCCGACGGCTCTAAAATCTACCTGAACAAACAGGCAACCATCAAATACCCGGCTACTTTCAAAGGAGCGGAAAGAAAAGTGGAACTAATAGCAGGGGAAGCTTTTTTTGATATTACCACTAATCCCGTGTATCCCTTTACTGTAGTGAGCGGCCCGGCAGAGATCCATGTGCTGGGTACCTCCTTCAACGTAAAGGCGGTCAATACCACCATACAGGTATATGTGCTCACCGGCAGCGTGGCCGTGGCGCATCAGCAACATTCCCTCCGTTTGCAGGCCGGCCAGGGCGCCTCCTGCAATACCCGCACCGGGGAAATAAAAGTGGACTCCACTGCCGGTAACAACCAGCTGGCATGGCGTACCCGGGAGCTGCAGTTTACAGATACCTCCCTGCAAGCTGTATGCGAAACCCTTTCCAATGCCTACGGGGTGACCATGGTGCTCGACCCGGCCATCAGCAAGGAACGTAAGCTCAACGCCAATTTCAGCAATAAAACTTTACCGGATATATTACAAACACTGACTGCTTTATATGATTATCAATTTGAACAACTGAACGACACGATATATGTGCACTTGCCCATCAAAAGATAGCGCATAAGAACCATCATTACCAACCAAAATGCTTTAGCCAAAAGCTAAAACGCCTTAGCCATGAGTAAAAATTATCTACGGTACATCACCCGTTGCGGGATCCGTATGTACTGCCCCCTGGCAATGGCTGCCATTCTCCTGTCGGCCTGGCCGGCAAGAGCACAGGATACTTCTCCGCTGAACCGGAAAGTGACTGTGAAAGCCAATAACCAACCTATAGCTGTTGTACTGTCAGAGATCGAAAAACAAACCAATCTGAACTTTGTGTACGATGGTAGCCAGATCAACAGGGCCCAGGCTGTCACCATCCGGGCCAATGATGCGGCATTAAAGAATGTGCTGCACGATATTTTCAGTGATGACGTACAGTATACGATTGTAGGCAACCAGGTGATCGTGAAAAGCGCGCCTGCCCGTGTAGCTGTCTCCGTGACCGTAGGCCGCATGGAACAACAGGACCAGAGCATCCGCCTCCGCGGCTCCGTGTCCCTGCGTGACAGCAAAGGGAATCTGCAACAGATACCAGGCGTCACCATCAGGGTGAAAGGGAAACCATTGGGCACACATACAGATGCCGCCGGGAAATTTGAAATCACTGTTACAGCGAATGATGTGCTGGTCGTTTCATTCGTCGGCTACAAAACGGTGGAAATGCCCGTGAAAGGCGCTTCCAATATCATTCTCGACGAAGACGCTTCTAAAATAAAAGAAGTGGTGGTAACGGGCATCTATGAACGAACAAAAGAAAGTTTCACCGGGTCTGCATCTACCTATACTGCTAAAGAACTGAAACAGATAGGCAACCAGAACGTCATCCAGAGCCTCCGCTCCCTCGACCCCGCCTTTACGGTGTACGAAAATAACCTGATGGGATCCAATCCTAACGTTATGCCCAACCTGGAGATACGCGGTAAAACCAGCGTGCTGGGGATGAAAGAACAGTTTAGTACAGATCCTAACCAACCGCTGTTCATCCTCGATGGTTTTGAAACCAATCTGCGTACCATCGTAGACCTGGACATCAACCGCGTGGAAAGCGTGACCATCCTGAAGGATGCGGCATCCACCGCTATCTACGGCGCCAAAGCCGCTAACGGCGTAATCGTTATCGAAACGAAAAAACCGAAACCCGGTGAACTGCGGGTGTACTATACCACCGATAACAGCATCACCATCCCCGATCTTCATGATTATAACCTGATGGATGCCGCGGAAAAGCTGGAGTTTGAACGTATTTCCGGCAGGTTCCGGCTCAATGAAGGGTTTGAAACAAACCAGACACGGCAAAAGGAACTGGAAATGGTCTATAGTGAACGGCTGGCAGAGGTAAAACGCGGCGTTAATACCTACTGGCTCAGTGAGCCGGTCCGTACCGGCTTTACCACCGGGCATTCCCTTTATGCAGAGGGCGGCGACAACCAGATGCGCTACAGCGTAGGCCTGAACTACAAAAAGATCAACGGCGCCATGAAGGGCTCCGGCCGTGATATCGGTGGTGCCAACGTGAAACTGGTATATCGCAGGAAAAAACTCAGCTTTAATAATAACCTGTCGCTTAACTTTTTTACCGCGAAAGAATCGCCCTATGGCTCCTTTCAGGACTTTGCACAAGCGAGCCCCTATTATCGCAAACGCGATATAAACGGTAATCTGCAGCCCTACCTCGAACTAAGGGCCAATACCGCCTCTTCCGGTACCGATACTACTACCAACCCGTTATGGAACGCCTCCATCGGTAACTCTAATGTTACCCGCAACTTCTCCGTGGTCAATAACTTCATGGCGGAATGGGAACTTAATCAGGATTTTCGGGTAAGAGGCCGCCTGGGCATTACGAAAGAAGAGAGCAAACAGGAAATATTCCTGGATGCCCGTCACACGCAGTTTGCAAAAAAAGTACCTACGGAAAGAGGTAGCTTTTCCGGTTCTCAAACGTCTGTTTTTAACTATGATGGTGAAATAACCGGTATCTATGGTAAACTGATTAAAGACCGTCATCAGATCAACGCGGTGGCTGGCTGGAAGTTCCAGCAGTTCCGGAATACCGGCGACGGTTATACGGTGATTGGCTTGCCGCCGGGTATATCGTCGCCAGCCTTCGCTGCCGGTTATCCTGCCAGTGGTAAATCCACCTCTTCGGAAGCCACCACCCGCAGTACCAGCGCCTACCTCAATGCCGGCTATATGCTGGATGAGCGTTATATGGCTGATGTGAATTTCCGGCTGGATGGTTCCTCTGTGTTTGGGTCCAATCAATTCTTTACCACTTCCTGGTCTGTTGGTTTGTCCTGGAACCTGCATAAAGAGCCGATGCTGGCGGAACTGAGCTGGATCAACTTCCTGAAATTACGTGGTTCCATTGGTACGCCGGGCAACCAGAATTTTTCTACCTACCAGTCGTTTACCACTTACCGTTATAATACCACTGCTGTCAATGATTTTGGTGTAGGGGCGATCATCGATGCCTTTGGCAATCCCAACCTGTTATGGCAGAAAACCTTCGACAAAAACATAGGCGCCGATGTAGTATTGCTGAATAATCGCCTGCGGTTGAACATCGATGTGTATAACCGTGTCACCGATCCGCTGGTGGCCCAGATCAGCCTGCCTTCTTCTGTGGGTGCCACTACTTACATGACCAATCTTGGCAAACAGGTGGGCAATGGTTACAACTTTATGTTCAGTGTGTCACCCTGGTACAAGCCTGAGGAGCGTATCAACTGGAGCGTCAATTTCTCTGCGAAGCACGAAAATGCACGTTATGACAACATGGGTAACAGCCTCGATGTGCTCAATAAAGAGAACCGCACCAAAAACCTGGAACGCTACTACGATGGTGGTAGTCCCACTGCTATCTGGGCGGTGCGTTCCGCCGGCATCGATCCCGGTACCGGAAGGGAAGTGCTGATCAAAAAAGATGGTACCCTGACGTTGAATTATGATGCTGCCGACGAAGTAGTAGTCGGTGATGGCCGTCCCAAACTGGAAGGCATCGCCGGTACCAACTTCAGCTATAAAGGGTTTATGTTGGGCATCTACCTGCGTTACCGCATGGGGGCCGATGTC
This sequence comes from Chitinophaga fulva, assembly GCF_012927205.1. GTDB lineage: Bacteria > Bacteroidota > Bacteroidia > Chitinophagales > Chitinophagaceae > Chitinophaga > Chitinophaga fulva. The sequence continues at coordinate 1,427,958 of NZ_JABBGC010000001.1, forward strand.
TTTAATAATGCACTGTATGATAAAGTGGAGAATATTAATTCCACAGACATTCTGTTGAATCAGGACCGCCGTGCATTGTACGACCGTTGGAAGCAACCTGGCGATATCGCCAAATACAGGGCCATTTCAATGACGACTTATGATAATGTGATCGCCGCTAACATTCCGCCCATGACTTCCCGTTTTGTACAGCGGGAGAATATACTGGCCGGTGAGTCGATTAATGTGGGATATGAATTCGCCAACAGCAGGATAAAGCGCTGGCGCATGTCGTACCTGCGGGTGAATGCCTATATGAACGATATCTTCCGCTTGTCTACCATCAAGCGTGAGCGCGGTATAGATTATCCATTTGCCAATACGGTTTCTTTCTCTGTAAGTGCCGGATTTTAATTACTAAATGAAAGAAAAATGAAAAAACGTATACTCTTCAGCGTAATTATACTGGTGGCGGTCACAGGTACCTCCTGCAAAAAATGGCTGGATGTAAAACCCCGCGACAAAGTCATCGAAGGGGTGTTGCTGGAAAATGAAGCCGGGTTTATGACCGCGCTCAACGGCGTGTACCTCGATATGACGGATGAAAAATCCTATGGCGGACAGATGACCATGCAGATGACGGAGATACTGGGCCAGCGATACAATATCGGTGGTGGCCACAAGCAGTACAAACTAGCCTCCTATCAATATACAGAGCCGGAAATACAGACCATGTTTGGCAATACCTGGGGCAGTATGTATAAGACAGTGGCCAATGCCAACAAAATTTTGTCGGTCATCGATGAGAAAAAAGGACTGTTCTCCGGCAACCATTATTCGTGGGTAAAAGGAGAAGCGCTGGCATTACGGGCACTGATCCAGTTCGACCTGTTTCGTTTATTCGGCCCTGTATACCAGCAGGACTCTACGGCGGTAAGCATTCCGTATTATACCTCCTTTACTACCAGGTATGAAGATTATCTTAAAGGCAATGTGTTTTTAGAGAAAGTACTGGCAGACCTGGATGCAGCCGAGGCGTTGTTAAAAGATGATCCCGTGGTGAGCGGCTATACGCTGGGGAGTAAAGACCAGAGTGTCGATGGCGTTGCGTGGAGCTATCGTAATCTCCGGTTGAACTACTATGCCGTAAGGGCCTTGAAAGCGCGGGTGTGTTTGTACCGCAGGGATAAGGTCAGCGCGCTGAAATATGCTACAGAGGTGTTGACCGGAGCCGGTGGCGTATTCCCGTTTGTGACGTTGAATGAGGTACAGGGCGATCCCCGTAACCCCAACCGTGTGTTTTCCAGTGAACTGCTGTTTACCTTACAGGACAGCCGGAGAACAGATAAATACAGAAATTATTTTGATCCGTCGCTGAAAGATCCGGACATCCTGACCGCTGCTCAAACCCGCCTTACTTCCGAGTTTGAAAGTAATACCAATGATTTCCGTTATGGTAATTCCTGGCTGGTGCCCGGTTCCAATCAGAAGAACTACCGCTGTTTTTACAAGTATGCTGATATAGAAGAAACAAGCTTTCGTTTCCGTAACCTGGTACCGATGATACGGCTGTCTGAGTTGTATTTTATTGCTGCTGAGTGTGCGCCGGACCCGGCTGCAGGCATAGCGTACCTCAATGTGGTGCGTCGCAACCGGGGCATCAGCGATGCGCCAGCCAATGCTAATCTTGCCACAGAATTGCTCAAAGATTATAAACGTGAATTCTATGGAGAAGGCCAGATGTTTTTCTATTACAAGCGTAATGCTACCGCCAGCATCCCCGGCGGTACCGGCAGCGGAACGATCACTATGGGTAAAGAAAAGTATGTGCTGCCTATTCCGTTGGACGAATCCCGATTCAGAAACTAATCCAATGTATTTGTTATGATCAAGCATCTTCAATATATCGCCGTAACAGCAGGATTGCTGCTGTTGTTAGCGTCCTGCCGCAAAGCAGAGATACCTACCTATGCTACAGATGATGATGTTTATTTCTCTGTGGTGAGGGCCTTCGTTACCTATGATACCACTATCGTCACGTTTGCTTATACACCATCTGCTACGGATACCACCATGGTCCTGCGAGTGGCGACGCTGGGCAAGCCGGTGAATCGTGAAAGGAATGTGAGTTATCGCGTCATTGATACCAGTGCCAGTGCTGCTGCCCTCCATACTCATTTTGACCTACCGGCCAGGCTGGTGGTACCTCCCGATAGTGTCAACTGCTATCTTCCGGTGGTCTTGCACAAAACACTGGACATGTCTAAACGAACTTTTTCCATCACGCTGCAACTCGAGCCAAACAATGAGTTTAATACCCGCCTGCAGGTATTGGTGAAAGACAAAAACAATAACCTGTTTACTTCCCTTGTAAGGCATGTGATCCTTGTGGATAACCGGCTGAATAAGCCGGCCAAAGGGTGGTATGACGATTTTTTCGGGCCATTCTCTACAAAAAAGATGTTGTTGATGAGTGATTTGCTGGAGTTGCCCGTACTGGAGTTATACACCAAAATCTCCAATGCTGATCCAGGTGGTACAAGGTTCTACGCGAATTACCTGAAAATATACCTAAAAGATATGGAGGCTGCCGGTACGCCTGTATTGGAAGACGATGGTACGCCAATGAAAATGGGTAAATACATGCAATAAAAATGAAAAGGATGAAAACGAACTATATTCAATTGTTATTGGGCGGATGTCTCCTTAGCCTGTGTTTTGCCGCCTGTTACAAAGACAAGGGCAATTATGACTACCATGAAATTAATCAGGTAGACAGTATTGGAGGGATAGCGAAAAACTATCCTGTATTATATGGCGATACGTTGCGTATCGTGCCTCAGATAATGGCTACAGAGGTAAAGGATGATACCAGCCGTTATACTTACCGTTGGGAGGCGCTGATAGAAGGTACTGCCCGTCAGGTCGGGGAAGCGTCCATTGTCACAATTGGCACTAGCAGGAACCTGGCTATCCCGGTGAAATTGAGACCCGCGCCTTATGACGGTTTTTTCCGGGTAAAGGACAAACAGACCGGTGTGGAGTGGTTTAAGCAGTTTAAGCTGGTGGTGCAGTCAGCGGTTTACCAGGGATGGGTAGTGCTCTGCGATGTAAAAGGGGCAGCCCGGTTGGACATGGTGGCCCGTCTCGGGGATAACGACAAGCTGATAACAGACGTATTGGCTTTTACCAATGCCGGTATGCCGGCGCGTCGTCAACCGAAGCAGTTGCTGTTTGCTTACCGTTCTGCCGGTAGACAGTTTTATCTCCGGAGTGGCGATGGGCTGGAACGGATTGATGGAGAAGAGCTGACCTGGAAAAGCACCTATAATATCCGGTATGAAATGATGACGCCGGTAGAAACCAATTTCGCACCGGACTATTTTTTTAATTCGCCAACATCGCCTGGTGTGGATTATGTGGTGGCAGGTGACAGGCTTTTTCACAGGAGCGCGGTGCAGGGGGCTGCCGCTTTTGGTGCACCGGTGAACTATGTAGACGAAGAAAAAACACCCTTCAGGCCAGCGCCTTTCGTTGCCTGTGGGTATACCAACGCCGTGCTGTATGATCAGGACCACCAGCGTTTTGTGGCTCATGACCCGATGTTTGGAACCAGTTGCAGCAGCCTGAGAGACGGGGCCCTGTTTTCTTATAGTACCGGCAAAACCATGGTCTATATGGCTTATACCAACTATAACCGGGGCGATGTATATGCGGTCCTGAAAGATAAAGCCGGTAAATTCTACACATACTGCATGAATATTGGTGGCGCCGGTATTAAACAGAGCTACTATACAGAGATGACCAACGCGCCGGAACTGGACAAAGCGACGGCTTTTGCTGTCAGCAATCAGCTGGGGTATGTGTTCTATGCCACCGGCGGCCGTGTGTACGAATATGATATTTTTACCAATAAAGCCACCCTTATGGCTGATTTGGGAGGAGAGCAGGTGAGTGTGTTAAAATGTCCGCTGTTCAACTCCTACGGAAAGGAATTTTATACGAACCTGTCCAACTCCCTGGTAGTAGGCAGTTACGACCCTGCCCGCCCGGATACGGAGAACGGTTCCATCCGCATCTACAGCATACCTGCCAGAAATGAACAGTTGCAGCTCACCTGGAGCTATACCGGTCTTGGTAAAATTGTGGACCTCGCCTACCGCGAAAGATAAAACCCTTTATGTGACGGATTTGCAGGGAGTTTTACTATATCCTCCCTGTAAGTCCGTTATTCTCAATTATCGACGGAATTCCCGCTTAAATCCCTTCATTTCCCCGAATTTATTCCTAATTTTACCCTCCTTGATAAAGCGGCTACAACAAAACTGACAGCTTGGCAGGCCTGCTTTCCAAGCATAATATTTGAGTAACTGGTATTCTCCGTCTATCCAACACTTCGCCCGCAGCTTCAGTGCCACAGGCCTGGTAGAAAGGAAAAACCAACTGACATAGCTTCAGCCGGGACGGGGAGATGTTACAGAAACTAAAATTGTAATTCGTAATTAAACATTCAATATGTTAGGTTTTTTAACAAAACTTTTTGGAGGGAATAAATCAGACAGAGACATTAAATCTGTCACTCCAATAGTGCAGCAGATCAACGATGAGTATGGAAAGCTGCAATCCCTGCCTATCGACGACCTGCGTCATAAAACCCGGGAATTCCGCGAACGTATCGCTGCCCACCTGGCTGCCATCGATAAAGAAATTGCTGAGAAAAAAGAAGCGGCTGAAGCCGTAGAAGATATAACCGAAAAAGATGTTATTTATCAGGAAATCGACACCCTGAAAAAAGACCGCGACAAACAACTGGAAGTGGTGCTTAAAACCCTCCTGCCGGAAGCATTTGCCGTGGTAAAAGAAACTGCCCGTCGTCTTTCCACCAATCCCACACTCTCCGTTACCGCTACAGACATGGACCGTCAACTGGCCGTGCTGAAAGACTATGTAACGATTGAAGGTGACAAGGCTACCTGGAAAAACAACTGGAAAGCCGCTGGCAACGAGGTGACCTGGAACATGGTGCACTACGATGTACAGCTGATCGGTGGTACCATACTGCATCAGGGTAAAATTGCCGAAATGGCGACCGGTGAAGGTAAAACCCTGGTATCTACCCTCCCGGCATATCTCAACGCCCTCGCCGGCGAAGGGGTGCACATCGTAACCGTGAACGATTACCTGGCACGCCGTGACTCCGAATGGAACGGTCCCCTGTTTGAATTCCTCGGTATCACAGTAGACTGTATCGATAAACACCAACCCAATACACCGGAGCGTCGTAATGCCTACCTGGCAGACATCACCTACGGTACCAACAACGAATTTGGCTTCGACTACCTCCGTGATAACATGGTGCACAGCCCGGACGAAATGGTGCAACGTAAACACCACTTCGCCATGGTGGATGAGGTGGATAGCGTGTTGATTGACGATGCGCGTACACCGCTCATCATCTCCGGTCCTATCCCCCGCGGTGAAGAACAGGAGTTCCATGCTCTGAAGCCACGTATCCAGTACCTGGTGGACATGCAGAAAAAAGCAGCCAACCAATATCTCCTCGAAGCTAAAAAGCTGATCGCTGAAGGTAAAGACGACCCCAAAACCGGTGGTCTGGCCCTGATGCGCGCCTGGAGAGGTTTACCGAAAAACAGCGCGCTGATCAAATATCTCAGCGAGCCGGGTATTAAAGTATTATTACAGAAAGCCGAAAACTACTACCTGGCAGACCAGCAACGCGAAATGCCCAAAGTAGATGAAGGCCTGTTCTTCGCGATAGAAGAAAAACAAAACAGCGTAGACCTGACTGAGAAAGGCATCGGCCTGATCACCCAGGGCGGTGAAGACCCTAACTTCTTCGTGATGCCGGACGTAGGGTCCGAACTGGCGGAGATTGAAAAAATGGCAGTCACACCGGAAGAAAAACTGCAGCGCAAAGAAATGATGCTGCAGGACTACGCCCTGAAGTCAGACCGTATCCACTCCGTACAGCAGCTGCTGAAAGCATATACCCTGTTTGATAAAGACGTGGAATATGTGGTAATGGACGAAAAAGTGAAGATCGTAGACGAACAAACCGGCCGTATCCTCGATGGACGCCGCTACTCCGACGGTCTGCACCAGGCGATCGAAGCGAAAGAAAACGTGAAAGTGGAAGCTGCCACACAGACATTCGCCACTATCACCCTGCAGAACTACTTCCGTATGTATCACAAGCTGGCCGGTATGACCGGTACGGCTTCCACTGAAGCAGGCGAGTTCTGGGAAATCTACAAACTGGATGTGGTAACCATCCCCACCAACCTGCCTATTTCCCGTGGTGACGCGGAAGACCTGGTATACAAAACCAAAAGAGACAAGTATAAAGCCGTTATCGAAGAAATCAAGCAGATGCAGTCAAAAGGCCGCCCGGTACTGGTAGGTACTACCTCCGTGGAAGTGTCTGAGTTGCTGAGCAAAATGCTGACCTTCGAGAAGGTGCCACACAACGTACTGAACGCCAAACAGCACGCCCGTGAAGCACAGATCGTGGCAGAAGCCGGTCTGACAGGCGCTGTGACCATCGCTACCAACATGGCCGGTCGTGGTACCGACATCAAACTGGGCCCCGGCGTGAAAGAAGCAGGCGGTCTGGCTATCATCGGTACAGAAAGACACGAAAGCCGCCGCGTGGACAGACAGTTGCGTGGTCGTGCCGGTCGTCAGGGTGATCCGGGATCTTCCCAGTTCTTCGTATCCCTGGAAGATGACCTGATGCGTATGTTCGGCTCCGACCGTATCGCCGGCCTGATGGACCGCATGGGCTACAAAGAAGGAGAAGTGATCCAGCACAGCATGATCACCCGCTCCATCGAAAGAGCACAGAAAAAAGTAGAAGAAAACAACTTCGGCATCCGTAAACGCCTGCTCGAATACGATGACGTCATGAATAAACAGCGTACCGTTATCTATTCCAAACGTAACCACGCCCTGTTCGGCGAGCGTCTGGCCATCGATATCGACAACGCCTTCTTCGACGTATCAGAAAATATGGTGATCTCCAATAAAGAAACCGGCGACTACGAGGCTTTCAAAATGGATGCTATCATCAACTTCGGCATCGATACCAATATCACCCAGGAAGAGCTGCTCCGTACAGACGTGCCTACGCTGGCTTCTAAACTGTACCACCAGGCAATGGACAGCTACCACCGCAAAGTACAGGACATCACTACCAACACCCTGCCGGTGATCGATCGCATCTACCAGGAACAAGGACACCACATCGAAAACATCTCCATTCCGTTTACCGACGGCAAAAAAGGTGTTAACGTACTGGCCAACCTGAAAAAGGTAGTGGATACCAAAGGCCACGAAACCATGAACGCGCTGGAACGCAGCATTACCCTGGCTCTCATCGACGAAGCCTGGAAAGAGCACCTGCGCGCGATGGATGAACTGAAACAATCCGTTCAGGGCGCCGTATACGAACAGAAAGATCCGTTGCTGATCTATAAACTGGAAGCCTTCAAACTGTTCAAACAGATGGATGGCGAAACCAGCCGCGATATCGTGTCTTTCCTCTGCAAATGCGGTATCCCCGTAAGCCAGGACCAGGGCCGTCAGGAAGAACAAATCCGTGAAGGCTATGAAGAGAAAACAGACATGAGCCGGATGCGCGCTTCCCATGAAGATATCGTGGAGCAACAGCATAACGGTCATCAGGCAGCTCCGGAATACGATGTGCCTGAAGAAAAGCAGGAGCCGGTAAGAGTAGGCCCCAAAGTAGGCCGCAATGACCTCTGTCCCTGCGGTAGTGGCAAGAAATTCAAAAACTGCCACGGCAAAGACCTCTAATAGTTGATATTACGACATAACCAAGGCGGATTACGGATGTAGCATTCTCAAATGTGAAATACGTAATCCGCTTTATTTTTGCCGGTTTCCGTTCTCATCCGGTAATTGTTTATTTTTGGCTTCGATTTATGCAAATCTCATGAAGATAAACAGATACATTGACCATACGATTTTAAAGCCCACTACCACACTCGAGGATATTAAGAAGCTGTGCATGGAATGTGTGGAATACGATTTTGCTGCGGCCTGTGTGCCCCCGCCCTATGTGAAAGTAGCCAAACAGTTTCTGGGCGCCACCAATACCAAAGTGGCCACTGTCATCGGGTTCCCATTCGGTTATTCCGCTATTGAAGCTAAAGTGGCTGAAACAGTATTGGCTATTGTAGACGGTGCTGACGAGCTGGACGTGGTGATCAATATCTCTGCACTTAAAAACAACGACTGGGAATATCTCGAAAAAGAGATCGCCAACCTGATGTATATCGTCCGCGAAAAGAAAAAGGTGATCAAGATGATCATCGAAAGTGGCATATTATTGGAAGAAGAGATCGTCAAATGTTGCCAGCTCTACAGCAAATACGGGGTAGATTTTGTAAAGACTTCCACCGGATACGCTGAAAAAGGCGCTACAGTAGAAGCGGTGAAACTCATGAGAGCCAACCTGCCCGATAATATACAGATTAAAGCTTCCGGCGGTATTCGTACCTTTGCTTTTGCGAAGGAGCTGATAGAAGCCGGTGCCACCCGCATAGGTGCCAGTGCCAGCGTTAATATCGTGAAGGAAGGCGGAGAAGACACTGCTCATTCAGATTATTAATTTTTAATTATACAGTATTCATGCAAAAATTATTCATCCTGGTTTGCTGCCTGTTGGGAAGTAGCTGGGCCATGGCGCAGGACTACACTGCGTCCGGCAATGGTTCGGTAAAAGTGATCAAGGATAGCCGGTTGGACGTGCTGATCAGAAAACAGATCTACATCAACACCCTGGCTATTCGTAACCAAAATGGTTTCCGGGTACAGGTGATCTCCACCAACAAACGCGGCGATGCCAATGAAGCCAAAGCCCGGGTAATGCAGTTGTACAACGATTATCGTACTTATCTGGATTATCAGGCCCCCTATTTTAAAGTGCGCGTAGGCGATTTCAAAACCCGCGAAGAAGCGAGCGAGTTGCGCGATAAGCTCTCCAGCCTCTTCTCTGGCGGCGTATTTGTCGTTCCAGCCGTCATCAACGTGTCACCGGATAAAGAACTGTCGAATGAAGAACCGTATTAAAGAGTTGGCCAAAGCCTATGCACCTGCTTTTATAGACATCAGGCGTCATATTCACTCCCATCCCGAATTATCCTTTCAGGAACATAAAACCTCCGAATTTATCCAGCAGCAACTGGATAAATTCGGTGTGCCTTATAAAGCCGGTATTGCCGGTACGGGTATTATTGCCCTGATAGAAGGTAAAAATCCGTCCTCCAAAACCATCGCGCTCCGTGCAGATATTGATGCGCTGCCGATCACCGAGGCCAACGATGTATCTTATAAGTCCGTAAACAACGGCATCATGCACGCCTGCGGCCACGATGTGCATACTACGGTGGTGCTGGGCGCTACCAAAATACTGCATGAGCTGAAAGATGAACTGGAAGGCACTATCAAGATCCTGTTCCAGCCCGGGGAAGAAAAACATCCCGGCGGCGCCAGCATCATGATAGAAGAAGGCGCACTGGAAAATCCACGTCCTGATGCTATCCTGGGCCTGCATGTGCATCCTTCCATGGAGACTGGTAAACTGGGGTTCTGTGCAGGAAAATATATGGCCAGTGCCGACGAGATTTATGTCACCATCAAAGGTAAAGGCGGGCACGCCGCCCAGCCGCACCTTACGGTAGACACCATCCTGGTGGCTTCGCAGCTGGTGGTGAGCCTGCAACAGGTGATTTCCCGCAATAACAATCCGTTCTCCCCGTCTGTATTGTCCATCTGTGCTTTCAACGGAGGGTTCACAACCAATGTGATCCCCAGCGAAGTTAAGCTGATGGGCACTTTCAGGGCCATGGATGAAACCTGGCGTTTTAAAGCCCATGAGCTGATCCGCAAACAGGCGGCTGGTATCGCTGAGGCCACCGGCGCTGAAATTGAGATGGATATATTGGTGGGTTACCCTACCCTGTATAATAACGAAGTGGTTACCGCTAAAGCAAGGGAACTGGCGGAAGATTATATCGGCAAAGAACAGGTGGAAGATACCGAGCTGCGTATGGGCGCAGAAGATTTTGCGTTTTATTCGCAGATCGTACCGGCCTGCTTCTTCCGGCTGGGGACCGGTAACAAAGAGAAAGGTATTACCTCCGGTGTGCATACACCTACCTTCGATGTAGACGAAAGAGCCATCGAAATTGGCATGGGTACCATGGCTTACCTGGCCACACAATTCTGATCGTTATAATAATAAAAAAGAGCGTCCTGATAAACATCAGGACGCTTTTTTTATATAGTGATTAACTTTTGTGATGACAGAGGGGGAGTGAAAAATCTTCCTCGTGTTATGAATCTATAAAATCGTATATTCTAAGACGTTAGTTTTTATTTTATTTCTTTGATTTTTTGCAGCACTTTTTCGGAGAGCTCTATTTCCTGCAGGCTGTCTACCTGTATATGTCCCCGTTGATAGGCGCCTTTAAAATGAAGCTTGGAGCCTTTGCCCAGCGCGATGTTTACGCTGTCTGCCGTGGTTTCTTCGTTGACCAGCAGTGTGCCTCCCTGTCCGCCGGAAAAAGAAAGCGTACCTACCTGGTTGTTGTTGACATAAGCTTCTACATTCGGACCAGCTGTGATGGTCAATGAAGGTATCTGGTAGTTGTTGATCCTTACATGGGAAGAAGGCGCTATTACCTGCGTGATACTGGGGGCTTTAAGCTCCAGGTTACTGGCATTGAACACCGTGAGTATCAAAGTATCGGCAGCATAACTAACCAATACGCTGTCGGTAACGTCTTTGGTCAGGGTATAGTTTTTATTAGCTACAATATTAATGAAGCCGGAAGCCCAGGTGCTTCTGACGGTGGTTTCACTGGTGGTTTCGCCGTTAAGTGTACGGGCCTGGCGTACACGGGTTTCATTCAGCGTGTCATACTGAGGATGACCGGAAGCTGAAAGGATCTTTACCACCTGGAAAGGCTGCAGTGTGATGGTGGTGAGCTGTTCAGCAGGTCTTCTTTTGCCAAATGTGGAATTAGTAATCCCATTGGCGAAATTGGCACGCAGCACAATATCGGTACACAGCATCAATAACACGAGCGAACCGAAGAAGCCGAGTAATAATTTATTGCTGGTTTTCATGTTATTTGAAATTAGATTTTTTAAATTTTTCGTAATACGGTTTCAGTTCATCCACATCAATATCAAGCAGATACATACTGCGGAAGAGGGTGGGCAGCTCGTTGGTGATAAACGAGTCTTTTTTGAACTGCCTGATTTTTTTGACAGCATCACCACTGATGAAATAACCGATACCTCTTTTATTGTAGATGATCTCCTGTTGCTGGAGCAGCTCACAGGTGCGCATGACTGTATTGGGATTGACTTCCAGCAGAACGGCCAGCTCCCGGACGGAGGGGATGCGTTCTTCCGGTTGCCATTTGTTCAACAGCACCTGTTCGCATATATAGTCTGCGATTTGCAGATAAATGGCTTGTGAGTCTTTAAATTCCATTTCGCAATGTTTTAGATTTCCTTGTCTTTTAACCGGAAATAGGCAATAGTCCAGAGAACGGGGACCAGTACATATTGAGCGATGAACGCATAACTGTGGACCATCTTGTCTGAAATAATAAATACATCGGTATCAAATTTGCCGCCGCGGGCTCCTACCAGCAGGAAGGGGACGTTTTGAAACGGTGTTTGCGTATGGCCTGCAAACAGTATCCAGACAACCAGCGTATTCAGCAGATATAGCACTAGGAGTACGAGCAGGTTGGCCACGAGCGTTTTAATGAAAGCCAAACGGGAAAAGGATACGGCGCCCAGTAAAAAAATGGCCTGGAGCAGGATATAGGCAAAATAGATATAGATATGACCATCCTGCTTGTCAAAGAAATTCCAGTCTATCAGTATGCCGGCGTCGTGTCTGATAACAGACACCTGGTTGAGGAACAGCAGTGCTGAATAAGCGGCGATATGATATACAAGGAGGTAACCAACAGTGGTGATCAGGAAAATAGTGATGAATTTCTCAAAATGAGAGGCGGGCAACATCAGAAAGTGACTCCCTTTTTCCTTGCTGGCGAGATCGCTGAAAGCCATACTGGTGAATAACAAACCGCCAAAGAAAAGACCGAAGTAATAGAAGCCGACCACTTCGCCCAGGTTCCCGGGAGAGTTATCAGTGAGCAGCATAAAGGTGGGTATCAACATTAGCAAGCCAAAGATAGAGAGTGCCCCCAGCAGATACGATTTCCACGATGCCAGCATGTGGTATTGGAAATAATAGCCCAGGCGGCGGAAATCCAGGACGTTATTAGTTTGCATGTGTTTAATCAGTTAAAGAGTTCTTGAATGGGTTGGCGGTTGGAGAGGATAGCGTTAAACAGCAGCTCCATGTCGATCTTGCTTTGTTCCATGTTTTCATTTTTCATGATCACGGAGTGGCCGCGCAGACTGCTGTCGGCGTACAGAATAGGCAGACGGTCGTCCAGCTGTGCCAGCAGTTTGAAGCTCAGTTTATCCGTTACCGTGCCTACATCCTGATGGAAGATGATTTTGTGATCATCGATGATGACGATGCTGTCTATCAGGTTATCGAGGTCTCTCACCTGATGGGTGGAAATCACCATGCATTTATCATCTGTAACGGCGGCGGCCATTACTTTACGGAACTGGCTCTTGGAGGGGATGTCCAGCCCGTTGGTGGGCTCGTCCATGATGAGCACTTTCGTGTTGGTGGCCAGGGCAAAGCTGATGATGACTTTTTTCTTCTGGCCGTAAGACATGTTGGTCAGCTGCTGGTCCTGTGGGATCGCAAATTCCTTCAGGTAGCTGTAAAAGGCCTGTTCATCGAAACGGGGATAGAAAGGGGCATTAGCGATAACATAAGTACGGATGCTGACTTTGGGCAAAAAGAACTCTTCCGGTACCAGGAATATTTCCCGGAGGAAAGCAGGTTGCCTTTTGGCCGATTTATAACCCATTACCTCACAGGTGCCCCTGTCGGGGAATAACAAACCGGCTATCTGCTTAAGCAGGGTGGACTTGCCAGCACCGTTTTTGCCGAGGAGGCCATATATATGACCTGCCTCCAGATGCAGGCTGAGATCCTCGAACAGGGGCCTGTTGGGGCGGTAGCTGAATTTCAGGGATTGGATGTTAATCATATCGTGTGATTTAGTGTACTACTTAACTAGTACACTATAAAAGTACGACTTCCGTTGAGAAATCAAAATTTTTTTTTGGGAGATGGGTGGGTGTTTGAAAAGGAGAATTGAAAAAATGATGCGAAATCGAATCGTGCATGGGGTTTCAGCACGGTAATGATGGGATGAAATATGGGAATTCACCTACAATTTTTCCCAGGTTCCCAGGGCTAAAGCCCTGGGCTACGTTGTTGTTCAGGTTCTTTTACTGTAATGATCCGTTAGGAGTTGGGGTCTGGGTTTCTGTGTCTGGTTTTTATTCTTTTAGCGTAACGATCTCTTAGGAACTGGATTTATGTTTCTGTACCTGGTTTTCATTCTTTTACTGTAATGATTCCTTGGAAACTGGATTTGGGCTTCTGTACCTGGTTTTCGCGGAATAATCTTGTTAAATAAAAAAGCCAACCTGTACGATGAATATCCCATAGAAAGCGGATTTGAACAACAACGTAGCCCAGGGCTTTAGCCCTGGGAACCTGGGAAAATCGCGAATGTATCCCCACCATCCGGGGATTGCATTATAAAATAAAAAAGGCTGACCTTACCGGTCAGCCTTTCTATAATAGTGTGTGATAATTCTAGAGTTCCGGATACAGCGGGAACTGCTGCATGAAACCATTCACTTCACCTCTTACTTTGGTGATAAGGGCTTCGTTGTCAGCATCCATCAGCAGTTGATCGATCCAGTCTACGATCTGCTCCATATGACCTTCTTTCAGGCCGCGGGTGGTGATCGCAGGAACGCCCACACGGATACCGGAAGTGATAAAGGCAGATTTATCGTCGAACGGCACCATGTTTTTGTTGGCAGTGATTTCTGCTTTCACCAGGGTTTGTTCTGCTTTTTTACCAGAGATATTTTTATTGCGCAGGTCAATCAGCATCAGGTGGTTGTCTGTACCGCCGCTGATGATCTGGTAGCCTCTGTTTACGAAGCTTTTAGCCATGGACTGGGCGTTTTTCAGGACTTGTTTGGCGTATACATCGTATTCGTCAGACAGGATTTCGAAGAAAGACACCGCTTTGGCAGCAATAACGTGTTCCAGCGGGCCACCCTGGATACCAGGGAATACAGCGGTATCGATGAGGGAGCTCATGAGGCGGATTTCGCCTTTCGGTGTTTTCAGGCCGAACGGATTTTCGAAGTCCTTGCCCATCATGATCATACCGCCGCGGGGGCCGCGCAGTGTTTTATGGGTAGTAGTAGTTACGAAATGGCAGTGTTCAAATGGTGAGTTGAGCAGTCCTTTGGCGATAAGGCCGGCAGGGTGTGCAATATCAGCCAGTACGAAGGCGCCTACCTGATCAGCGATCTCGCGGATACGTTTGTAGTCCCAGTCACGGCTGTAAGCAGAAGCACCGCATACGATCAGTTTTGGTTTTTCGCGGTTGGCGATTTCCTCCATTTTATCGTATTCTACGAGGCCGGTTTCTCTGTTAACGCCATAGAAATGAGGCTCATAAAGCTTTCCGGAGTAGTTTACAGAAGAACCGTGGGTCAGGTGGCCGCCCATGCTCAGGTCCAGGCCGAGGATTTTGTCACCAGGCTGCAGGATAGCGAGCATTACTGCTGCATTGGCCTGTGCGCCGGAGTGAGGTTGTACGTTGGCATAAGCAGCACCAAATATTTGTTTAGCCCTGTCGATAGCCAGTTGTTCGCTCTGGTCCACGATTTCGCAGCCGGCGTAGTATCTTTTGCCAGGGTAGCCTTCGGCGTATTTATTCGTCATCACATTACCCATGGCCTGCATTACCTGCAAGCTGGTAAAGTTTTCAGATGCGATCAATTCGATGCCATGGCGCTGACGCTCCAATTCCTGGCGGATAATATCAAATATTTGCTGGTCTCTTTGCATGATGCCTTAAAATTTGCTGCAAATTTAGAATAACTCCTGATGAAATGCAATTCAGAGATTTAGGGATTTTCATATTGGTGAATTTTGTGTTTTTGATTGTTAAAATTCGCACATACATAAAGCCCAAAATCAGTAAATCTTCATAATTTGTCCTATTTTCGCGGCATTCGGAGCTTATCCTAACTACAACTACATGAAGGCAATAATACCCGTGGCCGGAGCAGGTACGAAACTCAGACCACATACATATACACAACCCAAAGCACTTATTCCATTAGCCGGCAGGACCATATTGAGCATTATCGTGGACCAGCTGGTGGACGCAGGTATCACGGAATTCGTTTTTGTGGTGGGATATCTGGGTGAAAAAATACAGCACTACGTTGAAAAGAAATACCCGCAGCTGACCTGCCACTTTGTGCAGCAAAACAGCCGTGAAGGTACTGGTCACGCGATCCTGCTGACCCGCGAAGTAGTGGCCAATGATGAAGTGCTGATCGTATTGGGAGACACCATCTGCGAATGCGACTTTAAAGAAGTGATTGCTTCTCCGTATTCCGTATTGGGACTGAAAAAAGTGGATGACCCGCGCAACTTCGGCGTGGCAGAACTGGAAGAGGGCGGGAAAATTACCCGGGTAGTGGAAAAACCACAAATCCCTAAATCGAATCTGGCGCTGGTAGGGCTTTATAAAATCAAGGAGAGCACGCAGCTGTATGAATGCCTGCAAGCCAACATCGACAATCATATCAAGTCACACGACGAGTTTCAGTTGACCGATGCGCTGGAATGCATGATTGAGCATGGGGTGCAGTTTAATGCTTTTAAGGTGATCAACTGGTTCGACTGCGGCCGTAAGGATACCTTGCTGGAAACCAATGCCATCCTGCTGAAGAAATACAAGGCGGCTAATAATCCGGTGTTGCCGTATGAGAATACCATTATCATACCGCCGGTGAGCATCGGGGAAGGCTGTAACATCAAAAACTCCATCATCGGCCCTAATGTGGCCGTGGGCGATAATACAGTGATCAACTATTCTATCGTTAAAGACTCCATTATCGGTTCATTCAGTAACCTGTATGAAGTGGTGCTGAAATCATCGCTGATAGGCAGTGATGCCAATATCCGCGGCCTTAGCCAGAGCCTTAATATCGGCGACAATACGGAAATTGATCTGGGCTAAAGATATTATATTCGTTACATGAACCGGATTTCAACTTTATTCGGGATACAATACCCGATTGTACAAGCCGGCATGATATGGGCCAGCGGATGGCGTTTAGCCAGTGCAGTGAGTAACGCAGGCGGGCTGGGCCTTATTGGCGCAGGCAGTATGTACCCCGATGTACTGAAGCATCATATCCAACGCTGTAAAGAAGCTACCAACAAACCTTTTGGGGTGAATGTGCCCCTTTTGTACCCGGATATTGAGCAACTGATCAACATCGTCCTGGAAGAGAAAGTACAGGTGGTGTTTACTTCCGCCGGTAATCCCAAAACCTGGACACCGGTGCTGAAAGCTGCTGGTATTAAGGTGGTGCATGTGGTGTCGAGTTCCGCATTCGCGCTGAAAAGTGAAGCTGCCGGCGTAGATGCCGTGGTGGCAGAAGGTTTTGAGGCCGGTGGACATAACGGTCGCGAAGAAACGACTACCATGGTGCTGATACCTGCTGTCTGTGAAAAAGTACAGATACCGGTGATCGCAGCAGGTGGCATCGGTTCCGGAAGAGCCATGGCAGCAGCTTTTGCGCTGGGAGCTTCCGGAGTACAAGTTGGCAGCCGCTTTGTGGCAACCCCGGAAGCGTCTTCCCACATTAACTTCAAACAGGCGGTGGTCAACGCTAAAGAAGGCGATACCATGCTGAGTCTGAAGAAACTAACCCCTGTACGCCTGATTAAAAATCATTTTTACGAAGCGGTGAAAACCGCGGAAGATGGCGGCGCCGAGCCGGACGCATTGAAAATACTGCTGGGCCGCGCCCGCGCCAAAACAGGCATGTTTGAAGGCAACCTGGAAGAAGGAGAGCTGGAAATAGGCCAGGTAAGCGCGTTGATCCACGATATTAAGCCAGCCGCGGAAGTACTGGAGAATATCTGGAATGAGTTTCAGGCAGTGCGGAAACAGCTGGGAGCAGAGATTTAGGGATTTTTTGATTTACGAATTTTTTGATTTTGCGAATAAAAAGCGAAGACCAAAGCTGGTATCAAAACCACTTTGGTCTTCGCTTTTATTGATCCCTGAAATCAAAAAATTCGTAAATCAAAAAATCCCTAAATTATTTAATCACCCATTTCAGGGCTTCTTTCAAAGTAACTTTTTTACCATATAACAAAATGCCCGTGCGGTATATCTTTCCGGCTGCCCAGGTGTTCACGATAAAACCTCCGATCAAAAAAGCAAAAGATAATGCCAGTTGCCAGTAAGGCACGGTTCCCGGCACGCCATAAGGCAAACGGGCCATCATTACCATAGGCGAGGTGAAAGGAATAATGCTGCCCCATACAGCCAGTGAGCTGCCCGGGTCATGCACGGCTTTCATCATGATCATGATACCGATAATGATGGGCACTGTGATGGGAAAGGTCAGTTGTTGCACATCGGAGGCATCTTCATTGGCCAGGCTGCCGATAGCGGCAAACAGGGAGGAATAGAACAGATAGCCGCCGAGGAAATAAAAGGTAAAGCAGGATAACAGCAATGACCAGTTGATGCTGTCTACCACGTCGGTTACCCGGCGGAAAGCCTCGGCTGCCTCAGCATGGTTGCCTTGCGCCATCATGCTGCCTTGACTGGCTGCCTGGATACTTTCCGGAGAAAGGAACAGCGGTATGATGGTATAGATCGCGCAGATCAGCACGCCCCATATGAGAAACTGTAACAGTCCCACAGCTGCGATACCTACAATCTTGCCCATCATCAGCTGGAAAGGTTTTACACTGGAGATCATCACTTCAGCGATGCGGTTCACTTTCTCTTCCATGACGCCGCGCATCACGGAGGTGCCGAACAGCAGCAGTACGATATAGATGGTAAAGCCGCAGGCATACCCTACGCCGTAGGCTACCCATGAGTTGCCTTTCTTTTCATCATCACCGCTTTTGAATTCGACGGCGATATTGGAACGGAGCGCGTCCAGCTTGGATTTGTCGATGCCTTCCAGCTCCATGCGTTTTCTTTCGATCACATTATTGATATCACTGTTGATCGCTGTTTCCAGGGAGATGCCCACCTGGCCTTTACTGTAGTATTCAAGTCCGGCCGGGCGGTTAATATCAATATCTGGTATATAAAGAATACCGGAGTAGTCTTCCGCTTGATAGTGGCGTTTGAGGCTGTCGAGATTGGCGCCTGGCAGGTATTTGAAGTAGACGCCTCTTTTGTCCGGCAGTTGGTTGTTGAAAATGCCGCTTTTATCGATGACCGCGATGCGTTTGCTTTCGTTGCCACCGATAGCCATGAGGATGGGGATAATGATCATGGCGGCAAATGCCACTGGCACCAGTAGTGTTACTACCAGGAAGGAGCGTTTGCGGACGCGGGTAAGGAATTCTCTCTTGATGATAAGCCATATCTTGTTCATAGTCGATGTGCTGGGTGATCAGGCTGGTTGCTGCGCAGCTGTGGGAACAGGCGCTTGCTCCGTTTGTTGGACCTGGGTGATAAATACTTCGTTGATGGAGGGTAATATTTCCTCGAAATAGGTAACGGGTATGTTCTGATGGATGAAGTGCAGCAGGATATCGTTGGTGGAGCTGTCTTCATTCATCTTTACCGTAACGGTATTTTCGTGTATGCTGATGATGGTGAAGTGATAGGTGGCCATCTGTGCCGCGTTGGGCACTACGCCAAGACCTATACGGAAAAGTCCTTGTTTGAAGTCCTGTTTGATTTGTTTAACGCTGCCATCGAGTATTTTATGGCCTTTGTTGACCAGCATGATGTGGTCGCATATTTCTTCCACCTGTTCCATGCGGTGAGTGGAGAAGATGATGGTGGTGCCTTGTTGCGCGAGGTTAAAGATCTCCTGTTTGATCAGGTTGGAGTTGATGGGATCGAGGCCGGAGAAAGGTTCATCGAGGATAAGCAGTTTAGGGTCATGCATGATGGTAGAGATGAACTGTACCTTTTGTTGCATGCCTTTACTGAGTTCATCTACGCGTTTGTTCCACCAGGAGTTGATATCGAATTTATCGAACCATTTTTTGATTTTCTCCGTGGCTTCTCTTTCGCTGAGGCCTTTGAGGCGTGCGAGGTAGAGGGTTTGTTCGCCTACTTTCATTTTTTTGTACAGGCCTCTTTCTTCAGGCATGTAGCCGATGAGCGGGGTGTCACGCTGTGGATCAAAGGGTTTGCCATTGAGCAGGATGGAGCCTTCATCGGGGTAGAATATGCCGGTGATCATGCGTAGCAGGGTGGTTTTCCCGGCCCCGTTGGGGCCGAGCAGACCGAATATACTGCCTTGCCGGATATCGAAGCTGATATCGTCCACGGCTTTATGGGTGGCATAGTGCTTCTTCAGGTGTTTGACTTCGAGTAGATTCATGATGAAAATTTAGCAATTATTCGTGAATGATGTGCTATGCCTTTCATCATGATAATGTCTGGAGACGGGTAGCGATCATGGCGGCCACGCGTTCCCCGTCCATTGCGGCGGATACGATACCGCCGGCATAACCGGCGCCTTCACCACAGGGGTATAAGCCTGTCAGTTGGGGATGTTCGAGTGTATCGTTGTCGCGTGGTATCCTTACGGGGGAGGATGTACGTGATTCTGTCGCCACGAGGATGGCATTATCTGTATAGTAGCCTTTTATTTTACGGCCGAAAGCTTTGAAAGCGCCGGCGAGGCGTTGGTGTACAGCTGCTGGCAGCACGGTACGGAGGTCTGTGCTGTTGACGCCGGGCAGGTAAGAGCAATCGGGCAGCGTAGCCGATACTTTGCCTTTCACGAAGTCGGTCATCCGTTGTGCTGGCGCCACGAAGTGGCCGCCGCCGGCGAGGAAGGCCTGGCGTTCCACCGCCTGTTGATAATACATGGCTGCGAGTGGGCCATGGTGGGCGAATGGCGCGAAGTCGGATTCATCTACGGTAACGACCATACCGGAATTAGCGTATGGGTTGTTGCGTTTGGAGGGCGACCAGCCGTTGACCACCAGTTCACCGGGATCTGTGGCTGCCGGCGCGATGATGCCACCGGGGCACATGCAGAAGGAGAACACGCCGCGTCCTTCCACTTGTTCCACGAGGCTGTAGCTGGCAGGTGGCAGGTATTCGCCGCGCAGGTCGCAATGGTACTGGGCGCTGTCGATCAGTTCCTGTGGGTGTTCCACGCGAACGCCGAGGGCAAAGGGTTTAGCTTCCAGCAGTATGTTCTGCCGGTGGAGCATGACGAAGATATCGCGGGCCGAGTGGCCGGTGGCAAGGATCACGTGGCGTGCGCTGAAAGTGTGTCCTGCCGCGGTTTCTACGCCGGTAATAGCACCATTGTGTATCTGAAGGCTGCTGACTTTCTGTTCAAAGTGTACTTCTCCGCCGGCGGCGATGATCTGTTCGCGCATGGCCGTAATGATATGCGGTAGTTTGTTGGTACCGATATGCGGGTGTGCGTCGATCATGATTTTCTCTTCCGCGCCGAAGTATACGAATATGTTGAGGATGCGGTTGATGTCGCCTCTTTTGTTGGAGCGGGTGTAGAGCTTACCATCGGAGTAGGTGCCTGCGCCGCCTTCCCCGAAGCAGTAGTTGGAATCGGGATCGACGATGCCTGTTTTATTAAGGGCCGCGAGGTCGCGGCGACGTGCGCGTACATCTTTGCCTCTTTCGAGGATGATGGGTTTAATGCCGGCTTCAATGAGGTGCAGGGCGGCGAAGAGGCCGGCAGGGCCTGCGCCGGCGATGATGACTGCCGGAGCGTTGGCTGGCAGTGGTTTGTAGACAGGATGTGCATGTACCCTTTCATGGAAGGGTTCATTGACAAATACGAGCAGGGTGAGGATGAAATATACCTGTTGTCTGGAACGTGCGTCGATAGAGCGTTTGAGCAGGTGGTAGCCGGTGATGGCAGCAGGTTTTACGCCGAGGGCGGCAGCAGCCTGTGTAGTAATGTGGGAGGGATGAGCTGCGTCGGCAGGCGTCAGCTTCAGGGAAATTTGTTGTTGCATAAACGTAGTTAGGGAGTTATCCTAAAAAGAGTTATGAATTATAAATTTTGAGCTTTGACTTTATAACGAAGAGCTTAGCGGATAATGTGCTTTTGAAGCATTATACGCTAAGCTCTTCGCAATAAATTCGTCTCGTCATTCAACATGACCGGGTGGTCATTAAAATGGCAGATCGTCGCCACCATCGCCGGCAGCAGGCATCTGCGGAGCGTTGTAGTTAGGCATTGGGTCTGCGCCGGGAGCAGGAGCTGCCATTACAGATTCCATACGCCATGCGTCCAGGTTGGTGATGTAGTTGACCTTGCCATCTTTTTCCCATCTGGTGCCTTTGATATTGAAATAAACTTTAACGTTTTCGCCTTCATTGAACCGGTCAACGATACCTGTACGGTCCTGTACGGACTGGAATTTGATATAGTTGTTAATCACACGGCCATTGATATCATCGGATTTCTCAATAACGAACTCTCTTGTTTTAAAAGTTTCGCTGCGTTGTACCGTGTTGTACTTCACAATCAGCTTTCCGGTAATTTCAAAACTCATAGAAAATTTTTTTAAATTCAGAAGCATCAAAGATACGGTATTCAGCTAAGTGCGTGCAAATATTTTTTATTTAAACCGGGCGCGCGGATATCTAATAAATTTATCTGGTAATAACTAATTGGAAACACATTTTTTTAAATGGAGATACTAACATAGTTTTGCACCCTCGCAGAAAAAATTGTGAATATCTCACCCTTTTCCTGCGGTCGTTTTTTTTGCCATGAGGAGGTGCGATATTATTTTATCAGTTATATATCCATATTTATGATAAAAAGGACAATGAGAAAGACAAAGATGTTGCTAATCAACGGAGTTTATAGTACTGAAATCCGTGTAACGTTAGTGCTGTAAAGCGCTGGCAGCAGGGCATGGCGCAGTATCAACACACTGTTGTCAGCAGAATATAAACAAGGGTAGATAAATTTTTTTTTTCAACATTTTCTACAGATATTCGTCGTCCTGTCTGAAAATTTTTCAACATCCTGCGTTGGGAGATTTCTAAAAATTCGAGAACTAAGCAGCATCCTTAATTAAGAAACAACTAATTTATTTTATCTCAATGAATAAAACTTGCGAACAAGTTTGGGAAAGGTGTCTTAATATAATTAGGGATATTGTGGAATGGCAGCCGTTTAAAACCTGGTTTGAACCTATTAAGCCCATTAAACTTGAAAACAATGTTTTAACCATCCAGGTCCCCAGCCAATTCTTTTATGAATACCTTGAAGAGCATTATGTGGGATTGTTAGGGAAAACAATAAAAAGAGAATTAGGTAAAGAAGCCCGGTTGGAATACCGCATTGTAGTGGAGAACGGTACACCACATCAACATCCCAGAACGGTGAATATGCCTACGCAGTTCACTAAGCCCCAGAAAGATAATGAGGTAGACTTTCCGTTAACCATACATAACCCGGTAAAGAACCCCTTTGTGATCCCAGGGATCAAACGGGTACAGATCGACTCTCAGCTCAATCCAAACTATACGTTTGACGCGTATATAGAGGGGGATTGTAACCGTGTGGCGCGCCGGGCAGGAAAAACGGTCGCGGAAAAACCAGGCGGTACATCTTTTAACCCATTGGTGATCTATGGTGGCGTTGGACTGGGAAAGACACACCTCGCACAGGCTGTGGGCAATGAAGTAAAGCGTATTCATCCGAATAAAGCTGTACTGTATGTGAGTGCCGAGAAATTCATCAACCAGTTTATTGATCACTCCAAGAACAATATCATCAACGACTTCATTCACTTCTATCAACTGATAGACGTACTGATCGTGGATGACATCCAGTTCTTTGCCCGTGCAGAAAAAACACAGGACGCATTCTTCGCGATCTTTAACCACCTGCATCAATCAGGCAAACAACTGATCCTCACGTCGGATAAGGCCCCCAAGGACCTTGATGGCGTACAGGAACGACTGCTGAGCCGCTTCCGCTGGGGCCTCAGCGCGGATATCCAGATACCGGACTTTGAAACCAGAATGGAAATTCTGGAACTCAAAATGAGAAACGACGGACTGGAAATGCCAAAGGAAGTGGTGAAGTATGTAGCCTATAACATACAAACCAACGTACGTGAACTGGAAGGTGCGCTCATCTCCCTGCTGGCACAGTCTTCCCTGAACCGCAAAGAGATTGACCTCGAACTGGCCAAACGTGTACTGAAGTCTTTCGTTAAAACTTCTTCCAAAGAAATTACCATCGAAAGTATCCAGAAAATGGTCTGCGAATACTTCGACGTGCCTTACGATAAACTGCTGCAGAAAACACGCAAACGCGAAATCGTACAGGCGCGACAGATAACCATGTACTTAGCTAAATCATTCACAAAAAATTCTCTGAAAACCATCGGCGAACATTTCGGTGGCAGAGACCATACTACGGTGATCCACAGCTGTCAGACTGTTAAAGACCTGATGGATACCGATAATAATTTCCGCGATAGCGTCATCGAACTACAGCAAAAAGTACAGCTGGCCGCTATGTAATGGCCACCCCCTAACCTATTTGAATAATGCCGCTCCACACCGGAGCGGCATTATTTTTTATTATATATTTATAAATATTTGCATGTATTTAAATGCACTATAACTGTACCTATGAACCTGCGCCGTATTAACTGGGGCGTGCTGCTGGTAGCCGCCTTCCTGTTCTTCAATAATTACATCGCTGCCTGCCTGAGTATCCACAGATCTACCGGTTGATCTATGATGCTGCCTCCAACGAGAGAAATACCGGTATCCGCAGCCGCGAACTGCTATTGACAGATCTTGAAAAGATGCTGGATACTATCCATACACAGGAAGCACTTGGTGCGTGCCTGAATAAAATCAGTTATCGCTGGGAAATGGAGCAAACGAAAGATGAGGACCAATGTGGGTGAACGTGGGGACACAGGACGTAATCAGGCTCACACCCGGTAAAGAAATTTGCGCAACACAACATAAAGAGTCAGAAGGCAACCTGGTAAATCCGGGCAAATCCGGATATGAAAGAATTAAAGACATCCCTGGTTCTCCTGCCATCGAAAATGACCTGAGCGCATTCGACAGGCTCCCTGCAACGCTTTACCAGAAAGGGTCCTATCAACTGGTGATACAAGTCGGATGGGTAAAACAAACCCGGTTTTACTTCCTGGTATTAACCCGCGATTCCGCTGCTTCAAAGAAAATTTCTGAAAAAAATTAAATTGCTTTTGGAGAATATAAAACTTTTCCTATTTTTGCAACCCCTTCACAAAGGAACTGGTGAGGTGCCTGAGTGGCCGAAAGGAACGGTTTGCTAAACCGTCGTACGGGCTTAAACCTGTACCGAGGGTTCGAATCCCTCCCTCACCGCGAAAAAAAGCCTTTAAACATAGTTTGAAGGCTTTTTTAATTTTAACAGGTTTCGGGGGTAGATATTGACTCCCGCATAGTACAAAACAGCGGTAGAAGTTTGATAAGAACTTGTATCGCTGTTGTGTTTTGTAGCAGATTCGTTAAGAACGAAGCTGCTATCTCCTTCATTGTGCTGTGTACTGGATGATCCTGAAAGGATATTTGCAAGCGAGTCACAGGTAAGGATTTAGTTTTAAGGAGGAATTTTGTTACCCATATCAATCCAAATTGTTAAAACCCATATTTATGTTAATCAACCAGTCGTTTGTTACAGACATTAAATCAATCATTTCAGATTCAAGAGAAAATGCTATTCGTGCAGTAGACCATCAGCGGACGTTGATGTACTGGCATATTGGTAAACGTATTTTTGAAGAAGAACAAGCAGGAAAAGGTCGGGCAGATTACGGCACCTATCTGATAAAGTACCTTTCTGAAAAGATTCAACCCGAATTTGGTAGCGGTTTTTCGATCAGGCAATTGGAGCGTTATCGCCAGTTCTACCGCACATTTCCAATTGCGTCCGCACTGCGGACGCAATTGAGCTGGACCCAGTATAAATTGCTGTTAAGTGTTGATAATGAAGATGAAAGGGCGTTCTATATTGCTGAAACGATAAAAAATAACTGGACTTCACGACAATTGGAAAGGCAGGTTTACAGTAACTTATATGAGCGACTTTTGATAAGCAATGACAAAGAGAGTGTTCTGGCCGTAGCAAAAAAAGAAAAACTCCCATCGGATGCTAAAGAAATCATCAAAGACCCTATACTGCTGGAATTTCTGGGAATGAAGCGGGAAGCAGCATATTATGAGAAAGACTTGGAAAGCGCCATTATTACTCATCTGCAGGATTTCTTATTAGAATTAGGCAATGGCTTTTCGTTTGTAGCGAGGCAGAAACGAATTCATATTGAAGGCGATGAATTTTATGTAGATTTGGTATTTTATAATCGACTGCTACAATGTTTTGTAATCATTGAAATAAAAACCCAAAAGCTAACCCATCAGGATATAGGGCAGCTGCAGATGTATGTAAATTATTACGACCGGATTGAGAAATTGCCACGCGAAAACGCCACCATCGGTATTTTGCTTTGTGCGAATAAAAATGATGCAGTGGTGAAGTTCACGTTACCGGAGGGACAAAAACAAATCATTGCCAGCCAGTATAAGCTTTACCTACCAACTGAAAAGCAATTATTGGATGAGGTAAATAAAGAGTTAGTGAGTTTTGAAGAAAAGGATATTAATTAGTCGTTTTTAAGATAAATAAGCTAACAGCGGTAACTAAAAGTTATCAAGTGCAAACATGCGGATGTAAGGGAATTATATCATTAAATAGTTTAGCATGGAATCAATTACTATCAGAGAAGCTTCTCCCCTCGATTCAAAACGATTAAGTGATTTAATCTCTGAAAATGCGGAAGCCCTGTTAAAGCCTCACTACAGCGCCGAACAATGGGAGATATTTATTAAGTATTATTCCGAACAGACAATGGTTGAAAAGATAAATCAACAAACCGTGTTCTGTGCGGAAACAAATGGAGACATCATTGGCACTATAGCGCTTGACGGCAATTTCGTGGTGGGTTTTTATACACGGCTCCAACGTGTGAACCAGGGAATAGGAAAACAATTGATGTCGCATTTGGAAAATTACGCGCGTGCCCGGGGAATAGACACTTTACAATTGGCTGCATCACCCGCCGGACTTGCATTCTATTACAAAAATGGCTGGCAGAAGGTTAAGGACTTTACTGTTTACCATTATGGGGTAGGCTTTGAAGAGACGTTAATGACAAAGAGGTTAGATTGATATGCTTAACTCCGATATTCATTCAGTAATGCAATCCTTCCAAAATTCCTGAATGCACAAATACCGCCCCTTATTATTCCTGAATTCATAAACCATTCCGTTTGCCTGCTTCTACCTTTGCAAAAAATTTTTGCATGAGCATTATGTTGAAGCGGATGGTATGGGGGATATTGATCCTGCTGCCTTTGTGGGTGGCTGCCCAGTATGAAACAACAGGGGCCTTGTCCGGTAAAATTACTTCGCTGGACCATCAGCCACTGGAACTGGTATCAGTGTCATTACCGGTGCTGCAGAAAGGAACGCTGACCAACAACGCAGGGGAATACCAGATCAGTGGCATCATCCCCGGAACATACACATTGCGTATACAGATGCTGGGCGCTACTGAAAAGGATTTTACGGTGGTCATCACCGCAGGACAACCAACGGTACTGGATTATCAGTTTAGTAAAGAAAATATACAGGCCTTGCAGGAAGTGAGGGTGGTCGGTAACGTGAATAAGTTCTCCCATAAAGAGAGTATCTATATCAGCCGCCTGCCGCTGAAAAACCTGGAAAACCCGCAGGTGTACAACATTGTGCCGAAAGCGCTGATAGAAGAACAGATGGCGCTTGATCTTGGCAGTATTTCCCGCAATGTGCCCGGTGCCGGTATCCCCATGCTGGCCAATCAGGGCCGTGTCACTTTCCGTTCCCGCGGTTTTGAAACAGAACCTAATGCCAGAAATGGTGTTGCTGGAGCAGCTTTTTCTGCTATCGACCCGGCCAACCTGGAAAGGGTGGAAGCCATCAAAGGTCCGTCTGCCACATTGTTTGGCACTAATGTGTCCAGTAGCTATGGAGGTTTGTACAACCGCGTTACTAAAAAACCTTATAACGGTTTTGGTGGTGAAGTGGCCTACTATGGTGGTAACTGGAACTTTAACCGGTTGACCGTAGATGTGAACACGCCGGTGAATACAGATAAAACCATGCTGTTTCGCCTGAATGGCGCTACTACGTTTGAACAGAGTTTTCAGGACATGGGCTTTACCCGCAGCCTGAGCCTGGCCCCCAGCTTCTCTTATCAGATCACAGATAAACTGTCATTGCTGCTGGATGTGGAATTCGGTCAGGCTAAAGGCACTTCGGTGGTGCGTTTCAATCCCTACACCGGCAGCAATAAAACGCAATCTATCGCTGATATGGGTT
This sequence comes from Chitinophaga fulva, assembly GCF_012927205.1. Classification (GTDB taxonomy): domain Bacteria; phylum Bacteroidota; class Bacteroidia; order Chitinophagales; family Chitinophagaceae; genus Chitinophaga; species Chitinophaga fulva. The sequence goes on from NZ_JABBGC010000001.1 coordinate 1,455,639, forward strand.
TTCCCTATAACCGTATGTTCCTGGGCAATGATATCGCTTATCAAACACAGATGATGAACATCTTTGCGCAGGTGAACTATAAAATATCTTCCAACTGGACTTCCCAGACGATCCTCTCCCGTGCGCGCTCCTCCATCGACGGATATATCACGGCGCTGAACGGCCGCTCAGATTCCACCCTGCGTGCACAGGTGATGGTGGGTTATACCGCTTTCATAGCCACAGATATCCAGCAGAACTTTATCGGAGACTTTAAACTGGGTTCTTTCAGGAACCGCCTGGTAGTGGGACTGGACTACTACAACAATTCCAATTCATTTGACCGCGTTTCCGTGAATGGTCCTACCGTGAACTTTATCAATCCGGGTAATAATTACAAGATCACCCGTGCTGATATCGATGCGCTGGTGCCCAACGGCACGCCCCGCCGGGAGAACAATGGCGATAATACCTATGCCGTGTATGCGTCTAACGTGATCAATTTTACGGACCGCCTGATGGCGATGTTGAGCCTGCGACTGGACCGCTACGAGAACCAGGGTGTGTATAACATCACTACCGGAGTGACCAACGGCGCTTACGGCCAGACATCATTGTCTCCCAAGCTGGGCCTCGTGTACCAGGTGGTGAAAGACAGGGTCTCCCTGTTTGGGAACTACATGAATGGCTTCCTCAACAAAAGCGGTTCAGATGCACAGGGCAATTCGTTTAAACCGGAACAGGGCAATCAACTGGAATACGGCGTAAAGGCGGATGTGCTGGACCATAAGTTGGTTGGTACGGTCAGCTACTACGATATCCGTGTAAAGAACGTGCTGCGCACAGATCCCAATGATGTGAACTATTCCATCCAGGACGGTACCCAGCAAAGCAAAGGCGTGGAAGTGGAGGTGACTGCTGCGCCGGTAACGGGATTGAACATTGTGGCTGGATATGCTTATAACGACAGTAAATACACGAAGGCGGATAAATCGGTTGAAGGGCTGCGCCCTGCGCTGTCCGGACCAGATAAAATGCTGAATTTCTGGGCCAGTTACCGCTTCCCGATAGGTAAACTGAAAGGCCTCGGCATTGGTTTCGGCGGTAATGCCGGCAGTGCTTCTTACCAAACCAATACCCAGACGGCCAAGGTGATCATCCCGTCGTACACCATCCTGAATGCCGCCTTGTTTTATGACTATGGCAAAATTCGTGTAGGCGCCAAGGTAGATAACCTGACCAGTGAAAAAGCCTGGTCGGTACGGTTAACGCCGCAAAACCCGGCACGTTTCACGGGGAGTATCAGTCTTAAATTCTAATCAATAGCAAAGAAGCCGGGTTTAGCCCGGCTTTTTCGTTTATGGTTAACTTTCTACCAGTTAACAAAAAAATCTCACAACGAATAGTCTACAAATATTGTGTACTAATAAAAATAGTATTACTTTTACGCCGTTGTCATACAAGAGCACACTGTAAAACCAATCTATATACAGCAGAACCGGCCTTACGTAGTTTTTAGCACCACCCGATAAAACTACCGGCAGCAGTGTTGCGGGCAACTTATTCTTCAATACTAAACTTTAAGTAGATGTCAACCACTGACTACTTTAACCGTACATGCGGAGCGCGGTGCTGTTTCGTATGCTGTTGTAGACGGTAACAGCTTTCCGGCGCTTTCCCTTTTATCATTTCTCTGAGAAGCCCGTTTTCTCCGGGCAGGCCTTGTTATGTCCTGCTGCCAACAACGCTGGCAGCGGGTGGTCTAAACTTTTAAAACATGCAAAGAATGTTACAAAAAAACATACTGGCATGGATAGGGCTATCTATGCTTTATCTTCTGCCTCTGCTGGTGGTGGCGCAGGTACCCACCACACCGCTGATCAATTCGCACCTGACGGGGCGGGTGGTAGATGCCCGTACCCATGAGCCGTTACCCGGCGCGGTAGTTAATATCAAAGGCACTACGCATGGCGTTTCCACGGATGCAGAAGGCCGTTTTGTATTCGTTACCGGGCAGAAATTTCCCTATACGCTGATCATCAGTTATATCGGTTATCGTAAAATAGAAGTGACCGCTACCGGCGGCCACATTGAGATTCCGCTGGAAGCTATACAGAGCCAGTTGAACGATGTGGTGGTAGTGGGCTACGGCACACAGAAAAAAAGCGACCTTACCGGCGCTATCGCCTCTGTTTCCGGTCCGCTGCTGAAACAGCCGGTCAGCTCTTTTGATCAGGCTTTAAAAGGCGCTATCCCCGGCGTACAGGTAACGCAGACATCGGGGCAGCCCGGCGGCGGCGTCAGCATCCGCATCCGCGGCGGCAGCTCCATACAAGGCGGCAACGAACCGCTGTATGTCATCGATGGTTTTCCCATCTACAACAGCACCGCCAGCCCCGGCATCCTCACGGGCGCGCCTGTCAACCCCCTGGCCAGCATCAATCCTGCAGACATAGAAAGCATCGATATCCTGAAAGATGCCTCGGCTACGGCGATCTATGGCTCCCGTGGCGCCAACGGCGTAGTGATCGTCACTACCCGCAAAGGCAAAGCAGAAAGAAATACGCTTAACTACGAAGGCTCTTATGGCGTACAGTCGCTTCGCAAGAAAATAGACCTGCTGGACGCCCATGACTTCGCCATCCTGCGCAACGAAGCGTTGTACGACGCTAATCCGTCTAAAGGGCCTAACCAGTACCTGTCGCCGGACCAGATCAACCAGCTGGGCAAAGGCACCGACTGGCAGGATGCTGTGTTCCGTACGGCGCCGGTGCAGAACCACCAGTTGTCTATCAGCGGCGGCAACGCCAAAACCCGCTACCTGCTCTCCGGCAACTACTTCGATCAACAGGGGATTATTAAACACACGGATTTTACCCGCCTGGGTATCAGGGCCAACGTAGATGCGCAGCCGTTAGATAGGCTGAAAGTAAGCGCCAGCTTGTCTGTTAATAAGTCTGATGCTAATGTGGCACCTTCCGGGTTTATTACCTCGTTGTTATCGATGCCACCTACCGCTACTATCTACGAACCTAATGGCAGCTATACCCTGCGTAATCCTTTTGAAAATATTTTCGCCAACCCGGTGGCCACTATCCATGAACAGATCAACAAGTCCACTACCAATCGTTTGCTGGGAACGGCTTTTGCGGAATATAGCCTGCTCGATGGTCTCAGCTTGAAAGTGTTGTTGGGCGCCGATGTGAACAATACCACCGAAAAAAATTATATCCCATCCACTATCTACGAAGGGATACAAACCAAAGGCAGCGCTGCCCGTGGTACCTACAACGCTTACTCCTGGCTGAATGAAAACACGGTGACGTATACACGCAATATTGCTAAACATACTTTCGATGTGCTAGCGGGCTTCACGCAACAGGAATTCAAAAGCGACATTCTAAGAGCCGGCGCACAGAACTTTGTTACAGATGACCTGACCTACAACAGTTTGCAGAGCGGCGCCACGCTGGTACGTCCTTTCGCCGATGCTACCGCCTGGGTGCTGCATTCTTACCTGGCGCGTGTTAACTACAACTACAACAGCCGTTATTACTTTACTGCCAGCATCCGGGCAGATGGCTCGTCCCGTTTTGGGAAAGGCAATAAGTGGGGTTATTTCCCCTCCGCCGCGGCGTCCTGGCGCATCAGCAATGAGCCGTTCTTTAAAGAGGCATCCCATGTGGTGAATGACCTGAAACTACGCGCCAGCTTCGGTACTACCGGTAACCTCGAAATTGGGGAGTACCAGTCGCTCGCTACGTTATACAGCCTGAACTATCTCTTCGGGAAAAATATGGCCACCGGCTTTGCTCCTTCCCGTTTGGCAAATGACCAGCTGGGATGGGAGAAGACATATCAGTATAATGCCGGTCTGGATGCGGCTTTCCTCAACAGCCGTTTGTTGTTTACCATAGATGCCTACTATAAGAAGACAACCAATCTGCTGTTGAATGTAGAAATTCCCTGGACCTCCGGACAAACTTCTTCCTTACAGAATTTCGGATCGGTACTCAATAAAGGCATAGAGCTGAGCCTTAGCAGCCGGAACTTTACCGGCGCCTTCACCTGGAACACCGATTTTAATATCTCCTTTAACCGCAATGAAGTACTGAAAATCGGTAACGGCGCCCAGTCCTATATCAGCGGGAACTACATCATCCAGGTAGGAAAACCACTGGGCAGCTTTTACGGCACCGTCACAGACGGTATCCTGCAAACCGGGGAGGAAACCACCAAGGGGAAATATACCGGCAATGCTGCACCTAAAGCGGGTGACCGGCTGTATAAAGACATCAACGGTGATGGCGTTTTTACTACCGCCAATGACCGTACGATTATCGGTAATGCGCAACCGGATTTTATACTCGGGCTTGGCAATAACTTTTCCTGGAAAGGCTTTTCGCTCTCCGTGTTCCTGCAAGGCTCTTATGGAAATAAAATCCTGAACTCCAACCGGCAGTCACTGGAGCTGTTTACGGGTCAGCAGAATGCAGCAGCTTCTGCCCTCGACCGATGGACACCCACGCATCCCAGTCAAACGATGCCGCGCGCCAAGTTGGACCCCGCGCCGGTGTTCTCAGACAGGTTCATTGAAAATGGCTCGTTCCTCCGCGTGAAGAATGTTTCGGTGGGCTACTCATTGCCGAAGTCCATCATCGGGAAAGTATCAGCTATTAATGTATTTGTGTCTGCACAAAACCTGTTGACATGGACATCCTACACGGGTTTTGATCCGGAAGTCACTTCCGGCAATAATGTCTCCCCTGGAACAGACCTGGGCATTTATCCGGTATCGCGGACAGTCAGTGCAGGCGTACGCGTTACCCTGTAGTCGTTATTCATCTTCCAAAAAATGAACGTATGAAAAAAGCTTTTTTACGATATAGTGTGTTGCTGGTACTACTGGGAGCTTCCTGCTCCAAACTGGATGAGCATCCGGAATCAGTACTGATCACCGATAACTTTTACCAGAACGAAGCCCAGGCCAATGCGGCCGTGACAGCGGCCTACCGCAAGTTATACGAGACGGGCCAGTCACTGTACAACAGCCTTTTCCAGATAGGCGTGGAAATGGCCACCGATGACTATGAAGCAGGGCCAAGAGCACGCAATGCCCATGTGCGGGCTATTTCAGGCCTTACCCATGATGCCTCCAATGACAGGATGGAACAGTTGTGGAAGCAGAGCTATGATGCCATCAATGTGTCTAACATTGCTATAGACAAGATTGCCCTGATCAGAAAAGAAAATATCTCCGAAACGATACGTGCCAGGTTGATCAATGAAGCTAAATTCCTGCGTGCCCTCCACTATTTTAACCTGGTAAGATGGTTTGGCGCGGTACCGTTGGTATTGCATGAACCTGGCTCTCTGTCGCCAGAGGCGCTGTACGTAGAGAAAGCGCCGGAAGCTGATGTATATGCTCAGATTATCAGCGACCTTACCGCTGCAGAAGGGCTTCCTGCTCCCGGCGAGTACGGCGCTAATGATATCGGGAGGGCCACTGCCGGCGCAGCCAAGAGCCTGCTGGCTAAAGTTTATCTCACCCGGAAAGATTGGGCAAAAGCAGCTGCCAAAAGCAAAGAGGTGATTGACAGTCACTGGTATGGCCTGTTTGATAGTTACGCTGATGTGTTCAATGTAGGCAAGAAGAATGGTATTGAACATATCTTTTCTGCGCAGTTTCAGGGCAATTCCGGTTATCAGGGCAATAGCCTGGCCAGCCGCTCTGCACCCAATGAAGTGCCTGGTATCAATGGTGATTATGCTGACGCCCTGCACAAACAGGGAGGGCTATACGAAAGTTTTTCCGAAGGTGATGCGCGCAAGGCTGTCACCTTTATCACACAGATGATAAGCCCTACCGATGGGAAGCTCTATACGTTTGAACCGCACTTCAACAAATATTACGACCCTGCGGTAGTGGGCAGTCAGGGAGAGTCTTCCAAAAACCTCCCCATTATCCGCTATGCGGAGGTATTACTCATCTATGCCGAAGCCCTCAATGAGATTAATGGTCCCACTGCTGAGGCTTATGGAGCTATAGACGCCGTAAGGTTGCGTTCCGGTGTGGTACGTTTGCAGGACGTGGCGCCGGGTCTTAGTGCCGATAACTTCCGCGATTCCGTATTCCAGGAAAGAAGAAAAGAGTTTGTGTATGAGTACCAGCGCTGGTTTGATCTGGTCAGGCGCGGGCCGGACTACTACGTCAAAGTGCTGAAAGCCGCGGGTAAAACGCTGGCGGCACCGAGGCATATCCATTTCCCGACACCGCAGCGGGAGCTGAACCTCAATCCCAAACTGAAACAAGACCCGCTGTGGGTTAATTATTGATATCGCTTTTAAAGTATGTCTGATGAAAAAGATGTTTACCACCCTGGCGCTGCTCGGCTGTTTCAGCTGGAGCATGGCCCAGCAGAAACAGCAACCCAACATCATCCTCATCATGGTGGATGACATGGGCTACTCCGATATTGCGCCTTATGGCGGAGAGATACAAACACCTAATCTGTCACGGCTGGCAGCCGAAGGGCTGCGGTTGCAGGAGTTTTACAATAACTCTATCTGCGCGCCTACCCGCGCGTCTTTGCTGACGGGGCAGTCCAATCACAAAGCGGGTATCGGCTTCTTTAATGTCAATCTCGGTTTGCCGGCTTACCAGGGATACCTGAACCGGGAATCGCTGACACTGGCAGAAGTGCTGAAACAAGCGGGTTACAGCACACTGATGTCCGGCAAATGGCATGTAGGCGATGATAGCATCTATTGGCCCAACCAGCGTGGATTTGACAGGTTCTTTGGTTTCATCGGCGGCGCCAGCAACTATTTTGATATAGGTAAATATGCAGACAAAGTGCCACCGGTGCCGTTGGTGGAAAATAACCAACGTTTCAACCTGGAGCCGGGGCATTACCTCACAGATGAAATTGCCGGTCATGCGGTGAAATTTCTCGAAGAGCAAAGTCATACCAGTAAACCGTTTTTCCTGTATGTGGCTTACAATGCGCCGCACTGGCCTTTGCAGGCGCTTCCGGAAGATATCGCCAAATACAAGGGCCGTTATGCCATTGGCTGGGATTCCCTGCGTGAGGAACGTATTGCCCGGCAGAAAAAACTGGGGCTGATCAAACCTGACGCCACCATCGCGCCTGATCCTGAAGTGCCGGAGTGGGAAAGTCTTACCTATGACGAGAAGAAGTTATGGGAGAAAAAAATGGAAGTATATGCGGCCATGATAGACCGCATGGACCAGGGTATTGGTAAGATCCTCGATAAACTGAAAGCATTGAAGAAAGATGATAATACACTGATCGTGTTTATTTCTGACAATGGTGCCCAGGGCGGATTTATCCCTACCGGCAGAAAGCGGCAGCGCAGTTCGGGCCCCATCGGTTCCGCCGGTTCTTATGACTACCAGGAGCAGAGCTGGGCGCATGTGTCTAACTCTCCCTTCCGTTCTTACAAAGCCAGCGCTTATGAAGGCGGTATCAGTTCTCCGCTGATCGCGTGGTTTCCCGCCAAAATCAAAGGTGGTGGTATCGCCCGCGGTACAGCACACCTGATAGACTTGGCGCCTACTTTTTATGAAGTGGCCGGTGCTGCTTATCCAACCACTTATCAGAACGTTACTACCAATCCATTACAGGGAGTGAGCCTTGCACCTTTATTTTTTTCCCTTCGGGAGATAGACAGGGCAGCGCCTTTATTCTGGGAGCGGGCGGGCAACAGGGCCGTGCGTAAGGGCAAATGGAAACTGATATCGTCATACCCATCCAAACAATGGGAGCTGTATGATATTGACCGCGACCGTGGCGAAACCACCGATCTCGCAGCACAGCAGCCAGAGGTGGTGAAAGAGCTGTCGGCCGCCTACGACGTATGGGCTAAAAACAATAACGTGGTGGATTATGATAAGATCAAACCCGTTGGCCCTGCCGGGTTTGCCGGTCCAACAGGAGGAGGTCCCACATCGCCGGCAGGCAGAAAAAAATAAGGTCATCACCCAAAAAAATCAAACATGAAAAAAATATGGATAGCACTGGCAGCTATCGCACAGCTGTTGGCCGCAGGTAACCTACATGCGCAAACGAAGAAACCCAATATTATCCTCATCCTGGTAGATGACATGGGCTACTCCGATCTCGGGGCTTATGGTTCGGAGATCCATACGCCTAACCTGGACCGCCTCGCCAAAGAGGGGTTGCGGCTGAAGGAATTTTACAACAACTCTATCTGTGCGCCTACCCGGGCTTCTTTGATGACCGGTCAATACCAACACAAAGCCGGCGTTGGTTTTTTCGATGTAAACCTCGGGCTGCCCGCCTACCAGGGTTTTCTGAATAAAGAGTCCCTGACCCTGGCGGAGGTGCTGAAAACGGCGGGTTACAATACGCTGATGTCCGGCAAATGGCACGTAGGTAATGATAGCCTCGCATGGCCCAATCAGCGTGGTTTTGAGCGATATTACGGTGTGATCGGCGGTGGAGCCGATTATTTTGATGCCAGGCCGATGCCGTTGTTTGGTACGGAGTATCCGGTAGTCCTCGTAGAAAATAATCAGCGCCTGCATCCGGCAGATAACAGTTATTACTTCACTGACGAGATCGCCGGGCATGCGGTGAAATACCTGGAAGAGCAAAGCAAAAGCAACAAACCGTTCTTTCTGTATCTCGCCTTTAATGCGCCACACTGGCCGCTGCAGGCACTTCCCGAAGACATTGCCAAATACAAAGGCCGCTATGATATCGGCTGGGATTCGTTGCGCAACGAACGGTTAACAAAACAGCGGCAACTGGGCCTTCTTGATGCGCAGCAGACCGTCGCTGCCCGCGATGCGGACGTGCCCGAATGGAACAGCCTTACCTACGATGAAAAAGAACTGTGGAAAGCCAAGATGGAGGTGTATGCCGCCATGGTAGACCGTATGGACCAGGGTGTGGGTAAGGTGCTGGATAAACTGAAAGCGTTGAAAAAAGATGATAACACGCTGATTGTATTTATTTCTGACAACGGTGCGCCGGCAGAAGATGTGGCGCACTGGGGTGGAAAACGGGCTGCCCGTAATGCCGGTCCGGTAGGTACTGCCGGCTCATTTGAGTCGCAGGGAAAAAACTGGTCGTATGTGTCCAATACGCCTTTCCGTGCGTTTAAGAACTTCATGTATGAAGGTGGTATCAGTTCCCCGCTGATTGCCTGGTATCCCGCTAAAATCAAAGGTGGCAGCATCGCCCGTGGCACTGCCCATCTGATAGATCTCGCGCCTACATTCTATGAGCTGGCCGGCGCCCGGTATCCGCAGCAGTATAAAGGCGTACAGCCGAATCCGTTACCCGGCCGTAGCCTGACAGGACTCTTCTTCCGCGGGGAAGACCTGCACCGCGAGGAACCCGTATTCTGGGAGAGGGCTGGTAACCGCGCTGTACGCAAAGGCAAATGGAAGCTGGTGTCCATCTACCCGCAGTACCGGTGGGAACTGTACAACATCGATGAAGACCGCGGGGAAACCAACGACCTGGCCGCCAAAAATCCGCAGCTGGTCAATGAGTTGTCAGCCGCCTATTTTGAGTGGGCCAAACGTACCGGCGTGGTGGAATATGAGCAGATCAAGCCAAAGGGGCGGCTATAGCGCTTTTACGGATAGCTGACATGCCTTTGTTATAAAAACGTTTCATCATTTTATTGAGGTGACTGCTGTCGGTGAAGCCAAGGTCGTATGCTATTTCCTTAAAAGGGATGTCCGTGTACAGCGCCTTGGCTTCCGCCAGTTTCAGCTTGGACCGAAGCACGAACTCCTGGTAGGTTTCGCTGGCATTGCGTTTGAAATATTCGCTGAAATAGGTCGCTGAAATATGGAACCTTTCTGCCAGGTATTGCGGGGAGATCATCTCTTCATCCAGCAGATGGTAGTGTATATGCAGCAGCATGTCCGCAAATTTTTTCTCTTCGTACAGGGCCTGGGGAGATATCACCGCCGCCACGTTGCGGGCAATCAGTTCCAGTACGGTGACCATGGTACTCTGCATGATACGGCGTGTATGCAGGTCGTTACGCTGGGTTTCTACCATCAGTAACCGCAACAGCTGTATGAGGTGTTGTTTGTCCACCGGATCGCTGACGAGTTCCCCGGGCAGTCGGTTGTAGTTGCCGATAATGAAGTTGAGCCGGCAGAACCATTTACCAAAGTCAATCACACAATCTTCACCGCTGGAGAAGTAAGTCGCCGTAAAACGGATGAAAAGGAAGGTGGTTTCTTCCGTGATGGTATACGTATGGCAGTCCGACGCCGGTAGCAGGAATACGCTGCCTTCCTGGTAAGAGATGTGGTTATAGTTGACACATTGTGCGCCTTTCCCTTCGATAATATAGACCAGTTCAAAAAAATTGTTCCGCCGGTTCCGTTTCTCCCAGTGGTCCAGTGTTTCTATACTGACGCTAAAGGGTGAGTGTGCTTTTTCCATACCGCTAAGTTACATATTTTGGGACTGGCCCTTCAGGGGTATCCCATCTCGTTACCGTTCTTCCCTTTCTGTTTACCACTCCATCGGCAGCTGGCCTTCTACCTTTGCCAGTACCAAAAATTACCGAAAGATGAAAGCTATAGTATTAGAACAACTCGACCCTGCATCTCCGCTGGCAGTAACAGAAACAGCTATTCCTGCTATTGCCGCCGATGAAGTGCTGGTAAAGACCCATGCCCTGGCCATCAATCCTGTAGATGTAAAGACACTGGAGGACTATACCATTGTACGTGACGGAGAAAAGATACGTGCCAGCGCCGCCGGAGTATTTGACGGTGTATCACCTATTATCCTGGGCTGGGACATCGCCGGGATAGTCACCGCCGTAGGCAGCGATGTCACTAAATTTAAAGTGGGCGACGCCGTATTTGGCATGGTCCATTTCCCGGGTCATGGTAAAGCTTATGCCGAATATGTAGCTGCCCCGGCATCACACCTCGCGCTGAAGCCCGCACAGGTGAGCTTTGAGGCCGCCGCTGGCGCCACTTTGGCCGCTATTACCGCCTGGCAGTGCCTCGTAGCGCATTATACCGTTAAGCCCGGTGACCGTATCCTCACCACCGCTCCCACCGGCGGCGTAGGGCATTATGCCGTGCAGATGGCCAAACATCTGGGGGCATATGTCATCGCGCTGACCAATCCGGCCAATGCCGCGCTGGCAGCCGAACTGGGCGCCGACGAAGTGCTGGAGTATACTTCTTTCGATGCTGCTACTGCTACACCGCTGCAGCTGGACCTCGTGCTGGACGCCGGTGGCCGGAATGCCGCCCCCTGGTTTGCCCGTCACCTCAAACCCGGTGCGCCTCTTTTCTATCTGCCTTCCAGTCTCAGTAAAGCAGAACAGCAGCGGTACCAGGAGCAAGGGCTCAATGCCGCTTTTAAAATGGTCACCAACGATGAAAGTGCTATTGATGCTATCGCACAGCTGTTGCACGATGGCAGCATCATCACTAAAATCGCCGGTATTTTTGAATTTACTGATATGAAAGCCGCTTTCGCCGCACAGCAAAAAGGTACCGCTCAGGGAAAAATTATCATCCGCATGCCGGTGTCAGCATAAAAATATCTGCTGAAGATGCCCGTCTATAGGGTGTCTTCAGTAGATAACTTTTTTTTATTTGAAATTTTTTTGGATATCATTTTAATATCCCTACCTTTGCACTCCACAAATCAGGAAACAAAGTACTGAGGAGTTGGTCCAAGGGGACTTCGGGGCGTAGCGTAGCCCGGTTATCGCGCCTGCTTTGGGAGCAGGAGGTCGCAAGTTCGAATCTTGCCGCCCCGACGGAGAAAAAGCCATCTGAATACTCAGATGGCTTTTTTGTTTTTAGGAATCAGAGCCAAGTAAAGGACTTTTAACGCTAATAAAAATGAAAAAGGTTAGCAGATATCTGCTAACCTTTGGTTTCTTAGGGGAACGAAAATTAACTTATTTTCAAGACCTAAATCTATCAATAGAGGTAAACTCCCGAGCCCCTTTCTGTATCGTTAAATATGATTTTTTTATCGTATTGCGTACAAAAATAAGTAATAATTTTGTATATGCAAAATATAAGCCTGATCTACGGCACAAACCCGTTTGAAAAACTATTTATTGAGAAGGGAATTGAATTACTGTATAGCAATACGATTGATACTTACAGATTAAGACTACATAATCCTAAGACCTTAATCGAAGAATTGATTACAGTAGCTGCGGAATCGGTATCTGGTATTCTTACAAACAATGACTACGTTGTTTATACTTGTAAGGAGCTGAAAAAAATAATCGATAATGAGAATCATGGATTGAATTTCACCAACCTTAATAAAAAATATTATTCCGAAACCATTTCCAAATTTGATAAGTCGAACTATAAACTCTTAATCCAATCAAGTAAGATTGTGTTGAGAGATAATGAACAATATGAGAGATATCTTCTTCACTCATTATACAAATTGGTTTATTCCCATAAGTTCTTGAATGATGATGGCACCTCTAGATTTAGGAATGATGTTAATGACTTACAGAAGAAATTGATTGTTCTCTCAAACCATTTACTTGTCGCGTTAATTCATAAGGGGTATAGTAAGCAATATCTGTATAATTTTTTCCAAATAATATTTATTCGAAAGAGAAGCCTGACCTTTAAGGATCGTTTTAGAATTTTTACCTCGTTGATAACTAAAACAGAGGAACGTTTTTTGGTTATATATAGAATACTTGGAGGTGCATTTCGACATTCTGAACTCAATAAAATTGATGATACTTATCAGAAAATTTCGAAATCATTTAGGAATTCACATCAAAAGAGGCTTTCGCAGCAAGTGAATGCATTTTTAGATAAGAATAAAGAGAGTAACCTTATTGGACTTAGAGTAGAAGCGAGAGATTATGTAAAAGCGATTGAAAAATCGCTGGATAAATTGTCTAAAGATATTGATATTTATCATCTTGGATTTAATCAACATGTATTCAAAATAGGTGACCAGTGTGCTGTGATTGGAGAGAGAGATTTATCAAAATCAGCAACATTTCCCAGTAATTTTCAGATAGATGGCTATACCAGAAGTAATTCGGAGGTATTCAATAAATTGCTTGATAAAATACAGAAAATACAAAATAACAATATTGACAAAGAAAGCTATAACAAAATATTATCAGCTGTAAGATATTATAGAACGGCTGGGGAATCTCCGGAAGTAGAAACTAAACTATTGAACTATTGGATTGGTTTGGAATACATATTTACGGCGTTTAATAGTGAGGAAAAAACTATTGATAGGATAAGGAGATATTTCCCCAAGTGTCACGCGTTGATTTATGTTAAACGGAATATGTTCGATTTTCACAAAGCACTAGGTAGACAAGGCCTAAGTGGTGTAATAAACAACTATAGTGACGATTTGAATTATCTGTTATCCATAAATAGTTATAGAGATATTTGTGCTCAAACGAACAGTGAATTATTAAAGTTTAGAACTCAGTTTTTTCAAAAATGGTATGAAGAGCCTAATAAGATAGAGGAATCACTGAAACATCATCAGGATAATTTGATCTGGAATTTTACAAGATTGTATAGAATTAGGAATGAAATTGTTCATAATGCAGCAATAAAAAATGGTATTTATGTACATATATCACATATCAAGTATTATCTGACATTCATTCTGAATTCAGTTCTTGACTATATGGCTGAAATGGGTGTTGATACAGATAACGACGGCAAAATTACAATTGAAGATTTTTTTATCGCACAAGAAATAATACTGGGTTCTTTAAAAGGTAAAAAACTCGCAGAATTTCTTAACGTTAAGAACCCAACCCAAATACTGAATTAATTATAGTAAATTTTGTTAAACTGATTGTTTCCCCTTTTTGTTCTTTTGCTGTCCTCCAAAAGGCATGTAAAGCTGTATTGTCCTCCATCATTTGTCTAAGTCTTTCCCCAGGAGATTTGGAAAGCCAGATTTTAAGCTGCAATTGTTTTATATGGTCAGGTGTGTCGGTCATGTTTTAAGAAGATTAAAGGTATTCAAATTAAGCTTGCCAACCCAGTCTTTAATATAGTCCCAATCCAGCGTTTCGAGTGAAGCCAGATTCTTGATATCTTCTATTTGCATTGCAGACTGATATGTCTGAATCCATATGAGTTTAGAAATAAGCAGATCTTCAACCGAAACTGCGTAGACTATTTGACCCCAAAAATCTATCTGTATCCTTCTGCTGAATTCTATTTGTCTGAATGGATCAGGCTTCAAAACAACAAAATCTGCATTAAAGTCAGAAGCATGATCAATAATGTTAAACATGCTTCGGCGATTTATCGCATCTTGTATGGCATCTTTATCACAATAATACCCATTCTCAAAATTTGCAATAAAGCTGTCGATATCTTTGGATTCAAGATGTATGATAAAGTCAAAATCCCTTGTTGCTCTTGGCACGATGTATAAACTCATCTCCACACTACCCGAAAGCATATATGGGATATTGAGCTCATGGAGTATACCATGAGCCGAATATTTTAATTATTCGGCTCAATTTACGGAAAAATATGAGCCGAATAAGCCCTCGAATCGGCTCATTTCAGAAAAAAGAATCTAATTACATGAGCTACTTTCTGGCATTACCATATTTTGGCATTAAAACAAAGAATCATTCTTGTCTGCTATAAAAGAGTTCGAAATTTGTCCGTTCCCCCCGACGGAAAAAAGCCATCTGAGTACTCAGATGGCTTTTTTGTTTTTAGGCTAAATAATTAACCCTAAAATCATTTCACGGATCAAGTTGAAAACTTGGGGGATGAAGTAACAACACATTGCCTGGCGACAGCAATGAGAAAGGAGTGTTTCCCTGGATATATCGCTATGGTACATACAGCACGCCTATAGTAACCCAGGGGGAAAGGTGGACTTGATGCGGGGGGTGTTCTTTGGATGTATAGTTTTAATGAAATGTAACAGGAAGGATGGAGAAGATGCAGGACATCCATGTAAAGGCAGACCACAGGTTAAGCCTGCGGGCAGTAGGTGGGAGTATGTAGTTCAAAGGGATCATCAGTATACAGTTGCCAGGCAGGAAATGGCTTATTCCCGCTGAATGACAGGGAGCAGGAGTTGCACTGATGCAGCGGCAGGTATTTTTTCTGGCTGCAGGTTTAACCGGGGGAATTCCGGACAGATCTGTTTGTGCAGGATCTCCGGCAGGGGTGGCGGCGGCTCTGCTGCAATAATATCAGCGGCGAAGTATTTCGTGTTGCAGGAAGGAACATGGTCCTGTATACCTCTTACCTGTAGAACAACTATCAATGTTCCTTTACCCGGTACGTCCACATTACACGCTGCTCCTTTAAAATCTTCTCCGGTTTTTACTATGAGCACAGCGCTTTCCGTACCTGCTACCTGGTGTGTAGCGAAATGGATACGGGCGGCGATCACCTTTATTTCCAGGCTGTTGATGCCTTTGTATGCAGGTAATGCCTGTGGCGGAATGTACAGGATACCATCACAGGAAAGCCTGGGAGCATGGATGAGAAACCTGTCTGTTCCCGTATGCCGGTTGAACCTGAAGCCGGTAATGCTCCTGATGTTATTACCGGTGGCGGGAATGAGTGCGCTGGTCAGCCTGTTGATATGCCCGCTATCGCAACCAGCATCCAGCTTGCCGGAAAAAGCCCTGCGGATGAGCGCCCCTTTTTTGCTGGCTATGCCAAATCGTTGAGCAGCCCTGCGGGTAGCTGCCGTCTGCCGGACGTATGAAGGCATGCTTCGCAGGAAGTGTTTGCCATTACGCCTGTAACCGATCAGGTTGCCGAGCCTGCCGGTGAAGGTGATGATAGAAAGCTGTTTTGCCATAACGAATGATACTGATGATAGCTAAAGATAGCATTATCAGCAAAAGCCATTTGATGGCTATATTGAAGATCATTCAATAGTAGGGTGTGACTGTAGGGAAAATATTCAGGCGGAGTGCATCAGGCATTAGATATCCGTTAAAGCTGGGTGAACCTGGTTTAGAAAATTTTGAAAATACACAGCCATTTATATTTTTGCTCCGACGGAAAATCCCAAGCGGTTGTATCATATTTTGATACAACCGCTTGGGGTTTGAATGAACGTTCTCATAAGCAGATTCCCACACTATTTCCCCTGTTGCAGAATACGCATCAATTTATTGAATACGTCTTCAGCCTCGGGCATATTTAGAAAAATCCATGCGTGATACATTTCCTTGTATTCGTAATAATTAATGGCAATGTTTCTTTCACTTGCAAGCGCTACCAGCCTTCTTGCATCGGGCAATACCACTTCGTGGGTCCCGGCAAATAAATGGATGGGGGCCAGGCCTTCCAGATCGCCATATATCGGGCTTATCATATAATTGGAAATGTCAGTGTTTGCGGCATAGATTGAAATAGATTTGCTGAGTCCCTTAATATCGATGTAGGGGTCATACTTGTCAATTATCGGAATGTCGGGATTCCGCATGGTGGCATCCAGAAGAGGGGACAACAAAATGATTTGAGAGGGTTGGGCAAGGTGATTGTTGCTGGCGTATTGCGCAAGCGAAAAAGCAATTCCCCCACCTGCAGAGAACCCCATCAATATTACGTTTTCGCTACCGGCCTGCTTCAGCAGTTCTTCATATGCAGGTACTACCATGTCAAACACATTTTTGTGATTGCTTGCAGGAACCAGCGGGTAGTCGGGCACCACAATTCCCAAACTTGTATGTTGTACGATCCTGTTTAGAAAATACCAATCATATTTGGTGATATTAGCAACAAAACCGCCTCCGTGCAGAAAAAATATATAGCGTTGCGGCTTGCTGTTTTTTTTCTTCAGTTCCCAGATTGTTCTCCCTGTGGGTGATTTTCGATATAGGACGTCACACTGACTTTTTACTTTACCTGGTATACTGGCGGCTTGGTGGAATTTACTGAAATCTCCGGTCCTGAATTCCTTTTCGATTTTTGATTTTATACCCATTACACGGATGAGTATCCGGTAAAATTTGCTTTTGAAACTTGGTCTTTCCATATAATAAGAGTTAGTATTTTGAACGACCCCATAACTGTCTGCAGGCCGCGGAGAAATTGAGCAGGAAGTAGTAAACTCAATAAAGTAAAAAGGGCAAAAATGTCTTTACCATTTCAATATTGTTGGGTAAAGCAAATTTAGGTGCGGTAAGAAGATGATTTTTTAGCAAATGCTAAAAAATGGCTGTCAGATCTGAGCCCGCATACGGCTCAGTGTTACGGGTGACATGCCCAGGAAGGAAGCTATTGAAGAAAGTGATGCTCTTTGCAGGATAAAGGGGTGCCGCGAAACAAGTTTGCGGTAACGTTCTAAAGCGTTGTCAAATTGAAGGGACAATGTTCTTTCTTCCAGTGCGAGATAGTGCTTTTCCATCAGCAACCGGTATAGGTTGAACAGATCCGGGTGATCCTTACAGAGGTTGATAAACGTTGAGTAATTTATTTTCAGCAGAACGGAGTCTTCCAATACTTCAACATTTTCATCACTGCCGGTTTGGGTAAACAAAGCATAAGTTGATGTGATGATATCATTTTCCCTGGCAAATAAGGTGGTGATTTCCTTGTCGTCAATAACAGAAAATATCCGCGCAAACCCTTTTTCAATAATGTAGAAATGATCACAGCGCTGCCCCTGCTTTATCAGAAAGGTGCCTTTAGGAGTATCCATAAAGGCAATATGCTTGTTGAGAAGCTCAACAGCCTCGTTGGACAAGCTTGCCATTTTGGATATATTTTCTAATACAGAAAACAACTTGATGAATAATAAGCCAAAGATAAGTTTGGTTGATAGAAATGCAAATAGTTTTAGCATCTTATCTTGTAGTGGCATTTCCACTCCCCAATGTAATTGTCCCTACCTGCTATTCAATATTCACAATGGTGGCCTGCCTGGCCACTTCACGCCAGCCATCCTTTGTTTTCATCCATACATCGGTATATTGCCTCGTTACTTTTTTGTCTGCATGTTGCGTTGCCTTCTCCGGGATGACAATTTCTTTACCCATGGTGATGGCGATGTTATCCACAATTGTTACCCGTTCTATTATTCTTTCGAACGAGGTATAATCTATTTTGCCTTCGCGTATAAAAGCCAGTATTTGCGGTAATGTTACAATTTGGCCATAGGGGTTGTTAACAACAAAATCCTTTGACCAGATCTGTAACAGGGTTGTTGTATCGGCCTTCTGTATCGCCACTACTTCCTGCTGTTCCAGCCGTCTGATTTCCTTTTCCATACTGGATTGACCATAAGAAAATAAACTTGTCAAGAGAAGGAAAGAAAGCGTCAATAATGTCTTAGTCATAGTAATTGATTTTGATTCTCAATTGATTCTGTATAAGGAGGTTATTCAACAGCTATTTATTAGGGGCTATAGCACTGTAAAGTAAGCACATAATCCTGTTCATCGGTGAAATGTACCTTCAGGTAATTAACTTACCTTGAGGTAATTAAAGGATGTAACATGGCTTCAAAGGAAACATTGGCCGGTTGTCCGGTACAACATGCACTTCAGTATATTGGCGGGAAATGGCAAATGGGTATCCTCTGGCAGTTGCGGAAAGGAGCCACGCGGTTTAACGTCCTGAAAGATGCCTTACCTAACCTCAGCGAAAAGGTGTTGACTGAAAACCTTAAATTTTTTGAGGAAAAGGGGATGGTGGAGAAACAATCCTTTCTCTCAGTTCCACCTAAAGTGGAATATATGCTCACGATAGAGGGACAGAACCTGATTCCGGTTATTGAAAAAATCATTCTTTGGGGTTATGCACATTTGCAGGAGGAAAAGGTGAAAAGAGATACCTTGTCTACACCTTCGGTAGTCATGAATGAGCTGCAGCAAAAATATGATGCATCAGAGAACGTTGGCAGCTAAAGGCCTTATGGAAAACCTGTTTTTATGCGTCTTATCATCCAATTCCACGTTACATGCAAAAAATCCCTTTGTTCCAGAAAATCATTACCTGTACACTGGCCGGACTGGTAATTGGCGCAGCTGTGTTGCGTATCTGTTTTACATTTATCAGGGCGTGGCTGCCTATCAGGATGATAACTATCGTTCCTGCGCTGTTGCTGGCTGCTGCTGTTATTTATGCTGTTATCTGGTCGGTTAGAAAAACGAATAATCCGGCTACGCTGGCTTTCTGGCAGGGTGCCTTGCGCTACGGTGTGGCATTTGACCTCGCCACATTTGGATGGGAGAAGCTCTTTCATTTTCAGTTTGTGGTACCGCTGAGCAAGCTCGATCTGCCCTTCAATAGTTTTTCATCACAAGACCTGTTCTGGGCTTTTTTCAGCCACTCTTACCCTTTGGGCTGTATGATTGCCGGATGCCAGATAATGGGTGCTATGTTGCTATTATTCAGCAGAACGAGGCTGGCGGGTGTTTTTGTGTTGTTGCCTGTGCTCGCCAACATTTTATTGATGGATATCTTTTACCAGATCGGTACCACCGTGGTTATTCACGCTTCCATCATGATGGCTGGTGTCTTGTATTTCCTGTTCATCGAGTTTGACCGGTTGAAAGCGTTTTTCTTTGCTGCAAAAGATCAGTTGCCGTCTCTGCCTATTTCCCAATATTTTAAAACAGCGGTTCGCCTTTCTATTATTTATATACCCTTGCTGTTAATTGCGATGCGGGAGAAGCCGGACAGAGATCCGCAGCTCATGGGTAAATATGAAGTGAAGCAGATGACGGTCAATCAGCAGGTCCTTAACCCTTCCAGTTGCGAAGACAGCATACTCACCCGGGTATATTTTGATATTAAGAATGGATGTGTCTTTGAATTTAATACCACACAAAGAAGATGGTATGGGATTTATAAAAAGAAAGGCGATCAGCTGGAAATAAAATGGGCATCAACGGGGAAGCCTGTTTTTACGGGTGTGATGTCTCCGGTTAATCCCTCCGGAAATATAGCGCTGACCGGAGTATTGGGGAATGATTCCATGAAAATGATATTGCAGAAAACGAATAATTAAAGTCCGGATACCAAGAGAGCACATCCGCGGAAAATATTGTCTGATTTGCATTGGCTCAAATAGAACGGGTTTTCAGGACAATAAACCTGCTTTAAACGGAGTCATTGTAAACCTGTTTGGGCGATTTTTGATATTTTGTATGGGGAAATTATAACGTTGGAAAAATGAAAAATTGTATTAAATTAGGAGCCCTAAGTTATTGTCAGATAAATTTAATACCCTCAATAATCAATTCAATTTTTCACCCTTAAACCATTTTCCATGGAAACTCAAATCAAACCCTCATCCGTGTCTTTGTCCGAAGCTGTTCAGTACGCCAAAATTGTCAACCTGGCGGATATTCTCTACAAACAGGCAGTAGCGAATAAAGATAAGGCCACCCAACTTAATCCTTCACTAAAAGCGTATCAGAATATCCTGGACGATACGGAATTCCAGGCGCTGGTAGACACAGACTTTTTGACCAACTACTACCTGCTGTATAATATACAGATGAATGACATTATTATTCCCGGAAACAAGGATCAGGTCTATTACGGTTTTATCGCACAAAATAAGAGCTCTAAAGAATACGTGATGGCTATCCGCGGTACAGAAAATTTACTGGAAGCGCTCGCAGACGCCTTTTTCGTGCCTAAGGCTTTTAACGAGTTTAACAACGGTGCACAGGTTCCATCCGGCTTTTATGATCTTTATGAATCAGGCCTGCTCGTATCTCCACCCGATTCTGAATTGCAGATAGTGCCGGTCCTGTTAAATATTGTTGCAGCAGATCCGTCACTGGTAATGCCGGATGCTCAAAAAGTGCGGACAGTGGTTGCTGGTCATAGCCTGGGAGCTTCGCTGGCCACCTACTTTGCTGCCGCAGCTTCTGTTGGAATGGGCAAAGGCATGGACCTGTGCGTATATACTTATGCGTCTCCGATATCAGGTGATGCGACCTTCGCTAACACGTATAACAGCAGCGTAGGTGAAAACCATCGCATACATAACGCACCGGACGTTGTTCCTGGCCTTCCGATATATCTCCAAAACGGAACTAATATCTATATCCAGGTAGCCGGCGGCTACCAGATCGATTCGACAAAGTATTCGCTGGTAAAGACCGGTGCTGGATGTGCGCACCAGCTGCCGGTGTACCAATATGTATTGGAAAACCTTAACGGGACTGATGACCCGAGTATCATGGAGGAATACAATAGTGGTGCCTGTAAGGCATAAAGCTTAAAATGGACCGGCAGCAAAATTTTGCTGCCGGTCCCCCGTTTATTCCCTTGCTATTGACAGATGGCAGTAATGCGTCTATACACTATCGGAAAACCCACCCTCTCATATTCTGCTGATTGACTAGAAACAGCCGTTGGAGTCCATCTGGCTTTCTGCAAATCTCAGCGCTGCACGGTACCTTTGCATGGAGGTGCCACCGGACATATACACCAGCAGGATGCTTCCACATCCGTCACGAAAGCCGAAACATTCTGAAAAAGCTGCAGTTTTGGTGCTTTTTTCAGTGGCTTTTGTATTGTTAAGACTAAATTCTACTACTTTCGGAGCTGCCTCTTTGGCTTTGGTTTCTGTGGCGAAGGCGCCCATGCTTACAGCGAAAAGTGCGATGGCTAATACTATTTTTTTCATGATTTTACTTTTGGGTTTTGAATGATGATTAAATTATTCGAAATGGAGGTGGTTATAAAGTGATGAATGTTTTATTTTGATGCAAGAAATAGTAGAAACAAGAGAGAAGGAGGCGTCAATCAATATGTGCGGCAAATGGGTCAATATTCGCGGTTCCCTGAAGAATGTTCTGTTTCTGTTTTTTGTAGTATCTTACAACAACAGATAGTAAATGTTAAGGAAGAACTGTTTGTATGTTTAAACTATCGCCAATAAAAATCTACATAAAATGGTAAACGATCGCGAAATAACATTGCGCAAAACAGTAGCCGCCGATTTAGAGCACTTCTTTATCTTCCAGCTTGACGAAGAGGCCAACTACTTAGCCGCTTTTACTGCAAAAGACCCGACCGATAAACCAGCTTATCTTCAGAAATACACCAAGTTTCTCAGTGACCCTACTATAAATATGTGCACCATCATAGTGGATAACATGATTGCAGGAAGCATCGCAAAGTTTGAAATGGAAGGCGATGCAGAAATTACCTATTGGATTGATAAACAATTCTGGGGAAATGGGATCGCCACAATAGCACTGCATGATTTTTTAACCATCGAAAATGCCAGACCTATTTTCGGACGGGTAGCATTTGACAATCTCGGTTCACAGCGGGTATTGGAGAAATGCCGCTTCATAAGAATTGGAACTGACAAAGGGTTTGCAAATGCCCGGCAAACAGAAATAGAAGAATTCATTTACAAACTGATCTAGCTGCAATATTTTTTTGACCTTAAGCTCTCCTTATTCAAAACATACCTTTTTAGGTTCCTGTAAATCCGCTATTGGAGCAGGCTGACGATATGTTAACAACCGATTCTGGTTGTTGAACTTATCTACCATTATTTTCTCCCCTACGTACCCAACCTTTCCGATTATTCCCGCCGTTTACTATTATAAACAAACTTTTCTATGAGATATCTTCCCCTTTATTTTTTGGCAGTAATGCTTGGTATTTGCTGTGTGATCGGTTGCAGAAAGGACATGACAGAAGTGGCCCGCCAGGAGCTGGCAGCCGAAAAAGCGGCGAAACTTGCTGCCGGACTTGATTCTGCTGGTAACCCCAGGGACACGACCCGGCACGATTCTATTCCCCATCCAGGAGATACCACCAAACCTCATTGGCCAGTGGACAGTCCCAAAGTCCCCGTAGACAGCCCCAGACATCCGATTGATACGCCGTGGCATCCACGCCCGGACAGTTCCCGGAGGAGGTAACCTGATTACGTATATGCTATCATGTTAGAAAAATCGTATTCTGTTCTACATTCGCGCGCAGAATTGATAGTAAAAACGATAGTTGCTGTATGACTAATAGTCTATAGCAACTTTCCCCGTTTTGATAACCCACTTTTGCTACTGTAACGGATTGCCCTTGGAAGATTTACAGCAAATGGTACGTGAGTGCCTGACCAATAACAGGCGGAGCCAGGAAAAACTATACCGGAAGTTCTATCCGGCACTATTCCTATTGTGCAGGAAATTCTTCAGCCAGCATGAAGAGGCGGTGGAAGTATTGAATGATGGCATGTTGCGGGTATTTACACAACTGGATAAGTACGACGCAGATAAGGGCGAATTTTTTAACTGGGTATATACGGTTGTCAGAAATACGGCACTGGATAAAATAAAGAACCGTAAATGGCCGTCCCATAATGAAATTGACGAAGAGATGGTGGCAACGCAAAATAATATCCTGAGCAAGTTGGCCTGGGAAGATATCTATAAACTGCTCGATGCGTTGCCTCCATCTACCAGGGCTGTATGCTCGTTATTCTATCTGGAGGGCGTCCCGGTGAAAGATATTGCTGAAATGCTGCAACAGAGCACGGGAACAGTGAAATGGCACCTGAGTGAAACACGAACTAAACTGAAACCGATATTGGAGCAACATTACCTTAAATGATACCTGAGTGAGTGAAAGTAACCTGCATAAACACTTCCGGGACGATGGCAATGTCCCCATTCCCATACCTCCCGCTGATGACAGCTGGAAGCTCATGGAGCAACGGCTGAATGAAGTGATGCCTGTGACACACCAGGCCGGTGGACATACCACCCCCAACTCATCAGGTATCGTCGCTAAAATACTGCCGATTGTTAAATATGCAGTCGCCGCCATATTTGTATCCGGTGTGGTATTATATAGCATACACCGGATCAATCAACCTGTAACGGTACCAACTCCGGTGGAGGTCAGTCCCATCGCTACAAAAGATAGTACTACCCTGGCAACAGACACCATGGCTGATGAAAGCTCCATCGTTACAACACCGGATACAACCCTGGCCATTAGTACAACATCACCTGCCGGCGCAAATACACCGGCAGCCTCAGACAAATCTGCCCTGAATGCACCCGTCAGCACATTTACGGGAAATGCCATACATCCGTCTGCTACTGAGGTAATAGCGGCGAATGCTCCTGTCACTGCTACTTCAGCAACGAAGACAACGACCGTTACAAATACGAATAATACAACGCACACGCCTGCTGCCGGTATGGTAGCGCCAAAAGCTGCTGCTGCCAACAAAACAACCCATGCCAGCACCACCGCTCCTGCTGCGGGAAATGTTTCGCGTCATGCCGATGCCACTGTAACACCGGCCAGCACGCATATGGCCTCAAATGGCCAGCCCACTCACGGCACTACCCCTGGCAGGATTTCAAAGTCAGTTAACCAACAAAAACTAAAGTCCGGTCAACAGCAGCCAGGCGATGTCAGTAATGCATTGCCCCCTGCCAATAACCCGGAAGAAAATAATGTTGCAGTAGTAGGCCTGGCAGACAATAACCACTCCAAAACAGCCGCCATGCTAAAACCTGGGTTACCTGCCCGGCTGACCCTGCAGCAACTTCCGCTTCATGTGGATAAAGCATCAACGGACCATCCTTTGAAAGTGGGCAGTGAAACCATGGACCGTCTTGCGGGTTACCGCGTGCCCCGCACCAAATCCTATACCCCGGGATACTGGCAACTGATGGCACAATGGAGCGTACCGCTGCCTGTAGTCAGCAGCCCTGCCTATTATAAAGGTCCCGATGGGAATACCCAGCTATACAGGCTGGCGATTCCCGGCATAAGGGTGCAGCGTACCTGGAACAATGCGGCCCTAAGCCTGGACGTCAATGCCATGAGTACGCAACCATACAGGAATCAGCCTTACTATATCAACAAAACCATGGGATGGAACATCGACTGGATGGCCAGCACCCTCCTGCAGACCTTCGGCTACAGCGCTTCGCTGGCTTATCATCACCGGATTGCTGGTAATTTCTTCGGTGCCGCAGGCGTGCAGGCGTATTACGGACGTACCGCTTCCATCCTGGAAGTGACGCAATCCCATGACAGTTTAGGTGAACACACCCAGACAGCCATCAGGAGCGAAAAAAGCAAGGTCTGGAACAGTATCAGCAAATTCCACGGGAATATAACAGGTGAAATCTACTATGACCATGCCAGATGGCAGGCAGCGGTACGTACGGCCGTTCCCGTATTACACACGTCAAGAGACTCCATAGGTGGTAATATGAAGCCCGTAATGCAATTGGAGCTATTGCTCAGATGGAAGATCAA
Source organism: Chitinophaga fulva (assembly GCF_012927205.1). GTDB lineage: Bacteria > Bacteroidota > Bacteroidia > Chitinophagales > Chitinophagaceae > Chitinophaga > Chitinophaga fulva. The sequence goes on from NZ_JABBGC010000001.1 coordinate 1,480,888, forward strand.
CCGGCGAAAATGATCCATTACGTTTGCCCCGTCCGTTAGTATAATTTTATTATTATATTTGGAGGATATAACTGTCCCATTTTCCCAAATAGAAAAACCTGATAGTTAACCTTAGTAACCATGTTGGTCAGTAATAAACATTTTACTCCGGTAATCGGACTGGATATTCATATCGTTATATAATGAAGGTCAATATCATGGAATTGCTCTCCTATCGCGATTTGAGAGCAGTTGGCACGGGAAAGGACATGTTATCGGAAGACGGACTGTTTATTTACAAACGGCATCAGGGCGCATACAGGCTTTGTTTTGGAGATGCCCCCGAAATCGCCGTTGATGAGTTTATTACGCCTGAACTCTATGAAGAGGCCACGGCCTTTACAGGGGATGAGGCCACAGAAGATTTTGTTTTTCTGGCAGAAATACTGCTAAATATATTCCAATACCGGAAAAAGAAACAGGTGATCAACCAGCGTCTGAAGTTGTTCTGCCTGAAACAAATTATCTTCCAACAACATCATGATACAGCTGAACTGGCCACACTGTTCCGGTTCCTGTTGTTCTTTCATCCCTGTTCGGAAGATTATATAGACCGCTTCTCTTTAAACAAAGATGGCTTTTTATACAAAGGATCACCGGTAGATCTCCTCACGCTGATAACAAACTTATTCGACAACTTTATCAATCATAAAGATCAGTTCCCTTCCCTGGCTGACTTCAGTGCAGAACATTTGTCTGTCAGCAAAGTACTGGTGCTGGAAACGCTGAAAATGATGCTCCCCCATGTGGGGCAGGTTCCTTATGTGGTGCCCGGAAAGGGTGGCCCGGTGTTGCTAACTGCCATCTTTTCACAGCCACAGGCCTTTTTTGATATTTACAATAATAACAAAGAGGAATTCTTCCGTTTGCTGAAGGAAAGCCAGCCTGCCTATACGGTGAAAAGCTGGGACGATGATCCGGAGGCACAGGCTGCTGTATACTACGGCACCACCAGGAATGATACTATCGAAGCATATTTTAACAGGCCTGCCCGTGTGCTGCGGAGAAAGAAATACCTGGTGGAGTTCTTCGTTGACATGTATGTTTTCTATATACTGTGTAGTCCGGATGGCCTGAAAACTTTACTGGAGGTTTTGGAGCCCGGGAATGTTTTCCTGCAGCAAATCCTTACGATACTTTTCTCGCATCCGTTTTATAACGGGGAGGCTAAAGTACGATTGATTGAATCTGGCTTATATAAGCAGCTGCCAGAGGGGTTCTGGAAAGAGCGGATCAATAAAATGGCTGCTAATATGTAAGGATTAGGAACGGCTCTTTCCCTTTTCCATTCTCAGGCGGAGTGTCTCGTTTTCACCGTGTGTGCGTCATCGTTAGTTGCCTTGTAAATGTAAAAATAAGAAGCATTATACCCGTATGATGCTTCTTATTTTTTCTATAGAGAGATTATTATAAATACTGCTGCGTGTTAACGATGTCGGCATAAAAGAACGCCAATCCGGCCATCATGGAGCGTTGTACTTCTGCTGCTGGTACTTTCTGTTGATTAATTTCCAGGTCCCTGGTGGCGCAGGCGTCCGCTACCACGGTGCAATGGAACCCAAAGTCTTTGGCTGCCCGTGTGGTAGCGTCAACGCAGGCGTGGGTCATCATACCGGTGATGATCAGGTCAGTGGCGCCGATCTGCTGTAGATGCTTCAGCAGTTCCGTTTCCCGGAAGCTATTGGGGTAATGTTTGGTGATGATCTTCTCGCCAGCCAGTGGTTGTACGGAAGGATGTATCTCTGCGCCGGGGGTATTGGTGACCAGGAAACCGGCATCTGCCTGGTGTTTGATGTAAATGACAGGAATACCCTTTTTGCGGCATTTCTCCAGTATCTGACGGATGTTAGCCGCCGCGGCATCGGGACCGGACAGCTCCATTTTCCCGCCTTTGAAATAATCTTGTTGTACGTCAATGATGAGAAGCGCTTGTTTTTTCATGTTTGTTTTTTTGTTTGGACCTTCTGCAAATATGTTTCCGGTGAGAAACAGTAAAATGAGTGCCAGTACGGACACCCGGAGGTGGCGCATGTTCATGAGATAAAATTTAAAATGATGAAAGAGAAGTAAAGCGCTTTACAAGACAAAGGTGGGGATAATAAAAAAAACGCCACTTGACCTGGATCAAGTGGCGGAATAAATTTTAGGAATGACGCTTTGATTTAAGCATGCGGCTGAAGAATGCCGGTGTTACGCCAATGAAGGAAGCTATCTGTTGCTGGCTGAAAGCGCCTGCAATCCGATGATAGCGCCGGAGGAACTGCTCATACCGCTCTGCTGCCGGAAGGCTCAGGATATCCGTTATACGTTGCTGACTAACGGCAAATGCCCGCTCGGTAAGTATCCGGAAGTATTGCTCAAAATGGGGTATCCGGGCAAATAACGTTTCCCGTTTTTCTTTCGTCAATAGTAGCGCTGTTGTGGGCTCCACGGCTTCTATGAAAAGCTCTGACGGCGTATCAAAAACAAGGCTCTGGTAATCGGCTATCCACCAGTCGGCTATCGCGATGGTTAAAATATGTTCATTCCCTTTCTGATCGAGCAGGTAACTTTTCACACAACCGCTGATGATAAAGGCCAGCTGGTTGCAGATACTACCTTCCCGGAGGAGGTATTCTTTTTTGTGGTACTGCCGCTCCTGCAACAGCGAACAGAAGAAACTCTTTTCCGCTTCGGAAAGGGAAATCTGTTTCGCTACATTCTGGAGGATGGGTTCGTATCCGGTTGTCATACTACCACAAAAGTACGTTGCAGCTTTATCTCTGCGACAAGTTTTTTCTGCTCATGCCTGCCGGCACTGCGCCTTAGGAAAAACAGGATACTTCCGTGTTCTGCCCCATACCACCGCGCCGGCCAGCAAGGTTACGACCATGTTGAAGCCCGTTACGGATGCTTCTCCCCGTGAAATATGGAACAGCGTTGCCAGTGTCATTAGCGCAATGATGCCGATAGCGGCCCATACGGTCAGTATCGGCTTGATGCGGAGCAGGGATGGCAGCAGTAGCCCCAGGCCACCTGCCAGGTCTACTATGCCGAGCAGCCGCACATATACGGCAGATACCTGCCCTGTCCATGGGTATAAGGCGGCTAATTTATCTATGGGATATCCCAGTTTCATCCCTCCCGATATGATAAACAGCGCGGCTAAAAGTAATTGCACTGCCCACAGCAGGATGTTGAGCACAGACTTTCTTTGTTGCATAAAATTGATTTTTGATGCGGTAAAATTAGGCTAGCTTTACTATAAAAAGGTAAGTACTATACTGTAGTATAGCCCTATACTACAGTATAGGAGACCTTAAATTACTGCATATGAAAAAGCCGTATGATTCCTGGGTGGACTTCCGTTTGTCGCCACAGGACTGCCCTAAAGAGTATATGCTCGCTTTAAATGATGCACTGAACGTACTGACCGGAAAATGGAAGTTGCATGTGATAGGTGCACTAACAACCGGGAAAAAACGTTTCAGCGAGATTGAGCGCTTCATCCCGGAAATTAATCCGCGAATGTTGTCCAAAGAACTAAAGGAACTGGAAGTGAATGGCATCGTGTCCCGTATCGTGCAGGATACATTGCCTGCTATCGTTGAATACGAGTTGACAAAATCAGGAAGGGAAATTAAACCTGTCTTTGATGCGATGATCATGTGGGGGCTGGAACATCGGCAAAGCACTATCAGGAATGGCGGAAAATGAATGATATCCGTTGTCCTTCTATTTTTAGGCTGACCTATACCCAATATACAGAAAGATGATACCTGCAAATACCCGTACAATTACTCCCTATCATGGCAACTGGAAACGGGCAGATGGGATGGAGCTGATAGCTACTCCGGAAATCAATAACAGCTATATTATTGCAGCAGTTAGTAAGTCAAGGCTGAAGAAACAGGCCTCCCTTTGGCTGGTGTATCTGGAGGATAATAATGGGATACGCGATTACGATACAGGGAATGAGATAGAAGGGATTAGACTTTGTTATGGAACGATTACTGAAATAACCTATTCAACCGATTCAGGAAGAAAACGAAGGGAAATAACTTTTTTAGTTGCCCACGTGATAAGGCTGGTGGATGTCCCGTCTATATTACCGGCGCAGCCATTCCCATCCGGGCTGGCAAACAAAATCGACGATCATCTGACGGGGATGACCTACTTTGGTGGCTGTGGCCACGTCGAAAGAAATGGAGACTATTACTTTCTTACATCGGAAATACATGGGATCGATGAACAGGTAGTTGCCCTGAAATATAATAATGAAGTTCACATATTATTATCGATTCAATGCAATGAATGGAACAGGACAATCATTTGGCGTACGATAGGTAACTATATCCCGAAAGAAAAGTTCGTTGAGTTTTTGGAACATGACAAGAATAATGAGTTGTAACATTTAACGATGTGATACCGTTCTACCCGTAAACTCACACGCATGAAAAACAACATTTACACCCTTATTCTGTTGCTTACCTGTGCCTTGTTTGTAGCCTGTAAAAAAGATAAAATTGAATACAAAGGCGATTTCCAACGCAGCTATAACACATGGATGAATTTTAAAGACGCTACTGGCAATTCCTACCGCTACAAGACTACTTTCGGTTCCTGGACTGGTTACGGTACCGAAATGACCGTTACCGTTAAAGCAGGCAAGATTGTTCATCGTTCTTACGTAGCTAAACATTACGATAACCGTGGCTCCCAGCCACCGCAAATTGTGATAGATAAAACATGGGATGAAGACGAGACAACACTCAATACACACACTGGTGTCTCCAAATCCATGACGCTGGATGAAATATATGAGAAGGCGCAGCAGGAATGGTTAATAAAAAGAAGCGATGCCAAGGTCTACTTTGAAACCAATAACAGTGGTATGATTTCCAATTGTGGATATGTACCGGATGCTTGTGTAGATGACTGTTTCAATGGTATTTCGATCACACTAATTGAAAAGATATAACAATAAGACCCCGAAGATTTCAGGGGCTTTGCCAAATTTTCATCAACACTTTTTTTGAGCTGGCCGGCATAAATCTCTCAGGATTTTTGACCGGCTTTCGTACCTTTCGTCCTTTAAAACGGACATGCCATGAGCAACTTTTCAGACATCGGTTTTGATATTAATACGGAAGAAGAATTTCAGGAATTACTGGAGAAGACATACCATGAAAGCACCCTCATCAGGGTGAACGAAGGGGCTTATGCGGTATACGCAGATGAATCAGGGGCGGAGCTTTGGATACAGCTCAATCATCAACAGGAGTGTATCGGCGCTAACCCGCATTATAAAGGAAAAAGCCGGAGGAAAGTTTGCCTGACCGCTACGGTGGAGAGACCGGAAAATCCGCTGGACGGCGGGTTTTATGCCTGGGCTGAACCGGCGGAAAACCAAAACCCGAAAAGTGGCCTCTATCCCTTTGTATTTGATGTGCCTGATTTCAAAACCCTGGAGGCGTTCTCTTTTCCCGCCGATGTGGAAATTCAGCTGACAGCCTTTGCACAGGATGTACAGCTATACGAAAACGAAGCAGCTTTTGATGCTGCACAAACAAAGGAACCCAAATTTTCTGTGCAATCATTTATTCCAAGCGGATTGTTTTCTTCTTCGGAAGAAGATAAGCCCTCCACACCTGAAGCATTTGGTTTTTTCACCGGTGTCATTAAACAGGTAGAAGGCAGGCAGAACGCGCTGACCGGACAAATATTCTATGTCCTGCTGGTAGCTACTCTGGGCGGCGAAATAGATGTGGTGGCAGATGCCGGCTTTTTTGAAAAAGCGCCGGTGGTCAATGAGATCATTCAGGTGGAATGTTGGTTGTCCGGTCAGGTAATCAATGCGGCATCATGAACATACCGGAAAATAAACAACGATTATTAACACAAATAGCGGATGACCTGCAAAGTGTGGAGGGTGTCGCGGCGGTGGTGCTGGGAGGTTCCTATGCGGCAGGAATGGCATCTGATCAGTCCGACCTGGATATCGGCATCTATTACCATGCGGATAAACCGTTTAAGGTCGATGATATTAAAGCGGTAGTGGAGAAATATGCCGTCAGTCCGGCTACGGTGACTGATTTCTACGAATGGGGCCCCTGGGTGAATGGCGGTGCGTGGATGATAACAGAACATGGCAAGGTGGATTTTCTATACCGGAATATCCACCAGGTGCAGCAGACTATCGACAAGGCACAGCAGGGGGAATGGGAAAATCATTTTGAACAACAACCGCCTTATGGTTTTTCTTCTGTTATCTATCTGGCTGAGGTGAATATCTGTCAGCCTTTATATGACCCGGCCGGCGTGCTGGCTGCATGGAAAAAAGCGGTATCGGTTTATCCGCGGGCATTACGGGAAACGATCATCCGGCAATCATTGTGGTCGGCGGACTTTACCATCTGGCAGGCTGCCGGATTTGCGGAGAAGCACGATGTGTATAACACTGTCGGATGCATGGCCAGGGCGGTGAAAAACATCATGGCGGCGTTGTTTGCTATTAATGAACGGTATCCGCTGGGTGATAAAAGAGTGATGGAGCAGTTGCAGGATGCAGCCAAAGTACCAGCTGGCCTGCGGGAAAAAGTGGATGCAATATTATGTGTGTCCGGCGATACTTTGCCACAAAACGTAACACGCCTGACAGCGCTGCACCAGGAGGTGGTGCTGCTATCAGATGGACTGTATAAGCCATTGTATCAGCTATAACTGGTACAGAGAGGCGGCCGGTGAGGCTGCCTTTTTTTATGGATGAGGGAAAGGTGGTACGCGGTGATTGGGCACCCGGTAATTCAGTGCTGCGGTGGTGCCGCTGGTCACGTCGATGGTCACGCCGGTGATTTTACTGGCCATACCGGAAGCCAGGAATACGGCTGTCTGTGCGATATCTGCCATCAGCGGCAGTTGTTTCAGCATGGTATCGGCTTCCATTTTCCCCAGTACATCTTTCATCACTTCCGGAGCGCTTTCTATCGCGCTTTTGAATACGTTGGAATCCGGCGAACCGCCGGAGCGGATGGTCAGTACCCTGACGCCGTAAATGCCCAGTTCGGAGGCGAGATTGGTGGAGAGGGATTCGATAGCGCAACAGGCAGCAGCGAATCCTCCGGTGAGTGGATAACCGATCCCGCCGGGTGTTGCGGTCAGGAAAAGGATAACGCCCGAGCCCTGGCCTTTCATCACCTGTCCGGCTGCTTTGGCTGTCAGGAAGCGGGTTTGCAGGAAGCGGGTGACTGGTGTTACATAGTCATCTACGGAAAGTTCGATGAGCGGTACATCCTGGATAACATCTACTCCTGCTGCATTGAAGGAGATGTCTACTGTGCCATATTGTTGTTTTACGGCGGTGATATGCTGTATGACGGCTTTTTCGTCAAAGGCGTCCACTTCCGCGATTTCGGCCTGTCCGCCGGCAGCCTTTATCCTGTCTGCTGTTTGTTGAACAGATGCCAGCCGGTGACCAGTCAGCAATACGCGGGCGCCAGCCTGTGCCAGCGCTTCCGCTACGGCACTGCCGAGCGAACCGCCGGCGCCATAAACAATCGCATTTTTGTGTTGCAGTAACATAACATGGAAGATTTACAAGGTGATCGATGTACTCAGTTACGCCAATAATGTTTCATATAGCAACAGCTCCTCTCCGTTATACATAATCGTTTCGCTATAGTGAAGCCCCAACTTTTCCAGTAAGTGGATAGAACGGCTGTTTCCCGGCAGTGTGGTAGCCAGGATATGTGTGTGTGCTTTATCCGTTTTCAGCGCCTCCAGCAGGGCGGATGCTGCTTCAAAAGCATAACCCTGGCTGGCATGTTCCGGCAGAAAAGCAAATCCGATATCATGGTGTGGTAAATAGGTCCGCTTGATAACGGTAACGATGCCCATCGGCTGACGGTCATGCTGCCGGAAGACGACCCTGAAGTCTGTGTCAGGGTTGTCAATCACCCGTTGTATATAACTGATGGCATCGTTTATATGATGCACATGCCGATCGCCGATAAACTGTTTCCAGGCAGGGGTGTTCACCAATACAAAAATAAAGGCAGCTTCATGGGTTGTGATGGGTTCTATGAATAGCCGTTCTGTTTGCAATGTCTCCATCGTGAGAATGCTGTTTCAACGAACTTACAATTTTTACAGAAAAATCGTAAAAAGATTACATGAGAAGTTGATTTGAAATATATTATAATGCGATATTTTTATTATATATATTGGATGTTCAACCTAAATGTAAATCGTTATTTTATGAAAAAACTCATCCTTGGTTCCTTCGCCCTGTTGATGTTTTCAGCTTCTATGCTGATATTCCAGATCAGCTGTAAAAAATCTGCTGAAGCAGAAAGTCCCATGCCAGCTGTGCCTGTACAGATTAATAAAGTGGCATTTACAAGATACTCCCAGAATGGGGGAACAGAAATCTGTGTGATGAACTATGACGGCACCGGATTGGTGAAAGTGCCAGTTCAGCTGGGAGCAAACCAAAGCATCACAGACGAAGTACGCCTGTCGCCGGATGGCAGAAAGGTGTTCTTTGTCCTGTACACACCGGGAACCAATGAAACCAAAAAAGAGGACATTTATTCCTGTGACATCGACGGTAAAAACCAGAAGAAAATTTACGGCATGCCCGACGGTGGTGGTAACACTATCTTAGGTGGTGCTTATTAATTGCCCGGTATATTGGAATAAAAGGTCCGTGCCATGGCACGGACCTTTTTTATGATCAGTTGAAAGCCTGGAAATCAATGGTGGCAGGCTTATCGGCGTTTTCTTTTTCCGGATGCACCACTACTTCTATGGGCGCTTCTTCCCTGAATCGGGGCATACTGATAGGCACGCCGGCAAAAAGGCATAAGCACATGGCCGCGAGCATACAGTACGCAACGATCCGTAATGCCCGGAATACGGGTTGCAGACGTTTCATTTTGTAATGTTTAAATCAAAAAATAACTACTTGAATAAATAACTAAATGAACGGGGCGTCTGTGGGAGAAGGTTCAGGAAATATTTTTAGTTGCGGGAGATGCCTGACTGTTTCAAAGCTCCGGCATGTTTCCGCTGCGCGACGAAGCTGTATTTTGGTTTGTTGTTCGGTGAAAGCCAATATATACGTGACCGGTACCTTGTACTCACAGGATGGGGCACACGCGGCCAGAGCCCGGAAGTACCCGATGGTCCTTCCTTTGCAGCAGCGGGCATGGTAAACAAGTTCATCCTGTATGGGAGGCCGGTTACAATTGTTCCCCTCCAATGGCAGGTAGGAGGCCATGCTGCACAGCAACAACATCACTACCAGCCAGCCCGGGGGCAGGTCTCTTCTGATGGTAGTAGTACATGCTGATGTCATCTTTCAAAGATAAAAAAATCCGGCTGAAGAAATATAGCACCATAAAAAAGGGCGTCTGTGAAAAGACACCCTGCTGTTTTATTAACTTCTAACATACCTGCGTTTAACTTTTAACGCAATATCGTTGTTCGCTTTCTGGTTGCTGACAAGGTTGCTGATCAATTATAAAAATCACCAACACTACGAAGATAATGGACAATCGGTTAGTTATCTCCTCACTTTTATACAGTCGGTCATATTTAGTGTCGGAGAACTGATGAGATATACTGCCAGTATAGTGCCATTTTTTCGTTTTGCTGATTGTCAGGTAGTTATAGCGAAGTAAAAACGTAGGTACGTCCGGTTTTGTACAACCGCCTGTCCGGTTTTACCGTTACACCCTGATAACAGCAATCAGTGCAGCCAGCGCGGTGAGGCCTGTCAGCCAGTAGTAGGCCTGCCGGGTGAACGGCTTATCGGCAAAACGGATATTCAGCACCGTGATCACCAGGAATATTAGCAGCTTGGGCACCACTTTGTAATAGTTGATGGCCGGGTATTTCAGGGCTGCAAGCCCAACACCGGTGAGCAGGATAACGATGCCCAGTATCATACCGGTTTTGTCGCGGTGGGCGGTGACGTCCTTCCATAAGGTGGCCAGGATAAAGAGGTAACCGGCAAAGGCGGCGAAATGCAATAACAGCAGGATGTTGAAAAGCAGCATGGATCAGGATTTAGCGGTGGTGCGGATATAATAAAAGCCCAGTATCAGTGACAGTACTACGGCGATGGCATGCGGGTACAGGCGGGCGGCCACATAGTCGGTATGGCTCATGACAACGGAGAAATCAACCATCGGAATGATACTGCCAGCCAGCAAAAGGAAACCGGCTGCGCGGAATTCACGCATCAGCAACAACAACACGATCGCCGCTCCGGTAAATAAATCACGGATGCCTTTGATGTAATGGAAAGAATAGTCACCGCCGGTGGAGGTATGAATGCCGAAGGCGGTTTCAGCGGTCATCGGCACCAGCAGAAAACGAGCGCCGATAAAGATCAGGAGCAAACCGGTGAGCAGGGTGAGATAGTAAAATAACTGTTTCATATACTTCGTTTGTGAATGATGAAACAAAGCTATGACGACATTAAAACCTGTTCATTCACCTGGGTTAATAAATCTGCCGGGAGGCCATTCTTTTTCGGATACGGCTCAGGGATGGTGGTTTAACACCCACAAATGAGGATACATAATATTGCGGGATGCGTTGTTGCAGGTCAGGATAGTCTTCCTGGAATTGCAGGTACCGTTGCTCCGGCGAGTCTGCATACAGCGACGCTATTTTTTTGATGGCATATACGTACAGCTGTTCACATACCAGCCTGCCAAACCGTTCGCCCTGTTTTACGCCGCTGTACAGGCGTTGCAGGTCTTCGTGAGAAATACAGAGCACTTCGCTGTCTTCCATAAACTGAATATTGCTGGCGGAGGGGGAGTGATCAAGGAAGCTGCTGTAGTTGCACATAAAATCATTTTCTTTACCGAAGTCGTATGTCTGTTCTTCTCCATTGGCGTTGATAGCATAATAGCGTACCAGTCCGTGGTTGATGAAACCCACCGCTTTGCATACCTGGCCTTCCCGCAGGAAATAGTCCTGCCGGTCGTATTTTTTCAGGTGAAAAAGGGAGGTGACGAAAGCCTTCTCTGCTGCTTCCAGTTGTATAATGTTTTCGATAGCGTGAATAACCCGTTGATGCATACCTAAAGTTAAGCATGTTATCATGTTTGCAGATAATTTTCTGTTGATATGAAAGACATTTATTTTTACTGCAGAAACCAATGCTTATTATGCCAGCTCCCTGCGGTGCTCACTATTGTCGCGCAACAGACAACTTTATTTACCAGTTTTTATACAGACATAACGATGTATTATCATCGAACGGCATACTTCGGCTGATGCCTGCAATAATTGGCAGTAGGCTATATCACTTTTTATGTAATTTTAGGTAGATGAAAACCGCAGATACCCATATCAGGTACGAACTCATTCCGGCGCCTGCCCACCTGCAGGCCTATATCCGTTATTTCTGGACGTTGGAGGGAGATGATCCGCAGGCGTTGGCCAAAGCTTTTGGCTCGCTGGTGGATGGTTGTCCGGGGTTAATTTTTCAACGCCCCGATGTAGGCGCTTTTATCCGGGAAAGTAAAAAACTGCCCGAAATGTTCCTTTACGGCCAAACCACGAAGAACGTGGAAATAGCCTCACTGGGCCCTTCCAAAGCTACCGGCGTGATCTTTCAGCCTAACGGGCTGAAATCCGTTTTCGGGCTGAATGCCGGGGAACTGACCAACGATTGTGTGGATATACAGCTGGTGCCCGGGAACGGCCGCTTGTCTGAACAGCTGGGAGCTGCGGGGACTGCCGGCACACAGGTGGAAATCCTTTCCTCCTGGCTGCATAAACGTATCACCGGTAACCCGGCCGCTACAGATCCACTGGTGGACTATGCTGTGGCGCAGATCGCTAACTCCAACGGTAACACGTCCCTCCGCGATTTACAGGAGAAGCTGCAGTTAACGGAACGGACCTTCGAACGCCGGTTTAAAGAACAGGTGGGCATCACCCCCAAATTATTCTCCCGCATATGCCAGTACCAGGCATCCCTGCATCAACTGAAAAGCAACGATTACAGCAAATTGTCAGATATCGCCTTTGAAAACGACTATGCCGACCAATCCCACTTTATCCGTTCCTTCAAGGAATTTACCGGCTGCTCTCCCTATCAGTTCCAAAAGCTGCTCGATGAAGCCGGAGCAGAAATTATGCTGATTAAATAGCCATTGTCGGTTTTGTTCAATTTTTAAAATTCTATCCACCCTAGCTTTGGGGTATAAATAATCCATCCCATGAACGCAAAACAAATTGTATTAATACTCGCAGTACTGACCACCGGCCTGCTGACCGGCCTGTTTTTCGGATTTGAAGTCGCCATCAACCCGGCATTTGCCCGCCTGGATGATACTCAGTTTATCATCGCTATGCAGGCTATCAACGATGTGATTGTGAACCCGGTATTCATGTTCGCATTTCTGGGAGCAGCGGTATTCCTGCCGGTGGCCGCTTTCCAGCAACACGGCCGGAGGAAAAGCCTGTTGTGGATAGCTGCTGCATTATACATCGTAGGCGTGCTGGGCATCACTTCTGCTTGCAATGTGCCGCTGAACGATGCCCTCGCGAAAGTACAGGTGGCCGGCGCTTCCGCCCAACAGCTGAAAACTGCAAGGGAAGGCTTCGCCGGCCCCTGGAACATGTGGCATACCATCCGCACCATCGCCGGTATTGTAGCTACAGTAGTAGCCATCGCAGCCTGCCTGCAAAAAGAGACCGGTAAAAAGGGGGCTTAAGGAATTTTTTTACGAAGAGTTTGGTTTTGTGAAATTTATACCTACATTTGCATCCCGAATCGCCGGAAACGGCACCTTGTCGGAACGGGGCGTAGCGTAGCCCGGTTATCGCGCCTGCTTTGGGAGCAGGAGGTCGCAAGTTCGAATCTTGCCGCCCCGACTTGGAAAATCAAAAAGGCTGTCTCGAAAGTTCGAGACAGCCTCTTTTGATTTGGTTAGGTAGTTGAATATGCGATTCTTGGCGCCTTCAAAATATTTTTGGTACACCTCCTTTTTATTTCCCCGGTAGAGAAACTGATCGGTTTTGGACGGGAAGATTCTTCTTAAGAGCTAATTTCAAGCTTATAACCTTTGCCGCGTATAACAACAATTTTGATATTCGGATCAAATTCCAGTTTTTTCCTGAGTTTTGATATGAACATATCAAGACTGCGGCCTACTATCACACCTTCATCTTCCCATATCTCTTTTTGGAGTTGGCTTCGCTCTATAACCTCGTTAGGAGACAACGCAAAAATGCGTAGTACACGGGTTTCAGTTCTGGTCAGGTCTATTGTCTTTTCATTTATTATGAGCTTCTGATTCTTCGCATCGAACAACACAGCACCCAAAGTAAACATACCGGTATCCTGAATGTCGGGTAAAGCTCTTCGCCGCTTAACAGATCTTAAAAAAATAAAACCGACAAATGCTAAAACCGGCAGGCTGCCCAGGAGGTATACATTCTTTGCTGTATTTATTCCTGTCGGTTTAAATTTAATGTTGATCATGTAGCATGCTGTGGGCTGCACTCTCCCTTTACATGCTACAATATCATCTTTTTTATTTGCGGATATAGCAAATCCATAGGCTGCACTGGCGTTGCCACAGTTAAGTACGTTAACAACATAATCAGTTGCGAACGGATCTTTGGCTAATAAACGTTGAGTAGTATTTACGAGGGAGTCCGGCTGAAAACTAAGATCATTTTCAAAGCTGATCCGGTATTCATTTTCTCCGATCTTTTTTACAGGAAGTACTCTTGATGTCCTGTCGCCCGACTGTAAAAGTAGTTCATGTCCGATTTGGCGGAGTAAAACTTCCCGTCTGGCGATGTCAAAGTCGTCACTATTCCTCATGCTGAAAGCCACGCAAATTACAGTGATAAACGAGAGTAATATCAATCCGAACACGTATTTGCGTTTCCCAGAGAGGAAATTTCGGCCATCAAACATACTATTTACGATTTATTTACAAAGGTTACATTTTTATTTACAATCCTGATTTCCAGGCTAAAAAACAGGAAGTTAATTTCGGTGAAATCAACTTTATAAGATATGAAAAATAAAAAAAATGCCTTAAACGGATCTGATTTATCTGGAGATAGATCTATGTTAATTAAACCTGCAAAAAATATGAAAAAAGTTATTTATGCGCTGATCTTACCGCTGGTTGTGGTAAGCGGACTAGTATTTGCTATTGGCGATAGCAAAAATGAAACTTCTAAAAAATCAATCCCAAAGCCACTCTCTGCTGCTGAAATGAAAGCCGAAAGGAAAAGATGGGAGGCTACCCCTGATGGTATAAAGTTCAAAAAATGGGAAGCATCTCCCGAAGGTAAAAAAGTGCTTGTCAGTGCTGCTAAAATAAGTAACCAGATAAGTGCTTCTGCCAATATGGAGGCTGTTGTAACCTCTCTTTCTCTTCCGCCAGGCTCACGATTAGGTTTCGGAGTGATGGTCCGGATTAATGGTGACGACTATATTCTTAGCTTTGGGCTGGAAAATTCTGGCAATGAGTTTCAGCAATTGCATAGCCTGAAAGTTAACGACAAAATAATTATAAAAAGCCATAGTGTATCGTATGCGCCCAAGTATTCATATCCAATAGTATCGGGCAACTATGTAGAACGAGATAGTAAAATAATTTATAAACGTGCCCCCCGCAAAGGCGGTTGCTAGGAGAAAACCTCGAATCTGAAATATGTAGAAAATGTGCAATTTAATCGGATTTTAATAATGGTAGCCGTCATTTTCGCGACTACCATTATTAATGACTGATAGTCAATAACTAATCATCCAATAAAGCCGCCAGCCGCCTTAAATCTTGCAGGAATAAGTTCGAAATTTGTACAGGCAGGGCGACAATAATGAACAAGGCAGCAGTAATGCTGCCTTGTTTGTTTTTATCACTTTCTGCCATATGGCCCATTAGCAGGGTAAATTATTTGATGGCGATTCGCCGGCCACGGTTCACCGGCCAGTCCTGCTGCATTTCCGAAATATAGCTATGTGCGCTTTTTTCGCCCAATGTATCTTTTCCAATCAATCTTTTTCTGTGGACCAGTCCCCAGGCCAGTAGTTCGAAGATGGCTTTTTCCAATGTCCTGCCGTAATCTGTTAATGTATATTCCACTGTAACAGGACGTGTGTTCAATACCGTTCGGGTCACCAGTTGATTTGATTCCATTTCGCGCAATTCCTTTGTCAGCGTTTTGGCTGATATGCCAGGCACATGCCTTACAATATCCAGGAAACAAAGGCTGCCTTGCTGCATCAATACGCACAAAACCGGGATTTTCCATTTGCCCGACAGCATAGATACAGCATCCATAATGGCAAGTCGATTATAAGAACATTCTGCAATTTGTTCAACACAGTCTTTCTTCTTCATATAACACTGTTAATATGTTGACAAGTTATTCATTATTTTGATCGGTTACCCATCAGTAATCAGTTGCCTGAAGGTAACCGATGCCTGCCACAGCCCCCTGCCGAAATACCTTTGGGCTTGATTAAAACCCAATATTATGTCAGTTAAAGTAATAAGTATTAAAGCATTTGGAGGGCCCGAAGAGCTGAATGTAACAACAGTTGAACCCGTTAGAGCAGGTGCAGGCCAGGTGCTGATAGCAGTAGAAGCCTGTGGTGTTGGATTAGTAGATGTATTTTTCAGAAAGGGGGTAATCCCAGGTCTTTCCCCGATAGGATTGGTGCCGGGGGTGGAGGTATCAGGGACAGTTATAGACGGTGCTGCGGAATGGATAGGAAAACGCGTATTTGCCAAAGTAGATAAGGGCGGTTATACAGAGCAGCTTATTGCCAATGTCACCAATATCGCTGAAATACCTGATGCATTATCTTCAGAGGCAGCCGTTGCATTGGGTATTAACGCACTGGTAGCACATTTCTCTTTATTACAGGGACGCTGCGGAAAAGAGGAACAGGTATTGGTGAGAGGTGCCGGCGGCGGAATAGGCACCATGACGGCACAGTTGGCAAAGCTTGGCGGTGCGCAGGTAACAGCATCAACTACCTCACCTGAAAAGCGCTCCATGCTAACAGCATTAGGTGTGCGGCAATTTGATAACGGGTATCAGGAGTATGATGTGATCATTGATACCGTTGCAGGAAATGAGGTAACATCTTTCTTTAACAGGCTGAAGCCCAATGGCCGTTATGTGCTTAATGGTGTAGCCGGTGGTTTTCCTCTACCCGATTTTGCGATGCCGATGGTGACATCGTTCCAAAAATCTCTCGCAATTTCATTCCTTAGTCTTAATTCCATTGCCGATAGCCTGTTGATGACTGCTATGACAGATATATTTATGCTGGCAGTACAGGGTAAAATCACTCCGGTAATTGACAAGGTTTACCTGCTGACAGAAGCGGTCAGCGCCCATCAAAGACTGGAGTCCGGTAAAGTGTTTGGGAAAATAGTGCTGAAAGTTTAATTCTGGATATTGTTTTTATCAGGAATCCTTACTGTATAGATGTAGCCGGTAGCCATTCGTGTCTGTGTAAAAAGCCCGACCCTGGCTATTTAATAGAAAGCCTCCGGTACATAGCCGGGAGGCTTTTTTGTGTTCGCTGTCTTTTAATATACTGAAATTAAACTTCAGCAAAAAATGTTATTCATGTTTGTTTAATCAACTGATCCCCTACATTTGTAACTACAAATGGAACCCCTTTAATTTATTTAAGCCTCAAAAATATTTAAGCCTCAAATAATCGAAGGCCCTTGCGCATACATACGCTGCTTCCTCACAATTTTAAATAATCATTTAAAACTTAAACGAAATGCAACGTGTAGAAAAAAAAGCCCCAGAAAAAAAAGCCCCCTCCACTACCTCGGGGTTTCAATTCAGGACACCTGCAGACATCCAGGATTTTGCAAGTGACCCGTCAAAACAAAACATGATGAACAGTCTATGGAGTAACAACCTGGATGGATTCATACAACAAGGCATGTTGAATAATCCCTGGAATACAACCAACACACCCCCTACAACCAATTATTACAACCCCATCGACAACAATCCACCAAGCCAGGCCGCCAATATTCAATGGCTGGCGTTCCCGGGAAGGCTGGAGCATAATTTCCCAAGTGCAACACAGGACCAGTTGTATCAGATGGCTGATACCGGATCAATGCCCGGACAAATATCTAATGACCCCTGTGGTACCGGGCAGAACGTAGCCTATTTCCCTTATGGCCCCAGAGGTTGGCAGGATGAATATTGTGAATGGGCTGTTACCCGGAATGCTGCGGGAAAAATTACGCGGATTGACTTCACCTGCGAAAACCCTGAATACTGGAACACCTTGTGGATGGTGGACCCCAACAAGGTACTGGCACTGTATCAGACTATCCTGGATAAGCCTCAGATCACTTTGCAGGACCTGTCAGTATCTGGTATCGTGAATCCCATCACCAATCAGCCGGTATACAACCCATTGAACAAATGGAACAGCGGAACAGTATCTAACACCACTACAGGTGGCGCCATACATCTGACCAGTACGCCCAACACCATACAAACCGAAATAGGCCTGGCCACCACATCCGGCATCCAGCGCTTCAACCCGCCACCTCCACCGCCTACTACCAATACGATGTGGCCATCTGCACAATTCAACAATTTAATTTGTGTGGGCCAGTTTGGTCAGCGGTACCGTAACAGCGACCCTAATATAGGCGGTACCGTCAATAATTTCGTTACGCAAGGCTTTATGGTGACCCTGGCAGATCCTCCGGGGCTCTACATTCAAATGCCGAATTTCTCCGCCTACAAAACACCTGATGGCACCGATCCGTCCACTTTCTGGACAATTAAACGTGGCAGCAAAACGCTCACTGACCAGTCTGGTAACCCCCTGCCCGGCAATTTTATCCTGCATGCTGTGTATGAAGTGCCGGCCAGTAAAGGTTATACAGTAGGCGATATTACTATTTCAAATGTGCCTATCAACTGGGGATCCCAGGTGGCATACACCTTCAAAATGCAAATTGTTGCCAGTGCTTATCAGGGTACCACTCCCCAGGGATATGAACCGGTAGGTGATACCCCTCCTGCCCAAACATTTGCACAACCGCTTCAGCTCTTTTACAAAAACTATTTTGATACTTTATATAACACCAATGTTCCTAACCCGGTTAACAATCCCATTCCATTATTAAGTAACAGTACGTATGTGCCTTCATACATTAATGTTGGTACTACAGCTGCCAGCATGGTAGTGGTGGTGGGCACCTGCACCGCGAAGGAGAACCAGCCGGCCACCTATCCTTCGGTTACCTTCGACGATCCCAATATCACTGCGCAGGTAACTGCTGTAAAAGAAAATGTTACCTATGCTATACCGGGTAACAGCCAGCCCAGTACTAATACAGCGTTGTATATCACGGTTGCCGTTGGCGCCAATGCAACACCCGGGCAACATGGTGTTTTTGTTACCAATGTTGGCCAGCAACGTCAGGCAGCTATGCCTGCGCTGTTTATGGTGTCGCCCGTAACGGTACAGGCCAATATTGCATGGCAGAATACCGGTGTAGTGCTCACCGCAGCCAATAAGGCCACCATAAAATATGCATCGGGCTTGTGGACCGCCAACCCGCAGGATAACGGAGGCCAGCTGTACGATGCCGCCGGTAATCCGGTCTTCATCCCCGCCAAGCAAGGCTACACGATGCCTGGACAGAATGAAGGCGCACTCATAGGCAGAGTAGGCAGTACCGTTTTCCTGGTTGGCATGAACGCTACCGTTCCCGCCAACCTTAGCGGCGAGATACAATTATGTATCAATGATGATCTGAACGGACAATATGGCGCCGGATTAACGGATAACATAGGGTCTATCTCCGTTGTCATTGGTGTGAGCTGAATGATGTGAAACATCACGTTGTCAGATCGATAAATGAGAGAGGCACATATGCTTAATGTGTGCCTCTCTGGTTATAAGCACTCCCTCATTTAAATCCTGCAAAAATGAAAAGATCTGTTACTATCTTCATTATCACTGGTGCGGTTTTATTTATCACCCAACACTTTATAACAGCTTTCAAGCCGGGAAATGCGCTGCGGTCAATGAACACCTGCAACTGTAACGCTAATTCTCCTCTTTACAATATTGTCATTCAATTCAACAACCAGGTGCCTGGCGATCTCCCGGCATTTAATAATCAATCCCAGGCAAATTGTTTTGCCTGGCAGGAGTTCATTTCTTTGAACTGGCCGGTTAACCCCTCCGGGTATTTTGGAGCTCCCGGGGACACTACACCTGTCAGCTGGGAAAAATATATGCCCATAGAGGTGCTATTCCCACCAGACGGAGCAAGGCCATCTTCCTGGGGTACGCTTGTTTCTCCGAAGTATGCCGCCAGGTTTAAAACACAAAAATTGTTGATGAACCCAACTAAAACGAAACTTTTAACTTTCACCACCAAGTTTGCGCTCGATACCACGTTTGGCATGGACCCTGATCAGGCAGCGCCTTTTGGCAAGCCCAACTGGCTGGGCGCTCAGAATAACACCAATGTATGGTATGAGATCAAGCTGAATAAAGATTATTATGATTTTGTCATCAGGAACGGCTATTACAATGCCGTCACACAGCATGATTCGGCGAAAAACGGCGTCCCGCTTAATTTCCCGCAAGGTGTGTATAACGGCCCTGTAGGGGCTATAGAAGTAAAAGCCGCATGGATGGAAGTGGATAGCATTCAATCACCTAAATGGCAGCGATATAAACTCTCCCAGGCTACAGTATTTGATTCTGCCACGGGGAAACTAAGAGAAACCACGGTAGCGTTGGTTGGCTTGCATATCCTGCATAAAACACAGAATCAACCCACCTGGGTATGGGCTACTTTTGAACAGGTAGATAATGTGCCAGACGCCAACAGTAAAACAACTCCGCCATACGGATATAATTTCTATAGCGCGAATTGTACGCCCCGCCAGGTAAACCTGAATGGAGGAGGTACGGCAACCGTGAGTTGTACAACCAATATTTCGCCCCCCTATTACCTGTCACAGGCGGCACCGGTACCTATACAGGTTGCCCGGTTAAACCCGATCGATCCGACAGATGCCGTACCTATCAACGATAGTATGCAAAGCAATATCAGGAAGTTTTATCCTAAATCTGTTTTTCAGTATTATGAACTGGTAGACGTTATCTGGTCACAAACGTTGCAGCCAGACAAGACAACGCCCATTCAGGCGCCGTTTCCGCTAAATACGTCCGCTATGCTGAGTGGTGCCCATATAGTGGCCAATACCACCCTGGAGAGCTATGTGCAAACGACCAACACCTGCTTTAGCTGTCATAAATACAGTACCATTGCGTCTTATCCGGCAGATTCCGTGAACAATAATATCTTCGGCGATTTTAGTTTCGCAATATCTGCCGCTCAATACCCCTCACTAAAGGCTAAGAAAAAACGATAATTTCTTGCAGCGATTCTCAACTACCAAACGGAGGAAGCCTTACAGCTCTTTACTGTAAGGCTTCCTCGTTTTTCTATGCCCATACTTTAAAATGTAAATACGTACCGCAACAGGAAAGTTCGCTGCCGCAACGGCACTACAGCTGTGCTTACCTGGCCGGCCGTTGTACTTACTTGTGTGTACAATCTCTGGTTGAGCAGGTTTGTACATTGAAACTCAAAATAACTTTTTTGCTTTGGCAAGGCATACCTGATTTCCGCATCTAAAAAATGGCTGTTAACAGGCTGCCAACCCGATTGATGGTAAGCAACCAGTTGATAGGAAGCATTGTAAGAGAGCCGGTCGTTTAACTGTTGACGCCACTTGGCATTAAGCCGGGTAAGCGCTGTACGGTTTTTTGACTCCGCTTTATTGCCTTTGCCCTGCTCATTGATAAACAGCCGCTTTTCGCCTGTAAGGGAAAGTGTACCCTTTTGAAACAGTTTCTTTTCTGCAGAAACCGACAGGCTCGCGTTATAGGCATGATAGGCCAGAATAGCGTTATTATAGTAATTGTTGCCTTTTTGCAATCCAGCACTGCCATTCGCCGATACACTGGCCGCTATACCAAAAATATATTTGGATACGCCACTACCCAGCGTATACCCGTCTGCAATATTTTTAAAATCCATCGCGGTAGATCTTGTGATGCCACTATCCAGCGTATAGGCCTTGATGTAGTTTTGACGGGTCCTGTTGTAGGATAGGTTAATATAGTAAAAGAGAATCTGAAGCGGTTGGCGATAGCTATACCGGAAGCTATAACTATTCATATCCGTCTTTGGCAATGGAGTGGTGTTGGCATTAAAAGACCGGTAGTTTTCCAGGATACTGCCGGTATAAATATCACTTACCTGGCCCGGCATTGCCTGCTGTGCGTACCTGGCGGAAACCTCCCCATATCTACCGGTTTTGGTGGTGAACTGTGCCAGCGGGTTTAGCAGAAAGTAACTTTTTTCAATGGCAGCACCAGTGGGGAGTGTATAATCCACCCGGCAATAACCAGGCGTTGTGGCTATTGTAAAAGAGCCTTTTTTCAAGGGATATATCGCTGACAGTTTTCCATACAGCATCCGCGTGTGAAAGGCAATATCGTTTTTAAATGACGGTCCTGCTGCAGTTGCTGCATAAGAACTGTCTGTTTTATACAGGTCGGTTTGAAGCCGGTTGGCGTGATAAGACAAGCCGGCAGATACAGAAAAGACCCACTGGGAGAGTTTGGTCTTGAAGGTAACAGACTGGTCAATGTAAGTGTTGGTCGAATGTACCTGCTGATCTAATTTGATGTAATCTATACTATCATTTATGATGTCTTTATGTACCCCTGGCAAAACGGTTAAATTTTCGTTAGCGGTGTAATACTGTAGTATAGATGAATATTGAAGTATGTTTTGGGTGCCCAGCGCTTTAATGAGGACCGTCTCATTGCTGATGGAAGTATTCTTCGTTGGCTGCCTTTGGTTTAACATCTGGCCGTTTTGAATAGTGGCGCCGGTCCGGTCCCATTTGGGTATGTCCAGCCTGGAGATAGATTTTACATAGGCGCTTTTACTGTTTTTTTCAAGTTGTGCGCCTATCTGCCATTGATGAAGCTGATATATGTTATCCTGTTTTTCATCATAGCTAATGGTGTCTGCACCAGGAAAAAAATAGCTGGTTGAAATATCGGTCCCGTATTTTCTTTTCAGCTGAAGACCAGCGATGTTTATCCGTAGACCCCAATCCTGCTTTAGTTTGAACAAGGTGTGGGTATTGATGGCATTGTCATTATTTTTTAAATAGTACTTTTCATCCATCATGGCTGGCGCCGTTTCGCTCCCCATAGAAAGGTAAGACTGAGATTTTTTTAGCGTAGCTTCATTATTGTCGAAAGATACCCCTACCTCTTCGTTTTCGTTGAGCAGGTTTTTACCGGTATTGTTTGTTTTAAGTGTATTGATAGATAGAATTTTCCTTTTGAACATAAGGCTGCTAAGCTCTCCGACATAGCTTTCATTTCCTGCGCCTGCAACGGCATTGTTGACAAATGTGGCTTTCGCTGCCTTCGCCAGCTGTAGGTTGAGTGAAGTGTTATTGGCCACCACATAGCCGTTCAGCGCCTTGATAGGTTGATCGCGTTCTATTACCTGCACCTGTGTTACGGCATCTACAGGAACATTGTCGGTGGCTATTCTATACCTTCCGTCCAGGATATTATTGCCGTCAATATATACGTTGGTAATGGGTTTCCCGTTATAGCTGATAGCGCCTTTCTCATCTATCTGTATGCCGGGAAGCCGCCCTATAAGATCACCAATGACGCGGTCATTTTTGTCTTTAAATGCGTTGACGTTGTATTTTAGCGTATCACTGGAAAGTGATATTTTTTTATTTGATTTTACGGTTACTTCCGGCAATTCAGTCGGGCGCTTGTTGAGTGTTACATTATACGCTTCTGTAACGGTGACGGCTATAGGTACTGTGGCCGGAAAGTACCCCATGGCTGTTATTTTGATGAATACCTTTTCTTTGCTGCTTTCAAATTTGCAATCGAAAAACCCTTTCGTGTCAGATTGCCCGAATACCAGGCCGGCGCCATTTTCGGTGACAACAGACACTGCTGCGCCGGCAACCGGTGCACCGCTGCTACCTTTTACAAAACCACGGACTGACACCGTGTTTTGAGACAATAGCAGCTTAACCGGAAAGACAAGCAGCAAAAGTATAAATAGATGCTTTGGATACAAGAGAAAGGCTATTTTTCTAGTTCAAGCGGATAATTGGGTGCCATTTTTTTCCTGAAGCTGCCAGTGAGAGGGAATCCGTTTACTGTTACTTTGGAGACTTTTATTTCGCTATCGGTACCACCATTGGTATTTAACCCTTCTTCATAGGCTTTTTCCATTTTGCGGTATGCTTCAGTTGTGGTAGCAACGGCATCTGCCGGGAAAGCCAGAAGCGATTGGTGCGATGGCGGAACATCCAGCAGTATTTTGGTACAGGTAAATTGTATCCGTTTATTACTGTCAGTGGCTTCCAGGATGAGGCCGGGCAGGCCATGCAATTTCCAGGGACCGAATTTTGCAGGGATGTCGGTAGTGAACCAGGCGGTATATGCCCTTCCTTTGCAGGTGCCTGTTGCTTTCTGGCAGGTATATCCCAAAAGCTGTTTGGTGTCTTTTTCGATCTTCCAGGCAATATTTTCAAAGGACTCCCTGATCAGGTAATCGTTCTGCCTGAAGTTTTTAAGAATGTATAAGAAATCATTACCTGCTGGTGTATAGATATTGCCGCGCGTGGATGGTCGTAATACTCCCATGTCTATCGTTCCTCCGGTAGCGCTGTAGGCCTGTTTTATTGTTGCTTGTTGGGCTGAGTCCTGCACTAAAGCGGTGTAGCTGGTATATACGCTTTTCTCTGGATTAAAGACAAGCATAAAATCCTCGTTCCAGACATGTGTGGGGTCTGCGGTGTCCCGGATATGGGATAAACTATAGAATGCAGCACTGACGGGTGGAGGCGATACATTCTTAAATGAATAAAAAGTGTGTAGTAACACGACTGCCGCAAATAATTTTAAATACAAACGCATATATTTTCATTTGATGTGAACAGGAAAAACCATCCTCCTATATCCTATTTTTTAACTAGAAGCATCCGTTGGCATCCATGTGGCTCTGTGCATAAAGGAACGCAGCATGGCCTCTTTGGTTGAAAGTGCCGCCGGATACATACACGATTAGGATGTTTCCACAGCCGTCGCGGAAGCCGAAACCGTCTGAAGCAAGCGCGCTCTTTTTGGTGCTGACAGTTATTTTTGTGTTGTTAACATTCATTTCTATTACTTTGGGAGCTGTTTCTTTGGCTTTTGTGCCTTTGGCGAAAGCGCCCATGCTTACAGCGAAAAGTGCGATGGCTAATAATGTCTTTTTCATAATTCGATTTTTATTTTTTAAAAAGTGATTCAATAATTCAGAAATGGAGGATGGTTTAAAGTGATCAATTTTCCAATCAGTAACTATTTTGATGCAAGAAACAGCAGTCAGCGGAGGAATAAGGGGCCGATCAATATTTGCCGGAGATGGAGCAATATTCGAGGTGTTTGAATAAAACTTCCCGCGGCCTGGGGGTAAGGGTGACGTTATTTTAAGCTTTTGTGGGCTTCATGCATGAATAATTAATAAATGTCCAATTCGCCCTGTAAGAATGTCCGTTAAGCACCGGTTGCGAATGATATTTAGGTGATAATTTTGAATTTGTAAAGTGTAAAAAAGAAAACATGCTGAAAAATGAGCATTTTTTTTGCTTTATTTGGTAACCGATCGGTTACGCATTTGAACAAAACCCGTATTCATTAACAAAACAAATCATATAGTTATGTCAAATCAAAGTTTCACAGTTACCCTGTTGCTGGACCAATCACCTTCAGATGTATACGAAGCCGTTATTAATCCCCGTGCCTGGTGGTCAGAGGAGATCGAAGGCGCGACGAGTAAAGCTGGTGACGTCTTCGATTATCATTTTGAGGACATCCACCGTTCGAAAATGAAGTTAACGGAGTCGGTTCCCGACAAGAGGGTTGTCTGGCTGGTACTGGAAAATGCTTTCAAACCCGGGCTCTTCGATGAGGCTGCCGGCGGACATGCAAAGCATGATGGCTTTGAAAACGATAAAGCAGAATGGGTAGATACCCACGTAGTCTTTGATATCACAAGGGAGAATGGAAAAACCCGGTTGCGCTTCACGCATGATGGACTGGTCCCCGATTATGAATGTTACGACGTTTGCATTAATGGCTGGAGCCATTATATTCAGGGAAGCTTGCATAGCCTCATTACCACCGGGAAAGGACAGCCCAACAAGACTGGAAGACCGATGACCACAGATGAGGAGAAGTTCAATGCCGCCGTGGGTAACGTGTAAAAATGCCACCGCACCGGACATATGTTGAATGGCATTTGTTCCCGTAACAGCCAGGTGTAGAACTTGTTTGTTTCCCGGACATAGAAGGACAAAACGGAGTTATTGCTGTTTTGTCCTTTTATTGCTCAAATGGTGGCAACTGGAAAATGACCGGTTGCAATACCATTTCCTGCGTAATCCGCGCGATCAGCTGTCGTGCCTGTGACAGGTGGTGCGACGGAAACATGGTATCATATTCCGGCTTTTCTGTAGCATTCATGACCACCCCTTCCCGAAAACCCGGTTCATAAGGGTCAGCTGATAATAGATCTGTATCAAAACCGCTTTTTGACAGCATATCCATTACCATGGCTTCCCGCATGCCGGTATGCCCTGCTTCAACGGCTGTTACTTTCAGTACATAGCTGCATTCCTTAAAAGGAATAATGACTGACGCGATGTAAGTAATGCCGTTGGGCTGCTGCGGGAATTTAAACAGGGTGCTTACCAATGGGATGTGTTGGTGATGGGACAGGTCCACAGCGATGATACCTCCCCCTGCCTGCGCCACGGAAGACCGGAAAAACTGCCGGATGACAGATAGATCCTTTGCGGAAGGCAGGTCCGGCGGAAGATCAAAATAATTAACGGAAACGGATATACTTTGTTCTGGATTGACCCAGTGAATAATACCGGAGGTATCTCGTACCTTCTCCCATCCTAAATCAGGGATGCTCACGGCTTTTATAGGGGCAGCTTTTTTACGAAAGAAGTTAAACATAGGTATTTGTAAGCTATTGGGACAGTTTGCAAAATAATCAAAATAGCCTGTAAGCATATAAAAATAAATGGCCCCCGCCATGACAGCTGCCTTTGAGCCATAGCGGGGACCAGTGAATAATGGTGTGCTTAGAAATTAGATGACAGGTAGTTGCTGCAGTTAGGATCGGAACCGGCTAATGTGCTGGCATTGTAAGGCGGACGGTTCGTGTTGCAGTATTTAGCTTCTGCTGACACTGCAAAGTATTCTGCCTGATTGCTCAATACATAGGATCCTGCTGGATAAACGTTGGAGGAACGACAATTCTGCCACAGATTATAGATGGTGGAATTGTTGAAACCGCCTGATACCCAATTGTCGTGCAGGTAGTGGAACAGTTCATGGAAGATAACGTTACCTGGTCCGGTATGTACGCTCCGGTAAACACTGAAGTTTACAATATAAACGTTGCCGTTAGTGTAAAACAGGTCGCCCTGACCGGGAGCATTGTACACATTGATGGGACAGTTGGTCATCCTTGATTTGGTAGTACTGGTTGTGCTGGTGTTGTACAATTGATCGATTTCTCCATTTACCAATGTCTTGATGTCATTAGGCACGGTGCCATAATAGTTAACAGTAAAATTACGGTAGGCGGCAGCTGCTACGAGGCCAGTGGCTTCGCCTCTGGCATTTTTGTTTTTGTTGAAGAGGTCGATGATCTTTTGCCTTTCTGGTGTGATGGTAAGGTGATCTTCAACAAGTTGTTGCGCGGGTGTTTCAGGGGCTACAGCAGGTTGGTCCGCTTTTTTACAACCGTACTGAATGGTGATGGTTAACAGCAGAACAATAGCTGAGTTAACGAGGGTTTTGGTGTGTCTCATTGGTAAGATTTTGGGTGAAGGTTATTACTCGCCTGAACGGGCCAGACAAGTGGGTTTCAAAAATCACACAATGCTACAAACTAAAACTGCTATTGAGCGTCAATTGCTGTGGGGTTACAGGCTGTCATTGCCTAAAATGTGACGCCGAGAATGAACACGTTGGTACTCACCATTTTGTCTGAGATATTTACTATCTCATCATTTATTTTAATGTCAGGAGGATATTTGTAGGTATAACCACGGTATAAATAAGACGCATATACGCCGAACTGTTTGAAATGCCGGATGATACCGGCTCCCACACCCCAGAAATATTTGCCTGTTTCATTAAAAGTGGTCATCTGCTGAATGCCGGATGGGGCTGTCAGATTTTGTATTTGTTTGACATTGTAGTTGTTGTAGCCAAACTGACCGGCAACATAGGGGGACCAGTTTTCCAGCCGGTATTTGATTTTCAGGTCCAGGAACACCGGGATCATGGTATGACCATCAAAAGATGTCAGCTCTACTGCCGGCCCGATGTTGACAAGGTTCCATAGTTCCACATTGCCGGCGAGACCGCCACCGAAGGCGCCGTCGTGTATCATGCCGTAAGCATAACCATACAGCAGTTTGTCCGTTTGTTGCGCAATGCTGAAAGCTGGCATCATTAACAGTAAGAACAAAAGTTTTTTCATGGTGATCGCATGTTTAAATGATCAGGGAATCCCTTACTTTAACAGATGGCCTATGGATATTGTTGTTTGTACTGCGGTAAGGGAACAGGAGCGCTGCTACCTGTTATTTTCTCCGAAGATAATACAACAGACCGCAGGCTCCGATCACCCGTGTGGATGCTTTGCTTCCGCTTTTCCAACTGATGGCAACGGATTAACGGTACAACCGCTCTGGTATCTGTGCCAGGGTGGAAGGAAATACCTTGTCGCCCAGGCCATAAAAATGCTGAAAACTCATGATTAATGGGCGCCATTTGTCTGGGTCTACTCTGTCCGGCTGCCCATCCATCAGGATAGACGTATCAAGGTGTACACGCATGATTTTCAGTTCGAAGGTGATAATCCTGCCATGTTGCGCCGGATCATCCTGAGCAAGGCGGTGCTGGGCTATCACAGTGGCTTCCAGCTGTACCGGGCATTCTGCGGCTCCTGGTGCAGCTACTGTTGAAGAAACGGTTGGCGTAAATCCGGCCAGCGCGAATTTTTCTTTTACATGCCGGTAGCCCCGCTGCTGTTTCTTCTCCGGTACAGGATCGGCTCCGGTGGTCAGCGCCAGCCGGTCAACGGCCGCCGCTTCTGCTATGGAAGGCAGGTTCAATACACATTCCCGGGTACGGACCAGGTTTTGTGCTGTCTGGGAGGTGCTGCCCAACCCAATCATACAACGCCATCCCAGCCAGAAGGCAGATGACATCGGTGCCAGGTTATAACTGCCGTCCTCATTAATAGTGCTGATCAGCACCACTGGTGTGCCGAAATAAAGGATTGCCGGATGACTGTCTATATGCATAACATGTTTATTTATACAGTCAAAGTTGCCGCTTTGCATCAGCAGTGAAAACCCGTTTCTTGTGTTTCCGGATGGGGCATAAAAAAAGCCGCATCCGTTTGGATGCGGCCCTGGATATCCCATAATATCGTTAATCTTTTACGTCGTAGAGGATCACAAATTCCACCCGCCTGTTTCTGGCTTTGCCTTCTTCTGTGCTGTTGGAGGCAATCGGATCGCGGTCTGCCAGGCCCCAGGTAAACATCCGGTCGTTGTTTACTTTGAACTCACTGAGAAGGTCTTTGGCGCGTATGGCGCGTTTCTCAGATAATTCCCGGTTGTAACTGGCAGAACCAGTACTGTCTGTGTGGCCTGTTATCAGGATTTTGGTCTTGTTGTATTTGTTCAATACATCAGCAAAATGACCAAATGTTGGTTTGATCTCAGGTTTCAGCTCATCAGAGGAAGAAGCGAACAATACATTATTAGGAAAGATTACTTTCAAACTGTCTTTGATAATACTTACTTCCGCTTCATTCAACACATTCTTCAGTTCTTTGTACTGTTTGGTCATGTAAGCATGCGGACTGGCACTTTTCTTTGATGATGCGCAGGAAGCCATAAAAGTAACGGCCAGCAAAGCGTATACCCAGTAACGTGAGGTCATTAACATTCTTTTCATATCCTGTTTATTTGGCTGCAAAGGTATCTAAATTTCAGATTATCAATTTGTTGTGATGATATTCTTTAATATCTGATTAAAAATATATGTAAGAGAATTATTTACCGGTTCTTATGACTCGTTTTATGATAGCTCCCTTTTCACAACCTTCCCATGCCTCGTTAAATTGTTATAAACGGATAGCGTTTAATCAGCTTGTCAAACGGAAATTTTCCCTGCCACTATAGTTGTTCCATTCGAGGAATAAAAGAAGATTGTTACTAGATAACAATAGTAAAACACATTTTGTTGAAACAGGATGTATCGGAATATATATGTTGTTGGGCACATGGTATGCATCGTGGCGGATGACTGTTATACATCAGGGAGGCTTTGTGCTGTATGCATCGTACCTGGGGCTACATGGCACATCTTGTGGTGGTGGGGCGTGCTACACATCTCGGGGCTTCTACTGCCTGCGTATCGGGTGGTGACGGATTCCGGGAGTCTATATCCGGAATCCGCCACAGGGAGAAAAAAATAATTAACGTTGATAGCTGCCTACGATTTTAATCAGTCTGTCAGGATAATTGGTGATGATACCATCTACCCCTAATGACAACAACTGTTGCAGATCGGCCTCTTCATCTACTGTCCAGGGCAGTACCTGTACTTTCTTCGCGTGTGCTTCTTTTATCAGCGCTGGTGTCACCAGCTTAAAATTGGGGCTGTAGATATCCGGTACAAATCCCAGTTCTGCGATGTTGGCTTCGAATGATTGCAGGTTACCGATCAGCAGTGCAGTTGTTTGTTTAGGCCATTTTTTATGCAGTACCTGTAATGTTCTGATGTCGAAAGATTGTATGGTCACCCTGGCAGCGATTTTTTTCTGGTTAATGACTGCCATCACCCGTTCGACGAATACATCCGGAGCGGGGTTGTAAACGCCATCACCATCGGGGGAAGATTTTGTCTCCATGTTATAATACACCGGTTTCAGATGATGTTGTTTGACATAGGCTTCCACGCTGTCGATCAGATCGGTCAGCAGCGGACGATGCACATTCATTTTCTGCTGCTGCGGAAAACGCGGATGCGGTTTGGTACCGGCATCATATTTACGGATGCTGTCATAAGTCATGGAATACAGCGCCAGTTTCTTCTGCTCTTCTTTGGTGATATCGCTGCCGTCGGGTTTGCGCATGAACTCTGCTGACATATAGGCATCATGCGATACGACCACCTTATTGTCTGCTGTGATGATACAGTCCAGCTCCAGCGTGCGGGCACCCAGTTTGACAGCATTCAGCATGGCAGGAATAGTGTTTTCCGGCATCAGTCCCATACCGCCGCGGTGGGCCTGTACATCTGTTTTCTGTTGGGCGTTGCTGCTAAATCCGAGGAGACTTCCTCCCAGCAATAAAATAAGGATGCGTTTCATCTCAATTATGTTTTTTGAATCTGTTCCACAAGATACAATATTCGTTTTCGCCATAATAGCCTGCCCGCCTTGCAGCCGGGAATCATAAACTAAATTTAACGATACACGGCGCTTTCAGTACCTTGGTACGATAAAAATGAACGATGTTTGGTTGCTTGGTATTGGCCGCAGGCCTTTGGGTATATGAACCGGGAATGGTGACGGCGGCAGCCCGGCCGGAGTTGCGGGAAAACAAACAATGGATCTCTGTGACGGCTCCCTGTTACAGCTACTTCAAACAATGGATCTCTGTGACGGCTCGCAGTAACAACTACTGCAAGCAATACGTCCCTGCGGCGGCTCCCGCTTACACATGGAGCGCAGACACTGCTGCATTACCTGCCAACATACCGAAAGCGGACCATATTATCGGAGCTTTCATGGAAAAGTACCATGTGCCGGGGATGTCCGTGGCGATTACCCGTAATGGTAAACTCGTGTATGCCAAAGGGTTTGGTATAGCCAACCGGCGTACCGGTGAACAGGTAACTGCGGATAGCCGTTTCCGTATTGCCAGCGTGTCCAAGAGTATAACGGCAGTGGCTATACTAAAACTGGCAGAAGCCGGAAAGCTTTCCTTGCAGGATAAAGTATTTGGCCCCGGCGCCCTGCTGGGCACCGCTTACGGCAGCAAACCCTATGGCCACCGTATACAGGCCATCACCGTGCAGCAGTTGCTGCAACATACTGCCGGTGGCTGGTCCAATACCGCCAATGATCCCATGTTCAGCCACCCTGAATGGTCTGCCGACACGTTGTTGGCCCGTACCATCGATCAGCAGCCACTGGAGTATGATCCGGGCACCGTATACGCCTATTCCAATTTCGGCTATTGTATCCTAGGACGGATCATCGAAAAAGTGACGGGCAGAAGTTATGCTGCCTATGTACAGGAAGCTGTACTGCAACCTGCCGGTATCCACCAGATGGAAATTGGCGGCAGCACCCTGTCGGAAAGAAAGCCGGGTGAAGTGGTGTACTATGGCCAGCAGGGGCAACAGCCTTACAACTTCAATCTCTCCCGGATGGACGCCCATGGCGGCTGGATAGCATCTGCTACAGATCTCGCCTTGTTCCTCACCGCTATCGACGGTTTTAATACCCGCCTGGACATACTGTCGCCTGTATCTGTGAAGGCGATGACCACCGGTTCAGCGGTTAACGCCGGTTATGCGCTCGGATGGGCGGTCAACGCCTGGAATAACTGGTGGCACGCGGGCTCCCTTCCTGGTACCGCCAGTGAAATAGTACGTGCTGCCAACGGCTTCAACTGGGTGATACTGTGTAATACCCGCACGGATAAAGCCTTTTTCAATGATCTTGACGGACTGGTGTGGAAGATCATAAATGATCGGCAGCTGGTCTGGCCGGGTGCAGACCTGTTCCGCCGCCTCAACCGGTAAACGCCGACAGGGTTTCATTTATCCGGTTGATCCGCCGCTGCCACAACTGCCACAACAGTCCCATTTGTATGGCCATGATCACCGTGGCACCGGCCAGCAGCCAGTATTTGGGCGTAGTCCATGTGATGCCGGTGCAAAAGAACACCAGGATGCCAGACCAGCCCAGCATCCGCGAGCCTACCGATAACCAGGCATACTGTTTCAACTGCCGTATCTTTTGCTGCAAAGACTGCAATATGTCCGGTTCCCTTAACCGGCCTGCCGCCAGGAGATAACCGTTGATATGCTGTACCAGCATACAGGCCACAGACAATACCAGGATAATGTTCAGGTACAGTGGTTTGGTGTGACCGTCAAAAAAATCGTAATACACCAGCAGGAACACGGCGTAACTACAGCCTTCCAGTAACAACTGCCGGCGTATACGGGACATGACGGGATGCCCGCCCTTTGTACGTACCAGCGCCTGCAAGTTGTCATGCGCTGGTAGTGTAGCCTGTTGCCAGGCTGTTTTTAATGGATCGTTTGTCATGGGTCATGATTTTAGAATGGTCTTCAGTTTAGCTTTAATACGATTGAGTTTTACCCCTACATAATTCACATCGATGCCGGTAATGGCCCCTATCTCCTGATAGCTAAGGTCTTCCAGGTACAGAGTGATGATCGCTTTCTCTGCATCAGAAAGCTGTTGCAGGGCCCGAAACAACTGCTCCTGTTGTTCGGTGAGTACCGGAGCGGGAACGGCAATATTATCGGGCAGGGAATCCTGGTAGCTGACCCGGGGTGTCTTTTTCCGGAAAGAAGCCAGCGCTGTATTCAGCGCAATACGGTAAATCCAGGAAGAAAGCTTCGCCTGGCCCTGGAAAGACGGATACGACTTCCAGAGCTGATAAATAATTTCCTGAAAAAGGTCTTCCCTGTCTTCCGGCGTGTCACGGTACAAACGGCATATCTTATGAAGAATGCCCTCATGTTGCCGCAGCATACCTAAAAATATTTCCTGATTCATGGACAGCAGCTGTTTGGGGATATTAGTTGCTGAAGGAGCAAAAAAACTTACAGCCCGCCTGGAAAATTTTCAGATTTTGGTATTTAATTATTCAGGAGCTGTTTTTACTAAAACAACCCGCTCAATAACCCAACATCAAAATATCAAAATGATGTAACTTTTGTTACGGTGGCCAGGTTCCGCGTAGTGGCCACAAGGCCCAGTTTCTTTTCGAGGTAGTTATTGGAGAAGGGGGACGCACCTGTATTTTTTTTCATCAGCACATATACTTCCCTGCTGTTCATCCGGTAGGTTTCAATGTCGTTTTGCATGGTCTCCAGGATAGCCGCAGCCTCTTTGCCGGGAAGGGTTTGCAGGAAAGCAATGTATATCTGCAGGTCTTTGTCGGGAACAATGCCGGGATAAGGATTATTGTCAAGCACTGCCTGTATTTCAGCCACACTTCTGATACAGGTGGGCACATCGAAGCCCAGGTTTTTCTCCAGCAGCTTCTCTATTTTGGATTCCAGCGCTGTACTGTTGCTACCGGAGTCGAAGATAACATTGCCGCTCTGGATGTATGTTTTTACATTTTTTAGTCCGGCCTGCTCAAACAACGCTCTGAGGGCTTCCATTTTTACCTGCCGGCCACCTACATTAACGGCCCGCAGGAATGCAACGTACCTGGTCATAACTTCGTTAGTTTTTGACTCAATACTACGGCAAAGAATCCATAAAATGCAGCGGCCATCACAATGGCGAGATAGTCCATGCTTTTGCGGAACATATGTGGCTGCTGCCGGTAAAACAACAGGATAGCACTGGCAACAACGATGATGAGCAGCCAGAATACCGGCTTATGACGGCCCTGTACTTCCGGCGGCAGGTAAGGACGCGGAAGACGCATAAAAAACCAGCACAACAACAACAGCCCCACGGCTGAAGTAAGATATTGCATCAGGTACCATATCTCCATCGTTTCTCCGAAAATGACCGCTTCTCCCTGTAGAAAAGGAAACAGCTGTACATAATAGCCATGGCCATGTGTAAAACCATCCAGGAAAAAATGGGTAAGCGTACCGGCTATGATGGACAGTATCACCACGACATAGTTTTTCCGGAAATAACTGCTCCACTGAAAATACCTGAAATGATGCAGCCGGGCGCCCGCCCAGGCAGGTAAATAACGTATCAGCGCTGGTTTGGCTAATTCATGGTATAAAAACGCCAGCAGCAACGCTAATGGAATGTCGTATAAGAAAATGCCCCACCACTGATGCCCGTCATCGAAATAAGGATCAAACAGGACAAAATAGAAAAAGTCAGGTACCATCGCGCCTATCATCAGGCCGGTCATGGAAAGGTAGGGTCGCTGTCTGCAGGTAAGCGGCAAAACAATGGCTATATGAGAGATGGTAAAAGGCATAGCGGCGTAGTTGTGGCTAAATTTAACGCATATGTTGGTATTATGTTAAAATTCGAAAAGTTAAATTATTGTGCTTGTGCAAATTGTCCATCATTTCCAGTATTTTATCCAACATATAAAAGACAGGCCGGAACTAAATTTGTTGGGTCTTTGAAAACATAAAAAAAACAATGTGCTATGACTAACTGGAAAATTGATGAATCACACAGCGAAATAGGATTCAAAGTAAAACATCTCATGATCACGAATGTGAGCGGCTACTTTACACGCTTCTCCGGCAGTATTCAGACAGAAAGCGAGGACTTCCACGATGCAACGATATCTTTTGAGGCTGCAGCCGATAGTATCGATACACAGAACCAACAACGGGATGAGCATCTGCGTAACGGCGACTTCTTTGATTCTTCCAACCACCCTAAAATCAGCTTCACGTCTACAAAAGTGAAAAAGATAGACGGCGAAAAATATAAACTGGTGGGAAATCTCACTATTAAGGGCCAAACCCACCCGATTGAACTGGAAGTGGAACACAACGGTGTCTCCGTTGATCCATGGGGCCAGCAAAAAGCCGGTTTTGCGCTGAAAGGCCGTCTGCACCGCGCGGACTACGGCCTGCGCTGGAATGCCACTACGGAAGCCGGTGGCATCGTTCTCAGTGATGAGGTGAAACTCAATATGGAAATACAGTTGGTCAAATCTTGATCATATCCTCCGTCAGACGCACGGCATCGGAGCATAGAAATGCCCGGTGCCGGCGTCTGTTCTTCTTTGCGTGCGGTAATTGGTTTATCTTCGCGGCAGATAACCAGCGCAAATGAAATTTGAACAATACCATATATCTTCTGAAATTAAGGATAGCCTCGCGGAATTGGGCTTTAAACGTCCTACGGACATTCAGTTCAAAGCTATTCCCTCTATCCTGAAAGGAGATGACGTGATGGCCATTGCCCAGACAGGTACGGGCAAAACGGCCGCTTTTGCCATTCCCGTACTGCACCGGCTCCAGCAACAGGACCGCTACCAGCGGAAAGGCAAATATGAAGTGAAATGCCTGGTAATGGTGCCTACGCGCGAACTGGCCATCCAGATCGCGGAGGTGTTCCAGCAAATCGGCCAGTATACAGAGCTCCGTATACTCGCCCTCGTGGGCGGTGTGGACCAGGCCCCACAGGTCAAATTCCTGGAAAAAGGGGTGGACGTGCTCATTGCTACGCCCGGTCGTATGTTTGACCAGCTGAACCAGCAACACCTGGACCTCACCAAGGTGCAGACGCTGATCCTCGATGAGGCCGACCACATGCTGGACCTGGGCTTTATCCGCGATATTCGCGATGTGATCAGGCATATCCCCCGCCAGCATCAAACCTTGTTTTTCTCTGCTACGCTCGATAAAGACATTAAAGACCTCGCTTATTCCGTGGTCAATAACCCTATCCGTATACAGATCTCCCCCGAAGATCCGGTGTCTAAAAACGTTACCCACTCCGTGGCCTACGTGGAAATGGATGATAAACGCTTCTTCCTGGAACGGCTGGTAAGGGAATTCCCGGACAAAAAAATCCTGGTGTTTGTACGTACCAAAGTACGTGCGGAAAGAGTGGTGGCTGCCATGGCCCGCGTTGAGATCGGCTCCCTGGCCATGCATGGCGGCAAAGAACAGGATGACCGCCTGCAGGTAATGGAAGAATTCAAAAAGGGTGATGTCCGGGTATTGATCACTACCGATGTAAATGCGCGTGGTATTGATATCCCGAATGTGGATTATGTGGTCAATTACGATCTGCCGGACGTGCCGGAAAACTATGTACACCGCGTAGGCCGTACCGGCCGTGGCGTACAGAAAGGCCGCGCAGTCTCTTTCTGCAGCACGGAAGAAAAGCCGCTGCTGGACGCTATTCAGAAGTTCATCGGTAAGGAAATCACGGAAATGAAGATCAATAAAGGGGATTATGAAGACACGATCCGTTTCTCCGAAGAGGCGCCTAATGATAACTGGCAGTTACTGATAGATCAGCACCAGGAAGAAATGGCCAAACTGGGCAAGAAAAAGAAGAAAAAGAAATAATAACGGTTACCCATACACTTTTTTCATTCCGCGATAAAGCAGCTGTGCTTTGTTACGCATGGCCTTGCTGTCGGGGGATGGGTGCAGCTCGGCATGGAGGATAGCCATACCGTATAGCAATGGTATCTTCTGAAAGTTGATATTGTTGTTGTGAAGGTCGTTTTCCCAGTTATTGCCGGCATAGCTGTCTTTGTAGCTCTCTTCCATGGCGTCATACTGTACCTGGCAACTTTCTTCATCAAACCAGCCGGCCATGGCGGCAATGCCGGTCAACTCTTCCATCAGGGCTCTTTCTTCCTGCTCATCAGGGCGGGAGCGGCCATAGAGGAGCACCATGTACAAGGTTGCCAGGGTGAGGATAACGGCAATGGCTATAGATATTTGGCGGGGCCGGTCGCCTGCAATGAGAATGGCTGCGATACTGCTTACCACCAGCGGGGCACGCAGATAGCCGGCGATAACACTTTCGCGGTTTAGTTTAATCCGGAACCCTTCTTTTTCCTGTCCTTGCTTACCTACCACCAACATGGAATAGAGTGGTTTGACAGGGAGTATCACCAGTGCGAACCTGGTTTCGATTTGCTGATGGTTGAATTTTTTGACTGCACCGAGGAAAATACTGCCAATGGCCATGTATGAAAGGGTTTTAAGGGTAAGAACAAATCTAGGATAATATTCAGAACTTTTCTGATTTGCGGTTTTTTTGATTTCACCGCTTGATAAAAGCGAAGGCCAAAGCAGGTATTAATCTGCTTTGGCCTTCGCTTTTTATTCGCAAAATCCCTGAATATTATTGTTTAACGATTTCAGCGTTTACCAGGATATCAACAGTTGGTGCTACTGCGTATACGCCGGAAGGCAGTTTGTCAGCATATTTCACGCCGAAGTCCAGACGGTTGATGGTAGCTTTGGCGGTGAAACCTGCTCTCCACAGTCCCCAAGGGTCTCTTACTACGCCATTGTAGGTAACGTCAAAGGGTATACGTTTGGTGGTGTTACGGAGGGTAACATCAGCCAGCATGATGTATTTGTTGCCGGTTACTTTTTTGAAGGATACGCTTTTTACCTTGATATCAGGGTATTGAGCGGCATTGAAGAAGTCATCTGATTTCAGGTGACCGTCACGTTGGTCTATACCGGTGCTGATGCTGTTCACATCGGCAGTGAAATCTACTTTTGCGTTCTGGAAGTTGGTGCTGTCGGCAGTTTCAATGGCGCCGCTGAATTTGGCGAAATGACCTTGTACATAGTTAATGCCGAGGTGTTTTACGCTGAAAATGATAGCGGTATGGGCCGGATCGGCATTCCATTTTACCTGTGCAAAAGAGGCGATGCTGGCTAATACCAGGAGGGCGGTGGAAAAAAATGCTTTCTTCATGTGTTGTTATTGTTGTTGTTGTTGTATGAAAAGAAATTAAAATTATTTAGTCAGTTGACGGTCTACAGACCAACGGCCTGCACCTTTGATCAGCAGGGCTAACAGGATGCCCAGTACCAGTATGTGGTATTCAAAACCTTCTCCTTTCTGAGTACCTCCCCAGTTCATAAAGAAACCATTGGCGGTATGCACAGACGTGGCAACCAGCATTACAGCTGTCAGCATTAAAGCCCACAGGCGGGTGGTGAAGCCAAACAAGATCAGCAGGGAACCAATACTTTCTGAGATGATGACAAGGAAAGCAAGGATAGCGGGCGTTCCATTGGAAGTAAAGTAGTTAATGGTGGCTTTGAAACCATATCCGCCAAACATGCCGGCCAGTTTCTGTAAGCCATGTGGCAGCATCACGATAGCCACTGTTACACGGATAATAAACGATGTAATACTATCATCTGTTTGCAATAAGCGCTTAAACATAAAAGGGTGTTTTTGTTGTTTGTTATAGTGTTTAGGTATTTAATTCGATATAATTATAATACAAAGTCGAAACAAGTATTGTATATACAACTGTTAGGGCAAAAAATAATCTCCGTCAATCAGGAGAATCAGTAGCCATCATGGCCATCACAGTTTAATCCCTTAGTTTGTCCAGCATATCCCCCAGCAGCTTCACTTCAGACGCCGTGAGCTTTTCGGCCAGCAGCTGATCATTTTTATCCATGGCCGGGTCCAGCTCTTTCAGCACCTCCATGCCTTTATCTGTGATTTTGATCTCTACCTTACGGCGATTGGTAGGGCATTGGATACGTGTCAACAACTCTTTCTGGCGTAATTTCTCCACCAGGCGGGTGGCGTTGCTCATCTTATCCATCATACGCTCCTGGATATCCAGCAGATTCAGTGGATTAGGCCGGCTGCCCCGCAGGATACGCAGTACGTTGTATTGCTGGGAAGACAGATCATACTTCTTCAATAAGTGCGAAATGCCCACCTCCAGCCAGTTTGCCGTAAATACAATATTTAACATGGCCCGCTGATAGTCGTTAGCAAATTTTACCTGTTTTATTTCATCCTCCAGTCTCATAATTACAATTACCACTGTTGTATATACAACAAAGGTAAGTGTATTTTTCATTCCGGCAAATTTTTTTTAAAAAAGTAAAAAGCTGCTGACACAGGGTTGTCACAAAAGGGTGTTTTCTTTGTGTCATAATAATAAACAAACAAACTATGATAAACACTACTGTCACTCCTGCAACTGCTACCGCTGAATTGGTTAACTACGCAAAAGGCTTTGCTGGCTATGAATTATGGGCTATTAAAACCACGGTGGAATGGTTAAAGACAAAAGATGCTACGCTGTTGGAAACACCGGTAGTTTCCAGCTATGGAACAATTAAAGAAACATTGAAGCACATGTGGGATACCTCCGCCTGGTGGATAAAAAACCTCCGCGGCGAACATCCGTCACTCACTTTTGGTCCATTTGAGTGTAATGAGTCCGTCGCAGAGGTATTGGATGGAGTAGTGAAACAAGCAGAAGAGCTGATGGAGCTGGTTAGCGCGATGACACCAGAGCAACTGGTACAGGCTTACCCCGTAACCATCCCGTTTACCGGCGATTTTAATATTCCAGGTTATGAAATACTGTCACAGATCACCCATCATACTACCTATCACCGCGGACAGATAATAACCATGGGGCGCCATCTTGGTATCACCGATGCTACCAACACGGATTATATGTTTTATCTGCTGGTAGGAGAAAAACGCTACTAGCTGTTAGTCCCGCCGTCAATAGTGATGGCAGTGCCGGTGATATAACCACTT
The DNA here is from genome assembly GCF_012927205.1 of Chitinophaga fulva. Lineage (GTDB taxonomy): Bacteria > Bacteroidota > Bacteroidia > Chitinophagales > Chitinophagaceae > Chitinophaga > Chitinophaga fulva. Next base: position 1,520,640 of record NZ_JABBGC010000001.1, read on the forward strand.
TCCGGTGAAGCCAGGAAAGTGACCAGGGAAGCGATATCCTCTACTTTACCATATTCTCCCAGGGAAATATTTTTCCTTTGCGCATCGGCATGTGCTCCGTCAGCGGGGTTCATGTCGGTGTCAATTGGACCTGGCTGTACCAGGTTAACGGTAATGCCTCTTGGCCCCAGATCACGGGACAGGCCCTTGTTGAAGGCGGTGAGCGCTGATTTGCTCATGGCGTAAAGCGTTCCATAAGGACCAGATACCCGATCGGCCATGCAGCTGCCGATAGTAATGATACGGGCGCCTTTGCCCATATGTTTGGCGGCTGCCTGGGAACCTACAAACACAGCCCGGGCATTGATGTCCATGGTTTGGTTGTATTCTTCCAGCGTATAATCTTCAAACGGTTTCATGACGGCGATACCGGCATTATTAACGAGTATGTCTATACGCCCAAATTCGGCTACGGTTTTATCTACTGCCGCTACTACTGCAGAAGGATCTGCACTGTCTGCCGCAATGGCCAGGCTACGCTGTCCTTTGCCGGTAAGCTCCGCCGCTACACTGGCTGCTTTTTCAGCTCCCTTGTTATAAGTAAATGCTACGGTTGCTCCTTCGGCTGCCAGTTGTTGTACAATGGCCGCACCCATTCCGCGGCTGCCTCCTGTTACCAGGGCTATCTTGTTTTCCAGACGTTTCATATGATTTGATTTTATGCCTGCAAAGCTAGATGGGGTGCGGGAAATAAAGAAGAGGAGATGTAATTGTTAAGGACTAACATAAATGTTAGTCCCTATTACTATAAATATCTTTCGTGGAGAATACGGAGGTGATGTATCTGATGGCCTACCATCGTAAAACCCATAGCCAGCACACACATCTGGTATTTCCAGGAAGTGCCCGTTCTTAATAGTGCTTCGTCGGGAAGGCTGCGGAAAAGCGCAATAGTGGATTGTCTGATCGCAATCAGTTCCTGCAGCACGTCTTCAAAAGAACGTTGTGCCGTGAAGGCCTCGTCAGCATAGAGGTCCTGATCAAAGCCGGGTGTGGCGTTTTTATCATTACGCGCAAACACCAGTGCCCGGTAGGCAAACACTCTTTCTGTATCGGAGATATGCTGGAATACCGCTTTGACGGTCCATTTGCCGGGTGCATAGGCATAGTCGCCCAATGCCGCCAGTTTAGCTTTGTCCAGCGTTTGCAGCTCCTGCAGCGACTGCTCAAGGGCTTCCATAATAGAAACATCCGGTACCTGATCAATGTACCGGCCAAAATATTCAGGGTCCGGGTAGATGGCCTGCTTTTTCATGTTATGCTTTCTTTTTGGCGTAAAAATAATTGATGCCTAAAACTACGATACAAATGAATAACCCGAAAAATTCACGGGTGTCTTCTATCCATGGTTTTTCTGCTTTCATGGTTTGTGCAATGTTCTCTGCCTGATGTTGAGAAAACCAGTCCACTACCCCGTCTTTGGTGAAGAATAAATAGATCGCATATACGAAATAGATGGCGATGCCCGTCAGATACCAGCGGGGATAAAACCGCTGCCGCGCTGCCAATCCACAGCATACGGCGGAGAACAAATAAATAGGCATCCATACGTAAGGATCAGGATCGTTGTATTGCAGCCCCGCGAAGACAATAAAAACGAAACAAAAGATAATGTTGAAAATTTTCATGGCCCGGAATAATTGAGACGCTAAACATACATAAAAGATCAAGTGCTTGTACTTTTTTAGCCATAAAGTATTGTACTTTTTTATCCCGCCGGTGTGGATTACTGTAAGAATGCCCCCACAAATTTTTTTTATTTAGAGAAATGTTAAAAGAACACTTGTCTGGGCTAATTTAATGTTATATATTCGACTTATTGTAAGAAAAATTCCACGTGAGAACCAAAATCTGAAGAAGAAAAGTGTTAGTACTAATTTGAACCGTTTCTCACTAGTTCATTGTCAACAAATCAATTGTTTACTAAAAAACGTTGCTTTATTCCATGTAGTTAAACCTTGGTGTAAACATGCCCGCATCCATGTCTTGCATCTTCAAATTTGTGGTTTTTAATTGTTGAACAGACAGTTATTGTTTGTGCTGTCGTCGCTGTAACGCATCATACAGGGGCCGGAGCAGATAATGCCTGTACATGACACCTGTTTTTGCCGACTTTCACACTGCATTGCCGGAATGGGATTGTTATGCCGTAAACTGTCTGGTGGACAAAGGAACATACAAGACAGGTACTTTATTTTTTAACCGATTTTTCTAAAACGTTACCCTTCAACCACGTTATGAAAAAACATTTTTACCAGGGACTGGCCGTTCTCTTATGCGGCATACTGCTATTACTGGGCAGTAGTAACGTATTCGCACAAACGAAAATTACGGGAAAGGTGTCTGATAAAGCATCAGGCAACCCATTACCGGGCGTTTCGGTATATGTAAAAGGTACTAACCGCGGTACCGCTACTGATCCCAACGGCAGTTTTACCATTCAGGCTAAATCGGGAGAAACATTGGTGTTCTCCTTTGTAGGTTTTGATCCGCAGGAAGCGGTAGTCAGCTCGGGCACTGTCAACGTACAGCTGGCCGAAAAAGTTGGTTCACTCGAAGAAGTCGTAGTGACCGGTTATTCCAGCCAGAAGAAAAAGGACCTCACCGGCGCGGTGTCTGTCGTGAAGGTGGAAAACATTACCAAACAACCTACCTCGCAGATCGCTAATCAGCTGCAGGGACAGGTGTCCGGTATTACCATCGTAGGTACTGGTCAACCCGGCCAGGAACCACAGGTATCGGTACGCGGTAAAAATACCTTCGGTAACAATACGCCGCTGTACATTATAGATGGGGTGCCTATCTCCAACCTCGCGGATGTAAACCCTAACGACGTACAGACCATGCAGGTACTGAAAGATGCAGGCGCAGCCTCTATCTATGGTGCGCGTGCAGCCAACGGCGTTATTATCATCACCACCAAAAGAGGTACCGGTAAAGTAAAAGTACAGTACGACGGTTACTACGGTACACAAAGACCACAGCGTGGCAATCCTTTCCACATCCTCAATCCACAGGAACAGGCCGACCTGCTGTGGATGGCTACCCGTAACAGCACTGCATCCGGCAGCACACCGGTGTTTGATGATGTGCTCTACGGTAAAGGTGATAAACCGGTACTGCCGGATTACATCTTCCCCGAAGGCGCCATGGAAGGAGATCCCCGCGTAGATCCATCTAAATACTATCTCATACCAGACTATAAAGATCCGGGGCTGCTGAATAGCTTCTATCGTATCAACAAATCCAACAAACAAGGCACGGACTGGTACAGTGAGATATTTAAGCCCGCTCCCATTACCAGTCATAATATATCTGTGGCCGGTGGCGGAGATATCGGCAGCTACTTCTTCTCCATGTATTATTTTAATCAACAGGGTACGCTGACCAATACCTATAACAAACGTTACGCGGTAAGGGCCAATAGTAGCTTCAATATCACCGATCATATCCGCGTGGGCGAAAACATGGAATATTCCATTATTCAGAACCCGCAGATCGGTATTCTCACAGAAGGCAGCGGTATCGGTATGGCTTTCCGTGAGCAAAGCATCATCCCGGTACGTGATATCAAAGGCAACTATGCCGGTACCTGGGGCGGTGCGTTAGGTAATGCGCGCAACCCGGTGGCGATACAGGACCGTTTCGGCAGCACCAAAGCGCTCGCCAGCAGATTGCTGGGTAGCGTATATGCCGAAGCTGACATCCTGAAAGACTTCACCCTGCGCACCTCTTTCGGCGGTGAAATCTATTCCTTTAACAACCACAACTTCACCTATCCGGAATACGAAAACAAAGAAAATACCAGCGTGAATTCCTATACGGAAACTACCGGTAACGGCTATGACTGGACCTGGACCAATACCCTCAGCTATCACAAAAAGATAGCCCGTGAGCATGACCTGAAAGTGATGATCGGTACAGAAGCTTTCCAGCAGGTAGACCGTACACTGACTGGTACCACTACCAATTATTTCTCCTTCGATCCAAACTTTACCACGCTTACCTCCGGCTTCGGTACGCCCGTAAACGGCAGCGGCTATGGCTCCAATACGTTGTTCTCCCTGTTTGGCAGAGTAGATTATTCCTTTAAAGACAGGTACCTGCTGGGCGCCCTGATCCGTCGTGACGGTTCCTCCCGTTTTGGTGCCAACAACCGCTATGGTAACTTCCCTGCGGTGAGCGCGGCCTGGCGTATATCCCAGGAAGAATTCATGAAAAGCATTACCTGGATATCCGACCTGAAACTCCGCGGTGGCTGGGGTATTATGGGTAACCAGATCAATGTGGACCCCGCCAATGCCTTTACCACTTTCACCTTTAATAAGGCAACCTCCTTCTATGACATGACCGGCAGTACCAGTAATCTGGCCACCGGCTTTATGCAGGGAAGAATTGGTAACCCAAATGCCAAGTGGGAAAGTAATACCAACTCCAATATCGGTATCGATGCGACCCTGTTCAGAGGTGCATTGGAGTTCTCCATTGATTACTATAACAAACGTATCAAAGACCTGCTGTTCAACCCTGAGCTGCCCGGCGTATACGGCGCTGCTGCACCGCCTTATGCCAACGTAGCCGAAATGAAAAACCATGGTTGGGATTTCTCCGCTACCGGTAACATGCAGCTGGCTTCCAAACTGAAACTTACCCTCACCGGTACGTTCACCAGCTACAAAAACGAGATCCTGAAAATATCTGAATCTGCTCCCTATTTTGAAAGAGATACCCGCCGCTATGGTGTAGCGATTATCCGCAACGCAGTAGGCCGCAGTATCAGCGAATTCTTCGGATATCAGATCGATAAATTCTGGGATAGCAAAGAAGAAGTGGACGCTGCCAACAACGCCGCAAAAGCCAAATATCCCGGCCTTTCAGAATATCAGCAGGCAGCAGCCCCCGGCCGCTTCCGTTACAAAGACGTAAACGGCGATGGTAAAATCGACGCACAGGACCGCACTTATCTCGGTAGCCCCAATCCTGACTTTACCTACGGCCTGAACATCGGCCTTACCTATAAGAACTGGGATTTCTCCATGTTCTTCTATGGTGTGCACGGCAACAAAATCTGGAATCAGGTAAGATGGTGGACCGATATCTATGGTTCCTTCAACGGCGCAAAAAGCAAAACAGCTTTGTATGATTCCTGGCTGCCTGACCGTAAAAATGCCAAAGCGCCTATTCAGGAGCTGAAACCTAACTTCAGCACTTCCGATCCTCCAACATCCTATTATGTTGAAAACGGTTCCTACCTCCGTGCTAAAAACCTGATGCTGGGATATACTTTCCCTGCTTATATGCTGAAGAGAGTAGGCGTGGAAAAACTCAGGATATATGCACAGGCGGCCAACCTGTTTACCATTACCAAATACACAGGTCTCGATCCTGAAATTACCGGTAATACAGACTCCTTCGGTATCGACGAAGGCGCTTATCCTAACCAGCGCCAGTACCTGGTGGGTGTTACACTGAATTTCTGATCTGATTATTTGAATTGTTAAACTGAGAAAAATGAAAACATTACGATATACTAGTGCAATATTGCTCGTGGCTGCGCTGCTGAACAGTGGATGCTCCAAGGACTTTCTTGAAAAGCCGGCGTATAGTTCATTGTCGGAACAGATCGTGGCCAACAAGGATGGTGTGAACTATTTGCTCGTAGGTGCTTATGCGGCACTCGATGGTTCTGGTACGCCTACCAGCTCCCTCGGTGGCGGTAATGCCTGGGAGGCTGCATCCACCAACTGGGTGTATGGCAGCGTGGCAGGTGGCGATGCACATAAGGGCAGTGAAGGTACCGACCAGACGCCTATCAATGAAATTGCCATCTGGCAGCCCAACGTCGCCAACTCTTTCTTCAATACCAAATGGAGGGCAGTGTATGAAGGCGTTGCCCGTTGTAACAATACCCTGAGGCTGATGGCACAGGCTAAAGATATGTCTGATGCTGATAAAACAAAGGTAACGGCAGAAGCACGGTTCCTCAGGGGGCACTATTATTTTGAACTGAAGAAAATGTTCAATAACGTGCCTTACGTAACGGAAACTACCGCTGACCCGCTGGTGTCCAATGATGTGGACATATGGCCCAATATTGAAGCTGACTTTAAATTTGCGCAGGCCAATCTGCCGCCTACACAGCCGCAGGTGGCCCGTGCCAACAAATGGGCTGCACAGATATACCTGGCTAAAGTCTATCTCTATCAGAAAAAATATGCAGACGCCCTGCCGCTTTTCAAGGATGCCATCGCCAACGGCGTAACTTCCAATGGTCTGAAATATCAGCTCACGGATAACTTTGAAGACAACTTCGACGCGTCTAAAAAGAATAATTCGGAATCCGTATTTGCGATCCAGATGTCTGCCAATGACGGTACCAATGGTATCGCCAACGCCAATATGGGAGATATGCTGAACTTCCCGGCCAACTTCAAATGCTGCGGTTTCTATCAGCCTACTTTTGACCTGGTAAACTCCTATCGTGTAGATGACAACGGCTTGCCTTACCTGGATGATTATAATCAACATGCAGTGAAGTCTGATATGGGCATCAAGGCCACCCAGCCGTTTACGCCGGATAATGGTCTCGTGGACCCGCGTCTGGACTGGACGGTAGGCCGTCGTGGTCTTCCTTATCATGACTGGGGATACTTTGCGGGTTCCTCCTGGATACGCGATCAGTCACAACGATATGCCGGTCCCTATGCCACTAAAAAAATGGTGTACTGGAACTATAACAAAGACAAATACATGGACAACAACTCCTGGGCGCCCGGTACAGCCATTAACGTATTACTGATCCGTTTCTCCGATGTATTGTTGATGGCAGCTGAATGTGCTGCTGAAACAGGAGACCTGGGAACAGCTATGACGTATGTCAACCAGGTGCGCAGCCGTATGAAAGATCATCCGGAAGGCTGGGTGCACGATTATAAAGATCCGGCTAACCCTATCCAGGGCTTTGATCCGGCTAAGCCGCTGCCTTATTATAAGATTGGCTTGTATACCGCTTTCCCGGATGTGACGTATGCGCGCAAAGCAATCCGTTTTGAGCGTAAGCTGGAACTGGCCATGGAAGGGCATCGCTTCTTTGATTTGTCCCGCTGGGGCATTGCAGACCAGGTACTGAATGCTTATTTCGCTTTTGAAAGCGCTATCACAGATGATGTGAAAGGTGGTCATTTTACGAAAGGCAGAAATGAATATTTCCCCATTCCACAACGACAGATAGACCTGACGCTGAAAAGTGGTCAACCTGTATTGAAACAGAATACAGGATACTAATCTATACCGCGTAAACTTCGGGACAGGAGCAAAGCAGCCGCATGAAATTTTTTTCACGGAGGCTTTGCTCCTGTCCCGTAATGTTTAATTTGTAACTTGTAATTTATACCAAAATCCAAGAGATGAAAGGACTTGTTCCGGCCACGTTATGTACCGTATTTAGCGGCCTTGCGATCTTTAGCAGTTGTTTTGCCCCGTCAGCCAAAGAGAAAGGAAAAATGCTGGCAGATAAATATTGTTCGTCCTGTCATCTGCCGGTAGATCCATCTATGCTGGACAAAGAAACATGGACCAAACATGTGCTGCCGGCCATGGCGCCTAAACTGGGTATCCGGGTCTGGTCCGGTGATCAGTATTATCCGGTGGAAGGCCAGCGGCAGCAGGGCCAGATATCTTTTCAGGAATGGGTGGACCTGGTGAAATATTTTGAACAGCAGGCACCTGAAAAGCTGAAACCAGCCAAACCACCGGTACCGCTGCAGCATGATTGGTTCGGATTCTCCATTAAACGGCCCGTTGGTGTGGATTCGGCCGGAGTGGCGGCCACCACGATGGTTTCCTTTGATACCGCGGCCGCCCACATTTTTACCAGCGATACGTATAAGAGTACGCTTAACACCTGGGACAGTTCCCTGCGTAAAATCAATGCGTGGCAACTGCCTTCCGCGGTGGTGGATATCCTCTACACGCAGGATAGCGGAAAATCATCACCTGCTATCATCACCCAGATCGGAAATATGAGAGCAATCGATGAGCCATCGGGCATTGTAAGCAGGCTCAACATTAATAATCCGGGCAGTAAAAAGACGGACCTCATGCCTTTTCTGAAACGTCCGGTACAAACACTGCGGGCGGATTTCGACAAGGACAATCTGGTTGACCTGCTAGTTTGTGCCTTCGGGCATAACCAGGGTGGGTTGTATTGGCTGAAACAGTTGCCCGATCACCGTTATGAGCAGAAGACGATTACAGAGGTGCCAGGGGCCATACACGCAGAAGTGGGGGATTTTAATGGTGACGGATGGCCGGACGCCATGGTGCTTTTCGCCGCAGCGGACGAAGGCATCTGGTTATATGAGAATGACCGGCACGGAGGTTTTAAATCTACCAATCTGCTGAGATTCCCGCCACTCAATGGTTCTACCAGTTTTCAACTAGTGGATTTTAACCAGGACGGTAAACCTGATATACTATATACCTGCGGAGATAATGCAGATTTTTCTATGGTGCTTAAACCTTTTCATGGTTTGTACGTCTATATCAACGAAGGTCACAACAGCTACCGTCAGGCATGGTTTTATCCCGTGAATGGCTGTACAAAGGCTGTAGCAGCAGATTTTAACCAGGACGGTAAAACAGATATCGCGGCGATTGCTTTTTTCGCAGACATGAAAAATAATCCTGCAGAAAAATTTATTTTGTTTGAAGGAAAGGACCATCAGCTGAACTTCACGCCCCATGCGCCTCCTATCGAAAAGGAAGGGCGCTGGATTTGTATGGACGTAAGAGATATGGATGGTGATGGAGACCAGGATATCATACTAGGAAACTATGGAAAAGGATTTAATATACTGGATGGATATACGCCTGATTGGAAGGAGTATCAACCCTTTATAGTGCTGGAGAATAAACGGAAGTAAAAAGTGTAACGTAAAAATCGATGGTTTATTTGGAGAAGAAGTAGAATAATATGTATATTACAGCCGGTAAATATTTCCACGAACGGGTACTTATATATGTCGGGTCACACATTGCAAATAAATGCACTAATTGTTACTGATGTAACGTACCTTTGCTCTTTCAATTCAGCTCATCATCATAGCAAGATATTTTCATGGTGCTATAGCCAGGCAGCATGAATAAAGATATCCTGATGTATAATCAGGTTTTAGAATGGCGGAAGGAGAGGCAGCAATGCCTCTCTTTTATTTTTATAACCACCTATCAAATATTAGCCCTATAAATCGGAAAATCTGCCCAATCCTGTTTATTTTTAATCAGAAATCAGTGTTCTCATTCTAAACAGGATTGTTCAAGTGGCGGAATATGTATATGACAGGCAGAAAATAAGCGAAGGACTTGCAGCCATTATTGCCGGCAATAGTAGTGATACAGCCAGAGAATGGCTACAGCAGCGGTTGCAGAAGGCCGCTTCCCTACCGCAGTTTAACCAGACTTTTACCGCGATTCCCAGGTTCACCGGAAAAAATATGATCGTCGTGTCGCCGGAACAGGCTGCAGTACTGCAACAGCAGGTACCCGGATTCTTCGTACACGGGTGGACGTTAGACCGCCTGATACGGGCATGGTGGTTGTTGCAACTCGATACTTCCGATAAAGCGGTTTATCTCGACACCATCGAAAAACTGTTCCTCTCGGCCGAAATGAATGAACTGGCCGCGCTATACAGTGCGCTACCTTTGCTCGCCTGGCCGGAAGAATGGAAACTTCGTACAGCCGAAGGCGTTCGGTCCAATATCGGGGTGGTACAGGAAGCCATTATGCTCCGGAATCCATACCCTGCCCGTTACCTGGACGAGCCCGCCTGGAACCAGCTGGTGATGAAAGCGATTTTTACCGATAAACCGCTGCACCTCATCACCGGCCTCGATGAACGTAGAAATGCTGCATTGGCGGCTATCCTGACTGATTTTGCACACGAGCGCTGGGCTGCCGGCAGAAAAGTATCGCCTATGCAATGGCGGCTGCTGACAGCACTGATTACGGCAGATAATATGGCAGACCTCACCCGGGTATGGCATTCTGCCGATCAGACGGAAAAAGCTGCTGCGGCCCTCGTATTTGCCTATACAGATTATGCACCGGCCAAAACATTATTGGCCTCAGATCCGGCACTGACTGCCGAAATACAAAGTGGCGCCCTCAACTGGGACGTCATTGCTGCTAAATTATCCCAGAACTAAATCTGAAAAATTATGTGTGGTATTCATGAACTGACCGAAAAAGATCTTCAACCGTTAACTTATACACCGGCTTACCTTGATAAAATAAAAGGCATGCGCTTCTTTGATCCGCATGTACACATGACCTCCCGTACAACAGACGACTATCAGGCTATGGCAGATGCCGGCGTGGTAGCCTTGATTGAGCCCGCTTTCTGGCTGGGACAACCACGTACCGGGGTAGATACCTTCCGCGATTATTTCAACAGTATCCTTGGCTGGGAACGATTCCGCGCGTCCCAGTTCGGTATTAAGCACTACTGCACCATCGGGCTTAATTCCAAAGAAGCCAACAACGAAGCGCTGGCAGAAGCTGTCATGGAAATACTGCCACAGTTCATCTATAAAGAAGGCGTGGTAGGCGTAGGTGAAATCGGTTTCGATGACCAGACACCGCTTGAAGAAAAATACTATCGTGCCCAACTGGAACTGGCCAAGGAAGCCGGTTTACCGGTACAGATACACACCCCTCACCGTGATAAGAAAAAGGGCACACAACGGAGCATGGACATCGCCATGGAACATGGACTGGCGCCTCACATGGTCATTGTAGACCACAACAATGAAGAAACCGTGAAAGAAGTGCTGGACCGTGGCTTCTGGGCGGCGTTTACCATCTACCCCTTTACAAAAATGGGTAATGAGAGAATGGTGGAAGTCGTGAAACAATACGGCAGCGAAAGGATTATGGTCAATTCAGCAGCCGACTGGGGTATCAGTGATCCGCTCGCCGTTCCCAAGACAGCAGCCCTGATGCACGAAAGTGGTATTGACTTGAATGACATTCATTTGGTAACTTACATGAATGCTGTAAAGGCATTTGCGCAAAGCGGCCAGATAAATGAAGCGGATTTTGATTTAGCCGGAAATATTGACCAGAGCGAGAAATTTAATGGAAGCACCGTTTTACGTGGAGGCCAGCAGCCCAGAATTAATAAAAATACAACCATCATCCGGTAAAGGCCTGGCAGTTTCGTTACTGCTGGCAATGAACCATGAAAACCTGTTATTCGGTGAGTTATATTGTTAGCAAAGTAATCGGATACTTGCGCCTGATGCGCCCGGCCAATATTGTCACCGCCATTGCGGATATCCTGGCGGGTGTGGCCATTTCCGGCTATTTCCTGAATGTGACCGTTGAAACACTGACACTGGACCAAACACTTCCGGTGGTATGCCTGTGTCTTGCTACTGCCGGCTTATACGGCGGCGGCGTTGTATTCAATGATGTATTTGACGCAGAACTGGACCGCACAGAACGGCCGGAACGGCCCATTCCCAACGGCGTTATCTCGCTTACCCAGGCCATCATCCTGGGGAGCTACCTGCTGCTGGTGGGTGTCCTGGCGGCCTTTTCGGTAGGGGGAATCAATGGCCTCGCCGGCTGGCTGGCCATTGCTACGGCAGTTGCTGCACTCGTATATGATAAATGGGGAAAACACCACCCTTTCCTTGGGCCTGTTAATATGGGCCTGTGCCGGGGCCTGAACCTCCTCCTGGGTATCTGCATCGTACCAGGAGCAGTGGCTACCTGGTGGTGGGTAGGGCTGGTACCTATTCTCTATATCGCAGCGGTGACCAACATCAGCCGTGGAGAGGTATATGGCGGTACGACCAACAGTATCCGGATTACGGCTGTCTGTTATACTATTGTATTGCTGACAATTGGTACCGTGGCCATTTTTCACCATAACGGCTGGAAAGTGTTGCCCTTCCTGCTGCTGTTCGCATGGATGATTTTTACACCACTACGGAATGCATGGAAAAATCCCATCGGGCCTAACATCGGCAAAGCGGTGAAAGCTGGTATCGTGGCGCTGATCGTCATGAATGCTTCCTGGGTGGCAGCTTTCGATGCACTGAGTTATGCATTGGTAGTACTGCTGTTATTGCCGATCTCTTTGTCACTCGGCAAAGCTTTCGCCGTCACCTGAGCCGGTTACTAAACAGTCGGGCATAGCAACGGCCTTCATTCGTAATTAATCTATGAGCCCTCTTTTGATGGCTTCTTTCACCAGCCCGGCGGTATTTTTTACGGCCAGCTTTTGCGTGAGATTAAGCCGGTGGGTTTCTACGGTGCGGAGGCTGATAAACAGTTTCTCGGCAATCTGCTGGTTGGAATGTTCTTCAGCGATCAGCTTCAGTATTTCTTTTTCGCGACGCGTAAGCGGAATCTCATAACCGGATGATCGTTGCCCGGTGAGCATTTCATGGAGCAACTGTTGTTTGATGCCGGCATCAAGATATTGTTCTCCGTTATATACCTGTTCAATGGCAGCTACCAGTGTTTCTTCATCTGTATTTTTCAACAGGTAACCACTGGCGCCATTGCGCAGCATCTGTTTGATGTAATGTGATTCCATGAAGTTGGTCAGTGCAATGATTTTGATGTCGGGATGATTTTTATGCACCTGTTTGCACAATTCCAGTCCGTCAATATCGGGCATTTGTATGTCTAACAGCAGCACATCGGGTTGTGCTGCCGGCAATGCTTCCATCAGTGCGGTAGCCGCATTGCTTTCATATACGATCGTAATGTGCGGATAAGGTGCCAGCATGGCTTTTAACCCATTGATGACCAACAGATGATCGTCTGTGATGGCTAATTTTATCTTCATAAAAAATAGTTGGGGCAGCTATCCTATTTCTGCCAGTTGCATAATCGCGATATTAAATTCTATATAGGCGGTAGTTCCTTGTCCATGTGCGGCTGCGATCTCCAGGTTGCCGTTCAGCGCCCTGATTCTTGACTGTAGCGCGTTGAGTCCCATACCAGGCTGGGCATCGCGTGTTTCCTGAAACCCGATGCCGTTGTCTTCTACGGTAATGCTCAGCAAATGGTCCTGCCGCGTGAGCTGCACAAGTGCCTCGGTAGCCTGCGAATGTTTGATGATGTTATTGACCAACTCCTGTACAATACGGTAAACAGACAGTTCAAAATTACCTTTGAAGCGGCCAATGGTATCGGGCGCATAGCACGAAATAGTTAGGTGCCGGGAGTGGCTGACGTTACGGCAATAGAAACGTACCGCTTCTGCCAGCCCCATTCTGGCCAGTAGTTCCGGCATCAGGTTGTGGGCGGTCTTGCGTACTTCGCCGATAGCGTCGTCCAGCATGCCCATTGCATGGCTGAAGCTATTGTCTGTTTTCAGTGCCGGCTGTTCGTGTTTCAGCGCGCCAAAATGCATTTTCACGGCCGACAGCAGTCCGCCTACGCCATCATGCAGGTCTTTCGACAGGCGGGTACGTTCTTTTTCCTCGCCCTGTATCATCGCTTCGAGTACCTGCACGGTTTTCTCCGCTTCCATGGTATGCAGCTGCTGCTCCTGCAGCCTGGTGCGGTGTTTTAACCGCTGCCAGATGAAGAAGGCTGTTGCAAGCAACAGTACGGCGGCAATGAGAAAGAGGAAAATCCACATGTTCTTTTGTTGTATCTGGAGGTCCTTCCTGGCCAGTTGTAGTTCTTTAGCGGTGAGCTCCCTGTCTTTTTTCTCAGACTGGTACTGTATTTCCAGCAACATCACGTTGTTACGGGCAGCATCACCGGTGAGTGAGTCGTTGAGCGCTTCATACTGTTCACGTAAGGCAAAAGCCTGCTCATAATATCCCATGGTGGCTTTCAGGTTGGAAGCTACGAGATATGCCCATCTGAGCTCATTGCTGGATTTGTATTGCCGGGCCATGGTGATGGCTTTCTCCACATAGGATAAAGCTTCGGCATACTTCTTCAGGTTAAACAGTTCCCGGCCATAACCAAGGTATATGTAAGTCAGCATGTCCGGATCAGGGAATTTACGGGACAGCTCCAGTGACTGCGCGTATTGCTGATAGGCCTCCGGTCTTTTGTCCTGTTCAAAATACAGGTTGCCAAGGTTCACATGGGCTTTCAGCACATAGGCGCTGTCTTCCAGGTCATGCCCTATGTGGATAGCTTTGTAGTAGTACTGTTCACCTTCCGGATAACGTTTCTGGGCCACCATACAGGAACCCATCGTGATCAGTGCAGAAGTGATGCGTCGTTTGTTACCGATGGCAACTCCGTTCCGGTAAGCTTTTTCTGCATATTGGAACGCTTTATTGTAGTCTTTCAGGATGATAAAAATAGTGGCCAGGTTGTTATTCATCAGGCCGGAGAAGAGGCTGTCTTTGGTGGCATCGGATAATTTGAGCGCTTCGAGATACCGGCTCGCAGCAGCAGAATAGTTCCCCAGCTGGTGGTGTTCATTGCCGCTGAAACTCATGGCACGCATCAGGTTGACTGTATCCCGCAGGCCAGCATAGATCTTCACGGCATTGTCTACCATGAACAACGATTCTTCATTCTGGCCCTGCATATCCTGTATATACATGTAATAGCAGGCAAAATCAGCCACTCCTTTGGGATAGTTCAGCTGCCGGCTTAAACGGAGGGCCTCCCGGAAGATACCATCAGCTTTCCGCATGCTGTCGGGCATATAACTCATGGCGTAGGCAAGCAGGGTATTTACCCGGCCGGTATCAGCTTTCTGATGCTGCAGTACCCTGAAAAGGCTGTCCTGTGCCGCTGTATTGAACGCCCGTGCAGAGATGCCCTGCATAACAATCAAACAGACAGCAAACAATATCTTTTTAAACATCGCTTAATGCGCTTACCTGTTAACAATCAGATCTATAAATGCAACAAGAGAAGTATGAAAAAACATCCGTGTTACAGGGTTAACAACATGGGGGGCTTACGCCAGATATCTATCTAAAACAAACAAATTTGTTGGCCTGCAACAAGCCCGGAGGTTATTGCACCGAAGGGTAAATATCTTCATTTCCCTTGTTATACGCAATAGGTAGCTGGATGAACGGAAACAACCGCCGACCGTATTTGTCCCGGTGTAAGGCCACAGTGGCCTGCTGGTAAGGATTTGGGCCTCCTGGAACGACCTCCGTAGAAATACGCATTTTTTAAAATAATGGTTTGTACCGTTAAATACCCCCTGTAAACCGGGTTTCTTTGCATCCAGTAATGAACCATTTCTCTATTGCATACCGATAACAACAAACAGGTAGAACCCCAAAAAAGGCTCCGTTCACGGAGCCTTATTCTTTATGGAAATATCTCATTTTTATGTGTACTTTTAAAGGCTATTGAATTTTTTTTAGATTGATGCAAGCGGAACAATGCCATGGAGTACATTCAACAACAATTCGACGTTAACTTTTCGTTCAGGGTCTTTTTTTCAAGAGATTTATTTGATCCGGCTAATACCTGTTTGTCAGCCTTCCTGGAATCTAAAGCCGAAGCGGCTTTTCAGAAAAAATTGCTGGTGGTCCTCGATGGAGGCGTAGCTGCCAGCCATCCCGGCCTCGCCGAAAAGATTTCCTATTACCTGATGCAGGTGCGCGGCTTCCGGCTGGCACCGGAAATGATCACGCTCACCGGTGGAGAAAGCGTGAAGAATGATTTGTCACAGCTGTTTTCCCTCGTGGATGCCATCGATCAGCATGGCATCGATCGCCACTCTTATGTGATTGGCATTGGTGGTGGGTCCCTGCTCGACCTTGTTGGTTTTGCGGCGGCCATCTCCCACCGCGGCGTGAAACATATCCGTATACCCACTACCGTATTATCACAAAATGATTCCGGTGTGGGAGTGAAAAACGGTATTAACTATAAAGGCAAGAAAAACTTCCTCGGCTCCTTTGCCCCGCCGGCAGCGGTGTTTAACGACAGCACATTCCTGGCTACGCTGGACGGACGCGACTGGCGCTCCGGTATGGTGGAAGCGGTGAAAGTAGCGCTTATCAGGGATGCTCCTTTCTTTGAATGGATGGAGAAAAAAGCGGAGGCCCTTACCGGTGGCGACATGCCCGCCATGGAGGAACTGATCTATCGCTGTGCGGCACTGCACATGGCGCATATCGGCGGTGGCGGCGATCCGTTTGAAAGCGGCTCGGCACGCCCGCTCGATTTCGGGCACTGGAGCGCGCATAAATTGGAACAGCTGACAGACTTCTCTCTAAGGCATGGAGAAGCAGTGTCCATCGGTATTGCACTCGACAGCGTGTATTCCTGCCTGTTAGGATGGATCGATGAAGCAGCTATGCTCCGTATTGTCAATGTGCTGAAGGCCATGCAGCTGCCCATCTGGCATCCGCTGCTGCAAAAGCAGGATGACGAACCATCTCCGGTGATCGCCGGACTGGAAGAGTTCCGCGAGCACCTCGGCGGACAGCTCACTGTCTCGCTGCTGCGGGCTATCGGAAGAGGCGCAGAAATACATCATATAGATCTGGATATGCTGTACAAAGCAGCAGACATCTGCCAAAAACTACAGTCATGAAAACAGCATACGGACACCTGACTTACTGTACCAATATCCATCCCGGGGAAAAGTGGGAAGACCACTTTGCACAACTCCGGAAATACATACCTGCCGTCAAACAACAGGTAGCGCCCGATCAGCCTTTCGGCATCGGCCTGCGCCTGGCCAATACCGCCAGCCTGGAATTGACAAAGGAAGAAAACCTGAAGGCTTTCAAAGCATGGCTGCAACAGGAAAACTGTTACGTATTTACGATGAATGGTTTTCCCTATGGCGGTTTTCACGATACCGTGGTGAAAGACCAGGTACATACGCCTGACTGGACGGATGCCGACAGGGTGGCATATATCATCCGGCTGTTCCGCCTGCTGGCAGCATTGCTGCCGGAAGGTATGGAAGGGGGCATCTCCACGTCTCCTTTATCTTACAAATACTGGTGCAACCGTTGTGAAGAAGAAAAAAATTCTTTCACGGAGAGTGCTACTTTGAATATGTTGCTTGTAGTAGAGCAGCTGGCACGCATCCATCGTGGCGGCGGCCCGTTGATGCACCTCGACGTGGAGCCCGAGCCTGACGGCCTGCTCGAAAATACGGCGGAATATATCAGCTGGTACATGGAGTCGCTGCTGCCGGCAGGTATCCCGTTTATCATGGACAAACTGCGTGTGGACGAAGCCGAAGCGGCTGCCATTATCAAAAATCACGTACAGCTTTGTTATGATGTCTGCCACTTTGCGCTCGAATACGAAGCACCTGAGGTGGTACTGGAACAGCTGCGGCTTTACGGCCTTAAAGTGGGTAAATTGCAGATCAGCGCAGCCCTGAAGGCAGATCTGCCTGCAGAAGCAGCTGCCCGGAAAAAAGTGATCGATGCCTTCCGGCCTTTTAACGAGCCTGTTTACCTGCATCAGGTGATCGGCAGAAAAACAGACGGTTCCCTGGTACGTTACCCTGACCTGCCGCAGGCGCTGGAAGACGCCGGTAATACAGACGTTGTGGAATGGCGTTCTCATTTCCATGTGCCTGTATTTGCTGACAGGTTTGAAGTGCTGCATTCCACCCAGTCAGATATTGTGGAGGTACTGACTTTGCAGCGGCAACAACCCTTTACGGCTCATATGGAAGTGGAAACCTATACCTGGGATGTGCTGCCACAGGGCTTAAAGGAAGAAATGGCGGTGTCTGTGTCAAGAGAACTGAACTGGATTAAAAAGATCATCATGGGATAGGGATGAGTTACTCTTCCAATTCGGAATTTGTAATTCATAATTGAATTAATAGCTTTATACCGGAAAAAGAAACGTTGGTTGTATCTATGAGAAAAACAGTCGTATTGGACGTTGTAGGATTATCTTCCGCACTGCTGGAGCACATGCCTTTTCTGAAAGCATATGCGCAGCAAAGGCATGTGGCTACTGTAGCCCCTATGTTGCCTGCTGTGACCACCTCGGTGCAGAGTACCTATCTGACCGGTAAGTGGCCGAGTGAACATGGTATTGTGGGCAATGGCTGGTATGACCGTACCGACTGTGAGATCAAATTCTGGAAACAGTCCAACAAACTGGTGGAATCTGCCAAAATATGGGAGAAAGCCCGCCGTCTGGACTCTTCCTTTACCTGCGCACAGATGTGCTGGTGGTACAATATGTACGCCGATGTGGATTATTCCCTGACACCTCGTCCCAACTACCTGTCGGACGGTCGTAAGATACCGGACTGTTATACCACTCCGGGTGACCTGCGTGATTATCTGACGCAGGAACTGGGGCCTTTCCCGCTGTTCAACTACTGGGGACCTACCGCCAATATCAAATCTTCGCAATGGATCGCTGACGCTACCATCCTGACCGATAAACGCCATGACCCCACGCTGACGTTCATCTACCTGCCTCACCTCGACTACTGCCTGCAGAAATTCGGGCAGGACCCTGCCGGCATCGCTAAAGAGCTGCAGGAGATCGATGGGGTATGCCGGCAGCTGATCACTTATTACCAGCAAAAAGGTTGCGACCCGATCGTATTGTCGGAGTATGGCATTACCAATGTCAATCATCCTGTGCATATCAACCGCGTTCTGCGTGAGGCTGGGCTGATCGCCGTACGTGTGGAAAGAGGCCTGGAACTGATGGATGCCGGCGCTTCCAAAGCTTTTGCCGTGTCAGACCACCAGATAGCGCATATTTATGTAAATGATCCTTCCTGTTATAAAAAAGTACGGGACATCGTTCAGAAAATACCTGGTGTACAGCTGGTGCTGGACCGCGAAGGGAAAAGGCAGCATCATATGCATCACGAACGCAGCGGCGACCTGGTGCTGATGGCCGATGCCAACAGCTGGTTTACTTACTATTACTGGCTGGACGACAACAAGGCGCCGGATTTTGCGCGTATCGTCGACATTCACCGTAAACCGGGATATGATCCGGTGGAAATGTTTATGAATCCCGCAGACCCGCTGATCAAGTTGAAAGCGGCCGCCAAACTGCTGAAGAAAAAGCTCGGGTTCCGTTACCTGATGAACGTTATTCCGCTGGATGCCACACTGATCAAGGGCTCGCATGGCCGTCTCGAGGAGAATCCCGCAAACCATGCAGTGGTCATCAACAAACAACCTTTCAAACAAAACCAGCTACAAGCGACCGACGTATACGAGGTGATATGGAACCAGTTGGTTGATTAAATCATCCCCCACAAGTATAAATACGGCTGTATCCTGATCTGTTGACTGCTGCTGGCCGGAAAGCTGGCAGCACAGGAGTTCTTTTCCCGCCACTGCCGGGGATCTGGCAACCCTGCATTAAAATCTCGTTAATTCCCCGCTTCTGTACGTTTTTGGTGCGTTATTTTCTCCGATTAATTCGTTATTTTTATAGAGCAGTTTCATCTCTATTTACAGCGAACACCCATTCCACAGTGTGACATATTTTTATATGTTTATTTGTGGCCAGATTCTATTGAGGTAGCCGTTCAGAAAAACGGGAATATAAACTATGTTTTAAACCTGCTGCTATGTTTGACAATGCCCTTGATTTTTGCCGGTCTTTACCGGCTGTTACCACTGATAAGAAGTGGGATAACGAACTGAGATTTTTTGTAGGAGAGAAATTGTTTTGCATGATTTCCCCTGACCCGCCATGCCGTGTTTCTTTCAAATGCACCACCAGCCATTACCACCAGCTGATTGCCAAGAGAGGTATTGTGCCTGCGCCGCACCTGGCACGTTATCACTGGGTACAGCTGCAACAGGAAGATGTGATGCCTGGTCCGGAACTGGAGCATTTCCTGCACGAAGCTTATGACCTCATTCTCGGAACGCTGCCCTCTTATGAGCAGGAAGCGATCCAGAAAATGCAGAAGATCAATGCTTGAGGAGCGTAAAGAAGATATCGTACAGCCCAAAGACCACCAGTGTGCCCGCGAATATCTTTTCCAGTAGCGGGGTTTTCATTTTTACCGCTGTTTTGGCGCCCAGGTAGGATGCCGGAAAAGCGGTGAGGGACAGCAGCAGCGCAATATTCCAGTCAATATGCCCGAGGCACCAGTGTGTGATGGCGCCGGGAACGGAAAGTACCGCCGACAGAATAACTGCACAGGCCAGTGCCTGTTTGATGGGCATCTTCAGACGTCGGATAAAGAAGGTGCTGAACAGAATACCTCCCGCATTGGCCAGCAGGCCCGACAGAAAACCGATGAACAAAGCAGCGCCCACAATTTGAGAAGCCTTGATATCCTCACTGTTGACTGGCGTTTCCACGGAAGAACCTTTATGACGCAGGTAGGAATACAGCAGGGAGCCTCCCAGTGTCACAATGAATAGGGCTGTCAGCAGCATCAGTGTTTTACCCGGCAGGTAACTGCTGAACCAGGAACCCACCACGGTGGCTGGTACCCCGAATGCAGCACCTAATAATACCACCCGTTTGTTGAACAGCTTTTCACGGCTATAGACCGCTGTGGCAGAAAGTGTGCTGGAAATAGACGCCGGTAACGGCGAAGCGAGGGCAAAAAAAGGATTGACGCCCGCAAAAATTTGTAACGCAGGGGTGCTGATGGCGCTGCCGCCTTTGCCTAACAGGCCCGATAAATAGCCGACTACTACCCCTATGATCAATACTGACAGGTAGTTGGATTGTTGTAAATACTCCATTCAAATCATCCCTCCGGGAACGTGCAAACTAATGGTTGGTGGTTGGTTTGTCTCAATTACAGGTTTATCAAAAATAGGGGGCATTCATTAATAATAACGATAACTATAAGTTATGGGAGATAACAATATATTATATTTATTGCTAGTCTATAAAACTAATGAAGTGAATATTCGTTATTTTCATACCGCTAACGAATAGCAGTTAAATTGTGATATGACAAAAAAAGTGGATTTCCCCAATGCTGATTATTCCTTACAATGGCTGTACAGGGATCCGGACCAGCACATCTATGAAGATTACAATACGATCGGCGTTCCCGATGAGCGGATTTTTGAGGATGTCCACCGAGTACTCGAGATATTGCATGCGGCGCAGTTATTAATACCTGTTAACGTGAACCGGTCGAAGAAGTTTGAGTTTTCCGGTACCGGCATCGATGATATTGTGGCGGAAATCCGGCAGTGGGTGCGTTCGCGGGTTATCAAGCAGAAATTGTCCATCTATGGCCACGGGGTGGTGAAGTTGCCCAATGGAGAAGAGGCTGTGCAGAAAGACCTGGTACAGGTGGCAGATCTGCGGTTTACAGAGAGAAGTTTTAAAATAGCTACTGCCAAAACCATTTGGGTACCGGTAGTGCTGGATGATGCCGATAACTACAACTGGCAGATAGGGCTGGCGGAGCAGAATGCGCCGCGGCTGGAAAACTGCCTCGCTGCTGTATTCCACAAGCTGAAGCTGGAGGTTACACCGGGCCTGGAGGAGGAAGACCGTTCCAAACCGGTATGGCAGAAAGGGTTTAAGCTGTACCCTTCCCGCGAAGCAATTGAAAGCGCTTATATAGAAGACCCGCCCCCACCCAGTTTTGACATCGCCAAATACCTGTTGCCTAAAACGGAGGCGGACCGATAAATTATACTTTAGGCGCCCAACCTTTTTCGTATTCCCTGCTCCATAATTTCATGGCTTCCTTGTCATTGAGGATGTGGCCATTGGAGGGGTCGGTGTGCAGGACGCGGCCGGTGCGTTGTGCAATGTTGCCCAACAGGCAGAGGAGCGTGCTTTTATAACCGATGTTGATTTCTGAGTTGAGCGTTGCTTTTCCACGGATACTTTCGAGGAAGTTGTTGATGTGAACAGCATCGTAGAATTCACCGGCAGGGCTTACCGTGTTGGTAACGCTTTGGTTGGGATTAGCGGCCTGTTTCACTTCTTTTACCACTTTGCCTTTATTGTCTACGATCTTGTAGCTGTCGCCACCGGAGTTGTACAGTGAACCGTTTTCGCCGAAGATGGTGAACCCGCGGCCGCTGCCTTCGAGGGTGAAGGGGTCGCAGCTGCGGCCTTCCCAGGCGATGGCTTTATTCCCTTCAAATTCAAAATTCAGTGTCTGTGTATCGGGTGTTTCCCAATCATCTCCTGCGAAGGAGTAACGACCACCGGCGGAAGTCACTTTCGTTGGGAATTCCAGGTCCATGAACCAGCGGAGGCAGTCCAGTTCATGCGTGGCGTTGTTGCAGGTTTCTGAGGTGCCCCAATGCCAGCGCCAGTGCCAGTTATAATGTACTATATTGTCCAGATAGTCTTTGCGTGGTGCAGGGCCTTGCCACAGATCCCAGTCGAGCGTGGAAGGGACCGGTATTTTTTTACCTGTGCCGATAGGCTGCCGGTCATTGACATACCATCCGCGTCCATAATGTACTTTACCGATGATGCCTTCTTGTTTTACTTCCTTGATGGCTTGTTGCAGATTGGGCCAGGAGCGGCGCTGGTTACCCATTTGCACGAGGCGGTTGTATTTTTTCGCTGCAGCCACCAGTAATTCACCTTCATGCGGATTATGGGCACAAGGTTTTTCCACATATACGTGTTTGCCGGCAGCAGTGCCCATGATAGCGGCAGGAGCGTGCCAGTGGTCCGGTGCTGCTACGATCAGCGCATCAAAGTCTTTTTGTTCCAGCAGTTTGCGGATGTCTTTTATCACGGTGGGCTTACGTTCCTGGGCGCCGGCTACGGCTTTCAGGCCTTTCTGTATAGCACCGTCCTCAACGTCGCAAATATAGCCGATCTCGGCGCCGGGCAGTTTGGCTGCTACCTGTGCCAGCCAGTTACCGCGGGAGTTGACTCCCATCACGCCCAGCACTATTTTATTGCTCGGTGCCTGTTTGCCGAACACCGGGAAGTTCAGAATCGTTAGCCCGGCCCCTACTCCAGCCAAGGAAGTGGTTTTGATAAAGTCTCTTCTTTTCATAACGGATCTCTCCAATTGAAATAATATGTTTTTAGCAATCGGTTGCAAAGGTAAAATAACAAGAAAAATTTATGGTGGATATAAAATTTTGATGAAGGGTGGTGAAGTGAAAAAAATTGCCTGTGTGCATACCCATAAATTAGAAAATACAACGGTTAATGACATTGAATAACATCGTAGCCCAGGACTTCAGCCCTGGGGCACCAACGTCACCACGAATGAAGGTGTTATCCCCAAAAAATTGCCCGGCCGTATAACAGCCGGGCAATGATATTATTCCTACAACAACATCTTACTGACCATAAAACCGCACCATTTTCTGTTCGAGCACGGAGAGCGGTACGCAGCCATCTTTCAGCAGTTCATCATGGAAAGCAGGGAGACTGAATTTATCGCCCAGTGCTTTGGTATATTTTTCCCGCAGTTCCCTGATTTTGAGCTCTCCTATTTTGTAGGACAGCGCCTGACCGGGAATAACCATGTAACGCTCTATCTCAGCGGTAGCATCATGTTCAGATACCGGTTCATTCTCCATCATGTATTTAATGGCTTGCTCACGGGTCCAGCCTTTATGATGCATACCAACGTCTACGACTAAACGAATAGCACGATGGATTTCATCGGTCAGCCGGCCAAAGTACATATACGGATCGGTATACAGTCCGAGTTCTTTACCCAGGCTTTCGCAGTAGAGCGCATATCCTTCGCCGAAGGCGCCCACCCAATTAAAGCGGCGGAACTTAGGCAGCGAGTCATTTTCCTGTTGCAGGGAGAACTGGAAGTGGTGACCGGGAATGGCTTCATGCAGGAAGAGGCTTTCCATGCCGGGGTATGGAAATTCCGCTGCATTCAGGATGGGTACATAGAATGTACCAGGACGGGAACCATCCGGATTGCCAGGCTGGTATTCAGCAGAGGCGGATGCTGCGCGGAAGGCTTCTGTTTGTCTGATCTCGAATTTGGATGTAGGGAGATGACCATACATTTTTTTAACACCGGGCATGATTTTGTTTTCGATCGCTTTGAAAGAATCGAGGATGGCGCCGGGCGTTTTGAAAATGCGCAGTTTTTTGTCGTTGCGTACTGCTGCGAAGAAGGCTGTCAGATCTCCTTTGAAGCCGGTGCTGTTTTTCACTTCTTCCATTTCACCGCGGATACGGGCTACTTCGCGCTCACCGATGGCATAGATTTCATCCGGTGTTTGGTTGGTGGAAGTCCAGTATCTGACGAGGAATTCATAGTATTTCTTTCCATCAGGAATACCTTCAATGCCGCTGGTTTTGCGGGCTTTGGGCAGGTATTCTGTTTGCATGAAAGTATACAGCTTCCCGTAAGCCGGGAGGATATATTTTTCGATGGCTGCGGTGTAATCGGCTGTCAACTGCTGTTTGGTGGCAGCGTCCAGCGAATCCGGCAGTGTTTTGAGCGGCGCGTAGAAAACGTTGGCGGTATCTTTTTTAGCCAGGTCTTTCAGCTGTGGCAGTGTTTTGATCACCAGTTTTTCCGGTAATACATAGCCGGTGGCGATGCCCTGGCGCATGTTGGAGATGGCGGTATCTGCCCACACAGAAAAACCTTCCATGCGATGCATGAAGTTTTCATAGTCTTTCTTTGTTTTGAAAGGCTGGGCAGAAGAGCCGGAACCCAGTTGTGCCAGGGTGATAGGGAGACAGGTGAACTGCTGTACCGGCATCAGGTAGTCATGATACGTGAGTGTTTCCCGGTTGATCGCCAGCTCTCTTTGCAACATGTCATAAGTGATGCGGTCATTGCTGGACAACCCGGAAGTATCGATGTTTTTCAGTGACTGTTGGTAGGCAGCAAAGAAAGAGTCGGCATGTTGCCGGAAGGCAGCTCCGATATCTACCGGCAGCTGATCGTTGTATTTTGTTTCACCGTTGAAAGTGGCTTGAAGCGGCTGTAGGGCCATATTACCATCGTAATAGCGCTCCACCAGCTGATGCAGGGAGTCCCGCGAGGCTTGTTGGCTGTTGTGGGGACCTTTTTGCTGACAGGAGGTGGCGGCCAGCAAACTGCCCACTAACAATAAAGAGGCGTATTTCATGTTGAGTATGGATTAAGTGAACAATTTAATCAAATCCCAACAACAAAAAAGCATTCCGAAGAATCGGAATGCTTATTTAGAACAGTGAACAATGAAAAAAAAGATAAAAAATATTTTATTTCAATACTTTAATACGAATGCTTTTAAAGGAAACCTCATTACCATGATCCTGTAACAGGATGTGTCCTACCGGCCATAAACCAAAATTCTTCCAGTTTTTGTATTTGCTGATCGCCACCAGATCTTTGAAGGCTTGGGAGCCCCGCTCATATTCCAATACTTTAAAACCGTTCAGCCAGTGCTCTACGTGGTTATTTGGATACACAATAATACGACCTTTGTTCCAATCTCCAATAGGTAACAGGGCACGTTTTTCCTGTTTTCTTGTCATGAGGTCGTAAAGTGACGCCAGGGTCCGGTTTCCGTCGCGTCCAAGCTTGGCATCAGGGTGTTTTTCATCATCTAATACCTGGTATTCCAGTCCAATAGCTGATTTACCGCCGGTTTCATATGATTCATTTACGAAATATTTAACTCCGCTATTCGCTCCGGGCGTGAGTTTGAACATAAACTCCATCTCAAAAGCGGCATATTCTTTTTCTGTGACGATATCGCCGCCGCTGCCTTCTTCATCCCCATTGGAATGCATGATGGTCAGCAGGCCATCCTGCATATGCCACCCGGAAGCCGGGAAATCCTTTCTGTAGGCGCCTCTCCAGCCTTTGGAGGTTTTACCGTCCCAAAGCAGTTGATATCCGTTCTTTTTCTGTTGACCGGAAATGGTGTTATCCACATTATTCACCACATAGATATTATCATAGGGAGAATACTGGGAAGCCGCCGGTTTGTCTATGATCCGGATATTTTTCCAGTAGATATGTTTGTTTTCGTCGGTTGCATTTTTACCGATGCCGTGTACCTGCAGTGCGATGAAACCTTTAGGTAGTGCGGTATCCACCAGGTGTGCGGTAGGGACGCCATTCACCCAGGTACGGATTTCATTGCCACGGCATTCAATGCGGTACTTGTTCCAGTCAGTCGGTTTGAAGGCATTTTGTCCGGCAGGATTTAATTCCATCGGATATTGCCAGCCTCTGCGGCCTTCTTCATAGACGCCACCGCTCCATTTACGGTCAGACGGGTCTATCTCCATCTGGTAGCCAAATACGCGGCCGCTCTGATAATCTTCGCGGCTCTGGCTGCGGAACTGGATGCCGGAATTAAAAGGAGCGCCCAGTTTGAATTCCAGCTCCAGGATGAAATCTCCGTATTCCTTATCGGTGGCCAGGAAGGAATTGGGGGTGCCGGTCACGGTTGTACCTACTATCTGCCCGCCTTCTACATTATATACGGCCTTGCCTCCCAGCTGTTTCCAGCCTTTCAGGTCTTTACCGTTAAAAAGTGTTTGCCACTGGCCCTTTTGAGCAAACAGGCTGCCGTACATACAAAGCAGGCTGCCGCATAATAAAATCGTCTTTTTCATAACTGTTTATACTGGAATAAAGGTGTCAAAATAAACAATGAAAATGATTTTTACAACCGATTGCAAAGAAAAAACCTTTTCTAGAGAAAAAAGGAGTGGTTGGGTTTGGTAGGGATGGAACAAACAGCTATTTCCGGAACCTGGCTAAATGACACTATTGCGGATTGAATAAGCAGGTTCCATTCTCAGGAATCAGCAGGAAGCAGCTATTTCCGGAATCTGGCCAGATGAGCGCTTTCCCGGAATTGAAAACTCATCAATAGTCGGACTGGAATAAGATGTCATCAGTAAGATCCTGAGAAAGCATCTGTAGACCTCCTTCTAACGGTAATGAACATATGGCCTGCAGTATGCCGAAGTGAATCTTTTTTGAAAACCTTACAGGCAACCTTCCGAAATCCCCTCGGGAAAATTCTTATCCAAAGCCTCCTCAAGTTGTAAAGGTTGATATATTAGTTGTCAATCTTCCTGAAAATCTTACAAACGACCTGCTAAATTTCTTCCCAAAAAATTCCTCCTATACAAATCACCCAACAATCTCTTAAAAAAATACCTGTATAAAAGCTTCATCCAAAACACGTTGAAAAAATATCGCAGAAAATTGTCCAGCTCCAAAAACTACAATACTCCTTGCTGTCAACGCTTCTTACCCGCTTTTTCCTCTTTACCCGCAAAAAATTTGCATTCTTGAATTGCAATCGTTTGCATCTCTGCAAATAATTATTATTTTGGGCTGGATAAGTTAGTACCCAATTCCATTTTTTAGAAAAACTGATAACGTTATGAATAGGATTTCACGCTTATGTTTTGCAGCGTTATGCCTGCTGCTATGCCATCAGCTTGCTCAAGCACAATCCAAACAGGTGGAGGGGAATGTTGTGGCAAAAGATAAAACTCCCCTGGTAGGCGTTACTGTAGCTGTTAAAGGCGGTACTTCCGGTACGCAAACCGACGCCAATGGACACTTTAAATTGCATGTCGCCAATTCCGCCAATGCCGTACTGGTTTTTTCCTTCATCGGTTATATCCGGCATGAAGAACCCATCTCAGGACGTGGTGTCATCAGCATCACCCTGGAGGAAGACCAGAAAAAACTGGAAGAAATTGTTGTCGTTGGCTACGGTCAACAAAAGAAAAAAGACGTGACGGGCTCCATCGCTTCTGTCAGCAGTAAAGCCATCCAGGAAGTTCCGGTGACCAACGCGCAACAGGCGTTGCAAGGCCGCACACCGGGCGTGGACGTAATCAGCAACAGCGCCAAACCAGGTGATGAGCCTACTGTCCGCATCCGCGGTACCCGCTCCCTCTCTGCGGGCAACGATCCGCTCTACGTAATCGACGGTATCCCGTACTCCGGTAGCTTAAATGACATCGGCCCGGGTACCATCCAGTCCATGGAGATCCTGAAAGATGCTTCTGCAACGGCTATCTATGGCTCCCGTGGCGCTAACGGTGTAGTGCTGATCACTACTACCCGTGGTAAAGTCAGCCGGCCGATAGTTACCTATTCCGGCTCCTATGGCATGGTTAAAAACCTCGGACAAACAGACCTGATGAACGGCGCCCAGTTTGCGGACATGCGCCGCGAAGCTTACCGCACCATCGGCAGGTATAACGATAATAACCGCGACTCCTCCGACAAGGCCATCTTTGTTCCACAGGAATATGCCGGCATCCAGAAAGGGACCAATACCGACTGGCAGAAACTGCTCCTGTCTACCGGCTATCAAACCAACCACTCACTGGGCGTAAACGGTGGCACGGAAAAAACAAAATATGCTGTCGGCCTCGGCTACTTCAAAGACCAGGGCGTGCTGAAGCTACAAAGCTATGAGCGCTATAATATCAATATCAGCCTCGATCAGATGATAGGCTCCCGCGTGAAAGTGGGTGCTACCATGCTGGCCTCCTATAGTAACCGCAAAGGAGAAACCTACAATGGTATCAACAACGCCATCCGCATGCTGCCGATCTCATCTCCCTATGATGATAACGGCAACCTGATCACCTTCCCCAACAATGACAGTAACCTGCCTAACCCCTTGCTGGACTATGTGCCCGGTGCGCGTGTAGAAAACCGCAAACGTTTCCGTCTTTTTACCAGTCTCTATGGTGAAGTGGAAATTATTGACGGCCTTAAATACAGGTTGAACGTTGGACCGGATATCTCGCAATACAACTACGGCCTGTTTCAGGGCAAAAATACGTTCGACCTCCTGGTCGGCGGTGGCGATGCTACTGCTTCTAAAACCAGTGGCGAAACGATTGCATACACCGTGGAAAACGTGGTCACCTACAACAAAACTTTCAACAAAAAACACAACATCGGTTTCACAGGTCTGTATAGCGTACAAAGACAAAGAGGCGACAGTACTACTGCCAACGTACGCGGTGTGCTGGTAGAAGCACAGGAATACTACAACCTCGGTCAGGCGATGAACGTTACCGGTGTAGGCAGCAGCCTCGGTACCTGGACTATCCTGTCTTACATGGGACGTCTCAACTACGGGTATGATGACCGCTACCTGGTAACGCTTACGATGCGCGCCGACGGCTCTTCCCGTTTTGCTCCCGGTCATAAATGGGGCTATTTCCCCTCTGTTGCCGCAGCCTGGAACATGAGCAATGAACAATTCCTCAAGAACAGCCGTAACATCAGCCATATGAAACTGCGCGCCAGCTTCGGCCGTATAGGCAATACCGGTATAGACCCGTATGCTACACAAGGAGCACTGGCCCGTATCCCTTATTCCTTCGGCGGAAAAGGTGTACTCGGTTATACGCCTCAGATGCTGCGTAATCCCAATCTTACCTGGGAAACCACCACTTCCTTCGATGCAGGCCTTGACTTCGGATTCTTTAAAGACCGGTTAACCGGTACTGTCGATTTCTACAAACAGAAGACCACAGACCTGCTCATGCCTTTCCTGCTGCCCTACAGCAACGGCTTCAACAGCGTGCTGCAGAACGTAGGCGCTACCAGCAATGCTGGCTGGGAAGTAGCACTGTCCGGCATCATCATCGACAACCCGAAAGGATTTAACTGGAGCATGGACGTGAACTTCTCCCGCAACCGGTCTAAAATCCTGGAACTGATGGGCGGTAAAACAGAAGATATCGGCAACGGCTGGTTTGTTGGTCAGCCTACATACGTATACTACGATTATAACAAAATCGGCATCTGGCAAACCAATGATAAAACCGATGGTCTCCAGTACAAACCCAAACCCGGAGAAATCAAAGTAGAAGACACCAATGGCGATAAAAAAATCGATGCCAGTGACCGTAAAATACTCGGTACGCCGCAGCCTGACTGGACTGCCGGTATGACCCAGCGGGTTTCCTATAAAAACTTTGAATTGTCTGTAGTGGCTTTTGCCCGTGTAGGCGGTATGATCAAAAGTGATTTCTACCAAAACACCAACACGCTGTTCGGCCGTTTCAATAACCTGAACATCAACTACTGGACACCCACTAATCCAACCAACGATTTCCCACGGCCCAATAATAACCAGGAACGTCCGATCAATTACCAGTCCCTCAGCTATTTCGATGGCTCGTTCTTTAAAATAAGGAACATATCACTCTCTTATGCGCTGCCGGAAGCTACCGTAAAACGTATGCAGATGCAGGACCTGCGCTTTAATGTGAGCGTAAAACAACCACTCATCCTGGCGCCTTACAGGCAGAAATACAAAGGAGTAGATCCTGAAGACGTGAACGTAATTGGTATTGACGCACCCGCTACCTGGATGCTGCAGTTTGGTGTGAATGCACGGTTCTAATTTTTTCAATCAAAAACATTCAACATGAAAAATATTTTGTGGGCAATAGCATTAACAGCACTCGCTGGTACAGGGTGTAACAAAATGCTGGACGAAGATGTAGTCACCAGTACAACCGATGATTTCTATAATACCCGGAACGGTTTCACCACCGCCGTTAATGCCGGTTATGCCGGTATGCGTGTTTTCTACAGCACAGAACGGGGCATGACCCTCAGTGTAGCAGGAACAGATACCTACACCAACGGCTCCGACGGTAACTTTAAATTTGCCAACCAGTATACTTCACAGCTGGATGCCCGTTACGACCACGTGCGGGAATTGTGGAACAGCCTGTATCAGTCCATCAATAACTGTAATGTGGCGGTAGACCGTGCAGATAAGGTGAGTGGACTGGATTCGGCCACTAAATTCAAGGGAGTGGGAGAAGCGCTGTTTTGCCGGGCGCATTACCACTTCCTGCTGATGCAGACTTTTGGGAACATACCCTTACGGCTACACGAAAATAAAGAAATCAATACAGCCGCTACCCGCGACAGCACCACTAAAGTGTATGACGCTATCATCGACGATCTGACAAAGGCAGCCCAATACCTGCCGCCAACGCAGAGTGAATGGGGCCGCGCTACCAAGCCGGCTGCAGAACACCTGCTGGCCAGGGTATACCTCACCCGCGCCACTTCGCCTGATGCGAAGCCTGATGATTATGCGAATGCGGATAAATTCGCAGAAGGCGTGATCAAGAACTATGGTTTTAAATTATTGGATGATCCGGGAAAAGTATGGGCGCAGGGCAATGAAAACAATACAGAAACTATCTTCGCCGCCCAGTATACAACAGACCCGCTGTATGCATCGCCGGACAATAATGCCTGCCGTTTTTTCCTCATGCAGTACGATGTGCTGAACGGTATGCAGCGCGATCTGCCCAATGGTACGCCGTGGAAACGTTTCCGTCCTACCGCCTTCCTGATCGATACGCTTTACAAGGAGCGGGTGCATGATACGCGTTACCAGAAATGGTTCACCACCGTCTGGTTTGTGAATAAACCCACTACCACTCCCTGGGTGATGAACCTGGGCGACACCGCCGTATACATGCCGGGCCGCCTGGTTACACCGGCGGAAGTGGCCAGCAAACGTTATCTGTTGGTGGGCTCAAATAAGTACACCGAAAAACTGTACCCTTCCCTGAATAAATTCGCAGACGCGCTGCGCCCCGATAACCAGGCTTCCGGTGTAAGGCCCTTTATCGCCTTCCGGTTGGCAGAAACCTATCTGATCGCCGCCGAAGCGCTTTATAAACTGGGTAATGCACAGGGAGCCGCCGATATGGTGAACATAGTGCGGATGAGAGCTGCCCGTCAGGGTACTACGCCGGCTGAAACCCAGGTGCACCAGGAGGCGATGAAAATCACCGCCGGCGATATCAATATCGACTTCCTGCTCGATGAAAGAGGCCGGGAACTGATTGGAGAGCAGCTGGCCTGGTTTGACCTGAAACGGACCGGTAAGCTGCTGGAGAGAGTGCGCATGCACAATCCGGAGGCATCGGCGAATATTGATCCCCATCATCTGCTGCGGCCTATCCCGCAGGACCAGATAGACAGATCATCTACGCCGTTCCCACAGAATCCTGGTTACTAATCACGTTATCACTTCATGATTTCTTAACAGACGCTCCGGGCAAAACGTCCGGAGCGTCTGCGTTTATACCGTTATTTTGTGTATATTGAAGAACTTAAAAATATAACCATATGGCACAGAAGAAGATTTTATTACTGACAGGAGATTTTGCGGAAGATTATGAAACCATGGTACCTTTCCAGATGCTGCAGATGATTGGGCACGAGGTACATGCGGTATGCCCCGACAAGGCTGCCGGCGACAAGATAAAAACAGCTATCCATGATTTTGAGGGTGACCAGACCTATACAGAGAAACCCGGTCATGGTTTTGTGCTCAATGCCTCCTTTGCCGATGTATCAGGGGCAGACTACGATGCGCTGGTGATTGCCGGCGGAAGAGCGCCTGAATACCTGCGGCTCAATAAAAATGTGATAGAGCTGACCCGGCATTTCTTTACGGAAAATAAACCGGTGGCAGCTGTTTGTCATGGTATCCAGATCCTGACCGCCGCCGATGTGGTACGGGGCAAAAAACTGACCGCTTACCCTGCTGTAGCGCCGGAGGTAACTGCTGCCGGTGGGACCTATGTGTCTGTTAATGTGACGGAAGCTGTAGTAGACGGCAAACTGGTGACTGCGCCGGCATGGCCAGCCCACCCACAATGGATCGCTGCGTTTCTCCAGGTACTGGGCACCACGATCACGTTATAACTTTATTATTTTAATATTTTATTATTCATATAATGTTGATAATTAGCATTTAAAAGAAAGGTTTAATTATCTTCTTAACGGATTTTCAAATTATACCTTCATTGCTTACCTTTGCAGCCAAATTCAGGAAATCAACTGCCTGGATGCATGATCGTCAAAGTAATTTGTCATTCCGTAATTGATTAAAATATATGTCCGGACAGCTTAAAGAAGTTCGTAACCGAATCAAATCTATTCAATCTGGTCAGCAGATCACAAAAGCCATGAAAATGGTGAGTGCTGCGAAATTAAGACGTGCACAGGATGCTATTTTACTGATGCGTCCATACGCCTTGAAACTCCAGGAGATGCTGCAGAATATTGTTTCCAACAGCGAAGGCAATATCGCCACTCCCCTGGCAGCACAACGTGAGGTTGAAAAAGTACTGATTGTGGTGATCACTTCAGACAGAGGTCTGTGCGGTGCCTTCAACTCCAACCTGATCAAAACTGCGAAACGCGTGATCCGTGAAAAATACCAGGAGCAGTTTGAGCAGGGTAAAGTAGAAATACTGCCTATCGGCAAAAAAGGATACGAGCATTTTGCCCAGAACGGTTATAAAGTAATCGACAAATACTGGCAGCTGTTCGGCAGCCTGACTTTCGAAAACGTGAAAGAAGCGGCTTCTGTAGCACTGAACGGTTTTATCAACGGTACTTACGATGCGGTGGAAATCATCTACAGCGAATTCAAAAACGCTGCTACCCAGGTATATGTTTCTGAACAATTCCTGCCCATCGCTAAAGTGGAAAGCAAAGAAGACAACAACCTGAAAGCTGATTTCATCTTTGAACCACAGAAAGAAGTGCTGATTGCTGAACTGATGCCGAAAATCCTGAACACCCAGTTCTTCAAAGCGGTACTGGATTCTCACGCTTCTGAACATGGCGCTCGTATGACCGCTATGGACAAGGCTACTGAAAATGCCCAGGAATTGCTGCGTTCCCTGAAGATCTCTTACAACCGCGCCCGTCAGGCCGCCATCACCACCGAGCTGACTGAGATCGTGAGCGGTGCTGCTGCACTGGCAGGTTGATAACACTACGTCAATACTGAATATTGAAATATTTTCAGATTAGGGTCAAAGACTGTATTTTTAGTCTTTGACCTTTTTTTGTAATTCACACCTCTGATAGCAACATGGAAATATCACAGCTCATCCCACATGTGGAAGCACTAATTTTTGCAGCCGACCGGCCCTTACCCCTGCTGGAAATAGTGGAGTTGCTCAATAACGCGCTGGCATTCCTGGAAGACCGCGCTACGCTGGAGCAGGTAGAAGCAGCCATGGAAGCCATCAGGGAGAAATACAGCTCCGAGTTTTATGCCTTTGAAATCAGAAGCAGCGGCGGCGGATATCAATTCATGACCAAAAAGGAATATTATCAGACCGTAGCACAACTTAACGGCGATAAATTCCTGAAACGCCTGTCAACCGCTGCCCTCGAAACACTGGCTATCATCGCATACCGTCAACCTATCTCCAAAGGAGAAATTGAATACATCCGCGGCGTGAGCACGGACTATTCCATTCAGAAACTGCTGGAAAAAGAACTGATCGTGATCTCCGGCCGCAGCGAAGACCTGCCCGGTAAGCCACTGCTGTATACCGTTTCCCGCTCATTCATGGATTATTTCGGTATCAATTCCGCTGCCGATCTGCCCAAACTGAAAGAACTTTTCGAGGAAGATCTCGTACAGCCCACGCTCATCAATGACGAAACCGCTACTATCGGTCGCGGGGATAATGTGCAAGTGCCGGAAACATCCCATTCCCTGATGGTCTCCGAAGACGGCGAATTGCTGGACCCCGATCATGAACTGGACCGGCTGGAAACCCCGGAGGTGCCCGCCGCAGAAGATGAAGAGGCCGAGCCGGACGATGAAATCATCGCATTCAATACCTACACCGAAGAAGATACCACCGAGGAGCTCCCCGCCCCGGAAGACGCCGTGGCTCCCGAAGCTTCCTCCCCGGAAAATGCCGCCACTGCCACCGATGAGCAGGAAGAAACGCCTTCTATAGCAGATGAAGCCCCCGGCGGTCAGGGACCGGTGGAAAATGAGGACAGTGACAAAGATCCCGATGGTATCGTAGAAGAAGCCATGGAGCTTCCTTCAGAAGATGATGAAACTATATCCGAAGAAGATGAGGATGAGGATGAGGATGAGGATGAGGATGAGGATGAGGATGAGGATGAGGATGAGGATGAGGATGAGGATGAGGATGAGGATGAGGATGAGGATGAGGATGAGGATGAGGATGAAAGCTCAACCAACGAAGATACAGATAAAAAAGACTAATATAATAGCCTGCTTTTTGCAGGCTTTTTTATGCGCTTCGCGCGATGTTAATGCCTGCTGATTGCCAAAATGTCTTGCTATCTGGATGATAGATAGTACTCATGAAAAGACGGTGTTTTTCGAAAAAAGTGGCATTTTCTACTAAATTTCGGCATTTTTGACCGGGAAGTTCAGTTCCCGTGTTGCTATTTCCTGAAAGATTTCCACCCATTGCAGCTACTCTACTTCTGCCATATAGGCGCCTACCAGTAACCCCGATGGCTCTACAGAAGCGCTGATGTGTTTCTCATTTTCGTTGGTCCCAAACCAAAAGGGAATGCCATTTGAAAAGCCGACCCATCCCGGTAGTTGTTCATATACAGCTATAACTTTTTCCCATGCTGCTGCCGGCATGTCATCGTCGAGGTTAAAGGTTGTTTCGTAATAATCCATTTGTACGATGGTTGAGGTAGCGTGATATCAATTCCCTTTCCGGGAAATAAAATAAAACAGTGGTGGGAAGAAACGTTTGAACCATAACAATATCCTTTCTTCCCGGGCAATCAGCACCTGCTTTTTTCGTTTGCGCATGCCCGTGATAATGCGGCGGGCACATTTTTCTACGGGGATACCGTGTGCCTGACCAGGGTCCATTTTGCCAAAGGGGGAGCCATCTGCAGTGATGGCGGCATAAGTGATAGGGGTTTGGATACGGCCCGGACAAACGATGGTGGTATGTAACTGAGGAATGGGCTGTTCTGTTTGCAGGGTTTCAAAATAGCCTTGCAGCGCATGTTTGGCGGCGTTGTAGCCGGAGCGCCAGGGGTAGCCCATTAATCCGGCCATGCTGCTGATAACGACGATCTGGCCGTGTTGCTGTTGCTGAAAATAAGGCAACAGGGCTTTGGTGAGCATTACAGGACCGAAGAAGTTGACCTCCATTAATTGCCGGATGGCAGATACCTGCGTATCGATCAGTTTAGAGCGTTGTGTGACACCGGCGTTGTTGATCAGCACATCTATCCGGCCGTACAGCTGCCAGGCCTTTTCAGCGCCGGCATCAACCTGTTCGGGCAGGGTGATGTCCATGGTCAGGATTTCGCAGAAAGGTGTGTATTGCAGGCATTCCTGTCGCACGGCTTCGAGGGTGGCTGCATGTCTGGCGGCGAGGATAAGCCGCGCTTTTTCCTGCGCTAACAAAAGCGCCAGCTGCCGGCCTATACCGGAGCTGGCGCCTGTAATAAAGATCACCTGGTCTTGGTAGGACATAAGGTTGTATTATCCCTTCAGGGGAACCAGTTTAATATTTTTCCATTTTACCTTGATACCACCGCCGGAGTGAATTTGCAGGGCGATCTGACCATCGATGGAGCCGATTTTTTCGTCTTTCAGGGTGATCATTTCATGACCATTGAGCCAGGTGGTCACCTGATCTCCGTCAACGCGGATTTTCATGGTGTTCCATTCTCCCATTTTCAGGTATTGTTCCTTGTCTGCCTCCGGTTTGATCAGCCATCCGCGGCCGTAAGACTCATAGATACCGCCGGTATGCATGTTAGGTGGTGCTACTTCAGCCTGCCAGCCGGCGATTTTAGTGCCCTCCAGGGAAGAGTGGAAGAACACGCCGCTGTTGCCATTGGCTTCCTGTTTGAACTGAACCGTCAGCTCAAAGTTTTGATATTTTTTGTCGGTGGCAAGATAACCGTATTCTTTATCCGGGCCGCTTTCGCAGACTAATTCGCCTTTATCCACATACCATTTTTCAGTACCGTGTATTTTCCAGCCATCCAGGTTTTTACCATTGAACAGGGACTGGGCTTTCTGTGCAAAAGCGCTGCTGGTGCCCAGTACAAGGGCGGCACCCAATACAAATTTTAAAAAAGACCGCTTCATATAGATTATTGGATTTTTGAGATGAGTTTTAAACGTGGTTTCGTTGTTCACCGGATAAAAAAAGTCCCCCGGTGTTGGCCGGAGGACTCCAATATAATATCAAAATTCCAGATATCTAAATCAGAATGATTAACGGGCGATGTTTACTGCACGTTTTTCACGGATAACAGTAACCTTGATCTGACCCGGATACTGCATTTCGGTTTGGATTTTATTAGCAATTTCGAAGGACAGGCGGTCAGCATCGTTGTCGGATACTTTATCACTTTCAACGATGATACGCAATTCCCTGCCGGCCTGGATGGCGTAGGCTTTTTCCACACCTTCGTGAGAGAGGGCCAGGTTTTCCAGGTCTTTGATACGTTGCAGGTAGCTCTGCATGATTTCGCGGCGGGCGCCGGGACGGGCGCCACTGATGGCGTCGCAGGCCTGAACGATCGGGGAAATCACATATTGCATTTCCATTTCATCGTGGTGAGCACCGATAGCGTTTACCACAGCGGCATGTTCACCATACTTTTCAGCCAGTTTGGCGCCGAGGAGGGCGTGGCTCAGTTCAGTTTCTTCGTCCGGTACTTTACCGATATCGTGCAGCAGGCCGGCGCGTTTGGCGAGTTTGGGGTTGAGGCCCAGTTCCGCAGCCATGACCGCACACAGGTTAGCTGTTTCTTTAGAGTGCATCAGCAGGTTCTGACCATAGGAAGAGCGGAAACGCATTTTACCTACCAGTCGCACCAGTTCTTTATGCAGGCCATGGATACCCAGTTCTATCACGGTTCTTTCACCGATGTCCATTACCTGTTCTTCCAGTTGTTTCTTGGTTTTTTCTACCACTTCTTCGATACGGGCAGGGTGGATACGGCCATCCTGTACCAGGCGTTGGAGGGACAGGCGGGCGATTTCACGGCGCAGTGGGTCGAAGGAAGACAGTACGATAGCCTCAGGGGTGTCGTCCACGATGAGGTCAACGCCTGTAGCCGCTTCAATAGCGCGGATATTACGTCCTTCACGGCCGATGATCTGGCCTTTGATTTCGTCGCTTTCCAGGGTGAACACGGTGATGGTGTTCTCGATGGTCTGCTCGGCAGCAGTACGCTGGATGGACTGAATGATGATTTTCTTCGCTTCCTTGTTGGCTTTCAGCTTGGCGTCTTCGATGATTTCCTGAATATGGGACAGCGCCTGGGAACGGGCTTCCTCTTTCAGGCTTTCCACCAGCTGATGTTTGGCTTCTTCAGCAGTGAGGCCGGCTACTTTTTCAAGGCGGCGGATATGCTCTTCCTGGTGTTTTTCGAGCTCGGTACGCTTAATGGTGACCAGTTCCATCTGGCGGTTCAGCGTTTCTTTGATCGCTTCGTTCTCATTAATGTGTTTCTGGAGCTGTTCGTTTTTCTGATTAACGGACTGCTCTTTCTGTTTGATGCGGTTTTCTGATTCCGCTATTTTCTGGTTGCGCTGCATGACCTCTTTCTCATGCTCACTTTTCAATTGCAGGAATTTCTCTTTTGCTTCGAGTAACCTGTCTTTTTTCAGATTTTCAGCGCTAACCTGTGCATCGGCGACGATTTTTTTAGCCTGTTGTTCAGCTTCATCAATTTTTTGCTGTGTGTTTTTGGCAAATATCACCTTACCTAGCACTATTCCTAAGACCAATGCCACTACTGCAGCTATTGTCGTATAAAGTGTAACATCCATATGAATTATTTATACTTGATTTATGTAGTATCCTCATACCCAAGTCACTGCTAAAACGCGACAGGGGCGAGAACTGACCCGCGAAAATACAAAAAAATAGCAGTAAAGCGTGTTTAATACGTGATAATTAACGAATTAGCTAAGTCGTTGTTTAGCAACGGGTAAAGTGATCAACCCAATGCCTGGTTGATGATTTCTTCCAGCTTTTCCAGTTTTTCCTGCAGAAAGGGGGCAGTAACGGCCTGTGCCTTGCCGCCGCTGGTGCCCGGGTGGGTAGCGTACATAATGAGGGCCATAGCAATATAGTCCTGCTGGTCTTTACCAGCATAGGAAGTCTTAAAATCAACGATTTTCTCATTCACTTCTTTCATAATACGGCGTACCTCTTCCTCCTCTTCCGGCCGTATTTTGATCCGGTAAGAGCGGTCAGATACCACAATATTGATGGGAATGAGTTGTTCCATATGTTGAAATTATTTTATATCAGCCGTTTAATAAGGCGATACACCGGTCAATCTCTTTGATATACTCATTGATTTTGTTCCGGATCTCTTTTTTAAAGGCTGCGTCTTCTGTTGCTGTGGCGCCTCCCTGGGCGGTGGCTGCAATCTTCGACAGATGCAGTTTGTCTTCCATTGCCTGTATGGTCAGCTGTTGTTGTTGCAGTGCCTGTTGTTGTTGGTTGACCTCTTCTTTTAGCGATGCATTCTCCGACTGCACCTGGTGAAGTCTTTTCACCAGCAGTTGTAGCTTTTCTTCTACCCGTTGAATGTATTGCTCTAATACCATTTTAAACAATTGATACTATTTTCGATTTTTTGATTTACGGATTTTGGAATTTAAACGAATGTGATCAATCCCTCAAATTCGTAAATCAAAAAATCGAAAATCGAAAATTATCTCCGTATTTCAGCTTGTAACTGTGTTTCGAAAGTCTTTACCAGCTTGTCCATTACCCCGTCGATTTCCTTGTCAGTCAGGGTTTTTTGGGTGTCCAGGAAGGTAAAGCTTACTGCGTACGATTTTTTATTGGCTCCCAGCTTCTCGCTTTCAAATACGTCGAAAAGGTTGATGTCCTGCAGCAGTGGTGATTTCACTGCACGGGCAGCAGCCTCTACGGCCGCAAATCGCACCTGTTTATCAAGCACCAGCGCCAGGTCCCTTCTCACGGCAGGGAAGCGGGGGATTTCTCTGTAAAAGTTATCACTTTTTTGCAACAGTCCGAGTATTTTATCCCAATTAAAAGTGGCAAACCATACCGGCTGTTTGATATCGAACTGCTTCAGTTTCTGTGTAGTAACGCCTCCGAGGGTCACTACCACCTGATTTTTGACCTTTATTTCCCAGGCAGGCAGCAGACCAGCTTCGGTGCTTTCAACCCATTGGAACTGCTGGTAGCCCAGTTGTTTCAGGACGTTTACCACAAACCCTTTCAGGTCGTAGAAATCCACCGGAGTGGATTTATGCATCCAGGTCTCTGCGGTACGTTTACCGGTCAGGTATAATACGAGATGATTGTTCTCGGCATACCCTTTCTCCAGTACTTTATAGGTTTTCCCGAATTCAAAGAAGAAAAGGTCTTCATTCTTACGGTTCAGGTTGTGTGAAATGCTTTCCAGTCCTGTTTCCAGCATGGATGGGCGCATGACGTCCAGTTCCACGGTGAGGCTGTTCATCATTTTCACGGTATGTTCCAGTACCTCCGGCGTATAGTATTTGCTGTTGGTGATGGAGTTGGTGAAAATTTCATTGAAACCGTTGCCAGCCAGGTAGTTCGCCACTTTCTCGCGGATACCTTCTTCATCCGGCTGGGAAGCCATGGATGGGGCAATGGTGATGTGGGACGGTATAACGATATTATCCAGCCCGTCTATCCGCATAATTTCCTCTACCAGGTCGGCCGGCAGGCTGATGTCTGGTTTACTGAAAGGTACGGCTACACGCAGTTTCTCCGGGGTTTGCGCCATTACATCGATGGTTTCGGAGATGATCTCGAAGCCCAGGCTGCTCAGGATGTTTTTGATTTTTTGCGGTGCGTACTGGCTGCCGCTGAGTTTGTGGATATAAGCATAGG
Source organism: Chitinophaga fulva (assembly GCF_012927205.1). GTDB lineage: Bacteria > Bacteroidota > Bacteroidia > Chitinophagales > Chitinophagaceae > Chitinophaga > Chitinophaga fulva. The sequence goes on from NZ_JABBGC010000001.1 coordinate 1,561,275, forward strand.
TGGTTTCCACCTGTGTTTTCACTTTGGGAGACGGATATATGTCGATAATTTCTGATGCTGCTTTACCGCCGGCCAGTTCACAGATCAATGCTGCCGCGCGTTGCAGCACAAATACGGCGTTGGAGATATCCACGCCTTTCTCAAAGCGGGTGGCTGCATCGGTACGGAGGCCATGCCGGAAAGAAGTGGTACGGATACCACCGGGCGCAAAAATGGCGCTCTCAAGAAAGACGTTCTGCGTGCTGTTGCTCACACCGGAATGCAGTCCGCCGAAAACACCGGCAATACACATGCCTTCACCTGCGCCGTTACAGATCATCAGATCAGTGGCGTCCAGTTTCCTTTCTTTTTCATCAAGGGTAACGAAAACAGTGTCCTGCGGCAGGTTTTTCACCACGACTGCATTGCCTTTGATCGCTGCTGCATCGAAAGCGTGCAATGGTTGACCGGTTTCATGCAGTACGAAGTTGGTGATGTCCACAATATTATTAATGGGACGTACACCAATGGCCTGCAGATGGTTTTTCAGCCACTCCGGGGAGGGCGCCACGGTAACGCCAGTGATGCTGATGCCGGCATAACGCGGGCACGCATCGGTATTCTCGATGGTGACACTGATCGGAAGAGGTGCCGCTGCGGCTGGCAGGGCTTTTATTTCCGGCAGCTGTACCTGGTATTTGCTGGTATGTTCCAGGTTATTGAGGAAAGCGCACACGTCTTTTGCCACACCGATATGGCTCATGGCGTCCATACGGTTGGGGGTGAGGCCTATTTCGTAAATCCAGTCCTGTACCGGCTTGAATATGTCGGCAGCTGGTGTGCCGGGCTGCAGGGAGGCATCGAGCACCATGATACCGGCGTGGCTGTTGCCCAGGCCAATTTCATCTTCAGCACAGATCATTCCCTGGCTTTCTTCACCACGGATTTTTGCTTTTTTCATGGTCAGGGGCTCGCCATCCAGCGGATAGATGGTAGTGCCGATGGGGGCTACTACTACTTTCTGGCCCACAGCTACGTTGGGAGCGCCGCAAACGATGTGCAGGGGCTCACCATTACCGGTGTTTACTGTCGTCAGTTTCAGTTTGTCAGCATTGGGATGCTTTTCGGCTGTCAGCACTTCACCAATCACCAAGCCGGCCAGACTGCCCTTTACCGCCTCGAACTTTTCAAGGCTCTCAACTTCCAGGCCTATTCTTGTCAGGATGGTGGACAGTTCCTCCGGTGTAGGTTTGACCGGCAAATACTCACAAAGCCAGTTGTATGAAATCGTCATTTGTCTGCTTGGTTTATAAAGAAGCGTAAAGTTAAAGAATTACAAATTACGAATTGCGAATTACCGATTTAGCCGGAGGTTGCCGGGAAAATTATTCTAAAGAAGGGATGAACAGCGGTTTCCCGGCAGCTGTTTTCCTGTATAACCCTGCCTGGCCAACGTTCTGGCGACTTAAAAGCGGTGTTTCCTGTCAATGTGAACATCTTTTTTACACAATGTGTGTGAATAATCAGACCTTTGCATGTGGTTTTTCCGGTTTTTGGTGGATAACTGGTGTTGTCCAGTGGATAACCCGCTCGCAAATGGTGGAAAACCTGTGCGCGAGGTTTAATAAATTTAGTCGTCAAATAAAAAAGGTTAATTAAAAAAATGCCTTTACCTTAGTTTGTACGGCTCGAGAAAATTTACAATTTCTTAAAGCGGCAAATGTTGCCGGGATACAGGAATAATGCAAATAAATACCGGAAAGGCCCATTGACTGTAACCTTTTATTAACTTTTTTTAATACTCTGACCATAAATGGATCTCAATCTTAAGAAGGACCGCAATGTTCGCAGAAAGCCGGCCATTGAGGTATCGTCCTTGGTGTATGGCAAGATACCACCACAGGCTAAAGAATTGGAAGAAGCTGTTTTGGGAGCCATCATGCTGGAAAAGGGTGCTTTTGATATTGTTGTAGAGATATTGAAAGGCGAGTGTTTTTATGTGGAAGCACACCAGCTGATATTTTCCGCCATGACCCGTCTGGCGTCGAAATCGATGCCGGTAGACATTCTCACCGTAACAGAAGAGCTGAAGTCTATGGGCTCTTTGGAAGCGGTAGGCGGACCTTTTACCGTGATGAAACTCACCAATGCGGTGGTGTCTTCGGCCAACATTGAAGCACACGCCCGTATCATCCTGCAGAAATTTATTCAGCGGGAACTGATCCGCATTTCCGGAGAGATCCTTACCGAGTCTTATGAAGACACGGCAGACGTGTTTGACCTGCTCGACAGCGCTGAATCAAAGCTCTTCGAGATCACCAATAATCACCTGCGTAAAAACTACGACTCCATCGACCGCGTTCTGGTAAACACCATGAAACGTATCGAGGACCTGCGTAATAAAGGCGATGATATCACAGGCGTTCCTTCCGGCTTCCCGTCACTTGACAAGGTGACCTACGGCTGGCAGTCTACAGACCTTATCATCATCGCGGCCCGTCCTTCCGTAGGTAAGACGGCCTTCGCCCTTAACCTGGCCCGTAACGCCGCCCTTCACCCCCGCTTCCCGAAAGGGGCAGCGGTATTTTCTTTGGAGATGTCCTCCGGCCAGATCGTACAACGTATCCTCTCGGCGGAATCGGAAATCAAACTGGAGAAAATATCCCGTGGTAAACTGGAGGAATATGAGATGAAGAAGCTGATGACCCACGGTATCGAACGCCTGGCGAAAGCTCCCATCTTTATTGATGATACTCCGGCACTCAACATCTTTGAGCTAAGGGCCAAATGCCGGCGATTGGTGCACAACCATGGCGTAGGCGTGATCATCATCGACTACCTGCAGCTGATGAGCGGCAGCGGTGATGGGCGAGGCTCCAACCGTGAACAGGAGATCAGTAAAATCTCCCGTGACCTGAAAGGTCTCGCGAAGGAGTTACAGGTACCGGTAATCGCCCTCTCCCAGTTGAGCCGTGATGTGGAAAAACGTAAAGACGGTAATAAAATGCCGCAGTTGAGTGACCTCCGTGAATCCGGTGCGATCGAACAGGATGCCGACATGGTAATGTTCCTGTACCGCCCCGAATACTATGAGATCAATGCCAACGAAATGGGTGAGTCCAATAAAGGTGAAACCCACGTCCGTATCGCGAAACACCGTAATGGTCAGCTGGATACCATCAAATTAAGGGCAGTACTGGAATTCCAGCGCTTTGAAGATGATGGCAGCCTGGAAAACCCCGGAGGCGGAAGCCCCTTCGCAGGCATCTCCCGTCCACAAGGCGGCGGCAACGATGAGGCGAAGCTGTACATACAGAAGGGCTCCAAGATGAATGATATGAACTTTGACGAAGGTTTTGAAGATGCACCGTTTTAGCACCTATAACGATATTTGCTTAAAGGCCGGCATCACCAGATCGCCGGCCTTTTTGTTGGTACCGGATAAATTTATCACTATCGGAAAAATTCACCCTGCATAAGTCTTACATTAATCAGACGAATCAATGAAACAGCTTTATTTAAAATACAGGCATTATTACAAGGACAATTTCCATTTAGCCTATCCTGTTGTTATTTCCCAGCTGGGGCACACGCTGGTGGCCCTGTCAGATAGTATCATCATCGGTCATACCGGGAAAGTGCCCCTGGCGGCGGTATCGCTGGGCAATAGCCTGTTCAGTATTTTTATGGTGACAGGTATCGGCATGTCCTATGGCCTTACACCACTGATTGCACAGGAGAACGGCCGTGGCAACAAAAAAGCGATCGGCCACCTGTTGAGCCACAGCCTCATCATCAATATGGTGGTGGGTTTCCTGTTGTCTACTGTTATTTATTTCGGCAGCAGCCATCTTGAATTACTGAAACAGGAAGCTGATGTGGCAACACAGGCCCGCCCCTTCCTCCGCTACCTGGGCTTTTCCTTTATCCCGCTGATGCTGTTCCTGTCCTTTAAGCAGTTCGCAGAAGGACTGGGCTTTACCCGTCAGGCCATGAACATCAGTATTATCGGTAACGTCATCAATATCATCATTGGTATCACCCTGGTATACGGTCTTTTTGGTATGCCCCGTATGGGCGTGGTGGGCGTGGGTATCGCCACTTTCACCGACCGTCTGATCATGGGCATTACCATGGCTTTTTATGTGTTGAAGTCACCCCGCTTTAAGCCCTACCTGCAATCTTTTGGCTTCCGCCACCTGGAATGGGCATCAGTCAAAAAAATCCTGGGCATCGGTACACCGGTGGCCCTGCAATATATTTTTGAGATCAGCGCCTTCAGTGGTGCTGCCGTGATCGTAGGCTGGATGGGCGCTGCTGAACTGGCGGCCCACCAGATTGCCCTCAGCCTGGCTGCCATGACCTACATGATGGCCAGTGGTATTTCCGCTGCGGCTGGTATCAAGAGCGGCAATAACTTCGGGAAGAAGGATTACCACTCCCTGCGCCATTCCGCTATCGCCAGCTACCATATGGTGCTGGTGCTCATGGGTACCACCGCGCTGATGTTTATGTTGTTTAAAAACCTGTTGCCGGCCATGTATATCAATGATCCACAGGTGATACACATCGCTGCCGGGTTGTTGGTGATTGCCGCTTTCTTCCAGTTGTTTGACGGTACACAGGTGGTGGGACTGGGTATTCTCCGTGGCCTTGGTGATGTGAGGATGCCTACGTTCATTACATTGTTGGCTTACTGGGGTATTGGTATCCCATTGGGTTATGTGCTGGGTATCAAAATGGGCTACGGCGTAGAAGGCGTATGGTGGGCGTTGTTACTGGGCCTGCTGACAGCTTCTGTATTGCTGTTTTTCCGTTTCCATATCAAAAGCCGCAAGCTGGTCGATTCAAAAATGTAGTCATTTTGTTATTTGATCATTTGAAGTGTGCCCTGCATATTTTAAATGATCAAATAGCCCAATAGTCAAATACCCAAATGGTTTTATCTTTGCGCCCATGGATAAGCCTATCTTTTACGCGCCGGATATTGCAGCAGATGCAGCAGCCTATACAATGAATGAAGACACTTCCAAGTATTGTATACAGGTGCTCCGGCATGAAAACGGTGATGAAGTATTGCTTGCGGACGGCCGTGGACACCGGTTTCATGCAGTGATCACGGATGATAACCGTAAACGTTGCGGCGTACGGATCACTGGATGTGATACGTTGCCAGCGCCGTCACCGGCACTTCGTATAGCCATTTCATTTACTAAGAACGCATCCCGGATTGAATGGTTCCTGGAAAAAGCGGCCGAAATAGGTATCCGGACTATCATTCCGCTGGTAAGCCACCGTACAGAGAAAGAGAAGATCAAAGCAGAGCGGCTGCAGAACATACTGGTGTCAGCTATGTTGCAGTCACAACAGTTTTATCTGCCGGAGTTACTGGAACCGCAACCGTTTGATAAAGTGGTGAATACCAACACTGATCCGCAGCAACTGATTGCTCACTGTTTACCCGGAGAGAAAAGAGAGATGATACATCACTTTCAACCCGGAAAGGATACTATTATTTTGATCGGGCCGGAAGGCGATTTTACTCCTGAAGAGATACAACTGGCGCTGGACAAAGGGTTTGAGCCGGTATCGCTGGGGAAGAACAGGTTGCGGACGGAGACTGCCGGGATGGTTGCCGTAACTGTGATGAACATGATTAACACTGATTCTCCTGATTAGCGGAGATCATATTCTGATATAAAATGAGATAGCCCGGAATCTATTTCCGGGCTATCTCATTTTATACAGTAATTATTTATAATAACATGATCTCCGCTAATCAGGAGAATCAGTGTTAATCATGGCCATCATAGTTTGGGTTCTTTTAGTTCCACCGGCTTGCCGTGGCCTTTCCGCACGCGCATATTCAGCATTTCCACTCCAAAGGAGAAGGCCATGGCAAAGTAGACATAGTTCTTCAGGTGAAGGTCATGTGCTTTCTGAGCGTCCCAGCCTTCTACAATAAGGATGGCGCCTACCATGACGAGGAAGGAAAGGGCCAGCATTTTGAGGGTGGGATGTTTGTGGATAAAGTCACTGATGCGGGGCGCAAACAGGAACATGACGATCATGGCAATCACCACGGCGATGATCATGATGGGCACTTGTTTGGCCAGTCCTACCGCGGTGATGATACTGTCGAAGGAGAACACCGTATCGATGACGATGATCTGGCCTACTACGTTGATCATGGAGACAGCGGGCTTGTTGCCGTTTACGGTTTGACCGGCAGTTTCTTCCTCGCCTTCCAGTTTGTGGTGGATTTCGAGGGTGGTTTTGATGAGCAGGAAAAGGCCACCACCGAGCATGATGAGGTCGCGCAGGCTGAAACCGTGGCTGCCGATGTGGAACAGCGGGTTCACGGCCCTTACGATGTAGCCGATGCAAAGGAGGAGGATAATGCGTACAGCGATGCCGGTGAACATCCAGATGCGGCGGGCCGCAGGGCGTTTCTCTGGTGGCAGGCGGTTCATGACAATGGAAACGAAGATCACATTGTCGATGCCCAGTACCACTTCCATGAGTACCAGCGTCAAAAGGCTGATGATCGATTCAGCCGTCAGAAATTGTTCCATATAGGTTGTAATTGAGATGCTGCCTTATTTACGCAGGCCTGCACATATCTTCTTCACGATGGTAGGGCCTTCGTAGATGAAGCCGGTGTATACCTGTACCAGGGAGGCGCCGGCATCCAGTTTTTCCTGTGCATCGGCCGCGGTGAAAATACCGCCGGCGGCGATGATAGGAATTTTGCCCTGGCTATGCTGATGTATATATTTAATAACGGCGGTAGCTTTTTCCTTTACCGGAAGCCCGCTAAGCCCGCCTGCACCTATTTCCGCGATGGTGGCCGCCGGAGTGGCCAGTCCTTCCCGGCTGATGGTGGTATTGGTAGCCACAATGCCTGCCAGTTTGGTTTCCTGTACAATCTCGATAATATCGTCCAGCTGTTCGTTGGTCAGGTCCGGTGCTATCTTTAACAGGATTGGTTTAGGTTTCAGCTTTTGGGCGTTGAGCAGTTGCAGGTGATGCAGCAGCTGTTTCAGCGGTTCTTTCTCCTGTAATGCCCGCAGGTTGGGGGTATTGGGAGAGCTGACATTTACCACGAAGTAGTCGGCCACGTCATAGAGTGCATGGAAACATTTTTCGTAGTCGCTTACGGCTTCTTCGTTGGGGGTATTTTTATTTTTACCGATGTTGCCACCGACAATAATATTTGATTTTTTGTGGCGCAATCTTTTTGCGGCAGCGGCAGCGCCTTCATTATTAAAGCCCATGCGGTTGATCAGGGCCTGGTCTGCCGGGAGTCGGAAAAGACGGGGCTGGTCGTTGCCTGGTTGTGCCAATGGGGTCACCGTACCGATTTCCACAAAGCCGAATCCAAGGCAGGCCAGTTCATCGATGTATTTGGCATCTTTATCGAATCCGGCGGCTAGTCCTACCGGATTGGAAAAACGAAGGCCAAACAGTTCCCTTTCCAGTCCTTTCGTTTTAACATCACAAAAGGCCCGCAGTACATTTTTGCCAAAAGGGAGCGCATAAATTGTTTTCATTCCACGCATCACAGTGTGGTGGATCTTTTCCGGCTGAGCGCGGAAGAGCAGTTTTTTGATTAGTTGATACATTGCGGGGTCAAAGATAACTATGATTTACATGATTTCTACTGATTCACCTGATACACGTAGTATTATATCTTCCGAAAATCTTTTTTAAAAAATATAACAAAAAATTGGCATAATTCATATTCACTCATCAGGAGAATCAGTAGAAATCATGTAAATCATAGTTATATTTGTGCCTCATCATGTTGGAACTCCAGTCATTCGAATCATTGTTCCGGGAAAATCATGCGCAATGCGTCGCCTTTGCCACACACTACATGGGGGATTCCCATGCGGCGGAGGAAGTCGTACAGCAAGTGTTTTTAAGGCTCTGGGAAAAGCGGGATAGCATCACTATTACCGGGCCGGTAAAAGCGTACTTGTTTTCCGCCATCCGGAATACGGCGATCAGCCAGTGGCGCAAGGAAACAGTGAGAGCGGACAGGGAAACGCATTACAGCACTATACGGGACACTGCCACAGAGGCCACTGACCAGGCCCGTGAACTGGAGCGGTTGTACCAGCAGGCGTTGGACAGGCTGCCGGAAAGATGCCGGGAGGTATTTGTCCTGAGCCGTCAGCAACAGATGAAATATGCCGAAATTGCGGCTACTCTTGATATTTCGGTAAAGACAGTCGAGAACCATATGGGTAAGGCCCTTCGTATCCTGCACCAGGAGTTGAAGGAATACCTGCCTTTGTTAACTGGATTTTTATTTTAAAAATTATAGGGGACGCATAGGGGAAACATAATTTTCCATGCGTCTACTTTTATGGACATCCGCGATAGCGGGACATGATAAAAAAACGTACAACTGCGCATGACATCAACCTATTTTGATGAGGCTCTGTATACCTTGCTTTGCAAGTATCTGCTGAATGAAGCAGATACAGAAGAGCGTGCCTGGGTAGAAGCCTGGTTGCAGGAAGATACCGGTAATGCCAAACTATTGGCTTCGTTGGGTAAAGTACTGCAAACTGCTGCCGATCAGGCGGTAACAGTGCCAGTGAAGACAGACCAGTCCTGGCAGCAGTTGTATGCGAAAATGAATGTGACGCCTGCGGAGGCGCCATCTGTGAAGGAACCGGAACCAGTAACGCCAGTGCGTAAATCGGGTTATATTTATACCCTGCTGAAAGTGGCAGCGGTATTATTAATAGCCCTGGGCGCCGGATGGTGGTTCCTGACCAGTAAAAAACCAGTCACCGTTTTCGCGGGGCCTGCCACAGCTCAGCTGCCTGACGGCAGCAGTGTTCAGCTGATGGGGGATTCCAGACTGGAACTGGCCAAAGACTATAATAACAGCAACCGGACTGTCAGTCTGCAGGGTGTGGCCACCTTCGATGTGGCCGGTAGTGCAGGCCAGCCGTTTGTAGTATTGCTGGGGCATACAGAAGTAAAGGTACTGGGTACCCGCTTTACGATACACTATGTGCCCGGCCAAAAAGCAGTTTCTGTACATGTGGCCAGTGGTAAAGTAATGGTGATTGATCATGACAACGCAGACAGCGTGGTGCTTACACAAGGCATGCTGCTGCGGAATGACAGTCTCCGTCCGGCTTTCCGCGTCGCCACACATGTTGCTGATATAGAGAAAAAATCGCTTGCTTTTCATGATACCCCGCTGGAGGAAGTACTGCAAACCATCACGGAAGTGTATGACGTAAAAGTGGAACTGGAAAATACTTCCTTGTTGAAACTGACCGTCAGCACCAACTTTAATGGTGAAAGTATCGAAGATGTGATGAATGCATTGGCTATGACGCTCAATGCTTCGTGGGAGAAAACAGGTGACAGACATTATAAATTGAAGTAGGCACCACCTATGGTTTTTAGCGAACTTGCCGGGAGACTTTCTGTAGCGGCTCTCCCTGTGGGTTCGCTATTCAGCATTGTTAGTGGTGTTCTCCAATATCCCGATAACAAAGTCATTCATTAAAATTATGTCGTTAGCCGGCAAACTGCTGACGGGGATCATATGTTTGTTTTTATGTTTCCCGTTAAAAGTTTCAGGGTGGGATTGGCAAACAAGAGTCACAGTGGTAGTAAAGGACCAGCCTCTGAGGGTGGTGTGTGAAATATTGGAGAAAGGATACGGCATCCATTTTTCATATAGCAGGGAACTTGTAGACTTGTCCCGTAAAGTTACGGTCACAGCATATCAACAGCGGCTCAAAAGCCTGCTGGAGGAACTCTTTGCGCCTGATGATATCCGTTTTACCCGTGTTGGTGACCAGCTGGTATTGCAACAGGTGAAACGTACCACCCGCACCATCAGCGGATATGTACAGGATGCCGTCAGCGGCGAAAAACTACCTGGTGCCACCATCTATGCCCCCATACTCAAACAAGGCACTACCACCAATCAATATGGTTTTTTCAGCTTAACTACCGTAAAAGACACCAACAGCCTGATTATATCTTATGTGGGCTACGAGCCGGCATTACTGCCGGTAGATGGACAGGCCAACAGGATATTGCTGGTGCCGCTGCAACCATTGGCCAGTTTACAGGAAGTGGTGGTAAGCGGTACCGATAAAACCAGGATACAGGACCAGACCCAGATGAGCAAGGTACACCTGCCACTGGCAGCGGTACAGTCTATGCCTAAGTTGCTCGGAGAAGCAGACGTGATGCGTACCCTGCAATCTATGCCCGGTGTGGGAGGTGGTATGGATGGCGCCGGCGGCCTGCATGTAAGAGGCGGCAGCCCCGACCAAAACCTCATCCTCATGGATGGTACGCCGGTATTCAATTTCTCGCATTTCTTCGGGGTGTATTCCCTGCTCAACGCGGAAGTGGTGAAGTCGGCAGATCTTTATAAAGGCGCTTTCCCTGCCCGTTTCGGCGGACGACTGTCATCCGTAGTGGATATTTCACTGAAAGATGGAGATATGCGCCATTATCATGGAGACGTAGCTATCGGGATGATCTCTGCCAAGTTCAATGTGGAAGGACCGATCGTAAAAGACAAGACATCTTTTATCGTTTCTGCCCGCCGCTCTTATCCCGACCTGTTATATAATGCTACGCTAAAGACTGACGGGGAGCTTGGAAGGGGAGGTGCCTTTTATGCTTATTTCTATGATGTGAACGCCAAAATCAATCATATTTTTTCACCGAAAGACAGGATTTATCTCAGCCTGTATAAGGGAGAAGACAACCTGCTGATCAAATCGGTGCCGGACAGCATTGTTCCGGACGCCAGCGGGCGTGCCGCAGAGAGCAGCCGTTTTCAGCTGGGATGGGGCAATACCATCGGTGGACTGCGCTGGAACCATATTTACAATACCCGTCTTTTTTCCAACGTCAGCCTTAATTATTCCCAGTATGCTTTCCGGACGGAATATGAATTTAAATATAAGATGCCTGCCACCGGACAGGCCTCTGATCTGTACGGGAAATATTTTTCGCGGATGAAGAACATCGGGCTGAAAGCAGATTTTGATTTCCGCCCAAGACCCAGTCACGCGGTCCGTTTCGGGGGGGCTGTCATTGCTCATTATTTCAGACCTGGCCTGATGAACCTTTCTGACAAAGGTTCTACCCCAGTGATACCATTGGATACCGCTAAAAACTGGTTGAATATACGGGGAACCGAAATGTTGTTATACCTGGAAGACGACTGGCGCCTGAGAGAGAACCTGTATGCCAATCTGGGTGTACATGCATCCGGATTTGTGGTGGAAGGCCGTTTTTATCAGTCCCTGCAGCCAAGGTTGGGATTGCGGTATATGTTGCCGCGCAACTGGGCGGTGAAGGCCTCCTATACGCATATGAACCAGTATATTCACCTGTTGTCCAGCGCTGGAACCTCCCTGCCAACGGATATCTGGGTACCCTCTACCCAACGGGTGGCGCCCATGCTTTCACGCCAGGTGGCAGCAGGGATTGCAAAAACCAGTACCAACAATGCATTTGAATTCACGCTGGAAGGATATTACAAGACCATGTATAACATGATCGAGTATTCGAATAATAGTGCAATGATCACGCAGCCACTGGAACGGTGGGATGAGAACGTGGTGATCGGGAAGGGCTGGAGTTATGGTGGAGAGGCGATGATAAAAAAACAAAAAGGTACCACCACCGGATGGATTGGTTACACCCTGGCATGGAGCACACGGCAATTCCCGGAGATTAACAATGGCCGCATTTTCCCTTACAAATATGATCACCGGCATGACGTGGAAATAGTGCTGACACAACAAATCGGCAAACACTGGGAGGCGTCGGCTTCCTGGCACTATACCACCGGTGCACCGCTTACCCTGCCGGTAGCCAGCTACCATGGCGTAGGCACTGCGTCTCCCTGGGACCCGGGCAGCGGTGTGGATGTAGGTATTGACCGGTACGACGGCCGCTACAACTACCGGGCAGCTGATGTACACCGGTTGGACATGGGGATCACTTACTCCAAACAGAAAAAACGCTGGCGCAAAAGCTGGAACCTGAGCGTATATAACGTGTATAATCAGAAGAATCCGTTCCTGTATTACATGAAACGGGATGAAGATGAAAAACAGCGTTACCTGTCGAAGGTAACGGTGATGCCTATTCTTCCCAGCATTACCTATTCGATCAAGTTTTAAAACACAGTGTATGAGATCTTTTTTCGTATATGGTATACTGTTATTGACATTGTTGAGCGCCTGTGAAGAGCGGGTGAATATCCAGCTGAAATATGAAGGCGACAAGATTGTGGTCAACAGTCTGCTGCAGCCGGACAGTGTGGCCTATGTCCGCATTACACGCAGTGTGCCGGCCAATGTGTACGACGAAAGCGGTTTCGCGGAAATTGGCAATGCGCAGGTTACCCTGTTGCAGAATGGCATAGCCCTGAGTGCACTGCAACAACAAACCATTAAAGGGCGAACCTACTTCGTGTCCAAAGAAAAAATAGCTAACGGTAACAACTATACGATAAATGTGACGGCAGCCGGACTGACGCCCGTCACTGCACAGGACACCCTGCCGCCGGCCCCGGTGGTGTCTGACGGCGCGGCGCGGCGTGGTAGTACTCGGATCGTCTTTACATTAAAAGATCGTCCCGGTGCGGCGGACTACTACAAGGTACGTGTATTGGCATATGGCCCCGGTAATCAGCCGGACACGGTACGCAACTTCCGGCTGGACCCTGCCTTCAACAATAACCTGATTGATGTGATCGCCAATACGCACTATTCCAGCCTGATCATGGATGATACACGCTTTGACGGCAAGACGGTCAACTTCGTGCTGGAAACAGAAAATCCTATTAATGCCACCCGCCTGATGGTAGAAATCAGTTCGCTCACCTGCAGTGGCTTTAAATATTTCCGGACAGTAGATGTGCAGATCCGGAATGGCGGCGTCCTGATCACAGAACCGTTCACGGTATATACCAATGTGCATAACGGTTATGGCATTGTTGCCGGTATTAATTCCCAAAGGCTGGTGTTCAGCACGGAATAAAATTTACCCATTGGAATACTGACTGATGTTATGTTGCAGCGGAAAGAAATATAGGTTGCACTACGAACTATTTTATCTCCGGACCATTATAATTTTTCCTGATCCGATAAAAGCATTGTCTTTTTATGACGTAGGTTTGCTCAACAATAGTTGATATTGTTGCACCCTATGAAACCCCTGCGCCCGCTGTGTTTACAGCGGGCGCTTTTTTTGCAGGATGCTAAAAGAATGTTAAGGAAACTTTCCTTTTTGCGTAAATCGTTTTCCTGATCCGTCAATACCAGTTGTGTGCTCCGGTGTATTTTTGATGTAACAAGATGCTTCGGCGTATTTGCTATATACATAATAAAGAAAGGTGTCCGTTGTTTGTAACCTCATTTCAGTAAAGAGTGATGAATAAGTCCTGACAGCGGCCGGTTCTCCGGTCGCTGGAGGCACTAACCGCAAAATAGCTTATGTGTAATTATCAGACTTTATATCATAGCAGCCATGGATATGTAATCCGCTGCCCCCATTGCAAAGGCATTCAGATGGCCTTTGGTACCAGCGTTGTTAACCTGGCCCTGGAAGAGTTTCTTTGTTTCGCTGATATGGTGGTCCGTTTATCCGATAACAGTGACCCGCTTTACCAGGAAAATGAGAAAAGTATTTGTCTGCCTTTACCCGCAGATCATGTGATGATGCTGTTAACACCAGCAGAAGTAAATACCCTGGCCAGTATGGTGATGGAGGTGCAGGCATTGCTGGAGGCTTATGCCATCCTGGATGGGGCTTCTCATTCCCAGGGCTGAAGCCCTGGGCTACGTTGTTGTTCAGTTCCTCTATAAAGAAGGGCTAATTCATTACGCAGAGCGATTTCATTTCCCCCAATTCTTATCGGTTATCTCCCAAAAATAACGGCCCTGATTGAACTTTATTCGCTTTGGGGTGTTCTGGTAGCTGCGCAGATCAGCCATCGGGGCTGATACAGGTACACTGCAAACCCAAAATCCTTTATCATGCCATTACATGAAATCCTGAGACATTCCATCACAAGAAGATCACTGTTTTTGCTGGGGGGCATGTTGTTGTACTGGGACCATAGCGATGCACAGAAAAGCGCGTTGCCGGCAGAGAAGCGTATCCGAGAAGTGATGCAGCAGGCCTATAACCAGTTTAAGAGCAGCAGTGGTGGCGCCAATGCCAGTTACATTCCTTACCTGGCGAATGTAGATCCTGAATTATATGGCATTGCAATTTGTACTGCCGATGGGAAAGTACTGGAATTGGGAGATACGAAATATGAGTTCGGGATAGAATCCATTTCCAAAGTGTTTGTGCTGGCGCTGGCCATGCAGCAGCGGGGCGCCAAAGCCGTGGAAGACAGTATCGGTGTCAATGCTACCGGTATGCCTTTTAACTCGGTGATGGCGGTGGAGCTGGACCCGCAGCGTGCGGTGAATCCGCTCGTGAATGCAGGGGCTATGGCTACCAACAGTTTTATCCGGGCACCTAACAGTGCCGCCAAATGGACCATGATAGACGATATGATGGCGAAGTTTGCAGGACGGCGACTATCGGTCATTCAGCAGTTGTATGCCTCTGAAACCGCTACCAATCTGCATAACAGGGCCATTGCGTGGCTGCTGTATTCCTATGGCCGTTTTTATGATGATGTCAGCGAATCGGTAGACTTGTACACCCGTGCGTGTTCTTATGGTTCCAGTACCCGTGATCTGGCTATCATGGCTGGTACGCTGGCCAACAGCGGTGTTAATCCGGTCAGCCGGGAAAAAGTGATCGATGCGGTGTTGTGCCCGCGGATACTGGCCACTATGCTTACAGAGGGTTTGTATGATAATACCGGTTCATGGGTATATCATACCGGCCTGCCCGCCAAGAGCGGCGTAGGCGGCGGGATGATCGTGGTGGCGCCGGGTAGGATGGCTATTGCGGTGTTTGCCCCGCCGCTGGACAAATCGGGAAATAGTGTGAAGGCGCAGAAGACGCTGCAATATATTATCGATGAACTTAAACTGAATTTGCTGGCGCCGCAGGGGTGAAACCATGAGAATATCGTAGTGCCGTTACCGTGGCTGGCGCATCGGCAGGTACAGCGCCGGTTTACCGTCGGCGTAAAAGATAACACTCCCTTTTAAAATGTCGCTTTTTTTCCGGTATATTTCTTGTGGCCATTTTAAACTCCTGAACAAGTTTCAATCATCACATGTTGTATACTTATGGACGTAAAAGATTACTACAAGATACTAGGCGTAGAGAAGGCAGCAACGGCGGAACAGATCAAAAAGGCGTACCGGAAACTGGCGGTGAAATACCATCCCGACAAGAACCAGGGAGATAAAGCCGCAGAAGACAAATTCAAGGAAATAAACGAAGCATACGAAGTCTTGAGTGACGCGGAAAAGCGCAAAAAATACGATCAGTTTGGGGAAAACTACCAGTATTACGAGCAGCACGGCGGCCGTCCGGAAGATTTCGACTGGTCGCAGTATGGCGGCGGTGGCAGACAAGGCGGTTACACCTATTCCGGCAATATGGAAGACATGTTTGGCGGAGGGGGTGGTTTTTCCGATTTTTTTGAGCAGCTGTTCGGCAGCCAGTTTTCCAGTGGAGGCCGGCGGCAGCAACAAGGCCCGGGCCGCGGCCGCGATGTGCAGGCCACCATGGAAGTATCGCTGGAAGATGCCTACAATGGCGCTACCAGGCAGGTGGAGGTGAATGGCAGTCGGCTGAACATCAAAATGAAGCCGGGACTGCATGAAGGACAGGTAATCCGCCTCAAAGGAAAGGGCTCACCAGGGCGACAGGGCGGTCAACCGGGAGACCTGCTGATCACTATCCAGCTCAGCGCACATCCGCAATACGAACTGAAAGGACAGGATATTCATACTGAAGTGCCGTTGCCCCTGTATACGGCTATTCTGGGCGGTAAGCTGACCGTGCCCACCCCTGCCACTACCCTGAGCATGAATATCCCCGCAGGCACAGACAGCGGCAAGGTATTCCGGTTAAAAGGCAAGGGCATGCCGGCATACGACCATAAAGGCGCTGCCGGCGATCTGTACATTAAAGCGGTCGTACATATTCCTAAAAACCTTTCAGAAAAGGAAAAAGAACTGTTTCAGCAACTTTCACAACTAAATGAGAATGGTCATGCTTAAACTTTTTGATTACCTGGAAGAAGTGATTGCCACAGAGAGAATTTCACAGCTGCGAAACCCGCCCCTGCTATACACGGCCAGCGAAATCATGCAGGAGCTGGGATATAAGGATCCTGCCATGATACAGGAACCACTGGACAGGGCCATGCACGCCTGTGCGTCCCTGCAGATACCTGTCAACTATAATTTTCATAAGATATATTGCTTTAAAGACGGTGGAGAAATGGAAACAGACTGGCAATTGTCAGAACTGGCCACCTATCTGCTGATGATCAACTGCAACCCGCTCAATCCGCTGGTGGCTAAAGCTCAGCTTATCTTTATGATGAAAGACCGCGTATGAGAGACGTCAACAGGACCGGTATTCTGATTGTGATCATCATGGGTACCACCATGGCGGGGATAGATTCAAGTATTGTTAATATATCCCTGCCCGTTATGAGTAAACAATTCAATTGTACGCTCAGCGAAATTGAATGGGTGATCACCGTTTACATGCTGAGTTTTTCCGTGCTCATGCCCCTTACCAACTGGCTGAAGAACCGTATCGGTTTTTTTAATCTCTATATCGGCGCTATTTCCCTGTTTACTGTAGGTTCCTTGTTATGTGCTTTGTCCACCACGCTCCCGGCTTTACTGGTAGGCCGTGTGGTGCAGGCCTTGGGTGGTGGCGCCATGGCGCCCACTTCTATGGCTATTATCTCCTATGTGTTCCCTGCCAGGGTGCGGGGAGCTATTTTGGGCTGGTGGGGACTGGGCAACATGGTAGGACCGGCTATCGGGCCTACATTGGGTGGCGTCCTGACAGAACAGTTCGGATGGCCTTCGATCTTCTATATCAACCTGCCTATAGGTGTCCTCACCGTGATGTTGTCTTTCAAATACCTGAATGTGTTACGTAGTCAGCCTAAATTAAAACTCCCTTTCGACCTGATGGGCTTCACCACCCTGACTATTTTCCTGGTGTGTTTGCAGTACGGAGTGGCCCGTGCAGAGGTGAGGGGTATCAGTTCTCCCGAAATCCTGGTCACACTGGGAATAGCCTTGGCAGCACTGATCGTTTTTGTGCTGCTGGACCGTCGTCATCAGGCGCCTATTATTGATCTGCAGCTGTTTAAAAACTATTCTTTCGTTAGTTGTATACTGGTCACTATTTCCCGTGCTGCTGCTTTGTTTGGTGGTTTGTTCCTCATGCCTTTTCTGTTGCAGGAGCAGATGGGATTTTCAGAAGGCGTATCGGGGCTGCTGATATTGCCTAACTCCGCCTTTATGGCCGCGTTGATGCCTTTCGCAGGCAAATGGTCTGATAAGCATGGTTCCCGCGAAATATCCATGCTGGGGATTATGCTGCTGGCGGTTTCCATGTACCTGTTTTCTGTGCTGGACCGTGGCAGTGACATCTGGTCTGTTATTATTGCCATGACAGTAAGAGGGCTTGGCATGGGCCTGCTGCTGGCGCCGCTGAATGCTGCCACGCTTAGTTCGGTCCGGCCTGCTGAAGTAACCATGGCCTCTTCCGTCAGCACATTGATGCAACAGGTCGGTGGTGCTATAGGTATTGCGGTGCTTGCTATTATAACACAAACCACCTACAACAATTATGTATTGACCGGCGCTACTTCCATGCGCGCGCACCACCTGGCATTGCGCCAGGGGTTTAATATCTCCCTGATCATCCTCCTGGTAACCCTGATACCTGCCTGGTTTCTCCCCCGCAGGAATATAGTGCTGAAAGATGTTGATACTCATATTGATACCTGACGTATATTGGCACATATTTATTAAGGAAAATAATGGAACTATACCATTCCTATGGTTATAAACAGCAAGAAGCACATTTTGATGGTCGATGATGACGAGGATGATTTTTTCCTGGTGAATGCATTGCTACAGGATATTTCGCCCGACGAATATGTTTTGCAGTGGGTATCTTCTTACAGCGAAGCATTGGGTATTATCGAAACCCGGTCACATGATCTGTACCTGGTGGACTATCGTTTGGGTAGCCATACCGGTATTGATGTGTTGCATCATTTCCGCAACCTGGGTTATAAAGCCCCGGTCATTCTTTTTACCGGTAAGGGAGATTACCATATCGATAAAGAAGCGATGCAGGCCGGCGCCGCGGACTATCTCGTGAAAAGCGAGATTACCGCAGTGGGACTGGAACGCGCTATCCGTTATACACTGGATAAATTTACGCATCTCAAAGCCATTGAGAAAAGCGAAAAACGCTATTTCAGCATTTTTGAAAAATCGAATGATGCCATTCTGCTGGCTGATTGCGAGCATCGTATTGTAGCCGCCAATCCGGCTGCCATCCGGTTGTTGCGTTATGAGGAAGCATCGTTGTACAATAGTTACCTTGGTTCGCTGTTTGCCAATGAGAGCCAGATCAAAACGTTTATAGACCTGTTGTGCAGTGATGATGGTGTTGTGCGGCAGGAGTATGTGTTCCGCACGAGCCAGGGGCAACAGCTGGATGTGGTGGTGAATGCATCGCTGCTCGATGAGAAAAAGCAGCTGTACCTCTGCATTATCCAGGATGTTACGGAGCGTAAAAGAAAGGAACAGGAAAAGCAGCAACAGGAGAAATTTGCCATCACCGGGAGAATAGCCCGCCTGATTGCCCACGAGGTGCGTAATCCGCTGACGAACATTCTGCTGGCCGTATCTGAATTAAAAACGTCTGAGTTGCCCGAAACGGCTGACTCCCAGCTGTACCTCGATATCATGGAGCGCAACTGTCACCGCATCAATCAGCTGGTAACGGAGTTGTTGGAATCTACCCGGATGTCGGAGCTGAATATGCTGCCGCAGGGCCTCAATGTGCTGATAGAAAAAACCATACATCTGGCGGCGGACCGGCTGCAGCTGAATGATATCAGGGTGATCAAAAAATTACGGGAGCCCGACCTGCAGGTGATGGCTGATGAGGATAAGCTGATCATTGCCCTTTTGAACATCATCATCAATGGTGTAGAGGCCATGAAAGCGGGAGATGGTACACTGGAGGTAGAAACCTGGCATGAGTCTGACCGGGTGTTTGTTCGTATAAGCGATACCGGTAGTGGCATTCCTCCGGAAAACCTGGCCAAGATGTTTGAACCGTTTTTCACCAGCAAAACCAAAGGTACAGGCCTTGGGCTGACGGCTACCCAGAATATCATCCTTAATCATAAAGGAACAATACATGTGGACAGCCGTCCGGGTGAAGGCACGCAGTTTCTGATCAGTTTCCCGATAGTGAATGCTGCTATTGATCGGGATCTGCTTCTTTAATGCCGGTTTGTGTGAATATTATTTTCCGTTGTTTATACAACGTTCCGATCGTCATTTTGAACGTTTTTTTGCTCATGCCGAAGAACTCCTGTATTTCTTCAGGGGTGGATTTATCATGATAGGGTAGATAACCGTTGTTTTCCTGTAGCAGGCGGAGTATTTTTTCCCCTTCGTCTTCCACGCGTTTATAGCCAGCCTGGCCGAGCACCACGTCAATTTTGTCTTCCCGGATGCCGCGGATAAAGCCTTTGAGCTTATCGCCAACTTCCACGCTGCGGAACAGTTCGTTGTGATGGAGGATGCCGGTGTGCTGGTTGTTGATGATCACCACGTAGCCGATATCGGTACGGCGGTATACCACCAGGTTGACCGGGTCCATTTCCTTTACCGTGAGGTTTTCGTTGCTGAGGAAGCGGTCTATTTTTTCGGTCGCGGCGCAGCGGCCGGTCAGTTCATCGATATATATTCTCACGAGGTATTCCTGTCCGGGCACCATGCGGGTCAGTTGCTGGGACTGTGGCACGAAGAGGTCTTTCATGAGGCCCCAGTCGAGGAAAGCGCCTTGTTTGGTAACGCTGACCGCTTTCAGGTTCACGATATCGCCAGCGATGCCATAGGGCTTCTGCGTAGTGGCGATCAGCCTGTTTTCAGAATCGTGGTACAGGAACACTTCCAGTTCATCGCCTATTTTGGTGCCTTCAGGCACAAACCGTGATGGCAGCAGTATTTCCTGGTCCACACCTTCCAGGTATACGCCGAAATCAGCTTCTTTTTTAACCCTTAACAGGTTATACTCGCCCACCTTTATCATATTGAGAAATTAAGTATATGGCTGCAAGTTACTTATAGATTACGGATTGTGGGAATCATATTCTGCTTACTTTTGCATCATTGGCCGTGAAGGGCTGTTTTTTTATTGCCTGTAATTGTCGATCTAAACCAACCAACCATCTTATGACGATTTTATTATTTACATTGATCCTGCTTGCCGGGGCCTTTCTGGCGGGGCTATTGGGGTCACTTACCGGGCTGGGAGGCGGTGTGGTCATTATCCCGCTACTGACGCTTGGTTTCCACGTTGACATCCGCTATGCGATTGGTACCGCCCTGATCGCGTCTATTGCCACCTCTTCCGGTTCTGCTTCCGCTTATGTAAAAGAAGGGATTACCAACATCCGGCTGGGCATGTTCCTGGAAATTGCTACTACCACAGGAGCTGTAGTAGGGGCATTGATAGCGGTGTTTATCCCTACCAATGTTGTGGCCATTATCTTTGGCTGCGTGCTGATTTTTTCGGCGTTGATGTCTTTCCGTAAAAAAGCGGAGGCTATTTCCGATGATGATGTCAGTAAACTGGCGCGTGACCTGAAGCTGAACGGGACTTACCCTTCCGGCGGTGAGATGATTTCCTACAAGGTACGCCATGTGCCGGGCGGTTATTTTATGATGACGTTTGCCGGTGTGATGTCGGGATTGCTGGGTATTGGCTCCGGCGCACTGAAAGTGCTGGCGATGGACAATATCATGCGTATCCCGTTTAAGGTGTCCACCACTACCTCCAACTTCATGATCGGGGTAACGGCAGCTGCCAGTGCGGTGGTATACCTGCAACGCGGGTATGTCAGTCCCGGCCTGTGTATGCCGGTAGTACTGGGTGTACTGCTGGGCGCCTTCGGTGGCTCCCGGTTGCTGGTAAGAGTCAACACCAAATGGTTACGTATAGTCTTTGGCGTAGTGATCACCTTTTTGGCGCTTCAGATGATTTACAATGGTATCAACGGAAAACTGTAGCAGATGAAGCGTTTATTCTCAAAACATTTCTGGGCTGATAAAGATGTCCAGCAACTGATCGGTAAACAGCTCCGGGTGGGCGTTATTACTTCCAGCATTATCGTGTTTCTAGGAGGTATGGTATATCTGTACCGCCATGGGCATGAAGCACCCGACTACGGCACTTTTGCCGGTGTACGGCAAGGGTTGGACAACCTGCCGGGCATATTACAGGGCATTATGGAAGGCAAGGGCATGAATGTGATCCAGCTGGGCATTGTGCTGCTGATTGCCACACCTATTATCCGTATTGCGCTTTCTGTTTTTGCTTTTTTACTGGAGAAGGATTATCTCTATGTGGTCATTACCCTGATTGTATTGGGAGTGATCACCTTCAGTATGGTAGGTGGACTGGAGCGATTGTAAAAAGACTTCTTTTCGTATAATGGAAAGGGTTAGTGCACGGCACTAACCCTTTTTTTGTGAATACAACATTGATAACGGTTACCAGCCGGTATTTTGCGGATAAGGCGTACCGGTGGTAGTGGCATCTATCTGGTCCTGCGGAATGGGGCGCAGCCAGTGTTTGGGGGCTTTGAAATTGATCCTGGCGTTGTCGTCGCAGTGTTTCAGTAACCGGGTTTGCAGGGTACCGGTCCTTACGAGGTCCAGCCAGCGTACGTTTTCACCGGCCAGTTCACGGGAGCGTTCATCGAGGATAAAATCGATGTTAAGGTCTGCTGCGGTGATATCCATTTTCGTTTTATCACCGGTAGGGTAAGCGGCTCGTTCCCTCACTGCGTTCACATATTGTACGGCTTCGGCGGCACGGCCGCTCTGTATCAGCGCTTCGGCGGCTACCAGATAGGTTTCCGCGAGGCGGTAAGCGATAAGGGGGCGGATGGAAGGTGCGTTCATGTCGGAGCGTTTGGTGTCCACATATTTGGATAAAGCCGGCGACATCTTGATGGAATATTTGTTGGACGGTATCAGCGTGTAGGGTGAAGCGGCTATCTGTGCATCTGTGAATTTACCCTGTGGCATGTAGATACAGGTATCGCCCAGTTTCATTTTGGGCTTGCCGGGGGCGGCGCCTGCCGGAGCACCTGTTGGTAGTGGGTTGGGCCATACCGGAATGCTGCTGGCATTGTTACAGAACCATACTGTCTGGAAACTTTTGTTAAAGCGTGTATCATTTTTCCTGTCTGCAAAAACAGTATCTGTCAACCATTTGGTAGGTACGGTACGAATGTAAGGACGGCCATCTTTGATGTTACGGGCCATACCGTCAATTTTTTCGTATTGCGGTACAAAAAGATGTACCAGCATATTATCCGGCGTACGGTTGTCCTGATTGGGAGATCCGTTGTAAGCCAGGCTGGCAGTATGTTGTACGGTCCATAGTACTTCTGCGTTAGCTTCGTTGCCTTCCGCGAATACGCTGCCGAAATCGGGCAGCAGGCTCAATCCCAGTGCCGGCGCGGTGGTGAGCACCTCAACAGCAGTAGCCGCAGCGTCCTGGTAGTCGGTAGGTTTGGCGGCCTTGCTGCCCGCGCGTGTCAGGTAAACTTTGGCCAGCACATGTTTGGCGGCGGCAGCATTAGCACGACCGGCATCAATCCCTTTAGGGCCGGGGGCCAGATCAGGGATGGCTTCTTTCAGGTCGGTAACAATAGCGTCGTATACTTTAGTCAGCGGGTCTCTGTTGGCGGAAGTCACCGGACCGGAGATGAAGGAAGTGGTGAGGGTCACATCTCCCCAAAGCTGTACGAGCACAAAGTAATAGTTGGCCCGCAGGAACTTCGCTTCTGCAATGGCTTTTTTACGGATATCGTCTGAAATACCGGTCGCCTCGGGAGCAAACTGGATCACCGCATTACAGGTGTTGATATACGTGTAGATATTATTCCATTGTGATTTGAACTTGCCGTCGCTGGGCAACAGGCCCGGATCATAGGTCATGAAGTTCTGGTTACCGTCATTCCCTCTTTTGAATTCATCGGTACCGGGCGTGGTCATGGAGAAATAATCTTCACAGCCCCATACAGTGCGGGTACCTGCGTAAGAGGCGTCCAGTGCGGCGTTCACACCCTGAGACGTTTTATAGAAATCCGGTACCAGTACGGCCCGGGGTGTTTCATTCAACATTTTGCTGCAACCTCCCAACAGAGAAGCGGCGGTGAATATACCGGCAGCGAACCATATCTTTTTCATCACACTCAATTTTGAAGGTTTATAAAGTAAGGTTTATACCGAAGAGCATAGA
Source organism: Chitinophaga fulva (assembly GCF_012927205.1). Lineage (GTDB taxonomy): Bacteria > Bacteroidota > Bacteroidia > Chitinophagales > Chitinophagaceae > Chitinophaga > Chitinophaga fulva. The sequence continues at coordinate 1,584,789 of NZ_JABBGC010000001.1, forward strand.
CCAGGTGGCCGGGGTGTCTGCGTTGATATTGCCGGCAGATTCCGGATCTACGCCGTGGTACTTGTTGCGGTATTCGGAGAAGAAAATGAACGGGTCCTGCGCGGTTACGTATACCCGCAGGGACCGCGCTTTCAGCTTCTGGACAAAAGAGCCGGGCACGTTGTAACCCAGGCTCAGCGTTCTGATTTTCAGGTAGCTGCCGTCGAAATACCCCAGTGTGGAGTTGTATTGGGTTTGTGTTCTGGACTGATTGGGTTTCGGGAAATACGTCTCGCTGTTGTACGGTGTCCAGTAAGGCACATTCAGGTTGTTGTAGTTGCCCTGGAAGGTATTGGCAAAACCGCCGCCATACAGCTTGCTGTTCAGTGTGCTGCCAATGCGGGCATACATCACCACGGTGAGGTCGAAACCTTTATAGCTGAAGCGGTTGGTCATACCACCTTCCCATTTGGGCTGCGGTGAGCCTACGATGGTCCTGTCGGCATCACTGAAAGTGCTGTCGTTGTTAACATCTTTCACACGGATAGTACCGATAACGGAAGAGTTGCCGGTTACTTTCTGGCCATACCGCAGCGCGAGGAGTGAATCTGGTTTGGTGTTCTGCCAGATGCCGATACGCTGATAGTCGTAGATAGCGCCGATAGGCTGACCAACAAACCAGCCATTGGAGATGTCTTGTTGGATGCCGTTGTATAATTCTGTGATTTTACCCCTGTTGATGAAGAAATTGAGATCTGATGTCCAGGTGAAGTCACCGGCGCCTTTGCCTTGTATATTCACTGTAGCGAGATGTATATCGATACCCCTGTTTTGTGTTTTACCTACGTTCACTAGTACATCGCCGGGGATGCCTGAAGTACCGGGCAGATGGAGCGGCAGCAACAGGTTGCTGGTTTGTGCGGAATATACTTCTGCACTACCGGTAATACGGTTATTGAACAATCCGAAGTCTACCGCGAAGTTGGCCGTGGTGGTGTATTCCCATTGTAACGCTGCATTGGGAGCGGTATTGATAAATACGCCAGTAACGTTGGTAGAGCCGTAGTTGTAGTTGATACCTTTCAGCGCACCAAGTGTCTGATAGGGATTGATGGCGGTGTTACCTGTACGGCCATAGCTGGCACGAAGTTTCAGGTTGCTGAACACGCGTGATTCACGCATGAAATCTTCATTGCTGACGATCCAGCCTACCGCGGCAGAAGGGAATCCTTTGAACTTATTGCCGGGGGCGAGACGGGAGCTGCCGTCGCTGCGTGCCGTGAGAGTGAGCAGGTAGCGGTCTTTGAAGCTGTAGTTGAGACGTCCCATGTAGGAAACGATGTCCCACTTGCTTTCAGAGCCACTGCCGGCGAGGTTGAGGCCATAGGTGGAGTTGAAGTATTGCAGGTCGTCAGACAGCAATGCGTTGTTGTTATAACTATTGGACTGCCCGCGGGATTCCTGCAAGCTATACAGGCCGGTGAAGTTCACGTGATGTTTACCGAACTGTTTATCATATGTCAGCAGGTTTTCGAGTGTGTAGTTCACATCGGAGCCGTATTTGTTTTCGCTGGTATTGAGGCTGCCGAGGTTATTGGTGGTTTTGCTGCCATAGAAATTGCCGTAGTTATCACTTTTGATTTCCGCGCCGCCATTGAAGCGGTATTTCAGTCCGGGCAGGATGTTCACATCCAGGTAGGCGGTGGTAAAGGTCCCATTACGTTTTCTTTTTTCCACGGTAGCGCCGGGGAGGAAATCGGCCAACGGGTTCCAGATTTGTTTCTGGCTGCCGGCGAGGAAGTCATTGATCACAGCGCCGGTGCTGTCGTATGCTGGCGCCATAGGGCTGGCTCTCAGGGCCTGACCCATTGGGTTTACGCCTTCGCCGGTGGTGGTGGAGAAGTTGTTGAGCGAGCTGACGCCTATTTTGAAGATGTTATTGATCTGATGGTCTACGCTTACTTTCACGGTAAAGCGTTCAAAAGCCTGGCCCGGATACACGCCTGTTTCCTTATAGTAGCCGGCGGAAGCGGCGAACTGTGTTTTTTCGTTACCACCGGAAATACCTACCTGGTGGTTGGTCATGATGCCTGTTTTATAGATGAGGTCCTGCCAGTCGGTGCTGTTGCCTTTGGCGAGTTGTCTTCTTTCCTCTGCGTCGAAGCCATCGATCAGTATTTGTGGATCATCGGGGCCGCTGTATTTCAGCGGAGGGTCCTGTGTACCGTTCCAATAGGCCCATTTTTTCAGATCGGCATATTGTTGGGCATTCATGAGATCGTATTTGCCGGAGGGTTTTACGAAGCCGGCGTAGCCGCTGTAGGTCACGACAGCTTTGCCGCTGCGACCGCGTTTTGTGGTGACGAGGATAACGCCATTGGCGCCACGGGAGCCATAGATCGCGGTAGAGGAAGCATCTTTCAGCACATCTACCGAAGTGATATCATCCGGGTTCAGGTCGTTGATATCACCGTTGTACGGGATACCATCCACCACAAACAGCGGGGAGTTGCCTGCTTTCAGCGAGCGGGTACCGCGAATAAGGATGGTGGGTTTAGCACCGGGTTTGCTGTTACCGCCGCTCTTCTGGATATCGATGCCGGCGCCTTGTCCTTTGAGTATGGAGGTCAGGTTGGCGGCGGGTATGTCGCGGAGTGACTGTGCGTTGATGGAGGTGATGGAGCCGGTTACGTCGGAGCGTTTTTGTGTACCATAACCTACCACCACCACTTCATTCAGTTCTCCTTTATCTACCGCCAGGGAGATGCTGACGTTGTTCATATCAGTATTTTCCACTTTTAGTTCACGGGAGATGAAGCCGGTGTAGGTAATTTTTATGAAAACGTTTGCAGGCACCTCTAGCTGAAAAGTACCATCGACTTTAGTGGTGACGCCGCGGGTGGTGCCTTTTACCACGATGTTGGCGCCGGGCAGCGGTTCGCCGGTTTGAGAGATCACGCGGCCTTTTACGCTGACGGTCTTGTTTTGTGCATATAACGGTAACGTATATACGCATGAAAACAACAACCAGCATGCCATGAGTGAAAGCAGGCGCAGGGCATGGGCCTGCCATCCTGAGATCTGGAATTTCATAACGCTTAGTTTTTGTTGATAAAATGGATTATAGGTCAGTTGGTAATGTCCTTGCCATAAAGTCTTAATGCCAGTTGCGCTTCAAAAAGGGATGCAGGTGCAACTGACTGTCCTGGCAGTTCATTGATGCCTGCATTGTCTACAATTACTTTGGAATCGGACTGAAAGCCTTCCAGGATAGGTGCTGCGATGGTATAGTTCCGGCGGCGTTCCATGTCCCAGAAATTGTAATGTTGGTCTTTGGCGGAGCTGTGGCGGAAGTTCCAAAGCACCAGTTGTTTGCCGTGATGCGGGTGACCGGGTTCCGGTCCGCCGAGGTTGTAAAACACGCCGCCGCGAATATCATCAAACAGTGTGGCATAGGGCTGTCCGGAGTGGCTATCGAAATTCTGGTCGGTGCCCAGCGCGCATTGTGTGATCACGGTGCCGGCGGCGCTGTAGCCGGTACCCGGGCCATGATGCTGTGCGCCGTTGAAATAACATTGTTTGATCAGTACACCGTAGCCGGTGCGTGCATGTACAGAGGCGTGTCCTTTTTTCCCGATGAACGTTACATTCTGAACGGTTACCTGGTAACCGGCGCGGATGTTGATACCTTCGTTCCAGTCCTGGAATACGCAGTCGCGTACCCAGCTGTTTTTCACGTATTCCATACCTACAGCTTCCCAGGCGTAGTCGTGGATCTCATTTTTGTGATGTACAAAATCTTCCGGATAACTTTTCCAGTTGCTGGAAAAGCGGATACTGGTGATACCACATTCTTCGAGGCTGTTGTAGTTCACCAGTTCAAACGGTTTGCCGCCAATAAGGTGGATATCCAGGTGCAGTGGGTTTTTGAAAGTGATGGTATTGCCGTTTATTTTTTCGATGGTATGTATTTCCTGGACCTGCATGCCGCCGTCGTTGCCGAGGAGGCGTGTCCATTGGGATTTGAGCGGTAGCGGGTCGAAATACCATTTCGTATAGGCTTCACTGCGATGTTTAATGATAACGTCTTGCCCGGGCCGGAGCTGTGAGGCATCGGCTACTTGTACCGTGAAGGTTTCGCGGGAAGCATTGGCGGTGATGGTGGTCAGCCGTTGCTGATGGTTCTCTGCCGGATGGAAAAGGAACTGCCGGTCGTTGATTCTTTTTTTATCCTGATAGATTTCTGTGCCGCCTTCCTGGCTGCCGCTGCCTTGCAGGATGATGTTGCTGCTGGTGATCAGGATTTGTTTTTTGTTGTCTTCATCCGCCGCCAGCAGGAATTTGCCTTTGGGGAAAAAGACGATACCACCGCCGGGATTGGCTGCTGCCGCATCTACAGCGCGTTGTATGGCATCGTCATCATACTGGTCGTCATTAGGGACAGCACCAAATTGGGTCACATCAAACTTCTTCTTACCGGTCAACTCTGGTAAGGGTCTCTCTGAAAAATAATAGCCGGCATAGGAAAAGTCGGGTAAGGTCGGTACCGTATTGTTTTTCCGGGCCGCCACAAATTCTTTCCATAGTGGTGCGATGGGAGGGGCGGCAGCAACAGTACCATCTACCGTAATATTCCGGGCAGTGCCTTCCAGTTGCAGCAACTGGCCGGTTCCGGGATGTTTGATCGCTTTCAGTTCCACCGCTTTGGAGTCCGCGATGCGCACCAGCGGTTCTTTGCCGGTATTGCCGGGGAGTGCCCAGTTGATGAGCTGTACCTGGTCAATATCGCTGGCAATCACCGCTGGCCGCGCTTCGGACTGATCGCAGGTATAGGTGATATCATGGAAACGAATATTTTTAGCGTGACGGATATACAGTGCATAGGCAGGTATCTGTTTACCGAACATTTTTATTTCGGGATAATCACGTTCCCTTTCTTCCAGTTTTACCTGCGCATCTGCAGCGGTGCCTTCGCCGGGAACGTTGATGTGGATATTATCGAGCGTGATGCCGTCAATATAATGGCCGGGAATGCCGCTGATGAGCATGCCGGTCCAGGTGCCATGTTTGACGGTCACGTTTTTGATACTGATATTGCTGATGCTGCCGACTTCCTGTTGGGCGTCGCCTTCGCGGAAAGTTTTCAGCCGGGAGCCAAGGCGGATGATGATGGGCATATTCACCTTGTCCATTTTCACATCGCTGATGCTGATGTTGCGAAGGTGTGAGCCATCCACGGAAAACAGTTTGATACCGCCTTCGCGGGCAAAAGCCACATCGATATGGCTGACCTGTATGTTTTCGAAGTTGCCGGCCGATTCCGTACCGAATTTAATGGCGCCTTCGCCGGTGTTGATTTTGATATTGCTGACAGTGACATCGCGGCAGGGATAGGGACTGGTAGTTTTAAAGCAGATAGCATCGTCGCCGCTGTCGATATCACAATCGCGGATCACCACTTTTTCACAGCAGTCAATATCGATACCATCATTATTGCCCAGTCCACGGCTTTTGATGGTGACTTTCTCCGTTAATATATTGGTACAATGGAAGAAGTGCATGGTCCAGGCAGTAGGGCCCTGGAGGTGAATATCCGACACGTTGACCTGTTTACAGCGGACAAAACGCACCAGGAAAGGCCGTCTTTCGTGGCCACCGGAAGCTCTTACCAGCTTGCCCTGCCCATCAATGGTACCTTTGCCCGTGATGCCGGTATTGGTGACATCTACCGCGCCAATGAGAGCATAACCCATTTGTTGACCGAGACCGTCTTTAAAGCCATCCACGATTTGATAATCTTTGATATCGGGGCTGCCGAGCAGGGTGGCATTTTCTTCCACGAGGAGCAGCACCTTGTTTTTGAGCAGCAGGGTACCGGTAAGCCAGGTACCAGCGGGCACGCGTACCTTACCACCGCCTTTAGCGGCGCAGGCATCGATGGCCTGTTGAATGGCTGCGGTATTCAATGTTTTGCCATCGCCCACGGCGCCGTAGCGCGTGATATCGACAACAGTTTTTTTATCCATGGCAATGCCCATGGAGGATATCAACAGCCAACAGATAAGCTGCAGTGACAGTAAGTTTTTCATAACGCTGTGGAAATAGAGAGACAGGTGACAACCAATTCTCATCAGTTGCCACCTGTTTTTTATAAAGTTCCGGTTGTTTCTACTTTGATGACAGTAGCGATAGCATCGGGAGCCTGAGTGGGTACATTGATGATGAGTCCTTCATCTGTGGTGGTGGCATTGAGTTTTTTACCACCGGCAAGCAGCCGGGTGCTGTTGACTTTATTTTTCAGGCCGGGCACTACCAGTTTACCATCAGTGGGCCAGTTGAATACGTGGAGATAGAGCGTGGTGTTGCCGTCTTTTACTTTTTTAGTGCAGCGTCCCCAGGGCAATGCGCCGAAGGGGCTGCCATTGGTCGCGTAGATGGCTTCTCCGTTGACTTTCATCCACTGGCCGATGCCTTTCAGTCCATCGATGCTGGCTTGCGGAAATTGGCCCAGTGCGTCCGGACCAACGTTCAGGAGATAGTTACCGTTTTTAGAGGAGATGTCTATCAGGTTTCTGATCAGTGTTTCCGTGCTTTTCCATTTATTGTCATAGCTTTTATATCCCCAGGTACCGTTCATGGTCATGCAGGTTTCCCAGTCGCGGCCATCCAGTTCAGCCTGTGTGGGGATTTTCTGTTCCGGTGTTTTATAGTCGCCCGGGAAGTTGGGTCTTTTGAGCCTGTCGTTGGTGATGATATTGGGTTGGAGAGACAATACCGCTTGTAATTTTTTCGCGTATTCGTCTGTCATGTTCGTTGGTGTGTCCCACCATAATACTGCCACGTCACCGTAGTTGGAGAGCAGCTCTTTCACCTGTGGCACCGCTACCTTATCTATATATTCGCCCATGGTAGCGCTGGTTTGTGCCGGGTCCCAGTGGCCGGTGTTAGCTTGCGTATAGGCGTCAATTTTAGCAGAGTCGGGGTTGGCCCAGCCTTCAGCTGTTGCTTTGCGGGCTGCGGCGCCGCCGGGGTTGTTCCAGTCCTGCGCCTGGGAATAATAGAAGCCCAGTTTAAGGCCATATTTTTTACAGGCAGCAGCCAGCGGCTGGAGCACATCTTTACCATAGGGAGTAGCGTCAGCGATGTTCCATTTGCTGGCGGCCGATTTGAACATAGCGAAGCCGTCGTGATGTTTCGCCGTGATAACGATATATTTCATGCCTGCATCTTTTGCAGCTTTCACCCAGGCGTCCGCATCATATTTTACGGGGTTGAAGGATTTAGCCACCTGTTGATAGTCGGCCACTGAGATTTTGCCGCGGTTCATGATCCATTCGCCGCCGCGGCCTACCTGATGTCCTTGCCAGTTGCCGGCCAACTGGGCATATACGCCCCAGTGGATGAACATACCGAAACGGGCTTCGCGCCACCATTTCATATGCTCATCGTGAGCTGTTTGTGCGAAGATTGATTGCGCAGCGCAGCAGAACGCAAGCAAAGAGAGCAATAGTTTTTTCATTACGTGTTGTTAGTTGTTATAGGTGGTGAAAATATCGATTTTGGTGAATGGCCTGGTGTGTATGAATGACTGCTGTGCAAATGATTTCTAAGTATCCCTGCTGACTTTTCTTTATTTTATTGCAATCGTTTGCATTTCTTTGGCAAAAAAGAAGCGCGAAGCGCTTTATCTTTTTATAGTGTTTCTTTTACACTTAAATTTTGATGTTCTAAAGATCGGAAATAATTCACCCTGCCAGTAAGCTGATTTTCACTTTTTGTCATGTTTTTTTCGCAATGTGGAGCGGGCTGGAAAAGAATAGGGTCATGAAGTAGTTTTGAACTTTTCTAATATTGTTGCGAGCCCATCAAGTACAGCGGAAAAATCCGGTGTTTGTCCATATAACATATGGTCTGTCATATACAGATAGTCATTCTTGTATGCATCGCGCAGATGCAAAGGCGGGATGAATGAAATATTTTCTCTGTTGAGGGAAGTGTAGTTGCCCATGTGTCTCAGTCGGCTGTAATGTTTCCGGTGTCTCTGAATAGTTGAATATAGTTCATTATCAGCAAGCGCTTCATCAACGACACCAGCATGATCCATTTTAATCATGTCGTAAAAATGCCGGGACATCCTTTCTGTCCTGATCTTCCTGATATCTGGTTTTATGAATTCTTCGTTTAGCAGAAATGCTTTTTCAAGAAATGTTTTCCTGGGAACGACTACAGGTATATAGAAAGGTACTTCCGAATAGATGGGGTTGGGGAAATGTTCATGCATCAGAGAAATCACCGGTTTCTGTGTAAACGGCTCCAGCAAAGAGCGGGAGCTAACTTCTATCTGAACTATGGATTTCAGATATGCTACAGGTGATAATACGGAATCAAATGTTATAAATAGCCGTTGAGGGTCTTTATCGGGTCTTTGTGGATCAATCGTTTCTTCAACGATGGTATATAATGCTGGTGAAACTCCCAGTGTAGAAAATTCTTCGGTTAATGATTGTTTTAGCAGGGAGCTCGTGAACTCACATCCACTTCGTCTTAATCTTTCCAAATCTCCTTTGGTGGGTTCGTGTTTATACTCCATGCCAAAGGATACCGGGTCTACAGCAAGATCGATATCTTCTGAAAAACGCTGTATCAGTTTCCAGGCTTTGCTAAGTGAGGTACCTCCTTTAAATATAAGATAGCTGGCGTAGCGGGATTGAAAGAGTGCTTTCAGCGTTAATGTTACCCACCAGTCTTTTTCGATAGCATTGGCAGACATACCGCTGCTCAGAGAGGCCTGCTGTAGTGAGGTTTTTCGTTGTTCTCTTGTCAGAGAAAGCCATCCGGTCATTTTTTCATCGTAGTAAAAGGCTTGAATAAGTTAACAATGAAGTCGTTGACTTTTGCCGGAGCCAATGACAGGTCGTGTTTTAATTTTCGGGGGTCTTCCTGCTCCAGAAGACTTTTGATTTTATGCTTAGTGGTATCGTCGATTTGGTGTAGTGCTGTTTCTTCCAATGCCAGGATTACCAGCGAACTGATTTTTCCTATTCGGGACAGACGTTTCCGGGAAGTTGCTTTCATCCTGACTTCCAGTTTCCCGATTTTTAGTTTTCGGGGGGAACCATCTGTCAGATATACCAGCTTGGTAGGCACTTGTGTGGTCAGTCCGAGTGTGTTCATCGCATTGGCACCAGATGGAACGATGTGTATCTTTTCCTTTCTGGCGATCATGTTAACCACATCTTCCGCTCCGGGTCTTAATTCTCCCAGTATGCTGTCTATTTTGGGGGTATGATAGATGCCATGCGCCAGCCGCCTGATAGTGCCATTGCGAGCCATCCGAAACAGCGCTTGTTTAATGGCTGTTTCGGTACCAATACCACGAAAATCTGTGGGGAAAATAAGCGCCCCTGGTTTTTTCCTGGCTATCTGGTCAGCGATCTGTGTATGGACCTTTTTCATTACAACGAATGTACTAAAAAACGAAGAATATACACTGAAATTTGTAACTAAAATTTGTAAAAAGGTTACATTTTATCAATTTAATAATTTGATTATCAAATTAATATGATAATTGTTGATTTTATAATATAAGTTTTCCTTAAAGCATTGTTTTTCAATGCTCATCAGCGTATCAACGTGCTTGTTTAATAGCATCCCGGGTGCCCATGCCACAGAAGTATGTGTGTGAAAATATGTGCCCCTATCTTAAAAAACTATTTTGAAATCTGCAATCGTTTGCATAATTTAGGACTACAGCCAGGATCTGAAACGCCAAAATTCACTTTGGAAACCATAGACCATTTGTAGCCTCGTACCTGAAAAAATCCCGGAAACTACCCTGTAGCCAAGTGTTGTTGAAAACCCGTTTCCACCGTACCCTTTTATTGATTGTTAAAAAACACCACTTTATGACATCCTCTTAATGCCATTTTCAACATGAGCAGGACTACGCCCGCCTGTTCCAGGAAATTATGCTGATGTGTATAACTGTTACGGATATACGCTAATGGGCGGCCTATGCATTTATCACCCTCATTATCCACCTTTAAAGTTTTTTGATGATGAAAAAAAGATACGCGATACTTCTGTTATTGCTGTTATCCGTTACGACTGTCCTGTCGCAATCCCTGCCGACCAATTTTCAGCGGGTGCAGGTGGTGAACGGCATCAGCAGCCCCACCTCCATGGCTTTCCTGCCTGACGGCCGCATATTGGTCTGCCAGGAAACAGGCCAGTTGCGTGTGGTGAAAAACGGCGCTTTGCTGTCAACACCGGCGATATCACTGTCGGTCAACAGCAGCGGGGAACGTGGCCTTATCGGCGTGGCGGTAGATCCAGGCTTCGCCAGCAACCATTACATCTATCTCTATTACACGAATACATCGGGACCGCACAACCGCGTCAGCCGCTTCACCATGACCGGCGACGTGGCGGGGTCTGAAACAGCTATCCTGGACCTGCCCACCCTTAGCGCCATCTACCACAACGGCGGCGGCCTGTCTTTCGGCAACGATGGTAAACTATACGTTTCTGTCGGAGATAATAAAGTCGGCAATAACGCCAGCAATCTCGACAGCTACATGGGCAAATTACTGCGCATCAATACCGACGGTTCCGTGCCGGCGGGCAACCCGTTCAGCGGTGGTGCGCAACGCAGCCGCGTATGGGCGTACGGGTTACGCAACCCCTTCACCAACTCGATAGATCCTGTTACAGGTAAAATCTTCATCAACGACGTCGGTGAATCTACCTGGGAAGAAATCAACGACGCCACCACCGGCGGCCGCAACTTCGGATGGCCCACACAGGAAGGTAACTGTACCAGCGGTTGCTCAGGCTTCACCAACCCTGTTTACCGCTACAGCACCAACCGCGACGGCTCCCCGCCAGACGGCCAGGGATGCGCCATCAACGGCGGCACCTTCTTCAACGGTGCTATCAGTAACTATCCCGCTACCTACAACGGAAAATACTTTTTCCTTGACTACTGCGGCGGCTGGATCAACTATCTCAACCCCGCTTCTCCCTCCCGCACTGCTTTCGCTACCGGCCTCGGTGGCGGTATGGTGTACCTGAAACAGGGGCCTGATGGGAACCTGTACTACCTGAGCCGCGATAACAGCGCGCTGTATAAGATTGTGTACACCGGCACACAGGCGCCGGTGATCTCTACGCAGCCGCAGCCGGTAACGGTGCCCCAGGGACAGACAGCCGTATTCAGCGTGACAGCCGTGGCCAATCCGGCGCCGACTTATCAATGGCGCAAAAACGGCAGCAATATCAGCGGCGCTACTACGGCAACTTACGCTATCGCTAACGCGCAACCGGCAGACACCGGGCTGTACAGCGTAGTGATCTCCAACAGCGCCGGCAGCGTTACCAGCAACAATGCAAAACTGACGGTAACGGCGCCTAACACCTTACCGGTAGCTACTATCACTGCACCACTGAACAACGCGAAATTCCGTGCGGGCGACACCGTTAGTTTCGCCGGTACCGGCACTGATGCGGAAGATGGTACCCTGCCTGCCAGCGCCTTCCACTGGTGGGTGGACTTTCATCATGCTAACCACGTACATCCCGGTCCACAAACGCCGGATAGCGTGAAAAACGGCAAATTCGTCATCTCTGCTGAAGGCCATACTGAAACAGACATCTGGTACCGTATACTCCTCTCCGTTAAAGACAGCCGCGGCGAACTGGACACCACCTATGTGGAGCTATTCCCCGTGACGTCCAACCTCTCCCTGCAAACGCAACCGGCAGGCTTGCAAATCAAGCTGAATGATATTCCGTTTACCACGCCGTATAGTACCCCTGCTTTATCGGGCATGGTGCGGCCTATGGAAGCCCCGTCTCCACAGGTGCTCAATGGCGTCACCTATATCTTTGACCATTGGGCACACGGAGGCAACCGGGTGCAGAACATTAAGATCACGGATAATGACACGACCTATACAGCTGTGTTCAAAGCCGCGCCGGCTGCCACCTTGCTGACACCGGTGCAAGACGCCTATGTGCGCGATGGTACCAACGCCAACACCACCTGGGGCACTTCCGATTCCACCTTCCTCATCACCAAGGTGTCGCCGGCAGGACAGCTCAACAACGCGCGGGAAACCTATCTCACTTTCGACCTCACCAATACGGCCAGCAGTGTATCTGCCGTGGTATTGCGGTTGTATGGACGTGTAGACGGGACCGTAGCCATGAGTGTACCGGTGGGCGTGTATCCGCTGAGCAATACCACCTGGTCTGAAAAAACAATCACCTGGACGAATAAACCGGTATCCGGCAGTACGTTGCTGGCATCTACCGTGCTGACAAACGACAGTGCGCGGTACTACACCTGGGACGTGACCAGCTACGTACAGAGCGAGCTGGCAGCAGGCAGGAAAAAAATAGCCTTCGTCATGAAGAGCCAGCAAGCCCACGACCCGCGTATCTTCCTTAATTCCAAAGAGGCCGCAGCCAATCCGCCGCAGCTCTCCGTGATCGGTGACAGTGCCGGCCCCGGCCCTGTTTGTATCCCGGCACAAGCCAGTGCAGATGATGGTAACGTGGCAGCTAATGCCATCGACAATGATCTGAATACCCGCTGGTCGGCCTCCGGTGAACAGTCCATTCAGTTCTGCCTTGGCAGCAGTACCACTACCGTAAATGGCGTAGACATTGCCTTCTACAAAGGCGATACCCGCCGCGCTTCGTTCGATATACAGGTCAGCACCGACGGTGCCACCTGGACCAACGCCGCTACCGGTCTGCAAAGCAGCGGGACATCCACGGCCTTCGAGTCCTTTACATTCGCGGCAGTAACGGCCAGGCACGTACGAATTCTCGGTCATGGCAACAATGTGAACGCGTGGAACAGTTATGCGGAAGTGAAAATCAAAACAGGCACTGCCCTGGCAGCTAAAGAAACCGGTCTGGCGGTGATGAACACCTATCCCAACCCGGCCAGTTCTGTGGTGACAGTAACATTCAGGCTGCCGTCAGACGGACGTACCACACTGGGCGTATATGATCTTGGCGGTAAACTTGTGCAGATGCCGGTGAACGGCCAGCTACAGGAAGGCACACATACCAGGACCCTCTCCGTAACAGGATTGCCGGCTGGTATGTATTTCCTCAAACTGGTACACAACGGAAAAGTGATCGTGAAACGTGTAGTGGTAGGAATGGGTCAAACAGATAACAGATAAATACATAACGCTTAGAAAGAACAAAGCCCCTGCGTTTCCGCGGGGGCTTTTGTATATAAAACCGGTTAATCTTTATCAGTCCTGGCCTACAGCCTGCATGGCTTTCAGTTCCAGTACTTCAGTGGTCCAGGAGCGCAGCTCTTCACACAGTTGTGGATTGTTGAGCAGGGACTGGCCATAAGAAGGGATCATTTTTTTCAGTTTCAGCTGCCATGCTTCTGTTTCCACGTAGTCTTTGAAGCAACGTTTCAACAGGTTGAGCATAATGGACACTGCGGTGGATGCTCCCGGGGAAGCGCCAAGCAGGGCGGCGATAGAGCCGTCGGCTGCACTGACAACTTCAGTACCGAATTCGAGGATACCGCCATGTTCAGGATCTTTTTTGATCACCTGTACACGCTGACCGGCAATTTCCAGTTTCCAGTCTTCCATGCGGGCTTCTGGATAGTACTCGCGGAGCGCTTCCAGCCTGTCTTCCGGTTTCTGGCGTACCTGCGCGATGAGGTATTTCGTCAGCGGAATATTATCGAGGCCGGCAGATACCATCGGGTGGATGTTATCTAAACTGATAGATTTAGGTAAATCCAGGAAGGAGCCGTTTTTCAGGAATTTAGTGGAGAATCCTGCGTAAGGTCCGAACAGCAGGGCTCTTTCACCATCGATCATGCGGGTGTCGAGGTGAGGCACTGACATCGGAGGCGCGCCTACAGAGGCTTTGCCGTATACTTTCGCCTGATGTTGGGCAATGATTTCAGGGTTGGTGCAACGCAGCCACTGGCCACTTACAGGAAAACCGCCGAAGCCTTTACCTTCAGGGATATCAGATTTTTCGAGGAGGGGGAGGGAACCGCCGCCGGCACCGATGAAAACGAAGTCCGTTTTGATGACATTTTTTTCGCGGGTCTCACGGTTTTTTACCTTGATCTGCCAGCTGCCATCATCGGCTTTTTTCATGTCACGTACATCATGATTAAAATGTATCGTAACACCATCGAGTTGTTCGAGGTGGTTGAACAGTGCACGGCTCAGGGCGCCGAAATTCACGTCAGTGCCCATTTCCATATGGGTAGCTGCCACTTTCTGATTGGGGTCACGACCGTCCATCACCAGCGGCATCCATGCCTGCAGTTGTTCTTTATCTTCGGAGTATTCCATCTTTTTAAACAGATGGCATTGTTGCAAAGCTTTGTAGCGCTTCTTCAGGTAGTCCACGTTCTCTTCTCCCCAAACAAAACTCATGTGAGGGATACTCTGGATAAACGCTTGTGGGTTGGAAATAATGTTGTTTTCTACCAGATAAGCCCAGAACTGCCGTGATACTTCAAATTGCTCGGCAATATTCACGGCCTTTTTAATTTCCACTGAGCCATCCTGCTTCTGCGGCGTGTAGTTCAGCTCACAAAAAGCGGAGTGACCGGTACCTGCATTGTTCCACGCATCGGAACTTTCTGCAGCTGCCATATCCAGTCGCTCATAAATTTCGATGGTCAATTCTGGTTGCAGCTCTTTGAGGAGTGTACCCAGGGTGGCGCTCATGATTCCTGCGCCGATTAAAACCACATCCGGACCTGTTTCAGACGTACGCTTGCTTCTAAACATAACCCCATTTTTATTCGAGGTGCAAAGTTACAATCAAAACATTTAGCGAGGGTAAGAAAATGAAGGATTCAGGGTAATATTAACAATCTGATTACAATTCTTTCTGAATAAATTGAAAGTTGTGAGACGATAATACAAAATATCTATTTGCGATCGATGGATGTTTTGTGAATAATATATTGACAATCAAATATTTGTAATATAATGTATGGTGAAATATCATATATGATTATGGCTTTTGGGTGATTGGTATTATCTTGAGTGAGCCTGATATTTTTTTAACAGACAAGGCTATGCGCAATGACGAATTGCGAATGACGAATGATGAAAGAGGACTGCATCATATTTCAGGTAATTATCGGGCGGAAAATACCTGTATTTTATAATTATCTAGTTATACGACGTGGGCATCCTCCGTAATTTGATTTTTCTGTTAATATATAAACTGTAGCCATCGATTCCATCCGGGAAAAACTAATTTTAACACATGATGAACAGACGCGAATTCTTCCGCGGCGTATCTGCCGCCATCGTTATCCAGGCTTGTGGTAAGATCGTTACCGCTGCCACCAGCAAGGATTTTAAAAACAAGACCGTATTCCGTTTCGCTATCGGTTCCGACTGGCACTATGGTGAACCGAAAACAACATGGGAACAAAACTACCATGACCTGGAAAAAGCTTTCCGCACGTATGAAAAAGACAATCCCTGCTCTTTCTTTGTGCTCAACGGCGATGTGATCCACAATGATCCATCCTTCATGGCGCCCGCTGCCACCATGTTTAAACAAATCCACCCTAAGGTGTATGCCACCCGCGGTAACCACGACCAGGTGACACCAGAAGCATGGCAACAGGCATGGGGCTTCCCGCTCAACCATGATGTGGTGTTCGGCGACAACGTGATCCTGCTCGGCGATACCGCAGATATCAAAGGAAATTACCTGAGCCCGGATGTGGCCTGGTTCCGTGAAAAACTGGAACAGCATAAGAAAGCAGCCAACATCTTCATCTTCATACATATCACCCCGGTGAAGTGGACCAAACATGGCATTGATGCGCCGGAGTTCCAGGAACTGATCAAACAATATCCCAATGTACGGGCTGTATTTAACGGTCACGACCATCAGGAAGACAGCGTGAAAATGCTGGATGAAAAAATACCTTTCCTGTGGGATGGCCACGTAGGCGGCAGCTGGGGCGTAGAATACCATGGCTTCCGGGTGGTGGAACTCAAACAGGACGGCAGCGTGCTGTCATTTGTGATGAACCCTTATCAGAAACAGGGAGAACAGTCTTTTAAGCGTACAGTGGTGCGCAAATAAGCTGTATCTTTCCGTGCCAAAACGATAGAGAAAAATGACGATACTGGAAACAATAGAGCAAGAGCATCAATTTGAATATCCTGCGCTGTATAAACAACTTGACAGAGATGGTATGTTGTCCTGGGGTAAACTGGGGCCGGGATGGTACGCCAACGAGTTCCCCCGCGTAAAGGACAATCCTCCTTTTTTACTGTTTGCCAACGATTTTGAAATCATTAATCAGGAAGATATTTCGGGAGAAGTAGCGGAAGGAATGCTGTTTGCCGATAAAAGTCACCGTTTTGTGCCTTTGGGATACACCGGCGCCGGCGACTGGTACGCTTTCTATTACAACCTGAAAGATGGTGATAATGTGCCCATCGTATTGGTCTATCACGATTCCAACGAAGCCGTGGTAATGGCTAAAAACCTGCAGGACTTTATATTTGCGCGGTTGCTGGAAACGTTGATTGAAGAAGACCCTGAGTATCCAGGGCTGATTACAGAGGGGGACCTGGCAACCAATGCGGGCAATTTCCTCCGTACACACGGGCGTTACCTTTCACCGCGTCAGCAGGAGATTGCCGCCGGCATATACGCGAAAGGCGTTATCACGGAAGATGAGTTGCGTGACATCCTGGAAGCAGAGATCAATTTTGACTGGCTGGACAGCAGCTTCCCTTATCAGACAAATGATTAAAATAACGGATCGCCGGCTTTGCGAACGCAGGCCGGCGATTGACTACTCCTTATAAAAATCTATCAGGGAGCCGAAATAAGCCTCCTGCCAGCCGGCGGTAATGTCTTCAAAGGCTTCGTCCGGAATGTTGGTATGTCTCAACTCCACATCGGTGCCTTTTTTACTGGGATGCAGAATGATCGTCACAATGGAGGGCGCTTCTTCATCTTCCCCAAAATACCATTGCTGCACAATCTTTTTCCCTGGCTCAAATTCCAGGTTCTTACCCACGATGCTTTCTTCCCACAGGGCAAATTCCGACCCCGGTTCGGTGGACATCTCCGCTACCTCGCCTGTCCACAGTTGAATGGTGGCCGGATTGGTCAGCGCCGCGTAGACTTCTTCCGGTTCTGCCGGAATGCTAAAATATTTCTTGAAATCTTTCATATCAGTTTTCTGCTTACCCAAAACTAGCCCATTTTTGTATTTCGGCATTTTATTATTTGGCCATTGGGATTTACGGATTTGTGGATTTATTGGATTTTTTTATCTGGTTATTGTGCGGTTGAGCAGACAAATTTGGTGGTCCGTCAGATTGGAGGGCTTTATTTAAGATAACTTTAGCAGTTTTATTTGAAATTATTGGGTAACTTTTTGGACAAATTTTTGCGATACGTTGTCATCAAATCCCCGAAATTCGTCATTCAAAAATCTGTAAATCCAATAATACCCAAATGACAAAATATCCAAATGAACCTGTGTTTTTTGAGACAGGAGCAGCCTTCCGTAAATGGCTGGATAAAAATCATCATAAGGCAGAAGAGCTGCTGGTGGGATATTACAAGACCAGTTCCGGAAAGAAAAGCATGTCTTGGTCGGAATCGGTAGATGAAGCGATTTGCTATGGTTGGATAGATGGTGTTCGTAAATCCATCGATGGAGAAAGTTACACGATCCGCTTTACGCCCCGCAAGCCTAAAAGCATCTGGAGCGCCATCAATATCAAGAAGGTGGAAGATCTTACGCGGGAAGGCCGGATGATGCCGGCGGGCCTTGCCGCTTTCAGTAAACGGGAATTGAAGCGTTCCGCCATTTATACCTACGAGCTAGAAGAATCGGCGCAGCTCTCTGAGGAATTTGAACAACAATTCCGCGCCAACGAAAAAGCCTGGGCTTTTTATCAGAAAATGGCGGCTGGCTACCGCAAGTTGACCGCCCATTGGGTGATGACGGCCAAACAAGCCGCCACCCGGGAGAATAGACTGGCTGAGCTGATACGGGACAGCGCCGCCGGCACAAAAGTGAAGAAATATAACTATTAAGAATATACGAAACCATGGAAAAATTAAAAGTAGCAACCGCGCAATTTGAGAACAAAAGTGGAGACAAAGCTTATAACCTCCAACAGATAAATGATATGGCTGCACAGGCGGCCGCTGATGGCGCACAGGCCATCGCTTTTCATGAGTGCTCCGTAACCGGCTACACTTTTGCCCGCCACCTCTCCAAAGAGCAGATGCTGGACCTGGCTGAGTTCATCCCGGACGGCCCCAGTATTCAGCGCCTCACCGCTATTGCCCGCGAACATAATATCGCTATCCTGGCAGGCCTCTTTGAAAAAGATGCGGAGGACAAACTGTACAAAGCCTATGTATGCGTAGATAAAAACGGGCTGGTAGCCAAATACCGCAAGCTGCATCCGTTTATCAATCCACACCTCACGCCTGGTGATGAATATGTGGTGTTTGACCTGCTGGGCTGGAAGTGCGGCATCCTGATCTGCTACGATAACAACGTGATCGAAAATGTAAGAGCTACCGCTTTACTCGGAGCCGATATCATCTTTATGCCGCATGTGACTATGTGTACGCCTTCTTCCCGCCCCGGCGCCGGATTTGTAGACCCTGCCCTGTGGCAGAACCGCGAAGCAGATCCCACCTCCCTGCGACTGGAATTTGACAGCCTCAAAGGCCGCGGATGGCTCATGAAATGGTTACCCGCCCGCGCGTACGACAACGGCGTATACGTGGTGTTCTCCAATCCTATCGGTATGGACGACGATCAGCTGAAAAACGGCTGCTCCATGATACTGGACCCCTTCGGTGATATTCTGGCAGAATGCCGCAAACTGGGCAACGATTTCGCAATCGCCACCCTGACACCCGAAAAACTGCAACAGGCAGGCGGTTACCGTTACCGGAAAGCGCGTCGCCCCGATCTGTACCGCGATGTTATTGGTCAGCAACATACCTCTGAACAAAAGGTAGTATGGCTGGACAATAAATAAGTTTTATTATTTTTAAAACTCCGGGCAGAACAGAGGCAACCGGGCTTGCCAACGATGCATTCAATTCCATATAATGACACCGAACTACTGAAACGTTTGGCCAGCGGGGACGCGGTAGCATACCGCGAACTGTTCGTGCGTCATTGGGATGCCGTGTATTCGTCCGCCCTGCTGCTCTCCCGTTCCCCGGATATTGCAGAAGATATTGCCCAGGAGGTATTTGTGACCCTCTGGGAAAAACGTGCGCAGCTGGCACAAGTAGAGAAGCTGGATGCCTACTTCTTTATCATGGCCCGTAACCTGCTCTACAGCCGGCTGCGCAAATTAGCCTCCCAGGATGCCTACCGGCAATACCTGCTGGACTACCAGCACGAAACCTCCCACTCGGGCACAGAAGTCCGGGCGGAGTTCAGGGAACTGGAAAGCGCCATCCATGCCGCCATCCACCGCCTGCCTCCCCAGCAACAGAAAGCCTTCCGCATGAGCCGCTTTGAAGGCATGGGGCATGAAGAAATAGCCCACGCCATGGGTCTGTCCCGCATCACCATTAAAAGTTATATTGTACAGGCGCTCGCCACCCTCCGTAAGCTACTGGCGCACTATCCCGGCTTATTCCTCCTCACTATAGCCACGCTCGCTCACCCCTGCTAAAAATATTTTTCCGGCAACACCTCCCTCTGCTCCGTTGATGCGTCTTTACCGTAACAACGTCGCATACCGGTTATGGAACCAACACCTTTATCAACCCTGATAACACGATATCTCCACGAAGAGCTGAGCGAAGAAGAAACCGCACAGCTCTGGGAAACCCTGCGGGAAGGCCATGGGCAGGAAGCATGGAACGAAGCCCTGCTGGCTCTGTTGCAGGATAAAGACAAACACGGTCACGCCAACACGGAACGGATGGAGCAAATCTATGCGTCCATCCGCCCTGTAGACACGCCGGTTGTGTCTCTCGCCCGCCGTCGATGGATGTACCCGGCCGCAGCAGCCGTGATACTGGCCGTGGTCCTTGTAACGGCAGCCTTCTGGCGGTCGCGCGGGCCGCAACCGCCGCTGGCGGACCATCCTGCGGCGCCGGTACACGAGGTGATGCCCGGAGGCAATAAAGCCATGCTCACACTGGCAGACGGCAGCACCATCACGCTCGACAGCGCCGGCAACGGCGCCCTCGCGCAACAAGGCAATGTGCAGGTGGTGCAGGTCAATAACGGTCAACTGGCCTACCAGGCCAGCGGCAGCCACGCAGCCGGGGCTGTACAGTACAATACACTGGCCATCCCCCGTGGCGGACAGTTCCGCGTGACCCTGCCGGACGGTACCAACGTCTGGATCAATGCCGCTTCCACCCTGCGTTACCCAACAGCTTTCTCTGGTACAGACAGGACCGTGGAGCTTACAGGTGAAGCCTACTTTGAAGTGGCAAAAATGCCGGAAAAACCTTTCCACGTAAAAGTCCGCAATATGGACGTCCAGGTGCTGGGAACACACTTTAACGTAATGGCCTATACGGAGGAGACATCCGTTCAGACCACCCTGCTGGAAGGTGCGGTAAAAGTACACACCGCCGGCGCGGAGACAGCCCTGCGGCCCGGACAGCAGCTGCGGATGGAGCAAACGGGCCAGCTCTCCGTTGTCAATCATGCAGACCTTGATGAAATCATCGCCTGGAAGAACGGCTACTTCCAGTTCAACCATGAAAAACTACCCGGCGTTATGCGGCAGATAGCCCGCTGGTACGATGTGGATATTGCCTATGAAGGCAACATCCCCGACCGGGAATTCGGCGGTAAAATTTCCCGTAACAGCAGCATAGAAGAAGTCCTGAGAATACTCGAGTTAAGCAAGATCCATTTCAGAATAGAAAAAAAGAAGATCATCGTCATACCATGAAAACAACCGTTATGAAAAATGATTAATTAACACAGCAGGGGCCCAAAAAAAACCGGAAGTGTTCCAGCACTCCCGGCGGTCGTTTGGGTAACCCATGAAAATCGTTCCACGACTCTCGCTTCCTGGTTTTAAACCGGGACAGGGCTTTTATTACCCAAACAATTCAAAAGTATGCAATTTAGTTCTATTTGCAGGCGACCGGCTTATCAACCACGGTGTATCGCCAAAATGCTACTGGCCATGAAATTATCAGCCATCATCTTACTGTGTGCCTGTTTACAGGTCAGCGCAAAGGGATACTCCCAAAGCGTTTCCCTGTCTGAAAAGAATGTGCCACTCGAAAAAGTTTTCCGTGCTATCGAAAAACAAACGGGCTATGTCTTTTTCTTCGATCATCGCCTGCTCGATAACACCCGGCGTGTAACCGTAGAAGTGACATCGGTGCCGCTGGAAAAAGTGCTGGAGCTTTGCCTCGGGCAGCAGTCCCTTACCTGGAGCATCGTTGGGCAAAATATCGTGATAGAACCGTCAGAGAACGGAAAGAATGCTCCGCCGGCGACACCGCCGCAGGAACAGCCGGTCACCGGCCGTGTGACCGCCGCCACGGGAGAGCCGCTGCCCGGCGCCACAGTGGTGGTCAAAGGCAGCAAAACCGGCACACAGACGGACGCCGATGGTTTCTTTAAATTAACAGCTCCCCGTACGGCCGTTCTCGTTATCTCTTATATCGGTTATAAACCACAGGAAGTAGCGGCCGCCAGCAAACAGCCGCTGCAAATACGCCTGGAAGCGGAGGTGAACAAAGCCAACGAAGTAGTGGTGATTGGTTATGGTACCGCTAAAAAAAGCGATCTTACCGGCTCCGTATCACAAATAAAATCCGCTGACATCACCGCCCAGCCCAATACCAACGTGATGCAGGCGCTGACCGGCCGCGCTCCGGGCGTACGCGTGATGCAGAACAACGGCGCCCCGGGAGGCGCCATCAGTGTGCGCATCCGCGGTATCAATTCTATCATGGGCGGCAACGACCCGCTATACGTGATCGACGGATTTCCCTACAACGGCAACCCTACCTTTTTGCAACCTGCCGATATCGCCTCCATGGAAATTCTCAAAGATGCCTCTTCCACGGCTATCTACGGCTCCCGCGGCGCAAATGGTATCGTGATCATCACCACCAAAACCGGCAGGAAAAAAGAAGCGACCAACGTGGAGGTAAATGCAGGGTATACTATTCAGTCCGTTTCGAAAAAGATGAAACTGATGAATGCCCAACAATATGCCATGCTGTATAATGAACAGGCAGCGAACGACGGACAGGCAGCCTATTTCACCAAAGCGCAAATAGATTCATTCGGATTGGACCCAGGTACCGACTGGCAATCCCTCGTGATGCACAAGGCGCCTATCTATAATACCAGCGCTACCGTCAGCGGTGGAACAGACCGGACACGCTTTTCCCTTTCCGGTGGCATGTTCCTGCAGGATGGCATTGTACGTAACAGTAACTACAAACGCTACTCCATCCGTGGCAGTGTGGAACATGATATCAGTAAAATATTCAGCATCTCCTATAATGCCACGTTAACGCGAATGGATACACGTAGCCAGAATTCCAGTCTCGGTAACCGCGGCAGCGACCTGATCTCTGCCATGCTGATGGCGCCACCCACGCTCACGCCTTATCTGCCTGACGGCAGTTACCGCCGCCTCACCACGGCCTATCCTTTTATTTCCAACGCTATCATCAACCCGATGGTGCCTGTCAATGAGATATCCGATCGCCTGAAAGGGGACCGCGTGTTTTCCAACGCGGCACTAACCATCAAGCCATGGAAAGACTTGTCCATACGGATTTCCGGCGGTATCGATAACCTGAATGACAGGGCCGACTATTATGCTGACATTGAACCCTCTACCAATTCCGTAGGTGCTGCGACCGTGAAAACGACACAGTCCACCAGCCTGCTCAACGAGAACGTGTTGAACTACAACAAGAAGTTAGGTATCCATGGCATCAATGTAACAGCCGGTTTCACCTACCAGGATTATGTGCGCACCACCATGGACGGTTCCGGTATCGGGTTTCTCAGTGATGTTACTAAAACCGGTTCACTCGGAAGTGCCGGCACGCCTGGTATTCCAGCCAGCAGCTATGAAAAATGGGTATTGCTTTCTTACCTCGCAAGGGTGAATTATACGTTACTGGACAAATATCTTTTTACCGTGAGTGTGCGCCGGGATGGTTCTTCCCGCTATTCCCCGGGCAACAAATGGAGCAACTTTCCTTCCGCCGCCATCGCATGGAGAGCGGGTGATGAGCCTTTCCTGAAAGGTTCCCGTGTAGTATCTGACCTCAAAGTGAGGGCCAGTTACGGCGCCACCGGCAGCACCGCAGTAAGCCCCTATCAGACCATGAACCAGCTGCGGCCCGCCAATACCATCTTCGGTGATGCGCTGTACACCGCCTTTGCTCCCGGTACCGTGTTGCCCGGCAACCTTAAATGGGAAACCACCTACCAGGCCGACTTTGGTGTGGACGCTGCCCTTTTTAATGACAGGGTGCGTGTTACCGCCGACTTCTATCATAAGCGCACCAAAAACCTGCTGAATACCGTGCAGCTGCCTGCTTCCATGGGATACCGCACTACCCTGCAAAATGTGGGAGAGATGGAAAACAAAGGCATGGAATTCTCCGTTGATGTGGATGTGATGAAACAAGCCGTCACCTGGAATGTAAATGCCAATATCTCTTTTAACCGCAATAAAATCGTGAAGTTGTATAACGGGCAGGACATCTTCGGTAATACACTTTATACCGGCTCCCTGAATGATTACGTGAACCTGCTGCGCGAAGGACAACCGTTTGGCATCTTCTACGGTTACGTAGAAACAGGCTACACCACACAAGGCAATCTACAATATGCTGATCTCAACAAAGACGGAAAAATCAGCGCAGATGATAAAACCTACATCGGTAATCCGAATCCTGATTTTACCTACGGTCTGAATTCAGTGACCAGTTACAAAGGGTTTGAACTGTCCATCTTCATACAAGGCTCTAAAGGCAATGATATTTTTAACCTCAACAAAGCGGCCACGCTGGATTTGGGAATGGGCCTGAACCTGCCTGCCGACGTGGCGTATGATCACTGGACACCGGAAAAAACACAGGCGAAATATCCGAAGATCACCCGCACGCTGGCTGGCAATATGTCTACCCGTTTTGTGGAAGACGGTTCCTATCTGCGGTTTAAAAACATACAACTGGCATATAACATCCCCCTGGAAAAAATGCATGTGAAATGGTTTAAAAAAGCACAGGTATATGTAAGCGGACAAAACCTGATCACTATCACGCGTTATTCGTGGTATGATCCGGAGGTGAACGCGTTTGGCTCGCTGCTGGCGCCCGGCGCCATGAGCTCCGTTAACCAGGGGATTGATTATGCTACCTATCCCACCAACAAATCGGTAACGTTTGGTATCAGATGTGGTTTTTGATTTTCCAACATTCAATCTTTTTTATGAAATATAGTATCCTCGCCATATTGTCTGTGTTGCTGTTTACTTCCTGTGAGAAATTGCTGGAAGAAAAACCACAGTCCATTGCAGCTGAACAGTTTTATAATAATGCCGCCGAAGTACAGGCCGGCCTGAATGCCATTTATACGCCCATCCGCGCAGGGGCTATCATGGGAGCGTTGTACCAGATACAGCAGGAAATCTACACGGAGTATATGTATGGCCGTGGCAGCCACGCACCCCTGAATGATTATGCCGGGCTGGACAACACTAACATCACCCGGGTGGCCGATATGTGGGCTGCTTTTTATGAAGCGGTCCGCAATGCCAATATTGTGATTCAGAAAACGCCTGTCGGTAAAAATATCAGCGATGCCGATAAAAGTAAATTCCTGGGAGAAGCCCGGTTCATGCGTGGTTTGCTGTACTTCTACCTGGTGCGCAACTGGGCCGGGGTACCTATTCGTAAGGAAAACAACATGGATTCCCTGAATGTGCCAAGAAGCAGTAAGGAAGCGGTATATCAGCTGATCATCGAGGATCTTTTGTTTGCTGAAGCTAATCTGCCGGACGCAGCGCGGTTGGTGGGCGCACCATCCAAATGGGCAGCCAAGACAGTACTGACGGATGTGTATATGAACGGGAACGATTATCAGAAGGCACGTGACAAAGCGCTGGAGGTGATACAGTCCGGTAAATTTTCCCTCGTGAATGTGACCGTATCAGCCGACTTTGATAAACTGTTTGGGCCGGATATTATCACCACGCCGGAGGAAATTTTTTACCTGAAATTCTCGCGCCAGCCTAACGGTCAGGGTTTTCAATATCCTATTTATGCACATTATCCGGGCGCCGGCTATTATCCTCCCGGCGGCTATTACACCCTGTACAGCGATGCGGTAAACAATACTTTTGTACGGAACTGGGACAAAAACGATCTGCGGTACGATTATAACTGGTACGTACAAACGTTTGGTCTGGGCGCCAGCACTATTCTCAACAAAAAATTCAGTGACCGTACTACCACCACCGCAGCGGGAAATGATTATCCGATGTACCGCTATGCGGATTTGTTATTATTTTACGCAGAATGCGACAGTCGTGTTAACAACGGCCCCACTACAGACGCGTTGGAGAAACTGAATATGATACACCGCCGGGCATACGGTAAGAACCCGCTGATAGCTGATGCCACGGTCGATTTTAAAATGTCCGGTTATGGCAACTTACAGGCTTTCGTTGATCAGATCGTGAAAGAGCGTGCCTATGAGGATTGCAGCGAAGGCAAACACTGGTTGGACCTGAAGCGGCTGGGCATCGCAAAAGATGTGATTAAAGCGATGAAAGGTATTACAATGGCCGATAAACATCTGCTGTGGCCGATTCCTACAATTGAATACAACTACAATAAAGCAATTGATCCAATAAAAGACCAGAATCCCGGGTATTAAAATGACAACTATGATCAGACAAATTAAATTGTGGTTGCTGGCCATCTGTTGCCTGTTGACCATACCGGCTGCCTTACAGGCCGGGGCGCCTAAAGAAGTGGATATTTGTGTGTACGGCGGCACCTCCGCCGGTATTATGGCGGCCTATACGGCCAAAAAGCTGCACAAATCCGTATTGCTGATAGAACCGGGAAAACACCTCGGCGGACTGACCACCGGTGGCCTCGGCTACACGGACATCGGCAATAAATATGCGATCACCGGGCTGGCCCGCGATTTTTACCGCCGCATCGGTACGCATTACGGGAAGTTTGAGCAGTGGATTTTTGAGCCGCATGTAGCTTCTCAGACATTTGACGGCTATCTGCAAAATGCGAAGGTGGAAATTTGGTATGACCACCGGTTGAGCAGCGTACGCAAAGAAAACGGCTACATCCGCGAAATCACCGTGGAAGGAGCTTCCCCGGTGGTGGTAAAGGCCCGCATGTTTATTGACTGTTCTTACGAAGGGGATCTGATGGCCAAAGCGGGTGTTTCGTATACCGTTGGCCGTGAGGCCAACAGCCTGTATCATGAAACTTACAACGGGGTGCAGTTGCGCGAGAAGCACCAGTTTCCCGACGGAGTAGATCCTTACAAAACACCCGGCAAACCGGAAAGCGGGCTGTTGTGGGGTATTAGCCCGGCATCGCTGGATGCGCAGGGTAGCGGCGATAAGAGCGTGCAGGCGTTCAATTTCCGCATCTGCCTTACGAACCGTCCGGATAATATGATTCCGATCACGCAGCCGGAGGGCTACAATGCTTCCCGTTATGAACTGTTGCTCCGCGTATTGGAAAAAGTGCCGGCAAAAAACCTGTGGGGCTTTCTGAAGTTTGACCTGATGCCTAACGGCAAGACAGATATCAACAACAATGGTGCATTTTCCACTGACATGATCGGGATGAATTTCGATTATCCGGAGGCAGATGAAGCCAGGCGAAAGGAGATTATCCGTCAGCATGAACAGTATAATAAAGGATTGTTGTATTTCATTGGCCATGACCCGCGGATCCCAGAGCATTTGCGTCGGGAGATGTTGCAGTGGGGATATCCCAAAGATGAATATGTGAATAACGGTCATTGGTCGCCGCAGCTGTATGTGCGTGAAGTGCGCCGTATGGTAGGCGAATATGTTATGACACAGGCGAATTGCCAGGGTCGTGCTACGGTGACCGATGGCGTGGGGATGGCGGCATATACCATGGATTCGCATAACTGTCAGCGGTTGGTCGTGAATGGTATGGTGAAGAATGAAGGAGATGTGCAGATTGGCGGCTTTGGTCCGTATCCTATTTCTTACCGGGCGTTGGTGCCTAAAACCGGCGAATGTGCCAACCTGTTGGTGCCCGTTTGTTTATCTGCCTCCCATATTGCTTATGGTTCTATCCGGATGGAGCCGGTGTTTATGGTGCTGGCGCAATCTGCCGCTACAGCAGCGGTGGTAGCTATCGACAGTAAGGTGCCGGTGCAGCAGGTGGCGGTCCAGCAGGTGCAGCAGATGCTGGCAGCTAATCCGCTGGCCGACAACAGTACGCCGGAAATACTGGTGGATAATGACGATGCGGCCCATGTGACGCTGAAGGGCGACTGGAAGAAAGATGGGAAAGGTAGTTATGGGCCGTCCCTGTACCTGGATGACAGCAAGGGAAGTGTGCCGAAATCTGCACGTTTTACTCCCGAGATACAGCAAGAACGGGAATACCATATTTACAGCTATCTGCCCAAGCTGGCCAACCAGGCGACGGTTACCCATGTGCGGGTTTTTGACGGAAAGGAACTGAAGCAGGTGAAGATAGAAGCAAATGCCATTAAGGTGGAGGGACAGACTTCCGGTGAATGGGTGTCGTTGGGGAGTTTCCGTTTGCCGAAAGGGAAGAAGGCGTATGTAGAGATCAGTAATGAGCAGGCGGATGGCCCGGTGGTGGCCGATGCGCTGTTGTTTATCGCCCGTTGATCATTTAGGTATTTTGATATTTTGTTATTTTATTATTGCGTTTAGGAAGATGACCGTCTGGCTTTGCCAGGCGGTCTTTTTTTGAATAAAGTCATCAGCAACCGGTGGTCATCGCCCTCAAAAAATATTTTTTTTAGAAAATATTATGCGACAGATCTGCGTTTTATGCAGAAATCTGCATGAAATTGCATTTTTATATTTGTTTGAATGCGTTTTTTTGCCGAATTTAAAGTAGAATAAACTTCCGATGCTAAAAAAGGAACGTCAGGCATATATCTTACACCAGGTCAACCTACATAACAAGGTATTGTCGTCGCATCTGAGCGAACAGATGGGGGTGTCGGAGGATACGATCCGCCGGGACCTGGCGGAGCTGGCTAAAGAAGGGAAGATGCTGAAAGTACACGGTGGCGGGTTGTCCAACTCATTTCACCAGGGTGCGGTAGCACAGGACGTATATGCCATAGAAGAGAAACGCATCATCGCCATGAAGGCTGTGGAACTGATACGTGACGGCATGTTTGTATTGACAACCGGCGGCACCACTATTCTGCAGCTGGCGCGGATGTTACCGCCCGAATTGCGGGCCACTTTTGTTACGGTAAGTTTACCGGCAGCCTCTGAATATGCCAATCATCCGAATATAGAAGTGATCGTTATCGGTGACAAGTTATCCAAGAATTCGAAAATCACGGTTGGTGGAGAAGCAATCGCCAAAATCAAGGATATCCGGGCGGACCTGTGTTTCATCGGGGTCAATGCCATTGATGTTCAGGCGGGCCTTACAGACAATGACTGGGAGGTGGTGCAGGTAAAAAAGACGATGGTCGCCACTGCCAAAAAAGTAGTAGCCATGTGTATATCCGAAAAGGTGAATACCGCAGAGCATCTGAAAGTATGTAACGTTGAAGATATTGATATATTGATCACCGAGTTGCAGCCAAAATCGAAGAAGTTGCAGCCATACAGTAGTAAAGGAATTAAGATTTTATAACAATCATTTTTATTATTTAACACGTTTATCAACAAATAGCCCTCCCGGGCTGTTTTACAGGACAACCGACGTTTGAAAAAGCGTTGTGAAAAACGAATTTCGGGAATGGCTGGTGAGGCAGTATGACACCATTCCGGCCACTATTTTCAGAAGGCACAAAAAAGAGGATTTAATAAGGCAATCAACCATTCAACAGTTGTTTTACGACTGTTTTAAGGGCTACGAACAACAGTAACCAACATTTAAAAATCACTTATGATCACGCGTGTATTTATGCGATTGACAGGGAGTGGCCGTGCGCTGCTTTTACTGTTGATGACCTGCCTGGCTGCCACCGTCAGCGCGCAGGTGAAAATATCCGGTAAGGTAACAGACGAAGCCGGAACTCCCTTACCTGGAATTACCGTTACGCTCAAAAACACCAAACTAGGCGCCAATACTACGGTTGACGGGCTTTATAGCTTCGTGGCCAACGTACCGGCAGGCAACTATGTACTGGCTGTTACCGGTGTGGGTTTTACCACGCAGGAAATACCGGTCACCATTGGTACTTCCAATATTACCCGGGATGTGAAGATGGGTGTTTCCGTATCCAAGCTGGATGAAATTGTGGTAACTGGTACCTCTCAGGGTACCACCCGCCGCCAGTTAGGTAGTTACATCAGTTCCGTAAAGGCAGAAGACCTTAATAAAGGCGCCACCGGCAACGTGCTGGCCGCTTTGCAAGGTAAAACGGCTGGTGCGCAGATCACACAGAACTCCGGTGATCCTTCCGGCGGTATCTCTGTAAAACTCAGAGGAACCAGTACCATCAATGGTTCTACCGAGCCACTGTACATCGTGGATGGTGTCATCGTAGACAACTCTACCACCCGCGTTACCAACGCAGATCCTAACTATGCCGGCGCCAACTTTGTTGGTACCGTTGGCCAGAACCGTATGGCAGATATCAACCCGGATGACATAGAGCGTGTGGAAGTGCTGAACGGCGCCGCCGCCGCCGCTATCTACGGTTCCCGTGCCAATTCGGGGGTAGTGCAGATCTTCACCAAAAGAGGCAGCTCAGGTGCTCCGGTGATTAACTTCTCCACCGGCATCTCCATCAATGAGCTACGTAAGAAACTGGATGTAAACCGCGCTCCTACCAAGTTTGGTGGGAACCCGAACGATTCTACCCAGAACATCCTGACGCCGGCAGTTGTCAGCACCTTCCCGGTACAACGTTACGACTACCAGGATTTCATTTTTCGTACAGGCGTTGGTACCGACAATAATGTGTCTGTCGCCGGTGGAAAAGACAAGACGAAATACTATGCCTCTGCCAGCTACTTCTACAATCAGGGCATCATCAAGAATACCGATTTCAATCGCTTCAGCTTCCGGGTGAACCTCGATCAGGAGGTGACCAAATGGCTCACCATGAATGCAACCGTCAATTATGTTTACAGTAAGTCGAACGAGAAACCTGACGGTAATACCTTTTATTCACCAATGAACTCCGTTACCATTCTCGGTAACTACTACGATATACAGAAAAGGGATGCGCTGGGTAACCTTATGAAAGTGGGTAACCTGGGCCGTGTGAACCCGGTGTCTATCATTGAAGATTTCCGCCAGCATCAGCAGGTGGGCCGTGTGATTGCCGGTTTGGGGCTGAAAGCGAATGCCACTAAAAACCTGACGTTGGATTATCATGTAGGTATCGACAACTACTATCAGGACGGTACCACCTTTATTCCGCCATTCGCCTATAATGTAAGCACTGGCTTCTTCGGCGGCGGTACTGCGCTGGACCCCAGCCTGAACGGATACGCCAGTGCGGGTATCAATACATCCTTCCTGATCAACCATGATGCGAATGCCACTTACAATGCACGTATCAATGATAACCTCGAATCCGTAACACAGGTAGGATACTCTGTACAATACACGAAGCAACACTATTCCCTGCAACAGGGAAGAGGCATGCCGCCTTTTGTGCAGACTGCTGACAAAGCTACCACCGCTATTCCCGGTAGTGATATGCGCTCTGAGTACTCTATCTCCGGGGAGTATATCCAACAAAACTTCAAATACCGCAATCAGTTGTTCCTGACAGGTGCGCTGCGTGTGGATGGTTCTTCTGTATTCGGTAAAAATGAACGCAACCTGCTGTACACCAAATTGAGTGGTAGCTACGTATTGTCAGGCACAGATTTCTGGGCTAAATCTTCTCTCGCCAAATGGTGGACATTATTCAAACTGCGTGCTGCTTATGGTGAATCCGGTAACATGACCGGTCTTACAGCATATGCGCGTTACAATACCTATGTAGCGAATGCCTTTGTGGGTGCTTCCGGTTTCCAGGGGCCTTTGGTATACACAGACCCCGGGGTGAAACCTGAAAAACAAAAAGAACTGGAAATAGGTACAGACCTGTCTTTCCTGGACGACCGCCTCGGCCTTAGTGTGAACTACTACCGCAAAAAAGTACAGGACCTGTTGATTGACCGCGCCGTTGCGCCAACCACTGGTTATACTTCCATACGGAGCAACATCGGCTCTTTAAGGAACAACGGTATAGAAGTGGTCCTCAATGCCGTACCGGTGAGGACCAAAAATTTCACCTGGAACCTCACTGCTATCTTCAATCGCAACCGCAATGAAGCGCTGGACATCGGACAGGCGCTGATATTGGCGAATACTGTGGGTGGCGCTCCGGTGGCTATCGCCGCAGGCTATCCCATCGGGTTCTTCTATGGTACCTTCTATGCCCGCGATGCTAACGGTAATATCCTGACCACACCGGCCGGTATCCCTGTCACAGAAAGAGGTGTCCAGAAAGGCCCATTCGATTACCAGGCACAGCGTGACCCCGCCACCGGGCTGCCGCTGGCTTCCGCTCCGGCACTCAACAAAAAAATTGGTGACCCTAACCCGGATTGGACCGGCACTTTCACGACCGACCTGAATTATAAAAAACTGGGACTGCATATACAGCTGGATGCCGTACAGGGAGTGGATGTTTTTAACGCAGACTTTAGAACCCGCCAGGGCGTTGATAATGGTAAGATCGCAGAACAGGAGGACCTTGGCCAGTTGCCAAGAGGTTATATCGCTGGCGTATACAACATTCAGGAATTCAGGATAGATAAGGGCAGTTTCGTGAAACTGCGTGAAGTGGCCCTGAGCTACAATTTCGGAAAATTGAACAACGTACTGAAGGACCTGACCGTTAGCCTGGGAGGCCGGAACCTCATTTCATGGGACAACTACAAAGGTTATGACCCCGAAGTGAACGCTGCAGGACAAAGTACTGTTTTACGTGGTATAGACTTCGGTGCTGTGCCTGTTCCGCGTACCTATAACCTGACCGTCCGCGCCAAATTCTAATTCTAAAAAGACAAATCATGAAACGAACTACTTTCTATACATACCTGACCATGGCCACGTTCCTGTTGTCTGCGGCGGCCTGTAAAAAAGATTACCAGGACCCTTCCGGGCCTTCCCAGGACCAGGCCTTTAGCTCGCCGCAAGCGATTACAGATGCGGCAGTGGGACTGCAGGCCAACTATGTCAAAGACAGGACCGGGCTGATTTATACCACTATTACCTCCGGAAGCCTGCTGAGCGGGGAAACGTTTGTCACCAATCCGGGCAACGCTGATGAAGGTCAGCTGGGCACCGGTGGCAACACCGTGTTGAACAACAATGTAGTGGTGACCGGTATGTGGGCTTATACCAACAAGATCGTTTATGACGCGGAAAAAGTACTGCGTGCCACCAATACCGTGGTATCCGATAAAGGTTATGCCAGTGGCCTGATTGCCTATACTTCTATCTTTAAGGCGCTGGCACTGGGCGTGCAGGCCAATTACTGGGAGCAGGTACCGGATACCATCAGTAGTCCGGATTTGCCGACCCGTGTGCATTTTATCCCGGGAAAACAAGGCTATGCAAGGGCGGTACGCACTATCGACAATGCACTGAATGCCATCGCTGCCAATCCGATCAGCTCTGCTATCACACCGTTTCTGCCTAAAGGGATTAATGTTGTCAATACTCTCTATGCCCTCAAGGCCCGTTACGCATTGAGTGCCGGTGATTATGCTGCTGCGCTGGATGCTGCCAATAAAGTAGATCTTACCAGTGCCGGTATCAGCACCTTTAACTTCAATCCGCAGGTGGCCAATCCGATCTTTACCCTCGTATCTTCCACCAGCAATATTTACCAGGTAGTGGATTCCACGATGGGGCTGCCTGTAGCGCTGGCGCCTACTCCAACCGATGCCAGGATACCGTTTTATATGACAAGACAAGCCACCGGGTTGAAATTTGTCATGAGCGGGTTCTTTAAGTCCAATATTCAGTCGATCCCGGTGTTCCTGCCAGGGGAAATTATGCTGATCAAGGCGGAATGTTATGCGCGTAATAACGACCTGGTAACGGGGCTCACGGAGCTGAACAAAGTAGTGACCAAAAAGCCGTCGGATGATCCGTTTGGCATAGGCGCCAACCTGCCGCCGGTGGCGGCAGCCACCATACCGGACCTGCTGGCACAGATCTACAAACACCGTCGTATTGAAATGTTCATGTCCGGACAGGAAATTGAAGACCAGCGGCGTTTTGGCCGGCCGACTACCGAAAGGAAACGGAATTATTTCCCTTATCCTTTTGTGGAAAGGAATGATAATCCAAATACACCACCTGACCCTACTTTTTAATTTAATAGTTTTTTATCTTTACTAACGGCAGCCAGGAACTATTCCCGGCTGCCGTTCACATTACATCCTGTACCCTAAATGTCCTATAGCCATGACTGAAATCGGCGTTGTTGCCCTGGTGATCGTTATCCTGAACCTGGTGGTGTCTTACAAAGGATTTAAAGACACTGCTTTTTATGACAAATACGCTTTTATTGTGAATGAAATGCTGGTCCACAAGGAATACTACCGCCTTATTTCTTCCGGCTTCCTGCATGTGGACTGGATGCACCTGCTTTTTAACATGATGTCGCTCTGTTTTTTTAGTGCTGACGTGGAAGCAGTGTTAGGTATTAAAAACTTCATCATCATTTATATGAGCAGTCTGGTGGGCGGTAACCTGTTGTCCCTGTTCATCCACCGGCATCATGGAGATTATAGTGCAGTAGGGGCATCCGGTGCTGTATGTGGTATTATCTTCGCGTGCATAGCGTTGTTCCCCAATATGGAAATCGGTTTCTTCGGTATCCCGTTGTACATACCTGCATGGATATACGGTGTATTGTACATGTTGTTTACCATTTTCCGGATTAAAGATAAAAATGATAACGTCGGCCATGAAGCGCATCTGGGCGGCGCTTTTATCGGGCTGGTTTTTGCCGTATGCATCGAGCCACAGGCTGTCAAACAGCATTACCTGCCAATATTGGCTATACTGCTGCCCTGCCTCTTATTCATGTACCTGTTGGTCCGCAAACCACATATTGTACTGACCGGCAATACGCCAGGTCCGCAACGTTTCCTGAACGTAGAAGACCGGTATAATCAGCAGAAGGCGATACAACAACAGGAGATAGATGCCATACTTGAAAAGATCCACCGGCAGGGAATCAACAGCCTGTCCGCGGAAGAGAAACAAAAACTGCAGAATTATGCAGAACGGTGACACAGAAATTCTATATTAAGTAGCTAAAATATAACCCGTACGCATGAAGTTATCCAGTACTGTACTGTGTTTGGCCATATTGAGCCTGGCCGCCTGCCGTAAAGATGAATCCGGAAACGGACCGGCATTAAACTATAATGATGTTAACATCACGTCTATCTCCGATATTCCGGCGTTCATCTATGAAGGGGACCGGCTGGTAGCGATGGGCAATGAAAAATTTTCCTATGATAACAAAGGCCACATCGTTGGGAGCCGTATTGAACATAAGGATACGCTGAATAATATCATTACGGGGTACGTTTACAAAACGTCTTTCACCTGGGCCAACGGCCTGTGTGCCGGCAGTGTTGCTGACTCCCTGTACAGCTATATCAAAGGCACTGATGGCAGCATCAAAGATGAACGGTTTGCCAGCGGTACCATTCTCAGTAGTTATGACTATACCCTGCCTGCCGGCCGCTTGAATGCAATTACTTTTACTCCCGGCAAATGGAATACCGCTCTGTATACTTCGATCAAGTTTGAATATGATGGCAAAGGGAATGTGATCCGGGCCGTTACCACGCAACCTAACCTGTTTGGAAGACCGGGAGTGCCTGATCTGGTGATAACTGTTACCTTCCAGTATGATAATCATCCTAACCCTTATTATGCCATGTATAAAAAATACGGTCTCATACTGCCAGCCCTGCAACGGTTTGCTGACTGTATCTCTCCCAATAACGTCATTAAAATGCAACTGAAGATTGACAATATGGTGGAGCTGGTGCAACAGTACGTTTATGAGTACAATGCAGCCGGTTACCCGGTAAAAATCACCACCAATGGCGGCAGTGTGACCGGGCAGACCACCTACATCACCTATCGTTAGCCCCCGTGTTGTCTGCACATTTTGCCTTGTTGTCGCTTCTTTGGGGATAAACTGCCCTGAAGCAGCGTGCTTTGCAGTATATTTATATTGTACATGAAAGCATCCCTGACAGCAAAATATATCAACATAACACTGCATGCGCTTATCTGGGGCATGTTGCTGTTATTGCCTTATATCGTATCATCTCCCGAAAACCAGTATAGTATTGGTCCTATCCCCGGCATTTTTTTTACCATTGCCGGTGTGATCCATATGGGTATTTTTTATGGAAATGCTTTTTACCTGTACCCACGGCTGCTCAACCGCCGCTACTGGTGGCTGTATATTCCTGCTGCCTTGTTGCTGTTGTTTATATCCTTCCAGCTGAAGTATCATATCATGGCCACCTGGTTTCCCGGGCTGTTGCATAACAAAGCCGCTTACCGCTTTGTTTTCGGGCCTTCTGTGGTGATATTGGTGATCAGTATTTTATATCGTAAAATACTGGACCGCATATACGAAGAACGTCGGCAGAAGGAGAAACAAGCCGAGCAGCTGTCAACCGAATTAAAGTTTCTCCGCTCACAGATCAGCCCGCATTTTTTGTTTAACGTGCTGACGAATATGGTATCGCTGGCCCGGAAGAAGTCAGATCAGCTGGAACCTTCGCTGATCATGCTGTCGGAGCTGATGCGGTATATGCTGTACAACACCGGTGGCGCCAAAGTGTCGCTACAAAAGGAAGTGGCTTATCTCGACAGTTATATTGCATTGCAGCAACTGCGTTTTGGCAATGATGTGGATATCCGCAGGGAGCTGCCAGCTGTCGCCGCCCTGGAAAATTATATGATAGAGCCCATGCTGCTAATACCCTTTGTGGAGAATGCCTTCAAGCATGGCACCGGCGTAGAGCGGCCGGTTATCCGTATCCACCTGTCTGTTCAGGAAGATGTGCTTACCTTTG
Organism: Chitinophaga fulva; assembly: GCF_012927205.1. Classification (GTDB taxonomy): domain Bacteria; phylum Bacteroidota; class Bacteroidia; order Chitinophagales; family Chitinophagaceae; genus Chitinophaga; species Chitinophaga fulva. The sequence continues at coordinate 1,621,142 of NZ_JABBGC010000001.1, forward strand.
AAGTGGAAAACCATTTCGATCCGGTACAGGACACCAGCAAAGACGACAGTTCCGGAATAGGGCTGGCCAATGTTAAATCCAGGCTGGAATTGTTGTATCACCGGCATTATACCCTCGCGGTAGAGAATGATGGTAACCGGTTTTTTGTACACCTAACGTTGAAGCTTATATGATACGTTGCATTGCAGTAGACGACGAACACCTGGTGCGGGAGTTACTGGAAGACAGTATCCGGCAGGTGCCTTTTTTGCAGCTGGTGGCCACCTGCAAAAATGCCATGGAAGCCATGGAGGTGATGCAGCGGGAACAGGTAGACCTGATGTTCCTCGATATACAGATGCCCCGCCTCAATGGGCTACAGCTTTTGCAATCGCTGCAACGCCCGCCACTCGTGATTCTCGTGACAGCTTATGAAAAATATGCACTGGAAGGGTATAACCTCCAGGTAGTGGATTACCTGCTGAAACCCTTTAGCTTTGAACGTTTCCTGAAAGCCTGTCAGCGTGCCAGCGACTTATTCCGGCTGCAACAGCCACCGGCTCCCGCCCGCACGATCACCGACTTTTTCGTGAACGTGGAATATGTACAAGTGAAAATTGTGGTCGCTGATATTGAATACATCGAAGGCTTAAAAGACTATATCAAAATACACCTCTCCTCCTCTCCCAGACCCGTCCTCACCCGTATGACCATGAAAGCCATCGCAGAGAAATTGCCGGCGGAGGAATTTGTCCGTACTCATAAGTCCTACCTGGTGGCGGTGAAGAAGATCACTTCCGTGAAACGTGACCTGGTATGTATCGGTGAAAAAGAAATACCTGTCAGCGATTTCTTCAAAGAAAATGTCACCCGTTTGGTACAGGGTCCTCAAAACTGATGTAACCAGACTTACACATCTTGTCGTCACACTTTCCTGTGTTGTCTACACCTCAAAATCCCGGTCGTACTACCTGCTAGCTTTGTGGGTAAATAATACTTCCGGTGATGACCAAATACCTGATATGGATTTTTTTACCCGCCTTGCTGAGCTCTGCCTACGCACAACAGGCGCCGAAAGACAGTACCGGCAAAGCTGTGTCCGATACCGTTCCCCGGGGCACGCCTAAAAACCTGAAGCAGGTTACCGTAAGCGCCGGTGCTTTTGAAGCCAGCGATAAAGCCAAAGGGGCTTCTCTTACGCCAATGGATGCCGTCACCGTAGCGGGCAACAACGGCGACCTCACGCAGGCATTGCGTGCCTTGCCGGGTGTACAGCAGATCGGGGAAACGGAAGGGCTTTTCGTAAGAGGCGGTACCAGCGATGAAACCAAACAGTTTATCGACGGTACGTTATTCAAATATCCCAACTATCCTTCTGTACCGGGTATTTCGCAGGGCGCCCGTATCAATCCTTTCCTGTTTAAAGGAATTCTGTTCAGCTCCGGTGGTTATTCCGCATTGTACGGACAAGCCATGAGCAGTGCGTTAATACTCGAAAGCGTAGACCTTCCGGAGAAATCCTCTGCCAGCTTTTACCTGTTCCCGGCCAACCAGGGCGCGGGCCTGCAGCGGCTGGGAAAAGACAATCGCAGCAGTTTCGGGCTGGGGCTTAACTACTCCAACCAGACGTTGTACAATGCCCTGGTGCCACATGTGCCTGATTATTTTCAGGGACCTTCGTACCTGGAAGGGACTGCGAACTTCCGCATAAAGACAGGCCGCAGCGGTATGTTCAAGGTATATGCCGTATGGAATAAAAGCACCGTGGGTTTGTATAACCAGGATGTAGACAGTGCGGCGTTGCGTTCCGGTTACCTGGTAAAAGGCAGTAACGTCTATACGAATATGAGTTACCGTACCGCGTTGGGCGAACACTGGAAAGTAGAGACCGGGCTGGCTTACAGCAACAACAAAGATAAACGTGTTGTCAGTCTTGTAGACGCTGCGGAGAAGCCCGCCACCCTGCCGGAAGTGCCGCTTACCTTAAAAAACAATCGCAGCGATATCCATTCCGATTTTGCACAGGCCAGGGTGGTATTTACCCGTTTCCTGTCCAGGGACCAGGCGGTGCGTTTTGGTGCGGAACATTTTTATTCCAAAGATGCCGGCGTGTATCGTGACAGTGCTGTTGCGCAAACGGATCAGTTGTCCGCCCTTTTTGCAGAGAGTGATATTTACCTGACGGGCAGCCTCGCGGCCAAAGCAGGCCTGCGGCTGGAGCATACATCACTGCTGGAGCAGTGGTCACTGGCGCCACGGGTAAGCCTTGCATGGCGGCTGACAGATGAAAGCCAGCTCAACTTCGCCTACGGTCTCTTTTACCAGGAACCACAGAATGAGTTCCTGTATCGCAACCGCGATTTATCTCTTTCCAGTGCAGCACATTATGTGGTGAATTACACCAGGAGGGCGCATAACCGCTTTTTCCGGGTGGAGGCTTATTACAAGCAGTATAATGATTTGATCAGGCTGCTGCCACCGGATGCAAAGAGCGTATCTACCGGTAACGGCTATGCGAAAGGAGTGGAATTGTTCTACCGGGATAAAAAGACCTTTAAGAACCTGGACTACTGGATCACCTATACGTACCTGGACACCAAGCGGGATTATCTGAACTATCCGATGGAGCTGCGGCCCCCTTTTGCAGCGCCGCATACCATGACGATTGCCGTGAAGAAATTTTTCCCGGACCTGTCTACCGGCATCAATGTGTCTTACGCACTGGCGGCGGGAAGGCCATACTACAACATCCGGTACAGCGATGGCTGGCAGTTGGCCGATCAGGGAACAACCAAGCCCTATAACATCGTGAACCTGCATGTTTCCCACCTGATGACATTGTTCCCACGCTGGAAACACAAAGACTTCTCTGGTTTTGCTGTAGGCATAAATAACCTGTTGGGCACTAAGCAGGTGTTTGGTTACAACTATAGTTATGACGGCCAGCATAAGATGGCGGTGTCATTGCCGGCCAACAGAACATTTTTCATCGGCTTCTTTATGAGCCTTGGGATAGATCGTACAGATGATTTTATCAATAACAATTTATAAACCACAAACCCGCTAATTATGAAAAAAACAATCCTCTCTTTATTGTTGCTGCTGTCCTGCTCAGTCTTTGTGATGGCACAGTCGCTGGAAGACGCCGTGCATAAGCTCGATGGCGCTGCTTCTGTAAAAGATTACGAAGTACTGGAAAAAACGTTTGTAACGCTGACGGCACAACAGCCTAACTCCTGGCTTCCCTGGTATTATGCCGCTTACTGTAATGCCAAAATCGGTTTCCTCTACCAGGAGGATGGCGATAAAATAGAGCCATATAGTGTGAAGGGAGAAGAGCAGATCGGTCGTGCACAGTCGCTGCTGGACAGCACCAAACAAAAGCAGGAGCTGTCTGAAGTATTGACGGTAGCGAGTATGGTGAACCGCACCAAAGTGTTCATTAATCCGATGACTTACGGCCGTAAATACGGCAGCATATCAGAAAAGTACCTGCAGCAGGCGCTTCAGCTGGTACCGGAAAATCCGAGGGCTTTATACGTACGGGCATGGGTGAAATACCATACGCCTAAAATGTGGGGCGGTGATAAACCATTGGCAAAAGAATTAGCAGAGAAGAGCCTGGGACTGTTGGCGAAAGATAAGACAGGAACAGCTCCTCACTGGGGCAAAGCTGAAGACGAGGCATTGCTGGGCAAGTTTAAGTGATTATTCAAGCTTTTAAAAAAACATGTTATGTTATTTCCTTTTCTTATCCTTTTCAGGATACTGTTTGCAGCGAGTATGGTATTTATTATCGGTTACATCTTTGGCGGTTTTTCAAAAAGACCTGCGCTGGCGCGTATCTCCAAAGTGGCTGCGATACTTGTTATTGTACTCTTTATCGGTGTAAATATCCTGTTGATGCGGGCTGCCTTCCACCGTGACTGGCACGGAGGATGGCGGGGTTGTGAACAGGTTAAAACAGAAAAGCAGGGCTGACCAATTGGTCAGCCCCTTTTTTTGTTTATGATTTTTTAGGATAGAGCTTGTAGAAGATGGGAGGGGTGGTTGTATTACCATCTCTCATGAAATACAGGACACCATTTTTATCCTGTCCGATCAGTGTGGCTTTAGAGAAATCCACCCATTTGGCCAGTCCGGTTAAATTGACCTGCTGTTCGATATCCTGGTTCATTCCTATTTCGGTTCCTGCATAGGTGTAGTAAGCCAGGTTGGCAATGTCATAGCTCTTTAATGAACGGTTAGAGACCTGTAGCGTATTGCCATTGGCGAGTTGTATTACGCTCCGTAGCAAACGGTTGTAAGGATTGATAAAGAGCAAACCGGAGGGAGTTGTCTGTTTATATGCAGGATCGGTTTCGAAGGACTGAAAGTTAAATGCTGTTTGACGTGGGTTAATCGTGACGCCCTGTTCATCATCCACTAAATTATACTGGATCATATCATATGCAATGTAGTTGGTCGTGTTGAAGCCATATAGGTTTTTCCCATCAGGGTCCAGTAGATAGTTGCCTGAGAATATACGTATTCCGGGGGCGGGGTAGGACCGTGAACTGCTCATAAGGCCGCGTACCTGGCCGGAAACGTCCATTTTTGAAATGAGGACGTACCCACCAATGGGTTCACCAGACCATCCTCCGGCGGCGTTACCGCCAACATACCTGTACCATATGGACTGATTATTGCCCGCTTTCCCTGGTGAATAGTAGTTGGTGAAAAACAGGTTGTCGTTATAGTCGATATTCAGTAGCATGGCTACCAGTTTCAGGTGACTGATATCTCCCTGAATGGGGACCTGTGTTTCATTGGCCGTAACCTGCTGATTGACCAGGGTGCGATTGAGGGTAGTAATGTTTTTGCTGGCGATGTCCATTTTACAAAGGCGAAAAACATAGCTCTGGGCGACGTCGGGAGTGTTTTCGTTTGTTTCTAAGGAAAAGTAAAGTGTTTGTCCGGAGAAGCTGACGGTACTGCCCAACACATTTTTTACAGTGAAATCGTTGCCCTTGTCATCCCGGAGTACGTCGTTTTTCTTCAGGATGGTGGAAGTTATTCCATTTGACAGCATCTGAACGGAGAGCTGGTTGTCAAAATAAATATTACCGGACCGGTCGTTATGTATAGAGCGGACCATGTTGTATTTATTGGTCGTGTAGTCGTTAAGGTTATCTGGTACCCAGGAAGCTATTTGATCTACCCATAGTGTGGTATCGGTGCGGCTGCTGCCCGCGTTGACAAGTCTGATACTGACGGGGGCGCCGTAGATGGTGACACCGTTGGCGGTAACGCTCACTTGTCTGTTGCTGCCAATACCCATGTCGGCGGTTACCACGAAGCGTACAGCCTGTATCTGCGGCTGTGAGGAATAAGTGGTGTAGTTGGGTGTCAATATCGCGGTGTCGACAATTTTTATCGGTACGTTGCCGACGGTGATCGTGCTGCTGTAGGGAAACAAATTACCAATCAGCATGGCAGTGTCGCCTACGACCCATGCAGTGGGATAGGTCCAGTTGACAGGGGCCAGGTGAGTACCGGTTTGTTGTGTATAGCTGTCAGACAGCCAGGGCTGATTAGCTACCAGGGCAGCATGATCATCTACCTTTTTGCATCCGCACCATAGCAGGATGCCCAGCAATGCGAGTAGGAAAGTATTTTTCATCTGTAATGATTTTATCAGAATGTTTTTGTGGCGGAAAGAGAGAAATTTGGCTGGATGGTTACTGTACGACCGGTTTGCGGGTCTGTGTAATTTCCCGGGTTGTTGTTGGAGTATCCGCTAATCACCAGCGTATAGGCGTGACCGGGGATAATATCCACGGAACTGCGGGTAAGGAAGTTCACCTTTTCTCCTTCAGGGAATACTTTGATATTCAGCGTTTGTGGACCTGGTACATCTACTGGCTGAAACCCTGTGTTGTCAAGATAACGGGTAACCGGAATGGAAGGCAGCGTAGCTTTGTTAAAGGTGAGGTATACCGGTCCGGTGAAAGGACTGAGGTTGATGATACGGATGCCTATTTTACCGGTATCCGGAATGAACCGGTCGGAGGCCACCAGGTGATCGTAGTAGCCGATACTGTCTGTATAGAACACAGTAACGGGCTTGTCTGCATCCAGTTTTATCTTTGCGCTGTCCAGCGGGTGATGGTCGGAGTCTATCAACAGCAGCTGATGCTCACCGGTGCTCAGGTGCATGAATCGCATCCAGTTGGTGTTCACTGTCGGATAAACCGGCAGCCTGTCTCCTGTCTTATAGTAGAAGGGATAAATGGAATAGAAGATATTCTTCGGTGGCTGGTAGGTGGTATCGTGACTGTCTATCAATACCAGCGAGCCACTGGTCATGGCGGTGGAACCGAAGTAAAAACTGATTTGTCCTTCTTCTGGTATGTCTGGCAGTGTTACCTCTTTTTTGCAAGCAGTAGCCAGGCTGACGATCAGCCATAGCAGCAATATATAGCGTGTGTTCATATAGTAATGTTAAAAAGCATAAGTGAATTGTAGCAGGATATATCTTCCAGGTTTGTAGCGGGTGTAAATATTGTCTCCAGTGAAGAAAGGTTTGCCCGCGATTACTTCAGATTCCTTTTCCTTGTCAAAACGGTGGTTGTAGTTCTGATCTTCGACCAGGCGATAGCTTTGATCGAGCAGGTTTTGTATGCTCAGTTTTACCTGTAATGATTTTACGATTCTCTGAGTGACAGATAAATCCAGCAGGTGCATGGGAAGCTGCATGATGTCCGGGCGTACGTACTTGTCGCTGTAACTGGTGTCAGCAGGAGTACGTACGCTTTTAGCGTAGATGCTGGGACCGCTCACATTGTATACAAGTCCGGCTTTTGTGCCGGTGGCTACATTTTCATAGAATAATCCAGTATTGACGATGTAAGGAGCCTGGCCCTGCAATGGGCCTCCCGGTGTGTGGATACTGTCTGCCGCATAGTCATTGTGAAATTTGTGCCGTTCGCTATTGCTTTTGATAATGGAGCCATTCAGCACTACGGACAGTTGTTTGAAGATCTTGCCAGGAATGAAGGAGAGACTTTTCTTTATTTCGGCCTCTACTCCCATGATATCCGCGCTGACAGCATTGTCATAACTAATCCTGTTAAAGCCCCATCCGTCGTGGGCTTCATTGTTGGATACCTCGTCCCGCATTTTTTCGATGGGATGATTCAGGTGTTTGTAGAATACGCCTATGTTGATCACTTCATTTTTATTCCGGGGATATAGCTCGGCGCGCAGATCGAAATTGTCTATTTCGGCGGTTATCACCCTCGGATTACCGGTGATTTCTTCATTACGGGAGAAGTCATAATCATGGTAAGGTGTTAGCTCCCTGAAATCCGGACGGTTTACCGTACGACCATAACCGGCGCGTATCACCATGGTGCTGGCGGGATGATAGCTGAAGTTGAATGAAGGGAGTAAGATTGTTTTTTTGTTATCTACATTCACTGTTTCTATGGTGTTTTTACCGGTAGGCCCGTCTTTGGAGCCGGAGAGGCGCTGGCGGTCGTATTCTCCCCGCAAGCCGGCGTTGAAGGTGAGGCGGTCATCGGCTGCTTTCCAGTCCCCGAGCAGATAAAATGCATTGTATTGTTCGCTGGCGGTATAGGAATCCTGGGGAGTGGTGGCATCGTAGATAGCCAGCCCTGTATTGTCATTCGTGAAATAGTGGGAGCTCCATACATTATTCAGATCAGCAGGGCGATAGTGGAGCAGATCAACATTGTTGTAACCGAATCCGTTATTCCAGAGGAGGAAATTGTTGGCGGAAAGGTCTGGTGTTAGTTCATCTGTACGTAATCCGGCTCTGTTTACGCGGAAGAACCGACGGCCTACCTGCCTGGTTTTGAAGAGCAGATATGTGCCGGCTTTCAGGTAAAAATTGGGTTTCAGGTGAAAGGTGTAATCCATGGAACCGTTGTATACCTGTTCCTGGTTTTTGATATATAACCTTGCCATCATGCCCTGAAAAGTTGTGTTCATGTCAAAATTGGAACCGGTAGGGGTCCAGTTCATGTTATCATTGTAAACAGGATAATTAGCGTTAAAGTGGATAAGGCGTTGATCGGGCACATATTGCAGATCGTGTGTATAGCCCAGGTTCCAGAACAGCTCATGTTGTTTTTTTGCTCCCAGCAGATGGGTACCATTTATATTACCGGTGTAAAGAAGCCTTTGCTGGAAGGAGAGTGTAATATCTTTTTTAAAACCATATACTTCGGAGAGATAGAATTCCGGCAACGCATTGGGAATGGAGGTGGTAGTACTGGTGAACCGTTTGCCATCATTGACGAAAAAATTGAGCCATGCCAGCTGGTGGCGGTCGTTGAGTTTTAGCGTTAGGTTTTCGAGAATATTGACCTTTCCGGTTTCGGTAGTCTGATTTCCGGTGACGATTTTATTGTTGGTACCCTGGGCGTTACCGGGCATAGGGTCTACCTGGTAGGCGTTGGTGTTGCCTGTTTGGCGGTAAATGGAGGGGGCAGCAGTCTCTTTGGAATAGGTCACGGAAGTGAGGTCATACAGTCTCCATTTGCCCAGTTTCCAGCTGTTGTAGTAATTGGCAAACACCTGCATGTCCGGGCCGGCGTAACGTTTGCCCGGCATCAACGTAGATGACATACTGTTGATCCAGTCCTGCTGCGGTACATTTTGCGGAACACGTTGATTGCCCTGGAAAACGCCGGGAGAGAACGACGGCAGCTTGCGGGTACCGTCATCTATGCCAAGGAAGTCCAGTTTACCACCGTTATAGCTGTCTACATTACGCATGCTCGTATTGTCGCGATAGGCAAACTGCACGCCCATGTCGAAGTGTTTTACCGATGTTGCATTTTTGGTGAACACTTTGATGGCCGCGCCGGCGTATTCCCCTACCAGATCGGCTACCGGTGACTTATACACGAGTATTTTGTCGATCACGCTGCTGGGCAGCAGATCATAGGCGAAAGCTTTGTTGTACAGCTCTGTAGACGGCGCCAGGTTGCCATTGAGATAGGTCATGTTGTACCGTTCGTTCATGCCACGTACCACGATAAAACGATCGTCTACCACGGTAATGCCGGAAATACGTTTCACGATCTCGGCAGCGTTGCGGTCGGCCGTTTTGGCGATCAGCTCATTGGAGATGCCGGACACCACGCCGGTAGCGCCTTTGATCTCCTGTAACAGCTGCTGCTCAGTGCTGTGGGTCACGGCTCTTACCTTGCGGGGACCGCTGCCTACCACTACTTCCTTCAGCGCGCCACCTACCTGCATTTTGATATCTACAGAAGATGTCTGCTCATGGCTGACTTTTACCCGGGAGACGATACCTCGTTGATAGCCCACGAAAGAGACAATCACCGTGTAAGTGCCTGCCGGTACGCCGGACAACTGATAGTAACCTTTGGCATCGCTGATAGCGCCAAGTAAAGTTCCTTCCAGCTGGACGGTAGTGCCAGGCAATGGTTGCGACGTTTCAAAGTCTACCACGCGGCCACGAATGATACCGCTGCCGGCTTCCTTTGGGGTATTCGGACCGGTTTTGACAGCGATGGTACGCGCATTGGCCTGGAAGAGAATGCCGTAGGTACGTGTCAGTTCTGCTAACACCTCTTTCAGTGTTATGTTTTTCCAGTTTACGTTAGCGAGTTTTACGGCGCCCAGCGAAGCTTTATCGTAGGAAAAACTATAATCGCTCTGGCGGTCTATTTCGGCCATCACGGCGGCCAGGTTGGTGTTGTGGAGCGTTAGGCTGACGGGATGCTCCATGGCTGGGGCTTGAGCATAGGCCTGGCTTGCCAGTAACAGCCATAACAGGAAGCCTGCCTGCCACCGTTTTCTTTTAAGCAGGTTTGCGCTGGTTTGTCTAAATTTGTTCATACGTAAACTTTAAAAACGATTGTTTTTGATGTCCCGCTGGCAGGCGGGACATTTTTTATGTGATTAATGAATGATGACACTGTCGCGGGTTTCGTGATATTTGAACCCATAAATGAATGACATGTTTTGCAGGATGTCTGTCAGTGATTCCGCGTGATAGGTAGCGGTGAAATGTGTGCGGTGGCCTGCGTTGGAGGTAAGGACAATCTTCTTGCAGAATCTTTTTTCCAGTCTGTTGAAAGCTGCTTCCAGCGGTACATCGTCAAGCACGAGGGCGCCCTGTTTCCAGTCTGTTTCTTTTTCCGGCACAAAACGCCTTGTGGTAAAGTGGTGGGAGGAAGGCTGATAGGTCAGTTTGTGGCCGGGGGTGAGCACCAGGCTGCTGTCATGCCATACTTTTACCGCCACGCTGCCGGAGGAAAGGGCGACGCCCGTCATATTTTCCCCAGGATAAGCTTCTATGTTGAAATGTGTTCCCAGTACAGTCGTTTCGAGCCCTCCTGCTTTCACATGGAAAGGGATGGTCATTGGTGCTACCTCGAAATACCCTTCGCCGGCGAGGGTAACGTTCCTGGAGGTGATGTTATAATCTTCCGGAACTGTAAGTATGGAACCAGGTGTGATCCATATGTGGCTGCCATCGGGCAGGGTAAGTTTACGTACATGCATGGAGGTATTGGCAATCTCCCTTCCCGGAGAAGGAGTGACAGACTGCTGATGCGGCCGCAGTTGTTGCCAGTGGAACAATGACCCTGCCAGCAATGCGATGCACGCGGCAACTGCCGCGCGGCGCAGTATGCGGATATACCGCACCCGTGCAGGACGGTCTACGGGCAGTCCTTGTTGCCGTAGTTGCTTATCCAGCTCCTTGGCTATAGAGACTGGCATAGGTGCCGGAGGCAGGTCCCAGCCCCGGTCCAGTGAGTCTTTCAGCTCTTCATCGGTGCAGGATTGCAGCCAGGACAGTATCTCACGGCGTGTATTGTCGTTGGTTGTTTTATCGATATAGGATGACCAGTTATCCTGATGTTTCATGCGTATTGTTTACGTGCTACTATCTTCACGTAACAATGATGATTTACCTCAGCCCTCAAAATGGCAATTAACAATTTGGTAATATGACTATACCACAACGGCCGGCCTATCTTTGTAAATATTTATGACGGATACAGCTATGTACAATAAGGAACAGGTGTTTACCGGACTATACCACGCCTCCCGTGACAGGCTGTATCAATACCTGTATCAGTACACAAAAGATACCCACCTGTTGCAGGACCTGCTGCAACAAAGTTATCTCCGCGTTTGGGAGAAGATGGACGATATCTATAACATAGAACAAGCGCTCCCTTTGCTAAAAACGATCGCCCGCAATTTGCTGATCGATGTGGTGAGAAAACGCATGAAGGAAGATGTGGCCTGGCTGGAAACGGTGAAGACGGAAGTGGAGCAGATGGTGACTGTACCGGTGGAAAGCAGCCGTAACCCTTTGTTGGTACTGGATACGGCGATATCACAGCTGCCAGTCAACTGTCGCCGGGTATACCTCTTGCATCGGGAAGAAGGGTTGTCTTACAAGGAAATATCTTCCCGTTTATCCATCTCCGTTAGTATGGTGGAAAAACATATGAGCAAGGCCATCCGGTTATTGAAAAATGATCTGCTGACGAACTATGAGTTGCTGCTGATAGTAGTGGCTGTCAACAAACTCTTATAAATGATGCAGGCGCTACCCAAAGGCAACGCCTGCAAACGCTGAGACTTTTATCTCTCTGGTTATTTATTATCTCCACTGATATCAACATTAGTGACGACCGTGGCCTCCACCACCAAAGTGGCCTCCACCTCCTCCGCCAAAGTGGCCACCGCCACCTCCTCGGAAGTTACCACCTCCTGAAGGCTGACGCATGAAATTGCCTTGTGGGCGAGAAGCTCTGCCCATAGCCATTGGCCTGTTCATGCCTGCCTGGTGGTTGCCATTCCAGCCACTGCGGGAAGCATTCATGGTATTGTTTCTGGTGAAATTGTCACGGTTATTGTTCACCGTTGTATTATTATTTCTGGTGAAGTTATTCCGGTTATTGTTGATGACCGTATTGTTATTGTTCCGGGTGATGTTTTCGCGGTTGTTGTTCACCACATTACGGGTGTAACTGGTGCGGTTGTTATTGATGTTATTATTGACTACGTTTCTGTTGATGTAAGTGTTGTGCACTACTGTAGTGTTCACGCGGGTGATAGCTGTATTGTAATGGAAGGAATTACCTCTCCACATACCGCCGGTAAATCCTGCGCCAAAATAGCCGTAGCCGTAGTTAATGCCGCCATAGTACCCGATTTGCGGGCCCCAGTAACCGGCATGCCAGCGATATACGCCGCCAATAAAACCCCAATAGCCGGGAGTCCAGAGGGCGCCTACATAAGGAGCCCTTACCCATATGCCCGGAACCCAATAGTAGTGGGTGCTGTAGGCCCAGTATCCGGGAACCCACATGTAGCCATCGCCGGGGCAGAGTGGTTGTGTATAAACCGGTATCGCGGGCGGCGCGATGCCAACGGAAACACCAATGCTAACTTGTGCATATGCCTGCGGTGCTGCGGCAGCAACGGCCAACAGGGTGCATATTATCACGACAAACTTTTTCATGACCTCATGGTTAGGTTCACTTATTTGACGGTCCGGAGGGGCCTAAGTTTAACGCTGGCAGAGGTCGTTACTAGATAAGATAATGAGTGCGTTTGAATAACAATCCAATTCAAATACCCGCTACCATGAATGGGCCAGCCAGAAATGGCCGGCCTTACTCGTATGAAAATTTATTGCTCGTTGTAAGCAAGGGGATGTGGTGTATCCCCAGAATATGAAGATAACAACAGCTTTTGCCAGGTATTTATTGAATTGGAAAAAAAAATTACGCAATCGGGAAAATCTTAATTGATTATATTTAAGGCTGTTAATCTACCTGTTACATGGAAGCCCATCCTTTAAGAAGTATGGTTTTAAGTGCGGCATTTGCGGCAATGATCAGTAGTGGCGTAATTTCACTGTTATGGTTCGAGACTGTTGAATTGTCCGAGGCTGCCCGCAACAGTGATTTATATGGGTTAGGTCATGTATTGATCGTTTTCTGCATTATCTGTATGGCACTGTCTACCATCACTATTTTTTTCAACAGAATAGCTGTTGTCAGAAACAATGTTATCCTGTCCCTGTTGTCCTTTTTTCTGCTACCGTTCCTGGTGGCTGTCAGCTTTTGTATGACGATTTTTGAGAGAGAAGAACTGTCCCTGTTTTTTGTGATGATCGCGTCATTCAGCCTGCCGCTGGCATTTTATTTTGCACGATATCGTAAGCTGTTGACAGTTCAACAGGCCTGACAATCGGCGTATAGGCTGCATCGTTATATGTTTCCTGTAAAGGTGCGCCGGCTGGATGTTTATCGGCGCATGGACTTAGTGTGTCCAGATCATAGAAAATTACGGTACAACCGTCGTAAACAGATAAGTAGCCAGAATCACCAGCAGTACAATACCCTGAAGGATATTGGTACGACCGGCATTAAAGGAGATACTGATCGTAAACAGGGATAATATCAGCAATAAGGTGGATTTGGTGTCTATGCCCAGGGTGACACTGAAGCCTGCAAAAACGGTGACGATAGCCACTGCCGGGATAGTAAGTCCTATACTGGCCAGCGCTGAGCCCAGCGCCAGGTTCAGGCTCGTCTGCAGCCTGTTGCGCCGCGCTGCCCGTATGGCCGCCAGTCCTTCCGGCAACAGGATCACCGCCGCAATGATAATACCCACAAGGCTCTTAGGCGCGCCCATACTGATCACCATCGATTCTATGGTGGGCGACAGTTTTTTGGACAGCATCACTACCAACACCAGTGCAATCAACAGGAACAACATGCTAAGGGTGGTCGTCAGGTTGTTGGGAGGTGCTGAATGTGTTTCACCATCATCTTCCGGCAGGAAATAATCCCGGTGGCGACCGGTTTGTACAGACACAAAGCCACCATACAGCACGAGGGAAATGAGCGCTACAAATATCAGCTGACTGTTGGAATATACCGGTCCGGGTGTAGTGGTAGTATAGTTAGGCAGTACCAATGTCAGTATAGAGATGGCCGTTAGGGTGGTAAGGGCCGCATTGGTGCCTTGTTTGATAAATACCTGTTCTTTGTAACGGTAGCCGCCCAGGAGCAGGCAGAGGCCAATAATGCCGGTCAGCAGGATCATGATGGCGGCAAATACGGTGTCCCTCGCCAGCGTGGAGCCTGCGGCGCCTTCACTCAGCATCAGGGAAACGATCAGGGATACTTCTATGACGGTGATGGCCAGTGCCAGGATGAGCGTACCATAAGGTTCTCCCACCCTGTGGGCCACTACTTCGGCATGATGCACGGCAGATAACACGATACTGATCAGGGATGCAGCCATCAGCAGAACGAAAAACGTATTGTCTATGCCGCCGGCCAGCATCAGGATGACAACTCCGATCAATGGGCTGACGAGGCTCCAGATGGGTAAGGCGATATTCCAGCGTTTGTATAGAATGTGTGTGTATGGCATATACGTAATTACAAAAAAATATTTAATTAGTTCATAAAAAAATGGCATTCCACGGCTGACGGATAAAGTTTAACTTACAGAACACATGCTGTAAAATGAGAACGCAACTGATCACACCGCTTCCAGCATTGACCAATTATATAAGCCATATCATGATGCTGGAAAGCGAGCGCCTGTCTTTCGACACCTTCCTGCCTTTGATTGCTAAAGGGTATCCCAGTGTTGTTTTTCAGCTGACAGCCAGTCATCTTCATGTGGATAATCTTGTACTATACGGACAAAATGTGCGTCCCATATTGTTGCCTGTTTCCGGTGCAACGATGTTGATCGCGTATTTTCTGTATCCGCATACGCTGAAAGCCTTGTTTGGCTGGAGCGCACGGGAGCTGACAGATCTGAGTGTGGACATCAGTCTGTCTGAACCTGCGCGGGGCATGCGTGTGCTGGAACAGCTGCTGAATGCGCCATCGCTGGAACAGCGGCTGGCATTGATGAATGATTACCTCCTGCGGTTGATATCTCCTGGTAAACTGGAAGTAAATCAGCCTGTCCTTTTTGCCACGAGGATGATACAGCAGCATAGCGGAGCGTTGTCCATGCTGAAGGTACAGCAGGAGCTATACGTGACGGAGCGTACTTTACAGCGTATGTTTGATATGCATGTGGGCGTATCTCCTAAAACATTTGGCCGTATTTGCCAGTTTGATGCGGCGTTGCGGCAATTGAGCGGCAATGGTTTTACAGACATGGCTGGCGTGGCCTTCCAGCAGGGTTATGCGGATCAGAGCCATCTGATAAGGGCGTTCCGGGATTTTACCGGCCTTACGCCGCTGGAATACCAAAAAGCGGCCACCGACTTTCCCGCCTGAAGATTGTCGGGTTTGTTCTATACCAGGGACTACTGCCGTCGTTACTTTGTATCAAAAAAACAACGTATGAGAAAGCTAATCGTTTCTACCTGGATGACACTGGATGGTATTTTTGATGCGGAAAGCATGGGACAATGGTTTAACCCTTATGACAGCCAGGAACGGCAAGACATTATCCGCGAAGGCATCCTGTCGGCAGATGCTATTCTTTTCGGCCGCAAGACTTATGAGATGCTGGCCCCTTACTGGTCTTCCTTAAAAAATAATGAGATGGGTGTAGCCGCCAAACTAAACAGTGTGCAGAAATATGTGGTGTCCACTACCCTGAAAGAAGCCACCTGGGAGCATTCTACCATCATCCGGGATGATATTGAACAGGAAATAACCCGGTTGAAACAGCAACCCGGTAAAGAGATACAGATAGAAGGCAGCGCGGCGCTGGTCCAATCCCTGGCCAAAGCAGGACTGATCGATGAATACCAGTTCCTCGTGCATCCGGTCATGATGGGCAGCGGCAAACGTTTCTTCGGAGAAGGCATGCAGGCCGGGTTACAGCTCACCAGCAGCCGTCAGCTGGATAAAGGCGTGATGCTGCTCTGTTATCAGCCTGCATAGCGGTATTGTAACACCACCATGCCGGAGGGATATGCGGTGGCGTTGACCAGCGACAGTCCCAGAATGCCCTGTACCTTGTCAAAAACAGGCATTCCCCTGCCGATAGCTGCGGGATTGATGATGAGATGGTACTCATCGATCAGTCCTGCTGCGATCAGCGCAGATACGAAAGAAACGCCGCCAAATACGATCATGTTTTTCCCCGGCTGTTTCTTTAGCGCTTTTACTTCTTCGGTAAGATCACCTGTGGCCAGTATGGTATTGGGCCAGCCAGATTCTTTCAAGGTGTGCGTAAACACCACCTTCCTGGCATCCCGGATATGTCCGGCAAATACGGATTGTGGATTGGCGGTGTTGGCCGCCATTTTTTCCCAGTGGCCGATGAAACCCTCTTCAGCCATCTTTCTGCTTAACAGTATTTCATCAGCGGAAGCTATCAACGCGGTATGATCAGCCTGCAGGGCCGGGTCCCAGGTCCAGTCATCTCCATAACTCCAAACCATCCAGCTGCCACTTCCGTTGGCCGCTGCTGCAAAGCCGTCAATAGACAGCTGCATCTGCAAGATCAGTTTTCTCATCAAGGTGTTATTTTCAACAAACCTACGCTCATTTTTTTACCGGGAACGGGGGCGGATGTGACAAATTAGAGGGGTGAATAATCCCTTGACGAAATGATATTTGTTTTATCATTAGTTTTACAAAAAAGAATATTACACGATGCCCCCGAGTAGAGGATGTTGTTATGCTGTAGTGTCTTTCTGATAACCATTTCTTTGTAAATACTGCTTATCATGATTGTTCAATAAATACCACTATCCAACTCAAAATCGATTGCTTATGGAAAAATTACAACGGGAAGTCCGTTTTTTAAAAGTCTACTCTCTTATTCTTACCACCGTACTGATAGCTTTCTTCTTTATGGCTTTCCGCACAGACTTCGGTAAACAACGTTTTCAGGAAATAGACGTTGAAAGAATCAATGTTGTTGAAAAAGATGGTACACTGAAAATGGTCATTGCTAATAGTGAAAGACAACATCCCGGTCTCGTAGAAGGTAAGCCATTGGCTCCCAGAAAGAGACAAGCCGGACTTATATTTTTTAACAGTGCAGGGGATGAATGTGGTGGTCTTATCTATGATGCTGACAAAAAAGATGGCGCCGGCATGGTATACTCTGTAGACCAATACCGCAACGACCAGATCATGCAGTTGCAATATGCGCAGGACCTTGAAGGTGATAAAGCCCGCTCCTACGGCCTGAAGATCTGGGACCGTCCGGATGATTTTACCAGCGCCCGTTTGACACACGTAATAGATTCCCTGAAAGCGCTGAAAGATGAAAAGAGATATGAAGAAGTTACCAATCAGCTGGCATCAGAAGGGAAGTTTGGAACCGAAAGACTCTTTGTAGGCCGTACCTGGAAAAATGAAGTGGGCCTGTTTATCCGCGATCAAAAAGGAAAAGTAAGGATCAAAATTTATGTGGATAAACAAAATCAGACTAAGATAGAAACCTACGATGACCAAGGGAAATTAATCAGTAAATAATTGTAGAAGAGCCGCTTTGTAAAAGCGGCTTTTTTGTATACTTGCCTGCTACAACATTGTTGGCACCAATGACTGATCTGTTCAGAAGCGGACTGTTATTGTCCGGAATCGAACAGTTGAAGAACCGCCATAGCGGCTCGTTGTAGTAATAACAGGCTGCTTTGGGATGGCATGGGTATTGAACGCTGAAAAGTAGTAAACCCTCTCTGTTATGACGCACAATTACATTAAAGTCGCCTATCGAAATATTATCCGTAACAGGGTCTTTTCTGTTATTAATATCCTGGGGCTGGCGTTGGGCATAGCGTCGAGCCTGCTGTTATTGTTGTGGATACAAGATGAATGGCGCACAGGGAGGTACTATGATAACCTCGGATCGTTGTTCCGGATCATGGAAAATGAAATCGCTGACGGGCGGACGGTCACAGATGAAGACACGCCCGGGATCCTGGCGGAAGAGCTTAAAATGCAGATACCGGAAATCGCATTCGCAGCGGGACTATCACAGCATGAAAACCACATATTGACGGTCGGCGAAAAAGTGTCCCGGCTGTCAGGATGCTTTGCAGGAGCGGATTGGTTTAATATGTACAGTATTCCTTTGCTGGCAGGCTCACCTGCATCGGCACTCAATGAACCGAATAATATCGCTGTTTCCCGTAAAGTGGCAGAGACATTTTTCAAAGATGCCCAAACTGCATTGGGAAGTATCATCCGGATGGATAACGGGACTGATTGTAAGGTAACGGCCGTCTTTGAAGACCTGCCCGCCAACTCACTGGATAAGTATGATTACCTCCGTAACTGGAATGTATTTTTGAAAAGAGAGCCCTGGCTGAATGTGTGGGAGAACGCCGGGCCTGGTACCCGCATCCGCCTTAAACCCAATGTAGATCCACAGGTAGTCAATGCCAAACTGAAAACTTTCCTGAAAGGCCGAAACAAGGACATTAATGCCTCCTTTAATATTGAGCTGTTCCTGCAACCGGAAGCGGATGCCTGGCTGTATTCCAATTTTACAAATGGGCGCCGCGATGGTGGCCGCATTGAATATGTGCGGCTCTTCCTCATCGTTGCTGTTTTTATATTGGTGATAGCTGCCATTAATTTCATGAACCTCGCTACTGCGCGGTCTGTAAAACGCGCAAAGGAAGTGGGCATCAGGAAAGTGGTGGGGGCACGCCGGCTTTCCCTGATCTGGCAATTCATGTATGAAGCATTGCTGATGACGTGTATGGCTGCTATGGTAGCGGTGGCGGCTGTCTGGTTAAGCCTGCCACTTTTTAATCTCCTGACAGGCAAACACCTGGTGCTACCGGTAAGTGAACCGCTTTTCTGGATGGCGCTCTTGTTGTTGTTGGTTGTTACAGCGTTGTTGTCAGGAAGTTATCCTGCCTTTTTTCTGTCGTCTGTGCAACCGGTGCGGGTATTGAAAGGCGTGCTGAAGACGGGCCCGGAAGCTCATCTGATCAGGCGCGGACTGGTAGTCTTCCAGTTTGTATTGTCCATGCTGATGATCGTAGGTACCATCGTGGTATATCAACAACTACAGTACGTGCAGACAAAGAACCTGGGATTTGATCGGGAGAACCTGATCGTGATACCCGCAGAGGGTGCGATCCCTGAAAAATATCAGGCATTTAAACAGGAACTGCTTGAACGAGGTAGTATCAGTGCCGTAACTCACATGCAAACTAATCCGTTATCCAACGGTAATACCACTGACGGCGTGCAGTGGGCCGGTAAAAACCCGGATATTGCCATACAATTTAATAATACCAGTGTAGGATATGATTTTGTGAAAACGATGAAACTGCAGCTAGCCCGTGGCCGGGACTTTTCATCTGCCTTTGGATCAGACTCTGTGAATTACCTGATAAATGAATCTGCTGCAAAACGGATGGGCTACGAAGATCCGGTTGGTCAGCCGCTTACCTTCGGGAAGAGGCCTGGTGTAATTGTGGGGGTGCTTCACGATTTCCATTTTAATTCCCTGCATGTACCTATCAGGCCGCTCATTGTCCGGTTAAATGAACGTTGGGCATATGGGTTTATACTCATTAAAGCGCAAGCCGGACAAACAAAGCAGGCGCTTGCCACTGCGGAAGCACTTTGCCGGAAAATGAACCCGCGCTATCCGTTTACGTATTCATTCCTCGATGAGGATTTTCAGAAAGTATACAACAGTGAGGCCGTGGTAGGAAAATTGATCGGACTGTTTACCTGTCTTTCCATATGCATAGCCTGCCTTGGTTTGTTCGGACTGGCAGCTTTCACAGCGGAGCAGCGGACAAAAGAAATTGGTGTCAGAAAAGTGTTGGGCGCTTCCGTGACAAATATCGTTGCATTATTGTCCGGCGATTTTTTGAAACTGATTTTGCTGGCTATCGTCATCGCTTCTCCCATCGCCTGGTATGCCATGAGTCAATGGCTCGAAACATTTAGCTACAGGATTTCCATCTCCTGGATAGTATTGGCATTGTCTGGTCTTATCGCCGTGTTGATAGCGGGACTGACTATCAGCATCCAAAGCATCAGGGCCGCGCTGGTGAACCCTGTCAACAGTCTGCGTGGAGAGTGATGCGATGTTTTTCCTGTCGTCATAAAACAAAAACAAAAGTTAATGTTTAGATAATATCGCTGCTGTTTTTTTGCCCTTATGTTTGCGACTGGAAAAATTGAGAGGAATATATGAGCGAAGCTCTACACGACTTATCAGATTATTCACTGTTGGAACAATGCAGGCTCGATAATGTGAAGGCGTTCGAAGTATTGTTCGACCGTTATTCCAGGAGGTTGTATAACTATGCCCTGAATTATTTACAGGACAAGGGCATTGCAGAAGAAACGATGATGGACCTGATGTTGTGGGTTTGGGAGAAAAGACAACAGCTGGACCCGGATGTGCAACTGGCGCCTTATTTATTCCGTGCCATCAAAAATGCCGTTATCAAAGCCATGACAAAAAAGTCATTGGCTATACTGCCCATTGAGCAGGCATATGATGATGAAACCCTGTTGACCCCGGCGGCAGATAATCATATGAGCTATCACGAATTAACGCAGGTGTATCTTGATAAATTGGATGAACTAAGTCCTCAACGCCAGCGGGTATTTAAAATGAGCCGTCATGAACACCGTTCCCATGCGGAAATTGCCAAAGAACTGAACCTCTCCCTGTTTACTGTAAAGAATCATATTAAAGCTTCCCTGAGCCATTTCCGGCATCACCTGAAAGACTATACGGATGTTACCATGGTAGTCATATTTTATTGGTGGATGCCCTGATCAGCCGGTTAATGTTATGTAATTGTTACCTGTGCTAACCCCATTAGCCCCTCCTCTTTTTTTTCTGCCCTATATAAGTGAACGGACCTTCGTTCACAACAATCAACATGGCAAATACGATTACGAAAGCATTAATGAACAAATACCTGGATAATCGCTGTACCGCAGAAGAAAAACTGCTGATAGCTGCTTTTATTCAGCAGCCGGAAGGACAACAGCTACTGGATGAGGTGTTAACGGAGCGGTTAACGGCAGACATGCTGCTGATGGAACAGATCAGGGTGGATGACCAACAGGCGGAAGACTGGAAAACAACGCTGCGTCAACGTATGGCGGCCATACAGCCGGAACAGGAGCCTATCATGCAAAGGCCGGTGAAGCGGCTCTCTTTCCTGCGCCGTGCTGCTATTTGGACCATTCTGGTGTCCGCACTGGGAACAATTGGCGTACACCAATACAGGAAACACAGCAAAGCCACGGCTATGGCGCTGGCCAACCTTGAAAAACAAAATCCTAAAGGGCAGCGGGCCGTGATCACGCTGGCAGACGGATCAGTCATACATCTGGGGGCAGACAGTAAACTGGAGTATCCGGAAGCATTTAATGGCCCTACCAGGGAGATCACGCTCACGGGGGAAGCTTTCTTTGAGATCAGTGAAGATCCGGCGCATCCTTTTATTGTACATACCGGTGCTGTGCAAACACGGGTATTGGGTACCTCTTTTAAGATCAACGCCTTTAAAGGAACGCCGCTTACTGTAGCAGTGGCTACCGGTAAAGTACAGGTAGAGCACGAAAATAACGGAAATGGGTACACGCCAACTGTAGCGGTGCTGACACCTGGTCAACAAGTAACCTGGGACCCTATTGCCAAACACACCGCCATTGCGGAGATGCCGGTGGCGGACATTGCCGGCTGGAAGAATGCCCGGCTGGCATTTAACAACAGCACCTTAAGGGAAGTGGCCGATGTACTGGAGCGCTGGTATAATGTGAGCTTCAGTTTTAAACAATCAACTACCGCACAGAAGCGGATCACTGTTACACTGTCAGCCAACAGGCCATTGGAGGAAACACTCCGTGTATTGAGTGCCGGCAGCAGATTTACCTACAAAATAAACAACCGGCAGGTCACTATTCATTAACGCGCAAAACAAACATATGCACTAACAGTACACAACTAAAAAAAACGTTCCCGGTATCTGACAAATACACGGGAACGTCTTAAAATGATTTCATCATGCCTGATAAGTTTTGGACGACGAACAGGCACCATGAAAGGAGATACCAGATTTCCCGGAAAACCGGGATTAACCAGTAACATTCAAAAGTATGGAAAAAGGATTAAAAAGAAATCCTTTAAGATTTAGCATGCAACCCACCTTCGCCTGCCAACGGGCCCGCCCGGAGCAAAAACAGCCCGGGGCACTGTTAGAAAAAAGGGAAGGATTAAGGCCTATAATTTATTTCCTGATGAGATGTTCATTTATTGTGCTGGTATTGCAACTCACCGCAGCGGGGTTGCTTTTGGCCGCAAATGTAAATAGCCAGGATCTGACCCGGAAAATAAACCTGCAATTGAATAAGGTAGCCCTGAAGGAGGCTTTGCTCGCCATCGAAAAGCAGAGCGAAGTTAAATTTATGTTACCGGAAGAGTTGCTGGAGAAAACCCATAAAAAAGTGACTGTCAGCAGTACTGATATCCGTATCCAGGACGCTTTACACGGCATGCTGGAAAATACCGGCCTGGAATACAAGTTGGTGGAAGGTTACGTGGTGATCGCCCAACAACCGGTGCCCGTGAAGATCAGCGGTAAGGTCATTGACAGTAAAACCAAAGAAGCCATCCCGGGTGTTTCTGTACGCGTGAAAGGCACTGCTACCGGTGCTTCCACTGATATGAACGGTATGTTCAATATTACGGTAGCGCAAAGCGGTGTGACGCTGGTTGTCAGCTATATCGGTTACGAATCAAGGGAAGTGAGGGCCAACGTAGCCGGTGGTACCATGATCATCGCACTGACCGTTTCCAGTAAACAGCTCAGTGAGGTGACCGTCAACGCACGCCGCAAGCTCAATACAGATATCGCGGTATTACAGGACCGTAAAAATGCCGCTATCGTACAGGATGCGATATCTGCCGCACAGATAGAACGTACCGGCAGTATCACCACCACGCAGGCGTTGCAGAAAGTATCCGGTGTAACCATTACCGATGATAAATATGTAGCGATCCGTGGCCTTGGTGACCGTAGCGTAATCGGGCAGCTGAACGGCGTACGCCTGGCCTCTTCCGATCCCGACAGAAGTGCCATTCCGCTGGACCTCGTACCGGCTTCCCTCCTCGATAATATCACCATCTTCAAAACAGTTACCCCAGACAAGCCCGCTGATGCGGCCGCCGGTATCGTGGAACTGAAAACGAAATCCGTTCCAGACAGCGCGATATTCACCGTCATCGCACAAACCGGTTTCAATTCCAACATCGGCCCCAATGGCAAAGTGAACAGTTTCTATAACAGTGACATGGGATTCTTCGGTACCAAAGTCAATAAAAAAGACCTGACTTCCGAGTTCCTGGACCTGTCTAAACAATATCCCGGCGGATTATCCCAGATACAAAAACTGATCGCCAACAGCCCCAACAGTCCGGCCTTGCAGCAGGAAGCCACCCGCATCAATAAACTGATGCACAGCTTCGATCCGGTGCTTACCACCAATTACCGCAAAGCGCCGCTGAACCAGCTCTTTTCCGCTACCTATGGCAACAGCTTCAAATTATTCGGAAAACATACCTTGGGTGTCATAGCCGGCGCCAACTACTACAGCCGTACTACCGATATCTATGGTGGAGATCTTACCCAGTATAGTGTTTACCAGGGTGTGATCACCGGTAACAAAGATGTCTACAGTCCGCGGAACATACCCAACTACATTACCCCGAACAACCTGTTCATGGGTAAATATCAAACCTATAAAGAGAACACAGGAACACAAACAATCAACTATGGAACATTGACGGGGTTGACATATAAGTTCAACCCCCGTCATGAAATCAGTATGCAGTACCTGGGAAGCTGGGGCAGTGAGGCGCAGGCCATCAACATGTATGGTCAATACCAGTATGCTGGTTTGCCCGGGGAAGTAAACAGCACTATCTACTCATTGAAGCAGACATACCGCACGCTGCATACTTTCAACCTGCAGGGAGAGCATAAGTTCATGAAAGGGGAATACAGCCCCCGCCTGAGCTATAATGTGGCTACTTCCAACTCTTCACAGAATGATCCGGACTATCGTTTTGTTACGCTGACGGATTATACTCCGCGCAAAGGAGGATACTACTTTAAACCCGGTGTAGGCGTGTTTCCCGGCGAGGGCAGTTTAGTATATACAGATCATCTGTATGCACTCAACTCCGGTTATGTGAATGGATATGGTACCTATGGTATTATACAGGCAGAACCTAATGGCCGCCGCTGGCGCAGGCTGAAAGAAACGAACTACAACTATAAAGCCGATGTAACGCTGCCTTTCCCATTGTTTGGCAGGAAGCAGGAGTTTAAAACCGGTGTAAACTACCTGAATCGTGACCGTAGTTTCCGGGAGAACATGTTGTTCCTGCCCGGCTCTAACTTCTCTACCTTTGGCGCCTATCCGCTGTACGCAGTGGAGGGTAACCTGAACCGCCTCGTAGGCCCGGAAATGATCGGGATCAAAGTCCCGGGAGGCAATACCGGTGAAGGTGCCAATCCCATAGGCGGCTTCCTGTATAATAGCCAGAAATCTCCCAACAACTACACCGGTTTCTTTGAAACCAATGCCTTTTATGGTATGATGGACCTGCGTTTACCGGGTGATCTGCGTCTTACCGGCGGGGTGCGTTTTGAGAAAACCAATATTCAGTCTGCCGTGGATACTTCCGATGTATACCTCGATCCGGCGCTGACAGCCGCAGATGGTGACGGGAAGAAAATACCGGTGGTACTGATTAATCCCAACACCCGTTATCAGACAGGTTATAAACCTTTTTACTCTTTCAACCTTACTTATACGCCGCTGGAAAGCATGAATTTCCGCGTAGGCTATAACACTACACTGGCAAGGCCGGAGCTGCGTGAAATCACCAACGTGTTTGAGTTTGATGCCTTCCAGATGGGCCTGGTGGTAGGTAACCCCAACCTGGTGAACCAACATACCGAAAACCTCGATTTCAGATGGGAATGGTTCCCTAATCCGGGAGAAGTGCTGTCAGTGTCGTTGTTCGGTAAGAGAATACAGAACCAGCTGGTGAAAGTATTCAGCCTGAAAACAGAAGGTCTTGCTGCCAAGTATCCGGAATATCCCACCATTCAGTTCCAGAACGACCCTAATGAAGGTAAAGTATGGGGCGTAGAGCTGGAGGTGGTGAAAGACCTGGGACGGCTGTATGCGCCGCTGAAGAATTTCAACATCGGTTCCAACCTGTTGCTGGCACAGAGCCTCATAAAAAAATCAACTGAACGGTATAAGGCCAACAAATCCCTCGATCGTCATACGCCGGAATACAGCCCGCTGTTTGAGCAGGCGCCCTACTCTGTGAATGCCTGGCTGAATTATAAGAACGGCAAATCCGGTACCGACCTGACCGCCACCTTCAACATGGTAGGTGAGCGCCTGGTGCAAATCAACCTGACCGGTGAACCGGACCTCTACACCCGTCCTGTACCTGTGCTGGACTTCATCTTCACACAGCGCGTTACCAAACGGCTGCTGTTTAAAGGATATGCGAAGAACATCCTGAACCCGGCGATAGAAACCGTATATGCAGCGCCGGGCACCGGCGGTCTGTGGTATGGCAATAAATACACCAACCGCAGCTTTAAGCGCGGCAGTGAAATTATGCTGGGCTTTACTTATAATCTGTTCTAACGGTAACGGTTATCCGGAATAAAAAAAAAGACAATGAAACATATTTCCATTATAGCAGGTGTGTTGCTGGCAGGAGCCGGTTTGATGGCGTCCTGCAACAAAGATAAAATGGACCACCTGTATGACAACAGGATCATTCAGGATGCCCGGGGGAATTCCGGCGTCCGGATCGTGAACCTGGGGCCTTACAGCCAGGTAATTGCCAATAATGATACACTGACCAATTTCGTGTTACTGCCATACAACTCAGGCAAATACGAGTATCCGACGACTAAATTTTTTCCTGACAAAGGCCGTCTTGGTACTACGTGGACGGTTCCGCGTGAGTTTTTTCAAAACAACGGCGCCGCACATCTGAGAATAGAATCAAAGGAGCTGGTAGATAATGATATTCCGGTAGAAGTGGATGTAAAGGATGATTACAGCCCTGCTGATTATTATATCATCCGTGGCCCTTTCCTGCTTACCGGTAATATACCGCAGGTCAACAAAATTCCACGTTCCGTGGAGGCGCCTTCCCGCCCGGACCATTTCAAGATCCGGATCGTGAACCTGGCCTCGGGTATCAAGCGCCCTGAAAGTAACCAAGACCTGATCAACGGGCCATTGTCGCTGGCATTTGCAGATGGTACGCTGATTAACGCTGCTACTTCCAATGTAGTTCCCGGCAGTTGGTCTGAATATGTGGAAGTGCCATATGGTACCTACCAGTTCAAAGTACTGACTGCCGCCGGCACACAGGTAACTGCGTCCGGAGGTCCCAGGGAGGAAGGTGCAGCGATGGTTGATCGCGCCACTTCTACCATTACCAGGGGCACCCTCCGTCCGGTATCTACCGGGCTAACTTTTGCGCCTATACGGACTTATCAGCCAGGCGGCATATATACGATCGTTATTTCACCGCAGATACTGCCTTATGATGTGCCGGGTAGCAACGATGAATCTGTTTTTACCCAGAATACCTTTCAGATCATAGCAGATATTGCTGATCCGGCGAATATAACTTACGGGCGTGTACAGGTAGTGAACGCCTTGCCCGGCGCGGCTGGCCTGGGCCTGAAAGTAAATGGCGGACAGGTGAGCAGCAATATCGCTTATGGTAACGCCAGCGAATATACGAATGTAGTGTCCGCGATGGCTACCCTCGAAGCAACAGATGCATCCGGTAAAGTACTGGCTACTGTTAATAAAATGGTGAGCCCGGGAGGCAATTACACCGCCTGGGTATATGCTGATGCCAAAGGCACGCCACAGATAACCGTCGCTGCTAATAACCTTAGCGCAGGCGTATTCCTGCCCCGTGGTGATGGACAGGATGGATCTTTCTCCCGTCTTCAGTACAAATTTCCTTTTCATTTCCGCTTCTATAACTTCTGCCCGGACTTACCTAATGTGAATTTCACCGCCCCTAACGGCCAGGAGTTCGGCAGGTATGGCGTTACCCGCGGATTGCAGCCGGGCGTTATCCCTGAGGACGGCGCTAATACTGTTGCATTCATGGCAGACAACCCTTATCAGATCATGGCATTCCAGTCAAACCCCGGCGTGTTTCCCGGTACATGGCTCACACAGGTGCCAGTGGTGAAAAGTACCGATCTGATAGCGCGGAAAGAATTGTATGTCCGTGGTGGTATACCTGACCAGGAGCCCGGTTTTTATACCATTGCGCTGATAGGAAGAAATGGTACCGGTGCGCCTGAGGCGTCCAAAGCGAAGATGATCATTGTTAAACATAACCGGTAGCCCTAAACTGTTAAACGTATGAAGCAAAAATTTTCAATAATCATAGCAGGTCTGGTGTCTGTGCTATGCAGCTGCGCCAAGATAGAACACAAGAAGATCGATGATCCGGCCTACCTGCGTGTGTTCAATAACCTGAACTACACCGTAGCGCTAGAAAATAAAGATGAAGAACAGCCGTTTCTGACGATGCTGATCGATCCGGTGACAGATGCTGCCGGTATGCCCACCAGTGCAGCTATTACCGGCGATTTCCTGGACCAGCGTAATTCCTATGCACCGCCATACCCTTCTCATGTGGGTACCAGTAACTCCTTCCGCAATCCCGAGTATCCCGGTAAAGAGGACGTGTTGGTAGGGCCGGTACTCAATGGTTTTGACCTCTCCAGCTGGGCGCAGATACCTTCCGGCCAACACCGGGTGATGTTCATGTACCGCCCCGTGAGCGCTATACCCTTCTTTAACCTGGAAGACCGGCTGAAAAAGAAGGTGCTGCTGGATACGGTCCTTCAGCTGGACAGTCGCGAGGTATATACGCCGCATATCCTGCAGAAAAATTTCAAGACCAAAGAAAACGGCATGCTGTTACGTCGCGAAATTTTTCACAAGCTGTCACTGTCTGACTCTCTCGTATATGTCAATTTCTATAACATGAGCGCAGAAGGGTATGACGCGACAGACAAAACGAAGAAGCCAAGGAATCCAGATGCAGGCATGCTTCAGTATGGGATAAAAGATGAAGCGAATATCTGGATGAGCCTCTATACAGCTGATGCGTTAACGAAGCCGGTACCAGGATATAACTTCAGGTTCCTGACAACACTGAAACGCAATAATACGTCCAATGCAGTGAGTAGCTATTTCAGCTTCCCATTGTTTGCAGACAATGCCGCCGATGGCATCCGCACCACGGCCTGGCAGCGATTCAGCCTGCTGGCGCCGGGACTGGACCCATTCAATAATCCTTACAATGACAATGATGGTGAAGTGGTGAATGGCAATTACGCGGTGATTTCCTGCTATGGAAATGGTACCCATGCGAGCTTCGAGCGCTATATCTGCAGCCGGCCCAATATGATTGTCAATATTCACTCCGGAACAAACAACCCACAATCGTTTGCTACCGTGAATACCATCGAAATAGTGAATGGCACCGCTTATTTAACTACTGTACAACGCAAATATCCGACGCCGATCTACTAAGCGGTGACTCTTAAATCATCAATTATGAAGCATTACATTATCATATTCATAGCGGCATTCGGGATGATGTTTACTTCCTGTAAACATGATGAACTGGATTTTGAGCAGGAGATGAAGAACTATCGTCCTGCTGCAGATTTCATCCGGAACAACTATGACCTCAGCCTTTTCTCCGCAGCCATTGAAAGGGCGGGCATGACGGCCGAGCTGAATGGCCCGGGGCCATTTACCATATTGGCGCCCAACAATAAGGCATTTAATGAGATGGGTATCCTGAGCGCAGCTGATCTGGCCAAAATGCCGGTGGAAAAAGTAAAAGAGCTGATACAACTGCATGTGCTGCCCCAAACGGTGCGGGAGAGCAACCTGGCGTCAAATACTTTGGATGTACGATTTAAAACCATCGGCACACGGGAGTTGCTGGTAACAATGGCCACCAACCCTTACAGCACACCGGAGAACCGTAATAGCATCTATTTCCATGGTTGCCTCGTAGACGTGAAAGACGTGGTTGTCACTAATGGTGTATTGCAGGTGCTCCAGCAGGTGATAAAAGATCAGCCCGGGACCGTGCAGGACCTGCTTTCACAACATGAGGAATTCAGCCTGTTTGTGGGCGCCCTGAAACGCTTCGGCTTCTGGGACCAGCTAAAAAGCGGGGGTCCATGGACCATACTGGCGCCCAGCAATGCCGTGCTCAAAGCCAACGGCCTTGATGAGCAGGCCATCGCAGCACTAAACCCTGACAAGTACATCATAGCACGGCTGTTTGGAAGCTACATCGTACAGAAGCAGCACTATTTCTTCTCTGATGTCCGTGCCTTTAAATCCATGACTGGCGGCAGCGACCCGCTGAGGCTTAATATTAAGGATGATACCTACCTGCTGGAGATCGGCAGCTGGGACGTTATCGAAAATGGTGTTCTCAAAATCAGGTATGCCTGTTCCATCCGGGAAGATAGAAACCATCAACCGCTGAATGCGGTGTCAGTTGAACGGAAAGGTATCGTGGATTATAATACTGACAACGGTGTGGTGCATCAACTGGATGGCTTGCTGCTGAAACCCGAACAGGCCAGAAAATAAGGTCAACAGTTAACGACATAATCATCATGAAAAATAAAATATACAGCACTATACAGGCAACTATACTCTGCGGGGCGTTCTTTAGCATGGGATTGTCGCAAACCGGTTGCAGGAAGGAAATGTTCATGCCGGAACCGGAAGGCGAGACTGTTCCCTATAAAGACAGCGCCAGCGCCGATATCCAGATAGCCCTGAAATCGTCTCCTTACAAGTTGTTTTATGCTGCCTGGCAGCGTGGTAATATGGATAAAGACCTGGAGGCATTGGGCGCCCGGGCGTCCGTTACTGTGCTGGCGGTAGACGATGCCTCCATGAAGGCCGCCGGACTGGATGAAACTGAAATCGGTAAACGTTCTCCGGATGAGCTGAATAAATTGATGAGATATCATATGCTCAACGAAAAACTGGAACCGTTGACCATTCAGACCCAGAAACTGAGTTCTCCCAGGATGACGTTGCTCGATAATCCCGATTTGAATGAGCTGCGCGCTGGTGCCGGATCAGCGGTGACCCGCCTTTATGCATATACCTACCGTCACTTTATAGCGATGGCGAAAGACAGTCAGCTGATCATCAATGGGCAGCTTTGCGGAAACTATAAGCCGGTGGCAGCGAGGAATGGTATCATCTGGCCGGTGAACAGGTTGTTGCGGAAACCGGAAAAACATATCCGGGAAATACTGGAGGAAGATGGCCGCTTTACCATGCTGCTGGCCATCAGCGATATGAATGATGCCAGCTGGATGGAATATACCTGGGGGTCTTTTACGCGCTACGCTAGCATGTATTGGGGTGTAGAGCCCAGCTCCAATTCAGTTATTTTTAACTCCTATCTGGCCCCTACCGATGAAGCTTTCCATCAGGCAGGCATTCAGCGTATAGAGCAGGTCATGGAAATTAACAGCCGTTTCACCCCTGAGCTGGTATGGGAGACGTATACCATGAGTGGTTTAATTCCCACGGACAGTATCCTCGACTATCACAACTGGGGTAGGTCGTATGCCCCCACCACCAATATCGGTTATGTTCCTTCCGCCCGCACGGTGTTTTATTCCAATGACCTGGATGATAAACTGATCGGAGATTACTGGATAACCATGCCGACAGCAACTACCGCCGGGTATAAACTGCCGCTGCAGTTTATAAGGGAAGGCAATACCATCAAGGTAAAACTGAAAAGCGCCAATACGCCGCCGGCCACTATCATCGCAAGAGACATCAACACCTTCGAAGGCCCGCTGCATATCGTGGACCGGCTTCTCCTGCCGGATAATTTCAAGGTGAACTAACAGTTGATCCGTTAAAGATTCATGATGATGACTACAAACATTACAATATTATCCAAACAATATTTTTTCTGCCGGTTATTGGTAGTGGTTTTGTCTTTGCTGATGACCAGCGCCTGTAAAAAAGATGATACCAACCCGCAAAATAACGACCGCCTCATGGAGGTGGTGATGGACAACTTTAACCTGAGTAAGTTCAAGGCAGCAGTAGACCGCAGCGATATGCGGCCGGTACTGGCCAGCGCAGGGCCTCTCACGGTACTGGCGCCGTCTGATGGTGCATTTACCAACGCGGGATACAAAACGCCCGTCGATGTGGCTACCACCAGCATTCCGCTGATGATAAAGATCACGGGGTACCACATACTCATCGGTAACTATGACCTGAATAAAATGCCCTTTCTTTTCAACCAGGAAATACGGACCTATAACGGTGGTAAGCTGTATGTGACCCGTTGGGTGAAGGATAATGATACTGTACTAACAGTGAACGGCAGCCGCGTATTGGCAACAGGCATCAAAGCCAGCAATGGCAGCCTGCAGGTAATTGACCGTGTGCTGGAACCTTTCCTTTATGAAACGCTGGGAGAAGCCCTCTCCGCAAACGCCAGCCTGAGCCTCTTTACACATGCCATGCAACGTTCCGGGTTATTCGATTTGCTGAAAGGCAAAGGTCCCTATACCGTATATGCGGCTGACAATGCTGCCATGATAGCCTATGGCTACAGTACACTGGAGCAGATAGAGGCGGCAGATCCGGCGGTGCTGGCCGCGCTGATGCGTTATCAGGTAGCGGCCGACCGTCGATTTGTTTACGATTATATCCTTACCGCCGGCAAATCTTCCGTGATCACCCAGACCATGCTGGATGACAACAACGTGAAGGTCCAGCTGGTGCCAGACCCAACAGCTCCTGGCCTCTATAACAGTATCACCCTGCAGGGACCGGGTAACCAGACACCCGCAACACTGCAGAAACAGAATATCATCACCGGTAACGGTGTACTGCATATCACCAACCAGGTATTGAAAATAACACGGTAATCAGTTACAATCAAAAGTGATGAACACAAAAAAAATAATTATAACGATATATTCTTTCCTGGCGTTATTGCTGGTATCCGTTGCCGGTATGGCCCAGGAAACCTCCGGCGGCCTTACCGGAAAGGTACAGGACGGCCAGGGGCAGGCTTTGCCCGGTGCCACTATCATTGCGGTGCATGAACCTTCCGGTACCCGCTATCCCGCCATCTCAGATCCCGGTGGCCGCTATCACCTGTTGGGCATGCGCATTGGCGGTCCCTATACCGTCACTGTTACCATGATGGGCATGTCGCCGCAGAAATACCAGAACGTAACCGTACGACTGGGAGAGCCACAGCAACTGAACGTGGTACTGAGCGACGACCGTAAACAACTTTCCGAAGTGGTGGTGAAAGGAGCGAAAACAGGCCCCAAAGCCAACAACTACGGCGCCGGTCAGAACATCAACCGCAGCCAGATCAACAACATGCCTACGGTGAGCCGCAGTATCCAGGACATTACCCGCATGGTGCCGCAAGGCAGCAAAGACAACAGCTTCGGCGGCTCCAACTTCCGTTATAATAACGTTACCATCGACGGCGCCATCAACAACGATGCGATTGGCTTCAGCCCCTCCATGGGCGGACAAAGCGGTACTTCCGGCCAGCCTGGCAGCAGCACCCGCACTAACCCCGTTTCCCTGGACGCGATTGAAGACATGCAGGTATACCTCGCTCCCTTCGATGTGAAGATCGGTAACTTCACCGGTGGTAGTGTGAACGCTGTGACCCGCAGCGGTACCAATACCCTCACCGGTTCCGTATATGGCTTCGGCCGTACCGCCGCTATGATCGGTAAAAACAAGGCCGGTAACGGGGATAAAATGAACAGTGACTTTAAAGATTATCAGGCCGGTATCCGCTTGGGTTTCCCTATCATCAAAAATAAATTGTTCTTTTTTACCAATGAAGAAATCACCCGCAGAACGGATCCTGCGCAACTGCTGGCCGGTAAAGAAGAAACGGCCCGTATCCTCAGCGAGAAAGATGCCGACGATATCCGCAGCGCGACCGTCAAACGCTACGGCGATATCTTCGATCCGGGTACGGCGGGGATGTACAACGCCTCTTCCGAGTCCAATAAATTCTTTAACCGTATAGACTGGAACATCAACGATAAACACCAGCTGTCTATCCGTAACAACACCATTACTTCCAGTGCTATCAGCCTGGACCGCGATCAGCAGGATTTCCGTTTCGGCAGCATGGCCTTCAAACAAACGAATAATCAAAGCAGCACTGTCGCTGAACTGAAAAGCCGTTTTAACAACGCATGGTCCAATAGTTTTGTGGCCGGTTTCACTACAGTACATGACTACCGCGATCCGCTCAGCGATCCAACCCTGCCGCAGGTACAGATCATGGGCCGCACACCGGGTACTACTATCTACCTGGGTACCGACAGGGAAGCGTCTATCTTTAATATGAAGCAACGTACCATCGAGATCACCAATAATCTCACCTGGACAAAAGGCAAACACACCGTGTTGATGGGTACGCACAATGAGCTGTATCATATCGACTACGGTTTTGTGAACGCCTGGAATGGCCGTGTGGACTACCTGAGCATCGATGACTACCTGCGCAATACACCTTATCGCGTAAGAGGAAGCTACAACTATACCAACAACAGCCGGGATTATATCATGAACAATCCCGGAGCAGTATTCAATGTAAATCTCTACAGCCTGTACATACAGGATGCGATACACGTAACAGACAAACTGACCGTTACACCGGGTCTGCGTGCCGACTATACGCATCTGCCCACCAAGCCGGAGCTGAGTGACAAAGTGACCAACGCACTGGCTGATCCTTACTTTGGAACTACCTATCATTATACACCACTGAGCCGCATCGAAAACAGGTATTTCGGGAAAGTACAGATATCTCCGCGCTTAGGCTTCCGGTATGACTGGCTGGGTGATCAGAGCCTGATCATTCGCGGCGGCGTAGGTATGTTTACCGGCCGTATTCCTTTCGCATGGCTGGCCTACGCTTATTACAACAACGGCGTGAACTATGGTTCATTTGACCAGAAAGCAGACCAGAAACCATTTGCTCCCGGCAGCGATGCTATCAAGCCCGGCAAAAATGGTATTGCTGATTTCATCGAAAAGAATGGTACCGTGATCAACAATCCAAACGCAGGTAAAACGCAGGTGGACCTGATCGATAATGATTTCGTGATGCCGAAGATCCTGCGCGCCAGCCTGGCTATTGACCGCACTACCGCCAGCCAGTGGAAGTTTGGGATAGAAGGTATGGTGACCAAAAGTATTAAGGAAGTGTTCTTCCAGCAGGTGAATATTACCGACAACCCGAAATATTATGCTTATGATAAAGACCGTCAACAGCCTGTTTATTCCGGTAATATTGACCCGCGTTTTTCCAACGCTTATATGTTGACCAATACCAATAAGGGTTTCCGGTACAGCCTCACAGGTACTGCCAGCAAAAACTTTACTAACGGTCTGTACCTGTCCGGCGCTTATACCTATGGACAGAGCAAGGACGCGTTCAACGGTATCCGCAACTCCATGGAGTCCAACTGGCAGCTTAATCAGGCATTGAGCCCGAACAATGCGCCACTGGCTTACTCCAACTTCGATATCCGTCACCGTTTTGTGGTGAATGCCAGCTACCGCAAAGCATGGAATGATACATGGGTGAGCACACTTAGCCTGTTCTTCAGTGCGCAGTCCGGAAGTCCGTTTACCTACGGTGTTGTGAACAACAGCATACAGGGATTGCCGCAACAGGTAAGCCTGGCCTATATTCCGCAGACAGAAGAAGCTATCCGTTTCTTCAGGGACTATACCAGCAACGGACAGCAGGTTACTGCTGCCGGGCAGGCCGAAGCCTTTAACCGCTTCATTGATGGCAACAAATACCTGAGCAGCAGGAGAGGCGATTTCACAGAGAGGAACATGGGCCGCACACCGTGGAATGTACAGGCAGACCTGCATTTTGCCCAGGAGTTCCATCTGCGTAAACTGAAGACACACTTTATCACTTTTACTGCTGATGTAGTGAACCTGACGAACCTGTTGAGCCGTAACTGGGGTGTCAGCTATTTCTCTCCCAATACCTTCAACTCAACAGCCAGCGTCGGTTTAACGCCTACCCTGTTCCCGCCGGAACAAAACAAGGGTGGTATACCGGTGTATACTTTCTCTGATCCGGGTATGCCTTATTCCATTGATTATTTCGGTTCCCGTTACCAGGTACAGCTGGGACTGCGTTACACCTTCTAAACAACAGATTATATGCAAAAGCTCACAACATATTTATTTGCGGGGTTGCTGTTATGCCTGATGGGCATTATACAGGCCTGTAAAAAAGATAAAATAGCTACTGTGGTGCCGTTTGAGGTCAAGAGCTATTATCCCAACAGCGGTAATGCCGGTACGCTGATAACTATTACCGGCAGCGGTTTGTCCGATGGGAAAGCCAGCATTGCTTTCAATGGAACCGATGCCGAGGTGCTGAGTACTACTGACTCCATAGTGGTAGTACGCGCCCCGGAAAAAGGACAAAGTGGGAGCATCACTTTTTCCAATGGCAGCAAATCACTGATTGTAGGAGAATATACCTACCAGAAATTAAGCATACAGAAAATATATCCGGCTAACGGTCCCGCCGGTACGCAGATACGTATCATTGGTGCCGGCTTCAGTAGCCTGAAGGCCCCTGCCGAGGTGCTGATCAATGGAAAAGCCGCTACGGTGGTGAGTGCCAGCGATACCTCGCTGATGGCTACTGTACCGGAGGCTGCGGGAAGTGGCGCGGTAACGGTGAAAGTAGATGGGATGGTATCTGTTGGTCAGCCTTTCCAGTATCAGACGGTGAGCGGTATTAAACCGGTAACCGGTGGAAAAGGTACTCGCGTAACCATTAGTGGGGAAGGGTTTGCAGCGCTTGCTGCCAACAACGTGGTCGATTTCAACGGTACAAAAGCAGAAGTGACAGAAGTGGCAGGGAACAAACTGGTAGTTATTGCACCGGAAGGTTTGACCAGTGGCCCGTTGGCAGTGACCATCAACGGACAGAAAATTGTTGGCCCAGCTTTTACGGTGGAGCCTCCGCCTTCTATCCGGCTGGTAAGCCCGCTCAGCGGTCCTGCCGGTGCTGAAATGATCATCGACGGAAAGGACTTTAGCACAGTGGCTGATGAAAACGTAGTAACGATCAATAATATACCTGCGGTGGTGAAAGCGGCTACGGCGCTCCGCCTTACGGTAGTGTTGCCGATTGGTATGGGCAAAGGACCGGTGATGATCAGCGTGAATGATCAGCCGGTAAAAGGACCGGAGTTTACAGAACAGAGCCTCGGTATTCAGAAGCTCGAACCATCCAATGGTTTGGCTGGCACTAAAGTCGTGATCACCGGTACCGGCTTCAGTGTAAACCCGGCAGAAAACGAAGTGACCTTCAATGGTGCGGTGGCGCAAATACTCAAAGCAACGGAAACAACGCTGGAAGTAATGACGCCGGCCAACCTGACAACCGGCCCTGTAAAGGTGAAGAGAGCTGCATTGGTGGCAGAAAGCCCTACTACGTTTAACCGTGCGGGTATGGTCACCATCACCAACCAAATGGGGCCCTTTATCGGTGCTATTGTGGTGGATAACCAGGGTAACCTGTTTGTGTCTAATACCCGTGAAAACTATATCTCCAAAGTCACACCTGCCGGTGATGTATCGATCTTTGCCGGAGAGCCTAATGCAAATGGTTTCGTTAATGGTAACGGCAGAAATGCCCGGTTTGGATCTATTTCTAGCTTGGTGATAGATGAAAGCAACAACGTATATGTTTCAGAGGTAGGTGCCGGCGGCGGCACTATCCGTAGGATCACGCCTCAGGGTGACGTGACTACAGTCAAAAGCGGTTTGCCCAATGATGTAGGTTCGATAACGAGAGATAAAAAAGGCAACCTCTATTATACGCAGCTTTACAGAGGTGTCTTCCGGTTGTATCCTGATGGTGTGTTGGAGAATGTGTTTGGACGGACAGCTGAGGACTCACGGATAGCCATTAGTAACAACAATGATCTGTTTATAGTAGGGGATAAATATGAACCTACTTTCTACTGGCAGCAGCTGAACAGCGCGAAGCTGACCTGGGTGGGTTCTTCCAATGGTTACCAGGACGGGTCGGTATCTTCTGCCTTGTTTGGTGGCACCATCGGTTCATTGCTGATGGATAATGAACAGAACCTGCTGATTGCAGACAATCATAACTATGCTTTGCGTAAGCTGGACCTGTCTACCGGTCAGGTCAGCACGGCGGCGAAACTGTCAAAAGGTTTTGCAGATGGTAGCCTGGACCAGGCAAAGATTGGCCTGATAGCAGATATGGCTATTGATAAAGAAGGAAGTGTTTATATCTCTGATCCTAACAACAGGGCTATCAGAAAGATTGTGCTTAAGTGACGATGCTTGCAATTGAAAGGGTGGGGCTGTTCCGAAAGGGGCAGCCCTTTTTGCTGTTATAGCGTAGTCCTACAGGTGGACTTTTAAACAAAGCAAATTCGGACGTTTGAACAAAGTCAGTGGATGCCGGGTGTTCTACTTTTGTTTCAACAAAAACAATAATAACATGGAACATAACAATTATCAGGGAGCATTGCAAACCCCTTTGGGTTCAGGTTTTAATGCAAAATCCACTACAAATGATGTCATCAAAGGCATTGATCTTACCGGAAAAATTGCCATCGTAACAGGAGGAAATACCGGCATTGGTCTGGAAACCACCAAAACGCTTGCTGCTGCCGGAGCGACGGTCATTGTGCCCGCCCGCGATATCGAAAAGGCAAGAAAGAATTTACAGGGCATTGCCAATGTGGAAGTGGCTTCCATGGACCTGATAAACCCTGATGCTGTGGATGCCTTTGCTGCCACATTCCTCGCTTCCGGAAGGCCTTTGCACCTGCTGATCAATAATGCGGGTATTATGTGGGTGCCGCTGCGCAGGGACCAGCGCGGCTTTGAATCCCAACTGGTTACCAATTACCTGGCACTTTTTCAACTTACCGCAAGGTTATGGCCGGTATTGCAAAAAGCGGATGGGGCAAGGGTGGTAAACCTATCTTCCGGTGGTCATCAGTTTGGCGCTTTCGATTTTGATGACCCTAATTTCCTGAACAGGGAATACGAAACATTGCTGGGCTATGGGCAGTCCAAGACGGCTGTTAACCTGTTTTCCCTTGAAATGGACAACCGCGCTAAATCCTCCAAAGTCAGGGTGTATGCTGTAAATCCGGGTTCTATAGGAGGAACGGAGTTAGGCAGGGAAGCGCCGCCGGAACTGTTTCAAAAGATGGGATTTTGTGATGCTGAAGGGAATCTGCTGCCAGAAGTGGCTGCTTCTTTAAAAACGATACCTCAGGGCGCTGCTACCACTGTCTGGTGCGCTACCAGCCCATTGTTGGACAATATTGGCGGCGTGTATTGCGAAGATGGCGACATTGCTGCATCAGCAAATGTAAAATCGTATTCGCAGGATGAAACAAATGCAAAGCGCTTATGGACGCTGAGTGAAGAGATGACAGGTATCACATTTAACATCTAACAAACTAAAGATCATGTTTAAAGATAAAACAGTACTCATTACGGGAGGTAACAGCGGCATAGGATATGCCACTGCAAAACAACTACAGGAAAGTGGCGCCAGGGTTATTATTACCGGTAGAAGAAAAGATGCTGTGGCGCAGGCTGCATCTGCATTAAACGTAACTGGTTTGGTAGCGGATCAGTCCAGCCTGCCGGCTATTGAAAAGCTGGTCACGGAAGTGGCCGCACAATTCGGAAAAATTGATCTGTTGCTCATCAATGCAGGTGTTACCAAACTCGCGTCCATTGAATCAGTGACAGAGGAGCTGTTTGATGAAATAATGAATATAAACTTTAAGGGTGCTTATTTTACACTCAGCAGGTTTGTTCCTGTGCTTCATGATGGGGCGTCTGTGGTGTTATTGTCCTCAACTTCTGCTATCATGTCCCCTCCGGGTGCATCGGTATATGCAGCCAGTAAAGCCGCCATCAATGCGGTGGTGAAAATAGCGGCACTTGAACTGGCATCCCGGAAGATACGGGTGAATGCGGTAAGCCCGGGTCCTGTTGCCACTGAGATCATGCATAAAATCGGATTGAATAATGACATGGAAGACCAGATGGTTAACAGTGTCCCACTGGGGCGGTTCGGTCAGCCATCTGAAGTGGCGGACCTGGTCACTTATTTGTTGAGCGACAAAGCGGCTTTTATCACCGGCTCAAATTTTCTGGTTGACGGCGGACAGGCTATCTAACAGCAACAAAATCAAATCGTTATTTTGAGTTGGCGAAAGTGTGCGATACTGTTTATTTTTACACCGGCGATTTTCTTTTCAGATCATGAAATATACGGCCCAATATATCACGGAAGATATAAAGCTCTCTTGTTATGATGACAGCTTTTTTAAGTCAGACATCATGTTTGATCAACATATGCTGGTGTGGTTCATATCCGGAGAAACAAAGATCGTACAGGCAGATGCTACGTACTTTTTTAAACAGGGAGATATCTTCCTGATTCCCCGTAATCAACTGGCAACAATTATCAATTATCCTAAAAACGGACTACCGCACAAGACGGTCGTGATGCATCTCTCGACAGCAAGGTTAAGAGATTACTATGCAAAGCAGGAAGTGAAACCTCATATTGCCGCGGTACAGAAAATTCTCTGCTACAACAATCACCCTTTATTGGAAAGCTGTCTTTCTTCTTTGATTCCTTATTTTGATATGAAGGAACTTCCTCCCGATATAGCATCATTAAAGATAACAGAGGCTATTAGTATTCTCAGGGCAATTGATAAAGGGATTGACAATATCCTGGCGAATTTCGAAGAGCCGGGGAAAATAGAGCTGGCCAGTTTTATGGAAAAGAATTTTATGTTCAATCTGCCGCTGGAAAAATTTGGTTATCTCACCGGACGTAGCCTGACAACGTTTAAGCGGGATTTTCAAAAGGCATTCCAGTTAACACCCCAACGATGGCTGACACAAAAACGATTGGAGCTGGCTCACTATCATTTTGTGGAAAAGCATGCGAAGCCGGTTGATGTATGTTATGAAGTTGGTTTCGAAAACCTGTCCCATTTTTCTTTCGCGTTTAAAAAGCAGTTTGGCTATACGCCAACGGAGCTGTTGAACAAGCGGTAAGTCCGCCAGGTCTTTGAAGGTGATCAACAATACCGAAGTTCACGGCCTTCGATATTGTTGATCTTTTTTCATTAGAGCGTACAGTTATCTACTGTCCGGCGGCAGCCAGGGCAGGTAGTCTGGTCAAAAGATGTCAGACAAATAAAACCCTGTTTCGGACTAACATTCAGCTCAGCGATTTTTACTTTCGCCAGTTGCAGCTTTTTGGGAAATGTGTTCTTTTTCATAAATGTGGATTACATTAAACAAATAGTCCTCTCCTGTCTTTAGCCGGGAAGCAATGCCCTGGAGCGGATGTTCAGCATAAGAGGTCGGAATGAAAATGATATATATAGAAGGAAAATGTGTGCAAGTGGGTGGTTGCGAGCATAAGGTTAGTGCATTTTGAGGAAATTAATTCTTTCTAATTTAAAAGAAATTTTTTCAAAGTGGGAACCTTGACGTTTTTTGTTGTTAAAAAACAGGCTGGCTCATTTGAGCCAGCCTTACATGTATGCATACAGACAAGGGTGCCTGTTACACGCAAAGAATGGTTTCAACGCAGCCACGGCAGGTGGTTTCGGCGAAAGAGGTCTGACAGATGAACTCTTTTTGTTTGGCCTGATTGATAGTGAGTTCAGCGATTTTTACTTTCGCCAGTTGCAGCTTTTTAGGAGCGATTTTCTTTTTCATAATAGTGGGTTACATTAAATAAATATCCCTCTCCTGTCTTTAGCTGCGGAGCAATGCCATGGAGCGGATGTTCAGCATGTGAGACAGAAAATAAGTCAGGTTCAGTTTGGCCTGTATTTATCTTTTACAGGCAGATAATAGTTTCATAGCAACCGCGGCAGGTGGTTTCGGCATACGATGTTTCGCAGATGAAATTTTTCTGTTTGGGTTGGATGGCATTAAGCTCAGCGATTTTCACTTTTGCCAGCTGCAGTTTTTTTGGAAATGTGTTCTTTTTCATAAAAAGTGGATTACATTAATTGCCCTCTCCTGTCTTTAGCTTGGGAGCAGTGCCATGGAGCGGTTGTTCAGCATATAAAATTGGAATATTGGTGATATGTATGTGTGAAAGTTATTGGCAATCGGGTTTTGCACAGGTTAAACAATTTGAGGGAACTAAAAAGTAGTTGGACATTATTTCTAATTTAGGGAAAATTATGCAATGATGCTGTTTTGACGGTTTTTGTTGCTAAAAAAATCGTGAAAAATATCCCTTAGCGATCTGTCTGTTATATGTATGATGAATGTCGTTTTTGTACTATCAAGGAATATTGGCATTCAGTAGTTTTGACAAACTAAATGTTTGTTGATCATTTTAACACTTGATAGACTATCGCTTTTAGTTACCTCTTTATGTAAGGATATAATCAATTTAACCATGAAATTAAGTTTACCGAAAAACTATGCTTCATTCCAAACGAGTATTGCTATGTGACTTGCTGAATGCATACGTATTCGTTGAAATAACCTGTATGATATATTTCACCCTTTTAACCCGCTTATTATGAAAATCAATTTAATGATGCGCACGAGTGTGCTATTGATGTTTGTTTTCCTATCCTGTAAAAAGGATGCAAGTATCAAAGAAAATGA
Source organism: Chitinophaga fulva (assembly GCF_012927205.1). Lineage (GTDB taxonomy): Bacteria > Bacteroidota > Bacteroidia > Chitinophagales > Chitinophagaceae > Chitinophaga > Chitinophaga fulva. The sequence goes on from NZ_JABBGC010000001.1 coordinate 1,662,988, forward strand.
TCCTGTAGCTAAAGACAGTCCGGTCAAAGTAGTAGACGGTGTACTGCATTTTTCCAATGATCAGGCCTTTGTTCAGACAATGCTGGCAGTTAATGCTATGTCTCCTGAACAAAGGGAAGCCTGGGAGAAGAAAATGGGGTTTACTTCCATTAGATCGCTCTATCATCAGTTCAATCAGGAATTGGACAAAATGGAAGGCGAACAGAATAAAGATGGCTTCTTTGCTGTAAAGAACAAGTATACCAAAGTAGCAGCGTGGAGCAATGATGGTACATCCTATGACATTAACTGCAGAGGTATTCTTGAGGCAGGGGTGGTAAACGCAGATGGCCTGGTGCAGATAAATGATCAGCTTTTGCAGTATAGCCGTGACCAGATTACCACTTCCTCCATTCAACCCAACGTTGACGCTAACGCCAGAAAAGCCAATGGCGGTAGCGTTATATGGACAAGGGAAAAGAAGAACCTTCTTGCAAGAGACGCGTCTGCTTTGATTGCTTATGGCGGTCATGCTGTAGTAAATCAGCTTAAAATGGGAGAAGGGGGCATTATAAGCGCAGGCCCTCAGGATCCCGGTCCGGAAGCAAAAGCATATGCACAGGTAAGGGTTTATAACTTTTTATTGAATGGACAAAACAGAGGTTTTTGCACCGTTTATTTTCGGGCAGAACACAGAAACTGGATTGGTATAATGCGTCCGGTGAATTCGATGGGCGGCGGCATTCACGGCAATCATTATGTAACACTTAATAATGAAGGGGACCAAGTGTTTTTTAGCAGTGGAGGCTGGGGCGAACAATGGCAGACAGGCCCTAACTGGAGCCACGGATTTGATAACGATCATGAAATTGTGATTATTGCATCTACCGAACTGAAAAACAGCCCCACAACGATAAGTTATCTTCCTCCATATTTGAACAGCCAGTTGGGGGGTGTCGTAAATACAATAACAGAGAACGGCTCTACAAATAATTTTTGGCAAAGATATGTGCCGTTTGGGTTGTTGGGATACCCGCTCAGTGTTAAGGTTCTTAGTATTGGTACTTATCCGCTGGCCAAGACCCATGTATTTGTTGTCGATTTTAAATAAAAAATAATTGAAGTTTGTATAATGATAAGGGCTGGGCTTCGGTTCAGCCCTTATTGTAGTTCATAGTTTGACCTCAACAAAAGTACTTGTTATCGTACCATACGCAGGACCATTTTGTCCTCCTCTCTCATGAATATAGCAGGTGTCAATAATTTGCGCCTGAGTCCCGGAAAAACCCGCCTGCCAAAATTTTCGCCAGTGTAAGTCTGTTAATATCTTGTTGCTATGGATTAAAGTTTCGCCTCTTTAAAAGACGGATGCATAGCTGTTATGCCTATTCTTAGGCGTATGGTGGGAAATTTGTAGAAGAAGCAGGGTGGCAAAAAAGCAACTGCCTCAAAAGTACTTTTGAGGCAGTTGCCTTTTTGCGTTTATATAACTATGATGAATACACGAGCATGAGATACAGACTTACGCAATATACATGCGCTTTTTTACTGTTTCAGCATTCCCGGACCCAGTAAAGTGCCGGTTGGTAATAGTTTCTATATCTCGTAGGTGATCACCAGTTTCGGACGGCCGGCGATATTTGCATTACGAGGGCCTGTGAAGATGAGGCTGCGGTAATAAGCTTCTGTCTGCAGTTGCATGATAAAACCGTTATTCTGTCCGCTGTTGATGAGATCCTGTACCAGTGAAGTAACGTTAAGGGTTACACTGTAATTCCACTGGGAAGTAGAAGCTGGAACAGCTACCTGATTGGTGGTAGTGGTAGACGGTTGGTTGTTCCAGGTGATGGTGCTGGCAGTCCAGGAGCCTGTTACACGTTTGATCCAGGCAGGGTTAGTGCCGGAGGAGTTGTACGGGGAACCGGGATAGTAGGAGTTACCCTGTGGAGCAGCCACGCTGGTGGTCACACCGGTTAAGGTAAGTGTGGCGGAGACGATCGTAGTGCCTGCCGGAATGGTGCTAAGGCCATTGAATCTGAAGAACTGGCGGCCGGTGCCAGGTACGCCCTGGAAGGTCCACGAAAGGGCAAGGAAATCGCTCTCAGAACTAAAGTTACGATTAACCCAGTCCGGGTGGTTGTAAACAGCCGCGTCATCCTGGGTACCGGCACCTTTTGCAAGGTTGTCGCCGAAGCCGAGGGTAATGGTTTTTTTGCCGTCTTTAATTTCGCTGTTGAGGATCTGGGCATTCTGCTGCGGATTTGGATCTGTTGCCAGATCTTTACGACAGCTGCTTGTTATAAATACAGCTGCAAGGATAATGGTCACAAGGGCGTTAGAGATTTTCATACATTAAAGGTTAAGTGAGTAATAAAAAATGGATAAACGCAAGGAGGTATTAATGCCTTATGCAAGCATCATTGTTAATGGTACATAAGAATAGTATGTTAACGACTAAATGGGTTTTTTAACAAAGGTCCGGGTTGACATTGGTTCTGGTTATTTTGAGTTTTCAGGATGGAGGATTTTTAATACCATCTATACAAAGATAATAATCCGGTATTCATAAAATTGAAAAATAAAAGCTAGATAGTTTTGCAGGAATGACGATAATATTTATTGATGCTATATTGTAGCAGGAGGTGTAGGGTATGCGAGAATTTGTTTTTCGGTTTCTTCTGAAATCCTTGCCTGGTGAAGAAAATTATAACCTTAGTAAAACTAACACTCGGCGTCTTCCTCAAAGGGATTTATACCGCATCTTTATTCCCCCAATTTATCAGGTTTTAAAATTACAGTTGCCTGTTAAAATATAGCGGTTTGCATGTGTACATTTATTTGGTATTGCAATGCTCATGTAGTTCAACCAAAAATTGTTGCCGGCGCTATTTCTTTCTCTGATTTCTTAACTAAATAGTCTTTAACCTAAAATCATGAATAAATCATTTTATTTCCGGGTCCTCATTTTTTCAATAGCACTGCTATCCTGTAAAAAACAAGATAAAAATAATCATCAGCAAGTACCCACAGACATCATTACCCAACTACAAGCAGCAGGTTTTGATACCAGTGAAGGAGTGTCAATATTTCAAAATGGCTACCTGGTAGAATATGATATTTTTTTAACCGCCGACCAGATTAAAAAAATGGCTGCGGAAAACGACCCCAAAAAGCCCCGGGTAGAGCATTACAGGACTAATAATATAGTAACTGGTTCGAACAGGGTTATTCATGTATTCATGGACCCGAACTTTGACAATTATATGCAGCAGGCATTTGATGAAGCACTGGCAAGGTATAATAACCTTCATTTAGGTTTGTCGTTTGATCGGGTTAATACTGCCGGTTCCGCGGACATTCGTGTAGAGTCTTTCTATCAGACCAGCGGTGTACTTGGTATCAGTGCAGGGTTTCCTTCAGGAGGCAATCCGGCAAGCCCTATAAAACTTAATACCTACCATTTCAACAGTAACTCCCACCGGGCTGATGCTACTACCACTATCGCACATGAGATAGGACATGCAATAGGATTCCGTCATACTGATTATATGAACAGAACATTTAGCTGTGGGATTGGTGGCGATGAAGGAGATGGAGGAGTTGGTGCGAACAATATACCCGGTACACCACAGGAGCCTTCTGCCGGATCCTGGATGCTTGCCTGTTCTGATGGATCAAATCGCCCGTTTATACCGTATGATAAGCTGGCACTAAACGCCCTCTTCCCTTATACCGGCGACAAGCGGGTTGTTTATTCTTATTATGCTAACGGAGGAGGTGATCATTATTTGAGTACCGCAGTTGATGTCACTATCAGCTATTGGAAGTTGGATGACGTTGCTTTCAGGGCATACCAAAGTCCTATCAACGGCGCCGTTCCGATTTATCAACATTACAATGCTGGTAATAAAGATCATTATTATTCATCCTCCGCATCCACAGACACCTGGTACTGGAATATTGAGGGGGTTGCCTTCTATGCCTATAAAACACAGGTACCAGGAACTATCCCGGTTTATCAATACTTCAGTCCTTCCGGTGTGGAACATTATTATTCCACTGCTCCAAACGGCGCTAATTCCTATTGGAATTATGACGGTGTTGCCTTTTATGCGTTCCCTGAAAATTTTTAAGGTAACGATCTTTTAGCAGGACGACGGTCTTCTTACCGGGGCTTACCAGTTACGTATCGCGCAAACATGCACCATTAAACACATTGAACCCATTTGTATGCAAATGAAAAAAGGCTTTCAACGTTTAATCGTTGAAAGCCTTTTTTGTGGCGGTGACCCCTTCGGTACGTTTTTCGAACTTTTTATGGAAGATCTAAAGAGGCTCGCAAGCATGTTGGGTTATTAAACCGCCTGCTTGCAGGCCTTTTCTGTATATGATCATTCGTTAAAATTAAAAATTGAGGTCAAAAACCTATTTTTATAATTTACACAGTTTATGAAATAGTGTCTCATTCACACAGTTTATAGGAGAATGTCATCTTTTCCTTCCGGCGTCTTGTTTTCTTCAAAGATAACAGTGCCTGCAAGATGTTGGATGTCTTTCATTGAAAATTCTTTTACTCTGAGTATGCGGCTTCCTGATTTAAGAAGTTTCTGTATAGCCTTATGAGGGTAGGATAAATATTCTATAATGTTCCCGGATCTAATATTACTACTCCTCCTTAAGGCGTTTTCAGCTCGCTTATATTCATCCACAGAGATATTTTTTCTGTCTAATGCAAATGCTATGGTAACTCCATTTCCTGAAGTTTTAATTGGATATTCAGAAGTTATTTTAAGACAAACAACATAATCAGGATATTTGACAGCAGCATTAACTATTGCAGCGCGTTTTATCAACTCATCAACATGAGACTGCATTGTAGATGGCTTGAACAACTTGTAGAATTTTTTGTGTATGAGTACTTGACCCCGCATGGCAATAGTCCAGTGGTCCTCATGCCCGTTCCATTGTTGTAAATAGCCTTGTTGTTCCAGAAATACTGCTACTTCAAGTGTTTTTCTTTTGTTGAGTTTAACTACATATGACAGTGCTGCCAGTGATATAATTTTATTTTCAAGTTTTTTTAGCAGTGTCCTTATTTTTTTTAGTGTTAACATTATCTTTATGAAAGGATGGATGTTTTAGGATTAATATTAGGTTTTCTCATTAATATTTTGTCTAGTTACGTTTATGAAAAACTGGCTTCCATGCTAAAAAATGCTACTTTTTTCATAGCAAAGAAGCAGTAGGTCGTGATTTCTCTCTCTCTTCCGTATTGATTTATTACATTATATTTTATACTAGAATTATATATCGTATATGTAAATACGGCAATATAATGTTTGGGTCTTATCCTCTCAACAGTTATCTCCTACATTGATTATACGTGTATTATGGATAATTTAGAAAAGGGAAAAGTTAACTTAATGTCTGTGCAATTTTTTTTAATGTAAACCTTTTAGTTTCAGTTAATTAAAAGGGAATTTCATTAAAAGCTAGCAAATTTATGTAATAATGAGTTAGATGGTTTCTGATTAGTTGGTAGCTTTAAAACATGGATATATTTGGATTAATTATGGGATTCTTTGTCAATCTCCTTTCCAGCTGGGTATATGAGATACTTGCCGATTTTCAAAAAAATATATCTTCTTTTTAGAAAGAAGGATTCGAACCCTGATACCCTCATTTGTTCTATTTTGTATTGATATTTAATGATTTATACAGCTATAAGAACCACCTGCGCTATTATAATAGTAGGAAGTCAAACACTCTCATTCCCCCTTGCTAACATAAGATATTGTATAACAATATAATTAAATCAAATTTCCTTTAATTCGAAATTTAAATATTATAAATCATCAGGATGAAATCATAAGTAATTCATTATCAATAATTATTTGTATGGATTCAGTAAAAATGGCAGAATTTCTATTTGCGAGAATACAACAAACTATTGCCAAAAGACAATATATAAAAGAAGTAGAAATAAGCTATTCGGTTGGTGAAAGCTATGGAAATAGTTATCTCTACTTAACCTATCAACTAGAAGCGAACGAAAAATTCTTAGAATTACCGCTTTTGGATCAAGAAACTATGTTCGAGGGAAATTCTCATTACGTGTATTCAATTTCTACCAATACACACTCGAATTATTGGGAGGAAATTACCAGAGTGGTCGCATTCAGGAATATCTATGAAAGTATTACCGCATATGCCATCCTACAGTTAGAAGGAAATTTGCTACCTAATACTCCTATTAGAGTTGAAAGTATCAATTTATGGCCCAATGCGAATTATGCAGAAAAATATATGCACCAGTTGCTCTCTATGCAATATTTCCGCCCTAATATACGTGAAATGAACGAGGGAATTGGACAATGGAAATCCCTTCATCAATTGGCATTGAAATCAAAGAAGAAACTCTTGGGGGAAAAATGTCTGGTAAGTGATCTGGAAATTTCTGAAAATTATGGTTTTTCTGTTAGCAACATCCGTTGGTTCGTAATTTTTCACCAAACCCCGATTAAAGTGAAGGGCGTAGAAATTATTAGTGAGATACAAATTTCCGTGCCAGCATTACTTCAAGCACTAAAGATGAATAATAGCCAACATGGATACGGTCTCAATTTCCCCGGCCTCATCAATAATCTTTATGACGATTACCTCCCGAAAGAGAAGGCGATTATTTTACAAGGTAAGCGTGCCAGTTTTCTACAGGATTTTATTATTCAGTCTGGCGATCTAGTAATACTAAATAGCAAGCGTATAGTGCAGGCAACCGTTATAGATATCGATACTGATTATCGAATTTGGGTTACTTACACTATTTTAAAGAATAATATGCAGCCAAGTGATCGTACACGTACAGTAGACATTTCGGAAATATCTTCAGTATTAAAATCTGTTGATTTCCAGGAATATTTGCGAAATAATTCCATTTATCATCTTATGCTATTAAAGAGATGGATGGAAAAAAGGGTAATAGCAATAGATAGACCGGCGTTTAATATAGATTTAAGAGAATAGCATTTTGACGTTTTGCTGGATGTATGTATATCGTCGAGTAGGAATATCTGCTCATTTAGTATTACGCGTATAATCATATACGTTATAACTTAAGGAGCCCATTCGTAATTAGAAATTTGAAGGCGGGGCCATTTAAGTTTGAAAGGTCTGCAATTATGATATTATTTATTCTAAAGAAAACTAAAAAAGGACATTCCTGCAATAATACCGAAATGTCCTTTAAGGTGACCCCGTAGGGACTCGAACCCTAGACCCGCTGATTAAGAGTCAGCTGCTCTACCAACTGAGCTACGGAGTCAATAATAGCTCACCCAAAACGGGTATCGACAAATTTAACGGTTCTATCGCATATTTGTGTCCTTAATTTAATTAAATTTGGTTACAAGGTAAAAATGTGGATAAATATCCATCATGTTGATAATCTAACCGTTAGCATAATAAAATTATTTTTTCATGCAAGAAGCGTATATAGTAGCCGGCTACCGCACTGCGGTAGGTAAGTCCAAAAGGGGAGGATTTCGTTTTTACAGACCCGATGATCTGGCTGTAGATGTGATTACGGGATTGCTGCAATCTGTGCCACAGCTGGACCCAAAAAGGGTAGATGACCTGATTGTTGGTAACGCTGTTCCGGAAGCGGAACAGGGACTGCAAATTGGCCGCATGATCTCCGTCCGTGCCCTGGGAATTGATGTGCCAGGAATGACGGTGAACCGCTACTGCGCTTCCGGATTGGAAACAATCGCTATTGCAACCGCTAAAATACAGACAGGGATGGCCGACTGTATCATCGCTGGTGGTACAGAAAGTATGAGCCTGGTGCCGGTGGCAGGTTGGAAAACCGTGCCCAACTACACCGTGGCCAGCACCACCCCTGACTACTATATCGGCATGGGACTCACCGCTGAAGCAGTGGCCAATGAATTTAAAGTGAGCCGCCAGGACCAGGATGAGTTCTCTTTTAAATCCCATCAGAAAGCATTGAACGCTATCAAAGAAGGGTACTTCAAATCCGGTATACTTCCTATCAATGTAGACGAAGTATACGTGGATGAAAAAGGTAAAAAACAAAAACGCACATTTACCGTAGACACCGACGAAGGACCACGCGGAGATACCTCCCTCGAAGCACTGGGCAAACTGAAACCTGTTTTCGCTGCGGGAGGTTCCGTAACTGCGGGCAACTCCTCACAGACTTCCGACGGCGCTGCCTTCGTTATTGTGATGAGCGAAAGAATGGTCAACGAGCTGGGACTGAAACCTATCGGCCGTTTGGTGGCCTGTGTTTCCGCAGGCGTGCATCCGCGCATCATGGGAGTTGGACCAGTAGCGGCTATACCTAAGGTGCTGCAAAGAGCAGGCAAAACACTCCAGGACATCGACCTGGTGGAACTGAACGAAGCTTTTGCTTCCCAGTCTATCGCTGTGATCCGCGAGCTGGGCATCAACCCTGATATCGTGAACATCAACGGAGGTGCTATTGCCCTCGGGCATCCGCTGGGTTGTACCGGCGCCAAGCTCACAGTACAAATTCTCAACGATATGAAAAGGCTGAATAAAAAGTATGGCATCGTAACAGCCTGCGTAGGTGGTGGCCAGGGCATTGCTGGTATCATTGAAAATATTACCTGATTTTTTTCGTAATACATTATAGCTCAAAGCCGCAGGAAGATTTTCCTGCGGCTTTTGTTTTATGCCCCACCAGTTTTATGATAATTTAATCCTGTTGAATTAAAATTTTTATTAATTTGGCGGAATTAAAGGCCATCCCGCTATCTCAACCATATCGCTTTATGGATCGCAGACAATTCCTGACCTTATCGCCTGCCCGCAATACGCGGAACAGCAAAGCTGTTGCCCGTACGGCAACAGGACTTACCCCTTACACTGGTGCCTGGGGTACCCAGCAACTCATTCACCTGCTTAAACGGACTACTTTCGGCGCTATGCCGGAAAATATCAAAGCCCTGAAAGGCCTTGGTATGCAGCAGGTGGTGGACATATTGCTTACGGCACAAGCAGATCCTACACCCCCGGTGAATAATTATGGCACCGATAGTACTGGTGTGGCTCCCGGCGCCAGCTGGGTAAGAGCCGCCCAGGGCGATGAAATGCTGGAACGCAAGAGAATTGCTTCCTATAAAGCATGGTGGGTAGGACAGATGCTCAACCAACAGGCGAGCATACACGAGAAAATGGTACTCTTCTGGCACAACCATTTTGTGACAGAAACCAATATGGTGAATGACAGCCGTTTTATCTACCAGTATAACCTCACGCTACGGCAGTATGCACTGGGCAATTTTAAAGCGCTGACCAAAGCCGTCACGCTGGACCCCTGCATGCTCGTGTATCTCAACGGTTACCTGAATTCGAAAGGCGCCGCTGACGAAAACTACGCCCGCGAACTACATGAGCTCTTTACCGTTGGAAAAGGGCCTGATTCCCACTATACCGAGGACGATGTAAGAGCCACCGCCCGGGTACTGACAGGCTTCCGGGTAGATCGTACCGCGATCGTCAGTACGTTTAACACTACGCAGCACGATATCACCAATAAACAGTTTTCCGGCTTTTATAGCAACAAAGTCATATCCGGTCAAACGGGTCCTGATGGCGCCGCAGAGGTGGACGCTCTCCTGGATATTATTTTTGCACAACCGGAAGTAGCTAAGTTTATCTGCCGTAAACTCTACCGCTTTTTTGTATACTACGATATAGACCAGGCTACGGAAGCGAATGTGATTCTGCCGTTGGCAGATATCTTCCGCAGCAGCGGCTATGATATCAAAGCTACGCTCAACGCGCTGTTTACCAGCGAGCATTTCTTTGATCCGCTTAATATGGCCTGTCTGATTAAAAGCCCTGTGGATTTCTGTATCGGGATGTGCCGCGAATTTGGCGTGACATTCCCGACAGATTACACCAACCAGTACCAACGCTGGGGTGATCTGCACAGCGCCATGGCCGTTATGCTGCAAAATCTGGGTGATCCGCCGCTGGTAGCCGGTTGGGAAGCCTATTACCAGGAGCCGGCCTTCCATGAGCTATGGATCAACACGGCCACCTTGCCCCGGAGAAACCAGTTGAGCGATGGTTTGATCACCACCGGATATAAGAATGCGAAAATCGATCCGCTGGCATTTGCAGACAAGCTGTCCAACCCCGGCGATCCGGTAGCACTTGTCAACGATTCGCTGGATATCCTCTATCGTGTAGGCGTGTCCGATAATGTGAAGACTTTCCTGAAAGATACCATCCTGCTGGCCGGACAAAGTACCAACGGCTACTGGACCAGCGCCTGGAACACCTACAAATCCAATCCCGGCGACGCTGCGAATACGAAAGAGGTGACCAATCACCTGCAAGCCCTGTACAAATACATCATGAACCTTTCAGAATATCAATTGTCCTGAAAAACCTTTCTATGAAAAGAAGAGATTTCCTGAAATATACAGCCCCGGCCGCAATATTACCAACCATTATCAACGGCTTTTCTATCAAGGCTTTTGGAAGCTCGCCTATGTTGGCTGCATTAAGCGGCGCTGCTGCTGACAATGACCACGTACTGGTGATGATTCAGCTGACCGGAGGAAATGATGGGCTTAACATGGTCATCCCACTGGATATCTATGGTAAATACCAGTCTGCCAGGACAAATATTGCTATTCCGGAAGGAAAGGTACTGCGGCTCGACAACTATCTTAAATCTGGTCTGCACCCTGCCATGAAAGGTGTGCAGCAGTTATACAACGAGGGCAAGGCAAGCATCATCCAAAGTGTTGGTTATCCTTCTCCCAATTTTTCGCATTTCCGCGCTACGGATATCTGGCTCACCGGATCAGACTCCAATGAGATACTGACGTCCGGCTGGGGCGGCCGTTATCTCGATACGAAATACCCCGGACCGCAGGACACCTACCCTAACGCTGATAATCCGGACCCGCTGGCGATCCAGATCGGCTCCATTGTGTCTCCGGCTTTTCAGGGGGCAGATGCCAGCAGGGGAATGGCCATCACCAGCGCAACAGATTTCTACAACCTGATAGATGGGGTAATGGATCCTGTTCCCAATACCAAAGCCGGTAAAGAGCTGGAGTATATCCGGATGATCGCCAAACAGACCAACAGCTATGAAAAGGCGATCAAAGCGGCAGCGGCTAAAGTGACTTCTCAGGGACCATACCCTGCTAATAATAATCTGGCCGATCAGCTGAAGATTGTGGCCCGTCTAGTGGCCGGAGGGCTTAAAACCCGCATGTACATGGTGAGCACAGGCGGCTTCGATACCCATGCCAGCCAGACAGAATCCGGTGATACCACAACAGGTGGTCACGCCAAATTGCTGGGTGGTGTGTCCGACGCTATCAAAGCCTTTATGGACGACCTGAAAGGACTGAAAGCTTCCCGCAGGGTAGTAGGGATGACGTTTTCCGAATTTGGCCGCCGTATCAAATCCAACTTCAGTATGGGTACAGACCATGGCGCCGCTGCACCTATGATCGTCTTCGGTGACTATGTGAACCAGGGCGTATTGGGTAATTCCCCGGCTATACCTGACAATACCAGCGTGGCAGATAACGTGCCCATGCAGTACGATTTCCGCTCTGTTTACGCATCTATCCTGGAACAGTGGTTCTGCGTGGACCAGACCGATCTGAACAAAATCCTGCAGAAAGATTACCAACGGCTGCCGCTGATCAGCGGTGTGGCCTGTGGTGTAATTACCAATCTGCCTGATCTGAATACAGATGACAAAAAACTGATCACTAACAGCCCCAATCCTTTTACCAGCGCTACTACCATCACCTACATCACGGGCAATGGCAATACCATGATACAAATATTTGATACCATGGGACGGCTGGTGAGCGTGCCTGTCAATAAAACGCATACTCCTGGTACCTACACTTTCACTTTCGATGCGGAATACCTGCCCAACGGGGTTTATTATGCCCGGTTCCAGAATGGTTCCGTACAACAGGTGAGACCTATGCTGAAAGTGAAATAGTGCAATATAAATGCATCGTTGTTGCAAATGAGTAAAGTTTATTACCTTTGTCCCGGTGTATAAACATTTTCAAAAAATATTAGCGGTCATCCTGCTGGGCGTATTCACCCTGAATACGGTCCCACGGGAGTTTATACACCTGTTCGCCGGTCACCACGATACGCAGGATGCGCACACGCCGGTGGGCGGCACCGCGATATCGGAGCAACACCGCCACTGCGATTTTCTGCAGATAGGGGTGGAGCCGTTTGACCAGTACACTACTGATTTTATTTCTCCGGTACGTCCGGTGATATGGGTATTTCAACTGCGGCCGTTGCCGGAAACCAGCTATATTACCCATCGTGATCTCTCTCCCAGGGCGCCACCATCTGTGTTTGCCTGATTTCAACCACACATCATGTATAGCTGTTATTACCTCCAGGTAATAGTCAGTTATTGTTATCCACTGTTTTCTTATTTCTTATTACTTACGTATGCATTATTTGCGTGTATTTATACTCGGATTAATGGCGGCGTTGCTGTCGTTGCATCCCACCGCCCAGGCCGGAACTCCTGAAGACGGCACTTTCTCTAACGTGCTCACCGGAAAAGTAACTGATAAAGTTACCCATGCCATCATTCCCGGCGCTTCTGTTTATCTGCCTGACTTGCATGTTGGCGCAGCTGCTGACGCGCAGGGAAATTATACCATCAAAAATCTGCCGAAGGGAAAATATATTGTGGAAGTACACTCCATCGGATATGCCGCCTACACGGAGACTGTCAATGTAAATGGTACTACCACCAAAGATTTTGAACTGACCGAAACACTGATCGAAAAAAATGAAGTGGTGATCACGGGTGCCAACCTGGCTACTTCTGTGAAAAAAACACCTACGCCTATCAGCATCATCCGCCGGGATGTCCTGGACCAGAGCATTTCCACCAATATCATCGATGCGATCGCCAAAGTACCGGGTGTGAGCCAACTCTCTACCGGTCCGGCTATCTCCAAACCTTTCATCCGTGGTCTCGGCTACAACCGGGTGGTGGTAGTCAGCGATGGTGTCCGCCAGGAAGGCCAGCAATGGGGAGATGAACATGGTATCGAAGTGGATGACTACAATGTCAGCAAAATAGAAATACTGAAAGGCCCTGCTTCACTGGTGTATGGCTCGGATGCGTTGGCTGGCGTGGTAAATATCGTGCCTCCCACTCCGCTGCCGCAAGGAAAAATTAAAGGCAACGTAGAAGCCAACTATCAGACCAACAACGGTCTCATGGCCTATCATGCTGATATCGCCGGCAATAACAACGGCTTCAGCTGGGGAGCCTACATTACCCAGAAACAGGCACATGACTATAAGAATAAATACGATGGCTATGTGTTCAACTCCCGCTTCAACAACACGAACTACGGCGCTAATATCGGTATCAACAAACAGTGGGGCTTCTCCCGCCTGAGCTTTACCTCTTTTAATCAGCACCTTGGTCTGGTAGAAGGCGAACGTAACAGTGAAGGCCGCTTTATTAAACCAATTAATGATAACGGTAATAAAGAAGAAGTACCTGTTACGGATAGCGATAACAAGTCCTACAGTATGACGGTGCCCAAACAACAGATCAACCATCAGAAACTGGTTTGGGACAACAGCCTGTATCTGCATAATGGTGGTCGTATCGGGTTAACACTGGGTTATCAGTGGAATAACCGCCGTGAATTCGGGGAGGTTCTACATCCAGATGAGCCGGGACTCTGGCTGAAATTGCAGACATTCAACTACGCGGCCAAATATTATCTCCCGGAAATGAACGGTTGGCAGACAACAGTAGGCGTAAACGGGATGCAACAGAAAAATGACAACTTGGGAGAGGAATTCCTCATCCCCGCCTATAACCTGTTTGATATCGGCGCTTTTGCTGTAACAAGCAAAACCTTCAACAAACTCACCCTGAGCGGTGGTGTACGTTTTGATAGCCGTTCACTGCGTTCCAAATCACTCTTCCTCGATGCTGATGGCAAGCCCGCAGCATCCGGTGAAACAAAATTTGACGCGTTCAACCGCAATTTCTCTAATGTGTCCGGTAGCGTGGGGCTTAGCTATGAAGTCAGTGATCACGTAGTGCTGAAACTCAATGCTGCCCGCGGATTCCGCGCCCCCAATATCTCCGAACTGGCTGCCAATGGTGTACACGAAGGCACTATCAAATACGAATATGGCAACCAGGACCTGAAGCCGGAAGTAAGCACCCAGATAGACGGAGGAGTAGAATTCAACACCCAGCACGTTTCACTGACTGCCAACGTGTTCTACAATCACATCAACAACTTCATCTTCTCCCGCAAACTGTTTAATGCAGCCGGTACCGACTCTATTCCGGTTAATGATAACGCAGAGGGATTCGCCGCCTTTAAATATCAACAGGCAAACGCTAATCTCTATGGCGGTGAGCTGATGTTGGATATACACCCACATCCTATTGACTGGCTGCATTTTGAAAATACAGTCTCTTATGTACGCGGTACCGCCGTTAATGGTACTGATTCAACTAAAAACCTGCCCAATATTCCGGCCGCCAGATGGCTGTCTGAGCTGAAAGGCAAGTTTAAAAAAGTGGGCGGCCCGCTGCGTAATGCTTACGTAGGGGTGCAGATGGATATGAATTTTGCCCAGAATGATGTGTTCTCTGCTTATCAGACAGAAACCACGACAGGAAGCTATACGCTGCTGAATGCCGGTTTGGGTTCAGAGTTTGTGAATAAACATAACAAAACCCTGTTCTCTCTGCATTTTGCAGTGAATAACATCGGTGACGTGGCTTACCAGAATCACCTGAGCCGTTTGAAATACGCGCCGGTGAATGAGGTAACAGGACGCTCCGGGGTCTTTAACGTAGGGCGTAATTTTAGTGTTAAACTAGCTATTCCTATTGATTTTAAATAGGTTTTGTCCTGATTATTCAGTCATACAAGGCTGGCCCTGCGGGCCGGCCTTTTTTATGCTGCTTCATTGCTGCGCCGTTGTATCCTTCGTTTTCGTATAGGTGGCCCTGTTATCTTTTATTTTAAAGCGGAATGCATCCTGCCGGATATTAAATGTAATAACGGTATCTTTTCCATTGATCGTCATATACGGTGTAGGCAGTGTCTTCTCCGCCGTATCCGCCGACCGGATATAGTTGATCAACCGCTTTTCGTCCTTTTTGATACTGATGGTCTGTGACGCATCAGCTGTTTGATCAAATGATACCGTTATCCCTGATAGCACAAAGGATGCACTACTACTGTCAGGATGCCCGGACTGCAGCTTAAAAGCCACCGGTTTGCCGGTTTTGGAGGTGAAAATACCGCCACTGCTGCGATTGCCAGGTTGCTCCGACTGGTTACAGGCTCCTAAGGATAATACTACTACAGAAAACGATAAAAGGATAATAGCTTTATTCACAATTCACGGTTAAGTTGAATATAAAGCTATTGAATTTTTTTACTTTCCCGGCTATGTTTTAACAGATAGGTCTTCGTCGTGTCTTCGAGGATAGCACTGGAAATGATGTAGTAGTTGGTATCTTTTCGGAAGATTTTGAAAAGAGGTAGTTCAGCATTCCAATATCGCGCCATACCACGAGTATCGTAGCAAAAGTATCCCAGAAGTGTGTCCTTATTGGTTTTAAGCGCACATTTGGCGTCAAAGGCGTATTGTATGCCATCACCAGTGAAGATGCAGCTGTCATTTGTAGTGTTGATTTCGTAAAGTGTACCAACTTGCAATCCATTCATATATTCATTTCTTGATGCGCCTACCTCGTAATGCCCTTGCCAAAATTGTAGATCTTTTTCATTAGAAGAACTATCACATCCTTGAGTAAACATTTTTAGAAAAGAAAGAAAAGCTACAGGTATGTACTTATTTAGCATATTGGTTCTTTTGATTAGGGTTAGTAATTTCTTCTGTATTAAGTTCCTTAATAGCCGATAATGGATCTACTCTTCCTTCAAATCCTCTTCCAACAGGATTCTTTTCTCGTACTTCGAAGTGGAGATGCTCTTGTTCTGGCCTCATGCCTGATGCATTTCCCGTCTTACCCGCATAACCTATGATTGTACCGGCAGTTATACTGTCTCCCACCTCACGGAGTGATTTTTCTTGTAGATGAGCGTAGAAAAAATAGTAGTTGCTATCTTCATAATCTCCATTTAGTATTACGACATAACCATATGAAGTTGAATAATAAGAATCTGTTATGACACTATCAACACATGCATATACGGGTGAACCAGAGGGGGCATAAAAATCTAATCCCTGATGTTTACCACTTTTCCTCCCTTCGATAAATCCATACAAGCTTCTGGAAGGAGCCCAGCAATCATACCACCCTCGGAGCTGTAACCTGTCCGTCGGAGGATGCCAATGAGAACTTTGAATAGCTTTGCTGGAATACCAAAAGGGGCAATCTGAACTACAGCCGTTTTTGTAGTTTAATCCCTCTGTGTATTTTTTCTGGATAATAACACTGACTTCTTTTTTAGTAATTCGACTATCGTCATTTGCATCGAGCCCCTTGTTTTTTACATACCATTGTTTCTTTAATTTCTGGTCTAAATCGGTACTAAATACAGTATAGTTTTCACTCTTTCCTACTCCATCTGGTTTTAGGATAGTCAAATAGAAATCTTCCAGTGAGCTAAGCTTCCCTTTAAAATCACGCAGATAATGATACACATACTCCAGCTGTTCTTCTGCCGACATATGTGCCAACTTCTTTTTTGTAGTCTTTAGCTTCCATCGACGATTCATTTGGTCAATCGCCGTCTGCGTAAACTGCACCAACCCCACCGCATGCTCAGCCAATAACCCCTCTGTTAATTTCTCTACTGCCGGTGTAGTCCCCGGCTTATACCCATTCAATAAATACGGCAGAAATGACCCTCCTGTTTCAAACGCCATGCAAGTCATCAGGTGATTCGGATCTGCCTGTAACTTTCGCGCAATACTGATGACTTTCTTCCGGAAGGCGCAACTTACCTTACTGCCCCATACCAGTGACTGACACGCTGATGGGTCTTGTAAAACAGCTACCCGCTCTATGACAGTGGTGGAACGTGCTTTTATCGCAGGAGATAGCCTGAGCTGTTGCCCAGGGTATACAAATAGCTGTTGTGAATAAACAGCATTATATCCGGGAAGTTGAATCAATGCATAAATCAGGCTGATAGCAGATAAAGATCCCAGTGGAACAGGAAGCAGTGCCGTTCCTGTTTTATCGATCACTACCTGTTGTTTGCTGATGGTGATATCGTGTTCCAGTAATGGCAGCAGTTCCGTCGTCGGGTAGGGGGTGAGTGGCTTTTGTAATGGTGGTGAGCTTTTTCGCCGCAGGATCGTTACTTGCAACTGTTGCCCGGCGAGATTGACGGCGTATATTTTCAGGGCCATCTGTTGATGATGGTCGGTGATGAAATATATCCGTTGGTCCTGGGGATCGGTGAAATACGCTTTCACGATACGTTGCCGGCGATGTAATAACAGCTGTGGGCGGCTTTGCTGCTCGATCGGGATGTTGTCTGTTGGTTTGATCTGAAAATAGAGTTGAGGCTGTCCATTGTCCCATCCCGATGGGAGCTGTGGCTGAAGGCTGCTGACAGATAACGGGTACGATACTTTGGATGCTGTGGTAATCTGTATGGACCGGGAGTATACCAGTTTGCTATGAAACGCTTGCCGGACATATATTTCCAGTGATACTTTTCTCTTTTCGAGGCCGGTATGTTCAAAGTAGAGACAGACTTCCTGATCATGCCCTGCCTGGCGAATGACGTACCCGTTGAGTGTCGTCCATTGCGCGGCGGTAATGGTGGCATTTTTTACTTCGAAACGTAATGTTGCTTCCTGTTGTATGTTATAGAGATACGCATACAGCGTGTAATGTCCACAGTGGATGAACAGATGCCGGAACGTTGTTTCTCCTGCGCAGTGTGTGCTTTCAGGGCCTTCGAGTTTCCAGTGAAGTTTAAGCTGTTCCCTTTCTGTTAAATCCGGTAATGTGGTGGCGATATTAAATGTTACCACTGCACCACTAACGGGCTGTCGGTCGGTTTGAATATTTTGGATCTGATTATTACAGATGGTGACAGCCTGTTGCCATGTCTGATCGCCTGTGATAGCCCGGACAATGTAATGCCCCGGTTGCTCAAACGTCAGTTGAATTTCCGGGCCGGTATTTTCGGGGGCGCTTCGAAAACCTTTGTCATCTGTCCATTCCCACCGGAATGTATCGGTAGGTGTGGCCTCGGCCACGGTGAAGCGGATGCTTTGTCCCGGCCTTGCTGTACGCTGCGAACAGACGATGCCGGTGGGCGTTACCTGTATTGTCTGTGTCAGCATGATGTCTGAATCCTCTCCGCTGAAAATGCGCAGGGTGTAATGTCCGTCGTGTAGGAAACGATGACGGAAAATACTTTCGCCGTGTAAGGAGACTTCCGGTATGCCCTGATCGTTTTCAAGTACCCAGTGTAACAGGTCAATATCCCCGGAAGAAGGTAGACGGTCAAAGGTCACTTCCCAGGAGGCATTGCTGAGTTGACGCACTTTCTCAGGGCCTTTGAGCCGCAGGATGCGCGGTGTTTGCCGAGGGAAGGTCATCGACTGTTTGTCGGCGAGGGCCTGGTTATCGCTGCTATACAGCCCGGGAGGATCGTTGTCGCCGGTGGGAAACTGTCCATGAGTGAGTATCTTCAACAGGCCTCCTTTGGTGAGGCATTGTGCGGTAGCATTGTCCGGCAGGGGATAGGCGCCGTTAGCCAATGCAATGCGTTGTTGACTGGCGGGTATCTGCCATAACAATTGCGGTGTGCACGGAGCAGGCTGCCCACCGGCAAGGCAGCTGCTGAAATGCAGTGCGCGGTGATCATTCTCCTTGGTGGTGACTACCGGACGATCGGTGCCACTGCTGCTGTGAACATAATACCGGTCATGCGACACCACTTTAACAGCGGTGGGTGCTACGGCCTTATCGCAACTGCAAAGGGCGCCTTCGCATACCAGGTGCCTGGCGGGGTTACTGGATGGTATCATATCACGACAGTTTTATTTTTTCTACACTGTTAATAGCAATGGTGCCGGAAGACATCAATGTCAGGTCTTCCCGGATACTGTTGATCAATATGCTTTCTGCCTGTTCTTCCAGTTTGCGTGAAGTGCGGGTGAAACTGTCGTGCGCCTGTTGAATAATATGTGTGGCTAATACCGTGGTGTGACTGCCGGCATACAAACTGATGTTCTCTCCTGCTCCCTGTGTAAGATTGCCGCCTGCGTGCATGTCCAGCTGATCGGCCGCTTCAATGCTGATATGATTGGCTTTCAGGTGCAGCTGACCTGGTGAGGCGATCGTGATATTGCCCCGGTGCGTGTCAAGCTGTATCATGTTACCGTTGCGGTCATGAATCTGTAGTTGTTCTGCACCGCTGCTGTCGTCCAGTTGTATGGTGTGGCCGCTGCGTGTTTTGATGATCTTCAGATTATTTCCGGCATCGCTGAATTTCGTACTGTCTTTGCCGTTATATGCGGTGCCCATGGCAAAAGGTAACTCAGGATTACCACCTTCAAAGTCTACCCATACTTCTTCTCCTTTTTCGGGGATAAAATGAAACCCTTTACCGGCGCCGCCGTGCGGGGCTATCAGCCTTATCCAGGGTGAGCTTCCCTGTTGTTGCCAACGGTACCGTATCCGGATGCGCCCCATGCCTTCGGGATCATGATTGTCGGTGACGATGGCGCTTTGTGCTTCGCAACACGGTGCAATACCGTTATGGCCGGATGGGATGCAACAGTCTGTAGGCGTACAGCTGAACTGATTAAAATAAGCGCCATTTCCCTGGCAATGATGGTCAATACGGGTGACGGTAAAAGTCCCTTCGAGGTCAGGTGAAGAAAGAGACGCTGCGGCTTCAATGATATCACCGATACGGATGCCCGGATGCTCACTTTTCCCGGTAAGTTCCACGGAGGCGGCCAACTGCCGTTTTTCGTGTAGCTGTGCCTGTAAGGCAATACCGGCCAGATGCTGAGAGGCTGTTTTATCATAACCTTCTTCCTGGTAAAGCTGCCTGCTGGCGGCTCTTGCCCGCGCGGTGAGCGGTCCGGCGCCGGCGGTGGGCATCGAAGATAGATCGCTGCTAATGGCTGATCCGGTCTCATAATCATAGCCGGTAAAACGCCGGTTGCCGGAAGTCAGTTGCAGCCTTATATCGAAATGCACGAGCTCTCGCGGATGTGACAGGATAATTTTAGCAGGGGCGTAGGCGCCAAATACCATCTGCTGGCCATTGTAGAAAAACCATTCTCCAAAACGGGCTGCCAGCCGCTGCAGAAAAGCATAATTACTTTCCCTGTACTGTACGAGGTAAGCATGGTGGACGGCGTTGCCCGGCGCTATCTGCAAATCTATATGGGCTGACGCTGCTTTCAGGCAATGCCGCGCAATATGGGAAAGGGTTTGGTTTTCATATACCCGTAACTGAGGTTCTCCGTCCAGTACAATACCCGGGTCTGTGCCTTTCAGTACACAAAATCCCTCGGTGGCATCGCCTTTTTTGCCGGTATGAATGGCGGTGACAAGCCCCTTGAAATGCAGGGTGCCTGTCTGCGGCGCTTTGGCGGCGGATATCTCCACCCATACGTCTTTCCCCAGCAGGTCCTGTCCCTTGCCGGAAGCATCCGGCCATAAGCTGGCCATCCACCCCTGGTCAATATGTATTTCAAATGTATGATGTCCGTCGATTCGCTGCTGTATCAGCAACTCCCGGAAATGCGGAAATGTTTTTCCATCTATGGTTATCCTGGTCAATGTGTTTAAGGGCATGACAATTAGTTTTTTCGGGTTAACAGTAACGTATATACGAATCAGGAATGCGGCCAGGGGTTGTGATAAACACTCTGGTTCAAAGCCAGCTCCCGGGCCGATAATTTTAACCGTACCTGCATCGGGATTTGGCCACTGGCATTGAAATGCTCGCCATACCGGACGCAATAAGCATCGGTGAACCGTAACTCTTTCATCCGCGACATCACATCGCGCCGCCAGAAAGTAACGGTCCCGCTTTTAACGCCGGTATTGGAAATCATCCAGTCGAAAAGCCGGCTGCTGCCGTCTGACTCGATAATAATACGGATAATGCCCCCTCGGGGACGATGGGAAGGTTTGCCGGTTTCGTCCGTTGCCTGTGAAAAGGTAAAATGACATTCCAGCACATTCATGGTCGATCCTTCCAATAACAGGGTCGCTTTAAAAGACATATAATTGCTGATTTATTGGTGAATAAACAACAAGTATATAAGATGAAGACTGGTAGCGGGCTTGATAGGATTTTCCAAAGGAAATGGGGCAGCTGCTTGAACAGTTTTGATCGTCAGAAAATCAGATCATCGCCGTTATTACTGAAGTTACAAATATTCTGTTTACGGATCATTTTCAGCGACGTTTTTTTTCTGTTCATCGCAGAAGATTTACCATTTATATAAAATTATGATTTTTATGTTGACGGATTTTGTAGCTTCGCCATGCTTTGTAAGACTGTGTGATTGGTTGTCCCGCCTTGGAGGCTAAGCAGTTTTCCCTCTGGTTATTTTATTATTGGTTTTTGCTGGTAAAGATTTTCTGACCACCATTGGTTCAGATTTTGGTTGAAAAAGAAAGGGGCTGTTTTCACAGCCCCATATTTTTTTTCAATGAATTCGTTCATGAATTTTTTTAATGATGATGTTGTTGCCGCTCCGGCGCTTTTAACCCGGCTGTACTGTCGTCATAATACACAAAAAAATACAGGTAGATAACACGGGAAATACGCATCAGCCAGGGCTGTATCAACACCAGCAACACACCATTGATGCCCAGCCAGATGAAAATACTGTTATCCCTCCAGGTGATACCAAAAAACAATGCGTACCAAATCAGGTTAAACACACTAAATGCCACGGAAAGCGCATAACTCACATAACCTGTCCCAAACCAGAACCCCGTTTCCAACTCATACTTCTGACCACATACCGGACAGTTATCATACATGTTGAAAATTTTGGAGAACTTCAGATGAAAAGGGTTTTTGTCTTTGAACATATCTCCTCTCCGGCATTTGGGACATTTCATCGTTAACAGGCTGACGAAATAATTCGGGCGTTTGTGTTCCATACTTTTTTACACTGATTCGGTGCAAAAATAAGTTTTTTAATTCACTAGACGGTCTCCAGCTTGCGCTCGCCTATCTGCTGGCGCCACATAGCGTAATACAGGCCTTTTTCTTCCAGCAATTCTTCATGCCTGCCCGTTTCTACGATATGCCCTTTTTCCAGTACGTAGATACGGTCTGCATGCATAATGGTGCTCAACCGGTGGGCGATCATCACGGTGATATGCTGCTTGCTGGCGGTCACCTGGCGCACCGTTTTGGTGATCTCTTCTTCTGTGATGGAATCCAGTGCGGACGTAGCTTCGTCAAATACCAGCAAACGTGGCTTGCGCAATAATGCCCGGGCAATAGACAAACGTTGTTTTTCTCCTCCGGAGATTTTAATGCCGCCTTCTCCGATAACGGTCTCCAGGCCTTTGTCTGCCCTCGCCAGCAGCGAATAACACGCCGCCTTGTTCAAGGCGTCCATGATCTCTGCGTCTGTTGCGCCAGGATTCACAAACAACAGGTTCTCCCGGATAGTGCCGGCAAACAACTGCGTGTCCTGCGTTACAAAGCCCACCTGATGCCGCAGATCGTCCATGTCTGCTTCATTGGCGTCTACGCCATTGTAAAGGATATGGCCGTCATTGGGTTTGTACAGCCCTACCAACAGCTTCACCAGCGTGGTTTTACCGGAACCGGACGGCCCTACAAAGGCAATGGTTTCTCCTACCTGGGCGGAAAAATTCACCTTATCCAGCGCCTTGGTGGCGGCTGTCAGATGTTTGAAGCTTACCTGGCGGAAGGTGAGATCGTCAATATGATTGATCTTCACCGGGTGTGCCGGCGTTTCTTCTACAGGGGTATTCAGGATACCCTGGAAATTCAGCAGCGATACCTGCGCTTCCCTGTAGTTAAGGATAATATTGCCCAGCTCCTGCAATGGGCCGAAAATGAAGAAGGAATACAGCTGAAGCGTCATCAGTTGCCCGATGGACACATAATCCCGGTAGATGTAAAACAACAGCAAAAACAGGATGCTTTGCCGCATCAGGTTCACAAACGTGCCCTGTACAAAGCTGATGCTGCGGATACTGCGTACTTTCTTCAGCTCCAGCATCAATATCTTGATGGTGGTGCTGTTCAGCCGGCGGATCTCCTGGTGGGTAAGCCCCAGGCTCTTCACCAGCTCTATGTTACGCAGCGATTCGGTAGTGGAACCAGCCAAAGCGGTGGTCTCTTTTACGATCGTTTTCTGAATTACCTTGATCTTACGGCTCAGTACACTCATTAGTATGGTCAGCAGCACGCAGCCAATGAGATAAACAAATGGTAAGGTCCAGTGTACCATAGCGGCGTACACCATCACGAACACTACCCCGATCATCGATACGAACAAGACGTTCACAAAAGCGGTGATGAACTTCTCACAGTCTGTCCGTACTTTTTGCAGGATAGCCAGTGTTTCCCCGCTACGTTGGTCTTCAAACTGCTGATAAGGTAGCCGCAGGGAGTGTTTCAGGCCGTCGGTATATACCTGGGCGCCGAACTTCTGTACAATGACGTTCACAAAATAATCCTGGAACGCCTTCGCAATACGCGATACCATCGCCACGCCAATGGCAGCGCCGATCAGCAGCAATACGCCGGACAAATACTGCCCCTCCGGCCGTAAAATATCACCTCCCTTCAAGGTGGTGTGCGGATGGGAGGCAAACCGGTCAATGATCCACCCGAAAATTAACGGGTCCAATAAGGAGAAAAGCTGGTTAATGCTCGCCAGCGCCATAGCCAATACTACTAGCCATTTATATTTCTTCAGATAATGTAGCAACAGTTTCATAATATGTTCTTTACAGGTGCACAAAGTTACTGCATGTTGCAACATATTATGGGTAATCAAAAGGTCATTTTTTTGCGCAAAAATCAGTAACTTAATAGTAGTAGCTCTTTGTTTGGCAACGGTGATAATCGATTACCTGATTAAATCTCCACATATGAAAACGTATGATGAAAAACATATCAAAAACATCGTACTGTTGGGCGCACCCAAAAGCGGCAAAACCACCCTCTCCGAAACAATGCTGTTTGAAGCCGGTATCATCAGCAAGCGCGGGACAGTAGAAGAAAACAATACCATCTCGGATTACCATGAAATAGAACACGAACGCGGTAACTCTGTCTATGCCACCACATTGCACTCCGAATGGAAAGACTACAAAATCAATATCATAGACACCCCCGGCCTGGAAGACTTTATCGGCGAAGTAATTGCCTCCATCCGTGTATGCGATACCGCAGTATTACTGCTCAATGCGCAGTACGGCGTGGAAGTAGGTACTGAACTGATCTGGGATTACGTCGATAAATACCGTAAGCCCACCATCCTGGCGGTGAACCAGCTGGACACGGAACAGGCCAATTTCAACAAAACGGTGGAAGATGCCACCCGTATCCTGGGCAACGCTGTGACGATCATGCAGTACCCCGTCAATCAGGGCCCCGGCTTCAATGCTATCATCGATCTGCTTAAAATGACCCTCTACCGCTTCCCCGAAACCGGCGGTAAACCGGAAAAACTCCCCATCCCCGACAACGAAAAGGAAAGAGCGGAAGCATTGCACAATGCATTGGTGGAAAAAGCAGCGGAAAATGATGATACCCTCATGGAACAATACTTTGAAAAGGGCAGCCTCGATGAAGATGAGCTCCGGCAAGGCATCAAAATAGGCATGCTCAAACACCAGGTGTTCCCGGTTTTCTGCCTGTCGGCTAAAAATGATATGGGCAGCGGCCGCCTTATGGGCTTCATCGATAATGTGGCCCCTTCGGCTGTGGAAATGCCCGCTGAAATGACGGGCGACGGCAGGGAGGTGCCCTGCGACCCCGCCGGCTCCCCCTGCCTCTTTATCTTCAAAACGCTGCAGGAGCCACACGTCGGACGGCTCTCTTTCTTTAAGGTGATGTCCGGCGAAATAAAACCCGGCATGGAGCTGTTCAACGAGGAAGCCAATACATCCGAACGCATCAGCCAGATCTTCATCACCGACGGTAAAAACCGCAACAACGTAGAGTCCCTCAAAGCCGGCGATATCGGTTGTACTATCAAACTGAAAAATACCTTCACCAACCAGACCCTCTCCGATAAAAGTAAATCCATCCAGATAGACCCTATACAGTTTCCCACTCCTAAAGTCCGCGTAGCCATTGAAGCTCAGAATAAAAGCGATGATGAAAAACTCAGCGAAGTGCTGGCGGAACTCCATATGGAAGATCCCACCCTGCTGGTGGAATTCAACCGGGAACTGAAACAGGTGATCCTCCACGGCCAGGGTGACCTCCACCTGCTGGTCACCAAATGGCGCCTGGAAAATATCTACAAAATGCAGGTGGCTTACCTGCCAGCTAAAATACCTTACCGCGAAACCATCCGTAAACCGGCCCTGGCTTCCTATCGCCACAAAAAACAATCCGGTGGCGCCGGCCAGTTTGGAGAGGTGTACATGAAAATTGAACCCTGGTATGAAGGTATGCCGCCCCTGAAGGAATACCCGGTAAGGGAAACGGAAGAGGTGCCGCTGCAGTGGGGCGGGAAACTCGTCTTCAATAACTGCATTGTAGGTGGCGCGATAGATAGCCGGTTCCTGCCCTCCATCCTGAAAGGCGTGATGGAAAAAATGCAGGAAGGGCCGCTCACCGGCTCCTATGTACGCGACATACGGGTAAGCGTATACGATGGGAAAATGCACCCGGTCGACAGTAACGATATCTCCTTCAAAATAGCCGGTATGATGGCTTTCCGCGATGCTTTCCACCAGGCTGCCCCGCAGCTGCTGGAACCGGTATTCGATGTGGAAGCTACGGCTCCCGATACCATGATGGGCGATATCATGAGCGAACTGCAAAGCCGTCGCAGTATTATAACGGGAATGGATACACTGAATGGGTACCAGGTGATCAAAGCCCGTACACCACAGGCGGAACTGGACAAACTCTTCGCTGCGCTGCGTAACGTTACGCAGGGCAAAGCCAAGGTCCACTCTGAATTTGCGGAATACGCGCCCGTTCCCCCTGAAATTCAGAAGAAACTGAGCGACGAATACCAGAAGGAAGAAGTAGTGTAGGTCGTAATTTATTTTGATTTACATCCAGCCTTCCCTGTCAAGGCTTCTGTACTGGATGGCTTCTGCCATATGCGCTACCTCTATGTTGTGGCTCCGCGCCAGATCGGCAATGGTGCGGCTTACCTTCAGTATCCGGTCATACGCCCGGGCAGACAGCTTTAGTTGCTGAATGGCATTTTTCAGCAACTGGTTGCAGTTTTCCTGGATGGTGCAATATTTCCTCAGTTGCTGGCTGCTCACCTGCGCGTTGCAATAAATACCCGGTAAAGCGGCATACCGCGCCGCCTGTACCTCTCTCGCGGCCATCACACGGTCACGTATATACGTGCTTTCCTCTTCTTCCCGGTTACCGGTCAGATCACTGAAAGATACCGGCGTCACTTCTACGTGAAGATCAATACGGTCCAGCAATGGCCCGGATACCCTGTTGAGATATTTCTGCACCATGCCAGGTGAACAGGTACATGCTTTTTCAGGATGATTGAAATATCCACAGGGACAGGGATTCATAGAAGCCAGCAACATAAACCCTGCAGGGAAGTCAATGGCGGACCGTGCCCGCGAAATCGTTACCCGCCGCTCTTCCAGTGGCTGCCGCATCACTTCCAGCACCTGCCGTTTGAATTCCGGCAGCTCATCGAGAAATAACACGCCATGGTGCGCCAGCGATATCTCTCCGGGCTGGGGCTGACTACCTCCGCCTACCAGCGCGGTATCGCTGATGGTATGATGCGGTGAACGGAAAGGGCGCTTCAGTACCAGCGATGCATGTTGCGGTAGCTTGCCGGCCACGGAATGGATTTTGGTGGTCTCCAGCGCTTCCTGCAACGTAAGCGGTGGCAGGATGGTCGGCAGCCGTTGGGCCAGCATCGTTTTGCCGGCGCCGGGCGGCCCTATCAGAATAGCATTATGCCCGCCGGCAGCGGCTATCTCCAAAGCCCGCTTAATGTTGTGTTGTCCTTTTACATCGCTGAAATCAAGATCAAAAGATACCTCCGCCTGCGCTGGCGGCAGTGATGGCAGGGGCGTGAGGCTTTCCGGTTGACTGAAAAACTGCATCACGTCCGACAGATGGGATACGCCATATACTTCCAGTTGTGCTACCATGGCTGCTTCCCGGGCATTTACGGCCGGCAGCACAAATCCCCTGAAGCCTTCCTGCTGTGCCTGTATGGCCATGGACAAGGCGCCACGGATAGGCAGCACGCTGCCGTCCAATGATAACTCACCCATCAACAGGTAACGGTCAAAGGCCCCGGCGGGTATTTTGCCGGATGCGCCTAATATCCCGATGGCAATAGGCAGGTCGTATGCTGCGCCGGCCTTACGGATGGCTGCCGGCGCCATATTAACGACCGTCCTGGTACGCGGCATCCGGAAGCCAAGATGGCTGATCGCTGACTCGATCCGGCGCTCACTCTCTTTGACAGCGCTGTCCGGCAGCCCGACCATGTAAAAACGGTTCCCCTGCGGGGATACATTCACTTCTATGGTGATGGTAATGGCATCTACGCCGTAAATGGCGCTGCCGAAGGTTTTAACAATCATATGGCGTTGGGTTAACAGCTACTAATATAACAAAAAGACTTCTACCGGCCCATTCCTGCTGTTTACCGGTATTTCGGGATGGTTTAACCTTACGGCCGTTGTCCGGCGCTCCCCGGGCGGATATTTTTACACCATGAAAACAAAGACAGTATTGATATCCGGGGCCAGCGTGGCAGGCCCGGCACTGGCCTTCTGGCTGCATAAATTTGGTTTTGAAGTGACCATCGTGGAACAGGCTCCTGCTATCCGGCCTGGCGGCTACGCGGTGGACTTCCGCGGAGCGGTATTGCCTATCATCGAACAAATGGGATTGATGGAAGAAATCCGCCGCTATGAAACAAGATCGGGGAAAATACGGATGGTGGACGAAAACAACCGCACCATCGCCCGTTTCCCGGATGGCTTTACCAGTGGTGAACTGGAAATCATGCGCGGCGACCTGGTAAAAGTACTGTACGAAGCAACCCGTGAGCAGGTCAATTATATTTTTAACGATTCTATTACTGCCCTGTCGCAGGATGAAACCGGCGTGGATGTTACTTTCCGCAATAGCCGGTCTGCCCGCTACGATCTCGTTATCGGGGCAGATGGTGTACATTCCAAAGTGCGCGCTGTTGCATTCGGTGAAGAGAACAAATACCTCTCCCATCTGGGACTGTACATCGCTATCTTTACCACGCCCAATTTTATGAATGTGGGCATGGACGGCCTGTATTATGGTTCACTGGGAAAACGTGTAGGCATTTTCGGTGCCTGTGAAGGTAAAGAGGCCAGGGCTTCTTTTTACTTTTCATCCGAACCTTTGCATTACGACCATCGCGATGTGGAACAACAAAAGACGATCATCCGTAAAAAATTTGCCGGCGAATCATGGCAGGTGCCGCAATTGCTGGAAATGATGGATACGGCGCCTGATTTTTATTTTGATTCCATCAGCCAGATTAAGATGAACAGTTGGTCCAATGGCCGTGTGGCACTCATAGGCGATGCGGCGCATTGTGCGTCACCAATGGCGGGAATGGGTACCAGTATGGCGTTTATCGGTGCCTATATTCTCGCAGGGGAACTGCATGAAGCAAATGGCGACTATCAGAAAGCTTTCCAGCATTATGAAACAACCATGCGGCCGTTTGTAAAGCGCTGCCAAGACCTGGCTACAGGCTCCGACTGGTTTGTGCCCAACACCAGGTTTAAACAGTGGATGAGCAACCAGTTCTGGAAAATACTGCCTTATACGCCGTGGAAAAACATGATGATAGAAATGCCGATGAAGATCGCCCGTTCGATCACACCAAAAGTATATGCGTAGCCCTGGGTATATGCGTCACCGTTAGTGTATCTGGTCAAGCAGGTCCAATACTTTCTCCCGTTTAAGGATCAGATAACCGATTTTCTCTCTGGCGATCCCATCTTTCAACAGATAGGTAAAATGCAGGTCATCCTGGATGACGTCAGATTCAAAATATTTAAAGAGAATTTTGCTCTCGTGGCGCAGGTCTTCTGCTACTTCATACAAGTGGGTAGAAAGAATGAAAAGGCAGTTAGAGCTGCGCAGCAGTCCCCGGATAACTGCCAGTGAACAGTTTTTGGCGTCTTCCACATTAGTGCCTTTAAACATTTCATCGATCAGTACCAGCCAGTTTTTACCATCGTTGACCTGCATGATGGTGTTTTTGATACGTAATACTTCACTATAGAAATAACTTTCTCCTTTGAAGATATTATCCTGTACCTGGATATTGCTGACAATGCCATGGAAGAAACTCAGCTCCATGTGCCTGGCGGGCACGCCCATGCCTATATGCGCCATGAACACGGCAATACCTACGGCTCTGATGAAGGTGGTTTTACCGGCCATGTTGGCACCGGTGAGGAACATAAAGTGGTTCTTTTCATCCAGTGTTACATCGTAGGCAACGGGGTCCTGCAGGATGATATGATACAATTGTTGTGCTTTGATCGCAGGCCGTGGGCTGTCAGTGACAATGGGGAACTGCAGCTGGTAGTGCTTCATCGCTTTGGCCATGGCATAGTAGGCATCCAGCTGATGATAAAGGGTCACCAGCTCTTCCACTATCTTTCTATGTCTTCTCCGGATATAGTTATCATACCGGAGAATTTCTACATAGTTCATTTTACCGGCTGCATCAACTTCCAGGATATCGCTGAAATCTTTTTTGTGCAACAGGTGTTGTGCCCGGTCCAGTAATATTTTCAGTGTCTTGGGAGCATGGTCGGAATTGAATACGTCCACGAAGGTCCGGAAACCACGAAGCAGGTTCACTAACTGTTCAAAGGAGAATTTAATATAGCCGAAGTCCGGTGCATACAGTGTTTTGTTGATGATAGCCTGAATCCGTAATGGCAGGCCCTCTGTATTGGAAATGGGTTCTATCTGGGCTTCCATGTAGTTTTCCACCACTACGATGGTACCGTTGGATATAATGGAAGGCCAGCTGCTTTCCAGTTCGAGGATATATTGCAAGGCTTTCTGCCGTTGCTGGATCGCGTGAATGTCCTGTAGGGGTGAACTGAAAAGCTGGCGCAGATAATCTCTCCCGCCTGCAGTGGTGGTGAAGTCCAACCGGTGGAACAAAGAAAATTCTTCATCGCGGTTGAAAATGGAAAGGTCGTAATAGGAGGTTTTGTCCAGCTGCATGCAATATTCTTTTGGTTAATATATAGGGGAAGATGCAATCATCAGGATTTTCCACATCAATTTATATATTTTGATAGATAGATATTTATTCTAAGGTAGCAAGGCCTCAAAAGATAAGCCAGGCATCCTCAGAATAAATATCTGCATATCAAAATAACTAAATTTCAAAAAGAAGGCGCTCGCCTTTGGTGGATTCGTTGAACTGACCGTTTGCATAAGCGAGGTGACCGCTCACAAACGTATGGGTGATGGCAGCCGGGAAGGTATGGCCTTCAAACGGGCTCCAGCCGCATTTATAGTAGATATTTTCTTTGGCTACAGGTGTTTTGTCGTGCATGTCCACGATGACACAGTCGGCATAGTATCCTTCCTTCAGGAAGCCTCTTTCTTTGATACGGAAGCAGATAGCGGGAGCGTGGCTCATTTTCTCTGCTACTTTTTCAATGCTGAGCGCGCCTTTTTTCACGTATTCCAGCATCAGCAGCAGGCTGTGTTGCACCAGCGGTACGCCTGACGGAGCTTGTTGGTAGGGCTGTTGTTTTTCGGCCCAGGTATGTGGAGCGTGGTCGGTAGCGATGATGTCCAGCCGGTCATCGAGGAGGCCCTGCCACAGCGCAGCTTTATTCTCCGGTGCTTTGATAGCGGGGTTACATTTGATCAGATTGCTGTACAGTTTATAATCATCGGAAGTGAAGTGAAGGTGATGTACACACACTTCGGTCGTGATGCGTTTCTGTGCCAGCGGCATCATGTTGGTGAACAGTTGCAGCTCCTTGGCGGTGGAGATATGGAGGATATGCAGGCGTGCATCATGTTTTTTGGCAAACTGCACGGCTGTCCAGGATGATTCAAAGCAGGCTTCCACATTGCGGATCAACGGGTGGTCGGCGGCGGTGAGATAGTCGCCTTTTTCCTGTTTGAACGCTTCCATGTTGGCGCGGATGATCTTCTCATCTTCGCAGTGGGTAGCGATCAGCAGTTCAGTTTCGGAGAATATTTTTTCCAGTGTCAGGAAATTATCTACCAGCATGTTACCGGTGGATGATCCCATGAATATCTTCACACCGCATACACGGTCTTTTTTGGCGTTGGTTTTCAGTACTTCTTCTGTGTTATCGTTAGATACGCCCATGAAGAAGGAGTAATTGGCAAGGGAATGTTGCCGGGCAATATCATACTTGTCTTCCAGCAGTTCCTGTGTAAGGGCGGCAGGTTTGGTATTGGGCATTTCCATGAAGCTGGTGGTACCGCCGGCAACGGCAGCGCGGGCTTCGGTATAGATGGTGGCCTTTTCGGTGAGCCCTGGTTCACGGAAGTGCACCTGGTCATCGATCACGCCGGGCAGGAGGTATTTGCCTTCACCGTTGATTTCCTGGTAATTGCCGTTCACAGTGAGGTTTGGGCCCATTTTCGCGATGCGGCTGTCCTTAATCCATACGTCCTGTACGGTGGTCGTTCCTTCATTGACCACAGCGATATTCCTGATGAGATATTGTTGCATGGTTACAAAGATAGTTCACACCGGGATTATGCAAAGGAAAAATGCTTATCCTTCCAGGTGGATGGAAAATACAATCATCCGGGACTGCAGTTTGTCAATCACATTGGCATAACGCAGGTTCGGGTCTTTGACCAGCACATTGCCAAAACCGTTGCTGATCTTGAATTCGGGAGAGAAAATGAAGCTTTCAAAGTAAAATTCAAAGCCGGCGCCTACTTCATAACCATAATCGCTTTTCTGGATTTTGATCAGGTTTTCTGCCCGCCGGGCGCGTGCATTGGAGGCCAGGTCATAATCGTATTTCAGGCCGCCAATCACATATACCCGCATGTTGCCGATACGGTCCGATTTGAATTTCAGCTGTAATGGAAAACTTAGCAGGATGGATTCTATCTTTTTATCGGTGCTTTCCGGTTTGGGATAGGTATCACGGTAATACAGGTTTTTGGACGCAAAAAGCAGCTGGGGATTAAAACGGAGGTCAAAATGCTCCGACAGGCGGGCATTGGCCAGTAATCCCAGGTTGAACCCCATTGTTTTCAATGGTTCCGCAATCATGGTCGAATCATCGGCCAGGAAAGCAGTGGAGTGCTTCAGTTTGAAAAAAGACTGGTTGGCGGCCAGTGTAATGCCGAAATAATAGGGTTTTGCATCATGGTCTATCATATTCAGGTTGGTTTGTGCTGTTGCCGGCAGCACAAACAGGATCAACAGGGATATCAGCGCGTAGCGCAGTAGATAGAACATATGCCGAAAGTGAGCGTTTTGCATGTAACGGCCGGGAATCCTGTGTTAAGTAATATGGTTCGCATTTCTTCGCCCTGCGGGAACGCTTTCACAGATTCTGGCAGATAACTGTAGGCCGCTTTGCTTTTGGCTACAAATTTCCCGATCAGGGGTACGATAAGACGAAAATACGAATTATATAATTGTTTAATGGGAAAAACTGTCGGGTTCGAGAATTCAAGAATCACCAATTTTCCGCCTGGTTTCAGTACCCGGCGCATTTCTGCCAACCCTTTTTCGAGGTTCTCGAAATTGCGGACGCCAAAGGCCACTGTTATGGCATCAAACGTCTCATCCGCGAAACTTATTGTCTCACTATCGCCCAACTGCAGGGTGATTTTATGCTCAAGGCCCAGTTTTTTGATTTTTTCCCGTCCATGGGACAGCATGCCTTCAGAGATATCGATACCAATAATACGCTCGGGTTGCAGCTTTTTTTCGGCCATCACGGCAAAATCTCCGGTACCGGTGGCTACGTCCAGCATTTTCTTGGGTTGCAGGCTTTTCAGGTATTTCAGGGCTTTCCGGCGCCAGATCACATCAATTCCCAGCGACATAAAATGGTTGAGGAAGTCATACCGGTAAGCAATATCATCAAACATGGATGCTATCTGCTCCTTCTTGCTTAATTTTGACCCTTCAAAGGGTACGATCTTCTGAACATTTGTATTCGCTGACATGGCCGCAAAGTTAAGTCATCTGAAAGGAATGCAAAAAGGAAGATGCGGGATTTTTAATGGAACAACGTAATATCATGATTATTAAATCTGCAGAATATCTGATCAGCAGCCCCGATTGGGAGAAATGCCCCACACCTAATATGCCGGAATATGCTTTCATAGGCCGGTCCAATGTGGGTAAGTCTTCCCTGATCAATATACTGGCCAATAATGAAAAGCTGGCCAAAACATCCGGTACGCCCGGAAAAACGGTGTTGATCAACCATTTTCTGATCAACAAGGAATGGTACCTGGTGGACCTCCCCGGGTACGGTTTCGCCAAAAGAAGTATGTCCCAGCGCAAACAGTGGGAAAAAATGATTGAAGACTACCTGCGCAATAGGACCAACCTGGTGACCATCTTTATATTGATCGACAGCCGCCATAGCCCACAGAAAATCGACATCGATTTTGTGAACCAGCTGGGTGAATGGAACGTGCCTTTCAGCCTCGTGTTCACCAAGGCCGATAAAAGCACGCAGGCGGAAGTTAGCCGCAACGTGAAAGCTTTCCTGAATAAAATGAGGGAAACCTGGGAGTTCCTGCCGGCTCACTTCGTCACTTCTACGGTCAAAAAATCCGGCCGCGACGCGATACTGGGTTATATCGAAGAATTAAATGCGCAGTTCAGGGCTATCGCCTGAGCTACCACATAACAAAACATTCCGGGCCTGACGTTTATCCTATAACGTTAGGCTTTTTTATTGGGTGGAAGGATGGTAAACAGGAGGTGAAAACGGTTGGATTAGGGGGAGAAAATCACCCGACGTGCAACACACGTCAAAATTTGAGGAAGGTACAAACTACTAACAGGGTTGGGGCCTTGCTTAATTTACGATCTTATTGGCGCAGCTGCTGCTGGCGAAGGCCTCCGGCTTAGCTTTAAAGGCGAAGCCCATACCAAGGATGTAGCCCATGGCTTCCCGCAGTGCCAGATTACTTTTGAACTGGGGATTAGTATTGATGTCAGCATGTACTTCCATGTCTACGTCATATTCAGTAAACAGGTCGCACAGTTCATACGCAGCCTCAATACTTTTGGCCACTTCCACCAGCATACGCTCCTTGATGGAATAGCAGTCCTTGGTCTTTTCATTGTGGATAAACATAAATCCGCCATGACCTTCCCGGAGGAATACGATCACTGTAGCAAATTCAGTATCCAGTCCTTTTACCTGGGAATCTGTGCCTATACATACTTTCAGACGATAACCCCGGGCGGTTTCCCGGATAATGGCCTGCCGCACTTCTTCCTTGATCGGAAGGTGGATAACCTCTCCATTAAACCTTCTCCATTGCATAAAATATATATTAAAGGGTGAAAATGCAATTGCGTCAGATAGGATATTGCCAGCCAAATGAAGTTAATGCCAAGCTATTTGGGTCAACAAGATGGAATCAGTCCATTGGGGGTTAAACGGCTAATCTATATTGATCGAATATACGAAAAGCTGCCAGTTATTTGCTAACAGCTTTTCATAAAATTTTTTTTTGGGGTGATGTACGCTAACGGATCAATACTGCCCGGTGCTCAACAACACCAGTGTGCAGGCTTCCTGCGGTAGGATGTTGTTTTGCCGCGCTAACTCCTCCAGTTCCTCGTTTTCAGCACCGGGATTAAAAATAATGCGCCGGGGCTGCAGCTGTAATATATAGTCGTAATACTCCTTTTGTAATATCGGGTTCATATACAAAGTCACGGTGTCTACATGTTCCAGCGGGGGATGTGTTGTAATGACCGGCACCTCTCCGATAGTGGCGGCCCTTTTACCAATAGCAACCACCGGATGCCCGTGGGCGGTCAACCGGTTAACCGCCAGGTAGCTGTATCGTTCCGGATTAGGCGATGCGCCCAATACAACAGTTAGTTTTTTATCGTTGGTGGTTTCCATATGCCTAAGGTACGAATTTCAAAACAAGTGATAAGCGCTTCGGGGCATATGGGCCAGAATGTCGGAGAAGGCGGTATCAATGTGCGGGTACTGAAAAACAAAGCCTTCCTGCAGGGCACGGGTGGGCAATACCCATCTGCTTTTGAGCAGCAGTTCCGTTTCTGTGCCGATAAGGGCTGCTCCGATGCGCAACAATGGCGCTGGTGCCGGCAGGCCAAACAAATGACCGGCAGTTTTTCGGAGCAGCCGCATGAAAGTATGGTTAGGTATAGGGTGAGGAGAGGTACAATTATATACGCCGCTGGTAGTATCATTTTCGTACAGCCAATCGATCATGCGACATACGTCGGTGATGTGTACCCAGGTAAACATCTGCCGGCCGGTGCCCTGATGCCCGCCCAGACCGAATTTCACAAGATTAAGGTAGGGGTGTATGACGCCACCGGGCTGCCATCCTAAGGTAACGCCTATACGAAGAATGGCTTTGCGTGTATGCGGCAGCGTTATCCCGTTAAAGGTTGCTTCCCAGCGTTTGCATACCTGTACGGAGAAGTCATCGGCTATTTCGCCGCTGAATTCATCCATCGGACGGTCTTCCGCATGGCGGTATATAGTGGCGCTGGCGGCATTGACCCACAGGCGGGGCGGCTTCTCCAGCGTTTGCACTACGGCGCCGAGAATGCGGGTGGCATCTGTACGGCTGTCAAATATAGCCTGACGGTTTTGCTCATTATAACGGCAGTTCACGCTCTTGCCGGTCAGGTTGATCAGCAGATCGGCGCCTTCCAGCGCGGTGGCCCAATCGCCGCGGGTATGGCCGTCCCACGCTACATATTGCACCCGCCCATTGGCCGCTTGCGGCCGGCGGGTCAGTATCACGATGTCATTGTCGGTCCCAAAATATTCTACAAGGCCATGCCCGATAAATCCACTACCGCCGGCTATGATGATGCGCTTGTTTTTCATTTTTTGTTTTTATCATTCAGAACTTTCAGTAAATATTGAAATATAATAGCAAAAAAATAAGCCTACTTGATAAGCTTAAGCAGGCTGCTGTAAAACCAGCTCTCTTCCGATTTAATGAAAGCGCTGATTGTTCTGTCAGTTTGCTGGGCAAACTTGTTGATATTGGAGATAGAATCTTTGAAAGCCTTCAGCTCTCTGTCTTTGGGATCACCCTCTGCCTGTTGCAGTTGCAGCAGCACTTTCATAATGGGATCCAGCTCCCGCTTTTTCCGCTCCCGGGCAATATAGGTCGCTACTTTCCAGATGTCTTTTTCCGCTACGAAAAACTCTTTTCGCTCACCCGGAATCAACACACGCTCTACCAGTCCCCAGTTGATCAGCTCCCGCACGTTCATATTGGTATTACCACGGGAAATATTCAGTTCCGCCATAATATCATCAGCGCTCAACGGGTCAGGCATCACCAGCAATAACGCATGGATCTGGGCCATGGTGCGGTTAATGCCCCATTGTGCTCCCAGAGATCCCCAGGTTTGAATAAACTGCGCTTTTGCATCCACTAAGTTCATGTAGGTCGATTTGTTGAACCCAAAAATATATCAAGTTTTTGAACTTTCAAAAGTTTATGAAACAAAATATGTAGGAGATGACACAGAGATGGCATTTTCAGGAGGAATAGTTGTGTCTTTTGGGTATTTCGGGAGATGGAAGGCGTTTTATCTGCCCGGCTATTTCTTTCCAGTGGGAGCTTTCTACCCCGGGCTTTGGAGGAATGAATATATCGGGGCTTATGTTTTTATATTTCGCAAGATGAGGGAGACTTTTACGAGGCCAGCTGTTTCTTTCCGGAGAGAGCCTTTTGTCCCAGGCCTTGGAGGAATGAATACATCGGGGGCTTATATTTTGGAAAATAAGAGGGCCCTTTATTTCCCTGGCTTACTCCAATAAGAGAAAAAAGAAGC
Organism: Chitinophaga fulva; assembly: GCF_012927205.1. GTDB lineage: Bacteria > Bacteroidota > Bacteroidia > Chitinophagales > Chitinophagaceae > Chitinophaga > Chitinophaga fulva. The sequence continues at coordinate 1,700,305 of NZ_JABBGC010000001.1, forward strand.
TGCCTGAAAAGCCTGAAGAACATCGTAGCCCAGGGCTTTAGCCCTGGGAAAAAGAAGCCCGAAGCGATAGCTTCGGGCCCATTATTCATAATAAACAAGTTCGTATCGGGAACTACACCAGCATGGTTACCGGATTTTCCAGGTAAGTCTTCAAGGTAGCCAGGAAACGGGCGCCTACGGCTCCGTCCACGCTTCTGTGGTCGCAGCTGAGGGTCAGTTTCATGATATTGGCGATTTTCACCTGGCCTTTTTCAACGATCGCGGTTTCTTTAATGCCACCTACAGCGAGGATAGCGGAATCCGGTGGGTTGATGATAGCGGTGAACTCATCGATGCCCAGCATACCGAGGTTGGAAACAGTAAAGGTGTTACCGGTGAAGTCCTGCGGTTGCAGTTTTTTGTTTTTGGCTTTGTCGTACAGGCCTTTGGCTTCACCAGCGATCTGGCTCAGTGATTTCTGGTCTGCAAAACGGATTACCGGTACAATCAGGCCGTCTTCGATAGCTACAGCGGAACCGATATGTACGTGTTGGTTGTGGCGGATAAAGTCGCCCATCCAGCTGCTGTTCACATCCGGATGCTGACGCAGTGCCAGGGCGCAGGCCTTGATCACCATGTCATTGAAGGAGATTTTCACCGGGGACATCTCGTTGATGGCTTTACGGGCGTCCATGGCTTTATCCATATTCACATCTATCTTCAGATAGAAGTGAGGAGCAGTAAATTTGCTTTCGCTCAGGCGTTTAGCGATCACTTTACGCATCTGAGAGAGCGGCGTATCGGTGTAACCTTCCTGGCCGGCAGGTACGAAGGCCGGAGCAGACGGTGCAGCAGCGCTGGTTTTGGCAGCAGGAGCAGCAGATGGTACGAAGTTGTCCACATCTTTCTTCACGATACGGCCATTGTCACCGGAACCAGCTACCTGGTTGATGTCAATACCTTTTTCAGCAGCCAGTTTCCGGGCCAGCGGAGACGCTTTTACACGGCCATCGGAAGAAGTGGCAGCCTCAGGTGCTGTGGCAGCAGCTGCGCTGGTGGCAGCGGGAGCAGCAGCTTCAGTGGGGGCCGCTTTGGCAGGAGCAGCATTTTCACCAGCGAGGATCGCGTCCACATTAGTGCCCGGTTTACCTACGATAGCGATGATACCATTTACTTTGGCAGCTTCTCCTTCGTTAACGCCAACATACAGCAGTGTTCCATCCGCATAACCTACCACTTCCATGGTGGCTTTGTCAGTTTCTACTTCTGCCAGTACATCGTCGCCTTTTACTACGTCGCCTACTTTTTTATTCCAGGCAACTATTTTTCCTTCTGTCATCGTATCGCTCAGCAGCGGCATACGAACAACAGTCGCATTTTTCAGTGCTTCTTTTAATGCAGCATCATCAGCAGCAGGCGCGGCAGCGGCCGGTGCAGCTTGTGGTGCCGGTGCAGCGGCTTGCTGGGCAGGTGCCGCAGCTGTTGCGCCGGAATTCCCTTCCAGCAAAGGTTTATAGTCTTCGCCCGGTTTACCTACAATAGCGATAATACCATTCACTTTGGCTGCTTTGCCTTTTTCTACACCAATGTACAGTAATGTGCCTTCTACGTAGCCTATTACTTCCATCGTCGCCTTGTCCGTCTCCACTTCAGCAATAACATCGTCTGCCTTTACTTGATCGCCCACCTTTTTATGCCATTCCGCAATCACCCCTTCCGTCATCGTATCACTCAGGAGGGGCATTCTGATAACTTCTGCCATAGTGTTTATTAAAAATTTTGCTCAAACCTACATGTTTTTGCGCAAAAACGCAAAGAAGGAATGCTAAACGGTTTAAAAATGTCTAATGATCGTTAAGATATAATAAGTGAATCTCAATTAAAAATCGAGCTCCATGTTAAGCCTGTCTTTTAGCTCTTTTACCAACGGATATTTTTCCGACATATGTTGGAACTGCTCCCTGCTGGAAAGAGGCGCCGGCCCCAGGTCCTGCACTTGCTGGCTCTCATCCAGCTGAAGGGTCAGCACAAGGGTCGGATTATTGAATTTCTGCTTGAAAAACTCGGAAATCGCCATTTTCTCCTCTTCCATGAACCGGTGCTGCACAATGTTGCGACTCACAATACCAATCTCAGTCGCTCCCAGTAACTTCAATACGGCAAGCGCCAGATTGCTCACTACGGTCATCTTATTGGCCTGACGGAACCGCTCAATGAACTCTTCCCAATAAACCTCTAATGCTCCGGCTGTTAATGGGATGCTCTGTACCTGTGCACTGGTCTGCTGTTTGGCTGCCAGCGCTTCTTTCATGGCTGCCAGACCGGTCAGCTTGCTCGCGGGTGCAGCTGTTTTGGTGGCGGTATCAGGTTGACTGCCACCTGCGGCATAGGTTGCTGTGGGGCTGCCATGGCCTGTTGCGGTCGTGGTACTATTGGTTCCTGTGCTGGCGGCGGGGGCGGTCCGGGTTGGTGCCCCTGGCTGGTTACTAATGGGTGTATTTCCTGTGGATGGCCCGCCTGCATTATATCCCGCCGGTACACCGGTACTGCCGGTAGCGGTTGAGCTGGCTGATTGGCCAGGATTGCCTGCGGCCGGTTGCGCGGCTGCATTGGCGGCCGGTGCTGGTGTACTATCTACTGTCAATCGGGCAGTTTCGGGCGACTGGGCCGCGATGCTGTCTGTGGTCGCCGGTTTGGCGGCAGCCGGCTGTGCGCCGGGAGCTCTTAACCGCTGTGGTGGCGTGCCGTCAGCTACTAACTTTTTTTTTAATACTTCCCCGTTGTTGTCATCGCTCACCAGGCTAACAGCCTGCTGCAGGTAACAAAGCTTGATCAGCGCCATTTCTACGTGCAGGCGCTTGTTACGGGCCAACCGGTAGTTGATCTCCGTATCATTGAGCAGATGAAGGGCGGTAATCAGGTAGGCCGGACTGATCTTGCCGGATAATTGTTTATAACGGTCTTTCAGGTTGCCGGACACTTCTACCAGGTGAAAGGCTTTCTCCTCTTTACTGAGCAACAGGTTGCGCAGAAATTCGGCCCAGCCGTTCAGGAAGTTGTCTCCTTCAAATCCTTTCTGTAAAATTTCATCAAATATTAACAGGGCGGTGGCTACATCCTGCTGCAACACGGTGTCCATGATCCGGAAGAAATAATCATAATCCAGGATGTTCAGGTGCTCTAGCGTGTTCTGATAGGTAAGGTGACCGCTCGTGAAACTCACGATTTTGTCCAGCGTACTCAGTGAGTCACGCATACAGCCGTCCGTTTTCTGGGCTACCAGGTGAAGGGCATCCCCATCTGCCTGAATATGTTCTTTGTCACAGATCTCTTTCAGATGGTCTACAGTGTCCTGTATGGTAATCCGCTTGAAGTCGAATATCTGGCACCGGCTCAGGATGGTCGGTAGTATTTTGTGTTTCTCTGTGGTGGCGAGAATAAAGATCGCATAGGAAGGAGGCTCCTCCAGCGTTTTAAGGAACGCATTGAAGGCAGAAGAGCTCAGCATGTGCACCTCATCTATGATATAGATCTTGTATTTGCCGGCCTGTGGCGAAAAACGTACCTGCTCCACCAGCGTCCGGATATCGTCTACCGAGTTGTTGGAGGCGGCATCCAGCTCATGAATGTTGAAGGAACTGCCTTCATTGAAGGATTTACAGGAATGACATTCATTACAGGCTTCTCCATCGGGCTGCAGGTTCTCGCAGTTAATGGTTTTAGCCAGGATACGGGCACAGGTGGTCTTCCCTACTCCGCGTGGTCCGCAGAACAGGAAAGCGTGCGCCAGCTGATTGTTGCGGATGGCATTCTTGAGCGTGGTGGTGATATGTGCTTGTCCTACAACTGTTGAAAAGTTCTGTGGACGGTATTTACGGGCTGAAACGATAAAATTCTCCATATGACTGCAACGCTTTCGCGAGCGCCGAAAATACGCACAAATTCAGTAAGAGAAAAATAGAAGCCACCGGCGCGGCTTTCGGTTCAGGCTTCAGGCTCCATGGTCAACAAAAACTCCAGGAAAGATTTCCGCAACAGGACATTGCTGTTGTTGTATTGTTCCATCACCGAGGAAATGATTTCGTGCAGCTCCTGGAAAGCCACATAATCCGGTACCTGGTCCTGCATGAAAATACAATCCTGCATGGTAAACCGCTGTACTCTGTCATACAGCTCCGGCGAAAGGCAACTGGTATACCCGGGGGAAGAGGTGACTTCATGCAGCAACCGGCGGAATCGCCAGCATTCGGCGCGCAGCTCCTCCATCCACGGCTCCAGCAGGACAAGGGTGTCATGTCCTACATTAAAGACCTGGCTGATAGCGTGGATAACCCGCACCACCTGATCGTTCAACCGGTTGGCAAACTCCTGGTGCATCAATATCTGCTGGTACCGTGTGGTCAGCAACCGGACGGTATCTGGTCCTTTGGCCAAAGCACGCTGATAGTGATAAAAATAAGCCTGCTGGTCGTGCTGCTGTAACCAGTCCTGTTCGGCGGCTACATGCCCGGCCAGTTTCCGGGCCAGCTCCCTGGCATCGGAAGCCTTTTGTGATTGCCCGTCAAACTCAAAGGTGCGGGTCTGAAACTGCCCGATGGCGATGGCCTGCAATGTTTCTACATCTTGCTTGTCCCGGTAGTAGCTCCTGATCCGCCATACAATGTCCGGATGATACAGCTGCGCCATGTCCGTAACAACAGTTGCTGACAGGGCCCGTTCATCTTCCGTATTAACAGCAGTAAAAGCCCGGTTATCATAATAATCATGGAAAACGGCGGGATATTCGTACAGCCGGTGCCGGTGGGTCAGCTCTGCTACAAATTCAGCCGGCGTGATCGTTTCGCCGGCAACTCCCGGTGACAGGGTGTCATATACCTGCCGGGTGCTTTGCTCCTGTAACAGCTCGGGGTCATTAAATAATTGCCACGCACTGGCATTGACCTGCTCACAGGTAATGCCGGCAGCAAGATAACGTTGTTCCCGGTCTTCACGGGTAGGGTGGGTGGTCCACTGTTCCCGCAGTTGTACCCGGCTCTTCAGAAAGGAATGAAAATAACTGTCGGGGATGACCGGCAACCCTGCTGCATCTGTATCCAGCCGGTTTTGCAAGGCGTAATAATCTATCACGGCACGGTGCGTATGGAAAATGTTCCTGAACTGCTGTCCGCCGGTTTCCAGCTCAGACAGCTTATGCATGCAGTGATCGAGGCAGTAGGTACCCATTTCCACGCGGCGCCCGCCACTAACGGCTGCAGCTGTACCTGCCAGGGACACGGCCAGTGTATCGGCCTGAAACTCCATCTCCCGGCTGAGTTCAAGGTATTGCCGGTTGATCAGGCGGTAAAGTTTACGTAATAAAAATTGTATACTGTTGACCAGCATCATGGTCACATGAGCGAAAAATCCGGGCAGGCTGCCATTGTTGCTCCACCTGATGGCCAGGTCGTTCCAGCTGTCATTCTCGTACAGCATATTATACAATACCTTGTTCAGTGCATATACATAACTGCCCAGCTTCATGCTCCGCCTGGAAAAATGCGCAAACTCCTGCGCCAGTATCATCTTAAACTCGCTGATATTGACGCTGTTCACCAGCCCCAGCCCGATTTCCAGGTTCATCCGCGCGGGCCACAACAAATTGAAAAAGCTGGAGTTGTAAAAAACGGCAACATTCACTTCCGGCACTACAAATACTTTCTCCGGAAAACGGATGCGTGTTTCCTTGACCAGTCTTGATATAAAATCAAATAACCGTGGATGATGAGCCGCGTCTATCGGGGCACGATAAGGGTTTACCGGAGGGCGCCGGTAAAAAAGGAACCGCACAAGGAAAAACAACATCAGGCCTCCCAGTATTACCAATGCCGGGCCGGCAATAAACGTGAAGATATTGGGATAATAGCCGGTTAGTGCGATGCCGGCTGTTATGAAAGCCGCGCCCAGCGTTATAGCTGTTAGTAAAACGATTGCATACAACAGAAAAAAGAGCAATATAAAACCGATCACCTTTACTATCTGTAGCCTAAACGCTGCCGTGGGTTGAAAGACCGCGGGATCTTTAATCCCTGGACTTGCAGGATATAAGTTGGTCATAACAAAACATCAGGTTAAAATACGATAGCCACCGCAAAAGGGATTTAAATATAACCAATATTCAGGGATTTTATTGTCGGGCGCGGTGATATCGGATATTGATATGGTGCCTGTAAAGGCTGTGCTACAGCGGCTGTAAATCGATAGGAACAGGTAAAGTTGTCATGCAATAAAAAGCCCGGCTACCAGGTGGCGCCGGGCTATGCTGTTAACGGATAACACGTTACTTTAAAATCGGATGTCTTTCTACTGGTATGTTAGGATCAAACATGCAACGGTAGGTAGTCAGTATCCTGGAAGGTTCAGCGCCAAGGCTGGTCGCCACATTCAGCATACGGGGGTTGAAATCACCGATCCATTGCATCTCATACTGATTGTAAGGCATGCTTTTGCGTTGTATCACTTTGGCGCCTTCCAAAATAATATAAGCGTCAACACCCTTGCCCTGAAACTCAGGTACAATGCCGAAAATGATACCTACTATCTTGTGGCATTGTTTGGTCAGTTTCATCCAAAGGAAGATCAGTTTGCCCCATAAGCCCATTTTCCCATTCATGTGTTTTACATACTGGTTCAGGTCAGGCAGATTAAGCCACATGGCTATAGGTTCGTCTTTATAATAGGCAAACCAGGCAATCTTTTCATCCATCAATGGTTTCATGTGATTGAAAAGGCTCAGTACCTGCCCTTTGCTCATTTCTTTGCCACCGGCATGTTGGGCCCAGGCTTTATTATAGATGATGCTGAAGTCCTGCGCAAACTTTTCCAGCTGGTTCTTTTTAATATGCCGCGCAGAATAATCCGGGTTCTGGCTAATAGTAGCATGGCGGGTGTAGAATTTGTCCGCCAGTTCGCCATAGATATGCATATCGTAGCAGATCTGATTGAAGAACAGCCTGAAGCCATAAGTTTCAAACAGCCGAACATAATACGGCGGATTGAAGTTCATGCCATATAAAGGCTCGTGGTAACCTTCCGTCAGCAACCCCCACCAGTTGTTACGCTCTCCAAAATTGATGGGGCCATCCATGGCCTCCATCCCTCTTTCCTGTAACCATTTTTTGGCGGTGTCAAATAACAGGTTGGCTGCCTCCTGTTGATCGATACAGTCAAAGAAGCCCATACCGCCTACTGGCACTTTATCCCCTTTATTGGTATACTTCCTGTTTACAAATGCGGCCACTCTGCCAATCAGGTTACCCTGCTTGTCTTTCATGATCCACCGGGCACACTCTCCATGACGGAACGCTTTGTTCTTGTCATGGTCAAATACAGCTTCAATATCCTTGTCCAGTGGTCTGATCCATCCAGGTACGTCCTTGTTTAGCCTGATGTGTACTGCTAGAAACTCCGCCGCTTTTTGGGCATTGTCAACTAAAATCAATTCCATGGATACTATTTGTGCAAATTTGCGCAAAAATAAGAAAAACAGCCATTGGCATTATTTTTTCTGCTGATATCTTATGAATCGAAAATATATCCTTCCTCTCATACTCTGTATCTTCACCATTATCCTGGCACTGGGTTATTGCCGGCAGCAGACGGAAGTTCGCAGGGTGCTCACGGAAAACCAGCGTTTATGGAATGAAAACCGCGACCTGCGCAAAAGCCTGGAACAAAGCAACAATGTAAGCCGCCAGATCGATGACCGGCAGGCTGTTCAACAACGGGTGGCTGGTCAGTTTGTAGAGAGACGGGCGTATTACCGCCGCAACTGGCAACAGTTCATCTCCGTTTCCGCCAGCGATTACCGCACCGGTTTACTGGGTGGCATCAAAAACCTCAGTATCGTCGTCCGTAACCAAACAGAATATCCGATAGATAATGTAGTGGTAACGGTGCAGTATATGCGCAATAACGATGAGGTGTTTAAAACGGAACAATACACGATCAATAATATCCCCGAAAAAAGTGAACGCAGCGTAGCGGCTTCCAACAGTCGTAAAGGCAGTAAGGTTAACCTGAAACTGGTGAGCGTTACCAGTCAGGCCATGAATTTCTGCTGGGCTGCCGGCAAACCCGCACCTGCCAACAACCCCGATCCGTTTGAATGCGTGCCTTCTCCGCCGAAGAATCCTTAACTTTGGCGCATGATCACATTTCAACAGGTAGATATCCCCGGTCAGGCAATAAAAGAACTGTATGAAGAAGCTTTTCCCTACGAAGAGAGACGGGATTGGCCGGTGGTGTTGTCATTGCTGGACAGCGGCAATTTGAAAATATTGCAGCTGGAAAAGGATGGGGAATTTGCCGGGTTTGTATGTTACTGGCCTTTACCGGATTATACCTTTGTAGAGTATTTGGCCGTCCATGCGTCTGCCAGAGGCGGTGGTATCGGTACCCACATTATGGAAGAACTGGAAAAACGTTTCGGCAACCTGGTACTGGAAGTAGAACCACCGCTGACGGAACAGGCAAAACGCCGTATCGTTTTTTACGAAAGATTGGGCTATCAAACTTTTGATCAGCCTTATTACCAGCCTCCTTATCACGAAGGCCACCAGCCTTTGGAGCTGCGCTTAATGCAGAAAGGTTCCACCCATGATGGTGAAACCTTTCTCAAAATTAAAAATCAGATTTATCGTTTCGTCTACAATCTCAACTAGCCTCTTCTAACTCTTTCTCCGCCGCCACCACCGTTGCCGCCGTCGTTACCGGATTCACCGCGGGATGGACGGGATTGTTGTTGTTGCTGTTGCTGCTGTTGCTGTTGTCTTTGCATTTGTTCCTGCTGCTGTTGCTGCTGGCGCTGTATCCTTTCCTGTTGCTGTTGCTGTTGTTGTTGCTGGCGCATCTGTTGTTGTTGCTGTTCACGCTGCATCCTTTGCTGTTGTTCCATTTGTTGCTGCTGTTGTCTCATCTGTTGATCACGTTGCATTTGCTGATCACGCTGCATCCGTTGCTGTTGCTCCTGTTGCTGCTGTTGTCTCATCTGTTGATCACGTTGCATTTGCTGATCACGTTGCATCCGTTGCTGTTGTTCTACCTGTTGTTGCTGTTGTCTCTGTTGATCACGCTGCATCTGTTGATCCCGTTGTACCCGCTGCTGCTGTTGTTGCTGTTGTTGCTGTTGTTGCTGTTGTTGCTGTTGTTGCTGTTGTTGTTGCTGCCATTGCTGGTCACGTTGCATCTGCTGCGGATTATTATTGTTGTTGGGTGTCATTCCCCTTGAAGGGCGGTTGTATCCGGGCTGATTGACACCGTTGCCGTTATTGTTGTTGCTGTTATTATTATTGTTATTGAAATTCGGTTCACGGGACACACGGCCACCGTTGTTGTTACCGTTGTTGATGTTGCCGTTATTATTGTTATTGTTATTATTGTTGTTATTGAAATTCGGTTCGCGGGACACACGGCCACCATTGTTGTTACCGTTGTTGATGTTGCCGTTACCACTGTTATTGTTGTTACCATTTAACACACTGCGGGAAGGCCTGCTGGCGTCTCCTCTGTTAAGTGCGTTAGCATCCGGACGGAAAATCTGCAACTGGTCGTTTTGTATCCTGCCTGCGCCGGGCCTGTCGGTATTGGCTACTCTTACAGGTCTTACGCTACTACCGGTATAACGTTCCACTTCCCGTACATCGGGGCCTCTGGAAATTCGGCCTGAACTACCATAGTTGTTTCGGGTACCACCATAATTATTGTTGATGATGGTGGTGTTGTTGATGATTGTTACGTTACGGCTATTGTTGATATAGTAGTTGTTGATCTGCCGGCTGCCGATATATCTTCTGGGAACGAAAGCCCAGCAGGAAGTCGGCATATTGTAGGATGAAGGGCCCATTGGCGCCCATCCGTAGTAGTCTCCTCCACCTCTCCAGTCTACCCATGCCGGGCCCCATTCGGTGCCGGGTATCCACATCCATCCATACATGCCGTCAAACATCCAGCGGCCATAGTGGAAGGCTGCCCATCCCCAGGAATAGTCAGACATCCACGTCCATCCGTAATCGGAGTAAACCCAGTGCCCGCCGGTATAGTAAGGGCGGAAGTCTGGTCCTGCATTCGGTATCCACACCTGGTTGTAGCCGGGATAGCTGGTCCAGCGGCCGTAAGGACTCAATTCATCATAGAAGGAAATAGAGGCCCCCACCTGTACCTGTGGCCCCGGGCTGTAGGCGGAATAGGTAGTTGCACAACTACCCAAAAAGAAGGATATAAGTAAAAGAGATAATCCTGTGTTTTTAAATAATCTGTTCATACTCCTGTTTTTTAGTCCTGATTGGTTTCGCTGTTATTAGACTTTGCGGAGAGTCAATGTCTTGCTTTTGTTTGTTCCGGTTTATACTTCAATGATCTGCTACTTTCCAGGGTGTCGATTGGTGTTTCAAACGCGGTCTAAATGCAGTTAGTCATTAAGGCAAAATGTTAAACAAAATTGTTAAAATTTTTATAACGCTTTTTGCTGCAGATAGAGCGTTACAACCACTATCAGGCAAAAATGATTCCAATTTATTTGCCTTGATCTAAGTTATACTGGTACAATGTTTTAGGAATTGTGTATTATTGCTTTGTGAATGATTTTTATAATGTGAGATTTTGTTTAACTGCCAACATCCGTTATCGTATTTTTTGAATACATTTTTCTAACCCAAAAACCTATATGTGCAATGCCTGTTTTACCAACGTTGAGGTATAAACGAATTTTTACCTGGCTCATGCTTGTTTTTCTGGCCATGTTCCTGCTCCGCCTGCTATACGGCTATACGCAATCGCATAGAGATGATAGTGCCGGTCAGAGCGAGAGCTTCCTGTCGCAGGTGCAACAGAAAAACTATGCTTCTGAGAAAAAATTCCTGAAAGGAGAAGCTGCCCCAACAGTCTCCAGCCAGAAATATGAGAAAGTGGCTTATGTACACTCCCGCTCCACCAGTTTTACGGAGGATGAAAAACAGCTGCACGGCACTATCCGTCAGTTTGGAGCAGTGATCCAGTATCAGCAGGAATCAGGCAACAAAGGCAACCGCGACCTCCGGCTGATGATCGGCGTGGCGCCGGAAAAATTCGATTCCTGTTATTATGCCATTCAGAAAATCGGTACGATCAAATCTACCAGCATCACCAAAGTAGATAAGACCAATGAATACCGGAAACTCAATGCCAGCAAGGTTTCTCTTGAAAAGAACCTGGCATCGCTGAACGGGCTCACTTCCCAGCAGGGAAAAATCGACGAACGGATACTGCTACACGAAAAAATTGCAGAGGTAGAGCGGCAGTTACAGGAACTGGGCGTGGAACTGGGCAACTTTGATGAGGAGAATGAATTTTGTACGATACAGTTCAGCATGTATGAAGGCGCGGCAGCGAGAGGTATTCCTTTCTATTCCCGTGTGAAGACGGCGCTGGAATGGACCGTTAAGTATTATGTAATGCTAATGGCAGGTATATGTCTGGCTGCGCTGGGTGCCTGGTTGTTGCTGAAAGTACTGACGATGGTAAAAGCGGAATAGTACCATTTAGAGATTTTTTGATTTACGGATTTTTTGATTTTTACTGATGATACCGGAGAAGACCGGAGCGAGAGATTGCTTCGGTCTTCGTTTTTTTCGCAAAATCAAAAAATCCGTAAATCAAAAAATCCCTAAATGGTATATTCGCCTACTTTAGTCCCATCATCGCGCAGCATGGTGAGCGTCAGCTGTTTCTGATCAGCTTTTATTTTGATGAGGGTGCGTTTGCCTTCCTGCGGGCCGCCGCCGATGATCAGCGGGTAGTTGTGCTGACCGGCCACGGGCGCATGTACGCCATAGGTGTGCGTGTGGCCGCATACGAGGATATCTATTTTATATTTGTTGAACAGCGGGCCGAAGAGCTGGCGGCAGTGTGATGCGCCATGCCAGTCGCCACCATGGTAGTGGGGGATGTGCATGAGCACCACTTTATGTTTGGCTTTTTTGTAGGCCGGGCTTTGCAGCTGTTTTTCCAGCCAGCGGGCCTGTTCTTCGCGGTAGCCGTCAAAATCAGCGATGCCGGCATATACCGGGGCGCTGTCTTCTTTGTCTTCTCCGGTGTCCAGCACGATGGTGTGCACGGGGCCCCAGGTGAAAGCGAAATAGCTGCCATGGTCCGGGTTATCGAAGTATTGGTGCCATTCGCGGGCGTATTTGCCGCGGGTTTCGTGGTTGCCTCTTACATACATGAAAGGCTTCCGGGTGGAGAAGGTGTCACCACAGGGTGACAGCAGGTGGTCGATGATCTGTTGTTCGTTGGATTGATAATCGAACATATCGCCGTTGAAGAACACAAAATCGTAAGGGTCGTTGCCGTTCAGTCCCATCAGGTGAGGGATGGATTGGGGCCTGTCGTGGATATCGTTGAGCATGAGCCAGGATACCTCTTTTGCCTGCGTGTTGGGCGCAGTGAAGGTGTAGGTATCGCTGGTAAGGGTGTTGCCATAGGTAAGTTTGTATGGCTGGAAATCGGTGATTTCCTTGGAAAGCACGCGATAGCTGTATTGTTTGCCTGGTTCGAGATGAGATAGTTCTATCCGGTGGAGACGGTTATTGGCGTCTACCAGTCCCTTCGTTACGTGGTGGGCTTTCTGGTTGAGCTGCCCGTCGGTGCCGTATTCCACCCAGCTGTAGCAGGGGCGGGAGGTGAGCCACATGACAGCGATGGTGTCAGGGGCGGGCATTTGCAGATAAGGTTTGCACAGGAAGGCATGGGCGGGTTCATCGGTGGTGGTGGTCGTGGTGTTGGTTTTGCGTACGGCGCCGGCAGCCAGGGGGGACAGGCCGGTTACGCCCAGCAGCCCCGCTTTGGACAGGTTGCCCAGAAAGGAGCGGCGTGACAGTTCATTGTTCATTTTCTTCATATTATAGCCAGATATATGTGAGGAATCGCTAAAAATAATCAGCGATAAAAGAAAAGCGTATTATTTTTATATGAACGGAGGAAGGATGGAAAGAAGAAATGGGTCGATAAGTTATAAATGTTGAAAAATCTATATTTGATAGATTCCGCGTTGTCTGGACAGGAATTTAGCTGTTAGCAACTGAAAACATCGCGTCAATTGAGGACTAAAAAGGTTTTTTTTCCTTAATAGCTTTTTGATTTTCCCCCATTAACTATTACCTTTGCGCCAAATTTTAGAAACCGTTGCGGAGCAACAGTTTTTGAGGAAATAACTTTTTAGTATTTTATAAACCTCTTTAAAAATATGCCTAACACAGGTAAGATCAAACAAATTATCGGTCCCGTGGTGGACGTGCACTTTGATGACAAATTGCCCGAAATCTACAACGCATTGGAAATTACCCGCGAAAATGGTCAGAAAGTAGTATTGGAAGTACAACAGCACCTGGGTGAAGACAGTGTACGTTGCGTGGCAATGGACTCCACTGACGGTATGGTTCGCGGAATGGCCGTAGTGGATAAAGGTGCGCCGATCAAAATGCCAGTTGGCGACCAGGTGAAAGGACGTTTGTTCAATGTGGTAGGTGAGGCTATCGACGGTCTGGGTGATATCGCAACTGACAATGGTTATCCCATCCACCGCCAGCCGCCTAAATTTGAAGATCTGGCTACTGATACAGAAGTACTGTTCACTGGTATCAAGGTAATCGACCTGATCGAGCCTTATGCAAAAGGTGGTAAAATCGGTTTGTTCGGTGGTGCGGGTGTAGGTAAAACCGTATTGATCCAGGAGCTGATCAACAACATCGCGAAAGGTTATGAAGGTCTGTCCGTATTTGCCGGCGTGGGTGAGCGTACCCGTGAAGGTAATGACCTGATGCGTGAAATGATCGAAGCTAACATCGTAAAATATGGCGATAAGTTCAAAGAATCCATGGAACATGGTGACTGGGACGTAACCGCTGTAGATAAAGAATTACTGAAACAGTCACAGGCTACCTTCGTGTTCGGTCAGATGAACGAACCTCCCGGAGCCCGTGCACGTGTGGCCCTGTCTGGTCTGACCCTGGCGGAATACTTCCGTGATGGTGATGGCTCTGCAGGTGGCGGCCGTGATATCCTGTTCTTCGTTGATAACATCTTCCGTTTCACCCAGGCAGGTTCCGAAGTATCCGCGCTGTTAGGCCGTATGCCTTCTGCGGTGGGTTACCAGCCAACCCTGGCCACTGAGATGGGTCTGATGCAGGAACGTATCACCTCTACCAAAAATGGTTCAATTACCTCCGTACAGGCGGTTTATGTACCTGCGGATGACTTGACCGACCCTGCTCCAGCTACCACCTTCTCCCACCTGGATGCTACCACCGTATTGGACCGTAAAATCTCCGACCTTGGTATCTATCCTGCGGTGAGCCCTCTGGATTCTACTTCCCGTATCCTCACTCCGGCTATCGTGGGTGAAGCACACTACAACTGTGCTCAACGTGTGAAACAAATCCTGCAGCGCTATAAAGAATTACAGGACATCATCGCCATCCTTGGTCTGGATGAGCTGAGCGACGAAGATAAACAAACCGTTTCCCGCGCCCGTCGTGTGCAACGTTTCCTGTCACAACCTTTCCACGTGGCAGAACAGTTTACCGGTCTGAAAGGTGTACTGGTACCGATCGAAGAAACTATCCGTGGCTTTAACATGATCATGGACGGTGAAGTGGATGAATATCCTGAAGCAGCCTTCAACCTCGTAGGCTCTATCGATCAGGCTATCGAAAAAGGTAAGAAATTACTGGAAGCAGCTAATAACTAATCCGAATGGTCCTCCGGGACCATTTAATCACCATTCACGATCATAACATGCTATTAGAAGTATTAACACCAGAAAGAAAATTATATGCAGGCGAAGTGTACGGCGTACAATTGCCAGGCATTGATGGTTCTTTTGAAATACTGGATAAACATGCGCCCTTAATCGCAGCGCTCGGAAATGGTAAAATGAAAGTGCTGAAAGATAAAAACCACAGCGAATTCTATACTATCACCGGCGGCTTCGTGGAAGTGCTGCGCAACAAGGCTACTGTGCTCGTAGAAGGTGCGGTGGCATTGGAAAAATAAGATACTACCAGTAATACATATCATTTAACGGACAGGCCGGGTAAGATTACCCGGCCTTCGTTTTGTCCTAACTATTCCAATCTTAGAAGACCCGTCAATCGGGTAAGATTACCTCCCCGGGATTTCCGCTATTCCCACTTCTGTACAATACATCCCCGCAAGGCCCCACATCGCTGTCGGACCGCAGTTATGCACGTACATCCATGAGCAGCCCTTTCACAGGCTGTGTATATTACCTAATGAATAATGCGCTTGTTATGTGTGATATATATTTCTTCCTATCGTTGTCTCAGGTAAATTCGGGCGTCTTTCTGTGAAGGTGCAATGTTTTTCATAGGTAGCCTTCATAGGTGTATTCTATCGGTTGTTCCTTACCTGAACTATAACGGGTTATTTTGTGTTGTTACTTTAGCAAGATATTTAATTTGTTGCAAAAAAAGTCATTCCTTTTTGTTCATTTTTGCACAAATAATCCCTCCCGAAGCACATGTGCTTCGCTTTCAGAATATTAGAAAATTTAATTTAGTGAAGGATCGATGGGAAAATTTGCCATCATGGCGAAATTACTGCCAAGATTTCTCAGTGCCTGCTGCCATATTTGCTGCTCCCTGGATTCAAATACCAATGCCGGAGTACTCTCAGATGGTATCCACGACTTCTCCCGCAACTCCTCTTCCAGTTGACCGGTCGTCCAGCCGGAATATCCTATAAAAAACTTGATCTTCTGCAGGTCCAACGCTCCCTTGTTCAATAACTCCACCACATCATCAAACCGGCCACCCCAATAAACCCCCGGCACTACCTGTAGCCCGCCCGGAATCTGGTCAGGCATCTGATGCAGGAAATGAATCGTATCCACCTGTACCGGGCCTCCGTAATGAACCGGAATACCAGGATAAATGACATCAGGAATCAATGCGTCAAGGGTCTGGTCAAATAACCTGTTGATAACGAAGCCGAAACTGCCCTTTTCGTCATTTTCACACAAAAAAATCACCGTACGGGCAAAATTGGGATCTTTCAGAAAAGGATCGGCTATAAGCAAAATACCGGGCGCCAGACTAACCATATACATGCGTTTTGATCTCTAATCAAATTTAATTAATTGATTACAAAGCAGGAAAGAAATAAGCAGAAAAAGGAAACGGTTAGGAAGGGTAACAAAACTCATTGAAAAAGAAGGAAATAAAAAAAGGAGGCTAGAAAACCTCCTTACCATTTTATCAACCAAAATCTAAATCGCTTATGGAACGAATCCACGTCGATGTATGTAGAAAGTTTAATTACTTTGTTATAGAATGTTACTAATCAAATTTAGTACCAATTCTGTAAAGCAAAGGTAAGGAAAGTCGCATTAATAAAATCAGACATCCCCCGTTAAAATTACGTTAAAGTAATATTGTATTGATGTTAAGAGACCTCGCGACCTTTGTAACTATTTAATTTTGTATCATAGTTGCTATAGCAAATATCTTTTTTAACAATTTTTAATATGTCAGGTTAAGTATATTTAAGGCCTGACTAGACTTTCATGATACCACTAAAGAAAATTTTTCCTGTAATTGTCGTCCTGATCACACTATCTCTCCTGGGCATTATCTATATCCAGGTGAGCTGGATCAAAAACGCCATGGCCATCAAAAAGGAGCAACTGGTGGAACGGTCCATCAACATGATCACCGATGTACAACGTGACATGCTGGCCACCCGCCAAACATATCAGATGTTCCGCCTCAACAACAGAAAGGACCCGGCTGCCCCCAAAGGATTTGCGCTCGATATGGACAGAGGTGTACCTTATGTGCCCTCCATGAGTGACATCTATACCAACCCACAGGCACTGAGAGAGCTCATTCAGTCCAAAATGAGGAAAAATCACCTCGATTCTACCCGTTTTGAGTTCGCCATCCTGGCGCCGGTGGATGGTATCGGTTCCCAACTAAAAGTACACTCCGCCAATTTTGAACGGGCATACCGGGAAAATGAAAAAGACAGTTCGAGTGAACTGAAACGTTACCAGGTGACCTACATGCCGCTGGAAGACATGCTCAATCTCAGCCCGCAAACGGAAAGCCTCATGATCATCATGCCGTCCGACGATTCCATTGCCCGCCAACTGGGCTTTATGATCACCGGCAGCGTGCTGTTCACCCTCATCATCATCACGGCCTTTGCCCTCACCATCCGCACTCTGCTTAATCAGAAAAAACTCTCGGAAATAAAATCGGATTTCATCAACAACATGACACATGAGCTGAAAACACCGCTGGCCACTATCTCCCTGGCCATCGACGCTATCGGCAATGAAAAAGTGATGAGCAACACCGAAAAAATCCGCTACTTCTCCGGTATTATCAAGGAAGAAAACAAAAGGATGAACAAACAGGTGGAAAGCATCCTGCAATCTGCCCTCCTGGAAAAAGATGAGATCGGCCTGAAGTTACAGGTAATGGACGTACATCAGGTGATCCGCAATACCACCGACAACCTGCAACTGCAACTGGCCTCCAAAAATGGCGTGGTAGACCTGCAGCTGGATGCCATCAACCCGGTGATCATGGCTGATGACGTGCATTTCTCGAACGTGGTGTTCAACCTGCTGGACAATGCGATCAAATACTCAAAAGAGAACAACCTGGAAGTCAAAATACAGACATACAATACCCGCAAAAGCCTGTTTATCGTCTTCACCGACAATGGTATCGGTATGAGCCGGGATACTATTTCCCGTATCTTTGAAAAATTCTACCGCGCCCATACAGGAAACGTGCACAATGTAAAAGGTTTCGGCCTCGGCCTCACCTATGTAAAGGCCATCGTAGATGCCCACAAAGGAAAAATAAAAGTGGAAAGTACCCTGGGGAAAGGCAGTAAGTTCACCCTGGAGTTTCCACAGGAATAGATAAAAGATCCAGCGTATGACATTAAGTGAAAAAGAACTGCAGCATTTTAAACATCCTATCGCAGTACCTGGCATAGGCGTAGACATGCAGGATAAACTGAAAAACGCCCGTGTACTGGTGGTAGGCGCCGGCGGCCTTGGCAGCCCGGTATTGCAATATCTCAGCGCCAGCGGCGTAGGCGTGATCGGCATTGCGGACTATGGCGTGATCACCGATGAAGATATGCCCCGTCAGCCGATTTACCAGATGCAGGATATCCGTAAACATAAAGCGAAAATGGCTGCCAGCAGGCTGTGGGCCGTCAATCCTTTCACCAAACATTATCCTATGCTGGTACAGGCCAAGCCCGAAAATATCGCGCTGCTGCTGCCCGGCTTCGATCTGGTGATTGATTGTTCCCAGCACCTGCCTACGCATCTGCTGCTCAATGATGCCTGTGTGAAACACGAGCTTCCGCTGGTGATCGGTGAAGTGCACAACTGGCAAGCCTGGTACGGTGGGTTTAATATGCCGTTGCCCGATGGCAGCAGGTCTGCCACTTACCGCTGTGCACTGGACCTTACAGAAGCATACCGCAATTTCGACGCGGGTGCGCTGGGTGCCACACACGGCGCTACCGGTATGCACATCGTGCTCGAAGTGCTCAAATACCTGATGGACGTGCCTGGTGGCCTCGCCGGTAAATTATACGGCAAAGATTACCTGCATAACCTGACGACTGTACATGATCTCACTGTTAATGCGGAAGTGCTGGAAAACACCCGTGCCGCAGGCGTTCTTACAGCGGAGGACTATGGCCTGGAGATCGTTCCGGATGTGGAAGACTAACTGTGATGGCCATGATTGCTGCTGATTCGCCTGATTAACGAAGATCAGCCCGAAGATTACATAGCATTTAACATTACCAATGATAAATGAAAAAGCACCCGATGGGGGTGCTTTTACTATTTATTTTATGTTACTCGCTTCAATCTCCGCAAATCAGGCGAATCAGCAGTAATCATTTGCAAATCAAAGTTGAGCGAAGTTCTCCTACCTTCAGGTCGTGTTTTACGCCCAGTTTTACGGCATAGTTCTCCGGTTGATGTCCGCAAGGGAAGCCGAAACAAACAGGATAGTCATACTCTTTCACGATGTTGTGAATGATTTCATATTCCGTCTGGCCGAAAGGAGTCGTTGTTTCCTTGCCATCAGTGAAAGCGCCTACTATCAGTCCGGCGAGTTTGTCGAGCCAGCCGGCGCGTTTGAGGTTATACATCATCCTGTCGATATTATAGCGGTATTCTCCGATATCTTCGAGGACGAGGATTTTATCTTTGGTATCGATCTGCGATTTGCTGCCGGAAACGTTGGCCAGCAGGGACAGGTTACCGCCTACGAGCAGGCCGGAGGCGTTGCCTTCGCGGTTGAGTGTATGCGAGGGCGTAGTATAGCGGTATGATTTGCCCTTCAGCACGGCTGCGAGGCTGTTTACATATTCATTATCAACTGTTTCAGGCGTAATACCGCTGCACATCATGGAATGAATGGTTGGGATGCCATAACGTTCATGGATATGGGCATGGAGGGTGGTCACATCGCTGTAGCCACAGAGCCATTTAGGATGTTTGCGGAAGCGGGTGAAGTCGAGTTTGTCAAGGATACACACCATGCCATAACCGCCGCGTCCGAACACGATCGCCTTAATTTCCGGATCGTCCAGCATATCCTGCAGCTCTTCCAGCCGAAGCTCGTCCGGTGCGGAAAAGTTGTGAAAGCTGGTACCCACCGTAATGCCCAGATGTACCCGGTATCCCCAGGATGACAACACGCCGGCAGCATATTCAGCCGCCTGTAGTTCCATTTTGCTGCTGGGGCACATCACTCCAATCAGATCGCCTTTTTTCAGATATGGCGGAATTTTTACCATTGTACTTTTGTTTACCTTTGCAGATTAGTGAATACTTTTACTATTCGCCTGACTAAGGTGATAAATTGTTTGATGATTCCAAAAACAAAAACGAGAAAAGAAATTTATTTAAGCATTCTTTAAGATAGTATGGGAAATTTTAACAGATATCTAATAACTGCGGCATTACCTTATGCCAATGGCCCCGTCCACATTGGACACCTGGCCGGCTGCTACCTGCCTGCAGATATTTACGTGCGTTACCTGCGCGCTAAAAAGGCAGATGTGAAATTTATTTGCGGTTCTGACGAACACGGGGTACCTATCACCATCAAGGCGATGAAGGAAAACGTAACCCCACAGGACGTTGTAGACCGTTACCACAAGATCATCGGTGACAGCTTCGCCGCCATGGGCATCTCTTTCGACATTTTCGCACGCACCAGCGCTCCCATACACCATACCACTGCGTCCGACTTTTTCCTGAAGATGTACAATGACGGCCTCTTTGAAGAAAAAGAATCAGAACAGTACTTCGACCCGGAAAAACAGGTTTTCCTGGCCGACCGCTATATTGTTGGCACCTGCCCTAAATGCGGCAACGACAAAGCCTATGGTGACCAGTGTGAACGCTGCGGCACTTCCCTGAGCCCGGATGAACTGATCAACCCTCACTCCGCGCTCAGCAATGCTGTACCGGTCAAAAAAGCAACCAAACACTGGTACATGCCGCTCCAGAACTACGAGCCATGGCTGAAAGAGTGGCTGCTGGAAGGCCACAAGGACTGGAAAAACAACGTATACGGTCAGTGTAAAAGCTGGCTGGACTCCGGCCTGCAAAGCCGCGCCATGACGCGTGACAGCAACTGGGGCATCAAAGTGCCGCTGCCGGACGCTGAAGGTAAAGTACTGTACGTATGGTTCGACGCGCCGATCGGTTATATCTCCGCCACCAAAGAGCTGACGCCTGATTGGGCCGATTACTGGTGCAAGGACGACACCAAACTGGTACACTTCATCGGGAAAGATAATATCGTATTCCACTGTATCATCTTCCCGGCCATGCTGAAGGCCCACGGCGGATTTGTACTGCCGGAAAACGTACCGGCCAACGAGTTCCTGAACATCGAAGGGGAAAAAGTATCTACCTCCCGCAACTGGGCGGTATGGATACACGATTATATCAAGGATTTCCCTGATCAACAGGACGTGCTCCGCTATGTGCTGTGCAGCACCGCACCGGAAACTAAAGACAATGACTTTACCTGGAAAGATTTCCAGACCCGCAATAACAGCGAGCTGGTAAATAACCTGGGCAACTTCGTGAACCGTACCATGGTGCTCACGCATAAATTGTGTGGCGGCAAAGTACCTCGTTTCCATGAAGAGGTGGCTGATGATACTGATCGTGAAATGCTCGCGGCTTTCCAGACTGCCAAAGACAGTGTGGAAGCCAGCCTGGAAGCTTACCGTTTCCGCGAAGCACAGGCAGGTATGATGGACCTTTCCGATCAGGGCAATAAGTACATGCAGAAGAAAGAGCCGTGGATACTGGCCAAGGTAATGGAAAAGATCAAAGCAGGTACTCCGGTTGATGGTTATACTGAAGTTGACCTGCCTGCATTGCAGATGAAAATCGACAACTGTCTGCATGTATGTCTACAGTTGATGGCTAATCTGGCGATCCTGACCCATCCGTTCCTGCCATTCACTTCCAGGAAGATCTGTCATCTCCTGAAAGTGGTAGATCGTATGCTGGAATGGGAAAATGCAGGTAGCACCAAACTGGTGAACGTAGGCTATTCTCTGCGTGAACCAGAACTGTTGTTTAAGAAAATTGAAGACGACATGATCGCCGCTCAGGTAGAGAAACTGCACGCTGGCCTCGTTAAACCGGCCGCAGAAGCAGCTGCCGCCCCGGCTGCAGCGGAGAAACCTGCCGCTCCGGCCAAAGCAGAAATTCAGTACGACGATTTCGCCAAGCTTGATCTGCGTGTAGGCACTATCATACAGGCGGAAAAAGTGGAAAAAGCAG
Source organism: Chitinophaga fulva (assembly GCF_012927205.1). GTDB lineage: Bacteria > Bacteroidota > Bacteroidia > Chitinophagales > Chitinophagaceae > Chitinophaga > Chitinophaga fulva. Next base: position 1,722,173 of record NZ_JABBGC010000001.1, read on the forward strand.
ATAAACTGCTCAAACTGCTGGTAGACATTGGTACAGAACAACGTACAGTCGTTTCCGGTATTGCCATGCATTTTAATCCGGCTGATATCATCGGCAAACAGGTAACACTGGTGGCCAACCTGGCTCCCCGCAAAATGCGCGGTATCGAAAGCCAGGGCATGATCCTCATGGCGGAAGATAACGGTAAACTGATATTTGTGAACCCGGCAGAAACAGTCGCTCCCGGTAGCGGCGTGAGCTGATATCCCGGCAACACAAGTTTTACAGATACTTTAACACGTAAAGGAGCGAAGGTCACTTCGCTCCTTTGCTTTTAAGATAACTGCCATCCCGGCAAGGCTGCGGGGAAATCTCAGTTTTCCCGGTTTTCGACTTATTTGTAAAAAACTTTATGTCTTTGCATCCCGCACGTGTCGTTGCGTGAAAAAAAATCCTAAATTCAAGGATCATAAAAGGCTAAAGCTATGCAAAGACACATCAACAAAGTAGCCGTCCTCGGCTCGGGAGTAATGGGATCAAGAATTGCCTGCCACTTTGCAGGTATCGGCGTACAGGTTTTACTGCTGGATATAGCGCCGAAAGAGTTGAACGATGCTGAAAAGAAAAAGAACCTCTCGCTGGAGAGCCCCGCTGTGAAGAACCGGATTGTGAACGATGCGCTGCAAGCTGCCATTAAATCAAACCCTTCGCCGGTATATACCAAAGATGTGATCAAACGCGTCAAAACCGGCAACTTCACCGATGATATGAAACGGATAGCTGATGTGGACTGGATCATCGAAGTGGTGGTGGAAAACCTGGACATCAAAAAAACTGTTTTTGAACAGGTGGAAAAATTCCGCAAACCCGGTACCCTGATCACTTCCAATACATCCGGCATTCCTATCCACCTGATGACGGAAGGCCGCAGTGAAGACTTTCAGAAACATTTCTGCGGTACCCACTTCTTTAACCCGCCCCGCTATCTCCGGCTACTCGAAATTATACCTACTCCACATACAGACCCCGCGGTGATCGATTTTCTCATGCACTATGGTGATCTGTACCTTGGTAAAACCACCGTGCTGTGTAAAGACACACCGGCGTTCATCGCCAACAGGGTTGGGGTATACTCTATCATGGCCATTTTCCATATCATGCAGGAAATGGGGCTGGGCATCGACGAAGTGGATGCGCTGACCGGTCCGGTGATAGGCCGTCCTAAATCAGCTACTTTCCGTACGGCAGACGTGGTAGGTATCGATACTTTGGTCAAGGTGGCCAAAGGCGTAAAAGAAAACTGCCCCAATGATGAAGAGGCAGCCATCTTCGACATTCCGTCTTTCCTGCAAAAAGTAGTGGAAAACAATTGGTTGGGCGATAAAACAGGGCAGGGCTTCTACAAAAAAACAAAGGGAGAAGGTGGTAAGGAAATTCTTACCCTCAACCTGCAAACGATGGAATACGGGCCTAAGCAGAAACCCAAATTCGCCAGCATCGATGCTGCCAAGCCGGTGGAAGACCTGAAACAGCGCGTCCGTATGCTGGCAGCCGCCACAGACAAAGCCGGACAGTTCTATCAACAGTTCCATGCACGCCTTTTCGCTTATGTGTCTCACCGCATTCCGGAAATAGCCGATGATATCTATAAAGTGGATGACGCCATGAAAGCCGGTTTCGGCTGGGAAATAGGGCCCTTTGAGAGCTGGGACCTGCTGGGTGTGGAAGCATCCGTTAAACTGGTAGAAGAAAAAGGCCTCACCGTGGCACAATGGGTAAAAGACATGCTGGCCAAAGGCATCAAAAGCTTCTACAAAGTAGAAAATGGTAAGAAATTCTATTACGATGTCGCCAGTCAGGCCTATAAAACCGTACCGGGCGAAGGCGAATTCATTATACTGGAAAACTTCTCCAACAATATAGTCTGGAAAAACAGCGCCTGTAACCTGATAGACATCGGTGACGGCGTAGTATGTTTCGACTGGAAAACCAAGATGAACACCATCGGCGGTGAAGTGCTGGAAGGGCTGAACAAAGCGGTAGACCGCGCGGAGAAAGACTTCCGCGGCCTCGTGGTGGGCAACGAAGGGACCAACTTCTCTGCCGGCGCCAACGTAGGCATGATCTTCATGCTGGCAGCAGAACAGGAATACGATGAGCTGGACATGGCCGTACGCCTGTTCCAGCGTTCCACTATGCGTTTACGTTATTCTTCCATTCCGGTAGTGGTAGCGCCACATGCGCTGACGCTCGGCGGCGGCTGCGAAATGGCGCTGCATGCCGATAAAGTACAGGCTGCCGCAGAAACCTACATCGGCCTTGTGGAACTGGGCGTAGGCCTCATCCCCGGCGGCGGCGGCACCAAAGAAATGACGCTGCGCGCCAGCCTGGAGTTTAAAGAAGGCCGCATCGAGGAAGAACCACTGAAAGACTACTTCATGGCCGTAGCTACTGCGAAAGTGGCCACCTCCGGTTTTGAAGGCTTCGATATGGGCGTGCTCCGCAAAGGACATGATGAAATTACCATGAACGCATCCCGCCTCATCGCGGATGCCAAACGCAGCGTGATTGCCCTGGCCGACGAAGGTTACACCCGGCCGGTGGAAAGAACAGATATCAAAGTAATGGGCCGCAGCGCACTGGGCGCCCTGCTCGCCGGCGTGTATGCGATGCGCTTTGGTAACTACATCTCCGACCACGACCAGAAAGTGGCCAACAAACTCGCCTATGTCATGTGTGGCGGTGATTTGACCGAACCATCATTCGTCAGCGAACAATACCTGTTGGACCTGGAAAGGGAAGCATTCCTGAGCCTCTGCGGCGAACGCAAAACGTTGGAACGCCTGCAGAGTGTGATCAAAACCGGTAAACCTGTGCGTAACTAATAAATCTTTATAAACATAAAGGGAAATACAGGAGAGATTTCGCCATAAGATCTTTCACTGTGTTTCCCTTTCCTTTTTCATCAAGCTAAAATACCAACGCCAGCTGTGTCTATCCTGTCCTTACAAAACATCTCAAAGAAGTTCGGCGCCGTACAGGCTTTGTCCGGCGTGTCTTTCGACGTGCCGCAGGGCGCCGTTTACGGCATCCTGGGCCCGAATGGCAGCGGTAAAACTACCCTGCTGGGCATCGTGACCGATGTACTGAAAGCCGATACCGGCAGCTTCATGCTGTTCGATCAGGCTGCCGCTGCCCGGCAACGCCGGCAAATTGGGACTCTATTGGAAACGCCCAATTTTTACCACTATCTCAGCGGGTACCGCAACCTGGAAATAGCTGCTGCTATCAAACAGCGGGATAAAAATGATATCGCCCGTGTGCTGGAAATATGCGGCCTCACCGCCAGACAGCATGCAGCTTTCAAAACATATTCCCTCGGGATGAAACAGCGCCTGGCCATCGCCTCCGTACTGCTGGGCGATCCGGAAGTACTGATACTCGACGAACCTACCAATGGGCTGGACCCCGCCGGTATTGCCGAAGTAAGGGAACTGGTGCGTAACCTGGCCGGAGCCGGTAAAACCATTATCCTCGCCAGCCATCTGCTCGATGAAGTAGAAAAAGTATGTACCCATGTGGCTATTCTGCGTAACGGCAAACTGCTGCGTTCCGGCAGCGTAGACGTGGTGATCAGCCGGCATGACTACCTGGAGCTGGCCGCTGTGAACAATGAAGCGCTCAAGTCCGCACTGCTGGCATACCCTGGCTGCACCAGCGTGCAGCTCAACGGCAATGTGGTGGTGGCAGTATTTAACGCATCGCCCGAACCGGCGCAGGTCAACAGCTATCTGGCGCAGCAGGGCATCTGGCTGCAGCACCTGCAACTCCGCAAAAAGAGCCTCGAAAAAGCATTTCTGGAAATAACCAACGATCCCGCATGAAACAATTACTCTATACCGAATGGCTGAAAGTGAAGAACTACCGCACTTTCTGGATAATGCTACTAGTCGCGGTGATCATGATACCGGCCGGAAACTACGTGCCGGCGGACATTATGTCGAGCCGCGAACTGAACCAGGCAGCGAAAATGCTGGGACAATCACCTTTTGGTTTTCCTACTGTTTGGCAAACCGTCGCCAATATCAGCAGTTACATGACAGCTTTATTTGGACTGATGCTGATAATTTTAGTCACGAACGAATATACTTTCCGTACCAGCCGCCAAAACATCATTGACGGATGGGAGCGCAGGCAGTTTGTATATGCCAAACTGATATGGGTGCTGCTATTGTCTGTCATCGCCCTTGTGGTCGCCATATTGACTGCCGTGGTGATTGGGTTTGCCTATGGCAATAATGCTATCAGCCTCGAGGGTTTCAGTTACCTGTGGTACTACTGGCTGCAGCTGGTGCTGGCATTGAGCCTGGCCTTGCTGCTGGCGGTACTGTTGAAAAGGGCCGGGTTTGCCATGGCCATTTTCCTTGGGTACACCATGATGCTGGAACAAACACTGGTATTGCTGCTGAAACGTTATGTAGGCCCCGTTGGCGGCCTGTTACCTTTGCAGGCCGGTGATGAACTGCTGCCTTTCCCACTGGTCGGAAAAATGGTCGCAGCGAGCGGCGACCGGTATGATGACAGCATTTATTTGTTATTCCTGGTGGGGTACATTGCGTTAGTCATCTATCTGGTTTTCAGGAAAGTATTAAAATCGGATTTGTAAAAAAAGCTATATATTTCACATTCTTTTAAAGCGAAATGTTTGAGAGAGAGCTTAAATTTGTTGAGCAAAGTAAAAATGTGAAATATGGAAAAACAGGAGCGCATCATATTAGTAACGAACGACGACGGTATAACGGCGCCGGGTATACGGGCTTTGATTGAAGCAGTGCGGCCGTTGGGAAAGGTAGTGGTGGTAGCACCGGACAGCCCGCAGTCGGGCATGGGGCATGCCATTACAATAGGTGTACCTTTGCGTTTGAACCAGGTTAATATTTTTGAAGATATAGAAGCGTGGCAATGTTCCGGTACTCCGGTAGATTGTGTGAAGCTGGCGAGAGACAAAATACTGCATCGTAAACCGGATATCTGCGTAAGCGGTATCAATCACGGTGCTAATCACTCCATCAACGTGATCTATTCCGGCACCATGTCAGCAGCCATGGAAGCGGCCATCGAGGGTATTCCCTCTGCTGGCTTTTCCTTCCTGGAATACAGCTATGATGCCGATTTTTCACTACCCGCCAAAGTAGCCCGTGAGGTGACAGAGCGTATGCTGGCTGCTAACCTGCCAGCCGGAAGCCTGTTCAACGTGAATATTCCGGTGGTAGAAGAAAAAGACTTTAGAGGACTGCGCCTTTGCCGGCAGGCAGATGCCAAGTGGGTAGAGGAATTCGACGAACGCCGCGATCCGCATGGTAAAAAATACTACTGGCTCACCGGGCAGTTCAAAAACAGGGACGTAGGAGAAGATACGGATGTATGGGCACTGGAAAACAACTATGCGTCTATGGTGCCGGTACAATTTGACCTGACCAACTATAAGCTGATGAAACAGCTGGAAGAATCCTGGAAGGATCTCTAAGAACAACGGCAATATCGCCACTATTATAACCTTATGTTGAAAAAAGACAATCTTTCGTTAGGAATTGTACTGGGGCTGCTGACTCCCCTGGTAGCATTTTTCCTGTATTACTTTTTCCTTATCAGACCCCATAACAACATAGGGCTGGGACAGTTTTTTAATATCCTGAAAGACAACCGGCAAATGATTCCTAAAATAGTGAGTATCTGTCTGTTGTTGAATGGATTAGTCTTTTTTCTGTATACCAGGACCCGGAAGGATATTACCGCCAAAGGCATCTTTCTGGTGACAATGCTGTATGCTATTGTCATCTTGTTACTTAAACTGATCAGATAATTTTTAATAAACACCAGATTGAAATATTACATTATAGCAGGAGAGGCATCAGGGGATCTGCATGGCAGTAACCTGGTGAAGCAGATGAAGCAGCTGGACACCACAGCGGATATACGGGGATGGGGAGGCGATATGATGGAAGCCGCAGGTGTGAATGTGGTGAAACACTACAAAGAACTGGCCTTCATGGGATTTGTGGAAGTGGTGATGAACCTCCGCACGATCCTGCGTAATATGGAGGTGTGTAAAAAAGACATCGCCGCTTTTAAACCGGATGTGCTGGTGCTGGTGGATTATCCCGGCTTTAACATGCGTATTGCCGAATGGGCCAAACAGCAGGGCATCAAAATAGTGTATTATATCTCTCCGCAGGTATGGGCCTGGAAGGAAAGCCGCGTAAAAAAGCTCAAGCGCGATGTGGATAAGATGCTGTGCATTCTGCCGTTTGAGCAGGATTTTTACCGTAAATGGAACTACGAAACGGAATATGTAGGCCATCCGCTGGTGGAGGTGATCAAGGCGGCCAAGGAAGAACCGGCCGACACGCCACTGTCTGACAAGCCCATTGTAGCTGTGCTACCCGGCAGCCGTAAACAGGAGGTGAGCGTAAAACTGCCGATCATGCTCACCATGGCCAAACATTTCCCGGAATACCAGTTTATTGTGGCGCAGGCGCCCAGCCTCGACGACCATTTCCTGGAAAGCCTCACCGGACAACACCCCAATGTGTCCATGGTGAAAGGCAAAACCTACAAGCTGCTGCGGCAGGCCAAAGCAGCCCTCGTTACCTCCGGTACTGCCACACTGGAAACAGCGCTTTTCGGTGTGCCTGAAGTGGTGTGTTACAAAGGCAATCCTATCTCTTATTTCTTCGCTAAAAGACTGATCAAAGTAAAATACATCTCATTGGTCAACCTCATCATGGACCGGCTGGTGGTGAAAGAACTGATCCAGCACGATCTTACAGAAGAAAATCTGTTGAAAGAACTGACCAGCCTGCTGAAAGATGATAAGGCCCGTCGGCACCTGATGACTGACTACGCAGAACTGTGGCATAAGCTCGGCGAAAGAGACGCCAGCAGAAGGGCCGCGGAAGTAATCGTTAACTATGCTAAAAGTAAATAGTCAAATGACAAAATAACTAAATCGTAAATGATTTAGTGTCTTCTTATCAGCCTCACAATCATTACGATCAGGGCAATCAGAAAAAGAATAATCGAGATGCGGTTCATGCCATGCATCATCGCTACATAACGTGTTTTAGGCGCGTTAGGGTCCCCTTTGCCAATATAGAAGTATCTTAATATTTGTTGCCAGAAACGTTTCATGTACCAAAGATCGGAAATCAATATTATTTTTGAAGCTGGCTGAAAAATCAAGATATGAAATATATGAGATGGGGTCGATGGCTGGTATCGATCTTTTTTTTGACCTGCGTGACTAAATCGATTTATGCAGCGGGAACAGTTACAGACACGCTGGTTTCCGGGTGGGAGTTCTCCCGCGTGGATGAAGGCGTATGGCGTCCTGCCACTGTGCCCGGCACAGTGCATACCGATCTGCTGGCCCTGCATATGATACCCGACCCGTTTGTAGGGTCCAACGAAAAAGCAGTGCAGTGGGTGGACAAGAAAGACTGGCAGTACCGGAAAAAATGGAAACTGTCGGCTGCTGACCTGCAATACGATGTGCTGGAGCTGGATTTCAAAGGACTGGACACCTATGCATCTGTATATGTGAACGGTCAACTGGTGCTGCAATCAGCCAATATGTTCGTGGAGCAGGTAATCAATGTAAAACGCTGGCTGCGCGAAGGGGACAATGAGGTTCGGGTACTCTTCGAAAGCCCCATCAAACACGATATACCGCAGTTTCTGAAAGATCAGGTGATCTATCCTGCCGGCAATGATGCCAGCGATATACCCCTGAGCATCTATGCCCGTAAAGCGCCTTATCACTACGGCTGGGACTGGGGCCCGCGCCTCGTCACCTCTGGTATATGGAGACCGGTACTGCTGAAAAAATGGAATAAAGCAGTTATCCGCGATGTGTGGTGGCAACAGCAACAACTGAATATTGCCAGCGCTACGCTGAATGCGGTCGCTACCATCGAAGCCGCAACCCCCGGCACTTACAGTCTCAAACTGACTACCCAACTCGGAAGCTACAATAAGGTAATCACTACCAAAGTAACGCTGAAACAAGGCAGCAATACGGTGCACGCGCCGGTGCAGATCCGCCAGCCGCAGCTGTGGTGGCCCGTCGGACAGGGAAGTCCTACCTGTTATGTAATGACTGCCGAATTGCTGGATAATGCTGTCTCCATTGATAAAGATCAACAGCCGGTAGGACTGCGAACTATCGAAATTATTAATCAGCCGGACAGCCTGGGAGAGAGTTTTTACGTGAAAGTCAATGGTCGCCCGGTTTTCATGAAAGGGGCCAACTATATCCCGCAGGACAATTTCCTGCCAAGGGTGTCTGCATCTACATACAAACACTTGTTTGATGACATGCGTACCAGTCATTTTAACATGGTACGCGTATGGGGTGGTGGCGTTTATGAAGATGATCTTTTTTATTCACTGGCAGATGCTTACGGTATCCTGGTATGGCAGGACTTTATGTTTGCCTGTACGTTGTACCCGTCTGATACGGCTTTCCTGAACAACGTGAAAGCAGAGGCCGCCAGCAACATCAGAAGATTGCGCAAACACCCGTCACTGGCGTTGTGGTGTGGCAACAATGAAGTGGCCGTAGCGATTAAAAACTGGGGCTGGCAGAGTGGTTATGCTTATACCGATGCACAATGGGCCAGTCTGCAACGGGGATATGACGAGTTGTTTAAAAACGTATTGCCCGCTGTAGTAAAAGAAAATGACCCGGGCCGTTTTTACTTTCATTCTTCCCCTATCAGCAACTGGGGTAAGAAAGAAGATTTTACCAAAGGGGATAATCACTATTGGGGCGTATGGCATGGCATGGAATGGTTTGAAGCGTTTAACACGCACATTCCGCGGTTCATGAGTGAATACGGGTTCCAGTCATTCCCTGAAATGGCCACCATCGATAGTTTTGCGACCAAAGCAGATTATGATATTTACTCCAATGTGATGCAGTCGCACCAGAAAAGCCCTGCCAAAGGCAATACGGCTATCCGTACTTATATGCTGCATTATTATCAGGCGCCGAAAGACTTCCCGTCTTTCGTTTATCTGAGCCAGGTGTTGCAGGCGGAAGGCATGAAAGTGGCTATTGAAGCGCATCGCAGAGCGATGCCGTATTGTATGGGTACTTTGTACTGGCAGTTGAATGACTGCTGGCCTGGTCCGTCATGGTCTGGCCGCGACTACTACGGTCGCTGGAAAGCGCTGCAATACTATGTAAAAGACGCTTTTAATCCTTTGCTGATATCCGGTGTTGTGGAAAATAACCAGTTGAATGTATGGGCTGTTTCTGACGAAACCCGCAACCGTAAAGCGGAAGTGGAGCTGGTAGCCATTGATCTGGCGGGCAACCCGGTATGGAAACAAACCCTGTCCGGTGTGGAGATTTCCGCCAATACCAGTAAGAAAATCTTTACAGTAGATACAGCGGCTATCCTGAAGGGAAGGAATCCTGCTGAGGTAATATGCTATGCACAACTGCGAATTGACAATAAGATTGTCAACCGTAATATCTTTTATTTTGCCCCGGCGAAGGATATGTTGTTGGAAAAGCCAGTTTTCACAACTACAGTGGAACATAAGGTGTTCATAGATCCGCCGTCCGTATACCGTGACAGAGTGTTGCTGACTATCCGGGCAGACAAGCTTGCCAGGAATGTTTATTTACAGTTGAATAATGCAGCCCCGGATGAGCGGTTTGATCAGAATTACTTTGACCTGTTGCCTGGTGAAACCAGGACTGTCTGGTTACGATCCACGCGCGATGTAGAGCAGATCAAAGCGGCGTTGACAATTACCTCTTTGGTAGATACTTATAAAAATTGACTATGAGAAAATTATGGATGGCATTGGGTTGTGTGTGGCTCGCGGTAAATGCGGTCAGTGCGCAAACAGAAGAACCGCCGTATGTACCGGAGACAGATCCGGTGGTGGTCCAGAAGCTGGACGAGTGGCAGGACTGGAAATTCGGAATGATTATTCACTGGGGACCTTATTCCCAGTGGGGCGTAGTGGAGTCCTGGAGTATCTGTCCGGAAGATGAAGAATGGATAGGGCGTAAATACCCTAAGATGCCCTATTTCGAATACCTGCAAAAGTACCAGGCTTTGGGTAAAACCTTTAATCCTACTGCTTTTGCACCGGAGAAATGGGCTAAAGCCGCTAAGGAAGCCGGTATGAAATACCTGGTGTTTACCACCAAACATCATGATGGTTACTGTATGTTCGATACCAAACAGACAGATTACCGGGTGACCGCGCCAGACGTGGCTTTCAGTAAAAATCCGCGGGCTAATATTGCGAAAGAGGTGTTTGAAGCGTTCCGTAAGGAAGGTATTCATGCAGGCGCTTATTTTTCCAAACCAGACTGGCATTCTGATGCTTACTGGTGGAATTATTTCCCGCCCCGTGACCGTAATGTGAACTATGACGTGAAAAAATATCCTGAAAGATGGAACCAATTCAAGCAGTATACTTATAATCAGATCGAGGAGCTGATGACGGGTTACGGTAAACTGGAAATCCTTTGGCTGGATGGCGGCTGGGTAAGGCCTTTGAAGCAGCAGACCAAAGAATCCCTGTCATGGAGCAAAACCCTGCCACAGGACCAGGATATCGATATGGGCCGCATCACTAAGATGGCGCGCAGCCATCAGCCGGGGCTGATTGTGGTAGACCGCAGCGTGCATGGTCCGTATGAAAACTACCGCACCCCTGAGCAGCAGATCCCGGAGAAGCCATTGGCTTATCCATGGGAGACCTGTATGACGATGGCCAATTCCTGGTCTTATGTGCCGGATGATAAATACAAGCCCGTTGGTAAGCTTATCCACAATCTGGTGGATATCGTGGCCAAGGGCGGCAACTACCTGCTGAATGTGGGCCCTGGTCCGGATGGAGAGCTGCATAAAGAGGCTTATACCACCATGAAAGGTATCGGTGACTGGATGAAAGTGAACAGTGCTGCTATTTATGGTACCCGGGCTATAGCGCCGTATAAGGATGGTAAAGTGTGTTTCACCCGGAAGAAGGACGGCAGTGTGTATGCTATTTACCTGCTGGACGAGCAGGAGCGACTGCCCGCCACGATTGTTTTTAAAGGGCTGAAACCAGCCAGAGGGGCATCTTTACAGTTGCTGGGCGGTTCCGGTAAACTAATGTGGAAAACCGAAGGGGACACTGTTACCGTACATATCCCTGAAAAGCTTCGGCAACAGGCCTGGAACCACGCAGTCGCTATTCGCATAAGTGCTGTGGATAAAATGTGAAAATGATGTGAATTAGTGTTAATTTGTAGTGAATAATAAAAACAGGCAGCCAATAACCCAAGGCCGCCTGTTTTTTGTTTTATAGGTAGATATGTCCAAAAAGGTTGATTATGAACATGCAAACCCAAGTGAATAAGAACCCCCGGATTTTGTTGGCGGAGGATGATAAGGTACTGGGCGAAATCGTCAAAAAAAACCTGGAAAGCATCGGTTATCAGGTAGAGCACTGTATGGACGGGGAAGACGCGTGGGAGGAGTTCCAGCGTAAACGATATGATATGCTGCTGGTGGATATTGTGATGCCCCGGAAAAACGGCTTTCAGCTGGCCCGCGACGTACGCAGCAAAAATACACTGGTGCCGATCTTCTTCCTTTCTGCCGAAAAAACGATGGACGCTGACAGGCTCGACGGATTTAAGCTGGGCGCAGACGGCTACATCGTAAAACCTTTCAGTCTCCTGGAGCTGCAAAGAAGGGTGAAGGCCTTCCTCAAATGGACCCGCCCCCCCAAAAGTGAACTGCTGATCGGCCACGTGGTGGGCGACCATACGTTCAACTATCGCAAAATGAAGGTATATCCCCAGGACAGCCAGACCGCCTATGTGGCAACGTTTTCCCCCACAGAAGCCAAGCTGCTGCGCTATTTCTTCAATCGCCCCAATGTAATTATCAAAAAAGATGAATTGCTGATGAAGCTCTGGGGACGTGACGACGTCACCTCCAGCCGCAGCATGGACGTATTTATCGGAAAGATCCGTAAACAGATAAAGCTCGAACCCCGGCTCAACCTGGAAACGATCTTTAACGTTGGCATGCGCCTCAATGTCCCTAAAGACCTCCCTCTGCAAAAGATCACCATTCCGATCACCAATCAGGCAAAACAATAGCTGTGGCCCTTTTGGCCCCCTGTTTCTTTCAGATTATATTAAATCGTAACTTTAGGCCCAATGGAAACAGCGGCAGTTCAAAAATATAATCTAGACGAAGAGCAGGAGAAAAAGGAAATCGTCCGGCATTACCGCGCCTTGTTAAGGGCGCTTAAACCCCGTCTGAAAAAAGGCGACAGGGAGCTGGTACGTACTGCTTTTGAAATGGCAGCGGATGCCCATAAGGAAATGCGCCGTAAATCAGGTGAACCTTATATCCTGCATCCCCTCGCCGTGGCACAGATATGTGTGGAAGAAATCGGACTGGGCGTACGCTCAGCTATCTGTGCCTTGTTACACGATACCGTGGAAGATACGGAAGTGACCCTGGAAGACGTGTCCCGCGAATTTGGCAATGAAATCGCCCATATCGTGGACGGTCTCACCAAAATATCCACCGTCATCGATTCCAATACCAGTACCGCACAAGCGGAAAACTTCAAGAAAATACTCCTGACCCTGGCAGATGACCCCAGGGTGATCCTGATCAAACTGGCCGACAGGTTGCATAACATGCGTACCCTCGACAGCATGAGCCGGGAAAAACAGTTGAAAATAGCCTCCGAAACGGTGTTTATCTACGCTCCGCTGGCACACCGCCTCGGATTGTACAACATCAAGTCCGAGATGGAAGACCTGGCCATGAAATACACGGAGCAACAAACCTACCGTGAAATAGCCCGGCGCCTGAAGGAAACCAAGCGTGAACGCACCCGCTACATCAACGAATTTATCAAGCCTATCAAGGAAGTGTTGCAGGAGGAAGGATTTACCTTCGAGATCTACGGTCGCCCGAAGTCCATCCATTCTATCCACAATAAAATCAAAACAAAAGGCGTAGCCTTTGAAGAGGTATACGACCTGTTCGCGATCCGCATCATCCTGGATTCCCCGCTGGACAAGGAAAAAGCTGACTGCTGGAAGGTATATTCCATCATCACCGATTTCTACCACCCCAGCCCGGAACGTACACGCGACTGGCTCAGCAACCCGAAATCCAATGGTTACGAAGCCCTGCACGTAACGGTAATGGGCCCACAGGGTAAATGGGTGGAAGTACAGATACGCTCCAAACGCATGAACGACTACGCCGAAAAAGGGGTGGCCGCTCACTGGCGTTATAAGGAAGGGTCCCCAAACCAGCAACAGGAGTCCAAGTTCGACCAATGGTTCACCCAAATACGGGAAATCCTCAGCAACCCGGACTCCAATACGCTCGACTTCCTCGCTGATTTTAAAAGCAATCTCTTTACGGAAGAGATTTATGTTTATACGCCTAAAGGCGACTTGAAAATATTGCCGGTCAATTCTACGGCGCTGGACTTCGCTTATGCGATCCACAGTGCTGTGGGCAACAAATGTATCGGCGCCAAGGTCAACTATAAACTGGTGCCGCTTAGCCATAAACTGCGCAGCGGGGACCAGGTGGAGATCATTACTTCCAACAAACAGAAGCCTTCTGAAGACTGGCTCAACTTTGTGCTGACCGCCAAAGCCAAGTCCAAGATCAAGGACGCCCTGAAGGAAGAAAAAAGAAAAGTGGCCATGGATGGAAAAGCTGCGCTGGAGCGCAAGCTGGACCATCTGAAAGTGACTGCCAGCCAGCACAATATCAATGAGCTGGTACAGTTTTATAAACAACCATCCCCGCTCGACCTGTATTACCAGATCGCAGTGAAAAATATTGACCTGAAAGAGCTGAAACAGTTTACCCTCCTGGGAGACAAGCTGGAGCAGCCTAAGCCGGTCAAACAACCGGAACATGTTCCGGAAGAGCATGTGAAACATCAGATCCCGAACAAAAAAGACGCGGAACTGATCATTTTCGGAGAAAGCTCCGATAAGATTGCCTACAAGCTGGCCAACTGCTGCCGTCCCATCCCCGGCGACGACGTGTTTGGCTTTATTACCGCCAGCGAAGGCCTTAAAATACACCGGACCAACTGTCCCAATGCTGCCCAGCTGCTGGCTAATTATGGCCACCGCGTGGTGAAAACCAAATGGGTCAAAAACAGGGAAATCTCCTTCCTTACCGGTTTGCGGATTATTGGTATGGATGATGTAGGCGTTATCCACAAAATCACCAATATTATCTCCGGTGAACTGAAAGTCAATATCTCTGCACTCAGCATCGAATCCAAGGAAGGGCTGTTTGAAGGCCTGATCAAGGTATATGTGCATGATAAGGAGGAACTGGACGAACTGGTGGACCGGCTCAAGAGACTGGATGGTATCCAGTCAGTACAACGACTCGAAGAATCGCAATTATAGGCGCGCTAAGCGTTCGCGCAAAGCGCACGAAGAGAGCAAAGCAGCCAGGAAAATAATAAAATAATTTTTAATATTTTCCTGGCTGCTTCTTTGTTTATTCTTCGCGTCTTTGGTGCTTAGCGCCTTTGCGTGCAACATCACGTGAGGTCAGGTAAAACAAGGATCTTCGCAGGGAGCAGGCATCGTCCTTTGTGCTCTTTGCGGGTCTCTTCGCGCTCTTTGCGAGAGAAATTTGATTTTGTGGTATTTCAGCGTAATTTTGCCACTTCTTTTAAAAGCAACCTCCGATAATTAATTAAAATCATTATGGTAGACGTTTTGTTAGGCCTGCAATGGGGCGACGAAGGCAAAGGTAAAATTGTGGACTATTTTGCCGGCAGGTACGACGTGATTGCCCGTTTCCAGGGTGGACCAAATGCTGGCCATACCTTGTATGTAAACGGTCAGAAAGTAGTTTTGCGCACCATTCCTTCCGGTGTGTTTCATGATAAAACCATTAACCTGATTGGTAATGGCGTGGTACTGGACCCTGTAGCTTTCAAAAAAGAAAGTGAAGATATCGCTGCCCTGGGCATCGACCTGACAAAAAACCTGTTTATCGCGGAAAAAACGCATATTATCGTTCCTACGCACCGTGCGCTGGACAAGGCTTCCGAGATCTCTAAAGGAAATGATAAAATCGGTTCTACCCTGAAAGGCATCGGTCCCGCATATATGGACAAAACAGGCAGAAACGGCCTGCGTGTGGGTGATGTGATCTCTGCTGATTTTGAAGCACTGTACGCAAAGCTGAAGCAGAAACACCTGCAGATGCTGTCCCAATACAATGTAGAAGGACTGGAAGCGGATATCGAGGCCTGGGAAAAAGAATTCTTTGAGGCGGTGCCTTTCCTGAAAAAAATGAATATCGTTAGCGGCGAATATTTCCTGAATGAGAAACTGAAAGCCGGTAAAAAAGTACTGGCCGAAGGCGCTCAGGGAAGCATGCTGGACGTGGATTTCGGTACTTATCCGTTTGTTACGTCTTCCAATACTATTTCTGCCGGCGTATGTACCGGACTGGGCATTGCTCCGCAATGGATTAAAGAAGTGATTGGTGTGACCAAAGCTTATTGCACCCGCGTTGGTAGCGGTCCTTTCCCTACCGAACTGCATGATGCCACCGGTGAAAAACTGCGTGAAGCCGGCCATGAATTCGGCGCTGTAACCGGCCGTCCCCGCCGTTGTGGCTGGATCGACCTGGTAGCCCTGAACTATACCTGTATGCTGAGCGGCGTTACCCAACTGGTCATGACCAAAAGCGATGTACTGGATGAATTTGATGAAGTACTCGCCTGCACTGCCTATAATATCGATGGCCAACAGACCAAACAATTGCCTTTCCAGCTCAATGGACTGGAGGTGACCCCGGTATGGGAAACCTTCAACGGATGGAGCGAAAAGACTGCTACCTGCAAGCAGTTCAACGAGTTACCTTCAGAGATGAAAACTTTTGTGGAAGCAGTAGATAACTATCTGGGCGTTCCCGTGAAATACGTTTCCAACGGGCCGGGACGCGATCAGATACTGGAGCGCTAAACCTCAAAAATTAAGGAAAAAAAACGGCAAAAAAAATTTGGCTAATCAAAAAAACTGTTAAAACTTTACGGCAAAGAAATAAGTGAACCTATTATGAAATCAAAATCTGATAAAGAGAAAGAGACGAAAAAAACTACTTCTCCTAAGACTGCAAAAGACGCTCCTAAAGCTGCGGCCAAGCCTAAGAAAGAGGTGGATGAAGATGATGAGGAGGACGAGGATGAAGAGGAAACTACATCTAAGAAAACCTCAAAGAAATCAGATAAGTCAGCTTCCAAATCCAAACGTAAAGACGATGACGATGAGGAGGATGACGACGATGATGATATGGACGATGTCGATGACGCGTGGGAAAAGGGCGAGGACGAAGACTACGATCCGGACTTTGAAGAGTTTGACATGCCTAAGTCAAAAGGTAAACGCGGCCGCCCTGCTGGTGGTGGCAAGAAAACTGATGACGACGATGACCTGGGCATCGACGACGAGTTCAAGGACATGGACCTGTTCAATGACCGCTTTGATGACGACGATGACGATTTTTAAGGATTAAAAGCGATTAGTATCAGAATATTTCACACTTTTCCGGTCAACGATCAGAAAGTATTTAAACAACGAATGTTGAATTGGGCTAACCAGTTCAACATTTGTTGTTTATTGGATAACAATAACTATCCATCCGCTTATCATCGTTTTGAAGCCCTGCTGGCCGCAGATGCGCTGCAAACACTGGAGGCCGCCGCCGGTAACGCCTTCCCCGCGCTGGAGCAATTCTATGCCACCCATCGCGACTGGCTCTTTGGCCACCTTGCCTACGACCTCAAAAACGAAACAGCCCCGGGCCTGCGCTCTGAAAATCCCGATGGTACCGGATTCCCGGATATGCACTTCTTTCAGCCCCGGGTCATCATTCTCCTGAAAAACAATCAAGCCCATATCGGCGGAATTAATTTCTCCATCGAAGATGCTATGGCCGTTTACCAGGACTGTCTTCGTATGCCCGTTACCGTTAATGCGCCGTCAGCGCCCCGGTTGACCGCCCTTCAGGCCCGCCTGGACCATGACCGCTACA
Organism: Chitinophaga fulva; assembly: GCF_012927205.1. Taxonomy (GTDB): domain Bacteria; phylum Bacteroidota; class Bacteroidia; order Chitinophagales; family Chitinophagaceae; genus Chitinophaga; species Chitinophaga fulva. The sequence continues at coordinate 1,739,293 of NZ_JABBGC010000001.1, forward strand.
TCAATGCCGTGAAAGGCATACAAGCACATATCCTGCGAGGCGACTGCTACGAGGTCAACTTCTGCCGTGAAAACTTCATGGAAAACGTCAGCGTTTATCCGCCTGCGTTATTCTCGCAGCTGAATGCCTCGTCACCCGCACCATTTGCGGCCTACTACCGTTTACAGGACCGTTACCTGATCAGCTCCAGCCCCGAAAGATACCTGCAGAAAACAGGCAACACCGTCATCTCCCAACCTATCAAAGGCACCAGCAGAAAAGATACTGACCCGGCATTGGACAGCGCGCTGCAGGAAGCGCTGCGTAACAATCCCAAAGAAAGGGCGGAAAATATCATGGTGGTGGACCTCGTACGTAATGACTTATCGCATACTGCTTTACGGGGCAGCGTACACGTAAAAGAACTGTGCGGTATCTACTCTTTTGCACAGGTACATCAGATGATTTCTACCGTGGCGGCGGAAACGGCCCCTGGTACCCTGTTGACCGACATTCTGAAACATACGTTCCCTATGGGTTCCATGACCGGCGCCCCCAAAATCCGCGTCATGCAGCTGATAGAAGAATATGAGCAAAGCCGCCGTGGGCTCTATTCCGGCGCAGTAGGGTATATTACACCGGAAGGTGACTTTGATTTCAACGTGGTAATCCGCAGTATTATCTATAATGACACACGGCAATACCTGTCTTTTCAGACCGGCTCCGCTATTACCTTCTACAGCGATCCTGAATTGGAATGGGAAGAATGCCTGCTCAAAGCAGCTGCCATGGTACGGTTATTTGAATAGTTGCTCCATGGCTTCGCCGATAGTGGGGTAGGAGAACTGAAAACCGGTGTTTTGTATTTTCTGGGAAGAGGCGTTCACACTTTTTAATACTTCAATGCTCATTTCCCCCAGCGCCAGCTTCAGGGCAAAGGCCGGCACATAGCTGGTAATGAAGCTGTTGCCTTTGGCGGCATGCGCCATGGCAAGCACCAGCTCTTTATGCCGTACGGGATGCGGTGCTACGGCATTATAGGTGCCTTCCAGGGGCTCGTTCACAATGGCATTAAAATATAATCTCACCAGGTCCTGTATATGAATCCAGCTGATGTATTGGTCGCCGGACCCTAGTACCGTGGCAAAGCCAAACTTCAGCGGCTTATAGAATTCCTTCAGGGCGCCGCCTTCCCGGCTCAACGCAATGCCGGTACGAAAAATTACCAGCTTCTTGCCTAGTGCCGCTACCGGCGCAATGCTTTGTTCCCAGGCCAGCGTGGTGCTGCCAAGGAAGTCGGTCGCCGGTGGGTCTGTTTCGATAAAGGCACGCCCCTTCGTTTCCCCGTAATATCCGGTGGCGGAAGCGCTGATTACTTTTCTGATTTTATTGGGAAAGGTTTGCAGGGTTTTAACGATCAGTTCACTGCTTTGGGTACGGCTCTCCAGTATTTCCTGCTTCCGGGCTGCTGTCCACCGTTTCTCTGCTACATTGGCGCCTGCCAGATGGACGATATAATCGGCCTCCTGCAGGGCATTAATATCCAGTGTTTGATTGTCCACGTCCCAGGCGGCGTAACGGACAGCTGTATTGCTGCCTTTCTCCGGTTTCCTGGTGAGGATGATCACTTTATAGCCACGCTCCAATAGCAGCCGGGTTAGTGCCGTTCCTACCAGTCCCGTACCACCGGTTATCATAACGGTTTCCATCAGGTATATCTCTTTAAAAATATTTTATTAAAAATACACAATAAATCCCGCCTTTTGGTATTTAAGTAAAGACGCGGTTTACATCGTGTAAATTGCCGTATTAATTTCTGATTTTTAGTGTAAGTTTGGAAATGACGCGGCTGTTCGTGTCATCTACCATTTTCATCATCAGCATTATTGAAATTACATTAGAGTATGCACACGCTATACCGCATCCAACTGTTACTGATGCTGCTCTTCGCTGGCAGCGCAGCAGTAGCGCAGAAAATCTCCTATTCCGAACCAGAAAAAGATGATTACAAAAGTACCGAATTTGAAATCATAGGTAAGGTGGGCGGCAATATACTCGTCTATAAAACTGACCGGGGCGACTATTCCGTGTCTGTTTATGATGCTGATATGCAACTGAAAGACCGGATAAAACTGGACTTCCTGCCCAGGAAAGTGATCAGCATGGACTTCGTGGCCTATCCCGACAAAGTGCTGATGATCTACCAGTTCCAGCGTAAAGACGCGGTGTTCAGCTTCTGCGCCACCATGACGCCCGAAGCCCGGTTCAACGATGCGCCGGTAATGATAGACTCTACCCGTATCGGCATGTACTCCAAGGAAAACAAAGTGTATTCTATGGAGGTGTCTGAAGACAAACGCCGTATCCTCGTTTATAAAATCAACCAGGATAAGGAAGATAACAACGTATTCTATACTTTCCTGTACGACAGCGCCATGACGCTGGTCAACAACAGCCGTCTGTCACTGCCGATGTCCGGCCGGAAACAGTTCCTCAGCAATTTCAGCCTGACCAATGAAGGCGATCTGGTGTTCAATAAACTGGAACGTACATCTAACCGGGATTATGTGGTAAGTGGCAATTTTGTGATGAAACGTGCGCTGGTAGATAGTTTTGAGGTATCGCCCCTGTCTTTCAAAGGCCAGCTCCTCGATGAAGTGAAAATGAAGCTGGACAACAACCGGCATACAGCCCTGATCACCGCTTTCTACTATAAACAGAAGCGGGGCAATGTGGAAGGCATGTACCTGTACAAGTACGATTATCAGAACAACAAGCCGCTCTACGAAAAATCAGTGGTGTTTTCCAATGAGCTGAAGATGAATGCCCGCGGGGAATCCAACACCGCCAGTGCTTTTAATGATTATTTCATCCGCAAGGTCATCAATACCGCCAACGGCGGATTTTTGCTGACTGCGGAATCGTTTTATACCTCTTCCCGCTATCAGCCGTGGAACCGCTGGAACTATATGTACGGCGCCCCTTATGGCGGTATGTATTATTCCCCTTACTACTACTCTCCTTATTCTCCGTGGTATTACAACCCGTGGTACTGGAACAATTCACAGGGAGTACGCTATCATTACGATAACGTGGCTGTTCTGTCTTTCGATGAAGAAGGCAATATGCAGTGGAACAACTTTGTCCGCAAAAGCCAGTACGATGATAATGCAGACCTGTACCTGTCTTACCTGATGGTGAACATCGGCAGTGAGCTGCGTTTTCTGTACAATGAGCTGGACAGGCGCAGTTATCTGCTGACAGACGCAAGCCTGGCCCCGGGTGGAAAGGTAACCCGTATGCCTACCCTGCGCAATCTGGACAAGGGTTTTACCTGGATGCCCCGGTACGGAAAACAAATCAGTGCCCGGACGGTGTTGGTTCCGTGTGTATATAGAAACTATATTTGCTTTGCTAAAATTGACTTTTAATCACACCTTTGCACTGTGATACGATTTTTCCGTTCAGGCAATCCGCTTACGGTATTGCTCTTGCTGATATACACATTACTGGTTAAGTTCTATTATCTGATACATCCTGCCGCACATATGGCGGATGGGTCTGAAGGCCTTTTGTATAGCCTGCTGGTCAAATGGCTGCAGGTGCTCACCGGTGGCAGTCCTTTTGTATTTACCGCGTTGGCGGTGATGCTGATCCTGTTGCAGTCTTTGCTGCTGACGAAGGTCATCAATCATCACCGGTTGTTTCCGAAGCCTACTTATCTGCCGGCGATGTGTTACCTCTTGTTTACGTCCCTGTTACAAAGCTGGAATGTTTTCTCTCCGGCGTTGCTGGTGAATGTGATCATGCTGTGGGTGTTTTCCAGTATAACGGAACTGTACACACGGACTTCGGCGCGTGATGTGGTGTTTAACATCGGTTTTGCCCTTGGTATGTGTGGATTGATTTATTTCCCTTCCATTATTTTCTGCCTGTTGCTGCTGGTGAGTATGCTGATTATGCGTGCCTTCCGGCTGGCAGAGTGGATTATTGCCATTCTGGGGCTTATCTGTCCGATATACCTGATGGGTACTTACCTGTTTTTGACGAACCAGATGACCCTGCTGCGGCAGATTCCCAACATAGGGCTGTCGCTGCCGCTGATCACTGATTATAAAGTATGGGGGGCGATGATTGCCTGCCTGTTGTTCTTTGTGCTGGGCTGGCTGCTGTTGCAGCGTCCGCTGATGAAAATGCTGATCCAGGGCCGTAAAATATGGGCGGTGTTGATTGTATATGTGGCGGTGGCCATGCTGGTGCCTTTCTTCAATGTACATTTCTCTCCTGCATATTGGGTGCTGGCGGTTTTGCCCGTAGCGATGTTTGCCGGCAACGTATTCTGGTCTGTTACCAACGAAACCTTCGCCAATGTCATTCACTTCATTGTACTGGGGTATATGATCGTCATGCAATATTTCAGTTAAACCGCTTTTTTAACTAATTGGCTGCCAGTATTTTGTTAAATCAGGATGAGCGGCAATGGAAAATTGCGAATGGAGAAGTAATTTTGTCCTTTCCCGGTGGCTTTGACATAATGGTTTAATATCATGTGAATAAGGAGGGAAAGTCGATTTATAAAATATTATTTACATATAAACACAAAACATTTTCAGATGAAATTTGGTGTTGTCACCTTTCCGGGCTCTAACTGTGATCATGACATGATTGATTCCCTGCGCAACGATCTGGGGCAGGAAGTAATAGAGCTGTGGCACAAGGATAAAGACCTGAGCGCATTCAGCACAACAGATTGTATTGTATTACCGGGTGGTTTTTCCTATGGTGACTACCTGCGTTGCGGCGCCATCGCCAGGTTCAGCCCTATGATGCAGAGCGTGATCGAATTTGCCAACAAAGGCGGTCGTGTGATAGGTGTATGCAACGGTTTCCAGGTATTGTGCGAAGCAGGACTGCTGCCAGGCGTACTGCTGCGTAACCAGAACCAGCAGTTCATCTGCAAAAACGTTTTCCTGAAAAGCGAAAACAACGTGGCTTCCCTCACTAAAGACGTAACCGGTCGCCCGCTGATGATCCCGATTGCCCATGGTGAAGGCCGTTACTATGCTGACGACGCCACTTTGGACGAACTGGAAAGAAACAAACAAATCCTCTTCCGCTACTGCGATGAGTTTGGCAACATTATTGACTCAGCTAACCATAACGGTGCCATCCGTAACATCGCTGGCATCTGTAATAAAGAGAGAAACGTATTTGGGATGATGCCTCACCCGGAAAGAGCTACCAGCAACGCGCTCGGTAACACTGACGGACAGCTGATCCTCCAAAGTTTGATCAACAATAATTAATCAGTTATCAATCAACCAACCAACCAATTAAAAAGAAAAACATGAAAAAATTACTCACAGCACTGGCCCTGTTCGCCCTGCCTATCCTGGCTAGCGCACAGATCGAGAATCCGGTTAAATGGAGCTTTACCGCCAAAAAGGTAAATGCCACCACTTACGAAGTGCATGCTACCGCCACCATCGAAAACGGCTGGCACTTATATGCGCAGGAAGCAGGCGAAGGCCCGGTCCCTACCAGCTTCAAATTCACTAAAAATCCACTGGTAGCTACCGACGGTAAAGTGAAAGAAAATGGTAAACTGCACAAATCTTTCGATAAAAACTTTAACTCCGAGTTGAAATACTACGAGAACAGTGTCAATTTCGTACAAACTGTGACTGTTAAAGGTAAAGCAGCTACCAAAGTGAAAGGTTCCGTAGAGTTCATGGTATGTGACGATCATCAGTGCCTGCCTCCGAAAGAAGTGGAATTTGCGGTAAGTGTGGGAGGAAAATAATTGCACACCATCACCAAAAATATGTCTATACGATGAACGAGTTCCTCCCGGGGGACTCGTTGTCGTTTAATCTACTGTATATTCTTTAAAGCCTATTGACTATATGAAGCATTTGCTTTCATTGCTGATACCGGTCTTCCTGCTATTCACCTTCGGTGCCAACGCGCAAGACCAGAGCCCTAAGCCTGTTAAGTGGGAGTTCTCCGCCGAAAAGAAAAACGACCAGGAATACGTACTCCATGCCAAGGCAACGATAGAAAAAGGAGCGCTGTTGTTTTCCACAACGATGGGCAACGATGACCCGAATACCCGCATTGTTCCCGACAGCGCCACCAAACTTACTTTGGGCACTATTACTGAAAAAGGTAAGCTCTTGCAGCGCAAAGAACCGCTGTTCGACAACCTTGATATTAAATACTTTGAAAACGAAGTTGAGCTGGTAGCCGACATTAAAGGCACGCCTGCTTCCGGTAAAATCAAAGGCAACATCACCTACATGGTGCTGAAAGGAGAAGAAGTGCTCCCCGAAGAAGCTGCTTTTGATGTGGAAGTAGCACCAGCCGCTGCCGGTAACGGCAGCACCGTGGCGCCTGCTGCTGATGGCACTGCCGCTGGCGGTGTGGCAGAAGACGATGCTTCCAACAAATCCCTGATGTGGATATTCCTGGCCAGTTTCGGTGGCGGTTTCATCGCCCTGATCACGCCTTGCGTGTTCTCCATGATCCCCATCACGGTGAGCTTCTTTACCAAACGTAGTGGAACAAGGGCACAGGGCATTAAAAATGCCTTTATATATTCGCTGTCCATCATCGTTATTTATACCCTGCTGGGCTTCCTGATCACCAAAATATTTGGTGCCAGCGCGCTCAACTCCCTTGCGAGCAATGGTATTGCCAACATGATTTTCTTCGTGATCTTCCTGTTGTTTGCCTTCTCGTTCCTGGGAGCGTTTGAGATTTCGCTGCCCAGCTCCTGGGCTAACGTGTCTGACTCCAGGGCTGGCATGGGCAGTTTTATAGGTATCTTCTTTATGGCCCTCACGCTGGCTATCGTATCTTTCTCCTGCACCGGTCCTATCCTGGGCAACCTGCTGGTACTGGCGGCGAAAGGTGGTAACTCCGGCCCGCTGGTGGGCATGTTCGGCTTCTCGCTGGCACTGGCCATTCCTTTCTCGCTGTTTGCACTGTTCCCCGGCCTGCTGAATAAATTGGGCAAATCCGGCGGATGGCTTAACGCGGTGAAGGTTACCCTCGGCTTCGTGGAACTGGCGCTGGCCCTGAAGTTCCTGTCCAATGTGGACATGGCTTACCACTGGAACCTGCTGGACCGTGAGATCTTCCTCGCACTGTGGATCGCGATCTTCGGCCTGCTGACACTGTACCTGATCGGTAAACTGAAATTCAGCCACGACAGCGATGTGCCTTTCCTGACCGTGACCCGCCTCTGCTTCGCGATTGTTACCTTCACTTTCGTGATCTATATGGTCCCGGGCATGTGGGGCGCTCCGCTCAAAGGCATCAGCGGCTTCCTGCCTCATGAAGGCTCACAGGACTTCAACCTGAACAAGTCACTGGTAGATATACAGGCATCGCTGGAAAGCGGTGGTGGCGGCGGTGGTAACACCGGCAGCCATGCCAATGCCATCAAACCGAAAAAACTGGTGGATATCCTGCATTCTGAAATCCCGGGTGTGGAAAACGTATTCTTTGATTACGAAGAAGCACTGGCAGCGGCCAAAGCGGCCAACAAACCGCTGATGCTCGACTTTACCGGTCACACCTGTGTGAACTGCCGTAAGTTCGAAAAATCAGTGCTGTCCAATCCGGCGGTGATGAAGATCCTGCGCAATGATTTCATTGTTGCTTCTCTGTATACCGATGAGAAGACTTCCCTGCCGGAAGCAGAACGGTATGTTTCCAAGTTTGATGGCACCAAGATCAAAGATATTGGTCAGAAAAACCTGGACCTCGAGGCTACTCACTTCAACCGTAATTCCCAGCCGTATTATATTCCGGTAGACCTGACAGGGGCTGCGCTCGTGAATAAAGGCTATGGTTATGACCCGAAGGAAGATGCCAACGCATTTATCGAATACCTGGAAAGTGCGAAAGCTGAATTTGCCAAAAGACAGAAATAAGCAGATTAATTACAGATAAAAAAAAGCGGAGATCATTGATCTCCGCTTTTTTTATGTTGATAAGTGAACATTAAAAGTTGTAATCCGCCAGTTGCGCTGCGTTGATTTTCTCCTGTTGGCCGGTGCTGAAGTTTTTCACAGCTACCAGGCCTTCCTGCAGTTCCGCTTCGCCGAGGATGATCACATAAGGAATGCCTCTTTTATTGGCGTATTTCAGCTGTTTGTCCATTTTGGCGTTCTCGTGGAACAGTTCAGCAGCAATGCCTTTGGCGCGGAGTTGCATCATGTAATTGAAGCAAGCGCGGGCGCTTTCATCCCCGAGGTTCAGGAACAGTACTTTGGTGGATTGCTGTGCTTCCTGTGGGAACAGTTGCAGTTCTTCCAGTACGTCGTAGATGCGGTCAACTCCGAAGGAGATGCCCACGCCGGAGATGCCCTTAAGGCCAAAGAGGCCGGTGAGGTCGTCGTATCGGCCACCGCCGCCGATGCTGCCCATTTTCACGGTGGGTGGCGCTTTTACTTCCACGATCATGCCGGTGTAGTAGTTGAGGCCACGGGCCAGGGTAACGTCGATTTCCGGTGTGGTATTGAAGGTGCCGAAGCCGGAGTTAAGCACATAGGACAGTTCCTCGATGCCTTTGAGGGCAGTAGGGGATGACTGGAGCAGGGTTTTGAGCTGTGCCAGTTTCTCCTCGCTGGTACCGTTGATGGCCAGGAAAGTCTCGATGGTAGCGATATCCGCGTCGGTCAGTCCTCTGGAGGCCAGTTCCTTGCGTACGCCTTCCGCGCCGATCTTATCCAGTTTATCGATAGAAATGGTAATATCTGTGAGCAGTTCGGGTTTGCCGATCACTTCGGCCAGGCCGCTCAGTATTTTACGGTTGTTGATGCGCAGTTCGTAGCCTTGCAGTCCCAGTTTGGTGAGCACGGTGTCGTAGATGAGGAGCAGTTCCACTTCATTGAGGAGGGAGTTGCTGCCTACCACGTCGGCATCACACTGATAGAACTCGCGATAGCGGCCACGCTGGGGTTTATCAGCGCGCCATACCGGTTGCATCTGGTAGCGTTTGAAGGGCAGGGCGAGATCGTTCTGGTTCATGACCACGTACCGGGCAAACGGGATGGTGAGGTCGTACCGGAGCGCTTTTTCAGTGACAGCAGCCACCAGGGATTTATTATCGGTGGCAGCTTGTGCTTTAGGGAATATATCGCCGTTATTGAGTATTTTAAACATGAGTTTATCGCCTTCCTCGCCGTATTTGCCGGTGAGGGTGGAGAGGTTCTCCATAGCGGGTGTTTCGAGTGGCTGGAAGCCGAATACTTCAAATGTTTCGCGGATGGTCCGGAAAATATAGTTACGTTTTCTGACTACAACGGGGCCAAAGTCGCGGGTTCCGTTGGGAATACCGGGTTTTATCATCTTCAAAAAATATTATAGTGGTGGTTATTGTTCCTGATCGGCGATGTCTTTACAGGCATCATAAATCAGTTGATATACGGGGGCAAAGAGTGCGTCATCGAACCAGGGGTCCGGCACGTCCTGATCATCTGCCAGCAGATGTCGTACTTTGGCCTTATCAGCTTCGCTACGGGCCTTTTTCAATACGTCCCGATGGTTATTATGGTCCATGACGTAGATGCGGTCAAACCGGTCAAAATCGGCCGTTTCAAACTGCCGGGCAGCGAGGCCGGAGATATCCACGCCCTGGCGGCGTGCTTCGCGGATGGCGCGATGGTCTGGCGAATGGCCTACATGCCAGTTGCCGGTACCGGCAGAGTCTATTTCCCAGTTCAGCCCCTTTTCTTGTGCAAGTTGCCGCATAATACCTTCCGCCAGGGGCGAGCGGCAGATATTACCAAGGCATACCATCAGTATCTTCATCGTTTCAGAGAATTGCGTATCAGCCCGCAAACCTACAAGTTATTATGGAAATGTTCATCTATTTGCATCTTTTAGTCAACAAAAGCAGTCCACCGGCTGATTTTGCTTCCCATACAGGGTGCAGAGATGTCAACTATAAACATCGGAAAATGATGAAATTTTAAATCAAAAAATTACAACATGTTGAAAAAATGCCTCAAATTGCGTTTCAATAAGCATCCGGTAAGGGTTTTGTAGCTTTTTTTTAACATTCCTCTAAAATTCCAGATTCCAGATTAAAAAATATTTTTTTGTATAATTGTAAATCGCAAGATGGAAATGCAAGACGAACAAACAAACAGGCTACCGGAAAACCGGTACAGACCTATGGGTGAACTGATAAGAGGTATCTTCTTTATACTTTTCGGGCTTTTCGCAATCTTCGCGGAAAAGCTGGGACTGGGTGAATTCCGTATATCCCCGCAATGGATGATGATATTAGGCATCGCGTTAATGCTTTATGGTCTTTTCAGGGTATATAATGGTATCAGGAAGTTATTTTTTAAAAGGAATTAAAGCGTGGAAGATATGTTTTTCAGGATTACTAAAAAGTATGCTGTATATTTAACAGCCTTGACATTACTACTGGCGGCCTGCAGCCCCAATCCTAATGCGAAAAAAGTGGATACCGCCACAGAAGGTGAAATACGTGTCAGTGTGGATGAAACGTATAAACCGCTGCTGGATTCAGAAATCAAGGTTTTTGAATCGTTGTATCCGAAGGCACATATCATTGCTTCCTACAAACCGGAAGCAGAGTGCTTTAAAGATCTTTTAAATGATAGTGCCCGCCTGATTATCGTGACACGCGATTTTAACGCTGCTGAACGTGATTACTTTAAGAAGATAAAGATCACACCACAAAGCCTGATGCTGGCGTGGGATGCGCTGGCATTGGTGGTGAATCACGCCAATCCTGATTCTATCCTCACGATGGACCAGGTGCGCGGCATCATGGACGGCACTAATAAAGATAGAAAATGGCAACTGGTGTTTGATAATGCCAACTCAAGCACCGTACGTTATATTCAGGATTCCATCAATAAAGGTAAACCTTTGCCAGCCAATACCATGGCAGCCAAGACTAACCCGGAAGTGATAGATTACGTCTCCAAAAACAAGGACGCAATCGGTGTGATAGGTGTGAGCTGGATCTCTGATCCCAGCGATTCACTGGCCCTTGCATTCACCAATAAGGTGTCCGTTGTAAAGCTGAGAGCGGATAATGGTTCGGAATTTGTATTGCCTTATCAGGCTTACATTGGTATCGGATCCTATCCATTAAAACGTGGCTTCTACTTTTGTCTGAAAGAGCCTTACCATGGTTTAGGCGCGGGATTTGCTACCTTCCTCGGTAGTTATGAGGGCCAACTCGTGATCAAACAGGCCCGCTTATTCCCGGCAAGATTGAACGTGGTATTCAGGGAAGCCAACCTTAAATAGTCAAAAAACACAACTAAAACTAAAAAACCAGATTGCAAATGAACAGACGGAAAAGTTTACTCGTAGCATTGCTGTGCGCCGCCTCCGGCAGTGTGATGGCTCAATCTGTGCAGGATGGATTGAAAGACCTGTATTATGGTAAAAACCTGTCCGCCAAACAGACTTTTGAGAAAGTAATTGCTGCGAAACCAACTGAAGACAAAGCTTATTATTACATGGGTATAGCACAACTCGCCATGGAAGACGTAGCCGGCGCTACTGCTACTTTCCAGAAGGGTTTGCAGGCCGTGCCAACTTCTGCTTTATTGCAGGCTGGCCTGGGCCGTATCGATCTGCTCAAAGGTGATGCTGCTGCCGCTAAAGCTAAATTTGAAGCTGCTACTGCTGCTACCCAGGGCCGTGATGGTGACGTAGCCCGTGCCATCGCTGATGCCAACACAGAAGTAAAAGGTGGTGACCGCGCTTATGCCCTCACTGTAATGGACAAGCTCCTGAACAACGAAGGCCGTAAGAAAAAAGACATGTACACCGCTACTGCGGCTGACTATATCGAACAAGGTGACGCCTACCGTTACCTCGGCGGTGAAAACGGTGGTAAAGCCATTGCTGCTTACGAAAAAGCACTGGAAGTGGACGCCAACAGCGCTGAAGCCGTGATGAAACAAGGCCTCGTAAACTACAACGCGAGACTGAAAGCGGAAGCAGTGGCCGACTGGACCAAAGCTACCAATATGGACCCGAACTATGCTCCTGCTTTCAATGAGCTGTTCCTGTTCTATACTACTCCGAAAAAAGATCAGCTGTCATGGGAAAAAGCCGCTGAATACCTGGAGAAATACATGGCGATCGCTGACCCCGCAGATAAAACCAAAAATGAATACCTGGCTGCTTCCGTAGCGTTCTTCAAAAAAGACTACGATGGCGCTATCAACAAGGGTAAAGCTGCGATGGGAACTGCCAATGAATTCTACAAAAACAAGTTCAGCCTGCTGGTAGGTGATGCTTACCTGCAGAAAGGCGACTCCCTGAGCGCGAAAAAAGTAATGGATGATTATGTACAGGCTGCTGGTGTAGGCAAACTGGACTCCAGCGACTACAAACTGCTGAGCACCATCTACCTCCGCCTGAAATCTTCTGATTCCGCTACACAGAACCAGTACACAGACAAAGCGCTGGGTTACCTGGAAAAATTCGCTTCTTCCACTACCGCTAAAGATCCTGAGACTTACACCCAGATCGCTGACGCGCTGCAATCTGCGAGAAAATTCGAACAGGCAGGTGACTGGTATGAAAAAGCGAATGAACTGCGCCTTGCCAATAAAGAGCAACTGGGTGCCAGGGACTATTTCAACGTAGGTATCAACTATTACTACGCTGGTGTGAACGTAACTCCTTACGACACCGCACTGATTAATAAATCAGATGTCGCATTCCAGAAAGTGATCGATGTGAAACCAGAACTGGGCACCGGTTACTACTGGAGAGGCCGTGCTAACTTCGCGAAAGATCCGCAGGCGCAGTCAGGCGTAGCCAAACCTTTCTATGATAAATACATAGAAATCACTGAGCCGCTGGGCCCAGAGAAAAACAAACCCACGCTGACTTTCGCTTACACCTACGAGCTGTTGTACTACTACTTCAAGGAAGACAAAGCTAACGTAGCGATATGGGCTGATAAACTGGCTGCTATCGACCCGAATAACGTAACTGTTAAACAGGTAAGAGAAAATATGGCCAGCCGCGAAAAAGCTGCTGCTAAGCCTGCTGCTAAACCAGCTACCAACAAAAAATAACATTAACTGCTTGTCATAAAAAAGCCTCGGGCCATTTCTGGTCCGGGGCTTTTTATTGGGCCTATAAATACCCCGTGCCGGAAATTTAATATGCGAATTTGCTGTCAAATTGGCGCTTTTATCTTCCCGCAGGGTATTTTTCGGAACTGGGGGCAGCTGCCGGCGGGGAAAGGATGACCGGCAGCCAGGCTGATAGGAGTGGGCGCAGCAGGGTATTGAGGGGACAAAGATCGCTGTTGCTGAGGGCAGCCCTACTTATCATCGATCCAAACAGTCGGTCAGCAGCCAGTTCTTGACAAAATGACTGACGGACTGCGGTGTAAACAACGTATTTATATTTATGTAAATTGTTATATCTAACTGTTAATCAGTACCCTACTTCGCCATTCATTGTGTAAAAAACACAAAAAGGCCTTAAATGCTTGCTTCCGGCGGATGAGCCGATAGTTGCCGGAATGGTTTCCATGGTTTCCGGTTGGCAAAAAAAGATAATATTTTAACGACTAAATAGATTTGATATTTGGTTTAGTTACAGTATTTTTGCGAATTCGGACAATGTTTTATCGGGAAGCTTATGTATACAGACACTGTATTTTTGTCAGCAACGACTACTCCTTTTAGCTATTTCCCTATAGTACTGCAATTACTTGCTGCTTTAGGATTTGTTGGGATCACTATGCTAGCCACTCACTTTTTGGGTCCCAAGCGTAAAACAAGCGATAAGCTTATTAACTTTGAAAGTGGAATTGAGCAGCGCGGCAACGCGAGGCAGCCGGTGGCTATCAAGTACTTCCTGACAGCCATTCTCTTTGTCTTGTTTGATGTGGAAGTGATCTTTTTCTACCCGTATGCTGTTAATTTCAAGTCGCTGGGTTGGGAAGGATTTGTTGCTGTGTTGATGTTTGTGGGCTTCTTCCTGTGTGGGTTCATCTACATTGTGAAGAAAGGCGCCCTGAAGTGGGAAGACTAATCTTAAACCTTTAAATCTTAATCCAATGGCTCGTCCGGTTCAATATAATACCAATGTGAAGATGGTGGAAATCCCTGAGGGATATTCCGGTGAAGGGTTTTATGCCACCTCATTTGATAAGGCCATCGGTCTGGCGCGTAAAAACTCCATCTGGCCTTTACCATTTGCCACCTCCTGCTGTGGTATTGAATTTATGGCCACTATGGCTGCTACTTACGATCTGGCACGTTTCGGTGCAGAACGTATGGCATTTACCCCGCGTCAGTGCGACCTGCTGATGGTAATGGGCACCATTTCCAAAAAGATGGGCCCTATCGTTCGTCAGGTATACCTGCAGATGGCTGAGCCACGCTGGGTAATGGCAGTAGGCGCCTGCGCCTGCAGCGGTGGCATTTTTGATACTTACTCTGTTTTACAAGGAATTGACCAGGTGATTCCGGTAGATGTGTATGTTCCGGGATGTCCTCCCAGACCAGAAGGCATCATCGACGGTTTCATGAAAATACAGCAGTTGGTGGGCAATGAAAGCCTGCGTCGCCGTAACTCCGACCGTTATAAAGAACTGATGGAGTCTTACGGTATCAAATAAGGTGTGAATGGTAACTTGTAACTCGTAAATCACTTATTGTTAATGTCTTTAACAAACGAACGCATACAACAACGCCTGACGGAGAAGTTCGGGGATGTACTGACCGGTTTTGAAGAGCCGTTTGGAATGCTCACCTTCACCGCGCAGAAAGATTATAACCTGAAAGTAATGCAATTCCTGTTTGATGATGAGGAATTGCGTTTTCGTTTTCTGACAGACATCACAGCGGTACACTATCCCGAACGTAAAGGGGAGGAGCTGTGCGTGGTATATCACCTGCACAACTTCGTGGACAATGTACGGCTGCGCCTTAAAGTATATACACCGGTGGCGTCACCGAAAGTATTTACCGCTACCAGCCTGTATGAATCTGCCAACTGGATGGAGCGCGAAACCTATGATTTCTTCGGGGTGGATTTTGTAGGGCATCCTAACCTGATCCGTGTCCTCAACGTGGATGAAATGACCTATTTCCCCATGCGCAAGGAGTTCCCGCTGGAAGATCCCATGCGTACCGACAAAGACGACGAAATGTTTGGCAGGGGCGGTCACTTTTAATCAATTAGGCTATGTTAGACCAGAAACAACATATAAAACTGCCGGAAGGCTCCATAGAGAAAAATACGACCACACTGAACCTGGGTCCTACCCATCCGGCTACACACGGCGTATTCCAGAATATTCTGGAAATAGATGGCGAAAGAGTAGTGAGCGCAGTATCCACTGTAGGATACATCCACCGCGCATTTGAGAAGATCGCAGAACGCCGTCCATACTACCAGATCACTCCGCTCACAGACAGGCTCAACTATTGCTCTGCCCCCATCAACAACATGGGTTGGATCATGACCGTGGAAAAGCTGCTGGGACTGGAAATTCCCAAACGTGTTGACTACCTGCGGGTGATCATCATGGAGCTGGCCCGTATCGCAGACCACCTGATCTGTAGCGCGGTAATGGGGGTGGATACTGGTGCATTGACCGGTTTCGTGTACCTCATGACCTACCGTGAACTGATATACGAAATTTACGAAGAGATATGCGGTTCCCGTCTGACGACCAACATCGGTCGTATTGGCGGTTTTGAAAGAAACTTCACACCGGCTGCTTTCGAGAAAATTGAACGTTTCCTGAAAGAGTATCCGGCTGCCCTGACAGAATTTGAAACCCTGCTGACCCGTAACCGTATCTTCATGGAACGTACACAGGGAGTAGGCGCCATCAGCGCAGAAAGAGCCATGAGCTACGGCTTCACCGGCCCTAACCTGAGAGCTGCCGGCGTAGATTACGACGTGCGCATCGCCAGTCCGTACTCCTCTTACCAGGATTTCGATTTCTCCATACCTGTCGGTACTACCGGCGACTGCTACGACCGTTATCAGGTACGTAACGCAGAAATGTGGGAAAGCATCAGCATCATCCGTCAGGCAATGGACAAACTGAAAGGCTTACCGGACGACGTATACCATGCGGACGTTCCGGCTTACTACCTGCCTGACAAAAAAGATGTTTATACAAAAATGGAAGCACTCATCTATCACTTTAAAATCGTGATGGGTGAAACAGATATACTGCCCGGCGAAGTGTACCACTCCGTAGAAGGAGCGAACGGTGAACTGGGCTTCTACCTGATCAGTGATGGTGGCCGCAGCCCTTACCGGTTGCACTTCCGCCGTCCCTGCTTTATCTACTATCAGGCTTATCCTGAACTGATCAAAGGCGCTATGTTGAGCGATGCTATCGTGTGTATGAGTAGCCTTAACCTGATTGCCGGTGAACTGGATGCATAGTAGTACCTGTCCTTGCGGGTACTATTTGTTTTTATGATAGCGTCTAAAGAATAAAATAAGCTTACTTAAATATAATTTTTTAATGGCTGTGGTTCAATTTTCTGAAGAGAAACTGAATAAAGTAAAAGAGATCATCGCACGCTACCCGGAAGGGAAGCAGAAGAGTGCGCTGATACCTGTGCTGCATCTGGCACAGGAGGAATTTGGCGGTTGGCTGAGTGCAGAAACGATGGACTATGTTGCAGGCATACTGCAGATAACGCCCATTGAAGTATACGAAGTGGCCACTTTCTACAGCATGTTCAACCTGAAGCCGGTAGGCAAATACCTGTTTGAAGTATGTCAGACAGGCCCCTGCATGGTAAGTGGTTCGGATCAGATCATTGACTATATTAAGAACAAACTGGGTATCGGTGTAGGTGAAACTACGCCTGATGGCATGTTTACCCTTAAAACGGTAGAATGTCTCGGTGCCTGCGGTTATGCGCCCATGATGCAATTGGGTAAACATTTCCGTGAACACCTGACCCCTGCCAAAGTGGATGAGATCATCGCGGAATGCAGGGCAAAAGCTAATTGATGCATCAGCAAAAAAGTATCGTCATGCGTATTGGTTCATTACTTTATCAGCACCGCCAGACTATCATCGAAGCGGGATTGTTGATGGCAGCACTGGCAGGTCTGTGGCGGGTGAACAACTGGTTCCTCTCCTTTATCTGCGGCGTAGCCTCCGGATACCTGTTTTTCCGGCTGGCGGAACGTGTAGCGCAGCACCGGATACGCAAGGCATAAAAGATATATCATACAAATCTGTTGATGGTGCTGGTTTACCCATCACCATTAAACCATAAGGAAGACAATGGGACGCAAATTACTGTTAGACAAAGCACATATAGAAGGTATCCGGTATTACGACACTTACCGGGCTAACGGCGGTTATGCTGCGGCAGAAAAAGCCCTGAAATCCATGGGCGCTGAAGCTGTAGTGGAAGAAGTAAAGAAGAGCGGCCTGAGAGGTCGTGGTGGCGCTGGTTTCCCTACCGGCCTGAAATGGAGCTTCATCGCCAAACCGGAAGGTGTTCCGCGTTACCTCGTTTGCAATGCGGACGAATCAGAACCGGGCACATTCAAAGACCGTTACCTGATGGAGTTCATCCCTCACCTGCTGGTAGAAGGGTTGCTGATCTCCAGCTTCGCCCTGGGCGCTAACAGAGCATACATCTACATCCGTGGCGAATACGCCTGGATCCCGGATATCCTGGAACAAGCGATCGCTGAAGCTAAAAACAAAGGCTGGCTGGGAAAAAACATCCTCGGTACCGGCTATGATCTTGAAATATTTGTACAACGCGGCGCCGGTGCTTATATCTGCGGTGAAGAAACAGCCCTGCTGGAATCACTGGAAGGTAAACGCGGCAACCCCCGTATCAAACCTCCGTTCCCGGCTGTAAAAGGTCTGTGGGGATGCCCTACGGTGGTAAACAATGTGGAAACCATTGCTGCTGTGGTACCCATCATTAACATCGGTGGCGATGAATATATCAAATTCGGTATTGGTAAATCTACCGGTACCAAACTGATCTCTGCCTGTGGTAATATCAATAAACCCGGCGTATACGAGATCGAAATGAACATCTCCGTAGAAGAATTTATTTACTCTGACGAATACTGTGGAGGCATCAAAGGTGGCAAACGCCTGAAAGCCTGCATCCCCGGCGGTTCTTCCGTACCGGTGCTGCCGGCCAACCTGCTGTTGAAAACGGCGAAGGGCGAGACCCGTATGATGACCTACGAAAGCCTTAACGATGGCGGTTTTGCAACCGGCTCTATGTTAGGTTCCGGTGGTTTTATCGTGATGGACGAAGACCAGTGTATTGTACGCAATACCCTCACTTTCGCCCGTTTCTACCACCACGAAAGCTGCGGCCAGTGCAGCCCTTGCCGTGAAGGTACAGGCTGGATGAAAAAAGTGCTGCACAATATCGAATACGGAAAAGGTAAGATGAGTGATATCGACCTGTTGTGGGATATTCAACGGAAAATAGAAGGCAATACTATCTGTCCGCTCGGCGACGCCGCCGCATGGCCGGTAGCTGCTGCCATCCGTCATTTCCGCGACGAATTTGAATGGCATGTGAAACATCCTGATGAGGCGCTGACCCGAAACTTCGGATTGGCACACTATGCTGATCCGCTGCCTGCACCGGCTCCGGCTGCTGTGTAAGAAGCGTCCGATTCACTGAACAGTCAATACACAAATAATCATTAAAATTTGCTGCCCGCTGCGATGCAGTACCGACAGCAAAAAATATATCCAAGATGGCGGAGGAAAAAAAATTATTCAAGGTTAAGATCGATAACATCTCCGTGGAGGTCGAACCTGGTACTACAATACTGAATGCGGCCCGGTCGATAGGTGGAGATGTGGTACCGCCGGCTATGTGCTACTATTCCAAGCTGCAGGGCAGCGGTGGTAAATGCCGTACCTGCCTGGTAAAGGTAACCAAAGGCTCCGAGGCTGACCCGCGCCCGATGCCTAAACTGGTGGCCAGCTGCCGTACTACTGTCATGGATGGTATGGAAGTGGCTAACATCACTTCTCCGGAAGTACAGGAAGCCCGTAAAGGCGTGGTGGAATTCCTGCTGCTCAATCACCCGCTGGACTGCCCCGTTTGCGACCAGGCCGGTGAATGTGACCTGCAGAACCTGAGCTATGAACACGGCGCTGAAGCTACCCGCTACGAATTCAAACGCAGAACTTTCGATAAAATCGACATCGGCGACAAGATACAGCTGCATATGACCCGCTGTATCCTCTGCTACCGCTGCGTATTCACTGCTGACCAGCTCACTGAAAAACGTGAACACGGCATTCTCGGCCGTGGTGATGCGTCAGAAATCAGCACCTATATCCATCAGTCACTCGACAATAACTTTATCGGCAACGTGATCGACGTTTGCCCGGTAGGCGCCCTCACCGATAAAACCTTCCGGTTCAAAAACCGTGTATGGTTCCTCAAACCGATGGATGCCCACCGTCACTGCGAAGACCCGAAATGCTGCGGTAAAACCGTACTGTGGATGCGTGGTGATGAAGTGTTCCGCGTAACTGCCCGTAAAGACAAATACGGCGAAGTGGAAGACTTTATCTGCGATACCTGCCGTTTCGATAAAAAAGAAAAATCAGACTGGATCATCGAAGGCCCCCGTAAAATAGACCGTCACAGTGTTATTTCCCAGGGCCATTACGTGAATACCGTTAAACCGAAAGATCCGCTGGTGGAAGTACTGGACGGAAGACAGCCTAAACTGCTGTTCGATATCCACTCCACAAGTGAGGTGAACCGGCCGGAAATAGATCTTTCTAAGATCGAAGGTCCTGCCCATTCGGACGATTTTAATAAGTAAGCATCGTATTCGTAATTCGTAATTCGTAATTGGAAAATGACGTTATTAAGCATAGACTGGTTTTTTATTCTTGAAAAAATACTGCTGATATCCGCAGTATTGGTGCTGTCACTCGTAGTGGCCATGTACTCTACCTGGGGCGAAAGAAAGGTGGCTGCCTGGATCCAGGACCGTCTCGGCCCGAACCGCGCTGGTCCGATGGGACTGTTGCAACCGCTGGCGGATGGTGGTAAACTCTTCTTCAAGGAAGAGATCATCCCTACCAACTCCAACCGGTTCCTCTTTATCCTCGGTCCGTCTGTCGCCATGATGGTGGCCTGTATGACCAGCGCCGTTATTCCCTGGGGTGATACCCTGACTATCGCGGGCCATCCGGTGTCCCTGCAGGTGGCAGACGTTAACATCGGCATCCTGTTCATCTTTGGTGTGCTGAGCGTAGGCGTGTATGGTATTATGATCGGTGGCTGGGCTTCCAACAACAAATACTCCCTGCTGGCATCTGTAAGGGCTGCCTCCCAGATCATCTCCTACGAGCTGCCGATGGGCCTGGCGCTGATCGCGCTGCTGATGCTGACCGGTACGCTGAGCCTGAAAGAGATCGTGGAACAACAACGCCATGATTACTGGAACGTAGTATACCAGCCGCTGGGCTTCTTTATCTTCCTGGTAACTGCTTTTGCTGAAACGAACCGTGCTCCTTTTGACCTGCCGGAAGCAGAAAACGAGCTGAATGGTGGCTACCACCTGGAATATTCTTCCATGAAACTGGGCTTTTATCTCTTTGCAGAATATATCAACATGTTCGTCAGCTCCGCGCTGATGGCCACTATGTACTTCGGCGGATATGCTTTTCCGGGTATGGACAGCCTGGGCGTTAGTCCCAACCTGCTCACTATCCTGGGCTTCCTGGCGTTGTTCGTGAAGATACTGGTGTTTATATTCTTCTTTATGTGGGTACGGTGGACGGTCCCAAGGTTCCGTTATGATCAGCTGATGCGTCTGGGCTGGAGAGTGATGATTCCGCTGGCACTGGCTAATATGCTGATTACCGGTGCTGTTGTACTGGCCCGTCAACACTAATTTTTATCCGTTAATTTATACACACCACGGTGTGGACTAAATAAAGCATTTATGCAAGCATTAACAAACAGGGCAAAACCGGTGGACCGCAGTCCATTAACCTTCCTGGAAAAAATGTATGTTCCTGCCATCGCCAAGGGTATGGGCATCACCTTCAAGCATATATTCAAACGGAAAGCTACCGTTAGCTTTCCTGAACAGCGGCGTCAGTTCAGCCCGGTATTCCGTGGATTACACGTATTGAACCGGGACGAAGAAGGCCGTGAAAGATGCACCGCCTGTGGCCTGTGCGCGGTAGCCTGCCCTGCAGAAGCTATCACGATGGAAGCTGCGGAAAGAAAACCGGGAGAAGAGCACCTGTATCGTGAAGAGAAATATGCTGCCCGGTATGAGATCAACATGCTGCGTTGTATTTTCTGCGGATTCTGTGAAGAGGCTTGTCCCAAAGATGCGATCTATATGTCTGAAACCTTCGCGCCGTCCAACTATCAGCGTAAAGGCTTCATTTACGGAAAGCAGGACCTGTTGATCCCTGATCCGAAACAACAGTCCAAATAATTATTCACAATACGCATAAGCTAAAAATACATAGTCAAACATAGCAGAGATGGGAATGAGTATACAACAAATAATTTTCATGGTGCTTTCAGTCATCGCCCTGGTTTCGGCGCTGGGCGTAGTATTGAGTAAGAATCCCGTGACGAGCGTATTGTGTCTGATCGTAACCTTCTTTACCATTGCAGGGCATTACATTATGCTGAACGCCCAGTTCCTGGCGGTAGTGCATATCATCGTATATGCCGGCGCTATCATGGTATTGTTCCTTTATGTGATGATGCTGATGAACCTGAACGCAGAGCTGGAGCCTCAGAAGCGCAACTGGCTGAAATATGCCGGCGCTATCAGCGGCGGTGCTTTGCTGGTGGTATTGGTAGCCGCCCTGCGCGATGCCAGCATGCCGGCTATCAGCACGGAAGCGAGCGAAATGGGGTTGATCAAAAATCTCGGCCAGCTGTTGTTCACACAATATGTGGTACCGTTTGAAGTGAGCAGCATCCTGTTCCTCAGCGCCATGGTAGGTGCCGTTGTTATCGGTAAAAAAGACTAAACAAACGGATAACCTTTTCGTTATTCGTCATTTGTAATTCGTAATTCATTTTTATGCCTGTTCAATATTACATATTCCTGAGTATCGCCCTGTTCTGCATTGGTGTGATGGGGGTGCTGATGCGCCGTAATGCCATCATCATTTTTATGTGCATAGAGCTGATGCTGAATGCAGTAAACCTGTTGCTGGTAGCATTTTCCAAAATGTGGGCAGATGCGGGAAGAGTAGATGCGGGATCAGCGCAATTGTTTGTATTCTTTATTATGGTGGTGGCTGCTGCCGAAGTCGCAGTAGGTCTGGCTATCATTACAATGGTCTACAGAAACACACACTCAGTAGATATAAACATTCTTAACAGGCTGAAAAATTAATAATTCATCCTCTTTAATTATTAATTGTTTCGACGTCGTAAATAGAATTGATAAATGATTAAACTAGTTTGGCTGGTACCATTTTTACCATTATTGGGTTTCCTGGTAAATGGTTTGGGGCGCAGATTTTTATCCAAGTCCCTGGTAGGGTTTATCGGAAGCGGCACCGTACTGGCTTCCTTTGTGGTGAGCTTATTAGCATTTTTTGAAGTAAAAGCCCCGGGATTTCAGGCACAGGTGGTACACCTGTTTAACTTCATTTCCGTTGGCAGCCTGCATATTCCTTTCGCATTCCAGGTAGATCAACTGAGTGCGTTATTTCTTCTGATCATCACCGGTGTGGGCACCCTCATCCACATTTACTCCACTTCCTACATGCATGATGAAAGCGATGAGAGCTTTGCGAGATATTTCGCTTACCTCAACCTTTTCGTGTTTTCCATGCTGATACTGGTGCTCGGCGCCAACTATGTGATGATGTTCATCGGATGGGAAGGTGTTGGTCTCTGTTCTTATCTGTTAATCGGATTCTGGTTTAAAAACACCAGCTATAATAATGCTGCCAAGAAAGCATTTGTGATGAACCGTATCGGTGACCTCGGTTTCCTGCTCGGGATCTTCTTCATGATCATGCAGTTTGGCACCGTTACTTTCCCCGACGTATTTGCGAAAGCAGCGCCGCTGGGCATGAACAACCCCACGCTGGCTGCTATCGCCATGCTGCTGTTTGTAGGCGCCATGGGTAAATCAGCACAGATACCGCTGTATACCTGGCTGCCCGATGCGATGGCCGGTCCAACCCCGGTATCCGCCCTCATCCACGCTGCTACGATGGTGACTGCCGGTATCTATATGATTGCCCGCAGCAACGTGATCTACACACTGGCACCAGCTATCCAGACTGTAGTGGCGGTGATTGGTATTGCTACTGCGCTGTTTGCCGCTTCTATTGCACTGAAACAAAACGATATTAAGAAAGTACTGGCTTACTCTACGGTGAGCCAGCTGGGATATATGTTCCTTGCACTGGGCGTAGGGGCTTACTCTGCTGCCGTATTCCACGTGATGACGCATGCTTTCTTCAAAGCGCTGTTGTTCCTTGGTTCCGGCTCTGTTATCCACGCCATGGGCGGTGAGCAGGATATCCGTAAAATGGGCGGCCTGAAAAAGTACATGCCTACCACTAACTGGACATTCCTCGTAGGTTGCCTGGCCATTGCCGGTATCCCTGGTTTATCCGGCTTCTTCTCCAAAGATGAAATCCTGGCCAGCGCTTACGCTCACAACCCTGTGCTGTATGCACTGGGACTGATTGGCGCGCTGATGACCGCTTTCTATATGTTCCGCCTGTACTACATCACTTTCTCCGGAAAGTTCCGTGGTACACACGAACAGGAACACCACCTGCATGAAAGCCCTTCCCCGATCACTATTCCGCTGATCATCCTGGCGATACTGTCTGTGTTCGGCGGTTATGTGGGCCTGCCGGAAGTATTTGGTAAAAACCTGCTGGCAGAATACCTGTCACCGGTGTTTGCACCTTCTGCTCCTTTTGTGGCAGAACATCATCTGTCCCACGGCACCGAATGGATGCTGATGGGCCTGAGCAGCGTACTGGTTATTGTCTTTATCCTGATAGCCCGTCAGAAATTCGCGGCTTATGAAGATACCGGCAAAGAAAATACAGGTGTGGCGAAAGTGCTGGAAAACAAATGGTATATCGATGAGCTGTATGATGCTATCATCGTAAAACCATTACAGGAGCTTTCCCGTTTCTTCCGTGACACTGTTGAAAAAGCAGGTATCGATAAACTGGTAAATGGTGTTGGCCGCAGCGTTCAGTGGAGCAGCCAGCAAATCCGCCTGGTACAGAGCGGGCAGGTAGGTTTCTACATCTTTGCCATGGTAATCGGTATGATCGTATTATTTGTGATCGGATTCTTATTATAAACCAATAGCGGAAGTTACAAGCGCAGATAAATTATGTTGACAGTTTTATTAATACTGATTCCTTTCATAGCGGGCCTGATCGCATTCGGCCTGAAGGGGTCCGGGCCAAAGGTGCTGGGCATGATTGCGTCCCTGGCGTCGGTAGCCACAGCCATCGGAACCGTGTGCACGCTGCATGCCGATCCGAAAAAGCTTTCTTTTGTTACCAATTGGATACCTCAGCTGGGAAGCCAGTTCAGGGTAGGCCTGGATGGTATGGGCACCATGCTGTGCTTGTTGACAGCCATTGCCTTCCTCCTGGTTTTTATCACCATCTATAACCGCGACATCGAAAGGCCTAACAGCTTTTACGGACTGATGTTGCTTTCTCAGGCCGGCCTGGTGGGTGTTTTCACCGCCTTCGACGCCCTGCAGTTTTATGTATTCTGGGAACTGGCGCTGATACCGGTATATTTTCTCTGCTCTATGTGGGGCGGCGAAAAACGTATACCCGTTACGTTTAAGTTCTTCGTTTATACGTTCCTCGGTTCCCTGTTAATGCTGGTAGGTATCATCTACCTGTATTTCCAGACCCCGGACCATTCCTTTAGCTGGACATCCTTCACCAGCCTGCAGCTGAGCATGGGTGACCAGAAATGGCTGTTCTGGCTGTTCTTTGTGGCATTCGCCATCAAGATGCCGGTGTTCCCGTTCCATACCTGGCAGCCGGACACTTACGAGCAATCACCTACTCCGGTGACCATGATCCTCTCTGGTGTAATGGTGAAAATGGGCTTGTTTGGCGTACTGCGCTGGCTCGTACCGGTATTGCCGGAAGGTGCCGCCATGTGGACAGACGTAGCCATCGTACTGTCTATCATCGGTATTATCTACGCTTCCTGCATCGCCATGGTACAGAGCGACCTGAAACGGTTGATCGCTTACTCTTCCATTGCGCACATCGGTTTGATGAGCGCCGCTATTTTTGCGCATAACGAACAAGGCACACAAGGGGTATTACTCCAGATGTTCAACCACGGTATCAACATTATCGGGTTGTGGATTATCGTGGAAGTGATACAGAACCGCCTCGGTGTGAAGAATATGGACCAGATGGGTGGTATCGCCCGCAAGGCACCCCGGATGGCTATCTTCCTCGTTATCATCAGCCTGGCGAACATTGGGTTACCGCTTACCAACGGGTTTATCGGTGAGTTCCTGATGTTCAGCGGCCTGTTCCAGTACAATCACTGGTTCATGGCATTTGCCGGATTAGGTATCATCCTCGCTGCAGTTTATACGTTGAATATGATTCAGAAAGTGATATTCGGTGAAGGCAATACCCTGACAGACACCACTACCGACCTGCAACCCGGCGAAACGGTGGCATTAAGCCTGGTAGTGATCATGATCTTCGTATTGGGTGTTTATCCGCAACCGATGCTGGATCTGGTTAGCAAGGTATTTTAAGATTTGGGTATTTTGATATTTACTCATTTAAATAACTAAATATCAAAATATTAAAATCAGAAAATTTTAAATGGGTTTTGTAACGAAACAATATGAATGCACTAATTTCTACTGCTTTATCGGGCGTTGTTCTGATGTTTGTCGGTTTATTTGTACGCAATAAGCAGCATATTAAATTTTACGCCATCGCGGCCATCATCATATCATTTATAGCCAACCTGGCATTGTATCCTACAGTGCAGCTGGGCAGCTATATCCAATTTGGTATGATTGAAGTATCAAAGTTCAGTGTGTTGTTTAATGCAGTGGCTTTAGGTGCAACCCTAATATATTTCCTGTTATCGGGGAAGGAGTTTGAAAAAGTAGGTGAACATGTGGGAGACTACTTCGCCCTGATCTTCTTCATACTGGCAGGTATTACGCTGGCCTCTTCCTTCAGCAACCTGCTGATGTTGTTCCTGGCCATCGAGATCATGTCTATTCCACAGTATGTACTGGCGGGGGCCGACCGTAAAAGCCTGAAAAGCAATGAGGCGTCCCTGAAATACTTCCTGATGGGCGCTTTCTCTACCGGTATCCTCCTGATGGGCATCACCCTGATCTATGGAGCCGCCGGGACCTTTAATATCGCTGAGCTTGGGCTGGGTGCAGACCCGGTACATCCGCTGGCTTTGTGCGGTATTATCCTGATGGCATTTGCGCTCGCTTTCAAAGTATCCGCAGTACCGTTCCACTTCTGGACACCTGACGTATATGATGGCTCTCCTACCGTATTTACCTCTTTCATGGCTACTGTGGTGAAAGCCGGTGGTTTTGTGGCTTTCCTGCGGATGTTCCATGTGGCCTTCGCCGGTGGCGCCGTAAGCCATCACTGGACGTTGATCCTGTCTATCATCACTGCCGCTACCCTGATCCTGGGTAACTTCAGCGCAGTGTTCCAGCAGAGCGTAAAAAGGATGCTGGCTTACTCCAGTATTGCGCAGGCAGGTTTCATGTTGTTTGCCGTTATCGCTGTCAACCAGTTCGCCACACAAGGCATTATCCTGTATGCAGCGGCCTATAGCCTCGCTACTATCGGTGTATTTGCCGTGCTGATGAAACTGAAGGACTATACTTTCGAAGGATTTAATGGCCTTGCCCGTAAGCAGCCGCTGCTGGCGCTGGCAACGACCATCTTCCTGTTCTCGCTGGCCGGTATCCCGGTAACAGCGGGTTTCTTCGCTAAATACTTTGTACTGTCTGCCGCTATTCAGCATGGTCACCTCCTGTGGCTGGTGATTGTGGGCGTACTGTGTGCCGCGATCAGCGTATACTACTATTTCCGCGTCATCATGGCGATGTACTTCAAACAGGGTGATCCGGAAGTAGAACCGATTTCCGGTGGCTTCAGGGCGGCGCTGGTGCTGACCATCATCCTGGTATTGGTACTGGGCCTGTGCCCCAGCCTGCTGATTGGCTGGCTGTAAGATCGCTACAAGACAAATTTTTTCCATAGACAAAGGAAACGGCCAGGCCGTTTCCTTTGTCATTTATAGCCCCCATGACCGCTCAAACGACATAGTCCACGTTCCCTCACTTTTTATTTTGTGCCTGTCTGAACTTCCATTAACTTTATTATATGCGGTTTTTAGATATATTTTCCCTTGCTTATCGTTCCGTGAGTGGCAACAGACTACGCACGGGTCTTACAGTTTCCATTATTGCTGTAGGTATCACCGTACTGGTGGGCATTTTAACGGCCATCGACAGTATGAAAAACAGTATTTACTCCAGCTTCGCCAGCATGGGGGCCAACAGTTTTTCCCTCCGGAACCGCGACATGCAGGTGCATATCGGGAATGACGGGGATAAAGCTTCCAAGGGCAATAAAAACCAGAAAAAGGTCAGGAAATCCATCAGTAATAAGCCCATCTCTTACCAGGAGGCGCTGGCATTTAAAGAGAGATATCATTTCCCTGCCACCGTGAGCCTGAACTTCAGGGCGAGCGGCATTGCCACTGTCTATAAAGATGATAAGAAAACGAACCCCAATGTGACCGTTATCGGCGGTGACGAAAGTTATCTCGATATCTCCAACTATACCATTCGTGACGGCCGCAATTTTAACGCACTGGACGTGTCGTCCGGGCGCAATGTGGCCATTTTGGGTAAAGATGTGGCGGAGAAACTGTTCGGCCGTAAGCTGAAGAACGTGGTGAATAATACCATTCGCGTGGGCGATGTGCGTTACCGCGTGATTGGCGTGCTGGAAAGTAAAGGCAGCAGCAACCTGATGAGTGCAGATAACGTGGTGATTACTACGGTCAACAATACACGAAGAATTTTCAACCGGCCCAATGCGTCTTATCAGATAGGCGTGGCCGTGAAAGATATCAAACAGATGGAGGCTGCTCAGGGAGAGGCCATTGGCACCTTCCGCGTAGTACGCCAGCTGGCCCTGAACGATGAAGATAACTTCACACTGAGTAAGAGCGATAGTATTGCAGAGATGCTGTTCCAGAGTTTAGGGACAGTGAACTTATTTGCGGTGGCCATTGCAGCGATTACGCTTTTCGGCTCCGCTATCGGGCTGATGAACATCATGTTAGTGTCTGTGGCCGAAAGAACACGTGAAATAGGTGTTACGAAAGCTTTGGGCGCTACCAGTAAGACCATCCGCAAACAATTCCTCTACGAAGCCATCATCATCAGCACCATGGGAGGCCTCTTCGGCGCCCTGGCGGGCATGTTGCTGGGCAATATCGTGTCCATATTACTGAAATCTTCTTTTGTCATACCCTGGGCGTGGATTTTAGTCGGCATAGCCCTCTGTGCTGCCGTAGGCCTGGTTTCCGGCATTTATCCCGCTTATAAGGCCTCTAAACTCGACCCAATTATCGCTTTGCGTTACGAGTAGAATTCCCGGAATCAATTTGTTATCTTGTTCTTTCCAAAAGAAAGAACGTATGCCATTATTGATCGTTATTGCTGCTATTCTCCTGCTGGTGGTACTGGTTACCTGGTGTAAGATAAATACCTTCCTGTCTTTCCTGATAGTTTCCCTGCTCATGGGATTGGCCCTGCGTATGGAGATAGGGCAAATTACCCAATCCATCCAAACCGGTATCGGCAAAACATTAGGCTCACTGATTGTGGTGATTGTTTGCGGTAGTATGCTGGGCAAACTGGTGGCCGAAAGTGGCGCTGCACAGCGGATCGCCGGTGGACTGATGCGTTTGCTCGGGCCACGTTATATCCAATGGTCGCTGATGCTGACGGGCTTTATTGTTGGTATACCGCTGTTTTATAACATCGGGTTTGTATTGATGGTACCGCTGATATTTACAGTCGCTGCGCAGACACGTCTGCCGGCGGTGTATCTGGGTATTCCAATGCTCGCCTCCCTGTCTGTTACCCATGGCTATCTGCCACCGCATCCTTCTCCTACCGCATTAGTGCAGCAGTTTCATGCCAGTATGGGGCTTACCCTGCTGTATGGCATTTTGCTCGCGATACCGGCTATTATCCTGGCGGGACCGGTATTTTCGCGGTACCTGAAAAAATATACTACTGAACCCGGAAAAATGTTTGTGGCGCCGCCAATGCCGGAAGCGGAGCTGCCGGGTATGATGTCCAGTTTGTTTGCCGCGATGCTGCCGGTGCTGCTGCTGGCGATAACAGCAATGTTGAAATTATGGTTGCCTGCTGGTCAACTGCCATATAAGATGGTCACCTGGCTGGGTGATCCTTTGATCGTGATGTTGCTGGCGGTGTTGAACGGCATATACCTGCTGGGTGTTCGCCGCGGTGTGCCTTCCAAAAAATTACTGGGCCTGATGGACGATGCCGTGAAAGATATAGCGGTGATCATCCTGATCATCGGCGGTTCGGGAGCGCTCACACAACTGCTGCATGACAGCAAGGTGAGTGAATATATCGCAGCCACGCTGCAGGGCATGCACATGCATCCGTTAATACTGGCATGGGGCATTGCGGCTATCATACGCGTGTGTATTGGATCCGCTACAGTAGCGGGGCTTACCACAGCGGGCATCGTGGCGCCACTGATCGCTGCCTCCGGCGTAAATCCCAACCTGATGGTGCTGGCTACCGGCGCCGGCAGCCTGATGTTTTCGCATGTCAATGATGCCGGCTTCTGGATGTTCAAGGAATACTTTAACTTGTCTGTGAAAGATACGATCAAAACATGGTCAGTGATGGAAACCATCGTTTCGGTAACAGGACTTATCGGTAGTTTGCTGCTGAGCATGATTGTCTAACGTAAACCAATAAACGAAAATGACACCGACTGAAAATTTTAAGGCATTGCGTCTTACGCTTCCGCCGGCGCCTGCGCCGCTGGGTGTTTACAAGCCGCTGCTGATAGATGGAAAACATGTGTATGTTTCGGGTCATGGTACCGTACAGGACAACGGTAGCCTGATCATTGGCCGTATAGGGAAGGACCTTACGCAGGAAGAAGGTAAACTGGCGGCAAGACAGGTAGGACTGGCTATCCTCTCCACGCTGGTAACTAACCTGGGTAGCCTCGATAAAATCAAAAGAGTCATCAAAGTATTGGGAATGGTAAACTGTGTACCGGAATTTGAGCATCATCCTTATATCATCAACGGCTGCAGTGAACTGTTTGCCGCGGTATGGGGACAGGAGAACGGCGTAGGGGTACGCAGTGCTGTTGGTTTCGGTTCGCTGCCGGATAATATTCCCGTAGAAATAGAAGCACTATTTGAATTGCATTAATGATATAACCAATGGAATGGTATCAACTTCAAAACCCTGAACAGGTGGACTCACCGGCGCTGCTGGTGTATAAAGACAGGATCAAACAAAACATCGATCTGTTAAAAAATATGATTGATGATATACAACGGTTACGCCCACACGTAAAGACCAGTAAGATTGCGGAGGTGGTACAACTGGTACAGGCTATCGGAATACAGAAGTATAAATGTGCTACTATCGCTGAAGCAGAAATGCTGGGCATGGTAAAAGCCAAAGACGTATTGTTGGCTTATCAGCCGGTAGGCCCCAAGATAGCGCGTTTGTTGCAACTGGTACAGCAGTATCCGGATACCGATTTTGCCTGCCTGGTAGATAATAAAGCTGCCGGAGAAGCTATCAGCCGATTGTTTGAAGCAGCTGGCCGTCAGCTGCGGGTGTACATTGATCTCAACGTAGGCATGAACCGTACCGGTATTAAACCGGAGGCGGCACTGGAACTATACCAGTACCTGTATACGTTGCCGGGCATACGACCGGTAGGTATACACGTGTATGATGGTCATCTGCATGACACGGACATGGCTATACGTAAAAAACGTTGTGACGAAGCGTACGGACCGGTGCCTGTATTACAACATGCTATTGTGGCCAGTGGATTGCCTGAACCGGTGATCGTGGCCGGCGGTTCTCCCACCTTTCCTATACATGCTGCCAGACCGGTGATTGAATGCAGTCCGGGTACTTTTGTTTTCTGGGATTGGGGCTATGGAAAAAATCTTCCGGAACAACCATTCCAGTGGGCTGCATTGGTATTATCGAGAGTTGTTTCTGTTATTGATGATCAGCTGTTATGCCTTGATCTCGGACATAAATCTGTAGCGGCGGAAAATCCGC
Source organism: Chitinophaga fulva (assembly GCF_012927205.1). GTDB lineage: Bacteria > Bacteroidota > Bacteroidia > Chitinophagales > Chitinophagaceae > Chitinophaga > Chitinophaga fulva. The sequence continues at coordinate 1,770,700 of NZ_JABBGC010000001.1, forward strand.
AGCCACGGGTGCATTTCCTGAATGTGCCAGACGCACAACCCGTATCTCAGAGTGAAGAACACCTGGTGCTCAGAGTGGCAGATACTGCTGCTTATCCGGTGGGTACAACATTTTATGGTGTGCCACTGCATATTTGTCCTACCGTGGCGTTGTATGAACGCGCCTACGTGGTGGAAGATAACGTGTGTACAGGCACCTGGAAGGTGATCGCGAGAGACAGGACCATCACTCACTAAATGTATTTTTTGGGGATAATAAAAAAGGCCGTCAATAATAAAATTGACGGCCTTTTTACTGTTGTTATAAAATCAACGGGTTTGTATCACTTTAAGATTATCAATTTCTCCTTTAAAAGCGTTCACGGTATCGCCGATCATCTGCAATGGAAAAACAAGTGTTTGAATGATGGCGTTTTTATCTTTGATATTGGGGAATGACCGCATGGCGCCCTCCAGCTTTTCGGTTAACTGACCATTGATAAATAGGGAAGTGCCCTTGTTATTTCCGGTGAGCTTAACATGAGTCCATGTGCCGACAGGAAGGGTGTAGTTGAAGTGGTAATGATAGCCTTCCCGTGAGAATCCCAGTTTACCGGTTTCCTGTTGCAGTAGCGTAACCACAGCATTGGGAGAGGAGAAGATAACAGCTCCCGGACGGTTGTCTGCATCCGGTTTAATATCAAATTCAATACTGTACGGATATCCCACTTCTGTTAACGGCGTTTTTACATAGCTGTTGCCGCCCTGTAACACCAGTGTTTGTTTTTGGGAGATGACCACGCGATGTTGTTCCAGCGCAGCTCTGCTGTTGCCGCTGATATCACTGATTTGATTGTTGGAAAAATCATAGTGCAACGCAACGGTATCCTTGCTTGTTATTTTAGCCCGCATATTCAATCCGGGACCTTCTCCTATCGACCGGCTGTTGGTGGCAAACTGTTGATAGTCGCTTTGTGTGGTATGGCCATTCCACATTTTTTCGGCCAGCACCTGCATCGCGGGAAATACGCGGTCATGCACATCCTTTTCGGTGATACCGTTACCGGCATGATCGTTCCAGACAGCGAAGGAGCCGCCTTTTATCTGCGGATGTCCCATGGGGAATACCGCTTCTCCGATCATATTGGGCTCCCATTGCTGGTATATTTTAGCGATGTTCAGGTAATCGTGATAGTAACCGGCAGCGGGAACGATATACAACCATCCATCGGGTGTGCTGATGAGATCATATCCCTGACGCATCATGTCTGCCGGGTCTGCATAACCGTTGTACCACGCATTCATGGTCACGCCGGCCGATTTTACAGGTGTAGTGCCCTGTGCATGGGTGAGCGAGCCCCACATGCGTACCTTTTTGCCGAAGCTTTCCACATAACGGATGTAATGGTCCGTAAATGCCCTGAATTTCTCCGCTTCTTTTTTTGAATACTCATCTGTGCCGATATGTATTTCATCGCCTTTAAACACCGCTTCCGGCCCTTGCAGGTATTCCCGGAATACTTTATCGATCATATCGTAGGAAGCACTGTCAAGATTGAGGTGGTCCCTTCCGTATAGGAGGCTGGCAGTTTGTGGTACTGCTTTGGTGAACGCGAGCGAGTGCGCCGGTACATCAATTTCAGGGATGATTTTAACAGCGCAACTGTCTGCCAGGTCCTGCAAAGCGATAAAGGCTTTCTTTGAATAGCTGCCGTCTTTCGCGGTAAGGTTGGGGAAGGTATTGTTTTCCAGTCTGAAGGAGGAATAAGTGCTGTCCCAGTTGTTGCCGAAGAACTTCTCAAAGGCGTTATCATTGAGATGAATGTGGAAATCATTCATCTTATAGTAAGCCATGAATTTTACATAGTGCCGGAGAAACGCCATGGAAAAGAATTTACGGCCTACGTCCAGCACAAATCCACGAACGGCATATTTGGGATAGTCACGGGTGATGCCCTGTGGAATATGACGATGCTGCCCGTCCTGTTCCAGTATTTGCAGCAGCGTGCGCGTGGCCCAGAATGCGCCCTGCGCATGCGTGGCCTGTATACGGATATCTCCGGCTATTTCCAGCTGATAACCTTCTTTTCCCAGTTGCGGGTCTGTGGATTGTAAACTGAAAAAGATATCGCCTTTACGTGGCTGCCCTGTCCGTATACTGATATGTTGAATGCCTGTCAGCAGTTGGAGATCTTCTTTGAAGACAGTTACACCGGGCAACAATGCTGCGGTGTCCCGGGGATCTATCACGAGCGCCGGGGTGGCGGGCAACGTATACGATCCTTTCCCGCCACACCATTCGCGTAAGGCAGGTATCACAAAAGGCCGCGGGTTGCCGGTATTGGTAGCATATTTTCCGGGTACGGTGACGGTAATATTGGGAACGTCCATCTGTGCGTTGTCCTGGTGGCGTTGCAGCACAAAATAAAGGCTGACAGGCGCATCGACGAGCGGGGTGGTGATACGTCCCTGCTGATCGATGACAGGCAGCCTGTCTGTCCCTTTTAGCTGTAACGAATAACCGGCAGGTGCTGTAGGGAGCGGAAGTTGCCGTGTGTTTTTGTTAATGGCGGGTACTGTTTTTACGGAAGCCGCTACTTTGGCAAAAGCAGCGGAATCAGCTACGTGTTGAGCCGTGGCTGTCTGCCATAGCAAACCTGACAATACGGCGAAGCATTGATATTTCATTGTTCCTGTTATTTATAAAGCCCTCTGCACAAAGCAAAGGGCTTTTTGTTGATGGCATGAAGTTAATAAATCCGGAGGATGTTTACCATGGTTCGTTCTGCGTCAGTTCCTTGTTTTTTTCCAGCTCTGTTTTCGGGATGGGAAGCAGGTAATAAGCGTCGGTAAATACCCTGGGAGAAGAGGCGCCCAGATCAGCTTCTACCACTTCGTACTGGTATACGCCATTATTGAGTGTGATACGCATGCCATGGAACGTTTTACCATTCAGCACGCTAACGGCGGTGCGCCAGCGACGGAGGTCCCAGTAGCGATGATTTTCGTAAGCCAGTTCAATTTTTCTTTCATGCATGATGATGTTGCTCATCTGTGCTTGTCCTTGCCCTGCTGGTGTTGGTGGCATTTTAGCGCGGGCACGGATAAGGTCAACATAATTTTTGGCAGTGGCCGGATCGTTCAGGTTGTTCATGGCTTCTGCATAATTCAGGTAGATTTCTCCCAACCTGAATTCCACCCAGCTTTGGGTACTGCTCCAGATTTTATCCAGTGACAATGTCTCGTCGAGATATTTACGGATATAGTAACCGGTTTTCGTATTGTCGTTGGTGGTATTACGGCCAACAATTTCATCGGTGCCGCCTACACGCGTTTCAATCACCCGCCCTTTCCAGGGAGCGCCTTCATACAGGATGGTGGCGTAAAAACGGGGATCGCGGCCTTTGTACGGCTGTTGCGGGTCATAGCCGGAAGCTGCATCAGTGATAGCTTTACCGGTGGCCTGCATTTCATAGTCGTCTACCATTTCCTGTGTAGGCTGGGTAAGACTGGTATAATCACCCGGATTGTCAAAATAGGGAACATTCATCGCGTCATAGTTATGCACGCGGCTGGGGTCCAGGTATTGTATTTCAAAAATACTTTCTGATGATGCCTGCTGTTTGGTGTTGAAAAGAGAACTGTAGTTGGACACCAGGCTGAAGCCTCCGTTGTCAATGATCTCTTTGGATGCTTTCGCCGATGCGTCCCATTTGCGGGCGTATAACATGGCGCGGCTTTTCAATGCGAGGGCTGTCCACCGGGAAGCTAGACCGGCTTTGGCAGTGGCAGGCAGTTTGCTGGTGGCATCATCCAGTTCTGCGGCAATAAAATCGTATATCGCTGTGGTATCTGCACGTTTCACCATCAGGTCTTCTGTAAGCGTTTGTGGTTGGGTGATCAGCGGTACGCCACCGTAACGTTTTACCAGCTCAAAATAGTAGAATGCACGCAGGAATTTAACCTGGCCAATGAGATTGTTCCGGTCGCTTTCTGATAAGTTTGGAACGCTTGCTATCTGTTGAAAGAAAACGTTTGTTTTACGGATGCTTTTGTAAGTGTCGCTCCAGATGTCCAGTGGCGCATTGATGGAAGTGTATTTGCCATTGATCTGCAGCAGGTTGGCTTCTAGCCAGCCATAACTGCCCCTGGCTTCATCTGTAATACAGGCAAGGGTGGCAGTGCCGTCCGGTGTAACATCAAAACCAATCGGCAGGTTCTTATAGATATCTGCAATGTAGAGTTGTACCAGTTTAGGGTCTTTCCATACAATTTCGTCTGAAAGACTGTTTACCGGCGACTGGTTCATTTTTGTACAGGAAAACAATCCTGTTACGACTGCCCAAAGTACCAGCTGTATGTATATCTTTTTCATGTCTCTTTCCTAGTTTTCGGTTAACCGATAAATTATAAAGTCAGGTTTACGCCAATGTTTACGCTGCGCTGCTGCGGATAATACCCACGTGTATCGGAAGGTACTTCGGGATCGAGCCCTTTCAGCTTGGAGAACGTTAACAGGTTGGTGCCAGCTACGTATATGCGTGCCTGTTGTATGCGAGCCTGTTTCATCCATCCGGCAGGAAGTGTGTACCCGATGTTGAGGCTGCGCAATTTGAGATAGCTGGCATCGCGCAGCCAGAAAGAGGAGGCTTTCAGGTTGTTGGCATTACCATTGATAACAGGCCGGGGAAACTCCGCTCCGCGGTTATCGGGAGTCCAGTAGTCCAGCATGTAAGTCATCGGGTTGGAGATATTGAAGAAAGGATAGGCCAGTTCCGCACTGATGTAGGTGTTAAAGTTGGTAGCTCCCTGCCACAGCATACTGATGTCGAAGCCATTCCAGGATGCGCCAAGATTGAGGCCATACACCACTTCCGGCACTTTACTGCGACCAATTACAGTACGGTCCTGGTCATTAATGACGCCATCGCCATTGATATCGGCATAACGGATGTCGCCGGGCTTGGGCTGGAAGTTATATTGTTTGGGTGCGCTTTTGATCTCTTCTTCACTCTGGAATAATCCCAACGCTACCAGGCCGGTGTATTGATCGAAGGGGCGGCCTGTCTGCCGCAGTGATTCCTGGATATTGGCGGCTTCGTCCATGAAGATGACTTTATTGCGGGCGAAGGTAAAAGTACCGCGTGCGTTGTAGTTTACTTTTCCGATACGGTTTTCATGACCTATCTCCACTTCAAATCCATGGTTGTCTACAATGCCCACATTCTGGAAAGGCAGTTGTTCTCCGAAGGTGCCGGGAACAGAAGCTGTTCTGGGCCGCAGGATATTGCTGGTACGTTTGTAGAAATAGCCGGCGTCCAGTGTCAGCAGCCGGTTCCATAAAGATGTTTCAAAGCCGATATCTGTAGTGGTAGCAATTTCCCAGCCGATGGATTGGTTAGGGTAACCTGCTGAAAAAATGCCATTGTAAGGTTTTCCATCAATGATATAAACAGATGTAATTCCGGAGCCGGAACCGGCATAGTAAGAAGGCAGGTATTGGAATGCGCGTACGCTGTCATTTCCCAGCTGACCATAGGAGGCTTTTATCTTCAGGTAGTCTACAGTGCGTACATTGTTTTTGAAGAAGTTTTCTTCTGAGACCACCCAGCCGGCAGATACACCCGGGAAGAAGCCCCAGCGTTTATCACTGGCAAAGCTCAGCGAACCGTCATACCGGAAAGTGGCTGTCAACAGGTATTTGTGTGCATAGGCGTAGTTGAAGCGTCCGGCCACACCTGCACGGGAGTAAACATCTGCCGTACCATCGTTATTTAGGCCGCTTTTGGAACCGGCAAATAATTCATCGAGCAATGGGCTGTCGAATTGCTCACGGTACGCCTGCATTTTATCCATCCGGTAATTGTAGGTCTCGTACAGTAAAGTACCATCTACATCATGTTTACCAAAAGAGCGGATGTAGTTAACGATCGCCTGAGTGGTAATACCAGCCTGTTGTTCGGAATTTTGGGTCAGGTTGATATTTCCGGCGCGGGTAATTTTATCATACTCCTTTGTAGACGCATTGTACTTATAGTAAGAGTATGGTGTGGAGAACTGCTTTTCGTATAACATTTTTTTATCGAAAGCAGCGACGCCTTTGATAGACAGGCCTTCCACACCGGGAACGCTGTATTTCAAAGCGAAATTACTTTGAAAGGTGTTCCAGTCCTGTTGCCGGTGACCGCTTTCTGTTGCGTCCAGCATAGGATTGCGTCCTCCTGTGGTACCTCCTGGCAGTCCATTGGCATAAAAATTTGCATCCAGCGGAGAAGCCCGTACAATGGTGTTGAAAATAGTACCGGCATCCAGGCCGGGGCCTGTTCTGCGTTCGAGGCGGCCTGCGAGGTCTATAGAGGCCACGAGATGTTTGCCGATGTTGGCATCCACATTGGAACGGATATTATAACGTTTGTAGTTGGTGGATTTATACAGCGAATTTTGGTCCAGGTAACCAATGGACACATAGTATTTGGCTTTGTCGTTACCGCCTCTGACACTCAGGTCATGCTGCGTTTGCATGGCGGCATTGTTCATGGTGGTTTTCCACCAGTCGGTATTGGCAAGGCCTTTTAAAGGATCGGGATTATTGCGGATGGTATTAATATCTTCTTCTGAATACCGTGCTGGTTGCCCGTTGGCTGCCAATCCTGCGTTATACATCTCTGCATATTGCACGCCATTCAGTTGTTTCATCCGGATGGTGGGCTGCTGAAAACCGGCGTATCCGTTGTAGGAGATGGTAGGAACTCCGCTGGTGCCGCGTTTGGTGGTGATCAGCATAACACCGTTGGCCGCTCTGGAACCGTAGATGGCTGCGGAAGAAGCGTCTTTCAGGATGCTGATCGTTTCGATGTCTGCCGGGTTCAGTTCATTGAAGTTACGTTGGATACCATCTACAATCACGAGCATACTGTTGTAACCGAAGGTGCTCTTTCCTCTGATACTAAGTGAAGCACCGTCATTACCAGGTTCTCCGCTGTTTTGCCGGGCAATGATACCAGGGGCGCGTCCAGCCAGGGTGTTGGACAGATTGGCTACAGGCATGGAGCGGATGTCTTTACCGCTGACGGTAGCTACAGAGCCGGTGAGACTGGCTTTTTTCTGTACCCCGTAACCTACTACGATTACTTCGCTCAGGCCTTTGGTGTCATCGGTTAATACCGCGTCTACAGTAGTCCTGTTGTTGACAGGAATAACCATTTGTTGATAACCAATATAGGTAAAAACAAGATTGGCGGTACCGGGCGCCTCCAGTTTAAATTCGCCCCGTTCATTGCTGATAGTGCCTTTGCCGGTTTTATCCACTTTGATGCTTACGCCAATTAAGGGTGTCCCGTTCTTGTCAGTTACCTTTCCCTGTACCATCAACTCCTGTATAACGGTATTTACAGGAGCAATCACAATGAGGTCATTTTTCAACAAACGGAATGTAAGGCCGGTATTGCTCAGAACGGTGGATAATACGGTTTCTACCGGTTCGTCATTTACGTTGACGGATACGGTAAGATCAGGTGCGATGGCATCGTCGTTGTATACAAAGCGACAGTTGGTTTTTTTCTCTACCAGTTTCAACAGCTTCATCAGCTTGACTTCAGATACGTTTAGTGTGACCCTGGAGCGTTGTGAGTAGGCAGTGGCAGATACCTGTAAGCAGGTGATCAGTGTTATAAAGAACGATAATTTCATTAGAATGATCGTTTTAAGGATCAGGAAGGGAAAGGAACTCCCCTCATGAAAAAAACTCCTTGATTTTTTCATACATTTAGAAAACTTTTGGTCAATAAAAAAGCAACAGGTCCCTGTCCGCCAAGAGAGGAGCCCTGCAACTGTTGATCAGATGTAGGGGAGATGTGTCCGCATTTCCCCTTTTAGTTTGTTCACTGTGGTAATCAGGTCATAAGTGGTGTTTACTTGGTGATAAAAATGTCTTGCTGGTTTATCTGGTAATGGAAAGGAGCGGACAACTGAAGTGCTGTCAGCGTTTGGTCCACTGTTTCATTCTCAAAGATGGCGGTGAATAACAGTTTTTTCAGTGATGGGTCTTGAATATGGATATTTACACCATACCAGCGCTCCATCTTTACAGCGATTTGTTCAAATGTTTCGTGACTAAATACCAGCTTGTTTTCTCTCCATAAAGTTTCGTTGAGTGTGCTGTCATGGTTGGCTACACTGTTTTTTACTTCATAGAATGTGGTTGGATGTTGTTTGGATGACGCTGTATGCAGGATAATTTTTTCGTTTGGCCGTAAGCGTATTTTGGAAGATTCCTGTTCCCGCAGGGTGATTTCCACTGCGCCGCTTACCAGCAATGTTTCATCTGATACGTCGTTTTTATATGCTTTTACATTAAAGGTGGTGCCCAATACGGTGATGTCCATACGCTCAGTGTGGATAACGAAGGGATGTGCCGGATTTTTTGCTACGTCGAAAAAAGCTTCTCCTTCCAGGGATACGGTTCTGTCATCTCCCGGATAACAGGTGAGCTTACTTTTCTTATTCAGCCATATCGCAGTACCATCCGGAAGGCGGCGCTGGATAATACTGGCGTCGGCACTGATGAAGGTAGACCGGTGTTGGTTCCTGTAGATGATTCCCCAGGCGCTGCCGGCTATGAGTACTACGGCTGCCGCGGCTTTGAACCATGGCCGCAGATAGAAAGGTTTACGTACAGGTGTTACCGGAGCAATGGCTCGCCAGCCTGCGGCTTTAAGTGCAGCTGCTTCCGGTGATCCCGGCAGGGCATCGGTTTTTTCCCCGGATATATCCAGTTGCTCATACCATTCCCTGATCTGGGCTAATTCCGCTTCAGTACACTGGTTTTTGCTGTATTTTTCCAGCAACAACAGCAACTGGTCGTTGTTGAACGCATTGTTTTCCATAACTCGTTAATAAAGGGTCGATTGAAAGGGAGAGATATACCAGATGAAAAAAAATTATTTTTCCCGGCGGGAAAAAAGATAGGTATGGGCCAGTTTATTCCGGAGCCGCGCCAGCGCATTACTGATCTGGTTTCTGACGGTTTGCTCTGAGATGTCGAGTTGACCGGCAATTTGTGCGGCGCTCATGCCTTTGTCGCGGCTCAGCGAAAATACTTCCTGCATTTTGGAGGGCATGGCCTGGACCTCCTGTTGTACCAGGGATTCCAGCTCGCGGAACTGAACGGTGTCCGTCACCGGATAGTGGCGCTCGTCCAGCGCTTCCAGGTATTGTTGGTAATAGTTGACCCGTACCGCACGGGCGCGGTAGTAATCGATAATTTTATAGTCCAGTGCCGTTAACAGGTAGTTCACGAGAGTGGACTTCAGGGTAAGTGTATGGCGGTTCTTCCAGAGATGTGCAAAAATCTCCTGGAGTATATCTGAGATATCGTCGGTGGCGTGTATTTTCCTGAAAGCCCGGCTGTAAAGCAAATCCCAATGCCGGTCGTACAGGATACGGAAGGCATCTTCTTGATTCTGCTGTAACGCAGACACCAGCGCTTTATCTGACCAATCCTCCAATTATGTGACTTTTCGTACAAACATAACAAAGTTCATTGGCTTTATTTAGTGGGATGTATGCTAGTAATACAATTGTGATAAAACATTTGTCTCATCAAATGTTTTAGGTTTGAGTCCCATAAACTCGGTGTATTGGGTGAGGGTGAGCAGGGGTTTCAGTCTGTTGTGCAGCCCGTTCTGCATGCTGTTCAGTTTTGTGGTATAGGCTTTTTGGTTAGTTTGTTGTAACGGCTGGATGTTTACTTTCTGTTGCAGATAGGATGTGACAATCGTGAGCAGCTTGGGCTTTTGTTGATCTGTGAGGTAAAGTGATTTGTCCAGTTTGGAAACAATAGAGGTGGCAGTTCCATCAACATTCATGGTAGGCGCCTGTGACAGGGTGAAGTTGGCAGCAGCGTTTACCGTGTAGCAAACAACGGCTGCCAACATCAGGAGGAAGAATACTTTTTTCATACGCAGAGGATCGATTTTGGTTACGGTCATTAAATATACTAAATAGACCGTAACATCGACGCGTTACTGCATCACCAGTTTCACATAACGCTTACGGTCATGCGCAATGTCTTCATGAGTCTGGTAAACGGCAATCAGCGTTTTATTGTCCACCCACCGGACCTCGTCAATTCCGTATTCAGTCAGTTCTGGTGCTCCGACCAGCAGGATGTCCTTGTTGTTGATTTCAAACAGCTGAAATCCATTGGGATTAAAACCGGCTTCGATATCCATGTTAGGGCATATAAAGTATTTTTTATCGGGAGAAACAATTGGTGCTGTCCAGGTATACAGTGTATCACCGTTATCGGGATTGATCAGTTCGAAGCCGTCGGCTTCATAATAGCTTATGAAAATACCATGCCGGTGTAATGCAGGATAGTAGCCCGCATAACTGTAGCGCGCATAGCCATCATCATCTTCTGAATTATCGACCCGTATTTTCTGTTGTCCGTTAGCCAGGTGAAACTCCAGTTGCTGGCCAATACGTTTTACATCCGTGTTTTTGGCAAGGGCGTTTGTTTCTGACGTGTCGCCGGAGAGTTGATAGGCCGGGAATTGTTCATAGGTCGTTTTGTCAATAAAGAAGACCAGGAATTTTTTGTTGCCGGCCTGTATGGTATCGATATATTTCGGTGTGGCGCTGATACCGGCTTCCGGTACCGTGCTGTCGCGGACTATCTGTGTGCTGTCAGCACTACCGGATTGTTTACCGCTGTTGCACGAATACATAAAGTGAACAAACACTATCAGGAATAGGATTTTTTTTATCATAGTACGGAATTTAGGAATACAAATGTAGGTAATTATCATAGGTAAAATCACCTGCGGGGCAAACGTAAACCATCAGCTTCGGTAAGGGTAAAATAGAAGGCATAACCAGTGAGGATACCACTGAGAAACCCTGTCAGATGAGCGGCATTATCGATGTCTGGAGAGAAACCGGCTGCGAGGAGGTTCAACAGAATGAACAGGCTGATATAACCGAGGAAATTGTGGCGAGCAGCAGGCGGAAAAAGGCGGGTGGTGAGCAGCGCGAAGAATACGCCATAGATGCCGAAGATAGCGCCGGAAGCGCCTACGCCCACCATGTTGCGGTGAAACAGGACGCTGGCATAATCGGCTATTAATCCGGTAATGAGGTAGGCGATAATAAAGCGGAGTGGCCTGATCACCCGTTCCAGAAAAACACCGGCAATAAAAAGACCCAACATGTTGGTCAACAAATGCCACCAGCCGGCATGTAAAAACATACTGGTCAGCAGGCGCCAGTATTCACCATGGCCTATGGTCAGCGGCCAGTAATTGGCGCCCCAGCGCAGCAACTGCTCTCCATTGCCCCACCAGAGGTTCATGCCGGCCATTATTGTCAGGATATACACCAGCACATTGGCAGCTATCAACAGTAGGGTGACAGGCATCTGTCTGAATTGGGTACGTCTATACATCCGTTAAAAGTTACGGATAATTCCCCAGCTACTGATAGATGTAATCGAGGTTCACCTGTGTATCAGAGCCCAGTTTTGTATATCCTTCCGAATGAAGGTGCACTGTTGCCCGTTGTGGATAACCATCCTTATAGGCATAAAAGAACTGCACAGTGGTATTGCGATGGTATTGTTGGGACGTGTTTTTGTAAACAGCGGTTTGTTGCTCGTCCATCTTTATCAGGGTAGGATTGTTGGTACTTACCGGCAGCAGGAAAGTGGCCAGGCCGGGCAACGGGGTGGGTGACAGCACCGGGGCAATACCAGGGCCCAATACCAGCTGATTGGCCAACGGCCGGAGCGGGTTGATGGTGTCATCCCATTCATACCGGGCAGAGCGCACATAAAAACCAGTATCCTGATGATGTCCAATAAGGGTGTCAGTACAGATATTTTTCCAGTCGGGATTACCGTTGGTATAGTTCCAACTCATCGCTTGTGAAGAGTCGATGTATTTCAAGGCGGCGGGCATTCCTTTTTTCCAGGTGAGACGCGCTAAACGTAAAGGGGTGTTGTCTGCTCCGTAATACTGTACTTCTGTAATATTGCCAGCTTCGTCCCAGGCGCTGACAGTAGCTTTTTGCACGAGTGTTTTCTGGTGATGGTTTTCGTATGCAGATTCCATGCCTGTAAGGCGATGGGTATTGTCATAGGTAAACGTGGTGACGTTGGTATCCTGGCTGGTACAGTGCTGCACCAGTTTAATAAGATGTCCGGCCGAATCATACTGAAAGGAATATTGCGGGACGTTGTCACCATGTATGGTAATGGCAGTCAGGCGTACGGGTGCTTTTTTAGCCTTGTGGGTACCGCAGGCTGTAAAGAGAATGGGTATCAGCAAACAGTAAAGGTATTTTTTCATACAAATGGCGGAAATAGGTGATGTATTGTATGAAAATACTAATAAGATTTGAGTTTTTCAGCGGTGGTATACAAACCCCAATGTCAGCACGTCGGCACAGAATTCAGGGTAGTCATAGAAGTAGCTATGTCCATCACTGAAATAAACGGAATAAACAACGTTTGGGTCCGTTGTAAATTCATATATGCCATTGTGTGGTTCGGAGAGGTTATAACGGTTGAACAAACTTGATACCTTTAGAAGTTAATTCAGATAAATCACGACCGTTCGTAATGTAATCATGAATCAATTTCTTGTCCTCAATCATTTTCTTTAGAGTGGAAATGATCTTAGGCTCAGGCGTTGATATTTTTTTTTCTTGTTTCATTTGGGTGATACATTACAAATATATCCCAAAAATATCACACCTAAAGTTGGGATCAAGTTGAAAAGTTGTGGAGGAACACTCCCGAATCAAGTCCACCTTTACCCCGGGGTTACTATAGGGGTGCTGTATGTACCATGGCGATATATCCAGGGAAACACTCCTTTCTCATTTCCGTCGCCAGGCAATGTGTTTTTACTCCATCCCCCAACTTTTCGACTTGATCCTAAAGTGGCCATTTGTTAATGACTTCTAAACGGCAAAAAAAATCCCGGACTGTCACCAGTCCGGGAAATATTTTATTCCGGTTGTCCGGAAAAATACTACTCAGCCACTACTTCAAACTCCATTTCGGTTTCGTTGCCTTTACCGAAATCCAGGCGTGCTTTGTAAGTACCTAATTCTTTTACGTCATCCAGGATGTGGATGCGGCGACGGTCGATTTCGTAACCTTTCTGTTCTTTGATCGCACGGGCAATCTGAACACCAGTAACGCTACCGAAGATTTTACCGGAAGTACCGGTTTTAGCGCCGATTTTAACAGGAGAAGCTTTCAGCACTTCCACCACTTTCGCGATTTCAGCCAGCAGTTTCTCTTCTTTCACTTTCTGCACTTTCAGGCGTTCCTGCAGTTGCTTCATGTTGGAAGGACTTGCTTCTACCGCGAATTTCTGCGGAATCAGGAAGTTCCTGGCGTAACCATTCTTTACGTTAACCAGTTCATTCTTCTGACCCAGGTTATCTACGTCTTGTATTAAGATAATTTGCATAACTTCTTACTTTAAAAGGTCAGTAACATAAGGCAATAAAGCCATTTGACGAGCTTTCTTAATAGCCTGGGCTACTTTACGCTGAAATTTCAGGGAGTTACCTGTGATACGGCGGGGCAACATTTTACCCTGGTCGTTCAAAAATTTCTTCAAAAACTCACCGTCTTTGTAATCTACGTACCTGATGCCCATTTTCTTGAAACGACAGTATTTCTTCTGACGTTTCTCGGTTTTTACGGCTGTTAAGTACTTAATTTCTTGTTTTTTTGGTTTAACTGCCATAATAATTAAGCTTCAGTGGTTTTAGATTCTGCATTTACACCATGTCTTTTGCGGTTGTTGTACTCAACGGCGTGTTTGTCGAGCGCAGTGATCATGTGGCGTAATACATTTTCATCACGGTTAAGCTGGATTTTCAGCTTCTCATTGAGGTCGGATGGCGCACTGTATTCCAGAACAAGGTACATGCCTGTAGTCTTTTTCCGGATAGGATACGCCAGTGATCTTAATCCCCAGGGATTTTCGTGCGTTATATTTCCGCCGTTCTCTTTAACGAGGTCAGCGAATTTTTTCTGAGCCGCTTTGTAGTCGTCTTCAGAAAGCACAGGGGTAAAGATCACCATCAATTCGTAGTTCATAATTCCCTGTTTAAATGGTTTTAAATAAAAAAAAATTGGAGTGCAAAGATACAGAACTATTGATAATTTCCGCATTCTGTTGACTTTTAATCCCTAAATATCTTGCCTTTTCTCCGTCTTAATGTATAAAATGCTGTAAATCAAATTGAAAAAGGCCGTTCCGGTACTCCCGGAACGGCCTTTTTATGAAGCTTTTTCAGAAAAATTACTGGTTCACCACAATCTTCGTTACCTGCACATCCAATCCCGACTGTATCCGCAGGAAATAAACACCAGCCGGCAACTGACTGACATCCAGCGCCCTGGTGTTCTTACCCTTGATCAGCATGGTCTGTTCCTGATGGCGGACTCTTCCCTGCATGTCGATCAACTGTATAGCCGCAGGACCGTTCTTGCTCCAGTCGATCCAATATTGCAACTGATGACCCAGAATACACCACCATAACCGCAGCCACAGGTCTTTTCCGGTCAACAGTACCGTTTTCACCGGACTGTATTTAATGGTACCATCCAGTCCCTGGTATTTGATGCGGTACTGGGCAATACCCGGCCACGGTGAGTCATCATACCAGAGATATTGATGTGTCTCCCCGGTAGTGCCATGTGCGGCCACGGTATCCACAGGGGCAAAATGTATCAGATTACGGGAACGCTCAATGACAAAGGACCCGCTATTGATTTCATAAGGCGTGTTCCAGCTCAGTTGTACTTTACCGCCATCCACTTTGGCATCGAAGCTGTTCAACGGCAACGGATTAGCCAAAATACGGAGGTCGTAACGGCTCAATACCGGATAGTGGTCGGTAGTGGTGGAGCTGTAACTGCTTACCAGCTGCTGTACTTGCTGCATCACCCTGGCAGAGGCCGGCAGGTAAGCCACACCGGTTTCGTCAGACCCGATCACGTTGTCGATCACGGAAGAGAAACTGGCGGTGGAACGCTCCCCGGCAAGGCTCAACGGTAAGGTCAACGGTTTGTAATGCAGGGTGTCGCTCATGAAGTCAATATAAGATGTTGTAGTGTCCGGCGCTCTCTCTGTGGTAATGGTCCGCGCCAGATCATCATTGAAGTCACCCAGCATGATCAGGTTATTATATGGATACTGCGCATCCAGTGTGTCTTTCAACTCTTTGGCGCCGTTCTTCCGGCGGTCCCAGGAAACCAGCTTTTCGGCTTTGGTACCGGTATTGGCTTTGGCATGCAGCAATATAAAATTGATCCGTGCGGAATCGTTGTCCAGTTTGGCGGTGGCTTCCATCAAATAAGGGAAACGGCCGGACGACCAGTTGTAATAAGCTGTACTGCTGCCACCCTGGCGCAATACGCCATAGGTACGTATTTTACGGACCACGGATGTTTTATATACAAAGGCCAGTTTTTGCGCCAGCGCATAATCCACATCGGAAATGCTGTCCGCATAGGAGCTGAAATCAGACATCACATAGCTGTAGCCTGGCAGCTGGCTCACGACTGCCCGGAAGCGGGCGGTGTCTACTACCTCTGCCAGCGCGAAAATATCAGCATCTAGGTATTGCAGGATGCGGGTCACATTGGCCTGCTGAAGGCTGTCATTGGCAGGGTTTTGTACCGGGCTGCCAAACCACTCAATGTTCCAGTTCACCACTTTCAGGGAACGCAGGGAAGTACCGCTCAACCGGATATGGCTGTCGGTGAAGCCCGGAGCGCTGAAAACCAATGTGCCATTGTAGGCTGTATTGGCGGCGGTGGGGGCAAATTTCACCCACACCTGCTGTGGCCCTGCGTTGAGGGTGGCCAACGGAATAGTCAGTTGTGCGCTGTAATTATTGCTGTCAACAGATAAACGGAAACCGGTCGGCGCATTGATTTGCAGGTCACCGGTGAAGTCGTTGGCCCAATAGCTGACCAGCTGCGGGATAGACTGCTGTCCTGATTTTACATAATCAAAGTCAATGGCTGCCGGGCTGCTGGTAAGGGACGGGGCTGGTGCCGCAGTAGTGTCTTTCAGCCCGAAATCGTCTACGGTCCAGCGCGCGGCCTGCAGTGCCGGAGAGGAGGTGTATACGAAAGCGACATATACATTGGCGCCTTTGTAACCGGCGAGGTTGATACCCTGACTGGTGGTCCAGACATCGCTGCCGGTAGCAGGGAAACGGCCATTCAGTGTATGCCACGTGGCATTGCGGGGATCGCCGCTGCCGCTATAGTCTGTGGATACTTTCAGTACAAGCGCCGGACCGGTAAATGCGGTACGGCTGCTGAACCGAAGCAGGGGCACCTGGAAACCGGTCAGGTCGAAGGCCGGCGATATCAGCCAGTCTTCATTGTCCTGCGCGCCGCCACTATAGCCGTTGATCTGTACCCCATTACTGTTATTTTGTCCGAAAGTGGTGCAGGCCCATGTCTGTGCGCCGGCTACACTGTATTGCGTAAAACCGCCACTCAAAGTGGTGCTGCCTGTAGGCGTACAGTTGTTAAAGTCGAAGCTTAGCTGCTGTGCACCGGTGTTGAAATGCCATTGACTGCTGTCAGCAATACCGGCAAAGGCATTGCCGGAAAGATCTTTCACCAGTGCGCTGTCGGCAGTGATATAATACCTGCTGTAAGGACGCAGTATTTTATTCAGGGTGAGCTGATTATTGTTAATGCTCAGGGCAGGGTGACCAATGGCAAATGTATCTGTGTGGCCGTTGCTGCTGTTGTGCAGATAAAGGCTGCCTTGGTTGGCCGCAACGTTTTCACTGAAGATAATCTGCAGCGGCGTTGACGGAGATACGTCGGCCGATTGGTTGGCAGGTACGAGGCTGTTGATAACCGGTGGTGTGAAGTCGCCACCAGCACCTTCCACGGAGATATTGTCTACCGCAAAGGAAGGACGTGAGCCTCCGCCGCTGATCTGCCGGTTCACCCAGCGGAGCTGTACCAGCGGCTGGTTGTTGCAGGCAGCCGGTAAGGTGATGCTGATATGCAGCAGCTGTTGCGGTAGTGTAATGCCAGACCCTGTCTGGGTAACGGTATTATTCTGATAAGTGGTGCTGCTGACATTGAGGAAGCTACCGGTATCGCCTATACGATATTGCAATCCCATTTCATTGATGCGGGTATTGGCAGTACCATCGTATGGATTCCTGATGGTCATAGCGTCATAGCTGACGGTGACATTTACCTGCCCGCCGGTATTAACGGCAAGTACCAGTGAATTGTCTACTGAACCACTGTTCAGGAAGCCCAGCTTACCGCTGTAGTTGTACACACCGTTGGCTGTGCCGGAGGCGCTGCCGTTGGGCGTCAGTGCTTTGTCGGCCGATGGGGCGGCAGTGTTGAAATTGCTGCCGGGAGCACCGCTTAATGTCCATCCCTGCCATCCGTCAGGGTACACGGTGGAAGAGGCTGACAAGGCGTCAAAGTTTTCCTGGTAAGGCAGCTGTCGGGGTTGCGGCTGACTCTGCGCAAATACACCGCAACTGTAAATAATGCTCAGTAAAAGAAAAAGATAGCGTAAAGGTCTACTCATAGATTAGATTTAAAATGAATAAGGGTTATCAGATTCAGTATTTTGGTTATCTAAATCTACTAAATTGCCGCCGGCTGAAAATGTTTTTATATGATTTATATGTTAATTTAGGGAGATTTATAATATTATTTTTTTATCGAATGTTGTTGTCTTTGTGATGACTGCTGTTGTATATCGGGCAAAATTTTATACGATAATTGACATCTTGGCAGCTAACACCCGGCTGGCATATCGTTTGAAAAAAGTCAACAGTAAAAAATCAGATATCAATGCAAAAAGGAGCAATACGTGTTCAAACGGAGAACATTTTCCCCATCATCAAAAAATTCCTCTACTCAGACCATGAAATCTTTATCCGAGAACTGGTAAGTAACGCGGTAGATGCTACACAGAAGCTGAAAACCCTTGCCAGCGTTGGCGAATTCAAAGGAGAACTGGGCAATATTGACATTGAAGTAAGACTGGACAAAGAAAAAAAGACGATCACCATCGCCGACCATGGCGTGGGCATGACTGCTGAAGAAGTAGATAAATACATCAACCAGGTGGCTTTTTCCGGTGCGGAAGAGTTCCTGAAAAAATATAAAGGCCAGGAAAACGGTACTAACATCATCGGTCACTTCGGCCTTGGTTTCTACTCCTCCTTCATGGTGAGCAGTAAAGTGGAAATCTTCTCCAGATCCTGGAAAGATGGCGCTGCGGCAGTTCGCTGGGAATGCGATGGCAGCCCGGAATATGAACTGGAAGAAGTAACCAAAGAAGAAAGAGGTACTGAAATCGTGATGCATATCAATGAGGAAAGCGAAGAATTCCTGGACGAAGGCCGCATCCGTTCCATCCTCACGAAGTTCTGTAAATTCCTGCCGGTACCGGTTAAGTTTGAAGGCCAGCAGCTCAATAATACAACGCCTGCGTGGACTAAAAAACCAAGTGAACTGACAACGGAAGATTACCAGAATTTCTACAAAGAATTATATCCCTTTGCAGAAGCACCGCTGTTCTGGATTCACCTCAATGTGGATTATCCGTTCAGCCTCACCGGTATCCTCTATTTCCCCAAAATCACCAAGAGCTACGAAATACAGAAAGATAAAATCAACCTGTATTCCAACCAGGTGTATGTGACCGACGAAGTGAAAGACATCGTACCGGAATTCCTCATGCTGCTGCATGGTGTGATCGATAGCCCGGATATCCCGCTGAACGTGAGCCGCAGCTACCTTCAGGGCGATCCGAACGTAAAGAAAATCAATGCCCATATCACGAAAAAAGTAGCGGACAAACTGGACGAAATGTTCCGTAACGACCGCAAAGGTTTTGAAGAGAAATGGGAATCCATCGGCCTGTTCGTGAAATACGGTATGATGACCGATGATAAGTTCATGGACAAAGCCAATAAATTCCTTGTGCTTGAAAACGTGGATGGTGGCACCTTCTATACCCGTGAGGAGTATAAAGCTGCTGCGGAGGCACTGCAAACCAATAAGGAAGGTAAACTGGTGATCCTCTATGCTACCAATCCGGTACAACAGGACAGCTATGTACAGGCCGCCAAAAACAAAGGTTTTGTAGTAGTTAAAATGGAAACACTGGTGGATGCCGCTTTCATCAGCAATATCGAAGCTAAATGGGAAAATGTACAGTTTACCCGTGTAGATGCTGACATCGCTGACAACCTGATCGACAAGGACGAAAATAACAACACGGTACTGACAGCTGATCAGGAAGGCAAACTGAAAGAAATCTTCACCGCACAGGTGACGCAACCCAATATCAAAGTGGAACTGAAAGGCCTGAACGCTGATGCCCAGCCGGTAATCGTTACCCGTCCTGAATTCATGCGCCGTATGAAAGATATGGCCAGCATGGGCGGTGGCGGTATGAGCTGGTACGCTGCCATGCCGGATGAAATCAATATGACTGTCAACGCCAATCACCCGGTTTACCTGAATATCCTGGATGAAAAAGACAACGGATTACAGGAAAAACAGGTGAAAAACCTGGCCGATCTGGCACTGCTGTCTCAAAACCTGCTGACAGGCGCCGATCTTACCGCTTTCGTTAACAGAAGCGTGGAATTAATGGCTAATGCAAAAAAGTAAAAATATCAAGATAAGGTAACGTAACATTCATTCTTTTTTTCACTGAATTCTCACTTCCTTTGTGAAAATTCAACCCGATTCGGAGATAACCTTATACTTATAAAGCAGTCCCCTGGCAGCCATGCCAGGGGACTTTTAGTTTACTGTAGTTATATGAAAAAAAGAAAGATTGTTATTTTGAATTATGTTTTAGTCATTGGAATGCTTGTGTTGTTTGCCTGTTCTAAGTCATCAGATGTTGCTCCAAACCCACCGGTAACACCACCGCCAACCACCGTGGAGCCACCCAAAGACACGGTGAAACAACCACCAAAAGACACTACGAGTCTACCGCCTAAAGACACCGTGAAACAACCACCGGTGGAAATTCCGCTGCCCAACCCGGCCAGCTTTACGGTGGAAGCGGTAAACACAAACGGGCCCAACATCACCAACTATCTGCTTTATTTACCGGACGGTTATAACGCTGACGAATCAGTGAAATGGCCGGTAGTGATTTACCTGCATGGCCAGGCAGGCATTGGAGCCGATATAAATGTGCTGAAAAATTCATCACTGCCGAGGATGGTGAATGGTCAACCCTTTGTGATGGTAGCGCCGCAATGCCGCACCAGCTGGTGGAACATGGATGCCCTGGAATTATTTTACAAGGCTGTTATCAGCAAATATCGCGTTGATCCCAACAGGGTATATCTCGCCGGTGCAAGTATGGGCGGTATGCAAACATGGGACTGGGCGATAGCGCATCCTGAACGATTTGCGGCTATTGTGCCGGTGGCCGGCAAAGGGAATGTAAAACTTGCCGCCAATATCAAAAACATGCCGGTATGGGCTTTCCATTCAGCAAATGACGAAACAGTTGGCGTGGCTGGCTCCAGAGACATGGTGAAGGCCCTGCGTGACCTGGGCAGTGCCTATGTAAAATACACGGAATACCCCACGGGCGGGCACGACGCCTGGACACGTGCTTTCACCACTGCAGAACTGTATACCTGGTTACTGGCGCAAAAGAAATAAACTGGCTATCGATATTTATCCTGTAGAACCCGTTAAATCCATCAAGTAAAAATCCCCGGGCTGTAACCCGGGGATTTTTAATGTGTAAGTTTTTCAGATCTTAATTTGAAGCTCTGATATCAATGACTTTCAATTGCAGGCTGGTTTGACCGTTCCATTCGTTTTCATCGATATTGAATACGATATCGAATGGTTTTTTGCTGTTGACGATCGGGAATTTGTCGGCCATGTAAAACCCGATGCCTGAAAGGGTAGGGCCGGTGCGGCCTTGCCTTACAGAGAATTTGATATGTTCTTCCTTTACCAGTTTGGAATAGCCGGTATCGGTAATATTCCTGGCCAGAAAAACAGGGCGCAGGTTATCAGGGCCCAGTGGCTCAAACTGTTTGAGGATATTGTAAAAGGCGTTGGTGATATCACTGAAATAAATCTCTGTATCGATCACTATTTCGGGAACGAGCTGGTCAGGCCGGATACTGCTGGCCACCACTTCTTCAAAGCGTTGCTGGAAAGCGGGCACATTTTCCGGTTTCAGGGTCATGCCTGCCGCATAAAAGTGGCCGCCGTAATTCACGAGCAGGTCTTTACACTGATGGATGGCTTCATACACGTTGAAGCCGGTGACTGATCGGGCCGATCCGGCCACCACATCATTGGATTGTGTCAGGATGATGGTAGGGCGGTAGTAGTATTTATCAATGAGCCGCGAAGCCACGATGCCCACCACACCTTTATGCCAGTGTGCCTGATATAATACAGTTGATTTTCTGTGACTGACCGATTCATCGTTTTGCAGTAAGGAAACAGCTTCCTGCGTGATGGTATTGTCTACTTCCTTCCGGTCGAAGTTGTCAGCGTGCAGTACGGCTGCTATGGCGGCGGCTTTTTCTTCGTCGTTTTCTATGAACAGGTTGACGGCCTTGCGGGCGTCGTCCATCCTGCCCGCCGCATTCACGCGGGGTGCAATGACAAATACGAGATTGGAGATCGTGAGTTGTTCTTTCAGTTCGCTGAGGGTAATCAGTGCCTTGATGCCTGGCAACGGGCTGCTGTTGACTTTTTTCAGTCCATGAAAAGCCAGTACCCTGTTTTCCCCGGTCATCGGTACAATATCAGCCGCGATGCTGGTGGCCACCAGGTCGAGGTATTGATTGGCTTCTTCAATAGGAATGCCTCTTTTCTGGGCGAAGGCGCAGATCAGTTTGTAGCCGATACCGCAGCCGCTCAGTTCCTTATAAGGATAGGGGCAATCGTATTGTTTCGGGTTCAGGATGGCCACCGCCGGGGGGACGATCGCGTCCGGCAGGTGGTGGTCACAGATGATGAAGTCGATTCCCATCTCTTTGGCCGCTGTGATCAGTTCTACTGATTTGATGCCGCAGTCCAGTGCAATCACGAGGCTAAAGTCGTTGTCGCGGGCATAAGCGATGCCTTCCGTAGAGATGCCGTATCCTTCCCGGTACCGGTGTGGGATATAAAACTCGATATTATTGTAGAGTTTGTGTAGAAAAGCGTACACAGTGGCTACAGCCGTACAGCCGTCCACATCGTAATCGCCGTATATGAGTATTTTTTCATGGCGGAAAAATGCCAGCTCGATACGGGAAATGGCTTTGTCCATATCCTTCATCAGCCAGGGATCATGAAGATCATCAAGAGTAGGGCGAAAAAACTGGCGGGCAGCCTCATAGGTATGTACATGCCGTTGTACCAACAGCCGGCACAGCAAAGGATGTATGCGGAGCGAGGATTGAAGTGTCTTTTCCTGGTTTGGTTGATATGCTTTGACTGTCCAGCGTTTTTGCATTATGTTGTCAGGTAAGAGGAACCGTTTTAAAAGTGAAAAATGTAAAATAATAATGTAAGTGGTAATGGCTGGCGGTTTCCGCGTAAGCTATTACAGCTACAGTTTACATTTATTATTTTACATTTTTGATTTTTTCTTCTAAAATGTTCTGTCGGTGGTGAACCTTACCAGGGATTCCAGGCCGTCCCGGATATCGTTCTGTGGGAACTTATGCAGGATGGCGAGGGCTTCATCACGATATTGCAGCATTTTCTGTTTGGTATAGTCAATCCCGCCGGAAGCTTTTACCAGTTGAATGACTTCTTCCACCCGGTCTTTTTCCGTGTTATGATTTTTAACGATGTTGATGATTCTCCGCCGGGTTTCAGGAGTGGCATGTTCGAGGGTATAAATCAGCGGCAGCGTCATTTTCTTTTCACGGATATCGATGCCGGTGGGTTTCCCGATTTTGGCAGAACCATAATCAAAGAGATCGTCTTTGATCTGGAAGGCAATGCCTACTTTTTCACCGAACAGCCGCATTTGTTCCGTCGTGTGATCGTCGTTGCTGGCGCTCCATGCGCCGGCAGCGCAGGCAGAGGCCAGGAGGGAGGCTGTTTTGCGCCGTATGATCTCAAAATAGATATCTTCTTTGATATTCAGTTTCCTGGTTTTTTCGATCTGGAGCAATTCCCCTTCACTCATTTCCTTTACCGCTTCGGAAAGGATTTGCAGAGAGCGGAAGTCATTGTTGTTTAATGACAGTAAGAGCCCCTTGGATAATAAGTAGTCGCCTACCAGGACAGCTATTTTATTTTTCCATAATGCGTTGATGGAAAACAATCCCCGGCGCTGGTTGGCATCATCCACCACATCATCATGCACCAGGGTGGCAGTGTGCAGTAGTTCCACGAGCGCAGCGGCCCGGTAGGTGCTTTCCCCGATTTCATGACTAAAAAGCCGGGCAGACAGCAGTACAAACATTGGCCGGATCTGTTTCCCTTTCCGCTTTACAATGTAATGCATGATCCGGTCCAGCAGGGGCACGTGGCTCTTGACTGAATCTGCGAATTTGCCTTCAAAATCCTGTAATTCCTTACCTATCAGTTGCTTGATATCGTCCATGTATAAAATAAAAAGGATTGCTAAGCTAGGTTTTAAATGGGAAACTTTAACATTTTGGCCTTTAATTTGTATATGAAGTATAACATTCCTTTAACACAGGAGAAGGATTCTTTTAACAAGGGCTAAACAATACTTTAACTTAACGTAGAAATAAGGTATATAAATACTTTCAGTTAAGCTCTAATATTGAAGCACTTATCAATGAAAATAATATTGCAAGAAAAATTTGTATATTCATTTATGATATTTACCTTTGCTAGGTAAAAAACGGGTTATTAGTAAATTTTTAACAGTTTTTAAATAAAACACAATTATGGCAAGCAAAAAGTACTTATTACTGGCAGGCGCTGTGGGGTTACTAACAGCATCTACCGGTTTTGCACAGGTTCAACCAACCGGCTATGATGCACTGGATTCTTCCAAAGTGTCAGGCAAGCGGTTGGTACAACAAAATAACTTCCTGAACCATCAATCTAATTTCCCTGGTAAACCAAGGGATATGTGGGAACTTGGTCTTTCTGGCGGTTTACACCTGATCAGCGGAACCGTTCCGCCTCAGCCTGGTTTCGGTGGTGGTATCTCCCTGAGAAAAGCACTGGGTCATACCTTCTCCATTAGAGCTGAGTACATCGGTTCTATCGACAAAGGCCAGGATTACAAACTGCGTCCTGCAATCGCAGCCGCTGGTAACCCTTGGGCAGCTACCGCAGCTAGAAACGGCGGTATGATCGTTCCTAACTACCGTTCTCAGAACCATCAGCTGTCTTTGGACATGATCGCTTCTCTGAGCAACATCCTGTTCTACAGAGCAGAGCCTAAAATCAACTGGTACGTACTGGCTGGTTACTCTATCGTAGCTGCTGACGTAGACGTTGACGCACTGGATGGTAACGGTAACGGTTATGACTACTCTGGCATCAACTTCGGTGCTAAACGTAGCGACATCAGAAAACAACTGAACAACCTGAGAGATAAGAAGTATGAGCAAAATGCTCCTTCTCAGGGTAACAGAATCTCTATCGGTCGTAACAACGACAACCAGCTGATTCGTCACGCGCTGGATCTCGGTACCGGTATTGCTTTCAAAGTTTCCAAACGTTTCAACATCGGTGTTGAAGAGAAAGTAACAATGCCTTTTGACGCTTACCTGGATGGTTATCCTGGTCCTGGCGGTTCTTCAAAAGACTTCTACTCTTACACCAGCCTGCGTTTGAACTTCAACCTGGGTAACGCTTCTAAACGCGTACAGCCGCTCTGGTGGATCAACCCGCTGGAATACGCTTACAGCGAGCTGAGCAACCCTCGTCACATGAAACTGCCTACTCCTGTTCTGCCTGATGCTGACGGTGATGGCGTTACTGATCAGTTCGACCGCGAACCTAACACTCCTGCAGGTGCACCAGTTGATTCTCACGGTGTAGCTAAAGATACAGATGGTGACGGCGTTCCTGATTACAAAGACAAACAACTGATCACTCCGACTTACTGCCAGCCAGTTGACGCTGACGGTGTTGGTAAATGCCCAGATCCTGAATGCTGCAAGAACAAACCTGTTGAGGCTTCCTGCGCTACCCTGGTTCTGCCTAGCGTTTCCTTCAAAGGCGCTTCTACTAAAGTAGGTCGTGATCAAGAAGCTATCCTCGCTTCTGTTGCCTCTACCCTGAAAGCTAACCCTTCTTGCAACGTGCTGGTTACTGGCCACGCAGGTGCTAAAGGTAAAAAAGGTGGTGTTGACCTGAGCAGCCGTCGTGTTGACTCTGTGATCGACTACCTGGCTGACAAACAAGGCATCGACCGCGGTCGCTTCATCAAACAAAACACTCCTGGTGAATCCGGTACTGTTGACTTAGCTCCTGCTAACTAATCAGTTCCATCTCACTAAGATGAATAACTAAAAAAGCCTCTCCCGATCTAATGGGAGAGGCTTTTTTAATGCCAACCACCCCCAACCAACCTCTTCCTCTGTCACCTTTTTATTGCTGATCTCAATATTTACTCCTAATTTTGGAGGCTTTTTTAAAAATTTTTCTTCGTGGGCATAAACATTAACAGGGTTACCCTGGCAGGTTTAGTAGTAGCGCTGGGTATCATCTACGGCGACATCGGAACTTCTCCGCTCTATGTTTTTAAAGCCATTGTTGGCGGTAATCCCATCAGTGACCTTCTCGTTATCGGCGGTATCTCCTGTATCATCTGGACACTGACCTTACAAACCACCGTTAAATACGTTATTCTTACCCTCCGGGCAGATAATAAAGGTGAAGGAGGTATCTTCTCCCTGTATGCCCTTGTCAGACGACATGCCAAATGGACGGTAATTTTTGGCATGATTGGCGGCGCTGCCCTCCTGGCAGATGGGATCATCACTCCACCTATCACTGTTACCTCCGCTATTGAAGGTCTTCGTACCCTCGAAGTATTTAAAGACCTGAGCCAGCTGACGATCGTAAAAATAGTATTGACCATCATCACCGGCCTGTTTATCATGCAACAGTTCGGGACCGTGTCTATCGGCCGCATGTTCGGCCCTATCATGGTGCTATGGTTCTCTATGCTGGGTATCCTCGGCATTTCCCATATTACAGACGATTTGAGCATTCTCCGGGCCTTCAGTCCGCATTATGCCATCGAATTGCTCACCACCTACCCGAAAGGATTCCTGATCCTGGGCGCCGTATTCCTCTGTACCACCGGGGCCGAAGCGCTCTATTCAGACCTGGGGCACTGCGGCCGGGGAAACATACGCATGTCCTGGATCTTCGTGAAATCCTGCCTGGTACTGAACTACCTCGGTCAGGGCGCATGGCTCCTCAGCCAGAAAGGCCAAATCCTGCCTAAAGACCAGAACCCGTTCTTTATGATCATGCCGGAATGGTTTATCATCTTCGGGGTACTGATCGCTACACTGGCCTCTATTATTGCCAGCCAGGCACTCATATCCGGCTCCTTTACCCTCATCTCGGAAGCCATGCGGCTCAACCTCTGGCCTAAAATGCGGGTAAACTATCCCACTGAAATGCGTGGACAGCTCTATATCCCTGGTATCAATACCATGCTTTTTGTAGGCTGCGCGGCCATCGTGATCCTTTTCCAGGAATCTTCCCATATGGAAGCGGCCTACGGGTTGTCTATCACCATCTGTATGCTGATGACCTCCTGCCTGTTTGCCTTCTATCTCTATACGCGAAGGGTCTGGACAGGCTGGATATTATTATATCTCGTCGTATACCTTTCTATCGAATTCTCGTTCCTGTTTGCCAACCTGGTGAAGTTTATGCATGGCGGTTATGTTACCGTGGTAATGGCAGGGGGACTCTTCCTCGTCATGATCGTATGGTTCAAGTCCCGCAAGATCAAAAACCGCTACGTGGAATTTGTACGGCTGGAAGATTATCTGCCTATTATCCAGGAACTCAGCAACGACACTTCTATTCCCAAATATGCCACACACCTGGTGTATATGAGCAGTGCCGACAATCCCAAAGAGATAGAGCACAAAATCATCTACTCCATCCTCAATAAAAAGCCCAAAAGAGCCGATATATACTGGTTTGTACACGTTGATGTGGTAGATGAGCCGTATCTCAGTGAATACTCCGTGCAAACCATTATTCCTAACGAAGTTATCCGGGTGGAATTCAGACTGGGCTTTAAAGTGGAACAAAGGATCAACCTGATGTTCAGAATGGTGGTGGAAGACATGGTGAGAAACAAGGAAGTGAACATCACCAGTCGTTACGAATCTCTCAGCAAAAACAATGTGGTCGGTGATTTCCAGTTTATTGTCATGGAAAAATTCCTTTCCCACGATAATGATCTGCCGTTATATGAAAGAATGGTAATGAAGATGTACTTCTTCCTGAAAAAAATCAGCCTGTCTGAAGAAAGAGGCTTCGGACTGGATTCCAGTTATGTGACCATCGAGAAGTACCCGCTGGTAGTGGCTCCGGTCACCAACCTGCAATTAAAACGCATTATTCACCACTAATCATTTGGGAATTTTGATATTTTGATATTTGGATATTTATGACTCGAAAATCCCGGTTTTTTTTAAGATCTTGGAAGTCATGGATTTTGTACTGGGTTTGGGTTAGTAAACAAAATAACCAAATCTCTAAATATCAAAATTTCTAAATTATTGTATGGTGAACAAATTTTTTGGCGTGCTGGTATTACTGGCATTGCAACAAAACGTATGGGCCCAAAGCGGTCCGGCCGGCGATTATCAGGAGAAGCCTGATCCCAGACCGGTCAACAAAGCTTCCTGGGAAGCTATAAAGGGCGACCAGCTCCACGTTGCCTTCGGTTCCACAGATATCCGTTATGAAAAAAGAAATGCACCTGAAGCGCAAAGCCTGGCATCCTCCTGGAACGCCAAAGCCTGGAAAGGTGAACGGATACATACCCAGTTCCTGATCTGGACCACCCGCCCGCTTAGTGGTGTTAGTATTACCACCAATGCGCTGCAGGGCAGCAAAGGGACTACCATCCCTGCCAGTGCGATCACCACGGGTTTTGTAAGATATGTCATGACCGACGAGCTGAATAAAGACGGCAGTGGTTGTGGTTACCGTAAACCGGAAAATTTTGATTCCTCCCTCGTAGCTGATGGCATTGACATTCAGCGTTCCAAAGACATTGCAGCCAACCAAACGCAGCCCGTGTGGCTGAGCATACAGGTACCTGCAGGCACTGCTCCCGGTGTGTACAAAGGCACCGTAAAAATCAATGCAGGCGGCACTATCAGCAGTCTGCCCTATGAAGTGGAAGTACTGAATCATACTTTGCCGGCGCCGAAGGACTGGAAGTTCCACCTGGACCTCTGGCAGAGCCCTGACGCCATAGCCCGCATGTATGGCGTAAAACCATGGAGCGACGCACATTTTAAAGCCATGACACCATATATGCAGATGCTGGCCAATGCAGGCCAGAAATGCATCACTGCCACACTCATTTATGACCCGTGGAATAGCCAAACGGAAGACGTGTATGGCAGCATGATAAAATGGACCAAAAAGAAAAACGGTACCTGGTCTTATGATTATACCATCTTTGACAAATGGGTGGAATACATGATGAGTATGGGTATTAAAAAGGAAATCAACTGTTACAGCATGATTCCCTGGAACCTGAAGTTCTATTATTATGACGAAGCGAAAGGTAAAGATACACTGCTGATCGCCAAGCCCGGTTCACCGGAGTATGCCGCACACTGGCAGCCTATGCTGAATGATTTTGTAAAACACCTGAAAGCCAAAGGTTGGTTCAATATCACCACCATCGCTATGGACGAGCGTCCTATGGCGGACATGCAACAGGCGCTGGCACTCATCCGCAAGGCTGATAAAGACTTTAAATTGTCATTGGCGGGCAGCTATCACGCACCGCTGGACAAGGATATTTATGACTTCTGTGTAGCCTCCAAGGAGCCATTTCCGGATGAAGTATTACAGGCAAGGCTGAAGAAAGGCTGGCCTACTACTTTCTATACCTGCTGTACAGAAGGTTTTCCTAACACATTTACTTTTTCGCCTCCGGCAGAAGCGGCCTTCATGGGCTGGCATGCTGCCTACAAAGGGTACACCGGTTATCTGCGCTGGGCTTACAACTGTTGGGTAAAAGCACCGTTACAGGATAGCCGTTTCCGTGCCTGGGCCGCAGGGGATACTTATTTCGTATATCCGGGACCGCGGTCATCTATCCGGTTTGAGCGACTGGTAGAAGGTGTACAGGACTATGAGAAAATACGGATCCTGCGGGAGGAATTCACGAGAGCCAATAACCGGGAGGGGGTGAGCAAACTGGAAAAGATGTTGTCACCGTTTGATATCAACGCTCCGAAAACTACGCCGGCTGGCGACTTGCTGAAGAAGGCGAAAGAGACGTTGAACACTTTATAAAAAGAAAAATCCTCCGGGGAACCGGAGGATTTTCTTTTAACACAACTAAAAAACAATCAAATGTCCGAATGGAATATCTCTATGTTCATCAATCGGGCTTCTTCCCATCTAAAAATGTATTGATAGTATTTATCTCAGTGTGATTGTTCTGGCCCGGATCGCTCACGGTGTAATTGGAATAGAAGTGTTCAGCTGAGCCGGCACCATTTTCCAGGGCTACATTGCGACGCAGGTAAGCCGGAACATTTTCAATTTCCGCGTTGTTGTCCATGTTCTTCACGTTGAAGCTGATGCTGCGCAGTTTAGCGACTCTCTCAGCCTGTTTACGTTTTTGTTCTTCCAGTTCTTCGTAGGAAGAGTGTTGCATGGGCACTTCCGGAGGCAGCGGATTGGTTGGTTGTTCTTCTTCCCTGTACACCATTTTCATTTCCGGAGGCGTAGGAGTGCTACCTGGCTCCACATAGATGTTAGCGGGGCGGTTCAGGTAACCACCTGCTGCGCCGCTGCCCTGTGGCTGTATAATATTCACATTAGGCTGCTGAACAGGCTGTTGCACATGTTGCGGTTGCACTTGTACGTGTGGCTGTTGTTGCTGCACGTGCTGCTGTGGCTGCGGGATGTGCTGTTGAACCGGCTGCTGTTGTATCGGTTGTTGCTGAACCGGTTGTTGTACCGGCAGTTGTTGTTCCGGTGCAGGTTGCGGTTGCTGGGCAGGGACTTGTTGTATGTTCAGTACATAGTTCTGCCGTGCAGGAGCAATGGGAGCCTGTTGCTGTTGCTGCGGAGGGGTGTACCCGGTAGCAGGTTCAGGATGGGAAACTACAGGTTCCATCAGGCGTGGAGCCATCAGGTCCTGTGGTTCCTGGAACAGGAGACCTTGTGACTGCTGGATGTTCATTTTTTTCTCATCACCGTCTTTACCCAGCTGCATCACGATTTTAGGTTCGGTGCGTTCCGGGGTGGAAGGGGCCATTTTCATCTGCTGGATAGGTTTCTGTTCAAAACCGGTAGCGATGATCGTAACACCCAGTTTGCGGTCCAGGGTTTGGTCGTAGCCCACACCGAGGATCACGTCGCAATCCTCGCCGGCCTGGCTTTGTACATAAGCCTGGATGATATCCATTTCATCGAGGGTGTGTTCAAATTCACCTTCGGAAGAAGAGATATTGATCAGTATCCATTTGGCGCCACGGATATCGTTATCGTTCAGCAACGGAGAAGTCAGTGCATCTTCGATAGCGCGTTGAGCACGGTTTTCACCTTCCGCGATAGAAGCGCCAAGGATGGCCACGCCACCGTTACGCATAACGGTGCATACATCGGCAAAGTCCACGTTGATCTGACCGGTGGAGTTGATCACATCGGTGATACATTTGGCAGCGGTAGCCAGTACGTTGTCCGCCTTTTCGAAAGCGGCCTTGAATTTCAGGTCGCCGAATTTCTGTCTTAATTTATCGTTGGAGATGATCAGCAGGGTATCTACGTACTCCTTCAGGCGTTGAACGCCTTCATCGGCCTGCAGCATTCTCTTTTTTCCTTCATAAGAAAACGGGGTGGTAACAATACCAACGGTCAGAATACCCAGTTCCTTACATATCCGCGCGATGATAGGAGCGCCACCGGTACCGGTGCCACCGCCCATACCGGCAGTGATGAAGGCCATTTTGGTATTCACCTCCAGTATTTTTTTGATTTCTTCAAAGGATTCTTCCGTCGCCTGCTTACCAATTTCCGGATTGGCGCCGGCACCAAGGCCCTGTGTGAGGTGTGGTCCCAACTGTATTTTGTTGGGCACAGGACTGTTGGCAATAGCCTGAGCATCAGTATTGCAGATAATAAAATTCACCCCTTCAATGCGCTGGCTATACATATGATTCACCGCATTACTTCCACCGCCACCAATGCCGATGACCTTGATGATAGAAGATTTTTCCTTAGGAAGATCAAAATGTATCATGACTCTATACTTTTATGGGTTAGTATGGATAATTAATAATGAACATGTTCGGTGTTATAAGCGTGTATTCTTTGCCGTTAATATGGTTCATTTGTCCTATCATTATTAATTATCGATCTTAATTCTTATATAATAAACGTTTGCAGTTCACAACAATTGCGCCATTTCACATTTACAGTTTTGCATCTTCTTCTTCTGTAAACATGTCAATGATCTTCGTTTTCATTTTATCCAGGAAATTCTTCAGGGAAGCATTCCTTTCTTTGGCTTTTCTGTCCTGTATTTCCTGAGTGGTGGGGCCTTCTTCCTCCCATTCTTCCTGTTGGGCTACCGACTGTGCGGCTTGTTCTTTCGCGAGGTAACTGGTATTAATTTTTATATAATTTTCTTCCAGTGATTTACGGTCATTTTCGAAATCGTTGTAGCCTTTGAGGATCAATCCTACGCAAGTCGCATACATGGGTTTGGTCAGCTCTTCATCGAACAGGCCGCTGGCCAGGTGTTCGTTGGGGAAACCGATGCGTGCGCTGGCGCCGGTAGTGTATTCTGTCAGCTGGATCAGGTGTTTCAGCTGGGAACCGCCACCGGTGAGGATAATACCACCATTCAGCATTTTATTGTCCATCCCGATTTGTTTGAGGTGATATACTACGAAATCGAGTATCTCACTCATACGGGCCTGGATAATATGTGCCAGGTTTTTAACGGAGATTTCTTTGGGGCTTTGTCCGCGTAAACCAGGGATCGTGATATAAGCGTTACTTTTAGCTTCATCGGCCAGTGCATAACCGAATTGTACTTTCATCTGTTCGGCCTGTGTTTTCAACACACCCAGACCGTTTTTGATATCATTGGTAATGTTTTCGCCACCATAGGGAATAACGGCAGTGTGTTTCAGGATGCCTTCGTAGAACACAGCCAGGTCGGTGGTACCACCACCAATGTCTACAATAGCTACTCCTGCTTCAAAATCCATATCGCACATCACTGCTGCGGCAGACGCCAGCGGCTGCAGCACGAGGTCACGAATTTTAAGGCCGGATTTCTCCACGCTGCGGTTAATGTTGCGGATGGCGTTTTTGTCGCCGGTGATGATATGGAAGTTTGCGCCCACCTTCACACCGGACATACCGATAGGATAGGTGATGTTCTGCAGACTGTCCACAATATATTGCTGTGGGATCACATCAATGATCTGATCACTTGCGGGAATGACTGTTTTATACTGATCGTTGATCAGCTGGTCAATATCTTTCTGGGATATTTCCGCTTCAACATCATTGCGGACAATATCACCACGGGTTTGCAAACTTTTGATATGATGACCGGCGATGCCGACATATACTTCATTGATTTCCAGATGGGGGCTGGAAGCATAACAGTTTTCCAGGGCTTGCCTGATCGCTTTAATAGTCTGGTCAATGTTCAGCACCATACCGTGCTGCACACCAAACGATGTAGCTTTACCGAATCCCAGGATTTCCAGTTTCCCGTATTCATTCTTCCGTCCTGCTATGGCAGCAATCTTCGTAGTTCCGATATCGAGACCTACAATGATGGGAGCTTCCTGATTCATGGCGTTGTTTGTTTTTTTGATGTGTTAACAGATTTATTCCCTGGCTTATACACTGCTTTAGGTTGTTGTTGCTTGGGCGGCGCCGCTTTCTGTGGTTTAGCTTTCTTCTCTGGCGCTTTTGCCGTCGCTTTGTTGTGGGCAGCTGCGGGTTTCGCCGCTGGTTTCGCTGCCGGTTTTATGACCGGTTTGGCGGTCACCGGTGTATGTTCCGGTGGTTTGACTGCCGTCGTTTTCTCTGCGCTGTCTTCGCTTTCAGCGATGGGCGCTTCGTCAGGCACAAACTGTTTGACCGAGTCTTTGGGTATCACCGGTTGTAACGGTGCTACACCATCCTTACGCGTACATACGACTTCATTCTCAAAAGCGATGTTGATCCGCGAATAATTATTCCAACCTACCTTATTCAGTCCTTCCTTGTAAAAAGCCAGCAGTTTGGTGAATTTTTTTTCAATATCGGCACCGTCACCGAAAGCGATCACCTGATCGCCCAGTTTGGGTATGAACTCAAACTTCCTGTCGGGCGTAACGATCAGCTGTTCTACCTGTGCCATCCAGAAAGGGTCTTTGCCGATAAAACGGCCCATGTCCACTATCTGGGCAGCCAACAGGCTGTCTGTCTGTTGCAGCTTGTCCGCATCTGTAGGGAAACCGGTAAATACCGGCACCCTGGCGGCGTAACGGGATGATACCGGTATACGCTCTGCTGCTTCGTCGAGATAAAAGCTGTTGCCCGAAAAGGTGAACACCCTTGCTACCGGTTCCCGTTGTGTTACTTTGATATGCAGTTCCTGTTTGCTGTTGAAATAGATCTCTGCATTTTTAACCCATGGGTCCTGGTCTACCACTGCTTCCAGTGTCCGGATGTTGATATCCCGGATCGGTTTGCCTACCGGGTTCAGTGCCTTGTCTTTAGTCAACAATGACCGGATATCCTTGGCTTCAATGAAAAAGTTATCGTCCTTCCCTTCAAACTTTATCTGAATGCCTTTACAGATACCAGATTCCTTGTCCTTATTGGCCGCTACCAGGAGGATAATAAAGCCGGTCACCGCCAGCACCCAAAGGAGCAGCGCGCCCAGTCTTTTTAATATCGTTGTGGTTTTAGCCAATGTTTTTTCTTATTTAGTGAAGCAGCTGACTGATCGGTCCTTTTAACTGGTCAATATCGCCTGCTCCGGCTGTTATTAATAACGGGACGGGTGTTTTCTTCAGCCAGTCCAGTACTTCTTCTTTTTGCATGATCTGCACCGGTACGGTGATCTTTGCTGCCAGAATCTCGCTGGTAACGCCTTCGATCGGCAGTTCCCTTGCAGGATAGATAGGCAGGAGGACCACTTCATCCGCCAGTGAAAGGCTTTCTGCGAAACCATCGGCCAGGTCACGGGTGCGGGTGAACAGGTGCGGCTGGAAGATCACGGTGCAGCGTCTGCCGGGGAACAATGCTTTCGCACTGGTGATCAGTGCGCGCAGCTCTTCCGGGTGATGGGCATAATCATCGATATACACCTGATGATCGTTCTTGATCACATATTCAAAGCGTCTTTTGATGCCTTTGAAACTTTCCACTGCCGCTCTGATCTTGTCCGCGCTGATGCCCAGCAAATGTGCCACGGTAATGGCTGCCACCACGTTTTCAACGTTGTGCATGCCCCCGATGTGCAACCGGATATTATCAATCATCCAGTCCTGCTGCATCACATCAAACTCATATCCACCGTTGATCATCCGTATGTTGGCAGCGTATGCATTGGCTGCGTCGTTTTGTAAACTGTACAGCAGTTTGTTGTCTGCTTTCAGTTCATTTCCGCGATGCAGGCCGAACTTAGCAATCAGCGTGCCATTGGGCTTTATATTGTGCGTATAAGTGATAAATGCTTCTTCCATGGCTTCCGGCGTGCCGTAAATATCCAGGTGGTCTGCATCCATGGCAGTCAGTATCGCGATATCCGGACTTAATTTCAGAAAAGAGCGGTCATATTCGTCAGCTTCAATCACCGCCACTTGTTTATCACTGCTCCAGAAATTTTTGTCGTAGTTAACGCTGATGCCACCCAGGAAAGCGTTGCAGCCATATCCACTGTCAGTGAGCAGGTGCGCGATCATGGTGGAAACGGTGGTCTTGCCATGTGTGCCCGCTACGGTGATGGCGAACAGTGACCTGGTGATTTCCTGTAGCACATCACTGCGTTTCACTACCTCAAAGCCATGGTCCCGGTACCATTTCAGTTCTTCATGGGTGGCGGGGATGGCCGGCGTATATACGACCAGGTTAGCCTTTTGGTCCAGTGCGTTGATATCGTCGGTATAATGGATCTGCATACCCTCTGCCTCCAGCTGCTTTGTCAGCGCTGTTGGGGTACGGTCATAACCGCTTACTGCCACTCCTTTCTCATTGAAGAAGCGGGCGATGGCGCTCATGCCGATACCGCCGATGCCGATGAAATAAACCCGTTGTATGTTGTTCAAATCCATATGAATCCTAAATCCCTAAATATCAAAATCAAAAAATATTTATCACTTCTTTGGCGATCACCATATCTGCGTTGGGATTACCCAGTTCGCCGATATTTTTCTCCAGTTGTTCCATCAATGCCCTGTTTTGCAGAAGACTGAACAACACGTTGGAGAGTTGTGCTCCTACCTCGTCGTTTTTGATCATCAGGCCTGCCTGTTTGTTCACCAGGTTCATGGCGTTGGAAGTCTGATGGTCTTCCGCTGCAAAAGGGTACGGCACAAAGATGACCGGTTTTTTCACGACGCAAAGCTCGGCGATGGCCAGTGCACCTGCGCGCGATAATACCACGTCTGCTGCTTTGTAGGCGAAGTCCATCACGTTGATGAACTCATGCACTTTGATATGGCTGCCGTATGGTGCAGCCGCAGCCTTAGCGGTTTCGTAGTAGGGTTTGCCGGTTTGCCAGATCAGCTGCAGGTCTTTCTGCACCAGCGTGGGCAGCAACGGCTGCAACGCTTCGTTGATCGATTTGGCGCCCAGGCTGCCGCCTACGGCGAAGATGGTTTGTTTCTGACTGCTCAGTCCAAAGTGTTGCAGGGCATCTTCTTTCGTGACAGCGGATTGGGTGATGTTGTTCCTGACAGGATTGCCGGTGAAAACAATCTTGTCTGCCGGAAAAAATTTGTCCATGCCATCATAAGCCACGCAGATCTTCTTTGCTTTTTTGCCCAGTATCTTGTTGGTTTTGCCTGCAAAAGAATTCTGTTCCTGTATGAGCGTCGGAATACCATTTT
The DNA here is from genome assembly GCF_012927205.1 of Chitinophaga fulva. Taxonomy (GTDB): domain Bacteria; phylum Bacteroidota; class Bacteroidia; order Chitinophagales; family Chitinophagaceae; genus Chitinophaga; species Chitinophaga fulva. Next base: position 1,807,002 of record NZ_JABBGC010000001.1, read on the forward strand.
TCTGCGCCCTTCTCAGCATCGGGAAGCTGGCATAACCGCCAACGCCCACTACTGCATCCGGTTTGAATTCGGCGAGGATGTTTTTGGCCTGCCGGAGACTTTTCCAGATTTTGAAAGGCAGCAGTATGTTTTTAAAAATATTGCTGCGGTTAAAGCCTGCTATTTCCAATCCTTTGATGGGATAACCTGCCTGCGGTACTTTTTCCATTTCCATTTTACCGACGGCGCCCACAAAGAGGATGTCAATATCCGGCTGGATTTTCTTCAACGCATTGGCAATCGCTATCGCCGGGAAGATATGTCCTCCCGTGCCTCCACCTGCTATAATCACTTTGCGTTGCATGTTCTTCAGTTACGATTGATAGTCTGTTCTGTTTATATAAATACGCTTTAAGCTACTGCTGCGTTTTCTGCGTTAGCAGCCATTACGCGTTCGAGTCTTTCTTTTTCTGCCTGTTTACCTTCCATTTCTTCCACATTGCGGGCCACGCTCAGGATAATACCGATGGCCATGCTGGTGAAGAGTACGGAAGAACCACCCATGCTGACCAGCGGGAGTGGCAACCCTGTTACGGGAAACAGCTGTACGTTTACCGCCATGTTGGTCAACGCCTGTATCACCAGTGTTACGCTAAGCCCCAGTGCCAGGAAGGCGCCGAAGGCATACGGGCATTTTTTGTAAATCCGGATGCAGCGCAACAGCAGCAACATATAAGCTGCTAATATCAGGAACGCGCCCATCAGTCCATATTCTTCGATGATAGTAGCGTAGATATAGTCGGAGTAGGCGTGTGGCAAAAAGTTACGTTGTGTACTGTTGCCCGGGCCTTTTCCAAGTACGCCGCCACCTGCAATGGCGATGTTGGCCTGTTGTACCTGATAGGGCACTTCGGTATGGTCATCATTCATGAAGCTGTCCAACCGCTTTTCCCAGGTTTTGGTACGCATCTCCATCCCGGAGATTTTAGCGATGGCAAACATCAGCACGATAGCCAGTGCACCTGCGGCCACCATTCCGGCGAGGAACCTCACCGGCACCCTGCCAATGAAACAGAGCAGCATACAGCTGGCCATTAACAGCAAAGCCGTGCTCATATTGGCCGGCATGATGAGTACGCAGATAATGCCTACTGGTATGATGATGGGCAGAAACCCTTTCTTAAAATCGTTGATCACATGCTGCCTTCTGGACAACTGCCGGCTGACATACATGAAGATGGCCAGTTTGGCGACGTCCGATGTCTGGAAGGTCAGATTGATGATCGGTAGCCGTATCCATCTGCTGGCGTCGTTGATATGCGAACCGAATGCCAGCGTATAAATCAGCAGCGGTATCGATATCAGGAAGCCTACCTGCGCCACCCGCGAATAAATGGTATAGTTCACCCGGTGTGCAAAGTAGATGATCACCAGTCCCATTCCCAGTACAACGAGCTGCTTCAGGAGATAATACTCCGTGTGGCCGCCCCGTTCGCGATAGGCGAGTGAGCCGGTTGCGCTATATACGGCCAGCAGGCTCACCAGCGATAGAAAAATTACTATCGTCCAGATGACCTTATCGCCTTTTGTTCTATAGAGCAATCCGTTCATATTGTTAATAATTTCGTTTGATCGTTTCCGTTATTCAACCCTTTTTACCAGCAACCCCGGTGTTTACAATGCTTTCACCGCTTCTTTGAATTTCCGGCCCCTGTCTTCATAATTTTTAAACAGGTCGAAACTGGCGCAGGCGGGGGAAAGCATTACCACATCGCCTTTAGTGGCTTGTGCAAAGGCTTCGCGTACCGCGTCCATCATACTGGAAGTGCTGATCATAACGGGCGTATCTTTTGATAACGCATCAATGATCGGTGTGTTGTCCACTCCCATGCAAATAATGGCTTTTACTTTTTCTTTGACCAGGTCGCGGATAGCGGAGTAATCGTTGCCTTTGTCCACACCGCCCATGATCAGGACGATGGGTTTTTCGATGCTTTCGAGGGCAAACCATACGGAATTCACATTGGTAGCTTTGCTATCATTGATAAAATCCACGCCTTTCACAGTGGTCACATATTCCATCCGGTGTTCGAGGCTTTTGAAGGAAGCCAGGCTTTCGCGGATTTTTTCCTTTCTAATATCCATGGTTCTGCCTGCAATTGCTGCTGCCATCGAATTATACAGATTGTGTTTCCCTTTTAGCGCCAGGTCATACATTGACATGATGACCGGCTCTCCGTCAACCAGTATTTGCAACTGCTCGTTGGCGATAGAACCGCCTTCTTTCAGTGGTTTCATGATGGTAAAAGGTATTAATGTTGAATAAATGGGTTGCTGCGCCAAATGCTGCATGATCTCCGGATCGTCCATACAATAAACGAAAGCGTCTTCTTTTGTCTGGTTCATCGCGATCCTGAACTTGGAGGCTACATAATTTTCCATTTTGTAGTCGTACCGGTCCAGGTGATCAGGCGTAATGTTGAGCAGGATAGCTACGTTGGGTTTGAATTCCACGATGTCATCCAGCTGAAAGCTGCTGATTTCAATCACATAATACTCCGCTGGTGCGGTTGCCACCTGTCTGGCATAGCTAACGCCAATGTTGCCGACCATGGCCACGTCCAGTCCTGCCGTTTTAAAAATATGGTAGGTGAGGGCGGTGGTGGTGCTTTTGCCGTTGCTGCCGGTGATGGCAATAATCTTTTTACCTTTTGAAAAACGGTAGGCCAGTTCAATTTCGGAGATGACAGATACACCTTTTTCGCGTACTTTTTTCATCAGCTCTGTTTTTTCAGGGATACCCGGACTTTTGACGATCTCGTCTGCTCCCAGTATCACATCCCATGAGTGATGGCCTTCTTCGAAAGGAATATGGTTTACCGCCAGTTCCTGTTTATAGTTGTCTTTGATAGTGCCGCCTTCGGACACAAAAACATCATACCCTTGCTGTTTTCCCAGCAAAGCTGCTCCAATCCCGCTTTCTCCTGCTCCTAATATGATGAGTTTATGCGCCATTTTCGTATATACTTCTTTGTTAGTTTTTTATGTTTTAATTATCTCATTTTCAGTGTCGCGATCGTAAATACCACGCACATGATGGTGATGATCCAGAAGCGTACGGATATTTTACTTTCGTGATAGCCGAGTTTCTGATAGTGGTGGTGGAGGGGCGACATTTTCAGGATACGCCGGCCTTCACCGTATTTTTTCTTGGTGTATTTGAAGTAAGACACCTGCAGCATCACTGACAGGAGCTCTACGAGGAATACACCACAGAAGATGGGGATCAGCAGCTCTTTCCGCACAATAAATGCCAGTGCCGCAATGATACCACCCAGTGCCAGGCTGCCGGTATCGCCCATGAATACCTGCGCGGGGTAAGCGTTGTACCAGAGGAAGCCCACACATGCGCCTACAAAGGCAGCGATGAAGATGGACAGTTCACCCAGGTTGGGGATGTACATGATATTGAGGTACTCCGCAAACTGAATGTTGCCTGATACATAAGCAAAAATGCCGAGACATATTCCTATGATACCCGACACCCCCGTGGCTAGCCCGTCTAATCCGTCCGTTATGTTTGCGCCGTTGGATACGGCGGTGATGATAAAGATGACGATCAGGATATAGACGATGAACGTGTATTTTTCTGCGCCGGGGATCCAGGAAATCAGCTTGGCGTAGTTGAATTCGTGGTTCTTAACGAACGGGATGGTGGTGATGGGTGTTTTCACATCCGCAAACCGTTGACCGTCGCGGGTCACTCTTTCAGGGTGATTGCTGAGGCGTCTTTCATAGGGCGCCAGTTTCTGTGTGCCCATCAGCTCACGGGATACCACCACATCGTTATTAAAATACAGGGTGGTGCCTACGATGAGGCCCAGTCCTATTTGTCCGAGTATTTTGAAGCGGCCTGCCAGCCCTTCTTTGTTCTTTTTGAATACTTTGATATAGTCGTCCACGAAACCGATGAGGCCTAACCATACAGTACAAAGCAGTACCAGCCAGATATACACATTGGCTACCTGTGCAAACAGGAGGGTGGGGATGATGATGGCCGCGAGGATGATGAGGCCGCCCATAGTAGGAGTGCCCTTCTTGGTGTTTTCACCCTGAAGGCCCAGCTCACGGATCGTTTCACCGATTTGTTTACGCTGCAGGAATCTGATGATACGTTTACCCAATAACAGGGAGATGACCAGCGACAGCAACAGGGCCATCGTTACCCGGAAGGTGATAAATTGGAACATACCACCACCCATGATGCTGATCTTAAATTCTGTTTTCAGGTAATTTAAAAAATAATATAACATATGTTTTAGTCGGAGCCTCCCCCTCCGCCTCATTCGGATGGGTGGCTTTTAAGTCATTGAGTTATTAAGTATTAGTTTCGTTCCGTTAAAATTATTTGTCGAGCAGCCTCATTACTTCTTCCAGCACTTGTTTATCATCGAAGGGATGTTTCACCCCTTTGATTTCCTGGTATTTCTCGTGTCCTTTTCCGGCCACGAGGATGATGTCTTCTTTTCCGGCGAGGGTCACTGCTGTTTTAATAGCTTCCCTGCGATCGGTAATGGAGATCACCCGTTTTTTCAGGTGTACCGGTACGCCTGCTTCCATTTCGCGGATAATCGCCTCCGGATCTTCGGAGCGGGGATTATCAGAAGTGAAGATCACCCGGTCGCTGCCGTCCGTTGCCACTGCAGCCATGACAGGCCTTTTGGCCGTATCGCGGTCGCCGCCGCAGCCTACCACTGTGATCACCTGTTCATGTCCTTTGCGCAGGTTTTTGATGGTGGCCAGTACGTTTTTCAGGGCATCGGGCGTATGGGCGTAGTCCACAATAGCGATGATCTGGTCGTGTGCAGACACGATATACTCGAAGCGGCCTTCCGCACCCTGGATATTACTAAGGGCGCGCAGCACCGTGGCTTTGTCCTGTCCCAGCAATATAGCTGCACCGTATACTGCCAGCAGGTTGTAGGCGTTAAACTCACCGATCAGGCGGAAGTGCACTTCCGTGTCGCCCACTTGCATGATCAGTCCGGTGAGGTTGTTTTCCAGGATTTTTCCTTTGAAATCAGCCAGTGTACGCAGACTATAAGTGGCTTTGCGGGCTTTGGTGTTTTGCAGCATCACCATGCCTCTTTTATCATCGAGGTTGGTGAGGGCAAAAGCCGTAGCCGGCAGGTTGTCAAAGAACGATTTTTTGACCCGGATGTATTCATCAAATGTTTTGTGATAATCCAGGTGGTCGTGGGTGATATTACTGAAGATGCCTCCGGCGAATTTCAGTCCGGCTACCCGTTGTTGATGGATAGCGTGGGAGCTTACTTCCATGAAGGCGTACAAACATCCTTCTTCTACCATCCGGGCCAGCAGCGCATTGAGGTTGATGGGGTCCGGAGTGGTGTGGGTAGACGGTATCACGGTATCGCCTATCTGATTTTGCACGGTGGACAGTAATCCGCAGTGATAGCCCAGCTGAGAGAACAAACGGAACAGGATGGTGGCGATGGTTGTTTTTCCGTTGGTACCGGTAACGCCTACCAGCTGCAGTTTGTGGGAAGGGTTATCATAGAAGTTGCCTGCTATGACACCGCTTGCCTGGGCGCTGTTGTCCACCTGTACATAGGTGACAGTGTCCAGCAGTACCTCCGGCATGGTTTCACAGATAATGGCGGCTGCTCCCTGTGCGATGGCTTTATCAATGTATTGATGGCCATCGGTGTGTACTCCTTTCACGGCAATGAAGGCATCGCCGGGCCCTACGGACCTGGAATCAATAGCAGGGGCGTTCACGGAGATGTCTGTATTTCCGTGTACGGCCCTGATGCCTACATTGTATAATATGTCGCGCAGCGTCTTCATCTAGCTCAGTTCTATTACGATCGTTTGTTCGTTTCCTATTTTGGTGCCACCGGGGAGTGATTGTGTTTTCACTTTACCGGCGCCTTTTACGACAACGCGCAGTCCTGCGTTTTCGAGCAGGTACAGCGCATCTTTGAGTCCCATTCCCGTAACATTGGGCACGGCGCCTTTCGCCTGGCTGAGCTGCTGGAAGCTGACCTTCCGGTTGCTCACGCTGGGGCTTACCCAGCTGTTGTTGGCGATGGTGCCGTTGATGGGCATTTGCAGGGTTTTAAGTATCTGTTTCCATTCACCGCCTTTTCCGTTTTTCAGGGCCAGGAGGGTGTCCAGTTGTACGTTTGCCTGCATTGGTTTCTGTTTTTCCACAGCGATGGCATAGAGTTTATCAGCCACCTCGCGGAACACAGGTCCTGCCACGTTAGCGCCATAAAAGCGCAGGGCGTGCGGTTTATTTCTGATCACCACTACACAGGTATACTGTGGGTCATTAGCGGGGAAGTACCCTGCAAATGAGGATTGGTAGATCTTATCGGCATAACCGCGGTTGCCGTTCGCCACCAGGGCGGTACCGGTTTTAGCTGCGAAGCTGTAATAGGGGTTGGCCAGTTTTCTGGCGGTGCCGTCTATTGCCACTCCTTCGAGCATGGACTGTACCTGCTTCAGGGTACTGTTGGTGCAGATGCTGTCCAGCAGTACGGTAGGCTCAAACTGTTTAACTACCTGGCCATATTCCTGTATAGAATTGACGAGGTAGGGTTTCATCATTTTACCGTTGTTGGCCACTGCATTGTACAGCATACATGTTTGCAGCGGGCTTACCAGCACTTCATACCCGAAAGCCATCCAGGGTAGTGAGGTGTTGCTCCATGTTTTGGAGCTGGTGGTTTTAACCACCGGATGGCCTTCCCCCACCAGGTCGATGCCCGTGTTCTGGTCCATCCTGAGTTTTTTCAGGTTTGCCACGAACTTGTTGGGCTGTCTGCCATAATGTTGGACGGCCAGTTTAGCCATTGCCACATTGGAGCTGAGCTCAAATGCGTGTTTGATGGTCACGTTCTGGGGGCCGGGATGCGGTTCGGAGTCGAATACCGTTCTGCGCCCTACCTGCCAGCGTCCGCCGTCCATGTTGACCATCGTGTTCATGGTGGCGTATTTATCTTCCAGCACAGAGATGACGGTGGCCAGTTTAAAAGTGGAACCTGGTTCGCCTACCTGCAGTGCATAGTTCATATCTTCCCAGTAGCTGCCATCTGTTTGTCTGCCCAGATTGGCGATTGCTTTGATTTTTCCTGTTTTTACTTCCATCAGGATACAGGTACCGTGGACTGCTTCATTTTGCACCATCATGTTCATGAGGGCTGTTTCCACGATGTCCTGCATGTTTACGTCGAGGGTGGTGACCACATCGCGGCCGTTTTCCGGTTCGATGTCATATCCTTCCACGGGGACGTATGTACCACCGGCGATGCGGCGCATGAGCCTTTTACCGGTCACCCCTTTCAGGTATTCGTTATAGGTCCTTTCCAGGCCTACGCTTTGCGAGTTTTCGCGGGGCAGGCCGATTGTTCTGTTGGCCAGCAGTTTAAAGGGGTTGATGCGTTTGCTTTTGCTTTCCGCGATCATGCCGCCTTTGTTTTTGCCGAGCCGGAACATCGGGAAGGCGCGCATTTGCTGGTACTGGTTAAAGGGCACGTTTCTTTTCAGGAGAAAATAGCGGTCCTTTGATTTGTAACCTTCCTGCAGCATTTGTGCATAGCCTGCCTTGCTGCGGTCGCCGAACATCTGGGAGAGGCTGAGGGAAAGAGAGTCGAGATTTTCCCGGAACACTTTCCCTTTTTTGTCCCGCAGGCCGTCGGCTGCGAAGTCTATCCGTATATCAAAATACGGGATGGAGGTAGACAGCATTCTGCCTTCCTCCGAATAGATGGTGCCTCTTTCCGCGTCGAGGGCTACGTAGCCGGTGTGCAGACTATCAGCCATATTGCGCCAGTAGCTGCCTTTCACGTTTTGGATGTAAAAGACCTTGACCAGGATGGCGACACCGAAGAGCGCCATGCCGATCAGGCAGAGATACACACGCCACAATATGTCTTTTTTTACGTCCACGTTCCGGCTGTTTAGCTTTAAGCTTTTTAGCGGATAACTTCCAGGGTTTTAGTTGCCGGGAAAGCGACTAAGGCTAAAAGCTAAAGGCCAAGAGCTATAAAAAGATACCTGACGCTGGCTGCTATTTATATGAGATGCTTGCCATTTGTTTTTACCAGCATCCCCGTCCTGTAATAGTTTCAGGCGGGCAGCATCAGGTACCAGTATTGAATGTTATTTTTCGTTTTCCTTTTTCAACACTATTTTCTGTGGAGGGGAACTGAGTTGTTTGAGGCCCAGTTGCTCTACAGATTTGCTGACTTCACTCATTTTGCTTCGAAACATGAGCTCACTCTTCACGTTGATGTATTCCCACTTAAGCTCTTTTATTTCTTTGCCAAGCTGATTAATGCGGCGTATTTTTTTTTCAGCGAGGTGGCTGTTAGCGATATAGATCAGTGCCAGAACAGCGAGAAAACCGATAAAAGGCAGGTTTTGTACCAACGCTTTGTAGTTGATACGCAGCCTCCATTCCCTTTTCGGTCCTTTCACCGGAGTACTTTCGGTACCGGTAGGTTCTTCCTGGTTTGTTTCTATAACTTCTTCCTGCAACACGCGTTATGCCTTTTTAATAAATTGACAATATAAAATTGAAAGCAAATCACAACAGAATGTGTATAGGATAGGATAGGAGCTGGATGATACAGTGTAAGCGGTATCATGCTGTTTTTTCGGCCACCCGCAGTTTTGCGCTTCTCGATCTGCCGTTGAGCTTTAGTTCTGCATCGCTGGCGGTCACCGGTTTTTTTGTGATTAATCTGAACAATTTAGGGGGTGTTTCCTTTCCAAACGGATCTTCCGGTGCTTCCTCGAAACTGCCTGTCTTCATAAAATTCTTTACCAGCCTGTCTTCCAGTGAGTGGAAGGTGATGATGGCCATTCTTCCTCCTGGTTTTAATACATTGGCGGACTGGGTAAGTAAATCTTTTAGGGCGCCCAGTTCATCGTTGACAGCTATTCTTAATGCCTGAAACACCTGTGCGAGGTATTTCTGGGGATTGCCTTTTACGATGGGCTGGATCACGGCTTTAAATTCCGTGATGGTGCGCATGGGGTGTGTTTTTCGTTGCCGTACAATGGTTTGTGCCAGGGTTTTGGCGTTGGTCACTTCTCCGTATTCCTGGAACATGAGTTGTAACCGGGCTTCGCCCCAGGTAGCCAGAATCTGGGCCGCAGTGAGGGTAGTCCGGGTGTCCATCCGCATGTCCAGATCGCCGTTAAAGCGGATGCTGAATCCTCTTTCGGCGGTATCGAACTGGTGTGAAGACACGCCCAGATCTGCCAATATGCCGTCTACCTGTTCCGCTTTGTGTAGCTTCAGAAAACGTTGCAGGTGCCGGAAATTTTGTTGTACAAATGTTACACGGTCATCGATGATCCTGTTATGGTATGCATCCTCATCCTGATCAAATACAATCAGTCGTCCTTTTTCGCCCAGTTTCTCCAGTATGGCCCGGGAATGTCCTCCGCCTCCAAACGTTGCGTCCACATAAGTCCCTTCGGGGTTAATGTGCAACAGCTCCGTTGTCTCCTGCAGCAGAACGGGTAGGTGATATTGTTGTTCGCCCATATTGCTCCAGTTTAAATTGAAATGTTGTTGTCTCCTCCTCCCATTACCTGTTGAGCCAGATCACTGAAGGCCCCTGGTGAGAAATTTTCAAAGAACTCCTGGTATTTACCTTTATCCCAGATCTCGATTTTATTGGATGCTGCTGCCAGCACAATGTCTTTTTCCATGTTTGCGTACGACAGCAGGTTTTTCGGTACCAGCAGTCTTCCCGCGCTATCCAGTTCCAGAATGGTGGCCCCATTGAGGAAGTAGCGCCTAAATTCCCGCACTTTCGGGTCAAAATCGTTCAGCTTGCTGATACGTTCGAAAATGGGTTGCCACTCGTTCATGGGATACAATGACAAACATTTTTCAAAGCCTCTGTTGATGACAAACTGTCCCCCGGCGGCTTCTGACACCTGCTTTTTGAATCCGGCAGGTAACAGAAAACGTCCTTTTGCGTCCAGCGTAGCCTCATATTCGCCTAGAAAACCTGTCATACCATGGGGCAAAGTACTTGAAAAACCATTTTCTAACACAAAATAACACTTTTTCCCACTTTTTAACGAAAAAATACTTTATAAATTTTTTCCACAAGAGAATATTCGCCATTGTAAAGGGTTTGGAGTGGCTTTATGCACCTTTTTCACGCGCGGGACGCTGGATTGTGTGGATAATGTGTGAATACATGTTAATATCGTGTGCGTAACCTGTGAAAAACGCAATAGGACTGGCATTGCAGGGGGTAAAATAACTGCGCTGTTTTTTCAGCAATGGCAATGAATTGTTTTTTACAAATAGGATTAAATTATAATCCGATACCTTGGTGCTGATATTTTTTTGACAATATCCAACGGTTTTTTATTTTCGGCAGGTAAGCGGCAAAAGGAATCATTTCTTCGGTAAAATGCCCTGATTCAGCGATTTGACGGTCTCTTTTGCAAAATTTTAACAGCAATGAAAATCTCTTCGCCTTACATTTACATTTAATTCTTAATTTTGCCACTCTTTTATGCGGAAATTTTTATTGTATAGCAGTCTCTTTGCGCTGATCGTTGTCGCTTCTTCCTGTAACAATGAGCTGAGAAGAATCGAAAAAAGCAACAACTTCGAGAAGAAGCTGGCGTATGCTGACAAATTGTACTCGAAGAAAAAATATAATACGGCGCAAACACTGTATCAGGACCTCCTGCAGGTGTATAAAGGCACTGAAAAATTTGAAGGCCTGTATTATAACTACGCATACTGTTCCTACTACGTGAAGGACTATGTTCAGGCGGCTTTCCATTTCAAAAACTACCTCGACGTATTCCCCAACAGCCCCAGAGCGGTGGAAATTGACTATATGCAGGCGTATTGCTATTACAAGCAGTCACCCAAAGTATCGCTGGACCAAACCAACACCATGAAGGCCATTGCCCAGATGCAAACCTTCATCAATAACTACCCGCAGGCGGAAAAAGTACCGGAAGCCAATCTGGTGATCGAACTCTGCCGCAGGAAGCTGGAACTCAAAGAGTTCAACAGCGCTGAACTGTATTATAACCTGGGCTTTTACAAAGCGGCCGGTATCGCCTTCAAAAACCTGATGCGCAACTACCCCGACTCTGACAAAAGCGACAGCTACAAGATAATGGCCATCCGCGCCTACTATAACTATGCTAAAAACAGCATAGAGGAAAAACAAAAGGAACGCTATGAGACAGTTGTCAGTGAATACATGGACTTCGCAGACCACTATCCCAACAGCAAATTGAAGGCGGATGCCGAAAAATTTTATACCTTAGCGCAAAACAATATTAAATCACTGGAAAATGAGCAAAATAAAGAGAAGTCTAACCAGTAGTCTTAATCCCTGGGTAGAAACCAAAAATACTACCGATATTAAGAACCGGACCGGTAATTTATATGAGTCTATTGCCGTGATAGCCAAACGCGCCAATCAGATCAATATTTCCGTGAAAGAGGAGCTCCATTCCAAGCTGGAAGAGTTTGCCAGCCATACTGACAACCTCGAAGAAGTACACGAAAACAAGGAGCAGATCGAGATTTCCCGCTTTTATGAAAGGCTGGCAAATCCTGCTATCCAGGCTACTCAGGAATTCCTGGACAATAAAATTTATTTCCGCAAGAACGACGACGACCTGTTCAGCTAATCCGCCACACATTATTTTGTGAGGTGCGTGATTGCGAAAAATAAAAATATTAATTTCATGGCGGCAGATTCAAATCTGCCGCTTTTTTTATATCTATGGACGATATCAAAATACTACAAGGAAAGAAAATCCTGTTGGGCGTGTCCGGCAGCATCGCTGCCTATAAAGCCGCTACCCTCATCCGGCTGCTCGTGAAGGAAGGGGCCCTCGTAAAGGTGGTCATGACACCGGCGGCGGCTGACTTCATCACGCCGCTCACCCTCGCCACCCTCTCCAAAAATGAAGTACCACTCCATATCAGCGACCATAACAGCTGGAACAACCACGTGATGCTCGGCCGCTGGGCAGATGTTATGTTGATAGCCCCCGCTTCTGCCAATACCATCGCCAAAATGGCCAACGGCCTGTGCGACAACCTCCTGATGGCCACCTACCTGTCCGCTACCTGCCCGGTACTATATGCACCTGCCATGGACGAGGACATGTGGAAACATCCGGCTACCCGCGCCAATGTGGCCCGACTACGCGAATACGGCCATACCCAGATACCGGTGGCTGCCGGTGAACTGGCCAGCGGCCTCGTAGGCGAAGGACGGATGGCTGAACCGGAAAATATCGTCGCCCTGCTGCGCCGCCACTTCAGCCAGGCTGCCGGCGCCCGCAAACCGCTCGACGGTAAAATAGCGGTCGTGACTGCCGGCCCTACTATCGAACATATCGACCCGGTAAGATATATCAGCAACCACTCCAGTGGTAAAATGGGCATCGCCATCGCGGAAGCCCTCGCCGACGCCGGCGCCCAGGTGAAACTGGTGCTGGGCCCCACTAACCAGACCACCCACCACAGCGGTATCGATATCATCCCGGTACAATCGGCTGATGATATGTTCCGCAGCGTGATCGCAGTATACCCGCTGTCTGATATCGTGGTGGCCGCCGCCGCCGTGGCTGACTACCGCCCGGCACAGGTGGCAGATAAAAAAATCAAAAAAGGAGAGGATAAATTCAGCATCGCCCTGGAAAAAACACATGATATCCTCCGGACACTGGGCAACAATAAAGGGCCGCAGCAACTGCTGGTAGGCTTCTCCCTGGAAACCAACAACGAAAGGGAATACGCGCTGAAAAAACTGCGCGACAAAAACCTGGATATGATCGTGATGAACTCCCTCGCCGATCCGGGCGCCGGATTCAACTACGATACCAATAAAGTGACCCTGTTTGACAACAGGGGAAAAGAACGTGACATCCCCCTCAAATCCAAACAGGAAGTAGCCAGGGATATTGTTTCTGCTATAATAGAACTGCAACATGCGTAACCGCTTCCCCTTCGCCCTGCTGCTGGCAGGTATTCTCGTTTTCACGGCCAACTGCCTGCAGGCGCAGGAGATCAGGGCCAATGTGACCGTAGTGGCCAACCAGGTCCAGGGTGTTGACCGGAAAGTGTTTACCACACTGCAAACAGCCCTCAGGGAATTCCTGAACAACCGCCACTGGACAGACGATGCCTTTACCCCGGCAGAAAGGATTGAATGTAACTTCCTGCTGAATATAACAGGGGTGACGGGAGAAAATATGTACAAGGCTTCCCTCACCATACAGGCTACCCGCCCGGTGTTTAACAGCAGCTATGTGACCAGCCTGCTGAATACCCAGGACAACAACGTGGCCTTTCGATATGCGGAATTCCAACAGCTGGAGTTCAGCGATAACCGCGTAGTAGGCAATGATCCTATGGCTTCCAATCTCACAGCCATCATGGCATACTATGTGAATATCGTCCTCGGGCTGGACTATGATTCGTTCTCTCCCCGCGGTGGCGATGCCTATTTCAAAAAAGCGCTGAATATCGTCAATAATGCGCCGGACGGAAAAGACATCTCCGGATGGAAAGCTTTTGAGGGTACCCGTAACCGTTACTGGTTGCAGGATAACCTCCTGAATGCCAAGTTCCTCAACTTCCATGATGTGATGTACCAATACCATCGCAACGGGCTGGATGTGATGTATGAAGATGTCAACAGAGGTCGTGCGGCTATTATGAACTGCCTCAACCTGCTGTATGCCATTCATCAGGACATCCCCAACTCCATGTTGATGCAGACATTCTACTCCGCCAAAGCCGATGAACTGCAGAAGATATTTTCCAAGGCCATGCCACAGGAGAAAATGAGGGCCGCCGAATTACTGGCCCAGATGGATGTGCCCAATGCACAGAAATATCAGCAGATGAAATAACAGCCGGTGAACATCTCCGGGCACAACAATTTTTTAGAAAAGAATGAATAACCGTTTTAAAGCGCTCGTAGCAGGATTAGTATTATTGATGGCAGCTTGTGGTGATCCGGGCAATGTCCCCAAGGAGTATATCCAGAAGGATAAAATGAGCAAGATCCTCGTGGACATGACCCTGGCAGACGCCTATGGCAACGAAGTGAGCGCCCTGACTACGCCCCTGCCTGATTCTGTGAGACAGGAGAAAATAAAAATCTACTACAAACAGATACTGGACCTGCACCACGTGTCCGTAAAGGATTTTATGGCCAGCTATAACTGGTATGAAAGCCATCCTGACCGGATGAAAGACGTGTTTGAAAAAGTGCAGGCTGATATCGCCATCAGAAAAAATAAACTGGGCAATCCGGCGGAAGAAAATGCGCCCGTCAGGTTCCGTTTGAAAAGCTTTTTCCCCAATGCAGACAAAGCTTTCCTGTTACCCGCTTCCGATACGGTACGCCCCTTTATCAAGCGACAGCCATAAGATCAATATAAAACACCAAAACATGAACAAAGTAGTAGCAAATGCAGATGAAGCCATAAAGGACATCCGGGATGGCGCGGTGATAATGCTGGGGGGATTTGGTTTGTGTGGTATTCCGGAAAACTGTATCGCAGCGCTGGTCAGAAAGGGCATCAAAGAACTGACCTGTATTTCCAACAATGCCGGCGTCGATGATTTCGGATTGGGCCTGTTGTTGAAAACCCGTCAGATCCGTAAGATGATGTCTTCCTATGTGGGCGAAAACGCAGAATTTGAAAGGCAGCTGCTGGCCAGAGAGCTGGAAGTGGACCTCATCCCGCAGGGTACCCTCGCCACCCGTATACAGATGGCCGGTATGGGCATTCCCGCCTTCTTCACCCCCGCCGGTTATGGCACCGAAGTGGCCACCGGTAAAGAAACCCGCGAATTCAACGGCAAAAACTATCTCATGGAGATGGCGCTGCACGCCGATTTTGCTATCGTGAAAGCCTGGAAAGGTGATACCATGGGCAATCTGGTATTCCGTAAAACGACCCGCAATTTCAGTACTTCTATGGCCAAAGCCGGTAATATTACCATCGCTGAGGTAGAAGAACTGGTACAGCCGGGTGAACTGGACCCCGACGAGATCCATGTACCAGGTATCTATGTGCACCGCATCTTTGCAGGCACCGAATATGAAAAACGGATAGAACGCCGGACCGTGCAGATGTAACGGTTACGACTACACGTTATTATTCCACTCTCCAAAATCAGTATGTTATGCCTCTCGATAAATTTGGTATCGCCAAAAGAATAGCAAAGGAATTAAAAGATGGTATGTATGTCAACCTGGGTATCGGTATTCCCACGCTGGTAGCCAATTACATCCCTGCTGGTATTTCTATTATGCTGCAGTCTGAAAACGGTATGCTCGGCATGGGCCCGTATCCGTCTGCAGATGATATAGATCCGGACCTGATCAATGCCGGCAAGGAAACGGTGACGCTCCTGCCAGGCGGTAGTTTCTTCGATTCTGCGGAAAGTTTCGGCATGATCCGCGCCGGCAAAGTAGACCTCACCGTGCTGGGCGCTATGGAAGTAGCTGACAACGGGGATATCGCCAACTGGAAAATACCCGGTAAAATGGTGAAAGGCATGGGCGGTGCTATGGACCTGGTAGCTTCTGCTAAAAATATTATTGTGGCCATGATGCACACCAATCCCAAAGGTGAAAGCAAATTGTTGTCTGCCTGTACACTGCCGCTAACTGGCGTTAACTGTGTTAAAAAAATTGTGACGGATCTCGCCGTGCTGGAAGTGACACCCGACGGGTTCCGCCTGCTGGAACGTGCTCCGGATGTGAGTGTGGAGGAAATTAAAGCCAAAACTGCCGGCAGATTGATTGTGGAGGGAGATATTCCTGTGGTGACGATTTAAATCATTGAATAAAAATGAGTAGCCTCGCCCGATAGTTTTCCGGCGGGGCTTTTTTGTGTTCATATATTTAATTAAACGTCTATGTTACTGCATGGATATATGGGCGTTTTTTTCGTGATCGTCCTGCGTAATTTTAACGTTTTTTTTGTGTGGGGATTGCCGCTATGGTTGCGGCGAATAACCGAAAAGAGGCTGCTGAAATGACAAAATAATTGGGTAACTTACAACTTGCTAAACACAGTTCGAGGTGCAAGTTGGTTTCCTTTGTTATAATGGTAAGTTTTATTCTTCCGGTGACCCGATTTTTACGGCAGACAACCGCTCTTTCCGTTATGGAGACGGCTGTTTTGAGACCATGCGGGTGCATCAAGGAGAAGTAGTATTGAGCGATTTACATTTTGAGCGCCTGCTTGCCAGCCTGAACCTGATGCACTTTGATATCCCTTCCCATTTCACCAAAGCTTTTTTTCTCCGTCAGATAACTGACCTGTGCCATAAAAATAACCTGACCCACATGGCACGGGTGAGATTCTCCGTATTCCGGGCTGATGGCGGATTATACGAACCAGTCAATAATATTCCTTCTTATCTTATCCAGGCGTGGGAACTGAGCAACTCCGTATTGGAACTGAATGAAAACGGGCTCCTGCTGGACATCTTCCCTGATGCCAGAAAGACCAGTGATAAATTTTCTTCCATTAAATCCAATAACTGTCTCCCCTATGTGATGGGTGCTATGTATAGCAAACAACACGGTTTCAATGAAGTGCTGTTGCTCAATCAATATGGCCGGGTGGCAGACAGTACCATCGCCAATGTTTTTATGGTGCATCATAAAACCATCTACACGCCGCCACTTTCGGAAGGTTGTGTTTGTGGTGTAATGCGCAAACACTTGCTGCAATCAGAACTGCCTTTTAAAATAGAAGAAAAACCACTCACCATCGAGGACCTGGAAAACGCGGATGAAATATTCCTGACGAATGCCATACAAGGTATACGCTGGGTGGGCCTCTTCCGCGACAGCAGCTATGGTAACGCCACTGCTGCTATTTTACACGAAGTATTGTTTGATGGCAAAGTCTAGTATGAAACCTGCAGTTAATCTTTGCTGGCTTCGCCGTGATCTGCGGCTGAATGACCAGGCCGCTTTATATCATGCTTTAAAAGATGACCATCCGGTGGTCCCGGTGTTTGTGTTTGATACACAGATACTGGATGACCTGGAAGAGAAAGCAGACCATCGCGTGATGTTTATTTACCAAACGCTTGAAGCGCTGCAACAACAACTGATGGCTGCAGGCGCCACGC
Source organism: Chitinophaga fulva (assembly GCF_012927205.1). GTDB lineage: Bacteria > Bacteroidota > Bacteroidia > Chitinophagales > Chitinophagaceae > Chitinophaga > Chitinophaga fulva. The sequence continues at coordinate 1,824,193 of NZ_JABBGC010000001.1, forward strand.
TGGACGTGTTCCACGGAACTCCGGAAGCGGCCTTTGCGCACTGGACTGCACGGTATGAGGTCCATAAAGTATTTACCAATAACGACTATGAACCGTATGCCCGTCAGCGTGATGCTGCTATCGCCGGACTGTTGAAGGAGAAGGGAATTTCTTTTCACAGCTATAAAGACCAGGTCATCTTTGAAAAGAATGAAGTGCTGAAAGATAACGGTGACCCATATACGATATTTACGCCTTACAGTAAAAGATGGCTGGCCACGCTGACGCCATTTTATTACAAGTCGTATCCGGTGGAGAAGTATACTGACAACTGGTACCGGCAGTCGCCACTGAAAATACCCTCGCTGAAAACGATGGGATTTAAAGCAATCAAAACAGATTTTCCAGCCGCAGATATCCCGGAAAAAATTATCAGTCATTATGATAAAACCCGTGACATTCCCGCTATACAAGGCACTTCGCGTTTAGGCGTGCATTTACGCTTTGGCACGATCAGCATCCGGGAACTGGTGAAAAAAGCCCTGGATGATAACGATACGTATTTGAAAGAATTGATCTGGCGTGAATTTTTTCAGATGATACTGTGGCATTTCCCGGAAGTGCAGCATGCTTCGTTTAAAAAAGAATATGATCGTATTCCGTGGCGGAACAATGAAAAGGAATTTGAGCGCTGGTGTCAGGGGCAGACCGGTTATCCCATTGTGGATGCGGGGATGCGTGAACTGAATGCCACCGGCTTTATGCACAACCGGGTAAGGATGATCACGGCCAGTTTTCTGACCAAACATCTGTTGATCGACTGGCGCTGGGGAGAAGCTTATTTTGCTGCTAAACTGCTGGATTACGACCTTGCCTCCAATAATGGAAACTGGCAGTGGGCGGCCGGCTGCGGCTGTGATGCAGCGCCTTATTTCAGGGTGTTTAATCCCACATTACAAACACAGAAGTTTGATAAAGACCTGCATTATATCCGCCGGTGGGTACCGGAGCTGGATGATCTTTCTTATCCCCTGCCAATGGTGGAGCACGACGTTGCCAGGAAACGTGCGCTGGAGGTATATGGGAAGGCATTGAAGCGATAATCTTTTATCGACATAAAAAAAGCGAAGATCATGGTAGTGATCTTCGCTTTTTTTATGTCGATATTTTTCTGTGGTCTATGCATGCCTGCGTGCCACAACGCTTTCTGCTGCGGTCATCAGCGCCTCTACGGCCGCGTGGCCTTCCTGGCCGAGGTCCAGGCTGAAGTCGTTGACATACAAGTCAATATGCTGGCGCATTACCTGTTCGTCCATTTCCTGCGCGTGGGATTTGATATAGTCAGACAGCTGAGGATATTCACTGTAAGCGTGTTGCAGGCTTTGGTGAATGAGCGCATCTACCTGCGCGCGTGTTTCAGCAGGGATGTCTTTACGGATGAAGATACCACCCAGCGGAATGGGATTACCGGTGGTAGATTCCCAGTATTCGCCCATGTCCATGAGTTTCACGAGGCCTTTGAGCTGGTAGGTAAAGCGGTTTTCGTGGATGATCACGCCTGCGTCTACGTCCCCGTTGAGCACAGCATTTTCGATCTCTGAAAATAGCATCACCTTTTTGTTGGTCGCTTCCGGGAAAGCGATGGAAAAGAGGAGGTTGGCCGTGGTGTTTTCGCCGGGGATGGCTATAGTCAGATTTTTGATTTCTTCGCGGGGGATATCTTTTTTAGCGATGAGCAGTGGTCCGCAGCCGCGGCCGAGGGCGCTACCGCTGTTGAGCAGGTCATATTTATCCCTTACTTTCAGGTATACGGCAAAACTCAGCTTGGTGACAGGCAGTTTTCCTTCCAGGGCCCAGCGGTTGAGCGTTTCCACATCTTCCAGCTGCGTATCAAATGTCAGTCCTTGCGTATCGATCTTGTTGTTGACCATGGCGTCGAAGATAAAAGTATCGTTCGGGCAGGGTGAGAAACCTAATGATAAGTGCATATACTTAGAAAATTTTATTTGTTAAGATAAGCTGGCCAACGATTTGACGATGGAAATCAGTTCATCATTCAATTGTTTGACAGCCAGGGGGATATTCCATTTGCTTTTATCGCGTATTTCCACATAGTTGGAGATACTGCGGACCTGCAGGAAGGGAATATTTTCCGAGAGGCAGGCGTAGTGGAATGCTGCGCCTTCCATGCTTTCCACGTCGGGCATATATTTACTTTCCAGCCGGGTGATGGTGGGCGTGCTGCCGCTGACCATATTCACGCTGACGCTGGTCGCTTTGGGCAGGTCAGGCCGGTAGGGCAGGCTGGTGAAGGTATTTACGAGTGCATTGCCGGTGAAAGGTGGCTGGGAGGGTTGCCAGAGGTGTATATCAAATAAATCTTTAAACTGATCCTGGTCTTCCGCGCCGAGGTCGGCAAGATATTCGCGGTCTACCATCACGACGGAGCCGAGGGCCCATTCGCGGCGGAAAGAGCCCGCGATACCGGCCTGCAGGGCCATATCGGGGCGGTTGGTGGCGAGGTAACGGCCAAGGCTGTATGCATAATGCATCATGCCGATACCGGCGATCAGTACCTGAATCTCACAGTTGGCCAGGCGGTATTGGTGGGTGGATACTTTTTGGCTTTCAAGGTCCAGGAATTGTAGAAAAGGCTGGACTTCCAGTATGGTCGCAGCGGTAACCAATAATTTCATGCGGTAAAAGTACGGCAAAAATGATCGCTGGCAGTGTAAAACAATTGACAGGAATGAGGATAAACTTGGGACTACTCAGAGAATAGTGGTATTTTTGCGAAAATTTTTTGCAATAATGATTTATTTAACGCGAGTAGAGAACTTTAATGCAGCGCATAAGTTGTCTAACCCGGCATGGAGCGCAGAAAAGAACGAGGAAGTATTCGGAAAATGTGCCAATGTTAACTGGCATGGTCATAACTACGAATTGCATGTAACCATCAAAGGTAACCCTGATCCGGAAACCGGCTTTGTGTTCAATGCCAAGACTTTGGGTGTGATTATCCGGGATGCTGTCATCGAAAAGATAGACCATCGGAACCTCAATCTGGATGTGGATTTTATGGCAGGTAAGTTTACCTCTGCCGAAAATCTCGCTATTGCCATCTGGGACCAGTTGACCCCGCATTTACCTGCGGAAGTACAGCTGCACTGCATCAAGCTGTATGAAACTCCCCGTATATACGTAGAATATTACGGCGGCAAATAATATTGCCCACGCCTCATCGTATGACTTTGCGCAGTGGCAGGTGCGGGATAGCATTTGGAATTTGAATAAAATCATATAAGAATGGCGTATAATAAGGTTGAAAGTTACGATGAAAAGATCACGTCCGGTCTTGTAAAGAACTATAAAGAATGCCTGGAACTGCTCGGTGAAGATGCCGAAAGGGAAGGGCTTCTGAAAACCCCTGAAAGGATGGCCAAGGCTATGCAGTTCCTGACACAGGGGTATCAGCTGGACGCAAGGGAAATTCTGAACGGCGCTAAATTCACGGAAGCTTATAGTGAAATGGTGATCGTGAAAGATATAGAACTGTATTCCATGTGCGAGCATCATATGCTGCCTTTCTTTGGCAAAGCGCATGTGGCTTACATTCCCAATGGCTATATCACCGGTCTGAGCAAACTGGCCCGCGTGGTGGACGTATATGCCCGCCGGCTCCAGGTGCAGGAAAGGATGACGCACCAAATCCTGGACGCTATCCAGGAAACGCTGCAGCCACAAGGTGTAGCGGTGGTCATCGAAGCACAGCACCTTTGTATGATGATGCGTGGTGTATCCAAACAAAACTCCGTCACCACCACTTCCGCTTTCAGCGGCCAGTTCCAGGATGGTACCACCAGAAGTGAGTTCATGAAACTAATTGGTAGATAATCCCTCTACAGACAGATGAAAAATGGTTTAACCAGTTACTGGTTAAACCATTTTTTGTTTTAAGCCTTTTTTGATGCAGCTTTGCAACACCCGTAATAATTCTTTATTAAATTTTAATTGATTGTATATTTGAATTATTTTTCATTTGATATAAACACTACAATATAAGCAACCATGAAGCATGCATTTGTATTTCCCGGCCAGGCATCGCAATTTCCGGGTATGGGTAAAAACCTGTATGACACCAATGCTAACGCAAAGGAACTGTTTGAGAAAGCCAACGAAATCCTGGGATTCCGCATCTCCGATGTAATGTTCACCGGCACTGAGGAAGACCTGAAACAAACAAAAGTGACACAGCCTGCTGTATTCCTGCATGCTGTCATCGCTTTCCTGACCACCGAACATTCACAACCGGAAATGGTAGCCGGTCACTCCCTGGGAGAATTTTCTGCGCTGGTTGCCAACGGCGTGCTGTCTTTTGAAGAAGCCCTGCGCCTGGTAGCCATCAGAGCGAATGCCATGCAGAAAGCGTGTGAGCAGCAACCATCAACCATGGCCGTTATCCTCGGTATGGAAGATGCCAAAGTAGAAGAAATCTGCACTAAAGTAGCCGCTGAAACCAACGAAGTGGTGGTACCGGCCAACTATAACAGCCCAGGCCAACTGGTTATCTCCGGCACGCTGAAAGCTGTGGAGACTGCCTGTGCTGAATTAAAAGCTGCTGGTGCTAAAAGAGCGATGATCCTCCCGGTAGGTGGTGCTTTCCACTCTCCGCTGATGGAATCAGCCCGCGAAGAATTGCAGGCTGCTATTGAAAAAGCAGTGTTCAATACCCCCAGCTGCCCCGTTTATCAGAACGTAGTAGCCGCTGCGGTAACAGAACCTGCTCAGATCAAACAAAACCTGATTGACCAGCTCACCGGCCCGGTAAAATGGAGCCAGTCTGTACTGGCCATGGTAGCCGATGGTGCAACTGAATTTACAGAAGTAGGTCCTGGTAAAGTGTTACAGGGACTGGTGCAGAAAATCGCTAAAGAAGTAGCCGTTAACGGTATCAGCTAGGAGATTTACGGATTTTCTGATTTTGATATTTAGATATTTAAAATGCAGCGGGGATCACATTGTATTACGTGATCTCCGCTGCATTTTTATATTCCAAAATCCGTAAATCAAAACATCTCTAAATCTCTATGGCCATCTCATATTGGGACAGATAATGTGGGAGTCCTGACTTTTCGAGGAAAGCGCTGATCTCCGGATTTTTTTCATCAATGTTGATAATGCTCATGGGCCCATTCAGTGCAGTGGACACATATTGCAGCAGCGCGCTGCCGATGCCGCGCCGGCGGAAGCCTGGATGTACGGCAATGTTACGGATACGCCTGCTCTCTTTGTGTACACTGATAAAGCCCGCTGTCTGTCCGTCCACTATTGCTTCAAAGGTAGCAGTGGCCGGATATTCCCGTTGTATGCTGGATACGCTGTTGCTCCAGGCTGGTGCCATGTCCATGAAGGTGTTTAATACGGCCCATTCCGGCTGGTCTGTTTCCTGAATGGTAATGCCTGGCGTGGGAGTATGAACGGTTACGGTTCCTTTGTGGCAGTGGAACATCCGCAGCTTGTGAAAACCACTGTTCGTATAGGCTTTAATGGCAGGAAGATTGGAACTGATTACTTCCAGGATTATTTTCCGGATACCTGCCTCTTTATAACGTGGAATAAATTGCTGATACATTTTTTGTATCAGGTGCTGGCCACGATAGGCGGGCGTTACACCGGTGCCTCCGTTGTATAGTACAGTAGGATGCGTATCATCGTTTATTCCGTGCAGGATAAATGCGCCAAGGTCGTTTCCGTTGAAAGCGCCGATAGACCACTCCCGGCGGAGGTTTTCAGCTTTCATCTTTTGTTCAAGAATAGATGGGGTGAGATGCATCGGCACGATATAATCGCTGAATGCTTCGTTGAACGTATGGCTGAGGGTTTCGGTGGATTCTCCCCGGAGGTCTCTGAAATCGTGAAGAAAAATCATGATAAAAAAAGTATGTCATCAATATTAACGATGATTGATGACATACCGGATGAGAATATTATAAACGGGAAGTTTATGATAACTCGATACTTACATTCACCCACTCCGGATCAAATTTGGCGGCGTACTTTTTATAGAAGTTGATGGCTGGTTCGTTCCATTCCAGTACCTGCCAGAGAATGCCACTGTATTGTCTTTCCTTCGCTTCTTCAATGATGCGGTCCAGCAGCAGTTTGCCAATGCCTTTGCCGCGCCATTCTTCTGTCACCACCAGGTCTTCCATGTACAAACGGCAACCTTTCCAGGTAGAGTAGCGGATGTAAAACAGGGCAAAACCTACAATCAGTTCTTTACCATCAGCATCAGATGCAGTCGCTACAAAAGCTTTCCATACCGGGCTGGCGCCAAAGCCGGCGTCTTCAAAATGGGAGAGGCTAACGGTTACTTCCTGTGGTGCTTTTTCAAATTCCGCCAGCTCGCGGATAAGTTCCATCAACCGGGGACAATCTTCTTTTCGTGCAATCCTTAACGTTATATCTGCCATATGGTGTTTATTTATGTGAGTGAGTCGGCTATTTGTTTCAGCACTTCGGGCCACCAGTCCACCTGTCCCCATTTTTTACCAAAACGCACAATGACGGCCTGTTTCCGGGGAGAGATGTAAATCAGCTGACCTTTTACGCCTAATGCAAAATAATCAAAATTATGAGGATCTGTTTGGTATCCCCACCAAAGGTACTTGTAGTAGCCATGCGGGCTGCCAGCCCATTTGCAGAGGGGTGGCATCATGCGTGACAGGTATGTTTTGGTATCGGCGGTATGTACGGGCCTGCTGGTAGACTCCAGCATCCAGTCGGCCGGAATAATGGAGCGGCCATTCAGTTGACCGTTTTGCAGGCATAACTGTCCGAACCTGGCAAAATCGATGGCGAGTGCATTGAAGCCACTTTCCATTTTGGCGAAGCCGGAGTGGCGGCTGTCCATACTCCAGGAGGCGCTGGCTTCGGCGCCCATGGGCTGCCAGATTTTTTCGCTGAAATAGGCGGGTACGGAGTGTCCTGTCGTTTTTTCGAGGACCATGCCCAGCAGCAGCAGGTTGTAGTTGTTGTAGTGATACACCGTGCCGGGTTCCTCTATCAGCCTGGCTTTCAGGGCCTGATCGCGCAACCGGAGGCCGTAATACACACGGGCATCGTCTGTCCATGGAAACACGCCTTCGCGGTAATCCAGCCCGGAGCACATCTGCAGGAGGTGGGAGATGGTGATCTGACGAAGCCCTTGTTGATCGAAAGCCGGCAGGTAGCGGGCCACCGGGTCGTGTACGGAATGAATGGCCCCTTCGGCAATAGCGATGCCGACGAGCGTGGAAGTCATGGATTTGGCCACAGAAAAGGAGGTGTTGACGGATGCCCGCTGATAGCCGTTGAAATACTGCTCATAGCGGACCTGGCCATGCTGCAGCACGATGCAGGCAGTAGTGCCGGTCTGGTCCAGCAGATCTGGGAGCTGGCCTTGTTTCGGCTGGCCCCTGAATTTCCAGGAAACAGTGGGCAGGGGCATTCTTTCCGGGGCCGTTTCCAGTGGGAAAATGGTATTGCCTTTGGCAATAGGGGCGTTGGTAAAACGTTTGTAGTCGTCGATCTTCGGGATGTTCCAGCACACACAGCGACAGAGGTAAGTGAACATATCCATCATATTTCAGGTTAGGGATGGCAAAGATCGCAAGTAAATTGACAAACAATATTGTAATTTGTTGACGAATCATTAGGATTTGAAAAAATAACCTTTTGTCCATGAAAGAAATCCTGGTGCGGTTGGCATCATATAACCACTGGGCTAATCAGCAGCTGGTGGCAGTCATGTTGAAACTGAATGCAGAGCAGGTCATGCAAGACCTTGGAGGTAGTTTCTCTTCTCTGTTTAACACGGTCTGTCATTTGTGGTACCGGGAGAGTATCTGGTACCAGCGGTTACAGCTGACGGAGCAGCCGGTGGACCCTACGGCGGCTTTTAGCGGTACTTTTGCGGAGGCCTGCCAGGCCTGGCTGCGGCAGTCACTTCAGTTGCAGGAGTGGGTGAAACAGGCTACCGAAGCGAGATTGAACCATACCATCGCGTTTACGCCCCGTAAAGGCGAACAAGTAAAGTTGCCGGTACAGGATGCCGTGATCGATACCTGCAACCACAGCACTTTTCATCGCGGACAGCTGGTACATATGTTGCGTCAGTTGGGCGTTAACCGTATTCCTGCTACAGACTACCACCGTTTTAAGCCTAAAAAGTAGGCGATTTATATTATTTTTACCTCCTATACGCAGGAAAAATTCCGTTTTATGAATGCTGCTTCTTTTTATGCCCAAGCCCCGAAACACCTGGTGGCAGTAGATTGTATCATCTTTGGTTTTGACGAAGGCAAGCTGAAGTTATTGGTGATGAAGCGAAAAGTGGCTCCCATGGAGGGTGAATGGTCGCTGGTGGGTGGTTTTGTACAGGCGGAAGAGAGTACCGACGATGCTGCGGCACAGGTGCTCAAACACACTACCGGCCTGGAAAACATTTATATGGACCAGCTGCATTGTTATGGTGAAGTAACGCGTGATACCGGCGCCCGGGTAATATCTGTAGCTTATTATGCGCTTATCCGCATCAAAGACCATGACCGGCCACTGGCACAGGAACATGGCGCCCACTGGCTGGAGCTGCATGAAATCCCTGCGTTGATATTTGACCATAACCGCATGATCAACGACGCGCTGGTGCAACTGCGTAACAACGCTCATTTCCATCCTATCGGATTTGAACTGCTGCCGGAGAAGTTCACATTGTCACAGCTCAGAAGCCTATACGAAGAGATATACCAGAAAACACTTGATAAGCGTAACTTCCGTAAGAAAATATTATCATTGGACGTGATGGAGAAGCTGGAGGAAAAAGATAAAACCTCTTCCAAAAAGGGTGCGCACCTCTATCGTTTTGACCCCGCACGGTATGAAGCACTGATGCGTAAAGGACTGGTGTTTGAGATATAATCAGTGCCGGATGAAAATGAACAAAATGAACAGCCACGGATGATGCCCGGTTCGCTGTATTATTTTTACTTTTCCGGTTGAATTATGATGATCCTCAGACGATATATGCTGTTGCATATGTGCTGGTTGTTGTTTGTTTTCCCGACATTGCTGCATGGGCAGCATAAAGAGATCGGCAGGCTTAAATCACAACTGCCGCATATAGGCGACAGCGTAACTTACGTAGATGCCCTGAACAGACTGGCGGCGGTGTATCAGGCCTGCCAGCTGGACAGCTGTGGGCGTTATGCGTCCATTGCGAGGGATATGGCTGTCCGCATCGGTTATCACGCCGGGAAGGCCCGGGCGCTGCGTAATCTGGGTAATTACTATACACTCCGTCCCCACCGTTACCTCTCTTACCTGTTTTATAACGATGCCCTCGAAGAAAGCCGCAAAGCCGGCGATTCGGTCAATGTATCACAGGTGCTGATGAACATCGGCATCTATCACTATTTTACCGGTAAACAGGCATCTGCCAATGATTACGTGGCCCAGTCACTGAAACTTACCCGTGAACTGAAAGAAGATTCGTTGCACGCCCTCGGATTGGGTAACTATTACGCGATCAATTATACGGATAGCAGTGCCCGTGCGGCTGCCACCAAAGCATTGCAGGAAGCCATCATACTGGCAGAGCAGTACCGTGATATCCGGGAACTGCTTTATATCCGGCTGCTGCTGGCCAATGAGGACTATGTGGCGGAAAGATTTGATGCCGCCAAACAACGGGTACGGCAGGTGCTCGATACGGCGATAAGAGATGGGTTTGAATATTATGCCATGCGTGCTTCGATGGAACTGTCGGAGTACAAAAGCCGGCTCGGCGAGCCGGACTCACTGGTCTTTCTTCAGGATGCCGTAACCCATGGTGTTGCCGGCGGGTACGTAGGCCTGTTGCTGCCACAGGTGACGCAACTATACCACTATTTCCAACAACAGAAAGATACCCTGCAGGCGGCCCGTTATAGCCGCATTGCGCTGAACATCATGCAACAGCAGCAGGATGATATGCAACAGGGGGAAATGGATTATATCGCCTATTCTCTACAGGACCAGACACTGGATTCCCTGAAGATGCAGTCAGACCTGCAAAAAACAGCACTGCAGAAAACGAGGCTGGCGCAACGCTACTGGCAATACTTGTTCATTTTCGTGGTGGCCATTATCATGTTGCTGATGGTGCTCACCTGGTTCCTGATACGCTCGTACCGCTCTTCCCGCCTGCGCTCTATGAGGCTTGCCCGCGTGAAGACCGAAATAGCCGCCGCCAATGAAGTGCTGAAAAAAAATGATGACTTCAAAAACAAACTCATCTCCTTAATAGCACACGATTTCAGAACACCATTACACAACATTATCGATATCACCGGTTTTGTTAATGAAGATATCCTTACCCCCGAAGATGCTACTGGTATGGTGATGGAAGTGGAACAAACCGCCACCGCCACGCTGACTGTTTTTGAAGAAATCCTGAGCTGGATGCGGACACAATTATCAGGTTTTGTGTACCGGCCGCATTCCTTTGTGCTGACCGATATGCTGGAGGTGGCTGCCCGTAATGTGCAACACCTGCTGCGTGAAAAAAATATCCGCCTGGAGCTGCGTATTCCGCCAGGATTGACTGTGCAGGGGGATTTTGAAATGTTACAGTTTGTACATCGTAATTTTCTGCATAATGCGATTAAGTTTTCACCGGAAAATGGTATGATAACGATAATGGCCCTACGTAAAAATGGGTATGTGGAAGTTTTTTTCAGGGACCAGGGGCCGGGCATAGATCCGGTGGTATTGCCGGGACTTTTTACCTACGATAGTGAAAGTTACGCTCACAAGCGAACTGGCAAGGGTGCTGGCCTGGCGTTGATTATATGCCGTGACTTTATTGATAAAATGAATGGTGACGCGGGGGCGGTTAATAATGACAAGGGCGGAAGTACCTTTTTCTACCGGGTGCCGGAAATCGATGTTTAAAAGGATACAGGAAGCATGATGAAAACGTTTGTGCGTAAGCGTTATATAGCCATGTTCATAATAGTTGCATGGCTGTTGTTGCTGCCGGTGCTGAAAGGCAGCGGTCAGACAGCGGTATTGCCACGTTTGCAGCGCGATCTGGCGCAGCAGCGTGACAGTGCCGGCTACGTATCAGCGTTGGGAAAAATCGGGGCATTGTACGCCAGTATCAATCTTGACAGTTCGTTTTATTATGCCCGTCAGGTGCTGGAGATAGCCAGCCGGCACAAAGACCTCAAAGGCATGGCTGACGCTAATAATATGCTGGGATGGTATTACACCGCCAAAACAGATTATAACGTAGGTATTCAGTATGCTTATAAAGCATTGCTGCTCAATGGACAATTAGGTGATTCAGCACAAATGGTGCGCTCGTTGAACATCATCTACGGCTGCTATAAAAATTCCGGTCACCCGGTTGAGGCGGACAACTATTTCTACCGCGCTTTTCACATGGCCAACCGGCTGTCCGCGGATAAAGACTCCATCACTGCTACCATGTTCGTCAACTATGCCTGGCGTTTTTTAAATGACAGCACCCGAACAGACTCTGTCCGCCTGGTATTGCAGCAGGCAGCGGCTATCCTGAAGAAATATCCCGATAGCAGGGCCGGTTTTTATGTGGCTGCATTTGAGGCCGACCTCATGGTACGGGCAGGCAATGGAAAAGCGGCGGAAGAGCGGATATACACCCTCGCCGATCTGGCGCAGCAAAAAGGAATGCCGTATGTGGCCATGGATATGTATGGACGGCTATATGATTTTCAGCGGCTTGGCTACTTTGCGGATTCCACCCGTTATCAGGAGCAGGCATACGAAGTAGCGCGGCAGTCGGCCAGTATGGAACTGAACCTGTATTGGCTGGGCAGATTGTATGATTATCACCGCAGCCGCCAGCAGCCGGACAAAGTAGTGTACTATGGCAATGAAATCATGCGGCTGGCAGCGATGGACCGCTATCATAACCATCATCGCGAAGCTGCTTACATTGATTTTTTCCTGAAAGAAAAAGCGTTGCAGGCATTATCTCTTTCTACCAGGATACAGCAACAGGAACTGGAAAAAGAGCTGGCAGAAAAAAAGAACCGTACCCTCATTGTCAAAGGGCTGTTGATGATCATCATTCTACTGATATCCCTGTTTGGCAGCCGGTACCTGCATTACCGCCGCTGGAAACAGCAGGAGAACGCGTTGGCGCTCAGTTATGTGCAGCTGGCCAAAAACAATGCAGCCCTTACAGAGAATGATACTTTCAAAAACAGGTTGATCAGCATGCTGGCAACAGACTTCAGGACGCCTTTGCATCATATTATTGCCGTGGCTGATCAGCTGAAGACCGGTGCGCTCACACAGTCAGAGGTAGTGAGCCTGTTGAAACAGATCGGTAACGCTTCCCGGAAAACGCTGGATGCGTTTAATAACATCCTGAAGTGGTTGAAATTGCAGCTGTCGGGCTTTGTTTATCAGCCTGTCACAACGGAGCTGTTGCCGGTAATTGCGGAGGCTTTGGAGCCGTTGCAGGAAGAAATCCGGGATAAACAGCTGACCATCGTGAACCGGGTTGGTTCCCGGATCACCGTTATCGCAGATACGGAGATACTGCGGCTGGTGAACATGCAGTTATTACAGGTGGCCGTTAGCACAGCGCGGTCTGGTACCCTGCTGCTGATCTCCACTTATGGTGAAAAGGGAAAGGTGACGGTACGGTTTATGGTGGACGGTGGCGTTGCTACCCGTAAGCTGCTGGAAGAACTGAAAGATAAAGAACACAATATTTTTGCGTTAGGTATTATTATCAGCCGGGACTTTATGCACAAGATGAAGGGAGGCCTCATTGTGGAAGAAGAAGACAATGAGTTTCTCATGATGGAGTACACGATTTGATCCTGTAGTGATTCATTTAACGTATATGCGTCAATGTTATATCGCCGCTTTAGCATGCCTGATATGCTGTCAGCTGACAGCGCAGGTCCCGCAAATGCCGGAGCTGCGCCGTGAATTGTTGCAGCAGCATGACAGCGCCGGTTACCTGGCGGTGCTGGGGAAGATCAGCGCATTGTATGATGTGATAGATGTTGACAGCAGTTTTCAGTATGCGGTTAAAATTCGCGATATGGCAGCCCGGCTGCACGACGCCAGGGGGCAGGCCGATGCCAACGACCTGATGAGCTGGTATTACGCCTTAAAAACAGATTTTGGGGTGGCAGGTATCTACGCCTACAAAGCGCTGAAGATACATGAACAGCTGGGCGACTCCGCCCGGATAGCCAAAACGCTCAGCAATATTTACGTATACTACCGCAACATGGGCCGGCGGAAGGATGCTAACAATTACTTCTACCAGGCATTTAAAATGGCCAGCCAGCTGCCTCCCGGTAACGACTCCGTGTATGGTATCCTGTTAGTCAATTATGTGATGCGTTTTTATAAGGACAGCACACATGCAGATTCCGTCCGGTGGGCATTAAAGCGGGCAAGACAGGTCATTGAAGAATATCCGCGTTCCAAAATCAGTTTTTATGTAGATGCTTATTCGCTGAACGATCTGGTGGAAAAGGGGCAGGGAAGGAAGGCAGAAGAAACGATTTATCAGCTGGCAGATAATGCTTTGCGCAGCGGTATGCCTTATGTAGCCATGGATATGTACGGGAGGCTGGATGATTTTCCCCGTATGGGTTATCATCCGGATACTGTCCGGTACCAGGAGAAAGCTTATGCGTTGGGAGTGCAAACCGGTAGTATAGAACTGAACCTTTATTGGCTGGCACGGCTATACGATTATTACAGCCGGAAAAAGGATGCTGCCCACGCAGTGCAGTATGGCCGGGAAATTATGCGGCTCGCAGCAGAAAAGCGTTATCAGCCCAACGCCCATTCATTTGACTATATCGAAATTTTCCTGAAAGAAAAAGCAGTGTCAGATCTGAGGCAGCAAAACCGTCATCAGCAACAGGTACTGGCAGCGGAATTGACGGAATCAGACAATAATCAGTTGATAGTAGTAGGGATACTGATTATGGTGGTGTTGTTTTTAGCCTTGTTCCTTGGACGCTATTGGCATTACCAGCGCCTAAAGCAGCAGGATGAGGCCCTGCTGCGGGGGTATCGCGAAATGGCGGCTGCTAATCAGGCTTTGACAGAAACAGATGCTTTTAAGAATAAGCTGATCAGTATACTGGCGAGGGATTTCAGAGGGCCGTTGGTTCATTTGACAGCGGTAGCGGCCCGGTTTAAATCAGGTAACCTGTCAAAGGCGGAAATGGCTTCCTTTTTAAAGCATATCAGTATTACCTCGGGAAAGGTGCTGGAAGTTTTTGACAATATTTTAAAATGGCTGCGGCTGCAATTGTCCGGTTATCGTTATGAGCCGGTGCGATGTTTACTGCTGCCGTTGATACAGAGTGCACTGGGGCCGCTGGAAGCGGAGCTGGTGCGAAAGCAGATCATAGTCAAAAACTATATTCCCGGAAGCGCTGCTGTATTGATGGATGAGGAAATGTTGAAACTGGTGAACATACAACTATTGCAGATAGCCGTCGCCGTAGCGCAGGCCGGCAGTATGCTGGAAATAACCGTTGACCGGGCGATGGGGCAAACGGAAGTGTATATAAGGGTGAAGACGGGCGAGGATACTCATTTTGTGCTGGCGGGGCTGGAAAACTGGCAGGACAATGGGCTAGCGCTGGGGTTGGTGATCAGTCGTGACCTGATGAAGATGATGAACGGCTATATAATAGCAGAAGGCCAGGAACATTCGTACCTGGCCTTCGGGTATATTTTACCATAAAAAATTACTTGCCGACTTTTTCGCCGTCATAAGCCCATTTGATGTAGCTGGCGCCCCAGGTGAAACCACCGCCAAATGCGGCCATGATGATGTTATCACCTTTTTTCAGCTGTTTTTCGTAGTCCCACAGGCACAAAGGAATAGTACCGGCAGTGGTGTTACCATAGCGGTGGATGTTCATCATTACCTTTTCTTCCGGCAGGTTGATATACTGCGCGGTGGCTGCGATGATACGTTTGTTGGCCTGGTGTGGAACGAGCCATGCGATGTCCTCTGCAGTGAGGTTGTTACGCTGCAGGATACCGTTGGCCGCGTCAGACATGTTGGAAACAGCATATTTGAACACCATTTTACCTTCCTGGTACACGAAGTGCTCGCGGTTCTGCACTGTTTCCAGCGTGGCTGGTTTTACGGAGCCGCCGGCTTTCATGTGCAGGTATTCGCGGCCATGGCCGTCGCTTTTCAGGATGCTGTCCACCACGCCGTATCCTTCGGTGTTAGGCTCCAGCAGTACGCCGCCGCCGCCGTCACCAAAAATGATGCAGGTAGTTCTGTCTGTATAGTCAATGATAGCGCTCATTTTGTCAGCGCCAATCACCATTACTTTCTGATAACGGCCACTTTCAATGAACCGGGCGCCGGTGTCCAGTGCGTACAGGAAACCGGAGCAGGCAGCACTGATGTCGAAACCGAAAGCGTTTTTAGCACCGATTTTATCTGTTACAACATTGGCTGTGGCGGGGAAGGTCATGTCAGGGGTTACAGTAGCTACAATCAGCAGGTCGATCTCTTCGGGGGTAATACCTCTTTTTTTGCAGATTTCCAGGGCGATAGGTACACATATATCGGAAGTACCTTTCCCTTCTCCTTTGAGAATTCTTCTTTCAGAGATGCCTGTTCTGGTCAAAATCCACTCATCTGTTGTGTCTACCAGTTTTTCCAGTTCCTGATTGGTCAGTACGTAGTCAGGAACATATCCACCCACCGCTGTAATAGCGGCCGTAATTTTATTCATATAAACTAGATATGTGTTTAAATCGAGGCGTAAAAATACGATATAAACGAATATTTCCTAAAAAAGTCGCATATGAACCGGTTAAAGGCTTGTCAATCCATTAAAAGTTAGCATCTTTGCCGTTTATTGACACAGAGGGTAATTATTCCTCTTTTTTCGTAAGTTTAAGAAAATTATCGAACCTTTACCTTCTATGATCGCTTATTTGGATGGAAAATTGGCTTATAAGTCACCGGCTCTTGTTCATATGGATGTGCACGGAATAGGGTATGAAGTTCAGATCAGTCTTAATACCTATTCAAGGATACAGAGCCTGGACAGCTGCAAATTGTTAACCTTCCTGCAGATCAAAGAGGATGCACACACGCTGTATGGTTTTTTTGAAGAAACAGAAAAAAACCTGTTTCTCTTACTGATCAGCGTATCGGGAGTAGGCGCCAGTACGGCGAGAATGATGTTGTCTTCTCTTCAACCGGAAGACATCCAGCGGGCCATCATGATGGAAAATGAAAAAATGCTGGAAAGTGTAAAAGGCATAGGAGCCAAAACAGCCAAAAGAATCATTCTGGAACTGAAAGACAAGGTAATAAAACAAAAGGATACCGTTGGATTACAATTATCTGCTACCGTAAACAATACAATTCATGAAGACGCGTTAAATGCTCTGGTAACTCTTGGCATAGCCCGGAACATGGCGGATACGGCAATTCAGAGAGTTATGAAGAATGAACCACTATTGCAAAACTTGGAAGAGCTGATCAAAAAGGCCCTGAAAAGTTTATAATTATATCAAGACCTCTATAAAAACCTATTTTTCTTGGCAAGAAAGACTTATTATGGCGCTTTTGCAGTAATAGGAATTGTATCTTTTATCATTGTTGACACCGCCGCAAGGGAACGATCCGGGAATTTTCATTTTTTGAGCAGAACGAGTTGGAAGTCGGACACCACAATCACTGGTAATACCAAAATCGATACTACCGGGAAGAAAGATACCTTGAAATATCCCCTAAAGGACAGGCGCGGCCCCAGTATAGCGGATCCGGCGTCCAGGAATGTTATTGACCTGAACGACCCCGCCAATATCAACAAAACAGTAGAATACGATCCCGTTACCAAACAATACACCGTTACGGAGAAAATCGGTAATCAAAATTACCGTAACCCTACTTATATGAACTTCGACGAGTTCTATAAGCTCCAGTCAGCGCAAAGCGAAAGAAATTACTGGCAGAAACGGGCCAGCGCCCTTGGTAACCTTAACCAACGGGGCAACGGTCCGCAGCTGTATAACGGCAGCAACCTGTTTGACCGCATCTTTGGCGGCAGTAAAGTGGATATCCGTCCCCAGGGTAGCCTGGACCTCACTTTCGGCTATCAGGGCCAGAATATCAAAAACCCGGTACTGGTGGAACAAGCCCGGAAAAACGGAGGGTTCAACTTCGATATGGGCATCAACATGAACGTTACCGGCCGGATCGGGGATAAACTGAAACTCATTACCAACTATAACACCCAGTCCACCTTCGATTTTGAAAATCAGGTGAAACTGGAATATACCGGCTATAACGATGAAATTATCAAGAAAATAGAAGCCGGTAACGTAAGTTTCCCCCTGCGTAGCTCCCTGATATCCGGTATCCAATCGCTCTTCGGGGTGAAAACACAACTGCAGTTCGGCCGCCTCACTGTTACCAGTGTACTGTCCAACCAGAAGTCGCAGAAACAAAACCTCATGCTCAAAGGCGGTACCATGGTGCAGGATTATAACATCCGGGCCGACGAGTATGAAGACAACAGGCACTTCCTGCTGGCACAGTTCTACCGCGATACGTTCAACTATGCGATGTCTAATCTTCCCATCATCCGCTCCCTGTCCAATATCACCAGGATTGAGGTATGGGTGACGAATAAAACAGGGGCCACCACGCAAACCCGCGACATCGTGGGCTTGATGGACCTCGGTGAATATAAACCCTGGAACACCTCGATCAGGGTCAACACCACCTCTCATCTGCCTGACAGGGCCACGAACAACCTGTATGGAAGCATGATCAACGATCCGGCCAGCCGTAACACCAGCCTCGTCGTAAGCCGGTTGCTGGCATTAGGGCTTAAACCTGTGTCGGAATTTGAAAAAACTTTCGCCCGTAAACTGGATTCTACAGAGTATACGGTCAAC
Source organism: Chitinophaga fulva (assembly GCF_012927205.1). Lineage (GTDB taxonomy): Bacteria > Bacteroidota > Bacteroidia > Chitinophagales > Chitinophagaceae > Chitinophaga > Chitinophaga fulva. The sequence continues at coordinate 1,842,166 of NZ_JABBGC010000001.1, forward strand.
AAACAACTGGGCTTCATCTCCCTTAACCAACAGCTGCAGCCAGATGAAGTACTGGCGGTAGCTTATCAATATACTTATAACGGCCGTACTTACCAGGTGGGTGAATTCTCACAGGACGTGCCACCGGACCAGAACAACAGCGCCAACTCCCCGGTACTGTTCCTGAAATTGCTGAAAGCCACGTCTGCCCGTCCGATCCTGCCTATCTGGAAGCTGATGATGAAAAACGTCTATGCTACCGGCGCCTTCCAGGTGAACAAGCAGGACTTTAAAATGGATGTCTTCTATAAAGACCCCGGTGCAGATGGAAGGCCCCCGAGCGACAAACGTTATCTCCCGGATGGCAAAGGCGATTATGCCGGCGCACCGATCATCACGGTGCTAAACCTGGACCGCCTCAATAACCAGCTGGACCCGCAACCGGACGGTGTGTTCGATTACGTGGAAGGATATACGATCAATTCCCTGACCGGTAAGATCATGTTCCCCATGCTGGAACCATTTGCCGACGGTCTGAAGAAAGCATTCGGCGGCGACGCTACCCTCGAAAAACAATACCTGTACCGCGTACTGTACGACTCCATTAAAGTGGTAGCACAACAGTTCCCGCAACTGAACCGCTACGTGATCCGAGGCTCCTATAAATCGGCCAACTCATCGGAAATCAACCTGGGTGGCGGTATCACTATTCCGCCCGGCTCCGTGACCGTTACGGCCGGAGGCCAGCTGCTGCGGGAAAACGTGGACTACATCATTGATTATAACCTCGGCAGGCTCAAAATCATCAACGGTGGGGTGCTCAACTCCGGCGTACCGATCAATGTACAGTTTGAAAACAACGCCCTGTTCGGACAACAGGTGCGAAACTACTTCGGTACCCGCTTCGATTACCTCGTTAATGATAAACTAAGCATCGGCGGTACCGTCGTTCGCATGACTGAACGGCCCTACTACCAGAAAGTGAACTACGGCGAAGACCCTATCAAAAACACGATGGTAGGTCTTGATGTGAACTATGCTTCTGAATGGAAAGGCCTGACCCGTTTCCTCGATAAACTGCCTAACTACAGCACTACTGCACCTTCCAATATCCTGTTCACCGGTGAGGTGGCCCGCCTCTTCCCCGGTCACAGTAAACTGATCAATCAGCCCGGCAGCAAACAGGGTACCGCTTATATCGACGACTTTGAAGGGGTGAAAAGCGGATATGACCTGAAGTTCCCGGCTACCAGCTGGGCGCTGGCTTCCACGCCGAAAGGCGCTACCAACGCGGCGGGTACTGTATTATTCCCCGAAGCGGAGTTGAGCAACGTATTTGAATATGGTAAAAACAGGGCTAAACTGGCCTGGTATATCTTGGAGCCTACCCTCCAGTTGCCCAAATCCCCGAACCTGCCGGCAGGCATCTCCCTGGATGACCAGTCAGACCCCCGCGTAAGGCTCGTTTACCAGAAAGAAGTGTTCCGTAACAGGTCTACCGACTTCGGCCAAAGCCAGCTCAGTACCCTTGACCTGGCCTACTATCCGACAGAAAGAGGCCCGTACAACTTCACCAGTAGTCCAACATCCATGGACCGCGATGGTAAACTGGCACGTCCGAAAGCAAGATGGGGCGGTATCATGCGCGCCATCGACAACAGCGACTTTGAAACGGCCAATATCGAATATATCGAGTTCTGGATTCAGGACCCCTTCATTAAAACACCCGGTAGCAGCGGAGGTTCCCTCTTCTTCAACCTGGGTAACGTATCAGAAGACATCCTCAAAGACTCGAAAAAATTCTTTGAAAACGGTATGCCCGACCCCCGGCAGGACCCGAATAAAATCGACTCCTCCAAATGGGGCCGCCAGCCTAAGTTCCAGCAACAGATCACACAGGCCTTCGATAATGATCCCAATATCCGCTCCTACCAGGACGTGGGATATGACGGTCTGAAATCTTCTGATGAAGCAGCTTTCTACAGAAGTTATATGGACACGATGGCCATGAACTTCGGCGGCTCTCCCGTATACCAACAGGCCCAGAGAGACCCGGCCAACGATGACTATAAGCACTACCGCAACGCCGATTACGACGCTGCCCGTGCCGGCATCCTCGAGCGCTATAAAAATTATAGCAATCCGGAAGGCAACTCACCGGTTTCTGATCCGAAATCCACTTTCTCTACCGCAGCTACCAATATCCCTGAATCGGAAGACCTGAACAGGGACAATACCATGAATGAAACGGAAGAATACTTCCAGTACCGTGTAGACCTTAAACCAGGTATGACCGTAGGTACCAACTACATTGTGGATAAAATTGATGCACCGGTAGACCTGCCTAACGGCCAGAAAACCACAGAAACATGGTACCAGTTTAAAGTGCCGCTGAACCAGTTCAACTCAAAAGTGGGCAATATCCCCGACTTTAAGTCCATCCGCTTCATGCGTATGTTCCTCACTGATTTCGCTGATCCTGTGGTGGTGCGTTTCGCCAAACTGGAACTGGTACGCAGCCAGTGGCGCCGTTATATGTATGAGCTGAGACCTGGCGACCCTGTGCCGTTAGACCAGACCACTACTTTTAACTCTTCCTCTGTAAATATTGAAGAGAACTCTTCCCGCAGCCCTATTCCGTATGTGCTGCCTCCGGGAGTGGTAAGACAGAATACCATCAGCACCAACAACACCACGCTGCAGCTGAATGAACAGTCTTTGTCTGTTCAGGTATGTAATCTTCAGGACGGTGAAATCCGTTCGCTGTATAAAACACTCAACATGGACCTGCGTCAGTACAAGAAAATGGAAATGTACATGCACGCAGAAGCCGTAGGTTCCGCCACCGCATTGAAAGATGGACAGGTACAGGCGGTGATCCGTATTGGTAGCGACTTTGTAAGCAACTACTACGAATACCGTATTCCGCTGAAAGTAACTGCCTGGAATTCGAAGGCTCCTATTGAAATATGGCCGGATGGCAATAATATGCAGCTCATCATGGAGCGCCTGAGCCAACTGAAACAGAAAAGGAACATGTGTGATTCCTGTTCTCCGCTGCTGGCTTATCCGATGACACCGGTGGCCGACGAATTCGGCAACTTCATGTCGGTAGTAGGTAACCCAAGCCTGGGTGATGCCCGCACCATGATGATCGGTGTCCTGAATCCGAAAGATGATGGTATGCCACGTTGTGCTGAGGTATGGTTCGATGAACTGCGCCTTTCTGATTTCGATGAAAAAGGTGGCTACGCCGCTCTCGGAAGACTGGACCTGCAACTGGCCGATCTGGGTACGCTCTCGCTGTCCGGAAATATGCATACGGCCGGTTTCGGTAATATCGACCAGCGGGTGAATGAACGTTTCCGTGATAACTTCCTGCAATACGATGCCGCGGCCAACCTCGATCTGGGTAAACTGCTGCCGAAGAGAGCAGGCATGTCTATCCCGGTATATGCCGGTTATTCACAATCGGTCAGCAATCCTGAGTATGACCCTTATGACCTTGATATTAAGCTGAAAGATAAACTCTCGCTGGCGAGGTCCAGATGGGAGCGGGACTCCATCCGTAAGAATGCGCAGGACTTCACCTCTATCACCAGCCTGAACTTTACCAACGTCCGGAAACTCAATATGCGACAAGGCAAGCGTCACCTGTGGGATATTGAGAACTTTGATGTCAGTTACTCGTTCTCGCAGATCAATCGCCATAACCCGCTTATTCAGAGTGACCTGCTGACCAAACACCGTGGTGGTATCGGGTACAATTTCGCTGGTCAGCCGAGATACCTGGAGCCGTTTAAGAAGCTGATCAAGACTAAAACGCACTGGCTGGACCTCATACGGGACTTCAATGTTAACTATGTGCCGTCTATCATCAGTTTCCGTGCAGACATTATCCGTCAGTTCGGGGCTTCCCGTATCCGCAACGTAGGCGGTGATGTGAAATACCAGTTGCCCGAGACGTATGATAAGTACTTCACTTTTGACCGTTATTATACCCTGAAATGGGACCTGACCCGCAGCCTCAATATAGAATTCAATGCGGTGAGCAATTCCCGTGTAGATGAACCTGCAGGCAGAATCAATACCGGGGCGAAGAAAGACACCATATGGCGTAACTTCTTCAAAGGTGGCCGTTCCGTGAACTATATGCATAATGCTAACTTCACGTATACGCTGCCTACTGCCAAGTTCCCGGCCCTTAGCTGGACCAACGTGGCCATCGGTTACAGTACGGAATACCGCTGGACAGGCGCTTCCCGACTGGCGCTTTACCTGGGTAACGCCATCGAGAATAGCATGCAGAAAACGATGACTGCTGAGTTTAAGTTTGTGGAACTGTACAATAAGTCCAAATTCCTCCGGCAGGTCAATGCACGCAAGCCTGTTTCCAACAATAACAATCAACAGAACAAAAACAACAATCAACAGAAAGATCAGCAGAACAATAACCAGTCGTCCTCCGACGAAATTAATCCGTGGGTGAAGGGTGTACTGAAAGCGCTGATGGCACTGAAAAGAGTTGGTTTCAATTATAACGAGAACGCTGGTACGCGTTTGCCTGGTTACCTGGACAGCACCAAAGTGCTGGGCATGAACTGGCAGTCGATGGCGCCGGGTATCGGTTTTGTACTGGGTAAACAGCCTGATAAAAAATGGCTGGATGATTTTGCGAAGAAAGGACTGATCACACGTGATCCGTCGTTGAACATACAGTTCCAGCAACAGTATACCCAACGCTGGGATTTACAGGCGCAATTGGAGCCGTTCAACGACCTGCGTATTGATCTGAGCATGACCAAGTCGTTTACCAAAACACATACAGAGCTGTATAAAAACCTGGTGGACACTAACGGCGTTGATCAGGGCTTCCAGCACCTGAGCCCGTATGACGCCGGTGGTTTTGAGATTTCCTACATCGCTATTCAAACGATGTTTGGTAAAATCAATACAGCAAATGGTGTGTCAGAAACGTTCCGCAACTTTGAAGCTTACCGGAATATTATTTCCAAGCGACTGGGTGCGGCCAACCCGTACAACAAAGATCCGGGTGTTCCGTCTGGTGATCCTAAAGATCCTGCTTACGCTTACGGTTATACCAGGTATGCACAGGACGTGCTGATTCCTGCGTTCCTCGCGGCATATACCGGTAAGTCACCGGACAAGATAGGGTTGCTGGAAGGACCGGGTAATACCGTGAAGAGCAATCCGTTCAGAAACTATGTACCAAGGCCTAACTGGCGTATTACGTATAATGGTCTGTCTAAGCTGGAACCTTTCCGCAGCTTCCTGACCAACTTTACGCTGACACACGGGTATATCGGCACGCTGTCGATGAACTCCTATAATACCTCCATGTATTATGAAGACCCGAGATTGGCAGGTTACCCGGCGTTCAGGGATACAATATCCGGCAACTACTATCCGTATTTCCTGGTACCTAACCTGACGCTGACAGAGCAGTTCTCTCCATTGCTGGGCGTGGACCTTACTTTCACCAACAGCCTCAATGCGCGGGTGGAATTCCGGAAGAGCCGTTCACTCAGCCTCAGCCTCATCGATTACCAGTTGACCGAATTGCGTTCCAGCGAAATAGTGATCGGCGCTGGGTATCGTATAAGAGGATTACAACTGCCTTTTGCAGTGGGTAAAAATGGTGGCAAGCGTCTTCAGAACGATCTTAACTTCCGGCTGGACCTGAGCTTCCGGGATGATAAGACAGCCAATAACCGTCTGGATGCCGACCTGGTGATTCCTACCAGCGGTCAGAAGGTGGTAGGCATTGCCCCGTCTATCGATTATGTGGTGAATAACCGCCTGAACCTGCGTTTCTTCTATGACCGCAGACAAACGATCCCTGTTATTTCCACCGCCTATCCGATTACGAATACCAGGGGGGGTATTACCTTCCGGTTCGTATTATCGCAATAGTTAATTAACAGATACGGCTATTATAGTATATCCCCGGGGTTTAGTCCCGGGGATTTTTTTTGCCCTTCGGGCGATACTTAACAAAAAGACTGATGATGCTTAACAATCGCCCTGATAAAAATCATGATCTCTTTAACATTTCTTTTATAAGTTTGTGTCGTGAAATATTTCCTCATCATATGCATTTCTTTGGGCCTCTTGCTGCAGACTTTCAGCAAAAGCCTCATTGTGCTGCAGTTCAGGGCGCAACAATCCTTTATTGCACAGGTGCTTTGCGAAAACCGCAATAAGCCCGAAATGCATTGTAACGGTAAATGTTATTTGAAAAAGAAACTGGATCGCGATGCCAGTCAGGACAAAAACAGCAACAGTAACAAAGAACGTTACGAAGTGATGTTTGTCAATGCCCTGCCTGAGCGGCTCACAGCGCCGTCTGCAGCACCTGTGGCGCACATCGTATTCTACGCCGATCCTTTCGTTGAAACCCCCATCCACACTATTTTCCATCCGCCGCAATCCCTGAGCTGATATTTGTTCGGAATGCCTTTTTTAGTTAGATAACCTAACAGCTGGATACCTATACTGGGCTGTCTACAGGCATGTTCCATCCTTCCCAGGGCTAAAGCCCCGGGTCAAGATATCAGCAGGCTTTTTAGCCGCCGATCCGTCTATATACATGATTATATTCCTGACAAACCAAGGTGTGCGCCTGCAAGGGCATACATCCAACTGACGACATAATGAAACAAATTTATTTACTGCTCATTGCCTGTTTGGCGATGCGGGCAGGCCATGCCCAGGAGCTGGCCGGACGCGTAGCAGATGCAAGGACACGGGAAGCCTTGCCTGGCGTAAGTGTGAACCTGATAGCAGCCGGAAAAGGCTGCACGAGTAATGCACAGGGACGATACACATTGCCTGTAACAGCGGGCCCTGATTCTCTGAAGATATCTTATGTGGGGTACATCACCCGGAAAATAGCCGCGTCAGCGGCAGCTCAAATGCCGGTCATCTACCTGGAAGCCAGTTCTACCAACCTGAATGAGGTGATCGTTTCCTCTTCCAGGGAAAAACAACGGCGAACAGAAGCGCCCATAGCCATCAGCACCATTTCCCCGCAAACACTACAGGAAACCAAAGCCACTACGCTCGATAAAGTGCTCAATAAAGTAAGCGGCGTATATATGGTAGACCTGGGAAATGAACAACATACCATGGCCATCCGGCAGCCTATTGGTTATAAAAGCCTTTTTCTATATCTCGAAGACGGCATTCCCATCCGCACCGTGGGCGATTTTAACCACAACGCCCTGATAGAAGTGAATATGGCGGCCCTGCGCAATATTGAAGTGATCCGCGGTCCTGCTTCTTCCCTGTATGGTAGCGAAGCGGTAGGCGGCGCGGTGAATTTTATCACGGCAGCGCCTACACTGGTACCTACTGCTAAAGTTCAGCTGGAAGCCAGCAACTGGGGGTATAAACGAACAGATTTCAGCGTGTCCGATACCAAAGGCAAAGCAGGTTTTTATGTAGGTGGTTATTACGCCGATCAGCGGAACGGCTATATGGACCACAGCGATTTTCATAAACTCGCCGTAACCGCCCGTACAGACGTACAGTTGAACGAACACAATAAATGGACCACCACTGCCACGCTGGTCAATTATAAAACAGATCAGACCGGCGGCCTTGACAGCGCCCATTTCTACGTCAAAGACTATACGAATTTCCAGACATTCAGCTACCGTGAAGTAAAAGCATTGCGTATCCGCAGCACGCTGGAACATGAATGGAATACCAGCAATCATACCAGTGTTACCGCCTTCTTCCGGCATAGCACCATCGGGCAAAATCCTTTTTATGCGATAAAAGATATCCGAAATACCCTCAAGGCAAGAGGAGAAATCAACAGTGATGCTTTCTACAGCTATGGCGTGATAGCACAGCATAAAAAAGATTTCAACTGGAAACAGGCGTCTCTGATAGCCGGTGTCAGCGCGGACTACAGTCCCGCTACCTATCATGCTAATTACATTGATATTACCAAAAATGCCGCTGGTTACTATACGGGTTATCAGGCTTCAGACTCCCTGCTGACCAATTACCGGGTGGGATTGCTGAATACCGCCGTGTACACCCAGTTCGCCTTTGCACCTGTGGAAAACATGCGGGTAGTGGCCGCGTTGCGTTATGACAGGATGGATTATGATTTTAATAACTACCTGCCACCATCTGCATTCACCGGGGCTCCCAGCGAAAGAAATAATTTTAATGCGCTCACTCCCAAGTTGGGGCTGACTTATAATCTGCAACACAATCGTGGTTTGTATGCGAACTATAGCAGAGGTTTTGCACCGCCCAATATTTCAGAACTATACAGAGGGGTGAAGGTGCCGGTCCTGAAATCAGCTACCTATGATAACTATGAGGCAGGTGGGTGGTTTGCTTTCGCTCATCAGAAAGGTTATGTGGATGTAAGTATCTACCAGATGAAAGGTACGAATGAAATTATCAGTGTACGCGATGCGGATGGCTCCTACGCCAACCAGAACGCCGGCGCCACCACACACCGGGGCATAGAGTGGAATGCGCGATATACGCCGGTGAAGTCTTTGTTCTTACGTACCAGCGGTACCTATGCGCGGCATATTTTCGATGCCTATACGGAGAATGGAAAAACATACGATCATAATGACATGAATGGCGCGCCTAAATGGATCACCAACACCGAGATCACCTGGAAACCTGTTTTCTTAAAAGGTTTCCGTATTGGTGGTGAATGGCAGCATATCAGCGGGTATTATATGGATGCCGCCAATACAGCGTGGTACAATGGGTACGATTTGTTTAACATCCGTACCGGATACCAGTGGAAAGGATTTGAATGCTGGTTGAATTGTATGAATGTTGGTGACCAGTTATATGCTACTACGGCGGAGAAATCTGCCTATGGGAAGAGTTATCGTATAGGGCCAAGGCAAACATTCAATGTTGGCGTGGCTTACACATTTGTTGGTAAGAAATAAAAAAACAGTTCGTGAAAAGAAGCATACTATATATAGCCATAGTGATGATGGGACTGGCTTCGTGCCGGCCAAAAGAGACAGCGCCGGTGGGTGCGGTGGTATTGTCGCAGGCAGGTAAAGATGCATCCTGTCCATACATTACCAAAGATGCAAAAGGGCGTACCGTGATCAGCTGGGTGGAAAAAGACAGTACGGCCGATACAGGTGTGATGTGTTATGCCGTTTCTAACGATAATGGATATACGTTTTCATCACCGGTGAAGATAACATCCACGGCCGGTGTATATCCGCATGCGGAAAACCTGCCGAAGCTGTTGTTTCAGCCTGATGGCGGTATCATCGCGTTGTTTGGCGTAGAACAGCATGATCCGCGGAATAAGTACGCCGGTAAAGTGATGTATGCGGCATCGGTTGACAGTGGCCGTACCTGGGGAGCGCCGGTGCCACTGGTGACAGATACGGCTGGTTATGATCAGCGTTATTTTGACATGGCCTTGTTGCCGGACGGAGAGGCTGCCGCTATCTGGCTGGACAACCGTAAGGATACCAAAGCGGAGGGCTCCACCCTGTACTGGGCGGTAACCAAAGGGAAGAACGGTTTCCAGGCAGCGAAGCCTATCGCGAATACGGTGTGCCAGTGTTGCCGTACCCGTTTGTATGTAGCCGGCAATGGCGATATCCATGTGGCCTACCGGGATATTATCAACGATTCTATCCGGGATATGGTGCACCAGGTGTCTGTAGACGGTGGCCGGTCTTTCAGTGAGCCGGTACGTATCAGCGCGGACAACTGGGTGGTGAACGGATGCCCGCATACAGGGCCTGCCCTCACCGCCAATAAAAACGGGCTGCATTTTGCCTGGTTTACCATGGGCAGTGGGCAGGGCGTTTTTTATGCTGCATCGAAAGATAACGGTAAAACCTATACGCAGAAGGAATCACTCAGCAAAGCGCCAATGGCCAAACACCCGCAGATAGTGACCATTCCGGACGACCGGGTGGTGATTGTTTGGGACGAGCCGGTGAAGTGGCAGGGTGATTTCCGTAGCAGGGTAGGGATAGCGATAAAATCGCCCGAAGGGCAAACCATTACCAGTCGCACATTGACAGCGGACAGTGTGTATGCCACCTATCCGGTGGCTGGTGCGGTAGACAGCAAAACCGTACTGGTGGCTTATACCCGTAAGGGCGAAGTCGTATATGAGAGAGTATCCATCTAAATATCAAAATACCAAAATACCCAAATGAAACAGGGCCAGACATTTGTCCGGCCCTGTTTCATTTGATAATTTCTTACTCAGCTATAGCTCCAGCTATAACCCTCACTCCAGTCTTTGCGGGATGCCCAGCGGCCATAAGAGCCTCTACGGGTCTTTCCGAAATAAAGGCGCCACTGTTCTTTCCATCTAGGATAATACAGGCGCAATACGTACATAGTTAAGAACGTAAGCATAGGGATATGGTTTTCAGTAAGAGGATAGTCTTATCGTCTCGGATTTAGTCTGATGATGATGGCATTGGTATAAATTTTTTACACATAGGGTATGTAAAAAATATATAAATGATTTCAAATATAGAAAAACGGACTTAACTATGTACTCACATAAACGTGTTAATTTTTATCAATATAATAGGCGTTAGCCTGTTGCAACGGTGTTAGTACCAGGTCATTGATACACACATGCGGAGGCAGGGACGTGCAGTAATACACTACATCAGCCACATCTTTGGCGCTCAACGGAATAAAGCCTTTATAGAATTCTTTGGCCTTGTTTTCATCACCTTTGAAACGAACAATGGAAAACTCTGTTTCCGCAGCACCCGGGTGGACGGCCGTCACTTTGATCCGGTAAGGCAGCAGGTCTATCCGCATGCCCTGTGTGATAGCGTCTACGGCAGCTTTGGAGGCGCAATACACATTGCCTTTGGCGTATACATTTTTAGCGGCGGTAGAACCGATATTGATGATGTGGCCGTGAGTACGGGCGCGCATCCATGGAATCACCACACGTGACACGTACAGCAAACCTTTTATATTAGTGTCTATCATCGCGTTCCAGTCATCCAGGTCTCCTTCATCGATGGTACTGAGACCGGCAGCCAGTCCGGCATTGTTGACCAGTATGTCCACCGCTTTCCATTCTTCAGGAATACCATGCAGCGTTTCCTGTACGGCCTTTTCATCACGTACATCGAAATTCAACGCCAGTACATTGGCGCCATATTCCTGTGATAACTGTATCTGTAAAGCGTCGAGCCTTTCTTTGCGCCGGCCGGTGATGATCACATCATATCCTTTTGAGGCAAATGTTTCTGCGCATGCCTGGCCAAAACCAGCGGTAGCACCTGTGATAAGAACGATTCCCATAATAACTGATTAATGGCGATCACCATGGGTGAATGCCTGTTGAAACAATACTGTAAAATTAGCGTGATATTGCCTAAAAACGATACTTTTTCCGGTGGTCAACGGATGAGCGTGACAGTGCCCTTTTTAAATATTTCCCGGCCATTAAAATCAGTGCCTTGTAATATCCAGAGGTAGGTGTCCACCGGGGCGGGCATTCCTTTGTAGGTACCGTCCCATCCGCTTCTGAAGTCGGTAGACGAATAGATTTCCTGTCCCCAGCGGTTAAATATCCGGAAGAATTTATAATTGACAATGCCCACGGGAATAAAGCGGAAGCGGTCGTTGATACCGTCGCCATTGGGGGTGAAGGCGTTGGGGATGTACATCTCCGGGCCGGTATAATATTTTACGCTGATGGTATCATATCCGGTACAGCCCTGCTGATTGGACACCCGCAGTACATAAGTGATGTCTTTGTTATAGTTCAGCAACGGGTGTGCAATACCGGGATCGCTCAGGCCATCGGAAGGCTGCCAGGAATAAATATTGCCGCCGCTGCCCTGCATGACCATGGTCTGCCCTTTGGCCAAAATGGTATCATTGCCGGCAAAAGGAAATACTTCGTATATGCGTATGCTTTGGGTAACCGTTTTATCGCATTGTTTATCGGTATGCAACGTGAGGGAAACGGTGTAGAGGTTGCCTTTATCGAACCGGTGCGCTATGTCACGCGTGTTGCCCATGACCAGCACACTGTCTGCTACGCCGAATTCCCACGTGCGGCTGATAATGTTGCCCCAGCGATAAGAGGAAGTGTCGGTGAAGCTGATAGGGTCTCCTTTGCAAACCCCGCTGCTGGTAAAGCCTGCCTGTAACCCGGGATAATTGCGCACGATTCCGGTAATACTGTCACTACAGGAAAGGTGAGGGTTGACTACCAGTTTTACTTTATAAACACCGGTATCCGGATACTGGTGAAAGAAAATGGTTTTGTCTGCTGTAGTAGTATCAGTACCATCCCCGAAGGTCCAGTAATAGGAAGATGTATAACCCGCTATACTGTAATTGGGGAACGCTACCTGTAGTTCAGGTGATTCCGTACAGTTGTTGAGTACCGATGGGAAACCGGCCACAATCTTGGTGGTACAGTCAAACACAGTGAGCAGGATATCTTTGCTATGGGTGCCCAATAGTCTTTTAGTCACCCTGTCAAACTCGTTCACACATACCGTGACCACGAATTTACCTGCCCTGTCGGGCGTGCAGGTGATCATGCCCTGATTATCGATCGAGATGGCCGGATTACCGCCCATCGGGTTGGAGCCGGAATACGGTGGGATATACCGTACCGTGGAATTGTAGGGCGGAGGGGTGGTGGAATTGGTTTCATTGTTGACTGTGCCATCTGTCAACGCGCTGCAAAGATGATAGGTCAGACTGTCGCCATCTTCATCAAAAGCAGCATAGTTTATTTTGAACGGCATCTTATTACAAATCACAATGGCGGAGTCTTTGTTGAAATAAGCGCTGTTGTTGTAGGGCCTGGATTCTGTGCCGGGTATGATGGTATAGTAGGTAGAGCCTTCATGCTCGGAATCATATATGTTGGTCAGCTTTTCACCCCGGCAGCAACGTTGTGATGCTACATAGTATCCTCCGGGTATAGGCGCCAGGTCTATAGTGGCAGTATAAAAGGCTACTTCAAGATGCTGTGCCTGCGGAGCGAGACAGGGATTTTTGAGGGTATCTATCAGGGGGACTACCTTGCTGATATAGAGGTATACGGAAGACAGCACCCGGGTGCCGCTGGCGGTGTATACATTGGCCGCCACCGGATTTTCGAACCGGTCAATACAACCCTGCCGGTCGCCGCAGGTAAAGTCTGCGTCACGGTATAGTTTAAGGGTGATGAGATAATGGTAGCGGGAATTATCTCCATTCATACCTATCGTCTTGTAATAAATTTCGCCACCAATGATGTGGTAGGCGGCTGTGTGGAGATGAAACAAACAGCAGCCAAGTACCAATAACAGGGTGCTCTTCATGTTTGGGGGTTACTACTATCTGAATTTAACAAAAAAAAAGCAGACCCGGTTCAATCGGATAGGGGTTTATTTCCCGGTACCACAGAGGGTTTGAGGTGAGTTGATTACATGCAATTAAATATCGGAATACCTAATGACTTACCTGTCAGCAGATTTATCTGACAAGGGTGACGGTGCCTTTCCGGAGTACGGTTTTATTGTTGACGTCCTTGCCTTGTACCACCCATACATAGGTGCCGATAGGTGCAGGCTGGCCATTTACCCTGCCATCCCATCCCTTCATGTAAGCGGTGTTGTCGTACATCAGTTTTCCCCAGCGGTCAAACACGCGGAAGAAGTCCATTTGTACCATGCCCACCGGTATCGGCCGGAATACATCGTTCAGCCCATCTCCATTGGGCGAAAAGGCGTTAGGGATATAGATTTCCGGACCTGCAATGAAACGAATGAAGATATCGTCAGTGCCGGAGCAACCTTCTTTGCTGTAGGCTGTAACGGTATAGGTAACATCACGGTTGATCAGCGTCACCGGATTGGGGATGTTAGGATTGTTCAAACCGGTGACCGGCGTCCAGGTATACCGCAAACCACCAGTGGCCAGCAGCTGGAACGGCACATTGAGCATAACGATGGTGTCGTTGCCTGCAAAGGCATGTACCTGGGGTACGACCTGTACCAGTACACTGGCAGTCACTTTTTTAGGGCATCCCAGTGTATCCGTGACAGTTACCGTAAAACGGGTGGTGTCTACAGGGTAGGCAAAGGTATTAGGAAGGGTGGGATCTTTCACATAAAAGGAAGGGGTCCATCTGTAGGAGGAGCCACCTTCGGCCCGCAGGAGAACAGGCATGCCGAAACAGATCGTTGTGTCCGGGTAGGCAACTGCCTTGGGCGGGTCTACTACCTTCAGGCTAACGGTATCGGCTGTATAACATTTTCCGAGACTGGCCAGGACGCTGTAAGTCTGCCGGGGAGGGGCCGGTGTAACAAATGCATCGATCAGGTTACTGACCACCTGGTTGTTGCCCAGGTTGGTCCACTGATAGGCATAGGCGCCGTCTGTTTCTACGGAGAGATGGACTTCATCGCCGGTGCAAACGGTACTGTCGCCTGGTACTGTCTGAATCAGTAGTGAGTCCCTTACATCAATCGCGATCCTTTTTTCGTTGGTGCATCCCTGTTGGTCGGTGAACTTAACGGTGTAGGCTGTGTCTATCCTGGGAAACACGATCGGATTGGGCGTATTGGGATTCAATATTTTATAGTTGTCCGGTGTCCATTGGTAGGTGCCCGGCATATCGGAGGCGGCCCACATATGGAGGCTGTCCCTGTAGCACAGCAGGGTGTCTGCAGTAGCGCTGAAGGGCGGACGGTCATATACGGTAAACGGATGGAGGATGTTTTTTTCACAGCCCACAGTAGAGCGTACAAACAGTTGCACATTATAGGTGCCTGGTTGTTTATACTGGAAGCGGGGAGCGGGAGTATTGGTCGTATCATCGGCATTGCCGGTGCCGAAATCCCATTTGTAGTAGGACACTATGCCGCGGTCTACCCGCGTTACATCCGGTGTAAATACAGAAGGTTTTTCGGTACACAGTCCGGCCACCCTGAAATCAGGATCGAATTTCGGATAGGCGTATACGGTAGCCATGGCGCTGTCGCCGCAGTTACTGTCTTTGTCCACCCATAGCTTTACGGAATAAGTTCCTTCTTTGGCGTAGGTATGGGGAAGGGGATCGGGGGAGGTGACCGTCAGCAGGGGCGTACCGTCGCCGAAGTCCCAGGTGTAGGGTTTGCCTAAGGTACTGTTGTTGATGAAGGTGATCGTAAGGCTGCTGCAGTCGGCATATTTTTCCGGCATGGCGGCAGTCACCTGCTTGATACAGGTGGTCACAGTGATATGAAAATCTTTGCGGAGGGTACCTATTTTTTTTCCGTTACGGTATTCATTCACACAGACAGTCACCACATATTTTCCGGCGGCGGGTGCGGTACCGGAGATGATGCCGGTTTTGCGGTTAATAACAACCTTAGGTCCGAGGGGAGACCCTCCACTGAAAGGAGAAATGTACTGCACAAAATCATAGGGAGGATTCTTTGCCATGGGAGGGATTCCGTTTTGTGGTGTCAGGTCACCGCCCTTGTAGGCGTCACAGAATTCATATTCCAGCTGGTCACCGTCGATGTCGGATGCAGAAAAATCGTATTCAAACTTTTTGTCGGCGCACACCAGGATCGCTTCTTCTTTGTTAAAAGCCGGGCTGGAGTTTTTCACCGTGTTGCTCACCGGGTCCACAGCGCCGGTTTTGGTGCCCGGGATTTCTGCAAAATAGGTGGCGCCGGTGCCGCGGTCGTTAGATCCCTGAATGGGTTCAGCCACGATATTCATCATAAAGGGATCGCGGCAACAGCTCTGAAAGGCTATCGTGTATCCGTCTTCGTTACTGGGCAGGGTGATAGTTGTCTCATAGGTACCTACCTGGAAGCAGATTCTGGGCGGGTTGACAATACAAGGATCTATCTGGGTGGCGGTTTTAACTTCGAAGTTGGTGCGGTCAATCGGGTATTGGGCAACGTAGCCGTTATTTTTTTTATCGAAAGAAGCCAGGATAACGCTTCTGGGCATTTCTGCAATCCGCTCCCCGGTTTCACAGATGCGGTATAGCTTCAGTGTTACCTGGTAGGTGTTCATTCCGCTTTCGGACCGTAGTAATTTGTAGAAAATCTGGCCGCCGATAATATGGCTGGCATACACGGGGAGAGTGCATACAAAGCATATCAGGAGAAGAGTTATTTTCTTCAAAGCAGGGCGATTTTGGTTGTGGTGATAAAAGTCTTGTCAAAGTTGACAGAACTCCACAAACTGCTGCAGGATCAGGTTGGCAGTTTCATATATTTCCCACATTCCCATATGTCCCACTTCATCGAAAATATGAATGCTGCTTACCCTGGGGAGGGTTATCTGCGGCAATATGATGTCTGTCGGTATGGCTGCATCATCTTTTCCGATGATGAACAGCACAGGTATCGTTGTGTTTTTGAGTATGCCGGTGCGGTCCGGGCGCTGCATCATAGCTTCATAATAGGCTATCATAGCTGCGTCGGTGCACTGCATGCCCATTTGTACATAGGCGTCTGTACGGTCAGGCTGCGCAGTTTTGAATACGGGACTGAACATGTTTGGCAGGGTTTGTCTGACAAAAGTTTCAGCGCCATATTGTTGTATCATCCGGATGGATTTCCGGCGGGCTTCTTTTTTCTCCTCGGTGTCCGCGGTGGCTGTAGAGTGGAATAGTCCCAGTCCCTGCACCAGCTGCGGGTATTTTTCAGTGAGCGCGAGGGCTACATAGCCGCCCATAGAATGACCGATGATCGTTGCTTTATCCACATTTTCGGCTAACAGGATGGTATACACGTAATCTGCCATGGACTCGATGGTCAGTGGTGTTGTCAAAGGGACGTTTCCTGCACCCGGAAGGTCCGGGGTGATAACGCGGAAGCGGTCTTTGAGATAAGCCTGCTGGATGTCCCACAGACCGGCATTTTCTGCAAAACCGTGAATGAGTACTACCACCGGGCCGGTGCCCTGATCATCGTATTGGCTGTTTCCGTTATCCGTTGTTTTCCGCATGTCTTAAGCCGGGAATAAATCGTGAAATAAAAGCATGTACCAGCAACAAGATACAAAATATTACTGCTCCTTTGGACAGAAGATCGCCATTTCTGACGTAGAACGTTTGTTCCCGCCTGGGAGTTACAGCTGCCTTAAAAACGGCTTCCTCCCAGTAGGGTTGCGGTTGATACAGGTTGCCCGCAGGGTCTATCACGGCAGAGATGCCGGTATTGGCGCTTCTCACTACCCATTTGCGGGTTTCGATCGCACGTATACGGGCATACTGCAGATGTTGCCGGTGCCCTTCGGTGCGGCCCCACCAGCCGTCGTTGGTGATGACCATCAGCAGGTCGGCACCGGATTTCGTACCGTCTGCCACGTAGTCGCTGAAAACAGACTCGTAACAAATGGTGGGAAATATATTGATGCTGTCTGCTGGGTTGGTCAGCAGGGTAGCGCCAGGCGTACGGCCATAGCCACCGGTAATGCCGCCAAAATCGAGGGCCAGCGTTTGCATGAAGGAGAGGTACCGTACATAGGGAATCAGCTCTACGCCGGGCACCAGTTCATATTTATGGTAAACCTGGATGTTTTGTGAGGTGTCAATTTGCAGGGCAGTATTGAACGGCTCCCATGCAGTGCCGTCTTCCATCCGGCGGGCGGTGGCGGGTACTTCCTCCGTCCCACTGTACTGTTTCATGGTAACAGCGCCGGTGATCACTTTGGCTTTAGGATACCGCAACAGCATGCGGCGGATGGCCTGTACCTCCGGTTGGTAGTTCAACTGGTGCTCCCAGGCGCCCTGGGGAAACAGGGCTGTTTCCGGCCATACAATATATCGGGTAGTGCTGTCTGCTTTGGATTCTGAAAGACGGATGAACTTTTCCAGTTGCTGCATCACAGAGCTGGGCGTAAACTTTTCATCATAGGGATCGATGTTGGGCTGCACCACGACCACACTGATTTTCCGCGCCGGATCGTCCGGCGTGGGGTGGATGAATGTGGAGCAGAGCAGGGGCAGCAGGATGACAGCTGCCGGTTTCCATATTTCCTGGCGGAGCAGTTGGCCCCAGCTGAGGTCGTATATCCGTGCCCGTTTCCACACCTGGTAAAGCGTGATGTTGGCCAGCAGTACCCAGAGGGTGCCGCCGCTGGCGCCGGTGAACTGGTACCATTGTATCCATCCCGGCCTCATGGCGAATGCGTTGCCCAGCACGAGCCAGGGCCAGCTCAGTTCCCATGTCTGATGTATCAGTTCAAACGTGAGCCAATATACGATCAGGGCAAAATAAGACACTGTTTCCGGGAGGCGCCGGCGGCTGTTCTTGTAAGCCAGCCAGGGAATGCTCATCAGCAGCGCGTTAAAGCTGTTGGCGAATACACCGCTGGCGGGTACAGTGGTGTTGCCTACCCACCAGGTAGTCGCCACATTCCATATCAAAAAAGAGAAAAATATCCATCCAAAATATTTCCCCCTGTGCTGTACTTTTTCTGTCAGGTACAATAATGGTGTGAAACCGATGAAAACCAGTGGGGTCAGGGACATAGTGGGCCAGGCCAGCCATAATAACAGGCCGCTGAAAATGCTGCAGAGGAAAACGGATAATTTCATGATTGGATATAAATCAAACAGGGGCGAAGATAAGGAAAGCACCCGCGCTATTTTAAGTAGATTTTAATGATTTAATTCAATATTAAAACGGACATTTATTATAGTCACATGATAAAAAAACAGGAAATCTCTTGATAAGTAGAGAATATGAATTATGAAAAATCATATATGTCTGCTCTTGAAAAGTTTAACAATTTTTTCATAATTTAGACCATTCGATGATACATATCGGACTGATCGCATAAAAAGTATGTAACTGTCCACAACGCGTTATAAAGTCAACTGGAGAGCCGTAGAAAGGAACGATGAAAATGCTGGGCTGCTGGACGCAGCCGTCAACCGAAGCATAGGAACTTGTTAGAAATTAATTAAAGGAAGACGTGGGCTGGGCGTCAGTATTATCCAGCCAGGTTACGTTACCTTACTCGTGAAGCGATGATATGGGCCCGGTCCTCCCGGACAAGGCAACACATATTGTGCTTAAAAGGTTTTTGCATCATCTAAATCAAAAAAACAACATCTAAATCTAAAACAGCGACCAATTATCTGAACACTTAAGCCAAGCGCTTAACTAGTCACCATTTCCCGGATCATCACTGTCACACAACTGGCACTACGTCCCGGATCAGGATTTTATTGTCTACTAAAACCTTTTAGTGCGTATAACTATAATGGCTATACGAACTAAGAGATGGCTATGCCATTGCTATCAGGTATCAGAAATCATCTTTCAAAATCTAAATTGCTCATGAAGAAAGGGTTATTCCTTTGGTTGTTCGTGACCATCTGTATGCTGCAGGCATACGCGCAAACACGGACCATTACCGGTAAAGTAACCGACTCAAAGGACGGTTCTCCCTTGCCTGGTGTAAACGTACTCATTAAAGGCACCTCTAAAGGCACCATTTCCGGACCGGACGGAAACTTCAAACTGGAAGCACCTGCGGGAGCATCCCTCATTTTCTCATTTGTGGGATATGCCAACCAGACAGTGGCAACAGACGCCAGCGGCAACCCGCTCGTCGTTACCCTGAAAGGCAGCAACCAGGCACTCAATGAATTAGTGGTAACGGCACTGGGCATCAAACGCGACAAACGTACTCTCACCTACGCTACACAGGAAGTAAAAGGCGCCTCCATCGTGGAAGCTAAACAAAACAACCTGGTGAATGCATTGTCCGGTAAAGTGGCTGGTGTTCAAATCACCAACTCCAGCGGCATGCCCGGCAGCTCCGCCAGGATCGTGATCCGCGGTAACAGCTCCCTCACCGGTGAAAACCAGGCCCTCGTGGTAATCGACGGTATCCCCATGGATAACGGCGAAGCTGGTAACCCGGACGGAGCCCTCAGCGGCGGCGGTACTTCTAACCGTGCTGCTGATATCGATCCTAACATCATCGAAAGCATCAACGTGCTGAAAGGCTCTGCGGCTACTGCCCTCTATGGCTCCGCAGCGGCTAAAGGCGCTATCATCATCACCACCAAAAACGGCATGGGCGCTGGCGCCGGCAAACCTACGGTTTCCGTAAGCTCCAGCTATTCTTTCGAGAATCCCATCCTGCCCAGCTTCCAGGACAAATACGCACAGGGCTCCGGTGGTAAATATGTAAATGGTAATGCGGGTCAACTCGGCTCTGCTTCCTGGGGTCCACTCATCGATACCCTGAAAGTAGGCGGCGTGCCTGTTCAAAAAAGAGATAACATCAAGGACTTCTTCCGTACCGGTCATACTACAGATAACAACGTGTCTGTAAGCGGTTTCTCTGATAAGTCCAACTACCTGGTGTCCTACTCTTTCGTGAAAACAGATGGTACCATGCCTAACACCGATTATTCAAGGCATGCACTGTTTGCCAAATACGGTATAGAGCTGGCTAAAAACCTGCGCCTCACTACCCAGTTCAACTACATTCACTCTGATAACGACCGTCTCCTGGAAGGTAACGGCCTGGCGAATCCGCTGTGGACTGTTTATGCTGCACCGATCTCCTGGAATCCGTTCCCTACCACTAAAGCTGACGGTTCCCAACAGGTTTACCGCGCTGCCCGTAACAACCCTTACTGGCTCGTGGATAATACCGGTTTGACTGATAAAGTAAACCGTATCATCCCGGTGATCAACCTGTCTTACTCTCCACTCCCCTGGTTGACCATCACCGAAAGATTCGGCGCCGATATGTATGTTAACAATACCGACTATCATGAAAATGTTGGTATCATCGGTTCCAAATCTGTTGACGGCAGATTATACAAACGCGATATCCAATACCAACAGTTCAACCATGACCTGATTGTTCAGGCACATAAGACCTTCGGTACGGACTGGACCACAGATGTGATCATAGGTAATAACATCCTCTCCAACTATAACAACAACAACTATGTGGAAGGTGTAGCACTGTCTGTTCCTGGCCTGTATACTGTTGCCAATACCAGCAATGTAAGCTCTACCTACAACCTGTATAAAAGCAGAAAAGTGGGCTTCTACGCACAGGCAAACGTAGAATGGAGAAAGATGCTGACCCTGGCACTGACTGGTCGTTATGACGGTTCATCAGTACTGTCTCAGAACAAACAGTTCTATCCTTATGGATCTGTGAGCGGTGGCTTTATCTTCACCGAAGCACTGGGGATGTCTAACAACAAAATTATGAACTTCGGTAAACTGAGAGTGTCCTATTCTGCCGTAGGTAACGACAACGTAGGCCCTTACTACTTAACCACTCCTTACATAAAAGCTTCCGTAGGCAACATCAACTTCCCGTTCCAGGGACAGAACGGTTACCTGCAAAGCACCACTTATGCTTATCCGCTTAAAAACGAAAGCGTAAAAGAATTTGAAGTAGGTCTCGAAACCAAATTCTTCCATAACAGAGCCGGACTGGAAGTAAGCTACTTCGACAGAAAAAGCGCTGACCTGTTGACTACCAGCACCCCGATTTCCGGTGCTACCGGTTATCCTTCTGCCAGCATGAACTCCGGCGATATGCGTAACAAAGGTGTGGAAGTAGTACTGAATGTGACACCGGTGAAAACTAAAAACCTGACATGGGAAATCGGTGTTAACTATACCAAAATTGATAACAAGGTTACCAGACTGGCACCCGGTCTCAACAGCATTTTCCTCGCAGGTTTCACTACTCCTGGTATCTATGCCTTTGCCGACCAGGCTTATGGCGTGATCATGGGTACACACTTCAAGCGTAATGATGCCGGCCAGATGCTGCTGAGCGATGATGGTTACCCACAGGTAGCTGACGATATCGCTGCTATCGGCCACGTAACACCGAAATGGCTGGGCGGTCTTACCAGCACCCTCACCTGGAAAGCGTTTACTTTCTCCTTTGTGCTTGATCACAAACATGGTGGCGACATCCTCAACCTGGACAACCACTACCTGCTGTTCTACGGAACGCCTAAGGTTACCGAAAACCGCGGTACCAATGTTGTATTCCCTGGTCTGATTGAAAGCACCCAAAAACAGAATACACTGTCCGTTCCTTTAACACAGGCTTATTATGCCAATATCTATTCCGCTGCGGATGAAAGCTCCATCGAAGATGGTTCTTTCCTGAAATTAAGACAGGTATCACTGGGTTACAACTTTGGCCATATGCTGAAAGGAACACCTTTTAAATCACTGGCAGTGAATGTTACCGGTACCAACTTTATCCTGCATAAAAACTATACCGGTTCAGATCCTGAAGTGAGCCTCAACGGAAGCGGCAACGGACAAGGTTTTGCCAACTTCATGGCACCTTCCAACCGTACCGTGATCATCGGTTTAAAAGCAACCTTTTAGTAGTATTTAAAAGCATAACAATCATGAGAAGATTACATATAGCCACCATATTTTTAAGCACCGTGCTGTTGGGTAGCGGCTGTAAAAAGTTCCTGGATGTCAACAAGGACCCTAATAACCCGATGGAAGTATCAGAAAAACTGATCCTTCCACCAGTGGAAGTGACAGTGTCCACACAGGTAGTAGGCGGTTTCAATGGCGTAAACGGCGCTTATTGGATGCAGCAGTTGTCCCAAAACCAGCCATCACCTGGTCAGGAAACCTACCGTATTTTTCCGGTAGATGTGGACAATACCTGGACCTTCTACATTTATCCCAACATTCTCAACAACCTCCGGTTGATGATGGACCAGGCCAGAGCTGCCGGTCATAACGAATACATGGCGATCGGTAAAACGCTGTTTGCCTTCAACCTGGCTATTGCCACAGACATATGGGGCAATGTGCCTTATACCGATGCGATGAAGCTGCCGGCTATTTCCCGCCCGAAATATGACAGCCAGGAATCGATCTACCAGGTGTTGCAATCTACGCTTGACAGCGCCATCTATTATGCCAGCCAGCCGAAAAGCGCTATTGCTCCCGGTGGAGATGACTATATCTATCAGGGTAATATGGCCAAATGGAAAAAACTGGCTTACATGCTGAAAGCACGTTTTTATCTGCGCCTGACCAAAGCGCCGGGCCATACCGCTGCTGCACAGGCAGACCTCGCCCTCGCAGCGCTGGCCAATGCTTTTGCTGATAACAGTGACAACGCTATGGTGACTTACACCGGTGCTGCACAGGCAGAAAGCCCCTGGTTTAAGAACACAGAACCAGGCGCCGGCGGTGTTGTGATGAACAAAACCTTCATCGATTTCCTGAAAAGCAATAATGACCCTCGTCTGCCGATCATCGCTACCACAGATGCGGACGGCGGTTATACCGGCCGTACCCCTGGTGCGACTACCGTTCCTGATCCCACTGTGCTGTCACAGGTGAACAGCTTCTATGCATCCGCAGATGCGCCGCTGTACCTCGCTACTTACACTGAAGCGATGTTCATCAAGGCGGAAGCCACTTTCCTCAAATCAGGCGCCGCTGCTGCCACACCGGTATACCAGGCAGCTATCAAAGCGCATATGGATATGCTGAAAGTAGGTGCAGCAGATGCACAGACTTATATCAACAGCCGCCCTGCGCTCACAGCTGCCAATGCTATACAGCAGATCATCTATGAAAAATATGTGGCGGGCTTCCTCTCCATCGAAACTTTCAACGACTGGAGACGTACTGGTTATCCGCAGTTGTCGCTGCCGGAAAATCCATTCGTGAACTACATCCCGAGAAGATGGCCTTATCCTTCCAATGAGATCCTGGCTAACCCGCAGCCAGACCAGAAGGTGACTACCGCTGACCGTGTATGGTGGGACGCGAAATAACGTTATCGCATAAACGAAAAAGACCGAAGCGATTTGCTTCGGTCTTTTTCGTTTATATACGATAATGAATTATCGGCTGTAGTTCGGAGCTTCCTTGGTGATCACCACATCGTGCGGGTGGTTTTCTTTTACGGTAGCAGCAGTGATTTTCACGAACTGTGCACCTTGCAGGGTTTTCACATCTTTGGAACCAGTGAGGCCCATACCTGCACGCAGACCGCCAACGAATTGCTGGATTACTTCAGACAGGTAGCCTTTGTAAGGTACACGGCCAACGATGCCTTCCGGAACCAGTTTCTTGATATCGTCTTCATCCTGGAAGTAACGGTCTTTGCTACCTTCCTGCATGGCTTCGATAGAACCCATACCACGGTAGGATTTGAATTTACGGCCTTCGTAGATGATCGTTTCTCCGGGGCTTTCTTCCACACCGGCGAAGATAGAACCAGCCATGATACAAGATGCACCGGCGGTGAGTGCTTTTACCATGTCACCGGTATAACGGATACCGCCATCGGCAATTACCGGGATACCCAGCTTTTTCAATGCTTCAGATGCTTCCAGGATAGCGGACAGCTGAGGAAAACCAGCGCCGGTTACGATACGGGTGGTACAGATAGAACCGGGTCCCACACCTACCTTCACTGCGTCAGCGCCTGCCTGTGCCAGTGCCAGCGCACCTTCTGCGGTAGCAACGTTACCGGCAATCACCTGCAGTTTAGGGAAAGCTTTCTTTAATTTTTTGAGTGTGTTGATCACAGCGATAGAGTGACCATGGGAGCTGTCCAGACAAACGACGTCAACACCTACGTTGATGAGGGCCTGAGCGCGGTCCAGTACATCGGGGGTAATACCCAGTGCAGCACCTACCAGCAGACGGCCAAATTCATCTTTTACGGCATTGGGATAGCTGGTCAGCTGCAGAATGTCGCGATAAGTGATCAGGCCAACCAGTTTACCTTGTTTGTTAACAACCGGCAGTTTTTCAATTTTATATTGCTGAAGGATTTTTTCCGCCTTTTTCAGATCGGTGCCTTCTGGTGCTGTGATGAGTTTCTCACTGGTCATCACTTCTGCAACAAGGCGCTTTTTGTTTCTTTCGAAACGCAGGTCCCTGTTGGTCAGAATACCAACCAGTTTGTTATTGTCATCGATAATGGGAATACCACCAATGCCGTTTTCCTTCATGAGTTTCAGCGCCTGGCCAATAGTGGCATCGGCTTTCAGGGTAACGGGGTCCATAATCAGACCGCTTTCGCTACGTTTTACCCTTCTTACCATCTCCGCTTGTCTTTCTATGCTCATGTTTTTGTGGAGAATACCTATACCCCCTTCTCTCGCCAGTGCGATAGCCAGATTGGCTTCTGTCACAGTGTCCATAGCCGCTGATACCATCGGAATGTTCAGACGTAGGTTCTTGGTGAGTTGCGTAGAGATGTTTACTTCTTTAGGCAGAACTTCGCTGTAGGCCGGCACGAGGAGCACGTCGTCAAAAGTAAGGCCGTCAGCTACAAATTTGGGTTTAGATTTTCCCGCAGGCATGATGCAACTATTAATCAGTTAAAAAATAATTGCACGCAAATGTAGCTCTATTTTGCCAATAAATAAAATATTCACCTCCAACGGCACTCCGATTGACTGTTAATATTACGTTATTAACACTTGCCGGATACTTATGCAATGAGCTCGTAACGCTGTCCCGGTAAGCTTTTGAGCACACTTTGCATTTCAAGTTTGAACAACGCCTCCGCCACCTGGCTACCGGTGAGGCCGGTCAACAGGTACAACTCCTCTACGTGCCGTGGCGACTTCTCCCGGAATAATAACATCAGTTTTTGTTCATTGTCTGATAATTGTAAAAACAATTCCCGCTGCACCACCGGCGGTTTCGACTGCTCTTCCCATCCCATCATCTGTAATACATCTGCCGCCCCGGTGATTAACATGGCTTTATTATTTTTTATAAGATGATTGCAGCCTGCTGCCTGTGGATCATCTGCCCGTCCCGGGATACAGAACACATCCCGGTGGTAACCGCTTGCCAGATCTGCCGTGATCAGCGATCCACCCTGCAGGCCGCTCTCTATCACAATAGTGGCATCACAGATGCCGGCCACGATACGGTTGCGCTTAGGGAAGTTCTGCCTGTCGGGCAGATGACCACTCATAAAATCAGTCAACAGCCCGCCCTGCGTCATCATCGCCACGGCCGTGCCCTTATGGGCCGCAGGATAAATACGGTCCAGTCCATGCGCCAGCACGCCAATGGTGGGCGTGCCCGCCTGCAAAGCGGTTTCGTGGGCCAGTATATCAATACCATAAGCCAGTCCGCTGACAACCGTCACCTGCGCGGCAGCCAGCTCTTCCGTGAGCTGCCGGCAAATACGCCTGCCATAGGCCGATGGCCTTCTGGTGCCTACTACACTCACCATACGGGCTGTATTCAGCGAAGCAGCGCCTTTAAAATACAATAGAACGGGACTGTCGTAACAGTGATGCAGCCGTTGGGGATATTCCGGGTCTGTACAGAACAAAGCCCGGATACTATATCGCTCCATAAAAAGTATTTCTTTCTCTGCTTCGCTGAAATCACGGAAACTGCGGATGGCATTGGCCCTGATACTGCCTACTGTTTCGATGCATTCCAGTTCGCGCCGCCGCGCACGGAAAATATCACTGGCACTGCCAAACGTTTCCAGCAGTTTACGGACAATCACATCGCCAATTAAAGGAATACGGGTTAAGGCTATCTGGTATAGCAACTCCTGGGGCATAACAAACAATTTCCTTTTAAATTACGATTTTCCTGTCAGCGCACATGTTGCCGGAACCATTTATTTTTGCAGTCAACAACAGTAATTTTTATGATGAAAAGGTTATGGACAGGTGCACTGCTGCTGGGAATGCTGGCCTGTAAGACAACAACGCCGGTAGCCGTGCAAACACCCGCCGCCCCGGCTACGCAACTCACGCCTTACGGCCCCGCATGGGCTGCCTTATGGCAACAACAGTCCGGCGAATACAAAGCCCTCTGCCTGCAAGCCTATCAGCTGGCGGCCTTACGGCTCGATCAGTACCTGGCACAACCCCATCATCTGCCACTGGCGGTAGTTACAGACATCGATGAAACCGTGCTCGATAACAGCCCCTATTCGGTACATCAGGCGCTTAACGGCAAAAGTTATGATGAGAAAAGCTGGGTGGAATGGACTGCCAAAGCAATAGCTGATACGGTACCCGGCGCTCCTGCTTTCTTTAAATACGCTGCCTCCAAAGGTGTGAAAGTGTTTTACATCACCAACAGGATAGAAGCGGAAAGAGCAGCTACGCTGAAAAACCTGCAACGCTACGGGTTTCCTGATGCAGATGATCAGCACCTGCTGCTGAAAACAGCCGGCTCCGGTAAAGAACCTCGCCGCCAGCAAGTGTTGCAGCAATATGAAATAGTACTGCTCTTCGGTGATAACCTCAGCGACTTTGCGGCCACTTTCGATAAAAAACCTGCTGCGGAAAGAAATGCTACCGCCCTGCAATCCGCTGCCAGCTTCGGTAACCGGTATATCGTGCTGCCTAACCCCATGTATGGCGATTGGGAAGGGGCGCTGTACAATTATCAATATAAACTCACGCCACAACAGAAAGACAGTGCGATGAAAGCACAACTGCGGAATTATTAAATATTTAGGGATTTTTTGATTTACGATTTTTTGATTTCGTGAATCAAAACAGCGGACGAAAAGGTGAAGACCGAAGCGAATCATTAACTCGCTTCGGTCTTCGTCTTTTATTAATCTGTGAAATCAAAAAATCGTAAATCAAAAAATCCCTAAATCTATTCTACGCTTACGATGCGGAATACCGTTCTCCGGTTGGTGGCGCGCCCTTCCTCTGTATCATTCGTGGCAATCGGCTGCGTTTCCCCGTATCCTTTGGAGGTAAGCCGGTTCACGGTGATACCTTTGTCTGTCAGGTATTTCACGACTGCCTTAGCACGATTGGTAGACAGTACCAGGTTGTCTTTATCGGAACCTACATTGTCGGTATGACCGGCAATTTCGATTTTAATCGCCGGGTTGTCCTGCATCAGTCTCACGAGCTTATCCAGTTCTGTGACCGACGCTGGTTCAAGGCTGTACTGGTTGCTCTGGAAGAAGATATTATGCAGGATAATGCTGGCGTTGACGGCCAGTGGCTGTAACGGAATGTTTTTCTCAAATGGTACGCCTGGGTGATGATCTTTCAGGGAGAAGTTATCGGAATAGAACAAATACCCTTTCTTATTCACATGGAAAGCATAGTCCTTTCCTACCGGCAACGGCGCCAGGAAGTCGCCGTTATCGTTTGTTTTAACAGCGGCGATCGGGTAACCTCCCTGCAGGTCTATCACGTCAATATTGGCGGTAAGCCTTTTATGGGTGGTGGTGTCGTATACATAGCCTTTTACGTAGAGGGTTTGCAGGGGGCGGGCTTCGGGATAAAGTTCGAAGCGGTAGATATCCAGTGCGCCGCGCGTGTCGGAACGGTCAGAGGCAAAATAGGCGGTTTTGCCATTGGCTTCTACCACCAGCGATGCATCTTCATCGATGGTATTGATAGGATAGCCCAGGTTGGTGGCAGGGCCCCAGCTGCCATCGGGCTGGCGGCGGGAGTAGAAAATATCCAGGCCACCATAGCCGGGATGCCCGTTGGAAGCGAAGTACAGCGTTTGTCCATCAGCGTGGATGAAAGGAGTCGTTTCTCTGCCACGGGTGTTGATATTAGGGCCGAGCCTCTCCGGAACGCTCCAGCGGCCGTTTTCCTGCCGGTGGCTCATAAAGATGTCCGCGCCGGCATCGGTTGTTTCACGGGCAAAATAAAGCGTTTGTTTATCAGCAGACAGGCAGGGCTGCGATTCCCAGTCCCGTGTATTGATCGGTGCTCCGATGTTCTGTGGAGGTGTCCAGCCGTTGAGCGTTTTCTCTGAATAGTAGATGTCGCAGCTGCCTTTGCCTTCAGGGAATTCGCAGCCGGTAAATACGAGTAACGTACCGTCCTGCGAGATGTTTTGGGCGCCTTCATTGAAGGAGGTGTTTACCGGTTCGCCCATATTTTGCGCAGGCTGCCAGCCGCTGCTATCGCGGCGGGAGATGAAGAAGTCTTCATTACGGCCATTTACGCGGCGTGTATAAATAAGTGTCTGCGCGTCGATGGTGAGTGACGGAAAGTATTCCGGGTCTTTACTGTTGATATGATCTCCCAGGTTTTCAGGATGGAAAGGCACCTGTTGATGTTGGCTGACAGCAAACTCATAATTGTCTCTGAGTCTTTCAGCGTTTTTATTCAATATTTTGCTGGTGGCAAGATATTGACTGATGACATTTAAAGCCCCCTGGAAGTCACCGGTGCCGGCGAGTGAGCGGGAGTAAGCTACCGTAACGGGTTTTAGCCCGCTGCTGTCCAGTTGTTTAAGTTTGATGAAACTTTCTTTGGCGGCAGGGTAGTTTTTCAGGTCCATGTAGCAGAGGCCCATCTGGCCATAGGCATCGGTAAAGCCGGGCGCCACTTTGATAGCGTTTTGCAGCAGGTCGATGGCTTCTTTGCTTTTGTACATGCGGACAGCATCTACTGCCTCATCAAAAAAGGCTTTGGCTTTCTTAGGGGCTGTTTCGTAAGTGACTGTCTGGGCTTGTATCTGCAGGCAACAGCACCACAAACAGGCGGATAATAACAGCGTACGTTTCATAAGTGTATCTGGGTTGTGTGACGAAGATAGAAGATTAAACGAAGAAGCCACTGCTTTCATTGCAGTGGCTTCTTCGTTTTTATTTTATCCTTGTCCTGTTTAGGGTACGTTGATGTATTTATGTACCTGTAAAGACAGGCCCCATTCGGGATGGTCTTTGATGTAGTCAATGATCAGCGGCGTCATTTCTGCGCTACGGTCCCATTCCGGCGCGAGGTACAGCTTACATTGCTTGCTGACCAGCGCGGCATATTTTTCTGCCCAGGCGAAGTCGGATTTGTTGAAGATGACCACTTTCAGTTCACTGGCCACTTTACAAACTTCTGGCAGCGGCGCCTTGAATTTTTTGGGTGACAGGGTAATCCAGTCCCAGTTACCGCTGAGCGGTGAGGAGCCGGATGTTTCCATATGGGTACGGAACCCTTTTTTATGCAGGGCTTTGGTGAGGGCGTCCAGGTTGTGCATCAGTGGTTCGCCACCTGTGATAACGGCGAGGCGGCCCGGGTGGGCAGCAGCCTCTTCCACGATGTCTGTGATCTCGCGTTGTGGGTGTTTTAAGGCATCCCAGCTCTCTTTTACGTCGCACCAATGGCAACCTACGTCACAACCGCCCAGCCTGATAAAATAGGCTGCCTTGCCCTGATAGTAGCCTTCTCCCTGGAGGGTGTAGAAGCTCTCCATCACCGGCAGGGTGCTGGTCTTGATATTTGTTGTTATTACTGACATGATTTACGGCACAAAGTTCGGGTTTTACCGCAACTTTTAGTTCATACTTCCTTTCAGGCCGATGTTGGCGTGATAGGTATTTTTCAGCAGTGCTGCGATGGTCATCGGACCTACCCCGCCCGGTACTGGCGTAATGAAGCTGCATTTAGGCGCTACTTCATCAAATTTAACGTCTCCTTTGAGGCGGAAACCGCTCTTTTTGGAGGCGTCAGCCACCCGGTTGATCCCTACGTCCACTATGACAGCGCCTTCTTTCACCATGTCGGCAGTCACAAAGTCCGGTTTACCGATGGCAGCGATGATGATATCGGCCTGACGGCATATTTCTGCCAGGTTTTGTGTGCGGGAGTGAGTAAGGGTAACGGTGCAGTTGCCCGGGTTGGTGTTACGGCTCAGCAGGATGCTGATGGGTGTGCCGACGATATGGCTGCGGCCTATTACCACAGCGTGTTTGCCGGCAGTAGGAATATTATAATGTTCCAGCATCAGCATGATGCCATAAGGAGTAGCAGGTATAAAGGCTGGTAAACCGCTAACCATTTTACCCACGTTCATGGGGTGGAAGCCGTCTACGTCTTTGCTGGGATCGATGGTGTTGATCACCAGTTCTTCGTTGATGTGTTTGGGTAAAGGCAGCTGCACCAGGATACCGTCCACATCTGCGTTTTCATTGAGCAAAATGATCTGGTCAAGCAGGTGTTTTTCGGAGATCTGTTCGTCGAAACGGAGCAGGGTGGAGTTGTAGCCACATTCTGCACATGATTTTACCTTGGATGCTACGTAAGTTTCGCTGGCGGGATTGTTGCCAACCAGTATAGCTGCGAGATGCGGTACTTTTTTACCAGCAGCCTTTAATTCAGCCACCTGAGCGGCTAATTGGGCTTTAATAGCCTCAGAAACGAGTTTACCGTCTAAAATTTGCATGTGCAAAGGTAATGAAAATGAGGAATTACGAAGATTGAATTCTCCATTAACAACAAACGGGGAAGGAAGGGGTTTGGGAAATACAGGTTAAAAGAAAACGGAAGTACAGGTTGAACGAATATTTCGCAGGCATCCGGCAAAACAAGCGGTGAGGGATAGCCACTTGTTTTGCCCGGGCATTGCGCCCGTCAGAATGCGCGATAGTGGAAATTATAAGGCAAAACTTGCATATAAATCTCCCTGCCACCCGTGGGTAGCAGGGGAAGATTTTTGATCACATAAGGGAGCATCAGATTTTTGGTGCAGCAGCGAGGATTTCTGCGTCTGCAACGGCAGCATATTTTTCAAAATTGCGGATGAACTGGGCGGCCAGGTCTTTCGCTTTTTCGTCATAAGCTGCTTTATCATTCCAGGTATTGCGCGGGTCCAGGATTTCAGCCGGAACACCAGGGCAGTTATCAGGCATGGCCACGCCGAATACCGGATGAGGGTGGAAGGTAGCGTTGTCCAGCTCGCCTTTCAGGGCGGCAGAGATCATCGCACGGGTATAAGACAGCTTGATACGGCTGCCGATGCCATAAGCACCGCCGGTCCAGCCGGTATTGATCAGCCATACGTTCACCTGGTGACGGCGCATTTTCTCACCGAGCATCTGGGCGTACTGCGCCGGGTGCAACGGAATGAAAGGTGCACCAAAGCAGGCGCTGAAGGTAGATTTAGGCTCTGTGATACCTGCTTCTGTGCCAGCTACTTTAGCGGTATAGCCGGAAATGAACTGGTACATTGCCTGACCAGGCGTCAGCCGGGAAACAGGCGGTAATACGCCGTATGCATCGCAGGTCAGGAAGAAGATGTTTTTAGGAATACCTCCGATGGAAGGTTCCAGGGCATTGTCGATATAAGACAGTGGGTAAGATACCCGTGTGTTTTCCGTAATGGTACAATCAGTGTAGTTAACAGTACTGGTGCCAGGGAAGAAATGAATGTTCTCCAGCAGGGCACCTGGGCGTACGGCCCGGAATATCTGTGGCTCTTTTTCTTCGGTGAGGTCGATGCACTTGGCATAACAACCACCTTCAAAATTAAACACGCCAGTGGATGTCCAGCCATGTTCGTCGTCACCGATCAGCTTACGGGAAGGGTCTGCACTGAGGGTGGTTTTACCGGTACCGCTCAAACCGAAGAAAATGGCGGTATCGCCTTCGTCTCCCTGGTTGGCGGAGCAGTGCATGCTCAATACCTGCTTGTCATGCGGCAGCACGTAATTGAGGATCGTGAAGATACCCTTTTTGATTTCGCCGGTATAAGCGCTGCCACCGATGATGATGGTTTTACGGGAGAAGCTCACCATGCTGAAGTTACCCTGACGGGTGCCGTCGATGGCAGGATCTGCCAGGAAACCCGGCGCCTGGATAACTGTCCAGTCGGTGTGCATGTAATCCAGTTCTTCTTCTGTGGGCCGCAGGAACATATTGTAGGCAAACAGGCTGGACCAGGGCAGTTCAGTCACTACCTTGATGTTAACCCGGTAATCCTGGTCTGCGCAGGCATAGCAGTCACGTACCCATACGTCTTTGCCGGTAAAATAGGCCGTGATTTTTTGGTACAGGCGGTCAAACACGTCTGCGGAAACGGGGATGTTAAAGTCGTTCCAGTTAACAGTGTCTGCTGTCAGTTCGTCTTTTACAATAAATTTGTCTTTGGGTGATCTGCCGGTAAATTGGCCAGTGTTGACGGCCAGCGCTCCTGTGTCGGCCAGTACTCCTTGTTTTCTGGCTAATGTCTGTTCAACCAGTTTTTCTGGAGACAGTTGGTAATATACATTCGACACATTCTCTATGCCCAGTTCCCGTAAGTCAGCAACAGGGTTCCTTACGCTACTCATTTGCATAAAAAGCAAGATTGTTTTGGTGTAACAGCAAAGCTAGGCATTTTTTGATATCGTCAAATTTTACCGGTGTTACACCACTAAAATTTAGATAAAGTACGTGGTACTTGGGGTTATTGTTGATAGATTTTTAATTTGGCTGCATTTCCTTGCAGTATTTCAAACGCTGGATGTGTGAATATAACATTAAGTATTTGCAAGGGAGTATCAGTATTTAACCGGCTCTCTCCGCTTTTTAACCAGTTTACATGAATTTAAATTTATCACACAGCGGATTCATGAAATCACAAAATTTTGGCCTAGGTTTGGAGCCTCATTTGAAATACAGACGATATGAAGAATCTGCCCTTGGACTCGCAGCTGTTTGTGAAAAACCGCGCGCGTTTTGTGGCCAAAATGCAGCCACAGTCAATAGCTATTATCAACTCCAATGATGAATTGCCGACCAACGGTGATGCGTTGCATAAGTTTAAACAAAATTCTGATCTGTACTGGCTTACCGGTATTGATCAGGAGGATACCATGGTGGTGTTGTTCCCGGACAACCCCGATCCGAAATACCGCGAAGTGCTGGTACTGGTGCGTCCTAATGAACTGAAGGAAAAATGGGACGGCCACCGCCTGCGCAAAGAAGAAGCTTTTGCTATCTCCGGTATCGCTACGGTAGTTTGGCTCGACAGCCTCGATGCCTTGCTGCAGCAGTGGATCAACGATGCTTCCAACATCTATCTGAATTCCAACGAAAATAATCGCAAAGCCAGCCTGGTGCCGGTAAGGGATTACCGCTACGCCCAGGAAATGAAGCTCCGTTACCCGCTGCACAACTACCTGCGGGCGGCTGTTATCTTCAAGGAACTGCGTGCGGTGAAAACAGCGGAAGAAGTAAAAGTGATGCAGGAAGCAGTAGACATTACGGAAAAAGCATTCCGCCGCATACTGAAATTTATCAAGCCCGGTGTATGGGAACACGAAATTCATGCTGAAATTGTACATGAATTCCTGCGCAACCGCTCCGCTGGCGAAGCTTACGGCTCTATCATCGCTTCTGGCGACCGTGCCCGCACCCTGCACTACGTGTCCAACAACCAGGAATGTAAAGACGGTGAACTGATCCTCATGGACTTCGGCGCGGAATACGGCGGCTACAATGCCGACCTTACCCGTACGGTACCGGTAAATGGCAAATTCACGGACCGTCAGCGTCAGGTGTACAATGCCTGTCTGCATCTGCATAACTACGCTAAAAGCATTCTCCGCCCGGGTATCACCATCGCTAAATACCACGAAATGGTAGGAGAGGAAGCTGGTAAGGAGTTTGTAAAACTGGGCCTGCTCACAGAAGCAGATATCAAAAACCAGGACCCCGAATCTCCGGCTTACCGCAAATACCTGTATCATGGCATCTCCCACCACCTGGGGGTAGACGTGCATGATCTGGGCCCGTCTATGCACAATCCTATTCCGGAAGGCGCGGTGATGACCGTTGAACCGGGTATCTACATCGAAGAAGAGAAAATGGGCATCCGCATTGAAAACAACATATGGCTTACTGCCAGCGGCAATGTGGACCTTTTCAAAAATATTCCTATCACTGCTGAGGAGATCGAAGCACTGATGAAATAAAAAAAAGCAGGCAATTACGAATTACAAATTAAGAATTACCGGTTCAGAAGATACTCCATGCGGGAAATACTTCTAAATTCGTATCTCTTAATTTGTAATTCGTAATTGTATTTTAAAGCCATTTGAATGCGACAACTTCCTAACATTATTACCCTATGCAACCTTTTTTGCGGTGCACTGGCCATTATTTGTGTGCTGCATGCACCGGAGTTCCGGGTGGAATTTAACGGCAATGATTATACGGTGACCAACCCGGAGCCGGTATATTGGGCTTCTGCGTTGGTGGTATTGGCGGCAGTCTTCGATTTCTTTGATGGTCTGGTGGCCCGTTTGCTGAAGGTACAGTCGCCCATGGGCAAAGAACTGGATTCGCTGGCAGATGTGGTGACTTTTGGGGTAGTGCCCGGCATGATGTTATACCGGCTGCTGCGAAGCGCCTATTACCAGATGCCCGATGCTTTTGAAGTATCCATGGTCAACCTTGCACCGGCCTTGCTGGTACCGTGTTTTGCGGCATACCGCCTGGCCAAGTTCAATCTCGATACCCGTCAGTCTGAAAACTTCATAGGCGTGCCTACACCGGCTGTAGGCCTGCTGGTAGCCTCTTTCCCGATGATCGTGCTGTACAATCCCTATAATCTGGCTCACTGGTTTCAGAATATCTGGGTACTGTATGGTATCATCGTAGCGCTCAGCTACCTGATGGTGGCGGAGATTCCTATGTTAAGCCTGAAAATAAAGGAGAAATCCCTGAAAGCCAACTGGACAAGGCTGTTGCTGGTGGTGCTGGTACTTGTCAGCATCCCCTTCCTGAACTACGCCACGGTTCCGTTTATATTCATTTGTTATGTGTTGCTCTCGCTGGCGGTGCCACCGAAAGTAACGCCTGTATAGAATTACGAATTACAAATTACGAATGCAGGGCTTGCTGGTAAAGCGTTTACTAAGTAATCTTTCATTGAGCGGACCCTCCATTCGTAATACGTAATTCGTAATTCGTAAATTTTTTTAGTAGGTTTGCGCCAAATTTTAGCACAATGACTTTTACTGCACATATCAATGTGATGCCACTGAAAGAATTATTGGACCCGCAAGGTAAAGCGGTGATGAGTGGTCTCAAAAACCTTGGCATGGGCCAGGTACAAGATGTACGGATTGGCAAACACATTACCCTGCAAATTGAAGCCGCCAGCAAGGAAGAAGCACATCAGATCGCTGAAAGTGCCTGCCAGAAACTGTTGGCTAACCAGGTAATGGAATACTTCGAAGTACAGATACAATAAAATAATTACGACATGCGAATTACGAATTACGAATTACCCGAAGCTAAGTCGGTAGTCCCTAATTCGTAATTCGTAGTCCGTAATTCGTAATTGACATGAAATTATACCTCATTCCATCTCCTATCGGCAACCTCGCCGATATTACCTACCGGGCTGTTAAAGTACTGGAAGAGGCAGAACTGGTGCTGGCCGAGGATACCCGTACCTCCGGCGTGCTCCTCAAACATTACCAGATCAACAAACCGGTAACTCCTTACCATCAACATAACGAACACAAAATTGTGCAGCACCTGCTGCAACAGCTGCAATCCGGCAAAACCATGGCCCTGCTCACCGATGCAGGCACGCCTGGTGTTTCTGACCCCGGATTCCTGCTGGTCCGCGAATGCATCCGTGCTGGCGTGCCCGTAGAATGCCTGCCCGGCGCTACGGCATTTGTTCCTGCACTGGTCAACAGCGGCATTCCTATGAACCGCTTTACTTTTGAAGGCTTCCTGCCACTCAAAAAAGGCCGCCATACCCTGTTTACCCAACTGGCCACGGAAGAACGTACCTTCGTTTTTTACGAATCGCCTATGCGACTGGTGAAAACACTGGCCGACCTGATCCAGTACCTCGGTC
Organism: Chitinophaga fulva; assembly: GCF_012927205.1. Taxonomy (GTDB): domain Bacteria; phylum Bacteroidota; class Bacteroidia; order Chitinophagales; family Chitinophagaceae; genus Chitinophaga; species Chitinophaga fulva. The sequence goes on from NZ_JABBGC010000001.1 coordinate 1,878,741, forward strand.
CCGACCGCCCCTGCTGCGTTAGCCGCGAACTCACCAAAATGTTCGAGGAAAACAAACGTGGCACCCTGCAGGAAGTCCATGACTACTTCCTCGAAAAAGGGGTAAAAGGCGAAATCGTAGTAGTTGTGCAGGGCGCTGACTGATCCCATTTTCCCATTTTTTTATTTTTTCATTTCCCCGAAATCCCCAAATCAGGAAATCCCCAAATTCAATCCCCCAATATCTAAATGATCAAATAATCAAATAATCGGGGGATAGCTATCATGAATTGTTTATTTTAGCCCGGAATAAAAATAAACTGAATGAAGCACGGGGTATTAGGAAGCTGTCTGGCCCTTACCATGATGACGGGCAGCTGGTTACAACTAAATGCACAGTCAGACCGCTGGCAACAAAGGGTAAAGTATACGATGGACGTGGCGATGGACGCACCCGCCAACAAACTGACCGGTACACAACATCTGGAGTATTTCAACAACTCCCCTGACACACTGAAGAAAGTCTTCTATCACCTGTACTGGAACGCTTTTCAGCCAGGAAGCATGATGGACGTGCGCAGCCGCGACCTGGGAAAAATCGTGCTCGGTAAAGACAAAAACGGCAATCCCCGCCAGGACTGGGATGCACGCGTACGGGACCGCATTTCCAAATTGAAACCGGATGAAATCGGCTACCAGAAAATCATCTCCCTGAAAAGAGACGGTAAAACACAAGCATTCAAAGTAGTGGAAACTATCCTGGAAGTGCCGCTGGACAAGCCTATCCTGCCACATTCAAAAGCCGTGTTCGACATGGAGTTTGAAGCACAGGTGCCTGTGCAGATCCGCAGAAGTGGCCGCCATAACGCAGAAGGCGTGGACTTCTCCATGGCCCAATGGTATCCTAAAATGTGTGAGTACGACTACGAAGGATGGCACCCCACTCCCTACATTGCCCGTGAATTCTACGGCATATGGGGCGATTATGATGTGAAAATATCCATCGATAAAAAATATGTGCTGGCTGGTACCGGTTATCTTCAGAATCCTAACCAGATCGGCTATGGCTATGAAACACCAGGCACCAAAGTAAACCGTCCTGCTGGTAATACACTGACCTGGCATTTTGTAGCGCCTAACGTACACGATTTCGTATGGGCCGCAGATCCGGACTACAAGCACATTACACAGAAAGTAGACGGTTTTACGGCGCATTTCTTCTACATCGAAAATGAAAGCACCCGCGAATCATGGCCGGAGCTGGCTAAAATGATCCCGGGAGCTTACAAGTATATCAAAGCACATTACGGGGCCTATCCTTATCAGCAGTACTCCTTTATACAGGGCGGCGATGGCGGTATGGAATACCCGATGGCTACGTTGATAATGGGCAACCGGAATATCTCTGCGCTCTATAATCTGGCGCTGCATGAATGGATGCACACCTGGTACCAGGGAATGCTGGCGACCAATGAAAGCCTCTATCCATGGATGGACGAAGGGTTTACCACTTTCGGTGAAGATGCTACCTACCATAATACGGTTGATTCTTTGAAAGAGAAAAACCCGCATGAAGGTTCTTACAATGGTTATTTCGCCCTGGTAAAAAGTCCTTTTGAAGAACCGGCTTCTACCCACGCTGATCACTTTAATACCAACTATGGCTACAGCCTTACCGCCTATTCAAAAGGCGCTGTATTCCTGGAACAGCTGGGCTATGTGATCGGTAAAGACAACCGCGACGCCGGCCTGTTGCGCTATTACAACGAATGGCGTTTCAAACATCCGAATGCTAATGACTTTATCCGTGTGATGGAGAAGCAGAGCGGTATTCAGCTGGACTGGTACAAACAATACTTTATCAATTCCACCAAACATATTGATTATGGTATTGACAGCGTATACAGCAAAGGCAGCAAAACCGTTGTGCGCCTGCGTCGCATCGGTCTGTTCCCCATGCCGGTAGATTTTATGGTGACCGATAAAAAGGGCAACCAGGTGATGCACTATATTCCGATGTCGCTCATGTTTGGAGAGAAACCAAATGAACAACCAGCGATAAAACGTATAGTCGATCCCGTTTGGTACTGGACCAACACTACCTATGAGGTGGAACTGGACCTGCCATTGTCTGAAATCAAAGAGCTGGAAATTGATCCCAGCCAGCGTTTGGCGGATATCGACAGAAGTAATAACAAAGCAGTATCCTAAAATAACTGTAGGTTATAAAAAGAGAAGACCGAAGCATTGCTTCGGTCTTCTCTTTTTATAAGGGCTGAATTTTTAGCTGTTTAAATGTTTCAGCGGTTTTTGTTTCTCCATCGGCTATCATGGTTTTAATAGCGCGGTTGATAAATTCCAGTCCGCCCATGCCGGCAGCCAGCGGCGTGTCGGGCCTTATCACATGCAGGTTTAATATCTTTTTCCCTTTGAACGGCGCTGCTTCCGGCAGGTCAAAGCACTGGTTGATCGTATCCGGCGATACGCCGGCAGCCTGTAACTGGCGCTGTATCGCTTCCAGGTACCGGAGCGATTGATTATATACCATCGGTACGGCGATATCTTTTTCAGACATATTGATAGTGGCCCAGTCCATGGTGCGTTCCAATACATCGACCAGGTTTTTAAACTGAATATTATATTCTTCCTGTGTTACCGGCGTATGCAGTACAAGGTATATGTCTGTTGCGCCCCTGTCTATGGCAAGTTTTACCGGAGCGTACAAGGGGCCGCCACCATCTGTGAGTTGTTGCAGGGGCTGGTCAGGCTCCGTAATATCTACGGGCGGCATAAACGCTGGTTGCGTAAAAGAAGCCACCATAGCGTCGCGCAGCGTATACATATCGTTGAGCTTTTTTACCGTGTAACCGTTACTGTTGGATTCGCGGTTGGAGAAATAGATGTTGCCGCCGGTTTGGAGGCTTCTGGTGGCAATAAATAGTTCACGCGGGGAGGCCATCAGTTGCTGGTAGCGGTCTTCCGTAACGATGGCATTGATCTTATGCAGTAACGGAATAATGTTATACAGCGAAAGGTGGTTATTGGCCAGTCGCTGGATAGCGTGGTTGGTAGACAGGAAGTCCGGTGTGACATTGGCGGTAAAGATCTTTTCTGCCAGTTCATTATCTCCGATGGCTGTTAGCAAAGCGATCAGCGAGCCGGTACTGGTACCACAAACGATATCGAATTGAATGTCCGGATGATGTTGCTGGATATATCTGACCACTCCTATGGCGAAGGCGCAACGGGCACCGCCTCCTCCTAATACTAATGCTGTTTTCGTCATGATAGATTTTTCAAAGAATGATGTACAGTATATACTGCTAAACTGGCATGGGGTTATGCGTATGACAATCGGTGGTCATCTCCCAAATTACAAAATCCGGGCAAGAAAAAATCAGGACAGCGGCGCGGTCCTGATCAGGCGTAAAAATAAGTTGGGTATATACTGATTAAAAGATGAGTTGTTGTAGTTGATTTTCCCAGTTATGACGTTCTAACTCATGGAATTTCAACTGTTCAAGGTGGTGTTCTGTATGATAAGCCGTGAAGTACAACATTTCCCGCATAGTGATTTTACCAAGCAGGGGATGAGGGAGGCGATACTTATCTAGCTCCTTTTCGGACCATCTGCCGAGGTTTTCCAGCAGTCTGTTCTTTTGTTTAAGGAAGGCTTCTATGAGTACGGGGCGTTGGGCGCCGTAAACAATACCGGGTTGGTAGGTGATGGTGGATTTGCCGCCATTGGCCAGCAGTTGACGATAATCTTCCACCAGTTCCTGGTAGGAGCGTGAGGGCTGGCGGCTGGTGCCGAAGTAGTGCAGCAGTATTTTCGGATATCCCATGGCGGTAGCTACCGGCCTGGACGATTTAATGAGATGTTGGAGTTGTTGTCCTGCAGACCATTTGCCATAAGGCGTAGCGGTGAAACGATGATCCGGCAATGTTTGCACGAAATCAACGAAATTATCGAAGCTGCTATTTATCTGAGAATGGATCTCATGCTGGTTCAGGTACATAGGAAATGATTTAGAGGGTGCATAAAACACAAAACCGGACGCTTCCAAACTGATACCCGGGCCACTTTGCATTCTTCCTGAAGTTACACCGGTTTTGTGACCTGTCCAATAAAATGATAGATATAAAATGTGCTAATATTTACTTTTCAGGTGCCAAACTCGATAAATTGATCATTTCTCCCTGTAAAAGTTTATTTATTCCAGTACTTCGCACAGAAAACCCTGTTGCTGTACAAAATCAATGATGATATTTTCAGCTACCCGGAGGTCACCAATTCTGAGTACCCGGTCGCAGTCATCAAGGTCCACGTGGCAGCTGGCTACCTCAAAGCTGGAGGTAATAGCTTGTATCATGGCTTGTTTTTCCTGCATACTCCTGATATTGGTTTTGAAGATGCCTATCATAGCGGAATAGATTTAGTTGGGTTATACTTGTTTGTCCTCTTTTTCTCCGCGGTCTTTCTGCTGGTCAAATTCTTCCTCGCGCCAGTCAAACCGGCGGGGATCACAGTACTGGCGGAAGCGTTGCTTCATTTTTTCCCGTTGTTCGGGTGTCATGTTGGCCAGTTTTTCCTTCCATTCTTTGCGTTGGCGCCATCCGCCCCATCTGCCGCCGCCGCCCCAGCCGCCTTTGTGGCCATGCCAGCCAAAGAGCAGTTTGCCGAGTACGAGCAGGCCGAGGGCTTGCCAGTAGGAAATAACCGGACCATGGAAAAGCTCTGGTATCAGGTTGTTCCATAATACTTGTGTGAGTAGGATGACAAGGGCAAAAAAGATGATGCCTAAGAAAATCAATCCTATTTTTTTGATGGGTCGCATATCTTGAATAATTTGTTTAGTTATTAAATAGTTCCTGATAAAGTTCTGCCAGCCGTTCCCGCAGATACAGTACTGCGTAGCGTTTCCTGGACAACAGCGTATTGACGCCGATGCCTGTTTCTTCGCTCATTTCTTTAAATGATTTGCCTTCCAGTTCGTGTTGCAGGAAGACCTGTTTTTGTTCGGCAGGTAATTCATCGATCGCCTGTGTAATAGCTTCCGATATGATCTTCCGTGTTAGCGGGGTGTCGGCCTGTAAGTTTTCATCAGCAAGGATTTCCGGTAGAAAAAGGACTTCTTCCCCTTCTATTTCGCGCGTAAAGTCGGTGAAAGGTGTTTCTTTTTTCTTGCGGAACCAGTCGGTGATACGGTTGCGCGTTACAGCAAAGAGCCAGCCCGTGATGGAGTCTATCTGGCTGCCGAGGCGCAGGTATTCGGTGAACTGGTACAGTACGTCCTGCAATATGTCCTCTGCATCCGACGCGTTATTAACACGCTGACGGATGAAGTGCAGTAAACGCTTGCGTTCCTGCTTTACCGTAGCCTGTATGCGTTCGTTTTGCTCTTGGGCCATTATGCTGTTTGTGAGGAGCAACTGTTTCATCGTAATAAGGAAGACGAAACAGTAAAAACGATATTTTATTTTTCGTAAAAAAAATATCAGGGGCAACAAAAACGGCATTCATGGCGGTTATTCCTCAGCTTTTAACCATCACAATGTATTTCTCCTTAAAGCTTTCTTCCGGAAAAATATCATAAATATCTATTAACCGCGGTTTTACGCCGCTTTCAGAGATTTCCTGTGCCAGATCGCCGCCTTTTAGGCATATCAGTCCTTTTTCAAACTGCTTGCCGGGCACAGTTGATTTTTTCAGCAGGGGCTTGCTCCACCGCCAGAGGTCGGCCAGCGGGGCTACTGCCCTGGATACAACGATATCGAATTTACGGTTTTTAATTTCTTCCACGCGGCTATGTGCGCTGGTCACGTTTTTCAGGCCGAGGGCTTCCGCAACGCCCTGTACTACCTTGATTTTTTTACCGATGGAATCTACCAGGTGAAACTGTACTTCCGGGAAAAAGATGGCCAGCGGAATGCCAGGGAAACCACCGCCGGTGCCCAGGTCCAGTATCTGGGTGCCCGGCTGGAAATCTGCGATGGCCGCTATGCTCAGGGAATGCAGCACATGCCGCTCATACAGGGAATCAATGTCCTTCCGGGAAATCACATTGATCTTCTCGTTCCATTCCTCATACAATCCTTTCAGAGCTTCCAACTGTTGTGTCTGAGCAGGCGTAAAATCGCTGAAATACTTTAAAATAATCTCCATGGCGCAAAAGTAAAGAATTGACCCTTATAAAACGACGAATGGCGGAGTATCTCCGCCATTCTGTTATCATTTCAGGTAGATGACCTACCATTTGTTCTTCGAGCGAAACATCAGCGCCGGTGTGAAGATGATATAATATAATACCATGAAGATGTCCATCAGCCAGCTGAACTTGAAAAGATCGCTTTCATCAAGCCTGCGCATGGCGGAGTAGGTAATAACAGACTGAACCAGCACTTTGGTGGCGAAGATGCCCAGCACGTACCACAAGATTGGCGGCGGGAAAAACAACGCGAAAATAAGGGCCGGATAAAACAGGAAATGGGTCAGGGAAAACAGGCCCAGCACAAACTTATGCCCAAAGCGGTAGTGTTTGCCGGTGGACATATGCCTTGTTTTTTGCCTGAACCAGCTTTTCCAGCTCAGTTTCGGCTCTGAATAGGTAAATGCCTGCTTGTCGATGACCACTCCTACATTTTTGCGGTTGGCGGCGGAATTGACAAACAGATCGTCATCACCGCTGGCCAGGTGCTGGTGGCTGGTGAATCCCTTATGCCGGAAGAACAGCTCCCTTTTATAAGCCAGGTTACGGCCCACGCCCATATAAGGCATGCCGCTCATGGCAAAAGACAGGTGCTGCAGGGCGCTGAAAAAGGTTTCGTAACGGATCACTTTATTCAGGAAGCCCGGTTTTTTATGATAAGCGCCGTAGCCCAGCACTATTTCCTTTTCATCGTCAAACCCCTGGCTCATTAAAGTCAGCCAGTAGGTGCTGCCCGGCTTACAGTCGGCGTCCGTCAGCAGTACATTATCGTACTGGGCGCCTTTCAGGCCTATCGACAGCGGATATTTTTTCCCGGGAATGAATTTGGCGGCTTGTTTGATTTCAATATGCCGGTAGTGTGGATAACCCGGCTCTATGGAGCGGAGATAATATTTGGTATCATCTTCAGAGTTATCATTGACCACAATCACCTCATATTCCGGTTTATGGTGCACATGATAACGCTGCTGTAATACGCCCGGCAGATTTTTCTGCAGGTTAAGTTCTTCATCCTTGGCGCAGATGATCACTGAAAAAGGGCCGCCAGGCGCTTGGTCCAGGTCAAACTTACGACGATAAAAAGCTACCCGGGAAAAGACAAACAGATAATATATCGTTTGAATTCCTGCTATGGCAGCGAAAAAGTATAAGGCAATTTCACCCAGATTGTCAAGCATAATGCTGGCAAAAATATAATATTTTTATTATCTGTAAAATAATAAAAAACCCCTGGAATTTTAAAATTTTAAAATTTGGTTATTTAATTATTGGATTTACGGATTTTGGAATTTTTTGATTTTTGAATTTGAATACCCCGGAGATCATGGTATATCGTTGTACGCGGGTTTAAATTTCTACATCAAAAAATTCCAAAATCCGTAAATCCAATAACAAAATAACCCAATAACAAAATGCCCAAATAATCCGATCTTTGCACGCTGAAATTAAGAGCCGTGAATTTTGAACTGATAACTACAGATAAAGGCAGTAATGCCAGGGCAGGTAAGATTACCACGGCCCACGGTACCATAGAAACGCCGATTTTTATGCCGGTAGGCACGGTGGGCAGCGTGAAAGCCGTCACCCAGGACCAGGTGCGTGACGATGTACAGGCACAGATCATCCTGGGCAATACTTACCATCTTTACCTGCGCCCGGGCCTGGAAGTGTTGTCACTGGCCGGTGGCCTGCACAAATTCAACGGCTGGGACCGCCCCATCCTGACCGACAGTGGCGGATATCAGGTATTTTCCCTTGCTGCCAACCGCAAAATCAAGGAAGAAGGGGTCGTGTTTCAATCCCATATCGATGGTTCCAAACACCTGTTTACCCCCGAAAACGTGATGGATATCCAGCGGACGATCGGCGCCGATATTATCATGGCGTTCGATGAATGCCCGCCATATCCGTCTGAATACCGCTATGCGCGCAAATCCATGGAGCTGACGCACCGTTGGCTGGACCGCTGCATACAACGGCTGAAAGACACACAGCCCGCCTATGGCCATGAACAGACCCTGTTCCCCATTGTGCAGGGCAGCACCTATAAAGATCTCCGTAAGGCATCCGCGGAGTATATCGCCTCCCGTGGCGCCGCAGGCAATGCCATCGGCGGTTTGAGCGTAGGCGAACCGGAAAATGAGATGTACGAAATGTGCGGACTGGTAACCGAAATCCTGCCGGAAGACAAGCCCCGTTACCTGATGGGCGTAGGTACCCCCTGGAATATCCTGGAGAATATCGCCCTCGGCGTGGATATGTTCGACTGCGTAATGCCTACCCGTAACGGTCGTAATGGCATGCTCTTTACCTGGAACGGTGTCATGAACATCCGCAATAAGAAATGGGCGACCGATTTTAATCCCATAGACGCCAACAGCGAATGTTTCGCCACCCGTGACTACTCCCGTGCCTACCTGCGCCACCTGTTCGTGGCAGGCGAAATCTTAGGCATGACATTGGCGAGTATCCACAACCTCGCTTTTTATCTGGAGCTGGTAAAAGAAGCCCGTCGCCAGATACTGGCCGGTACTTTCGCTACGTGGAAAACAGGAATGGTACAGCAACTGAAAACGCGACTGTAAAAGTTCAGACTATAAAATAAACTAATATCTTTGGGCTCATGACTAAAATAGACTGGTACATTTTACGCAAGCTCATTGGAACTTTTATTTATTCCCTGATGATATTGCTGGTCATTTCCGTAGTGATCGATATCACAGAGAAGATAGATGATTTCATTAAGTATCATATATCCCTGCACGATGTGATCGTGGACTATTACTTTGGTTTTATCCCGCATATCGCTGCATTGCTGTTTCCCCTGTTTATATTCATTTCGGTTATTTTCTTTACCTCCAAAATGGCCTACCGGTCGGAGATCATTGCCATCCTGAGCGCCGGCGTGAGTTTCCGCCGCTTCCTGCGCCCTTACTGGGTAGGTGCGTTCCTGTTTGGCGGTATCCTCTGGCTGGCCAATTACTGGGTGGTGCCCAATGCCAACCGTATCCGTACCACCTTTGAAAATACCCGGATACATACGCCGGACAATGAGCAGTCGCAATACGACCGTACCAGCCGTATCGACAGCTTTACCTACGTGACTTTCGGTACTTACGACCCCAACTATAAAAGCGGCAGCAACTTTACCATGGAAAAAGTGGATAAACAGCTGATGACTGTTAAGCTGCGTGCCGACCGTATCACCTGGGATTCCACCAAAAAAGTATGGAGACTGGATTATGTGTCTGTGCGGCATATGGATGGATTGAAGGAAAAATGGTACAGTCGCCAGGATTCGATGCTAAAAATAGCCCTGAACCCGAAAGACCTGCTGGAGGTGAAGAACCTGCAGGAGGCCATGACCACGCCTGATCTGCGTAAATATATCAAGCGGGAAGCCATCCGTGGTTCCGAAGGGCTGAATACCTATTGGGTAGAGTATTACCGGAGAACGGCCGCAGCTGCTGCGGTGGTGATCCTGACTCTCATCGGGGGCATTATTGCGGCTAAAAAGGTAAGGGGCGGCAGTGGGTTGCACCTGGCGGTAGGTATTGTGATCAGCGCCAGCTATATCATCCTCATGCAGTTCACAACCGTATTCAGTACCAAAGCTGATTTAAACCCGCTGGTGGCCGTGTGGATACCCAATGTGCTCTTCGGTGGATTGGCACTTTACCTGTACCGTCGCGCACCGAAATGATGCAATTCCTGATTCCAATCCCCATTCCCAGGGCTGAAGCCCTGGGCTACGATATGTGTCAGGCTATTTATTTTTCATAGATCATAAGTATTGGCCTGTTACTTTATGCTCTATAGCGGGGTTTCTCTCAGGAGGGACCCTTTTTAATTGGCGCATACCCGGCTTCTGCCGTGATGAGTGAAAACTGCTTCATTTTATCATGAGCGCAAAAAAAACCGGCTTTATTTCCTCGCTGCTTTATAACCGCTTCCAATTCTGTTTCTATAAACAAAAATTGTCCAATCTGATATACAAAAATGAAATTTTGAGGCCCATGCTTTCAATATTTTCAATTCGTTCTGAAAAAATTTACATTTCTTTAACGTCGATGCTGTGTGGTTTATTTTTTATTTGTAAGTGATTGATTTTTATATGTGTTGTGTTGTCGGGTGCCTGCCTGTCATTCCTGTCCTGTAGGTGTGATTTGCTTATTAAATTGACATTAAATACTGCTAAATGGTGGTAACTTCGTTAACAAATCATTACTTTTGACAATTGATCGATTTTGTTTCATTTTATATAAACAATAGCAGTAAAATGGGGTACATAAAAGAAAAGTTCAAGGTTAAAGCAGATGATCTTAACGTTGAAGTAAAGGACCTGGTAAAGAACCACGGCACAAAGAAAATTGAAGACGTAACATTGGCGCAGGTTTACCAGGGTATGCGCGGTATTACCGGCATTGTAACGGAGACTTCCCTGCTGGATGCGAATGAAGGTATCCGTTTTCGCGGATATTCCATTCCAGAGTTGAGGGAACATTTACCCAAAGCGCCAGGTGGTGCTGAACCGTTGCCGGAAGGGCTGTTTTACCTGATGTTGATTGGTGAGCTGCCGAGTGAAGCAGACGTTCAGTATTTATCCAGCATGTGGGGACGTCGTTCTCATGTACCCAACCACGTATTTGATGCTATTGAGGCATTGCCTATCACTACTCACCCGATGACGATGTTTACTGTAGGTATCATGGCGCTGCAAACAGAATCTGCGTTTGCAAAAGCCTATGCTGAAGGTATCAATAAAAAAGACTACTGGAGCTACATGTATGAAGACACGATGAACCTCATCGCCCGTCTTCCCCGTATCGCTGCTTACATTTACCGCCGCAAATACAAAGGTGGCCAGCATATCCAGCCTAACGGCATGCTGGACTGGGCAGGTAACTTCGCACACATGCTGGGTTACTCCGACGAAGGCTTCAAAGAACTGATGCGCCTTTACATGGTGATCCACGCTGACCACGAAGGTGGTAACGTGAGCGCACACACGACACACCTGGTAGGTTCCGCCCTCAGCGACGCTTACCTGTCTTTCGCTGCCGGTATGAACGGTCTGGCTGGTCCGCTGCACGGTCTGGCTAACCAGGAAGTGATCAAATGGATCCTCGCTATGCGTGAAGAACTGGGTGGTGGCATGCCTACCAAAGAACAGATCGAAGCGTATGTACGCAAAACCCTGTCTGAAGGTAAAGTAGTGCCAGGCTACGGTCACGCTGTACTGCGTAAAACCGATCCCCGCTTCACCGCTCAGATGGAATTTGCTAAAAAACACCTGCCTAACGATGAACTGGTGAAAATTGTGTGGACCGTATACGAAACCGTACCGCCGATTTTACAGGACCTGGGCAAAGTGAAAAACCCATGGCCTAACGTAGATGCACACTCCGGCGCATTGCTGGTACATTACGGCATGGTAGAATACGAATTCTACACCGTACTGTTTGGCGTGTCCCGCGCACTGGGCGTACTGGCTTCCCTCTGCTGGGACAGAGGTCTGGGCCTCTCCCTCGAAAGACCTAAATCCGTTACTACTGAATGGATGAAACAGTTCGTAGAAGGGAAAGTAACTGCTGACGCGGAATAATTCACGATCTGACTAAAAATAGAAGATTAGCGAAGATGAAAGCTGTAGCAGCTTTTATCTTCGCTAATCTTTTTAAATTATCTTCGTGGCTCATTAAAACCGGTTTATTATTTCAACTTTCACACCCATATTATCCAATCCAATAGAATATCTCAAAGGCGTAGGTCCGCAGAAAGGAGAGCTGCTGCGCAAAGAGGTCGGCGTACATACTTTCGGCGATCTGTTGCAGTATTTCCCTTTCCGGTACGTGGACCGTACCAAGATAGATAAGATCGCTTCCCTGAGCGGCTATGAGGATTTTGTGCAGATACGCGGACGTATCCTGCGCATGGAAGTGGTGGGAGAGAACAGAGGCAAACGACTGGTGGCCACCTTCAAAGATGAAACCGGTGTCATTGACCTGGTGTGGTTCCAGGGATGGCAGTGGATGCAGAAATCCCTGCGCGAAAATGTGGCTTACCTGGTATATGGCCGTATCTCCGTATTCAACGGCGTATCACAGCTGGCGCACCCGGAAATGGACTTGCTGACGGAAGAGATCGCGTCAGGAAAACAATACCTGGAACCGGTGTATTCCACCACTGAAAAACTAAAAGCCCGCGGACTAACGGCAAAGGCTATTGGAAAACTGACAAAGGCTCTGCTCGAACAGATGTCTCCCGCAGAAGTGAGAGAAAATATTCCGGTGGAAGTGTTACAGCAATACCGGCTGATGCCCCGCTCCAGAGCGTATTTCAAGATACACCTGCCGGGTAACGAAGATGAAGCGCATCAGGCCCAGCGCCGCCTGAAATTTGAAGAGCTGTTCATCGCGCAGATCAGAATATGCCGCCTCAAAATTAAACGGCAAAAGTTGTCGCATGGCTACGTGTTTGGCGCCGTTGGAGAATCTTTCAATGAATTTTACAACAATCATCTGCCTTTTGATCTTACCGGCGCACAGAAACGTGTACTGAAGGAAATCCGCATGGACACGGTGCATGGCCGTCAGATGAACCGCCTGTTGCAGGGAGATGTAGGCAGCGGCAAAACCATGGTGGCATTGCTGACCATGCTACTGGCGAAAGACAACGGTTTTCAGTCCTGCCTTATGGCGCCTACGGAAATCCTGGCGCAGCAACACTATAAAGGGCTGGCAGAACTGCTGCAACATATGCCCGTGAAAATTGCACTGCTGACAGGCAGCATCAAAGGCAAAGCCCGCAAACAAATACTGGCCGGTGTGGCCGATGGCAGCATCCACTTCCTGGTGGGCACCCATGCTCTGCTGGAAAAAGAAGTGGTGTTCCAAAATCTCGGCATGGCCATCGTAGACGAACAGCACCGCTTTGGTGTGGCCCAACGGGCACGGCTATGGGAAAAAAATACCATTCCGCCGCATATCCTCGTTATGACGGCAACGCCTATACCGCGTACGCTGGCAATGACCATCTACGGCGATCTTGATGTGTCCGTGATCGATGAAATGCCGCCCGGCAGAAAGCCCATTACCACCGTTCATCGCACGGAATTCCAGCGCCCGCAGGTGATGAACTTCATCAAAGATGAACTTAAAAAAGGCCGGCAGGCTTATATCGTATACCCGCTTATTGAAGACAGCGAGAAACTGGATTACGAAAATCTCATGAAAGGTTATGAGGAAGTGAAAGCATTCTTCCCTGAACCGCAGTTTTACATCAGTATGGTGCATGGCCGCCAGCCGGCGGAAATGCGGGAAACCAATATGCAACGTTTCGTTTCCGGCGACACCCACATCATGGTGGCCACCACGGTGATCGAAGTAGGCGTTAACGTGCCCAATGCATCTGTAATGGTGATTGAAAGCACAGAACGTTTCGGCCTTTCACAGCTGCACCAGCTCCGGGGCCGCGTGGGACGCGGCGCGGAACAGTCTTTCTGCATTCTGATGACAGGCAGTAAGCTGGGACAGGTATCCAAAGAACGCATCAATGTGATGGTACAAACCAACAATGGTTTTATCATCTCTGAAAAAGACATGGAACTGCGTGGGCCGGGTGATATAGAAGGTACCCGCCAAAGTGGGATACTGGATTTCAAACTGGCGGATATCGTGCAGGACAGGGCTGTGCTGGAAGCTGCCCGCGCCAGCGCCGAAAAAATATTATCCGAAGATCCTGATCTCGTCCTCCCTGAAAATCAAGGCTTAAAAGAATATTTAGCGCTTCAGCGCGGGAAATCTCAATGGAGTAAAATTTCCTGACGTTTTTAACGTTTATTAATTTATACCGTCTGAATATATGATATAATCCCTAAAACATATCGTCAGGACAGCGGTATTATATCTCGTGCCCGTAACAATTTAATGGGCTTCTGCGTTTATAGATGTATATTGGTTTTTTTAGCATTAAAATAAATCTTATCCCGTTGAAATTTACCCTCCCGAGCGGCCTTATTGGAATGATGATCCTCCTGTTGTTTACTGGTTTTATCGCCCGGGGACAACAGTCAACCAATTTCACCCCATTGAACTTTATCGAGAATAAAGGCCAGTGGGACCCTCAGGTCCTGTATAAATCAGACGTGGGCACCGCCGATATATGGCTGAGAAAAACAGGCTTCACTTTCATGTTGTACAACAAGGATGACATGCATGACCTGTATGAATATATGCACGGACATGGTGAAGCGGCTGATTCCGGTGCCGTGGTAGTGCCGAAAAATAGTGCTGTTGGCAAATCTGCGGCCGATGCCAGAAGCGGAGAACCATCACCGGGAAGACCGCGCCGGTTGCCGGACGTAAGAGGACATGCTTATCAGGTTAACTTCATTGGCGCCAACGAAAATCCCGAAATCATCCCGGAAAAGGCACAGGAATCACTTAGCAATTATTTCATCGGCAATGACAGATCTAAATGGGCTTCCAATGTGAAATCCTATCAGGGACTGTTGTATAAATCATTGTACCCGGGTATCGATGCACATGTGTACTCCGATGCCTCCCAACTGAAATATGATATCATCGTGGCAGCGGGCGCCAATCCTGATAAAGTACAGTTATCATACGAAGGCGCCAGCGGTATGGAAATCAAAAAAGGACAACTGCTGGTGCATACCACAGTGGGCGATGTTATTGAGCAACTGCCATATGCTTACCAGTATATCAATAACCAACGTGTACCGGTAAAAGTATCCTACCGCCTGAATGGCAATAAGGTGGGATTTAAGATTTCCGGTGAATATGATCCTGCTTATCCGCTGGTGATAGATCCGGTATATGTATTCTCCACTGTTTCCGGTTCCCGTGCAGATAACTGGGGTTTTACCGCTACTTATGATGATGCAGGCAACTTCTACGGCGGCGGTATCGTATTTGGTGCTGGCTACCCTACTACCAACGGTGCCTATAAGACTGCATTCAATGGTGGAACTTTTGATATTGGTATCTCCAAATTCAACCCCAATGGTACGAGGCTGATTTATGCCACTTATATTGGCGGTGACGGGCAGGAACAGCCACACAGCTTATTTGTGGACAAACAGGGCAACCTGGTGATTTCCGGCAGAACGACTTCTGCCAACTATCCCTATGATAAAGTGGAAGGAACCAATCGTGGCGGATGGGATATTGTGGTCACCAAACTCAATGCCACTGGTAGCGGTCTGATCGGATCGTTGATCATTGCAGGTAGTTCAGATGATGGCGTTAATATGCGGGAAAACCGCGCTGGCGGTGATTGGGTACTGCTGCGTAACTACGGTGATGATGCACGCAGTGAAGTGGTGATCGATGATGCTGGTTACATCTATGTGGCCGGTTGTACCCGTTCCAATGATTTCCCCGTGACAGCAGGCGTTTTCCAGGGCACCTTCGGTGGATCACAGGATGGAGTGGTCATGAAGATCAATCCACTGTGCCAGGCATTGGTATGGTGCAGCTATCTCGGTGGCTCAGCAGAAGATGCAGCGTACGTGATCGCGCTCAATAAACTCAATACCTTGTATGTGGCGGGCGGTACGGCCAGCAGTAATTTTACGGTCACTCCCGGCGCTATTTATCCAGCTTATCGCGGTGGGGTATGCGATGGCTTTATTACCCATATCACCAACGACGGTACAAAAATATTACAGAGCACTTACCTCGGCTCCGATGATCCTTCGGCTGACCAGGTGTACGGTATACAACTGGACAAGAACGGGTTTGTATATGCGATGGGCACTACAGAAGGGACATGGCCCATCAAACTGCTTAATCCCGGTGACTACAATGATAACTCGCTGCAGTATATCGTGAAGTTGCAGTCAGATCTGAGTGGGTTTGTCTATTCCACCACCTTCGGCAAGCGGCGTCAGCTGGCCTCTACACCGTCTATTTCTCCTACCGCTTTTCTGGTGGACCGTTGCGAAAACGTGTATGTGTCCGGCTGGGGCGGAGGTATCAATAACTCATTGCATTACCCGAACTCCGGTACTTTTGGTCTGCCGGCGAAAAATGCTATTCAGAGCTCTACAGATGGTATGGACTTCTACTTCTTTGTACTGCAGCGTGATGCTGCCGCTCAGCTCTTTGGCAGCTGGTTTGGTGGCAACGGTCTGTATGAACATGTGGATGGTGGTACCAGCCGTTTTGATCGCAACGGTGTGATCTATCAGGGTATCTGTGCCTGGTGCAATGTAAGCCAGAACGGCAGCAAGCCCCGTTATCCCACTACTCCGGGCGCATATTCCAGCACACCTCCGCCGGCATGTAACTACGGCGCCTTAAAAATTGCCTTTAACCTCGATGGGGTGAAAGCAGGTATCAAAACGCTGAACCGCAGATCAAATTTCTGTGTGCCCAGTGAGATCACCTTTGTAGACACTACCCGCCTGTCGGCTGAAAGATGGGAATGGCATTTCCCTGATGGAAGCGTGGTAAACGGAAAAGATACGATTAAACATACGTTCAACCAGGCAGGTACTTTTACCATTATGCTGGTAAAAGTTGACCGCGCCAGCTGCAACGGTTCAGATACCGCCTATATCGATGTGAAACTGGGTAATAATGAAGCCAAGTTTGATTTTGATGCACAAAGGCAACCGCCCTGTGCAGACCTGGCTTATGTCTTCACCAGCAATGCTACGCCTGCAGGCGCATTCCGCGATAGTTCTTTCATCTTCGATCTGGGCGATGGCTCTAAACCGGAGTATGTGGGGCCGTCCAAGTTCCCCTATACGCATAAATTCGCTGCACCGGGTGTTTACAATGTAAGCCTCACACTGGTAGACAGTAACTTCTGTAACGCGCCCGAAACCATTACGAAGCCATTGCGTGTGGCCGTTAACGTTACTGCGCAGTTTAATATGCCGGATACGATTTGTGTGGGCACAGAACTACAGCTGGATAATACCTCACTGGGCGGTGACAGCTTTGTGTGGACATTTGAAGATAATGGTGACAAATCCACTGAACCTTACCCGCTACACAAATTCAATGTGCCGGGATTGTGGAAGGTGAAGCTACTGGCGCTGGATGAAAATACCTGTAACAAGAAGGACAGTGTTACCAAGCAGGTACTGGTGGCAGCACCACCGATTGCTGATTTCGATTTTAATCCTACCAAGGCTACCGAGAATACACCCGTTACATTCACTAACCAAACACAGGGACAGGAGCCGCTGCATTTCCTGTGGAACTTCGGCGACGGCGATACGACTTCTGTTCGTAACCCGCAGCACCAGTACCTTAAAACCGGTACCTACAACGTGTGCCTCACCGCGGCTAACCAGGAAGGATGTACGCATACTGTCTGCAAACAGGTGAGTGCTATTGTGGTGCCGTTGTTTGATGTGCCGTCGGCATTTTCTCCCAACAACGATGGCATGAACGACGTATTCTATGTGAAGTCTTTTGGAGCAACTAAGTTTAACCTCAAGATATTTAATCGCTGGGGACAATTGATTTTTGAAAGTTCTGACCCCAGAATAGGCTGGGATGGCAGGTTTAAGGGAGCAGTGCAACCAGTGGACGCATATGCTTACGTGGTAAGCCTCGAGTTTACTGACGGTACCAAGGCCAATAAGACAGGAAATGTAACCTTGTTAAGATGATGAGTCATGAAGAAGCTGATTGTTAACATCACCGCAGGGTGGGTGATTGTAATGTTGCTCACAGTAAGCGTGTCCGCACAGGACCTGCACTTTTCGCAGTATTACAATTCACCGTTAACCACCAACCCTGCCAATACCGGTTTTATCCCCGACGGAAATTTCCGCGTGGGGGCCAATTACCGCGACCAATGGAGCAGTATCCCGGTGCCTTACCGGACCATGTCGGTATATGGTGATTTCCAGCTGTTGAGCGACCGGCTCATTTATGGATGGTTGGGCGTAGGCGGTGTTATTCTTCGTGATGTGGCGGGTAGCGGAAACTTGTCTTCCACCAAAGGCTATGCCTCCATAGCCTATCATCAGTTGCTGGGCGAAAGCAGCCTGCTGTCAATGGGCTTCCAGGCCGGATCTGCCGGTAAACGTGTGGATATTACCAAACTGACTTTCGGTGATCAGTGGAATGGAAAATTCTTCGATTCCCAGATACCCACGGCAGAACCTTTTACCCAGTCCAGTGTGAATTATTTCGATATGAACGTAGGGATGAATTATGCCTATTTCCCGACAGAGAACCTGTACATCAATACAGGTTTCGCTGTGCAACATATCAACACGCCGCGGGAAACCTTTTATGACGGCGATAATAAAGTGCCCCGCCGTTATACCGGTTTTCTGAATGCGAGCATTAAAACAAGTGATGTGCTGATCATTAATCCCAGCGCTTATTACTCCCGGCAGGCCAGCACCAGCGAGTTTGTGATAGGGCTGAGTGCTGCCTACAATCTTTCCGGCGATGGCACCAAGCAGGTGTCCGGTGGTATTTACTATCGCGCCAAAGATGCCGCTATGTTTATGGTAGGTTATCAGTTAAGTAATATTAAACTCCAGTTCAGTTATGATGTCACCACTTCTAACCTGGCTGTGTCCAACAGCAGGAGAGGAGCTTATGAAATCGGCCTGGTTTACAGTGGATTATATTCTAACCGTAGTTTTACAAATGCAAAAAGGTCTACGATCTGTCCATCTTTCTAAAGAGAAACAGTAAATGGTTATTTTTGCCGGGAAACAAGCTTTTACCCCTTACATTAGTTAAACATAACAAACCAGGTATGAAACGTTTATTGATAGGTATCTGTCTTCTTATCTCCGCCCAGCTGGCGCATGCACAGTATTATAAAACAGACACCAGTGCGCCGCGCGGTTTCGACCGTTCCCGGTTGATACTGGGAGGTTCGCTGGGCATGGTTTTCGGCGATTATACCAATGTGGAGGTTTCCCCGCTGGTGGGCTACCGCTTCAATGATTACATTGCTGCCGGTATCAACGTAAATGCGCAGTACGGACAGTTCAAAAGCTATAATGGTTACGGCGATGTTGCCCAGCGTGATAAGTATACCATCTTTGGCGGTGGTATCTGGGGCCGCGTATATCCTATCCCGATGCTGTTTGTGCATATCCAGCCGGAGTATAACTATATTTCCCAGAAATCAACCGTGTATTATACAAATCCTAAAAGTGATTTCAGCACGAGCTACAGTGTGCCCAGCCTGTTGGTAGGCGCAGGGTATACCCAAAGCGTAGGTGGCCGGGTAGGTATCGGTATCTCTATCATGTATGATGTGATCCAGGATAACCGTTCGCCTTACCGCAATAACCTGATCTACCGCGTAGGCGCTGGTTTAGGCTTCTGATCCCCGGAAAATATTTATATGACCCGTCTGGCCTTAGCCGGACGGGTTTTTTTATTCCTTCTCATGTTACCTCCTTGTTAAGTTTGTTTATAAATGCTAAACTTATTTTTACAAATTTTATACCTTTGTTCCATAAATTTTTAAAGAGATGGATATTAAATTAGCTGTTTTTGATATTGCGGGCACCACGCTGCACGACGAGGCCAATGTGGCTAAAGTATTGCAACAGGCCATACAACTGGTTGGCGTGCATGTATCCCTGGAAGAGGTCAACGAAGTGATGGGGTACGCCAAACCTTACGCGATCCGTTACTTGCTGCAACAGAAGAATGATGCGCGGTATGCAGACAAGAATTTTGTTGACGAGCTGCACACGCAGTTTGTGGAAAACATGAAAGCGCACTACGCCACAGATACTTCTGTAAGGGAGAAGCAGGGCGTATCCGCAGTATTCGCGGCATTGCGGCAGAAAGGAATTAAAATAGCGCTGGACACAGGTTTTGACCGCGACATCACCAACGTGATCCTGCAAAGGACCGGCTGGCAGGAGCAGGGATTGATAGACGCAGTCGCCACCAGTGATGAGGTGCCTCATGGACGTCCTTATCCTTATATGATCTATCGTATCATGGAAACACTGGAGGTACGCAGCATTGAAGAGGTGATGAAAGTGGGCGACACTATTTCCGATCTGGAAGAAGGTACCAATGCCGGCTGCCGTTATGTGGTAGGGGTTACCACCGGCGCCTATAGCAAAGAAGAGCTGGAGAAAGGCCCGCATACCCACCTGGTAGCTTCTCTCGATGAACTGTTATCTATATTATAAACTCTTGCTCAATAGCGATCATGCAACAACAACAAGCGGATGTAGCGGTAGTAGGCGCCGGCATCGTAGGACTGGCCATGGCGTATAAACTGGCGTCCAAAGGGAAAAAAGTAGTTTTATTTGAAAGAAACAGCAGGGCTATCAGTGCCTCCATCCGCAATTTCGGACTGGTATGGCCTGTCGGTCAGCGTGCAGGTAAAATGTACCAGCGTGCCATGCATAGCCGCAGCGTATGGAAAGAGCTGGCAGCAGCTACCGGGCTGCAATGTCAGGAAACAGGCTCTCTGCACCTGGTATATGAAAAAGATGAACTGGCCGTACTGGAAGAATTTGCAGCGGCAGCACCTGCCAATGGATTTGACTGTCAGCTGATAGCACCGGAAAATATCGGTCAATATACCCGGGCCATCAAAACGAAAGGCTTGCAAGGTGCACTTTGGAGCCCCACAGAAATGACAGTGAACCCGCGGCAGGCCAGTGCCACAATTGCACGACACCTCGAAGCGAAAATGAATGTGACCGTTCGGTTTAATACAGCCGTTAACGGTATCAGCATGCCATATATCGAAACCAAAGATGAAAAGTGGAAAGTAGACCAGGTATATGTGTGCAGCGGAGCAGATTTTGAAACACTGTATCCTGCAGCGTATGCCACGGCGCCTCTTACCAAATGCAAACTGCAGATGATGCGTACCATCCCGCAGCCGGGCAATTGGCAGCTGGGCCCCGCATTGTGTGCCGGTCTTACCCTGGCCCATTACGCCTCTTTCAACGATTGTGCTGCACTGGTACCGCTGAAACAACGATTTGCGCAGGAAATGCCGGAATATGTAAAATGGGGCATCCACCTGCTGATTTCCCAGAACGGCGCCGGTGAACTGACCATCGGTGACTCGCATGAATATGGTCCGGACTTCGAACCATTTGATAAAGCATTTATCAATGACCTCATTCTGAAATACATGCACACTTTCCTGGAGGCACCTACCTACACTATCCAGGAACAATGGCATGGCATTTACCCGAAACTGACCAACGGCGCCACTGAGCTGGTTCTGTCTCCGGAAAAGGACGTCACTATCGTGAATGCCCTCAGCGGCGCCGGTATGACGCTGTCATTCGGCCTGGCAGAAGAGCTGACGACCATTTAGATATTTGGTTATTTTGGTATTTAGATATTTAAAAAGGGAAAACCATTTCGTATAGGCGGAATGTTTTCCCTTTTTAAATATCTAACACAACCTAAACCAAATATCTAAATATCAAAATAACAAAATCATAAAATGATTAGGATTTTGTACGAATTATTAATAAATTAAATGCAGATCAAACGTTATGAAAACAATGGCCGCTACGATGGCCTTATATTGTGCTGAAACATATTCACCATATTGTATCACCCAACTTTAGCAACGTTTCTGCAGCCAGGTTTTAACAACATGGCTGCATGTTCATAACGTGTTAAATGTAAAGCGGGTTTCTTTTAAGTTACCTGCTTTTATACTTTATATGCCAAAAAGCCAATAATTCTATAAATTACAGGGTGTCCCTGCCCGTAAGTAAGGGTCAGCATTTCTTTACAAAAAAACAGATTCGGCATGAATGGTACTTTAAAAAACCTTAAGGAAAGAGACTGGACAGAAACAAGAGCGCATTCCAGCTGGCAGATATTCAAGATCATGGCGGAATTCGTGGAAGGCTTTGAATCACTTGCCAAAATAGGCCCCTGTATATCTATATTCGGATCAGCCCGTACCAAACCGGGTAACCGTTATTATGAACTGGCGCAGGAAATCTCCCGCAGGCTGGCGGAGGAAGGGTTTGGTATCATTACCGGCGGTGGTCCCGGTGTGATGGAAGCTGCCAATAAGGGCGCGCAGGCTGCACATGGTAAATCCGTAGGCGCCAATATCACCCTGCCACATGAGCAGAACCCCAACGACTTTATTGACCCCGACAAAAGACTCAACTTCGACTATTTCTTTGTCCGCAAAGTAATGTTCACCAAATATTCCCAGGGATTTGTGATGATGCCTGGCGGATTTGGCACCATGGATGAATTTTTTGAAGTGGCTACCCTTATCCAGACCAAGAAGATGGAGGAAACCCCGATGGTACTCGTAGGCCGTGAATACTGGAGCGGTCTGCTGGAATGGATACGTACCGTGATGATGGAAAAGGAAAGCAATATTAATCCGCAGGACCTGGGCCTGTTGAAGCTTTTCGATACCGCCGACGAAGTGGTGGAGTATTTCCGTGTGTTTTACACCACCAATAAACTCAGACCTAACTTTTAAGACGGCCGCGCCCGTCAGGCGCGGATATACCTGCCCGTTAGCCGGAAGAATAAATTCCGGCCGGGCAACGTTATGTTGATGGGTGTCGCCGCAACTGCTTTTTTCATAGCTTTGCAGAAATTTTATATATGGAGCTCCTACCGGCAGTTGAGGCATATGCTGAGAAATACACCAGCCCGGAAAATCCGCTGTTGTACAAGTTGAACCGTGAAACGCATCTGAAAGTGGAATTGCCGCATATGTTAAGTGGCCATGTACAGGGGAAATTCCTCGAGATGGTCAGCCGTATGTTGCGGCCCCGCCGGATACTGGAACTGGGCACGTATACAGGATACTCCGCCATCTGCCTGGCCGCAGGCCTGCCTGATGACGGCATATTACATACCATCGATATCAACGAAGAACTGGAAACCCTTTGCCATCAATATTTTGAGGCATCCGGGTATGCTGATAAAATAAAAATGCATATCGGAAAAGCAGCCGAAGTGATGACATCACTGGATGAGGTGTTTGACTTAGTGTTTATTGATGCTGATAAAGCCGGTTATGTACATTATTATGACCTGGTTTGGGAAAAACTGCGCCCCGGCGGATTTATTCTGGCTGATAATGTATTGTACCACGGACAGGTATTACAGCCGGAAAATGAGCAGGGAAGCCAGGCTAAAGCCATGGTCAGATTTTGTGAGAAAGTGCTGGCAGATGACCGCGCAGAACAGGTGTTGCTCACCATCCGCGACGGTATCCTCCTGATCAGGAAGAAATAAACCGGCACCTACACCATGCCCATTAAATTCGATTATACATGCAAGTAAGAAAATTTTTGTTGGTAGTCAGTTTTCTTATTGGCTGCATGCCTCTGCTGAAGGCACAAAAGATGACCACCCAGCAATACATTGCTACTTACAAGAGTATTGCCGTGGAGGAAATGCGCCGCACAGGCGTGCCCGCAGCCATCAAACTGGCGCAGGGCATCGTGGAAACCCAATCCGGCAACGGGACCCTCTGTCTGCAATCCAATAACCACTTCGGTATCAAATGTAAAAACACCTGGACCGGCAAAACCATCCGCTATGATGACGACGCCGCCCAGGAATGTTTCCGCGTATATGATAATGCCCGGGACTCTTACCGGGACCACTCCGATTTCCTGCGCAGCAATCCCCGGTACGCTTTCCTGTTCCAGTTTGACGGAGATGACTATAAATCCTGGGCATTCGGACTGAAACAGGCCGGATACGCCACCAATAAAACCTATCCACAGCAGCTGATCAAGGTGATCGAAGATTACAACCTGCAGCAATACACGCTGATAGCGATGGGCAAAGCCGCTCCTGAACAGGATTACACCGAAGAGAAACCTCCTGTGTATGCGGGCAATAACAACCGTCCCGACAACCGCCCGGCTCCTTCCAGGCCTCAGCAGGGTGGCGGCAAACCAATGGCCGGCAACTATCCGAAAGGCGTATTTGAAATCAACGGTCGCCGCGTGGTCTTTGTAAAAGCCGGTACTTCCCTGATTCAACTGGCCAGCAAACATGATATCCGCCTGAGCAAGCTGGTTCGCTTTAATGACCTGGATAATGACAATCCTCTCCGGAAAGACATGTTTATCTTCCTGCAGAAGAAAGGTAAAAGAGGTAGTAAGGAATTCCATAACGTCAGCAATGGTGAAACCATGCATGACATTGCACAGGCAGAAGGAATCCGTTTGAGATGGTTGCGCCGCCGCAATAAAATGCATGAAGGTGAAGAACCTGCTGCCGGCCAGCGCCTGGCCCTCGAAGGTTTTGCGTCCGGTACGCCTGCACTGGCAAAAAATACCCGCATCGTGAGAGAGGAAGACCAGGAGCCGCCGGAAGATTTTTCTCCCCGTAAAGAAATTGAAAAAGTAAAGGAAGAAGTAGCCAAAACCACTGGTGGTACTACTTCCGCACCGGAATCACAGCCGGCGCGCCCGCAACAGGGCGGCGTTCCTGCCGGTATGGTGGATGATCTGAAGAAAGTAGGGGATGTAGGCAACAACAATGGTACTGCCAAAAACACGACACCGCCGCCGGCTACTCAACCTCCGGTGTATAAGCCCGCTCCCGCTCCGGTACCAGCTACACAGCCTCCGGTATACAAACCAGCCCCGGCATCAGCCGGTACGGGCGCCAGGTACCACGAAGTACAGCCCAAAGAAACACTGTATGGTATCTCTAAAATGTACAACAAATCTGTAACCCAGTTGCAGGAATGGAATAATTTGCAGGGCTTCGATATCAAAATTGGACAGCGCCTGTTAGTGAATAAATAAGCAGTAATCCTTTTCGGCTTATTATTGTTAAATATGGAAATGAAGTAGTATTATGTCGGTTATTCAGGTGCATGACAAGAAATTCCAACCCTACATCGGTGCAACAGAGCTGCAGCAGCGTATTAAGGAAATAGCTGCAGACATGAGCAGGGACCTTAAGGATGAACGCCCGTTGTTTATCGCTATCCTCAATGGTTCTTTTATGTTTGCCGGTGATGTGTTCAAATATCTCAACATTCCGGCTGAGATATCCTTTATCAAACTGGCTTCCTACAAGGGTACCAAATCTACCGGTAATGTGGTGCAGGCCATCGGTCTGGACGAAGACCTCTTCGGCCGTACGGTGGTGATCCTCGAAGATATTGTGGATACCGGTAAAACACTGAGCCAGTTCCTGCCGCAACTGGAACATCAGCAACCTAAGAAACTGCTGGTAGCTTCCTTGCTGACCAAGCCGGAAGCAATGGTACATCCTATTAAAATCGACTATCTGGGCTTTTCCGTGCCTAATAAATTCCTGCTGGGTTATGGCCTCGATTATGATGGTTTGGGCCGCAATCTGCCGGAAATCTATCAGCTGGTAGAAGGTGAGGAATAGCATTTCAGCAAAACAAAAGATGCTATGAAGAGTGTGAAAGCGAAGATCAGCGTGGTCTTCGCTTTTTTTACACACCTTCAGAAGCTTGGTTCCTTTACCGGAAATGATTATCTTAACATATGCGAAAATTCCTATTACTCCTGTTGTTATGGGCTGGCAGTGTACACGCACAAACAATCTGGGTATCGGGAGCAGTAGAGGACAGTATCACTCATCGTCCTGTAGCCGGAGTAACCGTTAGCATTGTTGATGATACCACCAGGGTACTCACGAATGCTTTCGGGCTTTTTAGAATAACGATTCCCTCAACTGTTGCTCAACTGCTGTTTACCCGGGAAGGTTATCGCCCGTTACAGATGAAGGTGAATGCCACCGATCGTCTGTTGATAACACTGGCGCCTATACGTAAAGCCCTTGATGCTATTGCCCTGGCGAAAGCCAGTGCCCGCACAAGGCAGAACAGCAACCCCAACTACGGCAATGTAGGCATGGGCATACATGCTTTTTACAATGAAACATACGGCACTACTTATGAAAACAAGTTCACCCGCGCACAGACGCAGCCGGTATCGGTGTTTGCGGTGGATGTGGACAGGGCTGCCTATAGCAATATCCGGCGTTTCCTGCGACTGAAAGAACCGGTGCCGGTAGATGCTGTCCGGATAGAAGAAATGGTGAACTATTTCCACTACAATTATCCACTGCCGCCGGAAGGTAAGACCATGGCGGTATACAGTCATTATACCACCTGTCCGTGGGAACCCGGGCACCGGCTGTTGCAGATAGCGTTGAGGGCGAAAGCCTTGCAGACAGACAGTCTGCCGCCCAGTAATCTCGTTTTCCTCATCGATGTTTCCGGCTCGATGGGCGTGCCTAACAAACTGCCCCTGTTGCAGGCAGCCTTCCGTATTCTGGTCAATAACCTACGGCCGGTAGACAAGGTGGCGATTGTGGCCTATGCCGGTACTCCCGGTATCAAACTGCCTGCCACGGCCGGCGACCAGAAAGAGAAAATCCTCAATGCTATCGACAATCTCAGCGCCGGCGGGGCTACCGCGGGGGAAGCTGCCATTAAAATGGCGTATCAGATAGCGGTTGAACAGTTTATCCCGGATGGGAATAACCGCGTGATCCTGGCTACTGATGGGGATTTCAACGTAGGGCTTACCAGTGATGCCGAAATGGAGGAGCTGATCATGGAGAAGAAGGAAAGCGGCGTGTTACTGACCTGCCTCGGGTTTGGCATGAAAAACTACAAGGACTCGAAGCTGCAGTCCCTTTCCAGCAAGGGAAACGGCAATTTCGCCTATATCGATGACCTGGAGGAGGCCAGTAAGGTCTTTGCACGGGAATTCGGCAGTACGCTTTTTACAGTGGCCCGGGATGTGCAAACGGAAGTGACCTTTAACCCTGCTATGGTAAAATCGTATAGGCTTATCGGTTATGAGAACAAAGTGTATGAAACAAATACGGACGCTTCATCGAAACACAATGGTGGCATCGTAGGAAGCGGGCATTGCGCCGTGGCGATGTATGAAATTGTGCCACGTGATAGTATGATGGCGGCCGATAGCCTGTTGGCCAATATCAGCATCTCTTACCGTCATCCGTTGGACACGGTGCTGTGTACACTGGAAACCGGCGTGAAGGCCAACGCAACAGCTTTTGACGCTGCCCCGGATGATTGTCGGTTTGCTGCTGCTGTGGCATTATTGGGCATGATACTCCGCAATTCCGCTTACCGTGGTTGCGGTGATACCGAAATGGTCTCAGAGATCGCCCGCAGGGCCCTGGGTAAAGACAAAGAAGGGTACCGGCAGGAATTCCTGAAGATGGTAAAGCAGGTCCGTAAGATGAAGCGTTAGGGCTTATTTGATAAGCCGGTAGCACTTACGCACCAGCTTCTGCTGGAAGTCGAAGGGGAGTGTTTGATTGGTGATGTCTTTGATGCTGCTGGCATTGATTTTATCTTCTTCCAATATAAAACGGCGGTAGTTATTACTGAAATACACTACGCCATCTTTTTTGGTAGCGAGCAACACTTTGTTGAGCAGCTCCGCATGGTCCCGCTGGATATCCAGGAAATCCTTCATCCGTTTGCTGTTGGAGAAGGTGGGCGGATCAATGATCACCAGGTCGAAGGTATTGAGTTTAAGGGTATCGAGATATTGTAGCACATCCGCATGTACAAAGGAATGTTTGGCGGTATCGAAGCCATTGAGCCGCATGTTGTCTTCTGCCCAGGCGAGGTAGGTCTTGGAAAGGTCTACAGATGTCACTTCGGTGGCGCCGCCGGCGGCGGCGTATACAGAGAAGGAGCCGGTATAACAGAAGAGGTTCAGTACTTTTTTATCTTTCGCCTCATTGCGTACCATGTTGCGGGTGGTGCGGTGGTCGAGGAACAGGCCGGTGTCGAGGTAATCGGAGAGGTTGATCTTAAATTTCAGTCCGCTTTCCTGTACCGTCATTTCGCGGCTTTCCGTGCTGAGTTTTTCGTATTGGCTTTGGCGGTTTTCCTTGCGTTGCCGTTGTTTTACCCAGATGTGGGAAGGTGGTACGTCCAGTACTTTGCTGATCAGTTCCAGACAGGTATCGAGCCAGGCCTCATGATCGGCTTCTTCCATGCCATGGCGGCGCTGATATTCGGCGATATACACGTGGTCTTCATACATCTCGATGCTGAAGGGAAATTCGGGAATATCGTCATCATACACCCGGTAGCAGGTGATGTTTTGTCGCTTGGCCAGTTTGGAAATATGCCGGAATACTTTGGTGAGCCGGTTCTCGAACATCTGTAGTTTGGAATCCATCTTATTTTGATATTTGGTTATTTGGCTATTTAATCATTTAAAAGCGAAGACCACAGCGAACGGAAATCCGCTATGGTCTTCGCTTTTATTAATTAAATAAAAAAATATTCAAATAGTAAAATCAACTAAATATGTCTCTGACTTTTTCAAAGAAACCTTTCTCCGATTTTTCGGGGTTGGGTTTGAAGTTGTCAGAAGACTGGAGTTTGTCGAGCATGGCCCGTTCTTCCGCGCTGACGTGTTGCGGTGTCCATACGTTTACATGTATGAGCTGATCGCCTTTTTCGTAGGAGTTGACAGAGGGGAATCCTTTGCCTTTGAGGCGGAAGATTTTACCGCTTTGTGTTCCTGCGGGTATTTTGATTTTCGCTTTACCGTCGATGGTAGGTACTTCCACCTGTGTGCCATAAACGGCATCAGGGAAGGAGATGTGCAGGTCGTAGGCTACGTTGAGGCCATCGCGCTGTAGTTCCGGATGTGGTTCTTCTTCGATGAGAATGAGCAGGTCACCGGGTGCGCCGCCTCTTTCGCCGGCATTGCCTTTACCGCTCATGCTCAGCTGCATGCCTTCCTGTACGCCTGCCGGGATGTCTATGCTCACCATTTCTTCGCCATACATACGGCCTTCACCTTTACAGTGGCCGCATTTGCTGGTGATGATCTGGCCTTCGCCATGACAGGTAGGGCAGGTAGTAACGGTCTGCATCTGGCCAAGGAAGGTTTGGGTCACCTTTCTTACCTGGCCGGAGCCGCCGCAGGTGTTACAGGTCTGGAACGCGTTTTTATCTTTCGCGCCCAGGCCTCCGCAGTGCTGACAGGGAACGTATTTCTTTACTTTGATTTTTTTGTTGGCGCCTTTGGCGATTTCCTCGTAGGTCAGACGGATTTTCACGCGCAGGTTGGAACCGCGGGTGCCACGACCACGCCGGCCGCCGCCGCCGCCAGCACGGCCACCTCCGAAGAAGGAACCGAAAATATCGTCATTACCGAAAATGTCACCGAAATTGGAGAAGATGTCTTCCATGTTCATGCCACCACCTCCAAAGCCGCCACGGCCACCGTTCATGCCGGCATGCCCGAAACGGTCATATTGTGCCCGTTTGTCAGCATCGCTTAATACCTCATAGGCTTCGGCTGCCTCTTTGAACTTTTCTTCCGCTTCCGTATTGTTGGGATTGCGGTCAGGGTGAAACTGCATGGCCACCTTGCGGTAAGCTTTCTTGATTTCATCCTGGGAGGCGGATTTGGAAACACCCAGTATTTCGTAATAATCTCTCTTGGTAGACATTATAAAATCACTTATAACCGGTGCCAGGCACCGGTTTTTTTCAGTAAAAAATATTGTTTTACATCTGCATAGGCGATCGCTGCGGTATATGCCACATCGTCACATCACTTATTTGCCCACTATCACCTTAGCATGACGGATTAGCTTGTCATTCAGGTAATAGCCTTCCTGTAACACATCTACTACTTTACCCTGAAGATCTGGCGTGGGAGCCGGAATTTCGGTGATGGCATCGTGCAGGTCGGTATCAAAGGTGGCGTGCAGGCTTTCCATAGGCTTTAATCCTTTGGCTTGCAGGGTGGTTTTCAACTTGTTGAATACCAGGTTTACTCCGTCTTTGATAGCAGTGATATCGTTGGCAGTGCTCAGCTGTTTGGCAGCCCGCTCTGAATCATCCAGTACGTCCAGCAAAGATATGATAACTTCTTTACCCGCCGTTTGCAACAGCTCCAGTCTTTCCTTGGCTGTACGTTTACGGAAATTATCAAACTCAGCCTGCAGACGAAGGTATTTGTCCCGCATTTCATTCAGTTGCTGATCTTTCTTGATCAACTCCTCTTCAGGTTCTACTTCCAATGCATTAGTCATATGAGACGTTTCACTGATATTTTCTTCAGCATTGAAATCAGGCATGCCTTTTTCGTTTTCTCCAGCATTGTTTGCCTGTCCGTTTGTCTGCATGTCTTGGTCTTTTTCTGTCATAATTGTAATGATTATCTGCAATTGTGCTTAGTCAATTATTTTGCCAACCCCTGTTTGGCCGCCAAAAAGACAGATCTTCTCTGTACCTTTGCGGTTCGAAATAATGTAAATGACCAAGGTTTTTTTAAAGAAACAGATACAAAACAGGGTATTACTGGGCCATCCCTGGATTTTCGGCAATGAAGTGGCTGAAATCAAAGGGGAAGTAGTACCGGGTGATATCGTGGATGTTCATACCCATCAGGGCTCCTTCCTCGGTAGAGGGTATATCAACCCACAGTCCCAGATCCTGGTACGCCTGCTGACGCGCGATAAAAGCGAGGAGATCAATCCTGAATTTTTCTACCGCCGTCTCCTCAAATGCTGGGAATACCGGCAGAAACTGGGTTATGTGGAAAACTGCCGCCTCGTTTTCGGGGAAGCGGACGATCTGCCTGCCCTGGTAATCGATAAGTTCAACGATTATTTTGTGCTGCAAACATTGGCACTGGGCATGGAGAAATGGAAACCTGCCATCGTGGATGCGCTCAACCGTATCTTTTCACCCAAAGGTATCTATGAGCGGAATGATGTGCCGGTAAGGGAACTGGAAGGGATGGAGCAACAGAAAGGCTTCCTCAGCGCGCCTTTTGACACCAATGTCATCATCAATGAAAACGGCCTGAAGTTCCATGTGGATATCGTGAATGGTCAGAAAACAGGCTACTTCCTGGACCAGCAGGACAACCGCCGCGAAATACGCCAGATCGTGAAAGACGCCAATGTGCTGGAAGCTTTCTGCTATACCGGCACTTTCTCCTGCCATGCAGGGTATTACCGTGCTAAAAGTGTACTGGGACTGGATATTTCAGAACATGCTGTGGAAACTGCCCGCCGCAACGCGGAGCTCAATAACCTGCAGGAGGTGTGTAAGTTCCAGGCGGTAAATGCTTTCGATCAACTGAAACAATATACCCGGGAAGAACGCAAGTTTGATGTAGTGATACTGGATCCGCCGGCCTTCACCAAAAGTCGCGAGAATATCCGGAAAGCCGTTACCGGTTATAAGGAAATTAATCTCAGGGGCATGAAACTGCTGAATCAGGGCGGTTTCCTGGTGACAGCTTCCTGTACCAACCTGGTATCACCGGAACTCTTCCTGGAAACGATCGATGCTGCTGCCAAAGACGCCAAAAAACGCCTCCGCCAGGTCACTTTCCAGACACAGGCAAAAGATCACCCCATTTTGAGGAATATTGAGAACACAACGTACCTGAAATTTTTGATCGTAGAGATCGCGTAAAAAAGATAAGTAGAGTAGCTTTCGGTATAGGCTTTCTTTAGGATAATTTACTAATAGTCTGTTGGAGGGAAAGTCAATAGCTGAAAGCTATTTTACAACATTAAATTTGCCTGATTCCACCAGGTTGCCCCGCTGGTCGCGAAGCTGGAAGATATAGAGACCATTGTAGTAATTGTCCAGGTTGACAGTAGTACGACTGCTGATGCTCTTTATCTGATCAATTTTTTTTCCGAGAAAATTGTACACAATAAGATCGTATATGCGGTCGTTATTATGCTGTTGAATTTCAAAATTGATGAAGTTGGTGGCAGGGTTGGGATAAAGTTTCACAATTTGCCTACCCCCCTCCGGATTATTCGGTAGGGACCCGGTTTGAGCTTTACCCACAAGGGATAAAAGGCAGAAAACTGTAAGTAAAATGAGGGTAGAGGTTTTCCACATAGTATTATAAAAATAAAGTTTTTTTCAAATATTTCCCAATTTTTGTTTGTTAATAACAGCGCGTTAGCCCTTTGTCTCACTCATAAAAATAACAAACTATGCGCCATTTTGTTAGGTTTGCCAATTTTTTAGGTAAAATTTAACGGTTTTAATTTGGTGAAGTAAATTGTTGTTTATCAATGATTTAGAATCTTGGACAGTTTAAACGCTCCAAAGTACTGTTCCGGCTGTTGAGGAAACCCTTGAAAACCAATGACACTTCAAATCCGCCAAAGCTCTGGCTGGCTGTCCGCAACTGCGAAATATTGGCATCGTAGCTCATGGCCACTTCAAATTTTTCCATATCGATCTTCACTGTGGGGATAACTGCATCATTCCAGCGTAGAAATAACCCGCCATAGATGGCCCGGGTAGACTCCAGTCCTTCGTTCATCAGGCCATAACCAATCAGCGCACCACCGATATACTCTGAATAACCGCCCTGGTGCAGCTGGTTATAATGTGCTATCAGCTTCACCCGCTCTTCCAGCGGGATGGTGATACCCGCATTAAATGACAGCTTGGGCGCCAGCTCAATGTTTTTATCGTTGTAGAAAGAAATCTTCGCCCGGTTGAAGTGATACAAGGCGGCCCCGATGAAGTAGGCCACATCTTCCCCAATCACACTATTATAACTAAGGCCTACACCGGCGTCAAGATAAGTATATCCTTTCAGCGCCAGTTTGCCTTCTTCTCCTGTAGGGGCTGCCGGGTCAAAACGGCCGCCGGTATACTGGTTGTTGAATGTCATGTTAGTGGGGTCAAACTGCCGCTGTACCAGCCCACCCATAAAGCCGAGGGAGAGAAAACTTGTCTTGTCTTCATTCAGCGACTTGTGATAGTTGATCGCCGGAAAGATCTGGGTGGATTGCAGTTTGGAAGTACCTGCCCGGTCATAGGTCAGTTGCAGCCCGGTGGTGACATAGTCGTTGCCGTTACCAACCGGGAACTTGATCTCGCCGCTCATAGTACCGGTTTGATAAGGAATGGTGACGCTGTTCCACTGGTTGCGGTACACGGCCTGAAAGCGCACATCGCCATTGAAAATGCCGATCAGGGCCGGGTTACGGAGTATCGGGGTTTCATAAAACTGTGACAGGTGTATGTCCTGTGCCCGTAGCTGTAATCCACAGCTGAAGCAAATGACTGTCAATAAGGCTTTATATACAGTTTTCATATAGACCGCTTGTTATTATCTGAGTAATGTTACGTTGCCTTTAAGGCGGAAAAATTCGTTGGCGTCGCAATAAGCTTCCACGAAGTAGATGTATACGTCTGCTCCCTGTGGCTGTCCGTTGAAGGTACCGTTCCAGCCGGCATTGACATCTTCCACCTGAATGTTTTCCCGGTGGAAAACTTCCTGCCCGAGGCGGTTGAAGACGCGGAACGATTTCACCAGGCTGATGCCTTTGCCAC
Organism: Chitinophaga fulva; assembly: GCF_012927205.1. Classification (GTDB taxonomy): domain Bacteria; phylum Bacteroidota; class Bacteroidia; order Chitinophagales; family Chitinophagaceae; genus Chitinophaga; species Chitinophaga fulva. The sequence goes on from NZ_JABBGC010000001.1 coordinate 1,912,270, forward strand.
GCAGGTAAAAGATATCGTTCACCCCGTCGCCATTAGGACTGAAAGTATTGGGAATAAATATCAGGTCGGTATTGCAGATGAGATCGATTTTTACTACATCGCTTTTCGTGCACCCGTATTGGTTAGTGCCTGTAATGGCATAGGAGATAGACTTCCTGACAGCCGCGTTGGTAAAGGGCGACGTCGGATTGTCAAGGTAGTCTGCGGGCGACCATTGCCATTTCACAATATCAGAGCTGCCGTTGGCCATCAGGCGGACAACATCTCCGGCCATCACCGTCTGGTCATTACCGGCGCTGATGGTAGGCACCTTTTTAACAGACACTTTTACAGACAGTGGCGCGCTCATCGGACAGATGGCATCGTTGGTGCCGGTTACCTGGTAGGTAATGTCTTCAATAGGCGTGGAAACCGGATTGGCGATGGTATTGTTGGTCAGGCCAGTTACCGGTGTCCAGTTGTAGATCGCGGCGCCGCTGGCTTTCAGTTGCACGGAGGAGCCATAGCAGGCGATCGTGTCTTTGCTGACGGTGAGGTTTACTTTGGGCACTACTGCGATATCCGTGGAGTCTCTTGTCGTGCAACCGTATACGTTAGCTGCTTCCACCAGGTAGCGGGTATTGATCACCGGAGAGGCTACCGGGTCCGGGCAGTACACGCAGCTAAGGCTGGCGCCGTTGAGCCACTGTACGGTGGCATCGGACTGGGCATGCAGGGTAACGGTACTGCCTTCGCAGATTTTAGGCTGCGCGGCAGAAGCGCGTACAAAAGGCGTCGGGTTGATGTTGATATCTTTCGTAACAGAGTCCTGACAGTTGCGGGCATCGGTGATAACAAGTTTCACCGGATATCCGCCGGAGGCGGAATAAGTGGTGGCAGGCGGTGTTTGCGCGGAAGACACTTTACCATTGCCAAAGTCCCACTGCCAGCTGGCAATCGGGATGTTAGGCGAAGGGGTGGCGTTATTGGCAAAGGAAACCGGTTGTCCTGCGCAGGTGGTGGAGGCGAGGGTGAAATCTGCCTGTGGCGCCAGAATGTTGATATTGTTTGGTTTGGTAACGATATCGTCGCAATAGGCAGGGTCTTTATAACGGATGGTCAGTTGGTCAGTGAAAATACCGGCAGTGGCCCATGTTTTCACAAAACGCTGATCGGTAGTGGTATAGGTGGAACCATCACCAAATTGCCAGGTGTAATCGGCCACCAGGTTGACCGGCACATTCAATACCTCATAAGTGGCTTTGCTGCCGCGGCAGATGCTGCTCACGCCTGCTGAAAAGTCTGCTTTGAAATAATACGCGGTCTGATAGCTGCTGTGGCTACAGTTGTTGCTGTTGTCGCTGATGGTCAGGCGTACGGTGTATTTGTCTGGTGAAGTATAGGAATGGGAGGCATTCAGACCGGTAGTTACTGGTGTGTTGTCACCAAAATCCCACTGGTAGGTGGTGGTGGGCGTTGTACCGGTGGAAGTATTGGTGAAGATAAATTTGCTCTTGTCGTTACAATCCCTGGTGACGGTGAACTGCGATACCGGACCGGTGATATTGACCATAATCGGAGCTGCCGGCGTATAACAACCGTTGCTACCGGCTTTCATATTGATGGTGATAATGCCATTGGTGGCAAAGCCGTGGCGGATATCGTTGGTGTATACTTCTTCTTTGGTACCGTCGCCATAGTCCCAGCTGTAGCTGTCGGCATATTTAGCGTTGGCCAGCAGCCTTACCGGCGCGCCTACGCAGGCGCTGGCGGGCGTAGCGGTGAAACTTACGTCCGACGGTGGATTGCCGGTGCGTACCTGTTTGTCGAACGTTTTGCTGATCTCGCAGCCGCCATTGGTACGGACAGCCAACACTACATTGTAGGTGCCTGTTTGCACATAGGCGTGAGAGGTAGTGCCGGTGGTAGTATTGGCGGTAGCGCCGTCGCCAAAAGTCCATTTCCATTCAGCCACCGGATCATTAAGATCGTTGGTAGATGTGGCATTGAAGGAGGCGGTATAAGGCACACAACCGCTGACAGGCGCGTCCAGGGATATTTGTGGCTGGGAAATAGTGATGTAGGACGCTTTTTTCAGCATTGACTGACAGCCGTTGCTATTGGTAACGGTCAGGGTTACGTCGTATTTGCCGGCCTTCGTATAGGCGTGTGAAATAAATGCGTTGCTGGTGGTAACAGGAGCGGTGCCATCGCCAAAGTCCCAGGTGCGGGCCATAGCGTTGGGCGTGGCGTCTGTAAAATTGGCGGTATAGAGCTTACAGCTGTTGGTGACATCAGCGCTGAAAGCTATCTGCGGGGTGGCCCCCACTTCAAAAGTACGGTAGTAGGTGCTGGTACCGTTTGCGAAGGTGGCTACCAGCGTCACTTTTTTAGGTCCGGGCGCCGTATAGGTGATCTGCGGATTGACGTCGTGAGATGTCCTGCCGTCGCCAAAATCCCAGCTGTAGGCCGTGGGATTACCGGTACTGTTGTTCTTAAAAGTGAGTGTTACCGGGTTACACATGGTGGCAGGTACCGCAGTATAGGAGAAATCGGCCTGCTGGGCCCACACAGGGCTGCCCTGCACCAGGAATATCAGGAGCACTAACGCGCTTAGACACTTAGCCTGTAGGTATTTCATAGGATACATACCACAAATTAACGAAAAATATTATATATATTATTTTTTGATTTTCGATTTTTTGATTTCGGGAGATGACCAACCGCCGTTATTCATCTCCCAAAATCAAAAGTTTCAAAATTATTGTTACCTGATCAACGTCACATTACCCTTCATAATGATCGATTCCCCGCTGTCACAGATAACTTCCGCGTAATACACGTATACGTCCGGATTGAGCGCGGTGCCTTTATAACGGCCATCCCAACCGAAAGAAGGATCATCGCCGTTGATACCGAAGCGCTCAAACATGACCTGGCCCCAGCGGTTATATATGCGGAATGTACGGACGGTCTGCATACCACGGCCACGGATATAGAAAACATCGTTCATGCCGTCGCCATTGGGCGAGAATGTATTGGGAATGAAGATGTTACCGCCGTTGCAGATCGTTTTGATATGGATATCGTCCCCGGCGATACAGCCGTAGCGGTTCATCACGGTCACATGATAGATGGTGCTGCCTTTGGGTGTAACCACCGGCGCAAGGCAGTTGTAGCAGCTCAGGTTATTGATGGGTGTCCATTCCACCTGCGTGATATCGTTGCTGCCTACAGCGGGTATGGGTATGACGCTGCCGGCAGCCACTTCCATGTCCGGTCCGAGGTTGATCTGCGGCGACGGCTGTACCGTTACTTTAGCCAGCACGGTGTCGGTAAAACAACCTATGTCATCATATCCTACTACCTGGTAATTGGTGGTAGTGGCGGGATTGGCAACAGGGTCCGGAATGGTGGCGTTGTTCAGGCCTGTGGCAGGTATCCATTTATAGCGATAGGCGCCACCGGATTGCATTTGCACACTTTTTCCGGAACAGATGGTGGCATCCAGCGCAAACATCCGGAATGGCTGTATCACGGTAACGCGCACACTGCTATTGCTTTTACAGCCAAACTCGCTGACAGCCTGTATTTTATAAACCGTATCCTTGTCGGGTTTTACAGTGGGTGTTTTGCTGTTGGCACTGGAAATATTGTAAGGCGTCCAGCTTACCGTAGCATTGGCATCAGTATTGGCAAACAACTGCAGCGATGCGCCTTTGCAGATGCTGGATTCAGGCGGTGTTGGTTGCAGGTCGGGGGCAGGGTGCACAACGATATTGGTGGCGGCTGTTGCCGGGCAGGAGCCGTCTGCATTGGTGATCGTCAGTTTAACCGGCGTTACGCCAATGGTGTTGAAATCCATATCCGGAGGCGATGGGATGTCGAATTCCTGTCCATTACCTAACTGCCATTTCCATTTGGTGGCCGGCAGGTTTTTGGTGTCGCTGCCACGCAGCTGTATTTTTCCTGTTACACATAACTCAGGGATAGCGGCAATGACTGGTTGCGGCTGCGGGGGTATCACTACCGGCAGTGTTTTCTGGTCTTTACAGCCGTAGTTGCTGATGATCTCCAGTGTAACGTTATAATTGCCGGGCTGTGGATAATTAAACGAGCCGTCTTTACCGTTACCGGTGTTAGTCGGCGTATACGTCCATTTGCTGGCGAAAGGCAGTCCCAGCAGATCGTTGGTCACCGCAGTGCTGGTGTTTTTGAACAACACGTTGCCACCACCGCAGGCGGCGCTGTTATCTATCGTGAAATCGGCCATGGCATTGTCTGCCACGACCTTGTCGTCTCCTTCGGCTTTTACGGCGCAACCTTTGTCGTCTATCAATGACACCCGCGGCGTATAAATACCCGGCTTGGTGTAGGTGTGGGCGGGGGCAACAGGTACTTGTGTTTTTAATACGGTACCATCGTCGAAGTCCCACTGGAAATTAGTGGTTTTATTGGCAACGGCTGTAATGTTTACTGCCAGCGGCACACAGCCGGTTGCAGGCGTAACGGCAAATGATCCGTCAGGGCCTTCTATCGTGACCGGGATTGTTTTGCTGGCAGGGCAGTCTCCTTCTGAATATACAGTCAGCTTAACGTTGTATGTTTTGGCCCGTACATAGATGTGATTACCGGGATCGTTTTTGGAAGATGTGCTGTTATCGCCGAATTCCCAGAGAGACTTCACATAGTCACTGGATTTGTTGGTGAACGGCACCGTTACCGGCGGACAAAGTTCCAGGTTAGGCGGGAAAGAAAAGTCGGCTACGGGATCGGGTACACGCAGTGTCTGTTTTTTTGTGATCTGGTCGGTACATCCTTCCCGGGTGGTGATTTTCAGCGTTACATCATAAGTGCCGGAAGCGGCATATGCCTTGGCCGGATTAACGCCGGTGCCGGTGGTGTTATCACCGAAATCCCAGGCATAGTCCACTACAGTGCCGGCAGACCTGTCGTTGAAATAAAACCGGCTGCCCTTGCACACTACGTTTGCCGGCTGGGCGAAGTCGGCTTTTACGGTTTCGAGGTACACCTGTTGCTGTGCCGGAATGATACAACCAAATTGATCGGTGGTGGTCAGCGTTACCGTATAGTCTTTAAAGTTAGTATAGGTGTGTTTGCTGTTGAGCGGCTGTGTGCCGTTGCTCTCCACGGGGCTGCCATCGCCGAAATCCCATGTCCAGTTGACGATTTTATTGCCCGCATCGATGGTGGATTTGTCGGTAAATGTCAGTTCATCTTTTATACATTTTCTGCCGGTGACGGTGAAATCTGCCACGGCACCGTGTACGTCCACGGTAACGGGGACGGCTGTACGCAAACATCCGTTTTTATCCACGATAGTGAGCTTGACGGTATAGGTACCTGATTTGCGGTAAATATGGGACAGTCCTTTAGATGGATCTACCTCATAGCCCATGAAGTAAAGCTGTGTGCCATCGCCCCAGTCCCATGCATAAGAGTTGATATTACCGGCAGTCAGCGGGCCAAGGCTCACATGCAACGCTTTGCCGATGCATACCCATGGCTCATCAGGCATCAGTACTGGCTTTTCGTCGATGATGTTGATATTGATGATTGTATCGGATTTACAAACGCCGTTATCCACCTGCAGCTTTACCGTTTTACTGCCGGTAGTGGTATAGCGGAATTCCGGGTTTTGCAGGGTGGAAGTGGCGCCGCCTTCTCCAAAATCCCAGAACCATTTTTTCTGTGGCGCCGGTTCAGGGCCGAAGTCGGAGGCGTCTTTGAACTGCCGGTGATAGGGGTCCACACAGTCCGGATCGACGGAGAACCGGGCCTGTGGCGGTAATATCTGAATGTATTTGGGTTTGAGCAGTTCGCGGATACACCCGTTGTTATTCACCACCAGGCGTACATCGTGTTGGCCTATATGATTAAAGCTGTAGGTAGGATCTTTGCCGGTGATGGTACCATTATCCTGCGGAAAAATCCACATATAGGTGACATAAGGGCCTACCGGTGTGGACAAGTTGGTAAACTTGACAGGGTCGATAGCACAGGATATGAGAGGTGTTGCCGTAAAGTCTACTACGGGCGGCGCCCCGGTATGGAAAACAGTTTTAGCGGCTGCAGTGCAGCCGCTGGCGGTCGTTATTTTCAGCGTGACTGAAAAAATTCCCTCTTTGTCGAAAATGTGCGTAGGATTCTGTTCATTGGAGGTTGTACCATCTCCGAAGTCCCATTCGTAGCTGACCACATTCTCTACGCTGGTGACCTGTGCCTGAAACGGGATGATCATCGGGATACAGCCTTCCGTGCCGGCGGGAAAAATCGTGGCAGATGGCGGGGTGATGAGAATATAGCCGTCTTTGCTTGCTGTCGTTGTGCAATTGCTGCCATTGGAAGCCTGGAGCGTAACGCTGTATGTACCGTAGCGGTTATAAGTATGCGTTGGGTTTTCTTCTGTAGAGGTAGTGCCGTCACCGAAATCCCATAACCACGAGGTGGCGTTCTGCGACTGTGCTTTAAAGCTGGTTGTCAGTGGGGCTGCGCAAGACCGGGTGGGTGTACCTATAGGGTCGATCGTTGGGCGCTCATTGATATGTACAGTTTGTTCAATATCCTGGGAGCAGGTACCAATGATAGCGCTCATCTTCACCTTGTAATCACCGGCGGTGGCAGCAAAAAACGAAGCGTTGGGACCTGTGGAAGTGCTACCATCCGGCATAACCCAGGTGACCTTGTCCGGTGTAGGCACGGTAGTGCTGGAAAGTGTGGCCATTGTGCCGGCACATCCTTGTTTCAGGACAAAGCCGGGCGTTAGTTTTTTGATGACAACATAGTTCTTTTTCACCAGTGGTGCGGCGCAACTGTTGGTGCTGGTGGGGATAAGCGTAACGGTATAACTGCCTTCAGCTGTATAGGTGTGTGTGGCGTCAGTGCCGGTAGTACCGTCGCCGTAGTCCCACACATACGAAATCGGATCGCCGGTGGTGTTGGTGCTGGTATTCTGAAAGGTGACCGTCAATGGCGCCACGCAGCTCTGCGTTTTATCTGCTGTGAAAGACAGTACGGGCGCTTCTTTGGCGGTGATGGTCACCGGATCGCTGCTGGTACGGCATCCTTTGCTGTTGGTTACCAGGCTGATAACATTGTACGAGCCGGTTTCCGTGAATTCGTGGGAAACCGCCGGACCGCCATCTGCGGCGCCATCTCCGAAGTTCCAGATGATGCTTTCGATGGTGCCGTCGCCAGGAGTGGAGTGGTCCGTAAAGTTAACTGTCAGTGGCTTACAGCCGCTGGTTTTATCTGCCGTAAAGGAAACTACGGGTCTGTTGTAAACGGTGATGTCTACCGTTTTGATGATTTTTTTGCCGGAATAATCCACCGTGAGGGTGACGTGATACACGCCCGGATCGGGAAATATCCTGGAAGGAGTGGGATTGCCGGTCACCTTGGCGCCAATGCCGAAATCCCATTCCAGGCTGGTATAGCCAGGATCGAGCCGGGAATTGAAAGCAACCGTGAAAGGTGGACAGTCGGCGGTTTTATCTGGTAAAATCTCTACGTTTTGCGCGAACAGGTCACAGGAAAATACAAGCAGGAGTAGCAAAACGATGGCAATCCTAGTGTTTTTCATCAGGCATAGGGTGGTCAATCGGGAAATAAAGTATAAAAATAACAATTATGTTTGTAAATAGCGATTTTAAGAAGAATGATAATATGGAGACTACAGACCCTCAATACTGGAATAACCGTTATTTGACAGGGGATATTGGCTGGGACATGGGACGGGTGTCGCCGCCCCTGCAAGCGTATATTGATCAACTGGAAGACAGGGACCTGGAGATACTGATACCGGGCGCCGGGAACAGTTACGAAGCTGCTTATCTGCTGGAGAAAGGGTTTCGCCGGGTAACGGTGCTGGATATCGCACCGGCATTGATTGAACAGCTGCGGCAGGCTTTTGCCGGTACCGCTTTACAGATAGTGGAAGACGATTTTTTCCGGCATGAAGGTCGGTATGATATCGTACTGGAGCAAACCTTCTTTTGCGCGCTGGACCCATCTCTTCGCCGGGATTATGTAACGCATATGCATACACTGATCAAACCTGGTGGTCATCTGGCTGGCGTATTGTTTAACAGAAATTTTTCACATGATGGCCCGCCTTTTGGGGGTATGGAGGCCGAATACCGGGAATTGTTCGCACCCCTGTTTGAATTGAAGACATTGGAGCGGTGTTATAATTCCCACCCTGCCCGGCAGGGAAGCGAAGTGTTTATCAATTTTTTACCGAAATAATCCAATATGTACCGTTTTTTGATGGCCGCCCTGCTGTTATGCACGGGTGGCGCTTTACAAGCCCAACAGCCGCAACAGGAAGACGCAAAAACTTTTGCCCGGGACATTCAACAACCTGGTGTGCAAATATTTGATGTGCGTACGGCAGCAGAATATAACACCGGTCATCTGCCTAATGCTTTACAGGCCGATTATACCAACAAACCGGAATTTAATGAGCGGGTGAAATACCTGGACAAACAGAAGCCTGTGTATATCTATTGCCTTAGCGGAGGACGCAGTACCAAAGCGGCGCAGTGGATGCGGGAGAATGGTTTCAGCAAGGTAGTGGAGCTGGAAAATGGTGTGAGTGCCTGGAAACAGGCCGGTTTGCAACTGGAAGGCGTGAATGTAAAAAAAACACAGCTGACCATGGATGCTTACAACAAAGGAATTGCAAAAGGTGTAGTGCTGACGGATGTGGGTGCTGAATGGTGCCCGCCCTGCAAACAGCTGGAGCCAGTGTTGAAAACGTTTTTGCAAAGTCATCAGCAGGTGAAGCTGATGAAAGTAGACGGTGGCAATGATACCGATGTGATGAAAGCCATTGGCGCCAAAGGATTACCCACACTGATTGTGTACAAAAATGGCAAGGAAGTGTGGAGAAAACAGGGTGTGGCTACAGCAGAAGAGTTGGCCGCAGCCGTGAAGTAGGACAGAAAAAGATATTCAGTAAAAGCCCCGGGCCATGGCCCGGGGCTTTTTATGTTATAAGTGAAGTGTTATGGAATTGACGGTAGTTACCTGGCAGTGGGTCCTTTTTCCCGGGTATTTCCGTTCTGGCGTGGGTTTACCAGTTGTAAATACCGGCATATTTCTTTTCGGCATAGTCAAGGAAGTAGCTGAATTGCAGTTCCTGACCGGTGACTTTCTTACAGAGTTCATTGGAAGTATAGAACCGTCCGAAGGGATGGATATTGGTACGCAGCCATTCCAGTAGGGAATGGTAGTTGCCATGGCTGATGGCATCGTCCAGTCCGGGTACCTGCTTTTGAGCGGTGGTAAAGAACTGGGCAGCATAGAAACTTCCGAGGGAATACGTAGGGAAATAGCCGAAGCTGCCGTGTGACCAGTGGATATCCTGTAAAACGCCCTGTACATCATCGGGTACGGTTACGTGCAGGTATTTCCGGTAGTGTTCATTCCAGACATGTTGCAGATCGTTGACCGGAATACTGCCATCCATCAGTCCTTTTTCTATTTCATAGCGGATCATGATATGGAAATGGTAGGTCAGTTCATCCGCTTCCGTGCGGATCAGGGATGGCTGCACCTGGTTGATGGCCTGATAGAACCTTTCCAGGGACACATTGCCCAGATTTTCGGGGAACAGCTGTTGCAGGCGGGCGTAGTGGAATTTCCAAAAGTTAAGGCTACGGCCTACATTGTTTTCCCATAGGCGGGACTGTGATTCGTGAATACCCAGGCTGGTGGCTTCTCCGCAGGGGAGGCCGTATTGTTCCGCCGGGAGTCCCTGTTCGTAGAGTGCGTGGCCGCCTTCATGGATGCAGCTCCAGGTCATGTTACCAAAGTCATTTTCATCGATGCGGGTGGTGACCCTTACATCGTGGGGGTTGAAGCTGGTGGTGAAGGGGTGTTCGGAGATGTCCTGCCGGCCTGCCTGGAGGTCGTAGCCCATTTCTTTCAGCAGGTCGAGGCCCAGTTGCCATTGTTTATCGCGATCATAGCGTTTCAGCAGGAAATCCTTTTCCACCTGTGGCCTGGCTTCAATTTTAGCCAGCAGGGGTGACAGGGCGCTTTTTACGTCCTCGAAGATTTTGTCCAGCATGGTGGTGGTGGCGCCTTTCTCGTATTCGTTGAGCAGCGCGTTGTATGGATGGCCTTCATAGCCCAGGATAGTGGTTTCCTGTTTTTTGAGGGCGATCATTTTGGTGAGGGCCGGCGCAAAGATGCTGTAGTCGTTGGCTTTGCGGGCTTTGATCCAGGCATGGTAACTTTCGTTGGTGGCATTGGACATCTCTGCCACGAACGAAGCCGGGTATTTTTTGTTTTTATCGTAGTCTTCCAGGGAGAGGGCGATGTTTTTCTGCTGGAGGGCGTCGAGATCTTTGTGGTGGTGCAGTTGCCGGAGGAGGTCGCCGAGCGCGTCTTCCGTGAACAGTTCATGGGCGATGCCGCTGAGGGTGGTCAGTTGCTGGCCTCTGAAGGCGGCGCCTTTTTCAGGCAGGTATGTTTCCTGGTCCCAGCCCAATACAGCCATGGTATTTCTTACGTCTGCAATTTTTTGCATCTTTGATTGGTACCCGGTATATTGTTCTGCAGTAGATTTGCTTCCTGTCATAACTGGATTTTTTGCAAATGTACAGGATACCAATTGCTTTGCTATGAAGATAAAAGAGATCATACAGGTACTGGAGGCTTATGCGCCTTTGCCGTACCAGGAGAGTTACGATAATGCCGGCCTTATTTTCGGCGATCCGTCGTGGGAGGTGACCAATGTCCTGTTGACGCTGGATGCCACCGAGGCGGTGATCGATGAGGCGATTGCGCGGGGGTGCAACCTGGTGGTGGCGCATCATCCTATTGTTTTCGGCGGGCTGAAAAAGATCAACGGCCGGTCGTATGTGGAGCGGGTGGCTATTAAGGCTATCAAGCATGATGTTGCCGTATATGCAGCGCATACCAACCTGGATAATGTGCGTAACGGCGTATGTGCGCAGATGGCGGACAGGCTGGGGCTGGAGCGGTGCCGGGTGTTGCAGCCGAAGACCGGTCTGCTGAAGAAGCTGTATACTTTTGTGCCGGTGGCCGATGCAGAGAAGGTGAGGGCTGCTTTGTTTGCTGCCGGTGCCGGGCATATCGGCAATTACAGCGAATGCAGCTTTAATGCAGAAGGGCAGGGCACTTTCAAGGGTGGTGCCGGTACCGATCCGTATGTGGGTACGCCCGGAGAAAGACATTTTGAGACGGAAATAAAGTTGGAAGTGATTTTTCCGGTATATTTGGAATCCGGGATTGTACAGGCCCTGTTGACAAGTCATCCCTATGAAGAGGTGGCTTATGACGTGGTGACGCTGGACAATGCTTACCAGCAGGTAGGTTCCGGGTTGGTGGGTGAGCTGCCGGAGCCGATGGAGGAGCAGGCGTTCCTGGCATGGGTGAAGCAGCAGTTCGAGACCGGTTGTGTGCGGTATACCCCTTTGAGGGGCCGTCCGGTGAAGAAAGTGGCTTTGTGTGGGGGAGCGGGGAGCTTCCTGCTAAAGCGGGCCATTGCGGCAGGGGCGGATGCCTACATTTCCGCAGACTTTAAATATCATGAATTTTTTGACGCTGATAATCAAATAGTTATAGCAGACATCGGACATTTCGAGAGTGAGCAGTTCACAGTGGAATTATTTTATCATATATTGACTGAAAAATTCCGTAATTTTGCGCCTCTTAAATCTACGATTAAAACAAACCCGGTAAATTATTTATAATACATGGCTACCGTAAAAGAATACTCCGTTGAAGAAAAATTAGCATCTGTGCTCAAGCTGCAGAAGATTGATTCCAAGCTGGATGAAATCCAGGTGTTGAAAGGGGAGTTGCCGATTGAAGTAAAGGACCTGGAAGATGAGATCGAAGGGTTAAATACACGTCAGTCTCACATTGAGAATGAGATCAAAGGTATCCAGGACTTCGTTACCAGCAAGAAAACTGCTATTAAAGATGCAGAAGCGCTGATCAAGAAGTATGAGAAGCAGCAGGACAATGTGAAGAACAACCGTGAGTTTGAGGCGATCACCAAGGAAATGGAGATGCAGTCACTGGAGATCAAACTGGCTGAAAAGCATATCAAAGACGCGAACGAAGAGATAAAAGAAAAATCCCGCACCCTGGAAGTAGCTAAAAAGGCGATCGCCGATAAAGAGGCTAACCTGAAGCACAAGAAAGGGGAACTGGAGAAAATCGTAGCAGAAACTGAGAAAGAGGAAAAAGGTTTCCGTAAGGAAAGTGAAGATGCTAAAGCTAAAGTAGACCCCCGTTTACTGGCTGCCTACGAAAAAATCCGCAAAAACTACCGTAACGGCCTGGCCGTGGTAACGGTAGAGCGTGACTCCTGCGGCGGTTGCTACAACGCGATTCCTCCTCAACGTCAGGCAGAGATCCGTCAGCACAAAAAAATCATCGTTTGTGAGCACTGCGGCCGTATCCTGGTAGACAACGACCTCGAGGCGACTGTTACCATCTGATGCGATCAGGCATATCAAAAACATTGAAAAAGGGCATCCATGGATGCCCTTTTTTCGTATAAGTGTTACCGTTATAAAAATATACTAATTTATTTAGCTTTGTTTTACTAAATATGTTAGCTTTGCCCCTGTACACCATACGCAGGTAGTTTGCGTAGCAGTTCTTTTAATTTGTGGCAGGAAATTGGATGGGGCATGCAACATTTAAAAAATGTGAATTGTTAATTTGGGATTTGTGGAATTGTTGTGTGAGATTTGAGATTATTCCAGGAATTTTGCCCTTATGCGTATTATTTTTTCTTTGATTCTTTTGCTGGGATTAGGATTTACAGTTGATGCAAGACAGAAGACCTATGATTTCAACAGCCGTTGTGAACAGGCCTATGAAGCGATCATGGAATTGCGGTTAAACGCCGGAAAGGCGCTGTTGGAAGCAGAAAAGAAAGAAAACCCGGACAACCTGGTACCTTATTTTCTGGATAACTACGTGGACTTCTTCCCGTTGTTTTTCAATGAGGACCCGGCGGAATACGCCCGGAAGAGAGGCATGCGTTCCATCCGGCTGGACATGATGCTGGAAGGGTCACCGGATTCTCCCTACTATCTGTACACACAGGCGGCTATCAAGTTTCAATGGGCGATGATCAAAATCAAGTTCAATGAAAAATGGGACGCTACCTGGGAGATACGCAAGGCTTACATGACCCTGAAGGAAAACCAGCGCCGGTTCCCGGACTTCATGCCCAACCGCTTATTGCTGGGGGCCATGCAGACAGTTTTCGGCACTATCCCGGAAGGGTATAAGTGGATCACCAATATCCTGGGGATGAAGGGAAGTATCCACCAGGGCATGGAAAATGTGAATGCTTTTATTGAAAGCAATGCCCCGGAAGCGAAACTGTTCAGGGAAGAATCCTATTATTACTACTGTTACCTGATGCTCTTTATTGTGAATAAACCCGAAGATACCTGGGCTTTTCTCCAAAAGAAGCAGCTGGACACAAAGAATAACTACCTGTATGCCTTGATGGTGGCCAACCTGTCGTTGAACAACCAGAAGGCGGCCAATGGCATCCGGGTACTGGAAGAACGGCATGATTCCAATGAATACGCAGATATAGAATACTATAATTACGTATTCGGATTATTGAAACTGACCCGGCTGGACAGCGATGCGCATGTGTACCTGGAAAGGTTTGTCAATGATTTTAAAGGGAAGTTCTATGTGAAGGAGTGCCTGCAACGGTTAAGCTGGTTCTATTACCTCGAAGGCAATCAGGCCATGGCCAACAAATACAGGAACATGATCCTGAGCCGGGGCGGTACGGAAACAGATGCCGACAAACAGGCGTTGAAGGAAGCTGAAAGCGGCAGATGGCCCAATCCCTTCCTGCTGAAAGTACGATTGCAGAGCGACGGCGGGTTCTTTAATGAGGCACTGAAACTGCTGCTGACAAAAAAAGCGGCCGATTTCCCTGCCATGGAAGACAAACTGGAATACGCCTACCGCCTTGGCCGTATCTATGATGAAACCGGACAAGACGACAAAGCCATTACCATGTACGAAGTGACAATCAAGGTAGGGGCCAACAGGCCGGAGTATTATGCAGCCAGAGCTTCCCTGCAATTAGGGTATATTTACGAAAAAAGAAAAGATAAAACCAAAGCCATTCAATGTTATCAGCAATGTCTGGACATGAAAGGCCACGATTATAAAAACTCCCTCGACCAACGGGCAAAAGCAGGTATACAACGTGTAAATGGCAGTTGAGCGGGGAGAAAAATTGTGATTCAAGTTATTTCCTGACTTATGTTACAGCGACTAATCATTAAAAACTACGCCATTATTGATCACCTGGAAGTGGATTTTTCAGGTAATCTCAATGTCATTACCGGTGAAACCGGTGCCGGTAAATCTATTTTACTGGGCGCCCTGTCCATGATCCTGGGAGAACGTGCTGATCCCGGGGTATTGTTCGATAAAACCGGCAAATGTGTAATTGAAGGTATCTTCAAGGTGAAAAAATCACAGGTGGCCGCTTTTTTCCAGCAACATGAACTGGACCTGGAAGACCCGCTGATCATCCGCCGGGAAATCAGCGCCGCCGGCAAATCAAGGGCGTTTGTAAATGATACTCCTGTCAACATATCCCAGCTGTCTGAGCTGTCCGGCTACCTGGTAGACCTGCACCAGCAGTTTGATACCCTGGAACTGGGCAACGCCGATTTCCAGCGGGAAGTAATTGACGCACTGGCCAAACCGGCTGCATTACAAGTGTACCATAACCTGTTTCTGCAATACCTGCAAGTGCAGAAAAAATACAAACAGCTGCAGGATGACCGCGATCAGGCCAACAAAGAGCTGGATTATAATAAGTTCCTCCTGGATGAACTGCTGGAAGCGGATTTCAGTCCCAATGAAGTAGAAGAGCTGGACAATGAGCTGCAGCTGCTGACACATGCGGAAGAGATCAAAAACACCCTCAACCGGGTATTTTTCCAGCTGAAGGAAGATGAACAACCGATCCTGCAACAACTGAAACAACTTCAATCCTCCATTCAACATATTTCCTCCTTCCATAAAGACATGCCGGCCGTATCCGAAAGGATGCTGTCTGCCTACCTGGAGCTGCAGGATATTGCCGGTGAAGTGGATAGCATCAACGATCAGGTACACTACGATGCACAACGCATTGAGCAGGTAAATGAGCGGATGACGCTGGGATACCGGCTCTTCAAAAAACATGGGGTACAGACGACAGACGAGCTGCTGGTCATCAAAGACACACTGGCTGCAAGAGTAGACGGTGTGCTGAACCTCGATGAGCAGCTGGCGGCGCTTGAAAAAGAGCAGGCACAACTGCATGACGCCCTGATGAAGGATGCTGCGGCCATTACCGCTGAGAGACAAGAACAGGTGGCGCCTTTCGAGAAAAACGTGAATTCGCTGCTGGCACAGGTAGGCATGCCTAATGCCCGTCTCAAGGTAGATATTGTACAGGGTGAGTTGAATCCTTACGGACAGGATACGATCGAGTTCCTGTTTGATGCCAACCGCAGCAACCAGTTTGCACCGGTAGGCAAAGTGGCTTCCGGTGGTGAGTTGAGCCGTTTGATGCTCTGTATCAAATCACTGGTGGCGCAGTCGGTTGCGTTGCCTACCCTTATCTTCGACGAAATTGATACCGGTATTTCCGGTGAAGCCGCCAGACAGGTGGGCGTTATCCTGAAAGACCTGGCCAAGGCGCATCAGATCATCTGTATCACCCACCAGCCGCAGATAGCCGGTAAAGCTGACGCACATTATTTTGTATATAAAGATGCCCGTGCAGAGAAAGTGACTACCAGCGTAAGGCTGCTGTCTATGGAAGAGAGAATAGACAAGATCGCGCAAATGCTCAGTGGTGAACGGCCTACAGCTGCCGCCCTTGAAAATGCCCGCGAGATGGTAAGATAACACAGGCGTAACCGTTATTGCTTCCCTGCCCGAATGCTAAAAAGCCGTGGCAGGGAAGCAATAACTTTTTTTTTCAACTATAACGACTATTTTTGCCGAAATTAATTTTGACCAAATGGCTCATAACTTATTAAAAGGAAAGAAAGGTATCATCTTTGGTGCACTGGACGAAAAGTCACTGGCCTGGAGAACTGCGCTCCGTTGTGTGGAAGAAGGCGCTGAAATAGTGCTCACCAATGCACCTGTTGCGCTGCGTATGGGTGAGATCAACAAACTGGCTGAAATCTGCAAGGCCCCTGTTATTCCGGCAGATGTAACCATCACGGATGACCTGAAAAATCTTTTTACCAAATCCATGGAGCATTTTGGCGGTAAAATAGATTTTGTGCTCCATTCTGTTGGCATGAGCCTGAACGTTCGTAAAGGAAAGTCGTATACAGACCTGGACTATGACTTTTCGCTGAAGACCCTCAATATTTCCGCACTGTCCTTACATCGTGTGTTGCAGACCGCTTATCAGATGGATGCCATCAACGAATGGGGCTCTGTAGTGGCACTCACATACATCGCCGCACAACGTGCGTTCCCTGATTACAGCGAAATGGCTGACGCTAAAGCTATGCTGGAATCCGTAGCCCGCAGCTTCGGTTACCACTATGGCCTCAAAAATAAAGTACGTGTGAACACGGTATCTCAGTCCCCTACGCCGACTACTGCCGGCAGCGGTGTGAAAGGTTTCGGTGGTTTCATCGGTTACGCAGAAAAAATGAGCCCACTGGGTAACGCTTCTGCTGACAACTGCGCTGATTACCTGGTGACCCTGTTCTCTGACATGACCAAAATGGTTACTATGCAGAACCTCTACCATGATGGCGGATTCTCCTTCACCGGTGTTTCCAATGCTATTATGGAAGCATTAGACAAATAATTTTACTATTTGGCTGTTTGATTATTGAAGGATTTTCTCTACAGAGCATGTTTCAATAATCAAATGGCTAAATACCAAAAAATTAAAGCCGTTACAACAGTAACGGCTTTAATTTTTTTATCAGGCACAGGGTGCCGGGGAGTAGTACAATCTATAAACGCTCAGGATCTAGTACTCATCTTCATTGAAGAAGAAGTCGTCTTGCGACGGATAGTCAGACCAGATATCTTCAATCCCCTCATAAATTTCTCCCTCATCCTCCAGCTCCTGCAAATTCTCGATTACTTCGATCGGTGCACCGGAACGAATGGCGTAATCAATAAGTTCGTCTTTAGTAGCTGGCCATGGAGCGTCCTCCAGGTATGAAGCTAATTCTAATGTCCAGTACATCTTATTAAAATTTTTACTTTTTAATTTTCCGCAAAAGTATTATTTAATTTGAAATAAACAACTTTTACTATTTTATCGGTTATTTACTTTTCTTTGGGTTATGCTAACCGCTCGCAATGTCACCAAAAATTATTCCAACTTACCGATTCTCAGGGGAGTAGATATTACTGTCAGTAAAGGTGAGATCGTAACAATCGTTGGATCGTCCGGAGCAGGCAAAAGTACGCTGCTGCATATACTCGGAACACTGGATAAGCCCACCCAGGGCGAAATTTGGCTGAATAATGTCAATCTGACGGGTTTAAGCGGCAATGAACTGGCCGACTTCCGGAACCGACATATTGGCTTTATCTTCCAGTTCCATCACCTGCTACCTGAATTCAGTGCGCTGGAAAATGTCTGTATCCCCGGTTTTATTGCTGGCACCCGCAGAAGCGAGGTAAAGGAAAAAGCAGCGTTCCTGCTGAAAACCCTTGGCCTGGAGCATCGTTTGGAGCACAAACCAAATGCGCTCTCCGGTGGCGAACAACAGCGGGTAGCTGTGGCACGCGCACTGATCAACAACCCCGACGTGATCATGGCCGATGAGCCTACCGGTAACCTCGACTCCCACAATGCACGGGAGCTGCACAATATGTTCCTTCAACTGAGAGATCAGTTTCAGCAAACCTTTATTATCGTTACCCACAACGAAGAGTTGGCTCCGCTAAGCGACCGGCAGTTACTGATGAAAGACGGACGGATCATTTAGAAATTTTGATATTTAGGAATTTTGATATTTTATGGGTTCCTGAAAGGCTGTATCCTATCGTTTAGGCGTTGGACCAGGTGAGAACCTGTTAAATATCAAAATGACAAAATATCAAAATCCGTAAATGCTAAGCCCTGTTTTAAAGGTATTGCAGTGGGCGTTCACAATATCGCTGATACGGGTGGAATAACCGCCGCCCATGGCTACAGCGCAGGGGATGCCATGCCGGTGCAACAGGCTGAAAACGATTTCGTCCCGCTGCCGGCAGCCTTCAGCGCTTACTTTAAGCTTGCCAAACCGGTCTGTCTCCAGGACATCTACCCCCGACAGGTAACACACGATATCAGGCTTTACCTGGTCTATGAGCCGTGGCAGCGTATCTTCCAGCAGTTGCAGATAAGGGCTATCTGTCATACCGTCTGGCAAAGGGATGTCCAGATCGGAAGTTTCTTTATGGAAGGGATAGTTATGGGCGCCATGCATGCTGAACGTAAACACGTGGTCGTTGCCGGCAAACAGGGCTGCGGTGCCATTGCCCTGATGTACGTCCAGGTCTGTGATCAGCACTTTTTTCACTTTCTTTTGTTGCCGCAGGTAGTTGGCCGCAATGGCAAAGTCGTTGAGCAGGCAGAAGCCTTCTCCCCGGTCGGCGAAGGCGTGGTGAGTGCCGCCGGCCACGTTGAAGCCGATGCCATGGTCCAGTGCATGCAGGGCAATATCGATAGTGCCCTGTGCAATAACGATCTCCCGTTGGGTCAGCCGGGGCGACTGGCGGAAGCCGATATGCCGCTGTTCTTTGTCGGACAACGCCTGGTCACGAAGCTTTTTCCACCAGTCAGCGGTATGGGTGGCCAGTATTACTTCTTCGGTGGCCGCTTCCGGCATAAACAACTGCTCATGGCTGATAATGCCTTCCCGTAGCAACTGCGCCGGTATCAGCTCGTATTTCACCATCGGAAAACGGTGGTCGGCCGGTAACGGATGAGCATATATGTCGTGGTAAGCTATCTTCATGATGAACGGAAAACTTATTGCGTCCGGATAATCGATTTTCCGGCGATTACAAACACCGGTTCGTCCGGGTAAGGGTCCAGGGTCGCCAGCCCGGTAAAGTCGCCAAAAGCGGGTAAAATGCCGCAATGCCGGCCAAAATAGAAGCAGGGTAGACGGAGCCGTTGTTTGGCAGGACCGGCCATCACCACCGCAGGATGCAGGTGGCCGGAGAACGTGTACTGGTAACCGTTGCTGTCGCCACAAGGCTCATGGATAAAATGAATGTCCCGGACGGTAAGGGTATCATAGGTGTTTACCTCCAGCTGGCTGTATATTTCGTCGGCCATGATGTCATGATTGCCCAATACCAGGTCCACCTGGATATGGGGAAACTGGCCGCGCCATATTTTGAAATACTGTACCTCATTGTTGTGACGGCTGTGGAACATATCGCCGACAATAATAAGCCGTACCGGCAGATAGCGTGTAATCAGCTGCTGCAGCCGGAACAGGTCTTCCTGCATAATGCCTGCGGGCACGGCAATGCCGGCTTTACGGAAATGGGCCGATTTGCCCAGGTGCAGATCTGAAAGGACCAATGCTTTTTCTTCTTCCCAGTAAATCACCCTTTCCGGCAGCAGGTGCCAGTGTTGCTGTTTGAACCGGAATATTTCCCCCGCCGCGGTGTCCTTGTTTTGCATGGGCTGCAAATTATTAATTCTTATCCGTTGATGGCAATCAATTTTTTAATCCTGTCTTCCAGCTTCTCGCTGGTCATAGTGTCCCGCAGGCTGTCTACCTTGATAGGGAAGCAGAAAGGCGTCAGTTTATCGGGTTCGGTGATCACGATATGGCTTTGTGCAATACGTTCCAGCGTTTCCCGGAGACGGGCTTCTTCCATCTGGTAGAAAAAGGCTTCGTTGAAAGCCTGCTTCAGCAGCAGGTTCTGCGGGTCGTAGTCTTTAAACACGTTGAACAATAATGAAGCTGACGACTGAAGATGGCGGTTGGCCTTGTGTTTACCAGGATATCCCTGGAAGATGAGACCTGCAATGACAGCGATGTCGCGGAACTTGCGGCGTGCCATTTCTGTGGCATTCACGCTGGTTTGCAGTTCGGTCAGCAGGTTGTCGGTTGTAAACAGTGCTTTGGCATTTTCGGCCGTCAGTGGTATCGGTTGGTCTGACAGCAGTTCAAAGCCGTAATCGTTCATGGCGATGGAGAAGGTGATCGGCTGTATGCGGCTGATACGGTATGCCAGCAGCGCGGCCATTACCTCATGCACCAACCGGCCTTCGAAAGGATATACGAAAAGATGGTAACCATCTTTGGTGGTGATTTTTTCGATCAGCAGTTCATTGTCCTTCGGAATATGGGACAGTTCTTCCTGCCGGCTGAACAGCGGTTGCAGCGCGATCAGCTCCGGGTCTTTCGTGCGGCGGGAAAGCGCTTCGTTGAATTTCTGGCGCAGCATCCGGCCAAGGTTGGACGACAAGGGGATACGGCCGCCCTGATAACTGGGCACAATGGTCCGTTTAGCGTTGGACTTGCGCACCAGCACAGTCATATCTTTGATCAATACAAACTCTAGGTTGCGGCCGGCTAGCGTGAAGCTATCACCCGGCGAGAGCCGTGAGATAAAGCTTTCCTCGATCACGCCTACATAACCGCCGCTCATGAATTTCACTTTGAGCATGGCATCGCTGACGATGGTGCCGATATGCAGCCGGTGCCGCATGGCCAGCATACGGCTTTTGCAGTAGTAATGGTCGCCTTGCCGTTCCAGTTTGCGGAACTCATCATAGCTGCCCAGTGCATCGCCGCCGGTGGTGAGGAATGCGAGTATCCACTGCCATTCATCTTCTGTAAGATGCTGGTAACAGAAGGTTTTACGGACTTCGTCGTATATCTCCGGTGCATGGAAACCATCGGAAACGGCAAGTGTCATGAGGTATTGCAGCAATACATCATAAGCTAGCAGCACTGGCATGCGGCTTTCTATGAGATCTTCTTCCATGGCTGCTTTGAGAGCAGCGGCTTCCACCAGTTCCAGCGCGTGGGTGGGCAGGAAAAAGATACGGCTGATGGCTCCCGGCTGGTGGCCGCTACGGCCCGCACGTTGCAGGAAACGGGCCACTCCTTTCGGGCTGCCCACCTGTATGACCGTGTCTACCGGGCGGAAATCCACGCCGAGGTCAAGGCTGGCGGTACATACCACGGCTTTCAGGATGCCGTTGTGCAGCGCTTCTTCCACCCAGATGCGCAGTTCCATATCGATGGAGCCGTGGTGGAGCGCCAGCGCGCCGGCCAGCATGGGCTCATGTTTGAGCAGTGACTGGTACCATATTTCCGATTGTGAGCGGGTATTGGTGAAAAGCAGGGTAGTTTGACTGTTGTCGATGATAGGCAGCGCCTGCGGCAGCATGCGGATACCGAGGTGACCGGCCCACGGGTAGTTCTCTATCTCATGAGGGATCACACTTTGCAGGGCGATGTTCTTTTTCAGGTTGGCGCGGACAATGAGGCCGCCGTTGTGATAAGGGCCCAGTAATACTTCCAGGGCTTCATCGAGGTTGCCGATGGTAGCGGAGATGCCCCATACTTTCAGGGCAGGTTGTAATCCGCGCAGGCGGCTCAGTCCCAGCTCCACCATCACGCCTCTTTTGCTGCCCAGCAGTTCGTGCCACTCGTCTACCACGACTGTGTGCAGCTGCCTGAAAACAGCGGGATATTCCTTTTGGGCCAGCAACAGGTGCAGGCTTTCCGGGGTGATGATGAGTACTTCCGGCATTTGCAATTTCTGGCGGGCGCGGGTGGCTACCGGTGTATCGCCGCTACGGATGCCCACTTCCCAGGGGATGTCCAGTTCCCGCAATACCTCGTCCATAGCGCGCCCCAGGTCTTTTGCCAGCGCGCGGAGCGGCGTTACCCACAACAGTTGCAGGCCGTTCTTAGCTTTTTTATGATAGTCTTTCGGATGGGCATCAATCCAGGCGATCACGGCGCCGAGGAAGAGCGAGAAGGTTTTACCAAACCCGGTAGGTGCATTCACGATCCCCGACTGGCCCTGCAGGTATGCCTCCCAGGCATCTTCCTGGAACTTGAAGGGCTGAAGGCCCTTGTCTGCCAGCCATCCGGTAATCACTTTCCATCCACGCGAATGTTGTTGCATGAAATGAAATTAGGATAAAATGATAAATCGTGAATCGCTTATTTTTGCAGCATGCTCGCAAAATTTTTCAGGCTCTCCGAAAACAATACTACGGTAAAGAAAGAAGTACTCGCTGGTTTGACCACCTTTTCCACCATGGCGTATATCCTTGCCGTGAATCCCAGTATACTCTCCAGAACGGGGATGGATTTTAATGCACTGATCACTGCAACAGCCCTGGCGGCGGCCATTGGTACGCTGGTGATGGCGTTGTATGCCCGCCTGCCGATTGGTGTGGCGCCAGGTATGGGGCTGAATGCTTTCTTCGCCTACACCATTGTATCGGGCATGGGCTATAGCTGGCAGTTCGCGCTGACAGCGGTTTTCCTTGAAGGGGTTATTTTCATCATTTTATCGATGTTCCGGATAAGGGAGGCGATTATCAACAGTATCCCGGAAAACCTCAAGCATGCTATTTCTGTGGGTATCGGGCTATTGATAGCCCTGATCGGGATGGCCAATGCCGGCATCATTGAAACTGGTATGCGGCATGTAGGTGATGGCCGGTTGGAAGGCGTGATCCTGAAAATGGGGGATGTAACCAGTATAGGGCCATTGATTGCATTGATAGGCCTGATCGTTAGTGCTGTGCTGATGTACCGGAAGGTAAATGCCGCTTTGCTGATCGGCATTCTGGCGGCTACGGTGATCGGTATCCCGTTAGACATTACCCATCTGCCCGAAGGGCACCTGGTCAGCCTGCCGCCCTCTGTGGCGCCTATCGCTTTTAAACTGCAATTTGACAAGATATTCAGTCTGGATATGGTGATGATTTTATTCACCCTGTTGATGGTCAACCTGTTTGATACCGTTGGTACGTTGATCGGACTTTGCAACAAAGCCGGACTGCTGGATGAAAATGGCCGGCTGCCCCGGGCTAAACAGGCGTTGATGGCTGATGCTGTGGGCACTACCGCGGCGGGGCTGTTAGGTACCAGTGTGGTGACAGCCTACGTGGAAAGCGCCAGCGGCGTGGCCGCGGGCGGAAGAACAGGGCTGACGGCGCTGACCGTGGCCATGATGTTTTTATTGTCGCTGTTTTTTGCGCCGGTATTTGCCATGATACCGCAGGCGGCTACTGCTCCGGCGTTGATCATTGTAGGGATGCTGATGATGGGCGCGGTGGTGAAAATTGATTTTAATGATGTGACAGAAGCTATCCCGGCTTTTCTGGCTATTGTGATGATGCCTTATACCTACAGCATTGCCGAAGGTATTGTATTCGGTATGTTGTCTTATGTATTGTTAAAAGTATTGACAGGCCAATATAAACAGATCAGCCCTGTGATGTATGTACTGGCTATCCTGTTTATTGTTACTTTCCTGGTGAAGTAGTTATTCCTTTAACAGCACTTTATCGTCAGCAACAGTCAGGGTATGCATCATGCCGCATTTGAGGGCATAGTTGTTTTTCTGGTGGCCTGACGGGAAATTGAAGCACACCGGGTATTTGAAGTCCTTTACTTTTTCCTTCACCATATCGTACACCGTACGGCCAAATTCTTCGCCGGGGTCATCTGGTTTTAATCTGTTGAAGCCACCGATGATGAGTCCGGCGAGGTTGTCCAGTTTATGGGAACGCTGCAGGGTGTTCAACATACGGTCGATGTTATAAAGATATTCCCCCACTTCTTCGAGAAACAGGATTTTACCGTTGGTGTCAATTTCAGAATCAGTTCCTGAAATGCTTTGTATCACGGACAGGTTGCCGCCTATCAATATGCCGCGGGCAGTGCCTTTGCGGTTGTTGGCGTCTGTAGGCGCCGTGTACTGCATCTTTTTACCCGTAAGCGCCTGGTAGATAGACATGATGGTGTCCTGGACTATTGGTTCTGCTTTGTTAAAATCGTCCGGGAAACTGTTGCACATTTTGGAATGCAGGGTCGCGATACCAAAGTGGCGGTTAACATGGCAATGCAATGCCGTGATATCACTAAAACCAATGATCCATTTAGGATGGCGCTGAAAGCGGGAGAAGTCCAGCTGGTCCAGTATCCGCGCTGTTCCGTATCCGCCGCGGCCGCACATGATGGCTTTTACATTGGGATCGTTGAGCATGGCCTGCAGGTCCTTTGTTCTTTCTGCATCTGTGCCACCGAAAGAATAATCCCTCATACCAACGGTATTGCCTATACGAATATTGAATCCCCATCTTTCCATGATACGCAGAGAGGGTAGTATTTCTTCTTTGTCAATATAACCGGCGGGGCAGGTGATACCGATGATGTCACCGGGTTTGAGGTAGGGTGGGATTTGTGGTTCTTTGGAGGGGATGGTACCGGTAATACCCATTGCAGCCAGACTTTTGGTGGCAGGTATACCGATGCCTGCGGTCATCAGCGCAGATAAAAAATGTTTACGGTTCATGGAATTAAAGTAAACATATTTTGGGAGAATAACGAAGTGTTCCCGCAAAGTTGTTTTGCGGGAACTGTAATGGAGAAAAGGCCGGTTATTTACGCTTAAAAGTATAAGTGATACCAACTTTGCCGGTGTTGTTATAAGTTGTTGCACTTGGACCTACACCAGGTGATTGTACGCCGAGGGAATACCTGGCGTTAACACCAAAGCCGTGAGGAAGCTGGTAGCCAACACCTAAAGAGCCGCTCACGTTGAGCCGGTCATAGAGAAAGGTAATGTTTTGTGAGTGGCCAAGCCCCTCTTCTTTAGCAGCAAGAACGAAATTCACTTCAGGACCAGCTTCCACATAGAGTTTGGGTTTGATGTAATATTTTACCATCAGTGGTATGGCAATGAAATCTTCTTTCTTTTTGGCCCGTACTACATGATCGTCCGGAGTGAAGTAAGCTAAGCCTGGGCTCACATTGCGGTAATACACCAGTTCCGGCTGTAATGCCCAGTGTTTGTTCAGTTTAATTTCTGCAAAGCCTCCGGCAAAAATACCCGCCCGGATGTCATCAAATTGCGCATTGCTGTTAGAGAGATTCAGACCGGCTTTCAAGCCATAGTTCACTTTTTTCTGAGCGTAGGTTCCCGTTGCTACTGACGTTACTGCCAGCAGCGCAAATAGAAATTTTTTCATTTTACTGTGTTAGTTTGGTGATAATAAATACGACTTATAGGTTGTGACAGTAATGCATTACGGATGTAAAAGTAGCCGTGTAATTGTTAAGGAAATCTTTACAAAACAGTTTTTAATTTTTTTTAACGTAACTGATAAGTTTGGCTTCGAAAACCAGCATGGCAATGTTTTTGCGACGTTATTACTAAACTTCGTATATGCGCTGTCTGTTTGCTTTAATCGCATTGCTGTTCACCACCGTTGTTGTAAATGCTCAACAGGAAGCCTGGCAAATTGTGCCGGGAACATCTGTGGGACATGTAAAACTGGAGATGCCCGCCAATGAGCTGGCATCGCTGGGAAAGCCGGATGCCGGTGATGCGGCCATGATGAAAGCATGGCGGATATGGTATGGCCATAAAAAAGACGGCACTACGGATTCATCCTCCGTACTGGCTGTGTTTACTGCCATGCGTACACAGGATACACAGTATGTGAAAGAGATCAGGGTTACTTCTCCGCATTTCCGGACAGACAAAAACGTGGGCGCCGGCAGTACGATGAGCACTGTCAGAAAAGCCTACCCTGGCCTGCATCTGGTCAAAGTGTATGTATCCAAAAATAAATCCCGCCGCATAGAAGTGTATGACGACGAGCAACTGGGAATAGCCTTTGAAACCGCCAGTTCCCGCAGCGGCCGGGCATTGTGCAGCATGGTGGTAGTGCATACGCCGGGCGAAGCGCCAGGTAGTTACCTGGATTATCACATCGGTTTCGACAACCTGCTGCCGGCGAAACGTTAGAGTCCTCTGCGGGCGGAATGAATGTTATAGGAGAGCCCCGCGCTGCCGATACCGTATATATCGGGATTGTAGTGGTTGCTGTTGAACAGGTAACTGAAATGAACTCCCAGTGAAGTATGGCCGATCATAAAGCGGCACCCGGTGGTAAATACGGGGCCGGACACATGTACCTGGTCACTGGCGCCTTCTTCTTCGTCTGCGTCGTCAATAGTGCGACTACCATTGTGGAATCCGTAACCCGCACCGGTAAAGATACCTAGCCGGGTATGTGCGCCGGATGTGGCAAAGTTACCATAGTTGTAAGTGAGGAGGATGGGAACATCTGCCATAAAAAAACTGGTAGAGTTACCCCCCGAATAACGGTTGTAACTGGCATGTAAACTGCTTCCCAGCGCCAGTTGTGTGCCTATGGCAAAGGCAGAACGGCTGGAGAGAACGCCGAAATTAAATCGTGGTGAATAAACGATGCCTCCGGCAAAATGATTGTTGCCGGTATACAGTCCGGCGCCCACGGAATGAGCGAAATAGCGTGATTGGCCGTTGGCCGGCAAAACCGTGAATAAAAGACATACTGTATACAACCATGTGTATAGCTTAAACATAGGCCCGCGGTGTAGGTTTAGGGTATAGATTACTGTCCGCCACTAATATACGACCTGATGTGTTTCTTTTATAACAGAGATCACAAAAATACTTTGGGTGTGACTCAGATTATCTAATTCTCCCAGTTTATTCACATAAAACTCCCGGTATTCGTCCATGTCTTTTACCTGTACCTTGATCATAAAATCGAATTCCCCGGAGATGTTAAGGCACTCTGTCACCTCCTGGAAGGAGACGATTTCCTGGATAAATTTTTTGCCGTTTTTTTTGTTGTGCTCTTTAAGGGTGATGTAAACCAGTACGGTCATCCCTTTATTGATTTTCCTGGGGTCCACGATGGCGGCGTACTGTCTGATAACCCCTGCCTGCTCCATTTTGCGGATACGCTCATACACAGGCGTAGTGCTCAGGTTCAGTTGCCGGGCGATATCGCGGATCGTCATTTTAGCATCCTGCTGCAATAAGCGAAGGATGCCCATATCTTTTTCATCCAGCGTTAGCGGTGGAGGCGCCTGTTCTTTTTTATGGTCCATTTTGCCAGGTTTTTGGAAAAATAATCTATGGATAGATGTGTTTATGTGTATTTGTTCCAAAATTATCAAAATTGATTGATTGGCGTTCTAAAATTTTAGGTTTGTGGCGAAAATGGGACTATGGAGAAACGAATTATTCTGACAGTGGCCTGCATGGCAATATTTTTTGAAGCGCTCGACGTGTCTGTGTTAAACATGGCTTTACCAGGCATGCAGCAGTATTTCCATTTTGGGCCCGACGCCATTCAGTGGGTACAAACAGTATACGTATTATTTTATGCGGGGTTTGTATTGTTGGGAGGCCGGCTGTCAGATACCATAGGAAGAAGGAAAATGTTTATTACCGGCGCTATCCTGTTTGTACTGGCGTCGCTGGGGGCGGGCTTTTCCATGTCCTTTGCGTGGTTGTTGGGCTTCCGTGCGCTACAAGGTTTGGGCGTTGCATTGGCCATACCTGCGGCTATGGCTATCATCAGTCACACCTTTACAGAACCGGTGGAGAAGAACAGGGCCTTTGGCATCTTTGGGGCTATGGCGGGCATCGGCTTCGCCACGGGATTGGCCATCGGCGGCCTGATCAGCGCCTGGATGGGATGGCAGTGGGTTTTCTTTATCAACGTGCCGGTTATCGGTGCTGCTATTGTGCTGGCGTTCCGGTTTATCCCGCGTGACCAGCAGCCGGAGCGGCAACGGGACAGCAACCTGCTGAGCGGCATATTGATTACTATACTGCTGATGCTATCGGCCTGGCTGATACATGACCTGGGCCATATTGCAGCGCATCCGGCAGGTTTCGGGTTATTACTGGTATCGTTGGTGGCGGCGGGTATTTATTTCGTCAGAAGAGAGCGCGTGCATGCGTCACCGTTAGTGGACTTTGATCTGTTCCGGTTAAAGGGAGTGGTGACTGGTAATATCGGCGCCACTTTGCTGGGCAGTACTTTCCTGCCGTACGTTTTTCTATTGACGTTGTATCTGCAGGAAGAGCTGGGCTTCAGTTCTTCGCAGGCGGGACTGTTACTGTTTCCCTTTAGTATCTTATCCGGATTGATATCCAAATATGTGCTTCCTCATTTATTTCACCGGCTGGGCGTAACGCGTACCGGCATTACGGGCAGCTGCTTCATGTTGGGCGGTATCCTGTTTTTTGCGCTGAGTTATTTCACCGCATGGCATCTGCCGTTTATGCTACTGGCGGTGTTATGCATCAACTCATTGGGGATGTCGATCACTTTTCCTGCCATCACGATCCTGGCCATACAGGTGGTCCCGGAAACGCAGCACGGGCTGGCTTCTGGCATCAACGGCACTTGCAATGCCATGGGAGGCGGACTGGGATTATCGTTGGTGGGACTGATGATGCAACTGGCTGTCGCCCATCAATGGAACAGTTATGCTGCAGGCCTGGTGGTACTGGCACTAATTGCCATCGGAGCTATATTGCAGCTGTGTCGTTTCTGGTGGCGGGAGTCATCTGTGGTAAAGGGACAACTGATAGAAGTACCTTCCTGATAGCGCTCACACTTCCTGCCCGCCGCTTTGCCGCAATAGCGTTTTCAGATCATCGAGCGTATTGATTTCAGCCACAGGTTTATCCTGCCTCCATCTGCTGATACGGGGGAAACGCAGGGCCACGCCTGATTTGTGACGGTTGGAGGCGGCAATGCCTTCAAAAGCAATTTCAAATACCAATTGCGGTTCCACCGTTCTTACCGGTCCGAATTTCTCCAGGGAATGCCGTTTGATCCAGTTGTCCACTTCCGCGATTTCCTTATCGGTGAGGCCGGAATAGGCCTTGGTAAAGGGTACCAGCTGATCGCCATCTTTCACGGCGAAGGTATAATCGGTGTAAAGGTTGGACCGGCGCCCATGTCCTTTCTGTGCATATATCATCACCGCATCGATAGTATACGGATCTATTTTCCATTTCCACCAGTCGCCCCGCTTGCGGCCTACCTGGTAGGGGGCGCTTCTTTTTTTCAGCATCAGTCCTTCGCTGATTTGTTCGCGTGACCGTTCGCGTATCTGTGTAAGTTCATCCCATGAGGCAGCGGTTACTTCCGGCGACAGTAACAGTGCCGGTTGTTGTTGCAGGTGGATGAGCTGTGTCAGCAACGATCTTCTTTCTATCAATGGTTTTTCCCGGATATCCGTGCCTTCCCATTCCAGTAGATCGTAGCTGAGAAAAGCCACAGGCGCTTCCTGCAGCTGTTTGCGGGTGACGTTCTTTCTGCCGATGCGTGTTTGTAATGTCTGAAACGGCAATGGTTTTCCATCGGCATAGGTGAGGATTTCGCCATCTATCACGGTGCCGTCGGGGAGGGTGTTTGTCAGTGGAGTGAATTCAGGGAATTTATCGGTGATGAGTTCTTCGCCGCGTGACCATACAAACAGTTGTCCTTCTCTTTTGATGATTTGTCCGCGGATGCCGTCCCATTTCCATTCCGCCTGCCAGGCTTCGATGGGGCCGAGGCTGGCGGGGGCTTCTTCCAGGGCATATGCGAGGTAGAAAGGATAGGGGCGTGAGGCATCGGCGCCGCTGGTGCTTTGGTGCAGGAGGGCTTCTATGGTCACGGCACCGGGGTCCCAGGTACCGCTGATCATGTGCGACAGTGTAGCGGGAGGGATATCGTAGGTTTTGGCGAGTGCGTTGACCATCATTTTCTGTGACACGCCGATGCGGAAACCGCCGGTGATCAGTTTATTGAAGACAAAACGTTCACCATCATCCAGCGCGTCCCAGGTTTGCAGGATGAAGGCCTGTTTCTCTGGTTCCGTGGCTTTCTCCAGCTGTTGCAGTTGCTGCAGCCAGTAATGTAGCGGATGACTGGCCGGGTGGGCACGTGGCGGAAGCAGGAGGGCGATGGTTTCGGCGAGGTCGCCTACGGTGAGGTAACATTCATTGAACAGCCATTCGGGCAGTCCGGTGGCCTGTATGCACCATGTTTTCAGCTGGGTGCTGTTGACCGTACGTTTAGGTCTGCGGCCGGAGAACAGTGCCAGCACCCAGGTTTTGTCTTTATCCGGGGCGGTGGCGAAATACTGGCTTAGTGCGTCCAGTTTTTCGTTGGTTTTGGTGCTGTTGCTCAGCACTTTGACGAGTTGGGCGAACTGTTGCACGGTATTATGTTTCCGGGTTAGTAATAGTTTCCTCGTCGCCATAGGCGGTGCTTACTTCCCTGGCGTCGAGGCCTTTTTCGCTGAGGTAGCGGGCAAATACGCTGCTGAAGCCATGGGTGGCATATACGCGGGTGGCGCCGGTGGCGGCCACCGCTTCCAACAGCCCATTCCAGTCAGCATGATCGGATAATGCAAAACCCGCGTCGGCATTACGTCTGCGCATATGTCCCCTTACCTGCATCCAGCCGCTGCACACGCCCAGTGAGTAAGGGTTGAAGCGGCGCATCCAGGCCGAATCATCCGCCGAAGGCGGAGCGATAATAACCGCATTTTTAAAGGCCGCTTTAGGTGTGTCAGGCGTTATTTTTTCGATATGGGGTAATGGATAACCTTGTGCTATCAACAGGTCGTTTACGTTGGTAATAGCGCCGTGGCCCATCATGCGGGTCACTTTATCCTGCAGGTGGAGGAGCAGCCGTTGGGCTTTACCGAGACTGTAAGCGGTGATCACTGACGCTTTGCCGGCCTGCTGATTTTCGTATATCCAGTTGGTGATACGGGAGAATAGCTGCTGTTGCGGTTCCCAGCGGTAAATAGGCAGGCCGAAAGTAGATTCCGTGATGAAGGTATGGCAGCGTACCGGTTCAAACGGCACAGCGATGCCATCGGATTCCAGCTTATAATCTCCGCTGGCCACCCACACTTCCCCGTTCAGTTCCACTCTTACCTGTGCTGAGCCGATCATGTGGCCGGCAGGATGCAACGAGAGCCTGACGCCGTTAAAATAGATGTTTTCCCCATAGGCGATGCCTTGTACCTTGATGTCAGGGCCCAGCCTTAGTTTGAGCAGCGGAACACTGGCCTGTTCGCAGAGGTAGAACTGGTTGCCCCAGCGTGCGTGATCGGAATGCGCATGTGTAATCACCGCGCGCTGTACGGGTTTCCAGGGATCGATATAAAAATCGCCTGCTGCGCACCAGATGCCTTTGTCTGTAAATTGAAGCAGCTCCATATTCATGAATATACAAAAAAAGGCCATGGCTGCTGCCATGGCCGTGTTCGACTCAACAAGCTATCTCATGGACAGCTGTAAAAGCGTTTATTGGTTCATTTTCACATCCGCGCTGTCGCCTTTCTGGATGATGAAGATGTTTTTGTTTTCGAAGTAGGAAGGTGTTTGTTCACCATCGCGGATATACACCGGCTGGAAATTAAAGCGGGTGATGACGGAGGGGGATGATTCCACCGCACCGTTGAAATACACGCCGTTGTTGTGCAGCAGTCGTACAAAATAGAAGGTGTTCTCAAAACCTTTATACGCCATATCGGAAGGTCGTGCTTTGTATGTTCTCCGGAAATAGTCGCTCAGGTAGCGGCTGTAGGAGTCTGATTTGTCGTTAAAGTAAGGAGAAGAGTAGAACACCTGCAGGCTTTTGAATTCAGGCTCTTTCAGCTTCAGTACGTCCCAGGTAGGCATACCGAATATCTGCATCGGGTAGGTAGCATTGGCTGTGGCGAGTTTGCGCAGGATGCTTTTAGCGCCGGCTTCATCGAGCGCAGTAACGATCACGATGTTGGGCCGGTCAGTAAGCAGGTATTTGGAAAGCTCTTCCGGGGTGGTGCCTTCGTTCCAGATGGCTTCGCGTATCCTGGTTTTTTTCGGGCTGTTCATTTTGTCGTAGGAGCCTTTAAAATCGGCCGCGAGGCGGTTTTCAAAAGGCGTGTTCCGACGGAGCAGTACAATATTTTTATTGGAGAAAGCCTCCTGTACGTAGTTATGGATGGCTTCGCAGTGTGTTTTCAGGGTGCTGTTGGAAATGAACAGGAAAGGATTGTCGCTGATGCCAGCATCATTGGGCAGGATGCCGGATACGAGGTTGATCTCTTTCTTTTTGGCAAAGTCGCTTGCTTCCTTCAGTTCCGGGTTGCTGAACGAACCGATGATGAGGTCGGTGGCGTCGAGGGCTTTGCTGTTGATGAGAGAGGCAATGCTTTGACGGCCTTTAGTGTCGTACACATTGACTTTCAGGTTATACCCCAGTTGTTGGAGGCTGTCCAGCGCCAGTTGGGCGCCTTCATAAAATTCAAGGCCGGCCATTACATAGCGGGGCATGGTACGGCCGGGAATATCGTTGGAGTTGGCAAATGCGGAATCGAGGAACAGTGGGGCAAAGAGCGCGATGTTATAAGTAGGTTTCTTCACTTCCCGGGCGAAGGCCGGTACGTTGAAGGGGGCTGCTTTGGCAGTTTCGTTTTTGTTTTCCGGTTTCTTTTCCGGCGTGGGCTTGCTCAGGGTGGGTGGGGGACCGTCAACACGGCTGGTGCTCTTTCTGGAGGAAGAGCAGGCTGTGAACAGTACCGACAGAGCCAATCCGGCCAGCAGGTTTTTAACAGATATCAATTGGTTCATAATGGGCGCTAATTTACAAAAATCATTCCGGGGATTGCATGCAATGTAAAATAAGAGAGCAAAGGTGCCAAGAGATTTAATATGTCTCCGGAACCTTTGCTCTTGGTATTTTTCAGGGAAGCATTATTCCCATTCGATCGTAGCAGGTGGTTTGGAGCTGATGTCGTATACCACGCGGTTGATGCCTTTTACCCGGTTGATGATGTCGTTGGACATTTTAGCCAGGAATTCGTAAGGCAGGTGTGCCCAATCGGCGGTCATACCATCGGTAGACGTCACTGCCCTGAGGGCTACGGTAAATTCGTAGGTACGTTCATCGCCCATTACGCCCACGCTTTGTACGGGGAGGAGGATGGCACCTGCCTGCCATACTTTATCATAGAGACCGGCTTCACGCAGTCCTTCCACATAGATAGCGTCAGCTTCCTGGAGCATCGCCACTTTATCCGGGGAGATAGCGCCGAGGATACGGATAGCGAGGCCTGGTCCCGGGAACGGATGACGTCCGAGGAATACTTCGCTGATACCGATTTCGCGGCCTACGCGGCGAACTTCGTCTTTAAACAGGAAACGCAGGGGCTCTACCAGCTGCATGTTCATTTTTTCCGGCAGCCCGCCCACGTTGTGGTGGGATTTGATGGTAACAGAAGGACCGTTTACAGATACGGATTCGATCACATCCGGGTAGATAGTACCTTGTCCGAGGAAGGAGATGTCTGTCAGTTGTGCTGACTCATGCTGGAATACCTCGATGAAGAGGCGGCCGATGATTTTACGTTTTTTCTCCGGGTCAGTAACACCGTCGAGCTGGCCGTAAAACATGTCTTTCGCGTTGACACCTTTTACATTGAGGCCCATATGTTTGTAAGACTCCAGAACTGTTTCGTATTCATTTTTACGTAACAGGCCGTTGTCTACAAAGATACAGAAGAGGTTTTTGCCGATAGCTTTGTGGATCAGTTCAGCGGCCACGGTAGAGTCTACACCGCCGCTGAGGGCCATTACCACTCTTTTATCGCCTACCTGGGCTTTGATTTTTTCGATGGTTTCGTGCACAAAGGCAGCCGGGGTCCAGTCCTGCTGGCAGTTACAGATGTGTACCAGGAAGTTGCGGAGGATCTGTTTACCTTCCAGGGAGTGGGTCACTTCCGGGTGGAACTGCAGGCCGAAGATCGGATTAGCAGCGAGGGTAGTGCTTTTGAAGGCGGCTACCGGGATATTTTCGGTGGTAGCGATGATCTGGAAGCTTTCCGGGATACGTTTGATGGTATCGGAGTGGCTCATCCAAACCTGGCTTTTGCCGGAGATGTCGTATAATAATTTTTCCTCTTTGTCATTGTGCTCCATAAAAGCGCGGCCATATTCGCGGATGTTGCTTTTGGCAACTTCACCGCCGAAGTTTTTGGCCATCAGCTGGGCGCCGTAGCAGATACCAAGTACCGGTACTTTGGCGGCAATGGCAGCGATGTCGAGGGTGGGCGCTTTCTCGTCGTTTACGGAGAAAGGACTGCCGGACAAAATAACGCCTTTGATGGAATCGTCCCAGGCAATTGGCTGGAGACAAGGTTTAATTTCGCAATAAACATTCAGTTCCCGGATGCTGCGCGCGATCAGCTGTGTGTACTGGGAACCGAAATCGAGGATAAGTATCTTTTCTGTCATGGTGGTGCAAAGATAAAGTCCTTCCTTCAATTTCGGATTCTGAAAATAGAAAATAGAAAATCTAGTTGTATCTTTCTTTTTATAATCTAAACTTATGCAAACCAAAATCACCCTGTGCTGCATGACTGTAGCCCTGTCTATAGCAGGCCTTTTCAGCGCCTGTATTGGTCAGAACCGCGTAAAAGGTAGCGGCAATGTTATTAAAGAAGAAAGAGACGCCCCTTCATTTCATAAAATCAAGGTAGAAGGCAGCATGAACGTATTCCTTTCCCAGGGGGAAGCTAAAAAGGCCGTGATAGAAGCGGAAGATAATATTGCGCCGCTGGTGGAGCTGGTGAATGAAGACGGCCGGCTGAAAGTGCGTTTCCGCCATGATGCCAATATTTCCACGCGCAAGGGCGTAAATGTGTACCTGACCACGCCGGATGTGGATGAAGTAGCGCTGGCCGGCTCCGGTGATATAAAGCTGGTAGACAAGTTTAACAGCAAAGAGGAGATGAAAATCAGCCTGTCTGGTTCCGGTAACCTGAATGGCACCATCAACGCGCCGGAAGTAAAAGCTTCCATTGCCGGTTCCGGTAATATGAACCTGCAGGGAGAAACAAAAGCGGTTCGGGTATCTATTGCCGGTAGCGGCGATTATGAGGGTGACAACCTGCTGTCTGAAGAGGCAGAAGTAAAAATTGCCGGCAGTGGTGATGCCTCGGTGCATGCGAGCGTAAAACTGGAAGCAAAAATTGCCGGGTCCGGTGATGTGAAGTATAAGGGAAATCCCAATGTATCCAGTTCTGTAGCGGGTTCTGGCTCTGTCAGGAAGATATAGCCAGATAATATTTACAAATTTTTAACATTTCAAAAATCATATCGAGAGCAGTTTTGCTGTTATTTACATTGATTTTCAAAAAAATCTAAAGTCCTTTTGCCCAGATACTGCCGCAGCAATAACAAGCCGGCTGAGGCAGTATCTGGCTGGGGCACAAGCCAACTGAGAATGCCACCCCACCCCAAAGCGCTGCCTTACATCTGTCAAATTATTATTAAATGACATAAATAATACTCCTTTTTTGTATGTTTACAGTTTGAATTGTTGAACTCCTATTCCTTTTATGAACGAAAGACCGAAGGTCCTGGTGGTATACTATACCCAGACAGGCCAATTAAAAAGGATTATTGATCATGTGTTGGCGCCACTGGCAAATAGTGTGGATATTACATACGAAGAGCTGGTTCCTGTACAGCCTTTTCCTTTTCCATGGGGGAAGCAGCAGTTTTACGATACAATGCCGGAAACAGTACAGGACACGCCCCGCGGTATACGGCCACTTGAGGTGGACTTGAACGCGCACTTTGACCTGGTACTGCTGGCTTATCAGCCGTGGTTCCTGTCTCCTTCACAGCCGACAGCCGCTTTCCTGCAAAGTGAAGCAGCCGCCCGCCTGTTGAAAGGCAAGCAGGTGATCACGCTGTTGGGCAGCCGCAACATGTGGCTCAATGCGCAGGAAAGAGTAAAAGGATACCTGCACAGGATGGGAGCCAACCTGGTGGGAAATATTGTGCTGGTAGATAAATCACCGAACCTGGTGTCACTGATCACTATTTTGCGCTGGGCTTTCAAAGGAAAAAAAGAAGCTACCCGTTTCTTGCCGCAGGCAGGTGTACAGGAAAATGAGATCATCACTTCCAACCGTTTTGCCGGCCCTATCGCTACGGCGCTGGAAACACGGAAATGGCAGGACCTGCATCCGCAACTGATGTCGCTGGACGCGGTAGAATTGCTGCCTAACCTCGTACTGCTGGAAAACAATGGTATCAGTGCTTTCCGTTTCTGGGCCAAATTCATCAGCGCCAAAGGAGGACCCGGTGCTGAAGCTCGTCAGGGCAGGGTAACGATGTACCGGTCATTGCTGCTGGTGGGTATTTTTGTGTTAACACCGATCACACTGATTTCTTCGTTCATCAAACTTAACCTGAAACGGAACGAGTTGAAACGGGAGGTAGATTATTACAAAGGAGTTACTTTGCGTTAACCTTTCGCCGGTACCGAAATATCAGCGGGTGGCTTGATAATTGTAATTCCGTTTAGAGTTATATATTTACGTCCGCTTAAAAAGTATACAAAACCAAACATGTTTATCACCGCAGAAAGGCTGGCCAATAACGGTTGTCACTATGGGATTGCATGCGGCCTTAAAAGACGAATTATTTTCAAATGAAGGAAGTTTATATTACCAGGCTATCTAAATTCTTACCCAACAAGCCTGTTGAAAATGAAGAGATGGAAAGCATCCTTGGCATGGTAGACGGAAGACCTTCCCGTGCCAGGTTGAAGATTTTGGGCAACAACAAAATCAAAAACCGGTATTATTCCCTGGATAAAGACGGCAATTCCACTCATTCCAACGCTGAGATGACCGCCAACGCTGTCAGCGCATTGTTTGATGAAAAATTCCCCATCAACAAATTACAATTACTGGCCTGCGGCACTACCTCGCCCGACCAGCTGCTGCCTAATCATGCCGCGATGGTACACGGCCTGCTGAAATGCCAGCCTGTGGAACTGATCGCTGCTACCGGCGCATGCGCAGCGGGTATGCAGGCTTTCAAATATGCCTGGATGTCTATCCGTTGCGGTAACACTGCCAACGCGGTAAGCACCGGCTCTGAAAAATTCTCTGCCTGGATGCTCGCACAGAAATTCCAGCCCGAAGCAGAGAACCTGAAAGCGCTGGATGAAAATCCGATCATCGCTTTCGAAAAAGACTTCCTCCGCTGGATGTTGTCTGACGGCGCCAGCGCCGCCCTTTTCCAGGACAAGCCTAACGAAGAAGGCCTGTCACTGCGCGTAGACTGGGTGGAAATCCTGTCTTATGCCAACGACCTGGAAACCTGCATGTATGCCGGTTCTATCAAAAATCCGGACGGCAGCACCAAAGGCTGGATTGATATGACCCCTGATGAGTGGGCACAACACAGTGTATTCTCTTTCAAACAAGATACCCGCCTGTTGGGTAAAAATATAGTGCCTTCCGGCGCGCAGATGTGGAAAGAACTGGTAGAAAGACACAACATCAACCTCGATGAAATTGACTTCTTCCTGCCACATTTATCTTCTGAATTTTTCCGTTTAAAGATCGACGAAGAAATTACCCGCCTCGGTGTTCCTATTCCACTGGAAAAATGGTTCACCAACCTGGCCTGGGTAGGCAACGTAGGTACCGCTTCCCCTTATCTGATGCTGGAAGAGCTGATGAACGCCGGCCGCTTCAAAAAAGGACAGAAGGTGGTGATGATGGTACCTGAAAGCGCACGTTTTTCCTATGCTTATGCACACATCACCGTTGTATAGGCATTCACTTCTAAAACTGCAGTCATGAAAAAAGACGAAGTGCCACAGGATAGTGATAACCTGCACGAAGGCACATTCAAACAGATTATGTATGCGGTAGATAACACCGGGAATTATGTACAGGTGCAGAGTTCAGGGTGGGAACCGGAGAACATAGCCCTCACACAGGCCTGGGATGAAGTAAACGAGAAAGTGGCAGCAGCCAAAGTACTGGTACAGTCCGGCGAAATCAGCCCTGTCGCCTACTACATGGAAAAGAACCTGATGGACCTGGCCCTGTTGGCCAATTACGTAGGGAAATTCCAGTGGCAGGTGAAGCGGCATATGAAACCGGCCGTATTCCGGGGTCTGAGCGATAAAATGCTGCAGCGCTATGCAGATGCATTTAAGATCAGTAAAGAAGATTTACTGCACATAAAATAATACTATCACATAAAGAAGCAAGGCAACAAGCAGCAAAGGAAATTATGTTGAATGATCTTTGCTGCTTGTTGCTTTGTGGCTTTGCGTGAACATGCAACAATTATGAACAACCATCAATTTCGTCATACGCAGACAGCCCACTGTGAAAGTGGCGTGATCTCCAATCTGCTGGGGCACCATGGCCTGAAGATCAGTGAGCCGATGGCATTTGGCATTGGTGCCGGTCTCTTTTTCGGGCACCTGCCGTTTGTGAAAGTCAACGGTGTGCCGGGCACGACCTACCGTATCTGGCCGGGCGCCATTTTTCAACGGGTCTGTAAGCGGCTAGGCGTAAAAATGGAGACTGCCAAGTTTTCCTCCCCCGAAAAAGGAATGGCGGCGCTGGACCAGGTAATTGCCGACGGTACGCCTGTAGGGCTGCTTTCCAGCGTTTATTACCTGCCTTATTTTCCACCTTCCTACCGTTTTCACTTCAATGCACATAACCTGGTGGTATATGGCAAACGGGAGGACCAGTACCTGGTGAGTGATCCGGTGATGGACACCGTTACCGAAATAGATCCCGACAGCCTGGTACAAGCCCGCTTTGCCAAAGGATTTCCAGCTCCCAAAGGAAAAATGTACTACCCGGTACACGTCCCCGGAAAAGCATCTTTCGAAAAACCAATTAAAGAAGGGATCGCACAAACCTGTCATTATATGCTGAAGATACCGATCCCGATGTTTGGGGTAAAGGGTATCCGTTTTCTGGCCAACCGCGTAAAGGACTATCCGCAGAAAGTAGGAGAGCGCAAATCTGCGCTGTATCTGGGCAATATCATCCGGATGCAGGAGGAGATCGGTACCGGTGGCGCTGGCTTCCGTTTTGTATATGCCGCGTTCCTGCAGGAATCTGCCGTACTGCTGAATAAGCCGGAGCTGAGCCGCCTGGCTACGGAACTGACGCAGGCCGGAGACCTCTGGCGTAATTTTGCGTTCGCTGCCGGCAGGGTGTGTAAAAGCAGATCAGCCGATAATGTGTCCTATAAGGAGCTGAGCGAGATGCTGATGCAATGTGCAGCAACAGAAGAAGCCTTTTTCAAAAAACTGTCGAAAATTTAGAAATTTAGATATTGGGCTATTTTTTTATTTGATTTACGGATTTGGGAATTTTTGGATTTAGAGATTTAAAACAATCCGGAGATATATGTTATGTCTTTCTTCGCGCATTAAATTCCAAAATCAAAAAATTCCCAAATCCGTAAATCAAATAAAAAAATAGCCAAATAATCCAATAGCCCAATAGGATATGGCAAGTATAGCAGTAAAGGAATTGCGCAAAACCTACAAAGGCGCGGCAGAAGCCACGCTTAAAGGATTGACGTTCGCCTTTCCTGAAGGGAAAATAGGTGGGCTGCTGGGCCCTAACGGCGCCGGTAAAACGACCACGATCTCCATTCTGTGCGGCCTTGTGCAGGCGGATGGCGGGGATGTGATGATACATAGCCTGCCGCAGAACGCTGCCCACCGCGAACAGATCAAAAAAATCATCGGTATTGTGCCGCAACAGATAGCCCTTTATCCGCAGCTGTCGGCAGTGGAAAACCTGACATATTTCGGTAATCTGTACGGGCTTAAGGGCAAAGCGCTGTATGAAAAGATCATGCATTATCTCGAAGTGTTTGGCCTGGAGAAGAGCGCACACAAAGAAATTCATAAATATTCAGGGGGCATGAAACGTCGTGCGAACATCATCGCCGCTATCCTGCATGAACCCGACTTGCTGATACTGGACGAGCCTACCGCAGGGGTGGACGTACAGTCACGTAGCATGATCCTGCAATTCCTGCGCAGTTACAACGAGCAGGGCGCCAGTATCCTGTATACCTCCCACCTGCTGGAAGAAGCGCAGTCACTTTGTGATGAAGTGGCCATCATGGACGAGGGCAGAATGATACTTCAGGGCCAACCCGAATCGTTGATCGATGAGCTGCCGGAGTGCCGCAACCTGGAAGATGTTTTTTTACACTATACCGGGCATGCGTTGCGGGATTAACAAAATGAAAGAAAGCTATGCTTAGATTACTGGCTACCATAAGAAAAGAATGGCAGCTGCTGGTGCGCGACAAAATGGGGCTTACGCTGCTGTTTGTGATGCCGGTGGTACTCATCACCGTGATGGCCCTGATACAGGACGCGCCTTTTAAGGACTACCAGGATGTGAAGTTTGATATATTGACGGTAGACAATGACCATGGGCGTTTGGGCAAATATATCCGGGAAGGGCTGGCATCCGGCGGGCAGTTCAATATTATCGATACGCTGGACGGGCATCCCGTCACTGAGCAACAGGCCCGTGAGCTGGTCAATAATGGACATTATAAAATCAGCATCATTGTGCCGGCAGGTTCCACAGCAGCGATTGTCAGCAATGCGAACCGGATCGTGAATGATATCACACAACGGATGGGCATGAGCGTGTCCCTGCCGGTGAAAAAAGGGGCAGACTCCCTGAATGTGGTCATCTATTTTGATCCGGCGGCCAAAAAGGCTTTTAAAGGTGCTATTCATCAGGCGTTGGACAATTTCCTGACGCAGGTGGAAACAGATATGCTGCTGGGTCGTATACAGCAACAGTTGCGCCGCAAAGATACAACGGCAACACCCAATGACACGCTGCCCATCCGTTTGCAGGCAGTGGGACTGAAGGAGCATGCCACCGGCACCAGCAAACAACTGGACGTGGTGTCTAACTCCGTGCAGCATAACGTGCCGGCCTGGAGCATTTTTGCGATGTTTTTTATCGTCATTCCTATTGCCGGTAATATGATCCGGGAGCGGGAAGACGGCAGCCTGTTGAGAATGAAGCTGATACCCGGTTCTTATCTGTTGATTCTGGCGGGAAAGATGTTGTTTTTCGTGGGTATCTGCCTGTTACAGTTTTACCTGATGATGCTGGTGGGTATCTATGCCATGCCTTTGCTGGACCTGCCAAAGCTGGTGATGGGGCACGACCAGGGCGCCACGCTGCTGGTAGCCGGCGCGATAGGACTGGCTGCCACGGCCTATGGTATACTGATCGGCACGCTTTTTAAAACACCCAACCAGGCCCTGAACTTTGGCGCTATTTCCATTGTGATCCTGTCCGCCATTGGAGGCATCTGGATACCGCTGGAAGTGATGCCTGCCAATATGCAGGTGATTGGCCATTTATCGCCGCTTAGCTGGGGATTGGACGCCATCAATGATATTTACCTGCGTAACGGCGATATCGGATATGTGTGGAAGAATGTATTGCGTCTTGTGTTGACTGGCGGGGTTATGCTGGCAGTGGCCGGATTTGTCGAAAAACGAAGAATGAACTGATAAACTATTTTCTAAACAACAGTAAAACTGTATTTTTACTCCCCACAAAGGGAATCTCCGTGTA
Organism: Chitinophaga fulva; assembly: GCF_012927205.1. Taxonomy (GTDB): domain Bacteria; phylum Bacteroidota; class Bacteroidia; order Chitinophagales; family Chitinophagaceae; genus Chitinophaga; species Chitinophaga fulva. The sequence goes on from NZ_JABBGC010000001.1 coordinate 1,953,813, forward strand.
CAGCCGGGGATAAACCTACAACTTTATTATGGAAGATTTAAAAAGCAAACTCAAAGCGCAGATCATTGAAGCATTAAATCTGCAGGATACCAAACCGGAAGATATTGACGACAACGCCCCTTTATTTGGTGAAGGGCTGGGTCTGGACAGCATTGACTCCCTGGAGCTGATGGTGTTGCTGGAGAGACAATATCATATCAAAGTGGAAGATCCCCGCGAAGGACGTAAGATCCTGCAGTCAGTGCAATCCATGGCCGACTTTATCCAATCCAAACAGCCAGCATAAGTAAGAAGCTGACATGGCGGAAAGAGTGTTTATAACAGGGATGGGAATGATCACCGCCATAGGTGATAATGTGGCTGAGAACCTGGAACAATTGCGGCAACAACGCAGCGGTCTGGGTTATACCAGTTATATCGATACCATATACAAACAGGTGTTGCCGGTAGCGGAAGTGAAGCATAGTAACGATGCTTTGTTTTCCCTTGCCGGCATCACTTCCCACGAAGGATATACGCGTACGACCCTGCTGGGACTGACCGCTATGCGGGAAGCGTTGCAGCAGGCCGGTATTACAGACGTACAGACAGCCCCTACCGGCTTTATCAATGCCAGTACGGTAGGCGGCATGTGTGATACCGAAAAGGTTTATTTTGATATTGTTGATCCCGCCAAAAGCGGCACTTTCCTGCAATATATTGACACGCTTGACTGTGCAGACTGTACGCAACGTATAGCCGACACAGTAGGTTTCAGTGAGCATATCGCTACTATCAGCACTGCCTGTTCTTCATCGGCCAATGCACTGATGTTTGGCGCCCGTATGATCAGGCAGGGTTTTCTGCCCCGTATGGTTTGCGGAGGTACGGAAGCGCTGACCCGTTTTACCCTGAACGGTTTCAACTCCCTGAAGAACGTGGACAAACAATTCTGCCGGCCGTTTGATCAACAACGTACCGGTCTGAATCTGGGCGAAGGCGCCGCTTACCTCGTACTGGAAAGCGAGTCATTTGCCAGGGCCAACAACAGCCGTATACTGGCAGAATTCACCGGATACTGCAATGCCAACGAAGCATTCCACCCTACGTCCCCCTCACCGGATGGCGACGGCGCCTATGAGGCCATGAAAGCCGCATTGGCCATGAGTGGCAGAACGCTGGAGGACGTGGATTATATCAATGTGCATGGCACCGCCACGCTCAACAACGATGTGTCAGAAGGTAAGGCGCTGGAGCGGTTGTTCGGCAACAACGTACCGTTGTTCAGTTCCACCAAACCCTTTACCGGCCACACATTGGCCGCAGCAGGCGCCATAGAAGCCATCTACGCTGTATTGGCTATTCAACAGGGATTAATATTCCCTAATCTCAATTTCAAGGAAAAAATGGAAGAGCTGAACATCTCTCCGGTAACGGAATTGATGGAAGGCGTTTCCGTGAACAATGTCATTTCAAACTCATTCGGCTTCGGAGGTAACAACGCCTCCCTGGTGATCAGCAAATATGAAGGTTAAGTGTTACATACAAGGAATGGCGGCTATTTCCCCGCAAGCTACTTTTGAGGGGGATGTTTTCTCTGCGCCGCTGGTGCATACGGACAGTAACCTGCTTACCTGTATGGAACCTGATTACAAGCCGTTTATTCCCGCTAACAGCCTGCGCCGCATGACGCGACTGTTGAAAATGGGATTGACCACCGCGTTGCAAAGCATCCGGGACAGCGGCGTGGAAGCTATTGGTCCTATTGTGACCGGCACGGGTAAAGGCAGTCTCCAGGACACCGAAAAATTCATCCGGGAGATAGAGCAGTACAAGGAAACAGCTTTGAATCCCACACCTTTTATTCAATCAACTTATAATTCTGTCAACGGTCTCATTGCCCTCCAGGTAAAGGGTACCGCTTACAACAATACTTTTGTGCACCGCGGTTTTTCTTTTGAAAACGCTTTGCTGGACAGCATGATGCTGCTGGCAGAAGGGGCGCCTAACACGCTTACAGGCGCTTTGGAAGAAATGACCGCGGAACATTTCTACATCAAGAGCCGTATCGGTTTCTGGAAGCCGACGCCTACAGACAGCCGCCAGCTTTACGATCAGCTGTCACCCGGCAGTATCGCCGGAGAAGGCGCTACTTTTTTTGTATTAACAGGAACGCCTACCCCAAATAGCAAAGCCGTTATAACCGGTTTCAGAATGCTGTACAAACCCACAGCAGCCAAGTTGGCTGAAGGTTTGGCGGAGTTTAAAGAAGGTATTGACCTGGTGTTGACCGGTCGCAATGGTGACAGTCGTTATGAACATTTTTACCAGCAGGCAGATACACTGTTTCCCGGTATACCCCAACTGTCATTCAAACATCTTAGCGGTGAACATGACACTGCCGGCGCTTTTGGTATGTGGCTGGCTGCACAGGTTTTACATACACAGCAGATACCGGCACAGTGGTTTCCGATGCTGAAAGCGCTACCAGCTACCATTAACAGGGTATTACTTTACAATCACTTTTATGGAGAGCAGCATACGATGATCGTGTTGGAGCGGGTTTAACCTTCATATCTTCTCAACTCATCGACAATAAATTTCTCAAGGCTTTCCTGCGTAGGGAGGGCAATGCTGTATTTTGAAACGAAGAGGTCAATGTCAAGTCCGGCAGTGGCATATTTGACAAGGGCTGCGTCTTTGTCAGCAACCAACAGGATACCTATGGGCTGGTTGTCTCCGGGTTGCATCATTTCTGCTTTGTAATATTGCAAATAGGTGTTTAATTGACCTACGTCTGCGTGCCTGAAGGTATCCAGTTTTAGTTCTACCAGAATGTGACATTTTAATATGCGGTGATAGAAAAGCAGATCTATGAAAAAATATTCCCGTCCAATTAATATCTTTTTTTGCCGCCCTTCCAAACAGAAGCCATGGCCCATTTCCAACAGAAATTCCTGTAAATGATCAAGCAATTGTTGCTGAAGGGCTGTTTCTCCAACGGCCAGTCTATCGGCAATACCCAGGAATTCAAACGTATATTCATTTTTGATGAAATCTGCCGGAGTAACTGTTTGTGTGGTTGTTTGCTGAATGATACGTGATAGTTTTTCGGGGTCTTCGCTTAGTCCCATTCGTTCAAAATAGAAGGAGTTAATTTGTCTTTTTAATTCCCGTACGCCCCAATTGCCCTTAATACATTCATGTTCGTAGAATACACGTTTTAATGGGTTATCCAGAATTAATAATGTAACAATATGTGAAAAAGATAAATTATTAATAAGCCTTTCCGCGGGCAGTTGCAAATGTGTCGATAATATATAGATGTTTTTATTTGTATTTGAATTTATTTCATGTTGCTGTTTATCAATTAGTAGGAATTGGTCAGACACTGTCTGACCAATTCGCATGTTATTTTTTCTTAATTCTTCTTTTGCTATTTCCAGTATTTGAGGGTAATACAAATAAAACTGCCGGCATAACTTTAAACTAGTTATCGACAGTTTTAAATCAGGTAATTTTTGAGCGATTTCTGTAAGTAACCGCTCACCGTATTTAGCTCTGTCTTCTCCCTTTTGTTCATATTCAAAGATGTAATATCCCATTATCCAGTTACGGATAGTGAGGGAGCGGTTAATTGCCTTGGCTGCTACTTCCTGGAAATGGTTATGCGTCGTCTGAATAGAGGCTAACAATTGTTTGAATTTCATGTGGGTTGGGTTTAACAATATTGGTAATAATGGTTGGGAGTATCCTATACAAATTAATATTATATGAATTGGTCAGTCACTGACTGACCAATTCATATAATATTAATTTGTATAGAAAATAATGTGTAATTAAATAACTATCTATTTGAATTTCAATTTTTTATAATTGGTCAGACACTGTCTGACCAATTTGGATGATGTTTTTTATTAATACATTTTATGGTTAACAAATGTCTGGTTGGTTGTGGTTAACAATATCAAGCTTTAAACGGGATGTCCTGCAATAAGTACTACGTCACCAGCATTTTTTGAAAAATAAAAAGCGGAGATACAGCATGCTGTATCTCCGCCTTTGAATAAACTTTATGTTAATTACAACACCCTGTACACAGGATACCGCATGTATTCCGGCTCCGCATAGGGTGAGTTTTTATAGACAAAATTCAGTTGTGCGCTGGCGTTGTTGGCAAAAACGGTATCCGTTGCTTTTTTCTTGTCCAGCAATGTTTGCAGTTCGGGATGATTTTTCAGGTATTCAGCGCCGGTATCTTCAAAGACGTAGGGTGAATAACCTTCTTTCTGGCCGAGGACCGCATCAAAGAAATTCCAGGCGAAGAAAGAGTCGCCGCCGGTAGGCTCCAGTGTTTCCATGAGGAAGCGGTTGGCCGTTTGGTTCATGGGAATGTAGTAGTCGCCACTGCGGAAGTGAATGGAATCTTTGGTACTGGTGACTTTGATGTCTGTATGGAGATAGTGTTTCTCGTATGGCTTTGGATATGTTTTGAAATCGCCGATATGATACACTTCCACGTAGATGGTGGTGTCTTTTTGCAGCCGACGCATCTGTACGTGGTTGTTTTTCAGTTGATCGATAACGGCCCACCAGCCCTGGGGGATGATGTACGCCTGTGGTTTATCTACATAGTTTTCCGCGTTGGCGTAGTTATAGAATTTTATCTGCTTTTCATAAGGTTTGCTGCGATCGTAGTAGAGACGTGGCAGGCCGGAGATGGTACTGGGTTTATGGCCGGAAGCGAAACCTTTGAAAGTGATGAGGCTGTATTTGTTCATATCAAACTTCCACGAGAGGGGGAAGCTTTTTTGTGTAATGACACTTTGTTTGGTCTGGTCGCGCAGTTGTTTGATGGTGGCGCTGTTCTCACTGGTGAACTGTATAAAGGCTTCCATCAGGGCGTAGGTAGCTTTTACGCGCTGTGGATAAGGTTTGAGCATATGTGTTTCCGGTACAAACCCGAAAGTATGGAAGAGGGTCGTATAGCCGGAAGAGTAGCGGGGGAGGTCAGAGAATTCGACCCAGCCGCTGTCAGGAGTCTCGTCGAAGTGGTTTACGTAAGGTACCAGGTCGTATCCTTTCGTTTTCATCAGTTTATACAGGCCTGGCTCGAAAGAGTTGTGCATAAATTCACCCATGGGACCGCCCAGTTTGTTGTACTGGGTGGAGAGGAGGGTGATGATATGTTGATAATCGGCGCCATTGCTGACGTGGTTATCAATAAACACATCCGGGTCGGTGAGATGGTATATTTCCTGGAATGCTCGAGCGTTTTTTGAGTCAGTTTTAATGAAATCGCGGTTTAAGTCGAGATTTTGGCCATTTCCGCGGGAGCCGAAGGCGTCGGGACCGTTCTGATCGACCCGATAATTAGGAGAACGGTTGAGTGCGCCGCCGATATTATAAACCGGGATAACAGCCAGGACAATGTTGTCCGGCAGTTCGGTTTTACCCTGTGCGATATCGCGGAGCAGCATCATGGAGGCGTCTATTCCGTCAGGTTCGCCGGGGTGTATGCCATTATTGATCAGCAGGACCCGTTTATTTTTACGGTGGAGACTGCTAAAGTCAAAATCTTTCGTGGGGGAGCAGATGACCAGGTGCAGGGGGAATCCGGCGTCTGTGGTGCCAACCGTGATCATTTTCAATAGTTGTGGATAACGGGCGGTCAGTTGCTGGTAATATTGGATTACTTCAGGATAGGTAGCTGTTTCGCGGCCCTCTGTTTTTTCATAGCGGGTGATAAATTGTTGGGCCTGTGTAGTGGCCTCTGTCAGCATAAGGGCTATGATAGTGAATAGCTTTCTCATAAGAAGAATATATATGTGAAGGCGATAGGAAAAACAAAAAGCCCTTCCTTGGGTAAGGAAGAGCTGTAAATATTTGTTACTGAAAGGACTAAGCCAGGGTAGCTACTTTCTTAGCCAGCTTGCTTTTCAGATTTGCAGCTTTGTTTTTGTGGATAACGTTACGTTTAGCCAGCTTGTCAATCATAGATGCCACATCAGATAATTCTTTCTCAGCTTGCGCTTTGTCAGTTATCGCCTTCAGGTCACGGATGGCATTACGAGTAGTTTTACCGTAGTAACGGTTACGCTCATTACGCTTTCTGCTTTGACGTACGTCTTTTTTCGTTGCTTTATGATTTGCCATTTTTCAAATTTCAAGTTTCGGACGGCAAAGGTAAGGATATTCCAAATACCAAACAAACAAAAAACAAGTTTTCCGTCCGGGGACAAAAGTAAGGCATTGAATCATATTTACAATCAACCTAAATCATATGATATTTTCTCATTTTTTCCATCCTCTGTATTAAAAAACGTGCGATATTTGCAATCCCATATATTAATATATCGGGCACCAACAGAAAAGTATTTGAACTGAAGATCAGCAAAACTCGTTGTAAATGAAGGACTTCTCATTTGTCACTAACTCACATCCTGCTTACATTGAATCGTTATACCAGGATTTCCTCAAAGATCCCAATTCTGTAGACCCTGATTGGGTGAAATTTTTTGAAGGATTTGATTTTGCGGTTTCCAACGCAAATGGTAAAGCGGCAGGTGCGGCTCCGGCAGCAGGCGGCGGCTCGATGCCGGTGAGTGGTGATCAACAAGCCAAGGAACTGGGCGTATACCGCCTTATCCAGGCATACCGCAAAAAGGGCCATCTCATTGCTAAAACCAACCCTATCCGCGAAAGAAAAGACAGAAGGGCCAATCTCGATCTGGCCAGCTATGGACTGGGAGATGCTGATCTCAAAACCCGGTTCTATGCAGGCATCGTGGTAGGACTGAAAGACGCTACACTGGAAGAGATTGTGGCGCACATGAAAAAGATCTACGCTGGCTCCGTTGGTATTCAGTATACCTATATCAATGACCGCGACAGGTCCAAATGGCTGGAGAAAGAATTTGAGACCATCATGACCCAGCCGATGTCTCTGGAGCAACGCCGCAGGGTGTTACAGAAACTGAACCAGGGCGTTATTTTTGAAAAATTCCTGCATACCAAATATATCGGTCAGAAACGTTTTGGCCTGGAAGGGGGCGAATCCACTATCCCGGCGCTGGACGCGATGATCAATGTAGCAGCTGAATACGGCGTAAAAGAATCCGTGATCGGTATGGCACACCGCGGCCGTTTGAACGTACTGGCTAATATCCTGGGTAAAACCTACGAGCAGATCTTCAATGAATTTGAAGGCCTGGCCGTTCCGGATATGACCATGGGCAGCGGCGACGTGAAATATCACCTCGGTTTCCGTTCCCAGGTAAGTACCCCTTCCGGCAACACGGTGAACCTGCAGCTGATGCCAAACCCATCTCACCTGGAAGTGGTAGACCCGATCGTGATCGGTTTCTCCCGCAGCAAGGCAGATGTGATTTATGACAGTGACTATGATAAGATATTGCCTATCCTGATCCATGGCGATGCTGCCGTGGCAGGTCAGGGTATCGTATACGAAGTGGAGCAGATGAGTAAGCTGAAAGGTTACTCCACCGGTGGTACCATTCATTTTGTGATCAACAACCAGATCGGTTTCACCACCGATTTTGATGACGCCCGCTCTTCTGATTACTGTACCAGCGTTGCTTCCATCGTGCAGGCGCCGGTATTCCACGTGAATGGTGACGACACCGAAGCCGTGGTGAAAGTAGCCCAGCTGGCTGCCCGCTACCGTCAGGAGTTTAACGAGGACATCTACATCGACATGGTTTGCTACCGCAAACATGGCCACAACGAAGGGGATGAGCCTAAATTCACCCAACCCAGCCTGTATGCGCTGATCGATAAACATCCGAATCCGCGTGAAGTATATACCCAGTACCTGCTCAACAACGGTGAATCCGATGCACAGGCGCTGGCCAAAGAAATGGAGACAGCCTTCTGGGGTGACCTGCAGGCCCGTCTGGATGAAGTAAAACAACATCCGTTGCCTTATTCCAACCAGAAGCCGGAAGAATGGTGGCAAGCGCTGCGCAAAGCGACTCCGCAGGACTTTGAAAGCTCTCCGGTTACCGCCATCAAAGAAGAGGACTTCAAACGCCTGTTTGACGCCCTGATGAAATGGCCGGAAAACTTTGTGCCGCTGCGCAAAGTGAGCAAATTGTTGCAGGACAAAATCAAACTGTACCAGGAAGAAGGCAAGGTTGACTGGGCTACCGGTGAACTGTTGGCTTATGCCAGCCTGCTGATCGAAGGCAAAGATGTACGCATGAGCGGAGAAGACGTGAAACGCGGTACTTTCTCCCACCGTCATGCTGTACTGTTTGATGAAAATACCAACGAAACGTATAACCGTTTAAGTGAGCTGGCCGAAAAACAAGGCAAGTTCAGAATATACAACTCCCTGTTGAGCGAATACGGTGTGCTGGGCTTTGAATATGGCTATGCCATGGCAAACCCTAACGCCCTGGTACTTTGGGAAGCGCAGTATGGCGACTTCGTAAACGGCGCGCAGACTGTCATTGACCAGTATATCAGCAGCGCTGAACAGAAGTGGACAACCCAGAATGGCCTGGTGATGTTGCTGCCTCATGGTTATGAAGGTGGTGGCCCGGACCACTCCAACGCCCGTCCGGAGCGTTTCCTGCAGACCTGTGCGGAAGAGAACATGGTGATCACCAACATTACCACTGCTGCTAACTTCTTCCACGCGCTGCGTCGTCAGTTGACCTGGCAGTTCCGCAAACCATTGATCAACTTCTCACCGAAAGCCAACCTGCGTCATACCGGTGCTTATTCCACCATGGAAGAGTTCACCCAGGGCGGGTTTAAAGAAGTATTGGACGATCCGTTCATTACAGATGCTTCCGTGGTGAAGAAAGTGTTGCTCTGTACTGGTAAAATGTATTTTGACCTGAGCGACAAACAGGTGAAGGAAGACCGTAAAGATGTGGCCATTGTAAGGCTGGAACAGTTGTACCCGCTGCCTGTAAAACAGCTGGAAGCGATTGCGCAGAAATACAAAGGCGCTACTTTCTTCTGGGTACAGGAAGAGCCGCTGAACATGGGCGCTGCAGCTTATCTGCAAATGAACCTGAAGCAGATCAACTATGGTGTTATCAGCCGTAATCCAAGTGCGTCTACCGCTACCGGCTATGCGAAAGTGCATGCCCGTGAGCAGCAGCAGATCATCGATACAGCTTTTAACATCTAACTAAAACAGCAAACAATAAACAGAAACGAGTGTTCAGCTGTTAGCCTTTAGTGACAAAGATTGTCGGCAGCTAAACACTGGTTCACCATCAACTGATAAAATATGGTTATCGAAATCAAAGTCCCTACGGTAGGAGAATCTATTAGCGAGGTAACAATTGCAAAGTGGTTGAAAAAAGACGGAGATTATGTGCAGCAGGATGAAGTGTTGTGTGAAATGGAATCAGAGAAGGCCACCTTTGAACTGAATGCAGAAAAAGCAGGTATTCTGAAAATTGCAGCACAGGAAGGAGCCACGCTGAAGATTGGTGACGTGGCTTGTACTATTGATACCGCTGCAGCAGCACCTGCACAGGAGGCAGCACCAGCAACGGCAGCACCGGTTGCAGCCGCTCCGGCAGCAGCAGCTGAAGCTCCCGCAGCACCGGCAGTGAACAAAGGGGTCATTGAAATGAAAGTGCCTACAGTAGGTGAGTCTATCAGCGAAGTAACCCTGGTGAAGTGGACCAAAAAAGAAGGCGACTATGTGGAAAGAGATGAAGTGCTGTGTGAACTGGAATCAGAAAAGGCCACTTTTGAACTGAACGCAGAAGAAGCCGGTGTACTGACCCTCGTAGCCAAAGAAGGTGATACTTTAAAAATAGGCGATGTAGCCTGTAAAATAGATACCAGCGCACCGCGTCCGGCAGGTAAAGCCGCACCAGCCGCTGCGCCGGCTGCACAGCCAGCAAAAGCTGCGGCACCACAGGCTCAACAGGCCCCGGTGACCAGCATCCCGAATGATATCCGCACTACGCCGGTAGCGGCCGCAGTGATTGCCGATAAACAAGTAGATCCGGCTACCATCAAAGGTTCCGGCGCTCACGGCAAAATCATGAAAGATGATGTATATGCTGCACTGCAGAACCCGGGCGTAGCGATCGGCCAGGAAATGTTCTCCCGCAATGAACGTCGCGAGAAAATGAGCAACCTGCGTAAAACCGTTTCCCGCCGCCTGGTAGAAGCTAAAAACACCACCGCTATGCTCACTACCTTTAACGAGGTAGACATGACCAACATCATGGCGCTGCGTGCTAAATACAAAGACATTTTCAAAAAACAGCATGAGGTGAACCTGGGCTTTATGAGCTTCTTCACCAAAGCATGCTGCTTCGCATTACAGGAGTTCCCTTCTGTAAATGCCTATATCGATGGCGAAGAACTGGTATACCACGATTACTGTGATGTCTCCATCGCAGTATCTGCCCCTAAAGGCCTGGTGGTACCAGTGATCCGTAACGCAGAAAGCCTGGACATGGCCGGCATCGAAAAAGCCGTGCTGGAACTGGCTACCAAAGCGCGTGAGAACAAACTGACGATTCCTGAAATGACCGGCGGTACTTTCACCATCACCAACGGTGGCGTATTCGGCTCCCTGATGAGCACGCCGATCATCAACATTCCGCAATCCGCTATCCTGGGCATGCACAAAATCCAGGACCGCCCGATGGCTGTTAATGGTCAGGTAGTGATCCGTCCGATGATGTACATCGCGCTGAGCTACGACCACCGTATCATCGACGGTCGTGAGTCTGTAAGCTTCCTCGTACGAGTGAAAGAAATGCTGGAAAATCCTGAACAACTGCTGTTCGGTAAAGATCCGCTGAAAGCGCTGCTGAAACTCTAATAACAGCTTTAAAAAAATATAGCGGGGCGAAGAGCAATCTTCGCCCCGTTTTTTTAGGATACCTTTGTATATGACCCGTTGGGAGAATTATGTAGCATCTGCTACCAAGATTATCGGCGCCTATCAGGGCAGCCTGCCATTGCATCATTTCCTGAAAGCTTTTTTCAAGGAACACCCTTATATGGGAAGCCGCGACCGGCGCTGGATTTCACAGCTGGTATATCATTACTACCGTCTTGGTGATTGGGCCCGGGAATTATCCACAGCTGAGCGTTTGATCGCTGGTACTTTCCTGTGTGAACATACTTCCACCGATCTGCTGAAAGCACTCAAGCCCGAATGGGATGAACAGATCGCCCTGCCAGTGGAAGAGAAAGCGGCTTTATTGAAACTACCAGTAACGGCTACCCGTATTTTTCCGTTGCTGGATGAGTTGTCACCAGCTATTGACGCAGACGCTTTCGGGTTGTCCTTTTTGCAACAGCCACGGCTGTTTATCCGTGTACGGAATGGCCGGATGGACAAGGTGTTGAAGCTGCTGCAGGAAGCAGCCGTGCCCTATGAGGTGCTTGCGAACAGCGCTACCGTGGCCTTGCCCAACGGTACTAAAGTAGAAACACTGCTGACCGAAAAAAGCTGGTACGAAATACAGGACGCTTCCAGTCAGCAGACCGGCGCTTTATTCCACCCGGCGCCCAACCAGCGTTGGTGGGACTGCTGCGCCGCCAGCGGTGGTAAATCCATCCTGCTGAAAGACCAGCAACCTAATGTACAATTGCTGGTGAGTGATGTACGGCGTTCCATCCTCGAGAACCTTCAGCAGCGTTTTGCCGCTGCCGGCATCAAAAATTACGAAGCGCGTGTGGCTGATCTTACAGCCGACCGTTTCCCTGAAACGATGGGGCAGCAACGGTTTGACGGGATCATCCTCGATGCGCCATGCAGTGGTTCAGGTACCTGGGGACGTACCCCTGAAAGTGTCAGTTTCTTCAAACGGGAAGAGATCACCAAATATCAGCAGTTACAAAAGCGTATAGCCCATAACGTTATACCGTTCCTGAAAAAAGGCGGTTCACTGATTTACATCACCTGTTCCGTATTCCGGCAGGAGAATGAAGACCTGGTGAAATATATTGAGGAGAATAGCGAACTGCGGCAGCAGGAGGGAGGCGTGATTGCTGGGTATGGCAAAGGTGCGGACACGATGTTTGCGGTAAGGCTTTCGTAATCAATCATTTATATTTTTGACAATAGGAATTTTGTTAAAAATTTTGACAATAGATTTTTTGTCATTTAATTTGACAAAAAATCCATTGTCATGAAAAACCTCATTGGTATCCCCGCCCGACTTGATAATTTTTACCAGCGTCAACGCGAAGTAGACCTCGTTGACCGTACGTTATCGAATGGGAATAATATTCAGATTGCCGCACCCCGTAGGGTAGGCAAGACCTCGATTCTTTGTTATCTGCTGGATAACAATGTTTCTGGTAGACATTATGTGTACATCGATACGGAGAGTGTAACAGAAGCCTACCAATTTTATAAAAAGATGTTGGAGGCGATTGTCAGATCGCCGGTTATATCTAAAACTGTGAAACTCGCTGCTGGTTTAAAGGACAAAAGCGGCCGTTTTTTCAATAAAATCAAAAGTATCTCAATCCTGAATAATTCCCTGGAATTTAACAACGATATGGCTCCAAGGGATTATTATGCAGAGTTTTATCATTTTTTGTTAGCCTATGCCGAAACTGAAGAGACGCCATTGGTATTGCTGATAGATGAATTTCCTCAAACCATTCAGAATATTGGTAACACAGATCCTGCTACAGCTGTGGTTTTTCTGCAACAGAACCGGGAAATCCGGCTGGACCCGGTAGTTTCACAAAAAATCCGTTTCGTTTACACCGGCTCTATTGGCCTGAATCAGACGGTCGCTGCATTGAATGCTACTGCTACTATTAACGATCTGGCCTCACTGGAGGTAAAACCACTTACTGAAGAGGAAGCATTAGACTTATTTCACTTATTGCTGCGCCAGGAACAAAGAACCGTAGATATTAGTGGGGATGCTGCGTTTAAAGAAATGGTGCGTTGGTTTATTCCCTTTCATATTCAATTGGTGGTGCAGGAGGCGTTGATGATTAGCAGACCAGGAGCTGTCATTACCCGACAAAAAATTGCTTCCGCAATAAAAGAGGTATTAAGCCTGAAACATAAAAATCACTTTGCACATTATCATACCCGGTTGAAAATGCACTTCAAAAATGGCGCTTTCCTTTATGCGGACGAGTTTTTGAAACAACTGGCCACAAGAAAGCGGTTGGATAAAGCTGCCGCCGCAGCACTGGCTACCACTTGCGGAGTGACTGATTACCGGTTGGTCATCGAAAATTTGATATATGACGGTTATATTGAGTTTGATGATGATTCACGGAACTATCTTTTTAACTCTCCCATTCTCATGCGATGGTGGGAGCACCATATATGTTAGCTTATGAGCATCTTCTTATATAATCCTGACAAAAAGGACAAACCTGCATTTCTGGACGAATTTGTTATCCGTACCCGGATATTTGATGATATGTTTCGGGAGATCAGCACGGATAAAATGATTGTGCCCGAGCAACACTATATGATTGTTGGTCCGCGGGGAGCGGGGAAGACCAGTATGTTGCTGCGGCTGAAATATGCTGTGGAAGATGACCCCGTATTATCTAAACGGGTTATCCCTGTCATGTTTGGAGAAGAGCAGTACAATATTGGGGAGTTGGGGAACCTTTGGGAGCGTATTGCAGAATACCTGGAGGATTATCATGGTTTTGAGGGTATTACGGCGGAAATTGAGAAGTATATTCACCGGGATGATTATGAGGAGGCTACTTTTAGAATATTAATTAAACATCTGGACCAACGGGAGCAGAATAGAATCATGCTGTTGATTGATAACATTGGCCAGTTGTTCGATAAGTTTGAAATAAACGAAATCAGGCGTTTACGGGAGATATTGCAGACATGGCCACATATTCGGCTGGTAGCGGGATCTCCTGTAATACTGCATTATATCGTTGATTACGATCAGCCTCTGCATGAGTTTTTTAAAATCATACGGCTGAACAGCCTTACTGATGAAGAAGCGATGACACTATTGCGTAAGCTGGCTGTTGTTCATCACGAAGAGGAAAAGATAGAACGGATTCTTGCTAAAACACCAGAACGTGTTGCAACGTTAAATACTTTATCAGGTGGAATTCCCAGAACAGTTGTTTTGTTATTCAAGGTGTTTGTGGACAATGAACATGGTAATGCATTAAGTGATCTGGAAAAGATTCTGGATGCAGTGACACCATTGTATAAACATAGGATGGACGATCTCCCTCCGCAGCAACAAAAAATCATAGATGCGGTGGCGTTACATTGGGAGCCGATGGAGGTCAAGGATATTAGAAAGGCAGTGCGGTTGGAAAGTAAAGTAATTTCTGCCCAATTGCGACAGCTGGAGAAAAATCAGGTGATAGAAAAGTACCGGACTAAAACAAAAAACCACCAGTACCAGTTAAAGGAGCGTTTTTTTAATATCTGGTATTTGATGCGTTATGGAAGGAAAATGGACCGTAATAAAGTGATATGGTTGGTGAAGTTTCTAGAGGCATGGTGTGAAAAGGGAGAGATTGAAAAAAGAATCAGGGATTATGTGAAAAAGGTAAGAGAAGGGGCGTTAGATGGTAGCACAATGGAGATTTATGGCTTAACGTATTCCTTTTTTGACAAAATAAAAATTGAAACCAAATTAAGATTAAAGGAAAGTTTACCTGCTCATCTCTCTTCTAATATTAAGATCAATGATCGAGATTTATTGAACACTTTTGAGAAGGAAATGAAAAAAGGAAATCTCAATAAGGCGATAACAACAATTCTAAATGTTCATTTAATCAAAGAGGATAATAGGGACTGGGTTTTGAACTATCTGGAAAAAAATGAAAGTCTACTAGAACCCATAGCGAATCAGGTAGTAAAGTATCGAATGGATAATGTGGAACCTGAAAAGGAACTTAATTTTCTGTATTTCCGCAGAACTCTTGCATACGCACTCACGTATGAATCTGTAACGAATGCTGTGATATGGGATAAAAGGGAAGAGGTCGTTGCTTTGACAGATTATCTGATGTCATTAATAGAAAGTGATCAACAAGACATTGAGCTTTCCATACGAGAGCAAACTTTGCTTCTTATAATATTGATTTTTTTACTTTCAGGCGAGTATTATGGAATTGTAACGCATTTTTTAACGCGAACTCAATTTGCTGACAAGCGTTTAAGCTTTGTATCTAAACTTGCCAAGTATTATATGGCGCTTAAAACTAATGATGAAATAGAGGCATATACGATTTCTGCTCAATTACAATCGTTTATGAGTCAGGAAAGAATTGATAACTTTGCGGCGAGCGTAGCAAAAATCAAGTTAATCTTTGAAGAAAGACGATCACTCCCTCACTAACGCCCACATATTAATATCAAACAACCTCCCTTCCCACTCCATCCATTTTTTGAGCGTGCCTTCCTGATGGAAGCCGTTTTTTATCAGCACTCTTTCGGAGGAAATATTGGCGGGCATGACTTCCGCTTCGATGCGACTGAGCTCCAGTTCGCGGAAGCCGTAGCGTACCAGTTCGAGGATGGCTTCGGTCATGTATCCCTGGCCCCAGTAGGGGTGTGCGAGGGCGTAAACGATTACGCCGCGGTGCATTTGTGGAAAGCTGTTAAAGCCGATGGTGCCGATGAGTTTTGACTGTCCCTGGAGGGTGATGCCCCATCTGATGCCCAGGTGGTCTTTAAAGCGATGATAGAAATAGGAGATGACTCTTTCCGCGTCCAGTTCTGTTTTCAGGGGCATGACGTGGTAATATTGTGTCACCAGGGGATCACTGAAGAGTTCCAGCAGATCGGCGGCGTGCCAGGGCTGTAGCTCTACGAGGTCCAGGCGGGAAGTGCGTAATTGTGGAAATATGTTGGGTAATGGATGCATACAATAGGTGGTTGTCTCTCTAAAATACAAAAAAAGGGCGGGATGGTTCCCGCCCTGATATGTTTATTGTGTATAGGATTTATTGGTGCAATGAAATTGGTCCGCGTTGGATGATACCACCACCGATCACATCATCGCCTTCATAGAAAACGGCTGATTGTCCGGGCGCAATACCTTTCACGTGCTCAAAGAAGTTGACTTTCACTTTACCGTCTTCATTGTACAGGGTGCTCAGGGCGCCTGGATCTTTGTAGCGGATTTTAGTGATGGCTTCCATGCCTTCAGGGATGGTTTCATACTTACCCATGTTGAGGCCGCTCACGAACATTTCATTTTTCTGCAGTTCGTCTTCGTTGCCAAGTACGATGGTATTGGTTTCCGGGATGATTTCCGTTACAAATACCGGGCGTCCGAGGGCGATATCGAGGCCTTTGCGTTGTCCGATGGTGTAGAAGGGGTAACCTTTGTGTTTACCCACGATGGTACCGTCGGCCAGTACGAAGTTGCCGCCGTTGACTCTTTCTTCCAGTCCGTCTACCTTCCGTTTGAGGAATCCGCGGTAGTCGTTGTCGGGCACGAAGCAGATTTCATAGCTTTCTGCTTTTTTGGCCAGTTCGGGGTAACCGAAGTCGAAGGCCATCTGCCTGATTTCCGTTTTCCGGTACTTCCCGAGGGGAAGGATGGTACGGGCGAGGACGTCCTGCTGGATGCCCCACAGTACGTAGCTCTGATCTTTTGTTTCGTCGATTCCTTTGCTGATGACCATGCGGTCGTTGTCATGACGCCGGATCTGACCGTAGTGTCCGGTGGCAATAAAATCACAGTCCATGGCGTCGGCCCGTTTCATGAGGGCGCGCCATTTGATATGTGTATTGCACAGTACGCACGGATTGGGGGTGCGTCCGGCAATATATTCGTCTACGAAGTTATTGATGACAAAGTCCCCGAATTCATCGCGGATGTCCAGCACGAAGTGCGGAAATCCGTGATGCACCGCGGCAGCGCGGGCATCATTGAATGAGTCGAGGTTACAGCAGCCGGTTTCCTTCTTACTGGAACCGGCAGAAGCATAATCCCAGGTTTTCATGGTGATACCCACCACTTCATAGCCCTGCTCATGCAACATCAGCGCTGTAACGGTACTATCGATACCGCCGCTCATGGCCACCAGCACTTTACCATGCTTGCTCATTTTTAAAAGTTTAAGGATGCAAAATTACTGATTTTCCGGGCAACCGCCTATTGATAGTATTAATGCCTGCATTGAGGTTGCTTATGGGGTTAATATCATTTTACCTGGTTTTAGCTAATATTTGTCCACACACTATAATTTGTAATAGCAAGATTATATATTTATTGGATTAAGTATCTATTTAGCCTAATTTAGACGAGATGCTACATATATTAAACAAGGAGTATATATTAAATCAGACAAATTCCGGCGTTGATGAAAAAATCTTTCAATTCCCGGAAAAGATATTACAGTTTGGTACCGGCGTATTGTTGCGCGGGCTGGTAGATTACCTGGTAGACCAGGGCAACCGCAGGGGCTGCTACGAAGGCCGCATTGTGGTAGTGAAATCCACAGATGGCGATACCAGCGAGTTCGCCAGCCAGGATAACCTGTATACCACGCATATCAAAGGTATTGCACAGGGAGAACTGGTTGACCAGGTACTGATCAATTCTTCTATTAGCCGGGTTTTGCAATCGAATGCAGATTGGAGCGAAGTGTTGGCAGCGGTACAGCAGCCGGGCTTGCAAACCATCATCTCCAACACTACAGAGGTAGGTATACAATATGTACCGGAGAAAATCGGCGACAGCGCGCCGGCATCTTTTCCTGGCAAACTGCTGGCCGTCCTGAAAGCGCGGTACGAATATTTCCGCGGCAGCAGCAATACCGGCTTTGTCATAGTGCCCACTGAACTGGTAGTGGACAATGGACGTTTATTGAAAGAAATAGTATTAAAGCTGGCGGCTTATAACGATATGCCGGCTGCTTTTGTGCAATGGATTGAAACTGAAAATCACTTCTGTAATTCACTGGTAGACAGGATTGTACCGGGTAAGCCCGGTAATCTGGCGGAACAGGAAGAAAAAGCGGGTTATACCGATAAATTGTGGATTGAAGTGGAGCCTTTCCTGTTGTGGGCTATCGAAGGAGATGCACACGTACAGTCAGTACTGGGTTTCCATAAAGCGGATGAACGGATGCTGATCACCCCCAGCATCGTGCCTTTCCGGGAACAGAAACTGCGCCTGCTCAATGGCAGTCACACTGCAGCAGTGCCACTGGCCTATCTTTCCGGATTGAACACCGTATACGAGTGCATGCAGGACGATTATATGCGTCATTTCTTTCAGGAAGTAATCCTCCGGGAAATACTACCTACCATCGAAAAAACATGTCCGCAAGCGGCCAGTTTCGCACAGGATGTGCTGGACCGTTTCGCGAATCCGTTCATTGCGCATAAACTGATCAGCATCACCTTCCAGGAAAGCTCGAAGATGAATGCCCGCAACGTACGTACACTCACCCGGTACTTCGATCAGTTTAAGACGCCACCGGAATGCATGTGCTTCGGTTTTGCCGCGATGCTGCTGTTCCTGAAACCCACCCGCGTGGAAGACGGCAAGTACTTCGGCACGCGAGGTGAAGAAGAATACCAGATCACGGATGATAACATCGCCATTTTTGCCGCACACTGGGATACTTACTCCTCTCCTCAGCAACTGGTAGAAAGGGTATGTGCCGATGAAAGGCTCTGGGAGTCTGATCTGGCCACCATTCCGCAGTTTGCCGAAACAGTGGCAGGTTACCTGAAAACACTGATGACCAGTGTAAAAGACGCTACGCAACTCCAGCAACCAAAAAATTAATCATTAGTATATGAAGGGATTTCTGACGGAAGATTTTTTACTGCAAACAGAAACGGCTAAACGATTATATTTTGATTATGCGCAATCGATGCCGGTGATTGATTACCACAATCATCTGCCTCCCGATGAAATTGCACAGAACAAGGTATTTAAAAACATGACCGACATATGGCTGCGCGGCGATCACTATAAGTGGCGCGCCATGCGGGCCAACGGTGTGGCGGAAACGTACATCACCGGCAGCGCAGACGACTTCACTAAATTCCGTCACTGGGCAGCTACTACACCATATACCATGCGTAATCCGCTGTATCACTGGTCACACATGGAGCTGAAAAACCCTTTCGGCATCACCGATCTGCTGAGTGAGGCAACTGCCGAAAAAATATGGGAAGCCGGTAATGCCAGGCTGCCACAGCTTTCCACCCAACAGTTACTGCAACACTTTAAGGTGGAAGTAGTATGCACCACCGATGATCCCACAGATTCACTGGAGCATCATAAAGCCGTGGCCCATAAGCCTTTCGGCACCCGTGTGCTGCCCACCTTCCGGCCCGATAAAGCCATGGCGGTAGACACCCCGGAAGCATTCAATGCTTTTGTGGATAAACTGGCGGCCGTCACTAACCGTGATATCCGCTCCTATCAGGACCTGGTGGAGGCACTGCATGAGCGTCATACTTATTTCCATGAAGCTGGTGGCCGACTAAGTGATCATGGCATCACCACTTTCAGCTTTGCTCCCTATACACAGAAGGAGCTGGACACTATTTTCCTCAAGGCCCGTGTGCATCAGGCGGCTACTCCCTATGAGAGCGAGCAGTTTAAAACCGCTATGCTGCTGCAAATCTGCGAATGGAACCATGAGCGGGGCTGGGCCCAGCAATTCCATGCCGGGGCTATCCGTAATAACAATTCCCGGTTGTTGCAGCAATTAGGCGCAGACGCTGGTGTGGATTCCATCGGCGACTGGAGCATGGCTTCAGCCATGAGCGCCTTCTTCGACGCACTGGATAAGAAAAACAAACTGGCCAAGACCGTTATCTATAATCTCAATCCTGCCTGGAATGAAGTGTTTGCCACCATGGCCGGCAACTTCCAGGATGGTACCGTGCCTGGCAAAATCCAGTTCGGGTCCGGCTGGTGGTTCCTCGACCAGAAAGATGGGATGGAGAAACAAATCAATACCCTGAGCAACATGGGGTTGCTGAGCCGTTTTGTAGGCATGCTGACGGATTCCCGGAGTTTTCTATCTTTTCCCCGCCATGAATATTTTCGTCGTATTTTGTGCAATCTCATTGGTCGTGATGTGGAAAACGGTGAACTCCCCAACGACATTCCATGGTTAGGGAAAATGGTCCAGGATATTTGTTACTACAACGCAAAAGCATATTTTGATTTTTAGATGAAGTCTGTAAAAGTTATCACTTTCGGGGAACTATTGTTGCGCCTGTCACCCGACCTGGGCAACCATAGTTCCGCTATTTTTGTCGGTGGTGCAGAAGCCAATGTAGCCGCAGCATTGGGGCGCTGGGGTACGCCGGTGGCTTATATCAGCAAAGTGCCGGAAAACGGTTTCTCCCGGGAGGTACTGCGGCAGCTGAGCCACAGGGGCATTGCTACCGACCGTATGTTATGGGGAGGCGACCGTATCGGTATTTATTATCTCGCACAGGGCAGTGACCTGAAACATGCAGAGGTGGTGTATGACCGCAAATACTCTTCTTTCAGCCAGATAGTGCCGGGAACTGTTAACTGGGACGAGCTGCTGGGTGATGCCGAATGGTTTCACTGGAGCGCTATCAGTCCCGCGTTGAACCCTGATGCAGCAGTTATCTGTAAAGAAGTGCTGGAAGCCGCTACGCGCAAGGGAATGACTATCTCCACGGATCTCAACTACCGCAGCAAATTATGGCAATACGGAAAGCAGCCGCATGAAGTGATGCCTGAGCTGGTAGCGTATTGTGATGTGGTCATGGGAAATATCTGGGCTGCCCACACCATGCTGGACACCGCATTAGACACCGCCGCGCTGGAAGCAGATACAAAAGAAGTATACCTGGAGCAGGCGCTGAAGGTAGCAGAAGAGATAACGGCACGGCATAAACGTTGCAAACGGGTAGCTTTCACTTTCCGTTTCAGCAAAGATGCCACCCATGCGCAGTATTACACTTTCTATTACCATAACGGGGAGGTAAGTATTTCAAAAGAATACGAAACACGTGAAGTAGTGGACCGCGTAGGCAGCGGTGACTGTTTTATGGCGGGGCTTATCCACGCTCAGCTGGAAGGCAGGGACGATCAGGGTATCATTTCATATGCCGCCGCAGCTGCTTATTCCAAGTTTTTTGTGAAAGGAGATTTTAACACGACCTCTTACGAGGATATTATAAAATTGATGTAATTATGGCACCACACCCGGAAACCATTATTGCTGCATTTGAGCAGAGCGGTATTATTCCAGTATTTTATCATGACGATGCCGATGTTTGTTGCGAAGTACTGCAGGCTTGTTATGACGGAGGTCTCCGCGTATTTGAATTTACCAGCAGGGGAGCGCAGGCGCAGCCGAATTTCTCCCGGCTGCTGGAGCTGAAGCGGGCCAAGATGCCTGATCTGTACCTGGGTATCGGTACCATCAAAGATGCAGCAGCAGCTGCTGCGTATACGCAACTGGGCGCTGATTTTATTGTATGCCCGATCACAGACCCTGAAACCGGTGCTTACTGTCGTTCGCAGCAGATCTTGTGGATACCGGGTTGTATGACGCCTACCGAAATAGCGGTGGCAGAAAAAAATGAAGCCCGGCTGGTGAAACTGTTTCCCGGCAATGTGTTAGGCCCGGCTTATGTAAAAGCGATCAAGCCGCTGTTCCCGAACCTGAAATTTATGCCTACCGGCGGTGTGGAGCCTACCCGTGTGAGCATGGACACCTGGTTTGATGCCGGTGTTGTTTGCGTGGGCATGGGCAGTAACCTGCTCGCTAAATCCCTGATTGACAGCCGTGACTGGGCATCGCTGAAAGAGAAAATCATGCAAACGTTTGCATTTCTCGACGACAACGCGTAAATTAAAGCCAACTTATAAATTTCCAAATCAGCCATAATGAATTCCACAACTTTAGGTAACTATCGCTGGCGTGTGTGCGCTCTTCTCTTTGTAGCTACCACGATTAACTATATTGACAGGCAGGTGCTGGGGTTGCTGAAAAGTGACCTTTCCAGTGAGTTCAACTGGACAGAACAGGATTACAGCAACCTGGTCATGATTTTCTCTGCGGCCTATTCTATCGGTTTATTGTTTTTTGGACGATTGGTAGACAAAATGGGTTCCAAAAACGGGTACAGCATTTCTATCATCGTGTGGAGCCTTTCTGCTATGGCGCATTCACTGGTGCGCTCCACCCTGGGGTTTGGCGTAGTACGTTCTGTATTGGGCGTGAGTGAAGCGGGCAACTTCCCGGCAGCGATCAAAGCTACCGCAGAATGGTTTCCCAAGAAAGAGAGAGCCCTCGCTACGGGTATCTTTAACAGCGGCTCCAATATTGCGGCTGTGGTAGGTCCTGTGATGGTATACTGGCTTGCCCGCAACCATGGCTGGCGTCATGCTTTCTTGTGGACCGGCGCCATTGGTTTCATCTGGCTGGTATTATGGTGGATTTATTATGAAGTGCCTGCCCGTCAGAAAAGACTTGGCAAAGCAGAGTTCGATCATATTCATTCTGACCAGGAAGTAGAAGAAGTGGCGCCTCAACCGGTGAAATGGGGAAAACTGCTGGGCATCAGACAGACATGGGCTTTTGTGTTTGGTAAACTGCTTACCGATCCGGTATGGTGGTTTTTCCTTTTCTGGCTGCCCGGATACCTGGAATCCATTTTCCACGTTGACCTGAAAGCCAACCTGGGTCTACCTATTATCATTATATACTCCGTAACCAGCTTCGGCAGCATCGGTGGCGGATGGTTATCTTCCCACCTGATCAAAAGCGGATGGCCTATTTTCAAGGCCCGTAAAGTATCCATGCTGATATTTGCGCTGTGTGTGGCGCCAATTGTATTGATTCAGTATATCAATAACCTGTGGTTGGCGATAGCGCTGATCAGTCTTGCTACTGCGGCCCACCAAGCCTGGTCTGCCACCATCTTCACCACCGCTTCAGACATGTTCCCGAAACGTGCGGTGAGCTCTGTCGTAGGTATCGGCGGTATGGCCGGCTCTATCGGTGGTACGCTGTTCCCTATCGTGATTGGCTCTATGCTGGAGCATTATAAAAAACTGGACCATATTGGTGTTGGCTATAACATCCTTTTTGTGATGTGCGGGGTGGCCTACCTGCTGGCCTGGACCGCGATGCATTTCTTTGCGCCGAAAATGGAACAGGTAAAACTATGATGGTCATGATTATTGCTGATTGCCCTGATGGGCGGAGATGGAAACGAAGAGGGATAATACCTGTTCATAGCTTTTAACACAACTACAATCCAATAAAACGGGAAGGCCGTCTGAATCATTCAGACGGCCTTTTTATATGACATTCTCAGGAATAAGTGAAAATATTATGGTCTTCGCTAATCAGGGCAATCAGCAATAATCATGGTCATCACAGTTATAATGACACCCCTCTTTTCCACGGAATAAAGTCATCCTGGTTCAGTTGTTCAGCTTTGGTATATACCTCGCCGCTGGCTGCTTTGATGACGTAATCGAGGATCTGTTCGCCCATTTCAGCGATGCTGTATTCTCCGCTGATGATGGTACCGGTATTGATATCGATGATATCTTTCATCCGGGTGGCCAGTTTAGTATTGGTAGCCAGTTTCACCACGGGAGCGATCGGGTTGCCGGTAGGCGTGCCGAGGCCGGTGGTAAACAGTACGATGTTGGCACCGGAGCCTACTTCCGCAGAGGTGGACTCCACGTCGTTGCCTGGTGTGCATAACAGGTTCAGGCCCGGTTTAGTGACATACTCCGTATAGTCGAGCACGTCAGTCACCGGAGAGGTACCGCCTTTTTTAGCAGCGCCGGCAGACTTGATGGCATCGGTAATGAGGCCGTCTTTGATATTGCCCGGGGAAGGGTTCATATAAAAACCGGAACCTACTGACTGGGCCTGATTTTCATAAGCCCGCATGATGCGGATGAATTTATCTGAAATTTCTTCTGTAACGCAACGGTTGATCAGTTCCTGTTCCACGCCGCACAGTTCCGGGAATTCGGAGAGGATGGAAGTCCCACCCAGTGCAACCAGCAGGTCGGAGGTATGTCCTACAGCAGGGTTGGCAGAGATACCAGAGAAACCGTCGGAGCCGCCGCATTCCAGGCCTATGACCAGTTTGGACAGCGGGCTGGGCTGGCGCGGCTGTTTGTTCGCTTCAATCAGTGCCAGGAAAGTGTCCTTGATGGCGGCTGACAGCATGGCGAATTCAGAAGCGCTTTTTTGTTGTTCGTAAACCAATACTGGTTTGTTGAATTGCGGGTTCAGTTTTTTCAGGGCTTCCTGAAGAATGGATACCTGTGCATGCTGACAGCCCAGGCTGAGGATGGTAGCTCCGGCCACGTTGGAGTGGTGGATATAGCCGGCCAGCAGGGCGCATAGCGCATCTGAATCCTGACGGGTACCGCCGCAACCACCTTCGTGGGTGAGAAACTTGATACCGTCGATATTGGGGAATATAACATTACGTTTAGTCGTTTCCGTTACATTTCCTGCTTCGTATTGTTTTACCGCATCGATGTTACCGCTTTTGTAGAGGGCAACGAGGTCCTGCACTTGTTCATTGTAAACCTCTGCCGGCGCGAATCCCAGACCTTTTTCAAAAGCTGTTTTGATCACGCTCACATTCCTGTTCTCACAGAAAACAAGGGGAATAACGAGCCAGTAGTTACGGGTGCCTACTTGTCCGTCTTCACGTTGGTAGCCCATAAAAGTGGTGTTTTTCCATTTGCTGATATCGGGTGCCTGCCATTGGATGGCGCCGTCTTTTTCGTGGAAGGCATTGGCATCGTGTATGATGTTGTCGGTAGTAATGCTTTCCCCTTTTTTCAGCGGACGGGTAGACTTCCCTACCAGTACGCCGTACATAGTAATGGGTGCATTGCCGTCGATATCGTTGATCAGGAATTTATGTTTCGCAGAAATATTTTGCTGAAGCTGTATGTCTTGGCCGTTAAATGATATATTGGTACCGGCGGGAATATCTTGAAGGGCCACCAGCACATTATCATTCGGATGAATTTGTAAGTAAGTGTTCATAAAAGCTAAAGTAGTAAATAACGTCACCGGCTGGTAATACTATAATGTTAATCCTTGATAAGATTTTGACTATTTGCCTGACACGCTGTAACGTTTGATGGTAGCAAGTTACGAATGATTTATCATTTCCCGTGAGCATGTTGAACGTTAAAAAATTATACATTTTTTAACTGATGTTTTTTAATCATAACCTGATATATTCTTGATGGAATAACTGCCTGTCCTGCCTTCTCTGTGGTATGCCCAAAGGAAAACATGCGGCATATTTTATATCTTACCCGAAATAATTGTTGTATGCGCATTTCACTGTTGTTGATCTTAGTATGTTGTAGTTTTCATCTGGCTGCTCAGCAGGCGCCAAGGAACTACCTGTATACCGCCTGGAAAGAGGCGGATGGTAGCTCCGCCTTCAGCAATATGAGCTGGCGGGAGAAACAACGCAACCATATTTTGGAAGTGGTGCAACAATTACCGGCAGTGACCCGTGAGAGCATGCTGGCAGATGCTGACAAAGCGATGAGCTTCACCTGGCCTGCTTTGCCGGCTTCTTTATACCTGGAGTTCCGTGACAACGGGAACCGGGTCAATTTCGAGAATGCACAGTTCGAGCGGCGCAAGGTATTGTCGGTCCTGGTGGCCGGTGAACTGGCTGGCGGCAATGGAAAATATATTCCTCAGATCGCGAATGGTTTGTGGGCTATCCTGGAGGAAAGCACCTGGGTGTTGCCGGCACATATCGGCGCCCAGAAAGCGGGCAGTGGCCTGGCAGATCCTGCTGAACAGATCATTGATCTCTTTGCCGGAGAAACGGCGGCCACTATCAGCTGGACACAGTTTTTGATGGACAGAAAGCTGGATAAATATTCTCCAATGATCGGCAAACGGATCGATTATGAGTTGAACCGGCGTATTGTTGTCCCGTTCCTGGAGCGGACTGATTTCTGGTGGATGGGCTTTAATGGCAGACCAATGAACAACTGGAATATCTGGATCAATACCAATATCCTGCAAACGGCCCTGATGTCTGTAAATGAGAGGGATACACGTAACCGGATCATAGAAAAAGCCATTCGCAGTGCTGATTTTTTCCTGAATGGATACCCGGAAGATGGTGGCTGTGATGAAGGCCCCAGCTATTGGGGACATGCCGGAGGCAAACTGATAGAGTTTGTCAACTGGATGCGCTGGGCCTCCGGCGGCAAGGCAGATCTCAGTAAAAATGAACTGATACATCGTATCGGCACTTATATCTACAAGATGCATATCGACAGCAGCCGGTTTGTGAACTTCGCTGACGCCTCTGCCAGTACTATTCCACCGCCACATACGGTATTCCTTTACGGAGAAATTTTCAAGGACCAACAGATGAAGGAGTTTGCTGCCTACCTATACCGGCTGGCGAACCAGGATACTACCCGCATCAAAACCAGTTCCCTGTTGACATTTGTGTATGATCTCGAAGGCCGTAAGTCGTTTCTCCGTACCACGCCGGCAGCACCTTTTACCACCACAAACTGGTTGCCCGACCTACAGGTGCTGTCTCTCCGCTCCACGCAGGGCAGCTCCCGGGGACTGTTTTTCGCCGCCAAAGGCGGCCATAATGCCGAGAGCCACAACCATAACGATATCGGCAATTTTGTGCTGTATATGGATGGCAAACCTGCTATCATTGATGTAGGCGTGGGCACTTATACGAAACAAACTTTCAGCAAAGACCGTTACCAGTTGTGGTATATGCAATCACAATGGCATAACTGTCCTACGGTAAACGGTGTGCAACAGCAGGATGGCCGCAAGTTCCAGGCGAAGGACGTATCGTTTTCAGACAAAGGCGGCACCAAAATACTGCATATGGATATCGCTGCGGCCTATCCCGAAGCCGCCATGGTAAAGACCTTAAAGCGCACTTTCACATTTATGCCGGCGGATTCCCGGCTGAAACTGACCGAGGCCTATGAACTACAGTCCTGGAAAGCGCCGTACCAACTGCATTTCATGACCTGTTTGCCGCCGGATATCAATACACCCGGAAAGGTACTGTTGAAAGAAGACTTTGCCACGCTGCAGATCACGTATGATGTTTCCCGGTTTGAAGCAGCAGTGGAGCGGCAGGGTGTGAATGATGGCCGGTTATCGCCGGTGTGGGGAGATGCCGTGTATCGTATTACACTCAAAGCAAAAGGACAGGCGTTAAAGGACAAATACAACGTCGATTTTGTGATCAAACGCCGGCAGTATCCCTGGTAAAATACCAGCCCGAAATAGGTATTTATATTTTTATAATATAAATACTGCCCTGATGTCCTGAAATACGGCAGGACAAAGAAAGAGATAATATAAATGTCATTTTTACAATTAAATTATTACTATCTTTTCCATAAAAGCTTTGTATTTTGCAAACGTTTGCATTACTTTAGATGCAATTGATAAAGAAAAAGTGATCTGGATTGGGTTTGATGGAAGACATTCCTGGAAAATGACGTGTGCGTAAAGGGAGCAGCTTCGAAAGTACAGGAGAAAGGGAATTTGAAGAAGGAAGCATAAAAGAATGGGAAGGACACGATCACTTTGAAAGAAATATGACGCAGCTGTACCACGTGTCTGCGGAAAAAACAGTGAACAAAGAAGTCAGAAAGGCGTCCACGTTATCGTATGCCGTCATGCTACATGACAGGTTTAAGCCGGACTGTGTACGCCTTCTGAGGCAACCGGCGGATTATCCCAGCGGATAACAGTACCAACAATGAAACATCAAATCACCTGTAAATAAAAAAGATAATCATAACGATATGAGCACACAGTATGAATCAAGGTATGCCAGCAGTCCTGCAGAGGTGAAAAGCATGGATACCGAAGCGCTGAGAAAGGCATTCCTGATAGAAAAAATTTTTGAGGCAGACCGTATCTCCTGGGTACACACGCATTACGACCGGTACCTGACAGCTGGCGCTATGCCGGTAAAAGGCGGTCTTGAACTGCAAACGATTGATCTGCTGAAAGCGGCTTATTTCCTGGAGCGCAGAGAACTGGGAATGATCAATGTCGGCGGCCCGGGCATGGTGGAAGTTGACGGAGAACAATTTGAAATCGGCTTCAAGGAAGCTTTGTATGTGGGAAAAGGAAAACAAAAAGTGGTCTTCCACAGTAAAGACGCTGCACAGCCGGCAAAATTTTATCTCAATTCCACCCCGGCGCATCATAGCTATCCTACCCGCAAAGTATCAAGGAATGAAGCGGAAGTAGTGACGCTGGGCGCACTGGAAACATCTAACCATCGTACCATCAACAAGCTGTTGGTGAATTCCGTACTGGAAACCTGCCAGCTGCAAATGGGCATGACGGAGCTGAAACCCGGCAGCGTATGGAATACCATGCCAGCGCATACCCATGACAGGCGAATGGAGGTATATTTCTATTTTGAAGTACCGGAAGCACAATCCGTTTGCCACTTTATGGGGCAGCCACAGGAGACACGGCATATCTGGATGCAAAACGAACAGGCAGTGATTTCTCCGCCGTGGTCCGTGCATTCCGGCGCCGGTACCAGCAACTACACCTTTATCTGGGGCATGGCAGGAGAGAACCTGGATTATGGCGATATGGACCACTGTAAGATCACTGAATTACGCTAAAACCCGATCATCATATTTATCATGAAAATGAAAAACATCATTGCAGGAAGCCTGTTAGGTCTGTCGGCCCTGCACTTCGGGCCGGATGCGGGTGCTGCTCCGCAGAAAACGGCCATTGTGGCGCCTTCGCTCAATACGTTGTCGGCGCAGTTTGTCCGTAGTTACATGGAGAGAGTAGCCAGCTGGCAATGGCAGTCCATCGAACGGAAAGGTTGGGCCAATCCACAAACCAACTGGACCAACGGCGCTATGTATGCCGGCATGATGGCCCTGAGCCAGGTAACCGACAATCCGTTTTTTATACAGCGGTTGATACAGGTAGGCAGGGATAATAACTGGAATACAGGACCAGACCGCTTTTTCGCGGATGAATACTGTATCGGTCAACTCTATGCCCAGCTATACCCTTACTATAAAGACCCTGTGATGATTGATAAATTCCGGAAGCTGGCAGACAGTATTGTGGCTGCTCCACATACAGAGCCGCTGGAATGGAAAAACGGTATCCATCACCGGGAGTGGGCCTGGTGCGATGCCCTGTTCATGGGCCCGCCGGCATTAGGCTATCTCTCTACCGCAACCGGTGACCCGCGCTACCTGGAAACGGCTGACAAGCTGTGGTGGAAAACCACAGACTTCCTGTTCGATAAAAATGACAGCCTGTACTACCGCGATGCCCGCTACTTTGACCAGAAAGAAAAAAATGGCGCCAAAGTATTCTGGAGCCGTGGCAACGGCTGGGTAATGGGCGGCCTGGCCCGCCTGCTGAACAACATGCCGGCCAATTACGCCAACAGGGCGCGTTTTGTGGAGCTGTTCAAAAAAATGGCTTACCGTATTGCGGCACTGCAAACGGCCGATGGTACCTGGCATGCCAGCCTGCTGGACCCGGAGAGCTATCCTTCCAAAGAAACCAGCGGTACCGGCTTTTACGTGTATGCGCTCATGTGGGGCGTGAACAACGGTATTTTGCCAGAGAAAGATTTCCTTCCGGTTATCCACAAAGGATGGCAGGCACTGGTGGACTGTGTGCAGCCTGACGGCAAACTGGGCTTCGTGCAGGTGGTGGCCGCAGCACCCGGTAAAGCCACTGCCGATGATTCGGAAGTATATGGTGTAGGGGCCTTCCTGTTAGCCGGTTCTGAGTTGATCAAACATAATCTCCGGCAGAACAGTCCTGGCGATATTACCGTTACCAACCCTACAGGCCTGAACCGTGAAGGTGAGATCGTTGAGATTCCTTACGATCAGTTTACAGCGAAACTGAACAAAAAAACACGTAAGTCTTTCAAAGTGGTGGACCTGTTATCCGATCAGGAAATTCCTTACCAGTTGATATATGATGGTGGCAAAACACCGAAGGCGGTATTACTACAGGTGAGCGTAACGCCCGCCGGCAGCCGTCAACTGGCGGTGAAGGCAGGCACGCCTGCTCCGGTAGCGCCTAAAGCATACGGCCGTTTTGTACCGGAAAGAAAAGATGATTATGCATGGGAAAACGACCGGATGGCTTACCGCATGTATGGCCCTGCGCTGGAGAAAACACCCAAGGAAATGGCTTACGGCATCGATGTATGGGCCAAGCGTACCACCGACATGGTGATTGACACCTGGTACAAGCTGGATAACTATCACCATGACAATGGCCAGGGGCTTGATTATTACAGTGTAGGCCTCACGCTGGGCGCTGGCGATATCGCACCATATGGTAAGGATACCATCTATTTCCCGAAGAACTACCGTCAATGGAAGCGGCTGGACAACGGTCCGCTCCGCACCACTTTTGCACTCACCTACGATACCTGGCAGGCAGGCAGTATACCCGTTTCCGTTACCAAGACCATCTCCCTGGATGCTGGTTCACAGCTGAACAAAATGCAGGTGCAATACACCTTTAAAGGTGATCAGCTGCCGGTGGTGACAGGCATCGTAAAACGGAAAGAGCCTGGCGCTGTGTTGCTGGACGAGAAAAACGGCGTGATGGGATATTGGGAGCCACAGCATGGTGAAGATGGTACCCTCGGCGTAGGATGTGTTTTCCCTGCTTCCGTGCCCGGCATGAAAACAGATAACGTACATTTACTTAGTCCGGGTATAGCCCATAACCAGCAGCCGTATGTGTATTATTTCGGCGCCACCTGGAACAAAGGAGGACGGATGACGAATGCAGAAGAATGGTTTAAGTATTTGGAAGCATTTTCACAACGCATAAAAGAACCACTTAAAGTAACGATTCAATAAAATTGACATATGGACCTGTTTCAATTGAAAGGAAAAACCGCGCTCGTCACCGGTTGTAAGCGTGGTATCGGAAAAGCGATGGCGGTGGCGCTGGCTTCCGCCGGTGCGGATATCATCGGGGTATCCGCCTCCCTGGAGTTGCAGGGCAGCGATGTGGAAAAAGAAGTGACGGCGCTGGGCCGCAGTTTTAAAGCTTACCAGTCTGATTTCTCCAACCGTGAGTCATTGTATGCCTTTATCCGCCAGTTACAGCAGGACGTAAAGGCCGTCGACATCCTCGTCAACAATGCCGGTACTATTCTCCGGAAACCGGCAGCAGAGCATCCTGACGAGTATTGGGACGAGGTGATCAACATCAACCTGAATGCTCAGTTTATCCTTACCCGTGAAATCGGGAAAGGGATGATTGAAAGAGGCGCCGGAAAGATTATCTTTACTGCCTCATTGCTCACCTTCCAGGGAGGGATCAATGTGCCGGGATATGCCGCCAGCAAAGGGGCGGTAGGCTCACTGGTGAAAGCGTTCGCCAATGAATGGGCCGGCAAGGGAGTGAACGTCAATGCGATCGCTCCGGGCTATATCGCTACCGACAACACGGCTGCCCTGAGGGCGGATGAAAAGCGCAGTACCTCCATACTTGAGAGGATACCCGCAGGACGTTGGGGCGAACCGGAAGACTTTGCGGGACCCGTTATCTTCCTCGCTTCCAAAGCTGCGGATTATGTACATGGTACTGTACTCACAGTAGATGGTGGTTGGATGGGCAGATAATTTATATTTACCGTTAATGGCTAATACATGAGTAAACGTACAGAAAAAACAATCGTTGATATCGCAGAAGAACTGAAATTATCGGTATCTACTGTATCCCGCGCCCTGAACGACAATCCTAACATCAGCGCACGAACGAAAGACAAGGTTAAAAAAATGGCCCGTAAACTGGGCTACCGTCCTAATGCGCTGGCTGCCGGTTTGCGCAACAATAAAAGCAAAACCATTGGCCTGATCGTTCCGCGTATCTCCATGTTTTTTCCCGCTGCCATCAGTACCATTATCCAGAATAAATTACAAGAACACGGCTACAACCTGATCATTTGCCAGTCCAACGACTCCTACGAACAGGAAGTAGCCCTGGTTAATACCCTGTATTCCGCCCGGGTAGACGGCCTGGTAGTCAGCACTACGCTGTATACCACCGACTTCTCCCATTTTGATGTTTTTAAAGACAACAATATCCCGCTGGTATTTTTTGACCGCGTGCCCAAAGATTACAATGTGAAGGTGATCAAGGGAGATGATTACCTGGGAGGGTTTACCGCCACCAGTCACCTGATAGAAAGAGGATGTAAAGACATTGTGCATATCTCCGGACCGCTGACCTGTAATCTTTACCTGGAGCGGGTAGCGGGGTATAAAAGCGCATTGCAGCAACATAAACTGCCTTTCCGTAAAACCAGGGTTTTTTACCAGGAACTTACGCGCGACAATGCATGGCAGGCCTGCGAGAAAATTTTCGCACAGAAGCCTTACCCGGATGGTATTTTCGCGTCTAATGATACTACTGCCATTACGATCATGGAGTACTGCCGCAAGATCAACCTGCGTGTACCGGAAGACCTGAAAATAGTGGGTTATTCCAATGATCCGAGAACCGAAATCGTTACACCGCCTATCACCAGCGTGGACCAATACGCCGCCATGATGGGCGAACGGGTGGTAGCGGCGCTGATGGAACTGGTCACCAGCCGTCAGACCGGTACCCCGCGCTATTCACAGGAGATCATTCCTATTCAGCTGATAGCCAGAGAATCCAGTGCCGGCACCACGAAAGCCGCCACGAAAAAGAAATAAGTCAACCTATAACTAACTTATTATGAAAAAGAAGCTGTTCTTTACCCTGCTGCTATTGCCTGCGATGTTTATGCAATCGTATGCACAGTCTGGTAAAGCCAACCAGGCATTACTCCGCAAGGCCGATGAAACACTGCAATTTGCCGCCAGACAATATAAACTGATGATGAGCCATGTGCCGGACACCGTACTGCCCCGCAGCACCAATAAAGACGGCAGCCTGATGACTTCCAACGCTGTTTGGTGGACATCCGGATTTTATCCCGGCACTACCTGGTTCCTGTACGAATACACGAAAGACCCGGCTTTTAAAACAGAAGCCCTTAAACGGATGGCGCTTTGCCAAAAAAACGAGTTCAACACCCGCACACATGACCTCGGATTTATGATGTACTGCCCCTTTGGCA
Source organism: Chitinophaga fulva (assembly GCF_012927205.1). Lineage (GTDB taxonomy): Bacteria > Bacteroidota > Bacteroidia > Chitinophagales > Chitinophagaceae > Chitinophaga > Chitinophaga fulva. The sequence goes on from NZ_JABBGC010000001.1 coordinate 1,986,916, forward strand.
ATGCATTGCGCATTACCGGCGATACAGCGTATAAACGTATCCTGCTCAACAGCGCCCGGTCGCTGTCTACCCGCTTTAATGCTACCATAGGCTGTATCAAATCATGGGACCACGGTACCTGGAAATTCCCGGTGATCATCGATAACATGATGAACCTGGAATTGCTGACATGGGCCACCCGCGAATCCGGCGATCCCAAGTTTGATAAGATAGCCCGCACGCATGCCAACACAACTATTAAAAATCATTTCCGTCCGGACTACAGCTCCTACCATGTCATAGATTATGATCCTGCCACCGGTGCTGTACTACAAAAGAAAACACATCAGGGGCTGGCGGACAGCTCCGCGTGGTCACGTGGTCAGGCCTGGGGCCTGTACGGTTATACCATGATGTACCGTGAAACCAAAGACAAAGCTTACCTGGACCAGGCCCGTCATATCGCTGCATACATCCTCAACAATCCGCATATGCCGGCTGACCTGATCCCTTACTGGGATTATGATGCACCGGATATTCCGAATGCATTGCGCGATGTTTCCGCCGGCGCCGTAGCTGCTTCCGCCCTGCTGGAGCTGAGCCGCTACACCAACAAAGCAGAAGGCAAACGTTACTGGAATGCCGCAGAGAAAATGCTTACCAGTCTTTGCAGCCCGGCATATCTGGCTAAAGAAGGAGAGAACAATGATTTTATTTTGATGCATAGCGTAGGTTCCCTGCCTCATAAATCTGAGGTAGATGTGCCGCTTACCTATGCAGACTATTATTTTGTGGAAGCCCTGCTGCGGTACAAACAGTGGGCTAAATAAAAGATACCTTGGACAGACGTTTTTTTCTCAAAGCTGTGCCGATGGCCGGTATCGCCGGTTCGCTGAAGACAGACAAAAGCATGTTGGCTGATCTGGCGGCGCCACCGCCGGTGAATGACCGTGCTTATAATCTTGCGTTGCTGTTACGTATATGCCGTCCCGTTATTACCCATCTCAGTAATGGAAAACTGGTGGCCAATATGCCCACCGAAGTAGCGCCGCACTACAGCAAACCGGTACACAAAGTGACCTACCTGGAAGCTTTTGGCAGAACGCTGGCCGGACTGGCGCCCTGGCTGGAACTGGGCCCGGACAATACCATGGAAGGCAGCAAACGTATTGAAATGCTGGAGCTCACGCGTAAAGCGATAGCGCAGGCCGTAGATCCTTCCTCCCCGGACTTTATGAACTTCACCGGGCAGTTTGATGCGCAGCCGCTCGTAGATGGCGCCTTTTTAGCACATGGCCTGATACGCGCGCCGGAGCAATTGTGGAAACAGTTATCCGACCGCACGCAACAACAGACAGTAGACGCGCTGAAAAGCCTGCGTAGCATCAAAGCCTTTAGCACCAATAACTGGGTGCTGTTTGCCGCGATGATCGAAATAGCATTGCTGCAGTTCGGTGGTGGGTGGGACCGTAAGCCGGTGGACTTTGCCATTGAGAAAATCATGGAATGGTACAAAGGTGACAGCATGTATGGAGATGGACCTCATTTTCATTACGACTACTACAATTCTTTTGTGATTCAGCCGATGCTGGTGGATGTTCTCAAAGTACTGGTTGATAAAGGAGAAGGCAGTAAAGAACAATATGAGCTGGCCCTGAAGCGTATGCAGCGCTACGGCGCTATCCTGGAAAGACAGATTTCCCCGGAGGGAACTTTCCCGGTAGTAGGCCGTTCGATGCCTTATCGCAACAGCGCTTTTCAGGCACTGACGCAGCTGGCCCTTGAAGGAAAGCTGCCAGCGGAGCTGCAACCGGCACAGGTTCGTTGCGCACTAACGGCGGTGAATAAACGACTTTTTGAAGCACCGGGTACTTTCGATAAAAACGGCTGGTTGCAGATCGGTTTCTGTGGGCATCAACCTGAAATAGCGGATGTGTATACCTCTACCGGCAGTCTTTATTTGTGCACTACCGGGTTCCTTGATCTGGGATTACCCGCGCATGATCCTTACTGGAGCGCGCCGGCCGCGGAATGGACCGCGCAGAAAGTATGGAAAGGGAAGTCGGTTGATAAAGATCACGCTATTAGTATTTAGTTTTTTTGATTTTAGGACCATACATAAAAAGACCGAAGCGATTAATCTTGCTTCGGTTTTTTTTATTCGGTTTTATCTTCTATTTAAAATGATCAGGGAAATAATTTGATGGCGTCTTTTCCATCCGGTGTGAGCCACTTTTCATAGACAAGCCTAACCGGTTCATATTGTTGTGATGCCAGGAACTGCTGCATCCGCAGATTATTGCTGAGCGTATAACGCACTATTCTCCTGACGCCTTTTTGAATGTAAATGTTTTCCAGCGCATCATTGAGCTGCCGATAGATACCCATGCGGCGGAAAGCCGGCGCCACATAACCATCGGAGACATAGAGGGTATCGCCGGTATAATCTTCGATGCGGCTTTCGTCGGGCTCTTCTACATAAGCGAAGATGAAGCCTGCCGGTTCGCCGTCTTTTGTGGCAAGCAGACAGGTGCCGTCATTTTCTTCCTGTGTGGAGATGACATGTTGCATATAGTCTGGCCGGATATCTTCCCAGGCGGCTGTTTTTGGGAAAAATTCCAGTTCAGATATATGGAGCTCCTTCAGCATGGCTGAAAGGAGCTCGTAATGATCTTTTATGCGTATGGGCGTAATCGTTATCATAGTATCGGATTATTCCGGTCTGATAGGGCTGCCGGTCCAGTCGGTGCCGGGTTGCAGCCTTTCTCCTTTCATTACCAGCGACAGTGGCGCGATATTTACATCGTCCCCGATTTCACTATCATAGAGGATAATGGTACGTGCGCCGATGCTGGCGCGGTCGCCGATTTTGATGGCGCCAATTTTCATGACGCGGTCTTCAAACAGGTGGGTCTGCGGTCCGCTGTCTTCATTGAGCGCGGAGTCGGTGCCTATTTCCACCATATCAAATTCAGTGATGTCGGTTGTGTTGAGCCATACGCGATACCCCGTTTTTACACCCAGCAGGCGCAGTAATACCGGCAGCCATGGTGTTCCCCGGAGGAAATCGAGCAGGAAGGGCACTGACAGCGCTTCGTAGGTGGAGGTGGTGCCTTCACTGCGCCACACTTTGGAAGTCCACATAGGGTTTTGTATCGCATGGTATTTACCCGTCAGTATCCATTTCATCATCACAGTGAAAAGGAATGCCGGCATACCGAGGAAAAAGAGATAGTAGAAAGGAAGTTTGAGTAATATCTGCCACCAGGACTGTTCGGTTACCAGGTCATGCCCGTAGGCGATGAAAAGGATGCTGCAACAGATGACCATTGTTTCCGGTATGAGGATGCGGACAAATTCCACGAAGCCTCTGGCCATCTTCCGTTGGGGAGATGGGTTGGTGGTCAGTTCCGGTGGAAAGAAGCGGCTTTCCTGGCGGCGTGGCAGTGCAATGGCGGGAGATCCGAACCAATCGCGCGCTGTGCTGTTGGCCAGCTGTTCTTTCGTAGGCGGCGTGGACAACACGCCGATCAGCATGTTGGGCGGCAGTACATATCCTTGTGGGATCAGCGCGCTGTTGCCCACAAAGCTGGTATCGTGAATGATTGTTTTTTCGAGGATCAGTTGTTGCCCGCGTACGTCAGACTCGCCGAGTGTAACGGCATCAGCGATGAAGGCGCCGTTGCCTATTTCGAGGAGTGGATGGGTAACGCTGCTGGCGGTAGAAACTTCCGTGTTTTTACCGATGCGGGCGCCCAGTGCGCGGAACAGGCTGGAGATATATACCGTTGCAAAAATAGGATGGATGACGATCAGCGTGAGTGACATCAGCTGGTCAGCAAACCATTTGCGTACATAAAACAGGCTGTAGATGGGGTAGGTGCCGGGTTTGATGCCCCATTGCAACAGCCGGCTCAGCACAACGGTCTGCGCAGTGAACAGGATAATATAACTCAATGCCAGTGATGGTGTGGTGACCATATAGTTGAAGTTATAATCCGGCGCGGCGTTGTCGAGCTGATTGAGCGTGATAATAGTGGGCAGTAGTGGCAGCAGGATGGTGAAAGGGAATACCAGCAGGAACAGTGAGAAGATAAGGCTGTACTTCCGGCGGGTAGCCACGGACACCGGCAGTGGCTGCGGCATTTCGCTCATTTCTTTTTTCACTTTCAGTTGAGCGGGGCTACCATACCATACTTCGCAGGTGCCTATACGGCTGTTGGCCGGCAGGTAACTGAGGTCCTGCAGTTCGCTCCAGGGTTCCATGACGGTGTCGCCGGCGATGACGGCGCTGCTGCCGATGTAGGCGTGATCGTCGAGATGTACGGCGCGCAGTTTGAGCCAGCCGTCTTCTACCCAGGCATTGTTGATAACGGCCTGGGAGCTGATACTGACATCGCTGCCGATGGTCACCAGGTCTTCCGCGCCGATGGTGACAGCTGCCAGCTGTGCATCAGATGCGATCTTCACGCCGAGTAGCCGCAGGTAGGTGGGGTACAGGGGCGTGCCGTTGAGGAACTGGGACGGCATGAGGCGTTGCATGGTTTTCACCAGCCACCAACGGAAATAATATTGCCCCCACAACGGATAGTCGCCGGCTTTCATTTTGCCAATGATCAACCATTTGGCGAGAATGATCAGGGCGGAGAAAACGGGCGGCAACAGGCAGAACATGCACAATGCCGTGATGATGGCGTATCCCAGGTGGCTGGTTTCCTGTTCTATGTAGTAGTATCCCAGGTAAGGCAGGAATATCTGCATGGCAAACAATCCGAAGATCACCAGCAGGCAAACGCTCTGTGCTGTCCAGCAGGCAAGGTGGCGCCACCAGGGCACTTCATTAAAGCTGCGTTCTTTTTTCTTACCGCTTTGTGGTTGTGCGTTCCAGGTATCCACGAGGGCCTGGAGCGGACGGTGTATATAAATATCTTTCAGCGATGCCTGTGGCACATTGGCTTCGCGGCGCAAGCGGGATACGAAAGCGGCGGCCAGCAGGGAGTGCCCACCGAGATCGGTGAAGAAATCCTGTTGGAGGGTAATGTTCCTGTCAGGGAACACTTTGGTGAGAATGGCCAGTACCCTGTCTTGCAGCGGTGCATTGGCATCAATTGCTTCATGGGTAACGGGCAGTGCGAAGGCCGGTGGCAACGGCAGTGCTTTGCGGTTGATTTTTCCGCTGGGGAGGCGTGGCATGTCCTCCAGTTCGAGGATAGTGCCGGGTACCATATAGGGCGGCAGTACTTTCGCCAGTTCCGCGCGGAAGAAACTTTCATCGAAGGGCTGATCGGCTTCCATCACCACATATCCCACCAGCTGGTCCTGCTCATTGTTATCCTTTTTTACCGCCACGGCAGCGGAGATAACGCCGATGATCGCATTGAGGCGGTTTTCGATTTCACCCAGTTCGATACGATAGCCACGCAGTTTTATCTGATCGTCGAGGCGGCCCTGGAAGTCGATGTTGCCATCGGGCAGGATGATGGCCGCATCGCCGGTGCGGTATACCATATCACCGGGGACCATGTCCATGGACGCCGGTTTGGGAACGAATTTTTCCCGGGTAAGTTCGGGACGGTCGATGTAGCCGTTACCTACGCCGGGGCCGGTGATCACCAGTTCACCTCTTTCTCCGAGGGGGAGAATATTGAGTTTATCGTCTACCACGGCCATGTTGTAGTTGGGCAGGGGATGACCGATAGTGATGGCGTCGCCGGGTTTGAGGGCGGCGAAGGTGGCGCTGACCGTTGTTTCCGTAGGGCCGTAACTGTTGTAGAAGGTCCTTGGAGGGGCGCCCCACCGGGCCAGTACCTGTGGCGTACAGGCTTCACCGCCGGCGTTGATCAGGCGGAGGGTGGGTATATCGTCTTCCATGACGGCCAGCAGGCTGGGTACGGCATGGAGGATGGTTATTTTTTCGTTGCGCAGCACACTGCCCAGTTCATCGATAGCTTTGGCAGTGGTGGTATCGGCTACCCAGAGGGTGGCGCCGGCAAAGTAGCTGATCCATGTCTCTTCGCACCACATGTCAAAAGAGACGGAGAAGCCCTGGTATACCTTGTCATGCGAAGTGATTTTCAGGACGGTCTGTTCCGCTCTTACCAGGTGGCATATCTGGCGGTGTGATATAGGGATGCCTTTGGGTTTGCCGGTGCTGCCGGAGGTGTATAATACGTAGGCGATATTATCGGGGGAGGGGCCGGCGGTGAGCGTGAATGTTTCCGTAACGTCCGGTACCGGCGGCACGGAGAGGATGGCCGCGTCCAGGTGCAGCGATTCTTCACTGAAGCAGGCGGCTGCCTTTACTTCGGTGAGTACGCCTTCCACTCTTTCGGCTGGCATTTCGCGGTCCAGCGGAACATAGGCTGCCCCGGCTTTCACGATGCCCAGGATGGCCGCATGCAGTTCCAGTCCGCGTGGCCACCATACGCCTACCACGCTGCCGGGGCCTATGCCGCGTGCCTGCAGCATGGCAGCCACCGCATCGCTCCAGTGGTCCATTTCAGCGTAGGTGAGGGATTGGTGTTGGAAGATCAGAGCAGTATGATGAGCATGCTCTTTAACTGATTGTCTGAAGATATCCGCCAGTGTCTCCTGATGCAACAATTCCTGAAGCTGGGGTCCTTGTACTATACTATAGCCGTTCATAATTTTGCTTCCCGTAGTATTCATTGGTCTTGGTATTAACAAAGTTACAGGGTACAGTGATAGGTATGCCTTATAATTAGCTTAAAAATAAGTTATTATAGGCGAATTTGGATTTACGGGGGCTCAAAATGCCATAACTGTCGGTGAACTCATCTTGCCGGCGCCATGAAGGCCGGTTTCTCTCCTGCTGGCTGCTCCCTTTTTAACATTTTAGCCGGTTCTGCCCATAACCTTGTTGTACAGGGGAAGCAGGAGGTTTTTGCCAATATTGTGGTGCATATTGTAAATGGTTTTCTATAAGGGGAATGGTATATAACGTTAATGACTATATGATTTTTGCTGCTGCTGTTAATTGTTTAGTGTCCTGCCGATTTCATCCAGCACATGTGTCCAGTAGGTTTTCATCGTTTCGCGTTCTTGGCCGTTTGACAACCATTCGTGGTGAAAGCTGGTTGTGAGGCGGTATGTCTGGTGGTATTTTCCTGCCTGCTCATTTTTTTGTTTAGATAAAGATATAAAAAAATATTTTGGCAGCTTTTTAATATGTAATAAATTAATTATCATTAATTTTAAAAGAAATCTTGTCTTGATAGAAAAGATCGTGAAAGAGAAAGTGTAGTGGGGTTCAAATTTTTTTTTACTTTTATTCCGACCTGTTTACCAGGTGATCGTAGAGGATAACGATAGTATTGCAACCAAAATCTAAATCAGTGATACATCTCGTGATGACTGTAGCATAAAAGACCAAAATCGAACCGTTTTTCTTAACCAGTTAAATCAAAAAAACTAAGCGAAGAAAAAATCTAAATCTAAGTAATCAACAGCAGTGCTGTGATCTATGGCCAGATATCATTCAAACTAAACTAAACAGCATTCTCAAACTCAAACGCCGAGAAATATATCATCATGAATGACACCATGATACTGGAGAAACTATGACCAAAATCTGATAAAAATCAGACTTCTTTTTAATTAATCTAAACCAAAATCTGCAATTACATGAGGAAGTTCTTACTCGTGGTAGCCAGCATGCTGTTCCTAGCATCGACCTTGTTGGCACAATCTCATCGTACGGTTACAGGGAAAATCACCGATGAGCAAGGCGCTGCTTTGCCCGGTGTATCTGTAAGCCTGCCCGGTGGCAAAACCGGTACTGTAACAGACGCCAAAGGTGCGTTTTCCTTATCTGTTCCTTCGGAAGCAAAGACATTGCGCATATCCTTCGTAGGTTATGAAGCTAAAACCTTACCTATTACCGGAGAGAACCTGGGGACCGTTAAGTTGGCATCAGACACCAAAGCTATATCTGAAGTAGTGGTGGTGGGTTATGGTACACAACGCAAAAGGGAAGTAACCGGTAACATCGCTTCGGTAAAAGGCACATCCCTGGCCAATTTGCCGGTACAGAGCTTTGAGTCCGGCTTGGGTGGCCGTGCGGCAGGTGTACAAATCACTGTGCCTAACGGTGTGGTAAACAACCCGCCTGTATTCAGGATCCGTGGCGTCAACTCCCTGTCCATGAGCGCTTATCCGTTGATCGTTATTGACGGGGTGCCTACTTTCAGTGGTGACGTGGGATCTACCAATGCTCCGCTGAACCCATTGTCCAGCATTAACCCTTCTGACATCGAATCTATAGATATCGCGAAAGACGCTGCTGCCACTGCTATCTATGGTAGCCGTGCTGCCAATGGCGTGGTACTGGTGACCACCAAAAAAGGTAAAGCCGGTCGTCCGCGTGTATCTTATGATGGCTGGGTGGGTATGACTACACCTACCCGTTTGCCTAAACTGTTGAACGCACAGCAGTACATCGACATTAAAAATGAAGGGTTGGCCAATGCCGGTGATGCCAGGCGTTATGAGTTCAATAAAGATGCCAACGGCAATAACATCGATACCAAATGGCTGGATGTTGTATACCGCGACAGAGCTGTTTCTCAAAGCCATAGCCTGAGTGTAGGCGGTGGCACTGAAAATACCAGCTACTATTTTTCTGCCGGTTACACCAAACAGGAAGGTATCCTGAAACAGAATGATTTTATCCGTAAAAACCTGATGGTGAATGTAGACCAGAAGGTAGGCAGAATCTTCTCAGTAGGCACTAAAGTGGCTTACTCCAATGAGTCCAGCCTGATCTCCGGTTCTTCCGGTTCACTGGAAGGAGAAGCTTTTAACTCCGGCGGCCTGGCCCGTCTGGCGTTCCTGACTTCTCCGATTGTAGCACCGTACAACAACGACGGCACCTACAATACGAATGGCGGCTCCGGTATCGGCGGCGCTAAAGGTGGCTTGAATGTGGGTATTTACAATCCCAAAATCCTGTTGGACCTTGATCATTCCAATACTGAAGCTAACCACATACAGGGAAGCGTGTATGGCCAGTTGAAACCCTGGGAATGGTTGACCTTACGTACACAGTACGGTATCGACTATATCCTGATGAACAACGACGTATACAGCAATAACAAAAATGGCGACGGTTACAGCAGCAATGGCGACGCTACCAGCACTTATACACAGTATAAAAGATGGATGTGGACCAACACTGCGCAGTTTGATAAAACCTTTAACCAGCATAGTCTGAGTGTACTGTTTGGTACGGAGCAACAGCGTGATCAGCGTGAGCGTTATGGTATCGGCCGTCAGAACCAGATGGACCCTTACTTCAACAACTCCGAAGGCGGCTGGCTGACAGATTTGAGCCGTAACATGTTACGCCGCAGCAACTACCTGCTGTCCTGGTTCTCCCGTGTGAACTACAACTACAAAGAAAAATACTTCGTGAGCGGAAGTGTGCGCCAGGACCAGTATTCTGCCTTCGGTGAAGACAAGAAGAAAGGTACTTTCTTCAGCGTGTCTGCCGGTTGGGAAATCACCAAAGAAGATTTCTGGGCCAACAGCAAACTGGCTAACGTGTTCTCTACCCTGAAACTGCGTGGTAGCTACGGTAAAGTAGGTAACTATGCCGGTCTGGGTGATTATGATGCATTGTCTCTCTACAGACCCGTACCTTATGGTGAAAGACCTTCCCTGTATTTCAGTCAGGCAGGTAACCCGAACCTGGGATGGGAAGTAAGTAAAAAAACAGATGTGGGTATCAGTTATGGTTTCCTGAACAACAGGATTACCGGTGAACTGAGCTACTACTATAACAATATCGACGGCCTGATCCTGTTTGTCCCTCAAATCCCCTCCGCCGGTATTCCTTCAACCACCGCTATTGCCACCATTCCTGCCAACGTAGGCAAAATGTACAATAAAGGTGTGGAATTCAGCATTAGTGCAGCAGCGGTTACCAAAAAGGACTTTACGTGGAACACCTCATTCAACATTGCCTACAACAAGAATGAAATCACGGACCTGGCAGGAGCCCTGGACAAAATTCCGTTTGTGACCAGCTCATTGGAACAAACCAGCGTAAACCAGGTAGGTTATCCTGCCAGTATGCTTTACGTTGTTCGTACCAATGGTGTAGATCCGCAAACCGGCAGAAGGATCTTCGTTAACAAAGCGGGAGAACAAGTATACTACAATCCGGTAGGTGCCGTATACTCCTATGCTGACGGCAAACCTGCTCCTGCTGTTGGTTCCAAAGACGCGGTAGCTTACAAAAACACCAACCCTAAACTGGTGGGTGGTTTTGAAAACACTTTCCGTTATAAAAACTTTGAGCTGAATGTGTTGCTGACTTATCAAACCGGTTTCTATGTTTACTATGGCAGCCTTGCCGGTATGAAAGACCAGCGTTACTGGAACAACGGTGTTGAAGTACTGGACAGATGGCAGAAAGCTGGTGATGTGAGCGAAACACCTAAACTGGTGAATGGTGATAACATCTCCAATGGTTCTTCCTTCGCTATTGCTGCTAATGTGTTCAAAGGAGATTTCCTTAAACTCCGTACTGTGGGCCTGACTTACATTTTGCCTGAAACAGCGCTTAAGTCCATCCACCTGAGCGGTGCCAAGGTATACGTAAGAGGTCAGAACCTGGCTGTTATGACCAAATACCCCGGTCCAGATCCGGAAGTATCATCCAATGGTAACAACGCTTCCGGCCAAGGTATTGACCGTAACACACTGGGTAATGGTCGCACTGTGACTGTGGGTTTAAATGTTAATTTCTAAAATGATCGATGATGAATAAAATTAGTGCATATATACTGGCGTTAGGTATTGCAGCTTTCGGCACTGCCTGTCAGAAAGATTTGCTTACGCCAAAGCCGACAACCGATATCCCCGACTGGGAAGCGTTTACGCTGAAAGAGCGGATTGGCAATGAAGCTACCGGTTTGTATACCGTGATGAAAAACGGTAAGTTCCTCGGTGGTAAAGTGCTGATCGCAAATGATGTGAGAGGTGAAGATTTTGTGAACCTGACCACCAACAACGTAACATTGAACGCCAGTTGGAAAATGACCGCCGTTGGGGAGTCCCAGGAGATCAAAGAGATCTGGTCCCAGGGATATATGGCCATCAATAACGTGAACGTTTTCCTCGCCGGTATGGCTGCCAAAGGCAACGCTGTGGCGGGTGACTCACTGGCAAAGTTATACGCCGGCGACGCTAAATTTGTAAGAGGTCTTTCCTATTTTTCCCTGCTGCAGTTGTTTGCCCGTCCTTATTGGGATGGTGCAGGCAGTAAACCGGGCCTGGTTCTTTTCTGGGAGCCGCATACCAAACTGGGAGATTATTCCCGTGCACGCAGCACCGTAAAAGAAACCTATGACCAGATCATCCGTGACCTGGACTCTGCAGAAACACTGCTGCCTAAGTTAACAGCGTCTACCAAGTTCGCTGCCAACAAGGGTAATTCTTACAGTGCTATTGCGCTGAAGATGAAAGTATACCTGCAAATGGCCCAGTATGATAAAGTGCTGGCAGAAGGCGCTAAGCTGATCGCTGGTACAGGCCCCTTCACTTCTCCTGCCGGTTACACACTGGAAACTGACCTGAAGAACCTGTACACACCAAAGTATGCCGGTAAAGAAGCGGTGATATACATGCCATTCGGTGCTTCCCCTGGCGACTTCCCGGGTACGCAGACCCAGCTGGGATATTATTACAGCCCTGCTTCCGTTGGTGGTAACGCTGAGTATGCCCTGAACACCTCCGCCACCAGTATCGTCGCAGATGCTTCCTGGAAATCTACCGATGCCAGAAGGCAGTTTATTATGCCGGTTGGTGCGCGTTCTTTCCTGGTGAAATATTCCGGTCCGAGCCCTTATCTCGACTTTGCGCCGGTGCTGCGTTGGGCAGAATTGCTGCTGATCGAAGCAGAAGCGAAAGTACGTGTGTCCGGTACCGTAGATCCTACCGCCATCGCTTTGCTGAATGCCGTACGTGGCCGTTCAGATGCAAGCACGGTGTTTACGGCAGCTGATTTTCCGACTGCTGACAAATTGATTGATGCTATCCTCAGAGAAAAACATATTGAGTTACTGGGAGAAGGTAACAGGGCCATGGAAATTATCCGCCTGGGTATTCCATTCCCTGGCAAGAGTGCTACGGTACTGACAGTACCGCCGACAGCTTCCAACTACATCTGGCCTATCTCTTCTGATGAGCTGGTGTACAACAGGCTGGCTGTGGACAACCAGTAATGCCACATTATCCTCTAATAAACAGACAGGCACTATCTAGTGCTGGTCCTCTTTCATAAGCAAATAAGGGCTGCCCTTCACGAGTGGGCGGCCCTTCTTTATTTTGTCATTGGGTCATTTGTTTATTTAAATATTAAAATGGCTAAATGATTAAATAACCCGATCATTAGATGATTGTGCAGATTCCCAGCCGATCATCGCTTGTTTGCGGATGTCTCCCCAGTGGTAGTGCCCGAATTCGCCGGTAGCTTTTATCACGCGGTGACAGGGGATCAGGAATGCCACCGGGTTCTGGCCTACGGCGGTGCCTACTGCCCGGGAGGCCTTTGGATTGTCTACCGCAGCCGCCAGTTGCTGATAGGTAGTGAGATTGCCCATCGGGATTTTCAGCAGCGCTTCCCATACTTTCAGCTGGAAAGCAGTGCCTTTCAGGTGCAGCTTGATCTCTGACAGGCGATGTTGTTCTTTCGTGAAGATGTAGAGCGTGTTTTGTTGAATGAGGTCTGTCATCTGGGTGAACTGCGCGTTTGGGAAATTGGCGATCAGCTCCTGTAGCGCCGCTTCACGGTTGTCGGCAAAAGCCATATGACAGATGCCTTTGCTGGTAGAAGCTACCAGGATATTGCCAAACGGGCTCTCAGCAAAGCTGTAATTGATGTGCAGCGATTTTCCGCCGTTTTTATATTCTCCCGGTGTCATGCTCTCTATATTGATGAACAGGTCGTGCAGCCTGCTGGTGCCGGACAGTCCCGTTTCAAAGGCAGCATCGAACAGGGTGGTTTTCTCCTGTTTCAGCAGCTGCTTGGCGTGATGCAGCGTAAGATATTGCAGGAATTTTTTAGGTGTAACGCCTGCCCATTCACTGAATACCCGTTGAAAATGAAACGGGCTCATGTGTACAGAAGCAGCCATGTCTTTCAGTTCCGGCTGTTCCTTGTAATTGTCATTGATGTATGCAATTGCCGTGGCAATTTTATCGTAATTGTTCATGGCTTTATCTTTTTAAGACAAAATTACCTCTGCGAAAGTCGGCAAAAAACCCGGAACTTGCGGAGATGTGAAAACGTCGTTCCCTCCCTGTTGCGTCCGTCCGTTAGTTTGCTGCTGACTAACGCTTTTGCCTCTACGAAGAGTCCAAAGGCTTATCCCGTCTATCAAAAAAATTCCATTACATATATATTTTTTTGTAGATTCAGTATCAGGAAGCTTTACATACTATTAAATCCATGGTCATGAAAATGAAAAAAACATTCATGGTAGCAGCGGCGTTATCAGCAGCGGTTACCCTGTGTTCACTGGCTTTGCCTCAGGAACCGGAGAAGCCTAAAAACCTCAAAGTATTACCCAAGAATATCAGCCATGATGAGCTGATAGCCACTATGCGCGGGTTTAACGCGGCCCTGGGCGTAAAATGTGGCTACTGTCACGCACCACAAAAGGATGATCCTAAAAAGCTGGATTTCGCCAGCGATGAAAATCAACACAAAGACATCGCACGGTCAATGATGAAAATGACACACCGCATCAACAAGAAGTTCTTCAAAGGAACAGAAGTGATGTCTGTGTCCTGCTACACCTGTCACCATGGTAACGAAGAGCCAAAAACCAAACCAGATGAAGCTCCGGCTAAATAAGCCGGGCCAATGACATTATATAAAGGGGCTTTCTCCCCCGGCGAAAGCTCCTTTATATGTATAAACAATTGATTAGTAGAGATTTTTACTAGCTTTATTTTCACATATAACCATTATCCGCACCCCGACCGTTTTGCTGACGGGAAAATCCGTATCTTTACGTTCGTTATGTTGAGTTCAAAGCATAAAGCTCTCTCCAGAATCTTTCTTTACTGCTCTCCTCAATGCTGAACGCTGGCTATTAAGAGGCGTTCAATTTTATTACCGAAGATTATAAACACAATATGCTATTTGAGCAATTAGGGTTGATTGAGCCCATTTTAAAAGCAATTAAAAAAGAAGGTTATACCCAACCTACCCCCATACAAGTACAATCCATTCCAATCGTTTTAACAGGGAAAGACCTGTTGGGATGCGCACAGACCGGCACTGGTAAAACAGCTGCTTTTGCTATTCCTATCCTTCAACAGTTGTACAATACCCGCTCCGGCGTGGAAGGCGGTTATAAACATATCCGTGCCCTGATCCTGACACCTACCCGTGAACTGGCCTCTCAGATCGATGAAAGTTTTGAAGCGTATGGAAAATTTACAGGGTTAAAACACGATGTGATATTTGGTGGGGTACCACAACACCGGCAAACCATCGCGCTGCGCAATGGTACTGATGTGCTCATTGCCACGCCGGGCCGCTTGCTGGACCTGATGAACCAGGGCTATATTTATCTCGACCACCTCGAGATATTTGTGCTGGATGAAGCAGATCGTATGCTGGACATGGGTTTCATCAATGACATCAAGAAAGTAGTACGTGAGTTGCCACAGCAACGTCAGACACTGTTCTTCTCCGCTACCATGCCGCCCAATATCGCCAAGCTGGCCAATTCTCTGCTGTACAATCCGGAGAAAGTGGAGATCACACCGGTATCTACGACTGCTGAAAGAGTGGAACAGTGCGTATTCTTTGTGAAGAAAAAAGATAAACAGCAACTGCTGGACCATATCCTGCAGGACAAGGCTATCAAACGTACTATTGTATTTACGCAGACCAAACATGGCGCCGACAGGATTGCCAAGAACCTGCGTAAACGGAATATCAATGCTGATGCGCTGCATGGCGACAAGTCACAGTCTTCCCGGCAAACCACGCTGACCAACTTCAAGAGCGGTCGTTTACGCGTGCTCGTTGCCACGGATATCGCCGCAAGGGGTATTGACGTGGAAGCACTGGAACATGTGATCAACTACGATCTGCCTAACGTGTCAGAAACATATGTACACCGTATTGGCCGTACCGGCAGGGCAGGTGCTGCCGGTTACGCGCTCTCTTTCTGCGCCACCGAAGAACGCCCTTTCCTGAACAGCATCAACAAACTGACTAAACAGAAGATCCCTTCTGTGCCTCACCCGTTTGAAGAAGCTGCATTGATTGAGGCAAACAATGCCGATCCAGATGCACCTAAAGCGGAGCCAAGAAGGCCGAAACCACACAACCGTAATCGTCATGGACGTCAGGGCAAGGTTGACAAACGTGATCGGAAGATAGATTTTTAATATAGTTCCCCGGGGTGAAGCCCGGGGCTACGATGTTTTTCAGGTTGCTCTAACGGCAGCTGACAAGGGGCTAAGATGGTCCCTTTTTTTATTTCCCAGGGTTGAAACCCTGGGCTAAGATGTTTTTCAGGCTGTTTCCACGAGCCGCTGACAAGAGGCTGAAAAACTTTTTATGCCTTTTCCACTGGCAGCTTTCCATCGCGGATCGCTTTGGTGAATACTTCGAAATCTTTTTCCGTTTGATCGGCATAGGCTACGGCGAACTTGCCGATGGCAGTGTCCATCAATTCACTCTTTCCCATATAGTCGCTGATCTGCTGGCCAGGTCCGGTTTTAGCGTGAGCGCGCGCCAGCATACGGCCACAGAGGCCGGCATATGCCAGCAGCACCTCTTTGTCGAAGGTTTCCACATCTGGGACTATTTTACGGTCTCTCAATTGCCGCAGGTAAAAATGACGGCCGTCACCGGCAGTGCTCCAGCCGAGGAAGATATCGCTGGCAGCCTGCACCAGGCGCTGGCCCTGCACTACCCTTTCCCCTGCATGTTTGTATTTGCTTTTGGCAGTAAAATTTTCCAGTACGCTGGTACGGGCTTCCTTGATCTGCAGGAAGAGCGGTTCATCTTTATCATTCATCAGCAGCGCGATCATGCAGCGGGTGCCTACACTGCCTACGCCGACTACTTTCAGGGCAACGTCCACCACATGATATTTACTGAAAAGAAAACGGCGGTCTTCCTGTAACGTACGCTGGTATCCGCTTAGGAAAGATTTGATATTGTCTTTCTCTTTTTCAAGGTCCAGCGGATGGTAAATCAACGGGTGCTGATCGGTAATTTCAAAGGTCCCCATGACGCTCTGTGTGATCTTGTAGAATACCTGTTGAGGCGTTGCTTTCTCTGCTTTTTCGATGGCGTTGCGCAGCAGTGCCCGTACTTCTTCGCTGGTGGCTTTGTTCAGCAACGCATGCATTTCAAACTTCTTATACCACAGGTCCAGCAGGGGTAGTTGCGAAAATTCGTACATGCTATGCCGGTAGGACGTGGCCATGTGGATGGCCATTTCATGAGCATCGGTTTCGCGGAGCTGGTTGTGCCGGGCTGCCAGTACGAAACTGGTGGCCAGCCGCTTCACGTCCCATTCCCAGGCGGCAGGCAGTGTTTCATCAAAATCGTTGGCATCGAAGATGAGGGTGCGTTCCGGGGTGGCGAAGCCGCCGAAATTACACAGGTGGCAGTCGCCGATGGCCTGCACTTTCAGCTGGGTATGTGGAAGCCCTGACAGGTCCTGCGCCATCAGTCCTGCCATGCCACGGTAGAAGGCAAACGGGGAAACGCTCATACGGTCATGACGGATCGGTATCAGGCTCTTTATTCGGTCCTGGTTGGATAGGCGGATGGATTCCACTACTCCGGGCCGTTGCGGCGAAAGTTTAAAATCGCCCTGTGAAGTGCGGGGAACGGCCGCCCTGATTTTTTTTCCGGGGGTATCTTTTTCAACAGCCATAAGACAGGCCGGTCAGTGATTAGGATAACGGCTGACCGGTGACTAAATATACGAATAAACGGCCGGAACCGCTAAGAGTGGGCGTATAGTCTATCCATGGGCATCGCGATGGCGGGAGAATTTGAATTTGTCTTTGATATACTGGTTGAAATAAGTGCCTTTGGAAGCAGCCGCTTTCATGGCCTGGTATATGGATTCCGGTACGGCTTCATAGTCGTATACAGCGCCCGAAACAAACACAATCCGTAGGACGGTATGCAGGGCGTCGTAATAATATGCACGGATGACAGACGACGGCATGACCTATTCCTGATTTTCCGTTTTTTCCGCCTCAATTATCATACCCGGTAGAAAATAATTTACCAGAAATGAGCAGAAATATTAACTTTATACTTTGGCAAAAATGACCTGTGAAGAGTTAATATTGCCATATTAGCTAATAATCTTAAAGTGTATGCGTATTGCGATCCTGGATTATGAATATGCCGTGCCATCAAGCGTAGCTGGGCCGGCGGATATACTGGCCTCTATCATGCGGACATCTCCGTTACTGACCGGCAGTCCTGTCAGTGTTCAGTTTGATATTGATTTTATTACGGAGAAAGATAACCAGCTGTGGCGGAAAACCAAAGGCACCGCTGTACCGGTCAAACTGCGGAAGCAGGAGGTGTATGACCTGGTGATTGTGCCCGCTATGGAGTCTGATAAGATACAACTGGTATTGCAGCGGGAGCGGCGGTTGATCGACTGGCTGCGACAGCAGCATCTGCAACGGGCAGAACTGGCCAGCATCTGCGTGGGGGCGTTTCTGTTAGGGGCCACCGGTCTGCTCAACGGTAAAGTGGCCACCACGCACTGGTTGTTTGTAGACCGTTTCCGGGCCATGTACCCGGAAGTGGAAGTACAGGACGATAAGATTATCGTTGACCAGGGCAGTATTTACACCTGCGGCGGTGCTTTCAGTTTCACGACGTTTATGATGTACCTCGTGGAGAAATTCTGTGGGCATGAAGCCGCCATCATCGCTTCCAAAATACTGATGATCAATTTGCATCAGCAGCCACAGGATGCCTTTTCCATCTTCCGGCTGCAGCATGACCATACCGATAGTATGATCAGCAAAGCCCAGCAGTTCATCGAAAAAAATTATGCGGAAGCCATCAGCATAGAAGCACTGGCGGTACAGTACAATATGAGCATCCGGCATTTTATCCGCCGGTTTGAACAGGCCACCGGGAATACCCCCCTGGCTTATCTGCAAAGGGTACGTATCGAAGCGGCCAAAAAAATGCTGGAAAGCAGCCAGGAGGGGGTTGAACAGATTGCCTTCCGTTGTGGTTATGAAGATATGAGCTTCTTCCGTAAGATATTCAAACGGTATGTGGCCATGACACCCAAGGCGTACAAGGAAAAATACGGGCGTAACGGCCTGCGGCTGGTGACGACCAGCGTGGTTTCCTGAGCGGATATTTATCGTGTTCCTGCGAATATTAACCAGGTAGCCGCGGATATTATACGGGCCACCGGCGAATAACATCACTTCTTAATTTTGTACCCGTTAGCAATTGCTTTCAAAGGGTACCCGGATATACAAATATGATCAATCTGTACAGAACACATAGATTATTACTTCCATTGTTTGTTGCCCTTTATTGGTGTGCCGGTTGCAGGATGCCGGACCAACAGGCGAAGGCTCCTGCTAATACCGGTGCATCCGATAAAACCTATATTACTTTCATCCTGTCCGACGATACGGCCAAAACAAAGCCGTATACGGACGGCCTCCGGGCTTTAGTGGCCCGCCTGGATACTACACCGGATAAATCCGCCAACCCCTGGTATTTTTACCTGCGTGGTAACCTGTATACGGTGGAGCGTAAATACGACAGCGCTTCGCTGTATTTCCGCCAGGTATCTCCGGCCCCGGAGCAGACAGACCTGCAAACCCTGAAAGATTATGCCACCCTGAACCGCGCGTTGTCCGGTTCAGATATTGCTAAAGCAGATTTGGTGACCCGCATCCTGGAGGCGGTGAAAAGAGGAGAACATCACCAAAGTGTGTTTACCTACCGCCTGTACGATCTGCTGGCCAAATCCTACTATGTTAATCAGAACGTAGCCAAAGCTGTGGAGTATACACAGCTGTATTATAACCATCATCCTTTCCATTCCCATCCGGCTGTCCGTCAACGTTACTTTGATATTTCGTTTTTGCTGGCAGCGCGGCAGCTCAACAATGTGGCGATGGAAAATTTCCTGGACAGTGCGCGGCAGCTGGCCTTGCAAATAGACGACAGTATGGCGCTGGCCCGTACCTACGATTACGAAGCACAACTCTATTCTTCCCGTCACGAGTATGGAAAAGCGATTGCCTCAGGCAAGCGTTATTTTAACTATTTGCAGGCACAACAGAAGTTACACCTGGAGGCGTTTAATAACCTGGCCACTACCTTTGTACGCAATCATCAGACTGATTCTGCTATCCGCTATTATAAAGCAGCTATTTTATGGGCAGCGCAACAGCCAGAGACCATGAACCTGGTATCCGAATATCAGGGACTGCATGAAGCGTACAAACAAAAAGGGGATTATAAAAATGCGCTGGACGCCTTACACGCCGCTTTCAATATCTATGGCCGTAACAAGAATGCTATTGAAGCCTCTAAAATAGAAGAACTGCACACCCAATATCAGACAGAGAAAAAAGATCAGGCCATCGCCACGCTGCAGATGAACAATGAACTGAATAAAAAGATCATTGCACAGCAACGCTGGATTTTTGTGGGTGTGTGTATTTTACTGGCCATCATTGCGTTTTACGTTTACAACGTGTACCGCCAGAAATTGCTCCGGGAGAAAAATGAAAAACTGGCCATTGAAAACAAACGGCTGCTGCTGGAACAGAAGACCCGCCAGATGCAGCTGAACCCGCATTTTATTTACAACGCCATCGCCAATATGCAGGGACTGATCAGCAGTAATAAAAAGACGGAAGCGAATGCTTACCTGGTGTCTTTCTCCAAGCTGATGCGTAATGTGCTGGAGCTGAACCGTCATGACCTGATCCCGTTGGAAGATGAGATAGGTTCACTGAAGAACTATATCGAATTGCAGCAGATGCGTTTTGAGCACGCATTTTCTTACAGCATTGATACGGACGGCACAGAAGTGGATGCTATCCTGATACCGCCCATGCTGGTGCAGCCATTTGTGGAAAACTCCATTGAGCACGGCTTTAAGTCCATCGATTATCCCGGTATGCTGACGATCTCCTTCCGCCAGGAGCAGCAGCAGCTGGTCATCTGCATTGATGATAACGGCGCCGGGGCGCAGGTTAAAACACATGGCCCGCGCGAGAAAACATCCCTGTCACGTATCATTGTACAGGAGCGTTTAGATCTCCTGTTCAATAAAACGGCCCGTGTAGCGTATTTTGAGGCACAGCCCAAAACACAGGAGCAAGGCTTCCAGGCAACCATCTATCTACCGTTATTAATTGATTAAAAACCATGTCCGATGACTGTTTATATACTTGAAGACGAAATCAATATCCTGAAACACCTCATGGCGCTGGTGAACGAGATTCCCTATCTCCAGGTAGTTGGCTACTCCGGGGAAGTTGCCAAAGCACAGGCTGAAATACCCACCCTTCAGCCCGAATTGATCCTGGCAGATATACAATTGAAAGACGGTAACAGTTTCACGTTGTTCAGCCGCATTGATGTTTCTTCCAGCCAGATCATCTTTATTACCGCTTATGATCAGTATGCGTTACAGGCATTGAACCTCGGTGCTTTTGCCTATCTGCTCAAACCTATAGAGACAGCTGTTTTTGAAGAAGCCGTAGATCGTTGTTTCAAAAAAAGCGAGCAACACAAGTTTAATCAGCATCAGCTGGAAATTGCAGCCAATCATTATAAAGGGGGAACACGGCCCAAACGTATTGCGCTCAGGAGTGCAGAGTATACGCAGATCATCGACATCGGGGATATCCTGTACTGCAAAAGTGACCGGGGATACACCACTTTTTACCTGAAGAATGGCAGTTCCATCCTCGTTTCCAAAGTGTTGAAAGAATACGAAGCGCTGTTGCCTGAGGAAACATTTATCCGTTGCCATCAGTCTTATCTTGTGAATGGTAGTTACGTCAGCAAATATTACAAGGAAGGGTATCTTGAAATGTTTAACGGGGAAACGGTGCCCGTGTCTGACCGTAAGAAAGAAGTCGTGCTCAGTTTTATCGATAAAATATAAGCGCGGATATTTTTCCACCACCTACAGATGTTAATCCGTCGTGAGCGGAAATTGATCGGCCCAACAGTGTACAACAGTCCTTTGTTAACTTTAATCACTGAAAACCGTATTTCGGGTAAAAACAGTGATTCCATGGCACAAATTGCAGGAAAAAGATTCATAGGACTGTTACTGGTATTGGTATTAATAGGATGTTACACCGGTTATGAGCTGTTGCTGAAGCCAACGCTCAACGGATCGACATTAATTGATAATCCGACGGGCAGGGACATAACTGTTACGATAGACCAGCAACCACATATGGTACCGGCCCAGTCATTTCTGAGGATTACGTTGGCAGAGGGCATGCACAGCATCAGTTGTGAGGCATTGGGCCTGCAACCGCAGGAGCTGAACCTGGAGCTGACTTCATATGGTGTGATTAATCCTTCGAAATCGAAATATGTCATCTACAACACCATCTATACTAAGAAAAACCTCAGTTCCCGGTACAAACCCTATGCAGTGGAAGGCCGTGAAGTGTATTCCCTGCTGGGGGAACCGGAGGTGACCAATGCGTTGTTTATTCCCGACCGTACCCTTGGCAGGGGCAATCTGGATGTAGCGGCGCCGTCTGTGAAGAGTTATCAGCAGGTGAACCAGGATTATGCTTATCTCACCCGTATTTTCCGCCTGCATGATTTTTTTGAGTATTGTAATCAGCATAATTTATGAGCAGATTTTTGTATATCATCTACATATTTGGGACCATGACCATGCTATCTTTAATGAGTGATGGCGCCTCGGCGCAGTCTATTGCCGGCCGTTACGGCGGAGTCCAGGACGGTATCTGTATTTTCGGCGACGGCCGGTATTTTCTTTATGGCTATGCTACGCTGGCCCCCGGTACCTATCACGTGGAAAAAGACAGGATACGGTTTGTACCTGACAAACCAGTCAATACTTTTATCGTATTTGCCCGGGAGAATAAAGACTTACATGACAGTGTGCGGATGTATTTCAATGGATTTGAGCGGGGACAAACCTTTTTGCAGCTGAACAACGGAAAGACACGCCGCGTGTTTAACGAACATGCGAACTGTTTTAATCAGCCCTACATTTATGAAGAGGCCGCTGTGCCCTCAGAGATCACGTTTTCCCACGTAACGGACGATTACGGTGTATTGAAGACAGATAAGAATACAGAGATCTATCGTCCGGATAAAAAGTTCAATGATTTTGTATTCCTTTATCAGAAACCGAACCGTTATCAGGAGCCTTTTGTAGGCGTTATCACTAAGGAAGAAGGAGTTGCTGTGCTGCAAACGAGCCTCACCAGCCGAAAATTCCCGATGGAACCAAATGACAAAGAGAGCGAAGAAATGAAGGCCTATGTTGGTAAAGAGAAGGTGGGAGAGGATGTGTTGTATGCCAATCGTTTTTATAAGCTACTTACTGAAATTGATACATCGGAGTATGTATACGACCCCAGGACCCACCAGTACACGGCACATGGCACAAAGCCGGAGGAGCTGATAGCAGAATACAGTGATGTGCGCATCTTGTATAAGTATGAACCACTGATGCCGGTATTGAAAGAAAACCGGACGCCGGGGAAAATAGACCAGCCGCCTGTATTTTATACCACCTGCGAAGAACCGGAAAAATCATACCGGTATAAGCCATTCGATAAACCGTCTGCATCGCCGGACGGGCCATTACCTACTACTACGGCGCCGGTAGAAATAAAATAATGATGGGACCAGTTATCAAACAGAAGGAATTCCGCTTTCAGGGACTGGATTACAGGACGGAGATATGGCTGGGGCTGTCGATTATCCCGGTGTTGGCGGCAGTGCTCGTAGGGACCTTTTATCTTGTCCGGATGATTTTCCCGCTGGACCTTTTAAGGATACCGAGAGGAATAATCATTGGTATCATTTTGGGTATCAGCTTCTTGTCCCTGAAATGGATGGTGAAGCTGGTTCACAACAGAACATGGATAGTTAATGTAGATGACGATCGCTTGCTGCTTCAATTCGGGAAGCGGCGTTTTGACATCCCGTTGGGGAGCATCCGGCGCATAGAGAATATGGGCAATGTGGGCTTCCGTTATCTGTCATTTGTTACCCAAGAAGGACTGACCGTCCGGATACGCGTAGGTGCAACCGCCATGACACCCTTTTCTACAGCGGAAGACGTACAGACAGTGGACGATTTTATACGATACCTCAAACCTTATATCGATAAACATTTCAACAAAAAAGTCCTCCGGAATAAAATTAATCAGAACCCTTTTCCGCATTATGGCGTATATGTAGTCAAGAGTGACCCCCTTAGGTATAATCTGTTCGAGAAAATGACGCCGGGGCAGGTAATCCTGGTAATTTTCACATCGGGAGTGGTGTTCCTGATCCTCCTGCTTCAGGTGTTGTTTTATTTTATAGACAAAAAGCACTAATGGAGAAAATTTTTCGTGTTGAATATTGGCTGGTGGCAAGGCCGAGACTAAAACTGATACTGGCCCTTGCTGTCTTCCTTGTATTATCATTGTTGTATATACTGATATTACAGCCTTATGAAGCCGGGCTGTCTTCCCTGGGCATTCCCCGAACGCTCCGGATGGTGTTGTTGTTTGCGCCTTTTTTCGCTGTTATGCTGGCGTTAGGTCAATATTGTGCTGGTATGTTGTATCAATGTGAACAACTGATATTTACTACAGACAGTCTTGTATTTTTCCGGCGGGGAAGGGCGATTGTTTTTAAACGGGAAGATATTATCCGGTTTAAGATCAATGAGCAGATGGACAAGGGCATGATCACGAATTATTTTATTACGGTAAAAGGGATGACCTATAGTGTTTATACCAATGGAACCGCGGTGATGCATGATTTTATCCATCAGGCTTTTGTACATTTTTTTGAGTTGGACACTTGTCAGCCTGTGGTAGAAACGATAAATGGGATAGAGAAGCGGGAGTATGCATTTAGATAACAATGCCAGGGCAAAAAGCGTAACAGGTATATATTGTGTCTTAACCATTAGACGATTCCGGATTTCTCCGGAAGCAGGACTCGAACCTGCAATCCCAATCCCCTATGGAAGTAACCCATTACTACGGCACCTGGCATTGTTAACACAGGGTGACAAATTGAATAGGAGGGTCTACAATGAAAATGAAGTATCCCATTCAAACGACACCTGTATATTTTTGAGCATCGCCTTTCGCGATATTTTTTGTTTTAAGAAGATATAACAACAGCAGGGCAACAAGGCGCAACAGGATAACAGGTCTGCCCCCGGATTTCTCCGCTGCAAACTGCCTGCGTCCTGCCATTAGACGATCCGTGATTGCTCACGGAGCAGGAATCGAACCTGCATATCAAACCTGAAACGAAGTAGCCCGTCGCTACGGCACCTGCTGTTGTTATATCAGGGTAACAAGCTGAATAGGAGGAAGTTTCATTTGGAGTGAAGTATCCCATTCAAACGACACCTGATAATTTTTGAATAACATAACAACAGGGCGATAAAATTAACAGGACTTTTTTTCTGCTGTTTACCACTTACTACCCCGGGATGTGCTCACCGGGGGCAGGATTCGAACCTGCGGTTTCAGACTTGGATCGAAGTAACCCGTTGTGACGGCACCTGTTGTTATGTTATGATTGATGTAGCCCGGACAGGAATCGAACCTGCATTTTCATTGCTGAACAGTATGGCTGTAAATACGCTTCCCTACTAACGTTTAAGTGTTCGGTGCACTGTAAATTCTGATCATGACAGGGCGTGCTTGTCACGATATGGTCCATACACTCCGCGGTTTCGGATTTTACCGCAGCTTTGTCCTCTTAAGCTACCGGGCCGGTTAGGCAGCGCGCCCTTTCAGCGCGCTGCGGTTTTATGTAGTTAACAAAAACGGATGATTAAAGGGTTATACTATGGATGTGTTCCAGTGCGGTCTGTCCATTTTCAATGGCTTCTACCACATCGAATACTTTATCGCTCCAGCCGCTGATGAGGTATACATCGTTCTGACGTACGTCCACCGGCGTTGTACCCAGTCCTTTCAGGTCAAAGAGGTACAGTTTGGCTTGGGGCGCCACATGTTGTTTATAGTGGGTCCATTTTTCGGAAAATGCATCCTGTTGTCCGCCGTTGCTGTTCCACAGCTGGCAGTCGGTGAAAAGCATGATCTTATCGGCCACGTAGGAACGTTTGATCAGGTCTTCTATGACCAGGTAACCGTTGGTGGAGTAGCCTACTGCCCCTTCTTTTTTGTAGAACGCGTCCACATTGGCGAGGATGTTGTTACCCGGCAGCGCTATGGTTTTCCAGGTGTCTCCAAACATACCGCTTACCACGTTTTTGCATTTATGCTGCAGTAGCATACCGAGCATCAGGCCGATGTCATAACCTTTTATTTTGCTGCGGGCAGACAACGGGAACTGCATAGAGCCGGACACGTCGCAGG
Source organism: Chitinophaga fulva (assembly GCF_012927205.1). Taxonomy (GTDB): domain Bacteria; phylum Bacteroidota; class Bacteroidia; order Chitinophagales; family Chitinophagaceae; genus Chitinophaga; species Chitinophaga fulva. Next base: position 2,012,542 of record NZ_JABBGC010000001.1, read on the forward strand.
CAATTACCACCCGGGTATTGACATCGAAACCTTTCAGGTGTTCCACGCTGGTTTTGACAGCGGTTTCAAGGGCCTGCATCAGCTGACCGGTGAGGCCATGCGGGACTTCCTGCAGTTCGCGGTAAGCCGCGAGGTAGCGGAACGGCAACTGTTTGGATTTCAATACAGCTGTCGGATTGGTCAGGTGCTCACACACCATGGTCATGTATACCGGGCTGATATCGGCCTGCAGCATATTGCGCAGGTTACGCATGGTAGCCATGTATCCCAGTTGTTTGCTGGTGATCAGTTCTGACCAGGCTTCCTGCATCGCCGCTTTTTTAGCTATTTCGGAAGTGAAAGAACGCTGACCAACGGCTGACAGGGTGGTTTCCCATGTATACGGTACAGACAGGGTATCGTTAACGATTTTGTTGAACACTTCCTGCTGCATTTCATTCTTTGCTTTCGGGTGTACCAGGAACAGGGCGTCTTTCAGCGAGATAGCTGTTTTACGGTTGTATTTTGCAAACTGGTATTCATCGAAGTGGTTGAATGCCAAGGCCAGACCCTTCTGTACCTGTTTGCTCAGCCTGTTCAGCTTTTTTACTTCCGTACGCTTGTTGGCCATAGTATAATAGGCCAGCATTTCCGTGATTTCATCCGCACGCTGTATTACACGCGCCACTGTTTTGCCCACCAGCGCATTGCCGTTGAAGCGTTTGGCCATTTCCACGGCCAATACCATCGGGATGCTGCGCAGATACATTTTTTCGCGGGCATAAACGGCCAGTCTGGCTACGAAGGCCGGATCGTTCTGGTCCATCAGGGTGCAGATACGAGTCAGCCTGTCACTGGCTCCTTCGTAGAACTGGTCATTCAGGGAAGCTGTCACAACGCTGGTGTACAGTTCCATTTCCGGAGTCATCTTGTACGCCGGTGCGCCTGCATGATTGGTTACCTTCTGGGTGCCTTTTGTGAAAAGATTGAATTTCATATCATTTTGTATTACTGTGTGATTGATGATACAAAGATGTCCCCCTATATGCGCAGTCTTTTTGCGCAGGTCTATTTTTTATTTATTTTTATTAAAATTTTTTCCTGATGCCTGTTAACCGTAACGCCTTAATAAGATACAAAACCATCGATACCTGCCTTCGAAACCGCCGCCGGCGCTGGACTTTACAGAACCTGATCGATAAAGTTTCGGACGCTCTGTATGACTATGAAGGCATGGAGAAAGGCATCAGCCGCCGCACTATCCAGGCGGATATCCAGATGATGCGCAGTGATAAGCTGGGCTACAACGCACCTATTATTATTGTAGAGAAGAAATATTACACCTACGAAGACGCCGATTATAGTATTACCAATATCCCGCTGAGCGAACATGACCTCTCCCGCATGACGGAGGCCGTGGAAGTGCTGAAGCAGTTCAAGGGCTTCTCGCATTTCCAGCATCTGAATGATGTGGTGCAGAAACTGGAGGGGCATGTATACTCATCTTCCCATAATCAGCGGACGATCATCGACTTCGAAAAAAATGAGCACCTGCGTGGGCTGTCGCATCTCGGCATGATCTACGACGCTATCACCCGGGAACAAACGATGTTGATAAAGTACCAGTCGTTTCGTGCTAAATCCGCTACTGATATGCATCTTCATGCGTGGTGGCTGAAAGAATTCAAGAACCGGTGGTTCGTAATAGGGACAAAAAATGCCTCCCCCGGCATTATTACCCTGGCGTTGGACAGGATCATGTCACTGAAAATTGATGACACCGAAGCATACCGTCCTAACCTGGACGGGCACACGCCGGAGGACTACTATCAGCATGCTATAGGGCCTACTGTGGCCCGGGTAAGACCGCAGAAGGTGACTATTCTGGTGACACCGGAGCATGCCCCTTATGTACTCACCAAACCGCTGCATCACAGCCAGCAGGTGGTGTCTGAAGGCCAGGAAGGAACGGTTATCACCATCATGGTGGAACATAACTTTGAACTGGAACGGGAGATTCTTGGGTTTGCGGACGGCATGAAGGTGTTGGGGCCGGAAAAGTTGCGTAAGAGTATCCAATGGAAACTGCGGCGTGCGGCAGATACCTATGACATCCATGATAAATAAAGAAACAGCCGGCTTAACAAGATAAGCCGGCTGTAATCTTTTGTTGAATTCCAATCCCTTAGTTTTTATACACTCTCACATAATCCACTTCCATCGTTCCTTTGGTGAAAGCCGGGTCAATAGCGCCACCAAAAGTTCCGCCTATGGCGAAATTGAGCAGGACAAAGAAATTATGGTTGAAAGGCAGGCCGGCAGCGTTATTAAAAGTGAAATAGAGTTTGTCGTCCACATACCAACGGAGTTGTTTGGGCGACCAGTCCAGCGTATACTTATGGAATGCGCCGGTTTCATTGGCTACCATGGTGGTGCCGCCGTCGGCATTACCACCCGCATGGTCCGGGTGATGTACCGTACCATATATTTTCTGTGGCTCATTGCCTTTGTGCTCCATGATATCTATTTCACCGCAGGCAGGCCATCCGGCAGTGGCGATATTGCTGCCCAGCATCCAGATGGCGGGCCAGGTACCGCTGCCTACGGGCAATTTGGCGCTTACTTCCACGCGGCCGTAGGTAAAGTCAAATTTGCCTTTGGTCAGCAGGCGGGCAGACGTGTAGTCTTTGCCGTTATAATTTTCCTTCTGTGCGGTGATTTTCAACGTGCCGTTGGATATCTGCGCATTCTGCGGGCGATCGGTATAGTACTGTGCTTCTGCATTCCCCCAGCCGTTATCGCCGTTGCCGATATCGTATCCCCATTTTTTCGGGTCTGGTACTCCGTCCTGGTTAAACTCGTCGGACCACAGCAGGGCGGTAGACACAGGGACGGCTACAGACACTGATTTGGCAATAGTAAGTCCATCTGCGCTTTTGGCGGTGACCTGTACCGTGTAGTTGTTGGTACCGGGCGTGTTATAGGTATAACTCGTACTGCCGTTGGCGGTAGTTCTGATATAGCCGTTGCCGAAGTCATAGTCATAACTCACCGCATGCTCGGCTGTTGCAGTGAAGATAACCGTTCCGCTGCTGTCGGTGCTCACGGTAGTATTCACTACCAGGTTCAGCGGCGCCACTTTTTCCGCCGGCTTGTTGTCGTTTGATTTGCCACAGCTGCTCAGGGCCACGAGCAGCGCCATCATCATTCCTGTTACATGTTTCATAAGCTATTGTATTGCGATTAGTTTAACATACCATGCTCCGGGGTCCTGGACGCAACGTAACGTCATGTGGGTGTCTGTTCTTTCCAGTACCTGGTATTTGTGTACTCCCAGGTATAAACCGAGGTGACCTTTTACCGGGAAGGTGATAAATTCTTCGGTGGCGTTGCCATCGTATCCGAATGTTTCCGTATAGTCGGCAGCTTTAGGGCCGGCAAGGGTATAGTCCCCGCTGCCTGTCAGTGTTGGGTCGAAGTCTTTGAGATATTCTTTTTTGCCAAACAGGTCGTTGTGGGTGGTGTGGGTGAACACGTTGCCGTTGACGTTAAAAGTGTAGATGTCATCATAGATGCCAAGGCCATCTTTTTCATTGGGAGCAGCAGCCCACCAAGCCGGTGTGAATACATCTGCGGAAGACACGCCGAGATGGCCGGAGACGTCTTTGTCTACCCGCCATTTTTTGGTGCCGTTGTTGGTCAACATGCTGACCAGTTCCGGATTAGGCGTAAAGGCGCGATATATCTCCACTTCCACCGTATTGGTGCTGGTGATGCCAGCTTTGCCGGAGGCATACACGGTGATGGTGAATTTTTTAATGCCGGTGTGTTTGTACGTGTACGTGTATGCGTTCACGGTACTGGTCTTAGGTGTTTGCCCGTCGCCGAAATCCACTTTGTAGTTATAGGCGTGCCCGGAGTTGATGCTCAGCTGTATGGTGCCGGAGCCGTCGCCATTGGGATGGGTAGCGTCTTTCCCGTTAATGGTGAGCGTGAGCACAGGTGTGCCCGGGGTGGTGAGGTCGCCGAATTTATAGTCGTCTTTGTTGCAGCTGCCGGCGAGCAGCAGCACGGCAACGAAGAGGAACGTTTGTTTTATATACTGGATCATACGTGGTGCGCAATTAGTTGGTTAATACGATGTCATCGAAGAGGATGGTGTAGTTCTGGCTGCCATCGCCCTGTGTGCCATTATCCAGGAAGAACAGGATGTTTTGTAGTTTCTTGCTGTTATCCATGATTTTACCGCTGAAGTCGAAGGTGAGTTCTTCCCAGGTATTGGCTTGTGTGGTAACGGCTTCTGTGTTTTCCATGAAGGAGTTGTCGCCGGTCCTTTCCAGTTGCAGCAAAATGCGCAGGCCGGGCCGCCAGGAGTATACTTTCACTTTGAACTTTTTGGTGGTGGTGAAGTCCATCGGGCTGCTCATCACGATATAATTGCCGGCCCAGGTCTGGTCTTTTGTTTTGATGATTTTGCCTACTGTGGCGCTGGTGTTGATACCGCCTGCATAGGGGTTGGGGATGACTGAGGTGACACTGCCACCGAAATCGCCCCATGCGTAGCTGACATCCGGTTGTTCAAATGTCATGGGCAGGGTGAGCGCATTGTAGATCGTCACTTCTTTGGTAGCAGCGGTGACGGCGGCGCCTCCGCTAAGGGCTTCCACCTTCACCTGGTACTTACCGGCTTTGGCATAGGTATGTGTAACACTGGCACCTTCAGCGATCAATACGGGTACTTCATTGGCCGCATCGCCGAAGTACACTTTGTATCCTCCGGTCGCGTACAACGCTTTAGCCGACACTGTAAGATCATGCAAGCTGGCGTTGGCCGTGATGGTCAGGCTTTCAGGTGCCCGGAATGTTACAACAAGTTGTTTGGTGGCCTCTGCTTTCTGGCCAGTGATGCCGCTGGCGACCACTTTCACCGGATAGGTACCTTCCTTATAGATGTGGGTGGTATTTTGTCCGGGAAGCACGCGTACCGGGTCGGTGGTGGCATCTCCAAAATAAATATCGTAGGCGGTAGCCCCGGCGCTGTTGGGCGTTATGGTGACAAGGCCGGAGTTATCATCTGTTATTTTAAAATTGATGGCTTCGCCGGTAGGGGCGGTACCTGTTTTCAGGAAGTCCGTATCGTCGAAGGTGTCTTTGTTGCAACTACTGCCCAGGGCTATGAGCAGCAGGAGCGGTATATATGAAAGTTTGTTCATGCTGTTGGATTTTGGTGGTTAATAACCCGGATTTTGTTGGAGCTGGGAGATTTCTATTTCCCGCTGTGGAATAGGGAATAATTCATTTTTACCTGCTTTGAAACCGGTAATAACGGTGGCGGCGCGGCCGGTGCGTACCAGGTCAAAGAAACGATCGCCTTCCATGGCCAGTTCCAGCCGGCGTTCATCCCAGATAGCCTGCCTGAGCGCTGTTCCGGAAGCGGTAACATCATGCAGGTTATCGCGGAAAGCACGGCGGCGTACTTTGTTGAGGTAATCGCGGGCTTTGGCATCGTTGGGCGTAGCGGCGCGGTTGTTAGCCTCTGCGGCCAGCAACAGCACTTCTGCAAAACGGATGGTGCGGTAGTTATTAAGATAATTGAGCTCTGTCTGACCGGAAGTTTCTCCTTTACGCGGCAGGTATTTCTGGTTATACAGACCGGTGTTTTTGTAAGGGGCAGCCTGATAGGTGATGGTGAATTCCGGATGTGCTGTTTTGTAAGCTTCTATGTCCAGCACCGTCGTTTCTTTCCGTTGATCACCTGCGGCATAGGCTTTGGCGAGTTCCTGCGTGGGCAGGTTGGTGCTCCATCCTGGTGCATAAGGGCTGCTGCCGGTAAGCCCGCGGATGCCGCATTGTTGCACGGCATAGTTGCCCTGGCCGCGGGTAGCAGCGCCCCAGTTCCAGTAAGGAAAGAGATTGGAATACTGGATTTCAAATACAGACTCAGAACCGTTTTCGCCCGATTGTACGAAGATGTCGGCAAAATTAGGCGCCAGTATAAAGGGGCCGTTGGCGACATTTTCCAGTATCGCAGCAGCCGCATCGAATTTGTTTTCGTAGATCAGCACTTTGCCCAGCAGCGCCTGTGCGGCGTATTTGGTAACGCGCCCTGCTTGCGGATTGGAATTGGGCAGTACGGCGATGGCAGCATTCAGGTCCTTCTCTATCTGTGCGTACACATCTGCTTTGGGCGATCTTTGCAGCTTCCTGGAATCGGAGAGATTTAACCGTCTTTCAAAAAACAGGGGCACATCCCCAAAAAATTTCACCAGTGTGAAATAGTAATACGCACGAAGGAAATATACTTCTCCATAGAGCGCTTCCTTACCAGTGAAATTAACACTGTTGCCGGAAATGTTTTTGTCTTTGTACTGGGTGAGATAATTGGCGCGGTTGATACCTTCATAGGCCGACTTCCAAATCTCTGTGAGGTAGTCGTTGGCCGGTGTATAGGTGTAGTCGTCGATCTGTTGCAGGCCCAGTACGTCGGAGGCGTTTTCACCACCGGTAACGGCGTTGTCGGATGCGATGTCCCCAATGGGAACGGCCTGGTTGAGCCATTGCAATGGGGAATACACACTTATCACCATCGTACTATAGTCATTGGATGACTGGAGGTAGTCTTTCTCTGTGACGAGAAAATCTTCATGCGCGTCATAGTCCACCCACTTCTTGCAGGAAGGGAGCAGTGCCAATGTAACGAGCAGTCCGGTTATATGCAGTAAGTTCTTCATGTTGTTAGTTTTTACAGTTTGAAATCAACGCCTACAGACCATGTTCTGGCTTGTGGGTATGCACCGCGGTCCACACCGGTGTTCATGATGAAACCGGATATTTCAGGATCGTAACCGGAGTATTTCGTGAAAGTGAAAGCATTTTTCACCTGTACGTATACATGTACCTGTGAGAAGCCTGCTCTCTGGAAGAAAGTGGTGGGCAGCGTATAGCCGAGCAGGATATTTTTGATTTTCACGAAAGAGCCGTCTTCCACATAGCGGTCGGATGCCCGGATATTGCTGTTGGCATCCGTGAAAGAGTAGCGCGGATGACGCGCGTCGTTGGTGCTGTTGGGGCCGGTCCACCTGTCCAGCACATCACGGAATTTGTTGGTATAGGTGGAGTTTCTTTCATAGGCACGATATACATCGTTGCCCACGGAAGCGTAGGTGAACACGTTGAGGTCAAACTTTTTATAGGAGAGGGACAGGTTCCATCCGAGTGTGAATTTCGGGAAGGGGTTGCCGATCTCGGTTTTGTCTTTATCGTTGATAACGCCGTCGCCGTTCACATCTACAAAGCGGATATCACCAGGCTGGGCGCCGTCCTGCCTGGGGGCTTTGGCGATTTCGTCGGTGGTCTGGAACAGGCCGGCAGTTTTGTAGCCGTAGAAGTAGCCAGGGGCTTTCCCTTTTTCAAAACGGGTCACATTCTGAGATACGCCATTGAAATAGTTGCCGCCCTGGATGAAGGCGGTGCCGTCTTCGTTGGTGGCTGTTACGATATTGCGGGCAGTCGTGAAAGCAACATTAGTATTCAGTTTCAGGTCACGAGTGATATTTTCATTATAACCTGCCGTCAGTTCCACACCGCTGCTGCGGGTAGAGCCGATATTGGATTCCGGTACCTGCGCGGTGCCGAGGTACAGTGATGGTTCGGATACGAACAACAGCCCTTTTACTTCTTTCCTGAAATAATCTGCTGACACAGAGAATTTGCTTTTATAGAAGGTGACGTCGAAGCCGGCGTTGAACTGTGCCTGTTTTTCCCAGGACATGCTGGGGTTGGCATAGGAGGCCACGGTGGAACCGGGGAGGAAGGTGTTGCCAAACGTATAGCCGTTGTTGTTACCATCGGAATAGTTGGGGCCACCGGTGACTATTTTAACGGGAGACGGTTTTACGTTCTCGTTACCAACCGTACCATAGCTGCCTCTGATTTTCAGGAAACTGATAAAATCTGACCGGAAGAAATCCTCCTGGGAGGCCACCCATCCGGCGGAGCCGGAGAAAAAGTTAGCATACGGGTTATTTAAACCGAAGGCGTAGGAACCATCCCTTCTGGCGGTAAAGGAAGCCAGGTATTTATCTTTATAGTCGTAGTTGATCCTGCCAAAGTAAGACAGGTTACGACGAAAGGAATAGTAATTGCTGTTCGTGCGTGCGTTGAGGTTAGGCGCCACATCGCCGCGCGGGTCACGTACTTGTGTGGCCACGCCGTTGATCACCGTATCGCGGAAATAGGTCACGCCGGCGGTATTGTTACCGGTAGCGGCGCTGAGATCTGCGAAGGCCCAGGAGTTGAAAGGTACGTCCTGTGCGGTGGCAGTGATGCCGTTGGCAGTGGTCTTATAGATGGCGCCACCGGCTACCACATCAAAGTGGTGATGTTGCTTCACATTAAAGGTATAGTTGGCGAAAGCCTCGGCAGTGAAACTGAAATTACCTTCTTTCGTTTGGGAAACGTTGTTATGTGAACTGGAGGAGATGCCGCCGAGGCCATTTTTAATGACAACGGGCGTACCATCGGCCATCATGGTGTTTTCCACATTGAGCGGGCCGTAGAATACCAGTGGCGTGAAGGTCTTGCTGGTATTATCCCAGTTGGTGTACCCGAAGCGGCCGGTCAGTTTCAGGTCTTTGATCACTTCGTATTGCAGTTCCGCTTTACCATACAGTTTATTGCCATTGTTTTGGTTGAAGGTATTTTCCAGTTTGGTGAGCGGGTTGAATATTTCTGAGAACAACAGGTTGCTGAAGCTGTATTTGCCCGCGGTATTAGGCACATCATTATATACAGGCACGGTAGGGTCGAAGTTAAGTGCGCTACCGATAATGGAGTTGAAAGAGTTTTCCTGTATGCCTTTGCTTTTGATGTTGACGAAGCTGGTATTCAGGATGAATTTCAGCTTGCGGGTGATATCTACGGAGACGTTAGCGGTAACGTTGATCCTTTTGAAATTGGATTTGCTGCCGCCGCCGGTGATACCGTCCTGTGCAAGGTAACCGGCAGACAGGAAATAGGTCATCCTGTCGCTGCCGCCACGGGAGCTGGCGTTGTAGCTCATGATGGGGGCGGAGTGGAAGATTTCTTTCTGCCAGTTGGTACCTGCGCCTAATTTGGTAAGGTCGGGGAAGATGATATTGCCGCCGGAGGCCACGCTGCCTTCATTAATAATAGCGCCATATTCAGCAGCGTTCAGTACCGGGATGGTTTTCAACACTTCCTGTACGCCGTAGTTGGCGTTGATGGTCAGGTCGGGCTTCTGGTTCTTTTTGCCGCCGCGGGTGGTGACCACGATTACGCCGTTGCCGCCTTTAACGCCATAGATAGCAGTGGTGGCAGCGTCTTTCAGTACGTTGATCGATTCGATGTCGGCGGCGTTGAGCGCGTTGAGGTCATCGAGGGATTGCATGGCGCCATCGATGATCACGAGGGGATCGGTGCCGGTATAGGAGGGGATGCCTCTTATCAGTACGGTGGGCTTGGCGCCGGGGGAGCCGCTCTGGATGACATTCACACCGGAGGCGCGGCCTTGGAGGGCTTCTTCCGGTCTTACCGGACGAAGCGCTGCAATGTCATTACCTTTTACAGTCGATACCGCGCCAGACACTTTAGTCACTTTCTGGGTGCCATAACCTACGACCAGCACTTCGTTCAGGTCACTGGGAGATGTCTGTAACCTGATGTGCAGCGGTGCAGCGGTGATAGTGACGTCCTGCTGTACAAATCCTACCGCTGATACGTGCAGGATTTTTTCGCCCTGCAGCACATTGATACGGAATGTGCCATCGGCATTGGCGGCTACCACCGTCTTGCTGTTGCGGGACACCACCGATGCCCCGGGGATGGCTTCCCCTTTTTCGTCTGTTACTTTGCCGGTAACGGGAATGTTTTGTGCCCATGACATATTGGCAAAAAACAACAGTACAGGCATCAGCATGCATGGAAGAAATTTTTTCATACGTGAGTCAGTTTTTACAGTTTCATACGGGAGGGTGTCCGGTGATGATGCTGATCTTTTCGTTCAATTTTTTTTGAAGATTCCGTTTTGATTTTAGTTGACAGGGATGTTGTTCCGGATGCAGTAAAATTACAGGATGCCCTTTTCAGCCCAAACAAAACTGGTACATCTCTACTACATCATAAATCATCAAAGAATTGATTATCAATAAATATTGACTACATCATTACTACATCATCTGAATTTTATATCTTCATTTTATGAGAATATGGTGTTTGCTTATCTTGATATACCTATGCTCGTTGACCTGTGCCGGACAAAACACTATAGGGTTACCACAGATCATCAATTACAGCAAGAGCGATTTCAAAGCAGGGACACAAACCTGGGATATCCGGCAAGACAGCAGAGGCATGATGTACTTCGCCAATAATGAAGGCATGCTGACCTATGACGGCAGTCACTGGAACGTATATCCGTTGCCCAACAAGACGATTGTGCGGGCATTGGCCATGGATAGCAACGACCGGGTATATGCCGGTGGCCAGGATGAGATAGGATATTTTGAAAGAGGGACTAACGGGGTGTTGACGTATACCTCTTTAAAAAAACTACTGCCAAAATCGCAGAACAGGTTCGCGGATATCTGGCGGATAGAGCTTTTTGGCGAGTCGGTTTTTTTCCAGGCATCGGACCGGCTCATGGAATTTCGTAACAACAGTATTAAAGTATATCCTACCACCAGCGAGTGGATGTATCTCCGGAAGGTGGGTAATAAACTATATGCACAGGACAAGGCTAATGGACTGCTGCAACTGGAGCGCCATGAATGGGTACCGCTCAATATCCGGCAGCCGTTGAACAATGTGCTGATATCCGGCATCATGGAGATGGGGCATGACAGCCTGTTGATCGCCACACAAACAGACGGGCTGTTTCTCATGGGGCCGGATGGTCATCTGCAAAAGCAGGACAGCCGTTTGCCAACAGGCGTTAATCTCTTTGTATGTACCCGTATCAATGCCAGCGAACTGGTAGCTGCTACCACGGCGGAAGGCTGCCTGGTAATGGACTTCGCCGGACGTATCGTGCAGAAAATTTCCCGGACAGAAGGGTTACAGAACAATAATGTGCTCAGCGTCTTCCTGGATAAAGACAATAACCTGTGGGCTGGATTAAATAACGGGATCAGTTTTATCGCTTACAATGCGGCCATTAAATATATCAGTCCCAGTAAGACCAACGAAGTATCCGGGTATTCCGCCCGGATTTTTAAAGGACAATTATATCTCGCCACTTCTGATGGAGCGTATTATGTACCGGTGCCGGGCAGTGGTGACCTGAGTTTTTCCAAAGGTGATTTTGCGCGCATGCCCGGTAGCCAGCATGAAGTATGGCGGTTCGATGAAGTGAATGGTCATTTGCTGATGGGGCAGCATATTGGTTGTTTTGAAGTAACGGACCATGTCAGTCAGCCATTGGCCTATGGCCCGGGTACCTGGCTGTTTAAGCCGATGACAGCGGTGTATCCATCCGCTGAAGTATTGGCCGGCACTTATGCAGGCGTACGGATGCTGGGTTATGAACATGGCCGTTTTGTGGACAGGGGCATGGTGCAGGGACTGCAGGAGTCCATCCGGTTTCTGGAGATAGACAACAATAATGTGATATGGGCGTCGCACCCGTACCGGGGCGTATACCAGCTGCAGTTGGCGGCTGACCGTAAAACGCTGACCGCTCATCTGTTTACCGATAGTGCGGGCCTGCCGTCCGCGTTGAACAATTTTGTGTTTAAGGTGAAGAACCGGGTGGTGTTTGGTACCGCGAAGGGGGTATACGAATTTGATGCCGCCGCGGGACGGTTTGTTCCTTCTGCTTTCCTGCAGCCTGTTTTCGGCACCATAGATATCCGTTATCTGAATGAAGATGCGGAGGGTAACCTTTGGTTCTGTAGCGGTAAAAAGATCGGAGTGGTGGATTTCCACCGGTCATCCGGCGGGCAACCTTTTACCATCACCTATATTCCTGAGTTGGATGGGAAGATATTGTTGGGGTTTGAGAACATCTATCCTTATAATAAAGAGAATATTTTCATCGGATCAGAGAAAGGCATGATCCACCTGAACTATGAGAAGTACGCCGGAAACCAGCAACAGGTGCGTATTATGATGGGGCAGGTGAGGGCATTGGGTAAATCGGACAGCCTGATTTTCGGGGGTTATTTTAACCGTACGGCAGCTGGTTATGTGCAGGAAGAGAAAGAGGCGCCGGCATTGCCCAAAAGTTATAACTCTTTTCATTTTGAGTACAGTTCCCCGGCTTATGGGTTGCAGAACAATATAGAATACAGCTATCAGCTGGAAGGGTATGATGGGCGCTGGTCTGCCTGGTCATCGAGGCCGGAAAAGGATTATACCAATCTGCCTGACGGGAAGTATGTTTTTAAAGTCAAGGCCAGGGATAACCTGGGACATGAGTCTGTAGAGTTACGCTATCAGTTTAGCGTGAAGCCGGCGTGGTATAAAACCGTGTGGGCGTACCTGTTATACAGCCTGTTGCTGGCGGGGTTGTTGTACCTGTTATACCGTTGGCAGGAGCGGAACCTGGCAGCGCAGCAGCGTAAGTTTGACGAAGAGCAGGCGAGGTTGAAATACATTCATCAGCTGGAGTTGGAGAAGAATGAAAAGGAGATCGTTGAATTGCAGAATGAGAAACTGGCCAATGAGATCCGTTTTAAGAACAATGCGCTGGCCGATGCGTCGTTGCATTTGGTGGAAAAAGGGGATGCGATGGTGAAGGTAAAGGATATACTGGCGAGTGTGTATAAGAAGAATGATAATAATCCGGAGATACGCAATGCTTTGCTGTTGTTGAATGATGTGGAAAAGAACAATGCCAACTGGGAGCAGTTTGCTTCTCACTTCGATGAGATCAACAATAATTTCCTGAAGAAGCTGAAGGACCGTTATCCGGTGCTGACCAATACCGATCTGAAGTTGTGTGCTTATTTGCAGTTGAAGCTGTCCAGCAAGGAGATAGCGCAGTTGATGGCGATATCTGTGCGTGGTGTGGAGATCAAGCGGTACCGGTTGCGTAAGAAGCTGAACCTGCCCACCGAGCAGCAAATGACTGATTTTTTTCATACCATTTAACCCATAAATGATATAAAGCAGGAGAGCGGGGCCAGTATGGCTTCCGCTCTTTGTTTTTTCGGGAAATGGCCCTTTTTTATCTTCCGTACCCTTTTTAATAAAACGTTTTACTTGCTTTTACGTTTTAGCTGACTTTTACGGACAGATTTTTGCTTTTTTCTGATACAGAATTAACATTTTCATAATAACTTTACGCATTTTTTTGATAATTATATCGAACTAATTAAAATTTTCATGGAAGTTCTTGTTTGGTTTTAGAAAGTTTGGCTATCTTGAACCGGAATTAAGTGATTAGCTGATTCGCTTGTTATAAAATCGAGACCAGACCAAATAATAGTATCAATCAAAATGGTGTCTGACCGCCAAGAGTTATTCAAGAAGACAATACTGAAACACCTTTACTTCAACAAGGAGTTGTCCTGTACCGATCTGACGCAATTGACCGGCAGGAGCCTTCCGCATACGACGAAAGCGCTGAACGAACTGGTGAAGGAAGGGTTAGTGATAGAGTCGGGGTATGCGATATCTACAGGGGGCCGTCGGCCGCAGGTATATTCTGTACGGCCGGACTATCTGTATATATTAACTGTGGCGATGGACCAGTTCATGACCAGTATTTGTATCCTGGATATGGGCAACCGGGTGATTGGTGAAGAACAGGTATTGGAGCTGTCACTATCAGCGCATCCTGACGGGATCTCCATCCTTGGGCAGGAGTTAAAAAGAGTAATAGAACAATCCGGTATACCGAAAGAAAAGTTTGCAGGCATTGGCATAGGCATGCCTGGTTTTGTGGACGTGACGAAGGGAGTTAACTATTCTTTCTTTGACATACCAGCGAAGAGTATTAATGAATATTTGGAGATGGTGACCGGAGTACCGGTAATCATTGACAATGATTCGAGCCTGATAGCGTTGGCTGAATGGAAACTGGGCGAAGCCCGTCAACGGCAGCACGCGCTGGTGATCAATATTGGCTGGGGCATTGGATTAGGGATGGTGTTGAACGGCAGTCTTTTCCGTGGTGAAAACGGATTTGCCGGTGAGTTCAGTCACATTCCTTTGTTCACCAACAATAAGATATGCAGTTGTGGGAAAATGGGTTGCCTGGAAACGGAGACCTCACTTTCCGTGATAGCAGAGAAAGCGATCGCCGGAATTCAGGCCGGAAGGACCACGGTGATGAAAGGATTGTCTATGGACAACAGGATTGCCACGTATCATCAAATTATGGACGCCGCTATCAAGGGCGACAAGTACGCAGTAGAATTATTATCAGAAGCAGGATATCATATCGGCAGGGGAATCGCTATACTGATTCACTTATTTAACCCCAAGCTGGTGATTTTGAGTGGGAGAGGCACAAAAGCCGGAAAGCTTTGGTTGGCGCCGGTGCAACACGCATTAAACGAGCATTGTATTCCGAAAATCGCTGAAAATGTAGAAATAAAAATTTCATCCCTGGGGTATGCTGCAGAAAGGTTGGGAGCAGCAGCACTCGTTATGGAAAATTTGGATAAGGGCCAACAAAGAGTATAATACAAAAAATTTGTAGCATCAATCAAGATAAACAGCACCGCCATGGCTGTACAGGGCTTCGTGTGCTGTAACTGTAACAGTAACGTGTCATCAATTATTATTTAAATTCAAAATTTACCGCAATGAAAAGGTGGTTAGGCTTTGCGCTGCTGGCTTGTCTGGTAGCCCTTTGCTGTCAAAGCGCTTATGCGCAGGAGAAAAAATGGGTATCCGGTACCCTGAAGGATGGCTCCGGCGCCCCTATTATCTATGCAACCATTGTTGAAAAAGGTACTACCAATGGTGCTACCTCCAACGAAAAAGGTGCTTTCCGCGTACAGGTAGCACCTAACGCTACCCTGGTCATCACCAGTGTAGGCTTCACCAAACTGGAAGTGCCTGCCAACGGTAATCTCGACCTGGTTATGCAGGACGCTTCCAAAGGATTAAACGAAGTGGTGGTAACCGCTTTAGGCATCAGCCGCGAGAAAAAATCACTCGGTTATTCCATGCAGGAAGTAAAAGCCAATACACTGGTAGAAGCGCACGAAACCAATATCACCAATGCGCTGACAGGCGTGGTGGCTGGTTTGCAGATCACCCGCGCCAGCGGTGGCCCTGCGGCATCTTCCAAAATCAACCTGCGTGGTAATACTTCCCTGAATGGTAAGAACCAACCGTTGATCGTAGTGGACGGTGTACCTATTGACAACTCTACCGGTGTGGGTACTGACGGTACCAACGACTACTGGAACCCGTCCCTGGACATGGGTAACGGCCTGTCTGACCTGAATGCCAATGACATCGCCAGCATATCAGTGCTGAAAGGCCCTGCCGCTGCTGCATTGTATGGTAGCCGTGCAGGTGATGGTGTTATCCTCGTTACTACTAAAACGGGCAGGAAAAACCCGGGTGTTGGTATCACCGTTTCTTCCACCGTTGGCCTGGAAACTTTCTTCACCCGTCCGCAAATGCAGAAATCTTTCGGACAAGGTACTAATGGTGTCTTTAACGAGACTTCCGGTAGCAGCTGGGGATCAAAAATTGAAGGACAGGAAGTGACCAACTGGGCAGGCAAGAAAGAGAACATGCGTTATTATGACAATGTCAAAAATTTCTATAATACTGGCCTGAACCACAACCAAAATATCTCTTTCCAGCAACAGTTCGATAAGACGTCTGTATATACGTCTCTGAACTACCTGAATGATAAAAGCATGATCCCGGGAACTAAATTGTCCCGCGTGAATATTACCAGCAGGATCTCCAGTAAGTACGGTGCAAAAGACCGTCTTTCTACAGACTTCAAGGTGCAGTATTCCAATACCAATGCAGTAAACAGACCAGCAACCGGTACCAACTCCCGCAACTATGCTACGTTGCTGTATTCCATGCCTATTTCCATGGACCTCGCCCAGTTCAAAAACCCGGTGAATGAATTTGGTAAAATGACGTGGTACAGCGTTGGTAACGACGTGAACCCTTACTGGGCTACTAAATATCTGCAGAACCAGGATATCCGTAACCGTTTTATCATGAACGGAGCCTTGAAATACCAGTTCACCAGCTGGTTGGATGCTGAAGTGAAAGCCGGTGCAGACATGTATAACACCACTACAGAAAGCAAAACTTATGTTGGTAGCCCTGCCGCTGTTGATGGTGGTTATGGTACCGGTAGACTTGGTTTCACTGAACTGAACTACAGCGCATTGATCACTGCCAAAAAGGAGAACCTGATCAGTAAACTGAGCGGTAATGTTAGTGTAGGTGGAAACCTGATGAAACAGAAAACTTCCAATGTGGGTTATAGCACCGGCGCATTGGTGGTGCCTAACCTGTTTGCGATCAAAAACGCGAAAGGCGCTATTACTACCACTGATGCGGTAACAGAGCAACGGATCAACTCCCTGTATGGAACTGCTGGCCTGAACTGGGATGGTTACCTGTTCCTGGACGTTACTGCACGTAATGACTGGTCATCTACCCTGAGCCCGGAAAACCGCTCATTCTTCTATCCATCTGTGAGCATGTCTTACCTGTTTACAGAACATATCAAGTCCCTGCCGTCCTGGCTGAGCTACGGTAAACTGAGAGCTTCCTATGCAGCCGTAGGTAACAGCTTACCTCCTTACCAGCTGTATAATAACTTTGTAATTGGTCAGGACCCGAACGGTCAGATTACCGCTTCCCGTGATAAGACCTACTACAACAAAAACGTGAAAAATGAGCTGATCAAATCTCATGAATTTGGTGCGGAATTCCGTTTCGTAGACAGCCGTTTCGGACTTGATTTTACCTATTATAAATCCAATGCCACCAATCAGTTGATCGATTTGCCGATGGACCCTGCCAGTGGTTATGGAAAACGTAAAATCAATGCTGGTAACATTCAGAACAGTGGTTTTGAAATCATGGCAGACGCGAGAATCCTGACCAACCCGAAAGGATTGATGTGGAACATCTCTGGTAACCTCTCCATGAACCGCAACAAGATTATTGATATTGGAGAAGCAGAAGGCGTAAGCATTTATCCGCTGGGTGGTTTCGATGCCGTGTCAATTGTTGCGAAAACAGGTTCATTGTATGGTGATATTTATACAAACAAAGTGTTAAGACGTGTAACTGATGAGAGCAGTCAATACTATGGACAACTGATACTGGAGTCCACTGGTCTGCCAAAAATCGAAGACGGCAGCAAATACCTGGGTAATCAGGCAGCCAAAGCGCTCGTTGGTATCACGAACTCCTTCTCTTACAAGAACTTTTCACTGGGCTTCCTGGTAGATGCCCGTATCGGCGGTGAAATCTACTCTGTGACCCAGCAGATGATGCAGAAATCCGGTACAGCAGCAATTACCGCACCAGGTGGTCAAAGGAACGATCTCGTAGTGCCGGGTGTTGTCGACCAGGGTGGCGGTAAATATGTACCCAATACTAAGTCCATTACACAGCAACAATACTGGAATGCGCTTAACAACGGTAACCTGGGCGCTCCTGAAATAAACACATACGATGCTACCAGCATCCGCCTCAGAAACGTACAGCTGAACTATAATGTGCCTAAGAGCATCCTGGGCCGCATGCCGGTACAGGCAGTGAAAGTTGGCCTGTCCTGCAATAATGTATGGATGATTTCCAGCCATGTGCGTGGCCTCGATCCGGAATCTGTTTTTGCGATTGGTTCCAACGCTACCGGTTTTGAAAACGGTGCGCCTCCAACTACCCGTACATTCCTGGTGAACCTTAGCCTTAGTTTCTAACCATTAATTGCAATTGACATGAAGAAAATATTTATAAAATCAGGCGTGGCTCTGGCAGCGTTTTCCATGTTGCTGTCTGCCTGTAGTAAATTTGAAGAGATTAACCAGAATCCTAAACAGGCCAGCGAAAGCCAGGTACAGGAAGAGTTTCTCATCAATAGCTCTATTATCGCCGCCCAGATGGACCCCGAGGTTGCGGAACGTTCATTTGTGCTGATCTGGAAAGCTGCTGCTCACCAACAACTGGATGATGGGATTACTTCCGGTAACAACAACGATAGTTGGTCCGGCGTCTATTATTCACAGATATCCAGCTGGTTGACCAGCATTACTGCTGCCGTTGATTTGGGTGAAAAAAAGATAAAGGCTGGTAACATCAATGAATATACGGCGAACCTGTTGCAGGTAGCGCGTATCTGGCGTGCGTATTTGTTGAGCGAAATGTCTGACAACTATGGCCCGATAGCTATACAGGGATATTCCAGTGGTGTGAACCCTGACTTCGCCAGCGTAAAAGACGTGTATTACTTTATCCTGTCTGAGCTGAAAGATGCCAGCACTAAGCTGAATACCAACCAGACACCTGGTGATGCACTTGCGAAGCTGGACCCAGCCTACGGTTACGATTTTAAAAAATGGCAACGTTATGCCAACTCTATGCGCCTGCGTTTGGCCATGCGTTTGTCTGAAGTAGATGCTGCTAAAGCAAAAGCAGAATTTGAAGATGCAGCTGCCGGTAATCTGATTACCGACATGAGCCAGACTTTCCAGGTACAGGAAAAACCAGGATGGGATGCGCTTACCGGTGTGATGAGCCGTGAGTGGGATGAACAATTGATGACCACCACGCTGGAGAATATCTACAATGGTCTCGGTGGTGTGAAAACCGCCGATCAGCTTACCGATCCGGTTTACACGCCATATATCAGGGCTGCTGACTGGGCAGGCTTACAGCTGACAGATCACTTCCCGACCACTTCCAGTGATCCGCTGGCAGGTTTCTGGTTTGATGGTTTGCCACAAACCATCGATCCACGCGCTTATAAAGCGTTTATCCCTGCAGGTGATTTCTCTAATCCGAACTTCTCCCGTTATCCTTCCTATAACGAGAACGCATGGAAGAGAACAGCCCGTGCCCTGATGAAAAATGACAAGGACACCGCTGTGCTGCTGGATGGCAAAATGGCTTGGAACGGTCAAACAGATGGTGACTGGGGTGCGAAAGGCACGCTTAACCGTTGGTATTACTGGCCTGGTGGCGCTCCGCGTATGACGCAGCAGTTCCGTACCAGCACCAGCAAACGTATCTTCTTTGCTCCATGGGAAACTCATTTCCTGATCGCAGAAGCTGCGGTGAGAGGATGGAACGTGCCGATGTCCGGTAAAGCGGCTTACGAAAAAGGTATCACGCAGAACTTTGAATACTGGGGCGTTTCCCAGTTTGTGGGCACCTACCTGACTTCTACCGACTTCAATAATGTGGGTACTTCCGTAAGTTGGGACCATACTGCTGAGCCGCCGGCTGCGCATACGATGAACTTCAAAAACGGTTACACCAATGCTCCTGGTACTGCTGCCATTAAATATCCGGTTAACAACCTGTATAAAAATGGTACGGTGAAAAATGACCTGCTGACCAAGGTCATTACACAGAAATACATCGCTAATATGCCATGGCTGCCACTGGAAGCCTGGAGCGATCAGCGCAGGCTGGGGCTGCCGTTCTTTGAAACACCGAACGTAGAACAACCAATACCTGGTTTACCTGGATTGAACAACGGTAACTACATGACCAGCAACGTTAAATTCTACCCACAGCGTATCAAGTATCCGTCTGTCATGAGAAATGCCAATGGCAAGGGTTATGATCAGGCCGTACAGGCACTGGGTGGTGCAGAAGATGTCACCACGCCGCTGTGGTGGGCTAAACAGAAGTAATTTTTGCTTCACCATAACTGTCACGTCAGCTGTTAATTGGAAACAATTAACGGCTGATTTTTTTACAGCGCCCCCATTTCTTTGCGGAAGATATCTTCCACCATTTTGATTTCCTTGCTGTAGATCGTTTTTTTGCGAGACCCAAAATACAGCGTGTTCTCCACTTTGATGTCACCAGCCCATACAGCTTTTACCAGCCCGGATTTGATCTCGTCCCGGCAAAGGAAATCAGGTATGATGGCAAAACCTTCATTACCACTCAGGCAACGGACAATGGAACTGATATTAGGCACAATGTAGTTGGGCTTGAAGTCGATGTTCTGCCGGAGGTTCATTTTCCAGAACCGTTTCAGGTGGTCCATATCCGCTGCAGTACTGTACCATATCTGTTGTTTCAGCCAGCTTTCCAGTGCTCCTGTTTTCGCCGCTTTTACTTTCTCATCTTTTACTTCCATCTCTTTCAACAGTGTTTTAAGCGGTTTGATATTCGTGCGTTCACCACATACCAGGAGGATTTTCTCGCGGGAGAAAGGTTTGAATTCCAGGTTGGTCTGCTCCCCTTTTTCCGGTGTCACGATCAGGTCGAGCACTCCTTTATCGAGGTCATGTATCATTTCCTGGTACAGGCCGAATTTTACGATCACATTGAAGGGCAAGGTGGAGATATACCTTTCCAGTGTAAACTGGAATGTTTCAAAGCACATGCCGATGCTGATCGTAGAGCGGCCTTCGCGGCTGCTGCGGTGAAATACCTGTTCCGCCATTTCCAGTCTGCCCATAGGCTCCTGAATGAAGTTGTAGAGTACTTTGGCCCTTTCCGTAGGCACCATTTTCTTCGCGGAACGGTCAAACAGTTTGTAGCCGGTAGCCACCTCCAGTGAGTTGAGATGCAGGCTCACGCCCGGCTGGGAGATATATAACGCCTGCGCTGCCGCAGTAAGGGTACCTTTCTCGTAAATGGTTTTAAAGGTACGTAACCATTCCATATTCAGATTCATAACCTATCATTTTTCTGATACAAAATTACGACTTAACTTATTTGTGTGATGATTTATTTCGTTGGCTCACCAACCAATCATCATACAGATATATATGGTGGTAACCTTGAAAACCGTTTACGTTTCCTGAAGTAAGTAACAATAGCTGTTGTTACCGCTATCGGGAACCGGCGGATGTTGCCGTTTAGTATTTAAAGGCTGGATATCCTTATCCAGCCTTTTTTGCTCTTCTTTGATGCTGCTATTTGAGTTATATTTGGATACAACCAATTTTCGTTAATCCAAAATAGCAACTCCATGAAAAAATCCCTCATTGCCTGCGCCGCTATCGTATTGTCCCTCAGCGCCGCAACGTCCAAGGCCAACAATTATGGACTGTCACCATTACCGGTAGCCGCCGGAAAAGCTTTTATCAACATGACCGGCCCTCATACCATTAGTCTCTCTTCCGGTGTGTATGATTATGCCGTTAATTTGTTGGGGCAGCCGCTGGCTCCGGATGCCAAATGGGTGATTACGCACAATGGTACCGTCGTGGCACGGTATGATGTCAGCTTGATCGTGGATGGTAAAGCGCTTATATCATTAACGGGGTCTGATTTTGGCAGCACAGGCTCCTTTACGCTTTTGCTGGCAGGTACCACCGAAGATGGTTTTGGAATGATTTACGGTTCCAAAGGCATTACAGTAACGCCGTAAAAAGTAATTGTCAGGTCGTTGGCTTTCAGCCGGTGGCCTGACTGTTTTCAGCGCGGGGATGTTTTATCTTTACTGAAAGTACTGATGCCTTATGCATGACAATGTTATTGCGCGGATAAAGACTTTCTTTCTCCCTTTTATTGTTGCCTTGTTGCTGTTTACAGCAATATATAGTCTGTTGAACTGGTGGCTGTTTACCCATCTTGCCATTTTCCCGGTAGAAGAGAGCGTACTAGACACCATGCTGCCCCTGGTGCTGGCCTTCGTGCCCGCCTGGTACTGGATATGGCCACGTATAGCCTTGCTGGAATTACGGCACGACAGATCTGACATGTTGTACTATCTGGTGGTGTATATAGGACTTGCGCTGCCGGTCATACTAACGCAACACTATATACGAAATGAAAAACAGACGTTGCTGCAGCTGCAAACGATGGCAGAGATCAGTCAGCGCCCTGCCGAAGCCTACCAGGTGAAGCAGTGGTATGTGGCAAAACAGGATGCTTCCGTATGGACGAATGTTTCCATTGAAGGTAAGCATGGAAGCCTTTTTGTTTTTAGTATGTATGTGACTGTGCCGGTATTTACGGCTCCTGGTGATACTATTACCGGCAAGTGTTTGGCATGGTACGGTATTAAATACCATACATCTATGTCCAACCGGTTATCTGATGAAGAAAAGGGGGCTCGTTGTGACGACTTCTTACAGCGCAGCTGGCAACGGTTTCAGGAGAAAAACGTGTATAGCTGTACGTATTTGGAGCGGCCGGGATATACCAGTGAGCGTGCCAATTTTCGGAACGCAGCTAACCTGAATAAAAGATACAGTTATGCCGAAGATATATTGTTGTTGCCGATGAGGCAGCCCTTTGCAGCACGGACGGGCGGTTTGTTATGGTGGTTATTATCAGCGCTGTTAATTTTTTCCGGCATATGGCTGATGGTATGTCTGAAAACACCATTGAAACAACCGGAAAGTAAGCCGGTAATTTCGTTGGCGCAGCGGTGGCATCCTGCAACGGCGATACTTTGTTGGTTTATCGGGTCTTCTTTGTTTATTGCAGGACAGCACAGTCCCGGACCGAATGAGCTCATCTTCTGGGGGGCGAGCTCACGTCCGTTGTTGGCTCATGGGCAGTGGTGGCGCCTGTTGACCAATTTGTTCCTGAACATCACCGCCTTACAGGGATTTTACATAGTGACTTTGTATCTGGCGGGCTATATACTGGAGCCGGTGATTCGGGGAAAACGTTTCCTGTTCGCATGGCTGTTGAGCGGGATGGCGGGTAGCCTGCTGAGTGTAATGGTGTATCCTGACCGTCTGAGCTTTGGTGCTTCCGGAGCTATTCTGGGCATATGGGGTGTAATCCTGATGTTTATCTTCCGGAAAAAATTCTCGCAGGATATCGGTGTGATTTTACTGTATGCGATGGCAGTAGCCGGCCTGGTTGTCTTATTCCTGATATTGGGTTTCAAAGGGTCTTCTGATTCTGTTGCAGATATGGGTGGGCTGCTGGCTGGTTTGATGATAGGCTGGATATATGCCCGGAAGCTTCCTGATAAGCAGCAGGAAGTACTTCCGGAACATAAAAATGCATAAACAGTGCTGGCGCATGATGTCCATGCGTCAGGAAATTTATAATGGCAGATATGGCATTGCATTGAGCAGGATGTATTGTCGTTGTTGCCCGCTGAAATGTTGTTCATCGGAAGTCAATAATACCGGCCGGGTCACCAGCAGGGCGTCGCTGATCACGATTCCCTGGCGGAAGGTGGTGTAGCCTGTCCAGTGGGAGGTGCCCGGTTTGACTGTTACGCGCAATTTTTTTCCGTCATTGGTGGCGATGTCCATTTGTTTGGCGTCATTGTCATAAAATCCTTCGCTATAGCCTTCTCTTTTTAACGTTACAGTCTGATGTTCGTTATCCAGTGCCATCACCGTGATGGTTTGTGTGCCGGGGCCGCCCAGTTCCCAGGGTACGCTGATGGTGTGTTTCCAGGTGTCGCCTTCATGCAGTTGCGCCGGGGCCTGTCCCCAGATCAGTGAGTTGTACATCAGTCCGCTGGCGCTGGTATTGGCGTAGGGTTTGTCCTGCCAGATATTATTACCATCCAGGCCGATGACGGTAGCAGAGCGGTTTTCCGGGCGGCCGTCATACAGGTCTGTTTCCATAAAGGCTGGCCGGGCGGGATGGCCGTCTGTCACCTTGTACGCACTGCTGCCGCTGATGCGAAATACGAGTGGGGCAAAACCTTCGCCGGTCATAGCGATGGTGCGGGAGTAGATATTAGCCAGTGTGTCGCCTTTGGATAGATGAGGGGAGAGACAGGAGCTTGTTTGACTATTGGCCTGGTAAGGGATCAAACCTATTATCATCATTAAAAATAGAAGCGGTTTCATATTTGTTTTTTTGTGTACTAAAGATGGTTATAAAGGGGTTGTGAGAAAAATCAATTAAACAGTTACAGGAAGATTTTCAATGACCGGTACTTCCTTTTCAATAATTCTGTCATAGCAATGGAGGGAGGCACGAAATTTACCGTCTTATTGGTACATTGGTACTACAACTGTTAAATTGATGCTGCAAACCTTAGTCTGTACTTTGAAGGGATGGGTAGTGTTATTTTGTTTGCTATTGTCTGCAAACCAGGTTTGGGCACAGCATCCCGCCACAACGAGCGGGAAAGTAGTGAACAAATTTACCGAAGAACCTTTACCATTCGCTACTGTTTACTGGAAAGCCGCCGGTTACGGCGTGATGACGGACAGTGCCGGTTACTTTAAACTGGCCAGGAGTTCCCGCCGGGAAGATACGTTGGTGGTGCGTTATGTGGGGTATGATCAGAAGATGATTCCACTGGTGGCTACAGATGTTTCGCCGTTGCTGGTACAGATGGAAGCCACCATGAAACTTGGCGTGGAGGTGAAAGCCAAAATGGACAAGGGGCTGGTATGGTGGCGGCAGATAGTGGCCAATAAAGCAACCAATGCACCAGGGCATTATGATAGTTATTATGCCGAACTATATAATAAACTGGAGATAGATGTCTCCAATATCAACAAACAGCGCTGGGAGAAATCACGTTTGATGAAACCTTATGCGTTTGTCACGCAACGGATAGACTCCACTTCCGAGCAAACTCCCTTTCTACCTGTTTTTCTTAGCGAATCGGTATCAGATTATTATGTGTCTGGCAGCCCGTCCCGGGTACGGGAAGAGATGCGTGCGATGAACAGCAGCGGTGTCAAAAATGAATCCGTCCTGGAATACATGGGAGGCATCAATCAAAAAATTAACACTTATCAAAACTCCATGCTTGTTTTCGGACGTGAGTTTATCAGTCCGCTTAGTAATGTGGGTGACCGCTACTACAACTACAAAGGGCTGGATACCGTTACACAACATGGAGAACAATTCTATCATCTCGCTTTTACGCCCAAGCGGGAGGGTGAAAACCTGTTTGCCGGTGATTGCTGGATACAGGCTTCCACATGGGCTATACAGAAAATCAGTTTGTCGGTGGTAGGTGCTGTGAATATCAATTTCGTGAAGCGGCTGGATATCATTCAGGAGTTCGCGCAGCAACGTGAAAAAGAATGGGTAGTTACGAAAGACCGCTTTGTGGTGGAACTGGCGCCCTTGGGGAAATCGAGGACCACCTTCATTGGCCGCAAGACAACTTTGTATAGCCATATTACTACCAACCAGGATTTTATTACTGCTAAACTCAACAGCAATCGTAGAAATGAAGAAGTCGTGATTCCGGACAGCGCACTGGCAGGCGGTAAGGCTTATATGGAACAACACCGGCCCGAGACATTGACCCGCAATGAAAAACATGCTATAACGTTGGTGGATACACTAAAATCGCTGCCCTCCTTCAGACGGTTGAGTAATACCATTACATTTTTGGTAGATGGACATATCAAGCTGGGCAAAGTGGAGATAGGGCCGTGGTTCAAGTGGGTGAGCCGCAACAGGGTGGAAGGTGCGCGTGTGCGGTTTGATCTGGGTACCACCGCCCAATTCAGCCGCAACTGGCGGTTGAATGGCTACCTCGCGTACGGTATGAAAGATGAGTCATTGAAAGGCAAGATGGCGGTGTCTTATACCTGGCCCAAGGACAATGGATGGCAGGTTTTTGCGTCCTATAAAGACGACCTGGATAATAACCAGCGAGGATTTAATGGTGATGAAGTGTCGCTGGACAATATCTTTGGTCAGCTGGTGCGGCGTCATGGTATCCCGCAGAAGTTTATCCGTGAGGGGGATATGCGGGTGTCTGCTATCAAACAGTTTCCGCAGGAGTTTTCGTTGCAGGGTACTGTTTCCCGTACCTGCTACACGACCTTTGAACCGTTGCCGTCACATAAGATTTTTCTGTCGGGAGAGCATGAAAAGGTTGTCAATACCGAATTTCAACTCAAATTCCGCTATGCGCCCGGTGAGAAGGAAGTGCGTACCTTCCGTAAAACGAGGCGGGTACGCAGTAACCTGCCGGTCACTGAAATAGCTTATTCCCTGGCACCTTCAGGCGTGCTGGACAGCAAATACCAATATCATAAAGTAAGCATGAGCGTACGGCAGCAGTTCAACTTAACAGGCTGGGGACGTATCAACTATATGGTATATGCCGGGCAGATCTTTGCAGACAAGCTGCCTTTTATGTTGCTGCAGGTACATCCGGGCAATGAAACCTACTACTACAACAAAGAAGCCTTCAGCCTGATGAACAAGTACGAGTTCTTCAGCGATCGTTATGCAGGTGTCAATATAGAACACAATTTTAATGGTAAACTGCTGAACCTGTTGCCTTTCATGCGCAGGACAGGGGTACGTCAGTTCTGGAATGTGAAGTCAGTGATCGGTGATTTATCACACAAGAATCGTGTATATAATCAGATGGAGTATAGCCGTTATGGTATGCGATCTCTTAACGGTAACATCTATACGGAGGTGGGTACCGGCTTTGATAATATTTTCCGGTTCTTTCGTGTAGATGCCGTGTGGCGGTTTTACCCGCAACAGTCCGCGATGAAGCATAACGGGGACTTTGGTGTGTTTGGAAGTTTCAGATTGCAGTTTTAGTAAGGAGTAACCCCAGTAATCATTTATAATGCAGGATGTTAAACCCAACCTTACCATCGATTTCTCCGGGTGAGAAATCGGTTGTGGACTTTTGAGGGTCTACGTGGATTTTTTAGATTATTCTGTCGTTATCATGCTGATTTGCAATGAATCGGAATTTTGCGGATACTGTCCGCAAAATCTTCTGTGCAGATGACGTGTGGCTGTTTTTCTCGCAGTAGTCTGCGATGACGCATGGCGCATGGCTTTGGCGTGTTTGAAAGGTTTAGATTATAGTTTTAGTAAGGTATGCTGATTAAATTTTGGAAGGAAAAAGGTAAAAAGATATATTTGCTTATACCAACCATTTTTGTATGACCGAAGCAGAATTTAACGACCTGATGGAACTTGCAGAACGGCAACGTTATGAGGTGACGACACCTGAGGAGGCGCTGCGCTCATTCGTGGCAGCAGGTATTCTCGATTGGAATGGTAATTTCAGGGAGCCATATACGGAGTTGGAAGGAGTTTTTGCCGAGTTGTTTCTAAAGAAAAAAGTTGACCCCCAATAATCAATAATTATGTATGATGTTAAACCCAACCTTATCATCGGCTTCCACGGATGTGAAGCCGAGGTGAGAGACATGCTTTTGCATAACCCCGATGAGTTTAAAATGAGCCAGAAACCATTTGACTGGCTGGGTAACGGATTTTATTTCTGGGAGAATAATTATTACAGAGCGTTAGAGTGGGCACGTGACAAACAAAAGCGCGGTATTATCCGGGAGCCGGCTGTTATAGGCGCTGTATTACATCTCGGTTACTGCTGTGATTTTATGGAAACGCAACATCTCCGGTTGCTGTCCATTTATTTTAGGAACATGTCAGAAAGGTATAGCATGTTGGGAAAGCCATTACCGGAGAATAAAGATTTACCCGGACAGGGATCAGGAGACAAGGTTTTGCGATATTTGGACTGTGCAGTGATTGAATTTATGCACGAGGAAATATGGAAAAGCATACAGGCAGATGACATAGATAAGCAATCTGTTCGTCGCAGGGTCTTCGACTCCACTCGTGGCGTTTTTACAGAGGGAGTACCTGTATTTGAAGGTGCCGGCCTCTTTGAAAAGACCCATGTACAGATATGCATCCGCAACCCCAATTGTATCCTGGGCTTTTTCAAGCCCAGGAAAGAAATAGATTTTGCAAGCTGGATGGAGGGGCATCAGGCGGCACAGATGACTACTGATGCCGCCTGATCAAATCAGCCCCTGAACTGCCTCAAATGATGATCAATATGTTTGTACCCCAGCAGCCCCATCTGGTCACGGGTCATTTTGCCGAAGAAAGGATGGTTTACTGACTGAACAGATGAATGTGCATAAGACTCCAGCAGTGTTATCCATTTTGTTTTTTCTTCAGAGATGTCTCCGTCCGGTTCCGTGATTTTCATGGCTGCCACGGTAGAGGCGCCGCGCATCATGGGCTTTTCGTCTTTGAGGATTTGTTTCAGTATCAGTTTACCGAATAGGAAACTTATCAGCTTACGTTTGTATGTTTTGTGGCCGAGTGCCATCTCTTCCCATAGGCGGCAGTGTTTCAGCATCTGGTAGAGGGTCATTTGGCCCCATTCCGCACTGGCATTGGGTGGAAGGGCGTTGATGCGCCGGATGATTTCTTCCCGTACAACGGGATCAGTGAGTGTTTTCATGTTCAGGTGAGTTGAGCCAGGGAGAACCAGTTACCGGAATCATCTTTGAAAATAGCCTCGGTGCCATAGAATTCTTTTTTAGGTGCTTTGGTGAATTCCACGCCTTTGGCGGTCATTTCCTCATAGGTAGCGTAAATGTCGTCGCAGGTGAGAACGGCAACGCCGAAGGTGCCTTTACGGACCAGGTCTGTCATGACGTCGACGGTTTCCTGTTTGAACATCGCTGTGGAAACGGGGGACAGTACGATTTCGAGGCCAGGTTGCTGTGGCGGGGAAACGGTGAGCCAGCGGACATCTTTGCCCATCGGTACATCGGTGACCACGCGGAAGCCCAGTTTATTCGTATAAAAATCCAGTGCACGGTTTTGGTCCAGCACGTAAACGGTCATGTGTGTTACTTGGGAGATCATTGGAGATATCTTTGTTTCTATTGCAAAGAACGATGATGCGCTGGTATTTCATTTGTTCAAAATTGCTGTTTTGGGAACCAGCCGTATTTTTCGGCGAAACAGCCAGGTATATATGCCAGCGGAGTAGCGGCTATCTGTGCTTTGAGGGACTGATGTTGCTGAAGATAGGCGGAAGGCGTAACGCCGTTGGCGCGTTTGAACAGGTTGCTGAAAGAACTGATGCTTTCAAAGCCGACAGCATAGCAGGTATCTGAAACAGTGGCGCCTCCCTGCAGTAGCAGCTTCGCTTTTTCCATCCTCACGTTTTTGAGGTATTGATGAGGCGTCTGCTGATAAATGGCTTTAAACTGCTTGATGAAATGGAATTTCGAGAAATAGGCTTCGTCAGCGATACAGTCGAGATCTATTGGCTCAGCATAGTGCTGGTCAATGAATAGTTTGGCCTGGACCAGCCGCCGGTACAAATACATTCTCGGATATTGCAGGCCTGTCATAGTCTACCGATTTTTTGCGAACTCCCTGAAAATTAATGATTTCGCAGGATAAACTGTTATAAAGTAATTATTTAATATCTGTAAATATCTATTTAATAGAATGTATTAACAAAAAATAACAGGTAAACATGGAAATTTTACAGTAAATTGATGAGTACATTAAAACTCATCATTATGATCTGGACTATTATTATCGGAGGCATCGCTGGCTGGCTGGCCGGTAAAATTATGCGTGGTGACGGGTTTGGGATTATTGTAGATATTATTGTGGGAATCATTGGCGGCTGGCTGGGCGGCTGGCTTTTCGGCAAACTGGGGTTGCATATGGGCAACGGTCTGATCGGTTCGTTGATCGTAGCACTGATAGGCTCCATTATATTGATTTGGCTGATACGCCTTATCAAGCGGTGATCATCCATGATATTGACAAAAACGCCGGTATTTTGTACCGGCGTTTTTTTATAACATACAAGTATATACGAAATCAGTGTGCCACTTTAATATAGCCCCATCCTTCCCGTTGTTTGGTAATGATCTCATAGATAGCATCAGGTACTACCTGCACACCGGGCAGCAGTTCACTGGCGTTTTTGTTGTTCCTTTTCATGGTAGCGCCGCATACTTTAAAGCTCACATTTTTATGATTGTTGATTAGCTCGGTCAGGGCGGGCGCTACAGTGGATTTGTCTTTCAGTACCATATCCAGTGCATCGCCGTATACCGCTACTTCCAGTTGCGCATCGGGAGCGCCTTTCAGTATACCGTTCAGCTGCCGGAGCAGGGTTTGTTGAGCTTCCGGCGTTTTACTGGTAATGTCGAAGATGACCTTATAATCGGCCTGCGCGAAGCAGGTCATGCTGCCCAGTAAAAACGCGAGAACTATAAACAGCTTTTTCATAGCAGATTGTTTTAAGTAAAACGGATATTACTTTTTATGCTGTCGCGCAATAGGAGCGAAGGGTCCGTATTTATGCTGCACGGCAGGGAAGGTGTCGCTGAAAGGGCCGAAAGGATGATCTGGTGGTTTGGTACGGATATCGGGCCAGTCGCCAGGAAAAGCTTTCACCGGCCGCGGTTGCGAATTCACAAATGCGGCCACATTCCACGCATCTTCATCGCTGAGTGCCGGATGCTGATAATCGATGCCGAGCGGCATGTTATACTTTACATATCCTGCAAATCTGGACAGCCGGTATAGTCCGGCCCCGGTGTTATAACTATCCGGCCCCCATAGCGGTGGATACTGGTATTCCGATGCGCCTGCCAGCTGCTGTCCGCCACCATTGGCGCCGTGGCATCGCTGGCATTGCTGCAGAAAAACAGCCTGGCCTTTGACAGTATCTGCGGCCACCGGCAGGTAAGGCAGCTCACGGATGCCGCTGCCAGGTGTTTTATAACCCTTGGGCTGGTCTTTTCCCAACCATTGTATATAGGCGATGATGGCCTGCAATTCCCGGCTGTTACTATCAAGGGCGGCGCCATTGAGGCTTCGCACAAAACAATCGTTTACTTTTTTGGCGATGGATTCCACACTGCCGCTCCGCGCCCTGAATTTAGGGTAGGTGGAGGCGGTGCTGCCGTAGTTATTGCCCCACGGTTTGGTACCGGCATCCAGATGGCAGTTCTGGCAGTTCATGCCATTGCTAAGTTTAGCAACACTGCCTTGTGGCCCGAGATATTGCGCGGTATGGGCTATCAGCGACCGGCCATACCGTATCATATCGCCTGTTGACGTATGCGGGATCGTAGCAGTGTCCGGCGCCTGCCATAATTTTTCCTCCAACGTGCCCGCTCTGCGGCAGCCATACAGGGCGGTGAACAACCCCATTAAAAAAGTAAGATGCCATTGTCTGTTTGTCATCCTGCAAAACAGTAACCGCAGTTTTTTTCCTGTGCCCGTCCGATGGCCCACATGCCGGAAGGTACCACATCAACGCCCGGTAAAACACCTGCCAGCCATTCATTCTTCACAGCCACGGGGTCCAGCGCCATTTCCTTGGCCACGATAGCACTGTATACTGTTATCGCCATATTGCATACGGCAAACAATACACCACTCGCCTGCAACTGGTTAATACCGATGTCTACATTGCCAATACCCGGTACATTAAAATCCCCCGGCTGAGGCATCCAAAAAGGATTACGGACAGCCGGCGCTTTGGTTTTTGGATCATCTACTTTAAACAACTGGCCGAACTTGTATTTTTCCCACAGCTCATTTTTCATGGCGTAAGGGATGCCTTCGTGGCGTAGCACCATGACGGCACAGCAGTCTTTCTCCGGTGTACCGGTGGCCTGGTTGGTCAGCAGAAAAACTTTTGCCCAGGCAAAAGGATAGATTTCATGCGGTCGCGGAATATCTATTACTATCCGGTGCTTGCCTTTGATTTTGCTGCTCCAGGCATCGGTGGTGCTGGTACTCATATGCTTGCTTTCCTGCGCCAGCCCGGCGAAAGAAGGAATGCTCAGCATCGTGGCACCTGCCAGCATTTTTCCGAGGAAGTCGCGGCGGTTGTTACCACCGTTTGGTGTATGACTCATAGCTTTAAATTTTGAGGTTATAGTATGGCTCCAACCAGTATATGGTTAAAATACCCTGAAGAGAGGGACTATAAATGTAAGGAAACACACCAGGCACTTATCAGATAAAAGTGACAAAATCGGATGACTGCTGAGGAAGAAAATCAGAGAACTGATGCGGTAGCCGATGCGTGAAATAACGAAACTCGTTGATGAAATGTGTCTGATCGCAATACCCTGCTTTATGCGCTAACAACTTCCATTGCGGATATCGCATCCGCGCCATGTAGTCGATCGTTTTTCTGAAGCGGACCAACCGGCAGAACAACTTCAGGCGTAACCCTGTCTGTTCCAGGAATGCCCTTTCCAGTGTACGTTTGGTGAGGAATACCTGCGCTTCCAGTTGCCGGATGGTAATGTTGCCATTGGCAGCAAGGATGAGTTGCATGGCATTTTCAAGGTTACAAATATTTTTCGGAGAAGCTGTCAACTGCTCCAGCAGCCAGTATTCCAGCAGTTGTACCTGTTGCCTGGGATGATCACAGGTATTGATGTCTGTCAGCAGAGAAGCAATGGAATGACCGAATAGCGCCGACAGGTCAATACAACGGTCACAAAAAAATTGTGCAGGGATATTGAAGAGCCTGAACCAGCTGCCCGGTCTGAAATGCGCTGCCAGCAACTGCATATTGCCACTAATACGCCATTCGCTGATACGGCTGCGCGGACCGGTGAGCAGTGCTGAAGATAGATATTCCTGCCCGATAACATCATACAGGGTATGATCAGGGCCGGGATTGAACCACATGCTTTGAATAAAATGAGGGAGAATGGTCAGATACCTGACTTCTTCCCCTGGGAAATCACCCGTGATCAGCTGCCATGAAAGCAGATAGTCACCAAGCCGCTGATGAGGCCGGAATGTTTGCACCTTGAACATAGGCATCGGTTTCTTTGGGGCACAGTGAGATCTGGTGCAAAGATCCGACTTTTTTCCAACGCGTCAGATGACGGCAGCCACGATTGGCTGACTCCTGTTTCTATGGCTTTGTTCGCCACGTTTCCCGCCGTCCTGCCAATAATCGATACCATCCATTACGTCCGAAACCGGTTAGTATTTTATGCGTTATCTGGTGGCATCGAGGTCCTTTTGCAGTAATCCCAGATCCCGCTGCAGTTGATGCTGCCGGCAGTAATCAACCAGTTCCTGCAGCCTTTTTTGATTATCATATCGAAGATTCCAATACAGCTTTTTCTGGCATTCCGAACAGATGCGATTGGGCGCTCTGTCAGTTTCCTCCAGGTTGTTGGTGCCGTTCATGGCGCACCTGGCGTGAAGGCAGTGATGCAGGGAAAACATGTGGCCGATTTCGTGTGAAGCGATGCTGTTGAGCCGTTTTAAACAAAGGAGATAGTTGGTGGCGTCTAACGTTGTTTCATTCTGTAACCGGTAAATAGAGGACACGCCTACACGTTCTGCGTAAGATGCCAGGCCGAATACATAATTCCAGTCGCTTTGCGGATACAGGTCCCGCGCACTGATGGCCATCAGGGCGATGCCATTGTCGGGTGTTTTACCTTTCAACAGGTTATGCAATATATAAGACGCCAATAGCTGGATATGACCGTCATCCCGCTGGCGGAAAGTATTCGACGGAAAAGAATCATCTGAATGAGCCGGCAGGAGCACGGTTTTCAATTGGAAGAAGATGGCAGTATACTCCCGGGTGGCTTCCAGTACTTTTTCCTGAAGTGGGGTGAATTCACCCACCGGCAGCAAATAAATCACCGATCGGGTAGCGGTGGTTTTTACCGGCCGTGCGGCCTTATACGCTTCAAAAGTTTGTGCTGTTTCTTTGTGTGTAAAACGCCAGTCTCCTTCCTGTGGCGGGCCTAGTGGAATGTCATTGCTGGCAATGGCGTTGAAATAGGTTTTCTGGGAGGTTATTACAGGGTCAGCATGCCTGTAGTGACAGGCAAAAAGCATCGACATAAAAAATAGCGAAAAAACAGGTGCTAGCTTCATATTCCTGAACATTGTAGCCCAGGACTTTAGTCCTGGAACATTTTGGTTGTTTTACATAGGATGAAATAACCATAGGATTCCATAACACAAAATACTATTTCCCATAATTGGGGGGATGACCGTTTTTCTTTATTTTACCTGATAATTCCTTAGCCAACAAATCAAACCTTACATGAAAAGAAAAACCGGTTTTCTATACAATATCCCCGTATACTGTATTGTACTCATCCTGATATTTACCTGTTCCACCCGGGTCCAGGGGCAGGATAATTCCCGTGTATTCACTTCCGATGTCGATAATTTCTGGACTGCTTTCGACAGTGTGAAGACGGTCAATGATACCACGCGGCAGATTGCTTTTATGCAATCGCTATACATCGACAAGGGCACGGAAGGGCTAAAGTTGTTTATGAAGCTTAGAAGGTTCGATGCCGCCAGACTGGTAACGGCTATCAACAAGTATCCTAAATTCTGGGCTTCTATCCGGGAGAACACGTTGAAAATAAAACCTAAGATCCCCGCTATCGAAGCACATATCCGGGAGTTTAAAGTACTGTATCCCGATCTTCGTCCGGCTAAACTCTTTTTCACTATTACGGCTGTACGCGCGGCGGGCACAGTGCATGATTCGCTGGCGTTGATAGGAACAGAAATAGCTACCGGGAATAAAAACACCGATGTGTCTGAGTTTCCGGATAAAAGGCTGGCAAACTTCTTCCAGGCGCAGAGCACAGACAATATCATCCCGGTGGTGGTACATGAGTATGTGCATACCCAACAACGGTCGGAGGCCAAAATACTGCTGGGACAGGCACTGAACGAAGGCGCCTGTGATTTTATCACGGAGTTGATTCTGAAAGAACCTTTAATGAATTCTTACCTTCAATACGGGAGGAAGAACGAACAGGAGCTGAAAGAAGCCTTCAAAAAAGAGATGCTGGGGGCAGATTTTTCCAACTGGTTGTACAACGGCTCCACCACCAAAACCATGGGTGATCTGGGTTATTTCATGGGATATACCATCTGTAAATCATACTACCAGCACGCCAAGAATAAAAGCCAGGCAATAAAAGACATTATTACGCTGAATTATGGCGATCAGGCAGCCGTGACGGCTTTCCTGGAGAAATCCAGGTATTACCACCAGATGTAGGGCCCGCCTGTGGCCGGTAAGAGATGGCCATTGTTATTTTTATATATTGCGAATGGTGCTTATATTTACCAGTATTTCAGCGGGTTATCCACATCCAATTAAACAGCGGAACACAGATGTCATTAATAGATAAAGTACTCAATACACCGGAATTAACTAATCAGCCACCAGTACTGGTGGATATCGGAGCATCGGGCGCCATCCATTTCAGGTGGAAGAAGATCGCGAAATATGCTGTCTGCATTGCGTTTGATCCGGATGACCGGAAGTACGGTTACATTGTTAAAGAGAACGATAATTACCGGAAACTGTATGTTTTTAACTGCGTGGTGGCAGATGCTTCCAGCGATGGGCAACCGTTCTATCTTACGCAATCACCTTACTGCTCCAGCTTTCTGGTACCCCGCACAGAGGATTTAAAGCCTTATGCTTTTGCGGATAAATTTGAAGTAGAAAGGGAAACCAAACTGATGACCCGTACCATCCCGGAGGTGTTGCAAGAGCTGAATATCGGGTACATCGACTGGTTCAAGACCGACTCACAGGGACTGGACCTGCGTATTTTCCAGTCGCTGGATGATAAGATGGCCCGCGACATTAAAATAGCGGAATTTGAGCCGGGCATTATGCACGCTTATCATGGAGAAGATAAGCTGCATGCGGTGCTGCGGCATATGGACAACCTGCCTTTCTTCCTCAGTGAAATCACCGTGAAAGGGCCTAACCGCATATCACAGGAACAGCTGAAAAGCATTAGCGCCAGTCCCTTCCTGCAAAAGCTGTTGGCTGCTTCCCATAAGGAAACAGCCGGATGGGGAGAAATGGTGTACCTCAATAACTTCGATGCCCGCGCTAACCACTCGCAACGAGACCTGCTCCTGGGCTGGGTAATAGCCACGCTCAACGAAGAATTTGGTCTGGCTTTGCAGATAGCGTCACAGGGTGCGGAGCAATATAAGACGCCTATTTTTGAGGAAATACGCCGCGGCAGCGTGAAGAATATCCGCCGTAGCTTGTGGAAGCTTCGTTTTATGAGCCATGTGTGGCGTAAACTGTTTTAATGTATTGTTTTGTATAAAACCGGACAGCCCGCTCATTTGAGCGGGCTGTCCGGTTTTTGGGTGATGAACATGCTCAAACGTTTTCGTTATACGGAGTGTTTGCTCAGTTTTATAGTACGGTTGGAAATGTAAGGCACCGCGGGTATGTTCTACGGCATTGTCGGTCCACGTATTCACCAACTCATCGTGCCAAAGAACGGGTGGGTAATTCTTTTAACAATTGCCTGATGGCAGCCAGATGAGAAAACAAAACCAATGGCACCAGGCAGGCCGGAAGTAGCAGGAAAGGGAAATAGACGAGCGCTATGGTGGGCCGTTCAGGCACGGATGGGGGTAGTTTTGCTGTTACCGTTATCATAGCGATAGTGACGATATTCAGTAACAGACCGAGACTGATCAGGTTCCAGATCAGGAGGACGGCTTTGTTCAGTGTGCCTTTTACAAACCCGAAATACCATACCAGCGGAGCAGATAACCCGGCTAGTATATCAAAGTTCCTGCCCTCAAAAGTCATCACCTTCGGTACAACGCTATGTAAGAACAACCAGTATAGGACGATCTCTACTGGTATCCTTATGGTATGTAAAATGGTCAAGGTTTTGATGTTGAGGCTGTCAATAAAGCGCTTGCCGGCAGGGACCATCAGGCTGGTCAGTATATACAGCACCGGCGGTAATACGAGCAATAAGAACCTGGGCGGCGTTGTATTGACCTTATAAAAATCATTCATTCCCAATATGGATTGAAAAACAACCCAAAGGGAAATAATGATCAGAAAAGGCTTAGCGTAATTGGCGGCTTTATAAAACAACCCAATGGCCGCGATAACGGTGAGATCAAAAATAGCGTAAACGTAGAACGGTAAAGTTTGCATGGATCTGCTGTTTGGTCTTCCGTACAAAGATCGGCTATCATCACAACAATCCACTTGTCAAATGGCAACTAATGGCTGTCCGCTCTTTTTTTCGAGAACTCTTTGCGGATACGGCTTAAGGAAGAATCAGTTATGCCCAGATAGGAAGCAATGTATTTGAGTTGTACATGCTGGAATATTTCTTTGTTGGAATGGACCAGGTCACTATACCGTGCTTCAGCGGTTTGATTAATCAGTGACAGCGTCCGCTTTTTATAGGCGGTAAATTCTTTCACCAGCATTGCCCGTCCAAACTCACGGAACTCCGGTACGGAATGGAATAACGTGTTTAACTTTTCGAAGGAAAGGAAAAGGCCATGACAGGCTGTAACGGCCTGAATGTTTTCCATAGACCTGGTCCTGGTGAAAAGGGAGGTGATTTCAGAAACGTGGCTGTTTTTATTATAAAAATAAGTGGTTACCTCTTCTCCTTCAGTATTGCGTGTGAATGCCCGCATAAATCCTTCCGTCATAAAGAAGCTGCCGGTGCTTACCTGTCCTTCCTTTACAAACAATTCGTCTTTGTCAAAACTTTTCGGTTCGAAATAACCGGCTATGTCTTCAAGTACCTGCCTTGAAGGAGAGAGATGGGAAGTTGAAAGTGTATCCCGGACGAATGTGATGAGGGGTTCCTTATCCATTTGACACTAAATATAACGAGATTATTAACTGTATCTTTTTGTTGTTGTAATATATTGTTAATCAATTTGTTGTGTTTTTATGATTCGGGTCTGCTCCCGGTATGCATGGAATTGTCCATGCAATTGTCAGGATTGTCTATGTTTTCTATGTCTTCGGCGCAGTAGCTTTGACAAATCAAAATCAACAGCACAATAAAAGAATAACACAATGAAATCCTTTAAAATCTATCTGTTTATCCTTGGCGTCTTACTCGCAGGAACAGCAACAGCCCAGCACAAAAAAACATTTCAATGGATAGGTGGACCTACTTACGTATTACAGCTGGGAAGTTTCAAAATATTGACAGACCCCATGTTTAGTCCGAAGAGTGATTCGGCGTTTATGATCAAAAAACATCCATCCACCGGAGCGGCCAACGCCTATATTCAGCGTTATTTTGCTCCTGCGGCATTCGATACATCGAATATAGACATCCTGCTGGTAAGCCACCCGCATGCCGACCATTTTGACCGTGAAGCCAGGACTGCCCTGAATAAACAATTGGGCGTGGTTGCTCCGGCTGCCAATATAGCCACCATACGGGAGTGGGGCTTTGTCCATACTACCGGGCTTAAATGGGGCGATACCACCGAGTTTAAGAAAGGTAATGAAACCCTGCGCATCATAGCTGTAGAAGCGATGCATGCTAAAGATGACCCATTAAAAACCGAACTGGGAAAAGGCAACGGCTACATCATCGAGTATACCGTAAATCACAAGGTATACCGGGCATACTGGACGGGAGATACGGTTTGGTTTGATGACATGCAGCAGTATACCCGTTATGGAAAGATCAACCTGTTTATCCCCGATATGGGCGCTGTAGGCTCTGATGGCAGCATCGGCCGCCGTGGATTAAATTCGCAGGATTGTTTAAAGATCATAGAAACCCTGCATCCGGATGTAATTGCACCGGTGCATCATTCTACTTTTTCCATGTATATAGAACCGATTGCCACACTGCAGAAAACACTGGACACTACAGCGTATGCGAAGAGATTAAAGATTGTTCCGGCTGGAAAAGTGGTGGTGTTGTAGTCTTATATCAACGATAAAAGCAGCCAGCCTTCAGGTGTATAGCCTGAAGGCTTTTTTGTGGACCAACTTATCAAAATCGAAATGGTTAAAATATGGGTAACCTTTTTCGGGGAAAGGAATGACCTTTTACTTCGCATTATAATTCATCTTTAATCCACAAAAAATCCCAAGACCAATGAAACAATTATTTTACCTGTGCTGTATGTTGTTATTACCTGTGATGTTGTCTGCACAGGGGGATTTATCGGTCATTACAACAAACAATCCTGATAGTGTGAACTTTTCTGATCTTTCATTCCTGAAACATGTATTAAAAGATGTGCAGGTAGTGAGTTTAGGAGAACAAAGCCATGGTGATGGCGCCACCTTTGACGCAAAAGTGAGATTGATAAAATACCTCCATGAAGAGCTCGGCTATAATGTCATCGCATTTGAAAGCGGTTTGTATGATTGCACCAAAGCGAATGAGCTTATTCAGGCCGGTGGCAGTGCGGAAGAATACCTGTTTAAAGCCATTTTTGGTATATGGGATTGTAAGGAGGTGGGGAAACTGGCAACTTACATCAATGAAACAAAGAAAAGCAGTTCTCCTTTACTGCTCAGCGGGTTTGATTGCCAGGTGGGCGGCAGAATAGCCAAGAAAGATTTTATCGCAGACGTTAACCAGTTTGTCAAGGAACTGGAAAGGAAAACGGGAAAACAGCTGTTTACAGATACCGTGTCTGTCAATGAAGCATTAAGAAAAGCAGTTAAATTTTCTAACTTCTTTACCAAACTTTCCTCTGCCGATACCGCTATACTTTCAGCGACTTTTGCCCATATTTTTGAAGCGGCTGATAATGCAGGCTTGAGCGACGCCACAACACAATATTGGACCAGGGTGTTGAACTCCCTAATGGTGGATTACAGAAGGAAATTCGAAAAAAATAGTATCAGAGATATTACGATGTCCGAAAATGTGCTATGGTTGCTGAAGGAGAAGTATAAAGGCCAGAAAATAATACTGTGGGCGGCATCAGCTCATCTTGCTTACAATGTAAGTCTGGTAGATGATAAATATCTTTCTAATCATACTACAATGGGTGACAAACTAAAGCACAAACTGGGAAATGAATATTATAGCATGCTATTTACTTCTTATCATGGTAAGTCCAAAGCCGGAATTATTAACCTAAAGGTAGACAGGCCAGCAGTAAACGGAATAGAACAGTTTTTCTATGCTGCGCGCAAGCCTTTTCTTTTCGGGGACCTTCGGGAAAAGTCTGCCGGAGGATTGTGTGATCATGATGGGAATACAAAGGTATTCGGCCATAAACCACTAAAAATGAAATTGTGTGAAATGGCTGATGGAATATTTTATATAGAAAATATGTATCCGGCAACTTATTAGCTATTTCTGTTTATATTACCCTGTATTTCCTGCTTCTGGTCTATTGGGTGAAGGTTTATTGAAGCAGACTTACTGTAAGTATGAAAAAGACTGACATGTTGAAGTCCTCGGCTTCAGAAAAAAATGATGCATTACTGCTGCAATGTTTTAAAGATCATCTCAATTTCACGATTGATGATTTGCCCGCGATCAGGAAGCACTTCAATTTTTATCACAAGCAGAAAAAGGATTTCCTTGTCAGGGAGGGGTGTACGTCTGCCAACTATTTTCTCATCCTGGAGGGGTATGTTCGAGTATTCTACCGAACGGAAAAAGGAGAGGAGGTTACGATCGATATTCTGAGTAAAGGGGAGTTTGCCTCATCTATGTATAGTATACTGAAAAAAGCTCCTTCTTTTGAAGATATTCAATGTTTAACCGATTGCCTCGTTTGCCAGATATCAGAGGCTTCCTTTGAAGAATTGGCTGTTGAAAATCCGGCGTGGATTCAATTGGGTATGCGGTGTCTGAAGTCTGCCCTACTGAAAAAGGAGGAACGAATATTGACTTTTGGGAAACTTAAAGGGAAAGAACGTTATATGAAGCTCATGGCAGAAAGACCCGATATTATTAAAAATGTGCCGGTCCGCTACATTGCCTCCTATATTGGCGTTAAGCCCGAATCACTGAGCCGTATAAGGGGATAACCTATAATAAAATAACAATTATCATTTTTATTGCCTCCGATTGCCGTGATTTTTGTGTTGCGATAAAATGTAATACAGCAATGACGGGAACATCCCTAATAACCGGCGTTGCCATAGAAAATGCCTTAAGATATCTGTATCAGCACAAAGGATAATTATTAAAATAAGTATAATGGAGAGATTCGATAGAAACACCCCTGTTGGTATGGTTTCCTATTTCCGTCATTGTATCAAAACGGGAGATGTTAAAGGTGCCATGAGTTGTTTTGATGCTCAGGGAGTGTACATAGACAGGACTGGTATTGCCATCCGGGGTTTACAACAAATAGAAGCAGCAATCGGGCACCTGTGCGCGTGGCGGCCGGATATCAAAGGGGCCACGCCACATGTGACCATGCTCGATAATTTAGCGGTTTGGCTGGACAAATGGAAAATGACTGGTACTACGCCTGATGGTCATCCCATTAGCATGGATGGGCATACGACTTGTCTGATGAAAAAAGATGAAAGGGGCATTTGGCTGTGGTTAGTGGATAATCCTTTTGGTGCGGCAGTGCTGGATGTTTGATAGCTTTAAATAGGCGGAAGATCATTTTCGGTTAACTTATCAGCTAAAAGGGAAAAGCCCGCTCAGTGAGCGGGCTTTTAAATTCCTGTAGTCTCCCATCCTTAACTATTGATGTGAACCGGAAAGAAAATATACAATTGAAAAAATATCTTTATATTTGTCGTGCTTTTTAATTGATCCCCATAACCCGTCACTTCTTTTAATGCTTGTTTAACTTTCCCGTCAGGGCGTATGCTTTTCGGATGGGGCATTATTTCCTATTTACACATGACAAAATCACTGCATGGTACATGCACTATGAGGGTAGCGGTATTATTTGTTTTCCTGTGCTGTTTTAATTTTTGGGGAAACACGGCTAAAGCACAATCCGGAAAAGACTCCGTCGCAGCCGCCGCGCCCGGCCCTGCAAAGCTGAGCGCCGACAGCCTCCTGATACGCATGGAGGAGCTCCACAACACCCTGAACCGCATCAATGACATCACCTCGCGGGGGTTTGATACACGCGGTATGGAGGGAGAGCTCCCCGAAATAAAGTCCAACCTGCAAACCATCGAAGATAACCTGAGGTTGTACAACAAAGTGCTGAATATCCGCAATCTGCAGATGTTCCACGTATTGCTGGCCGACATGCGGGAGCATCTGGATAACTGGCGCTCCCGGTTGTTCGACTATAACAAGGA
This sequence comes from Chitinophaga fulva, assembly GCF_012927205.1. GTDB lineage: Bacteria > Bacteroidota > Bacteroidia > Chitinophagales > Chitinophagaceae > Chitinophaga > Chitinophaga fulva. The sequence continues at coordinate 2,054,447 of NZ_JABBGC010000001.1, forward strand.
ACTCGTGCGAATGAATGCAGAGATGATGGCCTTTACCAAAGATTCCTTTGTAAAACAAATCAAGGCAGACACTACTTTCCGGAAATTTTACCTGCCTGAACTAAAAGAATTAAAAGGAAAATGGGAAGAAGCAAAGAAAGCCACCACACAGCATTTAGATAAAATTACGGTGTTACAGGCGGGTATTTCCGGCAGTTATTTTAAAGCGATAGAACTGGAGAATAAGGTCAATGAACAGTTGCGGGTTTTTAGTATTAAATCTTTGGGCAAGGAGTATAATTACCTATGGGAAGATAAGAAGCGTACTGATTCCTCCGCTGCTACGCTAACGCAGCAGTCCTCCAAATCATTTGAAGGACTGGGGAAAATACTGAATTATTATTCCCGCACCCATTCGGGTAACTGGTTCTGGATGTTCCTGATAGGACTGGTATTTTTCTTCCGGGTGAATAAACAATTCAGAAGAATAAAAAAGGCTGACAAAGGCGAATTGCTGCAACCGCCCTACATAAAGTATCTGCGGGCGCTTCCTTTTTTCGGAACGCTGGTGATCATTCTTAATGTCGCCTCTTTCTTTGACCTGCATGCACCAGCGGCTTATTTGGATTTATTGCAGTCGTTTTTACTGTTTTTACTGACCGTTTTGTTCTGGCGCAGATGGGAACGCCGGATGTTTGTGTACTGGATCGCCATTTGTGTGTTATACCTGTTTACCACGGCGACTGCGGCGGTTGTTGTGCCTGATGTGCGTGTCCGGATATGGATGCTGGTGCTGAATGGTTTGTCTGTAGTAACCGGCTTGTTTATTTATTACCGTATTTACAAAAATTTATCTGCCGGAAGGCTGGTCAGAATTGTGGCTATGGTCTTTGTTGTTTTGAATGTACTGGCGGCACTGTTCAACCTGTACGGCCGTTTAAGTATAGCGCAGGTGTATAGCACTGCTGCGATCGCCGGCTTACTGCAAATCATTGGTCTTACTGTGTTTATACAGATTATGGAAGAAGCCTTTTACCTTCAGATGCAGGCCAGCCGCATAGCAGGTGGCATTACCGCCCGGTTTGATTTTGAAAAGGTACGGGCGGGGCTGCACAAAATGTTGGTGGCACTGGTGGTGGTATTATGGCTGATGGTGTTTACCACCAATCTGAATATCTATAATGATTTATATGGTGGTATCAGCAGCCTGGTCACCGCGCCCAGAATGATTGGCAATACCTCGTTTACGCTGGGCAATATTCTGTTGTTCTTTGTGATCCTGTTAATTTCCAATCTCTTCCAGAAATATATCGGTTATTTTTTTGGAGAGACAGATGATGAGATGATAGGTGAAGTAAAAGAAAAAAGTTCCAGATTGCTGCTGCTGCGCCTGTTGGTATTGGTAGCCGGTTTCCTGATTGCCATCGCGGCTTCCGGTTTACCGATGGATAAGATCACCGTAGTACTCGGTGCCCTGGGCGTAGGTATCGGTTTGGGTTTACAGAATATTGTGAACAACCTCGTTTCCGGCGTGATCCTCATCTTTGAGCGCCCGCTGAAGATTGGTGACTATGTGGAAGTCGCCGGACAGAAAGGCCGGATGAAAGATATCGGTATCCGGTCCAGCAGAATGGTGACCACCGAGGGCGCAGAAGTCACCGTGCCTAACGGCGATCTGCTATCTTCCAAACTGATTAACTGGACACTTAGCAATAATCATATACGGGCAGAACTGTTATTCACCATTGCACCTTCCGCAGCGTTGCCGCTGGCGAAAAAAATTATCCTGGAAGAGGTGTCCGCTTCGGATGCCATTATCGGCAAAGTAGCGCCTGAATTACTGGTGAAGAGTATTAATGATAGCAGTGTGGCACTGAAGCTACAGGTATGGATTCAGAATGTACACCAGGAGGAAGCATTTAAGAGCCGTATGTTGCAACAGATCTATCAACGGTTAAAAGATAATGAGATTACGATGTCGTAATTGATAATACCGATACTGTCATAACAAGGAAAACCCACCATCATGGTGGGTTTTCCTTGTTTAAGGAGTGAGGCGTGCCCTGTTCGAACTTCTTTGCCGCTGATGGGCAAAAATCCATCAGTGGATGAGCTATGGGATGCTGATGCAGCATATCCGGCTGTTCCCCGGATGCAGTGGCTATTATGATGAATGGTCAAAAAAGGGCGATGTCTGAGGCCGCGGTGTGCAGGAATAGTGTTAACTTTTATAAGCGTTTATATCAACCCCATAGAGCACGTTATTTCTCACTCAAAATTTCATGTAATGAAAAACACAGTCATTACCCTTATGGCTCTTTTGATGGCCGTTACAGTCCAGGCCCAGTTCAATACGGTACCTAGCGGCGGTAACAAAACGGCTTCTGTCAGCGAAGGTATTGGCATTACGCAGGTGACCATCCATTACAGCCGTCCTGGTGTTAAGAGCAGGGAAGGCCATATCTGGGGAGAGGTGGTCCATAAAGGGTTTGCCAATCTCGGCTTTGGCACCTCCCAGGCAGCACCCTGGCGGGCCGGCGCCAACGAAAACACCACCATCTCTTTCTCTACGGATGTTAAAGTGGATGGGCAGCCGCTGCCCGCCGGCACCTACGGCTTCTTTGTGGCCTATGGTCCGGATGAAAGCACGCTGATTTTCTCGAAAAATGCCAGTTCCTGGGGCAGCTTCTATTATGACCCTAAGGAAGATGCGCTGCGCATAAAAGTAAAACCTGTTGCCACAGATAAAAGCGTGGAATGGCTTAAATATGAATTTACTGATCAAACACCTACCAGTGCTACTGTTGCCCTGGAATGGGAAAAGCTGGTCATCCCCTTTAAAATAGATGTAGACCTGGTAACAACCCAGATAGCCTCTTACCGCAAGGAGTTGCGTGGCACCAGTGGATTCATCTGGCAAACATGGAATGCTGCGGCCAGCTTCTGTGTGCAAAACAATACTAACCTCGAAGAGGCCCTGCTATGGGCTGATACCGCCACCAGTGTAAGCACGGGAGGGACCAAAAGTTTCCAGGCCTGGAGCACCAAAGCCGCTATCCTGGATAGCCTCGGCAGGGGAGAGGAGGCGACGGTGGTCATGAAAAAAGCCTTGCCCTTCGGCGATGTCAATGAGTTGTATTTCTACGCCAGAAATCTTGCGCATCTCAAAAAAGGAAAAGAAGCATTTGACATTTTTAAAATGGACTACGATCAACATCCCAACGAATTTCTCACCAACGCTGGTATGGCCCGTGGATATTCTGCACTCGGTGATTATAAGAAAGCATTGGGTTATGCCCTGAAAGCCCGGGCACAGGCACCTGATCTACCGAACAAAGACCGGCTTGAGAAAATGGTAAAGACCCTCCAGGAAGGAAAAGATATTAACTGATGATCACTAAATACGCCTTCATTATAGTTTAAAGCGTCATAATGATCCCGTTTGCCGTCTGTTAATAGTACAACAAAAAGTAACGAAATTAAAGGAGTACCAGTTTCCTTTTTTAGGTACATTTATATCCCTTTAACCAATTATTATATGCACTTTATTAAAAGGTATCTTTTTTTATTGCTAACATCATTCGTTACTACCACGCTCTGCGCACAAACAAAGATTTACTGTTCAGACATAGACCTGTTTTGGAAAACATTCGATCGTGTACACGCTGTTAAAGATTCTGTACAGCAAATACAACTCATACAGAACATGTATCTTGATAAAGGGACCAAGGGATTAAAAGAACTGGCCCGCATCAGAAACTGGACACCCGAAAAATTTCAGAAAAGCATTTTTGCTCATCCTGATTTCTGGACATCTATCAGGCCTAATACACTGAAAGTAGAAGAAAGTAAAGCAGATATTGAAAAATTAATAACGGCATATAAAAAGCTATATCCCCGATTTAAGACACCGGCTATTTATTTTACTATCGGATATATTGGAACAGGGGGGACTACTACAGAAACGGAGGTGCTAATAGGGACAGAGATCGGGGCATCTGACAGCACCACTAACTCAGTGGGGCTTAATCCTTTTTTACAAAGCTATTTTAAAGACAATAAAGGTATTTTGCATATTGTGGCGCATGAGCTCTCTCATACGCAACACAAGGGAGGGGATATGGAGGATAAATCCCATACAAACCTGCTTGGATTTTGTATTGCAGAAGGCTTCTGCGATTTTATGGCGGAATTGTTGTTGCAGCACCCGTTAAAAACGCCGTATATGCATTACGGTAAGGAACATGAAAAGGAAATATGGCAAAAATTTAAACAGGACATGCATGGAACGGAGTTAAAAGACTGGTTGTATAATGGGGTTGATCTGGGATACTTTGTAGGATACGCTATCTGTAAGTCTTATTATGAGCATGCCACAGACAAGGCTAAAGCGATCGATTACATGCTAAATCTGGATAATGAACAGATGGCTGAATTAGATAAGTTTTTGGCTGCTTCCGGCTACATGCAGTAGCGCTTGCTGTCAAGGGAAAAGGAATATGTTAATATAAATACCGGAAAAAGGAGCCCCCTTTTTTATGCCAGATCATTTATTTTAACCGGACAAATTGCTCAAAAATTATATATTGAGCACCCAACTCATGCCAGCCTATGAAATATTTTTTTAGTTTTCTCTTTGTGCTCTGTGCAATGACTACTTTAGGACAAGTGTCCTTCCCTGCAGGTTTTAAATTAATAGAAAGTGATAATTTGACCGGAGAAGATGATAGATACTCTAATGGAAAATATGTTTTTCAAACGCATCTCCTTTTTAGACCTTATGACGACTACACCTGGAACGATGAAAAATTTAAACAATACGTTGCGGATGGCTTTGGATTTCCATTTTATTTGACCAGGGATAGTCTCTTGTGGGGGACGGGAAAAACTAATGGATTTTACTCCTATATAGTAGTAGACTGGGGTGGTGAAGCGTTTGAACTTTTTTCCAAATACAATGATGAAGACTTTGCTTACTATTCGAAATGGCTTATTTCTTCTATAAGAGAATATCGTAACAAAGGAAAGATGTTCAGATTTCCAAGGAGGTTTTACTGGATTTCAGGATCAAAGAATAAACGCCCCCTTTAGCATCGTTTAAATAATGCGTCATTAACAAGCTATGTTACCTGGCAAATAAGGCAACAAATTTTTCGAATTAAAAAGCCTTCAAGTCTTTGGATTTGAAGGCTTTACTTTTTGATGCGGACGGGGAGGGATGAAGTATAACTGCATTTTATCGACACTGTATTTTATACTGCATTCCAGGAGTAAAGGTGGACTTGATGCGGGAGTGTTCTTTGGATGTATCGTTTCAATGAAATATAGCAGGAAGGATGGAGAAGATACAGGACACGCATGTAAAGGCAGGTCACAGGTTAAGCCTGCGGGCAATAGGTTGGAGTATGTAGTTCAAAGGAGGGATGTTTGTTCACCAGTATACAGTTGCCAGGCAGGAAATGGCCTATTCCCGCTGAATGACAGGAAGCAGGAGTTGCACTGATGCGGCGGCCGGTATTTTTTCTGACAGCGGTTTTAACCGGGGGCGTTCCGGACAGATCTGTTTGTGCAGGGCCTCCGGCAGGGGTTGTGGCGGCTCTGCTGCAATAATATCAGCGGCGAAGTATTTCGTGTTGCAGGTAGGAACATGGTCCTGTATACCTCTTACCTGTAGAACAACTACCAATGTTCCTTTACCCGGTACATCTACGTTACATGCTGCTCCTTTAAAATCTTCCCCGGTTTTTACGATGAGTACAGCGCTTTCCGTACCTACTACCTGGTGTGTAGCGAAATGGATACGGGCGGCGATCACTTTTATTTCCAGGCTGTTGATGTCTTTGTATGCAGGTAATGCCTGTGGCGAAATGTAGAGGATACCATCATGGGAAAGCCTGGGTGCATGGATGAGAAACCTGTCTGTTCCCGTATGCCGGTTGAACCTGAAGCCGGTAATGCTCCTGATGTTATTGCCGGTGGCGGGAATGAGTGCGCTGGTCAGCCTGTTGATATGCCCGCTATCGCAACCAGCATCCAGCTTGCCGGAAAAAGCACTGCGGATGAGCGCCCCTTTTTTGCTGGCTATGCCAAATCGTTGAGCGGCCCTACGGGTAGCTGCCGTCTGCCGGACGCATGAAGGCATGCTTCGCAGGAAGTGTTTGCCATTACGCCTGTAACCAATCAGGTTGCCGAGCCTGCCGGTGAAGGTAATGATAGAAATCTGTTTTGCCATAACGAATGATACTGATGATAGCTAAAGATAGCATTATCAGCAAAAGCCATTTGATGGCTATACTGAAGATTATCCAATAGCAGGGCCCGGATGGAGGGGAAATATTCAGGCGGTGTGTATCAGGCATTAGATATCCGTTAAAGCCGGGTGAAACAGGTTTAGAAAATTTTGAAAATACTAAAAAAATATTTCAAATTTAATTTCAACAATTTATAATCGAAATTGTTATAAGGGAAACCATAGATGATTTATGCGATTAGACTTAATTTATTAAGTCTGGTTGACTATTGGGCTTATTATTTTTTTATAATTATTAAGAACTGTTATGATTTTAGATTTTCACCTACTTCAATTCACCGAATTGCTCCTATGAAGGCATTTTATTTCCTTAGCAAAACGAACTATTTCATGTTTAACTTAGAAGGCTTTTTTATTTGAAACTATAGCTGTCATGGACCTCAATAACCAGAAAGAATAATAACTTCTGTCACATAATATCAAATTGTAAATTATTTTTTAAGGATAATACCTGCTATTCCTCATTGTTGATCTCAAAATAGCCAGATATTTAATGTGAAATTGTAATTATAGTGATTATAGTAATTATAGTAATTAATGATAACCATTAAATGGCGACGCTATTTCCTATGACTCTCTGTTATGGAAACTTTTAACCTACGACATTACAAAATATCCCTTGAATATGAATTTAGGGATATTATCGAAACACCGATCGTTATTAATGCTATCAACCCCCATTCCTGGGTAGTTGCGGAAAAAGATCCGGAATTCAGGTATGCTTTGATGGAAAGTGATTATCTCATACCAGATGGTATTGGTATTGTGCTGGCCTCACGGCTGTTATGGAAAAAGAAAATTAAAAAGTTTGCAGGTAATGATTTGCATCTGATGATCCTGAAGGAATTGAATAGAAATGCTGGAAAATGCTTTTATTTGGGGGCCTCAGACAATGTTCTTAACAAGATACATGCAAAACTGGAACAGCTGTATCCAAATATTCGTTGTATGACGCTATCTCCACCTTACAAAGATAATTTTACAAGGGAAGAGAATGCAGTTATGATCAACCAAATTAACGACTATTCGCCGGATGTATTGTTCGTGGGTATGACAGCCCCTAAGCAGGAGAAGTGGATATTTAAGCATAAATCCGAACTGAATGTGAAAGTAATGTGTGCTATTGGAGGTGCGTTTGATTTTTTTGCCGGAACAAAAAGAAGAGCACCTTCCTGGATGATCAATTGTGGTCTGGAATGGTTATTCAGACTAATGCTCGAGCCTAAGAGAATGTGGAAAAGGAATTTTGTATCGACACCACTTTTCATCTATAATATGCTGCAGTTGAGATGGAAGCGAAATCCGGATAAGTAGATGGTAGTGGAATCCTCCCCATAAATTTTGACCTCATGACGGGATTTTATAAATATGCTTGTTTATTATTCCTGGGTGTTGCTTTATTTTCCTGTTCCGCACCCAGGCATGTGAGTTACTTTCAGAATGCGGCCTCCTTTGGGAAACAGCCGGTAGAGAAGTCGTATAAGGTGAATATTCAGAATGATGACTTGATTTCTATTATGGTGGCGAGTAAAGACACTGATCTGGCTGTACCTTTTAATAAGTTGAATCCTGATGGTACAGCTTATGGATACCTGGTGGATGCTAAAGGTGAAATTGATTTTCCTTTATTGGGTACTTTACAGGTAACTCGTCAGACCACTGATGGATTGGCCCTCTTGTTGAAAAAAAGACTGATATCTGAAGGATATATTAAAGATCCTACAGTGATAGTAAGACTACTGAACTTTAAAGTATCTGTTATAGGAGAGGTTACGAAACCGGGCGTTTTTCCTGTTAGTACGGAAAGAATTACAATACTGGAGGCGATTGGTATGGCAGGTGATTTATCAATATATGGAAAGAGAGATAAAATACTTGTTGTGAGAGAGAAAGATGGCGAAAGAGAAATGCACTACCTGGATATACAATCTACAGATCTTTTATCCTCTCCTTACTATTATCTGCAACAAAACGATGTGGTGTATGTAGAACCAAATAAAGCAAAGGCCATGCAGGGAGACTATAAAACCAGGGTATTGCCACTGGTATTATCGGGCGTATCTGTACTTGCTTCTATTGCATCTGTTCTTATCCTGGTTTTATAAATATATGGATACAAATTTCAATATAAAGAAAACAGGCGGTGAAGATTTTTTCTTCCGGAATATCCTGGAATCATTTATCCATCATTGGTATTGGTTTGTGATTTCCGTTGTGCTGGCGCTGGCTGCCGCTTATGTATGTATTTTGATTACACCGGCAGCATACCGCCTCAGTGCCATTATTCTGATAGATGACAATGCTTCAGCAGTAAATGCTCTTCCAATTGGACAAGCTGCCAATTTTGTTGGCAATAATAGTTTGATGAAAACTACCAGTGCAGAGAAGGAAATTTATATACTGAAGTCCAGGCGCCTGGCCCGGCAGGTGGTAGCGGATTTACACCTGAATATTTCCTACTTTAAAAAGGAAAAATTGAAACTGGTGGATATGTACCTGGCATCGCCGGTAAGGATTGAGTTTTTGAATGATCGTTATCATTCAGCTACATTCACTATTAAACCGGCCCAGGCGGGGAAATACACTATTTCAGGATTAAAAATGCAATCAGACCATAGTGATTTTTCCATCACCGCTGCTTTTGGGGATACTGTGATTACCCCTTTTGGAAAATGTAAACTCAACAGAAAAGCGACCAAATTTAGCGAACCAATAACTGTCGCTGTTACTACAATTGAGGAAGCCGCAAATTCTTATAATAGCAGGATTGAAGCAAAAATTGATGATGAGAAATCGGGAGCTATTAATTTATCACTGGTAGATAACAATTATCAGAAGGCCGCGGATGTCATCAACAAGGTGATCGCTGTATACAACGATTATATCATCAAAGACAAAAATCAACAGGCAGAAAGTACCGCTTTGTTTATCAAAGAACGGTTGAAGATTATTGCAGTGGAGTTGGGAGATGTGGATGGAGAAATTGAGCAATATAAAAAAACAAACCACCTTACGGATGTTGTCAGCGAAGCAGCTATGTATTTAGCTACCAGCAGCGATTATCAGTCCCAGTATATAGGTACTGCTACACAGCTTAACCTGGTGAATTTTATGGATGACTTTTTAACCAATCCCAAAAACAATGAACAATTATTACCGGTTAATACCGGGATTACAGACAGTGGTCTGGAAACGCTGATGGTCGCCTATAATGAAGTATTGTTGAAAAGGAACAGATTGCTGGATAATTCCAGTATTAAAAGTCCGGTAGTGCAGAGTCTTGATAGTGGACTGGCATCTATAAAAAAAACTATGCTGTTTTCCATCGATAATATACGGAATGCACTGCGCATAAAACTACGCGATATTAATGAGCAGCAGGGCAGTACAGCAAAACAAATAGGAGAAGTGCCAACACAGGAAAAGGAAGTTCAGTCCATTTCCCGGCAGAAAAAGGTGAAAGAGGAATTATATCTCTATCTTTTACAAAAGCGGGAGGAAAATGAGATGAACCTGGCTACAGCTATGCCGAATGCCAGAGTTGTTGATTATGCTGAGGGGACCTTGGCTCCGGTTTCTCCTGATAAGTTCCGTATTTTATTTATCGCATTGCTGTTGGGCCTGGTATTGCCAGCCATTGTGATTTACCTCCTGCAATTATTCGGTTCCAGTGTTCATAACAAAAAAGATATCGAATCTTATGTCACCATCCCGCTGTCCGGGGAAATTCCTCAGGGAAAGAAGACCCCTGGCTATCCTGTGGCCGTCAAAGAAGAGAGTAGAGATGCCGTTTCTGAGTCATTCCGGATTATCCGGACTAATCTGTTATTTATGCTCCCGTCTTCATCTGAAGGAAGGGTAATGATGATCACATCCACTCATAGTGGGGAAGGAAAAACATTCGTTTCTATTAATCTGGCCCTTTCTTTTGCCCTGACAAATAAGCGCGTCATACTTGTAAATGCAGATATCCGTAAGAGCAGTGCGGGAAACTCATTTTTTAATAATACTGGTAAAGGACTCACCGATTATCTGTCAGGACATGAAACGGACATACAGTCTATCATTAAAAAAGAAGTATTGCATCCGGCATTGGATGTTATCGATTCCGGCCGGATTCCGCCTAACCCGGCAGAACTGTTGCTCAGTGAAAGGCTTGAAGTGCTGATGGCGACCTTACGCAAAAGTTATGATTATATCATCCTCGACAATGTTCCAATGGGACTGGTGGCTGATGCTGTAATTGTGAACCGGGTGGCCGATCTTACCATATATATCATCCGGGCTGGTAAGTTGGACCGCCGGTTATTACCTCAAATAGAAAAAAGTTATCAGCATAAAAAGTTTAAGAATATGACAGTGATCCTCAATGGATATAATGCTGGAAAGGAATTCTATAGGTATGGTTACGGGTATGGCTACCTTACACAAAACTAAATACATGATTATGAAACATCTGCTAACACTACTTGCTTCAATCCTGATTTTTAATGTCGTTGCCGGGCAGCAAAATCCCGATTCATCAGGAGATTATGTGCTGCATCGGTTAGCTATTCCCACTACAGAGGAGGCTCAGCAACAGCACTATATGTTTAATGGTTTCTGGGATAACTGGTTCGCATCTCTTTCCGGAGGGGGACAGGTTTACTTTGGAGATGAAGATGGTTTGAGGCCATTAGGGGACAGGATTACACCCACCTTTGAATTCGCTGCAGGCAAATGGATTCACCCGGTGTTTGGCCTGCGTGCGCGTGTTGGAGGGGGGGATATTAAAGGCTATTCTACCGGTACCATTCCTCAAATTGGCCATGGCTATACTAAAGGTGGACCAAGTGAAAATCACATTTATCTCCAAAAGTGGAGCCAGATATTTGTGGATGGGGAAATCATGTTTGACTTATCAAATATTTTTAACGGGTATAAGCGGGAACGCGTCTATTCTGTAATCACCTATGTCGGTGTTGGTATGAATTCCGCGCTCTATCAGCCTAAAAAGATCGACCCTGACAGGGTTGCTTCTTGCGATCTCGGTATTATCAATCGCTTCAGGATTGCTAAATATTTTGATGTTAACCTCGAATTAAAAGGAACGCGGGTAGACCAAACCTTTGACAGGGAGCAAACCCTGAAATACTGGGAAGGCTACGTAGCTGTAATTGCCGGAATAACCTACCGCTTTGGAGAAGCCGGGGACCGGTTGTTCCGCAAATGTCACAATAGTGGTCCTACAAATTGTCATACAGTGGTTACCTCCTTATAACCAGCAACTGACTATGAGGCGTTGTTTGGCGGTCAGGAACGCTGAAGGAATATGATGTGAATCCGGATCAACTGATCACAAACCACCGTATGTGAACCGTGCAGTGATTATAAAACAAGAGGGAACGGAGTAATAATGGAAACATCCAGAATACATAAAAGTCTGTTGAATGCAAGGGTTAGCCTTGTATTCTACCTGCTTACACTGCTGCTTTCCTTTTTTTCGCGGAGCATCTTTCTGCACTACTTAGGTGCTGATTTCCTCGGATTAACTGGTACAGTAAGCAACTTGCTTGGCTTTTTGAACCTGGCGGAAATGGGCGTAGGTGCTGCCATCGGCTTTATGTTATATAAACCCTTATTTGAGCGGAATCATCAACAGATAGCAGAAATAGTATCGCTGATGGGGGGGCTTTGCCGCCGTATTGGCTATGTAGTATTGGCGGCTGGAATATTGCTGTCGGCCTTTCTGCCACTGTTCTTTTCAAAGGAAGCAATTCCATTGGGTGTCATCTTTACGGCCTATTATGCTTTTCTTATTTCTTCTTTAATAGGGTACTTTATTAATTACCGGGAAATACTGCTCATGGCAGATCAGAGGAATTATGTGGTGACAGCATATTTCCAGACTGCGGGAATTGCAAAAGTGCTGCTACAGATGGCTATTGCTTTTTACTTCGGAAGCCTGTATGCCTGGATAGTAGTTGAATTGCTCTTTAGTGTGCTACTGAGCTTGATTTTAAACTGGAAGATCAATAAGGTATACCCATGGTTGCATACTGATCCAAAAAAAGGAACGCAATTATTCAGACAATATCCACAGGCAGGAGAAAAGATAAGACAGTTGTTTATCCATAAAATATCAGACTTCACGCTTTATTCCACCAGGGACATGTTTATTTATGCCTTCACATCGCTCAGCATGGTGGCGTATTATGGTAACTATATGGTAATTATCTGGAAACTCAACCAGCTTATGTTAACTGCATTGGGAAGTATACAGGCAGGCATTGGAAATCTGGTAGCGGAAAATCATCTGCCTAAAACAATACGGGTTTTTTGGGAAATAGTTGCACTACGGTATTTCAGTTCAGCGGTTTTTGTATTCTCTGTTTATCATCTCATTGAACCTTTTATTGTTCTATGGATAGGCACGGGTTATTTACTGAAAAAAAGGGTTTTGTTTTTAATATTATGCAATATTTTTCTAATGCAGGTGAGGGGGCCGGCGATCAATTTTTTACAGGCGTATGGTTTGTTCGCAGATACTATGGCGCCGGTCACGGAGGCTCTGATGAACATCACCATTTCCATCGGACTGGGCTACCGCTATGGTATTGAAGGGGTATTGCTTGGTTCTATTGCCAGTATGTTGCTTATTGGGTGTATCTGGAAGCCCATCTATCTTTTTAGAAAGGGCTTCAGCCAACCGGTATGGAATTATTGGAAAGAAACGATAAAATACCTGGTGCTTATAGGGTTGTCATGGTGGCTTGGCAGCTATCTGTTGTATTTGCTCCAATTGCCGGACCCGGCCACCAGTTTAAGCCGCTGGATATTTTATGCAATGGCGTTGGTAACGGCGTATAGTTTACTGTTAGGGACCTTTTTTTATACCCTGAAGGGTAGCAGGGATCTCATACAGCGCGTAATTCTTTATTTCAACAAACGGGGTTTATGGAAAGAATAAAGGAAATAGCCTATTACTTCCTGGTTAAGTTGCCTGGTATCCTCCGGGGCAGGGTGCGGGGTAATTTGATCTTTGTGCATTGGGGTAGGGGACTTAATAACTTTGGTGATTGTTTAAGTCCGGATATATTAAAGCATTTTGGGCTGACACCAGTATATTGTCAGCAGGTAAAGTCGGATATGATATTGGCTGGTTCCTTATTGCAATGGGTGCCTGAGAATTATACCGGCATTATTCTGGGAACGGGTGCAGCAGATGTGCCTTTAAATTTCCCTGCTGCGCGGGTGCTGGGTGTAAGAGGGAAATTGACATGGAATAATTTCCGGTCAAAAAATACAGACCATGTTTTATATGGGGATACAGGTTTGATCATGTCCTATATTTTTCCGGAAACAGTCAGAAAGAAATACCGGATGGGTGTGGTACCGCATTTTATTGATTACGGTCACCGCTATATGAAGATGTGGAAGGAGCGCTTTGGAAAGGATGTGCTGTTTATCCATCCTTTAGGTAGTCCAAGGCAGATTATCTCCCGGATAAAAAGCTGTGAGTCGATTGTGGCATCTTCCCTCCATGGGCTGGTGATAGCAGATTCTTTTGATATTCCAAGCCTGCGGTTTGTTATCCGGGAAACTATGCCACTGGGCACCGTTGATCCTGATTATAAATACAAGGATTATTATTCAGCACTTGGTCTTGAACATGTATGTGTAGAGGTAAATGGAGGCGAAGATATAGAGGATCTTATCGGTAGAGCAACAACCAAAACTCATGCGGTAGTACCTATTAAAAGGGCATTGTATGACACTTTGAAAGAAACCTGCGAATATTTTAAGCTAAAATCCGTTGTATGAAAACACTGATTGAAAAAATTACCGGTCGCAAATCCAGAACGTTACCTTTGTTATGGTCCAGGCGAACTTCCCTGGTCAGCTTTGCGCTTGATTATTACAATGCCCGAACCTTTTATAACAAACTGGAGTTTGCACTAACGCATTTTAATGAACTGTATTTTAGAGGAGATCATTTTGATTTCAAAGGAGTTTTACTTGCAGCTGATAGCGAGGCAGACAAGCTATTATTGCAGCGTATCTTCCAGGATACGCTATTGATTCATTGTTTGTATTACGATAATCATAAAAAGAAGCTGGTTGATAAGCTGGACCTGCTTTTAGCGGAAGGCTCCTATTTGTATGAAGATGGTCCGTTTAATATTACTATTAAGGATGGAGATGTAGTAATAGATGCTGGTGCCTGGGTCGGTGATTTTTCATCCCTTGCGGCTTTTTATGGAGCTAAGGTATATGCTTTTGAGCCTGAGGTATCCAATTTCCGCCAGTTGAAGAAGACCAGCAGGCTAATGGGGCATGACCGGATTATTCCGGTTCAGCAGGGACTGTCAGATAAAGCTGGTACTGCCGGTATGACCTTATACGATATCGGTAACAGCGCGGCTTACAGGATTACAGGTAATGGGGAAAGAGAACAAAAGGACGAGGTTAGTTTAACCACACTGGATGATTTTGTCGGCACTCACGGATTAAGCAAAATAGATTTTATTAAAGCTGATATAGAGGGTTACGAAAGGAATTTATTAAAAGGCGCACGTGAAACACTCAGGACTTTTGCCCCTAAGCTGTCGCTATGTACGTATCACTATCCTGATGATCCACAGGTAATGGCGAAAATCATTCATGAAGCAAATCCTGCTTACACAATTGTCCAGATGAGGCACAAGTTATATGCAGCGGTGATTTAATAAATAAGCGCTTTATGAAAGTCTTACTAACAGCCAATGGCAATTTTAAGGATACCTATGGTGGTGGTCAGGTTTATTTGAACAACCTCGCAAATGAAATGATCCATCAGGAACGCGATATTGCCATTATTTCTTTTGTGGCGCATTGCACGGCAGATATAGCGCTTAATTACAAAGGAGTCCCATTTTATGAGGTCGAGGCCAGTGATCAGCAAAGGATAAAGACTATTATACAGGAAATAGCTCCGGATCTGATACATATTCATTTTGAAAAAGCAATGATGGTGGCTATTGCTGCAGAATTAAATATTCCTGCTGTAGTTACTGTCCACCATGGTGGTATTTTATGTCCGGTAGGTACGCTGTTGAACTACCGCGATGAAATATGTTCATGTAAAGTGGAATATCAAAACTGTTTACGCTGCGTGTTGCATGATATCCGGGGCGGGGACTATGTTTGGCCGATCTTAAAGAGGATACCTGTTCCCTTTCAGCTCCGGATTGGGAAATTGCTGCAGCACCGGCCATTTATACCTTTTATTACGTCTTACGGTCAGGCTGCTTTATCTATTTCGGATAAAATGAGTATGTGGGCTACTATTGCATCGAAATCGACATATGTTATGGCCTCTTCAGAGGCAATAGCTGAGGTTATGCTACGCAATGGACTACCACAGCAGCAATTAAAGATTCTTCCTTTAGGAATTGTAATGTCTTCGAAAAGCTTTCCGGCGCCAGCTCAAAGACCCCTGAAATTTTTTTACACCGGGAGAATCTGTTATAGTAAAGGAATACATGTCTTATTGGCTGCATTCTCATTAATAAAAAGTGATTGTGAATTGCACATGATAGGCAGTGAGCGAAGGAAAACAGCTGTTGGATATATGAACCGGCTTAAACGGAGATATCGGAAGGATAAGCGTATTTACTGGTATGGTCATATAAAACAGGAACAATTGCCAGTCTTAATGGCAGATTTTCATGTAATGGTGCATCCAGCCATCGGTCTGGAAGTGTATGGGCTGGCTATCGCCGAGGCGCTCAGTTTGGGAAAACCGGTACTGGCCAGTCGTTGCGGCGGTGCGGAGATGCAGATTACATCAGATATAAATGGTTGGTTGGTACCTCCTAATGATATAGCCGCATTAAAGAGCAAGATGGAGTTTCTATGCCATCATCCGGAGGTAATAAACAGGATAAGTAAACAAACAGCTCATAATGTGATTAACATTGAGAATCATGTTAATACCTTGTATAAAGAAGTATTTGAGGTCATAAGCGAACGATGATGAAAGCGTATGCTACATACAGAGACACATCCATGGATGTGGCCAGGGGAGTAGGCATCCTGCTGGTGGTACTGGGGCACGCAGGTGTACAAACCAGTATCATTTACTCCTTCCATATGCCTTTATTCTTTATGCTGTCAGGATACTTTTGGAATCCGGAACAACTGTTTAAAAAAATACTGCAACGAAAATTCCTGACATTAATAGTGCCTTACTTCTTTTTTTTCTACTATGGATATATTTTTTATGCAGTTTTGCTGAGTGTAACTGGCCGGGCAGGATTGTTTGAGGCCCACGCCGTTATTCCTTTGGTTTATCCTTCCATGGATACTCCTACCTGGTTTTTACTTGCTTTGTTTGAAGTGACGGTCCTGACATACGTGGTATCTAAGACGATACGGAAAGAAGTCTATCGTTTACTGTTAGTAATTCTTGCCACCATATTGGGTTACTATTTATCCCGGTATAAACTAAGGCTTCCCTTATTCCTGGATTCGGCTTTTTCAATGCTCATCTTTTATTACGCAGGTTACCAGCTTAAAATCTCCGGATTTCTTTTATCATATCAACGGCGGTACATTTTACCGACATCTATACTGTTTGTAGTTTTTTTAGTTGGCCAGTTTTTCAGAAATGGAGTTGATATAAGGTCAAATATTATTGCCGGATCTTTTTTTCCATACTTTATTACGGCGTTGAGTGGTTCCCTGCTGGTTATAGTCCTGGCATACAGTCTACCCACAACCTTTTTTTTATGGAAGCCATTGAGGTATCTTGGGATGCAATCCTTATTGATATTCGGATTACATTTTCCCTTGTTGGAATTCGCCAGGCCGGTTGCCTCGGTTCTTACCCACAACATTCCGACACTTTATAATATATGCCTGGCTTTTTGCTGTCTGATATTGACTTTACTTGTAGCCATGCCATGCAGGCATTTATTGGCAGTTTAGTTTTCAAATCAACGAGTATATAGATGCATAGAATCCTGATTGATATCAATTCGTGTACACTAAAGCGTGGACAAAACTATCTTCCGGGAATAGGGAGGTCTACTCTTGAGTTGATTAGAGCATTCGGGCGTATCACACCCATTGATCCTATTGAATTACAGTTGTATGCGCAATATGTACGGAGTAAGCTGAACGCAAGAGAAGACTATCGACATCTAAAGCTATGGCACATTCCTTTACCTGGAAACCAGCGCCTGCGCGACCTGGTATGCTACACTGGTATCCGGGAGTATTTATCACGATATGACCTGTTACATGTACCGCATAATTATGAAACAGTCCGTTTCCCGGAACGTACAATTGTTACTATACATGACACTTTTTGTTTTAAGGATACAGATAATGCAAATGGTTTAATGGAACAACGGGAGAAGCAAACCTGGCTGGCACATGCTTGCAAGGCTATTGTAACTTGTTCTGAGGCTTCAAAAACGGATATTATACATAACCTGAATGTGCCACCCGAAAAAATAGTGATGATACCATGGGGAATAAATACAGATACTTTTTTCCCTGAAGCCGGGCAAAATGCTGATTACAAATTATCGGCTATGGGTGTGAAGGGTCCTTATTTCTTAAGCGTTTCTTGTGGCGTTGGCAGAAAAAATACTCCAATGATCCTGCATGCCTACCGGTATTTGTATCAACAAACAGCGACGTGCGCCAAGCTGGTATTGGTATGGAAAGACGCACCGGTATGGTTGCTGGAGGAGTTTGCACCAGAGTTTTCTGCTGGCAGAATCCTTTTGTTACCTGCGGTGGATGATCAAATGTTAAGGAGTCTTTACTCAGCAGCCATTGCCACACTTTATCTTTCCCGGTATGAGGGGTTTGGGTTTGTACCCCTGGAATCGATGGCTTGTGGTACACCGGTGATTATAGGCAGCAATACGGCATTAAAGGAAGTGGCAAGGGAATACGGCACGTATGTAGACATAACCGATAAAAAGGATATTGCCGCGGCCATGGCAGCTATTATGAACGAGAAAGTTGTTTTTAACAGCAAAGTATTGCACAATCATGCTGCTGGCTTTAACTGGGATATAACAGCAAAGGCATATTTGAACTTTTATATGGAACATGTATAATGAAAATATTGTACTGCATTTTTGCACTTGATGTACCGGGAGGTATGCAACGTGTGCTCACTACAAAAGCAAATTACCTGGCTGAAAACGCCGGTTATCAGGTACATATTGCCATCTGTTCAGGAGAGCCGGGAGCGGCTTTTTATCCGCTGTCGCCGAAAATAACAGTGCACCAGGTGCATGAACCGTACCGGCAAAAACTCACCAGCCTGCTTTTTTCCTTGAAGCCTGCTATCACTGTTAGCATGTACGGCAAAGAGCATCGCTTTCTTTATAAGATAAATGATGGGAGCCGTAAAATTCTGGAGTTTCATTTTACAAGAAATTATCTTCTTCACCTGGTGCGTGGTATTAAGAACTTAAGGTTCCGTAAACTTCGGTTAGTATATGTTTGGCTCATTCAACAACAGGAACGAAGGTTTTCACGGCATTATGACCGGCTGGTATTGTTAACAAATGCAGATAAAAAACTTTGGCGTGATCAGTCCAATATTGCAGTTATTCCTAACCCGCTCCCTTTTACTTCACCGGAAAAATCAAATCTCACTGTTAAAAGGGTCATCGCTATTGGTCGACTTATGGCCGTAAAGGGTTTTGACCTCCTGATAGATGCCTGGCGTTTGGTGGTATTGGACTACCCTGACTGGGAGCTTGCTATTTTCGGTGAAGGTCAGGATGAGGCGCTGCTGGCAGGGAAAATAAAAGAGTATGGATTAACGGAAACAGTTGCATTACAGCCACCAACGCAGGATGTAAGACGCGAATTTCTGCAAAGCGCTATTTGCGCCTTTCCTTCCAGAAGTGATGGTTTTGGTCTTGTGCTGATAGAAGCGATGGAATGTGGTGTGCCTTGTGTGGCTTTTGATTGTGAATGTGGTCCGGGAGAAATTATAACCGATGAGGTAAACGGATTATTGGTGCCTCAACAGGATGTGGCCATGTTTGCAGCAGCATTGATGAGGCTGATGGCATCAAGGACGTTAAGAGAGGACCTGGGAGCGAAGGCCATTCAGATGGCATCCAAATATCGGGCAGACAAAATAATGCCTCATTGGGAAGAACTTTTTTATACAGTATTGCATGAATAACAATTCACCGCTGACATATTATAGATGGATATTTATTACCGCTGTGATACCATATGTGATCGGTATGCAGTCGTTTATTCCTGCGCAGATAATGGGCTTAAACTGGGGAGGATTTTCCTGGACAATAATACTACTGGTGGGTGTTATCCGTATCAGTTTGCACCCTGGTGCTGTTACCATGCCCGTTTGGGTTTGGCTGCCCTGGTTTATCTACATCACTGTCCAATGGTTTTTCGACAGAAGTTTTTATGGGCTTCAGGCAACTTTGCAGTACATGGTGTTTCCGGTTACCGGAGTGGCTGCCTCTACCTATATATATACAGATGAAGTTTTACTGAAACTGAAAAAATGGATGAGTGTGTTTATGCTCTTTATTTTCCTGATGATGGGATTATTTGTGGCTAAAATATCCGCATCCTCCATGGGATCGAGTACTATCATGACATTGGTCATATTTGGAGCGCTGCTATTGAGTGATTTCTGGGTATATCGAAACAGGAAGTCCGCATGGTTATTTTCTGTCATTTTATTATTTCCGTTATTGACAGTGAGTCGTATGGGCATTTTGATGATGTTAGTGATTGCTGCTTTTCACTTTGCAAACCGGACAGCAGCCAATCGGCTGCTAATTGGGATGGTGGCTTTATGCACTGGATTGATGGTATTCTTTTCCGCTTCTTTCCAGAAAAAGACCTTTTTTTCTGGAAAAGGTGATCTGGAACAATTATCTGCCGATAATGGAAATTTTAATACGAATGGACGTTCAAAAATCTGGAGTCTTGCTGAAAAGGGAATAAGTGATCATCCCTGGTGGGGCTCAGGGTCCAGAGCCGATCTTTGGATGCTGATGGATAATAATTACAAACTTAAAGAACTCCACAATGACTACATAGCAGTACTGTATAATAGTGGCAGGGTGGGATTGTGTTGCTTGCTATTTGGATTTTTAATGCAGTTCTGGTTATTATACCGGTGCAGGCAAGATGTGACAGATGCTTATACGGCGGTCATCTATTATGCAGCGTTAACTGTTTTTCTATCCTGGATTGGTTTTATGTTTACCGACAACGCACTGAAGTATGCTACCTATTTTGGCAATTTTCATTTTTGCCTGATCGGGATTGCTTTTGCACGACTTTCTTACCAGCGGGATCATCTTAAAACAGTTTTGGTATGACTTTTACGGTTGTTATTCCATTATATAATAAAGTGCATCAGATTGCAGCTACATTGCAAAGTGTGCAGCAGCAGGTATTTACAGATTATCGGGTAATAATTATAGACGATGGGTCAACAGATGGTAGCCTGGAAATAGTGCAGCATTATCTTGCGAGGAATACTGTCTTTGCCGAACGCGTCTTACTGGTCCGGCAAGACAACCAGGGGGTAGCCGCAGCCCGTAATAAAGGTATTCATTTATGTGAAACAGAGTGGGTGGCTTTTCTGGATGCTGATGATCTATGGAAACCGGAATATCTGGCCATACAGTATGGCTTAATTTTAAAGTATCCTGCTTGTAATATTTGTGGGACAGGTTATGAAATGAAATGGAGTGTAACCAAAATCAGGCCTGTTAAATTGAATAAATTACCATTTGATAGCCCCGATGGTCTTCTTGATAATTACTTTGAAGTAGCCGCTTGTTCAGATCCACCGCTATCGAGTATTTCTGTGGTTATCCGTAAAAGTGCGCTCCTGGGGATAGGAGGTTTTCCAATGGGAGTAAAGGTAGGCGAGGATTTGCTTACCTGGGCCAGACTAGCTTTGGCGAATTATATTGCCTATAGTACCAGTATTGCAGCAGTCTTTTTAAAAGATTCACATTCTTTTAATGCTGATCAACAGCATCGGATTCCGGAAACAGAAGATGTGGTAGGAAAAGAGTTGATAGCTTTGTATCAACTTCATAAAGACACTCCAGGTTTAAAGAAATATGCCGGGCTTTGGTATAAAATGCGGACCCATATTTACCTGGCTCGTGGTATGCGTACGCATGCTATAGCGGAATGGAGGAAATCAATCGCTCAGTATCCCTTCAATGGAAAAACCTGGTTTTTTTTGTTCCTGATACTTTTCCCCTTCAAAGTGATTAAATGAAGATTGTTATTACTCATACTTCTTTCAGGTTATACTGGCCTGCACGTATTAAAGCACTGCAACGAGCCTTGAAAGAGCGAGGTGATGAACTGATCGTTATTGAGCTTGCAGGTGGTGGAAATTATGATTTAATAGATAGTAGAATAGAATCGACTGATTGGATTTGTATTTTTCCTGAGAAGAGAATGGAGGATATCTCACCACGAGTGGTTAGTAACAATTTGTATAAACAGCTGGATCAAATAATGCCTGATGTGGTATTAGCGGGTGCTATAGCCTTTCCTGCCGGGGCTACCGCTGTCAGGTGGTCAAAGGAGCGCCATAAAGCGGTTGTGATTTTTGATGACGCAAAATGGGAGGATGTTCCCCGAAATAAACTTGTTAATTATATCAAGCAAATTTTCTATAAACATGTAGAAGCCGTTGTTTGTCCGGCACCCGATTGGAATGCAACTTTCAAACGGTGGCGGTTTAAGCCGGAACAGGTGTATTATGGAGTAGATGTTGTGGACAATGATTATTGGAGCATAGCTACTTTACCTCCTGCGCATTTACCTGATAGATATTTGTTGACTGTAGGTCGGCACATTCCGGCCAAGAATTTTCTTTTGTTACTTGAAGCCTATCATCAGTATCAACTTGCCAATGATGGGAATTTTCTCCCACTGGTAATAGTGGGAGATGGTCCGCAAAGAACGCAGTTAGAAAAGTTCATCTCTGACAGGTCGCTAAAAGGTGTGTATCTGTTATCTTTTGTTACACCGGAGAGATTGCGGCAATATTACCAACATGCCCGGTGTTTTATATTGCCCAGTTGCTATGAAACATGGGGATTGGTAGTTAATGAGGCTATGGCTGCGGGCTTGCCGGTGCTGGTTAGTAACAGATGTGGTTGTGCCGGATCTCTGATAGAGGATGGGGTGAATGGTTATACTTTTTCAATTGGTGAAGCCAGCAGGTTAGCCGCCTTGTTGGATAAAATTACTTACATGAAAGAAATAGATATTCTTGCAATGGGTATTTCCGCTCAGCAAAAAATTCAAACATGGGGTATTGACTTCTTTGTTAAGAATGCCATTGCCGCAATTTATTTCGCTGCTACCAATAAAAAAAGGCATCCTTCTTTAATGGAAACATTTGTATTGAATTGTTGGAAAGGGAGATACAGACCAATATAGATACATCTATTGACATGACTTAAAAATAACTTGCCTATGAAGGTGCTGATTATCCATAACGAATATGGGAAATATAGCGGCGAAGAAGCCGTGGTAGACCAGATGGGACAAATGCTCCAAAATAATGGACATGAGGTGGGTTTCTTCCGCAGAACGACCGCTGGATTGCGGGAAAGCCTGACCGGTCAGGTTAAGGTTTTTTTTTCCGGGATCTATTCCTATCAGGGAGTACATGAGCTACGTAAAGAATTAAAGCGGTTCTGTCCTGATGTTATTAATATACATAACCTCTATCCGTTTATTTCTCCGGCAGCACTCTTTGAATGTAAAGCAGCAAAAATACCGGTGGTAATGACCGTTCATAATTACAGGTTGATATGCCCTACCGGACTGTTTATGCGTGATGGTAAACCTTGCGAGCATTGCCTGGAGCATAAGAATGAATGGGGCTGTATACGTTTTAACTGCGAAGGCAGCAGGTTGAAGTCCGTCGCTTATGCCTTGCGCGGCTACGTAGCCCGTAAATGGAGAGCCTATCATCAGAATGTTGACAGGTATATTTGTCTGACCTCTTTTCAGAAAAGTAAATTGATACAGGCGGGTTTTGATGAAGAAAAAATAGCCGTAATACCTAATAGCATTAATACCCCTGGACCTTATGAGCCGGCAACAGGTAACTATGTGGCCTATTCGGGCCGTTTTAGCTACGAGAAAGGTTGGGATATGTTAATAGATATAGCCAGGAAGCATCCTGAGATATCATTTTGTTTAGCAGGTCAAAAGATGGAGGCACATCTTCACCCCGTTCCGATACCTGCCAATGTTGTTTTTAGAGGATTTTTGGACAAACAGGAAATGGCCGATTTTTATAGAAACGCCAGGTTTCTGATTGTACCAAGCAGGGTTTATGAAGGATTTCCACTCAGTTTGCTAGAAGCAATTTCCTGGGGTAAACCAATAATAGCCCCAAATCATGCAGGATTTCATGATATTGTGGGGAGTGGGGACGAGGCAATCGGATATTTATTTACTCCTGGAGATATTAATGATTTAGAAGCTAAGATTACAATACTTTGGAATAACCCACACTTAACTTGGTATTATGGAAGAAAATCGTTTGCCAAATTTACAGCATTTTATGAGTCAACAGTTGTATATCAACAATGGAATTCACTTTTTACAAGTTTACTGAAATAAAATTGACTAATATAAGCTTTGTGCCTAATCCCCCAAGTTTTCAACTTGATCCTTTTTAACTTGATCCCTTGATCCGGCAATTAATTAAATTATAATAGTAAGGAGAATGAAAAAAGGGGAAATCAACTATGCTTCGTTGATTTCCCCTTTTTGCGGGCTATCGGGGACTAATTTCGAACTTGTTTGTCCAGGATTTAAGCAAAATTAGGACGTCTCTGGATATAACACTCCGTTTGGCGGCCTATTTTTGTATTATAATTTTCCCAGTCAGTTTTTCTCCTGTAATAGTGTTGATCTTTATGAGATAGACGCCTGCTGGGATATGATTTGGTACTTTCAGGTTGTTTGTTTTCACCATGAAGTAAGCATTTTATTTTGAACAAAGTAGAGATTGTACATTAGGATGGACTAATTGTTATCTAATAGGATTCATTAATTAAGATATAAACAGGCATGGGCTTGAGCGATGTTGAAGCGGCATTTTTTTAAAGTTATGTGTTCAGGATTGACATCAGGTCGCAGCTTCCAGGTAATACTAAATGGTATGAGTTTCCGACAATTTTTCCTGACGCAGTGCATTGACGAAAGTAACGATGCCGGCCAACCACAAAGAATATTACCGCCGATATATTGCAGTGGTAAGCGCTATTTTGCAATAGCTGAATTGTTGACTCTGTAATTCTTTTATAATAACCTCTCAGGTAATATTTCTTATTAAAAACCTAAAAACCCACACATGAAAAAAGTAGCGTCAAAGAAAATGCGACTCTCTACCATCAGAATCGCCACCCTAAGCAATCCACAAAAAAGGCAAATTAAAGTTACCGGAACATCCACCCCTTGTACACTTCTTGATCACACCTATTGTGGATGTCCTCCGTCTGCAATTTGTTAATGAACTTTGTAAATTAGAACAACAGCCCCGGCGAAATTACGATCTTCTCCTTCCGTCTGTGATTGCAGGCTATAGGAGATAGGTATATTCACCGGGCTTTTTATTTTTCCACCTGTTCGAGTTACATGGATCTTATTAACCCATATATTTATGCAGGAAGTATGCCGATTGGAGTTGTTGGTGGACAAGACCTGGAAATTGTCGATGTCTGAAGCAGAAGTAGACTACTCTAATAAAATTGTAACATAGTATATTCCCTGTGCAGGGCAGATCAGTCATTAACAACGAAGTGTAAAAATAGCGGCGCTACACACATGGGCTGCCATATTATTTGCTTTCCCTTTTATTGATAAGCACCAATAGCCTCCTGCACTAAATGGGAGCCCAATACTTTTACTGAGAGGGAAGAGGGTGTGATTATAGTTGTATTTTAGTTAGTGATCCAATAAGGTAACATAAAACCAGAAGAGAAGTCGGAACTCGACTAAACATGCGAGTTAAAAAAGAAAAACCCGCGACTAGCACGGGTTCCTTCGAGATTTTGCGGGGTGAAAGGGACAATGTTCGAACTTATTTGTGGCAGATTTGCAGAAGATGATAGTCTATGGTTCTTAAGCTTAAGATGGCGGCAGATCATTGTGTAGAGATTGTTTTACGTAGCTAGTACTGGCTTTCTTATTACATTAAGGTGTAATGATATGATAGTCAATCGTAAATAATATGATGAGGCTAATTTAGGAAGGATAAGTCACTGATATTATAAAATAATTTCATAGGTTTTCCAATTTGGCTTTACCAGCATATATGATTGGGCTTAGAGCGAATTTGATGGCCAATTTGGCTCTAAGTGTTCGTTTTTGTATATTTAAAGCCAAATTGCAAGAAATGAGTAGAATAATCGGAAGAGAGAAGGAATTGAAAATTCTAGGACAGGCAATGAAATCTGAGACCTCCCAGTTTATCGCAGTATATGGAAGGCGGAGGGTTGGTAAAACTTTTTTAATCAGAGAAGCTTTTCAACAGGATTTTGCATTTTACCTAACTGGCGTAGCTAATATAAATCTACAACAGAATTTGTCCAATTTTCAAAGAGCCATGCAGAAATATCATCCTGATGAATCTGCTCCTTTTCCGGAAAATTGGTTTGCCGCTTTCAGTCAACTGGAAGAATTATTATCAAAAAGCGGGAAGCAAAAAAAAATAGTATTTCTGGATGAACTTCCATGGTTGGATACTGCACAATCTGGCTTCATTCAGGCACTCGACTATTTCTGGAATTCATATGCTAGTGCAAGAAACGATATTATTCTGATTGTATGCGGATCTGCTGCCTCATGGATGATCAATACACTTATTCATAATAAGGGAGGATTACATAACAGGGTTACTCACAGGATACGTCTCGAGCCCTTTTCATTGAGGGAATGTGAGACTTTCTTTCAGAGCCGCGGAGGAGTATTTAGTAGATACCAAACAATTCAATTATATATGGTGATGGGAGGTGTACCTTTTTACCTTGATCATGTAGACGTAAGTATGAGCGCCTCTCAAAATATAAATCGATTATGTTTTCAACGGGACGGATTATTGACAGAAGAGTTTAGGGATCTTTATACTTCTTTATTCAATAAAGCAGAAAAACATCTTTCGGTCATAGAAACGTTAAGCAAGAAAGCAAGAGGATTAACGCGTTCCGAAATTATTCATGATACAGGATTACCAAATGCAGGAAGTACGACAAGAATATTAAATGAACTGGAGGAAAGTGGCTTTATACGTAAGTATTTCTCATTTGGCAAGAAGGAGAAAAGTAGTCTTTTTCAGTTAAGTGATTTTTATTCTTTGTTTTATATCAGATTTATACGCGGAAATCATGCGTTGAACGAGAATACCTGGATTAATGGGCTTGATTCACCACAACAGAGGTCCTGGAGTGGTTATGCATTTGAACAGGTGTGTCTTGCTCATCTGACAGAGATTAAACATGCTCTTGGTATCAGTGGTGTCCAGACAAGTAGTTCTTCATGGATCAACACAGGTGAGGGGAGCAAGCGACAAATAGATTTGGTTATAGATAGAAAAGACGATGTTATCAATATATGCGAAATGAAGTTCTCTATTAATCCTTTTACTATTGATAAAAAGTATCAAACAGAATTACAGGATAAAATAGACACATTCCGAACAGCAACACGTACTAATAAATCCATTTTTTTGACTATGATTACTACTTTTGGAATAGTGAGAAATATGCATTCTAATAGTATAGTTCAGAATAGTTTAACTATGGATGATTTATTTCGATGATTTAAATATTACTTATGTTCACATTGAGAAAATTTGAATTACAGATAAGTGATACAATCGTATATAGAGGAAGGGAATATTATGAAAATGGAGCTGTTGTTGATGTTGAGGAAACAGGAAAAGACTTCTGGCAAGCCGAAGTGATGGGGACTGAACTATATACAGTGAGTGTGGAGATTTTAAAAAAGGATAGAATAAAATCATATTCATGCGACTGTCCTTATGACGGTGATATTTGCAAGCATGTTGTCGCTCTTTTATTTCTTCTGAGGGAAAAAATTATAAACACTGCTGCTCGCAAAAATGTAGTTCCCAAAACAGATTTTTATAAGTTAATTCAAAGAATAGGCTTAGAGGAACTCCAGGAATTTATTTTGGCCCATGCCACAAAGGATGAAACCTTCAAATCTCTCTTTGAGCGGTACTTTTCGGATAAGGATAGCAGTATTAATATAGAAGATAAGTATACGAAACAGCTTAGAAGTTTCATAAGGAGTCATTCGAGCGGAGATTTTATTGACTATCGATCCATTCACAGGTTGGCAAATGAGGTTAATGGATTGCTTGATGAGGGCCGGCAGATGATACAAAAAAGCAATTTCCGCGGTGCTTTTATTGTAGCGAAATCTGTGTTAACAGAAGCTATCGAACTTATTACTTACTGCGATGATTCCAGTGGATATATTGGAGATATTATCAACAGTTCTATAGAACTGATAAGGGTTGTCGCAGAGGCTGAAAGCTTAGCCGTAGATTTGCAGGAGGAAGTCCTTTTTTTCGTACAATCAGCATTAAATCGTCCTATATACTTTGATTATGGTGATTTTGGATATGAGATAGTTGATTTGTATCAAACTCTTGCCATAAAACTAAATAGAGAAAAATCCTATTTGGAGTTTGTTGATGGTCAGATTAAAATGACTTCAGCGGATGAATATCCCTACAGAAAAGAATATTTCATTGTACAAAAAATAGCCTTTCTGAAAGCTATAGGAAATATTAGAGGAGCTCAGGAGCTTGTTCGTGAAAATTTAGATATTGTTGATGTCAGACGTGGGGAGGTAAATGGTTTAATAGAAGAAAAAGATTTCTCTCCGGCGAAGAAATTTATAACCGAAGGAATTAAAATAGCTGAAAAGAAAGGCCATCCAGGAACCGTTGCGGAGTGGCAGAAAGAATTGCTGCGCATTGCCATTTTAGAAAACGATAAAAAGACGATCAGGCATTACACGAAGTATTTTGCTTTTAACCGGGGTTTTGATACAGTTTACTATAATCAATGGAAGAATACCTTCACCATTGATAAATGGGAAGAGGAAATAGAAGAATATATTGAGGAAAGAATAGCAAGTGTAGAACTGCAATATCAAAAAAATAAGGGCAAAGCATGGTATTCAACCGATACTTTACTGCTTGATTTACTTGCCCCTATTTATATTGAAGAAAAATATTGGGACAGGCTACTTGCACTAATGAGCAAGGAAACAGATTTGGACAGATTGTTACAGTATCATAACCATTTGATAAAGATATATCCGGTACAGCTATTGGCAATATATATTCCTGCATTTGAGCGTAAAGGAGTTGTGGTTGGGAACCGTAGGGAATATGCAGATTTGGCTACCAAAATGGAAAAGGTAATTAGAGCTATTCCTGAAGGAAAAGATGAAATTATAACCGTGGCAGAGGAGTTGATCCGTAAATACCCCCGCCGTCCCGCTATGATTGAAGAACTGAATGCAGTCGTCTCTTTTAATAGGTCCCCTTCGCGGAACCCAAATGATAATATTGTAACTTAATAAACGAACCTTAACCCAAGTAAAGTAATATAAACTGATCGGGGGAAATTAAAGGGAAATCAACTAAAAAAGAAAAACCCGCGACTAGCGCGGGTTCCTTCGAGATTTTGCGGACTGGACGGGACTCGAACCCGCGACCTCCGCCGTGACAGGGCGGCATTCTAACCGACTGAACTACCAATCCTCTTCCCCTAAGGGAGTGCGAAGGTAAAGATTTCTTTTTTTATTTTCCAACAAATCAGCACAATTTTTTTTACGCCCGTAGAAAGTATTTTTGTGGAAACAGATTCCACATAGAAAAGATACTGCACCGTCACGACTATCCGGCGCACCGTAAAACCCGTATCGCGCCTACGCCCAGCGGCTTCCTGCACCTGGGCAATGTGTTTTCTTTTGTGCTCACGGCCACGCTGGCACGCCGCTGCGGCGCCACCATCCTCCTGCGGATAGACGATATGGACCAGCAACGGGTAAGACCGGAATATGTGCAGGATATCTTCGACACACTGCATTTCCTGGAGATACCCTGGGAGGAAGGGCCCCGCACACCGGAAGAACTGAAACGGGAATGGTCGCAGCTGCACCGGGAAGCACTGTATCAACAGGCGCTGGAAGCGCTGAAGGCGGGAGATAAGCTCTTCGCTTGCGACTGTAGCCGGTCAGGACTGCAACATTCCGGTGGGGCGTATGATGGTCATTGCCTCCACCGCCAGCTGCTGTGGGATGGACCGGATGTTTGCTGGCGCCTCAATACGACCACGCCATTGATGCTGGACATGCGCGCGGCCAACGGCGTACTACCGGTAACGCTGCCGGCTGAACAGCGTTATTTTGTGGTAAGGAAAAAAGACGGCCATGCTGCCTATCAGCTGGCATCGGTGATAGACGATGACTATTTCGGGATAGACCTGGTCGTGAGGGGAGAAGACCTGTGGGATTCCACGCTGGCGCAATTATACCTGGCCCAACTGGCAGGAATGGACCGTTTCTGCGATACTACCTTTTATCATCATACCCTCCTGATGGAAGCGCCTGAGAAAAAACTCTCCAAGTCGGATGGCGCTACTGCTGTGCGTTACCTCAGAAAAGAAGGCAAAGCCAAAGCAGACGTCTTTGCGGCGATCGCCGGTATGCTGGGCATCCGGGAACAGGCGCCTGATTGGGAAACGCTGGGAGCCCTGCTGCTGGACCATTACCCTGTGTTCCGGCAACGGGTACAAACGCAGCACTGAGCTATTGGTAATGATTTCTTAATAGTGGTTATGTAGCTTCACACCCGAAATCATTAAACAGGGGTGTTATGAAGTATATTATTTTACTGGGGGCCTTTCAGGCATTGGTTGTATTCAGCATATTTGTCATCAGCCATAAGAAAAGATCTTCCGATAATATATTAAGCTGGTTTTTAATGTTGGTGTTTGTCCATCTGGGCGCAGGTTTTGTGCTGCATACATTGTTCCCTCATGCGGAGATCCATAAGCAGTATTACACATTTATTACATTAATGTATGCACCGGTATTATGGATGTATACCACCCACCTTTCCGGAAGATACCAGCAGGCCAGGCGGAGCAATTACCTTCATTTCCTGCCGGCGATGGCTGGTGCCATAGCCTACTTTACGATTGCCGGTTATATCATTGCCCACAATGGTAAAACACCTCCTGCCATCATTTATTATAACCAGACGGTGGGATATATAGCACTGGTATCTTTTCCGCTATATGCAATACTGTCCCTGTGGGAAGCCCGGCGGATCCCGGCCTTCTGGCAATCAGAAAGACAGCTGGTCCGTTTTATGGCGATCGTGTTTCTGGCTACCACGCTTTTTAGTTGGCTACTGACGGTCAATAATAATCTGTCCCCGGCTTCCCGGTTTATTATTGATACCCACCACTGGGGAAGAATAATTACCTACATCTCCCTGCTGAGCATCTGCCTGGCTATCGGCCGGGTGAGGATTTTATTTTTGATGGATACCGGCGCTACACTGCCACTGCTGGAGAATACCCCACCTGTTGCTGCCGTCGTGGAGGAACCGGCAGAGGAGGAGGTTACTCCTGATACTTTGTCGCTCCCCCGGAAATCGGTATTGTCCACCCAGCAGCAGGCGGCCATTGCGGCACAGGTGAAACAGTGGATGTACGAAAAGGCCCTCTATAAAGACCCGGAACTGACGCTGGATAAACTCGCCGCTGCGATGGAAATATCCCGGCACCATCTTTCGGAGGCATTGAACCAGTACCTCGGACAGTCTTTCTATCAGTTCATCAACGAGTACAGGATCAGGGAAGTGGTGAAGCTGCTGGACAAATACCGGCAGGATAAAGAGATGCCCAATATTCTTTCTTTGGCGTTTGAAGCCGGTTTCCATTCCAAGTCATCGTTCAACCAATACTTCAAAAAAGTAACCGGCACTACCCCTTCCGCCTATATGAAAAGTAAAAATACGGTGGTAATAACCGCACAAAGTACGGTGAACAGCGCGCTGACCTGAATGGCTTAACAATTCCGTAATATTTTATAACTAATTGGTTTTTAGTTGATAATAAAAGTGTTTGTTTCCCCCGATCGATAAATTCGTACGGATTTATCTACAAGGACGACTTCCTCTGGGCACCAACTCAACTTTGCGGAAAAATATTTTTCGCCATGAGCAGCCGGCTTTTATTACTGATTTTACTCCTGCCTGTTTTCTGTACGGCACAGCAGATCAGAGGGAGTATTTTATCCAAAGAAGGTCCTTTGCCTTCGGCTACCATCGTTATCGACGGCGCCGGAGCGCAAACCGATCTTTCCGGGGTTTTTAACATCACCCTCCGGAAAACAGGAAAGGTGACACTGAAGATCAACTATGTGGGTTTTGCCGTTAAAACAATGGAGGTAGATGTTAAACCGGGGTTAAACCAACTGGGCTCTATTATGATGGAACCTGCGAACGACGTACTGGGAGAAGTAGTGGTGAAAGGTGCTTCGGCCGGCTCACAGATACGGGCTATCAGCATCAAAAAGAATGCACCGGGAATTATGGAGGTGCTGGCGGCCGATGCCATCGGCAAGCTGCCGGACCGTAATGCCGCTGAAGCGGTACAGCGTATTCAGGGTGTTTCCATTGAGCGTGACCAGGGCGAAGGACGTTATGTGTCTGTACGTGGCACGCCTATCCAGTGGAGTGCTACCTTGCTGAATGGGAACCGTCTGCCCACCGCCAGTCTGGATTATACCGACCGCCGTATTCAAATGGACATCTTCCCGTCAGAACTGATAGAGTATGTACAGCTGTCCAAAGCCATCACCCCGGATATGGAAGGCGATGCCATCGGAGGATCTATCAACTTCATCACCAGGGCCGCGCCGCAGTCAAAGATGCTGCGGATCAATGCCGCCGGCGGATATGGCGATCAGGCCCGCAAAGGTTCCTATAATGCGTCCATCGTTTATGGCGACCGCCTCCTGAAAGGCAAATTGGGCTTTGTGTTGTCCGCCGTTATCTGGGACCGTACCTCCGCACAGGACCGGTACAATATGAACTACGACTTCGCCAATCCCAATGCAAAACAGTCTTATTCCATCACCGACCTGCAACTGCGCGATTATATTGCCCACCGCAAAACCACCGGCCTCAACGCCGGCCTGGAATACAAATTCAACGACAGGCATAAGATACAGTTCAGGGGTATCTACAGCTCCTTCCTCGATGGACAGAACGTTCGTGAGACGTATTTTTATTTCAACAATAAAAACGCCACCATCACAGACAGGGCTTCCAATTACTTCACAGATCTGTATTCCGGTGAACTGAGTGGTCAGTCCGTTTTCTCCGGAAAACTCACACTGGACTGGGCAGCCAGCATGGACAAGTCAAAATTCCGGTTTAAAGACCCGGGATACTATCCTATGGCCACTTTCCAGCAGGCGGTCACCTACGAAGGGCTGGCGGCCGACGGAAAAAAATACCTCGCCATGGATGCTCCCGATGGAAAAGGAGATGTGATAGATGCCGTATTACCGCATATTTCAGCCAATACGCCTATTACCGCCGATGCGATGAAGCTGTCGCAGGTGATCATGTTGCGTGCTACCAACTGGGAGGAGAACAAACGTTTCAGTTTTAATTTAAAATACACCCCATCAGAAAAACTGATGCTGAAGTTCGGGGGCAAGTTCATTCATAAAGACAAGGTGGTACAATCTCCCTATAATATATACATCGCAGGTATGCAGGGCGCGGCGCCTTCCATGGCCAGCCTGGGCACTGAGCCATTCCCTTATAACGGCGGCTTCCTGTCTGAAATCCATTCTCCCTATAACAACGTGGTCATCGATCAGATGGCGCTGGGAAACCTGAAATCGCTGGCAACGCCGGAAGGCATCAGCCAGTACAAGCTGTATCCTTTCCAGGTGGATTCTGCTACCAATGCTTCTGGAGCGACCAAGTACTACAGCGGTGTGGAAAACGTATATGCGCTTTACGTGATGGGAGAATATAAAGTCTCTGAAAAACTTACGCTGACCGGCGGTATCCGTAACGAGTACAACAAAGTGACGTTCAACGGCAGCAAGGTAAATGGCAAGCAGGTAACGGCTATCACACAGGACAATAGTTACAATGCTTTCCTGCCGATGCTGCATGTGAAATATAATGTAACGGACAAGGATATCCTGCGTGTAGCGTATACCCGTAGCTTCGCCCGCGCGGATTTCAATAACCTGAACCCCGGTACCACACAAGATGATGCCAATAAGCTGATCACCCGCGGCAATGCCGGTCTGAAGCCTACGTTCGCCAATAACTTCGACTTGATGGCAGAACATTATTTCGGAGGTATCGGTATGGTCAATGTAGGTGCTTTCTACAAAAAACTTACTGACCTGGTATATACGAACCAGTCTTCTGAAAACATCAACGGCATACAATATACCGTGAGCGAGCCACAGAACCTGCAAGGCGCCTGGCTGGCAGGCTTCGAGGCGGGTTTTGTAAAAAGATTCACCGGTCTGCCGGGCTTCTGGAAAGGATTTGGGGTAGATGTCAATTATACCTATACCGATTCCAGGGTGAAGATCCCCCGGTTTGTGAATAACGAGAAGATCGAAGATAACAGCGTAATTCCCAAACAGGCTAAACATATCTTCAACGCCTCGCTGTTGT
Organism: Chitinophaga fulva; assembly: GCF_012927205.1. GTDB lineage: Bacteria > Bacteroidota > Bacteroidia > Chitinophagales > Chitinophagaceae > Chitinophaga > Chitinophaga fulva. Next base: position 2,088,547 of record NZ_JABBGC010000001.1, read on the forward strand.
ATGAATACGGGAAGTTCATGGCCAGAATAGCCGGTAACTATAAAGGCAAATACCTGGACGTGATCCGTCAGGCTGCAGGCCCGGACCACTACCGCTGGTATGCGGAGAATTTCACAGTGGATTTTTCCGCTTCTTATGCTATTACGCCTAAGATCAGGACATTCCTGGAGCTGAACAATATCACCAATGCACCGGTACGCTACTATCACGGCACTTTCGACCGGGTGGAACAAGCTGAATGGTATTCTCTCCGCGGACAAGTAGGCGTGAGCGTTAAAATTTTCTAACAACAAAAAAATCAACTGATGATGCAGACAACTATTACCCGTGCGTTGGGAACAATGCTGATGGCCTGTGCTACCACCATTTGCGGGGCACAGTCGCTGGACACACTTAAAATAAATCAGGTACAAATACTGGGCACGCACAACAGTTACGCCCGTCCGGTAGATACCGCGGTACTGGCTTTGATTGATCCTATCTTTGAAAAACTGGGCCAGACTTATATGAAAAGCATGCCGAAAGAGCAGCTGGCGGCCTTTCAGGAGTTTCATCCCAATACGGTGAAGATGAGCGAAGGCTTACATTACAATCATCCTCCGTTTGATATGCAGCTGGATGCCGGGGTGAGAAGCCTCGAGGTAGATGTGTATAACGATCCTACCGGTAACCGTTTTAATGATCCTGCCGCTTATCGGATACTGCGTCAGAAAGGGGTGACGGACCTGGCGCCTTTTGATACCAAAGACCTGGACAAACCTGGCTTCAAGGTATTACACATGGCCGATATTGATTTTCGTACCCACTATACCACGTTTAAAGGTGCGCTGACTGCCATGCGTTCCTGGTCTGACGCACATCCTGGTCACTTCCCTATTTATGTGATGATTGAAGCGAAAGACAAAGGCATTCCTTTGTTCCCCGGTTCCGCACAGGTACTGCCTTTCGATGAAAAAGCCTTCGATGCGCTAGACCAGGAAGTGATCGCGCAGCTGGGCAGGGACAAGCTCATCACTCCCGATGATGTACATGGTAAATTCCCTACGTTGCGTGATGCTGTACTGGCTAAAAACTGGCCTACCGTCAAAGCTGCCAGAGGGAAATTTATTTTCCTGTTGCTGCCTTCCACTGCGGGCATGAACCTGGTGTCTGACTATGCTAAAAACAGGCCTAACCTCGAAGGCCGGGTGATGTTTATGCAGTCGGCTCCGCAGGACAGCTATGCCGCATTTTTCCTGTTGGACAATGCTATCGTGCGTCAGCAGGAGATACAGCAGGCCGTGCAACAGGGCTTTCTGATCAGGACCCGTTCCGATATTGAAACCTATGAGGCAAAGGTGAATGATCACACCCGTGCTGATGCAGCGTTTAAAAGCGGCGCTCAGATCATCTCCACCGATTTTTTCCGGCCGGGAAATGGTTATGGTACACCTTATTTTGTAACCCTGCCGGGTGGCGGGGAAGCAAGACCTAATCCCGTGAATACCGGTAAGTAGTCAGGGTTTGTTTCTTAGCGGCGGCATCACCTCTCCGGAGGTGATGCCGCCATTTTTTATGGAGATAATCCGTAATATGCAGCTTTGTATGTTTTCCCGAATAAACAAAGTATAACGGAGATGCCTATATTATCAAAAGCAGCTACTGACCATTGGAAAGCTCCTTTTTTAAACGGAGCGGTATTATATAGCGATGATACCTTTATGATGACTGTTAACCCGGACCTGGAGGATAATGAACGCGTCATGTTGCTGGAACCTGTTGATGGCCCGGCAATGGCCGTACTTACGCTCGGGATGGCTTCCCTGGCGGGATTGGAGCAGCCTCAAAATATGTCATTGCCGGAATTTCGCAGCCAATTGCAGCGGGCAGGTATTATACTACATGGTGCGGATTATGTTTTTTTCTTTCCGGAAGATGAAAAGGCCCGTTTAATGAAAGAGACCACGGAAGGCAATATCCGCCGGTTGACAGCGGCCGATGCGGCAGCTTTTGAGGCATTCTGCGCAGCTTCTTCTGAAGAAGATCTCGATGGCGCCTATGTGGAGCTGGACCACTGGCGGGTGATGGGGGTTTTTGAGGGAGAGCAGCTGGTGTGTGCGGCCAGTATGTATCCGTGGAATGATACGGCCATTGCCGATCTTGGCGTACTCACGCTGACGGCTGCACGGGGAAAGGGTTATGCCCGCAGGTTAACGCGCGCTATCTGCCGCCTGGCCTATGAAGAAGGGTATGAGCCGCAGTATCGCTGTCAGCTGGATAACCAGGCGTCTGTGGCGCTGGCCAAAGCGGTAGGGGTGATGTTATTTGCCAAGTGGGACATGCTTTCGGAGAAATGTGCGCTGTAATTCATTGCAGGTAAGGGTTATAGGAATATGGTTATTTTGTGTTATATTCATTTAAGTAATTGATAGTCAGTCAAAAAGGTAAGGTTGCCTGACAAGATGGTTTTTGGTTATGATAACGGGAATGCCTATCTTGTATCAGATTACGAATACAAATACGAATACGACCATACCCAAAAACCATTTCCAATGAATTCCCAGCAGTATATGGAACTGTACTGGCAGCAATTGAAGGATCTGGGCCTGAGCAACGAAATGATTAACCTGTACCGCCAGCAAATGGAACAGTCGATGAATACGGCTGATCAATTACTCCCCTTTGCTGAAAATATCAAACAGTTTAATCAGTTTTTCACCGGCGATGATGCTGATGAAGAAGCGCTTAGCCGGGAACCGGAGTCCATTTTGCTGAATAAAACCAGCCTATTAACCCAGGAACAACAATGGGCCATCGCTTGCGGAGCCGATCTGGCTTTCCTCAATGGCCAATTTCTCAATGACATCACCACTGGTATTTCCAGACAGGAATGCCGGCAGCTGCTTTCCGAATGGTGGGACATCGACAGCCCGGAAGAATTGTACGATATGTTCGCCTGGCTCCACGAAAGTGGCCACAGGATTGATTATGATATCATCCTTCAGGCTATCAACAGCGTATCCATGAAAGAAAGCAAAGCCTTTCTGCGGGAGTACATCGCGGCCAACGAACTGGAAGAAGCGGTGGTCATGGAGCGCCTGCGTAATACCCGTGACGCGCTGGAACTGTTCCGCAGCAAACAACTCATCCACGACAAACTGCAGCCGGATATGCTGATATGGGACTTTGCCCGTATCATCAACCTGTCCAGGGCAGGCTTTGACGCGGGGTATATCGGGTATGACGCGGCGATGGAGCAGATCATGTCCTGTGTGCCGGTGATACGGCGTACCTATAGCTCGTGGAAACACCTGTCACTGTCTTATCAGTTCGCCCGCTGCGTATGGAACGGCGTGGAAGAGGACAGCTTCCAGGCGTTGCAGAACAATATGAATTATCTGTTGCAGACACCAGACAGCCCCTGGGTGGCGCTGCCGTGGAAGTGATAGTCTATAACATATCAAACAATTTATTGCGGGCCAGCAGGGAAGCGCCAATCACGCCGGCCCTGCTGCCTAGTTTGGACAGCTTGTACTGCGTATCGTTGTTCACAAGGCTCAGGGAATATTTATTGATAGCACTGCGTAAAGGCAGGAAAATCGTTTCTCCTGTAGCCGACAAAGCCCCTCCTAAAATAATCAGCTCCGGGTTATACAGGTTGATCAGAATGGCAATGCCCTTGCCCAGCTTCTCTCCAATGGCGGCAATCAGTTCTATGGCCAGCGTATCGTCGTGATTGGCGGCATCCAGGATATCTTCCAGGGTAATATCTTTTACCGCCACTTTTTTGGTGACGCCGGAGGTGGCGCCTTCTGCGATCCGTTGTTTGAACTGCCGCACCAGCGCCTGCCCGGACGTTTCTGTTTCCAGGCAGCCTTTTTTACCGCAATGGCAGAGGATTTCATTCTCAAAAAAGGGAATGTGGCCAAACTCACCGGCAAAACCGGATTTGCCATAATACAGTTCCCCGTTGATCATAACGCCAAGGGCTATACCATAATCGGCATTGATGAAAATTACGTTTTTCTCGTTTTTCACCACGCCGTTACAGAATTCGCCATAGGCCATGGACCGGGAATCGTTTTCCACATAGGTTTTAACGCCCAGTTTGCTTTCTATGATACGGGTAAGCGGCTCTTCATTGAAATAGAAGTAGCTGTAACTGTAGCCGGTCCGGTAGTTGATACGGCCCGACAGGTTGATGCAGATACTGGAAATCTTTTTGGCGATGCCCTTCAGCTCTTTGATGAATTGGCTGATCAGCCTGCAAAGCTCATCCAGTGAAGCGGCGGTGTTGCTCAGCTCATAAGGGATCTTTTCCTGGAATTTGACCAGTTCCTTCTGGAAATTGAGCAGGCCGATGTTAATATGATTGTTTTTTACTTCTACCCCCAGGAAGAAGAGGGAATTAGACTCCAGCCCGTACAGGTTGGGCCGGCGGCCAACGGTAGATTCTGTTTTGCCATAATCCTTTACCAATCCGGCTTCCATCAGTTCGTTGATCAGCTCTGCGATCTTAGGCGAACTTACATTCAATACCTTGCTCAGATCAGCAATGGTAGTATTGCCCTGGTTGGCAAACCACGACAGGATGCTTTTCTTCAGCTGCAGGTTTTTATAGGCAACACCGGTTATCTCCTCGTTATACAGATCACTGAGAAATGAGTTATTTCTTGCCATGTATGGGTTGATAAAGGATTTGATAGATGATACCAAGATAATCAATTTCCCGGCTACCGGACAAGAAAAACCCCCGGTGTAGACCGGGGGAACTCATAACGCTATAAAATTACGTCCTTGTCTTAGACGTTAACTGACACATGAGCGGATTGTCTATAGTACATAATACCTTCTTTCTGTTTCCAATACTTCCTCTTGTGGTTCGTATTGTTCCTGTAACATCTGCCGCAGATCTTTTTCAATATTGCGTGCAATGGTTGTTACCGGCGTATCTGTAGGTTTATTTTCGAACGGGTCCTGTAAGTTGATGCCCATCTTTTCTATCAGCATGAAAGCAGAGGCAATGGCAATTACCAGGGGTATCTCCATAAAGCCCAGTACATCTATCAGGGCAAAAGGCAATAACAGGATGAAAAAGATCAGCGTAAAGTGGGTATAAAGGCTGTAAGTGGCCGGGAATACCGTGTTCTTGATCCTTTCGCATTTACCCATGGAATCACACAGGCGTGATAAGGTCTGGTCTATGCTTACCTGTTGGTACTGGTTGATCCAGCCATTGTTCAGCGCTTCTTTCAAATCTTTACCGTGTAAAAGCAACAAGGCAGCCGGTACATTATCATACTTCATCAAATAGTTTAACTCCCTTCTGCTTATTAACCTGTCCAACCCTTTTACCGGATCTGTTTTTCTTAATGCCTGGCCGAGACTATAGCACCACGCTGCCTGCCGCTTTACAAATCGTTCCTGAAAATGCTGCAGTTCTTCTGATTGATATGTTGCATCCATCAAACTCAAGACCTGTCTTGTCAGGGAACGGGAATCATTAACGATAGCGCCCCAGATGCTCCGGGCTTCCCACCACCGGTCATACGCCTGATTGGAGCGGAAAGCCAGTAGCATCGATAATATGGTAACCAATACCATCGGGACGGCTATCGGAATACTGATAAAGGTTAAATCAAAACGGTAGTACAGCGTATTGATGACCATGGTATACACCGCTACCAGCAGCATCTCATACTTGATTTTACCGAATACATATTTTAAGGGGATATTCTTCTTTAGTAACATAGCACCCTGGTTTTAGAGGTTATTCTGTAGCCATCAACAATGCAGAAATAGTTGATTTGGCTATTATCTTCCGGGTAGAGCCGGTCAATGTTGTTTTAATTAAAGGATATTTAGAGGCAGCGATCAGTTTGATCGGGTTGTAGCTTCTTTTCGAAGGACAAACAAAATCGTTGTCTGTTGGCTGCAAAATCACATCTACGTTCTGTGCCAGGCAGAAATTGCGGAACGCCGCCCTGGTATTGCCATGGAAGAACTCCACTTTCAACTTGCTGACAGAAGACGCATATTTATTACGGATGATTTCACAACCATCTTTAAAATCAGCGGTGATCAATTCGATATGCCTACTGTTACGGGTATACGTAATGAAGTCAAACAATGAATCGGGCATATGCAGGGCATGCATAAAAATGATATTCACAGATTCGTTGGGGTAATGTGCTACAACGCTGTGCACATATCCCAGTGAACGTATGGAGAAGTCGGTCGGAATGAGTATATTTTTCATAGCTGTTGCTTTTATGATCACAAAACTACCAGCCGCAGGTTAGTAAGCGGTAAGAAGGGGGTTAAAAGATGGTAAGAATGTGGTAAGAAAACGGTAAGAATAGCAGCCGCTACAGTGGGAGTTCAACCCTGATCTCAGTTCCGACGTTTATCTGGCTCTCCACCAGGATATCGCCCTTGTGCATCCGGATGATGTTCATGGCCAGCGGCAGACCGATACCGTAGCCTTTAAAATGGCCGGTATTGGAGGCGCGGAAAAAGGGAGAGAAGATATAAGGGATATCGTTGGGGGGAATGCCGATACCGTGGTCTTTAACATTGATGATCACTTTCTGGTCGGTAGCCGCCAGTACGATGGAAACAGGCTGGTTGTTGGAGTATTTGATGGCATTCATCACAATGTTGCTCAGCGCCAGTTCCAGCAGTTGTTCATTACCATTGACAGACAGTTTTTCTTCTTCCTCCGGAAAGAGGCTGTAGTCGATCTCTACTTTATTGTCCGGATGTATTTTGTCAACGGTGCTTTTGATGGTAAATAGCAGCTCGTCCATACGCACCAGGCCCCAGTCCTGCTTTTTACCGTCGAAGCCGGTCTGTGCAAGGTGAAGCAGGCTTTTGGTGATGTGCTCGAGACGGCCGGCTTCGCTGAGGATGCTGCGCAGGGCGGCCATATAATTTTCGGGCGTTCTGTCTTTATTGAGTGCCAGTTCCGCTTCCCCGATGATAGCGGTGAGCGGGGTACTCAGCTCATGAGACGCGTTGCTGACAAAGTTGTTCTGTGTTTCAAAAGCGGTCTCCAGGCGGTCCAGCATATTGTTGAACGTAGTGGCCAGTTCATTGATCTCATCGCGGCTGTCTTTGGCATTGAGCCGCAGATGGAGGTTTCGGGAGCTGATACTTTTTACCTGGTGCATAATGTCCCGGATAGGCCGGAAAATATACCGCGAGAAGAAAATGCCCACCGCAATCAGGATAGCGGAAGACACAATACAACAGATCAGTAAAATTTTGCGCAGCCACCCCAGGTATTCGCTGCTGTACTGGTTAATAGCTGATACAATAACAATATAAAGTCCTTGTTTGCTTTTGTATAATACCCCTTCGTAGAAACGGTTGCCATCCCGGTGGGTGGCCTTACTGTTGGTCAGTACCTGTTGATAGAAGCTGACAGGCAGTTTCAGGCTGCTGTCTTGCTGTATATGGCCGGTATCGGTTACCTGCAACAGGTATTCTTTTTCTGCAGGCAGTTTTTCCAGGTGTTCATCCCGGATCTCGTTGTAGATCACAGAATCAGCCTCGTAATAAGGAAGGGAGGCCCGGGCGGTAAGATAGGCGCGTATTTCGAGCCGTTTATAAAAATCTTCAAAGGAATGCTGGTTGGCAAAATAATACACAAGAACGCTCATCACCATGATTGTGGAAATGGTGAGACCGGCAAAGATGAGCAGTATTTTAGTGCGTATTTTCATCCGCCGTTTGTTCCTTTAACATATAACCCAGTCCTGTTACGGTTTGTATCAGTTCAGGGAGATTGTTTTTGTTGATTTTTTTCCGGAGATAGTTAATATAGACATCCACCACTTTGGTGTTCATATTGAAGTCGATGCCCCATACCTGTTCCAGTATTTCCATGCGGGACAATACTTTACGGGGATTTTTCATCAGGTATTCCAGCAGGCGGTATTCCGTGGCGGTGAGCTGTATGGTTTTACCCTGTCTGTTGGCCGCCTTGGTGTCAGTATTCAGCTCCAGGTCGCCTACCTGCAACAAGCCCTGCTGCTCGTTAATGGTAACGGGAGCGGCTATATTACTTTTACGCCGCAGCAGGCTGCGGATACGGGCTTCCAGTTCGGCCAGTTTGAAGGGCTTTACCAGGTAATCGTCTGCGCCGCTGTCCAGCCCCATCACGATGTTTTCGGTGGTGCCCAGCGCGGTGAGCATGAGGATGGGCGTGGCCACCTGCGCGGCGCGCAGGGCACGGCATACCTCTATCCCGTTCATGTTGGGGAGCATCACGTCCAGTATGATCAGTAAAAAAGAGGGATTGTCGAGGGCCATACGCAGGCCGCTGGCGCCATCAGGCGCTACGCTCACTTCATAGCCGGCTTCCGCCAAACCGCGCGTGATCACGGATACTACCGCCGGTTCGTCCTCTACTAATAATAATTTCATACACAACAAATATAGGACATGTCGACTAAAGCGCATCCCCGGTAAAATATTTCTATCTTGCTTTAACAAAAAAATATATGTCTCTATCCACCTATGATGATCTCTGTACGAAGATAGCCGCCGCAGGCGGCAAACCACTGGCGCTGGAAGCGGTATGGGATGGCGATACAGAAGGTTGGCATCTGTGCCTGACGTTGTACACCCGTGCGGGGAGAGAAACATTTTATGAGCATTTCCTGGGTTCAGTGGAGCCTGATACGAACTTCAGGATACCTGATGAAGAGTCGTTGAGGTCTGTTGAAGCATTTCTCGTCAATCAGTGGGGACAAATGGCTGCTGTGCAATACGGCCTTGAATTCTATTTTCCCTCTCCTGATGAGTATACTGATGATTGTCCACGCTGGCCGCAACGGCATCTCGGCGTTAGTTGCGCAGACTGTGGAAAGCTTATGTTAAAAGAAATGGCGGCCCGCCATAAAGGAGTGTGTTTTCATTGCGATATGAACAGGGAAAGCAACCGAAAACTCAAAACCAATGCGCCGGGAAGCAGGCATGGTATTTTTGCCAGCGTAAAAGATGATAATATCAGCTCCATCGTAAGATGCACAAATGGTAAAGGTCTTTCCATTGTGGAAGGACTGGAAATGGATACTAGTACCTGGAAAAGCCCTTCTTCGGCGATAGTGGAAATTGTAATAACGGAGGAGGATATACTACGCTGGAAGGAAATATTACATGGAAAAATCAAAATAGAGTTATCCACAGCTAAGTCCTCGCTAAGCCAGGTACAGGAACAGCGTTTTTCTCAACTCAAATTTGAAGGCCAGACTTATTATTTCGGAAAGTGGGACACGCTCGATTACGCAAGCGTTACTTTTCTGATGGGCGAGTATGAACCGATAACAGCCGCTTTGGCGCAAAAAGCCGTCTTCAAAATATTTTATTTTCATGATCTCTCAGCGAGGGAAGATAGTTTTATGCGCTCTATTCATTTCGGGTTTAAAGGGCAGGCGGCAACGACATTACTTATCAATAAGTTTAAAAAAATCCTGACACCGGAAGAAGTAATCACAACGTTAAAACAAATGGAAGAAAGAGGCTTGCTGAACCGACAGGGGGATCAGCTGACATTAACCACCCTGAGTACTCTGGTCACAGCTTTATGATCCTAATGCTTCAGTGCGTTTGTTTTTTTGGCTATCTTCGGACATGCATTAAACCGCATCCCATTTGCCTATGTTACGTCCGTTTGTATTATCCGGGGGCGGCGCCCGGGGATATGCCCACCTGGGAGTATTAAAAGCCTTTGCCGAACGGCAGATTTTTCCGGAAGCTATTTCCGCCACCAGCGCTGGCTCTATCGCCGCCGCATTTATCTGCGACGGATTTCATACGGATGAAGTCAGGGAAATATTCCAGCAACAGAAACTGGGATTATCTATGGAATGGAAAAACTGGCGTGGCGGCTTTTTGTCGCTGAAGAAGGTGGAAGACGCATTAAAGAAAAACCTGCGGCATACTACTTTTGAAACATTGCCGCTGCCGCTGTATGTGGCTGCTACCAACTTCGCTAACGGAGAACAGAAAATATTTGATCGTGGTCCGCTGATACCGGCCATCCTGGCCGCTTCCACTGTTCCGTTGTTGTTCCGGCCAGTGGAAATAGAAGGTGTTCCGTATGTGGACGGAGGGCTATCGGGCAACCTGCCGGTGGAACCGCTGCTGGCGAAACACGACCGTGTGATCGGCGTGCATGTGAACCCGCTGACGCCGTACAACCCGGCTGGCGGCTTCTTCGCTAATATGGAACGTACGGTACATATGGCCATCCAGGAGCCGGTGCTGAAAAGCAAACAGCAATGTGAGTTTTTTGTAGAGCCGGAGGGACTGGGAAAGTATGGGATTTTTGATTTCAGCAAATTTGATGCGATCTATACTATCGGTCTTGACTATACGAGGAAGTTACTGGAGACAGTGCTGACTGATTAAAAAATCAGGCCGGAACGCTTACGTCCCGGCCTGGTATATATGGCGTTAATTGTTTTCTGTGTACTTGCGGAAGTTGTCCAGGATGGCCTGCCATCCGGCATGTTGCATTTCCAGCGAATTGGTGCTTTCCGGGTCAAAGGTTTCCGTGATGTGCGTGGTGTCACCGTAGCTGTTGAAGATGATCTTCACTTTGCGTCCGTCACCCAGTATATAACCGATCAGTTCATGTTCTTTTATTTCGGTGTATTCACCACCAAAATCGAAGCTGAAGCTGCCGTCTTTTGCAGCCATGGTGGTGCTGAATTTCCCCCCGGTACGCAGGTCGTTGGTGGCTTCCGGTGCATGCCAGTCGTCAGATGCTGCACACCATTGGGTTATGTGTTCAGGAGCGTTCCAGTATTGCCATACTTTTTCAATAGGGGCGTTGATAGTGCTTTCAACGGTAATGGTAGTCTGATTTGCGGTTGTCATGATAAAATATTTTAGATTATTTTTTGACTGTTGTTAACGATACAAACTTACGGCGACTTCGGCGGAATGAACGTGTGTGATAACGGCAAATAGGAGGTGTTTTGCGCCAATGTTATTTTTGATTTAAGGGGCAGTAGAAAACTGCCCCTTTCTTTTTGTTGATTGTTATCAAGCCCCATTTTTCGATTACGTCCGTTGTGTGTTTACCACCCTTTATTGTTTGGTTTTATATTTGGATTGCTCAATATCTCTGACTGTGGGATGGGCAGGTAATAATATAGGGCAGAAGGTAACAGGTCGGTCTGTGTATCTCCCTGTTGCAGGTCAGCCTCGTCCCTTTGTACCGGCAGTCCCAGCCTTTTCAGATCATAATAACGATGTCCTTCAAAAGGCAGCTCCCTGAATCTTTCCAGCAGAATGGCCTTGAGCAGCTGTTGAGCATTATTCAGGACCGGAGCTTCATATCCCTGTATACGGGCATGGCCGATGCTATTCAGGTCTGCTGCGGCCTCCGGCAGTTTGCCAAGGTGCATATTGGCCTCTGCGCGAATGAGGTACATCTCCGATACCCGGAATACTTTCACATCATTACGGTTTTCGGCTCCTTCTTCCCCTGCATATTTCCGGACCACATCGGCGAGCTGGCCGTCAGCGGCCAGGGCCGGGTCCTGGTCGAAATAGCTGCTGTAGCGGATATCATTGTCTTTGTCGTAAGCCTTTAACAGTTTTTGTGAGGGCGCAAAGTAAACGATGCCGATGGACGGGTTTTTCCAGATATCGCCGGGACGCAGCGTGCTCAGGTTGGTCCGTTTCAGTTTAAAGATCACTTCGGTATTGCTTTTATCAGTCCAGATGGCGGGGAATTCCTCCCGGCTGGCCAGCGTCAGTTTACCTATGGCGCGGGTAGCGTTTTCGGCGGCCGCGGTCCAGTTGCCGGTGTATAAGGCCACCCTCGCCTGTAGGGCATATATGGCCTGTGTATGCATACGGGTAACGTCGTCGGATATACGATCGCCTGAAATAATGAGCGCTGCTTCCAGGTCGCTTTGCAGCTGCCGGAAAAAGTCGGCAGCTGCCGGACGGGTAGGTTTGTTGTTGATATCGGCACTGGTCACATAAGGCACGGCAGGGGCATCGGGTTGGTATACACCGGCATAACTGTAATTGCGGTACAACTCAAAGTGCTCAAAAGCGCGGATGGCCAGCAATTCCCCACGCAGCTGCTGCTTTTGCTGCTCTTCCGTGGCGTTGTTAACGGGCACACGGTCTATTCCTTCAAGGATACGGTTAGCGCGATTGATGACCTGATAGGCATTGGTCCATGGTATGGAAATTTCTGCGTCCCCACCGGAAAAAGCCCATCTGAACAGGTTTTGGGCCGATCCGTTCACACCGGCATTTTTTAACCCGATACGGCATTCGTCTGCCATCACGGAACCAATACGCAGGGTGTGTTCCGGTTCCCATCCGGCGTAAACGCCGAGCACGGCGCGGTTCACGGTGGAAAGAGATTTGAATATGTCTTCCCCATCTACCTGGTCGGTGGGTTTTACATCCAGCATATGATTGCAGGAAGTGCTGTAAACGGAGAGGGCGGCGGCGCAGCAAACGACTGCTATATGTTTGATGATACGGTTCATGGTCATGAGAATTTAGAAGGTGACGTTAATACCACCGGTAATGGTGCGTGGCATCGGGTATTCGTATTGTGCAATGTCGTTGGCGTCTTCCGGATCGAAGCCGCGCCATTTCATGATAGACAGCAGGTTCTGACCACTGGCAAATACTTTCACATTACGGATGGCGCCGGACATACGCACTGGTACAGGGATATTATAGCCCAGCGTGATATTGCGCAGCTTCACATAGTCGGCGCTGGTGACATCGCGGGAAGTGAAGTAGGTGGCATATTGCGCGCCAGGGTATTGACTGATGTCACCGGGCTTCTGCCAGATGTTGAGCATGTCTTTCGACTGGCTGTACTGGCGGTAGTTCGGGCTGCCGGAATGTGCGTACAGATCAGGATAGTTCAGGCGGGACATGCCGTGGATAAAGCTGACAAGCATAGACAAATCGAAACGTTTGTAGCGGATGCTCACGGTAGCGCCACCAATCAGCGGCGGATCATAGACGGCTTTCAGCGGTACGGCATCGTCAGGATTGTAGGTGTTGGTTTCTTTACCTGCTTTGTCGAGATAGATGGGTGCGCCGGTTTGCGGATCTACGCCTTTCCAGCGTACGGCATAGAAGCTGCCGAGTGGCCGGCCAACAATATTCATGGTGGCTTCGTCGGCAAAGATCTGCTCTTCTCCGCCAAGGCTCAGGATGTTGTTTTTGTTGTAAGCGAGGTTCACGCCCAGGGTGAGGGAGAAGTCCCTGTTTTTGATGGCGTCGCCTTCCAGCATCAGTTCTACGCCACGGTTACGGACCTTGCCGGCATTGGCGGCGATGGTAGGAAAACCAGTGGTATGGGAAAGATTACGATTGACAAACAACCCTTCGGTGACGCGGTTGTACAGGTCTATTTCACCACGCAGGCGGTTGTGGAAGAAACCGAATTCCAGCCCTACGTCGCCGATACGGTTCATTTCCCAGTTGTAGGCAGGGTTGCCGGGCGTCATGGGGACCAGCGTTTTGTTGCCGTTGTAATCAGCGGGATTGTACAGCGTTCTGAATCCGTAGTCGCTGGTGAAGCCACCGGCATTGCCGGTGAGGCCATAGCTGGCGCGCAGGCGCAGCGTGCTAAAGGCCTGCTGGTCTTTCAGAAAATCTTCTGCCAGTATGTTCCAGTTACCGCCAATAGCGTAAAAGAATTTGTAGCGGTTGGTAGCTGGTACCTGTGAGGAGCCATCACGGCGCAGGCTGGCGGAAAACGTATATTTGTCGCCGTAGGAATAACGGAACAACGCGATCTGCGATATCAGCAACCGGTTAGGTGTTGTTTGGCCGCTTACTACCGGAATGAAGTTGTTGTCAGGTGTGCCGGGTGTAATGCCACTGGGCGTGCCAGGCAGCTCTGGTACAAGGCCATAGCCGGTGAACCCGAAACCATTGCCTTTTATTTTATTGATTTCGGATAACAGGTTGGCTTCTATTTCATGGTCCTTTCCCCACTGTTTATTATATCGTACACCACCAGTGGCCACCAGCCCCAGCCTGTTGGCCAGTCCCCGCTGATAGGAGCCCTGGTTGCCGTTGCTCACTAGTTTACCGTACCACGAATCGGGGTTCATATAGTTGGTGGTGTTGTTCTGCTGGAAGTCCATGCCCACGGTACCGGTCAACTGAAAGTCTTTTGTCAGCTCCACTGTTTCATTCAGTGACAGCACTGCTTTTATCTGGTTGTCTTTTTTCAGGCTGTTGGCGTATGCGTCCAGCGCATTGGCGCCATAGCGGCCGGGCCCGGGTTTACCATAAGGTGATTCATAAGGCAATGCATAATACAGCGCCGCTATGGGATTTTTTTCGGTGATACCGCCGCCGCCAACAGCTGCACCGCCTTCTTCGGCCACGCCTTCATCCTGTATGTATTTGATGGTGGCGGTAGAGATGCCCATATTGAGCGTGGTTTTAAACCTGCCGCTGCGGTTTTGTACATTGGCGCGCAGGCTGTAACGTTCCATGCCGGAGTTGAGCGCAATACCTTCCTGGTTAAAATAACCACCAGAGAGATAGAAAGTTGTTTTTTCGTTGCCGCCGGAAACATTCAGGCTGTGCGTTTGTATACGGCCCTGGCGCAGCAGGTGTTTGCGCCAGTCGGTGTTGATTTGCCGGAGGCTGTCGAGGTATTGATTGCCGAACGTATAGTCTTCTGCAGTTTTGGGTACTGAGATGCCGTTCACCAGTTTGTTGGGGTTGTTGCGGGAATAAGCCCATCCCGGCAGGGTGGGGTCTTGCAGTATTTCTTCAAATTGCAGGCGCTGATCAGTGTTCATCATGTCCCATTTGCTACTGTTGAGGCCTGACACACCAAACTGGCCGCGGTAGTTCACCCGTACTTTCCCGTCTTCCCATGCCTTTCCTTTTTTGGTGGTGATAACGATCACGCCATTGGCGGCGCGGGAGCCGTATTGCGCGGTGGCGGCAGCATCTTTAAGCACATGGATGGTTTCAAAGTCTTCCGGGTTGAGTGCTGCAAATGAGTTGTTCGCTACCGGTACGCCATCTACTACATACAGCGGGTTCACATCGCCGTTGATGGAACCGAGGCCACGGATGGAGACGCGGCCGGCTTCTCCCGGCTGACCGGTTGGTGTGCCTACATACAGACCGGGAGCACGTCCCTGCAGCATCACATCGAACGATGCTACCGGTGCCTGGGTGGTAACGGCCGTAGGCAGGCTGGTAACGGCGCCGGTTGTACGGGATTTGCTTTGCTGCGTATAGCCGGTGATGACCACACTGTTGAGCGACTGTGCTACAGCAGAAAGGAATGCGTTTAATTCATCATTGCCCGGAATTGTTTTAATGGATAAGTCACTGTAACCTATATACGAAAATCGCAGCGTGTTCTTTCCGTTAGGTAATACGATATTGTAATGGCCGTTAGCGTCGGTAACTACGCCGGTGGCAGTACCTGGCACCGCCACCGTAACACCGATCAAAGGTTGCTGCGTCAGTGAATCGGTAACAGTTCCCCGGATAGTCCGTTGCTGTGCTATGCCGGCAAGTGATACGGCCAGCAATGCTACAAACAGGAGAATAGATTTGATGTGCATAATCAGTTGTGTAATGAATAAATGAATAGGCTGTTGAATACGGGTGCAAAGCTAGTGGCAGTGTATTAGAGCGGAATTAAGAGAGGGCGGGCAACTGTTAGAAGGCAATTAGAAATTACGCATTACGAATTCGTAATTTCTCTCAGTACATATCCGACACCGATAACGGTATGAATGAGCGGTTGGCTGAAACCTTTGTCCACCTTGGAACGCAGGTAGTTGATGTATACATCTATCAGGTTAGTGCCCCTGTTGAAATCGATGCCCCACACGGTTTCGGCCATATAGGCGCGGGATAGCACCTTGTTTTTGTTAGTGATAAGCACTTCCAGCAGCGCATACTCTTTTATCGTAAGGAGAATTTCCTTGCCATCCCTGAAAACGGTGCGGTTATAACAATTCATTTCCAGGTCGGCCACGCGGTATATGGCGGCAGGCGCACTGGTCTGCGCACGGCGGTGCAGCGCCTGGATGCGGGCGAGCAGCTCCTCGAAATGGAAAGGTTTGGGCATGTAGTCGTCTGCTCCGCTTTCAAAGCCCTGTACTTTATCTCTCACCGTTCCTAATGCGGTTAACATCAGTACAGGCAGGCCTTTTTTCATGGATTTGATGCGGCGGCAAACTTCCAGCCCATGAAGGGAGGGCAACAGCCGGTCCAGTATCACCAGGTCGTAATCATATTGTAGGGCCACATGGCAGCCGTCTTGTCCGTCATATGCTACTGTAACCGTATGTTGATGTGCTTCCAGTCCTTTTCTGATAAATGCTGCTACGCTGGGTTCGTCTTCTATCAATAAGATGTTCATAATTGTAAGGTGAGGCTAAATTAAGCCACCACACTTATTCTCCGTGTTGCATTAAAATATTCTAATACGCCATGCATCGTTTTTAATCAAAAAGGCCTGTTAATTTTACATTATCGGGTAGGGGGAGTTATTTTTTTTAATGTCTTATCAATAGACATCTTTTATTTTTGCGATTTTTATGACGAATTGGAAGACCTTGCTACCAGCAGTATTGACTACGTTTGTTTTTGTTTCCTGTGAGGAAGACAAAAGCAGACCGGCTACTCAACAGGCCCTGCTGATGGCAGTAAACGCGGCGCCGCAGGCCGGCCCCGTGAGTGTGGTGTATAACGACAGAAGAAGGGTGAACAAATTATCCTATGGTAGTTACAGCAGCCGGTATGGCAGCGCCTACCGCAGTGTTACCACAGAGGATACCGACGACCTGATGGTGGAAACGGCAGATGGAAAAGTAGTCATTGCCGACAGCCTGCGTATAGAGCACGGAAAAAAATACTCCCTGTTTATTTATGATACCCTTCGGGGAAGCCCGTCAAGGCTCAATTATACCCTTGTGCCGGATGACATTCCTGCCCCTGCCGCAGGCAGCGCACAGGTGCGTTTCCTGCATCTTTCCGCAGATGCGGCGCCGGTTGTGGTGGACCTGTTCATGGCAACAGACAGCATCCGGCTCACCGGCGCGGCGGTGCCTTACCTGGCCTCTCAGCGCAACCCCGCTGCGGTAGCAGCTTTCAGAGCTGTAAAAGGAGGCGTGTACCAGGTAAAAGTGAAACAGTGGAGAAACGAATCACTGGAAACCCTGTTGGACATCCCCCGGGTAAAACTCAATGAGAGAGGTGTTTTCACCCTCTATCTGCAAGGCCTCGTGAAAGGGCAACCTCCTTACGCGCTGGCCCTTGGACAGGTCCGCCACTGATCATATTATTCCTGCATACTGCTTTGCCAGGTGAACCAACGGGTGTGGCTAAACAGCCATTCGGGCAATAGGTCGGTAGTATATAACTCACTGTATATCTCGTGTTGCAGCTGATCTATCTCCCAGGCCCGCAGCTGGCGGCCTTGCAGGGTACGGATTAATATAGAATCTGTACGGTAAGGATTTTCTGTATCGGCATTACCATGGACCACCCATAATGGCGTAGCCTCCAGCGCTGGCAGATGATCGAAATCGGGGACGCCGGAAATGGCCACACCGGCGGCGAAAAGGTCGGGCCGCAAACCAATGCTGTTGATAACGCTCGAAGCTCCCATAGAGAAACCAATCACATATATGCGTCTGCCATCTACCGGCAGCACTTTCTTCAAAGAATCCACCAGGGCCAGTACCGTATTGGTATTGGGCCCCGGCTCAGATACCAGCGTGTGCCGGCTGCTGTCCATAACGTAGTTGGAAGAGCGCTCGGGAAACTGCGGCGCCACTACAAATGCCGGATAATTCCGACGGATACGGGGCTGCGCCCATAATTTGGCGAGAAGGCCCAGCTGACTGTTATTGTCGGTACCTACCGCTCCGGAGCCATGCAGCACCAATACCAGCGGGTAACGTTTATGCTTCTGTAAAGACTGGGGCTTCATCAGGCGATAGCAGACTGTCCGGAATGACAAGGCCTCAAAAGGACGTGGGTCCATCTCCCGGAGGACATTTTTAATACTGTCGGCTTTGCCTTTGTCTGGCATGGTACGGATGAGGGAATAACCTGTGGGCTTTTGTGCGTTGGCCATCCATGATGACAGCCCGCATAAGCAAAGGAACAATAGCTTTTTCATACAAAGGGGCTACTACCATAAGTTGTACCAATCTTTCGTTACATCCGGAAAAAATGGGACCAATTTATCTTGAAGTATGTGAAGAGCGCGATTAGTAGCAGCGGATGAGGTAACTTTCATTAAACAAAAACTGCATCATGATGAAAGTGCTGATCTGTTGTTGTCTGCTCCTGCTGACAAGCCTGGCCCCGGCTGTTGCCTGTTCTATTTTGTATTATATAGATGCTAAAACCGGAAAGATTTATGCTGTCAACAACGAAGATTACTGGTTTGATGTATCCCCGTATATCCGTATCCTTCCACATGAAGACGATAGGCTGGCGAGACTATGGTATGGGTGGGGAAAACATGCACAGGGAGGGGTCAATGAGGCGGGATTGTTCTTTGATGGCGCAGTTACGCCTGAAGAAGCCCGCATCAAAGGGTATCATAATCCTGTAGGCAATCTGGGAGATGAAATATTGGCGCGATGCCATACAGTGGAAGATGCATTGGCATTGTTGGAAGAAAAAAAGGTAGCACTGACAGATGGGCATTTGTTGTTTGGCGATCGTTCAGGACATGCTACCGTTGTGGAATGGGTCAATGGTAAGCGGAATCTGGTCAATATTCAAAACAATGTGCTGATGGCCACCAATTTCTTGCTGACCGATAAAGAAAAAGGCAATTATCCCTGCCCCCGTTATGCAGCCATGGAAGCGGCAGTAAAGCAGTTGGAGGCTGGCAATGCCCCGGTAGGATTGAAGGAAGTGGGCAATATTGCAGCAAAGGCAGTACAGCCCATGGCCGTTGTTGGGCCGCAACAAAAAGCGTATGGTACGCTCTATACAAGCTTCATTAATATTACCGATATGGAATTTGTATTGGTATATAAACTGGATAATACCAAACAGACAAAGCTGGACTTAAAGGCTGAATTTGCAAAGCCACGGTCGCAGACGATCTGGCTGCGCTAATTTCATTGGAGATAAGCAATTACTTCTTCCGCTGTTTTCCGGGCTGTTCTGCCTACGCCGATCAGGGTAGCCGAGGCGAAGCCGGTCCATTGTCCGTAACCTACCAGCCATAGTCCTGGCATATCTGTGGCCGCGGTGCCACGGGTGTTGATTTTACCGTTGGCCTGCATAATACCCAGTGGCAGCAGATGTGCCAGTGCAGGCCGGAAGCCGGTACAGAAGATAACGGTATCGACGGTTTCTTTTTGTCCGTTCTCCCAGGCAATACCGTCTTCATAAAAATAATCGAAGGCAGGCAGGTAATGTTGATAGACACCGCTGTCCCTCGCTGCTTTCACCGGGGGCACCATGACGATCTGGCCAAGGGAAGGCCGCTGAAAGTCCCTGCCCTGTTGCATGGCTTCATACTGCATGGTAGCGGCGTCGAAGAGGTATTTACCGTCAATATCGTCTGGAAGGAAAGTGGGCGGCTGCCGTGTAATCCACAGGGTATCGGCCATGGGCGCCAGGTCTGCCAGTATCTGCGCGCCGGAGTTGCCTTCCCCGACCACGGCTACACGCTGGTCCCTGAACAGCTCCGGCGACTGGTACGAGGAGGAGTGAAGCAGGGTGCCCCGAAAGCGCTCTTTCCCGGGAATATCCGGTAGGTATGGATTGACGAAACTGCCGGTGGCGCTGATGACTGCGCGGGCATGGTAGGTGCCGGCGGTGGTATCTAACTGGTAGCCGTTAGCCTGTTTTTCCACCCGCAACACTTTTACGGGCCTTTGTACCGGGAACTGATAACGGCGCTCATATTCCTGCAGATACCGGATCGTTTCATCGCGGGAAGGATAGTATTGCTGGCCGCCGGGCATCAGCACACCGGGCAACGAGCTCCATAATGCCGGTGAAAAAAGGGAAAGAGAATGCCATCCATGTTGCCAGGAGCCTCCCGGACGCGCTTCTCCGTCAAGCAGGAGATAACGCAGGGAGGTGCGCCGGAGATAATAAGCTACTGCCAATGCACTTTGACCGCCACCAATGATAATTACATCATATTCCATGTATGTAGTTTACGATAATATGCCCAGCCAGCCAAACAGGGTATTTCTTTTTTCAAAAAACAGGATTATATTCGGTATCACGATGTGCCGACCATACAGCAGATGTTGTAACATATATACAGGGAAAGCCTGTCCTGTTAAGAAAATTAATATCCACGTAATATTGAACGATTACTTTTGTTGAGACTGTTATATTTCCTTTTATGACCGTGCATAAACCAATCAATTCCTGTAAAGTCGGCGCTGTGGCGGATTTTGAGCAATCTGTGGGTGTTTACTGGAACAAGCTGCTGGCCATTGCTGTGGCCAAAACCAATGCACACGACGCGTTTGATATTGTGCAGGATGTTTTTCTTTCCCTGTGGGAGAAATGGGAAACTGCTCCTAAAGATGAAGGTCTTGAGTATTATCTTTTGCATGCCCTTAAGCTCCGTATATTTAAGTATTACCGTACAGCAGGCCGTTATCAGGCACATCTTAAACAGCTGGAAACATTATTAAATGATTCGCTGGAAACGCCGGGCACTTTTGCCCAGGAAGAACTGTACGGGTTGCAGGAAGCCATTCTCAATGAGGCACTGGACACTTTATCACCCAGCCAGCAACAGCTGATGACCTTACGGGTGCGTCATCATTATTCCTACCAGCAGATCGCCGGTATGCTCGATATAGATGCGGCGTCCGCCCGTGTGTTATACTGCCGTGCCCTCAAGCAGGTAAAGACACATATTAAAGCTAATCCTTCGCTGGCAGTCAGTCTGGTATCTGCCTGGATGTTGTTTACAATTTCTTAACGTTGGCGTAGTTAACATTTCTTTCGCATCGGGTATTCTTTAGTAGATGACACCGCAAAATTATCCCGGGGCACAAGCCCTGTTAGAAAAATTTCATGCAGGGAAATGCACCCCTGAAGAACTGGCGGTCCTGGACAAATGGTATAACAGTCTGGGAGCGGGAACACCTGTCGACCTGGAAGGACTGGAAGCAGACCTCCGGCGGCAACAGTTCCTGGCCAACTTCCGTGGCACCCTGTCAGCGGATCATGCCTCCGGGATGGACCCCGTGGATACCAGGCATCAACAACAATTCGTGACCGGCTACCGCAGCTCACTACCTGCGGACCACACCTCCGGACAAAAACCTGCGGCTACCGGACCTGAACCACAACGTAGCCCAGGGCTTCAGCCCTGGGATTGGCAACGATGGGCCGCCGCGGCCAGTATCGTATTATTAGCCGGTACGGGTTGGTTATGGCGGCAACAAACAGGTAAACAGCACCAATCGCCTGCACTGGCGGGTATGGTGACCGTTACCAACGAAACCGCCGGTATTAAGCAGGTCACGCTGCCGGACAGCTCACGGGTATGGCTCAACGCACATGCGACCATTGCGTGGAAAAAAGATTTTAACCGGCAGGAGCGTGGTGTAACGCTGATTGGTGAAGGTTTCTTCGATGTTCATGCCAGCGAAAAAAGGCCTTTTGTGGTGCACACCCGCGATATGGCCATCAAAGTACTGGGCACACGATTTAATGTGGAAGCCTATGCCGGAGAGAAGAACACGCGTGTGTCCCTGCTGCAGGGGAAAATACAGGTAAAAGCACATCCGAAAAATGCCAGGGCATTGATATTACAGCCCGGTTGCGCTGCTTCCTGCAATGCCGGTGATACGCTTTTACAGGTAGGTGAAACCGATGCCACTAAAGTAGCGGCCTGGAAAGAGGGTGTTTTCACTGCCACCGATATTTCACTCAAAGACGCAGTGGAAAGGCTTTGCGACCGCTACGGCTATTCCGTCAGCTGGAAAAACAAACAGGATATCGAAAAGAATATTACCGTGATGTTCAAAACAGATAGTTTCACGGGAATGCTGGACAACATATGTTATATCAGTCGTAAACAGTATAAAATTTCCGGTAGAGAGGTGACGATTTTTTAAAAAAGCTACAACACTCCGAAAAACAATTTTTATTATGAAAAGGAAATTTACAGTCTCGGACCATTGGGTCCGCAGCGGCGGGCTTGCCATGTCAGGGATGAAACGCTTCCTGTTGCTGGGCTGCTGCCTGCTCCCCGCCACCATCGGTTTCGGCCGGCAAAACAGCCTGAACGAAAAAGTGAAACTGGACGTATCCAACGCTTCTTTGTCACAGGTGCTAAAAGCATTAAGCAACCAAAGCAGCTTCACTTTTAATTATGTCAAACAGGATTTTGACAACATCATGATCCGCGATTTCAAAGCCAATAATATTACCCTGAATGAAGCACTGCACCAGCTTCAGAATCAGTCAGGCATTGAATACAGCGTGAATGATAAAGCTATTCTGCTGCGTAAAACACAACATCAGCAGGATGCTCCGCAGAGCGGCAAACAAGTTGTAGCCCGCCGTATCTCCGGCCGTGTTACGACTGAAAACAACGAACCTATTCCCGGTGTGACCGTATGGGTGAAAGGCACTAAAAACAGGGCCATCACTGACCCCGAAGGACGATACGAAATCACCATCGATACAGAAAACCCGGTCCTCAGCTTCAGCTATGTCGGTTACCAGACCACAGAACTCACGCCTGGCAGTGGTAACACGCTCAACCTTGTCATGAAAAACGGGAACACGGCGCTGGATGAAGTGGTGGTAATCGGTTACGGTACCGCTAAAAAAAGTGACCTCTCCGCCGCTGTAGCCACCGTGCCGGACATGAAACAAATCAAGGAACGCCCCGTGATGGACGTGGCCAACATGATCCAGGGTAAAGTACCCGGTATCACGGTTGTCAGCAACGGTGGCCACACCAGTAATGGTAACAATGTCGTGATCCGCGGTGTAGGCTCTCGTGCAAAAGAGAGTGTGTTGTACGTGGTAGACGGTGTGCCTAATGCACCTTATAATCCAGCTGACGTAGAATCCATCACTGTATTAAAAGATGCGGCTTCTGCTGCTATCTATGGTGCTTTCGCGGGCGCTACGGGTGTTATCCTCATCACAACCCGTCAGGCTTCGAAAGGGCTGCCACAGGTACAATACACCGGCTTTGTAGGCGCTAAACAGGCATGGCGCACGCTCCAGTCCCTGAGTGCTGAAGATGAAGCAAAAGTGTCTAACCTGGCTTATGCCAACGCCGGCAAACCACCGTTGCCAGGATGGGACGCTTCCCTCAATCCTTATGCACAGGTGACCCGTACCAACTGGATGAAAGAGATATTCCGCACCGGCATGATGCAACGCCACAACGTGAGCTTTAATGCAGGTTCAGATAAATTCTCTACACTGTTACAGGCACGTTACGAAAATGAAGAAGGCACCTTACTGAATACCTACAACAAAAATATCTCCGTTCGCTTCAACGTTAACTACGAGCTGTCGAAGAAAGTAAAACTGCGGCAGGATATCTTCTGGAACAACAATGAGAACCGCGATGCGGAAACTGCCAGCGGCTATACCGGCGTTATTCTCTCCGCTATCTACATGCCCCGCTCTGCCACCCCTTATTATCCTGACGGTTCTTTCGGCGGCGTAGGTCCTGCTGATTCCAAATACCTGGGTGTTCACGGCGACGTGGTGAATCCAGTAGCCACCCTGTTGCGTAACCAGCCTTACAATAAAAAGAGCGATATCCAGTCTGTGACAGAACTGACGGTGTCCGACATTATCCCCGGCCTGTCCTTTATATCACGTTTCTCTTACCGTCAGGTAGATACGCTTTTTAAGAATTTTGAGCCAAGAAGACTGGAACCCGGTAAAGCCAATGCACAAAACAAACTGACTTATGCTTTCAGCAGAGACTACAACTGGCTGTGGGAGAATACGCTCAACTATAACAAGACCCTGAAGAAACACAACATCGGCGCGATGCTGTCCATGACAGGACAGGAAGCTGGTAACCGCAACTTCGGGATCGCAGCCAGAGGTTTTGAAAGCGAAGCTGACTGGGCCCGCTTTATGTCACTGGCTTCCGTATTTGACCAGGACCGTCCAACAGACCGTGAATGGAAAGACAGGAACCTTTCTTACGTAGGAAGGGTTTCCTATAGCTGGGCAGACCGTTATTTCCTGACCGGTAGCTACCGTCATGATTTTGCCGGCAGGCTCCCTGTTGGTTATCGTGGTCTGGGCTTCCCCGGTGTTACAGCTGCGTGGAAAATCAGCTCGGAGCCTTTCTTCAACGTGCCGGCTGTTGATCTGCTGAAAGTAAGAGCCAGCTGGGGCCGTATTGGTAACATCCAATCAGTGGCAATTAACTATGCCTATCCGCTGCTGGCTAACGACTTCACTTACCAGGTGGGCAACGGTGCACCGCTGTCCAGCGCGCTGTTTAATGATACGAGATTTAATCCCCAACTCACCTGGGAAACATCTCAGCAAACAGATATCGGTATTGACATCGCCCTGCTGAAACATCGTCTTACCATCACCGCAGATTATTTTGACAAACTGACTTACGACCTGATCAAACAACAGGACACTTACTGGCCTGTTTCTTTTGGCTTAAATGCACCACAGATCAATCAGGGTAAAATCGGTAACAAAGGCATTGAAATAGCTGTTGGCTGGCAAGACAAAATCGGTCAGGTAGGTTATAGCCTGAACGCCAATATGGCTACGCTCCAAAACCGCGTAGTG
Source organism: Chitinophaga fulva (assembly GCF_012927205.1). Lineage (GTDB taxonomy): Bacteria > Bacteroidota > Bacteroidia > Chitinophagales > Chitinophagaceae > Chitinophaga > Chitinophaga fulva. The sequence goes on from NZ_JABBGC010000001.1 coordinate 2,113,327, forward strand.
GAAATTGATGAGAATCCTAATTCTGTATGGATACATAAGGACAACTGGAGAACCGTGCTGAATCCTTATCGTTCAAAAGTAGGACAACCTTATTATTCCTACTGGCTGATACAGTCTGCCGGCATCTTCCAGTCAGACGCAGAGGCTAACGCCTATCAGAAAAACGGACAGAAGATCCAGCCTAACGCCAAAGCTGGTGACCTGAAATTCATTGACCAGAACGGCGACGGTAAAATCGATGATGCAGACCGTGTGTACATGGGCGCTGCTTTCCCGAAACTGACCTATGGTTTTACTGCCAACTTCACCTGGAAAAACTTCGACCTGAGCCTGTTCCTGCAGGGTGTGGGCGGTGTGAAACTGTTCAATGCCTTCAAACAGTCCACCCTGAACGGTGCTGAACAAGGATATAACCGCTGGGATAAAATCCTGGGTGCCTGGTCTCCGGAAAATACCGGTTCCAACATCCCCCGTATCTCTGCGGATGATACTAACAAGAACTTCCAGACAGCTTCTGACTGGTACCTCGAAAGCGGTAACTACCTGCGCCTGAAAAACCTGCTGATCGGTTACACGTTCAGCAAGATGCGCTGGAACAACGGTCTGCGTGTATACTTCAGCGGTGACAACCTGCTTACTTTCACCAAATACACCGGTATGGACCCTGAAGTGGGTGGTATTGGTCTCGATGGTGGACAGTTCCCTGTTTCCCGCACCTATTCCCTGGGCCTTAATGTTAAATTCTGATCAAACTGACAATCATGAAAAAGAAATATATCTATATACCCGCACTGATGGCGATGATGGCCGGTTGGAGCTCGTGCTCCGAAAAATGGGTGGACACTAAACCCAATGGCGCGCCTTCCACCGCTTTTTTCTGGCAGAGTGATAACGACCTGCGTAAAGCCACTGCCGCCATGTATGTGGACATGAAAGATGAATATACCTGGGGCCGTGACCTGTTCTGGGTGCAGGATGCCAGTGATGACCTGATCGTAGGCCGTACCAAGGCAGATGGTGAAAACATCAAAAACTTCATCCCCAGTGGTCGTGAAGGTTACCTGACCAATGGCTGGGAGAAGCTTTACAATATGATCAACAGGGCTAATCAGGCGATTGAAAATATCCCGAAGGCCGTTAACGTATCTGAAGAGGTGCGTAAAAAATCCCTCGGAGAAGCTTATTTTATGCGTGGTTTCGCGCATTTCTGGGTAGCCTACATGTATGGCCATAAAGACCAGGGTGTTCCGTTTGACGGGCCTGAAAATCCGGAATTTGGCAAACGTATACCGCCGCAGTTAGCTTCTGTAACAGACAACTATGCACAGATCATCAGCGACCTGCAAAAAGCCGCTGACATGCTGCCACTGTTCGAAAGCTATAAAGATGGCGATAAGGGCCGTGCTCACAGAGCTGCGGCGTGGGGTTATATGGTGAAAGTATATGCTTACTGGGCACAGTTTGACAAAAACAAATGGCAGCTGGTGCCGGCTTTATGCGATAAAATCCGTGATGAAGGCCACCGCGCATTGATCAGCGGACAAGCCAACAGCCGCGAAAACTATCAGGCTGTTTTCCGTGTGGCCAACAACTGGTCTTCTGAGTATATCTGGTCTGTTAACTCCAGCATCCAGGGTGGATCTGAGTTTCCCGGTGTAATACTGGAAAATAAAGGCTGGACCAAATACAACGGATGGGGCTACTTCCAGCCTACAGAAGAGCTGTACGAAGAATATGAAGCCAATGACCCGCGCAGGGAAGTAACGATTCTGAAGTTCGGTGATCCGTTCGTTTATATCGGTCAGGCCAGGCAATATTATTCTACCAACAGCCTGTCCGGTTTCCAGATCAATAAATACATGGAGCCATACAGCTACGGTTCCAACGGTGATATGGCCAGCAATACCTTCGCCAGCTCTAACCCGGATTATCCTACCACGGCGCTCAATCTGCCGCTGATGCGTTATGCGGAAATATTGCTGTTTAAAGCGGAAGCGCTGATACAGCTGGGCCGCAATGGTGAAGCTGCCGCGCCGCTTAACGAAGTACGGGCCCGTGTTGGCCTCACACCGGTGGCTAATCCTACTATCGCTGATCTGAAACATGAGCGCCGCGTGGAACTGGCCTGTGAATGGACAGACCGCTTCCATGACCTGAAAAGATGGGGTGATTATGACAAGATCAATGCACCGCTGCATGGCCGTATCCATGCTAACCGTCAGGACCCTGCTTCTCCCTATACCATCAAGGTAGTATGGCCTGCGCGTAATTTTAATCCGGCCAAACATATGGCATGGCCTATCAGTCCGGATGAAATTGCCCGTACCAACGGCCTCTACAAACAAACACCCGGCTGGTAACCTCTCCGTTACTATGTCATGATAACAAACAGCGGAATTTTTCCTTCTATTGGAAAAATTCCGTTGTTGTTTTTATAGGTTACCTATCTTTAGGTACAACCTGATCTGTTACTATGCTATTCTTTCTAATGCTGATAACGGCCGTTACGGCTGCGCTGATGGGAGGCTTATTTTACGCCTACTCCTGCTCTGTCAATCCTGGCTTGGGCCGCTTGTCTGATGCCGCTTATCTGGCAGCCATGCAGTCTATCAACCGGGCTATTCTCAACCCGGTATTTTTTGTTGGCTTTATGGGGCCGGTGTTTTTGCTTCCGCTCAGTACCTGGTTCATGTTCCGCGAGGGAATGCCGCCAGCGGGTGGGTGGTTGCTGGCAGCTACCCTCACTTACATAGTAGGTGTTTTCGGGGTTACAGCAGTAGGCAATGTGCCGTTAAACAATGCGCTGGACAAGATATCGTTGCAGGACGACAGTGCAGCGCTGGCTGCACATCGTGCCCGTTTTGAACGGCCCTGGAACCGGCTGAATACTATTCGTACCCTATCCGCTATTGCTACGGTGACGATGGTCATCATTGCCTGCCTGAAATCGTCGCTTTAAAATTATGTTCTTCATAGACGTAGCCGGGCGTAGAAATACGCCCGGCTTTTTTGCTGACGTTGCAGTTGCTCGTCGCTGTGCTGATATAAGTGGATGTTAGTTTTTCCGGAGATAACCAAACAAACCATGAGACTCATCATCAGGACCTGCAGTAAAGAACAGCTGACCTGGTGCTGAAGGCACGTTGCTTTCCAGTGCCCACAAGCCTTCTATGATAACCGGACCAGTACCTTTCTGCAACTGTCCGAGGTAAAGTCCTTTTTCGCTATAAGCGTTGATATGCCCGTCGCCAAAATTGCCGATGAGGATCACGCCATCTTCCATGCCGGAGCAGCCTTGTGTGATGCCCCATGGTGAATTGAGCGTACCTTGTGAGACAAACCTCCTGATAAGTTTACCATTAGGTCTGTAGATGTCCACATATCCATTGCCAGGGCCAGCCTGATCATCATGTTTGTCGGGTTTTTGTTTGGCGTAGGTAACGAAAAGCACGCCTTCTATGTTCCGGATATTGAACGGCGCAAAGCCTGTCGGGATAGCCGGATCAACGAATGGTTTGGTAGAAACGTAATGGAAGGCGGAGTCAAATACATCGATGGTGCCATTATGGAAATTGGTCGCATAAATGTAGTTTTTGCCACTGTCGCTGGCCAGTGCAATGCCTTTGTAAACAGCATTGAAAGAGGAGCGGTTGGCTTGTATCACAGCAGTATCGCCGGATGTCCAGGATACAATAGTGCCGTTTTCAGTGGCAAAAATAAAGCGGGCGCCCTTGAAGCTGGTCGTGTTATTGAATACCTGGCCGGTAGGGCTGCCGGGGTCTTTACCTCCTGGTGAAGGGATAATTACCGGTGGTCTCAGCGTAGCACCGTTTTTATCGTAGATAACGCTGGAGCCGTCGCCATTGGAGGAGATCCAGAAGGCGCCTGTGGGCCCTACGGCAATGCCCCACGCATTCACCAGATGCGGATCGATACGTCCTGCATCATAACCGGCAGTATCAGCCACCAGGTTGGTTTGTTTATAAGTTTTGCCCAGACAGTCACACTGGTCGCAGGCGTGAAAGGGATCATTCTTATGACAGCTGGTTACCGATAACATAAATGTGATGACCATCATCGCGATGCCGGCACGAATAAATTTTGGGGGTGTTCCGACAGGCTTTACCGCTGCCGGCATTTTTTTAAACAAGGCGCTCATGTTGATACATTTTAAAATGTGATAGAAAATAGTATGGGTGAAGTGTTGTCATACGACAACCTTCGGTGAAAAGCGGGTTTCTGCCAGTCTCAGCAATCATCAATACCAAACACGATGAATTACGATTTCTTTTGGGGTGATTTTTTTTCAAGAGGTGAGATGAATAAATAAGGATTAACGGGTAGGAAATGTTGCACGAATGTTAAAAAAAATATTGTGATGGCTGGGTGCGGTTCCATGCAACATTCGATTGTTTTGCCAGTCATAGATTTTATTTGATGAATCTATCAGACCTTCCGAACTTATTGTTAATAAACTGTCGGACCTCATGAAACCAATTTTACTTTTCCTATGGATGACCATCGTCACCATAACTGTTGCTGCACAGCAAATTTCCGGTACTTATGCTATCCGTAATGTTCAGACGGGTATCCTGTTGCGCATCAAAGATGCTGATACCCGCAACGGTACGCCTATCGTGGCTTATTCACCGGTCAACTGGAAATGTGTGACCTGGGATTTCAAACATGTGGCAGATAACACCTATCAGCTGGTGAACCTGTACTCCGGCAAAACACTACAGCCGCAAACCACGGCAGCAGCCGGAGCAACACTGGAGGAGCAGCCATTGGTGACCGGCAATGACAACCAGGAATATGAGTTTATTCCTGCAGGCAAAGACCAATATCTGGTGAAGCTGAAAGGAACAACACTTTATCTGACGCCAGCCGATGACAAAGGGACTGTGAACGCCCCGGTGGTACTGGCTCCGGTGAACAACACCGCATTACAGCACTGGACGTTGAAAGAACAACACCCCGAGATGTAGCACGGAATAGTTTTTGCGGCGGTCGCTTCATTGTTTACCCACTTTAAAAGCTGTCGTCTTATGATCTTTGTTGAAAGTGAATTTGCGCCGCTGCGCACCGTTGTCCTGGCTGAATCGGAATTTGGCATGCCCAAGGTCCAGCGGGAAGAAGACCTGAAATTCCTGACCCCTGAAGCACGCACCGACCTGCACACCAAAACAGGCATGGACTACGGTGACGCCTATCCGGAAAAACAACAGGCATGGATAAAAGAACGAGATGCCTTTAAAACCGTGCTCCTGGAACACGGTGTGGAAGTGTTACGCCCCCGGCGCCTTACCGCAGCAGAAAAAAAAGCCGGCGGTGATGACGGCTACGCTAATTTTTTCTCCCGTGATCCTTTCTTTACTGTCGGTAACCTGGTGATAGAAGGATCGATGCGTTTGTTGCATCGCCGCATGGAAGTGCTGCCGGTACGGGACATTATGCTGGAACGGGTGTACCCCGAAACATGCACCTATGTGGCCGCACCGCGCGCGGAAGTGGCAGCAGCAAATGATGTGACCCTTGGCCCTGGCCCCTTTATTGAAGGTGGTGATGTACTGGTGCTGGACAAACATATTTTCGTTGGCAGCTCCGGCCTCGCCTCCAATGCGCTGGGCGCCCGGTGGCTCGAAAAACTGCTGCAGCCCTACGGATATACGTTGGAGATAGTACCGCTGCAACCGGATATCCTGCACCTGGACTGTGCCCTCGGTCTCATCAAAGATGGATTGATGGTGGTATGTGAAGCTGCTTTCAAAGATGGTATCCCCGAAAAGCTGCGCTCCTGGGACCGTATCGATGTAACATACAAAGAAACCACCAACCTGGCCACGAACGGACTGCCGCTTAGCCCGGAGGTATATGTGACTGATCCGGTGTTCCGGCATATCGGTGATCAGATAGCCAGCCGTGGTGTGAAGGTGGAATATGTGGATTTCCAAATCACCCGAAGCCTGGGAGGTTCTTTCCGCTGCAGTACGCAACCGTTGTTACGCAAAAGTTGAAGCAGACACAGCAAGAATAAATACATCATTTATAGTAAAAATATTTTTCTGAGAAACCGCTTCGTGCGGTTTTTTTTATGCTGAAATACGCTGTCAGTATGGTTTTTATGCATAATGTCGTGCCTATTGTGAATGTCTTTCCTGATCGTTATATTTGGTAGAGAATGTTCGGAAGACTTACAGATGCTTTGTTACCCTGGTTCATGACGAATTAGAGAGGTGAACACTGTTTTTTAGTATAATAATAATGTTGAATGCGTTTTTTCCCTGTGTTCCGTGATCAGCGATTTTATGAAAAGATATGGTGTTGGTTGATCCCATTGTTATGTAGTTTGCCAGTGGCCTGCAACCAATCGAATCGTGATAACGAAGATCATCCCGCGTTTTTTGAGCCGGTTTTTCAAAAGATAGACCAACTTGGCCCCGGACAAAAGCCGGAGGCTTTCCGCATATTGGATGCTGTTTATGCTGGCTTTCCCAAGCCGGGCCCAATGGACCTGGTGTGGAAATATCGTTATAAACTGGATTACTACTGGCTCAGTCAAAATGACCGCTTTCATACAAGAGTATATGCGGACAGTATATTGCAGGTGTTATCGGGAAAAACCGACAGGCCGGGATATGCAGTAGAATATGGCCGGGCATTGATGTACATCGGGGATATATACCGGGATGAAGGAAAGCTGGACAACGCCGTGTCGTTGTATTATGAAGGCAGGACGTTTATCCAGCGGAACGGTGATACCTGCACTATGGGGGAATATAGCCTGAGACTGGCGATGGTATATTACCGGCAGCGGAAATATAACCTCGCCATTCCCTATTTCAGGGAAATGTTTGCGGAGCTGTCAGCCTGTAATGCGAAGCCGTTTTATCGGTTTTGTTATCAACAGGGGCAGCTGGATAATATCGGGTTGTGTTTTGATCACCAGGACCAAAAAGACAGTGCCATGTATTACTACGACAGCGCCATGCGTTATATAGAGCAATACAAAGCCCCTTTTATGAAGTTGCCCAACCAGGTTATGTATACAATGGCTGCGGAAGCGGTGATTTTGGGGAATAAAGGAAGCTTGTTATTGCGGACCGGCGATACGGTTGCTGCAGAAAAACTGTTGAATGAAAGTGTCCGGATCAATCTTTTGCAAGGTACGGAGTTCAGGGATGCACTGTTAACGATGGGCAAACTGATTCAACTGCAACTGGAACAAAAAAGATTTCCAGAAGCGCAGCAAGGGTTGCTGAAAATGAGAGCTGCCCTCGATTCTGTGCCTGTTAATGCGGCAGAGCTGTCATGGCGGGAATTGCAATCGGAGTTTAGCGAGGCTACCGGGAAAAAGAAGGAAGCGCTGGCATTCCTGAAAAGCTATCAACGGATGAAAGATTCACTGGCATCCCTGGATGATCCTTTTCAGGCGTTGGATGTCAATACCCAGTTTAATTATCTGTCCGGTGAGATGGAATTAGATCTGTTGAAAAAACAGAACGAAATCAAGAACATCTACCTCAGTGTCATGTTGCTCCTTACACTGATGGTGATCATCATCGGCCTTCTTATATGGCAATACTCGAAGCGTTCCAAAAAGCAGGCCGCCAAGCTGGAAAGCCTTAACAGGGTGATCACGCGGCAAAACGAACATCTGGAAAAAGGCCTGCGGGCATTGGAACACAGTCAGCAGGATAATACCCGCATGCTCAAAATAGTGGCGCATGACCTCCGTAACCCCGTAGGCAATATGATTTCCATGGCCGACTTTCTGCAGAACTATGGCAACGTTACGGATGAACAGAATAATGAAGCGCTGCACCTTATCCAGCAATCCGGCCATATGGCACTGGAGCTGATCAGTAATCTGCTGTACATGAATATACGGGGAGATATCAGGAAAGAGCAGGTAGAGGTGGATGTGGCCCTGCGCTATTGTGTCGATCTGGTAAAAACAAAAGCAAGCGAAAAACAACAACAGATCATTGTTCATCTCTTTCATGCCACGATCTGGGCTAGCCGCGAAAAGATATGGCGCGTATTCTCCAATCTTATTACCAATGCTGTTAAATTCAGTCCTGTAGGCGGTACTGTGGAGGTATCCATGCAAATAGCAGATGCTGTTGTCCGCATCACAGTACGGGACAATGGCATCGGTATACCCGATCCGCTGAAGGGAAGTATTTTTAATCTCTCGCAGGATGTAAAACGCCGGGGCACTATGGGCGAAGAATCTTTTGGCTTCGGGCTGGCGATCTCCAAACAAATTGTAGATGCCCACGGAGGCCGGATATGGTTTGAAAGTGAAGAGGGAAAAGGTACAGCGTTTATCGTGGAACTGGAAAAATACAATGAACTGAATCACCACTGACATTTTTATTGCCGTGCCAGTCTTTTTATTAGATACAAAGAAAGTCGTATAGTCATGCTATATGGCTTTCTTTTTTTGAAAAAAAATAGCTTATTTTAGCATGACAGGTATAATTGATTACCTATGTGCGATTATATATCCGCTTCTGACCGAAATCCCTGTCATCTCTATCTGATCAGCATACCGCCATATCACTGTCGATATTTAAATTGAAACTGACTATCCATGGCAAGTATGATCAATGTTGTAACAAAAGAACTGATTGTATTAACACCCTATTATGCCTTCGGACGAAATGCGTCCATCGTTCACACTACTATTCCGCAGCAGGATGTATCTCAATCCCATGCTACTATTTTCTGGAACCGGGAAGGTTGGTTCCTGCGTGACCACAGCCGGAACGGCACATTGATCGATAATGAACTGTTGTGCCAATCTATCCGCAAGCTGAGTAAAAAGCACCAGATACGGTTTGGCAACACGGAAAGTACCTGCTGGAATATCATCGATCTGAAACCTCCCGCACCCTATCTGAAGTCGGTGCATTCAAAAGAAAAGGTTATGCCGTTGCCAACCGGAACGGATGCACGGATATTTTGTTCGCCTCATCATGGATGGGTGTATGAAATGAATGGCCATATCACCCATTTGTCGGATGGCTGCAGTGTTTTTTTTCAGAACGAAGAATGGCTGTTCATAGCCAACGGTTACCTGGAGGAAACGATCGATCATCAGCACCTGGTGAACAACACTGTTTTCCTTTTCACATTGAGCAGTAATGAAGAACATATCCGGTTACAGTTGCGGGTATCAGACGATCAACTCATTGATCTGGGCAGCCGCGCGCATAATTACCTGTTGCTGGTGCTGGCGCGGAAGCGGCTGGCAGACCATATTGTAGGACAAAGTCCGGAAGAACAGGGTTGGATTTCCCTCGATGAGCTCATAAGAGACATCTCCAAAGAGATGCAAAAAGACATAGATGTATATTTTATCAACCTGCAGATTTTTCGCTTACGGAAACAGCTATACGAACAACTGTCCTTCGGACAAATGTTTGCCAATGTTGTGGAAAGACGTATGGGAGAAGTCCGTTTAGGGCATCCTTTCTTCAGTATCAGCAAGGGGTCTGAGGAGCAGGGCAGTATCCTGCCCTGATGAAGGATGCCTGAGAACAGCAAAGCATTCCTTATGGAAGAACCCTCAATGCATGATCAGTTTCCCTTCATGGAATATTACCACATCGTGGAATTGTTGTGCGATGGTGCGCACAGTAGTGTGTATAAGGCTGTCCAAAAAGCTACCCGCCAGTATGTGGCGATCAAACTGATAAAAGGGAATTTGTTGTCGGAAAAGCAGCTGCAGGAGAGGTTTGAACGGGAGGTACGGATCTGCGCAGAAATCAACCACCCTTACATTGTTAAATTGCTGGATACCGGTTATACCGGTGACAACATGCCTTTTGTTGTATTCGAATATATCGCCGGTATTACGCTGAAACAGTTCCTTCAACAGGAAGGTGCTATCAACCTGCCGTTGGCGGTAGAACTGATGGGGCAGGTATTGGACGCGCTTGCCTGTGCGCATAGCATGAGCATTGTGCACCGCGACCTGAAGCCTGAGAATATTATGATCACACAACCCGGGGCAAGACCTTATGCCAAAGTACTTGATTTTGGTATTGGTGCTTTTACGGGAGATAGTTTTCCGGTAGATAATGCCGCTGGTACTCCTGCCTATTGTGCGCCGGAACAATTGCGGGGAGAACCGCCTTCCACACGATCAGATATCTATGCCTGGGGGTTATTGCTGACAGAATGCATCACCGGTACGCCGGTTTTCAGGGGTATCACCACAGCCGCTGTGTATGAAGGGCAGTTAAGCCCGGACCCTGTTCCGCTGCCGGATTTTATAGCAGGGCATCCATTGACCGCTTTGTTGCAAAGGGTATTGGAAAAAAAGGCAGTCAACAGGGCTGGGGATGCACATCTGTTACTGCAGGAGCTGGCAGCCATGGACTTCATGGACCTGCCGCTGGTGGCGCCTGTTGATGCTTTGTTGAGACCCTCCAACACGGGAACGATGGACAATATGCTGGCATGGAACTACGATAAACGGGAAAAACGATTGATAACGGTGCTGTCCATAAAGCTGGATGTGCTGGGCTGTCGGGGTAGCCATCCGGAAGAGGAGTTGCTGGAAGAATTACAACACCGGCAGCTGAGTGCCTGTGCTGCTATCGCTACCCGCTTCGGTGGTTTTGTAAAGGGTATGATGGCAGATCACCTGCTGATTTATTTCGGTTATCCACAGGCGACGGATAATGATGCGCGCATGGCCTGCCGGACAGCACTGGAAGTATTAGAGGACATGCAGCAGTACAGCATAACGTTGTATGAACAGAAAAAAGTGATGCTGGAAACCAGGCAGACGATGCATACCGGTACTATTATTTCACGGAGGAACAGAGTACCGGAAGGCATCACTGCCAATACCGGATTTAAGTTGCTGCACTATACGCCGGCTGATCGTATACTCGTTACCGATACTACCGCTGCACTGATCGGAACATTTGCGGAGCTGGAGAAGAACCATGGTATGACGGATGAGGAGTGTTTGCCGGTACAGGAAACATTCTACGTATTGAAAGAGCGCCGCGCGGAAGCGTTTTCGCAACTATACTCTGCTGCTGCCAATCGTTCCATGCATGGGCGGACCGCCGCGTTGGATACGATTATCCGGCATTTTGAGCAGGTGGCTGCCGGCAGGAGGAAGGTGATACTGGTAACCGGCGATGCCGGTATCGGCAAATCGAGGTTGCTGCTGGAAGCCAGGAAAAAGATGACGGCAGTCACCCTGATTGAACGCCGCTGTTTGCCGGAGCATCGGCATATCGCGTTGTTTCCTTTTATTGAAATCATCCGGCAGTATTATGGATTGTATCAGCATGCGGGGGCGTGGGTGGTCCCACTGTTGGAGCGACTATTATCTGTGGCCGGATGTGACCTGACAGTCACTTTGCCGGTAATGCTGTCTTGTTTCGGATTTCCATTTACGGATAAATATCCGGCATTGCAGGCGGGGCCGGCTGATCAAAAAAAGATCCTCTTTCAGGCGTTAAGGAAATGTATGGGAAACATCTCCCGGAAGAAAAAATATGTATTGCTCCTGGAAGACTTGCAATGGATGGACCCCAGCAGCAGGGAGTTTCTGGCGGGTATGATTGCTGAAAAAGAGGAAGAAGGAGGTATGTTCCTGCTTTCAGCCAGAACGGAATTTATGCCCGGGTGGGATGCTACGTCATTTACCCGGCTGCAATTGGGGCCGCTGGATATCTGCGCAGTAAGAAGAATGATAGAAGAACAGTTGGGATATGGAAAAAAAATAGCGCCCGCCTCGCTGCATTATGTGATGCGGCATACAGACGGTGTACCGTTTTTTATAGAAGAGCTGTTGCAGCTGTTACTGGCGGAAGGATGGCTGGTAGCGGTACGGGATACTTATCACCTCATGGACGATGGCCGGCAGCCCGGTGTGCCATTGACGCTGAAGGAATTGTTGCATGCGAAACTGGACCAGACTGGTAGCGCCAGAGAAACAGCGCAGCTGGCTGCTACCATAGGAAGGGAATTCTCTTCCCGGCTGTTGATGAAAGTAGCCATGAAAGAAGTCTGTAGTGTATGGAATGACTTGCAGATGCTGACAGCAGCAGATATCATTGTACCGTTACGGACAGAGAAGGGGTTGTGGTATGTGTTCCGGCATATGCTTTTCTGTGAAGTGGCGTATGACAGTCAGCCGGCGCCGGTACGGGAACAGGCACACGCCCGCATAGCGGAAGAACTGATTGCAGTGATAGATCCTGATGGGCAGCCGGATGTGCTGGCCGTGAATACCCTCGCACAACACCTGTATGGCGCGGGAAATGTGGCAGCAGCTATTGAATGGCTGTTGACCGGTATTCAGCAACTGATCAGTACCTCGGCCAACCGGGAATGTATACCGCTTTGTGAACAGGCGCTGAAATGGCTGCGGGAACTGCCTGCCGATCATATTACCGAACTGGCCATCAGGCAATACCTGCTTTCCAATCTGGTGATCGTGGATGGATATGGTGCTACTACGGTAGGGGAACAACTCGATATCATGTACCGGTTGTATGAACAGTTACCGGCGCAGGAGCAACTGCTTCCCGGCATGTTTATTTATACCAGTTACTATGCCATGCGTGGTGACTGGAAAATGGCGGCCATGGTGGCACAGCGGTTATGTCAGCAGGCATTGGCCCTGCAGGATATAAAATATGCCATCGTTTCTTCTGTCTTCCTGGGGCTGCAATTGTTCAACGACGGCCGGTTTACAGAAGCTGCTGCCGTGTTGGAGAAAGCATTGGCGCTGTATGACCCGGCCAGCCAGGATGTCCGGAGGCGGGATGAACCGGCGACTGTTGTCGGTGCCGGTTCGGTGCGCAACGATTGGGATGCGGCTATTGCTGCCATGGAGATAGTTTTCCGGCATTATGTTACTGCGGAAAGCCGGGTACAGGATTGTCTGCGCTTTGTTAACAGTTCGGATGGACAACAATATATCACTGAAACCTATCGGTTACTGTCGCTGGCAGGTGCTGGTAAACAGGCATATGCTATTGCCCGTAAATACCTGGCCTTGTCACAGCAAATGGCGGAAAAACAACAGATGATGGTGATGCAGCGTGTGCATTGCCTTCGATAACATTACCTCCTTTTTTAAGGATGAACCTGTTCTGGTATGTCGACTGAAATATGTTGAAATAGGAATTTTTTATACTGCTGTTTAGCTTTGAAACAGCAAGTCAATGGAGCTCCGGATTGACCATCAGCAGGCGGATACCGAAAAGCCTGAAAAGAGTAGGTAATACTTTAAAACTTTAATAAGATGCCCGAATATAGTTTACAAGTACAGTTTAACCAGTCACAGCTGGATATCCTGTACGCCACAGGTAGCAATGTGGTAGTCGCGAAACCCACCGGAGGCTCCAGTCCTAATGTTGCCTGGCAGGTATTTAAACCCATGCGTTCCAATAAGCTTGGATGGGGAGAGGAATATGGTATCTATGCTTCTACTGCCAGAGTAGAGAATGGCGCAGAGCTGGAACAATTGTCCGCCACACCGGTAGGCGCTGCCAGGAACAAGCTATATACACTGGAGCCTTCCTCTAATATCAAAGGACCAGTTAGTGGCGGCTCGCCGGATGCATATTGCCTGTTGAATAAATATGATCCCCAACCATATATGACAGTAGGCTTGTACCAAGATGCTACTGTCAATGGAACAGATATTATCGGCAATGCGCTGTCAGCAGTCCCTGTACTGCTGTCCAGTAAAGCCACTATGACTCCCTTTACCACGGTTTATATCTGGCTTCAGTCACAGGTGATCAGCAACACCGTTGTAACGCTGGTGACATCTCCCATGACCCAGCTCAAATACGGCGATGGGGTCAATACGTTGTCCGTAGCATATGACAGCAGCTCTGGTAAGTTCCTGTCTACCGACGGTACGAGAGCCACTGAAGCCCTTATTTCGTTTATCGATCCTGTTTTGTAAATCCCAATGCCGGGGCCTGTTCCCCGGCCAAATGAAGCACTATGGAAACTGTATGTGGTACTGTTACGATGCAGTCCCTGTTACTGGCCATGCAACAAAGAAACCTTGTCTATAACTACGATTTCAGGTATTACAGCAATAAAGTCATAATAGGGAATGATATCACTTATAATTCCCCTGACGGCTGGATATATCTTGACCCCGGAAGGAATGGCAAGATCGGCTTTGACTCGGTCAATAACACCTGCATCATTACGAAAAGCGAAGATAACAGCCCAATGCGTTTTGCCCAGGCTCTCCATGAATTCCCTCGCTGGCAATCCGTGCTCGCTGGCAGGCAGGTAACGGCAAAGGCTATACTGAATATTCCTGCAGGAGCGGAAGTTACCCTTTCGCTGACAGATGGAATAGATGCCTGCACAATTGCCCGTAAAGGCAGTGGTCTGACGGAGATGGTGGTACAACTGGTCGTCAATCCCAAGTCCACCGCCGTATTGTTAACGGTGGGTTGTGCCACGCCTTTTGCCAGGATTGCTGTTTACAGCATGTGTGCCAATGTCGGAGCGGTGGCGCTGGACAATCTTCCCTGCACGGTGCAGGGAATTATCGGGGAGCGAAGACAATATATCGCTACCGAGAATCCCCCGGCAGAAGAATTATCGCTCTGTAATCCGGCGGCGGAACTGGGCCTTGATTTTTCCCGGCTGAACAGCGTCATTAACAGCCGGTTTGGCACCGGCCCCAACAAGCGGTCCTTGTTACCGGACATGCGGGGATATTTCAGCAGAGCCTGGGACCATGGTGCGGGCACCGATCCGGATGCCGGTCAGCGTAAACCCCTTGGCGGTACTATCAAAGGCGATAACGTGGGAACCCTGGAAGAAGATGAATTCCTCAAACATGACCATCAGTTGTCATTCTCCACAGATAAGCCAATCCTGACCGGTAAAGAAGGATCGGCCACTATTATCAACACCGGTAACACCTCCAATACCAAACCCGCTGGAGGTAAAGAAACCAGGCCAAAAAATTTGGCGGAGTTATTCACCATCAAATGGGCCTGATATTTTTTAACCCTTTAATCCCAATTAATTATGGCAAACTTCACCATGAGATGGGCTAACAGATCTCAATCCACACAAGACTGGATGATCGATATCCCTGATGCATTTACCCTTCCCCCCGACTGGGTACGGGAGGCTGATTTGATCATCAACACCGATCATACTTTCCAGATAGCGGTGACCACAAACGGAGGCTTTGCAGCAGCAAACCTTACCTATCACAGTGGCGCCAACAACTGGACCCTTCACAGTAATACTCCCAATGAGTGGCGTCTTAGTCAGGGCAATGGTTACGTGACAGTGGCCTGTCTCCTGAACAATGTACGCTTTAGTAATATCGCTTACACTGCCTCTCGTGCGGTAGCAGAAACTGCAAAAGGCAAAGGTGGTTATCCTGCTTATCAATTGTATGAGGACAATACGGAAACCACGTATTGTTCATCCAGGAAAGTAAAAAGTCATGCCGAAGGCGCTGAATGGATACGCGCTTGTCTGGCGGCTCATGAAGGCACCAGCTGCCATGGCAAACCCTGGATTAGTGACGACCAGGAAGGGGTTATCTGGCCGTGATAGATGTAGTATGTATGCGGAAGTACGCGCCGTGTTCCTCCTTCGGGAGGAATGCGGCGTATTGTTGTCGTGTGAAAAAAATTGTTGATACGTGACAGAGGGTTTTTTATGTTTTCATCGTTATATATCCGGAAAACCTAAAAACCCTTACACCATGCGTTTATTTTGTAGTATCCTCACCTTTGCCATGATGGGCCTCTTAAGCTTTTCATCTTGTAGTAAAAAGGAACAATCAGACAACAACAACAAACCTGCCAGTGAAACATCTCTTAAAGCCAGCACGGAGCAGATCAATTATGGGCAGGAATTACGCAACTTCATTCAGGATATCAGCAGCTGGGCACGGACACGCAAACCCGGGTTTATCGTGGTGGCGCAAAACAGCACAGAACTGCTGACCGCCGATGGCGACACTTCAGGGCCTTTGGTCACTGAATACCTGAATGCGCTCAATGGTATTGGCAGAGAGGAATTGTATTACGGCTATGAAAATAACGACAATGCCGCTACGCCCGCCGCCGTTACCAAAGAATGGGTACGATTTGGCAAACGCGCCACTGCCAGCCACCTTGCCGTGCTTGTCACCGATTATTGCGACCAGGCGCCATTGATTGCCGCTTCTTACCAAAAGAACGAAGCCAACGGGTTCATCTCTTTTGCTACCGCCAGCCGTCAGCTGCAAACCATTCCGACCGGTGCGCCCAATCATGAAAATGCCAACAACATCAACACACTGGCAGACGCCAAAAATTTCCTTTACCTGATCTCCCCTGATGATCAGTATCTCAACAAGTTGAAGGCGACCAACTATGATGTACTGGTTATCGATGCTTTCCAGCCGGATAAAACAATTACCTGGACACCGGCCCAGATCAATGCGCTCAAGGTGAAAAAGAATGGCGGCAAACGCATAGTGCTGGCGTATATGAGCATGGGACAGGCAGAAGAATACCGCTGGTACTGGAAGCCTGAGTGGAATAAAAATCATCCGGCCTGGATGGCCGAACTGGACCCAAAATGGGAAGGTAACTATTACGTTCGCTACTGGATGCCTGAATGGAAAGCGTATATCTATGGTAACGCTGACTCCTATACGCAAAAAATACTTGATGCCGGTTTCGACGGCACTTATCTCGACCCGGTGGATGCTTCTTCATACTGGGAAAACCCAGCGGGCCAATAATGACTAAATATGGAGTGGCGAACTGGCAGGCGTTACCTGTCAGTTCGCCACTTTTTTATTTGGTTCACCCCCAATACTAATTTCAGGCAACCCTGTGAAAGACAACAACGCCCCTGCTATCGTTCCCGGTTTAAATATTTCCCCAGGCAGACCATCCACTGCCACTTATCCAGAAAATAGTCGTCATCACCGTGCCGTTGGCGGCAAATACATCGATAAAGTTAGGAGCACGAGAGATGGCCGCGGGGGTAGCATTGATAGGACCACCGAGATTGATGGAAGACGACCATCCTGTTGTGCTTGTCCAGTTGAAGTTGATCAGGATACTGCCGTTTCTGGCAAAGACCTGCAGATTGTTTGCGTCCCTCGCCACTACAACGGGATCGGAGGAAAGCGAACCTCCCAGGTCACTCCACGCGCTCCATCCGGTACCTTCCGTCCAATTCAGGGTAACCAGGCTGTTGGTGACACTGCGGGCAAAGATGTTTAACAACTGCGGTGTTCTGGACCTGACAGCCGGAGAGCCTGCAATACTACCTCCAAGGTTGTTCCATGCCGACCATCCTCCGGTGGCAGACCAGGTTATCTGTGTCAGATTGTTGTTGGTCGTTTGGGCAAATACATGCACATTGTTCGCATCTCTTGAGGCTACCGCCGGCTGCGAGGTGATATTACCACCCAGGTCTTCCCAGGCAGACCAACCACTGCCACTGGTCCAGGTTCTTGTAACGAGGGTATTGCCAGCGCTTCTGGCAAAAACACTGATCACACCAGGCGTCCTGGAGTTTACAACCGGTGCGTCGGCAATATTACCGCCCAGGTCTTCCCAGGCAGACCATCCCTTGAAGAGTGTCCACGAAATATGTATCAGGTTATTGGAAGGCCCTTTCGCAAAAACATCCATGAAGCCTGCAGCCCTTGATACCGCCGCGGGGATAGATGAAATGGGACCGAGTAATTGCCATTTGGACCATTTGCCGGTATTATTCCATGATTTATGCATCAGGTTATTGGCAGGGCCTATGGCAAAAACACTCATATTGTTGGCGTCTCTCGCAATAGCCACCGGTGGTGAGTAACAAGGCGTTGCCAAAGGAACGCGGAACAGGTATTCCAGTGCGAGCCGGTCGTTGGCGTTAAAGCTGCCACTGGTATCGCCGATGGTGCCCAGGCTGTAGCAGGCCAGCATAAAAGAGCCTGCATCAGCGCCTGTAGGCGTACCTGGAATAGGGAAGGCGCCTGCGGTGCCGGCACCTTCATTGCTGCCGCTGCCGCAACTATAACCGGTGTTGCTCCAGTCGGTATGCCGCAAGCCAATAGTATGGCCCATCTCATGCTCCACAACATGCCTGATGAAATCCACATTATTGCCTAACTGGGATGAACAGGTATTGATGGTGATGGTAGGGTATGGGTTACCGTTAGCAGGGAATCCGGAAAAACCCAGCTGACCAGCACTAAGACAGGCGCCTTGCACTGTAATGTCTGCTGAAGTGGCTATCACATATTTAAAAGTCAGGTCCAGTCCCAGCGCATTGTAATTATCTATCGCCTGGCGTACTGCTGTCACAAAAGCGCTACTGAGGCCAACAGTACGCACCGTCAACACACGTGGCAAACCAGTCACCAATTGTGTTGTTCTGTACTGCTCTGTCTCCGCAATCCGGAGTACAGGGCCCGCCGGTCCGAGATCACGTTCATAGAGCAGGATGTCCCGCTCTACCAGATAACCACTATCGATACGTTGCAGGTCTTTAATACTGAAGCCTAACGCTTTGATACGGTCAAGCACAGAAGCCGGTACAGGGCCGGAATCATTGGTCCAGCCAGGATGTTCCTGCTTACAGGAAATACTCAGACAAAAGAGCAGACAGCATAGGAAAAGAAGAAAAATTTTTTGCATAAAAGACAGATTTTTAGCTACATCAAATAATCGGGAATACAGCGCCAGGCTTTCGGGTAATACCGTGGGGAAGCGATATCTGTGCCACAGAATAGTTTGTTGGGTAGTGGCATAAATATAGGGAGTAGCGGTGCTGCTGTCTCACAGCCTCAGAAAGGGGATGCTGCACAGGACATGCGAGCCTGCCTGGTTGCCGGTATAAATTTAATACAGATGAAAACAGCCAGGAAGATAAGTGTTGTAGCGGTTACATACAACCACCCCGCACTGTAATAATAGATGGCCCCACCACTGATAGGGACCAAAATATTGGTGAACGATTGCGGACTTTGATCACGCCCTGCAATCCTTTTTTATGGGCAAAGGTGCATTCTGGTCACGTTTTGGGGTATTAAGTTTTTTTTTCTGACTAGATAAGGGTAGAACCAGTTTTTGGTGTATTACTATTAGTGGAGCTAACTAAAATACGTTGAAAATATTCATGTTGAACGACCATAATGATGATCGATTAGTTGAAATGTGCTTTAAAAGTTATTACCAGGCATTGCACAGGTATGCCTATGCTATGCTTAAAAATAATGAAGAAGCAGGGGATGCGGTGCAAGCTGTGTTCCTGAAAATATGGGAAAAGAGAATCCACTTAATAAAGGACCAAGGTATTCGAGCATATCTTTATACGGCGGTGCATCACCATTGTCTTAATATCAAACGGCAGCAAAGAACACAGGAAAAACGTCTCGCAGATTACCGGGAACCTGGTGTTATCAACATAAATCAACTGATTTCAAAAGAAAGTTATAATAGAATAATGAACTGTATTGATCAGCTACCGGAACAATGCAGGCTGGTATTTACCAAAAGCAGGTTTGAGCAAAAAACATATAATCAAATCGCTGCTGAGCTGGATATTTCCGTTAAGACTGTAGAAGTGCACATGGGTAAGGCTTTGCGTATCCTGCGGCTAAAATTATCAGATATACTGTGGATAACTTTCCTGTACAATACCTTTACCTGTTTCAGCAATTAATTGAAATGATATGGATTTTTCAGAAGAAGAGATATATGAATTAATCACCAAGTTTCTTTCGGGAGAAGCCACTCCGGATGAGGCCATGCAATTGGAAGAATGGAAGGAGGAATCCATTGATCACAGCGAGTTTTACGCACATGCGGTCAGATTGTGGGAGCAGGTCAGTGGTGATGCCTCTTGCCCGGAATCCACCAATAAGGCCTGGGAAAAACTTGCCGGAAAGAAAACTGGTAACAATAAAAAGAAGTTCACCTTAAAAGTAATCTTAAAGGTGGCTGCCGCTGTCATTTTAATGGTTTCTGCAGGGGCACTGTTGTTCAAAATAAATCACACGCCTCAACGGGAATATTCCATTATGCTGGATGCTGGGAATAATTTTCTGAGGGATACGCTGCCCGACAATTCAATAGTTGTGCTGGATAAACAGTCTGGTTTCCAATACGGGGCTGATGATAATTCCCGTAAGGCAATTTTAAAGGGTCAGGCCTGGTTCTGTATTCAGGGAATAGATGGAAAACCTTTCGAAATTGAAACCAGGTATTTTAAAATAAAAGTACTGGGAACTACCTTTCATGTCTCTGTGGAAAAGGAGTTTCAATCTGTAACTGTCACCAATGGGGCGGTTTTGCTGATTACCCCCCATGACACGCTGTTGGTGTCTGCTAATCAAAAGGGCTGCTATCTTCCTTCCTCCGGAAGGTTAACGCTATATCGGAAAATAGATATTAATGAAATGGCATATGCTACTCATCAGTTCTATTTTGACGATACCAGGCTGGAAGACATATGTGCTAAACTAGCCAGCGTATATGGTAGAAAAATGGTTATAGCTGATGAATCACTTAAGTCGATGAGGATGACCGCCGAATTCCAAAATGAGTCGCTTCAGGATATAATGGTGATAATCGCACAGACTTTACATGTGCATTTCAAACAAACGAATGATTCAATAATCATACATGAAAAGAACAGTGACTAAAATATGGTTCCAAATTCTATTGATGGCATTTGGTGTATTTTATGCCAGGTCCCTGCAAGCACAGCATTCGTCCCCTGAAGCTGAATATGTAACGATCTGTACTTCCGAAATCCGGTTTAATAAACTGTTTGAATTGCTGCATGCCCAAACCGGTGCGCACTTTTCCATCAATACCAGTAAGTTTCCCTCCACAAAAATTATCCGGTTGAACGCCGGGCGCTATACCCTTAAGCAGGTCCTCATTCAACTACGAAACCATACCGGAATTGAATATAAAAAAGTAGACAAATACATAGTGATTACAGATGGTACTGTTCCCAAAAAAAGGGCAATCATTTGCCATAAGAACTCACCAGCGAAAACAACCTGTTTATTACATCATCTGAGTTTATCTAATCTTCCATATACAAGCCATTTAACCTATAACCCCGCTGGCGTACAATTGCCAGTTATCATTGTTGATAGTGGCAGCATGAATGCGGTCAGGTTGGATAAAGGTCTAAAACAGGAACACCTCAGGGAATCAGATACACTTCGTTCTATTGCCACTCGCCATAGCTTCTTGGTGGACTCCGTTAAAAAGCAAACTGGTGAGGTATTAAAGGTTAATCTTCCATCTATTCCTATTCACCCTTTTTATGCCCATTCTTCCGCTGGTTATCCTTATATCGCACTGGGTTGGTACGCTGATGAAAATTCATTGCTCAATGTTGAGGTTAATGGCGGCTTTCAGCATCTTTACCTGGTAGCCGCTGTCAGCAGGAACAACGGGTTTGAATTGTTCAGATATGGACTGGGATCTAAGGTGGGATTAGATAAACACTATGATTTGAATGTTAGCGCCACATACGGTATTAACCAAAAAAAGTATTCGGACCTCAATGATACTTCCAAGAGCAATCAGGTAACGGTAAAAGGAAAGTTCCTGCAAGCCAGATTAAACCTGGAACGCCACATTAATGATCATTGGAGTTTACAGGCTGGTATCTCCATTAATGCACTTTTTCAAACGTATTATTATAATGATATCCCTGCGGCGCCCATGTTGGACGAGCAACATTACTTTGCTGCCTACAAGATTGTGCATACTCCTGTAATACTTGGTGATAGCTATTCTTCACAGAAAAGCATAAGTTTTATTTCATGGATGGGATTTCAGTTTGGAATTTCCTATACTATCAATTCATTCCATAAACGGCCAAAGAAGGGGTGTCCTAAACCAGACCAATAATAATACTTTCCTTCTTTATTTTATTCTGGTAAGGGTCAGAACTTATTTATGTGTATAAGAATAAGTAAGCATTCTTAACACAAAAGAAAATAAGTTATGATAAACCTGATTCAGACAGCAGAAAGAACAAACAATTCTTCACATATCAATAATTACATTTTTCAGAGACATTTATTTGCCTATAAGAGTGTTCCGGAAAAGTGGTTGTCAGGAAAGGATGTATTGGAAATAGGCTGTGGTACTGCTTATGGTGCTTCTATTCTGGCTGCGGACGCTAATGTGTATGTTGGATTGGATAAGAAGGTTCCGGTTGTGGAGCCTGCATTTAAAAACACTCGTTTTTTAAAGTGCACACTTCCTTTTCTTCAGGAAATTCCTGACGGGAGTTTTGATACAATAGTGTGTTTCCAGGTAATAGAACATATCCGGCAAGATGCATTGTTGCTTTCGGAAATGAAAAGAGTGCTGAAAAAGGATGGCGTTATTCTTATTACAACACCCAATAGGCTTACCACGCTTGTTCGAAATCCCTTTCATGTAAGAGAATATACCGGCGAAGAACTGGGTCACCTGGTACATCAATATTTCGATAAGTTCGATATTTATGGCGTATTCGGAAATGAAAGAGTAAAAGAATACTACGAAGTGAATAAGAAAGCAGTGGCAGGTATTCTCAGGATTGACAGGTGGGGTTTGATAGATAAAATGCCTGCTGCCTTACTTAAAATCCCCTATTCAATTATGAATAACCTCAACAGGTTGTTGCTATTCCTCTCTGCTCCTCCGGAAACAAGAATGATAACAGACGAAGACTTCTCTTTATTAAAAGTTGACGATGATTGCCTCGATTTATTTGCGGTGATACACAACTCGGACCAAGCTGAAAAGTTGCGGGATTAGCAGAATAGTTGCTTTGGTAGCAAGAATGAAAAAGGGAAAATCAGCAATAACTTACTGATTTTCCCTTTTGGGAGAGAAGAGGAGTGTTGATTACTTTAAAAAATTATTCAGATAGGTCGAGATTATTGCCGTCTCTTTCATCAGGCTAACATGTCCTTGTCCAGGAACAATGGCCAGTTGTGATTTGGGCATAGCGGCCAAACCTTCAGCACCCCCACCTCCCAGTAATTGGTATGTTTTTATCAACTCAGTTTTATCTAGCCCGTCATTGTCGCCCGATATGATTAATACTGGCGCGGTAATTTTCGAGATATTGGCGTCTCCCAGGTCGAATGGTGTTCCAGCGGAAGCAATCATCTGTTCCAGGAACTTTGTCCATTTTGTTTTGTCGGGCGCTACTGCGTCGTATGCCGCGTGCATAGGCGTGTTCGTAAAAAATTCAGGTTTCATTTGTTTAAACCCATTGGTTACTTCCGGGAGCCAGCCACTCGTTTTATAGGTGGAAGAGATGATGACTAATTTCCTTAACCGTTTTGGGCTTTGTATGGCAAATTGGTATGCCACCTTGCCACCAAAGCTATATCCTACTATATCAGCACTGTCAATTTTCAGGTGGTCCATTACGCCTTCCACGTCACTTGCTAAAGTAGTCAGTGATAATTTTCTCTCTGAAAATTCCGTATGTCCATGCCCCTGCAGTTCAATAGCAATTACTTTTCGGGATTTTGACAGTTCAGGGATTAATTGCCCCCAGTTCAGATCAATTGTCATATAAGCACCATGTAGTAAAACTATGGGCCTGCCTTCGCCATACACTTCATAATAAACTTTGATACCATTGACAGGTGCGTAACCGCTTTCGGAAGGTTTGACGTGTTGCCCGTCAGATTTAGATGCTGTAAACATAATGATCGAGATTAGGAGTATGGATTGAAAGAGATGTCGTGTTTTGAGTAGCGTTTGCATAACGTTTCAAATTTTATTGGCCATACAAAGATGGGATTCATTTCAGAATCCGATACTGTGTGAAAACGACAATCTTAGGGGGTAATTCCGGCGCTGTATTGTTATTATGGCTGCTGAACTTTCTCATTTTCCCATTTTATCAGTTACATGCTTTATTATGGCCACTGTTTCATCTATTTCTTTTTCGTTCAATCCTGCAAACCCAAATCGTAGTGAATTCAAATGGTGTGTTCCATAACTATAGAATTTTCCATCATTCATGAACATACCATTAATTGCTACCTGTTTGGAAATTTCGGGTAAGGAAAAACCTTCATTGAATTTAGTCCAAACCGCAAGGCCTCCCGCTGGCTTTGCAAACGAAACCACATTTCCCAGTTGCTCTTGTAGTTGATCACATAAATGGTTCCTCCGGGCACGATACAATTTTACTGATTTTTTTATATGCTTCCGCATTTCCCCGTTTTGCATTAAAGCGGCGAGGGCTCCTTCGAACAGGTAATCGTTTCTGTAATCCAGGATGGTTCTCACTAAAACCGCTTCGTTAATAAAATTGCCGGGAGCAATCATGTATCCTAAACGGACGGAAGTAGTGAGTGATTTGGTAAGTGAACCAATGTAAATGATATTCCCACCATGATTCCCGCTTGCTAATGGCAATATTGGACTGCCATTATAATGAAAATCATAATCGTAATCATCTTCAATCACCGGGAAATGGTATTTCCGGATTATGCCCATCAATTTTATTCTCCTGTCAGTACTTAGTGTTACTGTTGTTGGATGGTGATGGTGTGGGATGATATATAAAAGATCAGGTTTTTGAGTCTTACAGAATTGTTCGATAAAGTCTATTTTCATTCCATTTTCATCCATGGGAACTTTTACGAGTTTTGCGCCGAATTGCTCAAAAATCAGATTGGCCAGAAAGAAATTGGGCTCACCTACCAGCACAGTTGAACCGGGCCGGAGTAAAATTTTGGCAGCTATATAAATGGCCATTTGCCCACCATGTGTTAGCAGGATATTATTGGTGTCGATATTTAATCCTCTGCTATCTGATAGATATTCTACCAGTGCAGATCGCAAACTCAATGAGCCCATTGGACTGCTTTGATT
Source organism: Chitinophaga fulva (assembly GCF_012927205.1). Taxonomy (GTDB): domain Bacteria; phylum Bacteroidota; class Bacteroidia; order Chitinophagales; family Chitinophagaceae; genus Chitinophaga; species Chitinophaga fulva. The sequence continues at coordinate 2,138,232 of NZ_JABBGC010000001.1, forward strand.
TTGAGTATGTCTGTGCGAAAAACTATGGAACAAACTACGGTATTCTCTCAGTAGCAGATCTATTGGCGCTATTCTTTGGTCCGGGAATCCGTCGTTGATCACCAAACGATATTCTGTGGATTGAGGGGCCAAAGCCGGGAAATCAATTATTTTTTTTACTTCAAAGCCGGTGTCCCTGGTGTAGGCAGACGTTGTTTTGGATTTGTTAAAATCCCTGGGATTTATTCGGGGTAGTTTTTCTGCGACCGTAACATTCTTTCTCGGCTCAATTTCAACCCAGGCCTGCGCTTCCAGCTCCTGGTATGCAGCAACTATTGTTTTTCTGTGTACGCCAAGTAAAACCGCCATTTCGCGGGTTCCGGGCAAAGTCGCTCCTGGTTTAATAATACTGTCGAGAATAAGCTCCGTTAATTGATTGGATATTTGTTGATATAAAGGTGTACTGGTATCCTTGTCAAGTTTAAGCAGTGTCTTAAATGGAAGCATATGGACTACATTGAATGTTGAAACTGGCCCCCAAAGGTAAATGAATGCCTTTATAGTTTTGCCAGTGAACAGTAACTGCTCACTATTTATTTTTTTTATCTAAAAGGCATCCAGATCACGTCATGTTCTGCAATAAAATTAATAGTCTCGTCTTCCTGTTGTTTCCTGTAATTGTGCTAAACTCCTGTGGGAGTAAATTGCAGCATCAAACAGAAACCTCCGCGCTAAAGGAATTTCCGGTGTTAACGGTTGAAGTGAAAAACACCAGCTTATACAGTGATTATCCTGCTTCTATACAGGGTGTACAAAATATTGAAATAAGACCAAAGGTAGATGGTTTTATTGAGAAGATATATGTGGATGAAGGAGCATCTGTACAAAAAGGGCAGGTTCTTTTTAAGATAAATGCGCCTCAATATGAACAGGAAATGCGTACAGCGGCTGCCGCTATTAAAAGTGCAGAAGCAGAGGTGGGTACAGCCAGAATGCAGGTTGAAAAGGTTATTCCACTTGTTAAAGAGGAGATAGTCAGCAGCTATGAGCTGGAGACGGCAAAATTTATACTGCAAACTAAAGAAGCCGCGTTGGTACAGGCAAAAGCCAGCCTGGTCAATGCACATATAAATATTGGATATACGACCATCCTAAGCCCTGTTGACGGAGTGATTGGAGGCATTCCTTATAAAACCGGAAGTCTGGTAACCGGTAGTTCCTTGCTGCCGTTAACAACGGTGTCGGCAATAAAGGAGGTATATGCTTATTTTTCAGTTAATGAAAAACAATTCCTGTTATTCTCCGAAACACATGCTGGTATTACGCTGGAGGATAAGCTGCAAAAGCTGGCGCCTGTTTCATTGATCCTTCCCACTGGGGTTAAATACAAAGAGAAGGGCCGTGTGACAACAGTGAACGGATTGATAAATACGGAGACAGGGGCGGTCAGTTTCAGAGCAACTTTTCCTAATGCATTGGGGATAATAAGAAGTGGAGGAAGTGCCATTGTTCGTATGCAACAGGAGATCCCTAATGCATTGCTGGTACCTCAGAAGGCTACCTATGAAATGCAGGGTAAAAGGTTTGTTTATAAACTTGATGAAAAAAATACAGCCAATAGTACAGCGATAGAAGTTGTTGAAGGTGTGCCCGGAGATTTTTTTGTAGTTCAGAATGGGCTGAAGGCGGGAGATCGGATTGTAGCATCTGGTATAGCTAATCTGAAAGACGGAATTAAAATTAAAGCAACAACAACTTCATTACAATAGTATGTTACGAAAATTTATTGAGAATCCCGTACTATCTACGGTAATATCTGTTATTATAGTAATTCTTGGTTTACTGGGATTATACGCTTTACCTATTACCCAGTATCCTGACATAGCACCGCCTACCGTAGAGGTGACGGCAACCTATCAGGGGGCCAATGCGGATGCTGTTATGAAGAGTGTGATTATTCCGTTGGAAGAGCAGATCAATGGTGTGGAACATATGACTTATATGACTTCCAGGGCGAGTAATGATGGAACTGCTGTAATAACAATAACCTTTAACCAGGATGCCAACCCGGATATGGCTGCAGTGAATGTTCAGAATAGAGTGAACAAAGCTATCAGCCTGATGCCGGCAGAAGTAGTGAAAGCTGGCATTAGTACAACAAAACGCTTAAGCAGCGAAATATTCAGTTTCCTGTTATACAGTGAAAAAAAGGAGTACGATCAAAAATTCCTGGAGAATTATCTCCGGATAAATGTATTACCTAAAATAAAGCGAATAAATGGGGTAGGTGACCTCTATATCTATAGTGGACAGGAGTACAGCATGCGGATATGGCTTAAGCCTGATGTCATGGCATCCTATAACCTTATGCCTGCGGATATTATCGCGGCGCTCACGGAGCAGAATATTGAGGCAGCACCCGGTAAACTGGGGGAAAATAGTAACCAATCTTTCCAGTATACCTTAAAATACACCGGCAGGTTGGAAAAGCCGGAACAATTCGGTGATATCGTTCTTCGGTCTGTGGGGAACGGCCAGGTATTACGTCTTAAAGATGTAGCGAAAATTGAATTAGGCGCAGCATCCTACTCCAGTACTACTACAGCCCAGGGCTATCCTGCCCCTTATATTGCCGTTAATCAGACGTCTGGCTCCAACGCTCATGATATCATTAAGAAATGTGAGAGTATATTGGATGATGCAGCCAAAGAGTTGCCCAAGGGATTGAAATTTACTGTTTACACCAATGCCAATGATTTTTTGAATGCTTCCATGGATAAGCTGGTACATACATTAATCGAAGCTTTTGTGCTGGTATTTATTGTGGTATTCATTTTTCTGCAGGATTTACGTTCAACGCTTATACCTGCCATAGCGGTTCCTGTTGCAATCATCGGTACTTTCTTTTTTTTGAAGCTATTCGGATTTACCATTAACCTGTTAACGTTATTTGCGCTGGTGTTATCAATTGGTATTGTGGTAGATGACGCTATTGTTGTCGTTGAAGCAGTACACGCCAAGTTAGACCAGGGCGCACATTCTGCAAAGAAGGCAACCGTCAGTGCCATACATGAAATCAGTACCGCCATTATATCCATTACTTTGATTATGACTGCTGTATTTGTTCCCGTTACTTTTATCACGGGTTCAGTAGGAGCATTTTATAAGCAATTCGGTTTAACCCTTGCCGTTGCTATTATCATTTCTGCGATAAATGCGCTCACATTAAGTCCTGCTTTATGTGCATTATTGCTAAAGGCACATACCACTAGCCACAGACCAGAAAAGAATTTACTAAAGCGGTTTTCTCAAAGTTTCAATACTGCATTCTCGGCTATGACAGCGCGTTATTCAGAAGCGTTGATGTTCCTTGCCAGAAGGAAGTGGTTGGCCATTGTCGCCATGGGCGGTTTCTCTATGTTATGCTGGTACCTGGTAAAAACTACCCCAACCGGGTTTGTGCCAAATGAAGACAGTGGATTTATATATGGCAATATTATCCTGCCCCCGGCGGCCTCACAGCAACGTACAGAGCAGATTGTTTATAAGATGGACAGTATTGCCAGATCAATGCCTGAAGTAGGCTTAACATCATTGGTGTCTGGCCGCGATCTGATCAGTGGTGCCGGTGGTGCTTACGGCTCTTTGTATGTTAAGTTGAAACCATGGGACGAGCGTACGCATAAAGGACAGGACATCAATAGTATTGTTGGGAAACTGGTAGCGCAAACCGCTGGAATAAACGAGGCCAATATTATTTTCTTTACAGCACCAACACTGCAGGGGTTTGGTAACAGCAGTGGCTTTGAGTTTCAGTTGCAGGATAAAACAGGCGGAGATTATCAGTCATTTGATAACGTGATTCAAAAGTTCATGAAGGCTTTGCAGGAAAGACCGGAAATCATGTACGCAACAACGCCCTACAATACTAACTATCCACAATTTGAAGTAAGCGTAAATGTTGCAAAGGCAAAAGAGGCCGGTGTGCCGGTTAATTCAATTCTGCAAACATTACAGGGCTACCTCGGAGGGATCTATGCTTCGGACTTTAACCGTTTCGGAAAACAATATAAAGTGATTATTCAGGCTGACGCGTTGCATCGGACCTCAGCAGAGGCACTTCAGGGTATTTTTGTAAGAAACGGCAAGAACGTAATGGCGCCTGTGTCTGAGTTTATTACACTTAAAAAGATCTATGGACCTGAATTCATCAATCGGTTTAATCTTTTTAATTCCGCCCTCGTCAATGGTTCTCCCAATCCTGGTTATAGCTCAGGCGACGCTATCAGGGCTATTCAGGAGGTGGGGGCCACAACGCTGCCAAGTGGCTACGGATATGAATTTTCCGGCCTCAGTAGGGAGGAGATTCTAAGCGGCAAACAAACAGTGTTAATATTTATTTTATCCATTGTATTTATTTATTTTTTATTGAGCGCCCAGTATAAAAGTTATATACTGCCGCTGTCTGTACTGCTTTCACTTCCTGTAGGGCTGGCTGGCGCTTTTCTGTTTGCCCGTTTATTCGGATTAGATAATAACATCTTTCTCCAGATCAGCTTAATCATGCTGATAGGGTTGCTGGCCAAGAATGCCATCCTGATAGTGGAATTTGCTGTAATGCACAGAAGGAATGGAGAAGGACTGATACATTCGGCAGTAGCGGGGGCCACTACCCGTCTGCGTCCAATTCTGATGACTTCCTTCGCATTTATATTCGGCCTGTTGCCTTTAATGCTTGCTACTGGTGCCGGGGCCATCAGCAACCGGTCCATTGGTACGGCTGCCGTGGGGGGTATGCTTATCGGGACATTGGTTGGGATATTTATTATTCCGGTTTTATTTATCATTTTTCAATCCCTGCAGGAAAGGATTGGTGGTCATCCTTCAAAAAAAATCACCCGGGAGTTAAGCCCTGTTTCAATTGACTGAGCGTATTTCAAAAAGAATAATAGATGAAAGATATTTATAAATGGTGGGTTCTGCCCATAATGACCGTTTTTTTGGTATCCTGCAAAATCACACAAAAATATCAGCGGCCGGACATGCAGGTGAATGGCCTATACCGGGATCGTTTAGATACTGACACAAGCAGCATCGGTGTTATGCCCTGGGACACTTTTTTTACTGATTCCCTGTTACGGCAATTAATTATAAAAGGAATTGATCAAAACCTGGATCTCAAAAAAGGTATTGAGCGCATAAGAGCATCGAGGGCTGCTTTTATACAAAGCAAAGCAGCATTTTTACCTGATGTGGCTGGCAGCGCCGGTGTTTCCAGGTCACGTTTGTCTTACCCGAAAGGATTCGGCATCATTACCTCCACAACACAATATGACGTGGGGATAAATGCCAGCTGGGAGGCAGATATCTGGAATAAACTAGGTAGCGCAAAACGGACTGCCTTTGCTCAATTGCTGAAAGAGGAAGCTGCACGGAAAGTTGTGCAGACTCAAATTGTAGCTGACATTGCGGGGAATTATTATCTTCTGCTGGCATTGGACCAGCAATTGGACGTATTGGAAAAAACTGTGTTAAACCGAAAGGAAGATGCCCGTGCCATGAAAGTTCTGAGAGAATCGAATGTAGTGAATGGTGCCGCCGTGGTACAGAGTGAAGCTAACCAGTATGCGGCAGAAGTGGAGGTGCCAAAACTGAAGCGGCAGATCAGAGCGGCTGAGAATGCAATAAATGTATTGCTTGCAGATCCACCAGGTATAGTGAGAAGGAGTAGCCTGGCGGAACAACAGATAAATACTGCCTCTCTTCAGATCGGAGTACCGGCAATGCTCTTAAAAAACAGACCGGATGTGCAACAAGCTGAATATGCATTTCGGGCTGCTTTTGAAAATACTAATATCGCACGAACATATTTTTATCCTTCCTTCAATATTACCGGAGCAATAGGTTTTTCAAGTTATAGTTTTAAGGAGTGGTTCTCTGCTGCCGGTTTTTTTGCCAATATTGCCGCTGGCCTTGCTCAGCCTATTTTGAACAAGGGACAGAACAAAGCCCGCCTGGAAATTGCAAGAAGCCGGCAACAGGAATCATTATTGAATTATCAGCAGTCGTTAATTATTGCCGGGCAGGAAGTTTCCGATGCCTTATATGATTACCATACCGCTGCAGATCAACAGATAATCCGCTATAAGCAATTAAAAGCATTGGAAAAATCAGTGGATTTCACAAAAAAGTTGTTGCGATATAGTACGACTACCAATTACACTGATGTGCTAACATCAGAACAAAACTTGCTCTCGGCACAGCTGGATAATATAAATGACAGGCTTTCAGAATGGCGGGCATTGATTAATCTGTATCGGGCATTGGGGGGCGGTTGGCAATGATGCAATAATAGTGATTGTTGTATTGCCGTTGTGCTGGTTGTTTGCGAAAGCCACTTTTTAAGTGGCTTTCGATATTTGGCAAAGAATCAGATGGCCCTGTTTCTTTAAATGAATCCGCCATCTATAGAAGATCATGCAGTGATGCATATGACAACAATTCCCCGTCAAAAAGGTCCTCTGTTTTATGCTGTTTAAGCGCTGCTGCTGAATCTCTGATCTTTGTCAGGGCAAGACTAAATAATAAAGGACCAAGGCTAACCCTTGCTACCCCGGCTGCCTGTAATCGTTGCAGATCTCTGATCGGTTCAATGAGGAGCACATTAATCGGCAGAGGGGACTTTTCAGCAATTTCCTCCACTTCTTCATATGTTTTTACAAGAATCGGGTATATACAGTCTGCTCCCGCATCCGCATATGCTTCAGCTCTTATTAAAACCTCTTCAACCGGGTTTTTTATATCCGGATTAAAATAAACATCTGTTCTGGCATTGATAAACAGGCGAACCCCCAGGTCATCAGCAACCTTCCGGATAGTAGCTATTTTTTCACATTGCTTTTTGATATGCAACAGGTCATGATGATTAACATTACTGTCTTCAATATTGATTCCCACAATTCCGGTTTCAATGAGTGCAGCTATATTTTCCTCCAGTTTATTGATCGAACCGGAAAACCCACGTTCTATATCCACTGTGACTGGAAGATAATCAGCTGCAGCTGTAATGTTACGCACCACTTCCAAAAGCCGGGGAAATGGTATATGCTCTCCATCCGGATAGCCGTTTGAAATCGCTGTGGCTATACTGGCTGTTCCAATTGCAGGAAAGTTCAGCTTCGTTATTAGCTTTGTACTGACGTGATCCCAGACATTAGGTAATAGTAGTAATTTGTCAGAATGGTGCAAAGCCCTAAATTGGTCAGCTTTCTGCGTCTGATCAGGTTTCGTGTTTGACATATATTTATTGCAATTTTAAATCGGGAGTCAGTTGGTTCGAGTTCACCCAATAAAATTATTGATATAATGCAGCGTTTTTAGGAGCCAGATTTAATATTCATCGTAGTCCAGGCGGAAGTTATAGATCAAGTCGAAAAGTTGGGAGATGGAGTAACAACACATTGCCTGTCGACAGCAATGAGAAAGGAGTGTTTCCCTGGATATATGGCTATGGTACATACAGCATGCCTATAGTAACCCAGGGGTAAAGGTGGACTTGATGCGGGGGTGTTCTTTGGAGGTATAGCCTTAATGAAATATAACAGGCAGGATGGAGACGATGCAGGACATGCATGCAAAGGCAGACCACAGGTTAAGCCTGCGGGCAGTAGGTGGGAGTATGTAGTTCAAAGGGAGTTATGTTTGTTCATCAGTATACAGTTGCCAGGCAGGAAAACGGCTTATTCCCGTTGAATGACAGGGAGCAGGAGTTGCACTGATGCAGCGGCCGGTATTTTCTCTGACAGCAGTTTTAACCGGGGGCGTTCTGGACAGATCTGTTTGTGCAGGAGCTCCGGCAGGGGCGGCGGCGGCTCTGCTGCAATAATATCAGCGGCGAAGTATTTCGTGTTGCAGGAAGGAACATGGTCCTGTACACCTCTTACCTGTAGAACAACTATCAATGTTCCTTTACCCGGTACATCCACATTACATGCTGCTCCTTTAAAATCTTCCCCGGTTTTTACTATGAGCACAGCGCTTTCTGTACCTACTACCTGGTGTGTAGCGAAATGGATACGGGCGGCGATCACCTTTATTTCCAGGCCGTTGATGCCTTTGTATGCAGGTAATGCCTGTGGCGAAATGTACAGGATACCATCATGGGAAAGTTTGGGTGCATGGATGAGAAACCTGTCTGTTCCCGTATGCCGGTTGAACCTGAAGCCGGTAATGCTCCTGATGTTATTACCGGTGGCGGGAATGAGTGCGCTGGTCAGCCTGTTGATATGCCCGCTATCGCAACCAGCATCCAGCTCGCCCAAAAAAGCACTGCGGATGAGCGCTCCTTTTTTGCTGGCTATGCCAAATCGTTGAGCGGCCCTGCGGGTAGCTGCCGTCTGCCGGACGTATGAAGGCATGCTTCGCAGGAAGTGTTTGCCATTACGCCTGTAACCGATCAGGTTGCCGAGCCTGCCGGTGAAGGTGATGATAGAAATCTGTTTTGCCATAACGAATGATACTGATGATAGCTAAAGATAGCATTATCAGCAAAAGCTATTTGATGGCTGCACTGAAGATTATCCAATAGCAAGGCCCGGATGGAGGGGAAATATTCAGGCGGTGTGTATCAGGCATTAGATATTCGTTAAAGCCGGGAGAACCAGGTTTAGAAAATTTTGAAAATACACAACAAGAAAACAGGTACACCGTTTTTCGGTCCCAACTTTTCAACTTGATCCTTTTATTTTTGAGCTAATTACTAATAGCTATGCTGGGAAGGCTAGAATAGGATTAAATTAATAGATTAATATTAATATGCTAACTATTTATATGTATAAGTATTTGAAAAATTGTTGTGTTTAATAGTAAATCAATTTTCACTATTTTTACATCAAATGAGTAATAATGATACCCGAAGCAAACTTGAAAATATCATTAATGGAACTATCCTTGAGGGGGAAGCAGATAATTGCACAGCAATCAGAAATCTCTTATGCACAAGCTTTAAAACAAGTACAACGGTTAAAAGAGATTTCGAAAGTAAATCAATCATTAAAAAAGAGCAGGCCGAATTCTTAAAACGGTATGGCAGTAAAAATAATTTATGGGTAACTGATTTACCTGATGAGACTACCTTCTTAGCAAAAGGTGGTGAGGCCAGTATATATTTCAATGGTGCTAATAATAGTGTTATTAAGTTAAATGATGCTATTTATTACGCGACATGGCTCGAATTTTTTAATAGCCTTGTTATCCATAACCTGCTTTTTGCCGATACTGCTTATACTTTTCTCGGCTTTTGATTTTAGAAGATATTCATGATGAAAATGTGATTGTAAATTCCAATACACTATTTTTTATCGACACTGTATTTTATACTGCATTCCAGAATAAGTAGCTCCTAAATAATAATAAATTTCTCAGCGTATCAGCAATTAATTATACTGAGGGGAAAGTCTGTATAACGAACAAAATAAAGCCTTCAAATCTACAGACTTGAAGGCTTTTTAAATTTTTTGCGGACTGGACGGGACTCGAACCCGCGACCTCCGCCGTGACAGGGCGGCATTCTAACCGACTGAACTACCAATCCTCGCTGTGGTTCTGCTTTTCAGCCAAACCGTTGGCCCCGTTTGGGGTTGCAAATATAGAAATATTTATCTGAATCAGCCAAATAATTATACAATTTTATTTAAATAAATATTTAAACGCTTTCTGGTGGCTTGTTTGATCCTGATTTGTAATCCAATAATGCCAGCCGCGCATAGTGATCAGCCAGCCGGGTGGTTTCCGGCAGACGGTATTGGGTGGCCATTTTCAGGACGATATCGGTAGCGGTGTCCAGACTGATCTTATGACCCACGGAAACAAATACGGGGTTAATACCGTCCCGGGTACGCAGGGCATGGCCGATCAGTGCTTGGTCATCTTCCGCTATCAGCGGGGCTACGCTGCCGCGTGCTTCGTCCAGGTTTTGATACTGGCCACACAGGCGTGTTTTACCGCAACCTATCACCGGCTTGTTGAGCGTTACCCCGAAATGGCAAGCCAGGCCGAAGCGACGCTGATGTGCCAGTCCCTGGCCATCGCAGATGATGAGGTCGGGCTCCACCTCCAGCTGCCGATAGGCTTCCAGCAGTGGTGGCATCTCCCGGAAAGAAAAAAGCCCGGGGATATAAGGAAAGGTCACTTCCATACAGTGAGAGGCAACGGCCAATACAGACAGGGTGTTGTAATCCAGTACCACCACGCTGCCGGCAATAAGGTTGGTGGACTTGTCGTACTCTACATCAGTACCGGCAATAGTCCGGATAGGGTGGGGCAGCACATCAGTAGTGATGACCTGCGCCCTCAGCTGTTCCTGAAGGATAATGGCATCGGCGGGTGTGATCATGTACAGCTCAGTTTTAGCTGCAATATTAACTATTTGTATATTTGATTACCATATCGTGTCACCAGGACATATTTTTCTACCAGTATAAATGATCTCATTATGACACTCTGTTCTCATCTGAAAGCCATCACCGACATTAAAACTGCTAAGGACTACGTTTGTGAAGAATGCATCAAACATGATGGTACCTGGGTACATCTGCGTACCTGCCAAACTTGCGGCGCCACCCTCTGCTGCGATGACTCCCCCGCCAGGCATATGACACAGCATTTTCACCTGACAGATCATCCGGTCATCTCTTCGGCTGAACCGGGAGAACAATGGCTCTGGTGTTATAAAGACGGAGTTTTTGCTGAATACTGAAGAAAATTTTATTAATATTGACGGATACAAATTCCACCGGATGAACAATGATGATCCACGATACGATAGCCGCGGCGTAACCTTGTGTTAATAATAGCATGTTAATTTTGTCTCCGTCATGGACAATACAACCAATCTGATTTCACCAAAACTGTTGCAACGCCTCTGTCACGGGGAGGAGGAAGCATTGCGCTCCCTGCTCGATCTGCTCGGGCCGAAAGTGCTCGCGTACTGTAAAAAGAAGGTGGGCAATGAGGAAGATGCGGAAGAACTGTTGCTGGACATCTTTCTGAAACTGTGGCATTTCCGGGATAAAATAGACCAGACGGCCGATGTGCAGGTATTGCTCTTCACCATTGCACGTAATCATATTCTGAATTTCATCCGTAACAAAGCCACACGCCAACTAGCCACCATAGAGCCTGCGGAAGCTTTGCCGCAACAGGAAGACCATATCCGCCAACGGATAGATTATAACGAGCTGTTCAATCAATACCAACAGGTATTGGAAAAACTGGGTGAAAAACAGCGTGCCGTTTTCCGTATGAGCCGTGAAGAAGGCCTCTCTCACCGCGAAATCGCGGATAAACTGGGCATCTCCATACGCACGGTGGAAGCCCATATCCACAGTAGCCTGAAAACAATCCGCACAGAACTAAAAGATGCCTATATATTAATCGTGTTACTGTTAATCCAATAAATTTATTTCACTCCACTAAGTAGTCCCTTCTTTTTTCGTGTATATAAGGGAAAGAGCCAGTTAAATATGACGAAGTACGATGCCTCGGACATGCAGGAACTGATCCGGAAAATACAGGAACATACCGCTACTGCGGAAGAACTGCGGCGTTTCCTGCACATGACGGAACAACCGGCATTAGACGACCTGCTGCCTTATGCGGAATGGCAGCAAAGTCAGGAGGAGGCATTGCCATCCGGACTGAAAGAGAAAGTGATGCAGGCAATACCTGTCAACAGGCTACGCCCGCTGAAACACTATCTCCGTAAGTCATTGCCCTATGCTGCTGCCATAGCCCTGTTGCTGGCATTGCACCAGCTGCTGCCCCGCATAGGGCACCGCCAGCCTGCACTGCTGACAGCTACTACGAAGGATGGCGAAATAAAACGTATAACCCTGCCCGATAGTACGACCGTGGTGCTCAACGCCCGTTCTGCTATCCGGTATGCGTCATCGCCGGATGCCATCCGGGAAGTGTTCCTGGAAGGTGAAGCGTATTTCGATGTACGGCAAAACGAAATCAAGCCTTTTGTGGTACGCTCCGGCGCACTCAGTACCCGCGTGCTGGGCACGTCCTTCAATATCCGGGCATATCCCGGCGAAACGCAACAGCTGGGCGTGGTGTCAGGTAAAATACAGGTGTCATCCCCGGAAGGCAAATCACTGATCATGGTAAAAGGCGACCAGGTAACCTATGATGCTACTGCCACCTTTGTCAGTATCGCCACTGATCCGCAACAGATGAGCAATTGGCAGAAAGGCATCATCGATATGAACAACCTGACGCTGCAACAGGTGGCTGCTATTCTGGAAAGATGGTATAGCGTTAAAATTATCCTGTTGTCGCCCGGCATCGGCCAGCATGTACTGTCCGGCACACAAACCAATACTTCGTTAACGGCTACACTGGAATCCATCTGTTTTGTATACAACCTCCAATACCAACAAGAGGGACAAGTCATAAAAATCCGTGAAAAATAATAACCGGACCATACTGTCACTCCTATACGACGCTTACAAAATTTAAGGTATGAAACTATCTTTATCCACTATCCGTGGCCTTACGGGAAAGGTCATGCTAAACTTCCTGTGCCTGCTGCTGGCGGTAGCACCTGCAACAACGCTGAGGGCGCAGGCTCCCGGGCCGGACAACCAAACGGTCAATATTGCTGTGAAACAAGCTACGGTGGTGGAAGTGTTCCGCATCGTGGAAAAACAGACTTCCTTCCGCTTTCTTTTTGATAAATCCCTGGAAGCTTTTGCTGCCAGGGTTTCCCTTCAACACAAGAACATTCCTGTAGCACGACTGCTGGAGGAAGTGGACAAACAGACGGGCCTTCAGTTCAAAACATCGGGTACAACTATTTCTGTGGCTGTAAAAAATAGACCTTCTCAGGTGCATCCGGGCGTGGACGCCCCAAAACGGGAAATCACAGGTATTGTACTGGATTCTTCCGGGCAGGCTATGGTGGGAGTGACCGTCGCTGTAAAAGACGGCCGCATCGGTACCGGTACGGATGTCAACGGCAGGTATATCCTCTCTGTGCCTGATGATGCCACACTCGTGTTCAGCCTCATCGGCTACCGCAAACAGGAAATGCCAGTGGCGGGAAAAGATAAAATCAACGTCATCCTGCAAACGGCATCTTCTTCGCTGGAAGAAGTTGTGGTGGTGGGTTATGGTGAACAGAAAAAAATCAGCCTGGTAGGCGCACAGGCTACTATCTCCCCCAAAGACCTGAAACAACCGGTGTCTAACCTCACTAACTCGCTCGGTGGCCGTATCGCCGGTATGGTGTCGGTACAACGCAGCAGTGAACTGGGGTACAACGATGCCAATATCTATATCCGCGGTATCTCCACCTTTACCAAAGGGCTCAGTGCTCCGCTCACACTGGTGGATGGCGTACCCAGGAATATCGCCAATGTGGACCCTGAGGACATAGAAAGTTTTTCTGTGCTGAAAGACGCTTCTGCCACGGCTGTTTATGGTGTTCGTGGGGCCAACGGCGTTATACTGATCACTACTAAATCAGGTAAAGCGGGTAAGCCATCTTACAATATCCGTTATACCGAAGGCTTCACCCAATTTGCCAAACTGCCGGCTTTTGCTGATGGCCCTACTTACATGCAGATCTCCAATGAAGCCCTGAAAACACGCGGCAGCGCTCCCATCTACACGGATGAAGCTATCCAGAAAACACGCGATGGCAGCGATCCTTACCTGTATCCCAATGTGGACTGGTTCAAAGAGCTGTTCCGCGATCACGGTAAAGTGAGAAACGCCAATGCCAATATCAGCGGCGGTTCTGAAAAAGCGGTGTATTACATCGGTCTCGGTTATTATGATGAACTGGGCCTTTACAATGTGGATGGCCTTTCTAAATACAACTCTTCCATCTATTCCAAACGTTATAATGTAACGTCCAACATTACACTCACCCCATCCAAAACAACAACGGTCAAGCTGGGCATCCAGGGTTATCTGAATAACGTTAACCTGCCGGCTACCAGTGTCGGTGATATTTTCTCCGATGCTTTCTACCTGACTTCTGTGCAGATACCCACCCGCTACCCTGATGGCAAAGTCGCCGATCTGCGCGGCGGCGGACTGAAAAATCCCTGGGCATCGCTTACGCAAAGCGGTTATGCGAACCAATGGAGAAGCCAGCTGTACTCTAACCTGCGCCTGACGCAGGAACTGCCCTTTATCACAAAAGGCTTGTCTGTTACCGGTATGTTTTCGTTTGATGCCTATAACTATACCAGCAACCGCTATACGAAAACACCGGATACCTGGTATGCTACCGGCCGTGATGGAGATGGCAAATTGCAATATGAACAGACTGCCATCGGTACGGAATTTCTCGCTTATGATAAATCCAACCAGGGTGAACGCTCTTTCTACAATGAACTGGCAGTAAACTACAACCGTGGCTTTGGTAAACACGATGTGTCCGGCATGCTGCTCTATAATAATAGCGATAAGGCCAACACATATGCAACTAACCTTGAAACGTCATTGCCATACCGCTTTCAGGGACTTGCGGGAAGATTTACCTATGGTTTTAATAACAAATATTTCGCGGAACTGAACTTCGGTTATAACGGTGCGGAAAACTTCTATCCAGACAGACGCTATGGCTTCTTCCCATCTGCCGGACTCGGATGGGTGATATCGGAAGAACAATTTTTTAAACCTGTTAAAGATTACGTACAGCTGTTTAAAGTACGCTTCTCGCATGGCCTCGTAGGCAACAGTAATATCGATGGCAGAAGATTCGCCTACCTGGCTACTGTGGCGGGTACCGGCGACTATTATTTTGGTAAAAATATTGACCAGAAATTTACGGGTAAGGAAATTGGAGAATATGCCGTGGACGTGCAATGGGAGACTTCTAAAAAGACGAACCTCGGTTTTGATATACAAGTGCTTGACGAAAGCCTCACTCTACAGGTGGACCTCTTCAAGGAATACCGCAGCGGTATCTTCCTGCGCCGTAAATCTCTGCCTGGTTACATCGGCATGATCAACGCTCCTTTTGGTAACGTTGGTATTATCGATAACAAAGGCATCGATGCATCGGTGACTTATAACCGCCGCTTCGGTGATCTCTCTGTACAATTGCTGGGCAATTTCACCTACAACAAAAACGAAGTCATTGAAAACGACGACCCCGCCTGGAAATATCCATGGCTGGAAAGAAAAGGCCACAAGGTAGACCAGCGTTTCGGTTACGTCGCCCTCGGTCTTTTTGAGAGTGATGAGGAAGTACGCAATTCGCCGCGCCAGCCTGGTGATGTCCGGGCAGGTGACATCAGATACAAAGATATCAACGGCGATGGCGTCATAGATACCTACGATCAGGTGCCTATCGGTTATGGTGATGTTCCTGAAATCATCTACGGATTTGGGTTCACACTGGGGTATAAATCTGTCAGCCTCTCTGCATTGTTCCAGGGCGCTGCTCATGTGGACGTGCTCCTCAGCGGTGAAGGCACTATGCCTTTCCAGCAAGGCCTTGCACGAGGTAACCTCTTCAGCAATATCACCGATCGCTGGACAGAAGAGAATCCCCGTCAGGATGCATTTTATCCCCGTCTGATGGCCGGCTCGCTGAACGATAACTACGCCGCCAGCTCCTGGTGGGTGAAACGCAGTGACTATCTCCGTCTGAAGACACTGCAGTTGAGTTACAGCCTGCCACAACGCCTCATGAAACGTATCGGCCTTAAATCGTCCAACATTTTCCTGCAGGGTGTTAACCTTCTCACCTTCTCCCCGTTCAAACTTTGGGATGTGGAAGTGGGCAATGGCAGAGGTGCTGCCTATTCCAGTACCAAATCCTATACTGTCGGCGTAGCCGTGAATTTCTGATGATTTGCTAACAACAATAATCTTCTTCGGATGAAAATAAAAAGACTCGCTTACCTCGCATTGGTAAGTACTTCGTTCCTGACAACGTCCTGTAATAAGGACTTCCTTAACCAGGTGCCCGATGACCGGATCACCATTGAACAGGTATTTTCGCGCAGACTCTATTCAGAAGAATACCTGGCGAATATTTATATCACCCTGCCCAACGAAGCATACCGTAACACTTCTCCCTGGGAAGGCTGCTCTGATGATGCGGACATCACCTATGACCGTCCGGGTTCCGGTTATGACACCTATCCCATCAATCTGGGCAACTGGAGCGCTGCTTCCGGTTACATGGATACCTGGTCCAAATACTACCGCGGCATTCGCTCAGCGTCTTATTTTATACAGCATATCGATGAGAACAAAGAGATAAAGGAGTTGCCCAACGGCCAAGAACTGATTGATAAATACAAGGCAGAAGCCCGCTTCCTGCGTGCATTCTTTTACTATGGCCTGCTGCGTCAGTATGGCCCGGTGATCCTGCTTGGTGATACGCCCATTGCCGGTGACCTGGAACCTTCCGATGCGGAAATGCAGAAACCACGTAACAGCTACGATGAATGTGTGAACTACATCGTGTCTGAACTGGACCTCGCCGCCATGAAATTGCCCAAACACTTCACGGAACAAGCCGATGCCGACTATGGCCGCGCTACCGCCGCCACCTGTAAAGCCATCAAAAGCCGCGTGCTGTTGCTGGCCGCCAGCCCGCAATTCAACGGGAATACCGACTACGCCAATTTCTCTAACCTCGATGGCAAACAGCTGATCAGCTCCGCCTTCGATAAAGAAAAATGGAAACGTGCTGCCGACGCGGCAAGAGATGTGATCACCGGTTTTAACTTCTCCCTGTACCGCAAAAACGACGCTGCCGGAAAATACGATCCATACCTTTCCTGCCGCGACGTGCTCCTCGATCCATGGAATAGTGAAGTGATCTTCGCCCGTACCACCAACAACCTGAAGGACTGGGAAAGGTCTACCAGTCCGCGGTTGGCGAACGGTTATGCTGCTGTGGCAGTGACCCAGCAACTGGTTGATGAATTTGAAATGCAGAACGGAAAAGGTATCCGCGAAGCCGGTTCGGGTTATGTGGAAACGGGCTTTTCTACCGCTGCTACCAAATACACCACCACCGGTACTTACAATATGTATGTCAACCGTGAACCGCGTTTCTACGTGAACGTTAGTTACAACGGTAGCCTGTGGATCAACACCAGCGAAGGCAACAAGGTGATAGAAACGTTCTTTACCGGTAACACTGGTAAGAAAGGTTCATGGGATTTTCCCCGCACCGGTTATATCGCACGTAAAAACATCCATCCCAACAGCAACCCAAGAATTTCCCAATACATCGCCAGGCCATTTGTACTGGTCCGTTATGCGGAAGTGCTGCTCAACTACGTAGAAGCGTTAAATGAATATGCTCCTGGTGATCCGGATATTACAAAATACCTCAATGAAATCCGTAGCCGTGCCGGCCTTCCGGAAGTGACGCCAGGACTCGGTCAGAGCGAAATGCGGACGAAGATCCGTCATGAGAGAAGGGTGGAACTGGCGCTGGAAAGCCTGCGTTATTTTGATACCCGCCGCTGGAAAATCGCGGAACAGACAGATGGTGGCAACTTCTACGGCATGAACGTAGACGCCGGTACGAAACTGACGGACCTCGTGTTTTATCAGCGCACTGTTTTTGAAAGAAGGGTATTCCTCAAAAGCTATTATCTGTTCCCCATTCCGCAATCGGAAATGGACCGTGATCGCAACCTGGTACAGAATCCAGGCTGGTAAACACTTTTTATTGATCTTAAAACGACTGACATCATGAAAATGAAAATAGGAACGGCCTGCGGAATGGCTTTGTTTATGCTCGCCAGCTGCAACCGTGACAGGGATTTGCTCAGTAATATTCCGGACAGCATCGCGGTGGTGTATATGCCGCAGGCGGTGAATAGTCCGGCTACGTATAGCTTTAACCGTACTGCCGCCACCGATTCAATTATCTATGGCGCCTGTTATGGCGGCCCGCATTCACCGGCATCGGATATCCGGATACAATTCAGGGCTGATGCATCACTGGTAGATAAATTCAATGCGAACAATTATACTAATTATCCCGTACTGCCCGAGGGGAGCTATGAGCTGGAGCAATCCGGCTCAGTTATCCCCGCAGGCAAATACAATACGCCACCGTTGAAGCTGCGTGTACGTTTCGATAAACTGGATGGTGTGGGAAACTACCTGCTGCCTGTCAGCATTACCACCGATGCCAAAGTAAATGAGCGGTTACGCACCACGTATTTTCTTATCAATGCTAAATATACCAGCAATCCGTTTCTGCTGTTCGATCGCGCTGCCTGGAAAATAACAGGCTTCTCCTCTGAAGAGCCTACCGGTGAAGGTGCTACCAACGGTCATGCTGTTCACGCACTGGATGGTGATGAGAATACCTTTTGGTCTACCCAGTGGAAGGCCGCTAAACCTGGTCCGCCGCATATCATCACCATCGATATGCAGACAGCCCAAAAGCTCCATGGACTTGCTTTCACCGGCCGTACAGACAAAACTACCGGTGAAGTAAAAGCTACCGGCAATCCTAAAAACATCGTCGTGGAAACCAGCCTGGATGGTAACGTGTGGGACTATACGGAAGCTTTCACGCTGGATAATAATAAGCTCAATACCATTTTCCTGGCCTATGCCCGGCAGGCAAGGTTCTTCCGGCTGACGATCAACACCAGCCAGGGGGATACCTATCTGACGAACATCGCTGAACTGAATGCTTTTTAACCTGTATATATGTCCAGATATTTTATCATAGGCCTGTTGTTGATGCTGTGTGCCTGTAGTAAATCAGACAACAAGAAAGATGACCCGCCGGCGCCGGTGAAAGAGAAAGTCCGCTTGAAAGTGATGACTTATAACATCTACGGCGCCCGCGCCAGTACCGGTGCGCCAGCCGATCTGTCCGAGCTCGCCAAAGTGATCAACGAGCAGCAGCCGGACCTGGTCGCTTTACAAGAGGTGGACGTATTCACCAATCGTACTGGTACTGCCGTGCATCAGGCGAAAGAGCTGGCTGCCCTTACCGGCATGGAGTGGTTCTTTACGAAAGCCATTGATGTCAGTGGCGGACAATACGGCGATGCGGTGCTGTCACGGCTGCCCATCAAAGAAAGCAAACGATACGCACTCCCGGTAGATCCCAATGTCAGCGGAGAATTCCGGTCTGTCGCCATGATCAAAGTCAATAAGGAAGGCAAGGACTTTTATTTTGCCTCCACGCACCTCGATCATCTGTCACAGGAAGAGAACCGTTTGGTACAGGCAGCTGAACTGAAAAAAATAGTGGCCGGCCTGGACCTGCCGCTGATCATGGCCGGCGATCTCAATGCAGTGCCCACTTCGCAGACCATGAACATTGTCCGGGGTTTTATGAACCTGGGCTGCACGCAGCAATGCCCGCTGACGTTCCCCTCCAATAAGCCGGACCGTACAATCGATTACATCATGACAACGCCGAATGCTGGTTTCTCAGTAAGTACCTATCAGCCGTTGACAGGATATATGGCTGATAAAAACGTATATGCGTCAGATCACTGCGCAGTAATCGCTACCATCAGTATAAACTAACGAAAGACGATAAAGGATGAATGCTACAACGGCTGTTCCCAAAAGGGGAGCAGCCGTTGTGTTTTACAGATATCAGGATATGAAGTGATGTTTTAAGGTGTCTATGATGGATCTGACGGATAGTTATTCCTGAAGTAGGTAATAGTTGTTGCCAGTTCACTTGCTTCATCGTTTATGGTGTGGGACATGTTAATGCGGCAGACGGCAGTTTGTTGATTGGTAAGTGCAATGATCAGATAGAACTCAAGACGTCTTCTCTCGTAGGGCCGTTTCCGTTCTACAATAAAGGTATTCGTGATGTTGTTCCATGGATATGTTCCGATATCCAGCGTGATGCCCTGTTTGTTTATTGTGACAATTGGTTTGTTTTTTCTGTCAGATGCCCTGGCCAAACGGACAATACCCCATACAATAAAGAGTAAGACGGCTATGGCGGGTATTGCATATAACAGCTTCGGTTGTAACCCGATCATGCTCATAAAAGCGATGAACACCAAAGCAAGTATTGGAGAAAGATAATCAGAACGTTTGTACACTAAAAAGGGGCGTCCGTCCGGTTTGATCATAAAAGTATGTAAAGACTTATCTGCCGTAGGCTTTATACGGAGACAGCAGCCATAGTGAGACAGCCGCCGGATGGCTTCATCTCTGCATACCTGTTGATATCCGGGTACATTTTTATATTTTTCTGCGTCTACGATAGGCATGGCTACAATAAATTTCAATCGGTTTTACCGGCGAGATTGCTGAAATGCGCTATGGCTGTGGCTAATCTGGGAACGCCATTTAAGGAGTAGTCCTCTATTTTAATGTATTTATACCGTTGTTCCGGTGTCACCAGTACAAGATGTGTCCAGCGGGATTTGCCCTTAATTCGTTCTACAATAAAAGTATTGGACAAGTCTCTCCATGGATAAAGTGCCCCTTTGGTGGTGATGCCTTTGGGGTCAACGGTGATGTCTGTCGTTAGCCGGGAGGACGTCCATTTGAACTTAAAAATGATCAGTAAACCCAGTATAATAGTCGATGCTACTACAAAGGGAATATAGATTACTTTCATTTTGCCGCTCATCAGGACTCCGGCCACCACGGAGCCATAGCAAAGAAATATCACCCGCCATCCCTGGTAGGTGCGGAAAGTATACCCTTCTGGCTTGATCTTTATCATGTTGGTATGCAGGGAGCGTTCTGAGGTACTTCGGATGACAACATTCATTTCCTGGGTGGAAGGCTTCTGGGATTCAAGCTCGTATACCAGCTGATAACCCGGTGTACTACTATATTTGTCGGCATCTATAACAGGCATGGGAATACGAATATGCTTTATGCTAAAAAACACTAAATTAGCAAATATTCACTATTATCCGGCTATGAGATATCTTATCTGTGCTGCATTTGCATGCCTGATGTTTGCCTGTCATCCGGTTGCCAGTATAACCGGATGAAAGCGTTTTATCCGCAGTAGTAAAACAGAAACCGCACATCCCGTGTCCGGTTTCCGTTTTAATTTTATACCTATATTCGATGACTGTTTGTTTTTTGTTTAACCCGCCTGTTGGCCCAAAAACATGCCTTCCCTTCACGGAAGACGGGCCAAAAAAGCCGGCACGGAAGTGGCAGAGATAGATTCGGAAGAAATAATATCTGTTATCCTCCACCATGCGTATAAATATGAAAGAATCACTCAAAAAATATCTGGAATACATCGATTCCGACGAAGACTTTTCCTTTAAAGTAAGAATGGAAGCGGAATGGGATGATCATGCCTATCAGGAATTCATCCGGCTGATGACCGCCGTCATCAATGATTATAAAGACAGCGGCCTGATACCGATACCCGTGATGCTGTTCTTTACATCCGGCCTGGACCAGCTGATCGGCATTGTGACGAATCCGCTATTCTTCAAAACTGCCTCCAGAGAATACGAGGACCTCGTCCGAGGCCGCGTGGCAGAACTGGAGACATTGCAAAAAAAATTCCTCTGTGGCGAACTTTTTATGCAATCATAATCTCTCCGCGAATGCATAATGTAGGCCGGGGCGTCAGCCCCGTTACATCTTAGCCCAGGGCTTCAGCCCTGGGAAACCTGGGGAATCCGCGATTTGGATTAGTGTTTCCTCCGTAAATCGCACAGCATATCGGAATGGATATTCAACCCAATATTGGTCATGTTATACAGGTGCTCGCTGGCAATCAGCCATACCACTTCACAGATCTGTGTTTCGTTGTAGAACATCGCCATGCGGGAGAAGGTGTCCGGATGTACTTTTTTATGCTGTGTCAGCTCTGTCACATAATCCAGCAACGCTTTCTCTGCGGGCGTAAATAAGGCACTGGTTTCGTATTCAGGGAGTGCATCAAACTTGGCGTTGTCCATGGAGGTGCGGATAACCTCCCACCGTGCGATGTCCATGCAGAAAAGGCAGATGTTCAGCCGGGCTACCTGTTGCCGCACCAGCAGAATGGTTTCATTGCTTAAAGTCAGCTTTTTGTCCAGTTTATTCACTTTGCCATAGAACATACCGAAAGCTACCGGGAGCCGTACAGAATGTACTTTCAGCGGAGCCAGCACTTTACCGAACTGCTTACGGGTGAAATAATAAGCCAGTTTCATCATCAGGCTTTTAGGTTGCTCAACGGGTGCGAGAAAAGTGTCCATAATCATGCTTTTTATCAGGGTGATATAATGTTTTTCGAATGTTATACCCTTATATCAACTGAACTTCCCGGAATAGGACACCTGGCGAAAATTTTTTTTAGTAACTTTCCTTTTTTAAAAACACCGATTGATTGTCAGTATATAAAATATATTTGGTAACCCCCATTGGTATGTCTGATGGAATTTAACCTTACCCTGAATGAACAATAATATCACCGTAGAACCATTTCAGATTGAAACCACCCGCACGGCGTTAGCGGTAGTCACGCACCTCACGGCCACAACAGGCGTATCCCACCGCGATAACATCACCTATGGCGAACAGACGCTCATGGCCAACTATGTCTATAACAGCCGTTCCTATAAAACGGTGTATACCCTGATGGATGCTGATGGCACTGTCATTAACAGCTACGAGGAGGAAGATGGTGTACTGCCAACGCTGTTTACCAGCCCGTCGGGGGAGGCATTCGTGTCTGTTGTGCCCTATCATCCGGATAAGGAGCTGGAAATCAGCATACCTGTTTTTAACCGGGAGCAAACAGAAAAACCGAAGGGCAACCGTCCTTTTACCGGCAATTTCATGAACGTGGTAAAAGACACTGCCGTTTTCTATGACAAAGACCAGTGGTCTTCTGAAAAACCGGACAAGATGCTCACCATCGTCTTTAAAGACGGGATCATCAAAAAGAAAAACAATATCAAAATACCGCCGCCCGCACATAATAAGATATACGTCGCAGACAATGAGATTCATCTGCTGCGAGAGGTAAATGAGCAGTGGATACACCGGCAAATCAATGAAAAAGGAGAGGAGGTGAAACGCCGGGAACTGGATATGGGAAGACACTACGCCCGGGATATCATCACCTGCTCCTTTGAAGAAACCTCCTGCCTGCTGGCAGATGAGGAAAACGGCCTGTTGGCCCTCCTGCTGGTAGATACCGCCGGAACGGTGACCCGTAAAGAACTGTTTGATCTGGGGGACCCGATTTTTAATACCTGGTGTGCGGTCTGTATCGGTCCGGGTACCTTCGCTATTCGTTTTAATACAGAATTTGGGAACGGCTGGATGGTGGTCCGCAACCATCAGCTGGTCGAACTGTTCTATAGTAAAGGTGTGCAGGGATACAAAAACCTGCTGACCGGTGAAGTGATCAGCATCCCAACGGAAGACAAACTGATACTCTCCGGACTGAATAAAACCCGGGAAAATGCGCTGGCTGCCATTATCTACCTTAAATCAGACAAATCCAAAGAACAAAAAACATTGTTTATTATCAACAGAACAATAACGACAGATGGAAACGGATGAACAAAGACAGGCCTTTGAAGATTATTCGTTCGAGGTAACCAGACGGCTCTTCGATCAACACGGCGGAAAACTGGACCAGCTCCCGGAAAAAGAACAGGAAGTGGTACGGATATGGCGACTGGAAGCAGACATGTATAACGGTGGATTCCTGCAGTACTTCTGCAACTGGGGCTACGAGAACTTTGAGAAAACCCAGGCGATATTGACCAAACTGGGCGCAGTCAAAAGCCTGGCGATCATCACAGAATATGAAAAAACAATCGCTGTGCTGAAAGAGGAAGAGAGAATCAAAGAACTGTGGGATATCCCCAGGTACCTCGACGAGTACCTTAACGAGGAACAACAGCAACGGCTCAACGAACTGGATGAGCTGTACTGGGAAAACCCCGATGATATTCAATTATTGTGTTATAACTATTATTTGAAACAAGATGCGTAACAAATCAATGTTTTTAATCCTGCTCCTGGCGCTGGGGGCAACCTGCGTAAGGGCACAGGCTAAAGTCAACGACTATCTGAATATACCAGGACCGCTGCAGCTCAACAATGCCGCCTATCGACTGGCATGGTCTGCACACCCCAACAATAACTATTACAAGCAGGAATACCTGGTACCCGGAGAAACCCTGGAGAAATTTAATTCCCTGGTTACCATTGACTTCCTAAAGGGTGATTTCCAGCCCGGCGACCTGGTAAGCCAAAAGGTAGAGGAACTGAAAAAACTACAGGCATCGAATCCATTGGTAAATTATAATGTGTATGAAAAAGACCAGCAGTACATTTTAGATTTCCTGGTGAGCCAAAGTTCAGCCGATGGCAAACAGCTACTGATCGTGGAAAGAAATGTATATCGGTATCAACGCAACGCCAACCCTGAACAGCCGGGTGTTCTACTGCTGTGCGCGAGCCAGCGTGCCTATGGCAATGGTATTGAATCGTTCCTCAAAAAGCTGAAAACGGATAAGATGAAGCTGGTCAATGAGGTGGCAGCATATAAGATGCCGGCGGTCAGTGCCAAACAGTAATACATTTCCCCTTCATTCTTAAAGGCGTGTTAAAATTTTCTTGTACGCCCCGTAACATCCCTTTGCGGCATAATAACCGGGTAGGTTATACGTTTTTCACCTAAATTTGGATCTGAAAAACTTATAGCCAACAAATAATCCGGATGCTCATAAAGCCGCCGGGCCCATAGGAGTATGAAGAAGAACATAATTACGGCTGCCGCTTTGCTGCTGGCTTCCTGCGCTTTCGGTCAAACTAAACCGCTCATCGGTATTGTTTTCAAAGGAATTGACAGTACCGGCCATCAGGCCGCTATTCGGAATACCGTGGAAGATGCCTTCCTGCGTGCCAAACGCTTTGATTTTGTGGAGCGTGGTGAAATGAATGAGATAAAATCCCAGCCAACGGAAAGTGCACAGCTGGAAGCTATGAAAGAGCTGAAAGCCCAATATCTGCTGGTCGGCAATGTAGTGAGTGTGATGGAAGACCAGAAACAAGCCAAACTGCCGGTATTCGGTAATTCCGTAACCCAGCAAACGGAAGTCATCTTTAATGTGAAAGTACTGGACGTTAATTCCGGTGAACTGGTAGCTGCCGGCAATTTTTCCAATACAGGCAAAGGGAAGAACGGCTTCCACGATGCACTGGCCGGTACCCGCGGCCGCCTCGATAAATTCGTAAAGGAGAACTTCAGACTGATGGCCACCATCGCTTCTGTAGAGGAAAAAAACGCCTACGGCGATGCCGTGAAAGTGCTGCTGTCTGCCGGTAAAGCGGTAGATCTCCGTGAAGGTGACGAATTTAAAGTCTATGAATCCGTGGAAGTAAACGTGGACGGCAAAAAAATCACCCGTAAGAAAACCGTGGGAAAGATTATCGTTTCCAGGATAGAGGATGAACACTTCAGCGTTTGCGCCGTGGTGGAAGGCGCTGGGGAAATTACGAAGCTGGTCGGCAGCGGCGCTACCCTTCGCTGTGAACTGACTGCCGAAGCACCGAAGAAATTATTTTTCCAGAAATAAAGTGATACTAAAAAGCGGCTGCCTCAAGCAGCCGCTTTTTTATTTTAACTCCTCCAGCGCAATCGCCGCCACATCTTCTGTTACTTTCGTAGGCGAATTACAGTCGCAATTACTTAATCCCACCACGTAGATATCTTCTCCCGGGATATAAACTGCCATTGACTTGTACCCGAAGATATGGCCTCCATGCACTCTGGCGGGTACGCCTTTAATGTCTTTGAGTTGCCAGCCATAACCATACGTATGTGCCTCTCCGTTATTTAAGGTATAATGTGTAAATGCTTTCTGCATTGCTGTGGTGTTCAGCAACAGATGCTGGTTGAGCGCATTTTGCCACTTCAGCAGGTCTGTTGCGGTAGACATCAATGCGCCGGCAGAGTAAGCGATATCATAACTGATCCTGGTTTTATTCACATATACGGAGTCCCTTTTGTGATAGCCATAGGCCCTGTTTTTGATGATCTGCCTGTCAGTGGCATAGTAGGTGTTATGCATACCTATTTTATCGAGGATGTTTTTCTGGATGAAATCTTCGTAATCTTCTCCGGAAACCTTCGCTATAACATATCCCAACAGGAAGTAACCCGAATTGTTATACGAATATTTTTCGCCAGGAGCACCGTCAACAGGTTCATTTTTGAAGAAATCGATCACCATCTCCGGGGTCATTTCCTTTTGTCCGATGGTGAAAAGGTTTTTCATACGGGTAAAATCCTGGATGCCGGAAGTGTGGGTCAACAGGTGATGCAGTGTTATCTTATCGCCTGAAGGGTAGTCAGGCAGATACTTTGACAACGGGTCATTAACGCTTAATTTCCCTTGCTGCTCCAGCATCAGTATGGCTACGGCGGTAAACTGCTTGGTCATGGAGCCTATCTGGAACACATTGTCTATTTTGACTGGTACGTCCAGTTCGAGATTGGCTTTGCCCCAGGCTTTCTGATAAACGGGCTTGCCTTTCCGGGCAATCATAAATACGCCTCCGGGGCCGTTGGGGTCTTTAAAAAGTGTGGAAATCAGGCTGTCGACCCGCGTTTCCAGCCGTTGGGCGGAAATAATCCGGGTGGGGCAACAGACGGTAAGCAACAGTAACAGTAATAAGGGATAGCATTGTTTGAAAGGCATCATGGTTGAAAAATAGATTTTGATGTCTTCAAAAGTACGGGGGAGAGGGCCCTTGGGGATGTCATCTGTTGTCAATACAGGCATATTTGGTGTAAAACCCTGGTTATTTGTGATGGAGGGAGGAGAAAACATGAATGCCCCGGCTGTTCGCAGCCAGGGCATTCGTAGCGGGAGAAATTTACCAGGGCCTGTCGGCCTGAAAAAATAAACAGGACCTTTCCAATTGAGAAGAGCTATGGGCCAGAAAATAAGACTGCACCAGTCCTTTTTCACCGGTAAGGGGAAAACCCATACCAAATGCAGAAATCTTACTGTCATTTTCGTTGTCGTTAAAAGCCCATTGATCTGTTGTACCGGCCAGCGTAAAATGAATATTGGCGGACCGTAGTTCATTTTTGTCATCAAAATCGGCGGAGGGCACATAATCGGGATATATCCACGTATTAGGGTTCACATTTTTAGCAAGATATGCCCTGTACTCTTTGCCAGTGGCGGCGTCTTGCCGATAGAGGAAAATATCAAAAGCGGCATCGCTCCCGGTGTAACGGAGATAAAATCCCAGTTTGTTAGTAGCAGGGTCTGTTGCCGGCGGGTTGATAGCCAGCTCTTTCCCGTCAATATAAATGAAGTTAAAATTGGCTTTGGTTCCGGTGGCAGGTAAAGGTTTACTGAAAACAACCGCTTTAGTTTCCATGTCTGTGAGTGTTAGTACAGCTTGTGGCCGGTTTACCGGGTACGTATATACGGTATTAAAGCTAACCAGTGATGACGGATTGACAATATACTTGCCGCCAGCAACGGATGGACCAAAAGAAGTGGTGTCAATGGACACCTGCAGGGCATTATTGTTCCCATTGTAGCCGTTAATGATTATCTGCATGGCTTTTTCTGCCTGTAGGTCTTCTTTGTTGCAGGCGGTGAATAGTATACAAAGCAGGACGGCGATGATGCTGATATGTTTTTGTAGAGACTTCATGATTCAGTTGTTTTATAACTCCAGATTTTTGTTAAACCTTATACTATTCCCTGTTTCACTTTCACTAAAAATATGGATGGTGGAAGACGGAGTGGATGCAGAGGGGGTAGGGGCGCTGGATGAAGTGGCATGCCAGGTGTATGGTGTTCCCTGCGTGTAAAACTCATTGGTGCCGGCTTTGTAGATGTAAGCCTTAAACAGCACGGCCGTATTCTGTCCGTTATACTGCTGACCGGTGGTGGAAAACGTGGATAAAGTCACGGTTTCACTGAACTCGTTAGGTTTTACATTTTTAATGCGGATGATTTCTTCAAACACTTTTGGGGTGAAATAATATTTCCCCAATACGATATCTACTGGTTGGTCATAATGGGTCAGGGTAGGATTGAAGAGGTAGGATATTTTGATTTTACCATCTTCTTTGGCCTGTTTTTGTGGCATGTTCATTACTTGCCCGTTCATGTAAAAAAAGCTGATAGTGGTGGGGCCGTCACCTTTTTTTAATTCTTTTTCCAGGATAACTTTTCCTGTTTCCTGCCCGGAAATGGTCAGTTTCACGGTATGCTGATTACCCGGAAAAGTGTAGGCTTCGCTTTGGTCAAAACTGCCTGAGGTCAGGATGTTTTTGAATTTAAAAGTGTCCACTTTTACAAGCAATGGTTCGGCGTCTCCGTTATATCCCTTAACGGTAACTGGCAGCATATCGCCTTTGTAAAAGAAATCGTCTTTTTTATTGCAGGCCACTGCTGTCAACAAAAAAATCAACGTAAATATTTTATGGTGTTTCATGTTTCTTTTTTTAGGATGATCAGGCATTGTTTAGAAAGAATAGGAAACAGACAAACTGAAAGACGTGCCTACCTTACGGATGAAGGTATCCTTGTCTCCGACGCGGGTCTTTGTTTTTCCGTCTGCTGATGTTTCATAATGTCCTTCTTCGTATCGCTGTGAGAAGCCTTCTTTCCACTCGTAGATGTCGCTCCATTCTGTTACCGGGATTTCTGACAGGGATAGGCCGTTCCATCTGTCCTGGTATTTGTAGGTATCATTGCTGTTGATGAAGAAGCGGTAAGGGCTGTTGAGGATATTGCTTACGTTCAGTCTTACATTGAGTTTTTTATCTTTTAAGAAGGCATAGCTCAACTGTGCATCCAGCTGGTCGCGCGGGCGTTCGTATTCAACAATGTTGGGTGTCATGCCTGCGGTGAAGGTTTTATAACCCATATGGTTAAACGCAACGTTTGCTCCGAAGCGGTTGCCGGTGTATTGGAGGCCAATATTGTAGGTTACTGGCACCTGTCCGTACAAGGGTCTTTTTTCTTTCTGTAACATTTTAGTGCGGTACTCATAGTTTTTGCCGTACTTATCATCCGTCATGCTTCTGCCCTGGAAGGTACTGGCCTGTACCTCTGAACTTTGAAGGGTAAGGTTGCCGCTCAGGAAGATGTTGTTCAACCATTTCCAGCCGGGGTTGATGAACCCGAGGCGTTTGCGCATATCAAACTCCCAACCGTTGACCTTTGCCCACTCGGAGTTTTGGGTAACTACATATACTCTCATGCTGGCATCCGGTTGCATGCGATACAGTTCCACAGGCTTATCAAAGTATTTATAAAAATATCCTGCGGAGATGACCTCACCCGGCTGCGGATACCATTCCAAACGGAAATCGTAGTGATCTATCAGGGTGGACAATACGCCTTCATTACGGCGATATGCACCGATAGCAGGATCGTAGCGCAGCATACGGGAGTTTTCAATCAGGGCAGGTCTTACTACCGATTGAGCATAGGCCGCTCTTATGTTAAAATCCTTCAGTGGTGTGGCGGTAAGGCTGGCGGATGGCAGGTAACGCCACTTTTTTTCTTCGGTGGTAGGATCAGCGAATGGGGATACTATTTTACCAGTTTCAGGATCAACATATTTGAGTTTTTCTCCCTGGTCCATCATCGCGCTGATGGCGAGGTCGTTTGTGCCGTTTTTCAGTCTTTCGTATTGATAGTATTCTGCCCTGATGCCCCATACCAGGCGAAGCCAGCTGGTAATGCGGTTGTCCAGCATACCATAAATAGCCTGATTGGTATTTTTACCTTCGTAGCTGTTCCGGGAAAATGCTGCCGGGTAATACAGGAGGTCTTTCAGCGGATTATTGAATTCAAGGTATTTGCTCCATTCCTGTACTGGCACAAACGGATAGACGTTACCGATAGTTTCTACTGTGCCAATCGGTAATACCATCCAGTCATACATGCCCTGGCGTTCCATATACTGGTAACCGCCTTTTGCAGTTTGTTTTTGTCCCAGTACATTAAAATGATAGCTGAGTGCAGCTTCTGCTATTTTATTGGTTTCTTCATACCGGTACTGGGCCCTGTTGAAAGTGCCGTTACCCGGATTGGTAACGCCGCTGGGTAATACATTGTAGGTGGTATTGTTGAGTGTACGGGTGGGGCCCAGCCAGGCCTCTACCGCATCCTTTTCCAGGTTGGTCAGTTTGTTGCGGGAGAGGTTCCAGTCGAATTGAAAAGCACCCAATGTATGCTCGCCATTGATGCGGTTTTGCAGCAGGTCAATAAATTTGGGACGGTCATATTCCCGGATAGCGGGATCAGCTCCAAAGCCGATATCATTGCCCCAGCCTACAATACGGGAAAACTGATTATTGAATACCCGGGAGTAAAAATTACGGGCGGTGATTTTGTGGTTTTTGGAACTCCAGCCCATATTGAGCAATGCACCCCAGGTAGTATTGAAATTATATTGTTTGGAGGAAGTGGCATCTATTTCTTCTCCGGTCTCCGCGTTATAGGCTGTGCCACCTAATTTCTCCCAGTCTCCCCGTTCAAAATGGGAGATGTCATCAATAGATTGTTCATTGCGGTAACTCACAGAACCTACGAAGCCAACGCGATGGTCTTTAAGCTGATAGCTGCGTCCAAGGCTGAACTGGTAGTTTTGTCCGGGTGCGGCCCTGTAGTTCCTTGTTCCCATTCTTTCCAGTCCGCCTATTCTTTTGTTCTGCGCTGCAATCATCGCCGGTGTGATCGGGGTGATACCTGCCGGTGGAACAGCGTTAGGATTTTTGGGGTTGTAGTTTTGATTGCTGAAGGTCAGCAGATCATCAGGAAAATGGTCCCTGCTGCCGTCGTCAAAACCCAGGTAGTC
This sequence comes from Chitinophaga fulva, assembly GCF_012927205.1. Classification (GTDB taxonomy): domain Bacteria; phylum Bacteroidota; class Bacteroidia; order Chitinophagales; family Chitinophagaceae; genus Chitinophaga; species Chitinophaga fulva. The sequence goes on from NZ_JABBGC010000001.1 coordinate 2,169,030, forward strand.
CTTGCTGCCACGGCCATAGCCGAGGAATTCCTTACCGGTGCTGCCCACCGTATATTTTCCGCCTATACCAATGGTGGTAAAGTTCTGATGAGGGATAGCGAAGGTATTTACCTGTATGAGACCGCCACCAAAGCCAAAACTCATGTCTGGCGTGGAGGTCTTGGATACGATCACATTGTCGATCAGGTTGCTGGGGATGATGTCAAATTCGAAATCACGCACTTGTACGTCCGTACTGGGTAAAATGGCGCCGTCCATCATGGCTACATTGTACCGTTCTGCAATACCGCGTACGACTACACGACGGTTGTCGTTGGTGCTGATGCCGGAAATCCGCTTTAACGTTTCGCCTACATTTTTGTCGGGCAACGCTGCAATCTGTTCTCTGCTGATGCCGTTGGAGATACCGGCTTCATTCTTTTGGCGGGCATAGAGCGCATTGATACTTTCTTTTTTTGCGGAAGAGGTGATCACCACACCTGCCAGTGTTTTTTTCTCTCTTTTTAGGGTGATGCTTAAGTCAAAAGTCTGCTCGTCTTTTACTTCGATGTCGGTTACCAGCTTGGAGATATAGCCGATGGAAGATACTTCTGCCTGATAGGTTCCTTTGGGCAGCGAGATGATGAATGAACCATCTTTTGCGCTGGTGGCTCCTTTGTTGCCGATGCGAATGGTCACATCGGGTAATGGGTCTCCGTTTCCTTCGTCAATGACTTTGCCCGTCACACGTCCGGGTACTTTCTTAGCGGGATCGGAGGCTGCTTTGTAAGCAGGATCGGGAACGAGGAAAATCAGTTTTCCTTTGATGGTATAGGTGATCGGGCTTTTGTCGAAGATGCTCGCCAATACACTTGTTAACGCGGCATCAGATAAGGAGAGGGTAACATTTTTACCATAGGCCGACAAGGAGTTTTCAGAATAGGAAAAACTAAAGCCTGTTTGTTGTTCAATCCGGGTGCAGGCTTCCCGCAATGGCGTGTTCCTGAATTGCACAGATATTTTTTTGCCGGCATCTTGTGCTGGTAGCGTAAGGTTCAATACCAGCAAGCATCCCAGGAAAATGGTGCGGAACGCTTTTCGGGGCCGCATTCTCAAATGCCCCGTTCGATTTTTTTTCATACTTTTAATTGTTGTTTGTGTTATGGAAATGGCCGCCTTTGGATTCCCGTCCCCGGCGGCTTTCATAGCGCATGCTTATTTCCGCTTCTGTCAGCAGGAGCGGATTTTTTATTGTATCAATACTGATTTCCCGGATCTTTTTATTGTTACGCCGGCGGTCATGGAAACAATGTCCAGTGCTTCGTCTACGGTGGACTGATGAAGGGTGGTGGTGATGATTCCACTGGCAAGTTCCGGGCTGCTAAACCGAATGTTGATGCCATAGTAGCGTTCAAGTTCGGCGGCTACCTCGCTCAGGGATTGTTTACGGAATGTCAGTATACCATGCCGCCATGCCCCGATAGTTTCCGTGTCAGGCAGCGTGTGTACGGTGGCGTGATGGGTGCTGGTGTCGAAGAGTAACAGCTGCCGCTGGGTTAATGTCGCTATTTTTCCTGCCTGTGGCCGTTCTTCGTCTATGACGTTTACCGCTCCTTCGGCAACGGCTACTTTAATGGAAGGTTCTGTATTGCGGTAACGCACATTGAAGGCGGTACCCACATCAACGGTGGTAAGGCCGTTCGTCTGAACACTGAAAGGATGTGTGCCTCCGTGTTTTACAATAAAGTAAGCTTCTCCTTCAAGGATGATTTTCCGGTTGGTAATACCGTAGTTCTTATTGTATTGCAGGCTGCTAACGGCATCCAGGTATACCTCCGAGCTGTCTGGCAGCATGATTTTGGTCCGCTTGCCGGCTTCATTATGCAGCTGCACCCATTGATGCTCCTGTAAGGCCCGCTGCCGTTGGTTTTGCTGCCAGCGCCAGCCGGTGAGCGCAATGGCGCCTATGAATACTGCGGCTACAGCAACTTTCCACCAACGGGCGGGTGATAATCGTTTTACAGGTGTGGCAGGAACAGGTTGCACCAGGGCGAGATATTGCTGGTAATTCTTGTCTGCATCGGCTTCCGGGGAAAATGTTTCACCGGAAACCTGCTGCCAGTCCTGTAATAGCCATTCCTGAAGGCTCGCCTGGTACGCCGGATCGTGCAGGTACTGCCGGATCACCGCCAGTTGCTCCTGGGTACAACGGTCATTTATATATATCCTGATAAGTGTTTTATCAACGGGTTGTTGCTGCATACAGACAGGTATTTAATGCTTTTACCTGCGTATATCCCTTGGAGTGAATATTCCCCTATGACGTAACAATTTGTTAATACTGACTATAAAATAATGGAAACTAAATGTTGGGCGAGTTGCGTACGTAATTGTTTTAACGTGGCGGAGATCTGGTTTTCCACGGTTTTGGGAGAGATGTTCAGCTGTTTGGCGATTTCCTTGTAAGTGAGGTTTTGTTCGCGGTGCAATAGAAATATCCGGCGCCGTTGCTCGGGTAAGCCGGCGAGGCTCTCCTGGTAATGACGCATGAGTTCTCCGTACAGCACAGGATCATTCGCTGTTGCCGGATCGGTAGGTTCTCCGCCTGTTTCAAGAGAAAACAGATGGTCCACTTTTTTCTGCCATGATTTGATGACACGGTTGCGGGCAATGGTAAACAGGTAGTTCTCAAAAGTGGCAGGATTGGTAACAGACTGCCTGCATTGCCAGACTTTTACCAATATTTCTGTGGTGAGGTCTTCAGCGTCAGTCTCGTTTTTGAGATAACGGAACGTATAACGCAGTAGTCTTTGACGGTAGTAATGGAATACCGCTTCAAAGGCGGTATCATCCCCTTGCAGCCAACGGTCTACCGGGCCGGAAATCTCCTCATGAGGCATATTGTTATCGTGCTGTTGACTGCAAAGAAAAAGAATTTTGTATTAAGAGAGTATTAAGAAAAACGGGTAATGCTATGGGAGGCATTACCCGGTCTGGATACAGATGCTGGATTTTTATAAGCTGTTTTTACTCTTAAAACGTTTCCGGATACTATAACCGAGGCTCATGGCAATACAAGCAGGGCATACGCCAAACCTGAAAAAAGTAAGTGCTGCTTTTTTATACCACGGCAAGTTTACGGGAATGATGGGACAGCTTGCGCCATCACCTTCATATTCCTTAATTCCCCATACATTGATACTTTCCTTCATGGCATATGATTTAACCCAGGAAATGATACAGGCATAATCCTATCAAGGTAACTGAAATGAGGCACAAAATAATTTTCGTTTGTTTTTTCATGTTTGCAGATATTAATTGTTGACAAATGGGTGAATGCATTTGAACTATTAATACCTGTTTTCTTCAGTTATCACCTGGAAAATGAAAATATTGTCAGCATCCGCAGCCACAGCTTGGACGGGCGGCTCCGCAACCGCCTCCTGCGTTGAAAAAGTTGGCTGTCTTTTGGAAGAAAGGAATATCAAAAACACCGTTGAAACGATTCAGAATGATGGCCTGCTGATGTAAGGTCCTGATGTCGTTAAGAACACCTATCTTTTTTTTAAGCGCTCTTTCCATAATTGTATGATCGCTGTCCGGAGTCTGCCAGGAAACGATCGAAATGAAGCATAGAAAGAAAAATACACCATATAGAAAACCAGTAATCAGATTAACTTCTTCAGCGGGAAAACAATAGATGGTCATAACAGATAGCACCAGCCAAACAGGATAAAGTATGGCATCTCTTTCCGGAGGCGCTGTTTGTATGGTGGCGATGGGGTGCAGGTATTCACTTAGCGCAGACGCCAACTGGGGAAGACTAAATTTTGATTTATTGTACAGGTGGTCCATTGATTGAAACAACACTTCAGGCTGGATGAAATTTTGATCTTCGAAAGCATTTGTTTGATCTGCTATAAGTGAAAAATATTTTTTTGAAAACTCTTTTTTCGTATCGCGTATCTTAATCCAGTTATTTTCCACAAGGTCATTTGTCAATAATAGAAACGCATTGTTATATCCACCTGATAAATAAGCTAGTTGATAGCGATTGTAAAGCGGCAAATTCCTGATGACGGGCTTTAGGTGCCGCTCCTCGTTCATTGCAACTAGCTTCCTGATGATAAAGAGCAATGGTGTAAAAAGAACAAAGTATTGTAATACTGAAAGATCGGGAAGTGGCAATTCACCAAATAATAGCCAGGTGAGTATAAATGGAATCAATAATGTCAGATAATAGGCTACCGGTGCTATTTTACTGCCGGAAGTATGGAATGGCTGTTTGGGGGCAGAAATTTTATCGGTGTACAAAAAAGGCGTTAATGCGGAGGGAATGCGCCAGAATTTTGCAGGGGGATTTTGCTTAAATACCTGTATGTATAAGATCAGCGTTTCCAGGTACCAATCATGATGTTTTTTGTAATCTGTAATGCCACCTACGTTGGGGAAATGATGAAGCTCGCGTTGCAGGATATTAGGGCAAAAGTTTTTCCAATATTCGGTAGTATACAATAAATGCATATGCCATACCTTATCTACTACAACAGATGGTGATACTCCGTTTTCGGCAATACAACAGAGGTAGACAAACCGCTTATATTCCTGGATGGCATCTCTGGTAAAATGAGGAGTCCAATTTTCCGTTTGTGCCATTTTTTTAGAAAACGGAATAACGGCATTGGCATCGTCAATAGCATAATTCTCAATCCGTATCCAAAGCGCGTTTTTCTGGTAATTTATATGGTCCTCAGTTAACAGAACATCTGAATGTAGCGGTTTCATAGCTTTTTAGTAAACTTCTGAAATTAGTGAAATGTAAAAGTCTTATATTGGTATTATTTGACGCTGTTTTCATCTTATATTCGTCTTATGAAAAAAGAAGATTTATTGCATCTTGAAAAGCTGATGAATTTTCTGGCTGTCCATTTTATCAGGAAGAATGCCTGGAAAGATGTCTCAAAATCGGAGTGGACGTATATTACTGAGGAGCTAAACAGATTGTTGGAGGAACAGAACAGGAAAAATAGAATAAGGAAGGAAGCAGATTTGTTGGGTGCAAACTATCTTTATGAACATCTCATTATTAATAAGTTAAAAGCATGCGATGGAAAAAAAAGCATGGATGGGACCAGTAAACCTAACCTTGGTAAATTAAGCCGGATTGTCCAGGTGTTAGGGTATGATAACTACTTCGATTTTATTAATTCGCATAAAGAGACCTTCAGTTTTAATGATTTAAAAATCGAAATTCCGAAGGCAACGGTGAATACCAGGCTATTGGACGAATTAATTGGATTTTGGTATTCTTTTAACCGCAATCTGCCCGATAATCCGGACAAAATTAATGAAGAAAGAATCTGGCGCTCATCAGTGGAAATATACAAATCAGAAGCTTCAGGCGAATACCTGATAGAGAGAAGCGGAGGAGACAATCATAAGTATTATGGCAAAATAACAGCTTATGCAGATTATGTTTTCATCATTATGAATAGCAATACCTTTATCCGGCAACGGCATTTTATTTCACGTCTGAAAGATATTAATGAAAAGCTAAAACAACCGGATTATAAATTGAGTGAGATGCACTTTATTAGCACCTGTATCAGTTTTAACCAGGAACCCATTGCCCTGTTTGAAATCTTCCAAAAAGTAAACAATACAAAAAATTTTGTTGCCGATTCTGTAAGTTTTCTCATAGAAAGCGAGGAGCTTCCGGCAGCTGTGGTGGCCCATTTAAAAAATACAGAAGGGAATAGAATTAATTACAGGTGATTTTAGATGGCTGTTTGTATCACTACTTGTATGATGATGCGAGCGCCAACACATCAACTGCATGGCTGCTAACAGTCTTCTTCCAGGCGTATGCTATTGCTCTAATAATAGAGAAAACAACTTTTCCATGTTATTAATATTGTGATGATCTTTAAAAAGAATTTTTATATCATTCATAATATTTTGCTTGAGCTTATAAATTTCCTGGCAAAAATCATTATAATTAAATGCGACCTTCTTTTTTCTATCTAGCTTCAATAACACATTATCAGCCTCCATTTTTATTTCAAACTCATAAAGCTCATACATATTATGTAAGTTGTAGACGGACGCTTTGTTTATCTTTAAATTTTTCAAAACATCATACAAATCATAAGAAAACTTAATTAAATCTGCCTTGAAAGACAAATAAGCATTCTCGTTTCCTAATATTAAAACGTCCCCCCAAATTAAATTCTCCCCTAAAGTAGCAACTGAATAATCGGAAATATTTTTCTTGCAGGTTTCCTGATAATGCTGCAAGTCTATTTTATACAATAATTTCATAACAAATCCATTATTCTTTTTATGACATTAAAGAGGATATGCTCACAGGGTACTAATAATAATAGGGATTAATAAATCCATCCTTCCTCAGGAACTCAATGAGGCCTCCGCTACCTGCCAGATGCGCAAAAATGAGGGACTTCGGACCGGAAAAGTAAATGAAGTATTTGCGTTAATCGCCAGCCTGTCGGGCAATACCCCAAAAATGAAAAAGGGACAAACCATACTGATGATGATTTGTCCCTTTTGCGGGGTGGAGGGGACAATGTTCGAACTTTTTTGCATTAAATTTGAAGGAAATTTCCTTGTTTCCTCGACTATTTATCTGAACTAGTGATAAGTTTCCCTGACATCATCTTGCGAACTTTAGAGGAATAGGAAATTTGTATGATAATATAGTTGCTATGTAAAAGTTCTAGATTTAGAATCTGATAGAGACAAGTTATTCATAAGCATGAAGTACCCATCCAAACGGCTCAGTTTTATATATCTCCAAGATACTCGTCAAGGCTCCTATAAAATGCATCAACGTAGTATTCCTTTAATGGATTATCAGATCGAACTAGCATAGACGAATAATACCCCTGTTTAGCATGATGCTCTAGACAATCATGCTTTTCAATTTCATTCTCAACTTCGCGATGCCAACTTCCAAAAATAATTCTTCTATGTCTTGCCAGCCCGCCTTTTGTATCACAGAGATATAACATTCCAATATCTGGATTTTTATCAAAAAAATCCATTATAAACTCTATTATGGTTACTTTGATCCTAGGGTCCTTAGTGTTAAAAGTTTCTGGGACATTATAAAAGCCAAACGATAATACTTTTACATCATTACCCTGCTCATCAGTCAGGTAATAATTACTGAAGTATAATTTGTAAACAATTTTGTTCTTGGTGGTAAATTCGTATCCTTCTTTAGTTGAAGTTACTTCATACGGGATGTACAAATTCTATATCTTTGAGAGAGGACAAAGGAATACCCTTAGCAATAGCTTCCCTAATCCGCTCCTTATCGCGGATCATTTTGACAAAAGGATTTTCCCTTTTTGCTTTTTTGCTATTTATGGGCTTTTTATCTTTCATGGCAGAACAAATTTAAGCATTTTTCTCAAAACTCAAGCAGGAAAAATATATTTCTAATCTTACGATAAAAATCAAAATATTTTCTTTTATATTGAAATACAATTAATTATAAGTTAATCATATATTGCATGAATTTTTTTAGCGGTCTAACGGAACTAACAAACACATGCTTAAAATCTAATATTGAACTATAATAACCCTTTTTCCTTTAGTGACTCAATCAACGCTTTCATAGTTGGATCATCATTGACTAGTCCCAATGCTTGAATCTCTTTGACTTTATCGGCAACTTTTTTGTGATAAATTGTACCAATTCGCTCAATTAACGTCAGCAATTCCAGGGAATCTGTCGCCATTTTTCGGGTATTGTTGACTTGCCTCCAGTTCTCAGGGGTGTCTGCATTATAAGATGTTTGACTGTTCAAGTGTTTCTGTAAATCACCAGGATAGGCAATCATGTATTGTTGTCTAGCATTTTCGGTTGTCCGATTTGTACCGGCGGCAAAATATTTATCTCTTTTTGTTCTCTGTAAATAGTCTTTTGAACCGTCAGAAATAGTATTAGGCATGATTACTACATAGGTTCTAGGGTCAATAGCAAGTTCGATTATGTTTTCCATATCGAAAATATTCTCAGGATTATGTTCTCCTTGTGGATTAATAATACATACAGGGTTATCACAAGTGATCAATGGTACCTCATTGGGTACGGTGATGATAGCGATGCCACAGGCCATTTTATGATCGACAAATCGTTGCAAATCTTCAAGATGACCAACAAGAAATAATTCTTTTAGTATTAGTTTTTGTTCCTCTCTTACTAATTCAAGATTTTCCAGTTTGAACCTGACGGGGCCGTTTCCCCAGTCAACAGATATCATTTCTTGAGAATTAGAAGTGCTCCGTCCTATTGCGTCAAAAGCTTCGTCAATTACTCGTGTATTTCGATTTAAAAAACCAGGTGTCCGGAAATATAAGCTGAGTATGGTATAAAGAATTTTCCTCTTTTCTTCGCGTGAAAAGCTGCTCATGTCTGGATTTATTAACATAGAATAGACATGGGGATAAATACCATCAACATGCTCACTATAATATTTTTCCAAAGCATAAGGGTCGTTCACTTTACCTGGAGGAAATGTGTAGAGATTTTTTTGATGACAAAGATTAGTTGTTGAAAGCTGTTTTATTTCACCTCCTTGGCGATTTAGCAAAGTGTCAACCCAATCCACGTCATTTCGGCGTTCGGAAAAATTGCGAAGATAAGACTTAGGAATATAATGATGCTTTTTAGGATTTGACATACAACGTGTTTAAAGTAAAAATGGAAGAATTGTAAATTTGATGAATAGTCCCACCTATTTAATCATATATCATGATTTGAGGAACCTATTTCATCTAAAAGTTTTGATAAACCTTTGCTAAAATTCTCTAATACAATATCTGCTTTGAGAATTTTAGTAAGTCACAAACTATTCCCATATTTGTCTAACCAGTTGATAGCGTCCCTGTAATCAGGATAGTATGACTTTAGCATTGTCCAAAATTTATGAGTATGATTCATTACTACCGTATGAAGCAGCTCATGTACTATCAGGTAATCAATAACAAACATAGGTGCTTTTATCAAACGCCAATTTAATGAGATGTTTTTTTCTTTGGAGCAGTTGCCCCATTTTGTCCGTTGATTGCGAAGGTATAATCTGTTATAGTTGAAGTTTAATTTGCCGGCCAATTCTTCGGTTCGGTTTGTAAGGTATTTCTTTGCTACGTCGGTTAACCATTGCTGCTGAATGGTTTTATCTAACAGATTTCTCTTTGCCCGGATGGTATTATGTTCATGGTCAACTATTACTTTATGCTCATAAGTCAAATCATAAAAATAGCTGTACCTGTTCCCATACAACAGTATTTGGTTTCGTTGAAGATTGATTTTTGACATGCCTTTAAAAAATTTCAAGTGCTTGTCAATCCATCGTTGCTTTTTCTTTAGCAATGCTATAATTTCATCCTGTGAGAATGCCTCGGGGATAATTATACGAACACGACCGTCTTCACTCACCCTTAAACGGGCATGTTTCACTTCTTTTCGTATTAATATGTAGTTATCCGGTAATACCATTAGTTTAGGCTGTAGTTTTGTAAAATAGCTTTCATTATTCTCTCCCAAAGTTCTTTCTGCCCATCTATCTGCAATTCCTCAAATTTTGGGTTAACGGACAAGAGCTCCATGTCTGACTGAAGCCTTTCATATTCTCTTGGTACGTCTTGCCAGCCGATGTAAATTTTCTTCTTAATCACATTCTCAAAGGCGGTTAATACAAAATCCTTTGCCAGTTCTTCCTTGAAATCTACTTTTGAAGCATTCTTTATCAAAGTAAACATTTCAAATGTACCCTTATCAGGGAAACCCATTCGTTGAGGGAGGGAGGCTACTTCGTCCAGCTCATTGTATAAAATACCAAGCTGATTCAAGATTTCTTCAATAGCTAAACTTTGCTCCTGTTTTCGCTTAATCAGATCATCCAAACGGGTTTGGAATTCCACATATATGGCACTGTTGACTTCATTTTGTCTGATTACGGTTTCAATGTCACGGATAATTTTTTCTGCTTTGTCTGAGGGATTAAGTTTGGTTTCTTTTAGCTTATTTAGATAATCAGAATCAATTTTAATTTCTGGCAAATGGCCTTTGAAATTTATTAGCTTGGAAGTCTCCTGTATTAATTTTCTCGTTTTGGCTGCATATATCTCTGCATCAAAATCTACCCGTTTAAATTCTTCCAAGTATATCTCATAAATTTCATTCAGCCACAAGTATTTTTCTTTGTGCTCTCTGAGTTTTGGATGTGGCGAAATGGATTCCCATAATTGAACTACTTCCCTAAAGGAATTTTCAAATTTGCCATGATCGAGTTCTGTCAGCTTCCTTACAATATTCATTGCACATTCATAAGTATCTTCCAGTTGAATATCTTCAAATGGTTTAAACGCATCGTATAATACTTTAGGAAAGGTGGCCACCAAACTCTCTACATCTTCAAATTCACCAATGTCTTCAGGATCGTAATTTAATGCATCTTTATAATTCTGAAATACACCAATGTAATCTACTATACGTCCAAATTCTTTTGATAGCTTTGATACCTTATCATCATAAGGTCTGTTGGTTCTTGCAACCGCCTGCAAAAGATTGTGATCACGAATAGGGCTATCAAGATACATCGTTTGTTCAATAGGGGCATCAAAGCCAGTAAGCAGCATATTGCAGACTATAAATACTTTAAGATTGTTACCTAGCTTTTGTTCTTCCTCTGTAATTCTACGTTTGAATTGTTTGATTAATTTTTTTCGCTCTGAATCTTCTTTGTAATGGTCTTTATATAATTCATACTTCTCACCTTCGTCATAAGCACCTGTTGAGAATATGATGGATATTTCAGAACGGTCGAAATATTTTAGTAACTCATTGTAGTATAATACACATGCTTCTTTATCACAAGCAACCACCTGGGCTTTGTAACCTTGGGGTTCAACAACACTTCTGTAATCCTCGGCAATATCCTTTGCCAATGTTTGTATCCTTTCTGGGTGTTTCAAAAAAACTTTCCAAGCCTGAACTTTTTTCTCCACTAGCATTTTTTCATCTTCATCCAATTCGGCAGTGATTTCATCATAACCCTGTTTCAGCTTTTCTTTGTCCAAAAACCACTCTTGCGGACCAAAAGTGTAACGTATTGGTTTGGTTGCCCCATCATCAATGGCATCCTGAATGCTATACCTATCCAAATAGTATTCATGTTCACCTTTTTGCCGTACAATACCAAATTCCTGGTGTGTTTTGGGAATAGGAGTTCCCGTAAAGGCGAAACGTTTTGCGTTTGGCAACACATTTTGCAGTTCAATCTGGAAGTCTCCGTACTGGGAACGATGGGCTTCATCAATCAGTATAATTACGTTATCTCTCAGATCCTGCCGGTTGCCCAATTCTCTGAATTTTTGAATGGTGGTAATAAATACCCCTGCTGGTGCTTTATCAATAATATATTTTAAATCGCCGATGTTGTTTACCGTTCTTGCATTCGGAAATTCGCAGTCATCAAATGTGCCTCCTATCTGTTCTCTCAGGTCTTTCCTGTCCACTACTATATAAACAGTAGGATCTTTCAACGCTTTGCTCTGCCTTAATTTAAAGGCGGTGTAAAGCATGGTCAAGCTTTTACCTGAACCCTGTGTATGCCAGATAACGCCTTGTTTAAGATCAGAACTGATTACCCGTTCAGCAATCTTATTGGCCGCCCTTAACTGCTGGTAACGGGCTACTTTTTTAACAATCTTTCCTTCGGTTCTTTCAAACACCATAAAGTACTTTACAATATCCAGCACCCTTGCAGGCTGAAGTAAGCCAATGATACCTAATTTCATTCTTTCTAATATTTCACCATTAGGTAAACGGTCAACATCAAAATTCCAAAGACCGTCCTTTTCATCCTGATAGGTTCTACACAAATCATTGGCAGGCGCTAAAATCGGGTTAGATTGACTAACATCTAAAAGGGTACTTTTCCATTCGTTAAAGTAAGAAGAGGATGCACCGGGAATGCCATATTTTGCAATGCGGCCATTACATGCTACTCCGAAGCAATGGCACATGTAGAGTTTGTCGGCCCGCTGGTCATAGGTCGAAAATTGAGCAACGCCTTCCAGCCAGTTGGTTCCTTTTCTTGCTCGTTGTTTGGCTTCTATCGGCACCAGGGGAATACCGTTTACAAGCAGTACAATGTCCGTTTTTACCATCTTGTAGCCCTGCACCCAGTATTGGTTGGTTACCGTAAAATCATTCTCCCAGATATTTTCGTAGTCGATAAAATGCACATCGATATCGTCGCCTTCTACGGTTATTGTTACATGAGAAGCCAACTTATCTAAAAACAATTCATTGCCCAATATGGGTACCGGATTGTTGAGATTTTGAAGTAGTTGCTCTACTGCAACTCTGGCAACTGCCGGCGAAATTTTATTGATATGGGCAGTCCGCTCAATGAGCATGTCCTCTAATACCGGATTGGAAAACGGACGCTTATAAGCTTTTAAGTCTTCATTGCTTCTGAATGTCCAGCCCATTTTGCTCAGCCATTCCGTTACGGGTCTTTCAACCCCTTTGAGTTCTGATAATCTGCCCATTATGAAATACTGTTTATGATGCGGTTTATAAATGCTGATTCTGATCTTTGGTAATTTTCATTCTCCTCCCTTTCGGATAGTTGAACACCGTCAATTGAAAAGTTCATTTTTAACCCTTCTTCGCTGATGAGGTAAGGACTGCGATACTGCTCAAAGTTGGGTAGGGTAGATATCGGATAAAGCAGGCCCCCGGCTTTTACCGATTTGTGGTTGAGCTGGTATTGAATATAGGTATGGATCTGAAAAAAGTCTGATCGGTCCACATCAAAATGTCTGCCCATCATTCGTTTGTATTTTGCATCCCAGACAGCTATTTCCTTTCCTTTTTGGAAAACCAAATCAGGAATCAATTCCCTTTGAAAGAAATATCCTTTGTAGGCTATCTGCCTATCATTCCTATAGCGCCAACCATAAGGCGAAAGATTTTTTTTCAGAATGGCTCTGAGATATTCCTCCCATACTTCGGTCATATCAATAAAAAAGCCGAACCCCTTTTTAGCTTTATCCTGTTTTAAACTGAATTGTTTTCGCTTGATAATATCCCAGGATAAATCAACTAATGGTTTCCAACTCAAGTAAATATCCTTATACCTAATATGCTTATAATCGCTTTCGCTGATGAGCTTTCTGTGTTGTACCGCTGTATGAATTTGATTGATGGCTTCCCTTGCAGAATCAGGAATGTTGATGTTACCAATTTCAAAATTTGCCTTTAAAATTTGGTAAGCCTGAAATATGATTTGTGCAATGTGTTCATCAATATGTTTTTCACGAAAGGTTGAAACTACTTCGTTGCTGCGATGCAAAGGCTTTATAGATCGCCTTACATCTAAACGCCCCCTAATGGTTTGCCCTCTATATTCTTTTTTTATCTGAGTTTTGGGAACTCCATGCAAATTAGCATTGGCTAACTTTTGTAACCAGATAAATGCAACGATCCGTTTAATGTAATGCTGCCAGTCAACGCTGTTACTGGTTTGACTAGCCGAAGTAGTAATCCGGATATTGAAAATTTCTTCCAACATCCTGAATAGCATTTTTTCACCAAATCTTGGTTTGATCGTTATTTTATAAACCGTTTGGTTGCAGTTAAAGATTGCCTCTCCAACAAACCTTCCGGCAGTCCAATTGTTATTTCGGTAATCGTATTCAGCTAACTTGGCGTCATTATCCGCATTATAATCAGCAGAAAACCAAAACACATTTTTGCTTTGTGATTGGATGAACTCTTGTAATACATCGGCTGTGGCCGCTTCTGTATCAAAAGGTAGACAATCAAAAGCTGTGATATGTTTAAGTGTTTCAACCATTAATCAGTGTCTTCTGTAAATCGTTTATTTTATCTCTTTTAGCATCTGCATCAATATTGCCTAGAAATGCCTGTAATATTGGTTGGATGCTGATTTTCCATAGAATGTTCACCGGTTGGTTTAAGAAATAGAGGCGACCCGAATGAATACCTTTCAATGATTTGAAAATATCAACCACTTCTGCAAAAAAGGTGTGGCCAATCTGGTAATTCTCACCCAGTTCAGGCATCGCAGTAACCTCTTTATTCAACTGTTCGCACCGGCTGATAAAAGTTTCTATATCCGCATCGTCTATTTTCATTTCCAGCTCCGCCTTCTTCTCTTGTATCATACCCCCAAGAATAGCTTTATCAAAACCTTTAAACTGCCATAGAAATCTTCTGCGAAGGGCGAAGTCAATCCGCTCCAGAGAAAAATCTATTTCATTCATGGTGCCGATAAAATAAAGGTTCGAAGGGAGTGCGATTTCCAAACCGCCAGTGGAAAGTCTTATTTTTTTATTTCGATACTCCAATGCAGAAAACAGCTCTCCAAACAATCTTGAAATGTCGGTGCGGTTTATTTCATCCAGGATTAAAACATGGGGGAGTGGATCGGCCTTTATATTCTCAATCAGATTTAAAAGATAGCCGGGCTTCACTATGCTGCTTTTATCTTCAATGTGCATCCCGGCAATAAAATCTTCATAGTTATAATTGCTGTGTAATTGCAAATGGTGAATATGACTTTCAAAAATCTTATCCGAATTTTCAAAGTATTCTTTAATGCTTTGTTTGTTGCGGAAATATTGTTTTGTGATGAGCAATTCTGCCAAGCGGGTGGCTGAATATGTTTTAGATGTGCCGGGAGGTCCATAAAAAATCATCGCTTTTTTGTACTCAAATAAAGTAACCTCCGAAACATCATCTTTACTTTCGCCAAAATTCCAGGCGTCTTGAATATCGTCATCATAGAAGCTCACCTCATAGCCAAAAACTTTATCCAGTTTTTTACGGATAGCTAAAATACTTTCATCAATATCTTCCCAAAGTCCCTCTGTATTTTCTTTATCTAACAGGCTAAAGAACGTATTGATGATGGCGTCTTTATGTTTCTGCGCCGCAATCGCCTCATATTTCTCCGGATCGCACAAGTGGAGCAAAATATGATGAAGTGCAAGATACTCCCATCCGGCTTCCTTCAATTTTTCATCTGTAGTAACTGTTGTAGCTTCATTGTTGTAATATAGCTCCCGGCAAAGCATTTCTATGTACTTTTTGATAGCGGCAACATCTGTTAATTGCTTTGCCTGCAGATTGTTTTTCACCTCTCTGAACAATAGAAGCAAATAGGCTATTTCAACGGGCTTGTTCAATTTATGCCGCTGACCTGCTGAACCTATACCACCATCTACAAAAACGTCTGTAAGGTGATTATTATATACATCTCCCAAGAACCGGGTAACTGCGCTCTTCTTTCCCCAGCTTCTCATATCTGAAGTGGACAAGCTCCAAAGCCATATAAAATGGGCAAAAACTTCCTGTACTTCTTTTGATGTACTTGAAAACTGATCTTTAGACTTGGCATCAAAATCCCGGTCACCTGTATCCGGGTTATCTACAAAGGCAGTAACACTTGCATTGAGATTGGCAATGGTAAATATGCCAGGATTATCAGTGATATAGCTATCGTTATGCAAAATACTTTTTTCAATAAAAGCATCAAAATAATCGTACACTTCTTGTTTGGCCCAATTTGGTTTCATATTAATTGATCAGGGTTGTTAGTTGCTGCCAAATGCTTTCCTTCCAGTGGGCAAATGCCTTGGGTGAGGAGAAGGCGCTATAAATATTTTTGTTCTATTAATGGTAGCTGTATTTAAACCAAAGCTTTAATAAGCTGGTGTGAGCAACTCCCAGATATTTTGATGCAGCCATTTACCATTAAAGCAGATCAGCTTAGGCTGATGGATGATTATCTTTTCTTCGAAACCTTTTGCATCATAATCTTGGGGCTTCAGATCCTTGTCCATTCCGAAAGTGAATTTTGCCAAGTTGGTTAAACCGATATTATACTGCAGCAATTCCGGAAACTCCTCCGGCTTTAAAATACGGGGGGTAAAACCATAACTGGCCAAAGTGGGATAAAATAAGTTACCCGCACCTGCATAATACGCCTTACGCGCTGCCGATTTATTTCCTGCGGCGGTACCGCAAAAAATAATGTTTAAGTTTTCTCTCAGCAAGTTTGATAATATCATGTTAGCATATTTCTAATTGTAAGGCACTTTCCAATTTAGCTATATCCACTCTCATTTTACCGGTAAGCAGGTTTTGCATCAGGGATTTTTTGAGGCGTTGAAGTGTTTTTACTTTTTGATGTTTGGAAATATAAATCTCATCTATTTCGTTAATCTTATTTGCTATCAAGATTTGCTCATCTTTATCTTCAGGTAGCACAAATTTAAATTTTCTAAAATCGCCCAGAGACAGGTTTGCCCTAGCAGTTTCAACAGAGTTACCAAGTAGCCTTCTTTGAGTATGTTCAAGCTGGATAAAATAAGCAATGAAGTTGTGATCATTTTTATCATTCAACCTAAATACACAGACAGCCTGATTAGTATTGGCAAATTCCATTTCAAGGTTATAAACTGCACATCTGCCAATTGAAGCACCAACGATATTTATTAAAATATCACCCTTTTGAAGTTGGCTATTTTTTATCTTGTCATTAAATTCTATGGGTAGATATTTTGGTGAGCTGATATCAATAACGCCATCAAGAACATTTTCGCTTGTAACGAATAATACACCAGAAGTTTGGTATTCAAAACCTTGCCATTTAGGTGATTGACCTTTTGTAATTTTATCTGTAATGTTACTGCCTTTTTTGACCACCCACCCAAGAGGTAAATCGCCAAATTTTTCATCCTTATAAAACTCATCTTCACTACGCCAAGTGCCATCAGGTTTTAATTTTCCGGTAAGGAGATTTTGCATCAGGCTTTTTTTGAGTTTTAGGGCCGATTTAATAGTATTCTCTATAGCCTTAATTGCGTCATCAACTACTTTGAGGATCGAAGAAATAGCTATTTGTTCCTCTTCTGGGGGGACCAACACTTTTAATTTTTTAAAATCACTTTCATTTATAGCTGGATAGTTCGACCCAACTACCAAACTATGAAATTGCTTTTCACCAATCGAACTCAATAATTGATAAAAGAAAAAATCGCTGTCATTCCCGGTCTTTGCTTTCGCAACTGCAAATCCCGTAGATCCAATCCATAAACCGTTATCAGGTTTCTTAAACCTAACAAAACTTTTCAAATTCGGTCTGACAGTTGAAAACATTAAATCACCATCAGCAAGTATTCTTCTCGCTCTTCCAGGGGCTTCAGTAAATGA
Source organism: Chitinophaga fulva (assembly GCF_012927205.1). Lineage (GTDB taxonomy): Bacteria > Bacteroidota > Bacteroidia > Chitinophagales > Chitinophagaceae > Chitinophaga > Chitinophaga fulva. The sequence goes on from NZ_JABBGC010000001.1 coordinate 2,186,293, forward strand.
TGTTTCAATTACTTTTTCAAAATTTATCTTTCCCTCTTCAACACACTCTATTGATACGTATTTAAATGGTAGATTACCATCTGTCTGAGATGTCAACATATGTATGTTTACATCAAGGACGTCAGAGACTTTACTCAGTATCCATCCTTTTGGGCAATTATTTTCATCTAAAATCATAGAATAGAAAGTATGTTACTGAGTTTCGAAATCGAATTCTTTTCGTTAAGAAGCATCTCACCAATTTCTTTTATTGCCTCCTTTAAATCAATTTCTTCCTCTGGTTCAAAAGTGTCCACATACCTGGGAATATTGAGGTTGTACTCATTTTCATTAAGTTCTTCCATATCCACCACCGAGAAGTATCGTTTTCTTAATTCGGCGTCTTGTAACATGGAGATTAATTCCGACTCAACTTCATCAATGGCTTTACGCTCTTTGGCGGCGAGCTCATGTGCTGCCATTATTTTATCTGCCTTTTGATTCAGTATTTTCTCCAAAACAGCATTGAGCGTTTCTAGGTTTTTCAATTCTGACTTCGTGGGTTTCTTGCCCTCTGCTTCTTTCGCTGCTATAGCTTTTTTTGCCCTATCCACTTTTGCTTTAAATCGTTCCAAATCCTCGTGATAATGTTCTTCAATTTCAGAAAGCTTGTATCCCAGGTCTTCCTGGATCAATGCCCATAATCTTATCTTCTGGATGGCTATCCATTCCTTTGCAATTTCCAGGTCTCCCCAGCTTTCTAATATAGTAGAGATGCGCAGCATATCATGCGGCTGTAGCTCATTCATGTTTGGCTTTTCCTTGTACCAACCTTCTTTTGCAGCATAAATCATCAACACTTTATCCTTGCGATGTTGAGGTTTGTTTTTGTTGATGAAGAGAATAGAACCGGGAATGGTAGTACCATAAAACAAGTTGCCGGGCAATACTACAATGGCATCAATGATGTTGTGCATTTCGGTAAACTCTCCATTGCTGTCAATAGGCCCCTGCAAAAGGCCTCTGCGTATTAAGTACTCATCATCAGCCTTTCGGTTCTGCCCATCTTCCTCCTCAGTCTTTGCCGGTTGCCCCCTGAACAAAACACCTTGCGGGCAAACCACTCCTGCTTTCCCATCTTGTTTTAATGAAGCAATAATGTGTTGGATAAATGCAAAGTCGCCATTGGAGTACGGGGGAATACCATAAATAAACCGCTCATAAGGATCACTAAAATCTTCTTTCCCTGGGTATTCTAATTGCGGAGCGCCATCTTTTTTGTTGACTGCTTTACCTTTTGCATCTTTCTTAGGTTCACCATTTTTCCACCAATTTTCTTGTGAGAAGGGGAAATTGGCCATCACCAGGTCAAATTTTTTTATCTCTAGCTCATTGTCTTCTTCTTTAAATTTTGGATCGAGTAAAGTATCGCCCTTTTCAATTTTTGCGTCAAGACCGTGCAAAATCATATTGATATTGGCAATCGCCCAGGTATTCCAAACATCTTCCTGCCCATATAACCGGATGGATTTTTGATTGCCATAATTAGCTTTGCAATACTTAGCAGCACTAATGAGGAAGCCACCTGAGCCACAAGTAGGATCGTACGCTACATTCCCTTTTTGCGGTTTAAGGTAACGAACAATAATATCTACTACTTCCTGCGGTGTATAGAATTGGCCAGCAGTAGTGCCGCCTTTATTTTCATCAGCAAAGCGTTTTATCAGGTATTCATAGGCATCACCCAAGACGTCAACTGTTGCGTTTTTGTTGCTGAGATCCACTGCATCGAGGTAACTAACCAATAATGAAATCACTTCAGGGCTTAACTTTTTACCACCCGAGCCATCGGGGGCCGGTTCATTCCAGCGAACGGTATTGATAACTCCTTTAAGAAAAAACTTACCATCCTTATCTATATTGGCTTCAGCAATACCTGTTACTGCTTTATGCAGGGCTTCGTTCTTTTTATCGATGGTGGTTTCACGTACATCTTTCCAAAAACAACCTTCAGGAATTTTAAAATCATGTTTCTTACCGATAATTATATTCTTTTCCTTCTTACTGGGCTCACGTCCATTCTCTTTAACAAACTCTTTTATCCCGTTTTCATTCTCCCATTCATAATTATCAGAAAGTCGTTTAAAGAAAAGTAAAGAAAGAATGTAAGCCTTATAATCTTCTACCTTGTCCCTAAGAATATCAGCCATTCCAAAAAGGGTACTGCCAAGCGCTTGTTTGGTTATCATTAATTATTATTTTTTAGTGTTTTTCTCGTCTTGATTTTCTCCTCTATGACTTGTATTGCTTTAGTGCATAACTTTTCGCCCTTTACAATGTCATAAAGTTGATCAACCAGCCCAAGCGTTAATAGTTCATTGATAATGAGATCCGGCTTCCATAGATGATATACAATCTGATATGCTGTATATGTTTTACCAGTGCGGTAGCCATAATTAATAAAATAAGATTTTGTCCTTGGGCAATAGCTTCTATAGTTCGGTTAATGGCAGTCTGTTGATAATACCTTGGTACTCGACCTGAAGTATCAAGGTAGTAGTCCTGTGCAGCTATTTTTTCGCCATTTGGAGTGTCGATACCCCTAAACTGCTTATATATATTCCATAATTTTTCCGGCGAAGGAAACGCATCTAGTTCAAGAACAGTTTCTATTTGTTCATCGGTGGAAGTTCGATTATGAAATAGGAATTGGTCGCCATTAGTACTAAATATGCATGGGATATCCAGGACGCTCGCATAATCCAATGCCTGTTGAATCCCGGCTCTCACTGTATGATTATTGTCTTTGACTTCAATAATGGCAATTGGAATATTTGGCTTATAGTAAAGAATGTAATCAGCTCGCTTACCTTTTTTTCCTCTAGCTGTTACTTTTCCCCGAACGCAAATTTTCCCATCCGTAAAAGAAACCTCTTCCAAAAATTGAACATGCTTATCCCAGCCTGCTTTTTCTAAAGCAGGGGTAATGTACTTAGTACAGATATCTCTTTCTGAAAGGGAACGTTTATTCATTATGGGTGGTGGACTTTTTTGAATGGTATCGTACAGAGGCGGCATTTTTTGCCTCATCTATTTGGTCACAAGCAATTCACAAACGCCAACATGCAGTATTTCAGAAATTTTAAACAGGGTTTCTACAGTAGGCTGATTACGATTAGTGCACCATTTTGAAACGGCCGTGGTACTAACCCCCAACTGTCCGGCTAACCAAATATTAGTCTTTTCTTTCTCTAGCAACACAATTTTTATCCTATTATATCTTCTTTTTGGATCCGCCATATTGCAACTAACAAAAAAAGACTTAAAGTATTAGCATTCAGTTGTATAGCAATAACTTAAAGTTTATTTAGTGATTTTAAGTTATTTTATGTAACTTAGATTATACTTTAAATAACTTAAATGTATTCTCTAAATAGCTCATAGACCAGTTAAAATATCAATTAAAGCGTATTTGCTTTATCTCGCTCCTGAAAACTACGACCTTTTGGAGATGGCGGGAAATAAGGTAAATCGCTCACGTTTTCCTTATATTTAAGGTTAAGACGTGGGCGTCCTTATTCGCCATCGGGGTGTCGTAGCCCTCGGAGACGGTAAGGACTAACCCACGTCTCTTTTTGTTGCACCCCCTCTGGTTAGTCCTTACAAGCAGTTTTCTTATTTCTCCAACACTTAAAACACTGCTATGAATTGTAAGACTAACGACAAACTTTCCCCTATAGAAAAAGATATCATAATCATCCCAGGTGATCTCAAGGCATTCGAAAATTTTGTGGATACCTATCAGGAACGAATATTTGCTGCTATCGCTCGCTTATCTGGAGAGGAGAGCGTTTGTATTCTTGAGAAAATTACGATCGATGTTTTTGTTGAATTATGGCAGCAAAAGGTTCAGTTCATCCAGGAAAGGAGTATAGGTATTCTTATTTACAAAACCTGTCTTCGTCACACACTCTTGTATCTCAGACAACATGGATTTGAAGAGCGCATTCAGCAATTAAAGGATATTCTTCCTTGCAAAGAACCATTTTCAGTATTGGAAAATCTGTAACCCCTTCAAACTTACTTAATATGATACGGAGAGACTATCCCGAAACAGAATTATATGCCCAAAATCTTAGCAACGAAGAAATTGCTAATCCTTATCTGGTTATTTATGAGTTATTTGATTTCGACCATTTGCCGTATATCCGTGAACTACATTGGGCGTTCTTTAAAGCTGCGGTAACCGGTAGTTTTAATAGTCATCTTAGCAAGAAGGAGAGGTGTACACTGGTTTTATATCATGAGAAAATTGGAAAGCTTTTAGAGGCGGCGCATATTATTAACAACCAGTATATGCAGCGCAGAAGGCTCCAGCTTGAGGATCGTTCCGATCTTCAGCAGATATTAAATAGTAAAGAGAAGGCGCCGGAACAAAAAATTATTGATCTTATTGTGAAGGTTGCTGAACCGGTAAGGCTATTTTTAGTAAGTACTAGTCTTGACGCGGGTAAAGAAGTGGTATTGCACGATTATCTAGTAGTATTACCTGCGGAATCCTTACCGTATGAAGAGATTAAAGCCCTGATTGAATCGGCTTGTGCTAAGTTGGGATCAGTTATTGTTTCATTCATAAAGGAAGCTGAGTTAATCAAGCTATTGGATGAAGGCCACATTTTCTACTCAATAATCTGCAGATCTACTAATCTTATTTATGAAAAGGAGGCATCAATTTCGACCATACCTGTTATAAGAAATGCCTTTGCTGTTATTGAAAAGGCACGCTCCCATTTCCATGATGAATTTAGAAAGGCTGAATCTTACCTGGGAGGTGCGAAATATTATATGCGGAATAGAGAAAATAATTTGGCAGCCCATTCTTTACACCAGGCGACCGAACACACCTTGCGTGCTTTGCTAATCTCTCTAACTTCCCATTATCCTTATGGACATAATTTATCCAGAATGTTACGATATAGCCTGCGGCTTACAACTGCGCTTAATGAAATTTTTCCACAGAGCACGGATAAGGAGCACGAATTATTGGTATTGCTGAATAAGGCGTATACCCACACTCGTTATAGAAATGATTATGTGATAAGTGATAAGGATTTGAATATTTTATTGGATCGTGTTACTTTATTTCAATCGACTACGCTTAAAGTACTCGAAGAAAGACTGAATAGCTTTTGTTTGTTGGCAGAAAATTCTTGAACCACCTCTGATTTAATCCACATGTTCAATATATCGTTTCCTGAATGATACAATATTAACCCGAAATCAAATAAACGGCAATCATTTTTAAATATCGGCAATTGGTAGTCAATGATTTTTAAATGGAAATCAAATCGGAGCTTATGCAGATTGTCTCGTCCTTGCCGTGATTACGCTATTGTATATCAAGCCCAAAATCTATCTAATTCGAGCAATTTTGGGAAAAATCTGTCCAAATCGATCAAATTTGAACAAAAGTGGAAAAGTAGCTCTACGCGTACTAGTATTTTTGTAGTGACAAACATTCAGCAAAAGAATTAAAAAATGAATGCTGTGGCTAAAATGGTAAATCGCATTACTGAAGAATCAGTTCTTAAAGCTATGGTTTCTATAGGTAGGTATTCGCTGTTAGGCATTATTGAGCATAACTCCACATAAAGCAACACTGATGTGAAAGCATGTTATTAGGACTCAATAGTCTTGTTTAACGTAATACTCCAAGTAATACTATGAATATGATTAGCCTAAATTAAGTTCATCGTTATGGATAATGGGAATATCTCTGAAGTATCAACAAACCTCACCACATCTCCTATATCACCAGAGTCTTCATCTACTATGGATACTCATAACATGATGTTAGTAGACTTGGGTCATAAACAGGATTCTCAAATTATGGAATCACTTCATGTATTTGCGAGGATTCTGTTATCAGTGCAAATGCCAGAAACTAATAATACGAAAATTGTCAACTTACCCCTAACGTCTAAAAAACGAGCTGCATGAGTAGTTTAAATGTTTTTGCCCAATTTGGTAACTATTCAAAGAAAAAGGCGCCCCAAATAACCGACCAGGCTGCAATTGTTTATACACGTGTATCCAGCAAAGAACAGGCAGATCATAATCTAAGCCTTGATGTTCAACGGAAAGCTATCGAAGATTATGCACAACGGAGTAATCTTGCTATTATAGGTTATTTTGGCGGCACCTACGAAAGTGCTAAAACTGATGGCCGTAAGGAGTTTATGAGAATGTTGGAATTTATTAAAAAGCATAAAGGAAAAGTAAGTCATGTGCTGGTTTATACCCTCGATCGCTTTTCCAGGACTGGTGGCGCGGCTATAAAACTGGCGGAAGAGTTAAGGGATAAATATGGTGTCACTGTATTTGCTGTTACCCAACCGGCGGATACTTCTAATCCGAGTGGAGTATTACAGCAGAGTATTCACTTTATATTCAGCCAATACGATAATCAGCTACGTAAACAGCGGGCAATGGCTGGCATGAAGGAGAAGTTTGATAAAGGTATTTGGGTCAGTAAGCCCCCGCAAGGGTATGATATCGTGAGAACCAACGGACAACGGAAGATTGTTGTGAATGAAGTGGGGAAGAAGTTAAGAAAGGCTTTTATCTGGAAATCCGAAGGGATGAAAAATGAGGAAATCATTTTGAAACTAAAGGCCATGGGTGTTAAGATGTATAAACAACAACTTACCAAAATATTTAAGAGGCCCTTTTATTGTGGTATTATCAATCATGGATTGTTAGAAGGGAAAATAGTGGAAGGTGAGCATGAAAGGATGATTAGCCCGGAAATCTTTTTAAAGGTGAATAACATTCATACGGGTTCTGTTGGTTATGGTGTACCACACAAGAAAGAAGATAGTGCGCTACCGCTAAAGGTGTTTATCAAATGTGATACCTGCCATCAGCCATTTACAGGGTATGTTGTAAAAGCCAAAGGGCTATGGTATTATAAATGCCGGACAGATGGCTGTAAGTGCAATAAAAGTGCGAAACGAATGCATGAACTGTTTGAGGAGCTATTGGACCGGTATTGTGTGCAGGAGGAGCTAATAGAGCCATTAAAATCAGTGCTTATTGCTGAATACAACGAAATGAATAAGGGTAATCTGGAACAACAAGGTATTCTGGCTAGCCAATTAAGGGAAATAAATAAAAAGATAGATGGCCTGGAGGAAAGTCGTTTTGTGCTAAAGGAGATGAGCCAGGAAACTTTTGATAAATTTTATCCTCGTTATATTAAGGAGCGCGAAAATATAGCTGCGCAACTGGATAAATGTAAGCTAGGCATTTCGAACCCGGAAGAAGCTATTCAATATGCGTTGTCTCTTTCTTCTAAACTGCCTATGGTATGGCATTCCAGTGATGCGGGTATGAAAGAGAAGTTGCAGAAACTCATTTTTCCCGAAGGAATCGTATATGATCGCAAAAATGAGGTGTTTCGAACCAGAAAAGTAAATGAAGTATTTGCGTTAATCGCAAGCCTGTCGGGCAATACCCCAAAAATGAAAAAGGGACAAACCATACTGATGATGATTTGTCCCTTTTGCGGACTGGACGGGACTCGAACCCGCGACCTCCGCCGTGACAGGGCGGCATTCTAACCGACTGAACTACCAATCCTTTCCAAAAAAAATCGCTGTGACCAGCTATCTTTCTGTGTCCCAAGACGTTGTGTTGTTCCGTTTTGGGATTGCAAAGATAGCAACAAAGTTCCCAATTAAGCAAATCTTTTTTAAAAAAAATTTTCAGCATTATCTTTACACCCGATCTTTAACCAATTAAACTATTTATGCAATTCCTGGATTTCGAAAAACCTATCGCGGATTTATATGAGCAGCTGGCTAAGCTGAAGGAGAATGGTGAAAAGTCCGGGGTAGATGTTTCTGCTACTGTTAAGGAATACGAGCAGAAAATTGAAGACACTCGTCTCAACATCTACACCCACCTCACCGCTTATCAGCGCGTATTGCTCAGTCGCCATCCGGATAGGCCCTATACTTTGGCGTATATCGAAAAAATGTGCACCAATTTTATGGAACTGCATGGCGACCGGAATGTGAGAGACGACAAAGCCATGGTAGGTGGCTTTGCTGACCTGGATGGAGAAACCGTGATGTTTATCGGTCAGCAGAAAGGGGTGAACACTAAAATGCGCCAGCTCAGGAACTTTGGGATGGCTAACCCGGAAGGCTACCGCAAGGCGCTTCGCCTGATGAAACTGGCGGAAAGATTCAACAAGCCAATCGTAACCCTCATCGATACTCCCGGTGCTTATCCGGGCCTGGAAGCGGAAGAAAGAGGCCAGGCAGAGGCCATCGCCCGCAACCTCTTTGAAATGGTAAAACTCCGTGTACCGGTTATCTGCATCATCATCGGTGAAGGTGCCTCTGGTGGCGCACTCGGCATCGGTATCGGGGACCGCGTACTGATGCTCGAAAACAGCTGGTATACCGTTATCTCTCCGGAAAACTGCTCCACCATCCTCTGGCGTAGCTGGAACTTCAAGGAAAAAGCTGCAGAAGAACTGAAACTGACTTCCGATTACATGAGTCAGTTCGGACTGGTAGACGGCCTTGTCCGCGAACCACTGGGCGGCGCCCACGTAAACCCGGATGAAATGGCCTCCATCCTGAAAACAAAAATCAAGGAGACATTGGCGGAACTGAGGAAAATCGACCCGGATGTACGCATCGAACAAAGGATCGATAAGTTCTCCCGCATGGGCTTTTACGAAGAACACTAAAAAAAATTTAGAGATCACAATAAAAAATTAGAATTTCGACCCTCGGAATTCTAATTTTTATTTTTTCCCGTAAAAACACACATGGAACAGTTAAAAGGCACCGGGGTGGCTTTAGTAACACCCTTTAAAGCAGATGAAAGCATAGACTGGAATGCTTTGGAAAACCTCATCAACTATGTAATTGAGGGTGGCGTAGACTATGTGGTAACATTAGGTACCACCGGTGAAACGCCCACGCTTTCTGCAGATGAAAAGCTGGATTTGATGAAATTCACTTTTGAAAAGGTGTCGAAGCGGGTGCCGGTAGTGGTCGGCATCGGCGATTATAATACCCGTGATGTGGTAAAAAGACTGGAAAAATGCCCACTGGACGAGGCGGCTGCCATTCTCAGCGTGGCGCCTTACTACAGCAAACCTACACAGGAAGGTATCTACCTGCACTATAAAACCATCGCTGCTGCTTCTCCGAAGCCCATTATCCTCTACAATGTGCCCGGCCGTACCGGTCGTAACATGACGGCAGAAACCACGCTGCGCCTCGCACACGAAGTGGAAAACATCGTGGCCATGAAAGAAGCTTCCGGCGATATGATGCAGTGCATGCAGATCATCCGCGATAAACCGAAAGATTTCCTCGTGATCAGCGGCGACGACGCCCTGGCCCTGGCCCAGCTGGCCTGCGGCATGGACGGCGTTATCTCCGTAGCGGCCAACTATTTCGCAAAAGATTTCTCTGCACTGGTAAAAACAGCGCTGGAAAATAACTATCCCGCTGCCCGCGCACTGCATTACAAGATGATGCAGGGCTTTGACCTGATGTTCTCTGAAAACAATCCTTCAGGCATCAAGGCATTCCTGAGCCATGCCGGTATCATTGGTAATTATTTCCGCCTGCCGGTTGTTCCCGCTACTGATGCGCTTTATCGTCAGATTGGTGAATACCTGAAACAATACTAAAACAGGATTAAAATATTCAAAAGAAAAAAGGCGAAGGAATTTCCTTCGCCTTTTTTCTTTTATACGTAGTAGGTAACGCCTTCCTCGGCAATGTCCGTGGCCGCAAATACAGGCCTCGTCTCTTCAAGGAAAGGTTGCAAATCCGTGTATTTGGACGAAAAATGCCCTATCAGCAGCCTTTTGGCGGCGGCAGCGGCGGCAAGGGAGGCGGCCTGCACGGTGGTGCTGTGGTAACGCTCTGCCGCACGGGCTTCCAGGTCATGCAGATAGGTGGTTTCATGATACACCAGGTCTGCGTCTCTCAGCCAGGGGAGGAGCTCCGGGTCGTAAATAGTATCAGCACAGTATACGTACCGCCTGCCTTTGGCAGGAGGCAACGTCACCCAGTCGTTTTTAACAACGGTGCCGTCTTTTCGCATGTAATCGGCGCCATCCTGTAGTTTGCCATAGTAGGCGGCAGGTATCTCGTATGCCTTGGCCTGCTCAGGGAGCAGTTTCCGTTTCTTTTTCTGCATGGTGAAAGAGAAACCGAAACAGGAGATCCGGTGCTGCGTGGGAAAACAGCTTACCGTCAGGTCCTTGTCTTCCAGGATGATACCGCTGTAACCCGGTTGCAGCGGTACAAAAGACAGCTCATAATGCAACTGTGTGCCGGAGCAGTCCAACTGCAGCTGGATAATAGGCTCCAGCTCCGGTGGCGCATATACGCTGAGGGGTTCTGTCCGCCCCATCAGGTTCAGGGTGTTCAACAGCCCGATCAGGCCGAAGTAATGGTCACCATGCAGGTGACTGATGAAAATATACCTGATTTTACTGCGTTTGATGCGGTATTGGGCGATGCGAAGCTGGGTGCCTTCGCCACAATCCACTAACAGCAATTGTTCATCACAGGTAACGATCTGTGCGGTGGGGTGCCTGTCCAGCGTGGGGATAGCAGAGTTATTACCTAATATTGTTACTGCAAACATATTGTGAAACGTTTCGCTGCCTGCTTCTGGCCCTAACCGGTCATGACGGCTACAGGCGGAAACAGGACCGCTTTTTTATCAATCCAGTCCGTTCAAAAGCTCTCTCTCCAGTTCTTCCATCATCACAAGATCAATGGCTTCAGCCATAGTGGGAGCAATATTCAACATATCACCGCCTTCGGCTTTCAACTCCTTTGTTAAAGCACTGTTAACGCCGGTAAGCGCACAGGAACGGCCTTTGTCATACATATTTTGATATACTGTTAAAATGGCTTGCATGCCCGCAAGGTCGTTTTTTTCGACCAATGTCAGGTCCAGTATGAGATTGCGGGTCTCCAGCGCTGGCAGCGAATCCAGGGTGGAAATCAAATCGGCTGACAAATTAGCATCCAAAGCAGGTTCTTCAGGACAAAAAACAACAATTTTTTCTTTGGTATCAATTTTGAATTTCATGCGTTGGACGTTGTTTTATACATTTAGTTAAAAAATCAATTTAAAGAGGGAAACCCAGCCTATAAAAAGCTAAAATAAAAAGGAGATCAAAACAAAAGCCGCTTTTTCCTCGTAAGTAATTTTGAACGCTATCCCCGCTTTCAACACAAAAATAAATCTTATACTATTAAAGTGTAAGTTGTTTGAGTGCAAAAAAGGAATAACTTCATCTAAAGTAAATAGCGTGATAATCTAAGTTCAGAATTATTCGTTATTATTGTATAAGCAAGCCCCCGTAAGGGTTTTTGATCATTTAATATTCTCACAATGGACCAGAATTTTTCACCGCAAGTTAAGGAGATCATTTCGTTCAGCAGAGAGGAAGCTTTACGCCTGGGGAATGATTTCATCGGTACTGAACACCTGCTGTTAGGTATTATCCGGGAAGGCGAAGGCACGGCCGTAAAGATTCTGCAGGCTTTAAACGTAGACCTATACGAATTACGTAAAGAAGTAGAATTAGCTGTTAAAGATAAGACTGGAAAGAATATTGCCAACATTAACAGTCTACCCCTCACCAGACAGGCTGAGAAAGTCATCCGGGTAACGGTACTCGAAGCAAAAGCGCTGAAAAGCGCCACAGTGGAAACCGAACACCTCATGCTTTCCATACTCAAGAACAAGGAAAACGTTTGTACTCAAATCTTACAACAATTTGACGTGGATTACGATACTTTTAAAAACGAACTGGGCTTTGTAAAATCTGCCGACCCTAAATCCGAATTCGACGATCCGGGTGAAGAAGAGTTTGAAGACGAACGGAAGAGTTTTGCATCGAAAGCCAAACAGACCAACACCAAATCCAAAACACCCGTACTGGATAACTTTGGTAGAGACATCACCAAGCTCGCTGAAAGCGGCAGCCTGGACCCGATAGTTGGTCGCGAGCAGGAAATTGAACGCGTTTCGCAGATCCTGTCCCGCCGTAAAAAGAACAATCCCATCCTGATCGGTGAACCCGGCGTGGGTAAAACAGCCATCGTGGAAGGCCTCGCACTGCGCATCGTGCAGCGTAAAGTGTCCCGCGTACTGTTCGACAAACGCGTGGTAAGCCTCGACCTCGCTGCACTGGTAGCCGGTACTAAATACCGCGGCCAGTTCGAGGAAAGGATGAAAGCTATCATGAACGAACTCGAAAAAAACAGGGACGTTATCCTGTTCATCGATGAAATTCATACCATCGTAGGCGCCGGCGGCGCTTCCGGTTCGCTGGACGCCTCCAACATCTTTAAGCCTGCCCTCGCAAGAGGCGAGCTCCAATGCATCGGCGCTTCCACCCTGGACGAATACCGCATGTATATCGAAAAAGACGGCGCACTGGACCGCCGTTTCCAGAAAGTAATGGTAGAACCACCCAGCGTGGATGAAACCATACAGATCCTTAACAACATCAAGCCCCGTTATGAAGAATACCATAACGTAAGCTACTCCGACGCTGCTATCGATGCCTGCGTGAAACTGAGCGATCGCTACATGACCGACCGTCTGCTGCCCGACAAGGCCATCGACGTGCTCGATGAAGTGGGCGCCCGCGTTCACCTCAAAAATATCAATGTGCCGCAAAATATCCTCGATCTGGAAAAACAGATAGAAGATATCAAACAGGAGAAAAATAAAGTCGTTAAAAGCCAACGCTTCGAAGAAGCCGCTGCACTGCGCGATACTGAAAAGAAACTGGGTGAAGACCTGGAACGCGCTAAAGCCATGTGGGAAGAAGAAGTGAAACATAAACGCTACCCGATCGATGAAGAAGCTATCGCGGAAGTAGTGAGCATGATGACCGGCATCCCTGTTAAAAGGATGGTACAGGCCGAAACTGAGAAACTCCGCCGTATGGGCGAAGACCTCAAAGGCGCCGTGGTGGGACAAGACGATGCTATCAGCAAAGTCACGAAAGCCATCCAGCGTAACCGCGTAGGCCTGAAAGACCCGAAAAAGCCAATCGGTACCTTTATCTTCCTCGGCCCAACCGGCGTAGGTAAAACCGAACTGGCCAAATCCCTGGCCCGCTACATGTTCGACTCCGATGAAGCCCTCATCCGTATCGATATGAGCGAATACATGGAGAAATTCTCTGTAAGCCGCCTCATTGGCGCGCCTCCGGGTTATGTGGGTTATGAAGAAGGTGGCCAGCTGACTGAAAAAGTACGCCGCAAACCTTACTCCGTGATCCTCCTCGATGAAATCGAAAAAGCACACCCGGATATCTATAACCTCCTGCTGCAGGTGCTCGATGACGGTATCCTCACTGATGGCCTCGGCCGTAAGGTGGACTTCAAAAATACCCTCATCATCATGACCTCCAACATCGGCGCCCGCCAGTTGAAAGACTTCGGTGCCGGCGTAGGTTTCACCACCTCTGCAAAGGCTATGAGCGAAGAGGAAAACACCAAATCAGTGATCGAAAAAGCACTGAAACGGACCTTCTCTCCGGAATTCCTTAACAGGATCGATGATGTGATCATCTTTAACTCTCTGGGCAAAGAACACATCTATACCATCATCGATATCACCATGAAGAGCGTGCTCAAACGCCTCAACAACCTGGGCTTCAGCCTGGAACTGACAGACGAGGCAAAAGGCTTCCTGGCAGACAAAGGCTACGACCAGCAGTTCGGCGCAAGACCGCTCCACAGGGCCATCCAGAAATACCTGGAAGACCCGCTGGCAGAAGAAATCCTCAATATGAACATCCATGATGGCGATATCCTGGTCGCTGACCTCGACAAGGAAAACCAGAAACTGGTGTTCACACTGAAGAACAACTCTTCTAAAAGCAAATCAGAAAAATCTGAAGCGTAAGTAAATCAACGCATATAATTATCCACAAACGGCCGCCTTCTACAGGCGGCCGTTTTTTTATTCCCCTAAAATCCCTTTTGGCGCAATCACCCTTTTCTAACATGAATATGTTAACCCGCTACCTTTCAAGATAAGTTAAGGGCAGATAGCGCTTTTCCTTGCTCCGCCTGCCTTTGGAAATCGTTAGTAAAGCCCTTGCCATGCACAAAAATCAGGTATAAGAAATTTTATTAAAATATAAAATATAGCATAATAATGTCATTTTTGAAAAATTTGTAATACATACCTTTGTCATATAAAATAATATCTATCTCTATTATTTTTTGTATGAGAATAGGATATACATCGGACTCTTGTACATATTATAATTTTGTCTATATCTTTATTCTGACTTCCTTATAACTGAATACACAACGATAGAGGCCGCTCCCATGCGCGGCCTACTGGAAGATCATTTTAACTATTTATCCTTATACCAATGACTAAATCTTTACAAGTCGCATTCCGCGGTATTTTACTGGGAAGCCTTACCTTGTTGGCAGCAGACACCTACGCTCAGCTCAAAGTAGGTGATCATCCAACTAAAATCAATAAAGCTTCCGTACTGGAACTGGAATCTGACAAACAAGGTCTCCTGCTCCCACGTCTCACCTCTTTTACCGGTATCGACGGTCTGACCCCTCCGGATGGTATGATCGTTTATTTAGAGTCTACCGATGTTACTCAAAGGGGGCTTTATATCAGAAGAAACGGCGCCTGGGAGAAGATGGCGAACGATAAAGATGCTACTGCTAACTGGAAACTCACCGGCAACGACGCGGTAGCCGGTAACTTCATCGGTACCAACGCAGGCAGCGTGCCATTGGTATTGAAAGGACAAGGTGTGGAAGGTTTGATCATTGACAATGGTTATGCTTTCCTGAAAAAACTGGACGTGATAACTGCCGGTGTAGATGTACTGCTGGTAGATCCTACCAGCGGAAAGGTGTCTTCCCGTAAAATCAGCGAGACAGCCTTCACGTCTGCGATCAACTCTCTCAACGGTCAGACAGGCGCTGCTCAGACACTTACAACTGCTGGCGGCACTGATTATTTTTTTACTTCTACCGGTAATGCTACCAGCGGTGATCACAAACTGACCATCGAAAAGCAGGATGGAAACAGACCTTTAGGTTTGCTTACGCAAGCTGACTGGTTACGCCTCGATAAAGCTGCTAAAGCTTTGGTAATAGGTACCTTCAATCCAACTTCTACAGGATCTGGTCTGAGTATCAGTACAGACGCGATGAACATTCCGTACCTGTCTCTCCATGCGGCTGACGAAACCAATCCCGGTGCACTGACGGCCACTGCTCAGAACATCGGCGGTAATAAAACCTTCAAAGGCAGCATCACCGTGGAAAACGGCGGTACTATCAGTTCCGGCCTGACCGTTAACGGTACTTCCAACCTGAAAGATGACGCGGTTATCGGTAAATCCTTACAGGTAGGTACTACCACCGAACTGAAAGGCAAAGTGACCCTCGGCAGCGTAGCTACTGGTACAAACGCTAATACAGACGTGCTGATGCTGGGAACAGCCGGAGAGGTGATTAAAAGGACATTGCCTACTGCTGCTTTCAGAACGTTTACAAACGGTACCGATGGTCCGGATGTACACTATGCTGAAGATGCTGCGGCCAACACGCTCACCCTCCACGTTCCTTCTGCTTCCCTCGCAGCCGACAGAGGTCTGGTAACCAACATTGGTCAGACTTTCAAAGGCGCTAAAAAATTCAACGATGACCTGGCTGTTCGCACAAAAGTAATCGTAGGTGACACGACCGTGGCCGCCAATTCTACCCTCCAGGTAGCCGGCTCCCTGTCTCTCAACATCGTTACGCAGAACGCTAACTATACCATGACGGATAACGACAACACGATCCTCATGAACTGCGCCAGCGGCGATCTTACTGTAACCCTGTTATCTGCGGTTAACAGAAAAGGAAGAGTGATCACCGTTAAAAAAATTGGCGGTACACTGGCTAAATCCTTAAAGATTGTTACTTCAAGCAGTGAAAACATTGAAGATGGTACAGACTACTTCATCTATAATGACTGGACTTTCGTAACCCTGCAATCTGACGGTGCCAACTGGTTTATCATCAGACACTAAGAAGTAACGTTCAGGACTATACGTTTATATGCGTATAGTCCTGAACGTTATCTGCCTTTTGCCGGCCCTGCCGATTTCCATGTAATTAATTTATGAAGATGACTGTTTTAAGATATTTACCCGTACTGGGTCTGGGACTCCTGTTTTCTGTCCGGACCGCTGCACAACAAATGAAACTGGGGCTTCAGCCAACACTGCTCAAAAAGGAAGCATTGCTGGAACTGAACAGCGATAGCCAGGGACTGTTACTGAACAGGGTGCCTAAAAGTGCCATCAGCACCGGTGGAGCTTTGTTCAGTGCTACCGACGGTATGTTTGTGTATGTAACCGATCCGGGAGAAAAATGTCTCTACATCAAAACAAATGGTGCATGGAAAAAGCTGGCCGACTTCTCATCCATTACAACGGATAATATTACTGAAGGCGCTACCAACCTGTATTTTACGCAGGCCAGGGCAAGAGCTGCCTTCTCCGCTGGTAATGGAATTAATATCAATGCCGCCACCGGCGTTATCAGCAACACCGGAGTACTGACCTTCAACACCCGCATTCCGGATGCCACCGGAAACATTGCGCCAGCCGCAGGGGACTATGCTTCCTTTTATCTGCCAAATGCCAGTCAACTCACCCTGACTGCCGGCACGGGCATGAAAGCCACTACCACGGCTACTAAAAACCTGAATACAAATCCTTCCTTTACCATCGACGCTGATAATGGCTCAGCCATCTGGAATGCCAACAAACTGTCGTCCGTACCCGTGGCTACCACAGCACCAGCGCTCAACCAGGTGCTGACTTTTAATGGTACCCAGTGGGAACCTAAAGCGCCGACTGGTGCTACCGGTAACTTCATCAATAACGGCACCGCCTTGCAAACTGCCGCCAACTTCAACATTGATGGCTATGGAGACATCGGAAGGGATGTAAGGGTAGGAGGAGGCGTAGTGGCTGCTACCGCAACACTGGCGTCAAAACTTACTTTAAACAGTCTTACTGCCGGTTCGGTTCCGTTTATTGATGCAACCAAGGCTGTCGCCGAAAATAACGGCCAGTTCTTCTGGGACAATACCAAAACTGCACTGGGCCTGGGTACTGCTGCCCCTAAAAACAAATTGGAAATAACTGGTCAGGCTGCCGGCTTGGGTGAAACTGTTTTCACTTCCGGTTTGCGTCTGTCCAACCTGGCCACTGTTACACCCGGTGCTCCCAACTCAAAAGTATTAACGCTCAACAACAATGGTGATGTGATCGTGACCCTGAACCCACTAGCGAATAACTGGCTCGTAACTGGTAATACCGGTATCGCTGCAGGGTCTTTTCTGGGTACCAATGATGACAGGGCAATGGTCATTAAATCAAATGCTACCTCTTTCCTCGAATTTGGTCGCCGCCAGACTGTAGGATTAGTAGATTCCAAATATACTGACCCCGATCAGCCGATTACATACGTTCGGTCTGCTATGCAATTTGAAGCACCAGGCGCCTCTTTCTACAAACCAATATTCTATGTAGACGCTGATGGCAACTTCCGTATGAAAGGCAGTTCAGCAGGAACAGACCTCTTTGAATTCGGCGCTACCGGCTCCGCTAACAACGGCGGCTTCGACTTTATCGTCGGAGACGATGGTGATGAACCTTTTGTTTTCAAAAGCTGGTACCACGCCACGAACACCTATACTGAACTGATACGAATTGACCGAAATGGACTTGGGATCAACACGAATGGCAGTGCGCCGGCCGCTAAACTCGATGTCAGAGGGACTTTTAAACTGGGTACCAACGGCTCTACGCTGAATAACATTATCGAAACACAGGTAAACATCACTTCAGGCAATATCAACAATAATGCTTCGAGGATCGTTAGCAACATTCCTCTTTCAGGGGTAAAGGTGGGAGATACGGTTATCTTAAGTCCGGTTGCTGACCTCTCATTAGGATTGGTTATATCCTGGGTAAGAGTTTCTGCCACCAACTATATTAATGTGGCTTTTGCAAATATTGGTGGTGGCAATGGTCTCAATCCTTCAGGAACCTACAACGTGGTTATTATCCAGTAAACAGTATTGATGAAAAAAGCCTTATCAGTTATCGTGTTATTGCTGTTAGCGGAGATTGGTTTCGCGCAACAGGGTGTCTTCATCCCTGATGGTGCTTCCGTATGGCTGTCCGGTAACTCAGGCGTTTTTTCAGATCTTACCAATAACGGTATCCTGGGCTCCAATCCTTCGGCTACCCTGTATTTCCTCAGTAAAAAATGGACTAACGGCAACGCTGCTACGTTGCCTGATGAAAGTGCCGACGGCCGCTCCGGCATCGGTGGCAAATTTCTCTTCATGGGCCAGAACCCGCTGTACGGCAATGTTGGCCGGCAGCTGGTGTTCGGGAATTACAGCCTCGCCACCCGGCAGGGATGTAGTTTCCCCAACCTCGAAATCAACAACAGCGCAGGACTGCTCCTCGATGACCTCAGCGATCTCAAAATCAGGAACAACCTGCATTTTACAGACGGACATATTTTCCTCAACGGCTGGAACCTCCTCGTCGGCGAAAACAATCCCGGCACTATCACAGGTTACAGTGATCAAAGTTTTGTAGTGAACGGCACCGGCGTGGCTGGTGGCGCGCTCTACCGTGCTGGCATCAACGATGCGGCCAATAAAGTAGTCTTCCCCGTGGGCACTACCATCAACAATTATTCGCCGGCAGCGATCCTGCTGGACGGCGCTACAGATATATTCAGTGTCCGCGCATATGACAGTGTGTACAGCCTCGCTATCAGCGGCCGCGCTTACCCTGACAGCTTTGTCAACAAAACCTGGCAGATCACCCGCGCCGGCTCCGGCGGCGATGCGACCGTTATCCTGCAACACATGGATAGCGATGAACTACCGGCTTATGCTACGGCACGCGACAGCAGCTATATTACCCGTTTTACCGGCGGCGTATGGGACCAGGTACCTTATCTGGCTACGCTGCCCAAGCCCGGTACACTCACCACTAACGGCCTCGCTACACTGGCAACGATGCACATGCGCGTTTTTACCGGTCTTGGCAACAATGAATACTTCACCAAAACAACGCTGATCAGCAAAGCTAAACCTGCTATTTTCCTCAGCTTTGAAGCGTATCGCATAGCACCGCTTATGGTGCAGCTCGACTGGACCACCAGCCGCGAGGTCAACAACCTGCTGTTTGAAGTGGAACGCCGCTATGAAAGGGAAGAAACGTTTTCCCGTATAGCCACTGTACCTACCAAAGCACTCAATGGCAACAGCAACGTGCCATTGAGTTATACGTTGCAGGACCTCAACGATTACGACGGCTGGACCTACTACCGTATCAAAGCCGTTTCCCGCAATGGCAAGGAAGTATATTCCGAAATCCGCGCTGTGCCACCGTTTGTACAGATCGATGTATTCCCCAACCCGAACAATGGCAAGTTCAAAGTACGTATCCGTGGCATAAGAGGCCCGCTGATGATGCAGCTCCGCGATACCTGGAGCCAGGTGATGCGCGAGTATGACGTACGCCAGGATAATGACCTGAGCGTGAGCGACCTGCCTGCCGGTACCTACTTCATGGTGCTCTATCATAAAGACACCCAGAAAGTAGCGTACACCTGCAAAGTGATGGTGATACCGTAGGTTTGTTTTGCTTTTTTCGCATAATTCCCTCAATTTTGTGGGGTTATCTCTGTAGGCGGTTTAAATAAATAAGGTTGAAAAAAATCATCATCACGATAGATGGCTACTCTTCTTGTGGCAAAAGTACGTTGGCAAAACAACTGGCTATGAAGCTGGACTATGTCTATATAGACAGTGGCGCCATGTATCGTGCTATCACACTTTATTTCCTGCAAAACCGCGTGGACTGGGCTTCCCAGCCGGCTGTAGTAGTTGCGTTAGCAGACATACACCTCGAGTTTGAATATAACCCGAAGTCCGGAGCCAGCGAAATGCATCTCAACGGAGAAAACGTGGAACACATGATCCGCGAAATGCTCGTGGCAGAAAAAGTAAGTGAAGTAGCAGCCGTTAAAGAGGTACGCGATTTTGCCGTGGCCCAGCAGAAAAAAATGGGCGCCCGCAAAGGCATCGTGATGGATGGCCGGGATATCGGAACAGTCGTATTCCCGCATGCTGAACTTAAAATCTTCATGACCGCGGATATCGCTATCCGGGTGGAACGCCGCTTCAGAGAACTCTACGAGAAAAATAAAAACATCTCCATAGAAGAAGTAAAAGAAAATCTGGAACTGAGAGACTATATCGATGCTAACCGCGAAATCAGCCCGCTTCGTAAAGCGGATGATGCTATAATACTGGATAACAGCCAGTTAAGCCGGGAAGATCAGATGGACCTCGTGATGCAATGGGTGGAAGATGCCACATTGGCCCACACTTCATGAAATAATATTTTCTTTTATTAAAAGTGTTTTATACATTTGCCTTGTCCCTGCCTAACCACCAGCGGGCTATCCCAATAATTTTCCACATCCTGAAGAATTTCCTGCTATTTACTTGTATGCAAAACTATGTCACCAACTGACGGGGTTTTCCATGCTTTAACCTTATCTGACCTGAAATATTGCCAAGGTATTGAATGTGGGCAATGTTTTATGCGACCGGCTGATGCCTGCCCGCATAAACATGCAGTAAGACAACCATTGAAATTGTGAGCGCTGAAGCGTAAAAGATATAACTGTCTTTATGAAAGTCTTATTTGTAAACTATATCCACAAAACCTTTGCTATTAACCGATTATTGAACTTGACTATAAATAAATTCCGCCCGGCATGGCCTTTTAACGCCCTGTCTGGCATAAAGAGAAATGTGGGATGGCATGGCTTGCCATGGCCGTTCCATATTTTCAGTAGGTGTATTCGGTTAATAGGAAGAAGGGGCGAATTCTTTCGCCCTTTCGCTTTTTTTAAGCACCTTATGACAGGTAGTTCGGGATATTTATCCCTAAAACAATCCGTAATCAGTAATTCATCGTTTGTAATTCGTAATTCTTCTTAAATTGCGTGGTCACACTGTTCAGCTAATGTCTATTAAAATATTGTGTTTTTTAGGCTTGCTCCTGGTAGGAGTCTGTTGGGCCGCTGATGCGCAGGATTCCCTGCGGATTTATCACACCCTGGACTCCATCCGGAAATTACCCAACGATACCGCCAAAGTGTCGTCGCTGATCAGGGCCGGTAAACAATACGGCCGATACTTCGATAATCATAAGTCGGAAAACCAGTTCTGGCAGGAAGCCCTTCCATTGGCGCATAAACTGCACTCTGCCCGCAGCCTGGCCCTCCTCTATAATGAACTGGGCACCGCCAAAAGAAACAAATCACAGTACCTCGTGGCGGAAGATTACCACGAGAAAGCGATCAAATACGCGGAAGATGCCAATGATACCCTGATGATGTGCCTGTCGTTCAATAATACCGGGGTAGACTGCCGCCGTCAGGATAAACTCCAACAGGCCTTCGACTATCACCTGCGCGCATTGCAGCTGGCGGAAAAAATCAACGATACCCGTAATATCTGCGTGGCCACCAACAGCATCGGTAATATCCAACTAACGGCCGAGAACTTTGAAGACGCCGTCCGCCATTTCGATCGGGCACTGAAACTGGAAGGTGATAGCCATAATGACCTCGGCGTGGCCATTAACCTCGGTAACCTGGGATATGCCTACCAGGGACAGAACAAACTGGACCTCGCCATTCAATATTATCATCGCTCCCTGGTGGTAAACCAGAAAATAGACAATCCTACGGGAATGGCTATATGTTACAACGCTCTCGGAGCCGCCTATAAAGAGAAAAAGGACTACGCCACCGCTATGGAATTCCTCCAGAAAGCCCTCGTGGTAAATGGCAAGGTAGATGATAAAATCCACGTGGCAGAAAGTTACCTCAATATCGGCAAGCTCCTTAGCGCACAAAATAAACACGACGAAGCCCGTAAGTACATGCAGCAGTCCATAGACCTCAGCATCTTCTGGAACTTTAAATCCATGCTGATAGAAGCCTATAAGGCACTGGCTGCTGATTATAAGGCCAGTGGCGACTTCCGGCGCTCGCTGGATGCGGCCGACAAGTCCCTGTTGTATAAAGACAGTATCCTCAACGAAAAATCTGCCATGGCGCTAAAACAGATGCAGACGATCTATGAGGTGGACCGGAAAGACAATCAGATCAAAACACTGGAGCACGATAAGACAGTGGGTGAACTGAAGACCAAACGGAATGTGGTGTTCATCTTCGCGCTGGCAGGTTTTCTGCTCATGGCCATCATAGGTGGTTTTTTCTATATCCGTCACCGTAACCTGGAGGCCAACAAACAAACCCTCCTGCTGGAACTGAAGTCATTGCGCTCCCAGATGAATCCGCATTTTATCTTTAACTCCCTTAGTTCTATACACCGCTATATCTGGAGTAATAACCAGGAGGAGGCCTCTGACTACCTGACCAAGTTCTCGCGTCTGATGCGCCTTATCCTCGATAATACACAGCATACGTTTGTGACGCTTAACAAGGAACTGGAGTCCCTCCGGCTTTATCTCGATCTGGAATCCCTTCGTTGTAATGGCATCTTTGAATATAATATCCGTATAGGCACTGATATCAATGACGAGGAAGTGCTGATACCCCCCATGATCCTGCAACCTTACGTAGAAAATGCCATCTGGCATGGTCTGGTGCATAAACATGACGACAAAGGCCGGCTCGATGTTGATATTGTATTAAAAGACAGAAGCCTGGTATGTACCATCACCGACAACGGCATCGGCCGGCAGAAAGCGATGGAGATAAAGGAAAAGAAAGGGAAGGGGCATAATTCCGTTGGCATGAAAGTTACCGAAGGAAGGATTGATCTTATCCGGAAAATCAATAATAAGGAGGCAAGAGTAATGGTTACCGACCTGGAAAATACCGCCGGGCAACCAGCTGGTACCATGGTGACTATTATTTTACCGGCCGAATTCATATTTTAGCATAAAATAAAAAAAACGGACGGCCACTGGCCGTGCCGCTAAACCTACCACAGCATGAGCGACATAAGAGCTATCATCGTAGATGATGAGCAACATTGTATTGATGCCTTGCAAACCATGTTAGTCAGGAAGTGCCCGGGAGTAGAGGTGATCGGATCAGCCAAAGGAGTAAAAGAAGCAAAGGAACTGGTGGATGAACTTCACCCGGACC
This sequence comes from Chitinophaga fulva, assembly GCF_012927205.1. Classification (GTDB taxonomy): domain Bacteria; phylum Bacteroidota; class Bacteroidia; order Chitinophagales; family Chitinophagaceae; genus Chitinophaga; species Chitinophaga fulva. The sequence continues at coordinate 2,209,617 of NZ_JABBGC010000001.1, forward strand.
TGGTTTTTCTGGATGTGGAAATGCCTCATCAGAACGGTTTTGAGTTACTGAAACAGTTTGAAAAGATCGGGTTTGATGTCATCTTTACCACTGCCTATGAACAGTACGCCCTCAAGGCCATCAAATTCAATGCGCTGGATTATCTCCTCAAACCTTTCAGTGTAAAGGAATTGCAGGATGCCCTCGACAAATGCAGGGAAAAACAACAACAGCGTCAGAAAGACACCAACAGCCTTTCACCGATGGATGTGTTCCTGCAAAACATGAAAACCCTGCAGCAATCACACAAAAAAATTGCCCTGCCTACGATCAATGGACTGGTGTTTATGCCGGTACAGAACATCGTACGTTGTGAATCTACCGGCAACTACACCCGTATTTTTTTTACAGATAAAAAGAACCTGATGGTGTCCCGGCCGTTGAAAGAGTTTGAAGAACTACTGGCAGATGTGGATTTCTTCCGGGTTCACAATTCTCACCTGATCAACCTGCAACAGATGCAGTCGTATATCCAGGGGGAAGGCGGCTTTGCACTGATGAGCGATGGTGCGCAGGTGGAAGTGTCCAGACGCCGCAAGGCAGATTTCCTGAAACGGGCCATGCAGTTTTAACCGCTCCGGGGCGTATGTCCGGTAAGGAAGCGGCTTCCATGGAAAACGATTGCTTTCCGTTTTGAGCAAAAAATGCTTTCCGATTTTAGGCTTTTTTATGCCACTTATGGTCAATAAACTACCAGATAATAAATGGCTGTTGTATGCCTTTTCAGGAAGATTTACTTTTGAATTACGATTTCAATTTTAGCGCTATATATAAATTTTATTCTCTGCATTACTAGCGTGATTAGCCCCAAAGAAAAAAGACACCTTCTGGTGTCTTTTTTGTTATGAAAACTTTCTGAATAATCTTATTACAGATGAGCTTTATTAATCAGCTATCGCCAATTCATCTGCTTTGTGCTCCAGCCCGTAAAAGGACAATAACCGGCGGATGACTCCTTCCACCAAAGCATCAGGGCAGGACGCGCCACTCGTTAGCAGGATAGTTACCTGTGTTTTTTCAGGTAAAAAAGTATTACTGTGGATTTCTTGCTTATGATGGAAATTCCAGTGGTCAACCTGGTTGGCATTGTGCATTTGCTCTGGTGCGCTGATAAAGTAAGTAGGCAGTTTCTCTTCACACAGTTCTACCAGGTGGGAGGTATTGGAGCTGTTATAGCCGCCTACCACGATGGCCAGATCGGCCGCTTCTTCCAGCATGCCGATAACGGCGCTTTGGTTGTCATTGGTGGCATAACAGAGGGTGTCGCGGGTATCGGCAAAACGTTCGCCTGTATTAGCCTCAGTGAGGCCGTAATGTGCTACGATCACCTGGCGGATATAATCAGCGATGGCCTGTGTTTCGGTGGCCAGCATGGTGGTCTGGTTCACCACACCTATACGTTGCAGGTCTTTGGTAACGTCAAAGCCCTGTGAATACTGGCCTTTGAACTCTTCGTAGAAGGTTTCGGCCGGTGTTTCACCGGTGATGTAGCGTGCCAGTTTCTCTGTTTCTGCCATGTCTTTTACCACCACGGTCGGGGTATTGGACTGGCTATGGGAGAAAGTGGCCCGTGTTTCTTCGTGTTTGGGTTTGCCGTGAACGATCACGGTATAGGCTTTTTTCCCGATTTGTTCCGCCTTGTTCCATACTCTTTCCACAAAAGGGCAGGTGGTATTGTATTGCAGCGGTTCAATGCCGAGGGAGGAGAGTTTATTTTCTGTTTCGATGGTCGTACCGAAGGCAGGAATGATCACGATATCATCGGATTGCAGGGTTTCCCAGGGCACCAGCTGATTGCCGGCGGTGTCCATGATAAACTGTACGCCCCGTTCCAGCAGGTCATTGTTGACATGTGGGTTGTGGATCATTTCGCTGAGGAGGAATATACGCTTGCCCGGATTTTCGTCTACGGTTTTAAAAGCGATCTCGATCGCGTTTTCCACACCGTAACAAAAACCGAAGTGGCGCGCGAGCAATATTTTCAACGGACCAAAATCAAGCGTGGTAGGCGTGAAGTCCTTTTTCATGCGGTCCTGCTGCTTGCGTTGGTTTTTGATGGCGCTGATCAGCGGACTGCGATATATGACCGGAACATTAAAAGTTTTCATGCGTAAAAGGGCGAAAATTGAAAGGCAAAGGTAATCAGTTTTCTTTGCTCACTTTATCCAACCAGGCTTTTTCTTCTGCGCTGAGGCTGTTATAGCCTTTTTCATTGATTTTGTCGAGCAGCTGGTCCAGGCGCAACTGGTTGTTGTCATCCGGTTTTTTCACCACTTTCAGCGGTGATTTTTTAGGTTTGGACCTTGCCTGTACCCGTTTGTTTTCCCGCCGGGTTTCGGCGTCAAAGAGCCAGATCAGTGGTTTGCAGAGGTCAGTACCGCTTTGCAGTGCACGGATATAGACGAAGCCGAAGAGGGCGCCGCCCATGTGGGCGATGATGCCACCAAGGTTGCCCCGTGGGATGGATATAACACCCAATACGATCAGGGCGAGGGCCAGCCATTTCAGTTTAACGTTGCCAAAAAACAACAGCCCGATCTCATAATTGGGCATCAGGGTAGCACAGGCTACCAGCATGCACATCACCGAGGCGGAAGCCCCAATCATCGTGGAAGGCATACCAGGGAACAGGAGATTGTAAGACAGCATGTACAATGCCGCACCGGTGATACCCCCCATCAGATAGAGCGGCAGCACGCGTTTGTTGCCCAAAAAGCCACGGAAAAGATTTCCGAACCAGTAGAGGTTCAGCATATTAAAAAAGACGTGGAAGATCTCTACGTGGGTAAACATGTAGGTGATCAGTCCCCAGGGTTTTCTGATAAAAGTGCCGGGCAGGGAATGAAGGGTCAGCTGGTCAAATGTCCATGCAAATGCGGTATTAGGAGAAATGAGATACAACAGGTTGATCCCGATAAAAATGACAATGTTCCAGATAAGCAAATGATTGACCGTGTTGCCTTGTCTGAGCCAAAAGCGAATATCCGATTGAAATGAGGTCCCGTTCATATACACAAATTAAAATAAAAATCCGGGATTTAAAACCCTTTACAGGGCAGATTTTCAGTTGATGAAATTTAACTTTTTTTACTGCGGAAAATTATCAATTGGACACTAATTAGATAACAAATTTTTGCTATTCTGGTTGACAGTGGGCCGTAAAAAATAACCGGAATCCTGCCTATGTAGTGTTTTAAATTCAAATATGATTTAAAAATATCCGAAAAGAACGTTAAATGAGGGGCCGGAGAGGTGATTTCTTCCGGAAAAATGAGGTTAAACGGGTAATTTTTCGTATTTTTGCCGTCCCATAAAACAGGGAGTTCGGGTATTCCGGATTTAAAATTTCAATTTTTTATGAGCGAAAACAACATTATTAACGAACAAAACGCAGAGCAACAGGCTCCGCAGGCAGCTGCGGCAGAAACTGCGACAAAAAAGGCTCCTGTAGTAGCAACTGCCCACGACGATTTCGATTGGAGCGTGGACAAACGTAACGTTTCTTCCTACAGCAAAGAAGAAAAAGAAAAGTACGATCAGACTTACGACAGCACCTTCAAAGTGTTTGAAGAAAACACCCTGTTGAGCGGTACTGTAGTAGGTATTACCAACACTGACGTGGTGATCAACATCGGCTTCAAATCCGACGGTTTGATCTCCCTGAACGAATTCCGTGACTTACCGGGTCTGAAAATCGGTGACGAAGTGGAAGTGCTGGTAGTAGAAAAAGAAGACCGCGATGGTAACCTGCACCTCAGCCGTAAACAGGCTCGCCAGAAACGTGCATGGGAAAAAATCGTGGAAGTTTACAAAACAGGCGAAGTGGTTACTGGTACTGTTACCAGCAAAACCAAAGGCGGCTTGATCGTGGACGTTTACGGTATGGAAACATTCCTGCCAGGTTCTCAGATCGACGTGAAACCGGTTACCGACTACGACCAGTTTGTAGGCAAAACTATGGAGTTCAAAGTGGTGAAAGTAAACGAAACCATCCGCAACGCCGTAGTTTCCCACAAAGCGCTGATCGAAAGCGATATCGAACAACAAAGAGTGGATATCATCTCCAAACTGGAAAAAGGCCAGGTATTGGAAGGTACCATCAAGAATATCACCGACTTTGGTGCGTTCATCGACCTGGGCGGTCTGGACGGTCTGCTGTACATCACAGACATCTCCTGGGGCCGTATCTCCCATCCGAGCGAAGTGCTCCAGATGGACCAGAAAATCAACGTGGTTGTACTGGACTTCGACGACGAAAAACGTCGCATAAGCCTGGGCTACAAACAACTCACTCCGCATCCGTGGGATACTTTACCAGCTACTATCACCGAAGGTGCTAAAGTTAAAGGTAAAGTGGTTAACATCGAAGACTACGGTGCATTCCTGGAAATCATGCCGGGCGTAGAAGGTCTGGTACACGTTTCTGAAATCTCCTGGGCTTCTACTCCTATCAACGCTAAAGAATTCTTCAAATTAGGCGAAGAATACGAAGCAGTGGTAGTTACCCTGAGCAAAGAAGAACGCAAAATGTCTCTGTCTATCAAACAACTGACAGAAGATCCATGGTCTACTATCGAAACTAAATTCCCGGTTGACAGCCGTCACAAAGGCATCGTTAAAAACATCACTCCTTACGGTGTGTTCGTTGAACTGGAAACTGGTATCGGTGGCATGATCCACATCTCCGACCTGAGCTGGATCAAACGTTTCAACCACCCATCTGAATACACTAAAGTAGGTAACGAAATAGATGTAGTAATCCTGGGTATTGATAAAGAAAACCGCAAACTCAGCCTCGGTCACAAACAGATCGAAGAAGATCCTTGGAACACTTTCGAAACTATCTTCCCGATCAACTCCGTACACGAAGGTACTGTTGTGAAGAAAGATGAGAAAGGTGCTACTGTTCAACTGCAATACGGCCTGGAAGCTTACGCTCCTGCCCGTCACCTGAGAACAGAAGACGAAAAACCAATCAACGTTGAAGACGTGAAAGAATTCATGATCATCGAATTCGATCGCAGCGAAAAACGTATCTTGGTTTCTCACACCAGAGTATGGGAAAAAGCACAGGCTGAAGAAAAAGAAGCTGTTGTTAAAGAGAAAAGAGCTGAAGCTGACAAAACCCGTAAAGCAGTGAAAAACATTCAGGGTAAAGTAGAAAAAGCTACTTTAGGTGACCTGGGTGCTTTAGCTGAACTGAGAGAAAAACTGAAACAATCTGAAGGTGGCGAAGAAAAAAGCGCACAATAAGATCCGTTTTGGCAAATAAAAGAAACCCGTTCTGAGCAATCAGAACGGGTTTCTTATTTGGTATTTAGTTATTTTTTTATTTAGATATTTAAAATGCAGCGGAGATCACCTGTTATCTGGGTAAATCTTCGCTGCATTTTAAATATCTAAATATCAAAATAAAAAAATAACTAAATCATGGCGACTACCCGCGCAGGTGCCGCACTGGCGCCTTTGATCTTCAGCGGGAAAACAGCCACTTTAAAGCCATGTGGCGGCAACGCACCAAGGTTCACCAGCTGCTCCATATGGCAGTATTCTTTCTGCTGACCTACCAGGTGTGCCTGCCAGAAATAGTCATCCTTCCCTTCTGCTTTGGCTTTTTGTACCATATATTTCAGCGGAAGATCAAATCCCCACTGATCAATACCCATTACTTTCACGCCCTGGTCTATCAGCCAATGAGTGGCTTCCGCGCTCATACCGGTGCCCCGCATCGGGTACTCACGGGTACCAATGTACTGGTCGCGCCCCGTATAAATCAATACAATGGTGCCCGGCTGAATAACCGCCCCTGTCTGCTGCAGATTTTCCCGTATATCCGCCAGCGTTATTTCCTCAAAATCCGCTTTGTGGGTCATGTTGATCACCACGCCGTCGCCATAGCACCACTCCAGTGGTATCTGGTCGATGGTTTTGGCAGGCTGACCGTTGACTTCCGGCGCGTAATGCCACGGGGCATCAATATGTGTGGCGGCATGTACGCCCATACTCACGATCTTGTCGTCTGCCCAGCCTTCAAAGCCTTTGGGGAACAGCTTCGCCGGCAGGCCCAGGAAAAAACGGATCAGCGAACGGCTTTGCCGGTGCGCTTTGTGTTTGATACGGATACGCATAAACCAGGGGTCCTGCTTATTGTATTCGATCGTCTTAGACAGGTCAATGATTTTCATGAGTAATAACAAGGGGTTGATATGATGAACAGATTTAGTGTTGCATGAGCAGGGCCAACCGCTGGTCGTTGAAATCCAGCAGGGAATCCAACTGCATATTGGCCAGTGCATAACGCGGGTCGTGCCGGTTATGCGGTTCAGGTACTACCACCGTGGTCATCCGCGCTGCCTTGGCGGCTGTCATACCGGTAACGGAATCTTCAAAAGCGATACAGTCCAGCGGATCACTGTTGAGCGCCCTGGCGCAGGCCAGGTATACCGCCGGATGCGGTTTTCCGTAGTCTTCAAATTCTGCGGAATACACCGCCTGAAAATATTCCCGGATATGCAAATGCGCCAGTACCGCTTCAATCAGCCGCAGCGGGGAAGAAGAGGCCAGGCCCATTTTAAAATCTTTCGCTTTGAAAAACTCCAATATATACTGAAGACCTTCCATCGCCTTACCTTCCGCGATGATTTTAGCTGTCACGCTGTCAATGATTTCATTGGTCACCTGTTCGGTGCTCTTACCCTCCCATTTGAAATAGCTGTGCCAGTAGCTGACCACTTCGCGGGTACGAAGCCCGGTGGTTTTGTGTGTCAGCTCAGGGGAGAGCATAACGCCTACCGTTGCAAAAACCTCTCTCATCGCTATGCCCCACAATGGCTCTGAGTCTACCAGGAGGCCATCCATATCAAATATTACCGTATTGATCATAATTCCATTTTACGCCGCAAAGATAATAACGGGAAGATGACCACCGCTGAATTCTTGCGGCGAAATGGAGCGTTTGTCAATGAAAGACGGCAGGGGAGCGGATCTGGAGGGAAAACACAAAGCCGTTAAATGAAGAACGGCTTTAGCGGGAAATGTGTTATCAGCGGACTATCACTCCGGCAAGTCCCACGGTGACGGCTATCAATACCTGAACGATGCCATGAGCCAGCTCCTGCCGGGAGATGCCGGTCGCTCCGGGCATAGCACCGGCGAATGTGAATACGATGGTTAAAAGTAACAAGGGCAGGATAGCCAATATATAACTGGCCGCAATCCATCGGGAAGCTGATTTTCTAGTGTCTTTCATAGGTTACATTATTTAGATGAACAATGAGGGTAACGGGAGTTAATGATCAAAAATAATGATTTATTTTAATGTGATTTTCGCGGTGACACGCAATATGGCCGGAATCGCCGTCCCCGCACCTTTTCCCATAACAAAATGTTATACCCGATAAGCGGAGGTTATGACGAACAAAAAACCTGCAAAGTCTATCTTATTGATTATTAATTTATAAAGACTGATTTTCCCCATTTCTATGCGTTCCCGCCTTTTGATCTCCCCTCATTTCCCCCTCAAAAAAATTTTTGGAAAGACGGGTGGCATTTCTATCTTTGTATTACTCTACTAAAATTATAGGGAATATGGGTAATAGAATACGGAAGGTGATGAAGGGCCACTATAATTGTTGTTGCATGATAGCAGCAGCGGAACGCGTGTAGTATGCAACACAGATAAGTTAATAATACTAATCTCAGTTATACGACAGCCTCCGCAGACAGCGGAGGCTTTTTTACAACCAATACCAGCGATTTTTACCACCACCTGAAAATACGTTATATGCAAAGCTTCAGAACAGAACTTGAAAATCCCATAGTACAACAGGATATCATCGACCTGGAGAAGAAGATCCGCCTGTTCCGCGAAGGGGCTATCACGGACGAGAAATTCCGTAGCCTTCGCCTGGCGAGAGGGGTGTATGGTCAGCGTCAGCCCGGTGTGCAAATGGTGCGCATCAAATTGCCTTATGGCAAGATGACACTGCAACAGTGGAAACGCATCACAGAAGTATCCGACGAATATGCTACCAGCAACCTGCACCTGACCACCCGTCAGGATGTACAGATACACTACGTAAGCCTCGACAGAACGCCCGAACTGTGGCATACACTGGAACAGGATGAAATCACCATCCGCGAGGCCTGCGGCAACACCGTCCGCAACATCACGGCCTCTGACCGTGCTGGCATAGACCCGGAGGAACCATTTGATATCACTCCCTACGCAGACGCTACGTTCCGCTATTTCCTGCGCAACCCTGTCAGCCAGGAGATGGGCCGTAAAATAAAAATCGCTTTTTCCTCTTCTGAAAAAGATACTGCCTGGGCTTTCATGCACGACTTCGGCATGATCCCCAAAATAAAAATCATCGACGGTAAAGAAGTGCGCGGCTTCAAAGTACTGGTAGGCGGTGGTTTGGGCGCACAGCCCTTCCTGGCCAAACCGGTATATGAGTTTCTGGAAACAGACCTGCTCATTCCCTATATCGAAAACGTATTGCGCGTGTTCGACCGCTACGGCGAAAGGACCAGTCGAAACAAGGCCCGCATGAAGTTCCTCATCCAGAAAATAGGCATGGAGGAATTTGAGCGCCTGGTGAAAGAAGAATACAAAGCGGTGAAGGTGAAAAGCGTGCCGGTAGATGCCGACGCATGGCTTCAAACCACCCCACCGGTGATTGGTGAAGTACCTGCCTGGGAGATCAAAAATCCGGTGAAATACGAAGCGTGGAGAAAGACCAACGTGTTTGAACAAAAACAAAAAGGTTACTACGGCGCTTATGTGAAAATCACGCTGGGCAATATCGGCTCTGCTGTCAGCCGCCAGCTGATAGAAGCCCTGCGCCCGGTCGTTGCGGATGATGTAAGAGTGACCGCCAATCAGGGTCTGCTGCTGAAATTCATCCTGCCGGAACACCTGCCTTATGTGTACAGCGCACTGGAAGCGGCCGGCTTCGCTGAACCAGGATTCGACAGCATCGCGGACATCACCGCCTGCCCCGGCACTGATACCTGCAACCTTGGTATCTCCAACAGCACAGGCATCGCTAAAGTACTGGAGTCCGTTATCACCGACGAATTCCCCGACCTGATCTACAACAAAGACATCAAAATAAAAATCAGCGGCTGTATGAATTCCTGCGGCCAGCATGGTATCGCCAGTATTGGTTTCCATGGCTCGTCCATGAAGAGCGCCGGTAAAGTATTGCCAGCCCTTCAGGTACTGCTGGGTGGCGGTATCGTTGGCGACGGCGTAGGCCGTGTAGCCGATAAAGTGATTAAAGTGCCCAGCCGCCGCGGCCCTGATGTATTGCGCAGCCTCCTGCACGATTACGAAATCAACGGCACGGAAAATGAACTGTTCAATGAATATTATGACCGTCAGGGTGAGAAATATTTCTATGAACTGCTGAAACCACTGGCAGATCTGAGCACCATAACCCCCGCAGATTATATCGACTGGGGCCAGGCGGAAGACTATGCTACTGCTATCGGCGTGGGCGAGTGCGCCGGTGTTATCATCGACCTGGTGGCCACCCTGCTGCTCGAAGCGGAAGAAAAAGTAGAGCTCGCCAATATTGCGATCACTAACGGCGCTTACGCAGATGGTATCTATCATGCTTATTCTTCCTTTGTACAGGGCGCCAAAGCGCTGCTGCTCGGAGAAGCCGTAAGCGGCAACACCCAGATCGGCATCATCAACGATTTCGATAAACACTTCGTGGCGACAGGCAAATTCAGCTTTGAAACTGATTTCAAAACACAGGTATTGCAGATTAACGGCAACGAGCCTACGGAAAGTTTTGCTAAAACCTACTTCCAGCAGGCCCTGTCTTTTTACAATGCCGCACAGGCTTACCGGCAGAAAGCCGCTGAACCGGCGCAGGCATAATTTTGATCATCTTTTAATACTACACATCATGCAACAGATACAACCGAAACTCACATTGGTAGGCGCCGGTCCTGGCGATCCGGAACTGATTACCGTGAAAGGAATGAAAGCCATTCAGGAAGCGAAGGTAATCCTCTACGATGCCCTCTCCAGCAATGAACTGCTGGATTACGCTCCTGCCGGTTGTCTCCGCCGTTTTGTCGGAAAACGCGCGGGCATGCATGTGTATTCCCAGGAAGAAATCAACCGCATGATTGTAAAATATGCGCTCAGCTACGGCAGCGTGGTAAGGCTCAAAGGCGGCGACTCTTTCGTGTTTGGCCGCGGTCAGGAGGAAATAGCATTTGCCCAACAATTTGGCATCACGGCAGAAGTAGTACCGGGTATCTCCAGTGCTATTTCTGTACCGGGTGTCAATAAAATCCCGGTAACAGCCCGCAACGTCAGCGAAGGTTTTTGGGTGATCACGGGTAATACGCGCAACGGCAATCTCTCCCGTGACCTCGAATACGCTATCCAGGCCAACACCACCGTGGTAATCCTCATGGGCATGAGCAAACTGGCGGAAATAGCAAGTATTTTCGCCAACAGCGGCAGAGGCAATACCCCCGCTGCTATTATTCAGAATGGCACGCTGCCCAACCAGCAAATCGGTATGGGCCGTGTGGCAGACCTGCAGGAGATTGCCGCTGCACAACAGCTATGCAATCCGGCCATCATTGTGGTAGGGGAGGTAGTACGATTTCATGAAGATTTTGCCACCCTGCAGTCCAAAGTAGCCGAAGAACTTAAAATCGCTGTATAAATGGAAAATCAGTTATTTCCGGTTTTCTTTAAGCTCAACCGCCTCCACGTCCTCGTGGTAGGCGGTGGCCATATTGGGCTGGAGAAAGCGAATGCTATCCTGCAAAACTGCGCGGAAAGCAATATCACTGTTGTGTCGCTGGATTTTCTGCCCGAACTGGAAGACGTCGCCCGGCATTATCCCAATGTGGAGCTTATCCGCAAACCCTTTTCCTGCGGCGATCTGCTGGGAAAAGACCTGGTTATTGCTGCTACCAACGACAAAGCACTGAATTATGCTGTCTGGGAAAAAGCGAAAGGCGCAAAAGTGCTGATCAATGTGGCGGATACACCGGAATTGTGTGATTTTTACCTGGGATCTATTGTGCAGAAAGGCAGCCTGAAGATTGCCATCTCTACCAATGGTAAATCACCCACGGTGGCCAAACGCCTCAAACAGGTGCTGCAAGAGGCTATCCCCGATACCCTCGACGAAGTACTACATAAATTACATATCATCCGCGACAAGCTGAAAGGGGATTTTGCCGCCAAGGTGAAACGGCTCAATCATATCACGGATGTTCTGGTGAAACCGGAAAACGAAAACGCCTGATTAACCCTTCAACACCTCCAGCAGTACCTGCGCCTGGTTGTGGACAGTGTCTTTAGCCCCATATAACAAAGTTACCCGGTGATGTTTAGCCCGCTGCCGGATACTTTCCAGCAATTCTTTTTTCTCTTTCAGCTCAGCAAGATAACGGGTACGGAACTCCGGAAATTTCCCGTCCTCATGATGAAACCACTTCCGAAGGGCATCACTCGGTGCAATGTCTTTCAACCATTCGTCCACATGGACTTTGTCTTTGGACAGTCCCCGTGGCCACAGGCGGTCTACCAGGATACGGTATCCGTCACTTTCGGAAAAATCTTCATATACACGTTTAATCTGTATCATATCCTGATAACGGCCGGACGGCCGGAAAAGTTTTACGTATTATCTTTACCGTTATGCAAAATAATCAGGAAATCATCAACGCTACGGTAGCATATGTGAAGACCTCCCTGGAGGGAGCTGAGGGCGGCCACGACTGGTGGCATATTTACAGGGTATGGCAGTTGTCCCGGCAAATTGCCGCCCATGAAACCGCAGATATGTTGGTCGTGGAGCTGGGGGCCCTGTTGCACGACATCGCAGATTCCAAGTTCCATAATGGCGACGAAAATATCGGTCCTGCCCGTGCCCGTGCTTTTATGGCATCACAGGGGCTGCCGGAAGAAATCATCGTTCATGTGGAGAACATCATCCGGTATATTTCATTTAAAGGCGGTCATAATGACCATGCTTTCCGTTCCCCGGAACTGAGTGTGGTACAGGATGCCGACCGTCTGGATGCCATCGGCGCCATTGGTATCGCCAGGGCTTTCAATTACGGCGGATTTAAGAACCGGGCCATTTATGACCCTGCCGTGAAGCCTAATATGGTGATGACGCGGGAAGAGTATAAAACTAACACGGCGCCAACAATTAATCACTTTTACGAAAAGCTGTTATTGCTCAAAGACCGTATGAATACCAATACCGGCAGAGTTATGGCAGCGGAGCGGCATCAGTTTATGGAAACATTCCTGGAGCAATTCTACAAAGAGACCGGCTTCTAATCTAAAAAGAGCCGCTCCTACACTGAAACAGATTGCACGCTAAACTGAAATAGCGGATTGATTCTAAAATACACGCCTGAACAACATCGTAGCCCTGGGTTTAATAGATATCGAAAAACAACAGGGGCCGACATTTATGCCGGCCCCTGATATATTAAAGAAGATAAAATTATTTATCGAAGAACAGTGCTTTCAGCTCGTCAGCATCCTCCGGTTTCATTTTGCCACCCAGGATGAGGCGGAGCTGGCGGCGGCGAAGGGCGCCATCATATAATTTTTTTTCCTCTTCCGTGTCGGTGATAATGCCGGGAACGGGGCGGGAGTTGCCGTTGGGGTCGAGGGCTACAAAGGTCATAAAAGCCTCATTGGATTTGTAGCGGTATTGTTGTACCGGATCTTCTCCCCATACGCGCATGTGTACTTCCATGGAAGTATTGAAGGCGCGGCTCACTTTGGCTTCGATATGTACCACGTTACCCAGTTTAATGGGATTCTCGAAAGAAATATTATCTACGGAGGCGGTGACCACAGGGGCACTGCAGTGTTTCATACAGGCCAGTGCAGCAGCGATGTCCATCCAGTACATCAGGCGGCCTCCCATGAGGTTGCCGAAAGTATTGGTGTCGTTGGGCAGAACCAGTTCCGTCATCTGTATGAGCGAATCCTGCGCTCTCTTAGGCGTTAAAGTCATCTTTTTATTTATGTATTTCGGACGCAAATTTACAGTTTCTATTCGTTAGGAACGAAAGTCTCTGTAATAACAACAGGAGTTAATGCAGGTTTTTAACAAATAATTTCCCTCACTTGAAAATTCTTTAAAACCCACTGTGGTTCAATGATAAGAGCTGAACAGAAACCCGCAAAAATTAACAAACAAATAAAGCCACTGCGTAAAAAACTTGGGAGCGAAGCAAATTTGTGTAACTTTGCATGACCTCCGGAAGTAGTTTACTTGACAGGTATAACACCAAACGCAATCTGGCACTTCCCCCATTTAGGTCAAGTATTTTTAGCTGAATTTTAGTTTTTATGGCAAAATATATCTTCGTTACGGGAGGTGTTACTTCCTCTTTGGGTAAAGGAATTATAGCTGCTTCGCTGGCAAAACTCTTGCAGGCACGCGGCTTTAGAGTGACTATTCAGAAGTTCGATCCATATATCAACGTGGATCCGGGAACGTTAAACCCTTATGAGCACGGGGAATGTTACGTAACAGAAGATGGCGCGGAAACCGATCTGGACCTTGGACACTATGAGCGTTTCCTGAACACGCCTACATCCCAGGCCAACAACGTTACTACTGGCCGTATTTATCAGACTGTTATCAACAAGGAAAGAGAAGGCGCCTACCTGGGCAAAACCGTTCAGGTAATTCCGCACATCACCGACGAAATCAAACGTCGTATCCTCCTGTTGGGTAAAGATGGCAAATATGATATCGTGATTACTGAACTGGGTGGTACTGTGGGTGATATTGAATCTCTCCCTTATATTGAGGCTGTACGTCAGCTGCAATGGGAACTGGGCGAAGAAGACTGCCTGGTGGTACACCTTACGCTCATTCCTTACCTGCGTGCGGCAAAGGAACTGAAAACCAAGCCTACACAGCACTCGGTACGCCTGTTGAGCGAATATGGCGTTCATCCGGATATCATCGTTTGCCGTACGGAAGAGCCCATGTACCGCGATCTGAAAAAGAAAATCGCCTTGTTCTGTAACGTACAGGTAGATGCCGTGATCGAGGCGAATGACGTACCGACCATCTACGAAGTACCGCTGGAAATGATGCGCGAAAAACTGGACGTTTCTGTACTGAAAAGACTGAACCTGCCAGTGGAAAAAGAGCCTGAACTCACCAAATGGCGCGAATTCCTGGATAAACTCAAATATCCGAAATCCAAAGTGACCATTGGTCTGATCGGTAAGTACGTAGAGCTGCAGGATGCTTACAAATCCATTCTTGAATCATTTATACACGCCGGTTCACTCAACGAGTGCAAGGTAATTGTACAGAATATTCACTCTGAGCATATTACACAGGAAAACGTGTGTGAAAAACTGAAAAACCTCGATGGTCTGCTGGTAGCACCGGGCTTCGGTCACCGCGGTATAGAAGGTAAAATCGTGGCTATTCAGTATGCACGCGAAAACAACCTGCCTTTCTTCGGTATCTGCCTCGGTATGCAGATGAGCGTGGTGGAATTCTCCCGCAACGTACTCGGCTGGAAAGATGCGCACTCCGTGGAAATGAACCCTGATACTTCTCATCCGGTGATCAACCTGATGGAAGAACAGAAAAAAGTGACAGCTAAAGGAGGTACCATGCGTCTGGGTGCTTATACCTGCGACCTGATACCTGGTTCCAAAGCCTCTGAAATCTATGGCGGCGCTACTACCATCAGCGAAAGACACCGTCACCGCTACGAGTTCAACAACGAATACCTGGAGCAGATCGAGAAAGCTGGTATGCTCCCTTCCGGTAAAAACCCGGAAAGCGGTCTCGTGGAAATGATCGAAATCCCCGGACACCCGTTCTTCGTGGGCTCCCAATTCCACCCTGAACTGAAAAGCACCGTGGAAAGCCCTGCACCACTCTTCGTGTCCTTTATTAAAGCCGCTAAACAATACGCGGAAAATAAAAATGGCAAAACGAAGGTGGCAGAGGAAAAAGTCGCCCAGTAATCTTCAGATACAGTTATTGTATAATGTATAAAATTTAAAATGCAGCGGATAGGCGAGGCAGCCATATTCGCTGCATTTTAAATATATAAATAATCGGAAAATCAGGAGCGGCCATTGTTTTAGCCGGGCCCAACATGGGTTTTACCTGTTTAACAGGCCTTTCACCTAAAAAGGGGTGCTCAAATGATAAATCCTGCTTACCTTTGCTGCCTAAATTTTTAATTGCATTTCATGGATAGAAATTCGGTTATTGGGTTTTTACTGTTAGGTGTTTTACTGGTAGGATATATTTTCTATAACCAGAAACAACAGGGAAATATAGCCAGGGAGAAAGCCCGGCAAGATTCCATTGCAAATCTGAACAAGCCTAAAGCGCCTGTTGCCGATTCACTGACAGCCATTGCCAACGGAGGTACACTGGATTCAGCCCATCAGGCTCAACTGGCCGGCGAATTCGGGCTTTTTGCCACTGCTGCGGTAGCACCAGTGCAGACAACAGTGATGGAAAACGATGATGTTAAAGTTACTTTCTCTAATAAAGGTGGTCAACCGATCAGTGTTCAACTGAAAAAATTCAAGACTTCTGAAGGCGGACCATTGATGCTGGCACAGGGATCTTTTAACCGTCTTTCTGTAGAAGTACCTGCCAGCGCTACTAAAGTGCTGAACAGCGCTGACCTGTTTTTCACTGCCGGTCCTGTACAGAAACTGGCAGACGGCGGACAGTCTATCAGCTATCGCCTGAATACTTCCAACCCTGCTGTATACCTGGAGTTTGTTTATGGTATTAAACCAGGCAGCTACGTTGTGAATTATAATGTACATGCTGTTGGTTTCCAGAATATCCTGCCCGGCAATCAGAACTACCTGACCCTGCAGTGGAACAGCCAGAACGACAAACAGGAGCATGACATGGAGAACGAGCGCCTTAACAACCAGGTGCACTACATGTTAACCAACGATAAACATGACTATTTCACGCTGCAACGTACCAGCCACGAAAAACTGGACAACAAGCTGAAATGGATCAGTGTAAAACAACAGTTCTTCAACACCACCCTGATCGCTAAAAGTGGTAGCTTCGACGCGGCAGACGTGAACACCAAAGTGCCACAGAGCGGTAACATCGTAGGACAGGCTTTCACCACCATTACGATCCCTTACAACCGCGCCAACGATTTCTCTTTCCCGATTGACATCTACTATGGCCCTAACCACTACAAAACACTGAAGTCTTTCGATCTGGGCCTGGAAAAAATCATTCCACTGGGCTCTGGTATCTTCGCCTTCGTAAAATATGTGAACAAATGGATCATCATACCGGTGTTTAACTTCCTCAGCGGATTTATCGGAAACTACGGTGTGATCATCATCCTGCTCACTATCTTCATCCGTTTACTGATTGCGCCTTTCACCTACCAGAGCTATGTGTCTCAGGCTAAAATGAAAGTGCTGAAACCGGAAATTGATGAGCTGCGCGCCAAACACGGCGATGACCAACAGGCTTTCGGTATGGACCAGATGAAACTGTTCAAGAGCGCCGGTGTGAACCCGCTGGGAGGCTGTTTACCAGCCCTGCTGCAGCTGCCTATCCTCGTGGCCATGTACAGCTTCTTCCCGTCTTCCATCGAGCTGCGTCAGGAAAGTTTCCTGTGGGCGAAGGACTTGTCTACTTACGACTCTATCCTGAACCTGCCGTTCAACGTGCCTTTCTATGGTAACCACGTGAGCCTGTTCACCATCCTGATGACCATCACGAGCCTGGTCCTGGCCTTCTACAACCGTGGAATGACCGATCAGAGCAACCCGGTGATGAAGTACATGCCTTACGTCATGCCGATCATGCTGTTGGGTATCTTCAACCGCCTGGCTGCCGCGCTTACCTTCTACTACTTCCTGTCCAACGTGATCAGCATCCTGCTGCAATGGGTGCTCCAGACTTTTGTCATCAACCACGACAAGATCCACGCGCAGATCCAGGAAAACAAGAAAAAGCCTGTTTCCAAATCCAAATGGCAGGAAAAGCTGGAGGAAGTTCAGCGCCGCCAGCAGGGTCCGCAACAGGGCAAAAAATAAAGTTGCCGATAGTTATTCAAAATAAATAGTAAAGCCCCCGGCAGATTGCCGGGGGCTTTTTTCAACTGATAGTTATATGAAGAAAAGCTTGTTATTGATGATGATGCTGGCAGGAGGAATGTCAGCCGCCTATGCGCAGGACACCGACACTATCCCTGATGCGCGCCGTATCCAGGAGACGGTGAATTATCTTGCTTCCGACAAACTGAAGGGGAGAGGCACCGCCGAGAAAGGAGGCCGTACCGCCAGTCGTTATGTGGCACGGCAGTTTAAGAAACTGGGACTGAAACCTGCCAATGGCGCCAGCTACTTCCAGGATTTTACGTTTGACCGCAACGCGCACAAGGATATCCCCAGCCGTAACGTAGCCGCTTTCCTCGATAACGGTGCCGCCCGTACGATTATTATTGGTGCACACTATGATCATCTTGGCACCGCCGGTCTTTTTGATGGTAAATACCCGATTGGCCAGATACACAATGGCGCCGATGATAACGCATCCGGCGTGGCTGGCCTGCTTGAACTGGCCCGTCACTATGTGAAAAATGCCGGAAAAGAGCCTTTTAACTTCCTTTTCATCGCTTTTGGCGGTGAAGAGCTGGGCCTGCAGGGATCGAAATATTATACAGCACATCCACTGATGCCGCTGGATAAAATGCATTTTATGCTCAACATGGACATGATTGGCCGCTATAACCCGGAAAGGGGCATCGGTATTGGTGGTTATGGCAGTGCAGAGGAATGGCCGGAAGTGTTTAAAGATGTACAGCAACCGGGTATCAAATATTTCACTGATGCAGCCGGTAAGGGAGCTTCCGATCATCACAACTTTTACATCAATAAAGTTCCGGTGCTGTTTTTCCACACCGGCGGGCATGACGATTACCACAAGCCAACAGATGATGCGCCCAAATTGCAGGCAGCATCTGAAGCGGGTATTTTGCAGCTGGGCATTCAGCTGATCAATAAAGCCATGACTTTCTCTGAATTACATTATGTGGGAGAAAAATAGGGAAATAACAAAATATCAACATCAGTTCAGCACTTCCACTTCATAAACAGGACTGAACAGATAAATACGTTTAGACGCTACCTCTTCACAGCGGTAGCGTTTTCTTATTCTTTCCCCTTTGCGGAAGATGCGGCCGTCTTTGGTTTTGAAGAGTTGATGAAGGGGCAGTTGCTCTACGAGGAAGTGCGTGTCTTTGCGGTTGTCGTCGTAGTTACGGAGCACACGCATCAGGTTTTCGTCGGCACAGCTGCTGGCAGCGGGATTGGTCATACTTTGGCGTACCGCCAGTTCTACATCGTGAGGGAGGTAACCTTTGCCTACAAAACTGTGGAGGATAGCGGAAAATTCCTGTTTCCACTCTTTGCCATGTGCCGGTACCCGGTTGGCGTATTTGTTAAAGGTGGTAAGATGGGCGATCTCATGCAGTAACGTGATAAGAAAGGAATATCTGTTCAGCGATCCGTTGATGCTGATCCGGTGTCCTTTTCCATTTCCGTCAGGGTGACGGTAGTCACCCAGTATGCTTTGCCTTTCCCGGGTGATGGTAAGATGGACTTTATATAGGAGCAAAAATTCCATCACCTGGTCAAAGGTGCCTTCGGGCAAATAGGACGCTAATGCATGCAGGGGCGCCTCTTTTTTCACTGCCAATTACTTTTTAAGCCTGGTAAGCCGGAAGAGGCTCCATGTTTCAAATACGGTGTACAACAAGTACAGGGACAAAAGCAAAAAGATGGTCACTTTACTGACGTTGGGCCGGTAAATGAGCACATAAATGGCAATACCAAGTACGCACAGCATCAGTTTGCTGAGTGTGGAACCGTATACAGCGCGGATGAAGGCATTGTGGTTGGCAGAAGCAAGCCCTTTGCGGCTCATCAGGTAGGAGGCCAGGGTGATAAGTGCCATAGCCAGATTGCCGGCCAGCAATACATAAAAGTGTATGCCGGATTCCAGCAATCTGGGCTTGAAAAATATCGTCAGGCCGTTTAATACTCCAAAAATCGAAAATAATCTGATTAAAAATCTATCGCTCATTACCGACGGGTGTCTTTTATAATTTGCCACAAAAGTATGGCTAAAGCCAATAAAGAAAAAATGATGAGGAATACAGGGAACCGCCAGCCAATTTTTTGGTCCAGCTTGTACCCCACAAATACCCCCAACCCTAATGTGGTCATCATTTGAAACGCCAGTCCGGCATAGCGCATGACCGGATTATTACGTTTACTCGGCTTCCTGGAGGACGGATTTTCCATGTTTCTGCGTTTCTGGCTGCTGATCGTCCATGTAGCAACGGCCATTGAACTTGGCTGATGGCTCCATTTCGAAATGAGCAGTGTACACATCTCCCTTTACGAGGGCATTCCCTTTCAGGAACAGTGTGTCTTCCACTTTGATGATACCAGTCACCTTACCGAGAATGTCTGCGCTCTGACATACCAGGTCGCCGATAATGTCGCCTTCCGGACCTACCACGATTTTAGCTTTGGTGGATACCAGCCCGTTTACCTGGCCATCTATCCGGATATCTCCTTCACATACGATATCGCCCTGGATAGAAGTGCCGCTGCCTATAATGTTAATAGTCGACGTGGGTAACAGGTTCTTGCCATCACCCTTTGAGTTTGATTTGTTATTAAACATAGGTTTTCAGGTTTTTCAGCTTTAAATAATGTAAGATAAAAATATATAATTATTTTGTTATTTGAATATTGGTTATTTTGGTAACTACCGGATATGGTTTATCCCGAACACTTAACAATCCAGTTCAAATAACAATTTCCAATTGACTAAGTTCTCAATCCCGGAATCCTCTAAAATTTCTAAGTATTTGAATTTTAATACGTGCTGTTATCTACTTTCGGCACTTTTAACATGGTTGTGTCCAGTTTGCCGGTAAAATCCCCATTGATCACTTGTTTGATGTTCTTCAGGTAAAGGTCCCGTTGATTAATGGCTGTTTCCAGGGAATCCGCCCTCATTTTCAGATGAATGAATTCCTTGCGCTGTTTCAGGTCTCCATAGCCGGGGATATAATAACGTAATGGTGTAAATACTACTGTCGCCACCGTAATAGCCACCAGTAATACAAACAGGGTGCTCAAAGCGATATAAACACTCATTCTGGACAGTTTGAAGGAGGTCACTTCTTCATAGGTGTCGTCATTCATAATCACCAGACGGTATTTATGACTGAGTTTTTCAAGGTTTCGTCTGTTGTTTTTTTTCCCCTTCTTGGCCATTTTTTTGGTGTGCTTATAGAGATTTATTCGTTTTCAGGCGGCTAAAGTTAATCAATCCCACCAATTGATCCACTATTTTATCCTATCTTTAAAATATTTTTTCAAACTTACAGTTATATATACAGCCTATACACCCTGGCATCCATGAATCGCTATAAATCGCTACGTCATTATCCGGTATTATTTTTTTTATTGTTGTGCATGGCTCCGGCGGTTTTGGCTCAAATCAAGCCCCGCAACCAGGCGCAGCAGCAGCAACCACGACAACAGGACCCTCAAAGTCAGTCCCAAAAGCCGCTACTCAACAAGCCGCTCTTCAAGCCAAAAGAGCCGCGCATACAGGATAGGCGGCCACCTTCCGAAGTGATGCTGGAAAAAAAACACTGGACTTTCAAACGCAGGTTCTTCCAGAACCTGGCGACCCGTTATAACTATTATTTCCATGCCCGGGTAAAGCTGGACAAGGTGGTGAAAACCGTCAACCGTGACGGTCAGGACAATTACAATGTACTGCTGCCTTTTTACCCCACCAGCCTGCAAAGTCAGGGATTCAGCAAAACAGAGCTGGACTCCGTGATCGAAAAAACCAATATGGCCATCCAGCTGCACGACCCCCGCGGTAAATGGATCGATGACTGTTTCCTCCTCATGGGACGTGCCTACTTCTATGAAGGTGACCTGGAAAATGCCAATAAAACCTTTCAGTATATCAACCTCACTTTCGCGCCCAAGAAAAAAGACGAATACAAAACCGTCGTAGGCGCCAGTGAAAACGATCATATCTCCATCGCTACCCGCGAAAAGCGGAAAGGCATCCTCGGTCGCTTCAAACACGTGTCCGCCCGTAACGATGCCTTCCTCTGGCGTGCTAAGACCCTGTTGGAACAAAAAGAATATGATGAAGTACAGGCGCTGCTCAATATCCTGAGCACGGATCCCAAGTTCCCGCACCGCCTCGACGGCGGCCTGGCGGAAGTAAGGGCCTACAGTAACTATATCCAGGGCCGTTATCCGGAAACAATCGAACCGCTGAAAATTGCCATCGATAAAAGCCGTGACCGGGTGGCAAGAGCCAGGATGCACTTCATCCTTGGTCAACTGTACCTGCAACAGCACCATGCCGATTCGGCCATGGACAAGTTCCGAGATGTGATCGCCTCGAAGCCCGATCCTATGATGGACTTTCAGGCCCGTCTCCAGATCGCTAAAATCAATGCTAAAGAAGAAGGCGGACTGGCACGCAGCCAGGAAGGCCTGCGCCATATGCTGAAAAAAGAGCGCTTCAGCCGCTTCCGGGATGCTATCCTCTACACCATGGGCACCCTCGCATACCCCGCAGACGCAGAAGCAGCCCTCGGTTACCTGCAGAAATCACTCAAAGCCGGTAGTGACAATATGGTGCAGCGCACGCTGACCTACAAAGCCATCGCCGATATCTACTACGATCAGCGCCAGTACCTGGACGCTAAAAAATACTACGACAGCACCGCCGGCACCATGACGCCCGACTTCGTGGACGCGGCTACCGTCAACGTACGCAAAACGGTGCTCGCCGACGTGGCCGCCAAACGCGCCGTTATCCAACGGGAAGACAGCCTGCAACGGATTGCTGCCATGCCGGAATCTGACCGCAATATTTTCCTCGCTAAAATGGCGGCTACCCTCAAAACTGCCGCTGCGGAAAAGAAAAAGAACGATGCCATACAAGGCGCCAATTCGTATGACAACCCGGCCTTCGGGATGAACAGCAACGGCGCCTACAGCCCTAAAGAAGAAAAAGGCGACTGGTATTTCTATAACCCTGCCAGTAAATCAACCGGTTATTCTGAGTTCAAACGCCGCTGGGGCAGCCGTCAGGTGGCCGATAACTGGCGCCGTAGCCAGGCTGGTAACCTCCACGTGGCCAATAACAACGACGCTCCGGTGCAAATGAGCACCGATGGCGCCACCGCTGCTGCTACACCGGAAAGCCTGCCACCAGACAGCATTACCGGCGAACGCCTGGCACAAGGGCTGCCGCTGACACCAGAAAAACTGGCGAACTCCCACAAACTGGACCAGGACGCCCGCTTTGAACTGGGCAAACTGTACTACGACAAACTGGAGAATTACCCGTTGGCCATAGAAACCTACGACTCACTGCTGCTCAAATATCCTGACCATCCGCGTAAACCGGAGATACTCTACTCCTTATACGTATGGCACGGTAAATTGAACCACGCTGCTGACGTAGCCCGCTTAAAAGATATCATACTGAAACAGTACGGTAACACTAACTACACCGACATCATCCGCTCCGGTGGCAACCGTGACACGGACCTGGCCCGGAAAAAGACCATCAGCGCTACTTACGATTCCGCCTATACGGCTTTCCGCAGCGGGGACGTGGCTGGTGCGCTCGCCATCAAACGCCGCGCAGACAGCACTTACGGCGTTAACTTCATGCAGGGTAAATTCGACCTGCTGGAAGCCATGGCCATCGTGAAACAGGATACCCTGATTGGCGTGGACAGCACCCAGGCTTCCCGTAAAGCAGTGCTGGCCGTAATGAACAAATATCCTGGCGATGAAGGTATCCATCAGCAAACACAGGCCCTGCTCGATGCACTCGACCACCGCAATGAACTGGTGAACTATCTCGCTAAACTGGAAATACGGAAAGACAATAATGGTGGCCCGCTGCTGGATGAAAACATTTCTATGCGGTATCCCTGGCAGAACCCGCAACCGGTGCTGGTTGACAGGATCAATGGCGCCAAAACGCCTGCCGCACTGGCAGACTCTGCTCATGTCTCCAACCAGATAGCCGGTGTTGTGCCCACTGCGCCTATTGCCACGGTAGCGCCACCACCGCCGCCGAAACCGGTAACACCTTATAAACTCTCTTCAGATAACCCGCACTTCGTGGTGCTGGCATTTCAACGCGTCTCCAAAGAGCTGATGGATGAAGGGCTGAACCAGTTCACCCGCTACAATGCCTCCAAACACGCTACCGATAAAATCGAGGTAGGCAGTTTTGTTTTGTCTCCTTCTGAAACCATGCTGATTTTCAGGATATTCGCGAATGAAGACAAAGCGCTGAACTATTTCGATGAAATCCGGGAAGAAGCCGCTGTTAGCATTATCCCCAGGATAAGGCCCACGGATTATTCCTTTTTTGTCATATCAAGAGATAATTTCATACTGCTGAACAGCACGAAAGACCTGATCGGTTACAGGAAGTTTTTTTCGGACAATTATGTAACGCAGTGATATTTAGGGATTTTTTGATTTACGATTTTTTGATTTGAAGTTTGTCTGAACGTCTTTTAAATTAAAAAAATCTTAAAATCAACAAATCCCTAATATATTTAACAGATTTTTAGATTTGAGATCTATTGATTTGTGGTGGCTCATGCATCCTATAAATCAATAAATCTCAAAATCAGTAAATCCCTAAATATTTAATAGATTTGTGGGTCAAACTGTTAGTAAACAGGCCTGTTTATTGCTGTTAGGGGCTGTTTATTGAATATTTATTTTAACAGCCAACGATAGCAACTGTCCAAAAAAAACTCGGCGTACGCCGCAAAACAAATTAATATAGCGCATGAAAAAATCGGTGAAAATATTGTGGCGTGTGGCGTTTGGTATTTTAGCACTGTTTGTTCTCTTAATCTTATTGGTCAACTTCCGGGTCATCGGTAATATGCCTTCCATGGAGGAACTGGAAAACCCGCGCGCTGCGCTGGCATCCGAAGTAATCGCCGATGATGGGACCATATTGGGCAAATATTATCAGGTTGACCGCTCCAGCAGCGACTTCAATGAAATCTCCAAAAATGTGATCAATGCCCTGATCGCTACTGAAGAAACCCGCTTTTATCAGAACTCCGGTATCGATGCCAAAGGCACCATGGCCATCCCTTTTTACCTGTTGATCGGTAAAAAACGCGGTTCCAGCACCATCACCCAGCAGCTGGCCCTTAACCTTCAAACTGATAACCTGGGTAAACAACGTGCAACCAATCCCGTTAGCAGGGCCTTCCAGAAACTGCAGGAATGGATCATTGCTGTGAAACTGGAAAGAAACTTCACCAAACAGGAAATCCTGACACTTTACCTAAACACCGTAGCTTTCGGCGATAACGTATATGGTATTGAAAACGGCGCCCGTACCTTCTTCAGTAAAGATGCCGGTCATCTTTCCATCGAAGAAGCAGCTATACTGGTAGGTATGCTGAAAGGCAACACCCTTTACAACCCGCGCCGTAACCCGCAGCTGGCCCTGGGCCGCCGTAATACGGTGATAGACAACATGGTGGATGCCAACTTTATCACACCTGCGGAAGCTGCCGCTGCTAAAAGCAAACCAATTGTATTACATTATAATAAGATAGACCACAACAAAGGCCTGGCGCCTTATTTCCGCGAAGTACTGCGCGATGAGGTAAAAAGCTGGTGCAAGGACCATAAAAAAGCAGATGGTACACCGTATAACCTTTACCGTGATGGCCTGAAGATCTATACTACCATCAACCCACGTATGCAATTGTATGCAGAAGAGGCGGTGTCCCGTCACCTGCAGGCCCTGCAGAAATACCTGTATAACCAAAATGATGTGAAAACAGGCAACGTGTGGAAAAAATGGCCGCAGTACCTCGACAAATACACGAAAGAATCTGACCGCTACCGTAACATGAAAGATGCGGAAGCTTCTGATGAAGATATCACCAAGTCCTTCAATACACCTACCAAAATGAAGGTGTTTGCCTGGAAAAGCTTTACAGAACCTGACCTGAACGAGATTGATACGGTGATGACGCCGCTGGATTCCATCAAATATATGCGTGCGGTGTTACAGGCCGGCTTCATGGCAATGGACCCTGAAAGTGGTGAGGTGAAAGCCTGGGTAGGCGGTCCGGATTTCCGTTATTTTAAAAATGACCACGTAGCCAAAACCCGTCGTCAGGTGGGCTCTACCTTCAAACCGTTCCTGTATTGTTTTGCTATCATGAACGGCATGTCACCCAATACCATGCTGCCTAACGAACCGATCACCATCGGTAACTGGACACTGACCCGCAACTCTGAAGGCAGTGTAGGCGGCAGTATCTCCATGGCAGGGGCGCTGGCCAGGTCACTCAACCTGGTGTCGGCTTACCTGATTAAACAGATCGGCGCGAAGGCGTTCGCGGACTTTGCACAGAACAAGATTGGTTTCACCAGCAAAATAGAACCTTATCCGTCCATCGCGCTCGGGGTATCTGAGATATCCCTGTACGAGATGTTACAGGCCTACACGATGTTCCCGGCCAGAGGTATCAATACCAAACCGATCTATATCACCCGTATAGAAGACCGTTATGGTAACATTCTCGAAACTTTCGCTCCGGTAAAACGGGAGGTGATCAGCGAGAAAGAAGCTTACACCATGGTGAAGATGATGGAAGGCGTATTGCAGCCCGGCGGCACCGGCGCCCGTATGCGCGGCGCCTATAAAATGCAGGGCGAAATGGCGGGTAAAACCGGTACCACCAACGATAATACCGATGGCTGGTTTATTGGTTACACGCCTAAACTGCTGGCAGGCGCCTGGGTAGGTTGCGAAAACAACTTTATCCACTTCGCCACCACCGGTATCGGTCAGGGTGCCAATACGGGTCTGCCTATCTGGGCTTATTTCATGCAGAAAGTATTTGCCGATAATACACTGAAAGTTACCAGCAGTGACAAATTCCCGGTGCCGGCCAATATGACGGATGAAACCTATTCCAACTTCGACACCAACATAAAACCTGGTGCAGAAGCGGAAGACATCGGCAATGGTTCCGAATCCGACTATCAAACCAATGAGGAGGACATGTACTCGCCAGGGGCCGAAAAGCCGGCGCAGGAAACCACCAAACCGAAAGAGGAAAAGCCGGCAACACCCAAGCCTAAAGAAGATAATAAAGACAAAGGAACACCTGCCACACCCAAAGCAGTATATCCTCCTAAAAAAGATAGTTAAACAGGACAGGGGCTGACCAAAAAGGTCAGCCCTTTGTTTTTTACATCGTATCCCCCGGGCTTTACCCCCGCGATTGCCGTTTATCCAATATCCTATAGGATTACAGGGATATTATTTACTATTGCGGTCTTAGAAAACCAAACCAACCAACAACCAAACCATTAAAAAAGCGTATGCAAAAGCTAACCAAAGCCTTGCTGGTAGCTGCGTTATTGCCTGTTATGGCCGTTGCGCAGGACAGCACCCAATTCATTAAAGGCACCTGGAAAGATCTCACCAACAGGGCCCAAAAAGAACACAAACCTATTTTTATCGACACCTATTTTGAAGGTTGCCATGCCTGTAAAGACATGGAAGTAAAGGTGTTTCCGCGGCCGGAAGTAAAAAAGTACATGGAGGAAAATTTCATCTGCACCGGTTACGATGTGTTTAAGGAACAATTCGGGATAGACCTGTGCCGCAAGTATTTTATGCGCGGCTTTCCCACCTATCTGGTTATTTCCGGTGATGGTCAGTTGCTGGACCGGAGCTCCGGCTATCAGGAACCCGACAGGTTCATGGCCTTCCTGAAAAACAACATTGCCCGCTACAAAGCAGGCAAAACGTTGGCCGGCTTTGGCAACAGCTTGTCGTCTAAAGATCCGGAATTCTACAAAGCTATGTGGAACAAGGATTACAAGGGAGGAGATAAAGAAGAGATTGTGGGATATCTCGCTAAACAAAAAGACAAACTGGCCGAGTCCACTTTTAAGGTCATGCAGATGGCTGCTGTGCTGCCGGACGATTACCGGGAATTTTACCTGAAGAACCGTAAGGCTTACCTGGACCGTTTCGGTGAAGAGCTGAATACCAATATTATGGACAAGCTGTTGAAGCAGGATATCGCTGCGCTGCCGGCCACCCTGGATAAAGCCGTTTTTGATGCATTCCTGCAAAAGCAGCAGACTGTGTACCGCCCGGAGGATTGGAGTTTTGTGCAGATGTATTACGCAGAAAACTATCTCTTTAAAAAATGTAAAGATTCCAGGGCATTCCTTGAATTTGCCACCGCGCATCCGGACAGGAATGAAAACAGGGTGCGGTACATGCAGTTTTTTCTAGGAGCGGAACTGGCCAAAGATGCTGCCTTAAAAGCGCAGTACCTGAAATGGGCAGAGGTGGTGGTAACTGCCGATGCCAGTCTGGAAAACCTGCAGGGGCTTGTGCGGATGAGCAAGGGGGTAGATCAGGCACAGACCAGAAAGTTCCTGGGCTGGGTTATTGACAAGAAGAAATCGTGGGGCGATGATACCACGAAAGAAGAGGTCGAGCTGAAGAATTTGAATATTTAATTATTTAGTCATTTAATCATTAAAAAAAGGGGAGATCACATTGTATCATGTGGTCTCCCCTTTTTAATATCTAAATAATCAAATGATCAAATAATCAAATGATTAGTTCAGTGCTTTGTTTACCAGGTCAGCAGCTTCGCTGAGGAGCGTGGCAGACTGTACTTTCAGGCCGCTGGCTTCGATCAGTTCTTTTGCTTCTTTGGCGTTGGTGCCTTGTAAGCGTACAATGATCGGAACGTTGATGTTGCCGATGGATTTGTAGGCGTCGATAACACCCTGAGCAACCCTGTCGCAACGAACGATACCGCCGAAGATATTGATCAGGATAGCTTTTACTTTAGGATCTTTCAGGATGATGCGGAAACCTGCTTCAACGGTTTGTGCGTTGGCAGTACCTCCTACGTCCAGGAAGTTGGCCGGATCACCGCCGCTCAGTTTGATCATGTCCATGGTAGCCATGGCCAGACCGGCGCCGTTCACCATACAACCTACGTTACCGTCCAGTTTTACGAAGTTGAGGTTGTATTTACCTGCTTCTACTTCGGTCGGATCTTCTTCGGTGATGTCGCGGAGTGCTTCGAGGTCAGGATGACGCATCAGGGCGTTGTCGTCCAGGTTTACTTTGGCGTCAACGGCAATGATTTTCTCATCGCTGGTTTTGAATAACGGGTTGATTTCCAGCATGCTGCAATCCAGTCCTACGTAAGCGTTGTACAGGTTGGTAACAAATTTTACCATGTTTTTGAACGCTTCGCCGCTCAAACCGAAGTTGAAAGCGATGTTACGGGCCTGGAATGGTTGCAGGGCCATGTTGGGTTTTACCCATTCTTTGTATATTTTTTCAGGAGTACTGTGCGCTACTTCTTCGATATCCATACCGCCTTCGGTAGAATACATGATCACATTCTGGCCTTTAGCGCGGTCCAGAAGGATAGACAGGTAAAATTCCTTTATCGGATTAGGGCCCGGGTAATAAACGTCCTGTGCTACCAGTACTTTGTTTACCAGTTTACCTGCTTCGCCGGTCTGGATAGTTACCAGTGTACCACCCAGGATGTTACCTGCAATGGTTTTCACATCTTCCGCATTTTTTCCTACAGCTACACCTCTCTGCTCAGTTCCACGGATTTTACCTTTACCGCGTCCACCAGCGTGAATTTGCGCTTTAACCACTGCAAACTCATTACCATACTGCACCTTCAGTTGCTTGTAAGCTTCGGCCGCTGCTTCCGGTGTTTCTACCGGAATGCCTTCCTGAACCGGTACATTATATTTTTTCAACAGTTCTTTAGCCTGGTACTCGTGTAAATTCATCGCAATAAAATTTGCCGCTAAAATAGGTCATTATGATTTAAATATAAAACCGCATTCATTTGTGAATTAAAAAATAACTTTGCGCGGGTTTGTTTTTTAAATCCGACTTTTAATTAATGCATAAACAGATGAGTGAATTAACGGACCAGATAAAGGCAGCTGGGGATTATATCCGAAAACACTGGCAGGAGGCGCCTGTAGCAGGGGTTATATTGGGAAGTGGACTAGGTAACCTGACCAAAGAGATAGAGCAGAGCATCGAGATATCTTATCGTGATATTCCACATTTTCCGGAATCTACGGTGGAAGGGCATTCCGGGAAACTGATCCTGGGATATATGCAGGGCAAGCCTATTGTGGCGATGGCCGGCAGATTCCACTATTATGAAGGTTTTTCTATGAAACAGGTCACTTTTCCGATCAGGGTGATGAAAGAACTGGGCATTCATACCCTGTTCATTTCCAACGCTGCCGGGGGTATGAACCCACAGTTTAAGGTGGGCGACCTGATGGTAATAAAAGATCATATCAATCTGCAACCGGAGCATCCCCTGCGTGGCCGTAATGAAGATACGCTGGGCCCCCGTTTCCCGGATATGAGCGAACCTTATTCCAAAGTACTAATACAGTCGGCCTATCAAATTGCTTCCGCCAACAATATTGCGCTGCATACCGGCGTATATGTAGGGGTACAGGGACCTACTTTTGAAACCAGGGCTGAATATAAGTATATGCACATTATCGGCGGCGATGCCGTAGGCATGAGTACTGTACCGGAGGTGATCGTAGCAGTACATGCCGGCCTGAAAGTCTTTGCCATGAGCGTTATCACCGATATCGGCATCCGTGAGGAAGAAAATGTGATCACCCATCAGGAGGTACTGGAAGCAGCCCATGCGGCAGAACCCAAGCTAACGCTTATCTTTAGTGAATTAATCCGGCAACTATAAACGTTTTGTCATTTTCGGATGAGGCAACTTATTATTATCATAGCCCTGCTGTTGGCAGGTAGTCATTCCTTAATGGCACAGTTCAATACCAGTCGGTTCGGCAATACGGGCGGTGGTGGCGGCTCCAGTAAAATGCAGCGCGACACAATGCACCACCATGAAGAGCCGGACACCCTTACATTGACTTACCGCTACCTCGGTGAGCCGACGGATTTTACCATCGACTCGTCTGTGGCGGACTTCAATATCGACTTCCTGAAAGTGCCGGCCAACTATATGACGCTGGGCAACAGCGGCGCTGCAGCCCGTAATATCATCTTTACACCGTTGATGAAACCCGGATTTGACGCCGGTTTTCATGCGTACGATATCTATGGCTACAGCCACGCCAATGCCAGGTTCTATAATACCAACCGCCCTTATTCCGAACTGAACTACCTCGTAGGCAGCAAACAGGAACAGGTGATTGGCGTAACCCATACCCAGAACCGTACGGACCGTTTTAATTTTGCCTTCGACTACCGTAAGGTAAACGCACCCGGTTACTACCGTACGCAAACCACCAACCACGATACCTACCGGCTCACCGCCCGCTACCAGAGTAAGAACAAGCGAGCCAATACTTATCTCAGCTTTTACTATAACAAACTGAATGGCGGCGAAAACGGCGGTATCAAAAGCGATACCTTTCTGGCGAATAAAGACTACAAAAATCGCCAGGGTATTGATGTAAACCTCGGTAACCAGGAAACGACCCAATATGCTTTCTTCGGTACCAAAATACCCGTGAAATCACAGTACCAGGAAACAGGGCTGTTGATCCAGCAGCAGTACGACTGGGGCCGCGGGGATAGCATTCACATCAACGACTCAACGGACTATTACCGCTACCGGCCTATCTTCCGGGTGCAGTACACTTTCAACTTCCAGAATAATAATTACCAGTTCATCGACAATAGCCAGGATACTTTTTTCTACACCAAACATTATGGGTTTGACTTCATCGCGGGTGATACTATCCAGGCCAAACATCAGTGGAAAACGATATCCAATGACCTGTCGCTGATACAGTTCCCGGTACTGGGCAATCTGGGGCACTTTATTAATCTCGGCGCCCGTTTTGAAAGTATTACCGGTACTTTTCTCGATGCAGACATTAACTTCACCAACCTTGCGCTGCATGGGGAATACCGCAACAAAACCCGGAACAAACAATGGGATTTCTCCGCCCGTGGCGAGTTTTATGTGGTAGGGCAGAATATCGGGGATTACAGTATTTACGGTAGTTTACGCCGTCATATCAATGACCTGCTAGGCGACGTGAAGTTGTCTGTCAGCAACGTAAACCGGGAACCGTCTTACGTATACAAGTTTTTTAACAGCAACCGCGATACCTGGTACAACAGCACTACCGCCAAGGAAAATACCACCCAGCTGCAGTTTGCGGCCGAAAATCCAAAACTGAAATACAGCCTGGCGGTGAATTATTTCCTGTTTACCAACTATACGTATTTCCGGGATTACTACCACAGTGCACAGGCACCTAACCTGTTTAACCTGTTGCAGGTGGTGTTTAGCAAGAAATTCACCATTCGTCCGTTCTCCTGGTATGCAGAAGTTGCTTTCCAGCAGCGCCATGGCGAAGGCCCGCTGAACGTGCCGGCTATCTGGACACGTCACCGCTTTGCGTTTGAGAAACTGTTGTATCGCAACCTGAACCTGATGACAGGGCTGGAGTTCCGCTACAATACCTCTTATAACGCTGACGACTACTCTCCGTTGCTCGGACAGTTTGTTTACCAGAACACGACCAGCGTGAAATACAACGCACCGGACATCGCTGCGTTTGCCCATTTCCGTATTAAATCTTTCTCCGCATTTGTGCGTGCAGAAAATCTGAATGTGTTCTTTACCCAGAACAATCATTCCGCTCCGCTGTATCCCTACAATAACTTCGATTTCCGACTGGGATTGCGTTGGTGGTTTATTAACTAATCAGTCAACTAATCGTGCTGCATCTTGTATCTTCATAGAGATACAAGATGCAGATAAATGCCCTATATTGATAACAGTTTTAACCCGTAACCTATATTTATGAAACGTGTCCTATTGGCTATTGCGTTCCAGTTTTTTATTGTATTAACTGTTGCAGCCCAACAACCCATCGAGTATGGTCCTGTTCAGATTTTTGGCAATAACGAAGGTGCTGCCGTGATTTATTCCGGCAATGGCTGGCAACCAGTAACCCGTACAAACTACGATTATCCCGAAGCGTTATTTGACCAACCGATACCTGCTGGCTGGGTACGGGAATATTATATTGGCGTAAAAAAAGGAGATAACTTTCCACATTGCGGCTCCGTTCAGTTGCGGTTCTGGTTTCAATGGGGAAAAGCGGCAGGGCATCAATTTGAAATCACTACATCCTGGGGAGTTCCGGGAGAAAGCAGGTATCAATGGAGAAGAGTGCCAACTGTGACTGACCAGATAGCACTGGCTCATCCTCTGGACAATGTTGGCTATTGGCGGCTGGAGGCAAGAATAGCCGGCTGTACAGATTATCCGAAACCGACCTATCGTCAGTATATTCAGGGCGTTTATGTAAAGGCTGTTGACCGGCCTGCTGCTGCATCTGCGGCCATTCCTGTCGTTTTAAATACAGACCCTGTGGCGGCAGTGATTCCACGTTATATCGTAGGAGGCATTGATTCTCCCATTAGTATTGACGATCTCAATGGAAATGTTGGCATCGGCACCATGTATCCTAAGTCCAAACTAGCCGTCAACGGTGATATTTTCGCCAAAAGAGTAAGAGTTACCCAAAACGCTGCTGACTGGCCTGATTATGTATTTCATCCTGCATATCAACTCCTTTCACTGGACAGTACCGCTGCTTTCATCAACGCCAACCGCCACCTGCCGGGCATACCTTCTGCGCAGCAAATAAACGAGAATGGACTAGACCTTGGAGAAATGAACCGCTTGTTGCTACAAAAAGTGGAGGAGCTTACTTTACATATGATTGAAGCGCAGGCAGAGAACAAAGCCCTGAAAGCAAGGGTAGAGCAGCTGGAAAAAGGGCAGGCATCTCCCGAAAAACAAAAAAGCAAAAAACGCTAACTGAATGTTAAAATAGCCGGCGCATCCGGAAATTGATAACCGTCATCGTGAAAAACAATTTATTGTAGTAAATTTGTACTTCACATGAAACGTTTTTTCGCCATATTTTTTGCTATCCTGTACACGCTGTTGACCAGCGGGTTCACGGTTAACGTGCATTACTGCATGGGCAAACTGGCGTCCGTAAAGCTGCAAGGCGTCCCTGAGGACCAATGCAAAAAGTGCGGCCGGCCGGTAAAAAGTATGGATTGTTGTAAAAACGAGGTGAAATTCTGCAAGGTGACCACCTCGCATGAGGCCGCCAAAGTCTTGCAGCAGGATGCGCCGACGACTATTGACCTGCAGTTACCGGTAAAAATCCTGCACACCCCTTCATTATCTTCCTTACGGCTGCCCCCAAGCAGCTATCCGCATGAACCACCGGATATAGGCGCTACGACGTCCGTTTTCCTTCGTAATTGTGTTTTCCTGATCTGATAACAGCTTCCTGTTACTGTTTTCCGCTGCGCGGAAAGCTATTGGTATTGCTGTATTACTTAATTTATAAACATCAGATCATGAAAACGTTATCCATTCTTTTACTAGCATTTGGTATTTCTTTTGGCGCCCAGGCGCAATATAAAAAAGCCAGTCTGCAGGCTTCCGGCCTCACCTGTGCCATGTGTTCACGCGCTACACTGGAATCTCTCCAGACACTGCCGTTTGTGGACAAAATAGACACTGACCTTGACAATACTACTTTTATCCTGCATTTTAAACCGGGAGCTGCTGTAAATATCGATGCCATTAAACAGAAAGTAGAAGACGCCGGTTTTTCTGTGGGTAAACTGGTAGTGACCGCCAACTTCAGCGATGTTAAGGTACATAACGACACCCACGTGCCTTTTGCGGGCAGCACGCTGCATTTTATGCATGTGAAAGACCAGGTGCTGAACGGTGATAAAGACATCACGGTGATTGACAAAGATTTTGTTTCTGCCAAACAGTTTAAAAAATACGCAACTGAAACCAGTATGCCCTGTTATAAGACAGGGGTAATGGCTGACTGCTGCATTCCGCATGATGCCAAAGCTTCCAAAAGGATTTATCACGTCACTATTTAATCCTTACGGTTTCAGTATATGCGCAAAATTTTAATGATGGCTGCGGCGTTTCTTGCCTTCAGCCAGGCAACAAGAGCCCAGGAATTATACGTGAACACCGAGCCGGCCAGTAATATGCCGGCCAATTCGCTCGGCATACGGCTTACCAACAAGTTCTTTAAAATGGAACATGATGGCACCACGGGTATGCGGTTTGAGCCGGAAATCATGTGGGGGGTCAATAAAAAGCTGATGGTGCATGCCATTGGCTACGCGGCCAATATGATGCAATCCTCCATCCGGATGGAAGGTGGCAGCGTTTACGCTAAATACCGCTTCCTGTCGCTGGACCAGCAGCATGCCCACTTCAGGATGGCTGCCTATGTGAAAGGTTCGGTCATCGACAATCCTTATGTGCCGTCCACAGCTGCCACCAAAAAGCCATATGCCAATACGGACCTGGACCTGGAGGGCGCTACTTCCGGGGTGAGTGGTGGTGTCATCGCTACACAACTGCTGCATAAGCTGGCGTTGTCAACTACGTTAGGGTATTCCCGTTATATGAACAATGTGAAGGACAATATCCCGGAGGGATTCCCGAAAAATTCCGTAAATTATAGCCTGTCCGCAGGATATTTGCTGCTTCCGGTAAGATATAAGAATTTTAATCAGACCAATCTGAACCTGTATGTGGAGCTGTTAGGTAAAACCAATACAGACGCTGCAGGCAAAGGTTCTTATCTGGATATCGCACCGGCTGTACAGTTTATTTTCAACAGTACTACCCGGTTGGATCTTTCTTACCGCACGCAGCTCACAGGAGATATGGCGCGTAATTCATTCAATTCGTTTATGGTACGTATAGAGCACAACATTTTTAACATTAAAAAATAAACCTGCGTGAAAACAGATCTGTTCATAAAAAATATGGTTTGTCCGCGCTGTATTAAAGTAGTCAAATCAGTGCTGGAAGCGGTACCGCTTACCGTAGCCGACATTCAGCTGGGAAAGGCCACGGTGGATGGAAAGGTTACTGAACAACAATTGCAGGCAGTTTCAGTTGCTTTGCAGGCGGAAGGCTTTCTACTGATAGACGATAAAAAACAGCAGCTGGTGGCTGCCATTAAAAATATCGTTGTAGAAACTGTCCACTATTCAGAGTTGGATGACATGAGAGAAAATTTTTCCTCGCTGTTGGCTGGCAAATTGCAAAAGGATTATCATTACCTGAGCAGCCTTTTTTCTGAAATGGAAGGGGTGACCATCGAGCAGTATATCATTCAACAAAAAATTGAACGGGTAAAAGAACTGCTGGACTACAACGAGTTGAGTTTGAGTGAAATCAGTTATAAAATGGGGTACAGCAGTGTGGCGCACCTGTCGGCACAGTTCAAAAAAGTGACCGGCCTTACGCCCAGCCAGTTCAAGCAACTGAAAACGCCCAAGCGTATTCCCCTTGATAAACTATAATTGTTAGAAGTTAGTTGTTTTAGTTTTAGTTGAAAAGAGAGGCTACTGCTCACCGTAGCCTCTTCTTTAAAAATCGTGGGAGATGAAAAAAGTATTATTGTCTGTCTTGAAATTCATACAGTCATTGTTCACCAAAAAAGAGTGCTGCCGCTAGTGGTGCATTGGTGCCGACAGTCATTGTCCCGGAGCTATTGCTCCGGGATTTTTATTTTTGGCATGGAAATTATATATCTTTACCCATCGATTTTTTCAGATGAAGTACAAGATTTTAATTTTTAGTTTGTTGTGCGGCTCCGGAATGTGTTTGTTGTTAGCCTGTGGACATGGAAAGAAGCACGCAACCCCCAAAAAGAAACAAATTGTCGCCAACATCCGGCAGCTGGACGAAGTGGTAAAAGAAAGCATTACCGAACGGCTGTCAGCCATTCAGGACAACGATGGTGTGATGGAAGACAGTCTTCCCGCCTTCCGGCCTCAGGCCCTGCAGGACTTTTACAAGGAAAAGGAAAATGCCAGCCGCTGGTCGAAAGACGGTGTGCCTAACGCTGCTGCCGCAACTTTGATAGATGCTATCAAACAGGCGGAAGACGTAGGCCTGCTACCGGCGCATTACCATGAACCGGCGCTGAACACTGCCTGGCAGCAGCTCAGCAGCGATCCTGCGGCTAAAAAAGATGCCGCTTTATGGGCGAGGATGGACGTGATGCTGACCGACGCCTTTATGAGAATGGCCTCTGACCTGCGTTTTGGAGCGGCGCCGCGCGACAGCGTGACACTGAAAGCCGACTCCCTGTTCACCGACGCACAGCTGACAGCCAAACTGCATCAGGCGCTGGAACAAGGAGAGGTGACCTCCCTGCTGCATGACCTTGAACCTACGCATCCGGGTTATGTGGCGCTGAAAGAAGGGATTCGTTCTTTCAAGGAAAAATATGCCGCCTATCATTGGGACACGCTGCCCCTGAACTATACAGACACACCCGCTTTCCGGCTGTTAGTAGTTGACCGGCTGGTGCAGAGCGGCCATCTGGACACCACCGGCAAGGTGATAGACAGTACACTGTTGAAGACAGGCGTAAGAGCCTTCCAGAAGGAGTTCAACATTTATCCGGATGGCGTTCCTGGTAAAAGGACCGTAATGGCGATGAACCGCTCTACGCACGACTGGGTGATGCAGGCGGCTGTAAACCTTGACCGCTGGCGCAAACTGCCGGATACGCTGCCCAGAACGTATATCATGGTTAACCTGCCCGGCTATACGTTACAGGTAGTGGACAGTGGAGAGGTAAAACTGGAATCGAGGGTGATTGTAGGTACCCCGCGTACCCGCACGCCTATCCTCAATTCCTACATGACCAACTTCATGTTGTATCCTTACTGGCGTGTGCCTTACAGCATAGTGTTTAAAGAAATGCTGCCCGCCATCAAGAAAAATGTTGGTTATCTGGCTGCTAAAAACCTGGAGGTGATTGATGCATCCGGTAATGCCGTAGATCCGTCAACGATAGATTGGAGTAAATTGTCCAAAGGGAATTTTCCCTATGTGCTGCGGCAAATGGACGGACTGGACAACTCCCTGGGCATTATGAAGTTTAACTTCCGCAATAAATACAGTGTATACCTGCATGATACGAATAACCGCGGGCTGTTCAAGAACTCCATGCGCGCTATGAGCCATGGTTGTGTGCGGGTGCAGCAGTGGGATAGCCTGGCGCAGTACCTCGTAGCTTCGCCGGATACCACTAATCACAAAGGTGACAGTGTCCGGGTATGGATTGAGCGGGAAGAAAAACGGCAGGTAGATCTTACCCGTCGTATCCCGATTTACTTCCGCTATTTTACAGCAGAAGGCAAAGAAGGCACATTGGTATTTTATGATGATATCTACGGAGAAGATAAAGTGGTGCGTAAACAGATGAAACTGTAGATTATTTAGTCATTTAGCTATTTTATTATTTTGATATTAAAAACGCAGCGAAGACCATCTGATATAAGGTGATCTTCGCTGCGTTTTTAATATCAAAATAATAAAATGAAAAAATAACTAAATGATAGTTATTTAGCCAGTTTCGCTTTCAGGGCTTTGTCCAGCTCTTCCAGGAATTCTTCTGTGTAGAGGAAGTGTTTGCCATGTTCCACTTTATTGCCGTGGATACAAACTGCGAGGTCTTTGGTCATTTTGCCGCTTTCCACCGTTTCGATACAAACCTGTTCCAGTGCCTGACAGAAGTTGATCAGTTCCTGGTTGTTATCCAGTTTACCACGGAATTCCAGACCGCGGGTCCATGCGAAGATGGAAGCGATTGGGTTGGTGGAAGTTGGTTTACCGGCCTGGTGGTCGCGGTAGTGGCGGGTAACGGTACCATGCGCTGCTTCTGCTTCCATGGTTTTGCCATCAGGCGTAACCAGGGTAGAAGTCATCAGACCGAGGGAGCCGAAGCCTTGTGCAACGGTGTCGGATTGAACGTCACCATCGTAGTTTTTACAAGCCCAAACAAAGTTGCCGTTCCATTTCAGGGCAGAGGCAACCATGTCATCGATGAGACGGTGTTCGTAAGTGAGGCCGGCAGCATCGAAAGCAGTTTTAAATTCCTGCTGATAGATTTCTTCAAAAATATCTTTGAAACGACCATCATATTTTTTCAGGATGGTGTTTTTGGTGCTCAGGTACAGCGGCCATTTTTTCATCAGGGCCTGGTTGAAACAAGCGCGGGCGAAGCCTTTGATGGACTCGTCGGTGTTGTACATAGCCAGTGCAACGCCGTCGCCTTTGAAGTTGTATACTTCATGTTCGATCACTTCACCGTTTTCACCTTCAAATTTGATAGTGAGTTTGCCTTTGCCTTTGGTAACAAAGTCAGTGGCGCGGTATTGGTCACCGAAAGCGTGACGGCCGATGCAGATAGGAGCAGTCCAGTTAGGCACGAGGCGCGGCACGTTTTTCATCACGATGGGCTCACGGAATACAG
This sequence comes from Chitinophaga fulva, assembly GCF_012927205.1. Lineage (GTDB taxonomy): Bacteria > Bacteroidota > Bacteroidia > Chitinophagales > Chitinophagaceae > Chitinophaga > Chitinophaga fulva. The sequence goes on from NZ_JABBGC010000001.1 coordinate 2,248,237, forward strand.
TACCATCCAGGATGTTACGGATAGTGCCGTTCGGTGATTTCCACATTTGTTTCAGGTTAAATTCTTTTACGCGGGCTTCATCAGGAGTGATAGTTGCACATTTGATACCAACGCCTGTTTCGCGGATAGCGTTAGCTGCATCAATAGTTACCTGGTCGTTGGTCGCATCGCGATGTTCCATGCCCAGGTCAAAGTATTTGATTTCTACGTCCAGATATGGAAGTATCAGTTTGTCCTTAATGAATTTCCAGATGATCCGTGTCATCTCGTCTCCATCCAGTTCTACCACCGGATTAGCTACTTTAATTTTTGACATTACGGTTTTTTTTAAAAAATTAGATTAAAAGCAACAAAAACGAACAACTATTCAAGCAAGTCCCTAAAAGGGATAATCACGAAAAATACAAATAGCTGGGAAAATTACAAAACATTTTCATAAGATGGCTTGTAAAGGGGCTTCCTGTCAGTTGCTTAAAGCATCAACAATATACAATAAGAAAGCAAAGGAGTGATGATCTCCCTGTAATGATTATGTTAATATATAATATAACCATTACAGATAGATCCACTCCTTTGCTTACGTATCTATCTAAAAAGACGGAATTAGTGTTGCATTTGTTTGATCACTTCATCCGCGAATTCGCTGGTTTTAACCAGGGTAGCGTCGTCCATCAGGTTGTAGAAGTCGATGGTAACGCGTTTGCGGGCGATAGCAGTGCTCAGGCCATGCACGATGATTTCGGCAGCTTCTTTCCAGCCCATGTATTCGAGCATCATTACCCCGCTGAGGATAACGGAAGACGGGTTCATGGTGTTGGTGTTGGCAAAGCGGGGTGCAGTACCGTGCGTAGCTTCGAACACCGCGTGACCGGTGAGGTAGTTGATATTGGCGCCCGGAGCGATACCGATGCCACCTACCGCAGCAGCCAGTGCGTCGGAGATATAATCACCGTTGAGGTTCAGCGTAGCTACTACAGAGTAGTCCTGAGGAGCCAGCAGTATCTGTTGCAGGAAGTTGTCCGCGATCACGTCTTTGATCAGCAGTTTACCTTCTGCGATAGCTACTTTCAGTGCTTTATTGGCAGCTTCTTCGTTTTGTTCTTTTTTGGTTTGTTCCCACTGTTCCCAGGTGTACACTTTATCACCAAATTCTCTTACCGCCAGTGCATAGCCCCAGTTTTTGAAGCCGCCTTCGGTGAATTTCATGATATTACCTTTGTGTACGAGGGTAACGGAAGGACGTTTGTGCTCGAGTGCATAGAGGATCGCTGCGCGTACCAGTCTCTCTGTTCCTTCGATAGACACCGGTTTGATGCCGAGGGAAGAAGTTTGCGGGAAACGGATTTTTTTCACGCCCATCTCGTTCTGCAGGAAGTTGAGCAGTTTTTCACATTCAGGCGTACCTGTCATGTATTCGATGCCGGCATAGATATCTTCTGTGTTTTCGCGGAAGATCACCATGTCTACTTTCTCAGGATGTTTCACCGGAGAAGGTACTTTGTTGAACCAGCGTACAGGCCTTACACAGGCGTAGAGGTCCAACTCCTGGCGCATGGCCACGTTCAGGGAACGCATACCGCCACCTACAGGTGTAGACAGGGGGCCTTTAATAGACACCAGGTATTCTTTCAACGCATCGAGCGTTGCAGCAGGCAACCATTCGCCGGTTTCCTGGAAGGCTTTTTCGCCTGCCAATACTTCTTTCCATTCAATTTTCCGCTCGCTACCATAGGCTTTTTCCACAGCTGCGTCGAATACGCGGACGCTCGCTTGCCAGATATCCGGACCAATTCCGTCGCCTATAATAAATGGTATGATTGGGTGTGTAGGGACCTGTAACAGGCCATTGTTCATCGATATTTTTTCTGCCGGCATAAAACGGTTTCTTTATGCGTTAACTTAATTGTTGTAATCGGGTGCAAAGGTACAGCATTCCGGTTTAAGGCGGGTGAACTTTCTGCTTAAATCTATGTGAAAAAGCGGGCGTATATAACTTTTTGCTTATGTTAAGATTAATGCTATTTTGCTGTTCCTTTTTTTATCACAACAAAATTGCAGATACCCTTATGGTCCCATATTCTTTCCTGGCGCTGGGTGACAGCTATACCATCGGTGAAAGCGTAGCGGAAACAGAACGTTTTCCGGCGCAGACCGTTCAGCTGCTCCGTAACAAAGGCATCGCGATAAATGACGCTAAAATAGTGGCTACCACCGGCTGGACAACGGACGAACTGGAAAAGGGCATCCGGGAAGCCCGCATCACCGGCACTTTTGACCTGGTGACGCTGCTGATAGGGGTGAACAACCAGTACCGCGGCCGCAGCCTGGAGGAATACCGGGAGCAGTTTACCCAACTGTTGCAACAGGCCATTGATTTTGCCGGTCACCGCCCATCACATGTAGTGGTGCTTTCCATCCCCGACTGGGGCGTGACGCCTTTTGCGGCAGACCGTGACCGGGCCGCCATAGCCCGGGAAATAGACGCTTTTAATGCTGCCAACAAAGCTATTGCGGCAGCACAGGGAGTCCACTGGCTGGACATTACGGCCTATACCCGGGAAGCCGTGCAGGATGCCTCGCTGGTGGCAGCCGACGGTCTCCATCCTTCCGGGAAAGACTACGCCCGCTGGGCTGCGGACCTCGCCGCACTGTCTGCGCATATACTGCATTGAGCAAAAAATATCCTATATTCATATCAAACCAGAAAACCTACTCTATGGAAAGCCATATCGTTAAAGTATTGTCCGTAACCCCTGTCACACACAATGTAAAACGTTATAAGGTAGAAAAGCCCGAAGGATACACGTTCGTCCCCGGTCAGGCTACAGAAGTAGCCGTGAACAAACCCGGATGGGAAGATGAACGCCGTCCTTTTACGTTTACCGGCCTGAATGAGTGGGACCACCTGGAATTCACGATTAAAAGTTATCCCGACCATCACAGCGTGACCGACCTGCTGGGGCATATCCAGCCAGGCGACAGCCTGATCCTGCACGATGTATGGGGGGCCATCCAGTATAAAGGAGAAGGTGTTTTTATTGCCGGTGGCGCCGGCGTTACTCCTTTTATCGCCATCTTCCGCGACCTGCAGCATAAAGGACAACTGGGCGATAACAAGCTGCTTTTCTCTAATCGCACCTATGCTGATATCATTCTGAAAGAAGAATTTCAACAAATGCTGGGTAACAACTTCATTAATACCATCACCCGGGAAGAAGTGCCCGGTTATGACCATCATATTATAGATGAAGCATATTTGAAAAGGAAGATTTTCAATTTCGATCAGCATTTCTATATCTGTGGCCCTGATCCGATGGTGCAACAGCTCCGGGAAGTGCTGGAGAAACTCTCCGGCAAGGCCGATCTCGTAACGGTAGAAATCTAGCTTTCCAGGGCTAAAGCCCTGGGCAACATTTGGTTTTCCGGGAGATATGCCAACAATTAATATTCACTTTACTGTTGAATGAAATCCTATAACATAACCCAGGACTTTAGTTCTGGGAGAGCTGAGCCACTTTCACCGGCCTTTTCCTGCTTTTTACCGGTAAAACCGCATTTTTAGCCTAATGGAGCTTTTACAGCCGCTCCAGCCGTCCTACTTTTGTATTGTTAAAACATTCCAGCAATGAAAACAACAAGACAATGATTAAAGATGATTTTGTCGCCAGAAGAAAAAGAGGACGCGGTATTGGCGGTATTATCCTTATCCTCATCGGTACCGGCCTGCTGTTGCAGCGACTGGACCTGAATATCCCCGGCTGGGTATTCTCCTGGCAGATGATCCTGATCGTAATTGGCCTGGCACTGGGCTTCAAACATAATTTCAGAGGCGGCCCCTGGTTTGCGATGATGGCGGTAGGCGGCATTTTCCTCGCTGGTGAAATCATGCACTGGCCTTACAACACCGCCCGGTTTATCTGGCCGGTTGTATTGATCGCTATCGGTATCACCGCATTATTTAAAAGACACAACGACGGGTATTTTACTGACGCACGATATTTCGCGAAAGACCGTACCAGCAGTGATATTTCTGCCGATGACGATACCATCAACATATCTTCCTGTTTCAGTGGCCTCGAAAAGGTAGTCACCTCCAAAAACTTCAAAGGCGGTTATGTCTCCAACGTATTTGGCGGTACAGACCTTAACCTGATGCAGGCAGACATCAATGGTATCGTGACACTGGAAGTGACCGCTATCTTCGGCGGATGTGAGATTGTGGTACCGGCCAACTGGACCGTGAAAGTAGACATCTCTACCATTATGGGTGGCGTAGAGGAAAAACGCCCGGCCGCTCTCCTGGGAAGTATTGATAAAGACAAAGTATTGCTGCTGAAAGGCTCCTGTATCTTCGGCGGAGTGGAGATCAAAAGCTTCGCTTAAAAGGACCTTACCAGCGCATTATCGTACCAACTTTTTAAATCTTATTGTATGTATTGGTTTGTTGCTAAAGTAGTTTATCAGATCATTTGCGGTAATGGCAGTCATACGCCGCAATTCGATGAACAGTTGAGACTGATCAGCGCCATCTCTAAAAAAGAAGCCTGGCAGAAAGCAAGGGAAATCGGAATGCAGGAACAATATGCCTTCAAGAACCAACAACAGGAATTGGTACAATGGAAGTTCATCAACGTACCTGAAGTATATACCCTTGATCAACTGACAGACGGCATGGAGCTGTATTCCCGCATAGAAGAACCAGGAGATCCTAATTCCTACATCGCCTGGTTGCAGATGAAATCTGCGCAGTTGCAGGGACAACAATATATTGAAGTGAACGTTTAAAACGGACAAAAAAGGCGCGCTATTGGCAAAAGAATTATACAAAGGAAACTCCCGGTGGAGTTTCCTTACCTCATTCCTGATCTGGCTGGTGTTGTATGCAGCCCTGCTGTATTACTGGTTTGATCTCACTTTATGGCAGTCTATTTCAGACAGTTCCGTGCATGTTCTCCTGCTGGGCGGCGCCGGTTTCCTGATCAGCCGTAACCTGTCGTACTACCGCCCGGGCGCCGGTGTCAACAAGTTCCTGTATGTAACGGTCGTGAGTTCAGTTATGGCGGCGCTCTGGGTGTTTTTCACCCACTGGCTGCTGGAAACCACCTTCGATACAGACCCGGTATACCTGCGCTGGTTGAATAATGCCATCCCCATCCATTTTATCGTGGGATGTATGATCATCGCCGGGATCGGCTACCGCAGCCAGTTGTGGTACGATGAAGAAGAAGAACAGGGCGAAAGGGAAAGGAGAGAGGCCAACGAAGCCATTATCCGGGAGGCTGAACTGTATAAGCTGCGGCAACAGTTGCAACCGCACTTTCTGTTCAACAGCCTCAACTCCATCAACGCACTCATTATGTTGCGCCCGGAGCAGGCCCGTGAAATGGTGCTCAAGCTGTCCGACTTCCTCCGTGGCTCCCTGAAACGGGAAGATGACCATTGGATCTCTTTGAAAGAGGAACTACAGTATCTCCAGTTATATCTCGATATTGAAAAAGTAAGATTCGGCCATCGTTTATCCACCAGCGTTAGTTATGATGATGCGGCCGAAGCCATGTATGTGCCACCTATGCTGTTGCAGCCTGTAGTAGAGAACGCCATTAAATTCGGCCTGTATGATACCGTGGGTGATATCTGTATCACGATCAGGGCTTATGTGGAAGACGGGATGTTGCTGCTGGAAGTGAAAAACCCGTTTGATAATGAATTGCAGCAGCCCAATAAAGGCACCGGTTTCGGGCTGACTTCCATCAGACGGCGGCTGTACCTGCTGTTTGCCCGGCAGGACCTGATGGAAACAGGTGCCCAGGAAAATATTTATACTACGCTGATTAAAGTACCACAAACACATGATAAAAGCAGTAATAATTGATGATGAACCTCTGGCACGTGAAGTGGTAAAGGAATTCCTGTCAGGCTATCCACAGGTGGAGCTGATGCAGGAATGCAACGATGGTTTTGAAGGGCTGAAAGCTATTCAGCAGCATCAGCCGGACATTATCTTCCTCGATATCCAGATGCCGAAGATCACCGGTTTTGAAATGCTGGAGCTGGTAGAAACCATGCCAGCCGTGATATTTACCACCGCTTTTGAAGAACATGCACTCCGCGCTTTTGAAGTACACGCAGTGGATTATCTGCTGAAACCCTTTTCCCGCGACCGTTTTGACAAAGCCTTTCAGAAATGGCTGGAACAACATAACAGCAATGCCGCCGCTACAGCCGCGCTACTGGAAACAGCCGCTGCCACGCCGCTTCAGAACAACCGCGTGGTGATCAAGATCAACGGAAAAATTAAAATCATCCCGGTGCAGGATATTCATTACCTGGAGGCCGCAGATGATTATGTGAAGATTGTAACGCAGGAAGGCAGTTTCCTGAAAAACAAAACCATGTCGTTTTTTGAGCAGACGCTGGACCCGCAGCAGTTCACCCGGGTGCACCGTTCGTATATACTCAACGTGAACCAGGTGACCCGCATTGATCCTTATGAGAAGGAAAACCACCTCGCTATCCTGCGCAGCGGCGCCAGGGTGCTGGTGAGCAAAACCGGGTATCCCCGCCTGAAAGCGGCGCTGGGACTATAAAGCGGCAAAACGCCGTTCCAGTTTTTCTTTGAGCAATATTTTCTGCGCCTGTGTGCCTCGCGCGATCAGCCGGTTGCCCACATGCGCTTCATAACTACAGATGATTTCATTTCCCTGCAAGGCAGTGATGGTAGCGGTAAAATGTACTTCGCTGCCTTGCAGGGCCGGTGAAAGATGTTCTACGGTCAACATGGTACCGATACCCTCTTCTTCTTCCGTTTTCATTTCCAATACAAACAGCCGGCAACACCATTCTGCATCGCGGCCCAGCGCAAACGTGGCATACACGGGATGTACCCTGCCGCTGTCAAAAGCAGCACAGTCTTCTGCCCGTACGTGACGGGTAAAATGTTTCACATCGCCGGGCTGAAAGATGGTCCGCATAATCCAGTTTTTTATCTGTTCAAGGTAAGCTATTAATCGTTTATGAGAGCACTGGCGCCTGTGCCTGTTGGTAAATGCGCAGCTGTGTGTCTGTAAAAATCAATTAGTTGACTATTCAACTAATTTTAGTACCTTTGTATAGTTAAAAAATGGCAGACAATGGACCAATCACCACGGATCAGCTTATTGATTTCCCAGGCGCTGGGGCTTTACCGGTTGCGCATCAATGCACTGCTGGCACAACATCACATCGATCTCACTTCCGAGATGGTGACTGTTCTGCGGGTATTGTGGCAGCGGGAGGGACGTAAGCAACAGGAGCTGGCTGACTTGCTGCATAAAGACAAAGCCAGTATCACCAAAGTTATCCACAACATGGAAAAAAGAGGACTGGTGGCCCGTGTAGCGGATGAAACCGATGCCCGTAATAAAAAGATTGTGTTGACGCAGCAAGGGCAGGCCCTGAAAAAAGAAGTGCTGCCGGTGCTGGACCCGTTTCTGGACAGCCTGACGGCGGATTTTGATGAAAAGGAACTGGCTGCTGCCAGAGCTGTGCTATCTGCTATCATCCGTCAATTGCAATAAAAAATTTACCTAAATAGTTGCATATTCAACTATAAATAACACCTCCCATGGTTTATGCATTATCACCATATCGATCTTTTGTACCCAAACGGGTAAAGGGGCCAGTCATGATGTTGCTGATAATTCTGCAGGCTTTTGTGCTGGGCATTACCAGCACTACTGCATCACGGCTGGCAGCCTTTTATGGTATTGAGCCGGAAACGGTCGTTTGGCTTTCGCAGGCCGGCGCTATCGGCATGGTGGCCATTATACCGGTATACTACCGCCTGCGGATGTATTTTCAGAAATCAGATTTACTGCAGCTGGCGCTGGGCTTGCAGGTATTGTTGGCTTTGTTGTGTTACACGATCAATTATGCTCCGTTATTATTGGTGAGCAATTTTTTTATCGGCATGCTGAAACTGGCCTGTCTGCTGGATTTCATCTCTTTACTGACCAATGAATATCCTGTCATGCGCCACCGGGCCATGTTCTACGGTATCTATTATACCATCGCACGTTTTGGGGGAGAACTGGCGGATATTTTTGTGAACCCTGTTCTGGAAGATTATGACTGGCACGATATCTACCTGATTTCCGCGACAGCGGCGGGTATCTGCATGTTACTTTGTGTGCTCCTGTTCCACCGTCAGCGGATGCACCGGCGGGTACCCTTGTATCAGGTAGATTGGCTCAGCATGTTGTTGTTTGTGATAGCTGCCTTTCTTTTTTCGTATATGTTGACTTACGGCAAAACGCTCGACTGGTTTGAGGATAACACCATTCAGTATGCGTTGATAGGTTGTGTTATCACCACGTTGTTGTTCATATACCGGCAGTTTCGGTTGAAGCGGCCTTTTTGGGACCTGCGGGTATTCAGTCTATATAAGCAGGTGCCGCTGGGTATTGCCTTTATGGTGGTGCTGTATGTGTTTTACAGTACTGGTTTTCTGTTTAACTATTACGCTGCTTATAATTTCAGGGGAGAAGAAAACTATCTTTCACAGGTGGCCATTATCGTGCTGTGCGCTTATATGATCAGCTTTCCGTTGACCGGCTGGTTGCTCTGTAGAGGAGTACAACGCCGTATAATGCTCAGCGTTGGTTTTATGTTGTATGCCGGGTCGTTGTATCTTTTTGGGAACAACATACAGACCGCCGCTACTTTTGAAGCGTTGATCATACCTTACCTGATGCAGGGCATGGCTTATGGCCTGGTATTGACTACCCTTTCCACTTTTGCGGCCACCAATGTTCCCCGGAAGATGAACGGGGACAGGGTAATGGGCAGTTTATCTTTCCGTTATATCATCGGTTCCTTTGCGGGGTATGCTTTGTACAGCAACTGGTTGTTCAGGGATACGGCAACCCATGCTACCTGGCTGTCTGAAAGCCTCACCTATGATAATCCGCTTTACGGCCGGGAGCTGGGCGCCTTTAGTGCCTTGTACCGCTCGCATGGGATGGACGTGCAGCATGCCACGCTGGCCGCGCAGGCCATGGTACAAAAGAAATTACAACTGCAGGCGATGCTGATGTCTATCCGCGATATTACCATGTATGTAGCCATCATAGCAACGGTAGCGGCAGTACTGGTATTGCTGGTACGCCGGTTTGAAATGCATGAAGTTGCCGCGAAAAACAAATACAAAATCGTGTAGTTGTTTCCGTTATTGCACCACGAGTACGGGTATTTTCACAAAGTGACGTACCTGGTTGGCTGTTTCCCCGTATATCCAGTCCTTGATACCTTTATGGCCATGGCCGCCGAGTACGAGGAAATCGGCTTTTTCATGGTTCACGATGCGGGCAATTTCCTTGGCGCGGTGGCGGAAGCCGAGCATGCCACGGGCTTTGATGCCGCGGCTGTTCAGCAGCGCGAGGTAGGTGTCCAGCTGCTCCTGGTCTTTACGTGTTTCAAAGTCATCAGATTCTGTACCGAAGTATTTGGCGGAGGCACTTTCCACGATGTGTATCAACAGGTATTCCGTATGCTCGTTACCGTGGGCAATAGCATTGGAGATGATCTGTTCGTCTTTTTTGCTGAATTCCAGCGCCATGGCGATGCATTTGTATTCCGGCTTTTCCAGTTCACCGAGGGAGACCTGCGGCGTATGGATACCACCGGTTGTTTCCTGGCGGTAGCGGCTGATCAGCGGGTATACGACGGTGACGATCAGCAGCACCACGAAGCCGAGGGAGGCCAGGATGATGATACCGTCGATGAAGACATTGCCGTTGCCGGAAATGTAGCCTATTGCTTCTGCGTACACCATGCGCATATTCAAATATACCAACAAAGCAGTGATGGCCCAGCTAAGGACTTTGGTGCCGGGTTTGATGGCGAATTTGCCCATGGTATGTTTATCGCTTACGAAGTGGATCAGCGGGATGATAGCGAAGCCCAGCTGCATGCTGAGCAGCACCTGGCTGAAGACCAGCAGGGCGCCTACCTGGTTTTCGCCGGCGATAAGGATAACGAGGAAAGCCGGTACGATGGCCAGTAGGCGGGTCAGCAGCCGGCGCAGCCATGGGTTGATACGCAGGTGCAGATAACCTTCCATGATGATCTGCCCCGCGAGGGTGCCGGTCACAGTGCTGCTTTGTCCTGCGGCAATCAGCGCCACGGCAAAGAGGATGGGCGCGAGTTTGCTGCTCAGTAATTGTTCCAGCAACCGATGGGCGTCTTGTATTTCTGCAATGTCGGTGCGACCGGTTTTGAAGAATACGGCTGCAGCCAGAATGAGGATGGCGGCGTTGACCAGGAACGCGAGATTGAGGGCAATGGTGCTGTCTATAAAGTTGAGCTTCAGCGCCTGTTTGATGCCGGCGTCGTCTCGTTTGATCTTGCGTGTTTGCACCAGTGCAGAGTGCAGGTAAAGGTTATGCGGCATTACGGTAGCACCGATGATACCGATAGCGATATACAGTGCGGTGTTATCGGGGATAGAAGGGATGAAGCCTTGCGCCACTTCCCGTATATCGGGTTTGGCCATGACCAGCTGTACGAGGAAAGAAATGCCCACGATGGCTACGAGCGCCACAATGAAAGCTTCCATTTTGCGGATGCCGTAACGTTGCAGCACCAGCAACAGGAAAGTGTCCAGCACGGTGAGGCTAACGCCCCATATCAGCGGCAGGCCGGTGAGCAGTTGCAGCCCGATGGCCATGCCCAGCACCTCTGCGAGGTCTGTGGCCGCGATGGCCACTTCTGCCAGCAGGTACAGGATGAAGTTAACACTGCGTGGATATGTTTCCCTGTTGGCCTGTGCCAGGTCGCGGCCGCGAACGATGCCCAGCCGGGCGCTGAGGCTTTGCAGCAGCAGGGCCATCAGGTTGCTCATCAACAGTACCCATATCAGTTTATAGCCGTACTGGCTGCCGCCGGCGAGGTCTGTGGCCCAGTTGCCGGGGTCCATATATCCTACACTGACGAGGTAGGCCGGCCCGAAAAAGGCGAACAGTTTTTTCCACTTCGATTTATTGCTTGTATCTATGCTCTGATGTACCTCACTCAGGGACGTTGCACGATTGTAGTCCATAATATTCAAACGGGTCTAACCATGATGTTTTTAGCTACCTGTTCACTGATGGTGAGAGAAGGTGCGTGTTTCATTTTTATTTCGATGGAATTGTCATATTCATAATGAGCAACAATTTCCAGCTGGGTGCCGAGGCGGATGCCTTTGGCATTAAGGAAGGCCAGCAGGGCGACTGACTGGTCTGTAACGGCCGTGACCACCAGCCGTTTGGCGTTGGCCTGGTCCAGTGAAGTCTGCGGGCGTGGTTTAGCCATCCTGCCATGAGCGTCGGGGATGGGGTCTCCATGCGGGTCTACGGTCGGATTGCCCAGGTATTCACTGAGCCGGTTGGTCAGTTTTTCACTGCGTACATGTTCCAGCTCTTCAGCCAACTCATGCACTTCCTCCCAGCTGAAAGCCAGCTTGTCTACCAGAAAGCACTCCCACAGCCGGTGACGGCGTACAATCTGCAGGGCTGTTTTACGGCCTTCGGCGGTAAGGGTGATGCCTTTATATTTCTCATAATCTATCAGTTGTTTCTCTTTTAACTTCTTAGCCATATCGGTTACAGAAGCCGGTTTGGTATCCAGTTCATACGCCAGGGCGTTGGTAGTCACGGCTGTATCCCCTTCCTGGAGCTTATATATGGCCTTCACGTAGTTCTCTTCTGCAATGGATAAGTTCATATCGTCTAAAAAATTATTTAGACAAATCTAAATAATTTTTGTGAACTTTTCCCTATCCGGTATGTTTTTTGATTTTAGCTGCGCACATATAAAAATTATATCTAACTTTTCGCCCTGAATCAACTTTTCATGAAGCGTTACCTGTTATTATTATTGACAATTGTTGCACTGGCAGCCTGCAAATCCAAAAAGAAACCTGGCAGAGGCGCTGATGAGCCGATGACATTCGAAGACTTCCAGGAATTGTTTACCCCCGGAACATTACCGTATAAACTGAATGCAGACTCCCTGCAGCTGAAACAGGCCGATTCACTGGCCGTTGGCGTGGCAGACGTGGGCCGCTTCCTGACAGACACCCTCCTGATGGGGGATTACGGTAAAACAGAAAAAGTAAAGCTGTTTCCCCTGACCCGTATGCAGGGAAATCTGACCAACTACATGGTCATTAAAGCAGTAGGCCGGACACAAACCACTGGTTATCTCTGTATACTTGACAAAAAAGGAAAATACCTTAACCGTTTGCGTATAGCCAATACCGGTAGTGCCGATGGTACTGTTATCTCCACTTCCATCGACAGTAAAAATGTGATCAAAGTAAGCTCGGAGAAAAAAATGAGCGGCAGCAATACCGCACTGAAAGAAGATTTTTATGCTGTGAACAAAGATGGCTCTGTACAGTTGATCATGACCAATTCCAATGGTCCTACCACACCCGGTCAGATCTTCAATCCCATCGACACATTGCCCCGCAAGCATAAATTCTCCGGTGATTATACTTCCGGCGACATGAGCCTGATCTCCATCCGTGATGGTGAAGACGGAAAAACCTTCCAGTTCTTCATTACTTTCTCTAAAGACAATGGCAACTGTAAAGGAGAACTGAGTGGAAAAGGACATTATATCGCCGGCAACAGAGGAGAGTACAAAGACAAGGAATCGTCCTGTGGTATTGCCTTCCAGTTCTCTGCCGGCAGGGTTAATATCCGGGAGATAGGCGGCTGTGGCGCTTACCGCGGTATTAAATGTTTCTTTGAAGGAAACTATGCTAAAAAAGCAGAGAAGAAAAAGAAGAAATAATCATTATTTAGAAAGATAAAAAGAGAAGACCGAAGCGGATAACATCGCTTCGGTCTTCTCTTTTTATGGAGGATATTATCTAACGGATTTCAAACTTTTCCAGTATTTCCTTCACCACCTGTGGGTTGGACTGCACATTCAGAAACTGGTAGTAAGATGCGCGGGTGACAGGCTTAAAAGCTGTAGCATCAGCCATACAGCCAGCCATATAAGTTGTTTCATCTGTTGGTGTTTAAGGGTTGGGGGATGTTGTGGAAGCTAAGGTAGGGATTAAAATAAAAAAGCCATTCAGTAGTACTACTGAATGGCTTTGTGTGGGAGCTACTGGATTCGAACCAGTGACCCTCTGCTTGTAAGGCAGATGCTCTGAACCAGCTGAGCTAAGCTCCCGGAAAAAGATCTTTTAAATGACGATGAAGTGTGTGGGAGCTACTGGATTCGAACCAGTGACCCTCTGCTTGTAAGGCAGATGCTCTGAACCAGCTGAGCTAAGCTCCCTAAAAAAGATCCTTTCAATAATTCAAAAAACTGAAGTGTGGGAGCTACTGGATTCGAACCAGTGACCCTCTGCTTGTAAGGCAGATGCTCTGAACCAGCTGAGCTAAGCTCCCTTCTTTCTTGTTTACCATTGAGCCTTTCGTTCGATGGGATTGCAAAGGTATAAACTATTTTTATTCTACCAAATATTTTTTGAAATTTTATAAAGTTGTTCGCTTCAAACCCTTTATTGTAAAGGGTTTGAAGCAGGTGAAAAATATTTGTCGTTGCTGATATGATTGATGAATTGTATACATAATGTATGATGATGCACCTTATTTTTTAGGTCCTTTGAAGATACGTTTGAACGCTTTTCCGAGTTTGTTCAGATTGGCCAGTTGCTCCTGTATAGGTGCCAGGGTAAGGTCATCAGGTTGCAGTCCTGCTTCCAGGTAATCAATTTCCGTTTGTTCCGGATACAGCAGGATAACATTATTGTCTTTGAAGTGACGGCTTACTTTAGCCGGAATATTTTCCAGGTAAGCGTGATAAGACAGTGTGCCTTTGCGGGCCGTCACCACTACTACCAGGTCATCACGGGTTACTTCACGGGAGAGGATCAGGAAATCCTCGATGGTTTCGAATTGTTTGAAAGTGACTTCCACGCTCAGTTTGGACTGTGTGATAAATGCTTCTGTAAGGGACTGTGTTCTGGCGTTGGAAAATACCAGCAGTTTGGCGCCGGCCTGTTTGGCCAGCAGAAACATTTTCTGCATATAGTGCAGGAATCCCAGTTCATATTCTGTATTGGGCGGCAGTACCAGCACCATTTTTTTAGTAGTGTTGAGCGGGTACAGGAAGTTGCACACATATACCGTTTCCCATACACTCTGCAATACGTTGTCCATGGTGGTACCGAAGATATTGCCGAAGAGGCGGTCGGTGGTGCTGGTTTTGTCTGTCCAGCCGAGGATCACGTCGCTGATCATCAGTTCCTTGGCGGCACGGGCAATGCCATCGGACACGTTGAGGTCGATGCGGGTGACCACCTGCACATTGCTTTCCGTGGCAGCTGCATGTATGATGGCTTTTTCCATCATTTTATTGGTCAGATGGATCTTGTCACGCGCTTCTTCATTGTCCTGTACCACTGCCAGCGGATAGATCGGCGTAGGGGCGTTGGCGTCTTTGATCATCACGGCAAAGTCCAGCAGTGCTTCGATACGTTCGGGATTGGAAACGGGCACCAGTATACGTTCCGGCTGGTCCGGCAGTTCCGGTTTTTGTTCCGCTTCCTGCAGCGCCAACCGGCGTCCGGCATTTTCAGTAACGAAAGAACCTACCAGGCAGGTGATGAGAATGAGCACTACTGTGCCGTTGAGCACATGTTCATCTACAATGCCCATATTAAAACCGATAAGGATCACCGCGATGGTGGCGGCGGCGTGTGCGCTGCTCAGGCCGAAGATCACATTCCGTTGGGTAGGACTGTATTTAAAGATCAGCTGTGTGAAGAAAGCGGCGAACCATTTACTGCTGAGGGCCATGACGGTGAGGACGCCTGCAATGATGAGCGCCTCGGGGCCTTTGAGCAGTACGCGCAGGTCTACCAGCATGCCTACACTGATCAGGAAAAACGGAATAAAGAGGGCGTTGCCTACAAACTCGATGCGGTTCATCAGCGGAGAGGTATGTGGTATCAGCTGGTTGAGCGCCAATCCGGCGAGAAACGCGCCGATGATGCCTTCCACACCGGCCAGTTCCGCGAGGAAGGCAGAGGCGAACACGAGGGCCATCACAAAGATGAAGTGGGAGGTTTTATCGTCCTTGATTTTCTTAAAAAACCAACGGCCCAGCATCGGCATCAGCCAGAGGATGATCCCGGCGAATATGGTCAGGGAAATGCCCAGTTTCACCCAGAAAGCAGTATTGAGGTTGCCCGCCTGCGCCCCGGTGATAACGGCCAGGATAAGTAGTACGGCGGTATCGGTAATGATGGTGCCACCTACGGCAACGGTCACGGCTTCATTTTTGGTAATGCCAAGCCGGCTGGCCAGCGGGTAGGCTACCAGCGTATGGGTGGCGAACATGCTGGATACCAGCAGGGTGGCCTTGAAGTTAAAATGCAGCACATAGGTACACACCACAAAACCGAGCAGCAGCGGGATGAAGAAGGTCAATGCGCCAAAGACCATACTGCGGTAACGGTTCTTGCGGAACTCAGTCATGTCCAGCTCCAGGCCGGCCAGGAACATGATATACAGCAAGCCTGCCTTGCCAAACAGATCGATGCTGCCCTTTTCGATAATGCCGAAACCGTGATCACCAATAGCCATACCGGCAAGTATCAGTCCGATGATACTGGGGATACGGAATTTGCGGAGGATAATCGGGGCCAGCAGAATAATAAACAGTACCAGTGAAAAAATAGGTACCGGATCTTTCAGGGGCAGATGGGTATCCATCAATAAAACCAAGCTATGGACCATATAACACATTGTTATTTTGTTTATTGTCTGATTACCATTTCTGCACCGCACAGCGGCACAAAGCAGCGAATATGAAAATAAACAAATCTTAAATAATCATTTCTCTGGGTCAAATATGAATAAATTAACGAATAATCCATGTAATTTTGCGTAAAGCTTTATTTAAAAATGAGCGAAAGAACTAATACACAGGTATTTACGGAAGAGCTGGAGGACATACTGGTGGCAGAAGATGAGCAATTTCCCTTCAGCCTGGTGGTGTGGAATGATGATGTCAATACCTTCGACTGGGTGATCGCTTCCCTGATTGAAGTATGCGGCCACACCCACCAGCAGGCGGAGCAATGTGCCCTGATTATACATCACAATGGTAAATATGCTGTGAAGGAAGGGGAATATCACAAGCTGCACCCTATGTGGGAAGCGCTGGTGGAAAGAGGTATCAGCGCCACTATCGAAGAGATGGCGGACCGCTAACCGATTATATTGTTCATGCCCGTTTTCCGTCTCAATAAACAATTACTTTTCCCCCCGGTACATCTCGCTGAGCCGGATGGCCTGCTTGCCGTAGGTGGTGACCTCTCTATGGAAAGGTTACTGCTGGCCTACCGCTCCGGTATTTTCCCCTGGTTTGACGAACGACCTATACTCTGGTGGAGCCCCGATCCCCGTTTTGTGTTGTTTCCGGCTGACCTGAAAGTGTCTTCCAGTATGAAGCAGGTACTGCGCCGCCAACAGTTCCGCATTACCTATAATGCTGATTTCCCTGCCGTCATTGCGCGTTGCAGCCGTATTCCCCGCCGCGGGCAGGACAGTACCTGGATTACGGATGAGATGCAGCAAGCCTATATCCGTTTGCATCAGGCAGGCTATGCCATGTCTGTGGAAAGCTGGCTGGATGACCAGCTGGTAGGCGGCCTCTATGGTGTAAAAATTGGTCCCTGTTTCTTTGGCGAATCCATGTTTTCAGATGTAAGCAACGCTTCCAAAGCGGCTTTCATCACTTTTGTACAGGCTTATGCAAAGGAGCTGAAGCTGATCGACTGCCAGGTGGAAACGGAACATCTCGCCTCGCTGGGCGCGGGTTTCATTCCCCGTGAAACCTTCCTGGAACTGATAGAAGTGCCCTGATTTTTGTAGCTTTGTGGTGACTCACCGACCCCATTTTTCCACTTAAATTTTACTGCCATGAAAAAAGTGATTTTATCTTTGGCCGTAGTACTATTTTCCAGCTTTATCGCGCTTCCCCTGCGATTTACAAAGGATGATGAAACCAAAGCCCAATTGATCAACCGGCTGAAGGACTCAAAGAGCGATTTGCTGAAAGCTGTTGCAGGGCTGACGGATGCCCAGTTGGAATTCAGGCCGGCGCCTGATCGCTGGTCTATCATCGATTGTGTGGAACATCTTACCATCATTGAAAAAGTCATGACGGACGCTGAGAAGAAACTGGTAGGAGAAATGCCTAATCCGCAGAAAAAGAAAGACCTGAAATATACGGACGAACAGTTGGTCAAGATGGTGGAAGATCGCAGCCAGAAACAGAAAACACCGCCATTTGGGATGCCTAAACACAACTATGCTTCTCCTGCAGATGCCATCAATGCATTTGTGGCACAAAGAGACCAGTTGATTGATTATGTGGCTAATACCAAAGACATGCTGCGGGCGCATATTACCAATGATCCCAACCTGGGCTACGTAGATGCGTACCAGTTATTGCTGTTTAATGCTGCCCATACGATGCGGCATATCAAACAGATTGATGAAGTAAAGGCTGATCCGGGTTTCCCGAAATAATTGCGCCGTTGAAAACTACCGCAGTTCCCAGTCTACCAGCTGATTGACCCATTCCTCGCGGAAGTGGGTGGTCACGCGGATGTAGTTATCGGTATAACCTTCCATCATGCCGTCTTTGCTGTGACTTTCAAACAGTACTTTGCGGGTTTGATTCAGGTGTTGTTCCTGGAAGTACTGTTGTTTTTTGTGGCTGAGGTTACGCAGTTGTTTATTGCGTTCGTGGCGAATATTGACCGGCACTACAGGATTGATATCGAGTGCGGGGGTGTTGGCCCTTTCGGAGTAAGTGAATACGTGCAGATAAGACACATCGAGATCGTGGAGGAAATCGTAGGTGTCCTGGAAATGAGCATCGCTTTCAGAGGGGAAGCCAACGATCACGTCCACGCCGATAGAGCAGTGTGGCATGAACTGTTTGATGAGCGCTACTTTTTCCGCGTATAGTTCGCGGCGGTAGCGGCGGCGCATGAGGCCCAGTATTTCGTTGTTGCCGCTCTGAAGCGGTATATGGAAATGAGGCATGAACCGTTGGCTGTTGGCCACGAATTCAATGATCTCATTGCTGAGCAGGTTGGGCTCTATGGAGGAGATGCGGTAACGTTCGATACCTTCCACTTTGTCCAGTTCCTGTATCAGTTCATAAAAAGTTTCTTCTCTTTTTTTGCCGCCGTGGAGGCCTTTGCCGAAGTCGCCAAGGTTTACACCGGTGAGCACAATTTCTTTTACGCCGTTGGCTGCCAGCTGAACGGCATTTTCTACTACGCTGCTAACACTATCACTGCGGCTTTTACCTCTGGCCATGGGAATGGTGCAGAAAGTGCAGCCGTAGTCGCAACCATCCTGTACTTTCAGGAAGGTACGGGTACGGTCGTTAACGGAATAGGAAGCGTGAAAGGTATTGACATCTTCGATGTCGCAGGAGCAGATTTTAGCGCTGTTGCCTTTGGTGAGCGTTTTCAGGTGCTCGGTGATATTGAATTTTTCCGCGGCGCCCAGTACCAGGTCCACCCCTTCGATAGAAGCGATTTCCTGTGGTTTGAGCTGGGCATAACAGCCGGTGATCACCACCATGCTTTCCGGGGCGCGGCGCTGGATACGACGTACCAGTTGCCGGCATTCCTTATCGGCATTGTCGGTCACAGAGCAGGTGTTGATGACATACACATCTGCCGTATTCTCAAAATCCGTTTTAACAAACCCATCCTGTTCCAGCAACCTGCTTAAAGTGGAGGTTTCTGAAAAATTCAGCTTACAGCCGAGTGTATGAAATGCTACTGTTTTAACCTGTTCCATAAAGGAGGGCAAAGGTAGGAACTTTTTATGTCATAGTTTGGTAAGTAATTATTAAGTAATTTAGGGCCGCTTTTCTTAAAAGGTGAGTCTGTTAATCGAATATGAGATCATTGCAAAAGTACCTGCCCGTTATTTTACTGGGATTATTATTGTTTGCCGGCTGGCATCAGGAATGGTGGAAAGGAAGCGATAAAAAAGCTTCTGCGCCAATTACGGACAAGCCCGTAGTAACACCTTCCGGCAGGATGTCTGCCAATGTATCAGCAGGAGCGCTCAACCGTCAGGCACGGCTGGAATATACCAGGCATGCCATTTGTCGGATGGATTGCCGTCATGTGACAAAGGATGAGGTGCAGGAAATCCTGTCAACCGGCATCATCAACCCGGAAAAATCCAATCCGAACGACCAACCATGCCCAACCTATGCACTGGAAGGCTATTCTCACGAAGGGCAGCACCTTCGTATTGTTTTTGCCCCCTGTGACCAACAGCACGCGAAAGTGATCACCTGTATTGACCTGGAAAAGGACTGGACCTGCGCCTGCGAATAGGCGCTCACAGAGAAATAGCGTCTTTGCGGGAAAAAAGTCGTAGTTTTCCGCCATCATTCACATTTCTACAAGGCGTTTATGAATTTTCTATTGAAACCGTTGCGTGTAATTTATGTTGTGTACGCCGCTATCGTTTTCCTCTCCATCATGTTCCTGATCCTGCCGCCAATTTTTCTGGCGTCTTTGCTGGGGAAGGAAAAGGGTGGAAATATCATTTTTTATTTCCTGCGTTTCTGGGCGCATGTGTGGTTTCCGGCAGTAGGTATGCGGGTTACCCGTAAATATGATGGTGAAAAGGAGAAAGATAAAGAACCTTGTATTTATGTGGTGAACCACCGTTCCTACCTGGACGCGGCCATCGCGGTAAAAGTAATGCGGTTACCGTTCCGCCCGCTGGGGAAAGTGGAAATGGCCAAAATTCCGGCATTCGGTTTCATTTATAAAAACTCTGTGGTATCAGTGGACCGGTCCAATGCGTCGGCCCGTGCACGGAGCGTAAGGGAGATGATGAGCGCCCTCAAAGCCGGTATCTCCATCCTCGTGTTCCCGGAAGGGACCACCAACGAATCCAATGAGCCGCTGCGCCCGTTCCACAACGGCGCCTTCCGGATGGCTATTGAAATGCAGATTCCTATCAAACCAGTGTTATATGTTGATGCCGGAGACCGGTTACCTCATACCGGCCCTATGCATCTGAACCCCGGCAAATGCCGCGTGGTGTTTCTGCCTGCCATCCCGGTGACAGGGCTTACCCTCGATGATATCAACACCCTGAAACAACAGACCTACGAAATCATGGACAGGGAGCTCCGGAAATACCGCCATTATCCAACATTGCAACCCGTAGGATGAAGTACGCTGATGTAATACTCCCGCTGGCCCTTCCTAAAAATTACACTTATGCAGTCCCTGAAAGCATGGAACATGCTTTACAGCCGGGAAGCCGTGTGGCAGTACAGCTCGGAAAACAAAAAAAATATGCGGGCATCGTGAAAGCGGTGCACGAACAGGCGCCTGCCTATAAGACCAAGCCACTGCTGGATATGCTGGACAAAGACCCTGTCGTATATCCTACACAGTTAGCTTTCTGGTCGTGGATTGCCAGCTATTATATGTGCAGCGAAGGAGAAGTGCTCAACGCGGCTCTTCCCGCGCACCTGAAGCTTTCCAGCGAAACACTGTTGTTATATAATGATGCCTACGGCGATGATTTTACCGCCCTCGATGATGATGAATACCTCATCGCGGAGGCATTGCATATCCGTAAGGAACTGCGCATTGAAGAAGTGCAACTGATCCTCGATAAGTCAGAAGTATATTCCGTCATCAAAAAACTGATCGAGAAAAAAGTATGCCTGATCTACGAAGAGCTGAAAGAAGTTTACAAGGAAAAAAAGGAAAACTTCGTACAGCTGCATACAGACTATCACGATGAAGCACAGCTGGCAGCGCTCTTCAATGATATGGGCCGCGCACCCAAACAGATGGAGCTGCTCCTGGCCTACCTGCACCTGCAGAAAACAGAAGGCAGCGTAAAACAAAATGAACTGCTGAAGAAATCAGGTGCTACCACGGCGCAACTGAAAGGGCTGGTCGACAAAAATATTCTCTGGATAGAAAAAAGAACGGTCGACAGGATCCGTACCGGTAAGGTAGACACACAAATAGACTTCAACCTGAGCCCTTCGCAGGAAGTGGCTTTACTGGCTATCCGCCGTCATTTTGAAGATAAACAGGTAACCCTGTTGCATGGCGTTACCTCCAGCGGCAAAACACAGATATATGTGAAGATGATGGAAGAGTGCCTGGCCTCCGGCCGGCAGGTGCTGTATCTGTTGCCCGAAATAGCGCTCACCGCGCAGATCATTACCCGGCTGCAGAAACATTTCGGCAGCAGTATTGCCATCTATCACTCCCGCTTCAGCAACAACGAACGGGTGGAGATATGGAACAAAGTCAAAAACGGAGAAGTGCAAATTGTGCTGGGAGCCCGCTCCAGCCTGCTGTTGCCTTTCCGTGACCTGGGACTGATCATCCTCGACGAAGAACATGACGCCTCCTATAAACAACAGGACCCTGCGCCACGCTATCATGCACGTGACGCGGCCATCTATTATGCCAGCCTCTTTAAAGCCAAGGTGCTGCTGGGTTCCGCCACACCGGCACTGGAATCCTATTACAACGCGCGGCAGGGCAAGTACGGGCTGGTAGAGCTGAACGAACGTTTCGGCGGTATTCAGATGCCTGCCATCGAAGTGGTGGACATCAAACAGGAAATGGCCGAAAAGACCATGGACGGCAATTTCACGCAGGCATTAAAAACAGCGATCTCCCAAAGTCTTACAGACAAAAAACAGGTGATCCTTTTTCAGAACCGGCGTGGATACGCACCGTTCCTGCTGTGTACCACCTGTGGCTGGATACCGCATTGCAAACAATGTGATGTATCACTGACGTATCATCGTAACCAGGATAAACTACACTGCCACTACTGCGGCACACGTTATCCTTACGTGTATACCTGCGAGGCCTGCGGTTCTCAGTCACTCATCCCGAAAAGTTTTGGTACTGAAAAAATAGAAGACGATCTGCAACAGCTGTTCCCTGAAGCACGCATCGCGCGTATGGACGTGGATTCTATCCGTAATAAGGACAGCCATAATAAAATGATCCGTTTGCTGGAAGAACAGGAGATCGATATCCTGGTGGGCACACAGATGGTGGTAAAAGGACTGGACTTCGATAACGTAAACCTCGTGGGCATCCTCAGTGCTGATAGTTTGCTGAGTTATCCCGATTTCAGGGTGAATGAAAGGGCGTTTCAGCTGATGGAACAGGTGAGCGGCCGTGCCGGCCGTAAACATGGTATGGGCAAAGTGTTGATACAGGCCAGCAATACCCGTCATCATATCCTGCACTTTGTGAGAGAGCACGACTATAAAAGCATGTATGAAGCTGAGATCGAGGAGCGGCAACAGTTTGGCTATCCGCCGTTTTTCCGGGTGCTGAAGCTCACGTTGAGGCATAAGAACCAGCAGGTGGTGGAGCAGGCAGCGCAGATACTGGCCAGCTGGCTGCAACCGCATATCGGCGCGCAGCTCGTAGGACCGGCAGCGCCGCTGGTAGCAAGGGTCCGGAACAACTACCTCCAGGAGATGCTGGTTAAACTACCCCGTGACAGCAGAGTGATCGCTCACGTAAAACAGGTGCTGCGCGAGTATTTCGTGCAGTTGCTGGCGGAGAAACGTTTCCGTTCTGTGGTAATTGTGCCGGACGTAGACTGTGTATAACTATTGTTTTTTCACCAGTGTGAGCTGCTGCAGCTGTATTTTTCTGAACCGATCGAGAATACTTCCCAATACTTTTTTGTCTTCCCCTTTTAACTCACTCTGGCTGTACCATTCGATGATAAAGATGTGCAGCCGGCTGTTTTCTTCCTCACATCTCATTTTGAGCCCAAGCACGTTGTTATGGGAGATGTCTGCCGTGAAGGCTGCTTTGTCTGCCAGCGTATATCCTGCCGGCAGATCGATGTGTACCCGTTTTTCCTGGTAATAGGGGAAGGCCAGTTGTACCGGTTTATCACCTTCCGGGAGATGGTATTGGTAGTTTTGAACGCCGGCTAATAACTGGCCGATGCTAAGCAGGTAATGGTCGCCATCCTGAACAATGAGGGCTGGCGTTTCCAGGGTGCTGTTGATCACGACGGGTTTGTCGAGCGGTGCATTGGTGAATTTTTCATTCTGGGCTTCTACAGACACGATGGTGCGGGCGCCTGGAATAAAAGGCAGCAGCGCGTTGAAGATATTGTTGCGTTCTTCTGTGGTGGTGGCCTGTATGAAGGCGTTTTTAGCATTGCTGCCGCCGTAGCCGCCGAAAGACTGCGTTACTTTCCATACCGGGTGACTTAAAGAGCTGAGGCTGGCTTCCAGCGTGCTGTTGCTGAACGTGTACTGCGGCTGCGGTGTCATGATGAAATCGGTGAGCACCTTGCTTTCTGTGCCTGCGAGCGTATCACGGCAGCGAAGCGCGAGCGTATTGCTCCACAGGGCCGGGTAACACGGATAACGTGTATTCATCTCCGTAGGGGCCAGTGCTTGTTGCTGGGATGGGAAGTACAGCAGGAGGTTGTTGGCCGCGGCACGGTTTACCAGGTCTTTCTGTAAGGGGATGGTATCCCGCGAAGCGGTAGCCAGCAGCTGTACAGGGATATTCAAGGTGTAATATGCTGCCATCATGAGTTTCACCATGCCATTCCTGTCTGTTTGTTTGGTACGGATGATAGTGCTCAGGTCTTGCGGTTCATAAAAATCACTGGCAGGCCGGAGGCTGTAGTTCGTTTTGATATGTTGTTCTACCAGGTAGATCAGCTGCGGCACGGGGAGGCGGTATTTCAGAAAGGGCCAGCGGTCCAGTTCTTTCTCCAGTTGCTTCTGTTCGTTTTTATTAACGGACACATAAGGGATATAGAGGTCCTGCCCGAACTGTTGCCAGGAGAGGCGGGTAGTATCCCTGCCTTCCACGGCGGTGCTCAGGGCAAAATCGATGCGTTGCAACTGCGGCAGGAAGTAATAAAAATCATTGTTTTTCAGCGCTGGTACCTGATGCAGTGCTATCCTGTGGTAGTGGTTGTTGCCAGCCACACTGTCTGTAATGCCGGGTACACCGTTGGCAGCATGAAAATTGAATTGCAGGTTGCGGGGCGCTACCAGCATAAACTGTGTCTGTCCGCTGGCGATGCCTGACTGGAGGTAATCAGCGCCGGCGTAATCGAACATTTCTTTGAGGCTCAGTTCATATTCCAGTTCACCGCCGGCTTGTACCTGGATATTGTTGACTATCACTGCCGTGCGGCCATCATTGAGTTTGAGGGACCTGGTCTGATCTGTCAGGTTGATGATTTTACCATCGGGGGGGAGGGACCGGATACGGAAGCCACGCAGCAATTCATTGTTTTCCAGCGTCAGCGCCAGTTGCGTGAGACTGTCGGCCGCTGCGGTGGTATTGATATGTATGCTCTTGTAAATAGTTTTGTAGTGTGTGGCGGCTTCTGCTTTATCACGATTGGTGATATTGAAGTCGCGCGCTATCTTATAGCTGGTGATGTAATAAGGTGCTTCAGCGGCGGCGCCGGTAAGCGTAACCGTTTCAGGGCGTGCATTGTCTTTCCAGGTATTGGGGTAGTAATTGTTGATCTGAGCGGATGCTAACAATGGTAAGCTGGCAATGCATATAACGGAGAGAAAGAATATAAGTCGTTTCATGATAGCGAAGGTATCTAAATTCCTAAATTTTGTATGGCATCGGATTCAAAGATGTGTATACCCGGATCATACTGTTTGGCAACCCTTACCATAGCATGGGCTACGGTAGCGGCTTTGATGCCACGGTATTTCTTCCAGCGGCCTTGTAACAGGAAGTAGAACAACTGGATAAGATACTTGCCCAGCCATTCTCCGAAACGGAATTCCTTTCGCTCGCCGATGAGAAAAGAAGGCCGGAAAATGTAGGTGCCGATAAAGCCTATGGCCAGGATGGCTTCTTCCGTTTGTCCTTTGGTACGCAGGTAGAAATTGGAAGACCTGGGATTGGCGCCGATGGAAGAGATCATCAGGAACTGTGGTATGTCCTTGCGGCGGGCGATGGCCGCGCATCTGGTGGTGATGCCGTAATCCACTGCCCGGAAGTTTTCCTGCGTACCGGCTTTTTTGATGGTAGTACCGATGCAGGAAAAAAACACATCTCCTTCAATCGCAGCTGTCAGGCCTGGTTCGTCATCGAAGTCAACGACGACGCTTTCCAGTCCCGGATGCTGATGGGCCCAGGGCTGGCGTACCAGCACCTTCACCTTGCTGAAGTAATTGTCCTGCAACAGTGCGGCTACCAGATGGGTACCGGTAAGGCCTGTTGCACCGATGACGATAGCAGTTTTCATACAATTTCTGATATATTTGCCTTTATATAAAGTTAAGCTATTATGGTATCAGAAAATGTGTTGCTGCAATCCTATAATACATTTGGCATCCCGGCAACGAGCCGTTATTTCGCTTCCTTCGACAGTGAAGCTGCGTTGCTGACCTTGCTGGATGAGCCACGGGTAAAGGGATTGCCCCGGATGATCCTCGGAGGCGGCAGCAACATCCTGTTTACGCAGGATTTCAATGGGCTCATGCTCAAAAATGAAATCAAAGGCATGAAGGTGGTAGACGAAGATAACGACCACGTATATGTGAAAGCTGGTGCCGGCGAGAACTGGCATAGCTTTGTGCAATACTGCCTGGCTGCTGATATGGCTGGCCTGGAAAACCTGTCGCTGATACCGGGCAATGTAGGCGCCAGTCCCATGCAGAACATCGGCGCTTACGGTGTGGAGATAAAAGACACGTTCCACTCACTGGAAGCAATACACCTGGAAGACCGCAGGGTAGCCACTTTTACGAACAATGACTGTGCATTCGGGTACCGCGAAAGCATCTTCAAAAAACAATACCGTAATCAGTTTGCTATTCTGAGCGTTACTTACCGGCTCAATAAAACACCCCGTTTTAATACCAGCTATGGCGCTATCAATGAGGAACTGGAGCGTATGGGCGTAAAAGAACTATCGATACAGGCGATCAGTCAGGCGGTGATCAATATCCGGACTTCCAAGTTACCTGACCCCGCTAAAATCGGAAATGCCGGCAGCTTCTTCAAGAATCCGTCTATAGATGCGGCCAAATATGAAGCACTGAAAGCGGCGTTTCCGCAAATCGTGGCGTATCCGTTGGCCGACGGGCATTTCAAGCTGGCAGCGGGCTGGCTGATAGAGCAGTGCGGCTGGAAAGGCTACCGCGAAGGCGATGCGGGCGTACATGCCAAACAGGCGCTCGTGTTGGTCAACTACGGTCATGCAAAAGGCAGTGAAATTTACGCATTATCCCAACGGGTGGTGGATAGCGTGAAAGAGAAGTTTGACGTGGAACTGGAACGTGAGGTCAACATTATGTGATCTGTTACAAAGTGATAAAAGCAGCAGGGTTATGGAAGTCCATAACCCTGCTGCTTTTTATCGTTTAATGGATTGTATGATCTTATCCGCATGATCGCGGGAGTTTTCGATAAACCACACATGTGTGTCCATGCCACCGCAAACCACGCCGGCCAGATAGATGTGCGGCATATTGGTTTCCATGGTCAAAGGATTGTACACGGGCAGTTTTTTACCATCATCGGAGAGTTGGATGCCTGCTTTCTCCAATAGTGTAAAGTCGGGCTGATAGCCGGTCATAGCGATCACAAAGTCATTGGCAAAAGTCATTTCCCCTTCCGGTGTGTTGATGGTCACCGTTTGTTCTTCGATGCTTTTGATGGTAGAATGGAAATAGGCTTTGATAGACCCTTCCTTGATCCTGTTTTCGATATCCGGTTTTACCCAGTATTTCACTCTTTTGCCGATCTCATCTTCGCGGATGACCATGGTTACCTGTGCGCCTTTGCGATAGGTTTCCAGCGCTGCGTCCACGGCTGAGTTGTGGGCACCTACCACCACTACCTTACGGGTAGCATAGTAATGCGGGTCTTTATAGTAGTGTGTGACTTTAGGAAGATTTTCGCCTGGTACGTCCAGCATATTAGGGATATCATAGAAACCGGTAGCGATGATCACATGCCGGGCATGATAGGCCATTTTGGTGGTGGTGATGAAATACTCGCTGCCATTGCGCTGTAGCTCCCTTACTTCTTCAAACAGGTTGATATTAAGTGCTTCCGAAGTGGCCACGCGGCGGTAGTATTCCAGCGCTTCCGGCCGTGAGGGCTTGGGATTGATGGATACAAAAGGAATACCGCCTATTTCCAGTCTTTCTGACGTAGAGAAGAAAGTCATGTACAGGGGGTAGTTGTAGAGCGAGTTGACAAGGCAACCTTTTTCGATGATGACATAGCTGAGCCCTGCTCTTTTTGCGGCCAGTCCGCAGGCTATTCCAATGGGTCCTCCTCCTATTATCAGTACGTCGTAAGCAGCGATCATAATGTCGTTTATTTTATAGTCCGGCCAGGTAGTCCAGCAGCCGGAACATGGTTTGATTGTTTTCGTTGGCCAGGTGCAGGTATTGTTCTATTTTCTCAGGGCTCTGCACGAAGGGTGCGCTACGTTGAAAAACGTCGGTATTGTAGCGTAATATTTCCAGTATGGCAGCGCTGTTCATTTCCATATGAAACTGCAGTCCGATGACACGGTCGCCGTATATGAACGCCTGGTTGCTGCATGCGGCTGATGCGGCGAAGCGGGTGGCGCCGGCGGGCACATCGAAGGTGTCGCCATGGAAATGGAAAGTATTGAGGCGGTGGGGCAATACTTTTTCCAGTGGTGCGGCCTGTTCCTGAAACGTAATGTCTATCGGGAACCAGCCGATTTCCAGTTGTTTATGCGGATATACATTAGCACCCAACGCATGCGCCAGCAGTTGTGAACCGAGGCAGATGCCGAGTATTTTCTTTCCCTGGTCAATCGCTTCCCGGATAAGGCTTGTCTCGGTCGGTATCCACGGATATGGTTCATATACGCCCATGGTGCCTCCTACAATGATGAGCAGGTCGGCATCTTCCAGGCCGGTGGTATCAGGTGCTTCATCGTACCAGCGGGTATGGCTGGTGGTATGTCCTCCCTGGGCTATCCAATCTGCAATGCTGGCCAGGCCTTCAAAAGGCACGTGTTGAAAATAGTGGATATGCATGGTTAGTGTGGTAAATGGTTATTCGAAGATACGTTGCAATCCTGAAGATTGATAACCCGAATTTACCAGCGGAGAGTGGTTATTTCAGTTCGCTTTTCACCACCCTGAAGTATTCATAGCCTTTCATCTTTTTGCTTTTCTCACCGAAATATTGTTGACGGTATTTATCAGCGCCGCCATCGTAACGAACGATCATGTTACGTTCATGCATAAACGCGGTGATGTTGTTTGGGTCGAGGCCATAGTCCCAGTTTTCGCCGGCGCGGCGCAGAGTATCGTTGATCCGGGAGAACCCTGGGTATTGTTTGGGATTCTCCAGTACGGCCTTATCGGGGTAGGTGACGATTACCTGTGTGCCGGGAGGAAAACTGCGAATAAAGCCGAACATGGCTTCCGCGTGACGGGCTTCCAGGCGCGTGGAGAGATTTTCCCAGAGAAAGAGTGTTTTATTGTAATGGCGTTGGTTGAGGACATAAGGAGAGATGACATCGGCGAGGTATTGTTTGTTCATGTCCAGTTTGACATAATCCGGATGCACAGCAGGAGATTCGATCAGTTCCCAGAGGCGTGTTCGTTTGAAGTGTTGTGTGTCCGGGTGGTCTACCTCAACAAAACTGACCGGTTTATCGATTTGGAGACGGTATGCCCTGGTATCGAAGGTGGCGCTGAGAATGATGATCTGATTGATGCCTTCTTCGCGGACCGCCTGTATCACCATATCATCTATCAGTTTGGTGCGGGCGATGGCAGCGGTGTGCGTGCCGGGCCAGCGTAGCTGGATATAGGCTGCCAGCAGTTTCCGGAAAAAGGGAATACGACAGCCGGAAACCAGCGTCTGATGATAGCCGGATAAAAAGGCTGCTGCGTACGGATCATGAAAAAGCCGCTCTTCAGCTGGTTTGGTACTCTCAATGGCCCGGAAGATAGCCATGTAGGTCCCGGACTTGGTAGATGGCGCCTTACTCATAAGGACTTTAACTTGGTGGTTGTGTGGTGAATAGTTCTTCAGGGAGATCTCGGTCGTCTATTGGTTATTTTTTCACTTGACTTGGATATCAAATATATCGTAAAATAATCAATCTGAATCCGGGAAAATCACCCCCTTTTTTATCTCACCAGTTGAAGGATAGCCATCAAAGCGCCCACACTGATACATACCCAGAGCAGAACGCCCTGTAGCAGTGGCTGCCAGCCTATTCCCCGGAAAGCCTGCCGGGTAAGGCCGGTGCCAATCAGGAAGAGCGTGAGGGACAGGGCGGTTTTGGCGCTGTGCACCAGCAAAGGGCCAACGGTGCTGATGGCAGGCACCCAGGTGTTGACCACCATGGCCAGCAGGAAAAGGCCGATGAACCAGGGTATTTTTATTTTACCGTTGCTGTTTCGGAAAAGCAAGGTGGTAATAAACGCGACCGGCATAATCCAGAGGGCACGGGAGAGCTTAACGGTGGTGGCTATCTGCAAAGCCGTTTCGCCGTATTTGTTGGCGGCGCCTACAACAGAACTGGTGTCGTGGATGGCAATAGCGCTCCACATACCAAATTGTTGCTGGGAGAGGTTTAGCCAGTGTCCCACCGCTGGAAATACAAACAAGGCGAGGGAGTTGAGCAGGAACACGATGCCCAATGCCACAGAGATCTGTTTTTCCCCTGCTTTGATCACCGGGGAAATGGCCGCAATGGCGCTGCCGCCGCAGATGGCCGTTCCACATGCGATCAGGTGAGAGGTTTGTTTTTCTATTTTCAGCAGCCTGCCGGTAATGAGGCCCAGCAACAACGTGCCGACGATAGACACGATGGTGAACAGGAAACCGGCTTTACCTGCCTGTAAGGCAGCATGCGCGTTCATGCCGAAGCCCAGTCCTACTACAGACAGTTGTAGCAGCCAATGGGTTATTTTAGGGGTGATGTGCGCAAAAGGGTTGCCGGTAGTTTGTGCCAGCGCCAGTCCGAGCAACAGGGCTATGGGCGGTTGCACCACCGGCAGCAGCGTGGCGGCTGCCGCAGCGATAAAGATAACTTTGGATAAATGAAGGTCTTTGTGTGTATGTCCGGTCTTTTGTAATTGCATAGCAGCATTGATTTTTCAGACACAAAGGTCTGTTCATTTGCTGCCGGAGTCAAATGGTCAAAAGTGATATCCCATAACTTTTGGTTATGACCTTAATTAGTCTGCCGCGACGATAAACTTATTGAACTTACCTGCAAAGTCTTCCTGAAGGCTCTTTTCGATGCCACTGAAGTATTGGATGGTAAAGTCGCGTTGCAGCCTGCGGGAGGTAGTGCCGGGCAGTTCGAGGGGGCGGGAATGTATCACGCCGATCAGCTGTTTACCCTGGCAAACCAGTACCACGCGATACATCGGGCTGGGGTCATCGATACCACTTTCGTAGTTGAAATACAGGGTGTAGGGGCGCAGGGATTTTTCTTCTTCCAGTTTAAAATTGTGGATAAAGGCCTGCATGTCTTCTTCCCGGTGATCTTTATGTTCCCGGAGATAGTTGATCAGCGCTGTTTCTATCACGGTGCCGCCGCGAATGTTTTTCTTTTCCGTATAGCCGTTAAGGGTAGCCCACATTCTTTCGCCATTGGTGGCTACGGGGAGGCGTATATCTTTTTCCAGTACGCCTGCGTCTGTACCGTTGATCTTCAGTTGACGGCCTTTGCGGAACAACGGCTTGGTATATTCGGTGGAGGTAATGTCAATATCTACACTGACAGGGTACCAGCCGTCTTTCAGCGGGGCGCAGTGGACCGGTATATAATCGGCTAAGGTGGCGATGACATCACCCTTGGGACCGGAGCGGATGACCGTACCGGGAGATACTCTTTCTCCGATAATAGCTGCGCCAACGCTGGCTGCGAGTTTTTTGTTGGCAGGTTTCTTTTTGGCAGTGGTAGTGGCAGCACCGGTGTTGGTTTCGTCTTCATTACCAAACCTGCTGTGTTTATCTGAATGGCAGGCAAACAAAAACATTACCAGCGCCAAATAACAAAAATTCTTCATAATTGATTGGTACACAGAATCTAAGATAGCTAAAATTATCCAATCAGCGCTTGTTTCAGGTGGTACGCAGGAATTGGATATTTTTACGCAGATTAAATTTTTTACGTTGATACCTGCTGAATTATTGTCTTTATTGGATTTGTATGCCGAGGATGAATATAATTTCCAGTTGATGAAAATGGATTTAACGGAGGACAATCCTATTGTTACCATAGCCGTTAACGTTACATCGTATGATGGGGAGCCATTTACGCAGTTATGGGAAGTGACGGTCGGCGGATATGTAAAAGGCGGAGCTACCCACCGTTATTTCGATGAATTGTATTGCGAAGTGCATCATCCTGTGTTGTGGGAGTATACGCTGGAACAGGGAGAATTGTATTTCTCCGGAACTGTGGCGGATAGTGCGGCGTTATTCCAGGATTTATGGCAGGAGCATCTGAAAGAGACGGACCATTGGTTGTCGTTTGGCAATTTTATTGAGTGTGACAGACTGATTACGTTGAAGCGGCGGTCTGGTTTGCTGGCCAGAGGGCCGGTACGGTTGCTGCAGACTTATGCTGCCTGTCTGGACAGGCATGGCGTTGGCTGGACCATCATCGGGCATCGAATGCCTCATGGCGGGTCAGGAAAATTGAAGGTATTACTAATGGGTAGTAGTTATATTATTGCTGAAGACTTTGACTTCCATCGTTTGTCCTGATATCAGTATGCTGAGAAGATAACGTTATCGCCTATCTGAAGCCGACGGATTTCCTTCATGCTGGAGAAGGGATCGAGGGGCGACCATGCGGCGGTGGTGAACAGTTGTACGGAGCGGCCATGCAGCTGTTGCTCCAGGCTGGCCATGGTAGCTGATGGTACGGACGCTGGTTTGATGTAGTAGATCCTTGGATCATCTTTCAGGTGGATAACGTAGCCGGGAGAACTTTGGGTGACTTCCATTACCTGACCGGTAACGGGTTTGCAACTGGTTTTACTGAGCCGGCGGGTAGATGGGATACCGGAAATCAGCAGTATCAGCATAAAACAGGCTACAATTAACAACGTAGCCGGGCCTTTGGTGTTGGCTTTGTTATTCATCAGTTGGCAGTGTGTTGTGGTGGTGGTATAGGTAATGCTCTAATGTACGAAAATATATGAATAAAAAAAGCAGGCTGTAAGCCTGCTCTATATCAATAGGTTATTTTTTCTTGGTGTCGGTATCGTCTTCCCATTCTTCGCTTTCGTCCCAGTCTTCATCTTCGTCCCAGTCATCCTCCTCTTCTTCGATCAGGAGACTTTCATCGGAGCCTGGTTCTACGTTGTTGGCGCGCCAGTGGGCTACTATTTCATCATTCTTTTTCTGTACGGTATCGAAGCTGGTGATTTTTCCTTCTTCAAAGCGGACTTCCACGTCGGGGAGTGCTTTGATGGCGTTAAAGCATGTTTCCAGGAGGCTGATGTTGGCGGGTGCATTACGCAGTGCGCTATACGAAAGCCGGATGGCGTCAAAGGGGCCGCTGTTGTGAAATACTTCTTCGCCGTTAAACATCGGGAAAAGCCAGATCAGAACGTCGTCTCCGGTTTCTTCGTCATTCAGGATACCAAAAAAGTCGTCCAGTTGCTCAAACCCGAGCGGGGCCAGTTGGGCAAAGGTTTGGCTCCGGGCAGGGAATTTCGGATGTTCTTCCCCTGTGATCAGGAACAATTCACTGAAGCGGGGTTTCTCTTTGGCAATAAACCGGAAGTCAATGAGGATATCGTTTTCCATTGATGGCTTTTCGTTTATACTGTAATTTAATGGTTTAATTGGAAAGGTATTCAAATTATTTCTCCTGGATAAGCGCTGCTGCTGTATTGCGGTAGGCATCTCTCTTCCACCACGTCATGTAGCATGCCAACGATTTTCTCTTCGTTGGTACGTCCCATTTGCATGATACGGAGTACGTGAGTGATGTAAGGGCTGGCCATATTTATCCACCTGGCCCTGGGGGGCCTCAGTGGCAATAGCGATTGCACGGGTTAGATCCATGCGGTAAATGTAATATTTTTCATGTTACACCAGATAATAAAAAAAGCGAAGACCATCAGTGGATGATGGTCTTCGCTCTTTATAGTGAGTACGGTATTACATGAAGTGGTAACGTACAAACGCTTCCATCGCGGAGTATTTCTGCAGGCCAAGCTGGTCATACAGGTTAGCGGTGTTGGCGTTGCGGTCTTCCGCACGTTGCCAGAATTCGCGCAGGTCGGTACCCTGGAAAGGCACCACGTCTTTCTGGCTTTGGTGGATGAAGATACCGAGGCGTTTCTGGAGCACCTGGTCAGGGCTCATAGGTACTGCCATTTCGATTTCATGGATATCCCATTCCTGCCATGCGCCTTTGTAGAGCCATACCCAGCAGTCTTTCATCCACTCTTCGTGTTTCAGCCTGTCGAGTGCTGCGAAGATGATGTCCAGACATACTTTGTGGGTACCATGCGGATCGGCGAGGTCGCCGGCGCAATAGATCTGTTGAGGTTTTATTTTGCGGAGCAGGTCTACTGTCAGTTGGATATCTTCTTCACCCATTGGTTTCTTTTCCACGAGACCTGTTTCGTAGAACGGCAGGTTCATGAAGTGGGCGTTTTCTTCAGGGATGCCCACGTAGCGGCAGGTGGCTTTTGCTTCGCAACGGCGGATCAGGCCTTTGATAGCGCGGTTTTCCGGCGTATCCTTCTGACTTGGTTTTTTACCGCGGATAAATGCTTTGGCTTCTTCCAGGATCTGGGAGCTTTTGCTTTTATCGATATCGAACATGCCTTCAAAGCCTACGGCGAAATCGATGAAGCGCAGTAGGAATTCGTCGGTAACAGCGATGTTGCCGGAAGTCTGGTATGCTACATGTACATCGTGGCCTTGTTCGTGCAAACGGATAAAGGTACCGCCCATGGAGATGATATCATCATCAGGGTGCGGAGAGAAGATCAGCACGGTTTTTTTGGCAGGCTCGGAACGCTCAGGATGGTTAGGCAGCTGAGGACCGGGTTTACCACCAGGCCAGCCGGTGATGGTATCGCGGATGGCGTTAAATTCTTTGATATTGAGCTCGTAGGCAGAACCATATTGTACGATCAGGTCGTTGAGGCCGTTCTCGTTATAGTCTTTATCGGTGAGCATCAGGATGGGCTTGTTCAGCTTCAGGGCCAGGCTGGTCACGGCTTTGCGGATCAGGCCGGGAGTCCATTCGCAGTCGCCGGTGAGCCAGGGTTCTTTGAAGCGGGTAAGCTCAGCAGAAGCCTGTTCGTCGATCACGAATGTGCAGTTAGGATGCTGTTGCAGCAGGGAAGCAGGCACCTGATCAGTGCTGTGGCCTTCTACAGAGCGGCAAACGATTTTAGCTTTGTGGGAACCCCATGCCATCAGGACCACCTTTTTGGCTTTGAAGATGGTGCTCAGGCCCATCGTGATGGCCAGACGAGGCACCTGGCTCATGTTGGGGAACTCGTAGGCGTTAGCCAGACGGGTACTGTTGTCCAGCGTTACCAGACGGGTGTGTGAGTTGATGTTGGAACCCGGTTCGTTGAAGCCAATGTGGCCATTGTTGCCGATACCCAGGACCTGGATGTCGATACCACCGGCTTCTTCAATACTTTTGTCGTAATCAGCGCAATATTTTTTGATCTGATCTTTCGGTATGGTGCCATCAGGAATATGGTATTGTCCTTCCGGGATATCGATGTGATTGAAGAGATGTTCTTTCATAAAGCGGTTGTAGCTCTGCAGCGCATCCGGCTCTATGGGGTAATATTCGTCGAGGTTAAAGGTGATCACATTTTTGAAGCTCAGTCCTTCCTCTTTGTGCAGACGAACCAATTCGGCGTAGAGATATTTAGGGGTGGAGCCTGTAGCCATACCCAGCACGCATTTTTGATTGGCAGCTGCTTTTTCGCGGATCAACGCAGCTATTTCATGCGCCACTGCTTTGGAACCCTCTTTGGCAGAAGGATGTATTTCCACAGCAATTTGCTCAAAGCTGTCAATCAGTTCGATTTCCTGATGATTAATCGTCATTTGTAAACGTTTTTGATTAGATGCGGTTTAAAAACGAGCCGGAAAATTAAATAAAATACTGCTAATCTTTGCTAAAATTTAGCTCTTATTTAATTTAAATTTATTTTAACTTAATAAGAACGTTTTTTTATATTAGTAATACATTCTTATCCGGCGCCCCCAGGATTAAAGTCCTGGGCTACGAACTAATGTTAATTTGGTGTAGGAGTCATTAATAAATAAAACCGCCCGGCCTGTAAGCCGGGCGGTTTTGCTATGTTATTGTATGATCATTTCATCTATGAAGAGCCAGGCTGGCTTCCCGGCGCCTTCTCCTCCGGCGGGAATAGTACCGAAGTTGGCAGCGGTGAGTTTTACAAAACGTCCGCGGGCTTCTACCTTGCCCCGTACCTGGTTGATACCGGTTTGATTGAAGGCGGTCTGTTTATATACCTCTTTATAGGTCTTGCCGTCTTCTGATACAGAGAAGGTGACCTGTTTGGGAGGATATATCCAGTTGGCCCGCAGGTTCAGCGTGTTGAGGCCTACCAGCCGGATGTCCTGGATGCTGTCCAGCTCCACAACGGCTTCCATGTTTTTGCCGTTGTAGCCGAACCACTGACCGTCGTTATAAGAAGCGATGCCTTCGATGCCGTTTACCAGCGCGAAGGGGTTGCCCGGATCATATTCCTTGCTGGGCGGTGCTGCGAGGGTCACTTTTTTACCCAGGCCTTTGTGGAAGATGAAATGCTGGCTGTATTCATTACCGAAAGGTTTGTCGCCTTCAAATACCTGCGCCCGCAGGGTACCGGACTGCTGTACCTGTACCGGGCCGCTATAGGCCTTTGATTGCAGGGAAGGAGCGGTGCTGTCGAGGGTATACACGATTTTGCCGCCATCCAGCTTGCTGTCGAGTTTTACTTCGATACCGCCTTTTTTATTCTCCGCTACAACGCCTGTCACTTCAAACACATGTTTGGCGTAGTTCACCTTTTTCTGGTCGAGGCGTTTTACGTGTATTTTCAGCCTGTCCACGAAATTGTCGTAGTTGCGTTTGTCGGCCGGGGTCCACAGTACTTCTGCCAGTGCGGAAGCGCGGGGGTATACCATGTACTCCAGGTAATCGGTGTTGGCGATGTATTCGGTCCACAGGTTGGCCTGTGCTCCTTTGATATATTTCGCTTCTTCCCTGGTCAGCTCTGTTGGAACAGGTTCGTAGCTGTATACTTTGCTGACAGGGGTGTAGCCACCGATGGCCAGCGGTTCGTTATGGCCCTGTGACTGGTAATGGTCAAAGTAGCAGTAGCTGCCTGGTGTCATGATCACGTTGTGGTGTTGTTTGGCAGCGGCGATACCGCCTTCGATGCCGCGCCAGCTCATCACGGTGGCGTTGGGGGCGAGACCACCTTCCAGTATTTCGTCCCAGCCGATAATCTGACGGCCTTTGCTGTTCAGGTATTTCTCCATGCGCTGTATGAAGTAGCTCTGCAGGGCATGGGCGTCTTTGAGGCCTTCCTGTTTCATGCGGGCCTGGCATTTAGGGCATTTTTCCCAGCGTACTTTGGGGCATTCATCGCCTCCGATGTGGATGTATTTGCTGGGGAACAGCGGCAGTACTTCGTCCAGTACATCCTGGAGGAAGGCGTATACGCTGTCGTTGCCGGCACAATACACATCGTCATATACGCCCCAGCGGGTACCTACTTCGTAGGGACCGCCGGTACAGCCCAGGTTGGGATAGGCGGCGAGGGCAGCAAGTGCGTGGCCGGGCATCTCTATTTCAGGGATGACAGTCACAAAATGATCAGTGGCGTATTTCACCACTTCTTTCACCTGCTCCTGTGTATAGAAGCCACCATAGGGCTTTCCGTCGTACTTGTTATCAGCATAACGACCGGCCATGGTTTCTTTTCGTTTAGAAGCCACTTCCTGGAGGCGTGGATATTTTTTGATCTCGATGCGCCAGCCCTGGTCTTCCGTGAGGTGCCAGTGGAAGGTGTTGTATTTGTGCATCGCCAGCAGATCGATATATTTTTTGATGAATTCCACCGGGAAGAAGTGACGGCCCACATCGAGGTGGAGGCCACGGTAAGCGAAGCGGGGAGCGTCGGTGATGCTGACGCCGGGGATGTACATGGCATCGGCCTTTTGTACGGGCAGCAGCTGAATGAGCGACTGTATGCCGTAGAAGGTGCCTGCGCCGCTGTTACCGTTGATGGCCACACCTTTGCCGTCCACATTCAGCGTATAGCCTTCTGCGTTGATGGTATCATTGCCGGTATGCAGGGTGATGGCGTTTCTGTCGCCGGTTTCTTTGATATCCAGTTCATAACCGGTCAGTTCTTTCAGCCAGGCATTGAAGAGGGCCGCTGTTTTGCGGTCAGCTTCGCTGGTAGCGACAATCACGGTGTGTTTGTCGAGCAGGAATGAATCCTGTTTTTCTGCTATACTGGCCGGCATCGGGATGATGCTTACTTTTCCTTTGGGTGCATCTGCGTGGCGGGAGCCTGAGCAGCTGCCCAGGGCGGCGGCGCCACCCAAAAGACACAGGTAGAACAATTTTTTCATTGACACTTTTAGCATTTCGATGATAATTATTTCAGTTCCAGTTCACTGAGCACGGGGCGATGGTCGGAAGCCACGGCTTCTTCGATGATCCTTGCTCCGGTGACGTTCCAGCGGCTTTGCGGGTGGACCATGATATAGTCCAGCTTTATGCGCGGGGAGTCAGCGGGGAAAGTAGGCCCCATCTGCTGGGTAGCGTCAGTGAATATTGTTTTTAAAGCTTTTATTTCTTTACTGGCGGGAGGCGCGTTAAAGTCGCCGGCGAGTATGACGGGTGTTTTTGTTTCCTTAAAGTAGGCAGCCAGGTGGTTGGCCTGTGCGATACGGTTGGCTGCAGGTCTTTCCGCATCGAGGTGGGCGCTTACAAAGTGCAGCAGGCTGTCGCCGGGTAGCTTCACCGTGATAATGCCGGCCACTCTCGGTTCCACTTCTTCCTTCGTTACGGAAGGCAACGGGAGCGTTATGGCTTCCGTGATGGGGAAGCGGGAGAGGATACCGGTACCATAGCCACCGCCGTCAAAGTTCATTGCTTTGGCAAAATAAGTGTACATGCCGGTGATCGCTGCCAGTTCTTTGAGCTGGTCGGTATTTTTAGTGCGTTGGGTGGCACTGTCGACTTCCTGCAGGGCTACCAGGTCCGGATTGGTA
Organism: Chitinophaga fulva; assembly: GCF_012927205.1. GTDB lineage: Bacteria > Bacteroidota > Bacteroidia > Chitinophagales > Chitinophagaceae > Chitinophaga > Chitinophaga fulva. The sequence goes on from NZ_JABBGC010000001.1 coordinate 2,286,614, forward strand.
GCGAGGATCACGTTGGCAATCCCCTGAAGGTCCAGCAGACCTTTCATGTTTTCGCCGTGATGGATGTTGTAGGTCAGTACTTTCACCTTTTGCACCTGGGCTGTGAGTGATAATCCTGTCAGACAAACGACGGTGATGAGCAGCAATCTTTTCATAACACTTAGATTTAGATATTTTCAAATTTGGTTATTTGATCATTTGTATAAGGAATCTTGAATACTTTCCAATAGCCAAATTTCAAAATTTCCAAATAACCCAATTACTTAAACGCCTCTTTCACAGGTCTTCCGGTCCATACCTGTGGTGTTTTCAGGCCAAAGATCCAGGCGATGGTGGCAGCGGTATCGTACGTAACAACACTGGTGCTAAGCTCTTTGTTTGCCTTCACGCCCGGGCCGCGGATGATCCATGGAATTTGCATTTCCTCCATGGTTTTACCGCCGTGGCCTTTTTTGATACCGCCATGATCTGCGGTGAGAAGGATAATGGTATTATCCCAAATACCGGCATCTTTGACGGCCTGTAGAATTTTGCCCAGCAGCTCATCATTCTTTTTCACCTGGTCGAAGTAGGGCTGGATATTGTGGCCAATATTGTGCCCTACACCGTCGGGCTGATCAAAATGTATAAAAAGGAAGTCTGGCTTTTTCTCTTTGATATATGCTACAGACGCTTCAGTAGCCAGACTGTCATTGTCTTTGGTACCGAGGTCCTTGTTGACCGCCGCTTTGGGGAAAAGGTATCCGATACCTTCCCAGCTGTAGATCACACCAATTTCCGCGTTAGGTTTTTGTTCGCGCAGGATGGTGTAGATGGAAGGGAACATGCCGTATTGATCGAGTGTGCGGGACGGCAGTTCCGGTTTACGGCTGTCCCATTCCGTATAGCCGTGTATTTCCGGGCCAGCGCCCATCACCATGGAGGCCCAGTTGACAGCCGAAGAGGAGGGCAGTACGCTGCGTGCCTGCAGTGTCCAGGCCCCTTCTTTCATCAGCTGCTTCATGTTGGGATTGTCCACTTTCGGAAAACAGTAAGCGCCAAAGCCGTCCATGCCGATCAAGATGACATGTTTTACGCCTTTGACCTGTGCCTGCGCGAATAAGCCGCCCAGCAACAGTCCGGTTGCGATGATCAGTTTTTTCATTTCGTTGTTCACTTTTAAAAGGCTTGCACGGCCGTATAGGGGCCGTGCAGCATAAAATATATGTTCCCTGCTAATATAGCCTACTGATTGCTCTCTTGCAAGGCTTTTTCCCCTCTTTCACGAATTAATAATACTTCCTGGCGTTGGGTCTGGGAGATGCCGTATTCCGGCACGCCGGGAATACCACCCATGCTTACATTAGGATTGCGGTATACCATGCCGCTTTCCTCATAGGCTTTGGCGGAGGTGTGGAATTCTGTTACGCCGGTGGTTTTGATCAGGGTAGCGATGTTATTGGCCCTGACGCCGGAACCGGCCATGATGGCGATGCGGTCGTTGGCGCGTTCCACCAGGTCTTTCAGCAGTGAAGCGCCTTCCACGGCGGTATTGCGGGCGCCGGAAGTGAGAATGCGTTCACAACCGATTTCGATGATCGCTTCCAGTGCTTCAAACGGGTTGTCGGTCATATCGAATGCGCGGTGGAAAGTAACGCCCATCGGCCATGCCAGGTCTACCAGTTCTTTGCAGCGGGGTTTATCTACCCGTCCGTCTGGCGTGAGGATACCGATTACGACGCCATTGCAGCCGAGTTGTTTGCAAATGGCGATATCTTTTTTCATCACTTCAAATTCCAGGTCGGAATAGAGGAAGTCGCCGCCTCTGGGGCGTATGATGGGGTAGAGGTCTATTTTTACTTTTTCGCGTGCTACAGCGATGGTGGCGTAACTGGGAGTGGTACCGCCTTCCAGCAGGTTATCGCACAGTTCAATGCGATTGGCGCCGCCTTCTTCGGCTGCGATGCAGGAAGCCACAGAAGCAGCGCATATTTCGAGGACAAAAGACATAAGCATTTGGTTATTTGATTATTTGGTTATTTGAATATTTAAAAGAGTTCATGCGTCCTTCAAATATCAAAATAACCAAATAACCCAATGGCAAAATTAGAAATAGTGTTTCCCGTCTATCAGCGTGTTGTTCACATCTTTGCTGAGCACAGCATAGCTGAATCCTTTCTGGAGGCAGTAAGCGCCGTATTGTCCTTTTTTGTTGAGGGCGAGGAAGCCTACCTGTATTTCTTTGGCTTTGGAAGGGCTTCTTTTCACGATGCGCTCTACTGCTTCTTTACAGGCTTTTTCAGGGGGATATCCCTGGCGCATCAGTTCCACGACGAGGTGGCTGCCAACGATTTTAATCACTTCTTCGCCGACGCCGGTGCTGGTGGCGGCGCCTATTTCGTTATCCACATAGAGGCCGGCGCCGATGATGGGGGAGTCTCCCACACGGCCGTGGAGCTTGAAGGCCATACCGCTGGTAGTGCAGGCGCCGGAGAGGTTTCCTTCCGCATCCATGGCCACCATGCCGATGGTATCGTGGTTATACACATTCCCGGGGAGCATCAGCGGATTGAAGGCTGTAGCACCGTTAGTGGGTGAGTACGATTTGTTTTCTATGTTGATGACCGGTTTGTATTCAGATGTTTTGAGCCATTCTTTCCAGGCTTTCTCCGATTCCGGCGTGAGCAGGTTTTCCTTTTTGAAACCGTTGGCCAGTGCGAATTGCAGGGCGCCGTCGCCTACCAGCATCACGTGTGGTGTTTTTTCCATAACGAGGCGTGCCACGGAGATAGCGTGGGTGACATGCTCGAGTGCTGCCACAGATCCGCAGTTGCCGTGTTCGTCCATGATGCAGGCATCGAGGGTCACGCGGCCATCGCGGTCAGGGAAACCGGAATAACCTACGGTGTGGTTATTGGGATCGGCTTCGGGGACACGCACACCGGCTTCCACGGCATCGAGGGCGCGACCGCCTTTTTTGAGTATTTCCCAGGCGGCTTCATTGGCAGCACGACCGAAATCCCAGGTGGAGAGCACGATGGGTTTCCCTTTTACGGGTGCTTTGGCTTGTGCGCGTGCAGCCGTGGCTGTTACACTGTCTAAAGAGAAAACAGCGGCACTAAGGGCCGCTGTTTTCAGAAAACTTCTTCTATTTTTCATATTATTTTTATTAGCTGTCAGATAGCCGTGGGCTAGTCTTTCATTTCCCAGGCCAGGGCGCTGGCACCGAGGATGGCGGCGTCGCTTTCCTTCAGTTCAGAGAATAGCAATTTAACTTTATTCTGGAAGATGGGCAGCAGATTTTTTTCCATATGCTCTCTTACCGGTTTCATGATAACATCACCTGCCTGTGTGAGGCCACCGAAGAGGATAATGGCTTCAGGGCTGGAGAACATCACGAAGTTGGCCAGGGCAGCACCCAGTATCTGGCCGGTGAACTCGTATACTTCCATGGCCAGCGGATCGCCTTTCATGGCAGCTTCGTAGATCAGTTTGGAATTGATTTCCTCTTTGGTGTGCTCCCGCATGATGCTGGGCACATCCGGACGGGTGGCGAGGAATTCGATCGCGGTGTTGGTAACACCGGTAGCGGAAGCATAGGCTTCGAGGGAGCCGTAGGCGCCGGTACCAGGGTGGTAGCGGCCACCAGGGATCACGATGATGTGACCCAGTTCGCCGGCAAAACCGTCGTGACCATAGATCAGCTGGCCGTTGGCAACAATACCGCTGCCTACGCCGGTGCCGAGGGTGATCACGATAAAGTCTTTCATGCCGCGTGCAGCACCGTAGATCAGTTCGCCCAATGCGGCTGCGTTGGCATCATTGGTTAATACAGCCGGGAGCCCGAATTTTTTCTCGAGCAGGCTGGCTAAGGGAACTACGCCTTTCCAGCGCAGATTCGGAGCATATTCAATATTACCGTTGTAATAGTTGCCGTTGGGTGCACCAACGCCGATACCTTTGATATTTTCGATTCCTCCTACCTCTGCTATCAAACCAGATAACTGTTGGTGAAGTTCATCCAGAAAGCAGTTTACATCTTCATGTTTATTCGTTAACATACGACCATCACACAAAATATTACCTCTGCGATCTACAATGCCGAATTTGGTATTAGTCCCTCCGATATCAATGCCCACCACTAGTTGCTGACTCATAATCGATTCCTTGAGATTTTAATATGTTTTTAACTCTGAATGCAAAAAATGCAAGATAAGCAAAGCACAGCGCCGGAATAACATAAGAGGCGTGGATGCCGATGCTTGGGATGTCTGCCAGACCGCCCTGTACCGGAGGTACGAGAGAGCCGCCGAGGATCATCATAATCAGGAAAGCAGAGCCCTGACCGGTGTATTTACCCAGACCGCCGATAGAGAGGGCGAAGATGCTGGGCCACATTACGGAGCAGAACAGGCCGCCGCTGATGAAAGCGAAAGTTGCCAGTGAACCGCTGGTGAACAGGCCTACCAGTACGGTAGCTACGCCCAACAGGCCAAATACCATGAGGGTTTTAGCGGGTTTATCCTGACCGGCGAAGAAACCGATGATCTGGATAACGATGCAGATGGCATATGGATACAGTGCGCTGACATCGTTGCCTTTGATCACGTTGGCACCGAGGATCACGCCGTAGGCAACAAAAGGCACGATCACGCACAGAATTTTACGGGTAGTTTTAGATACGTTGAACACGCTGATGGCGCCTGTCCAGCGGCCGATCATCATACTGCCCCAGAAGAGAGACACGTACGGGTCCAGTTCGGATTCCGCCAGTCCTTTCGGCGTGAGGAAGCCCGGATGTTTCAGCAGGGCACCGAGGTTGCTGGCAATGGTCACTTCCACACCTACATAAATGAAGATGGCCAGCATGCCCAGGGTCAGCTGCGGATATTTCATGGCGCCCCATCCTTCGCTGCCACCTGCGGATGACATTTTAGCAAAGAAGAGGATACCGATGATACCTACGATACCCGCCACGAAGAAAGGCAGTTCATATTTCAGTACCAGTCCGAGGAGGATCAGGATAAACATGAGGGTGATGCCTATGATGGATTTGGTAGCTTTCGGAGAAGTTTCGAATGCTTCGTTCTGGTCCTGGCTTTCCGGCATTTTCACAAAAGCGAAGATGGCCGCAGCTACGAGGAACAGTACGATGAGCAGGATATAGAGCGTGTTGATTTTGCTGATGTCAGTGCTGACGTCGCCGCCTTTGATGTTACCGAACAGCAGCATGCTCACGATGATTGGCCCGATGGTGGTACCGAAGGAGTTGATACCGCCGGCGAGGTTGAGGCGGTGAGAACCTTTGGCCGGATCGCCGAGCAGGATGGCAAACGGGTTGGCCGCTGTTTGTTGCAGAGAGAAACCAAGTGCCACAATGAAGAGGGCCATCAGGATCAGGGCAAAGTAACCAAAGGTAACTGTTTGCTGATGGTCAGCGGACAGGGTGTTGATCACTTTCTCCAGGCTGGATTTGTTGAAGATGCCAGCGTATTGATGATGTTCTTCGTCTTTGGTGAATCCCTGCGGTATTTCTGCAAGGAGGTGCGGGTTGTTGATGTATTTATCAGCCGCTTCATTACCGGAGATCAACAGCGCGTAAGTGTCTTTTTCTTTTTCGCGGCGGATTTTCACCTGGCGGTCAGACGTTTGCAGTTGCTGTTCCACCTGGAAACTGCTGATGTCGCTCAGGGTTTCCTTAATGGGAACGATCTTTTCTTTGTTGACACAGGGGATCATAATAGCCGATCCCAGTACAGAAATTAATAAACCGTAAATAATACCCTTTTTATATCCTATCTTATTAAGGATATCCACTTTTCTTGCCGCCGATGCCAGATACAGGATGAGAGAGCCGATAAAGTAGGCGCTGTAAAAGGAGAAGTCAATCAGTTGAGACTCAAGTTGGGTAAGGTTAAAATGAGATTTACAGAAAGGGATAAATATACTGTTGGATGCAGCCAGGAAACCCCAGAAAAAGAACACCAGTATAAGCACAAAAAACGACGGGTGTGTACTTTGTGCGCCTTGCTTTGTTTGCTGAGCCATAAACGTGTTAAGTTACAGTGAAATTTTGCCGGATAAATGTATAATATTTTTTTAAGGATTTTCTAAAAAACCGAATAAACCGTTGCATTTTTTTTCGATAGTAAAACGTTTTAGCTAATATATTTATGAATTATAGCATAAAATATAACGGAGTTTCACTATGTTCGCGTTTATCTAAAATCAAACAGACAGCTATGTCCAACCAAACAGCAACAATGAATATACCCAAACAGGCGGGGTACGGCCAGGCGATGGCGATTATCTGTATTTTGTTTTTCGTGTTCGGCTTTGTTACCTGGCTTAATGGAACGCTGATCCAGTTTTTCCAGATTGTGTGTGAGCTGAACGTGTCGCAGGCGCTGCTGGTAACGATGGCCTTTTTCATGGCTTATTTCTTTTTATCGATTCCTTCATCTTTTATCCTGAACAAGACAGGATTCAAAAATGGTATGGCGTTAGGGTTGCTGATTATCGCGATCGGTTCCCTGGTATTCATTCCTGCGGCTAACGCACGCAGCTTTGGTATGTTCCTCACCGGTCTGTTTATCCAGGGCGCGGGACTGGCACTGCTGCAAACGGCCTCTAACCCCTACGCCAGTATTATTGGTCCTAAGGAAAGCGCTGCCAAGCGTATTTCCATTTTGGGCATCTGTAACAAAACCGCCGGCGCACTGGCACCGCTCATCCTGGGCTCCATCATCCTGAAAGGTGCGGAGAAACTGGAGGCAGACATCGCTGCGGCGGTAGATCCCGCGCAGAAGTCAGCGCTGCTCGACAGCCTCGCTTCCCGTGTGATCGGTCCATACGTGGCCATCGCCATTGTGCTGACCATCCTCGCTTTCCTGCTGAAACGCTCTTCCCTGCCGGAAATTGACACCGATGCAGAAGACGCAGGCACTGCTGCTGCTACCAACGGTAAAACCAGCGTGTTCCAGTTTCCGCAACTGGTACTGGGCGTGATCTGTATTTTTGTTTACGTAGGTGTGGAAGTAATGGCCGGCGACGTGATCGGTCAGTATGGTAAAGCACTGGGCATGAGCATTGCAGACACCCGCTACTTCACCACCTTCACCCTCGTGGCCATGCTGGCAGGGTATGTGATTGGCATTGCTACCATTCCGAAATACCTCACCGGTAAAAAAGGCCTGCAGATTTCTGCGGTACTGGGCGTGTTCTTCACCATCGGAGCTTACCTGAACACCGGCTTCTCCGCGGTAACCTTCATCGCGCTGCTGGGCCTGGCCAACGCACTGATGTGGCCTGCTATCTTCCCGATGGCTATCGACGGCCTGGGCCGCTTCACCAAAATCGGTTCCGCCCTCCTCGTGATGGGTATCGCAGGCGGTGGTGTCATACCACAGATCTATAGCGGTATGTTCGATCAACACAGCATGTTCAGCTTCCTGTACAGCAGCAGCATCGATTTCAGACATGCGTTCCTGTACTGCATGGTGCCGTGCTATATCTACATCCTGTTCTATTCACTGGTAGGAGACAAGATCGGCAAAAAATAATATCGGCATCGACCTGACGTTAAAAAACAGTTATCCGGGTTTTATTCCGCGATAGTAAATGATATACAACAGCAACGGCCTGCATAAGATAGTGACATCAATTCGTCATTGTCGGATGCAGGCCGCTGCTGTTTTTAGTTAATAGCTGAGAGGCTTCCGAATTGAATTTTTCGGGTTACGATGGATTGTATCTTAAAGGTGGCGGATTCATAGGGAAATAACAATCGGTTGCGGAATTTATTTGGGATGGGTACATTGTTTTTCATCGCGGATTCCCGATCCCAGGGCTGAAGCCCTGGGCTATGATGTTGTTCAGGCTGTGTCAATGGTAAAGGGTATCAGAAGGGGTAGGTTGGTGTTATTGTGACGATTGTTGGGAGAATGAATCTGTGAGGGGAATTGATTGTTATTTCTATTTGGTTTCGGAGTTGAAGCCCTGGGCTATGATGTTGTTCAGGCTGTGTCAATGGTAAAGGGTATCAGAAGGGGTAGGTTGGTGTTATTGTGACGATTGTTGGGAGAATGAATCTGTGAGGGGAATTGATTGTTATTTCTA
>NZ_JABBGC010000001.1:2294809-4152521 GCF_012927205.1 Chitinophaga fulva
ATTTGGTTTCGGAGTTGAAGCCCTGGGCTATGATGTTGTTTAGGCTGTGTCAATGGTAAAGGGTATCAGAAAGGGTAGGTTGGTGTTGTTGTGACGATTGTTGGGAGAATGAATCTGTGAGGGGAATTGATTGTTATTTCTATTTGGTTTCGGAGTTGAAGCCCTGGGCCATGATGTTTGGGCCTGTGTTGATGATCGCAGGCAAGAACCGAAAACGCAGTACAAGGCCGATTCCGCAAAAATCTTTTCATCTTCTGCACAACATCCTTCTCTTTTCTCGTTTTTTTTATATTTTTAGGTGTAAAATTTACGTTTAATAATTTTCTGATGATACAGCAAACAAGGGAGAAATTCGTCCGGTTATTTGGAAAAGAGCCTCTGATCGTAGTTTCCCCGGGAAGAATTAACCTCATCGGCGAACATACCGACTATAACGACGGTTTTGTATTGCCAGCCGCCATCGATAAAAAGATTGTATATGCGGTAGCGTTAAACGGTACCTGTCAATGTAACGCACATGCGGTTTTTACCAATGAAACGGTTTCCTTTGATCTCGATAACGTAGTGCCTACTCCCGGATGGATCAACTACCTGATGGGCGTGGTATATCAGCTGCAACAGGGCAATTATCCGGTGGAAGGATTTGACTGTGTGATTGCGGGTGATATCCCGGTGGGCGCGGGCATGTCTTCTTCTGCAGCAGTGGAAGGCGGACTGGTAGCCGCGCTGGACGAAATTTTTCAATACGGCATGGGCCGCATGGACATGGCTTTGCTGGGCCAGCGGGCAGAACATTCGTTCCCCGGCGTGAAATGCGGTATCATGGACCAGTTTGCCAACCTGCATGGTAAAAAAGACCAGGTAGTACGACTGGACTGCCGCAGCCTGGAATATGAATATTTCCCATTCGATTTCCCGGAGTACCGCATTGTACTGTGTAATTCCATGGTACATCACTCCCTCGCGTCATCAGAGTACAATGTTCGCCGCCAGCAGTGTGAAGAAGGTGTAGCAGCTATCCAGGCGCAATATCCGGAGGTGAAGTCGCTCCGCGATGCCACCATGCCCATGCTGGAAGCGGTAAAAGCGCAATTGTCTGCCAAAGTATATGACCGCTGTAAATATGTGATCGAAGAAATTCAGCGCGTACAGGATGCTACAGCGCTGTTGAAAAAAGGAGACCTGCAGACTTTCGGTCAGCTGATGTATGCTACCCACGAAGGGTTGAGTGTGCTCTATGAAGTAAGTTGCCCGGAACTGGATTTCCTGGTATCTCTTGCTAAAGAGAGACCGGAAGTGACCGGCGCCCGTGTGATGGGTGGTGGTTTCGGCGGTTGTACCATCAATCTGGTAAAACAGGATAAGGTAGATGCTTTCCGCGATTTTGTGACAGCACGTTATCAGCAACAATTTGGCAAAGTACCGGAGATTTATGTGACCACGATAGAAAACGGAACTGTGATTTACAGGATTACCGCTGATTCGCCTGATTTGCGGAGATAGCAGCGGAGATAAATGTGGATAACCTTAGGTTATTGTTCATATTGTATTATTGTATTAAAAAGGAATCGCCCACTGACAATTGTCGGTGGGCGATTCTCTTTTAGTTATATCTATTTTAATCTTTCTTTGATTTCGCTATGATCTTCGTTCATCAGGCGAATCAGCGGAAATCATGGCCATCACAGTTAGTACTGATCGTCCAGTGCGAAGATCGGTTTTCTGTTCATCCAGCGACCGCGGGTGAAGTCAGGGATGTATTGCACGCTGCCGCCTTCGAGAATAGATTGTTCGCTGAGCGGAGTGATAGCATACCAGGTAGCCATATCGTATACGTCGAGCTGGTAAGGAGTGCCGCGTTTGATGCTTTCCACGAAGGAGTTGAGCACGTACCAGTCCATGCCGCCGTGGCCTGCGCCTTTAGCGTCGTTGGCATAACGTTTCCACAGCGGGTGGTCGTACTTGCCGAAATAGCTGTTGGCATCATCCGGTTTGCCGGTTTTTTCCCACTCGTCGAACGGACTTTTCTTTTCGATATATATGGAGTCCTGATCATCCATCCACAGGCCGTTAGTACCCTGAACGCGGAAGTTGAGGGAGTAAGGGCGAGGAGAGTTGGTATCGTGGGACAGCATGATGGTTTCACCATTGCTGGTTGTCATCAAAGAAGAAACGATATCACCGAGTTTGAATTTCACTTTTGCGTTCGGATGGCTTTCGCTGCTGTTATCCACGATGTATTTGTGGAGGCCGCGGGATTTGGTGGCCACAGAAGTGATGGTCATGAGGCGGTTGCCGCGGTTCATGTTGATCACGTTACCGATAGGGCCGAGACCGTGGGAAGGGTAGAGGTCAGCATTGCGGTGAACGGAGTGGTTAGTTCTCCATTTTGCTTCAGACAGCGCGTTTTCGCCGAATTCCACACCACCACCGTAGTATTGTTTACCGTTGTTGAATTTCACCCCGCGAAGGTCGTGCTGGTAGCCGCCCTGCAAGTGGGTGATTTCGCCGAACAGGCCCTGGCGTGCCATGTTCAGTACCGCCATAACGTCTCTGCGGTAGCACACGTTTTCCATACCGAAAACCTGAACGCCGGTAGCTTCGCTGGTGTTCACCAGCTCCCAGCATTCCTGGATATCGGAGGCGCCGCATACTTCCACAGCAGGGGTTTTACCGGCTTTCATAGCAGCGATGGCCATGATGGAGTGCCATTCCCAGGGGGTAGCGATGATCACCGCATCGATGTCATCTCTTTTCAGCAGATTATGGTAATCTTCCGGACCGTTGGTGTATTCAGCCACTTTTCTTTTGCCGCCGTATACCTTGGTGATCATATCTCTTGCTTTAGGAACGGTATAAGCCGTGTCGGGGTCCGCAAAAGCTACCACGTCAACGTCTTCACGATGCAGGCAAAGGCTGAGGTGACTCAGGCCGCGGGCGCCTACGCCGATCAGACCAATTCTTACCTTGGGTTTCTTTTCATTGGCAAACAGTTTAGCAGAGGAGCCGAGCATAGAGAGTCCTATACCTGCGGCCGCCGTGTTTTTGAGAAAACTTCTGCGATGCAGTGGTTGTTTATTCATTGTTCAGTTTTTAATATCGTATAATGATACGTTGTGAAGGGACTAAATTTATAAAAAATGCCTCGTGTAAACCAACCCAGGTAGCTTTTTTATTACATTTTTGTGATAAACGGTGAAAAAAGCGACAGTTGAATGGTTAATATTCAATTATGAATAGAGAATACCCGATCATCTCTGATAAGGGATGCGGATTATCTTCGCTCAGCAGGAATTTTTGGAGCTGACCTGTAATCTGTAATTTATCCAGTGAAATGAAAAAGACCAATTTACTATTAGCCGGGTTGTTTGCCTGCGGCATGGCCACGGCACAGAAGATACAGCCTTATGGTGCGCTGCCGTCCAAAGCGCAGGTGGCCTGGAATGACATGGAGTATTACATGTTCATCCACTTCGGACCCAACACCTTTACCAACAAGGAGTGGGGACATGGTGATGAAGATCCGAAGGTGTTTAACCCTACCCGCCTCGATGCCCGTCAGTGGGCGCGTACCGCCAAACAGGCTGGTATGAAAGGCATTGTGATCACCGCCAAACACCATGATGGTTTTTGTTTGTGGCCTTCCAAATACAGTACCCATACTGTTCGCGAAAGCGCCTGGAAAAACGGGAAAGGTGATGTGCTCGCAGAACTGTCTGCCGCCTGTAAGGAATACGGCCTGAAGTTCGGCGTGTACCTGTCGCCCTGGGACCGCAACCATCCTGAGTATGGTACCGCCACTTATAACCAGGTATTTGCCAATACGTTGGAAGAAGTGCTTTCCGGCTACGGCCCTGTATTTGAGCAGTGGTTCGATGGCGCCAATGGTGGTAACGTGAAACAGCCTTATGACTGGGACCTGTTCCATAAAGTAGTATATAAACATCAGCCTAACGCCGTTATTTTCAGTGACGTAGGACCGGGCTGCCGTTGGGTGGGCAATGAAAATGGCATCGCCGGCACCACCAACTGGAGCACGCTGAATGTGAAAGGGTTTTCGCCCGGTGCTGGTGGTCCTCCTACCAAATCGCTCAACGAAGGCAATGAAGGCGGTGAAAAATGGATACCTGCAGAATGTGATGTGTCTATCCGTCCGGGATGGTTCTACAGCCCGGAGACAGATGACAAGGTGAAATCTGTCAATACCCTGCTGGATATCTATTACGGTTCCGTAGGCCGCAATGGCAACCTGATCCTGAATGTGCCTATTGACCGGGAAGGGTTGATCCATCCGAATGATTCCACCCGTTTGATGGAGCTGCGCCGTGTGTTGGACGCATCTTTCAAAAACAATCTCGCCAAAAATGCGGTAGTAACGGCGACGGATACACGTAAAAATGACCCGGAGGTGAAAGTGTCTCATCTCACAGATGGTACCAATGCTACCTACTGGGCTACGCCGGACAATGTGACCAAAACGACGGTGAAGCTGGCATTTAAAAAGCCGGTGACTTTCAACCGGGTGGTGTTGCAGGAGTACATCGCGCTGGGGCAGCGCGTGAGCGCCTTCAGCGTAGAGATCCTGGACAACGGCGTGAAGAAAGAGATCGCCCGGGAAACCACTATCGGGCACAAGCGTATCCTGCGCCTGCCAGACTATACCACTACCGAAGTATATATTAATATATTAGACGCCAAGGCGGCGCCGGTAATCAGCGAGGTGCAGCTGTATGAAGCACCCGGCATGCTGGCCACACCGGAGATTCATCGCGCTAAGGATGGCAAGGTGACCATCACCGCTGCCTCAGCCGATCCGGAAATACATTACACCACCGATGGTACCGCGCCTACGCTCCAGTCTCCGCTGTATACGCCGCAGACTGTTATCAGTCTGCCTCATGGAGGTGACGTAAAAGCCCGGGCATTCCTGCGCAAAACAAATGCTGCCAGTCCGGAGGTAAAAGCCAGCTTCGATGTAGCGCCTGCCAAGTGGCAGGTAGTGGCTCCGGCCGCTACCGAAGCAGCCAGGGCTATCGACGGCAATCCGGCTACGGTATGGGCATCTGACAAAAAAGCGACACAGTACCCGCACCAGCTGGATGTAGATCTGGGTGAAACGCTGACCCTGAAAGGGTTTACTTACACGCCTACCACCCATGAGCACATCGGCGGCGTGATCTATGGTTATGCTTTCTATACGAGCACAGATGGTAAGAGCTGGGGACAACCGGCAGCCACCGGTAGTTTCGCCAACATCAAAAACAACCCGGTACAGCAGACCGTTACTTTTGCGCCGGTGAAAGCCAGGTTTGTCCGGTTGGTGGCACTTACGCCGGCTGCTGAAAAAGACAATCAGGCCAGTGTGGCCGAATTGGGAATTATCACCAGATAGTATATAAATAACTAAAGTATAAGGCGGCTGGTTCCTGACGAGTTGGGCACAGCCGCCTTTTTGTTAACGGTTTGAAAAAAATCGGTATTCCCCAAAAAAAATTCGATTGATTAAAAAGATATTATTATAACTTTGCGGTTAATCTAAACTAAAGACAATATTTATAACAATTTAACGCTGAACTGAAGTTGGAAAAAACCGCAACTCATACCAACATCTCTGCATATCATCCCGCTTTAAATAAAGGGGTATATTCTGTTGGGTTCAATGTCTTTAGATTCCTTTCCCGACGACCCAGGATTTGATAGCGCTTGTCATACAACCGCTATCGCGCCGGATATCCCCATGTCCGGTGAATGTTCCGTAATGGAATACTTCAATTTATTTATTGATTCACGATTTCAATTTTAAAAGTTGGAAAATCAGCATATCATCGTTAGGGTAGCCACACCTGACGATATACACTATTCAAAAACCATCACTGATGAGATGGAGGCGTCTGCAAAAGCGCGTGGGACCGGTATTGCGAAACGTTCACCGGCTTATGTGGAGCTTAAAATGCAGGAGGGCAAGGCTGTTATTGCGTTAACCGAAACGGGCGACTGGGTAGGCTTTTGTTATATAGAAGCCTGGGGCCATGGAAAATTTGTAGCCAACTCGGGGCTGATCGTGAATCCTGCCTTCCGTGGGCATGGCGTGGCTAAGTCCATCAAACACAAAATCTTTGAACTGTCAAGAGAAATGTATCCTGAGTCCAAAATCTTTGGCCTCACTACTGGTCTCGCTGTGATGAAGATCAACTCTGAACTGGGTTACGAGCCTGTTACCTATTCCGAACTGACTGATGACGAAGAATTCTGGAAAGGCTGCCGCAGCTGTGTGAACTTTGATATCCTCACCAGCAAACAGCGGAAGAACTGCCTGTGCACAGCTATGCTGTACGATCCGGCGGAAAAGCTGAAAGAAGCAGAAGAGCGTGCTATGGCTGATGCCAAAGCTAAAGAGGAAGCCGCGGCCGCTGCCGCGCAACCAGTGAACCAGCTGTCTGTGACCGCTGCCGGTCAGATCCACCACGAGAAAAGACGCCGAAGATTTAAAGGAAACATAAAGCTCTACGAACGCTGGTTAAGATTTAAAAGATTTGTTTTGCTCAACAGCAAAAAAGAAGGCGGCGCCACCGGCACCAGGAAAAAATTCTTCCTGTTCTGAAGTCTGCCACACACTGTCTGAAAATATAGTTCTGAAAATATAAATGATGTCGTAAAAATGAAAAAAGTAGTACTGGGATTTAGCGGAGGACTTGATACTTCCTATTGCGTTAAATATCTGACCGAAGAAAAAGGATATGAGGTGCATTCCGTAATCGTCAACACCGGCGGTTTCTCTGAAGAAGAGCTGCAGGAAATTGAGAAACGCGCTTACAACCTGGGCGTTAAAAGTCACAAGACTGTTAATGCGGTTCGTTCCTACTACGACGGCGTTATTAAATACCTGATTTTCGGGAACGTATTGAAAAACAATACCTACCCGCTGAGCGTGAGCGCAGAGCGTATGAGCCAGGCACTGGCCATCGCGGAATATGTGAAAGAAGTAGGTGCTGACGCTGTAGCACATGGCAGCACCGGTGCAGGCAACGACCAGGTGCGTTTTGACATGGTGTTTCACATCATGATCCCTGGTGTGGAGATCATCACCCCCATCCGTGACATGAAGCTGAGCCGTGAAGCAGAAATTGACTACCTGCGTTCCAAAGGCGTGGAAGTGAACTTCGAGAAAGCCATGTACTCCATCAATAAAGGTATGTGGGGCACTTCCGTAGGCGGTAAGGAAACACTGACTTCCAACGGTATGTTGCCGGAAGCAGCATGGCCTACCCAGCTGACCAAACAGGGTGAAGAACAAGTAAAACTGACTTTCGAGAAAGGTGAACTGACTGGTGTGAATGACCAGCAATTCGGTCACCCGTCTGAAGCTATCCAATATCTGCAAACGATCGCAGGGCCATTTGCTATTGGCCGCGATATCCACGTGGGCGACACCATCATTGGTATCAAAGGCCGTGTAGGCTTCGAAGCCGCTGCGCCAATGGTGATCATCAAAGCACACCACGCACTGGAAAAACATGTGCTCACCAAATGGCAGCTGACCTGGAAAGACCAGCTGGCACAGTTTTACGGCAACTGGATGCACGAAGGACAGATCATGGACCCGGTGATGCGCGATATTGAAGCATTCCTGCAACACACTCAGGAGAATGTTTCCGGTGAAGTGTTCGTGACCCTGATGCCTTACCGTTTCCAGGTAACCGGTATCCAGTCACCTTACGACCTGATGAACAGCAAATTCGGCAAGTACGGCGAAATGAACAGCGGCTGGTCCGGCGAAGACGTAAGAGGCTTCAGTAAAATCTTTGGTAATCAGACAATGATCTGGCATCAGGTTAAAAATTCTCTCTAAAATCAGCATCGAAAAATGGCAAATGATAAAAGGGTAAGGGCAGGCATTGTTGGAGGAGCAGGGTATACAGGCGGAGAAATGATCCGGTTGTTACTGAACCATCCGGACGTATCCATTTCGTTTGTGCATAGCCGTAGTAATGCAGGCAATCCGTTGTACGCGGTACATGCAGACTTGTTGGGCGAAACAGAACGGTCTTTCACCGCCGAGCTGAGCAACGATATTGATGTGATGTTCCTCTGCCTTGGGCACGGGGAATCCAAAAAATTCCTGGAAGCAACAGATATAGCTCCACATATAAAAATAATAGACCTGAGCCAGGACTTTCGTTTAGGCGAAAGCGTTAAAGGACGGGAATTTGTGTACGGGCTGCCGGAACTGCAGCGGGAGCAGATCAAACAAGCTAACAATGTAGCCAATCCCGGTTGTTTTGCCACCGCTATCCAGCTGGGCATTCTGCCGCTGGCCAAAGCCGGTCTGTTGAAAGAAGTACACACTACCGGCATCACCGGATCCACCGGCGCCGGCCAGAGCCTGCAGGCCACTTCCCACTTTACCTGGAGGGCTAACAATATCTCCACTTACAAAGTGCTGAGCCATCAGCACCTGAAAGAAATACGACGAAGCCTGGTACAGTTGCAACCCGGTTTCGCAGAAGCGGTCAACTTTGTACCGGTACGTGGTGATTTCCCCAGAGGCATCTGGGTAACCTCTTACCTGCAAAGCGATCTGACCCTGGAAGAAGCAGTGCAGCTGTACAAAAACTACTATGCCGGTCATCCTTTTACGCATGTAAGCGAAAAACAGATCGACCTGAAGCAGGTAGTGAATACCAACAAGGTATTGCTGCAACTCGAAAAAGTGGGCGATAAACTCATCATCCACTCTATCGAAGATAACCTGGTAAAAGGCGCTTCCGGTCAGGCTGTACAGAACATGAACCTTATGTGCGGGCTGGATGAAACGGCCGGACTGAAACTGAAGTCCATCGTGTTCTAACCGTTTTTATCATTTTCAATTTTACCTGACATCATGAAACTTTTCGACGTTTATCCAGTAAACGACATCATCATAGATAAAGCTGCCGGTTCCAACGTATGGGACGATAAAGGCACCGAATACCTGGACCTGTACGGTGGTCACGCCGTTATTTCTATTGGTCATACGAATCCGCACTACGTAAAAAGACTGACAGACCAGCTGCATAAAGTAGGCTTCTATTCCAATTCTGTGAAGATGCCGCTGCAGGAAGAGCTGGCCGCTTTGCTGGGCAAGGTTTCCGGCAAAACAGACTATCAGCTGTTTTTGTGCAACTCCGGCGCCGAAGCCAACGAAAACGCACTGAAACTGGCTTCTTTCTACAATGGCAAAAAGAAAGTGATCGCTTTCCGCAAAGCCTTCCACGGAAGGACTTCCCTCGCCGTAGCAGCCACCGACAATCCGAAGATAGTAGCGCCCGTGAATGAAACCGACAACATCGTGTTTCTGCCATGGGAAGATGAAGCTGCACTGGAAGCTGCATTCAAACAACATGAGGTATCTTCTGTTATTATTGAAGGTATCCAGGGCGTAGGTGGCATCAATGTAGCCAGCGAGTCATTCCTGCGGAAGATCCGGAGCCTGTGCGACGAGCACAACGCCGTATTTATCGCTGACTCCGTACAATGTGGTTACGGCAGAAGCGGTAAATTCTTCTCCCACGACTTCGCCGGTATAGATGCTGATATCTATTCCATGGCAAAAGGCATGGGTAATGGTTTCCCGATAGGCGGCATTATCATCTCCCCCAAATTCAAAGCAGTACATGGTATGCTGGGCACCACTTTTGGTGGTAACCACCTGGCCTGTGCAGCAGCTCTCGCCGTACTGGAAGTGATCGAAAGCGAAAAGCTGATCGACAACGCCGCCAACGTAGGTGCGTACCTGATGGAAGAGCTGAAGAAGTTCTCCCAGGTAAAAGAAGTAAGGGGCCGTGGCCTGATGATCGGTATCGAGATGCCGGAAGAACTGGCCCATGTAAGAAAGAACCTGCTGGGTGTTCATAAAATCTTTACCGGAGAAGCCAAGCCCAATGTAATACGGCTGCTGCCTTCCCTGGCATTGACCAAAGCCCATGCAGATCAGTTTTTGGAAGCGTTTAGAAAAGAAGTCAAATAGCAATAATGAAGCAGTTTATTTCAACGGCAGATGTGCCCAGTGTCCCGCGGTTGGTGGACATTGCCATGAACTACAAGAAAGATCCTTTCATCGATAAGGAATTGGGAAAAAATAAAACATTGGGAATGATTTTCCTGAATCCCAGTTTGCGAACACGCTTAAGTACACAGGTAGCTGCTAAAAACCTGGGTATGGAAGCCGTAGTGTTCAACATCGACAAAGAGGGCTGGGCGCTGGAGATGAATGATGGTGTAGTGATGAATGGTAATACCACCGAACACGTAAAAGAAGCTGCCGCCGTGATGGGGCAATACTTCGACATACTGGCTATCCGCACCTTTCCGGGGTTGAAAAACAAAGAGGAAGATTATACCGAGAAATATATCAACCAGTTCATTAAATACGCCGGCGTACCGGTGGTGAGCCTGGAAAGCGCTACCCTGCATCCTTTGCAGAGCCTGACCGATGTGATCACCATCAAAGAAAACTGGCAACAGCCCCGCAAACCGAAAGTGGTGATGACCTGGGCGCCGCACGTAAAAGCGCTGCCACAGGCCGTTCCCAACTCTTTCGCACAGTGGATGAATGCCTGGGGAGAAGTGGATTTTGTGATTGCTCATCCCGAAGGATATGAACTGGACGAGAAGTTCTCCGGCAACGCCAGCATAGAACACAACCAGGACAAGGCACTGGAAGGCGCTGACTTTGTGTATGTGAAAAACTGGTCTTCGTATAGGGATTACGGTAAGATCACCTGCACAGACCCCAGCTGGATGGTGACCAATGATAAACTCAAACATACCAATACCGCCAAGGTAATGCACTGTCTGCCGGTGAGAAGAAATGTGGTGATTGCAGACGAAGTACTGGACGGGCCTCAATCTATCGTGATCCCTGAAGCGGGCAACCGTGTATGGGCTGCACAGGCGGTATTAAGTGAAATATTGAAAGGATAATCATGATTGATCTGTTTATTATCAAAGTAGGCGGAAACGTTATCGATAACCCGGTATTGTTGCAGGCTTTCTTAGAAAAGTTTGCAACAATACCCGGTAAAAAAATATTGATACACGGTGGTGGTAAAATCGCTACCCGTATCGGTGACCAGCTGGGCATCGAGTCCAAGTATGTAGATGGCCGCCGCATTACTGATGCTGCCACCATCGACGTGGTGACCATGGTATATGGCGGACTGGTGAACAAACAGCTGGTAGCCAAACTGCAGGCTGCGCAATGTAATGCCATCGGACTTACCGGCGCAGACGCCAATATTATTCCTGCTACCAAAAGACCGGTAAAAGAGATCGACTACGGTTTTGTAGGCGATGTAAAACCCGAGATGGTACAGACAGCTGCCCTCAAAGCATTGCTGGAAGCAGGCATCACCCCGGTGTTTGCCCCGCTGACCCACGATGGTAAAGGCCAGATACTGAACACCAATGCAGACACTATTGCCGCTTCGCTGGCCATTGCTTTGTCTGCCAGCTATCAGGTAAGGCTGATCTACTGCTTCGAGAAAAAAGGCGTGCTGCGTGACCCGCAGGACGACAATGCAGTGATCAACCTGATCAACAAAGAAATCTACCAGCAGCTGCTCGACGAAAAGGTATTGACAGACGGCATCCTGCCTAAGTTACAGAACGCCTTCTCCGCTATAGACAACGGCGTGAAGGAAGTGCTGATAGGACACGCCGACGATGTGCTGAGCAACACCACCGACAAGGTGGCCGGCACTTTAATATGCTAGTCTATGTGGAACGAAAAATTATATGACGTGGCTGTGGCGCTGTTAAAACAGCTCATAGCCACGCCTTCTTTAAGCCGGGAGGAAGACGGTACCGCCCAGGTGATCAGTGACTTCCTGACCGCCATGGACATACCGCACGAACGGCACCTCAACAACGTGTGGGCTGTCAATAAACACTTTGACCCTGCCAAACGCAATATCCTGCTGAATTCCCATCATGATACGGTGAAGCCTAATCCGCAATATACCCGCGACCCTTTCAGTCCGGATGTGGAAGACGGTAAACTGTTTGGTTTGGGCAGTAACGACGCCGGCGGCTGTCTCGTCAGCCTGATCGTTACCTTTCTGCATTTCTACCACCGCACAGACCTGGGATACAATTTTGTGCTGGCAGCTACCGCAGAAGAAGAGATCAGCGGCGCTAATGGTATTGAAAGCATCCTCGACAAACTGCCTGTCATCGATTTTGCAGTAGTGGGAGAGCCTACGCTGACACAGCTGGCTATCGCCGAAAAAGGGCTGATGGTGCTGGATTGTACGGTTTACGGCAAGGCTGGTCATGCTGCCCGTGAAGAAGGAGAGAATGCGCTTTACAAAGCACTGCCGGATATTACCTGGTTCCGCGATTTCCGTTACCCTAAAGTATCAGAGACTTTAGGTCCCGTGAAAATGAGTGTCACCGTTATCAATACGTCCAATAAGGCGCACAACGTCGTACCGGCGGATTGCAGCTTCGTTGTAGATGTACGGGCTACCGACCAGTATACCCTGGAAGAGTTGCTCGAGATCATCCGTGCGAATGTACAATGTGAAGTGAAGCCCCGTTCCATGCGGATGCGGCCTTCCTTCATACCGATGGAGCATCCGTTTGTACAGGCGGGCATTACGCTGGGTAAAACATGGTATGGTTCACCCACCACTTCCGATCAGGCGCTGATACCAGCGACTTCCGTGAAGATGGGGCCTGGTGATTCCGCCCGTTCCCATACAGCAGATGAATTCATCTACCTGGAAGAAATCAGGGCTGGTATTGATAGTTATATCCGTACCCTTGAAATGATCCAGTAATCACACAAAGTTTATAAGAGAGCAAAGCGCGTTACGCGTTTGTTGATAAAATATTTTTTATGAAACTGTGGCAAAAAGACAAGGCATCGTTGGATGCCGTAGAGAAATTCACCGTCGGCAAAGACCGTGAAATGGATGCTTTCCTGGCGCCGTTCGATGTGCTGGGCTCTATGGCGCACATCACCATGCTGCAAAGCATCGGGTTGCTGGAAGCTGATGAGCTGACTATTCTGAAGCAGGAGCTGAAAAAGATCTACCAGGATATCCAGGAAGGTAACTTTGTGCTGGAAGATGGTGTGGAAGATATCCACTCACAGGTAGAGCTGCTGCTGACCCGTCGCCTCGGTGAAGTTGGTAAAAAGATACACAGCGGTCGTTCCCGTAATGACCAGGTGCTGGTGGATTTGAAGCTGTTCCTCCGCCACGAGTTACAAACGCTGGTGTCTTCCGTAAAAGCGCTGTTCGACCTGTTGCAACAGAAAAGCGAACAATATAAAGATCATCTCATCCCGGGATATACCCACCTGCAGATAGCCATGCCTTCCTCTTTTGGGCTGTGGTTTGGCGCGTATGCAGAAAGCCTGGTCGATGACCTCACCATGCTGCAGGGCGCTTACAAGGTGGTGAATAAAAACCCCCTCGGCTCCGCTGCTGGTTACGGTTCTTCGTTCCCCCTTGACCGTGAGATGACCACCCGTTTGCTCGGATTTGACGCGCTTAATTACAACGTGGTATATGCCCAGATGGGCCGTGGTAAAACCGAAAAAATCGTTGCCTTTGCGTTGGCTGGCATCGCTGCCACCATCGCTAAAATGGCTATGGACGCGTGTATGTTCATGAACCAGAATTTCGGCTTTATCAGTTTCCCGGATGAACTGACGACCGGTTCCAGTATCATGCCGCATAAAAAGAACCCCGACGTGTGGGAACTGATCCGCTCTCATGGTAATAAGTTGCAGGCATTGCCCAACGAAATCGCCATGATGATCACCAATCTGCCTTCCGGTTACCACCGCGATCTGCAGCTGCTGAAAGAGAACCTGTTCCCCGCCTTCCAGACACTGCGTGACTGTACTGATATGAGTCGCCTTATGCTGGAGAATATTCGCATCAAAGAGGACATCCTTGATGATGACAAGTACCAGTACCTGTTCAGCGTGGAAGTGGTGAATAACCTGGTGCTGCAAGGCACGCCGTTCCGCGAAGCGTACAAACAAGTGGGTATGGATATCGAGCATGGTACTTTTGCTCCGTCCAAAGAAGTGAAACATACCCATGCCGGTAGTATCGGTAACCTGTGCACCGCGCAGATTGCAGACCAGATGGACAGCGTGATCAAAGGGTTTCCTTTTGATGCGGTGGAGAAGGCGATAGCGGAGTTGCTGGCGAGTTAAAGTTGTCTTGATAGGAAAATATTGACCCTCTTCGTGATTAGGCGGAGAGGGTTTTTTAATTTCAGGGTGGAGCTGTCAGACGGCTACCGGCTGCAACCAGCAGGAGGGTATGCTTTTGTTGGGAGCTGCAGCGACACCAAAGCTCTTGTACAAATGGGTAAGCCCGGGCCTTTACGATGCGCTTAAACGAAAGAGTTAAATTATTAACTTATGAAAAAAATTGCAGCCGTAGCATTTATAGTTATTTGTTTTGTTTCTGCATGTAATATGTTTTCCGCAGGTAGTTACCCTTACGCGGAAATATACAAATACAAAATTAGCAAGGATTCATTGATAGATATGCTTGAGTTGTTGAAAACAAATGATAGTTCTTTAGTAGTTCCCGAAGTATATAGATTTGATGATGGCCACCATGATTCTTTAGGCTATTGGTATTACATTTATTTCTATAATAAGAAAAGGGATGAAATAATTTTAACATGGGTCAGAGAGAGTATAGATGTTGCATACACAGACTTTGCTTTTGTAGAGGTAAAGAAAAGGGAAGAGGTAGGCAATTGGAAAGAAATTAACAGAGATTTTGGTAGGACTGAGAATAAGGGTAGGAAAGCAGAATTTAAGGCCCTGGTATTAGATCGGATCCATCTGCCAATTGAGGAGGATTGAATTGCAGAAGATACATATTATCTGTTTGGATGATTTTTAATAATGATGGTATGCCTTGTAATTTAAGAATAACAGGAAAGGACTTTGATATCTCTTCTTTTTTAAGTGGGACAGAGTTGCTGGTGGTAAAGACTGGGAGTAAGGGGGAGCCTCGTTCTCCGTTAAGGCCTAATGGAGAAAAATTACCCTATACCTTTCTGACTATCGAAACGAGTAGAGCCGAATTTGGTGATTTCGACACGCAGGTAAAGGATACTATAGTGTATTTTCAAATGCACCGTGAACAGCTTTTACAGATCAAAGAAACTAAAGGTATCGACCAGGTCAGTCTGGACTTTGGGATTGAATCCTCAGAAGACCAATTTTCGCAACAAATATTCCTGCCAGTTGAGCTAATCGGTTTGGCTGCGGAGTTGGGCATCAGTATTCAGATCTCAATTTATCGGGGTGAATATCATTAATGAAGTATAATGGGTGAGTTGATTTATTACAGGATTGAATGGTTAGAAAGGTCTTTTGCGGACTTGCTGAAAGGACGTTTGGATGAATTAAGAAAGAAGAAAAAGAGTAACTGATATGTTAACACAGTATGGTGAAGAATTCATCGGTAGGAATGAAATCCTGATAGATTATTTTTCAGAAAAAGTTAATCTGCTCAGCGCCGAGATGTACAGAATAGATATCCATCATGATACTCATTCGGAGGTATGTATAGATTTGTATTTTAAGTTGGTTTATGCCGATGGGCATAACCTAATCCGGATTTCTTTTAAGGAAATTGAGGAGTTTTCTTTTTACCATTGTAAGAAGAACTATTTTTATTATGTGGAGAGATATACGTTCTTTAAGCGTAAGGATTACTTTTACCTGTGTTTAGATCCATCTGAAGAAGCGGAGGTTATCTCGGAAGATGATCAGAATTTTGTTTTGGGAGGGGAAGTTGAAGGATATTTGTTACAGGAGATGGATGCTGCCCGTTTATGATAGACGAAATGCCTTATACACATGATCACCGGTTATGTTATTGCAAGAAAGCCAATGTATGATTTTAGCGATGTTATTATCGGGAGAAACTCATTGCTCCGGATAGAAGATAAATATTATCATGGTATAGACAGATTAAACTGGATAGATGTCGAAAGTCGGTTTAAGCAATCTGCAATTCCTGAAAACCTTTTAAACGTATATACCGATCTGGAAGCTTCAGAACAAGATTTAACCGGGATAAAAGTCCTGAAAAAATATGATGAAGCAGTGGTGTTGATGTCGTTGGATGAAGAAATGACGCTTAAGAACGAAATTTTGGTGATTGCGTCAAATAAATTGAATCAGATTAAAGGGCACGGAATAGCGACGGTGCAGACAATAACATGGTTGGGTTATGATATTGTCCTTCTCGGAGGATGGTCATTAATAAGGCATGCTATCTTCGAGAACAGGCAGATGAGTTTATTGAAAGTGATAGCGCTTAATAGTTTTGGGCTATTAGATAATGAAGAACAGGCAGATGATTTTTTGAAACAATATAATAAATTGGCAGATTTGGATAGTGTGGACCCACTCCTTGATAACAGCAGTTATGGAGTTGATTGTATAAGAGTAGGTGTTTTATAGAAGTAAATATTTCCCATATGAGAATTGTTTATTTATTAAGCATCTTTTCACTTGTCATACTTGTATCCGATGTTATCGCTCAGCCTGTAACGCTTTTCTGGAAAAGTATGCAAAGGAGGATTTTTCACCGTTCCGAAATAAGTATATTCTGAACAGGGATTTTGATGTTGATAAGTATGCATCGATATTGTTTGTCTATGATGAACGGGATGATGGTCCGTATCTGGTGAAAGTAAATGGTGAATCGGGGAAAATTGTTGGTACCAGCACTCATATGATGCATGATGTCCGTAATCCAGACAGTATACTGAAACAGCAGCTGGCATTGGAATTTATGAAATATCACATATCGGGTCTGGATGTAGATAGTGTGTGCAACGTACGCGTTTGGATAAAGCATGACCGCCCTGACCTGATAAAGGTTTCCAACGTGATGGACATCCCTGAATATGATAGGAGTTATTATAAGAAAGTGAAGGGTAACTGGTACGTTAATACAGATTGGTGAAGATTGATGAGGGGACTATTAAGAGAATAATCAGGGAGCTGAATAATTGCAGGCATGAGGCGGTAACTTTTTACTCGACACATATCCTTCTTATAAAATACAAGGACAATAAAATAATAAATATCAGCTGTAATGGTTACGGGTTATTGGATAACGAAGGCAGGACGTATATGATGAAGAAGACAATAGAGGAGATACTAAACCAACACTAGTTTGATTTAAATGAGGTGAAAAAGGGGATAACCAAGCAGTCTCGTATAATCCCAATAGAACCTTTAAACTGTTGATGTCTCGCTGGATGTAGTTTTATCTTGATAAGAATGTGATGTGCGTCTTTGTAGCGCAGACACTGATAATATCGAGTTTAAGGCAGTAGTACCGTATATACTATAACGTTAATTGCCTATATTTACGGGTGTGATTCCCTGGTTAGCCTGCTGTATTCTGTATAAACAAACTCGTTATATCCTGTTGCAGACGGCGTTATCCCTGTTGGAAAGTCCCCGTTGTTACCTAAAATGAACCTATGAGAGAAAATAAACGAGTTGTCTTTTCCAGTTTATGCCCGGTCTTATTAGCTGTTATTTTTTTGCTGCCAGGAAAATCGGTATCAGGCCAACAACCCGGAGGGCCTCCTCTGCCTACAGTGACGCCGGTAAGTTTACCTCCTGCCTATACCACAACTGTTGTTAATTATGTCCGCACCTGGGAACCGTCTGTGCCACTGACAGATCCTACGGCCGTTAGTGCAAATGGGCAGGTAGCGGAGGTGAAACAGATGACGCAATACTTTGATGGTCTGGGGCGTCCCTTGCAAACGGTGGCCAAAGGAATGAGTGATAAAGGGAAAGATATTGTTACCCCGATGATCTATGATGCTTTTGGCCGTGAACAGTATAAATACCTGCCCTACAAGCATGACGCCGGTGATGGTAAGTTTAAAACATCTCCTTTCAGTGATCAGCAACAGTTTTATCAGAATTCCGGCAATTATCCCAATGAAAAAATATTCTACAGCCAGACGGAATTTGAAGCTTCCCCTTTAAGCAGGGTTTTAAAAACTTACGCTCCCGGTAAT
The DNA here is from genome assembly GCF_012927205.1 of Chitinophaga fulva. Classification (GTDB taxonomy): domain Bacteria; phylum Bacteroidota; class Bacteroidia; order Chitinophagales; family Chitinophagaceae; genus Chitinophaga; species Chitinophaga fulva. Next base: position 2,312,891 of record NZ_JABBGC010000001.1, read on the forward strand.
AGTTGGGCAACACGGCCGGTAAATCATCAGTATCTGGTTAATACAACACAAGACTCAGTACGGATCTGGAATATGGGTGCTACCGGTTTGCCGGTGAGCCCGGGGATTTATGGAGCAGGTCAATTACTTGTAAATGTTACCGTAGATGAAGATGGGGGACAAGTAGTGGAATATAAAGATAAATCAGGACAGGTTGTACTCAAAAAAGTACGGATGTCAACTGCTGCTGGTACCGCACATATGAATTGGTTGTGTACTTATTATATTTATGATGACCTGAACAATCTTCGTTTTGTTATTCCTCCGCTGGGTGTGGAAAAGATAACGGGAAGCTGGAACACAGCCGCTATTGCCGATGGTCTTTGTTTTCAGTACACTTATGATGCAAGAAAACGGATGATCACCAAGAAAGTACCCGGTGCTGGTGTTGTGGAAATGGTGTATGATGTGCGGGACCGGTTGGTATTTGCCAGAGATTCTAATCAGCGGGCGCAAAACCAGTGGCATGCTACATTTTATGACAAGTTGAACCGGCCGGTGGAAACAGCACTGTACAGCAGGGAGATATCCAGAGAGGGGCTTCAGGCACTGTTGAACGGAGCTACCAATAACAGTGGTACCAGCGGCTATACCTTCCCTGGTATTGCGGATCTGGTGGTGGCTTTCCATGATGCGCCTCACCCCCTTTATCAGGCTACCAATAGTGTAACGCTGGATGGTGGTTTTGATACCGGTGTGGGTGCCGATGTTGAAGTAGCTATTAACCCTTTTCTGACTAATGGAAACGCCAACGTACTGGTTAGCAACCCACTACCAGACATCTTTAGCAATGGTACTCTTACACCATTGACATTTACTTTTTATGATGATTATAGTTTCTCCGGGGCGCAGGCGGCAGTAGGCAAGTATTTCGATAAACCGACTACTGGTGGGAACCTGTATGCAGAACCGGTGAGTGCCAGTGGTCTTACCAAAGGACTGGTAACGGGAACGCGCACTCGTATTTTGGGTACCGACACCTGGTTAACATTGACTACTCATTATGATAATAAGGGAAGAGTCAGTCAAGTAATAGCAGACAATGCTGTTGGCGGGACAGATGTGGCGACCAGCCGTTATGATTTTAACGGGAAAGTGGTGAGTTCCTATCAGGTCCATAAAAACAACCGGAGTGGCTTGACTCCTCAGATAACAGTATTGACTGCTATGCTGTATAATGAACAAGGACTATTAAAAGAAATTAATAAACAACTGAATGATACCGGTACGGTGCGGACGGTAGCCCGTAACTCTTACGACGAGATCGGTCAGCTGGCGGCGAAAGAGCTGGGTATTGTCGTTAATGGAATACCACTGGAAAAACAGACTTATGACTATAATCTTCGGGGTTGGCTGCGTAATATCAGCAAGGAATATGTGAATAATGGTACTGGTGGAGCGCATTTCGGCCAGGAGCTGAACTATGACTATGGATTTGCCAATCATGTATTCAACGGCAATATTGCAGGTATACGCTGGAAAGGTTGGAATGATACTACCCAGCGGGCTTATGGATATACTTACGATCTGGGCAATCGTCTGACGAGCGGTGCTTTCTCTCAAATCAAAACCGGCAATTGGTCGAATAATGAGGTGGATTTCACAACAAATAATATTACCTATGATGCTAATGGCAACCTGCTGAGTATGAATCATCGCGGGGTAATTAATAATGCGCGTGCTGATGTGGATAAACTAAGTTATCGTTATAATGACAACAGTAATCAGCTGAAGTCTGTGTCTGATGCCGGATTGGCGAATACCGGTCTGGGCGATTTTACTGACAGTCAGGCTGATGGTGTTGACTATAATTACGATGGTGCTGGTAACCTTATTAAAGATGAGAATAAACAGATTACTTCCATTAGTTATAACCACCTTAACTTACCGGAGCTGATCACCATTACTGGAAAAGGAAATATTCAATTTGTATACGATGCAATTGGTAACAAAGTTCGCAAAATTATTACTGATAATACAGGAGGCGCCAAGAAGATAACCACCATTGACTATCTGGTAGGTTTTGTATATGAAAATGACAGTCTTCGTTTTCTAGGGCATGAAGAAGGACGGATAAGGCCTGTTTATCAAACCGGTCAGGCGCTTGATTTTGCATATGACTATTTTGTGAAAGATCATCAGGGTAACACCCGGCTGGTGCTGACCGACCGACCGAATGCTGCTTTGTATACAGCTACGATGGAGACACCGATTGCCGTTAAGGAAAACCTGTTGTTTAGCAATATTGACAACACCCGGAGTAATAAACCAGTAGGATATCCTGCAGATGAAAGCGCCGGTAAAAATGAATCTGTAGCCAAGTTAACAGCAGCGGGTACTGGTAAGAAGATCGGGCCGTCGCTGGTGCTACGGGTAATGGCCGGAGATACCATTCAGGTTAGCAGCAAGGCATTCTATAAATCCACTGGTCCGGCAAATAAAAACAACACAGCCGTACCTGCGGAAAATATGGTGGCTGACCTCATAGCGGCATTTAGTGGTGACATTTCCGCAGATGCTACACACGGAAGTTCGGCACCTGTGGACATTACACCGTTTAATACCAATTTTTATAATAACGAATATCGTCAGCTGAAAGAAAAAAATCCTGATCAACAACAGGGGAAGCCAAAGGCATACCTGAACTATGTGCTGTTTGATGATGAATTCAAAATGGTAGAGGAAAATAGTGGAGTAAAGCAAGTGAAAGCCGAACCAGATCAGCTGCAGACGCTCTCTCAGGACAAGATGGTCATGAAAAAGAGTGGATTTTTGTATGTTTATACCAGCAATGAAAGTACACAGGAGGTATTCTTTGATAACTTGATGGTAGCGCATAACGGTGGGCCAGTGGTAGAAGAGACGCATTATTATCCATTTGGGTTGACAATGGCAGGGATTTCTTCAAATGCTTTGGTGGGAACGAGGTATCCGGAGAATAAGATGAAATACAACGGGAAGGAGTTGCAGAGTAAGGAATTTGGAAGTGGGAGTGGGCTGGAATGGTATGATTATGGTGCGAGGATGTATGATGCGCAGATAGGCCGTTTTGGGGTACAAGATAGATACACCGAAAAATACAATATGCTTACACCTTATCAATATTGTGCCAATAATCCTATTAGGTTTATTGATGTGAATGGCGATTCTCTGGAAGTTATTGGCTCTAAAGATGCTTTGGCCGAATTTAATCAAACTGTTAATAGTGGATTAGGAGGATTCTATACAATGAAACAAGGTACAAATGGACGGTTAACGTTGGAGGCGACTGCTAAGAAAGGCAATATGACAAGCGAGCAGCAGGCGTTTTATGATGTGTTGAGTGGAATAATTACTGTAGAAGGGACTGTTAAAGTGGGTGTTACATCTGGAGAGGAACTTGTTGCTGTTGGAAGTTATGATCTTGAAACGATAGACATGGCTGATGTAAAGGCTGCTACCGAGGGGAATTCAATTTTAACTCCACAAAGTTTACTTGGACATGAACTACAAGAACAGAAAGCGAAACAGATAGATAAAAAAGGTTTTAATGATGCCCATGCTGAAGGAATCGCGGCAGAGAATCGAATAGGAGAATATTCACGAAACGACAATGTTCTTAAGTCGTCGACCGTACAGGTGGGCAAAGATGGAAAATTAAATGGTCGTCTCGAACAAGAGTTTACAAAGAAAGGGGTGACCTATATTATAAGTCTTGATTTGAATAAGAATAATGTGACAGGTAATTCAACAACTAAGAAAAAATAAACCTTCCTATTCAAATAATATATGAAAAATATTCTTTTTGTTTGTTGGTTAATATTTTATGCGGCAACAGGCAGTGCGCAGAAAATAGATCGAAATGGTTTGAAACTGATTGAATATCATTTCCATGTGTTAGATTCTATTGCAAATGAAACAGAAGGAGAAATAATCTTCTGTCCTGCATCTGTTAAATTCATGGAAAAGGTTACTGGTATAGATGCAACTACAGATGGCAACTATTTTGGTCGGCTAACCTGTAAAAAAGGAGATTTGGATAGGTGGCATAAGTGGTATGAGAAATATAAGAGGAAGGAACTCTCAGGTTGTTCATCATTTCAATAAACAGCTTGTAATAAAAAAAGAGGGTTCTGCTCGCGGTATTAAACGTCTCCTACGTGCTTGTCAGTAGTTTTTGAGAAACTATGGAGGATAGATTTAGAGATAGGTATGTAGGGATCCCTTTCAAGCTCTCTTATGACGCCAGTTTTAGAATGATGATGAAAAATCTCGGCGAGGATAGGCCTTTATGGAAGTATTAAAAGGCAGTTGCTTATCGTTGGCTTTGTTGTGGTGATAATGTATTTATTTTGGATGATTTATGTTAGGGAATTATTATGAAAGAAATTCTGTTTACACCTTTATGACGGTAGTATTACATAAAGTGTGTCACAGTGATTAAAGATTAAGTTTCAATCGATCACTAAATATAATTGATAATTGCGCCAATGTCTGATTCCAGTTGTGTACTGGCTTGTTCCACTTGGTACATATATTCTCCTGGATAAGGAATAAGAGCTTCATGAGGGCGTCTTCCGACTGGAAGGCGCCTTTTGATTTTGTAACAGCGCGAAGCTGCCGAGACTATTACATAAAGTGTGTCAGTAAAAAGTTTTTTAACTTTAAACTGATATCACAATATGGAAAAGCAAAACTTTGATTTCGAAGCCTTCAAGAAGCAAGCGGCTAACCATTTGAAGAATGGAGATACGCTTTTAGGTAAGGATGGCGTGTTAACGCCGTTGTTAAAAGAGTTTCTTGAAGGAGCCCTGGATGGTGAGTTGGAAGCGCATATTGAAGATGAGGGAGATGCCAACCGGAAGAACGGTAAAGGGCGTAAACAGGTAAAAACGGCCATAGGGTCGGTAGATATTTAATCCACCACGTGATCGTAATGGAACGTTCGATCCGGAAATTATACCCAAACGTCATAAAACCCTGGGGTAGATCTGGATCGACAGATTGTTTCTCTGTATGCCCGTGGCGCCAGTTACAGCGATATCGGGGGGCACCTGATGGATATATATATGGACTGGCGGCTTCTACAGCCACTATAAGCCGCGTTACAGGTAGAATCTTGCCTTTGATACAGGAGTGGCGCAGTCGTCCGTTAGAACGGGTTTACCCGTTCGTCTGGCTGGATGCGATATACTACAAAGTTCGTCATGAGGGGCGGGGCGTCACGTGTGCGGTTTACTGCATTATTGGCCTCAATCGAGAGGGCTATGTATGTGGGAGAGAATGAAATTGCTAAATTCTGGCTACAGGTGTTGACAGACTTACAGAATCGCGGTTTGGAGGATTCAGTACAACATGACATCCGCCGAATAATGTATGCTACAAATATTATTGAAGGCTTCCACCGGCAGCGTGAAGAATGAGGATGGCACTACAACCAATATTAATTTGGATTTTAAATATGCAATGGCTTCAGATGAAGATATCAAACGAGTGGAAAATGAAGGCACTCGTAATGGAGATAATTTAATAAGATTGGAAGATAATGAATACCAGTCAGCATCAGGAGGATATACTAAAGAAATATATGCTAAAGAAAAGAATCCTGAAACTGGAAAGTGGGATAGGATAGGTATGGAATCGTTAACTGATTATAAACTAAGAATGGGAAACTCACATACGGCTGCTGGTCGCTATTATGGATCTCCGCATACAGCCTTTCATGAGGTAATGCATTTATTTGGATTAAAAGATTGGTATAAAAGTGCGGCGGCACAAAGAATAGTCGGGCCCAATGACATGATGAACAATTCAAAATCTTCCACTCCAATTATACATCAAACACATTGGAATAGTTGGATGAAGGATATTAGAGTTAGACAGCAACAACAAGGCAACAACTTTATTTTGAACCATTTTGTAGAATAAAGCTATTTATGAAAGTCTATATAATTCTTCTGTTTGCATTGATGTCCTGCAACAAGGCATTGCTGGTTCCTCAAAAAGATGTAATCCGAAATCAAAAAGGATACATTGTTTTTTATTATGAAAATGAAGAGGCATTATTTTTTCCCTGGACAGATACTGTCGATGCCAGGTTTCTAAGTAGAGATCATGTGAATGGATACAGAATTGATAAAAACGTAAAACAGCTTGAATATATAAAAGAGCTAGCGATTGATCAGAGAATAACAAAAAATGTATTGCAAAGCGGCCACTCTATACAAGTTGATGAGATTGTCAAGCTACTTCCCGTAAATGTTAAATTTTATTGGGGAGAGGGGTGGAGACTAAGAAAAATTACTAGGAATGGAAAAAAAGTTAATATTAAATACATGTTTTCGAATAAAGATATTGAACTTACTTACAATGTTTATGATGATAGACAAATAATGTCTATTGTACCAGTCAGAGAAAGCGATAAAATTAGAGTGAAAGAAGCAGAACCGAAAGATTTATCAAATTAATAGGTAAATGGTATAGCGATTTATCCTGCTAATGTAAAATGTAAAAAGGCCAGCTTGTCCACAAGCTGGCCTTTTTACATTTTATAAAGAGTTAAAACCCTACATTCACCCCCACAAAGAAATTAAACCCTGCCATGGGATAATAGTAATTATCATACACCACCCTGTTCTGTTTCAGGTCATAGCTGTTATAAGTACTGCCATTCGGCTCATATTTCGCATCAAAGATATTGTTGAGCAGCAACTGCACGCCCAGCTCCCGGAATAACGGCTGCGGCACTACGTAGTTGAAGCGCAGGTTGTTCACATAATAAGGGTTCAGACTCGCTGTTTTGCTGGACGTGTTGTCCATATACTGACGGCTCACGTATTTACCGATCAGGTCAACGGTCAGTCCTTTCAGCGGACGGGCAGTCAGCGTATAGCCGCCTACGAAAGAAGGGGAGAAGGAGATATCTGTTTTATTGTAGGTTTGGGTGTGGACAACGCCGTTGCTGTCATAGGAAACGGCGTTGTAGTCCAGCACTTTATTCTGGCTGAAGGCGGCATTGGCGCCGACAGTGAAGGTATTGCTCAGCTTTACGTTGCCACTCACTTCTACGCCTGCACGATAACTCTTAGGAATATTGGTGCGTACGTAGGCGCCTACGTCGGTGAGCATACCGGTTTGCACCAATTGGTTTTTGTAGTTCATGTAGTACACATTGGCTTGCATGGAAACGGTATTGTTGCTCCAGGAGTAACCGGCTTCCACGTCGCGGAGTATTTCCGGTTTGGGCTCGGCTACGCCGTAGTTGGATTCGAAGTCCACACGGTTAGGCTCTTTGTGCGCGATAGCGATGGAGGCGAACACACGGCTGAGCGGCGTGAGATAATAGGATATACCGGCTTTGGGATTGAAGAAGTTGTAGTTCACGTGCGGCATATAGGTGGGTGCGGCTTCGAAACCGTCCATGTTATATGCGATGTTGCGGTATTGCAGTTCGGCAAAGGCACGCAGTGCTTCGGTGATTTTGTATTCTCCTTTCCAGTAAACGTTGAGATCATTTTTGTCAGCGGGATAGCGATAGTATTCGTGGTCTTTATCGATACCGGCTTTAGCCCAGATCACTTTGCCATAGTGGTCTCCGGTGTAGCGGTTCCAGCCGCCGCCGAGGCTCCAGTTGAATTTGTTGCCGGTACGGTTCACGGAGAAAACGCTGCCGTAGAAGTAGTTGTCGAGCCACAGTTGGCGTACCAGGTCAGTGCTTTCTATTTTCACGCCGTTGACTTCGTAAGGTGGCAGGCCATAGTCTTTGAGGATGCTGTTGTTTCTATATTGTTCGTAGTAGCCACGGCCGCGGGTAAGGTGGAGGGCTACGTTGAAGTTAAGGCTGGAGTTGATTTCCTGGTTGAGGAATAGCTGGTAGTGGTCCTGTTGGTAGTTATCTGTTTCGTTGTCGTATGGTGTGCCTGGCTTTTTAGTGCCGGCGGAGTTGTAGGTACGGTTTGTGTTGAGCAGTGCTTCGGGCACGCCGTTCCAGGCTTGGTAGGTTTTTTCCTTGCCGGAGAAAACGTTGAGGCGGATGGCTGTTTTCCGCGAGATGTAAGCTGCGGAGGTATAGAAGGAGCGCAGGTCGGAGGTGGCGCGGTCTATATATCCGTCGGAAGTGATTTTAGACAGGCGTGCGTCGATGGTGAAGTGGTCGTTGATGAGGCCGGAACCGGCTTTGACGGTGTTTTTCCAGCTGTTGAACGAACCGTAGCTGCTGCTGATTTCACCATAGGCTTTCTCGCGGTATTCGTTGGTGCTGAGGTTAAGCGTGGCGCCGAAAGCGGCGGCGCCGTTGGTGGACGTGCCTACGCCGCGTTGCAGTTCGATGCTGCTGACAGAAGAGGCGAAGTCGGGCATGTTCACGAAGAAGGTGCCTTGTGATTCCGCGTCGTTGATGGGAATACCGTTGACGGTCACGTTGATGCGGGTGATATCGGAGCCGCGTACGCGCATGCCCGTATAGCCGATACCGGTACCTGCGTCTGAACTGGTGACTACGCCGGGCTGCTGATCGAGCAGCTGTGGCAGGTCCTGGCCGAGATTGCCTTTTTTGATATCGGCGGCAGTGAGCGTGCTGTTGACGAACGGCGCGTTTTTACCCGCACGGAGACTGCTGATCTCTACCGGTTTCACCAGGAGACCGGTTTCTTCGAGGATGATGTTGGCCACCTGTGTATTGTTGGTGGACTGTATTGCTGTGGTGTACGATTTGTAGCCGATATAGCTGGCCTGTAGCGTATAATTTCCTTTTTTAGGGAGATGAATAGAGAAGTGCCCCTGCCGGTCTGTTAAGGCGCCGGTTTGATTCACAGATATGGTAACGCCTTCCAGTGGCTTACCGTTGGTTTTGCTGGTAACGGTACCAGTAACCAGGGATTGTGCATGTAAAGTGCCTGCCATAGACAGCAGCACCAGCAACATCAGCTGTTTCATTTCTAGTATGTCTGTTTTCGTTTTTTAAATTCCTAACCAGCATTACCTGGTCCAGGTTCCGTGGGTGTGATCTCAGCCTGAAAAGTAAGGCACCCCATAAATCGTAAGGGAACGGTTGATATCCTTGCGAAGCAACAAAGGTAGAACAAAAAAACATCTTTTGTGGCTTTGCTTTCTTGCCGGGCTTTGTGTGAAACAAAAAATTGCTTAATTTCCTTTTACACTTCTCTCAATCATCTTGTATTTAATTTTTAACCATTAAATCTTTATGAGATGATGAAACTTCAGTTTATCGGCTACCTGGGCCGGGATGTTGTCAGGAAAGAAGTGAACGGCAACGTGGTGCTCAATTTTCCGGTGGCCGTTAATGAGCGTTTCCGGAACCGTGAAGGGGTACTGGAAGAACGTACCACCTGGGTGGACTGCTCCTTATGGGACCGGGAAACGATGGCAGCGCACCTGCACCAGGGAACGCTGGTGTACGTGGAAGGCGGCCCTCGGATGGAAGGGTATATTACCAAGTCCGACCAGCCCGCGGCGGCTGTAAGGCTCCGGGTGTACCACATGCAGCTGCTCAGCCGTAAGGATGACGAGAAACGCCGTCCCGCTCCGGTAGAGGTCCCGGCCGTTCCGGAACAGGAACTGGTGGAGGAACAACCCGCCGATGATCTGCCCTTCTAAAAAAGACATGCATTCCAATATGAAAGCCAACCAGTTATGGTTGGCTTTTTGACTTTCTTTGAAAAAAGATTTGGTGCGAATGAAAATAATACTATCTTTGCACCCTCATTGCGAGGTAGAGCAGAGGTAGCTCGTCGGGCTCATAACCCGAAGGTCAGTGGTTCGAATCCGCTCCTCGCTACAAAAAAAGCGCATCAGCGCTGGTTAAGAGACCAAAAAGAGCCGAAGAAATTCGGCTTTTTTTATTTCCGTAAGTTTGAGTTAGAGAAAAAGCAGCACAGCCTTTATTAGATAGTCATGCACAAAGCAGGTTTTGTAAACATATTCGGTAAGCCCAACGCGGGGAAAAGTACCTTGCTCAACGCCATCATCGGCGAAAAGCTCGCTATTATATCCCCTAAAGTGCAAACCACCAGGCACCGTATCACCGGTGTCATCACCGAGCCCGGTTATCAGATCGTATTCTCGGATACCCCGGGTATCATTGACCCGAAATACAAACTGCACGAGAAAATGATGGGTGCGGTAAAATCCGCCCTGGAAGATGCAGACGTGGCCCTGCTGATCATGGACGCGAAAGACTCGCTGGAAGAGAACCTCGAACTGTTCGATTCCCTGCGCCTCAAAGTACCGGCCATCCTCATCCTCAACAAAATGGACAACCTCTCCAAAGAGGATATGGACACGCTGCTGGAGAAAGCCAAAGCATGGGGCAAAGCAAAAGTGGTGGTACCTATCTCTGCCAGGCAGAAAAAAGGTATCAAGGAACTGATGCAGGAGATAGTAGCACTGCTGCCTGAAGGCAACGCCTTCTATCCGGACGATACACTAACGGACAAGTCTACACGCTTCCTCGTGGCGGAAATGATCCGGGAGAAAATCTTCCAGCTGTTTGAGGAAGAGATCCCTTATCATACAACGGTCATCGTTACGCAGTACCAGGAAAAGGAAACACTGACGAAAATAACGGCAGAGATCATCGTTACTCGCGAAACACAGAAAGGCATCATCCTCGGTGAGAAAGGCAAATCCATCCGTGAGTTGGGAACACTGGCCAGACAGGACATCGAGAAATTCATCGAACGCAAGGTGTTCCTCGAACTGTATGTGAAAGTACGCGGCAAATGGAGAGATAATGACCTGTACCTGAAAGAATATGGGTACTAGTCAGTAATTTTAAAAAGTAGTAATCATAATAATACAATGGCTGGATTTACAGTAGCTATAGTGGGCCGCCCGAATGTGGGCAAATCAACGTTGTTCAACCGTTTGCTGGAACAGCGCCGCGCCATCGTGGACGATCAGAGCGGTGTTACCCGCGACCGTCAGTACGGTATCGCAGACTGGAACGGCAAATCCTTCAACGTGATCGATACCGGTGGGTTTGTGACCAATAGCGATGATGTTTTTGAGCGGGAAATCCGCAAACAGGCAAAAGTGGCCATGGATGAGGCTAACGTGCTCATCTTCATGACAGATGTGTCGACCGGTATCACCGATCTCGATTCTGACATGGCCAAACTGCTGCGCCGTACTTCCAAACCGGTATACCTGGTGGTTAATAAAGTAGATAACGCCCAGCGTCAGCTGGAAGCCAACGAGTTCTACAGCCTCGGCTTTGAGAGAACTTTTTTCCTCTCTTCTATGAGCGGAAGCGGCACCGGTGAACTGCTGGACGACGTGGTGTCCCATATCACGGATGAAATGGAAGATCCTAACCTGGAAGCTGATGTGCCGAAAATCGCCATCATCGGCCAGCCAAATGTGGGCAAATCCTCCCTGCTCAATGCCCTCGTGGGTGCAGACCGTAACATCGTTTCTGATATCGCCGGTACTACCCGCGATACTATTCATACCCGGTACAATATGTACCAGAAAGACTTTATCCTGATCGATACGGCCGGTATCCGCCGCAAACAGAAGGTGAACGAAGATCTGGAGTTCTACTCCGTGATCCGTGCCATCAAAGCGGTAGATGAGGCAGATGTAGTGATGTTGCTGCTGGATGCTGAAAAAGGCATCACCGCACAGGACCTCAGCATCTTCAGCCTCGCTGCCCGTAAGGGTAAAGGGGTAGTGGTGCTGGTCAACAAGTGGGACCTGGTGGAAAAAAGCACCAACACGGCACGCGACTACGAAAAGGAACTGAAGAACCGCCTGGCGCCATTCTCCGATGTGCCCATCATCTTCACTTCCGTAGTGGAAAAGCAACGTATCTTCAAAGCCATCGAAGTTGCACTGGAGGTTTATGAGAACCGCCTGCGCAGAGTACAGACTTCCCGTCTCAACGAGGTGATGCTGAAAGCGATCGAAGCTTACCACCCGCCGGTAGTGAGAGGTGTGCCCATCCGTATTAAATACGTAACGCAACTGCCTACGCACACACCAGCGTTTGCCTTCTTCTGTAACCTGCCCGATGATGTGAAGACCCCGTACAGGAACTACCTGGAAAACCAGCTCCGTACCAACTTCAACTTCAGCGGTGTGCCAGTGAGGATCTTTTTCCGGAAAAAATAACCGTAAAAAAAGGGAATGAATTGATTTTGTATTCTGAAATTATTCAATACCTTTGCGGCGGTTTTAAAAAAATAAAACAAACTGAAAATGAAAAAAGTATTTGTATTTGCAATCGCAGCTGGTATGTTCTTCGTAGCTTGTAACGGTGGTAGCACTCCTGCTGCTGACTCTACTGCTACAACTGTAGACACTATGAACGCTGCTCCTGTTGCTCCAGCTGCAACTGATTCTGCTGCTGTAGTAGCTCCTGCTGCTGACTCTGCTGCTGCTCAAAAAGCTCCTGCTGCTGATTCTGCTGCTGCTGCAACTCCTGCTAAGTAAGCGAATATTATTGCTAATAATATCAATTCTTGCAAGAATAAAAAAGCCGATCGCATATGCGATCGGCTTTTTTATTTAGATATTTTTTTATTTGATTATTTCATCATTTCTTTTGATCGCTACAATCCCAATAGCTAAATGAAAAAATAGCTAAATGAATAAATGATTTTATTCTTCGAGCAGAGAGGCGAGGTTGCTTAATTCATCCTGGCGGTAGGCATCTTTATCATCCCGGAAACATTTCGCCAGCTCTTCCAGCAGGAACTGGATGATGCGTTTGTTGGACTGCGGTTTGAAATAAGAGGGTACGGATGGTACGGAAACCCTTTTCAGGTAAGTATCTACATCCTGTTGGGTATAGATTTGGCCCTGAATGGGGTCAATGAAGAACAGGATGCGCTGGTCGTCCGGGTCTACGGGTTCATCAAAATCGATGAACGTATCAAAATAAGCAAGGATAAACTGCCGGGGGATATTGACCGCATATACCGGCAGGTCCAGCATAGCACACAGGCTTTGATAGATGATGCCGTTGGTAACGGGATTTCCTTTTTTGGATTCTATCACCTGGTTGATAAAAAACTGGTTTTTCCGCTGATAGGACACTTCTTCCCCTTTCAGTCCGAAGTAATTATAGATCATGCTGTTGAGCACATTGATCTTCTCCAGCGGTGTCAGGTAGTTATTCAGCTCCAGCCAGATATTGCGTTTAATACGTTCTATTTCGTTAAGCACCTGGGAAGGCACCAGGTCGGGGAACTGGTAACGGGCCACCAGGATAGCGCCCTGCATGAGGTCCTGCAGCTCCGACAAACTCCATGCACGCAAGGCCGCCTGCAGGTCTTGATAATGGACCCGGTGGATCAGCAGTTCTATCCTTTCCTGTATGGACTCATCCACGGTATTCTCCCATAAATTCTCCAGGTTGGGAATGATATCCTTGCCGTACAGCAGAATTTTGCTGGCAACGGTGTCGAATACTTCCTGGTCCGGATCATCCAGCAGGTGGAACAATGCATTTATTTCCTTGTTTTCGTGCATACGCAATGTAATATGCCCGGTTACGGGTTATTCAGCTTTTTTCTTCCGCGGCGGCGCTTTTTTCTTAGGCGGATTGGCTTTGGCATCTTCGATGATGGCTTTGGCTTCTTCCACGGTCAGGTCCGCAGCGGTGTCAATTTTCTCTTTCGGTATCTTGAAGTTCTTCAGGCCCTGTTTGATATAGGGGCCATAAGGACCTTTCAGTATCTGGATTTTTTCCTTCTCAAAGACTTTGATGGTCCGTTCGTCTTTGGCAGCTCTTTTTTCCACGATGAGCGGTGCTACCTCGTCCAGTTCCACGGTGTATGGGTCCATTTCCTTTTTGAGGGAGTAGAACTTCTTGTCGTGTTGTGCATATGGACCGAAGCGGCCGATGTTGACGATCACGTCTGAATCTTCAAACTGTCCGAGGTTGCGGGGCAGCCGGAACAGTTCCATCGCGTCTTCCAGGGAGATGGTTTCGATGCTCTGGGTAGCTTTCAGTTTGGCGAAGCGGGGTTTTTCCTCATCTTCCACCTTACCGATCTGGATCATCGGGCCATAGCGTCCCATACGGGCCACGATAGGCTTGCCGGTAGATTCCTCGATGCCCAGCTGGCGTTCGCCTTTTACACGTTCAGCGTTTTCCAGGGTGTTTTCCACATCTTTATGGAAAGGGCTGTAAAACTCTTTCAGCATTTTATTCCACACCTTCTTGCCGTTGGCGATTTCATCGAACTCTTCTTCAATTTTAGCGGTGAAACCGTAGTCCATCACGGAATTGAAGTACTGGTTGAGGAAGTCGGTCACGATCATGCCGAGATCGGTAGGGAACAGTTTGGATTTTTCGGCACCAGTGTTTTCGCTTTCTGTCTGTTGACTGATTTGATCAGCTTTCAGCAACAGTATGCGGAATTCCCTTTTAATGCCTTCTTTGTCCCTTTTTTCCACATATCCTCTTTTCTGGATGGTGGTGATGGTGGGCGCGTAGGTAGACGGGCGGCCGATACCCAGTTCCTCCAGCTTTTTTACGAGGCTGGCCTCAGTATAGCGGGGCGCAGGGCGGGAGAATCTTTCGGTGGCCTTCATTTCTCTGAGGTCCAGCGTTTGTTTCACGGCCAGTGGTGGCAGTGACCCTTCCTGTGCATCGTCTTCGTTGAGATCTTCATCGTCATGGCTTTCCATGTATACTTTCAGGAAGCCGTCAAATTTCAATACTTCACCGCTGGCAGTCAGCTCTTCTTTGTTGGTGGAGATATTGATTTTAGCGATGGTTTTTTCCAGTTCAGCGTCAGCCATTTGGCTGGCGATGGTACGTTTCCAGATCAGTTCATACAGTTTGCGGGTGTCGCTGTCGTCTACGGTGGAGTTTTCCATGTAGGTAGGGCGGATCGCTTCGTGCGCTTCCTGGGCGGATTCGTTTTTGTTTTTGAATTTGCGGAACTGATGGTAGCGGTCGCCAAAGCTGGTTTTGATCGCTTTTTCGATTTCCGTTATCGCTGTATCAGACAGATTCACGGAGTCAGTACGCATGTAGGTGATAAAACCGCTTTCATACAGCTTCTGGGCCAGCAGCATGGTTTTAGACACGCTGTATCCCAGTTTGCGGCTGGCTTCCTGTTGAAGGGTGGAAGTGGTGAAAGGGGCGGCAGGTGATTTTTTGCCGGGTTTTACCTGTATATCTTTAACGGAATAGACAGCTGCTACGCATTCTTTGAGGAATTTCTCCGCATCTTCCGCTGTTTTAAATTTATTGGGGCCTTCGGCCTTAAAGGAGATGTTTTTGCCGTTGATGTCTTTGCCAGTGAACCATGCCTCTACCTTAAAGGTGCTAACGGCGGTGAAACCGTTGATTTCCCGCTCTCTTTCCACGATCAGGCGTACTGCTACAGACTGCACACGGCCGGCAGAAAGGGAGTTACGCATGCTCATTTTACGCCATAACACGGGAGAAAGCTCAAAACCCACGATCCTGTCGAGGATACGGCGGGCCTGTTGTGCATTTACCCGGTCCATGTCCAGCTTGCGCGGGTGCTGTACTGCGTTTTCGATGGCCGGTTTGGTGATCTCGTGGAATACGATACGTTTGGTTTCCTTTGGATCGAGGCCCAGTACCTCGCACAAATGCCACGAAATGGCTTCCCCCTCACGGTCCTCATCCGTTGCCAGCCAAACCTCATCGGTTTCCTTCGCCAGCTTCTTGAGGTCCTTTACCACCTTTTCTTTATCTTCCGGGATTACATACTTCGGCTTGAAGTTATTTTCGATGTCTATTCCCATGTCGTCCTTCTCCAGGTCACGGATGTGCCCGAAGCAGGATTTGACTTCAAAGTCCTTGCCCAGAATTTTTTCAATGGTCTTGGCCTTTGCCGGGGACTCTACTATAACTAAATTTTTTGCCATGTATGCTTCTT
Organism: Chitinophaga fulva; assembly: GCF_012927205.1. Taxonomy (GTDB): domain Bacteria; phylum Bacteroidota; class Bacteroidia; order Chitinophagales; family Chitinophagaceae; genus Chitinophaga; species Chitinophaga fulva. The sequence continues at coordinate 2,328,796 of NZ_JABBGC010000001.1, forward strand.
TAATATGCTGCTAAATACGTAAAAAATCGTAAAATAAATACTAATAGAATTTTGCAATTATATAAAAGGTCCTTCAAAATAAAAAATAAGGGCCCTTGGTAAAATTACGAATTACCGGTTACCAATGACGAATTACGGATGGTGAATTACGAATGAGGGCGGTTTTGTCCTTATTATTATATAGAAATCTCCCCCATTTAAACTTTTTCATATAACTAATTGATTTAATTTGACCGAAAGGCTCATTAATAACCATCCGTTCCAGAACATCTTAATTTGTAATTGTCACCGGTAATTTGCTATTCATAACCCGTAATTCGTATTTTTAGTTTATGGATATAGTAATCATTGGTACCGGAAATGTGGCCCATTGCTTCGGACAGTTGTTAAAACTGCATGGCCACCAGGTCAAGCAGGTGGTAGGTCGCAATCCTGAACATGTCAGGGAGCTGTCGGAGATGCTGAACTCCACTTTTACCACTGACCTGATGGATATTAATATGGACGCAGACGTATACCTGCTGGCGGTCAGCGATGCGGCCATCCCGGAACTGAATGATCAGCTCCGCCTGGGCAAGCGGATCGTGGCGCATACTGCCGGCGCTGTGCCTCTGAGCGCTATCTCCCGGATATCGATCAACACCGGGGTGCTGTACCCGCTGCAGTCTATCCGTAAAGAGCTCAAAAACTACCCGCCCATACCCATTATGCTGGAAGCGGGCAATGACGAGGTGCTGAAACGCCTCCAGGCCGTTGCCGGCAGCATCGCCTCCCGCATCACCATCGCCGATTCGGACCAGCGCCTGAAGTACCACTTCACCGCAGTGCTGTGCAATAACTTCACCAACCACCTCTTTGCCGAAGCGAAAGCTTTTTGTGACCGGGAACAGCTGGATTTCTCCCTGCTGCAACCTATTATTAAGGAGACCTTCGACCGGCTCGAGAGACATGCCCCGGAAACAGTGCAGACAGGTCCGGCGCTCCGTAACGATGAAACGACCATGGCGCTGCACCGTACCCTGCTGGCCGGCAACGAACAGCTGAAACGGGTATACGAAGTCATGAGTGAAGCCATCTACCAGCTGCATAAAAAATAACAATGACAACAATGTCAAACGTGCCTGGTATGGTATGTTGAAATAATTAAATGTAATTCCGGGCAACCTAAATTGGTAATTCGTAATTACATTTGTCAGATGAACGTACTAGCTTTATTCAAGCCCATTACCACATTCGTACTGGATGTGGACGGGGTACTGACGGATGGCACACTGCAATTAATGCCCGGCGGGGAAATGTCACGCAAAATGAACATCAAAGACGGTTACGCCTTACAACTGGCCGTGAAAAAGGGATACCGGGTGGTCATCATCTCCGGCGGAAAATCGGAGAGTGTGGTCAGCAGGCTGCAAGGCCTGGGTATCACCGATATCTACACCGGCATACACGATAAAAAAGAAAAACTCCAGGATTATGTGTTTGAACATGACCTCTCCTGGGAACAAATACTGTACATGGGCGACGACATCCCTGACTATCAGGTGATGCAACTGGTAGCCCTGCCTACCTGTCCTGCTGACGCGGCCAGCGAGATCAAAAGCATCTCCCGGTATATATCCCCGGTTGCAGGCGGACAAGGTTGTGTGCGGGAAGTAATAGAAAAAGTCCTGAAGCTCAACAATCACTGGCTGATGGACGAAGGCATTGCATCGAAATAATAAACAGAACACTATGAAGCTCTGGGCTGCGTTTTTTAAGCTGGTGAGATATCCCAACCTCCTTTATATTGCCCTTACCCAGTTCCTGTTACAGTATTGCGTGGTGGAGCCGGTGTTGCACAGCAGCGGCGAAGAGCCCTCCCTCTCGGTGGTACAGTTCGTACTGTTAAGCCTCTCCACGGTACTGATCGCGGCTGCGGGTTATATCATCAATGATTATTTTGATATCAACATCGATATTGTCAATAAACCGGACAAGATGGTGCTGGACAAAATCATCAGCCGCCGCTGGGCCATGGCCTGGCATACCATATTTAATATGGCTGGCGTGTCGCTCGGCTTTATCGTGGCCTGGAAAACAGGGCAGATATACCTGGGCTTTACGCAGGTGATCTGCTCCCTGCTGCTCTGGTTTTATTCCACCTCCTTCAAACGGCAGGTGCTGATCGGTAACGTGATCATCTCGCTGTTGACCGCCCTGTCGGTATCGGTGGTAGGCTTTTACGAGAAACAGATCTACGAAAGCTTTGAAGCCATCATGTCGCCTACCGGCCGTAAACTGATACAGATCATTGGCGTATATGCGTTGTTTGCCTTCATTATCTCTATGGTGCGCGAAATCGTGAAAGACCTGGAAGACATGATCGGCGACAGCAAAGATGGTTGCCGTACCATTCCCATTATCTGGGGCGTGCTGCCGGCGAAAAGACTGTGCAATATGCTGTTGCTGGCGTTGCAGGTGACCATTATCGCGGTGGAGGTAAGGGTATGGCTGCTGGGCTGGTACATGGCTATCGGCTACCTGGTGCTGCTGGTACAGGCCCCCTGCGTATATGCCTATACGTTGTTGAAAAAAGCACACCTGCCAGAACATTATCACCGTGTCAGCTCCGTCGTAAAATGGGTGATGCTGACCGGAATTTTATCGATGATCTTTTTCAAATGCTTCCTGTAGCATAACAAAATTCGAAAATATCAACATGTATAAAGGTGCTCCTGTAGTGCTGGCTTCCCAGTCGCCCCGCAGAAAACAATTGTTGGAACAGGCGGGTATTCCCTTCGAAGTGAGAGTGGTGGAAACAGCAGAAACATATCCTGCCGGACTGGAGATTGAACAGATTCCCGTTCATATCGCGCAACAGAAAGCAGCAGCTGTTATGGCGCTGTGCAAACCGGAAGAAATCATCATTGCAGCAGATACCGTGGTGGTGCTGGACAATATCATCATCGGCAAACCGAAAGACCGTGATGATGCGGTGCGTATCCTGACAGCGCTTAGCGGCCGCGAACACCGGGTAATCACGGGTGTGGTGATCCGCCGTAATGGCAATGAAAAAACTTTCTCCCAAACAACTACCGTACATTTTAAGCCACTCACCACAGAACAGGTAACCTACTACGTGGATCATTTCAAACCATACGACAAAGCCGGCGCATATGCTATCCAGGAATGGATTGGCGCAGTAGGCATCGATAGTATCCATGGCTGTTTTTATAATGTGATGGGACTGCCTATCAGCAAAGTGGCGGAAGAGCTTAATCGAATCTGATCATATCGTTTTCACCCAACATCGTTTCCCAGGTTCCCAGGGCTGAAGCCCTGGGCTACGTTGTTATTCAGGTTCTTAATTGGAAAAGAGTTGAATAACATCTTATCCCAAATGCTATTTACATCTGAAAGGCGGGCTCTTTCATCAGAAAGCCATTGAATAACACCTTACCCCAAATGGTATTCACACCTAAATAACAGGCCCTTCATCAGAAAGAAATTGAATAACAACGTAGCCCAGGGCTTCAGCCCTGGGACGCCGAAATAAAATAGGCCAATCCTAAAGGATTGGCCCGTATATGTGGTTGGTTGTGCCTAAGGCACCAATGTTTTATTCGAGGACCAACAGGTTAACGTCTTTCTTTTTCAGCCAGCCTGCTTCTTTCAGTTTCTGCAGGTTGATAGTGCCCACTACATATCTCCATTCTGGTGATTCATATTTTTCAGAGATGTTGAAGAACTCGGCCAGGTCTACCTGATCGGGTGTTTTGTAGCGCAGGTACACTTTCAGTTTCACATCGTTGGTGAAATTGGGTTGGTTATTCTGTTTGATTTTTTTGTATTCATAACGGTAATTGTAAAGCAGGGCGGAGATGTCTGACAGTACAGCGCTGCCGGTAGCGGTACCGCCGGCGCCTTTGCCCACGAAGAACTGTTTATCGGTGAATGCGCTCTCGAGGAGGATGCCGTTGTATTCGTTGTACACATCGTACAGCAGGTTATGCTCTTTTACGAGGTGCGGCAGTACATAGGCGAACACGCTTCCGTTCTGGCGGCGGCATTGCGCGATCAGTTTAACGGTACTGTTGCGTTGTTTGGCAAACTGGATATCGAAATCGTTGAGGTGGTGAATACCGAAGTTGTACACTTCTTCGGGTTTCACGAAAGTGCCGAATGCATGGAGCAGCAGGATCACGAGTTTGAATTTCGGATCGTAGCCTTCGATATCGAGGGTGGGGTCTGTTTCGGCAAAACCCAGGTCCTGCGCCTGTTGAAGGGCTGTCTCGAAGCTGAGGTTTTCCTCAAATATTTTGGTGAGGATATAATTCGTAGAGCCGTTACAGATACCTTCTACTGCGTTGAGCAGGTCGTTATCGTAGTATTCTTCCAGGTTGCGGATAATGGGAATAGAAGCGCAGCTGGAAGCTTCGTACAGGAAAGGTACTTTGTTGGCTGACTGCAGTTCGTACAGTGCCGGCAGGTTTTCCGCGATCATGCGTTTGCTGGCGCTGACAACAGCTTTGCCGTTGCGCAGGGCGGTGCTTACGATATCGAAGGCGGCTTCTGTATCGTTGATCAGCTCCACCACTACGTCGATAGTAGGATCTTCAAGGATTTCATTTTTATCCGTTGTAAAATAGCTACTGTCGATAGGTCTTGATTTGTTGGGGTCTTTAATACAGATTTTTTTGATACGTGCATTAATACCTTTGGTTCTGTTCAATACCTCATACAGGCCCTGGCCTACTACGCCGAAACCGAAAATACCCAGATTGATGATCTTGTTTTCCATACTTTAGTTCATAATTGGTTGGTGCTATCAGTGTTCCTGGCGGGTAGCCGGGGCTGACAGCTATTGTAAAACAGTAATTTGTTTGCCGGCCGGATGATTTAATTTATCCAGCGCTTGTTTCAGGTCGTTGATGAGGTCTTCTGCATCTTCGATCCCTACAGAGAGTCGGATGCAGGAGTCCTGCAGGCCTGTTTTTTTCCGGAATTCTTCCGGGATGGTGCGGTGTGTCATGGTGGCCGGGTGGGCCAGCATGCTTTTCACGCCGCCGAAGCTTTCCGCTAGTTTAAACAGCTTGGTAGCGTTTACGATGCGGATGGCATTTTTAATATTGTCAGCTTTGAGCGAGAAGCTGACGAGCGCGCCGTAGTTCTTCTGCTGTTTGCGGGCAATATGATGATTTTTATGGGTGGCCAGTCCGGGATAGAACACTTTGTCCACAGCCGGATGCGTGGCGAGCCAGTTAGCGATGGCGCTGGCGTTGCTGCATTGTTTCTCGAACCGGAGGTAGAGGGTTTCAATGCCGCGGATGGTGAGCCATGCTTCAAACGGGCTCAGGATGCTGCCGGAGATGTTCTGGTTGTACCGTATCTGGTCGGCCAGTGCTTTTGAATTCACCACTACCAGTCCGGCTATCACATCACAGTGGCCTGCCAGGTATTTGGAGGCGCTGTGGATAACGATGTCCGCACCGAGTGTCAGTGGCTGTTGCAGCAGCGGGGTACTGAAGGTGTTGTCTACCGCCAGCAGGATATTGTGTTGTTTGGCGATCTTGCTGACAGATTTAATGTCAGAGACGCGCAAAGTAGGATTGGTGGGGGATTCCAGCCAGATGATACGGGTTTGGGGCGTGATAGCGGCCAATACCTTGTCCAGGTTGCTGGTGTCCACGAAATTTACTTTGATGCCAAAGCGTTCGAACATGTGGTTGAAGATCTGGAAGATGCCACCATAGGTATCTTCCACGGCCATGATCTCGTCGCCGGATTTCAGCAGTTTGAGAACGGCGTCGATGGCAGACATGCCACTAGCGAAGGCGAAGCCGGCATATCCTTCTTCCAGGCTACAGATGAGCTCTTCCAGCACTTTACGCGTGGGATTGTTGGCCCGCGAAAATTCAAAACCCTTATTGATGCCCGGTGATTCCTGCACAAAGGTGGACGTCTGATAGATGGGCACTGAAATGGCGCCTGTCAGTTCGTCTACCGGAATGCTATGAATCAGTTGTGTAGCTGTTTTCATGTTAATAAAATTTTAATGATGTCACGAAGGTCACGCAGTTTGCTGCAACTTTATCATTAAAAATCTACTTTAACAACCTTATTTCCAGGAAGTGGGTGGGGAGAAGGCATAAAAAAAGCCCTTCCGGGTGTTGGAAGAGCTATTAATCAATAGTATATATCTGGTGAAGGATAATCTCTGCCAACTTATCTTTCCCCGGTACACCGGGGCAGGAATTAGCACCTTTTTCCGACCAATGCTGGTCTGGAATGGTTGCTAAGGCATCGCAGGGCCAAGTCCCTCCGCCTTTCTGGATAAGTGATGTTAAGAACTGGGTGCAAAGGTAACAGCAGTTTTATCAATTTTCCAAATTTGATGCACAAATTTATTTTCGGTGCGCTCGTGTTTCAGTATCTTTAGTGACATTGTTTTACTGACCAACCATATCTTATGCACGTTAACCCCCCGCTCTCGGAAGCGCTGTTCCAGCATATCTGGAAGTGCCGCCTGTACCGGCATGAAGGCCTGGTGACCACCACCGGTGAACCAGTACAGGTGATCAACCCCGGTACCCACCATCATCATAGCGGCCCTGATTTTACGGGCGCCCGGATAAAAATCGGTGCTATTTTATGGGCAGGCCCGGTGGAGCTGCATTTGCGCTCATCTGACTGGTACCGCCATGGCCATGCCGGCAACGCGCAGTATGGGCATATCATCCTGCATGTGGTGTATGTACATGATCTGCCGGCCGGTATTGGCGGGCATATACGTTGTCTGGAGCTGCAGCCCTACATTTCCAACCTGTTATTGCAGCGTTACGAAGAACTGCGGCAGTCGGCTGCTTTTGTGCCTTGCAGTGCTCATGTCGGCCGGGTGCCGCCGCTGGTGTGGACATCGTGGCAGGACAGGCTGCTGGCGGAGCGCTGGGAGCGGCGGCAGCGGGAGCTGTTGCACTGGCTGTCGGTCAACCGCCACAACTGGGAGGAGACCTGCTACTGGGCGGTGGCCCGCAGCTACGGCGCACCAGTCAATGCACCCGCTTTCCTGGCGCTGGCACAGTCGCTGCCCTACCGGCTGTTACAGCAGTACCATGACCGCCCGCTGGCCACGGAAGCCTTGTTGTTTGGGCAGGCCGGTATGCTGGAAGAGACCTTTTCCGACGTATATCCTTTACAGTTACAGCAGGAATACCGGCAGCTACGGCAGCAGCACCGGCTGGAACCGTTGCCGGCCCATGGCTGGCGGTGGCTGCGGATGCGGCCGTCATCCTTCCCGTCTATGCGCATCGCTGCTTTGGCGGCGTTGCTGCAGCGCAGTCGCCGCCTGTTTACCGCTATGCTGGAAGTAGCAGCCCGGCGGCAGCTGGAGCAGCTGTTTTTCGTACCCCCGTCACCGTACTGGCATACCCATTACCGGTTTGAGCATCCTGTGCGACGCGCCCACCAGCCGGGGCGGCAGGCATTGCACGCCGTGCTGATCAACAGTGTGCTGCCATTGATGCACCTGTATGGCCGGTACGGGCAACAGCCTGACTACCAGGAGCTGGCGTTGTCATTGTTGCAGGAACTGCCGCCGGAAGACAATCACATCATCCGCGAATGGGAGCAGCTGGGCGTAGCGCCGGGGCAGGCATTGGGCTCCCAGGCCATGCTGGAGCTGAAGCAGTACTATTGTGAACAGAAGAGATGCCTGGAATGTGCCGTGGGGACGCGGATTATCTCGCAAAGAAATTAGAGAAGAGAAAATTATGCTAAAGGGACTAAGGATAAAAGAAAGGAACAGCGCTGACTAAACAGCCTGAAGAACATCGTAGCCCAGGGCTTCAGCCCTGGGATCATGAATGATAGATAATGGCGGATGGATTTCCATTTTGATTTTCATTCCCATTTCGTTTCCCATTCCCGTTCCCAGGGCTGAAGCCCTGGGCTACGATGTTCTTCAGGCTGTTTCTTTGTATGGATTTACCAGTTAAGGAGATACGCTGTTTACCAGTTGAAGGTAACGTCCTGCTTAATATCCGGATGCACGCTATAGGCTACCGGGCAGGTATGGGCGGACCTTTCCAGGATGGTCCTTTCTTTTTCGCCAAGGTTATGGCCGGCCGGCATGTCAAAAACCACCGTGATACCGGTGATGCGGCGCGGTTCTGTGCCCATGATCTTGGTGACGGTGACTTTGGTGCCTTCGATGTTCCAGTTGTTGTCTCTCGCTTTGATGCCCATGATGGTGAGCATGCAGTTGCCCAGCGCGGTGGCTACCAGGTCGGTAGGGGAAAAGCGCTCGCCTTTGCCCTGGTTGTCTACCGGGGCATCGGTTTCAATCACAGTGCCGGACTTCAGGTGCGTAGCGGTGGTTCTCAGATCGCCGTTATAGATAATTTCAGCTGTTGCCATAATTTTTTATTTTTAGAAGATGTTTTTGCTGTTTGATATCAACCGTAAAATAAGTGTATTTTTAGTAGATCAGGAAGACCGGAGAAGATGGCCTGGCAAACTCAAAAAAAATTAGGTACGTTTGTAATATTAATATAACAATACCTTTGTTCAAGCGTTTATTTATTACAATAATAGCCCATTCACTGTGAAGAAATTATACATCATCCTATTTTTAGCAACCATCAGCGGCGGGTTGTACGCACAAACAACAGGCCGGGAATCTACGTCCTCCTCGAAGAAAAGCGAAAAAGAACAGCGTAAACTGAAACGGATCTCTATTTTCCGGGAACAGGAAGAAGGGGAGAACCTGTTTCAGCGTGACTTTTCCGCAGGCGCCCGACTGAATACCGATGGCTGGTCCGGCTTTGTTGAAATGGGCTACCGCAAAAGCAGGAAGGTGGTGAATTATTTCCAGTTTGAGTTTGCAGAGAAAAAGGACCCTAAAGAAACCAAGCGCCAGGGCAATGGCGGCAGCGGCTTTTCCTTTACAGAAAGGCCTTTTATATATGGTAAAGTGAATAACTTCTACCAGGCCAAGCTGGGTATCGGTCAGCGTTACCTGATTGGGGGCAAAGCCAATAAAAACGGGGTAGAGGTAGACGCTATCTATTATGGCGGCATCACCTTTGGGCTGTTAAAGCCGTACTATCTGCGGGTGAAAAGCCAGGAAGGGCCTGAAAAAGAAGTGAAATACGACGTCAACGATCCCAATAATAACTTCCTCAAAGAAGACAAGATCATTGGTGCTGCCGGATTTGGCAAAGGGTGGGGTGACCTGGATTTTGTTCCCGGTCTGCATGCTCGGGCAGGTCTCCGTTTTGACTGGGCCCATTTCAATGAAATCGTCAGCGCCCTTGAGGTAGGCGTAAATGCCGAAATGTATTCAAAAAAGATACAGATTATGGCAGAACAGAAAGATAAACAGTTGTTTTTTAATGCATATGTCAGCTTGCAATTTGGTAAGCGCTGGAATAGGAGATAAATGTTAACTTTGTTTTTTTAAAGAAAGGAGTTAACGATGCAAGAACTACCCGTTATAGCAGCAGAACCAGCCACCACCAGAGTGAAGAAGCCAGACTGGCTGCGCGTTAAGTTACCGATAGGCGAGAACTACAAGCAGGTAAGAAACCTGGTAGATACCCATAAATTACATACCATCTGCGAAAGCGGCAACTGTCCCAATATGGGCGAATGCTGGGGAGCCGGCACAGCCACTTTCATGATCCTGGGCAATATCTGTACCCGTAGCTGCGGTTTCTGTGCCGTAGCCACCGGCCGTCCGGAAGCCGTGGATTTTGATGAGCCGCAGCGTGTAGCCGAAGCCATCTACCTCATGAAAGTAAAACATGCGGTGATCACCTCCGTAGACAGGGACGAGCTGAAAGATGGCGGTTCCATTATCTGGGCCAATACCATCAACGCCGTAAGGGCGCTGAACCCGGAAACCACCATGGAAACCCTCATCCCGGATTTCCGTGGCCAGTGGGAAAACCTGCAGCGCATTATCGATGTGGCACCCGAAATCGTTTCCCATAACCTGGAAACAGTGGAACGCCTCACCAAACAGGTAAGAATACAAGCCAAATATCACCGCAGCCTCGAAGTGATCCGCCGCCTGAAAGAAGGTGGTATGCGCACCAAGAGCGGTATCATGCTGGGACTGGGCGAAACCAAAGAAGAAGTGGTACAGGCCATGCAGGACCTCTACGATAATGGTTGTGATGTAGTAACGCTGGGCCAGTACCTGCAACCGACACCCAAACATCTGCCGGTAGTCCGCTTCGTTCACCCGGATGAATTTGCCGAGTTACGTGAGATCGGTTACAACATGGGACTCGACTACGTAGAAGCAGGACCGTTAGTAAGATCTTCCTATCATGCGGAGAAACATATTTTCAGCGGTCGTAATAAAGGATGACCGGGAAAGAATTTCAATCAATTGTTAAAATCCACCCAATGGGTGGATTTTTGTTTAGAGAAGGTTATCTTAGCGCCTCAATTTTAATTTTACCTAAGTAACAGATCAACTGTTACGCTACCTACTTCGCTGTTATTGGATGTTGTTCAAAGGTCAAACCTGCCTGTGGACTATGCCACGGTATAACCTGAATAACCAGCAATTTTATCAAGCCTACCTGTTTTCCTGCGATTGCAGCATGTCGTGGTCATTACTGTTATGTCTGACTATGTGCAGAGGAAATCTTTAGCATTAATGGAGCATGAACGCCCATAGCAGGTTTACCTGCTGATGCCTCATGCTCACGATTGGTACAATGAAGAACTGAATGTCAAAAGCCTTTTATGAAAAGAGCATTTTACTTTTTGGCTGCTGCCTGTGGGATAATGTTATCGCCACCGCTGTATGCGCAGCAACCTGCTGATTCTGTTTTAACCAGCGCCACGCTGCAGGATTGTATCCGGTATGCACTAGGTCATCAGCCTGTGTTGAAACAATCACAGATCGATGAAGCCATCACCGACCGGACCGTCAAAAGCAAGCTGGCCGACTGGTACCCTCAGATCAACCTGGACTATAACATCCAGCATTACATGGAACTGCCCACCTCCATTTTTGGTGGTAATCCTACCAAAGTAGGCGTTGCCAACACTTCCAACGCCGGATTTGGGCTTAACCAGAACATCTTTACCCGCGACCTGCTGCTGGCCTCTAATACGGCCAAGGCTGTACGAAAACAAAGCAAACAGAACACCGTCCGCAATCAGATTGACGTGGTGGCCGATGTGAGCAAAGCGTATTACGACATCCTGCTGACCAGCCAGCAGATACAGGTATTGGATGAAGACATCATCCGGCTGGAACGCAGCCTTAAAGATGCCCGTAACCAGTATGAGAGTGGCACGGTAGACAAGATCGACTTTAAACGCGCTACCATCTCGCTGAACAATGCGCGTGCACAGCAGAAATCTGCCCGTGAGCTGCTCATCGCAAAACAAGTCTACCTGAAACAACTGATGGGCTATCCGGAAAGCGCCGGTAACGTACCGTTGGTATATGATACTGCACAGATGGTGCAGCTGGTGACAGGAGCCGATACCTCCCTTACCGCCAACTATCAGAACAGGATCGAATATCAACAGCTGCAAACACAACAGAGCCTGCAGAAAGCCAACCTGCAATACAATAAATGGAGCTTCCTGCCTTCTGTGTCAGCGTTTGTGAATTACAACTTCGTCTGGCAGAACCAGACCTTCAGCAAATTGTACAACACCGATTATCCCAACTCCCTGCTGGGACTGAAACTGTCGCTCCCTATTTTCCAGGGCGGCAAACGGATACATAATATCAAAATGGCCGAGCTGCAGCTACAGCGCGTTGACTGGGATTTCGCTACCCTGAAGAACCAGATCAACACACAGTATGCGCAGGCGATGGCTGCTTATAAAAGTAACCTGAACGACTTCAACACTTTGAAAGATAACGTGGCGATGGCACAGGATGTCTATAACATGCTGCAACTGCAATACAAGGAAGGCATCAAGACATACCTGGACGTGCTGATTTCAGAAACAGACCTGCGCACAGCGCAGCTGAGTTATTACAACGCTATGTACCAGGTGCTGTCCAGCAAGATAGACCTGCAAAAAGCATTAGGAACCTTAACTGCTAATTATTAAATGGTAACCGGATCGGATATGAAAAAAATGAACCACTTTGTCTTAATCAGCGCTACCGGCCTGTTGGGCTTCGCCGCCTGTAAAGGGCCTGCCCAGAAAGGAGCGCCAGCCATGCCCCCTACATCGGTTAATATTACGGAGGCATCCGAAGCGCCGGCCGTTTATTATGATAAATTCCCCGCTACCGTCACCGCACTGAACAATGTAGAGCTGCGTTCCCAGGTAGCAGGTTTTATCACCGGTATTTTCTTTAAGGATGGAGAAGTTGTGCAGCAGGGGAAACCTTTGTATGAAATAGACCGCCGCAAATATCAGGCTGCCTATCTTCAGGCAGAAGCCAATATCGCCAGCGCGAAGGCCAATTATAACAGGGCCAAAAAAGATGACGAACGTTACAAACGCCTCGCTGAACAGGATGCGGTAGCCCGTCAGATACTGGATAATGCAGAAGCCACGCTGGAAACCACGCGCAGCGCGCTCGCCGCCGCAGAAGCCAATTTGGCCGCGGTGCGCACTGACCTGGACTATTCCCTCGTGAAAGCGCCGTTCACCGGCCGTATTGGTATTTCCCAGGTGAGGCTGGGCGCACAGGTTAGTCCTGGTAGCACCCTGCTGAATACCATTTCCAGTGAAAACCCGATCGCGGTGGATTTCGTGATCAACGAAACAGACCTTTCCCGCTTCGCTGCCATGCAGGGTAAAAGCATCAGCAGCGGTGATTCCACTTTCCGACTGCAACTGCCTGATGGCACTATGTACCAGCATGGCGGCCGTATACTGGCCATCGACCGTGGCGTGGACAACCAGACCGCTACCGTGAAAGTGAGGATTGAATTCACCAACCCGGAGAATCAACTGAAAGATGGTATGAGCTGCGTATTACAGGTGCTCAACGAGCAATCCGGTCATCGCCTGCTGCTGCCGTACAAAGCTGTTACCGAACAAATGGGTGAATACTTTGTGTTCGTAGCAAAAGATACCATCGCAGTACAGCAGAAAGTTCACCTCGGGCCTAAGATTGCTGATAAGATCGTGATCATGGACGGTGTCCAGGTGGGCGACAAAGTGATCACAGAAGGTTTCCAGCGTCTGCGTGACAGCGGCCGGATACAGATAGGAATGCCACCCGCACAGGGCGCACCGCAGAAGAAATAGTTTATTAGTAGAATCAACAGCAGAAACTCATGATTGCAGATACTTTTATAAAAAGGCCGGTGACCGCAATAGTGATCTCTATTGTACTGGTGCTGGTTGGGATACTGGCGATGATGAACCTGCCCATAGGGCAGTATCCTGAGATCTCGCCCCCTACCGTGCAGGTGACCGGTAACTATACCGGTGCTGACGCGCAAACGGTAGAACAAACGGTGGCCACGCCCGTGGAAGTGCAGGTAAACGGTACCCCCGGTATGACCTACATCTCCACCAACAATACGAGTAGTGGTCAGATGAGTATGACGGTCAACTTTGAAGTAGGTACCGATATCAACATCGCCGCTCTGGATGTGCAGAACCGTGTAGGTATTGCACAGCCTACCCTGCCACAGGAAGTACAGCGTTTAGGTCTCACCGTTAGAAAGCGTAACCCCAGCATCCTGATGCTGGTAGCGTTGTACTCACCTAAAGGCACACACGATATCACCTTCCTCGACAACTATACCAACGTGTATGTAAAAGACGCGTTGCTGCGTGCGAAAGGTGTGGGTGATATCTTCACCCGTGCGGATGACTTCAGTATGCGTATCTGGCTGAAGCCCGACAAGCTGGCACAGATGGGCGTTACCGCCGAAGACATCCGTGCAGCGCTGGCCGAACAGAACGCGCAGATCACCGCTGGTTCCGTAGGTGCGCCACCGCAACAGACAGGTCAGACTTTTGAATACAATATCTTCACCAAAGGCCGTCTGACTTCAGCGGAGGAATTTGGCAATATCATTGTCAAAACCCGCCCGAACGACGGTTCCCTGGTATATCTGAAAGATGTGGCCCGTATTCAGCTGGGTAAGTTCAACTACTCCGGTAACAACTTCGTAGATGGCAAACGTGCCGCCTACCTCCTGGTATATCAGGCTCCCGGCAGCAACGCGCTGGAAACAGCCGCTAACGTAACAGAAGCGATGGAGCAGCTGAAGAAACAGTTCCCCAACGATGTGGATTACGTGGTACCGTTCGAATCAGTGTCTGTGGTGAAAGTGTCTATCGAAGAAGTGTTGCATACACTGGTAGAAGCCCTGATACTGGTAGTGATCGTGGTGTTCCTGTTCCTCCAGAGCTGGAGAGCTACCATCATCCCGATCCTGGCTATCCCGGTGTCTATCATCGCCACGTTTATCTTCTTCATCCCGCTGGGCTTTACCATCAATACCCTGACGCTGTTTGGTTTCGTACTGGCGATCGGTATTGTGGTGGATGATGCCATCGTGGTGGTGGAGGCGGTGCAGCATAACATCGACCACGAGAAGATGTCGCCGAAAGAGGCCACCATACAGGCCATGAAAGAGATCTCCGGGCCGGTGATCGCCATCGCGCTGATCCTGGCGGCGGTATTTGTGCCGGTAGGATTTATCCCGGGCATCGTAGGACGTTTGTATCAGCAGTTCGCTATCACCATCGCCATCTCCGTATTGATCTCCGCTTTCGTGGCGTTGTCGCTCACGCCGGCGCTGTGTATGCTGCTGCTGAAGCCTATGCATCTCGATAAAGATTCCAAAGGCCTCAACAAGTTCTTCTATAAATTCAACCGCTGGTTTGGTCATACTACTTCCCGTTACTCTATGGGTGTAAAAAAGAGCATCCGGTATGCCCGTTTCGGCATCATCCTGCTGCTTTGCATCTTCGTAGGTACGGTGATGTTATTCAAAGCCAAACCGTCCGGCTTTATCCCTACAGAAGATGAAGGCCGTTTGATCATTACTTTCGACCTGCCGGAATCATCTTCCACAGAGCGTACAGTGGCCGTGATGAGCCAGATGATGAAAGACCTCGACGCCATGCCGGGTATCAATCACTATGCGGCGCTGGGTGGCCTGAATGCGGTGAACTTCTCCACCAAATCCAACAGTGCCACTATCTTCTGTTCCCTGAAGCCATGGAGCGAGCGTAAAGCAGATTCCCTTCAAATTTTCGGAATGGTAGCTGCCGTGCAGAAAAAACTCAGCAAATACAAGGAAGCCAATGTGGTGGTGATTCCGCCGCCGGCGATCCCTGGTCTGGGCCAGACTGCCGGTTTCTCCTTCGTATTGCAACAGCGCGGAAGCGGCGATATCAAAGCCTTTGAACGGGTGTTGCAGCAGTTTGTGGGCGCTGTTAACCAACGGCCGGAGATAGCACGTGCCTTCTCTTTCTTCACCGCACGTACGCCCGGTTATCAGCTGGACATAGACCGTGAAAAAGCGAAGAAAATGGGTGTGAAGATCTCCGATATTGCCACCGCTTTACAGACTTATATGGGTAGTGCTTATATCAACGACTTCACCGTATATGGCCGTAACTTCCGTGTGGTAACACAGGCAGACTCCTCCTATCGCGGAGATATCAAGAACCTTGGTCAGTTTTATGTGCGTAACAGTTCCGGCGCCATGGTGCCGCTGAGCGCGCTCACCTCTTACAAAGTGATCGAGAACGCGCCGGTGATCTCCCACTATAACCTGTTCCGCTCCGCGGAAGTCAACGGTAACCCGGCTCCTGGCTATAGTAGCGGTGACGCTATCAAGGCCCTGAAAGAAGTGGCTGCCCAGGTATTGCCGGAAGGGTATGGTTATGAGTTCTCCGGTCTGAGCCGTGAGGAGATATTATCCGGTTCCAAAACCGTATATATCTTCGCGTTATCCATCATCTTCGTGTTCCTGTTCCTTGCAGCGCTGTATGAAAGCTGGTCGGTTCCGTTCTCCGTACTGCTGGCGGTACCTATCGGTGCGTTTGGAGCGATCACGGTACTCACGTTCCTGCCTAAACTGAGCAACAACGTATATGCGCAGATCGGTCTGATCACGCTCATCGGTCTGTCGGCTAAAAACGCCATCCTGATCGTAGAGTTTGCCAAAGAGCGTGTGGACAGAGGCATGGACCTGGTGACGGCCGCCGTGGAAGCTGCCAAGCTGCGTCTGCGCCCGATCATCATGACATCGCTGGCGTTCCTGCTCGGTATCATGCCGCTGGTATTATCTTCCGGCGCCGGCGCCGAAGCCCGTAAAACCATGGGCTGGACGGTACTGGGTGGTATGTTTACCGCTACCTTCCTCGCTATCTTCATTGTACCGGTGCTGTATGTAGTCATCACCCGACTGGCATATGGTAAAGAGAAACTGAAGAAAATGAAGGAGAACTACCAGGCAGTGCCTGAACATGACATACAACTGTGATGGCCATGATTATTGCTGATTCTCCTGATTCAGGGAGATCAAAGCGATTTTAAAAGTAGTAAGTGCATATAGTTGCCCCCATTGATTTGATATCAATGGGGGCTTTTTTATAGTTTTATTGGATGGCTATATTGATTGATTCTGTTTTGTTGATCTATCATGTGATCTTCGTGAATCAGGAGAATCAGCAACAATCATGGCCATCACAGTTACAGGTTGTCATTAATATCTCCCGGGGATTCAGGTTCTATTTGCTGGAGCCGCCATTCGGTATAACCGACCATGTACATGGCGCCTGTTACCACCGAACCTACGGTGATGTACCAAAACCAGTCAGTCTGGCTGTCGAAGAAGAGCGCGCAGGCGAGACCAGTAGGTATCAGGATGATACCAATGCGCCTGGAAATATAAGCGGCGTGCTGATTGGCGGCCTGCCACATTTCAGGGCTGCGGGTGGCCAGGGCACTACGATAGCCGTACCACGATTTGCTGCTTTTAGGAGGGTAGCGCCGGATAAAATACCCCATGAAGACGAAGATTATCCCAGCGAAAATAGCTGCATTACAGTAGGTAGAATGCACGAAATTCATGAACATGGGAGTGGGGTTTGGTTACTATAAGTTACGAAAAAAATACAGTTATCAGAAATAGGCATTGGGATCATAGCCCAGAAAGGGGATATTGTTGACTTCACACCATTCCCTGATTTCCAGCGGCGCATTCCTTAATGCCAGTACAAATTTTTCGATAGAAATATTTATAAGTAACAAAAAAAAGCTCCTGATATGCTCAGGAGCTTTTATGGATAATTAGTGTTTCAGTTGTTGTTTGATCGATTGCAGTTCCGTGCTCAATTGCCCTATGGCAGCCTGTTGGGATTGAATCGTCTTTTGCTGTTCAATCAGGTGAAGGGTTAATTCTTCTACTTTCTGTAACAGCTTTTTGTTCATTTCTCCCACATCCAGTCCGTCTGTTTCCACTTCTTTGGCAGAAGGTATATCCGGAAGGTGTTGATGTTGGGCGATATATTGTTCTACTGCTTGTAATGTAGGCAACGTATAGCCGGGACTGAAAACGTAATCGGGCCAGTCTGTGATGGTCACCTTTACTTTTTTGGCTTTAATACCGCCACCTACGGTCAGTTTTTCCGTAGCAGACGCATCGATGCCCACGTTACCGCCGTTGGTAGCCAGCAGGATAGCACCGCCTGCCCTTTCGTTTGCCAGGGTGATATGGGGATTGCCTGCACTGCCATAACCAAACCAGCCGCTACGCTGCCCTGAAGCCTGTGAACTGGCATAGAAGGCCATATAGGCATGGTCCAGTGAGCCGGCATTCAGGAAGAGGCAGCCGCCACCTTTGGTAATGGAGACTTCTTTGTCTGTGCGTACGCGGCCATCAACATCTTCCATGATCAGTTTGCGCCACGTTTCCCAGTTAGCGCCTATGGCACCTTGCCGGTAGTAAATGCCGCCGTTATTGAAATTCAGCTGATGAGATTTATCGCCGGAGGCATCTCCCCAGGGCGCAAAGGTCATCATGCCGGAGAAACTACCGGTGCCGGGTACATTGACGGCGGCTCTGTCTTTAAAGTCAAAGCGCACCGTTCTGTTAAACTGAATCGGTACTTCATTGTCATTTCGGGTATCCTGAACGGCTACACTGGAAGCTACCTGGGCTTTGCCAGTTATGGCCATTAACAGGATGGGACAAAACAGGATGAGTTTTTTCATGGTATATTACTATTGTTTGGTAGAATCAGCTGCTGGTTTTTTCTTACCAAACAGGCCGTTGAGCGTGTTTTTCACGGATTCTCCGGCTTGTTTGCCTACGTTTTCCAGTGGTTTGCCACCGGTGTGGGCAGAGTCTTTTTTACCGCTTAACTGATTTTTAAGTTCATCTTTTAATGCGTTGACAGCATTGTTTTTGATCTGCTTCACGGAATCGCGCACCACGTTTTTCACCGTATCTATTTTATTTTTCACCAGTTCAGTGGCCTGGTTTTTCAGGTTGTTGGCGCTTTCTTTCAGATCTGTTTTCAGGGATGGTTTCATGATGTTACCAGCCATGAGCACCTGCAGGTGAACGCTGTCGCCCAGGTTAACGGGGATGCCTTTGTTCTGTGCCTGTGACACGAGGTTGTTCACCAGGCTGTTGCCCGCGGCGCCCATGAGGCTGCGTGGCAGCGCCAGTTGCAGGGTATAATCGAGCGACTGGTCGAAGCCGTGTGAACCGGCGATGTTCATGGTAACGCCGTTGACAGCCACTTTGAACGGATTCACTTTGACGCGGCCGTTTTCAAAGGCGAAATAGTTTTTGATATCCCGCAGGGAGATGTCTTTCAGCTGGGAAACATTAAGCGTGTTAGCCAGTTGATCCACTGGTGCGAATTGTTTCAGGAAACCTTGTATCAGCAGCAGGTTACCGTCGCCTGTGAGGGTATTGAGCACGGGGCTCATGTCTTTGCCCAGTTTACCCTGCATTTTCAGCTGTGAGGTGATTTTGCCGGAGAGGAATTTACCGATGGGCATCAGTTTTTGCACCGTGTTGAAGGTGTTGAAAGTCTGTTGCACGTCGAGGTTCTGTACATCATAAGCGATGTTAACGTCCGGATTGGTTTTGCTGTTTTTAGTGCTGTAGCTGCCGTTGATTTCCATGGTGCCTTGCAGTGCGTTGGCTTTCAGCTGTTGCATGGTCAGGGTTTCATCTTTCAGCAGCAGGGTGCCGGTAACGTTGTTCAGTTCAGCTTTATCATACAGCACTTTGCCTACTGCTGTTTGCAGGCTGATGTTCAGATTGGCAGGTACAGCGAACGGCATCATAGCAGCGGAATCCACTTTAGCCGGGGCTTTGGTGGTGCTGGCAGCGGCAGTGCCGGTAGAGCCCATGAATTTATTCACATTCACCTGGTCGGCTTTGAAGTTCAGTTTACCGTCAAGGGGAGCGTTTTTAAACGTGTATGCGAGCAGGTTATTCACTTCACCGTTAGCGTCGAAGTTGGTGCCCAGGTATTGACCGCTCAGTTCTTTCACGGTCACGTTTTTGGGATTGAACTGGAGGAAAAGGTTTTTTACGTTGACGCCATCGGGATAGTCCTGGCTTTTATACAGCATATTGCTGAGTTGTAGGGTACCGGCGGCATAGAAGCGGTCGTATTGTTGTTTTTCGATGGCGCTCATATTGCCTTTGGCGGATATGTCAGCATCGAGGAGGCCGTTGAGGGTGGTGCCTGTTCCCAGTTTCACGAACTGGGTGACTTTAGACAGGTCTATTTTGCCTTTGGCGGCGCCATCCAGGTACATATCGGATACCGGTGTTTTAACCAGCAGGCGCAGGTCCAGCGGCGTATTGTCCATTTCCAGGTGCGCGGTAGGCATATCCACTATGGTATGGTCGGGCACCCCGTCGGGGTTGCTGACTTTCATCGCTATCTGGATATTTTTTACCGGTTTGGGCAGGTCAGGATATTGGAAGAAACCATCTTTTACGTTGAGGTCCAGTCCGAAGGCAGGCATCTGTTTGGGAGAGTAGTTGCCTTTTACGTAGCCGCCGAAAGCAGCACTGCCGCTGGTTTTGATTTTATCGAAATCAGCTTTGTAGACGGCCGGAACGAGGGACAGCAGGTCTTTGAAGTTGGTGGAAGGTGCTTTAAAGCTCAGGTCCATGCCGTAAGTGGAATCATTGACCAGCTTAAAGAAGCCTTGCAGGGCCACTTCGAGGTTGTTGAGCGCTGCTTTACCTGCTTTCAGTGTATACGTGCTGGTGGTATTATCTATCTGGATATCAGCGTCCAGTTTAGTTTTTACACTGGAGAGATAAGGGATAGGGCCATAGCGGAAAGTGATGCCGTCCGCTTTGGTGCTGGTAGACAGGGTGAACTGGTCTTGTGTGAAGTCTCCTTTCCCCTGATGGGTAAGTCCGTCGATGATCAGCTGCATATTGCCCTGTTGGTCATCGTAGTTGATCAGCGCATCTTCAATTTTATATTGCTGGAGGCTCAGGGCAAAAGTAGTCTTGCTGGTATCTGCCGGCTTGGCCTGGGCAGTATCCGGTTTGGTGATGTTCCAGTTGGCCGCACCGTTTTTATGCACAACAGCGTATATGCGTGGGTTGATGAGGGCTACGTTATAGATGTCCATTTTGCCGCCATTGATGACACTCATCAGATCGAGGGCTACATCTATTTGTTTTACTGCCAGCAGGGTATCTCCTTCAAATTCGCCCGTACCGGTTACCTGGAGCTCGTCCAGTCCCACCGCCAGCCGTGGAAAATGCCGGAACAGGCTGATATCCACGTCTTTAAAGTCTACTTTAGCTGTCAGGTGTTTATTGAGTTCTGTTTTCACTTTGGCAATGATCTTGTCCTTAAAAAAATAAGGAATGGCGATGGCTGCCAGAATGAGTACTACCAGTGTAACCGCTACAATCTTCAGGATTTTTTTGAGCATAGGTTATCTTTTGATTTTTATGAATGTGAAGGTAGTTTTTTCCGGGAAAGGAGCAAAGCCTTCGGTGAGGTAACCTGGCCGCTTCCTGTCATTTTTACTATTTTTGCGGTATTCGCGAAAATATCAGACGTATGACACCAGAAAGGAAGGAGCGGTTATTGACCACCCTGAACAGGCGGCAAGCCAATTTAACCGTTGTATTGGAAGATGTGCAGGACCCGCATAACGTTTCTGCCGTATTACGTACCTGCGATGCCGTGGGCATCCAGGATGTGTATGTTATCACTACCATGGCCCCGCGCCAAAAGAAGTGGGGGCACCGAAGCAGCAGCAGTGCTGCTATGTGGCTTACTATCCATCAGTTTGACAATGTAGCCGAATGTGTGGCCGCGCTGCGTGCCAAATACGACAGGATATATACCACCCATCTGACAACAGACGCTATCAGTCTTTATGATATCGACTTTACCGGCTCTGTGGCGCTGGTATTCGGAAATGAACAAATGGGCGTCAGTGAAAAGATAAGGTCCCTGTCAGACGGGAATTTCATCATCCCGCAAATGGGCATTATCAAGTCGCTGAACATATCCGTGGCCTGTGCTGTCAGTATCTATGAAGCCATGCGTCAGAAAACACTGGCCGGCCATTATGATAAGCCGGGCCTACCCCCTGAACAATATAACGCCCTCGCGGAACAGTGGGGGTATCAGATAGAGAAGGAGGGGGAATAACCCCCTCCTTTTTTGTGTTGAAAATTGCTGTACCTTGTAGATGCCTGTACTGAATGAGTGTGTTGTTAACTGTTTATTCCTAAATGTACCTTCCCGGGTAAATAATTTTATAATTGGTGGATAACTGGAGATATAATGCCGTTAGCGTTACCAAATATGATCCGATGAGAGATTATAGTGGTGACTGGACATCGTTTAGCGATATCGGTAAGCTGTTTAACGGGGTAGCGCTGTTGCTGGATGAATACCTGCAAACAGAACGGCGTTACATTTATGCTGTACAGTGTATTTTAAACTCGGGTCTTCAGCGGGAAATACAGGTCCAAAAGGTAGAGAAGTATACTCCCGAAAATCTATCCGGTGATTTATTGGAATTGTATCACGTTATTCAGGAAGGTGGTATGTTCCCGATGGATGCTCTTTCAGGTTTGATGCAATTAGTACTGAGAGAGTATGTTTGGTATGAGATACATGTTATAGGAGCCGCTGAATTATGTGTCAGATTTGGTTATGACTATTATATGTATGTAAATGGTGTTGCACAGGAAGATACAATATGGGAAGAAGTAAGAAAGATAGGATTGTTTGTCCGGTAGCGTCGGGTTGAAGTTGGAGGAAATGAAGGAATACTACATAAAAGAAGTATGAACAAAGTAGCATTAAATACCCTTATTCGCCAGGGAGTGTTTTATGGAGACCTAAAAGTTGGCCTTACTAAACAAGACGTGGAAAGCCGGTTAGGACACCCTTTGAATGATGTTTACATCGATACGCCTGATCTTAGTCACTACATACTGGAGATGAAAGATGGTCAAATGCTGTCTGCTCTCTTCGATAAGAAAGATGTTTGTTTTGAACTCAAATTGGATCTGGAGGAGAATAAGCAGGTGGATATAGGACTACAATGGTATGACCACTGGGAAAGTATCAATGAAGATACCTCTTTGGAGCGGTTGTTAACAATACTTACGGACTTAAATATTGATTGGGAGTTTGATGGACAACGGGTATATCTGCAAACCCTTTGTATTCAGCTGAATAACGGATTGCGGTTGTACTATGCTTTTGGGGAGAAAGCCCAAGGGGACTATGGATTTTTTTCCATCAGATCACTATGGGACTCACATGAGCTAACCAGAATAGATTTCAGTAAGGACTAACTAGATTCCTGGCTTAGGGAAACCAGATATGCGGCATTGTTAATATTGATAGTTTCTATGAACATTATTACAAGAAAAGCAAATATCGGATTCGGACAGCCTACTGTCAATGGCAGAAGGCTAACTGTTTTTAACGTAGTATCATATGCTGCCCATACTGATGATATTACCTCTTATTTAAACGAGTTTGAATTGTCGCGGGATGAATTGAGTGCCGCAGTGGATTACTGTATGGATAGACGTTGCGGCGCTATCGAATATGAATGGGAGCAGTATTGCGACGGCTGCATACTGAGAACGATCGCAGATGGCGATGATTTCAACCGGGATGATTATGAGGAGATCGATGGTATAACCTTCTCAAAAGACCGTCAGGTTATTTTCCTTGGCTCGCTGGATGAGCAGGAAAAGGCAGAAGCCGGAGTGATGGGGTGGGTGCTGGCAGAAGAGGTAAACAGACGACTGGATGAATAATTACCCAAAACTAAAAAAAAGGAGGCCCCGTTCTTTATAGAACGGGGCCTCCTTTTTTAGAAACAGTTCGTTATTAATTCTCCTGCAATATCAGTGCATTCAGTATTGAGAAGTCGCCGTATGTTGTTGTAGTGGAATGTACAGACAGCCTGATAATTCCATTGGCATCCGGTGTTACATTAGTGATCACTATTTCATTGGAAGTGTTGTCCAATGCGTTTAGTAATTGTTCGCTACCGCCATTGATACGCCATACACCATATTTTGCTTTGCCGTCGGTATTGGTAGCGCTATTGCGGGCAGCATACAGTTTAAGGGTATACGTTTTGGAAGGGTTCAGTCCTTTGAGCAGGAGGTTGTCCATGCCTGGCGTATATCTTAAGCTGTAGTTGAACCAGAAGGATTTTAGCGCAATATCCGGTATCACGCCGCTGTTGTTATTGGTAGAGGTACCGTCCACATCGGAAGCCTGGTTGCCACCCAATACTGACCAGTATGTAGTGGCGCCGCTTACGTTGTCAATGGTCCAGTTGGTGGAAGGGTCTGTGGCAACAATATGCAGACCTCCTGTGGGATAGGTGACGTTAAACCATCCCGGAATAGGGGTGACTGCAGTTTTACTGAAGTGTGCCCGTAAGGTCTTTTTGCCGTTGTTGTTAGGGAACACCTTAACTGTAGATTGCGCGATCAGCGCCTCACCTTCAGCAGTGGTACCGGTAACTTTGAACACGAAGGTGCCATTTGTCAGCCCGGAGAAACTTGCAGACGCGGTATTACCATTGCTGATCGTTGCTGTGTTGGGGCCGGATACCTGGCTCCATTGATAAGAAGTGATCTGGGCATTGTTCACAGGAACGGCAGTCAGCTGCATCGTTGAAAGTAAGGTAGTGGTATCTGTCAGCTTCAGCTGCGGTAGTATGGGTAATGTTCCCATCACGCCAATATCGACAAGGCTGAGGTGCGCGAAAGTGCTACCTGCACCTACTCTCAGCACGATGTCCACGGAGTCCAGTCCTTTAACCTGGTTGAAGGTAATGGCCCGGTTGTAATCCGGTGTTGCGGTGGTGGCATACCGCATATCTGCGGACAGTGCTGTTTCCCAGGCAGCATCGCCCAGTTTTGCCTGCAGGATGCGCGGTGTCGTGGAGGCATCATCCAGACGGGCGCCCCATAGTTTGATGTAATAAGTATTTGTTTTAACGAGACCTTTTATCCGCAGGGTGATGCCATTGGGGTTGATAGACGAATGAAGGAACATGTTGTCATATACCGCTTCCATGGGGTAATCACCTACGGGCACGTTGAAGCCATTGTAGTTGATGGATTTGGTTGCTGATGAACCGAAAGTGCCTTGTGGCAGCCCAATGATCTGCATGCTCATTTTGGTCGCTGCATTGGTAGTGGTTTTGAGTGCTGCAATGGATGATTTGTCAGCAAAACCGGTTACATCTCCTATACCGTACCAGTTGTTCCAGTATTTACCGGAACCATCTGGTGACGGAGTAGGTTTGCCATCCGCCTTACCTGATCCGTTGAGTGTGATAAGGCCATCACCACCCAAATCTACCAGCAGGCGGTAGTTATAGTCATCCACACCGGGATTGGTGGGCGTTGTTTTTTCGTCCAGTACTGCTATGCTGGAGAAGGGAGAATAGCTGCCATCCTGTAATTCTGCTTTCACCCGGAAATATTGTTTTGCCTGGTTATAGCGTATAAAGGACCGTTTGACAATGTTGGCATCCTGTTCTACAGCAAACTGCGACCAGCTGGTTTTATCCAGTGAAGAATCGATAACATATCTTTTAACACCTCTTACAGACTGAAAGAACTCCATCCATTTGTCAAAAAGCCGGGCAGCGATAAGTTGGTTGCCGGCACTGTTGAGATGTATCCCATCACCTTTGTCATATTTGCTGAGAATATTTCCCGTGGCGGCCGGATCTGCCACATCATTATAGCCTTCCACAAAACGATTGGGCCAGATGGTTCTGATACTGTCTGCCAACTGTCTTAACATGTCCTGTTGTGGGGCAGTATAGCTGGTGCGTGGTTGTGTGGTTTCGAAAAATACCGGTATTCCGCGGGCCTGAGCAAGGTTGTCAATGTTTTTTAAGTTGGCAATGCTCTGGTTAACGGATATGTTGGCGGCGGGATCGTTCGACGGCAACGATACAAAAATAAAATCCGGATTAAGTCCCAGCGCTGTTTCGATATTATGACCAACAACGCCGCCCTGTGTTGCGGGTAATACATCTTTGCTGGTATATCCCGCTACGGCGAGATTGTTCCAGGAAGAACCGGCTGTATTATTGCCCAGCCATAGCGAGATCTTGTCTCCCAGCCTGTCCGGAGCATCCAGTCCATAACCTGCAAGGGTGGAGGAGCCGATACCTGCTACTTTAGGTTGCAGGTACAGTGTTTTTGCGTTGGATGTCCATCTTAGGGTATAGGTTTTATCTGCGTTTTCAAACACGCCCGCGCGGAGTTGCAGTCCCTGCGGGATAATTGGATTGCCGGTATTAACACTGCTTCCGTCGAGTGTAAGGTCCATGCCACCTAATGCCTCAATGTATATGTGATCATTGTTTTGCAGAGCAGGATAGAAAGTGATTTTACCGGCGGCATCATCTATTTTAACGCCATTGGAATTACTCCTGTATTGTAACAGACCATTCCGCAATACCTTGATGGTGTAATTGGCCAGAGTGGCATCCTGGTATACAGAGTCTCCGGCTGCGGGATAGCCGGAAGTACCGGCCAGGAACTGCATTTGCCTGCCCATTTTTCTGAACATCGTTTTGCCGTCACCGGTATTGTACAGATACCCTGTCACATCCTTCGTGTTGTTTCTTAATACCAGTTCGGCATTGGTGATTTTTACCGAGTCTCTTTCAACCCGGAGGGGGGATTGGGCAACAGTAGCTATTCCTGCGAGTAGCAGGGGAATATATAGGACTTGTTTAAACATATGGCTGTTTATAAGATGGAAATAATGAAAAGGGTATCTATAAAGAGAAAGCAGCATCTTCCAGTGCTTCTATGTATATTTTTTCGGACTGAACAAGTGCGGGGTAAAAGACAATTTTCCCGGTGGCATTGTCAATGCTTATTCCCTGTTGTGTGTTCGGTTTCTGGAGAAGTCCGTTGCGCCACACTTTTACAGCCTTCTTTACAAGAGAAGAATGGGTATACGAATTTTCCCCATTCGCAGGAAAACCGGTAGTACCAACTGTGAACTGAATGGCGCAACCTGTTTTTTGAAAATTCGTTTTCCCGTCACCTGTATTGAACAGGTAACCGGATGTATTCATTGTCTTGTTGCGAATAACCATCACCTGTGTGGAAATGGTGGCGGCTTGTTTGTTCACGTCCATCCTGGACTGTCCTTTTACCTGCTGCAGGGATACAAACAGGAGGACGCCTACATAATAGCGTATCATGTATTAATTTTTTGATAAAAAAAATAAAGCGTAGATGATCAGGTATAGGTATTCATCTAACGACAATCAAACTGGCATTTCGAAACAATTATATCATGCTTATTCTTTCACGGTATCGGTAAGGTCAAATGACAAGGGTTAATACACATGTTGATATAAAATTACAAAGATTCGTTTATGTTGATGATAATTTTTTTGATAATTTTTTCTTTTCGCTTGAAATGGCTTGTAGTGGCTGAAGTAAAAAAGTTTTTTCAAAATTATTTTGTTATCATTTAAAATGATATACCTTTGATTTCAATCAGAGAAATGCAGAATTTGTAGCTGAGCTGTTGACTATACCGAATATGAAATTTTAGTTTTTGTTTAGATTTATCCTGACTACATATACCTGAGTTTTGAAAATTTTATTGGCTTGTTTGTTTGTTACCTTATTGTTCGTCATGCCCGCACATGCCCAACTGAACGTGTTCAAAGGCGCAGCAGTGAATGATACAGGACACCTTATCCTCCGGCTGGGTTGTAAAGCACCCTTTTTTGTGCCTGTGGAACTTTATGGAAAACGGGATTCAATACCTGCTCCCGTGGTCAGGAAACGTATGCCCGTTAAGGTTATGCCTGACCAGCACAGGGCGCCCTGGATCACCATCCATGGTAACATCTCCTATGATTTATTTTATCAGTCAAATGTTGACACGCCTTATGTGGAACATGATATCTACCAACATACTGTACAAACCGTATTAGACCTGACTGTAAAGAACAGGTATCCATTACATCTGGCTTTTAGCACACAGATGGGAAACTCCAACCTGTTCAGAAATATTACAGGCATCAATCTGCAATACACTAACCGTGATTTGAAACAGATGCTGCTGGCCCGTGCAAGAGAATGGGACAGCAGGAAACTGAAGCAGCTGCAAGAGCTGGACAAACTACGGTCGGCCATTGCCAATGCAGGCGCCAATCTTGCTTCCCTGCGTGCCTGGCTGTCTTCACAGGTACAGCTACAGCGATTGATAGAAGAAAGAGAAAGAAACTTTTACGGTATAGCCGACTCCGTTAAACAGATTGCCGGCGGACTGGGAAATGTAGACCAGTGGCGGAACAAGCTGCGGGTTGATCCAAATCAGATTGCGGATAAATGGAAGCTTAAAAGTAAAATTGATCAGGCTAAAGACAGCCTGAAAAAGAAGCTGCCGGAAAATTCTTTTGAAAATTATTACCGTAAAAAGCAGCAGGAAGCTGATTCGCTGTCAGGGCAACTGGCTGCGGCGGAAACAAAATACCGTGCGCTGAATGCTAAATATGGACAGAAGGCGGCCTCGCTCGTAGATGCGATTACCCATAGCAAAACCAACCAGGAGCTGGTGTCTGCACTGGACCAGATGAACCTTCCGGACAGCATGCTGCCCAAAGGATACAAGACACTATTGTCTGTACGGTCTTTTGGTATCGGAAGAACGATGGTGAATTATTCGGAACTGACAGCAAAAGATATCAGCATCACGGGTGTGCAATTGGAATACAATCCTTCCTTTTATCTGGCGGTGGCCTCGGGTGCGGTGGATTACCGTTTCCGCAATTATATCGTCAAAGAAAACCGGAGCCGCCAGTATCTGAATTTGATACGTGCAGGTATCGGCATGAAAGAAGGCAACAATGTGATCCTTACCTATTATACAGGGAAAAAAGACCTGTACAATATGAATACGCAAGGTGCAGATCCTGCTACCTACGCAGGACAGCACATTATGGGAATAGCGCTGGAAGGGCAGTGGCGGCTGAATCGCTCTACTTTTATCACTGCTGAAATGGCCAAGTCATCGATGCCTCATTATGCCAGGGCTTCCTCACATGAGTCTCCTTTCAATAGTATGCTCAATTTCAGTTCCCGCGATAACGAAGCGTATGCCCTGAAATTTAATACCGTGGTGGAGAAAACACATACCAACGTTAGCGGGATGTTTAAACAGATGGGGCGCGATTTTCAGTCTTTCAGTCTATACACGACCGGCTCAAAACAAACAGCCTGGAACATCCGGATTGACCAGCCTTTTTTTAAGCGGCAACTGACCATTAGTGCCGCTATCAGGAAGAACGATTATGTGACGTACATGATGCCGGCCAATTATCATAGTAATACGGTGTTCAAAAGCCTGCAAGCTACCTGGCGGAAAAAGTACTGGCCGGTGATCACTGTCGGGTATCAACCATCATCACAGCTGATGAAGCTGAGCGATGATCATTTTGTGGAGAACCTGTTTTATACGCTGACGGGTACTGCCAGTCATTACTACAGCCTGCATGGTATCAAGATGAATAGCGTAGTGTCGTATTCGCAGTTCTATAACCGGCAAACGGACAGCAACTTCGTATACTTCAACAGTAAAAACCTGATGGCGTCGCAAACCCTATTCCTGGGCCGTTTTACGTTGAACGGACAACTGTCGGCCGCGGTGAACCAGGAGTATGGCCTGTACGGCGCTGGTGGTGATGTGAGCTGGAAAGTCCTGGACTGGCTGGAGCTGGGCGGTGGAATGAAATACAACCGTCAAACGGTGTATGGTTTATCGCTGCTGGGATATTCCGGTCATTCAAAATTTCGTATACCCTGGATCGGTGAGATTGGATTATATGCAGACAAAGGCTTTATACCAGGAGCCAATAAAAAACTTGTCACAAACAATACTGGTAGAGTAACCTATACCCGGACCTTTTAACTGATTGTATGCCCAAAAAAATTTATGCCCTGTTGATCTGTATGGGCCTGCTACTGACGGAAACCTTGCATGCACAAGTGAGCATGACGGTGCAGCTGCCTCCTGTAGGCGTGCTGGTAAAACCACAATTATGGAACATGGTGCTGGTGAACGCAGGTACACGGTCCACCGGTGTGCGTGTGTTGCTGCGGTTATCGGATGCCAATACCACGCAGCCGGTACTAACAGCTGTTACCAAAACCGTTATCCTGAGCCCAGGCGCTAACCAGTTGCAGGAGAAAGACCTTGCGCCGGTGCAGTATGAATACCTGATGATGACTACTGACAGAAGACCGGAAGGGATGTTGTCTCCGGGCAGTTACCTGGCCTGCTACAGTGTGGTGATTGATGGTGATAAAGCGGGGCAGCCGGCGACAGAAGATTGCATTCCTTTTACGGTAGAACCATTAAGTCCGCCTTTGCTGAATATGCCGGCAGATGCTGCTGTGCTGGACCATCGCTTGCCACAGTTTACCTGGATACCGCCTGCACCGTTACAGCTATTCACCGATCTGAATTATGAACTGTTGGTAGCAGAAGTAAGAGAAACACAATCCGCCGCAGAAGCCATACAGTCCAATATTCCCGTGTATCGTGCACCTGCCTTGCGCCAGGTATTCGCTGCTTATCCATCCGGCGGCGTGCCGCTGGACACAGGCCGTACTTATGCCTGGACAGTAAAAGCATATAACGGGCGACAGTTTGCAGCACAAACGGAGATATGGACCTTCCGGTTGAACAGTAAAGCCCTGTTACCTGAGTATAACAGTCCTTATGTGTCGTTGAAAAGGGAAGTGGATGGTGTCGTGACCAATTGTGGCAATACACTCCGTTTCGCCTATACGAATGAAACCGGTGAACCTGCTGTTCGTTATAGTGTGATATCCCTGGACAATGGCAACCGTGAAATCATGTCCGGCACCATGTCGTTGCGGCCAGGAAGTAATCTGCTGGAGCTGAAGTTGCGTAAAAGTGGCAAGCTCAAGTCAGGTGCTTATTATGCGCTCATACTGCATAACTCGCGCGACGAGCGGTGGAGGATGAATTTCACCTATAACCCGGAGGAAAACACCGTAACAGAATAAACAGAACCCTATACCTATAAATATTTTTCGAACATGATATTGCGATTGTTGGGTAAAACCAGGAAAGTGACTTCCATTGCGTTGCTTTCACTGATGTATGTAGAAGCGATACTGCCCGCCTATGCATTTGGAGGAACGAGACCGGCCAGGATGCCCTACCGGACGGTGAAGGAGGCAAAGATGCCGGCTGCTGTTTCGCCCGTATTACCGGTGGCAGCCGCCACGCCGTCACCTGCTGCACTTGCCCCATCAGGAAAGAAAATGTTTGCCGCAGATTTCGGCGGGCCTACACAACCCGAGACCCAGGGCTTCCATTCAGTTGGTAATGCAAATATGGTGAACCTCTTTACCGGCGATTTTTCCTATACGTTGCCACTGATGGATGTAGATGGTTATCCACTGACAATAGGATATAACAGCGGCGTTTCCATGGATGAAGAAGCCAGCTGGGTGGGCCTGGGCTGGACATTAAATCCTGGTAGCGTTAATCGTAACATGCGTGGGCTGCCGGATGACTTTAACGGAGAGGATGTCATTAAGAAGGAAATCAATGTTAAAGACAATAAAACAGTTGGTGTAACTACCGGTGTGAACGTGGAAGTCGTTGGGTTTCCGAGCCTGTTAAAAGGTGGTGGCGGCATGCAGCTGGGCGTCTTTCATAACAGTTACAAAGGCTGGGGGCTCGAATACGGCCTCAATGTGTCCCTGAATGCAAGCACCCAGGCAATGGGTAAATTTACGGCGGGGTTGTCTTTGCCTAATAACTCACAGGAAGGGCTGACCGTTTCGCCTTCGTTGTCTTACTCAACACCTGAGAAGGAAGAAGTTACTGATAAAGGTGCTTTCGGTGGCGTATTCAGCATTGGAGGGGCATATAACTCCCGCTCAGGCATGAAGGCATTACAGTTTAGTGCCGGCTTGAATCAATACGTAAAGAGCAGCAAAGCCAAAAAAGGGAAGGAGTCCGCCGGTAGTACTTTTTCAACAGACATCTCCTTTGCCTATCCCGGTTTCACGCCCAGTACAGCTATCCCTTTCACCAACCGTATTTTTACCGTGAACACCCGTTTCGGTGTAACGGTCAAAGTAGTGAATACTTCGTTTAACCTGGGTGGCTATGAAACCCTTCAGTATATTGATGAGAGTGACAAGGTAAGGACCTTTCCTGCATACGGTTATCTCAATTACCAGAATGGTGTTGGTGCCAGTGGTAGTTTGCTGGATTTTAACAGGGAACGTGATATACCTTACCGGGAGTTTCCCCCGGTGCCCAATATCGCGGTGCCTTCTTACACCTATGATGTTTTCTCCATTTCGGGAGAAGGCAGTGGCGGTATGTTCCGCGCTTACCGGAATGACCTGGGATATATGCGGGACCCGCTGGTGACCACAAGAGATAAATCGGACCGTTACAGCCTGGATGCCGCATATGGTGATATCGTGCATGCTGGTATTGATCTGACATTTACTCGTAGTTATACCGAAACCGGTATGTGGAATTCCAGTAATCCGCTGGCGTCCAGCCTGGCTTTTACCCGTTCCGATAAAAAATACGAGGCTGCTTATTTCCGTAATCCAGGTGAAAAAACATTGAATGACAAAGCATTTATGGACGCCATCGGCGGCGATGACCTGGTGACGGCCCGCTTGTTCCAGCCGGATAAAAGCTCACCTGTTATTACTACTACCAATAAGCTGATGCGGTATGCCAATAAACGGAATGTATCGGACATTACCCTGCCTGCGGGAATAGTGAAAAAGCAGGAGCGGGAAAAACGTACACAGGTGATCAGTTACCTGACTGCTAAGGAAGCAGGTGAAGCAGGCCTTTCAAAATATATTGACAGTTATGGTTATAACCAGGCTGTATTGAATACTTGTGATGACAAAGTAATACCGGACGAATTTCCTGAACAGGTTTATGGACTGAATGGAGATTTTCATAGAATAATGGATTGGGGAGAACAGACGTTTCAACGCGTGGATACCATGCTCAGTTTTATGAATATTGATAATTACCCCAATAGTTGGCCTTACAGTCCATTTGGCTATGACTACTTCTGGACTACCTGGACCGGCCGTTTACGGGCACCGGTGGACGGCAAATATGATTTCAGGGCAATGATTGATGAGGATTGCCATATATCCATAGAGGGTGTTCCGGTGCTGAGTGCCGGGAACAATAACGGAGGGGATAAAGAGACGTCTATTTACCTCCAGGGGGGCCGGCTTTATAACATCAGGATCGACTATAATAACGAGGAGTCTGAATCGAGGATGATCCTGCTATGGAAATATGGTAATATGACCGATTGGGGCAATATTCCTAAATCCTGCCTCGTGGCGTCTTCTCCCCAGGACAGTGTGAAGCTGGACAATGGTGTTGTCAGGGAACAGCGTGTGAATGCTTACCGTAAGCCACACCATATTTCTGAAATATCGGTGCTCAATAACGACGGACGCCGTTACGTATATGGTATACCGGTATATAACCTCGGACAGGAGGAGGCATCTTTTGCCGTTGAGTCAAACAAGGGAAATCCGGCTACGGGCCTGACCAGTTATTCTGATACAGAGAACTCTAAAAATAATAAGAGCGGCAGCGATAATTATTTCAGTAAGGAAACAGTGCCTGCATATGCGCATAGCTTCCTGCTGACAGGTATCCTGTCCCCGGATTATGTAGATGCCACGGGCAACGGCATCTCCGATGATGATGCCGGCACGGCAGTGAAGTTCAACTACACGAAAGTAGCGGGCATCAATAACCCGCAACTGTGGCGTACGCCCAACAGCGACAAGGCTTCTTACCAGGAAGGACTCAAAACGGATTCCCGTGATGACAAGGGAAGTTATGTGGCCGGCAAAAAAGAATTGTGGTACCTGAATTCCGTAGAGTCGAAAAATATGATCGCTGTTTTTACATTGGAAGACCGCCAGGACCTGACACAGCTTTCAGCTGCAGGTGTCCGTTCCTCCGGTGTGGCAAAAAGGCTCAAACAAATAGATCTCTATACTAAAGCGGAGTTTGCAAAAGGAACAGCTGCGATACCGGTGAAGACGGCGCATTTTTCCTATAGTTATAATTTATGCAGGGAAGCAGACGGCTCAGAGTATTTTGGTAAACTTACCCTGGACAGTATATGGTTCTCCTACAATGGTAATACCAAAGGACGCAAAAACCCTTACGTGTTCCGTTACAACACACATAATCCTGCATACGCTACGCAACAATATGACCGTTGGGGCAACTACAAAAATTCTGCGGACAACCCGGGCGGTTTGTCCAACGCCGACTATCCTTATGTTATACAGGACAGTACACTGGCAGCGCGTAACGTTGCGGCCTGGACAATGGATGAAATAGTGATGCCTTCCGGCGCCAAAACGAAAGTCACCTATGAAAGTGACGATTACGCCTACGTGCAAAACAGGCGGGCCATGCAGTTTATGAACATTGTTGGTTTTTCCCTGACGGAACCTCTTCATACCGGTTATCTTACCAATGCCTTATACAGCGGCGAGGGTGACAATATCTATGTATCGGTGAAAGTGCCGAAGCAGGTGGGAACCTTGGAGGAACTGTATAAACGCTACCTGGAAGGTATTGAGGACCTCAGTTTCCGGTTGAATGTAAAAATGCCGGGAGACCAATATGGACAAGGCAATGAGTTTGTTCCCTGCTATGCAAAGCTGGACAAGGACCACGGCCCTTATTACGGTTCTGTGAACGGTAGTGATATTATCTGGCTGAAGCTGGCCACTATCAATAAAAAAGCTGAGCCGGGAGGCCCATACAGCCCGTTGGCAAAAGCAGCGCTGCAGTTCCTGCGCCTTAACCTGCCATCCAAAGCGTACCCGGGTTCAGATATCGGAGATGATGTGAATGTGGCGAACGTGATAAAAGTATTGGGCAGCATGGTGGACAATGTCAAAAATACGATGAACTCATTTGATGAAAACAGCCGGAGGCGCGGTTGGGCAAGGGACGTAGACCTGAGCAAGTCATTTGTCAGGCTAAATAGCCCCACTTTCAAAAAATATGGCGGCGGTTTGCGTGTAAAACGTATTGTGACTTATGACAACTGGAATAAAATGACGCACCAGGCAGAGTCTCAATACGGACAGGAATACCAGTACACTACTTCCACCGTGATTAATGGAGATACGGTACAGATCAGCAGCGGGGTAGCTGCATATGAGCCTGTTTTAGGCGGCGAGGAAAACCCGTTCCGCCAGCCAGTGTATTACACCGGTCAGGTGGCGGCAATGGCGCCTGTGACCATGGGTTACGCAGAAGAACCTTTCGGGGAATCATTTTTCCCGGCTCCTATGGTGGGCTACAGTAAAGTACGGGTATTGTCTATCAATAAGAAAAATACAAGATCTGCTAATGGCCTGACGGAAAGTTGTTTTTATACCACTTACGATTATCCGACACTGACAGATCGGACAATGATCGACGGAGATACAAAGAAACGTTACAAGCCTTCTATTGATAATTTCCTGAAGATCAATGCACGCCATTTCCTGGCTGTATCACAAGGCTTCCGGGTGGAGCTGAACGATATGAACGGAAAGCCCCGTTCCGAAGCCGTGTATGCAGAAACGGACCCTTATAACCCTGTCACCAGTACTGCTTATTACTATAAAACAACGAAGAAGGATGGTGTAACGCGCCTGGACAACACGGTGCTGACGCTGAATAACCGCGGCGTAGTAAATGCCGCCGCAGTGATCGGGAAAGATATTGAGCTGATGACAGACATGCGCCAGGAACGTTCCGTAACCAACGCCAGTAATCCTAACCTGAATACAGACCTGTTTTCTTTCGGTATTCCGCCTGTGATGATCATCCCCAGCCTGATCATGCTGGCGCAGCGGGAAGAAAACCTGTACCGCTCTGTGGCCATGACGAAAGTGATCAACCGTCACGGTATCCTGGACAGCATGGTGGCGGTAGACAAAGGCAGCGGGGTGTCTACCCGTAATCTCCTGTATGATGAAGAAACAGGAGATGTGTTGCTGACCAGTGTACAGAATGAATACAACGATCCGATGTATCATTTTACCTATCCCAGCGGATGGATGTATGATGGCATGAGCGGCGCGTATAAAAATATCCAGCTGACACTGAATGGTCTTACCTTTTTAAATGGCCGTATTATAAAAGGTTTCCCTGCTGGTAATTCCCTGAATGATTATTTCTATCCGGGAGACGAAATACTGGTATATGCCAAAAGTGGTGTTGGCGGTCCTGAGTGTGATCCATGGATAGCCATGTTCCCTGGTGTTAACCGCATTTGGGCGGTGGATGCCAATATTACCGCCGGAGGCCAGCCGGACATTTATTTTATGACCAAAGAAGGAAAGCCTTTCAATGGAGAAGATGCTACTATTAAGATCATCCGTTCCGGGCGCAAGAATATGTTTGCCGCCGCCGGTGAAGTGACGATGATGTCAAACCCGTTGACAGGCAGCGGGGACGCCTATACGTTTGATATTAATGCAGGCAAGAGAATCATCAATGCCAGTGCGGTAGAATACAAACAGCTCTGGAAAGTGCAGGACAAAAAACTGCCGGTGAAGGTGCCTCCGATATATGAGAATGATATGGTATCGCGGTATTTCAAAGTTGTTTGCCCGGGACAGGCCGTGGATACATTGGTTTTGTATACGGTACCTTTCGGCAAGTATACCGGAAGCACCAGGCAGGAAGCCAATTTGAAAGCGGAGAACGATCTGACCACCAACGGACCTGCTTTTGCAGAGCAGCATAAGCGCTGCGGCTGTCTGAGTCCCGCCAGGTCTAAAGTGTTTTATAAACAGGATTGTGTAGATGCGGTACCGATGCCGTACACCTATACCGTTCCTGCCGGTAAATATCTGCGGGCCACTTGTGAGGAAGCATTGCAAGCCGTTTTGGACAGTATCGATATCAATGGCCAGCTGGAAGCTAACCAGAAAGGTGGTTGCGGGTGCGCGAATCCGGAAATGGGAGCGGGTTTCTATAGTCAGGTATGTACAATGCCGATACCTTACAGATATGTTGTACCAGCGGGTAAATATGTCCGTGCCACCTGCGAAGAAGCGAAACAGGCTGCATTGGATGACATTGCCGCCAATGGCCAGCGGGAGGCTAACGAAAAGGCAGTGTGCCACTGCGAGAATGACGAGATATCGAAGGTGTTCTATAAAAATGACTGTCCGGGTGGTCTGGGTTCTGCGGTAACCTTCACTGTTCCGGCAAGTACATTCCA
Organism: Chitinophaga fulva; assembly: GCF_012927205.1. Taxonomy (GTDB): domain Bacteria; phylum Bacteroidota; class Bacteroidia; order Chitinophagales; family Chitinophagaceae; genus Chitinophaga; species Chitinophaga fulva. The sequence continues at coordinate 2,365,589 of NZ_JABBGC010000001.1, forward strand.
TCGTGTGACCTGTGAGGAGGCCAACAAAGAAGCGCGGGACTACCTAGAAGCGAACGGTCAGGCGTATGCGAATGCCCATGGCACCTGTGAGACATTTTATGTGAAAATGACATCTGAAAACCCGATACGGGAATTGTCAACCACTCCCACAGATAATCATGAATATGATTATTCGGATATAAGGGTGTCTTTCTATAAGGATGCAGCCTGTACTGTTCCGTTGGCGGTTCAAAACCAGGAGGTGTATTACAATATCACTACCCTTTCACGATATATTAACGACCATAGCCCCGGTTCCTGGAACAACGAGAATACTTCGGATCCTGTCAAGGTCATCTGTAATGGTACTTCTCAGTTACTACTGCAGAAGGTAGTGGTAAATCACGTCATGGATGTCAGGAAGTTTTCCAACGATAATGATCCTCGTCTTCCTCCGGAGGAGCAGGTACCAGAGGAGCATTATATCACGACCTATAAGTATCAGCTAAGCTCTGTGCCCGGATTCATTATTGTTAAATAATTAATGTCTGTTATCATGAATTCATTATATAAAACCCTTTTCTTTTCACCACTGGCGTTGTTATTATCCATGACCGCCAGCAGTGCTGGCAGCATTATAGCTGCCGGCGCCCTGAAGCCTGATACCTCCGGCGGATGCTTCAGCGGTGTTACTGAAGTAAGTGTGAATCCCTATACCTATGGCATCGCCGGCAATTGGCGCCCGGCAAGGTCCTATGTCTATTATGGCAGCCGCGCGGAGGAAGATCCGGCGGCCGCCACAGACATACGTAACAATGGCACCATCCCTTCCTTTATCGCTTTCTGGAATAATATGGCCGGTGCCTGGAAACCATCGCAGGATACCAACAAATGGGTGTGGAATGCGGAAAGCACGCTTTTTAATGCCAAAGGATTTGAACTGGAAAACCATGATCCGCTGGGAAGATACAATGCCGGTATATACGGGTATGACAATGCCCTGCCGGTAGCGGTAGTGCAGAACAGCCGTTACCGTGAGTCTTTCGCGGAAGGCTTCGAGGATTACAGCTATGGCAACTCCTGTGATGTTGTCTGCTCCGGCAACCGTACGTTCGATTTTTCCGGCCATAAAGATGCAATGGTACAAGGCAATGCCCATACCGGGCGTTATTCCCTGCGCGTGGAAAGTGGTAAGGACAAGGGCGTCAGCGCTATGGTGGTGTCAACCGATAACCAGGATTTCGCGCTGACGGTCAACCGTAAAGATGCTGCCTGCCGTTATCCGGGGCAGATACTGGAAAGCATCCGGGCCGGTGAGGCTGCGTTGTTGCCTGGTTTCTCTCCATTACAGGGCACACGGCTGTTGGTATCGGCCTGGGCAAAGGAAGAAACTCCCTGTAATTGTATTACCTACAGCAATGCAGGAGTGGAGGTGCAGACAGGAGATAAAGTCTATCACATAAGACCTGTAGGCTATCTTATCGACGGATGGCAACGTTATGAGATGGTCATCGATGTGCCGGCGAATGCCACTACGTTGTCGGTCATCCTTAAATCTACCGGTAATACGGCGGTGTTTTTTGATGACGTACGGGTGCACCCTTTCAACGCCAATATGAAATCATTTGTCTACGACCCGGTGTCACTGCGGCTGATGGCTGAACTGGATGAAAATAACTACGCTTCCTTTTATGAGTATGACGATGATGGAACACTCATCCGGTTGAAGAAAGAAACAGAAAGAGGTGTAATGACCATTAAAGAATCCAGAAGCTCGCTGGCAAAAGAATAAAGATATGAGAAGACTGATCGTCCTGTTTATAGCATTATGGTATAGTACCATTTCTAATGCACAATCGCCTGCTCTGGACCAGCAGTTACAAAAAGCTGTTGCCCTGATGCATAAAATACAGGCCGCAACGATGGCCACACCCTATAATTGCCAGGTGGAATACCGGTACAGCAATGAGTCTACTCCCGCTGTACTGCTGGATTCAAAGAAGGGTATGATGACGGTGGACAGCAGTCGTTATTTCCAGTTTATCGGGAACACGGAGATGTTGCATAACGACCGTTATGATATAGCGGTGTTTAATGATGATTCGCTTATTTACATCACCAACGCAACTGCTGCTACACAAAGCGCACGGCCGTTCTATAATCTGAAGGAAATGTTGAAAGACAGCTTGCTGGCCGGATGTACTATTAACAGCAAAGGGAGTACGAAAACGGTCCGTTTCCTTTTTCATCCCAATGTATCCTATAAGTGGGTTGAAGTAGTGGCAGATACTGTTAAGATGAGAGTGATGACTGTGAACATGGTGATGCGCACATCACTGATGATGAACGGAGCGGAGCCTGGCGAAGGGTACGAGGAATATGCGCTCATGAGCATACGTTTATCTGACTACCAGTCCCTGAAGCCCGGAGCAATAGCCAACATTTTCGACGAAAAAAGATTTTTCCATAAAACGGACAAAAGCCTTATCCCTTCGGCAGCCTATGCCGGTTACCAGGTTTTTTCCGGTTCACCCCAGCTTCAATAGCGTAATGCAATACCTATGTTGAAAAGATATCCTGTTTTATTTATCCTGACCTTCTTCCTGTTGCTGTGTGTAACCGGTCGGGCGCAGAACAGCGTTACTGTAAAACGTGTTCTGGAAGGAAGCAAAAATGAACTGGTTGCGAATGCCACGCTCCAGGTGCAGGACAGCATTTATTTTAATACCGACAGAAATAAGCTGGTACTGCCTTATCAGATCAGAAATGTGATCACTTTTAAGATTGATGAATATAATAAGACCTACCTGCCGGATGCCTATGACGCCAGCGTTACCGTAATGCTGACTTATACCTACCTGGATGGCAGTGGTAATCCACGCCAGGACTCAACGTCTACTTTACTGAAAATCTACAGTGATACCAGCCGTGTACATAATCCCCGTGCCTCCTTTGTGTTTAATAACGCACAAAATGTGGTTGCCAGAATCGTCGATATACAGGTGTCCAAACCCAATGCTATCAAGGCACTGGTGTTGGAAAACGAGATGAATATTCTGCCGGTATACAAACTGGACAGGACGGCCGATGCGGTGAAAAACCTGCAACATAACAATCCGCCTAATACGGATGATACTGACGAGATCCTGGTCACCTGGAATGCGGTGACCGGGGCAGATATGTATGACCTGGAATGGGCTTATGTTGACTACTCTGTGTTATCAAAGTATCAAAGCCAACCTGCGCTGATCTTTGCGAATAACGCCACCCGCGTGAGTGTCAGAGGAAACAGCTACAACATACCGTTGCTGTATGACAATGCCGGTTCTTTATTTGTACGTGTCCGCGCGGTACAGCAACAAAACAAAAAAGCGCGGTTGTATACTATCTGGAACACCGAGGTAAGTGGTGTTTCGGCATTATCGTACGACTTCAAAGGGCACCAGCAGAAGTTAAACTGGCAGTCAGATGTTACCTATGCAGAAGATGGTAAGAGGAAGGCTGTTGTGCAATATTTTGACGGATCGCTGCGTAACCGGCAGACTGTTACCAAAGATAATATCACCCAGCGTACCATCGTTGGTGAGACTTACTATGATCAGCAGGGACGCCCGGCGGTGCAGGTATTACCTTCACCTACGCTTAGCAACATTATCCAGTATAGCCGTAGTTTTAACGTGGCAGCCAGTGGACAGGAGTATGCCAAAGACCAGTACGATTACCTGGCCACTCCGCTGGATTACCGTACTGCCCATGCTGCTCCGCTGGATTCCTTTTTCGGTGGTACCGGTAGATACTATTCATCCATGAACCCGGAAAAAGACAATGGCATTAACCGGTACACCCCCGCGGCAGGAGGTTATCCATTGACAGAAACTGTTTATACGCCAGATAATACCGGCAGGATCGCCAAACAGGGCGGCGTGGGACCGGAGTACCAGATCGCTTCCGGGCATGAAACCATCTATTCTTATGCCGGTGCCGCTCAGAAACAACTGGACGTTATTTTCGGTACTGAAGCAGGTGATGAGAAACACTATTTCAGGAATACAGTACGTGATGCCAATGGCCAGTACAGTGTAAGCTATCTCGATATGCACGGCCGGACAGTCGCTACTGCGTTGTCCGGAAGCCCTGAGAATACCGGCTTGAAAGATCTCGACAGTAAAAACACGGTTACCGTTACAGACAGCCTGTCCACCGCCGGAAAGAACATGGTACAGGACCTCGTGGCCGTATCGCACAAAACCCAGCAGGTGGAAACGAAAGGGAATTATTCCTTTCGTTATTCCTTTACGCCGCCGGTAGTAACGGTCAATTCCTGCGCAGGCACTCCTTTAAGTTATATCGGGTTGTATGAGCTGGAAATCCGTATCACAGACAATGAGAACAACCAGTTGTTGCCCAACAGGGAGCCATATGTGAAAGTGTTGCGTAACTACAATGCCGGGCAGATCGTTGAGAACGGTATTACCCCAGGCCCGGTTGAGGTGAGCTTTGACCTGATGCTTGATAAAGGATCTTATGAAGTCACCAAGTCGCTCCGTATCAGTAAGGAAGGACTGGATTATTATAAGGAGAAACATCTGCCACAGACGGTATGTAAAAGTCTGAGTGAATTTGAACAAGAGCAGCAGGCAGCCACGCCCAATTTGGGTTGTAAGCCGAGTTGTTCTGCTTGTATGGCGCGTTTGAGGTCTTATCCTGATTTCAGGGATATGATGTTGTCGCAGATGGACTGGAATGCTCCTACCGATTCTGTTACTCACCGGAAGGAAATTCAAATGGCCTATGATAAGGCGTTGGAAGACTGTAAGGCGCTGTGCCAGACTTCCAATCTTTATGATGACATGAAAAAGGCACTGTTGCTGGATATGACGGTACCGTCCGGCCAGTATGCAGACCCCGCCAAAATGCGTGATCCGAGGTCAATTTTTTATTCAGACGCGAATACGCAGGCGTTTTATGCCCGGGTGACTACCGATTACCTGGATGCTAATGGACAACCGTCACTGGTATACGACCCGATTTCCGGTTTGAATGTAAGGCCACAGCAGCTGCGGCCTGCCCAATTCGCGGAGTATTTCCAGGCTTCGTGGGCGGAAAATCTGCTGTCTTTCCACCCGGAATACGGCATGCTGGTGAAGTATGAAACGTTTAAGGCGAGCATGGACTGGGACGCTAAGGTAAAGGCAATAGATTCCTATGATAAAGCAAGGGAGACTGGTTACCTCAACCCAACGGGAGACCAGGCTAATTTGCCTTTTCCTGCTGAGACATGGGGAATAGATGCGTTGGCCATTTACGATAATGGTGCATTGAAGGCCGAACTGCAAAATGGCCTGGCGAATTATAAAGACGACCTCTCCTTATGGTCGTTGGCAGCTATTTCAACGGTTTGTGATGCGAAAGATAATGCCTGCCGGGTTAACCGGTCATACACATCGAATGCGATGTACGCAGCCAGTTCTATTAGCACGGGCGACAAAAATATGATGTGGCGGATGTTCCGCGAGCTGTATATCGTTCTTAAGCAGAGAGTAATTTATAACCAGTTACGTGCTGCTTGTCCCAGCTGTCCTACCGATGTTCAATTGATCCAGGAAGGAAGAAATCCCAATTTCATCAATGATATGGGTGCCATGAACAAGGCCTATGGCGACCTGATAACCAACAGCGGCAGCGAAGAAGCCACCCGTACCAAGTCAGATGCATATCGCCAGGAGCAATACAAGGAAAACTGTAAGGTCTATGTAAAAACCTGGCTCAGTCAGTTAAGCAAATGTACCTACTATAGCCCGGCAGCATTAACGAAAATTACCGATGCGCTGCTGGAAGTGTGTATGCAGGGATCAGACAGTGACCACCCCATGGGGGCGAGCTCTGTGAAACCTTCCAGTGGAGCCACGCTCCGGAGCTTTGAGGATGTGATCAATGATTATAACAGGAATAATTATATAAATCAATCGGAGAATTGTAATGGTATGCTGGTGACCATCCCGGCTCCTTATGAGAAAAAGCAGGCGGCTGGTGGCAAACCGATCTTCTCTAAACCTTCCGATTGTGAATGCACCCGGATCAATGCTTTATACAAAGAATATGAAAGCTTTGGCATACCAGCAGGAGACGGCAGTTTTTCCGCTTATCTGCTGCGTACCCGGAAGGTAAATATGAGTGAGAGTGAACTGGCTACTTTGAGGGATGCCTGCAACGGACAGTTCGCTGGCCATTTCTTTACAAATATGATAGAGCTGCCGCCATTGCTGCAATGCAACACTGGCGGAGTATGTGTGACCTGTGTGGATTTTAATGCTGCTTACAACAGTTATGTGACGAACTACCCGTCAATGACACCAAAAGTGCAACCTGCTACTGAAAACGAAGTACAATTCAACCTCCTGTTTGAAAATTACATGAACTACAGGCTTGGACTGAACCGTACGGCGGCTGATTACCTGGCGTTCAAAGACAGCTGTGTGGCCGGTAGTTATACTTCAGACAGCGTTTGTACGGGTTCTGGTGTGGGTGTTATTCCTACTTATACGGTCATGCCTAACCTGGCGAAAGACATGATCGTAAAAGACATGAAACAGACAAGTGATTATGGATTTATTATGGCGGGGTCTGTGGTCAGAAATACCAGTTCCGGCGCTAATGAGGAAGCCTGTGTGATGAAGGTGGATGCGAATGCCAATGTGGTGTGGGCTAAAGTTTACAGCAGCAATGGAAGCGAACATTTTTCCAGGATAAAACGCACAAATGACGGGGGCTATTTATTAAGTGGTAGGTCCACCAAGAGCGGTGGCGTGATCAGTGGCCAGGTGGGGATCATAACGAAAATCAACAGTTCCGGCGTACAACAATGGACAAGGGCGATAGATGCGGGCACAGTTTATGGGGAAGATATCAGGGATGTGACAGAGCTGAGCAACGGGGATATTGCTTTTGCCGGTTGCTATAACCTGACAGCCGAAAAATCCAAGTTCCTGGTGGGTGTCATCAGCGGTAGTGGCGATGTCACCCGCTGGATCAAGAATATAGGAAGAAACGGGATCGGTGATATGGGCTATCGTGTGGAGCAGGACCAGGATACACTTGTATTGCTGGGGTTAACCAATAATGCCAGCAATTTTTACGGCACAGCATTGGTGAAGCTGAACCGGTCCACCGGTGCCATTATCAGCAGGGACCTGTATGAGAATGGTACAACTAAAAACGATATCGGTGACTTATTTAAAATGGATTTTGGTTACAGGCTGGCACTGGTCGAATCCACCAGCTGGAGCAATAGTAATAGTCAGCTGGTAATATTGGACATTAATAAAAACCGGTCAGTCCGTAGTTCAAGCCGTATTTTATCCGGAACGGCAGGTATTGACCGTATGGTTGTTGCTCAAACTACCGATTGGGGGATGATTGTGTCCCCGGTGTATAATACGCCGGATGGTTACTCTTTCTTTAAATTAAATGTTAACAACGATGTATCCTGGGCTAATAGGGTGGTTTATAAAGTAGCACCTACCAATACTGTAGGGGCTGTGGTGCCGATGACAGGTAACCTGTCTTCCTTCGCCCGGATGTCGAGCAATGGTTATTTTGCCGCTGCCATCCACCTCGATAATCATCCAGGAGTACTGGAACTGGATAACCAGGGCCGTGCAGGATGTTCGGACAATACGTATAGTGTTACCAGCTCACCGATCTCATATACGGTGACGAATGAATATCCGCTGCACGTAAACAACCTCCTGACTGATATTAACAAGCCGTTCCTGTTTACCATTACTGACGCAACGCCTGTCACCAACCAGGTAGGTTGTGGTACTATTCGCACCTGTACGAAGATCTATAACGGGCCGTACCTGTGTCCGGTCGTTATAGGTGGCAATGGCCCTGGAACAGCACCCGGTAGCCCCAATGACGTCAACGGCTGTTCTGACAATGTTTTCTTTGTAAAAAGTAAGTCTATTGAATTATACCGCCAGTACCGGGATTCTATCAGCAACAATTTTGAGCAGCAGTACCTGTCTTCTTTGCGGGACGCTTTCAACAAGGAGCAGTTTACCGTAACCCATGATGTATCAGAATATCACTATACCCTCTATTATTACGATCAGGCAGGCAATCTCTTAAAAACGATTCCTCCGCAGGGTGTCCTGATAGACACCACGGTGAATTGGCTGAACCGGGTAAGCGCAGCCCGCGCCGGTGGTCAAACACTGGTACCCGCGCATACCCTGGCTACCAACTACCGTTATAATTCACTCAACCAGGTTATTGCGCAGCAGTCTCCTGACGGAGGGGTGAGCCGCTTCTGGTACGACCGCCTGGGAAGGCTGGCTGTTTCCCAGAATGCGAGACAGGTGCCTAACCAGTACAGCTATACGTTATACGACGAGCTGGGAAGGGTGACCGAAGTCGGTGAGTTGTCGAACAGTGAGGCCATGACACCGGAGCTGGGCCGCAGCCCAAGCCGGCTGGTACAATGGGTGGCCAACGCCGGTTCTTCCCGCAGACAGATCACCCGCACGGTATATGATCAGCCTAATAACCTGATAGCGCCGGTATTGAGCAGTAATAATGTGCGCAACCGTGTGTCTTACAGCATGGTATACGATAATATAGCCGATACCGTAGCTGCCCGTTATATTGCAGCCACCTTCTACAGTTATGATATTCACGGTAACGTAGACACGCTGGTGCAGGATTACAAACGCGGTACCATGGCCGATAGCATGAACCGCTTCAAAAAGGTGATTTATGACTATGACCTGTTGAGCGGTAAGGTAAACCAGGTGGCTTATCAACCTGGCTACAAGGATGCTTTGTACCATCGTTATATTTATGACGCAGAAAACAGGTTGACTAACGTAGAGACGAGCCACGACAGTATTTACTGGGAAAACGATGCTTTCTACCAGTACTACAAGCATGGTCCGCTGGCACGTACCGTTATCGGTCAACAGCAGGTACAGGGTATCGACTACGCCTATACGCTCCAGGGTTGGCTGAAAGGAGTCAATGGATCAGGCGGAGCTACAGATATGGGCAATGATGCCCAGCCTGGTTCGCCGGTGGCCAAAGATGCCTTTGGGTTTACGCTGCATTATTATGGTAACGGCGACTATAAGCCGATTGGAACAGGTGTGAAATCACTGGCTGGTGTGAATACCTTTGCCGGTTTCCGTCCGCTGTACAATGGCAACATCGCAGCCATGGGCGTGCACTTGCCTATACTGGGACAACCATTGCTCTATACTTACCAGTACGATGTATTGCACCGTATTGCCGGCATGGATGCCAACCGCAACCTGGACGCCGCCAGCAACAACTGGGCGCCGCAGCCTATTCCTGACTTCCAGGAACGCGTTACCTACGACGGTAATGGCAATATCTTAAAATACCTGCGTAACGGTAACAATACCTTCGCTGGTAAGCCGCTGCAGATGGATAGCCTGAGCTACTTCTACAAGCCCGGCACCAACCAGCTGGACTATATCCGTGACGCCATCAGCAACACGGCATACGGTTCAGATATAGATGACCAGTCCGCACATAACTACGCCTACGATGCTATCGGTAACCTTATCTCCGACAAGGCCGCAGGTATTGACAGCATCGTTTGGAACGTATACGGAAAAATAAAACGGATACGTAAAACAAACGGCACCGTTATGGACTTCGCCTATGACGTAGCCGGTAACCGTATCAGCAAAAGTGTAAACGGTGTGCAGACACTGTACGTCCGCGATGCAACAGGCAACGTGATGGGTGTATATGCAGCCAATGACAACGAAAACGGAAAAGGACGGCTTATCCAACGGGAAGCGCACCTCTACGGCAGCAGCCGGCTTGGTATGAGCACCCGGCAAGTGGTAGTGGATACCGCCCAGGCGACACTGCCCGCTAAAAATGGCATCGGTATACCCAAAATGCTTACATTTACGAGAGGTGAAAAGCTCTTTGAATTAAGCAACCACCTGGGCAACGTACTGGCTACCGTGTCCGACCGTAAAAAGTCGGTGTCAGCCGATGGTACATCGGTAGATCATTATGATCCGGTTATCAGCGGCGCCCAGGATTATTATCCTTTCGGCTCCCTGATGCCTGGCCGCAGCGGTTACCTCTCCGAAGGAGGATGGACCAGCGGGGGCCCTGGCGGAGTAACGATACCGGCTACACTGACGGTTGACAGTCGCTCCAATAATACACCTGCGGAATATGCCGCTACCGAATGGATTGATTTTGCCCCTGGATTTGAGAGTGGTATCGACGATGCGTTTGTAGCGGTAATTAAAGATGCCGGCAGTGTACCTGGTGATGGCGGTAGTGGCGGAACGGATGGTACTGCGAGGGGTTATAGGTATGGGTTTAACGGGAAGGAGAATGATAATGAAATCAAGGGGGAAGGGAATCAGCAGGATTATGGGATGAGGGTGTATGATCCGAGAGTGGGAAAGTTCTTGAGTGTGGACCCGCTAACTTCAGCTTATCCATTTTATTCTCCTTATTTATATGCAGGTAATAGTCCGATACGTTTTGTTGATATCAATGGAGAAGGACCTGGCGATGGGCTAATGGCATTTGTTAGGCTAGCTTATAAAGCTCCCATTGTTCTAACCAAGTATGCATCCGATAAGTTTGCACAAACTAATGCTGGAAAGGCAACTGGTAAAACTGCTGCTCAAATCTATGTGTCTACCTTAGGGGTAGTAAATGGCTCTACGATGTTATTGAGCTTCGGATTATACAGTACTCCATATGAGAGATTGGGACTGCCTGAAGAGTATAGAGGATGGTATAATGGAGGAACATTAGTAGGCAAATCTCAACCACTTCCTGAAGCAATAGTTGGTCCAGGTGCGGGCGCATCTCCTAGTTTTTCCACCCCTTCGGGTAGAAACGTAATTGGTGCGACTAGACCAAGTGTAGTGCCTAGCACATATGTTTATTCAAACTCGACTAATAACAACGGGAATGGTTCCGGAGGAGAGTCAAATGGAGAGGGAGGGAGCACTAATTATAAAAGCCCTCTAACTGGTAGACATTTGGGTTCAAAGATTAATCAAAAAAGCCTTGCGAAGGAATGGAATACAGTATCGGATGGCTCATTCGAATTTAAGGTTGATGTGGATGCAATAAATGCAGGTAAGGCTGAAAGAGTTGGAAATGAGTTTCATATTAATAATAGGATATACGGTGAGCATGACGGTACATTATATCCAATATCAGGAGAGGGCTTATACAAATTAGATAGAGGCGCATTCAAGGCCTTAGGTCTTTTGAATCAATTTGGGAATACTGAAAGAACTCGAACGATAATGCAGAGTATGAAAATGGAGGAAAAAACTATAAATCAAGCAACAGAAGTTTATAACAAAATAAATAAATCACATTAGATGTATAATCTCATAATTGAAGATTGTGTAAGTCAATCAACAATCTTACATGGATTTACTGCTTATTTTGGTAATGGAATCTCAATAAATTGGATTGAGTTTGATAGCGTGTCAGATACGGATGTTTTGCTTGAATATATATTGATTAAAGGGGACTTTAATGTCAGCCTGAATGTATATACTGAAATGGAAATTGAACTACCGAAATTAGCTGGTTTTATTAGTATGAGTCTACATACTGATATTATTATCAGTGATGAAGGACTTGATCCATTTTCTTGGATTCTGATTAGTAGCGATGGAACACATAAAACTGTAAGTCAGATTGCTGCAGATGAAAATGAGTTTAGAATAAAAAGATAAAAGATATTAATCCTAAATTTTGCTGACGCCTTTTTGCGATGTTCCAAGTCTTTTTAGTTGTCTAGCTCATCTACATGGAGAATATATCGGCCACAGTACGGGGCCGGCTTATTCTCCATGTAGATGAAAACGAAATGAATAGTTATTATTATATGCTGAGTGTAGTTTTACCAGAGGATTATGGTGCTTTAGGATAGTACGAGGAAGATTTCTGTCGGCGTATATAGGTATGGGTTTAACGGGAAGGAGAATGATAATGAGGTGAAGGGAGAGGGGAATCAGCAGGATTATGGGATGCGGGTGTATGATCCGAGGATAGCCAAGTTCTTATCTGTTGATCCATTGACACAAGAATATCCATGGTATACACCCTATCAGTTTGCAGGGAATACACCTATACAGGCGACAGACAGAGATGGGGCTGAGGAAGAGTTGAGTCAGCTTGGTAGCGCTTTAAGGCGTAATGCAGCACTACAAAAGGCAAAGGCTGGAGAAGTTGGTATTGGTGAACCTAGTACAGGAACGATAAAAGCTACAGTGCCTAACTGGGGTGCCAAATGGAAGGCATGGAATGATAGTAAGTCGCCTACTCATACCGTTGGATTTTTTTCCAGGCTTTTATTTGCTGCTGTTAATGATGCTAAAATTGCTTATGCATCTGCCGTTGATGGTAAAAACCATGCAGTGGGAATTGATAACGGAGTTGTTAGTGATTATAAGGAGCGTGTAGGGGCGGGTTTGAATACTATATGGTTATTTAATCCATTAGCTGGTGGGGAGGCTCGATTGGAGTCTGCTCTGGCTGACGTGCTTGTGGTAGTTGGTAGTGCAGGAAGGACTCAACAAGTTAGTAAACGTTTAACTGTTCATAATGCAGAAGGGTATAAATGGAGCCTAATGGACATTAATGCGAGAAATAGAGAGTTTAGTGCCATACGTCAAAACTGTACTAACTGTGTAATTGCCCTGGATGCTTTTTAAAAGGGTTTCCTGCGTCTGCATTATTTTTGGAGAAAGGACGTGCCCCTAGTTTTTTGGAAAATTATTTTGGAAGAAAGTTTACTTATAATCTAACGATTGATCAAATTAAAGGCAGAGTTGGTAAGCCTGGTGATCTGGGAATAGTTATTAGCATAAGAGGAGGTGGATCGGCGCATGTATTTAATATTTACAATAATAGAGGAATTATCCAATTCTTGGACGCTCAGACAGGAAAGGTTGCTAATTTGAAGGATAATTATAAAGTATTCGGACTACTAAGGACAAACTAATATAATATGTTATCGAAAGGAGATGCATTAATAATCCTTCAGAGAATGTTGGATGACAAAGGATTAACTGAGCTTATGCTTTTTGATCAATATACGATTGAGGCAGAAACGTATTTTGTATTTTTTTGTAACTCAAAAAAGTTTTATGTATCGGGGGATTATTCTGATATGATAATTGAGAACACTATATTTATTCTTAATCGAAGTGATGGTAAAATGTACTATACCGCAACGGCTGAACCTATTGAGTATTATATAGAACTTTTTGAAAAGGGGGAATTACCTCTGTTGTATTCACCTGGCTAATCGCAAATTTTAACACCCTGATTCAGTCAAGTGAAATTATTATCCCGATTATCTTGATAATCGGGATTTTCTTATTTTTCACTCCACCGCAGTGACATCCAGTTCCCCGTTTTAAATTTTATTGCAGTTAGAGGTGTAAATGTGATCCGTGACTAGCATGCTGGGAAAAATGAATCCAGAGTTGAGGGGAGTTTTTGAAGATGCGTTAAAAAAATGGCTTTGCAAGAGCACAAGGAGAATCTGGGATAAAGCTGCTTACTAAACCTAATAGGAAAAAAGGAATTTTTCTGGTATGAGTTAAAAATTTCTGGTAAATATGGCAATCATAGATTGTATGGCAATATGGAAGATGTAATAGCTAATGGGGCAAAAGAAAGAAAGGTTGTATTTAGAAAATATTCACCAGATCATTAATAAAACAGTATTCAATGAAAATGCAAGACATTCTTCAAAGTAGCTTTACTCTTGAAAAATTAAGGTTAGACTTGTTTGGTTATCTTAATGATATGAACTACACAATGGATAGTAAGAGAGAATATTGTATATCTGTACCGAATATTGATACTAGTATTTGTGCAGAACTAATTTTAAGCCAAAAGGATGACATTCATGTTATTAAGTACATAGCAAACTATAACGTTATTGGAGGTCTTCATTATTATATAACAGTAGGAATTGGTAATTATATTGAATATGCTGACCTGGGACTTTTTACAGTAGATAAATGTTTAGTTGAGTTAAAGTATAATGATGATTTAACTTTCTATGATGCAGAATTGTATATAGAAGAGTTGAGTAGACAACATTAATGATTAATTGCATAATAAAGTTGTACCAATATTTATGATTTGTAATGGCTGACAAATGGGGATACGCTCAGAAGGTCACCATAACAGGATGCCTATTTATGAGCTAGGCGAGTTCTCTGTTTAATAAAACTAAAAAAAGAGCTGGATGAATACAGAACATAGTCGGTGGGTTTTATCCCGGGAGAGGGCTATTGAGGAGCTGCAGACTACCAAATTGAAATTTCTTACTTATTCAGATTTGATTTATTCTAATTCCCTTTTTGAGAAAATGGAAAGAATTGATAATAAAGATTTGAAACGGACCATCATACCTACTTGGTGTCGATATCAAAATGAAGAAATGGAGCTGAAGAACGAAGACTTTTTCAGTTTTTTTTTCGGTGACATCGGAATGGAGGAGTTAACATTTTTAATTACTGATGAAGGGCATGATAACGGATGGGTGTTTCAGTTTCTTGTTAAGGACTTTGCTGGTTTTAGTAAATGGTATGAAGCGTCTTTTGCGAGAGACTTTTTTCAGTTTAGTGATTATCTGGTGGTGTACCCTAGTCTCAATATGATAAGGTTGTTGGATGATGAAGGAGGTATTAATCAATTAGTTGTGTTATAATACTTAAAAGTGATTTTGTTTGTTTATCACCTTCTTAATATCTGAAATTCCGTCAATGGCGCGATTTCAGATATTAAGAAGCTTAATGAGTATAAGTTTGTTTTGTTTTTGCATCCCTGATAAACGCCGCAATCACTCTCAGCAATGCCTCTTTATCCTCATGAGGCAGCGTTTCGATCTCCTTGAAATACCTGATAATCTCTGCGTCATGTAGCGTTGCGCTGGCCTTGTCAGCGGTGTTTCCAAATATCAGGTAATCCACAGAAGTATCCAGTGCTTCAGCAATTTTTTTAATTACTTCAGCTGGCGGTTGGGCGTCTTTAGTCTCATAACGTCCAATCTGGGCATATGATATACCGACTTTATCAGCGAGCTTGCTTTGTGACCATCTCTTTGCTCTTCGTAGTTCCAGTATGCGGTTGCCAAGGCTATTCTTTTGAGACATAATTGCATGTTTTGGTTGCTAAAAATAGCTTATCTGTAGGAGGTCGGGACGTCGAATAATACGTGAGTGTGTTATGTTGCGAAAAATAGGTTTGTTTTTATGGTGCAAATAAGTTTATTTTGCTGCATAAATGTAGTAATTTAAAATGCATATGAAGCGAAAAACAATCCGGCGTGGGAAGGTCCACAGCCGTTGCCAGGAGGTAGTAAAACTTTATTCAGATGGCCGCTCCGGTTATCGGGGTGTCCCGCTATTGCGTATCGGCGGGTTATGGATGGAAAGGGTCGGTTTTATGATAGGGGACGCCATAGATATCACTGTAAAGGCGGAGAAACTGATCATAACAAAAGCCAGTGCTAATGAAAACCGCTAAGGCTAAGCCCTGGTATTGGTTATCATCAACGATAGATCCGTATTATTTGGGCTGAGCGAAAAAAAACGTTATTATCGTGTAACTTGGTCATAGGTTCGAATCCGCTCGGAACCTTTTAGTTCGAATCTAGTCGTCCCGACGAAGAGCATCTGACTGTTAATCAGAGGGTGTAATAGAAGGTTTGGGTGTTCGAATCTCCTTCTTCGCACTGAAACAGGTTCGAATCCAGTCATCCCGACAACGAGCATAGACCAACTGCCTTCTAAGCAGTAGGTCATTGGTTCGAATCCAATCCGGGATACAATGTGGGTTCAACTCCCTTCTGGGGTGTATTTTTAAATTTGCCCAATGGAGATGGCGGGAATCGAACCCGCGTCCCAAATTCCTTATCAGGGCTCGAATCCCTTCTTCTCCGCCAGCTGACTCTTAATCAGCGTGTCTATGAGCATCAGATTGTGGTACTGATGTATATCCTCCCAAATAAAGCTGAACCAGTACCTCCAAAAGTATTCCTTCGCTGCCCATTTTTATCTGCATCATGATTGCTTTATAAAAGAATGATTTGCTACGTTTATGTAGCAAAGTAAAAAGTTATTCACATTGTAATAAAAGTATATGCTTTGTCGCATATTGGGGTTTAATTTGTAGATGCCAAATCTTTGGAGTACTACATCTTTTAGTAACTCCATTGGCAATTTATTATTAATCAAAAGAAAGCAGGAAGCGCTATTAAAGAGAATCCACAAACTGAAGAATTACCAGAAAGCCGGAATGATGGTTTTTGTGTTGGCTGTTCTTTTCTTTGGTTTTTGGATGGGGAACCGGCGGGCAAATAGATTATATGAAGATGGTTATTGGACAACAGGCGTCATTGTTGAACGCGGAACAGATTATAAAGGCAGGTTAGCGTTTAATTATGAATTTTATGTTGACGGGAAGAAATACCATCATCAGGCTTCTGGAGTAGGAATACGACCTGAGTCATACCAGGAGTTTATTGGGAAGTCGTTGCCTGTACTATATAATTCAAAAGACCCTTCTGAGAATGATATGTTGTTACGTCCAAATGATTTTTCATCTCATGGGCGGGAACTACCTGATAGTTTATTTTGGATTTTAGATTGCGTAGAGAAATGATGATATCCTTTTAGCATATCATCGGTATTATTGTATTGCTGGCTATTGATTATTTTCTTTACAGAAGTATGATCAGAAATCTTATCATGCAGTACTTGCATGCAAAGAAGATGCTTAGATCTAGTGTGCATGTTAAGGGACAGATAACGGGGTTTGAGAGTAAGGAGGATCATGATAATCATACACAATTCGTTTCGGTAGTTGAGTTTGAATATGGGAATGGGGATAGGCATTTAGTAGTTTCTGACGATTATTTTTATACAAAACCGGAGGTAGGTTCATTCGTGGATGTATATTATGAAATGAATAATCCATCAAATTTTGTCATTGACTTTGGATCATTACTCCTGTTTAAATTTTTTCTGGCCACATTGCCTATTGTTATTGGGGTGATTTTAAATATTGCCGTCGTTTATTATGGTATGTTCGCAGTCAGTGAGTAAATGTCAATTAGTAAGAATGTTGTAGATCATGGAACGTTTAAATAAGAAAGAATGTTTTTTATCACTGTTGCAATTGTTAGCGACAAAAGGAGAGACGAGTAAAGCAGTATTGAATAAAATTACAACGGTTTTAAATTACTCTTGTATAACGTTAGAAACCAGTAGGGCTCATGGTTTGTACTCCCTTCGTCGTGATGTGGTAGAAAGAAAGGAAGAGGTAAAAGCGCAGTTTGATAACGTACTGCATTGTTTGTCCAATTACCCAGGGGAAGAGATAAGGCTTCATATAGTTATCCTGGGGAAGGTTGGTATTTTGATTTTTACGGGAATAAATGACGAATGTGAATTAGGCCATATTATGCTGGAAAGCGATAGGGAAGAGCCCTGAAGCCTTTTGGGTGCTTGGGGGATAGAAATGACGGATTTATTGTAGAATGGAATTAAAAACGCTATGAATATAACTATCACTGAAGTTAAAGATAAATACCTCCTGTTTGACAGCCCTCGTGGTCAGGGTATAGGGTTCTTTGCCAATCAGCGTTTAGAGCCGGGTAGCAACCATGGTGTTGAATTTGATTTTATGGAAGACCTGCATACTAATGTAAATACGCGTATTGGAACTACGAGGATGTTTGGTTTCTATCAGGAAGATGATTTTGTAATCGTAGTTGGAAATGTAGAGAGCGTTGATGAAGACGATGTTATATGTTTGAGAATAGACATGAGTTGTATCATCCTGGCGTATAAGAGTGATGTTCTTATACGCGAAGGTGATACCTTAGAGATCAGGCTTCACAAAGATCAGTTTAAAGTAACCAGCATTGGAACGGGATATTAATCTTCCGGGTATTAAAAAATGTGCAAACCTGGAGAAAAAGTGTTCCGGAACGGAGATTTTCTATATAGTTAAAAAAACATCAGGTCGGAAAAAGCGATATTAGAGAGATACGTATACGACAAGCGAAGGATACCTAAGAGATAACAAAAGAATAGCACCACAATAATTTGTAAATCATAAAGTTGCAAGCATAGTAAGAAATTGCATGTGACCTTGTATCCACCAATACTGATGATATTTTAAGCGATATCAATACAGCTGATACCTCACACAGCTATGAACGCTGCGGAGAAGTTATCAAAATAATGTAAATTAGAAGTAGGCTTAGAAATTATACCCCATCCTCACTTTAATAGGATCAGTCCTCGGCACATGCTGATTATACAGGAAATCAAACAGCACCATCATATTTCCTTTTAGTTTACTGTTGATCTTATACTTTTTGCTGATACCGATAAGGCCACTGGGCGTCCATACCTGGCCGACACCATTGGGGACACTGGCGATATCTGGTTGATAGTTCTGTTCGTAACCGCCGTTGAGGAAGAAAGTGCCTTTCAGTTTCCAGTCGATGAAGGAACGGATACTGGCGCCCTGACCGCTGAAATGAATATCATTAAAGCCGGTACCCAGACCGAGCTTATACGAGGCCCCGATACCTGCGCTACCGTTTTTATGGAATTTATAGGCTACCTGGCCGGCGAGATCGCTGGTGGTGGGGAAGAACTTGGTGCTACGTTGAAACTGGATATTGCTGCCGAATTCCAGCCTTTGCAGAAAACTTTTGGTCTTCAGCTCTTTCGGTTTGAAATTGGGCATATCGGCGGCGTTGTCCAGGTCGGGAAATTTGCTTTTCAGTTCGTTGATACGGCTGCGGGCTTCGGCCATCTGCTGACCGACAGCGGCGCCGGCATTGGGACCACCGCCCAGCCGTTGCTGGATGAGCTGCTCCACCTGTGAACGGGTTTGCAGGCCGGCGAGGTCCGCCGGGTTAGCGCTGCTGCCTCCCTGGAGGTTGAACAGGCTGGCCAACTGCGAGTTTTTCTGCATGAAATCATTAAAAGCGGGAACTTTTTTGATGATCTCCATCGCTTTCTGTTCTGCTTTTCTTTTATCCTTGAAGACTTCCTTGTACTCTTTCAGCTGCTGGGCGTAATAGTAGGCTTCCTTGTTCATTTTCTGAAGGTCTTTGGTGAAGCCGGTATATTGGGACAGTTGCTCTTTTAGTTGCTGTTTCCGCTCGCGGATGAAGGACTTGATAGCTTCGGCCTGTTGCAGTTTGTCTTTCAGCGCATCCATGGACTTGGTGGCGTTGCCGAGTTTATCGGTAATGCCTTTGCTCTGTTTGAGCAGGTCGTTGGAACCTTTGAGGAAGGCGAGGGAGTTTTGCAGGCTGTCCAGGTAAGGACCGCCGGGTTGGGAGAGCACGGAAGGTACTTTCACTTTCCCCAGTTTCCCTTTGAGGCGCGCTTGCAAGTTGCCTAGTGAGTCGATGCTGCGGGTGAAGATATTTTTAGCCGCCACGCTGTCTATTTTGGCCAGTTTTTTCTGCATGGCCTGTTCTTCTTTCAGGAAGCGTTTAAGTGCTTTGTCAGTGCGCGTGGTTACCTGTTTATTGAGTTTGTCGGCTTTGTTTTTGGCGGTGGAAATAAATTTCTCCGGCACCTGTTGCACTTTGGCGGCCACACTGTCTTTTTTAGCCAGGATGTCCTGTGCCAGTACAGGTTGCAGGCAAAAACAACAGAATAGGAATATAGCAGCGTGAATAAGTTTCATAAATAGGTACGGGTTACAAATAGTCAGGTGGCTATTGGGCGGTAAGATAGGAATTATCCTGCACATATAAACGAAAAAATCCCCGGCTGTTGAGGCCGGGGATGTTGATAATTATACTTATAAACCCTTTGCAAGTAATTAGGCGCTGCAGGTTACGCAACCTTCTTCCATGGTGCAAACAGCCCCTTCAGGGATGTCGTCGATGGAGATGTCACCGCCTTTGGCGATAACGGGTTGGATTTGCTGGCCGCCTTGTTTTTCAACGGTAAACTGTACCGCCTGGGTAGCTGCCTGTGTACGCAGATAATACATACCGGTTTTGAGGCCTTTTTTCCAGGCATAGAAGTGCATGGAGGTCAGCTTGGCGGCAGTAGGAGTGTCTACGAACAGGTTGAGCGACTGTGACTGGCAGATGAACGCGCCGCGGTCGGCTGCCATGTCGATCAGGCTGCGTTGTTTGATTTCCCAAACTGTTTTATACAGTTCTTTGATGTTAGCAGGGATCTCGTTGATATTTTGGATGGAACCGTTAGCGGAAATGATTTTTGTTTTCATATCATTGTCCCACAGGCCCAGTTCCACGAGGTCTTTCAGGAGATGTTTGTTCACTACCACAAACTCACCGCTCAGTACGCGACGGGTATAGATGTTGGAAGTGTACGGCTCGAAGCACTCGTTGTTGCCCAGGATCTGGGAAGTAGAGGCTGTCGGCATCGGTGCCAGCAGGAGGGAGTTGCGGATACCATCTTTAATGATGGATTTTTTCAGCGCATCCCAGTTCCAGCGGGATGTGGGTGTTACGTCCCACATATCGAATTGCAGCACACCTTTGGAGGCTGGTGAGCCCGGGAAGGTTTCGTAGTAACCGTCTTTTTTGGCGAGATCGTTGGAAGCGGTGAGGCCGGCGAAGTAGATGGTTTCAAATATTTCGCTGTTCAGTTTTTTAGCTTCATCGCTTTCGAAAGGATAACGCATCAGGATAAACGCATCAGCGAGACCTTGTACACCCAGACCGATCGGGCGGTGGCGCAGGTTGCTGCGTTCTGCCTCTTCTACAGGGTAGTAGTTGTGATCGATGATTTTGTTCAGGTTCAAAGTAGCCTGGTAGGTTACTTCAAACAGTTTCTGATGGTCAAACACGCCTTCGTTTACGAAGCGGGGCAGCGCCAAAGAGGCGAGGTTACATACGGCCACTTCATTAGCGTCGGTATATTCGATGATCTCTGTGCAGAGGTTGGAGCTCTTGATGGTGCCCAGGTTCTGCTGGTTGGACTTGCGGTTGGCAGAGTCTTTATACAGCAGGTACGGAGTACCGGTTTCAATTTGAGCGTCCAGGATGGCGAACCACAGGTCCTGTGCTTTCACAGTTTTGCGGGCGCGGTTTTCCTTTTCGTATTTTTCGTACAGGGCTTCAAATTCTTCGCCCCAGCATTCGTGCAGTCCGGGTGCTTCATGTGGACAGAAGAGTGACCAGGTGCCGTTGGCTTCTACGCGTTTCATGAACAGGTCAGGCATCCAGAGGGCGTAGAAGAGGTCGCGGGCGCGCATTTCTTCTTTACCGTGGTTTTTACGCAGGTCCAGGAATTCGAAGATATCGGCATGCCATGGTTCCAGGTAGATAGCGAAAGCGCCTTTGCGTTTTCCGCCGCCCTGGTCCACATAACGGGCAGTGTCGTTGAATACACGCAGCATCGGGATGATACCGTTGGAGGTACCGTTGGTGCCGCTGATATAAGAACCGGTAGCCCGGATGTTATGAATGCTCAGACCGATACCACCGGCGCTCTGAGAGATCTTGGCGGTCTGCTTCAGGGTGTCGTAGATACCTTCGATGCTGTCGTCCTGCATGGTGAGCAGGAAGCAGGAAGACATCTGCGGTTTCGGTGTGCCGGCGTTGAAGAGGGTGGGCGTGGCATGTGTGAACCAGCGCTCGCTCATCAGGTTGTATGTTTTGATCGCAGATTCGATGTCTTCTTTGTGGATACCTACAGACACACGCATGAACATGTGCTGCGGACGTTCTACTACTTTACCGTCTGTTTTCAACAGGTAAGAGCGCTCCAGTGTTTTGAAACCGAAGTAGTCGAAGGCGAAATCGCGGTCGTAAATAATGTTGGAGTCAAGGGTATCTGCATTTTTCTCAATGATGTCCCACACTTCGTCAGACAGCAAGGCTGCGTTCTTACCGGTTTTAGGATCAATGTAGTTATACAGTTTACGCATCGTTTTGGAGAACGATTTTTCTGTATTCTTATGCAGGTTGCTTACAGCTATGCGGGAAGCCAGCAGGGCGTAGTCCGGGTGTTTGGTGGTAAGGGACGCAGCTGTTTCAGCGGCCAGGTTGTCCAGCTCTGAAGTAGTTACGCCATCGTATAAACCCTGGATCACTTTCTTGGCCACGTCTATTGCGTCTACATATTCCGTATTAAAACCGTAGCACAGTTTTTCGATACGGGCAGTGATTTTGTCGAATTTCACTGCTTCTTTTCGTCCATCTCTCTTGATTACGAACATGGGTTTGTGAATTTAAGAGGTTAGATAAAATTTGGTTAGTTTTTCATTTAGTCATTTAAATAACCAAATGACACCATGAATAAATTAAAAGTCTTCTTCCAGGCTGAAGGTCTGCGCTTCTTTGCTGCCGCCCATTACGCCTGACTTCTGATAGTCACCCACACGTTTCTCAAAGAAATTGGTCTTGCCTTGCAATGAAATCATTTCCATGAAGTCAAAAGGATTGGACGCGTTGTATATTTTGCTGTAGCCCAGCTCAGACAACCATCTGTCGGCCACAAACTCGATGTATTGAGTCATCAGGTCTGAGTTCATGCCAATCAGGGCTACCGGTAAGGCTTCTGTAATGAATTCTTTTTCGTAGCTCACCGCATCACGGATGATGGTGTGCACTTGTTCTTCGCTGAGTTTATTTTCCAGCATGCTGTACAGCAGGCAGGCAAATTCGCAGTGCAGTCCTTCGTCACGGCTGATCAGCTCATTGGAGAAGGTCAGACCAGGCATCAGGCCTCTTTTCTTCAGCCAGAAGATAGAGCAGAAGCTGCCGCTGAAGAAGATACCTTCTACTGCTGCAAAAGCTACCAGGCGTTCTGCAAAGGTGCCGTTCTCGATCCAGCGCAGCGCCCATTCTGCCTTTTTCTTCACCGCAGGTACGGTGTCGATGGCGTGGAACAGCCGGTCTTTTTCTACTGCGTCTTTGATATAGGTGTCAATCAGCAATGCATATGTCTCGGAGTGGATATTTTCCATCATGATCTGGAAACCGTAGAAACAACGGGCTTCCGGGATCTGTACTTCACTCATGAAGTTTACGGCCAGGTTCTCATTGACGATACCATCGCTGGCGGCAAAAAAAGCAAGTACGTGGGATATAAAGTGGCGCTCGCCGTCATTCATGCTGGCCCAATCTTTCATGTCTGCACTCAGGTCTATCTCTTCGGCCGTCCAAAAACTCGCTTCGTGTTTCTTATACTGCTCCCAGATCCTGGGATATTTGATCGGTAATAAGACAAAACGGTCCTTGTTCTCTTTTAAAAGAATTTCATTCTCGTTACTCATAATAATATTTTTTATATCGGGTCGCGGTTCTCGGTTTTTCCTAAATGGGGTTGGTATACTGAAAAATTCGCATATCTCACATTTACCACCTGCCTGTTTCCAGCATCTATATCCTAAAACTGATTACGTCCGGGATTACAAATGTAAGGAACGACATTAGGGAGGGGAGTTTTAGTTTTCAACAGGTGTGGAAAAACAATGTGAACATTGTTGAAATGTAGTGCTGGAGCATGTTTCACGGTGATGTGGAAAACCCTGGGTATAACATTTTTTCTTCATGAAAAAAGCATGACATTTTGAGGAAATATATACACAAAAACCTTATGGACCGGCTAATAGTATGATGATCAGTGTAAAAAAAGCCGCTGGCAAATTTTTGTTAAATTGAATACCGGAATATATTATTATAAGGATTAATTCTTCATATTTACGGCCGATCAACTTATACGTATGCCCGAACCGGTTATTGCCCTTCATGCTGTCAAAAAGAATTACCAGGATGTGCCCATACTGGATATCCCCCATCTGGAACTGCCGGCCGGCATATACTGGCTACAGGGCGAAAACGGCGCGGGTAAAACCACCTGTATGAAAGTGATGGCCGGCCTCATACCCTTCAAAGGGGAAATCCGGCTTCGCGGGGAGGTCAGCAGCAAAGACCATCCTGTCGCTTTCCGCCGGCTGATCAACTACGCGGAGGCGGAACCGTTCTATCCGGCCTTCCTCACCGGCCGCGATCTGCTGGAACTCTACCTCGGTACCAAAGGGGGCGACCGCCAGCTGATTGGCGAAATAGCGGAGAGAATGGGTGTGCACATCTTTGTGAATAACCCGGTGAGCACCTATTCCAGCGGGATGCTCAAAAAACTGTCACTGCTGCTGGCCTTTACGGGCAATCCGGCGGTGATCCTGCTCGATGAGCCCCTTATCACCATCGATACCCGCACGCTGGCCATCATGTACGACCTGGTCCGCACCCGCCACGCGAATGGCGTTACTTTCCTTATCACTTCCCACCAGCCGCTGGACCCGGAAGAGGTCACCATCACGGGCACCCTGCGGATTGCGGATAAAAACATTACGCTCAATTAATATGCGTTCAGTTACGGCCATCCTGCAAAAAATATTCACTACCCAGTTTTATATACAGAACACGGGCTTCTTCCTGGTGCTGTTCTACTTCCTATTCGGCGTGGTGGACAGTGGCAGCCTTATCAGCTATCACAAAGGGCTCATGATGGGCTTCCTCGAAGGTCCTTCGTTCTTGCTGATCGTACTGGCGCTATGGGCGCTCTACTGCCTCAAATGTGTCGGCTTCGTGATGAAAGTGCTGCAAAGCCAGGGCTACGAATTCCTGTACCCGGCCATGGGCAGCATGGATAAAAACAGGCGGCTCCGCGAATGGCTGCTGATTCACAATGCCATCTACCTGCCGGTATGGATATATGCGGGAGTAGCGATGATGGTGGGTATTCGGTATCATTATTACGGGTCTTCCATCATCATCCTGGTGTTTAATGTGGCCATGGCCCTTTGGCCACTGGCGCTGTACGACAGGAAACTGTTCCAGCCGGATATTTTCTTCTTTACAGGGTATCTGCAACGCTGGATCAACCGCCGCTTTACCAAACCACCAGTGCTGTATTTCCTGTATGAACTGTTTACACAGTTTCCCCGCCGCATCCTCACGGCTAAACTGGTGTCTGCCCTGATGTTATGGCTCACATTTTTCCTCATGCAGCAGGGTGATTACTTTGATCTGCGCGGCCTTCAGCTGGGCGTGATGTTAAGTGTGCTGCTGCATCTTCAGCTGCTCACGCATCACCGCGCCTTTGATGATACATGGCTCAATTTCATGGAAAACCTGCCTATCAGCACCTTCCGGCATTATACCCGCATGGCGGCTGTCTACCTGATCATGTGGATACCGGAAATGGTGATGATCACGGTCAACGCCTATACGAAAACATCTGTGCTGTCACTGCTCATGGTTTTCTGCCTGGCGCTTTCCCTGTTGATGTTTTTCCGCGCGCTCTTATATTTTCCGAAGATGAATAACGAACTGCACGTGCGTTATGTACTGCTCACCTGTTTCGTCGTGCTGTTTATGGTGCTCGGACATTATGAATGGCTCGCTATTCTGCTGTTACAGGTGCTTTCAGCGATTGTTTTCTTTAGCAAATACCGGCGGTACGAACCTTATATTGAATCGTAAAAAGAGAGGTGTTACAAACAATTCAAATCAATTCATATTTACATTCGCTTGGCGTCGCATTCCCGATATTTTCATATTCGTCATATTGGTGATTCCCCGATTCCCCGATTCCCAGGGCTGAAGCCCTGGGCTACGATGTTATTCAGGTTCTTTTATGGCGGCATTATAATAGTAACCGGCCAGATGTGGCCAGTGCTGGGATATTCAACAGGGTACGTTCATTTATTGCAGTAGTAATTTTAAATGAATCGGGCTGACCAATTGGTCAGCCCGATTCATTTAAAATCTAAAATGTTTATGGTAGGTACTCATTTACAGCACATCCGGATAATGTTCAATTCATGTAGGATTTATCACCGATTGTCGCTAGACAGCCGTTAACCAGTAGTTAAGGAATGAAGCTAAATGAGGACTTGAAGAACATCGTAGCCCAGGGCTTCAGCCCTGGGAATCTCGAATGCACGAATCCCGAATCCCGAACCCCGAATGCACAAACCCTTAAACCTCGGATGTACGAATCCCGAATCCCGAATCCCGAACCCCGAATGCACAAACCCTTAAACCCCGGATGCACAATTGCCCGAATCCCGGATGTACATTCGGCGTAAATACACGCACATCTCATCCAAAACATTCATTTATTTCCCCTCACGCGGAAAACGATCGCTCAGCGTTGCCAGCGATTCCAGCATGATCGGTAATTGTTTACGGATAAATTCATCGTTCAGATTACCGTTTTCATCAAACTTATGCTGTGCATTGGCAATCATGATTTCCGGTTTGTTCACCACATGGGCGTTGAGGAACACCATCACCTGCCGCAGGTGGTACTGCATGCGTGCGGTGCCTACGTTACCCTGACTGGCGCCCAGGATGGCTACGGCTTTCTCGTTGAAAGGTTTGTCGGGGTGCCTGGAAAGCACGTCTATCACGTTTTTCAGGCCGCCAGGAATAGAGTAGTTGTATTCCGGTGAAACAAAAATAACCCCATCGGAGGATTGTATTTTCTCCGCAATAGGCACTACCTGTTCCAGCAGCTCCGTATGTACGTCGGCGTTATACACAGGGACGTGGTCGTAAAATACCTGTTCAATAGTGATGTGTGATGGCGCCAGCATTTGCATGGCTTTGAGGGCCATCTCGTTGTAGGACCCTTTTCTGAGGCTGCCACAGAAGGCAATAAAATGATACTTTTTTTCGACAGACATTGGACTGCTTTAAATGATTAAATTCTTCTTTCTTTATTGATGAACTTCCGGTGAATAACTTCCTGCACGGGGATGTTCTCGATCTTGCTTTCCAGCCACGAGATGATGTCCAGGTAGAGGAAGGACCGGCGTTCGTAAGGATCTTCGGAGATCTGTTCCAGCCTGTCTTTCAGGTCCACAAAGGCGCTGCGCAGCTCTTTGGGGTTAGCGTAAATATAACGGCGCAGGAACTTCATGATCGCTTCCATCACCAGTCCAAGGTCTTTGTGTTTGGAGATGAAGTGGTAAACGGATTTGATCAGGTATTCCACCAGGCTGTAATTTTCCAGTTCGTAGTGCGCGATGAGATGCAGTATACGGGCAAAACACTGAATATCGGCGCGCAGGTTGCCGATCTTCAGGTTGATGATTTTATTGAGATAAAAAATCGCTTTACTGTTATCGCCGCTACCGAAATACAGGCAGGCGATCTTATAGTAAAACACCAGTACCCGGTGCTGGTCTATTTTTAGGGTGTGATTGCTGATCTCAGACTCCAGCTCTGGTACCATGGCCAAACCCTGGCTGAAAGTGCCTTCCAGGAAGTAGCGGTTGATCTTGGCGGTATACAGGTATACAAACGCCGAGGTGCGCGTATTCTCATGGAAATGTTCTTCGTTGGCCCGGATGAACGTTTCCAGGTCACTCAGCGCTGACTTGAACTTCTCAAAGTTAGATGTATAAAAATGGGCGGTCAGCAGGTTGTGCTGTGCCTTGATGTACAGGTCCATGTCGGTCTGTTGCAACCTGGGATACTGTTTGAACAAATCCACCCATTTCTGTGTATACCGGTAATACATCACAAAGTCCTGCAGGATATAATAATACCAGCAGGAGGCCTGGTATAGGTATATTTTCTCATAGAAGCTCATCTGCGAAGCGTCGCGCTGCGGCAGCTGGCCTTCAAAAAACGATTTCACCATGTCGGCGTCGCGCTCGTTGCGGGCGTGTCCCAGCTTAAGGTACAGGCCGTACATGCGGAGGGAGAGCGTGCTTAGTCGACTGATATGTGTGAGCTGGTGTTCTATCTGCCGGGATTCGGAGCTGAGTGCTTCCGCCCGGTTCTCGAGGCTGCGGGTGATATGCCGGGATTCAATCAGTTTTTCAAACTCCACAATTTCGTAGCTCATCATCACTTCTTCCTGCTCCAGCGCCATGGTTTTGGCTTTGGCCAGCACTTTAAGGCTCTGGTTGTACAGTCCTTTATTATAAAGCACCCGGGCATGGTCCAGCTGTTCCCGCAGGTCTATCAGCGGGTCTTTCTGTTTATACAGCTGTCGCAGGCTCGATAGCAGATGTTTGTATAAGTGTGCCTTCACATTGGATAACTGCTGTTTCTTCAGGTCCGGCACTTTCTTCAATATCTGCTCCTCGTCGTAATCCTTCATTTTGTCCAACGTATTGAACAGCTGAATGAACAATACGTCGTCTTTGGTATTATTCTTATTAAATGCCAGCTGAAAATTCCGCTTTTCGGCTTTAGTTAGCGTTTTTATTAATATGAATAAAGCATCACTTTGGCTGTTGGGCATCGTTAATAAATTCTTATAAGTAATTGATAAACAATCTATTGATGTATATCAACCTATTTTAAAAGTTGTAATTATAGCAAATTTAGCGATATGGCAATTAAATATTGCCCATTAGATTTGAAGGTATAAACAATTTAAAAGGAAAGCATTAAGGATGGGAAAAACGTTATTTGATAAGATCTGGGACAGCCATATCGTGATGAGTAAGCCGGAACATCCGGACGCGGTGTATATCAACACGCACTTTATCCATGAAGTAACCAGTCCTCAGGCATTCGACGGCCTTCGCAAACGTGGCATCCCGGTATTCCGCCCGCAGAAGACCAGGGCTACCGCTGACCACAACGTACCTACGCTGGACCAGCACCTGCCGATCAAGGAGGCCCTGAGCCGCCACCAGGTGGAGATGCTCACCAAAAACACAGCGGAATTCGGTGTGGAGCTGTACGGTCTCGGCCATCCCTACCAGGGCATCGTACACGTTATCGGCCCGGAGCTGGGCATCACCCTGCCGGGCATGACCATCGTGTGCGGCGACAGCCATACCAGCACCCATGGTGCCTTCGGAGCCGTAGCCTTCGGTATCGGCACCTCTGAAGTGGAACAGGTACTGGCCACCCAGTGTATCCTGCAATACAAACCTAAACGCATGAAGATAGAGGTGAACGGTACCCTGAAAAAAGGCGTGCTGTCTAAAGACATCATCCTCTATATCATCTCCAAAATATCTGCTTCCGGCGCTACCGGCTATTTCGTGGAATATGCCGGCGACGCTATCCGCAACCTCAGCATGGAAGCCCGTATGACCATCTGTAACATGAGCATCGAAATGGGCGCCCGCGGTGGCCTCATAGCTCCGGATGACATTACGTTCAACTATATTAAAGGACGCCAGTTCGCTCCACAGGGCGCCGACTGGGACAAAGCGCTCGCTTACTGGAAAACACTCTATTCCGATAACGACGCCCAGTTTGATAAAGTACTCACCTTCGACGCAGCAGATATCGAACCACAGATCACCTACGGCACCAACCCCGGTATGGGCATGGGTGTTACCCAGCATATCCCGGCACTGGACCAGGTGGAAGAGAAAGAAAGACCTTCTTTCAAAAAATCACTGGAATACATGGACCTGGAACCAGGCAGCGCGCTGCTCGGCAAAAAAATCGACTATGTGTTCATCGGCAGCTGTACCAACTCCCGTATCGAAGACCTCCGTCTGGTGGCCGACTACGTGAAGGGCAAACGCAAAGCCGACGATGTGGTGGTATGGATCGTGCCCGGCTCCAAACAGGTGGAAGCTCAGGCTATAGAAGAAGGCATCGACAAAGTGTTTGCAGAAGCCGGTTTCCAGCTCCGTGAACCCGGATGCTCCGCCTGCCTCGCTATGAACGAAGACAAAGTGCCTGCCGGCATGTACTGCATCTCTACGTCCAACCGCAACTTTGAAGGTCGCCAGGGCCCTAATGCCCGCACCTTCCTGGCCAGCCCGCTTACCGCAGCTGCCGCAGCCCTCACCGGCCGGGTTACGGATGTTAGAGAAGCTTTCGGCCACTAGTCATCAAATATCTAAATACCAAAATATCAAAATCCGTAAATGACATGATCTGGGACGCCGACTTATATAAAACAAAACACGCCTTCGTGTTTGAATATGGCAACAGCCTGATCGGTGACTGGTTGCAACCACAGACCGGGGAAACGATCCTCGATCTGGGCTGCGGTACCGGAGAGCTCACCGCTCAACTGGCAGCCACCGGCGCCCGGGTCACCGGTATCGATGCTTCGCCCGAAATGATCGCCACCGCACGGCAGTCATTCCCAGAAGTGGCCTTTGAAGTGGGCGACGCCACCAGGTTCTCGCTGCCGCAACAGTATGATGCCATCTTCTCCAACGCTACCCTGCACTGGGTACGGGAAAAAGAAAAGGCCATCAACCGGATGTACACGCACCTGAAAAAAGGCGGCCGCCTGATCATCGAAATGGGAGGCAAAGGAAACGTAGACAGCATCCTGCGTACACTCGACAGCGTGATGCAGGCCAAAGGCTATCGCTATGAGCCCTTCTGGTATTTCCCTTCTCCCGGTGAATACACCACCCTGCTGGAAAATGCCGGCTTCCGCGTGGAAAGGGTCCATTTCTTTGACCGCCCCACTAAATTGGCCGATGCCGACCGTGGCATCATCGACTGGCTGGAGATGTTCGGCAATCACTTCTTTGCCAATGTCCCGGAAAATGATAAACAGGCTATCCTGCAACAGGTACAGCAGGAGCTGGGCCCGCAGGTGACCCGCGACGGACAGCTCTATGCAGACTACGTGAGACTGCGTGTAGCCGCCATAAAAATCTAAACAGACATTATTATGAGTAAAATATTTCAACATCTTGTTTCATCTGCGGTACCTGTACCCATTGAAAATATTGATACAGACCAGATCATCCCGGCGCGCTTCCTGAAAGCTACCACCCGCGACGGTTTTGGTGAAAACCTGTTCCGCGACTGGCGCTTTGATGCCAACAATCAGCCGAAAGCTGATTTTGTGCTCAACAACCCTGTGTACAACGGTAAAATCCTGGTGGCCGGTAAAAACTTCGGCTGCGGCTCCTCCCGTGAGCATGCGGCATGGGCCATCGGTGATTACGGTTTTAAAGTAGTGGTGAGCAGCTTCTTCGCAGATATCTTCAAGAACAATGCGCTCAACAACTTTATCCTGCCGGTACAGGTCAGCGAAACCTTCCTCGACAAGGTATTCAAAGCCATCGAAGCAGACCCGAAAGCAGAGATAGAAGTAGACCTGGAAAACCAGTTTATCCGTATTGTGGCCAGCGGTGAACAGGAAAATTTCGATATCAATGCATACAAAAAAACATGTCTGCGTAATGGTTACGATGATATCGACTACCTCCTGAGCCTCCGTCAGGACATCGAAAAATATGAAGGCACAAGAGCATTTAACTTCTAATAATCACTAAAACAACAACATAAAAAAGCAATATCCTGTATGGGCGTAGAGAAGAAAATACTGGTAATACCCGGCGACGGCATAGGCCAGGAAGTAACCACCTGGGGACAGAAAGTACTGACTGCCGTAGCTGCTAACTATCACCACCAATTCACGTTTGAAGAAGGCATCATGGGCCACGTAGCCATCGAAGCTACCGGTGACCCGCTGCCTGAAGAAACGCTGCAGAAGGCTAAAAACAGCGATGCCATCCTGTTTGGCGCCATCGGTCACGCGAAATATGACAACGATCCCACGCTGAAGGTAAGACCGGAACAAGGCCTGCTGAAAATCCGCAAGGAACTGGGCCTGTACGCTAACCTACGCCCTATCAAGCTGTTTGATGAACTGCTGGAAGCTTCCAGTATCAAACCGGAAATTCTCCGTGGTTCAGATATCCTCTTCTTCCGCGAACTCACCGGCGACGTGTATTTCGGTGAAAAGAAAAGGACAGAAGACCGCAACACCGCTTCCGATCTGATGATCTATCATCGTTATGAAGTGGAGCGCATAGCCCGCAAAGCATACGAGGCTGCCCGCACCCGCCGCAAAAAACTCTGCTCTGTAGACAAGGCCAACGTGCTGGAGGCCAGCCGTCTGTGGAGAGAAGTGATGCAGGAAATAGCGAAAGAATATCCAGACGTGGAAACAGAACATATGTTCATTGACAACGCTGCCATGCAGCTGATCAAAGACCCAAAACGTTTTGACGTAGTGGTAACAGGTAACCTCTTCGGTGATATCCTCACTGACGAGGCTTCCCAGATCGCCGGCTCTATGGGTATGCTGGCCTCTGCATCCGTAGGGGACACTGTAGGCTTCTATGAGCCTATCCACGGTTCTGCACATGATATCGCCGGTAAAGGTATCGCCAATCCGCTGGCATCCATCTTGTCTGCCGCCCTCATGCTGGACATTTCCTTCGGCCTCAAAACCGAGTCACAGCGCGTGATCAAAGCCGTGGAAGCTACGCTCCGCCAGGGCTACAGAACAATGGACATCGCCAACAAACATACCGAGAACGAATTCATCATGGGCACAGACGCCATGGGCGCCAAAGTCCTGGAAAACCTGAACTAATTTCTTCATTGAAAATATTACACTATCATGGATAAAAATCGTGTATACGTCTTTGATACCACCTTGCGTGATGGCGAACAGGTCCCTGGTTGCCAGCTGACTACTGTCGAAAAAATTATTGTAGCGAAAAAACTGGAAGCACTGGGTGTAGATATCATTGAAGCCGGCTTCCCTATCTCCAGCCCCGGCGATTTCCAGAGCGTGGTGGAAATATCCAAAGCGGTTACTGAACCCGTTATCTGCGCACTCACCCGTGCCAATACTACCGATATTGATGCTGCTGCGGAAGCCCTCCGTTATGCTAAACGCAAGCGTATCCATACCGGAATCGGTTCTTCGGATATCCACATCAAACATAAATTCAACAGCACCCGCGAACAGATCGTAGAACGCGCAGTGGCTGCCGTGAAATACGCCCGCAAATTCACCGATGATGTGGAATTTTTTGCGGAAGATGCTGGTCGCGCTGATAACGCTTTCCTCGCACAGATGATCGAAGCGGTGATTGCTGCCGGCGCTACCACCGTGAACATCCCGGATACCAACGGCTACTGCCTGCCCGACCAGTACGGTGCTAAAATCAAATACCTGACAGAACACGTCTCCAATATCGATAAAGCCATTATCTCCGTTCACTGCCACAACGATCTCGGTCTGGCTACTGCCAACACCATCGCTGGTGTCATGAACGGCGCCCGCCAGGTGGAATGTACCATCAACGGTATCGGTGAACGCGCTGGTAACACCTCCCTCGAAGAAGTAGCCATGATCCTGAAAACACATCACGGGTTAGGGTATAATACCAATATCAACTCTAAAGGCATCTACGAAATCAGCACGCTGGTAGAGAAAATGATGCGTATGCCGGTACAGGCCAACAAGGCTATCGTAGGCCGCAACGCCTTCGCACACAGCTCCGGTATCCATCAGGATGGTGTGCTGAAACACCGCGAGAACTACGAAATCCTCAATCCGGAAGACGTAGGCATCAACTCCAACTCCATTATCCTCACCGCCCGCAGCGGTCGCCACGCCCTGAAACATCACCTCGAGCGACTGGGCTACAAAATGGATAAAATCAACCTCGACGAAGTGTACCAACGTTTCCTCGAAATGGCTGATAACAAAAAAGAAATCAACGATGCTGACCTGCTGCAACTGATGGGCGACGGTTATAGCAAAAACTATGGTGATAAAGCTATTAAAGTAACGCTGTTGCAGGTTGTATGCGGTGATCCGCTGCGCCCTATGGCTACTGTGAAACTGCGCATCAACGGGGAAGACCGTGAAGCCAGTGCTGCCGGTAACGGCCCGGTAGACGCTACCATCAAGGCTATCCACGCTATCATTAAAGATGAGATTGAACTGGATGAATTCAGTATTCAGGCAATGCACGGCGGCAGCGAAGATGTAAGTAAAGTAAATATGCGCGTAAAACACAACGGCCAGTCCTTCTACGGTTTCGGTTATTCTACTGATATCGTGAATGCTTCTGTACACGCCTATGTGGACGCGCTCAACAAGATATACTAACTATTGCCAACAGAACGTACAACGGAGTTGCGGTGAATAACCGGCAACTCCGTTTTTTGTGTAGCATGGTTTTTGTTGACTGCGTTCACACAAATCAACTAGAGTCATTTAAACTACACAGTATGAAATTTAACCATGTCTTGTTGGGCATCGTATGCCTTGTTGCGGCTGCGTGTCACAAAACCACCTGCACGTCGGAGAATTACCCTCCCATCAAAGCGACCCGCATAGAAGGGAGCGCCGACAGTCTCCGGTTTAACCTGAGTTATTATACTTCCCGCTGCGAGAGTTTTAACGGGTACCAGGAATCTGATTCCGCCGGTATTCATGTGGTGTACATCAAAAGTTTGTTCCAGTCATGTGATTGTACAGACACACTGCAAAGAACGGAACGCTCATTTGCCGTTAAGACGCCGGGCCCCGGTACTCACTATTACAAATGGGGACCATTTAACGGCGCTATTGATACCATCGTTATACAGTAGAAAGGCATACAATAGAAAGAGGAGTTGCGGTCAGTTACCGCAGCTCTTTTTTTTAAAATTGTAACCTGACGGGCCGGAGATACGTTTTACCTGTGACCAAAATCTAAAATCCCCTTATCTTTTTTCTATGAAATTTATTATTGTCACCTTCGGTTATCTCTTCCTTAACGTTATGGGGTGTCACAAACCCGATTGTTCCGTTTATACCTATCCTTCCATAAGAGCATCCCGCGTGTCGGGACCAGCGGATAGCCTACGGTTCAACCTGTACTACATTTCCGGTTCGTGTTATGTTTATAAAGGTTTTCAGGAACGGGATTCCGCCAGTGTTCATATTATCAGTGTACTGGAGGCAAAAACGGATTGCGAATGTGTTGGCACGGCATTGCAACGTAATGTGGTATACGCATTCAAAACGCCGGCCCCGGGAACCTATTATTACAAATGGAATAACAACAGCGACCGCATAGACACAGTAATAGTGCCATAAACGATCAGCTTATAACGCATACAAATGGAATAACAGTAGCGACCGCATAGACACGGTGACCGTACCATAAACGATCAGTATACAACGTATAAACAGCCTGAATCACATCGTAGCCCAGGGCTTCAGCCCTGGGGGCCCTGGGGAAACAAAATATCCATCAGCGGATATTTTTTATAATCCGGGAGATAAAAATGCCACCACTCCGTGCTGGACCCTTTGAAACCGTGTTGTTTCATGGTGTCGCGCAGCAGTTTGCGGTTAGCCGTTACCGTTGGGTCGGAGGGGATGTAGTTCTCATGTGCTTTTTTGGTGAAATCGTCGAAGTCCGTTGGCATCGCCACGGGCTTTCCTGTTTTAAGGTCGGCCATGGACAGGTCTACTGCTACGCCGCGGTTATGCCCGGACCCTTTGCGGGGATCGGCGGCATACAGGTCATTGGGCACAATTTTAAACATCGCTTCGGTGACCCGGTAGGGGCGGTAAGCATCGTATATCAGCAGGGTATAGCCTTTTTTGTTCAGCGCTGCCTGTACGGCTTTCAGCTTCTCGGCCGCAGGTTTGCGCAGGTAGATCTTTGTGTTGGTATATAGTCGCTGATGGGTGAAATTGTTGGTGGTGGCATATCGCACGTCTTTGCGGATATGCGGGATAAACGTCTCCAGGTCCACCAGCAGCTGACTGCTGTCCTTTTTTACCAGCAGCGCGTACTGTTCAGGGGTGCCTATCACCAGCAGGCCGTACTTATTGGGTTTGATCTGCTGGGCGCCGGCATGCTGTAAAAGACCCCCTAACAGGGCTGTCAACATCAGTTTTCTCATGGTCTTAAATGATAAAAAGTCGTTCATTTGCTCCGGAAATTATTGAATTTTGCGAAAATTAGGCAAGAAAGTATGAAATACAGTGAAAATACAATTGCAAACCGCTTGGTAAAATAGGTATTTTAGAACCCTTAAATTTTTTAATATGGAGCTGTTCAGATTAGATCACAAAGTGGCGGTTATCACTGGTGGTGGTAGCGGCATAGGACAGGCGATCGCTAAATGCTTTGGCGCCCAGGGTGCAAAGG
The DNA here is from genome assembly GCF_012927205.1 of Chitinophaga fulva. GTDB lineage: Bacteria > Bacteroidota > Bacteroidia > Chitinophagales > Chitinophagaceae > Chitinophaga > Chitinophaga fulva. The sequence goes on from NZ_JABBGC010000001.1 coordinate 2,401,562, forward strand.
TGCATATTATTGAGCTGAATGAAGAAGGGGGCCGGAGCACGGCAGAGGAAATCAAGGCGGCAGGCGGACAGGCGGAAGTACATGCCTGCAACGTGGCCGACCAGGCAGCGGTGATCAACGTGATGGACAGCATTGTGCAGCAGTCCGGTAAACTGGATATCCTGGTAAACTGTGCCGGCATTGCGCATGTAGGCAACCTGGAAAATACCGCTGAACAGGATTTCGACCGGGTATACCAGGTGAATGTGAAAGGCACCTATAACTGTATGTATGCCGTCATCAAACAAATGAAAGCACAGGGCGGCGGCGTGATACTCAATATCGCTTCCATCGCTTCCAGCGTAGGTATCCCCGACAGGTTTGCCTATTCCATGAGCAAAGGCGCGGTACTCACCATGACGCTGTCTGCTGCGAAAGATTACCTCGGTAGCAATATCCGTTGCAACTGCATCTCTCCGGCAAGGGTACACACGCCATTCGTGGACGGTTTCATCGCCAAAAACTATCCCGGCAAAGAAGCAGAAATGTTTGATAAACTGAGCAAAACCCAGCCCATAGGCCGTATGGCCAAGCCGGTGGAAGTGGGGCACCTGGCCCTGTACCTCTGCTCCGATGAGGCTGGTTTCATTACCGGATGCGACTATCCGATTGACGGCGGTTTTATCAGGTTAAATAATTAATAGATTGAATGTGATGAATATAGCTGAAGGTTATTATCTTTCAATCTATTCATTCATCAATCATTAATAACGATTATGCAACATTTTCGTGTATGGCTGGCAGGACTGGCAGTATTGGCCTTTACCGCCTGTAATTCGGGAACCGGAACAAAGAACAACGGCGCCGATACGGCTGCTGCACTGGTACCTGCTACTCCTGCAGGCGCTGTGGAAGTAGCTATTACAGGCAGAGATAAAGACACCCAGCAGATCACCATTAAGTTTCAGATAAAAGATCTGAAAAAAGAAAAATCATTTGAACAGGTTGTCCTGAAAGACGCTCCCGATGCGGAACTGTTTAAAGTCCTCTGGGACGAGCCTAACAGCGCCTACATCGGTGTGCTGAAGGCCAACCATTCTGTCAGGTATTACCACGCCAGCCAGGATGATAAAGGAGACCTGAAAGTACTGTGGGCCACTGCTCCGCCGGAACGTATCTGGAAATACATGGAGAACACCATGGGCCTGGGCAAAGTGTCTGCTTCCGCTGAACTGACCAAAAAGTACAGCAAAAACATGCAGTCAGGCATGATCATCGCCGACTTCGTGGCGGAAATCAGGCCAGACAACACGCCCGACAGCGTGGAACTGTATGTGGAATTCGGTGGCGTACGCAAAAGCATGTACATCGGCATCCCGGCAGGTTACCAGCCTACCATCCAGCAAACATCGGATGCTGACCATGTGTACTTCTCCCTGGTAAAAGATGGCAAGGCAGAGCCATTCATCGACCTGAAAGTGGAAAATGGCCACTTACAGGTGAAAACACTGAAAGAAATCAAGAAAGACTAAAGGATAACAATAAAAAATATTGAAATGAAACTGATCAGGTTTGGTTTACCGGGACAAGAAAAGCCGGGCATTGTTACAGCAGCAGGCATGTTTGACGTCAGCGCTTTTGGAGAAGATTTTGGCGAACAATTTCTGGCTACTAACGGCCTGGAACGCCTGTCCCAATGGTGGGCACAGCACGGCGCTTCCTGTCCGCAGGTACCTGCCGGCACCCGCCTGGGTGCGCCGTTTCAGCGCCCTTCCAAAATCGTGTGCATCGGTCTGAACTACGCTGACCACGCCCGCGAAACCAATGCCCCGATCCCTACGGAACCAATCGTGTTCTTTAAAAGCACTACCGCACTGGTAGGCCCGAACGATGACCTGGTGATTCCACGCAACAGCGAAAAAACCGACTGGGAAGTGGAACTGGCCGTGGTAATCGGTAAAAAAGCCTCCTATGTGGAAGAAAAAGACGCGCTGGACTATGTGGCCGGCTACTGCCTGCACAACGACTACAGCGAGCGCGCCTTCCAGCTGGAAAGAAATGGTCAGTGGGTGAAAGGAAAAAGCTGCGATACCTTCGCTCCGATGGGCCCGTGGCTGGCTACCAAAGATGAAATCAAAGACGTGAACAATCTGCGTTTATGGCTGACCGTTAACGGGCAGAAAATGCAGGACGGCAACACGTCCAACTTCATCTTCAACGTGCAGTTCGTAGTATCCTACCTGAGCCAGTTCATGACACTGCTCCCGGGTGATGTGATCTCCACCGGTACTCCGGCTGGCGTAGGCCTCGGCATGAACCCGCAGGTTTACCTCAAAGCAGGCGACGTGGTGGAGCTGGGCATCGACGGCCTGGGTACTTCCAAACAATCAGTGGTAGCTTATAAATAACCGCATATGAAACGTTATTGCCTGGCACTGGACCTGGTCAACGATCCGCAGTTGATAGCCGAATATGAAGACTATCACCGCAACGTATGGCCGGAGATCAAAAAAAGCATTACCGACAGCGGCATCCAAAACATGGAAATATACCGCGCCGGCAACCGCTTGTTTATGATCATGGAAGTAAATGATACTTTTTCTTTTGAAAGCAAAGGCGCCATGGATGCTGCCAACCCGAAAGTACAGGAATGGGAACAGCTCATGTGGAAATACCAGCAGGCTTTGCCGGTAGCCAAGCCAGGAGAGAAATGGATCATCATGGATAAGATTTTCTCATTGTAATATTTTTTCATTTGGTTATTTGACCATTGATTGAATTCAATAAAATGGTCAAATAACCAAATAACCAAATGACTAAATGGTAATTGACGCACATCAGCATTTCTGGCAGTATGATCCCGTCCGCGACGCCTGGATAGATGAGTCCATGCAGGTCATCCGGAGGGATTTTTTCCCGGAACACCTGGAGCCTGTACTGGCTTCCAACGGCGTACACGGCTGTGTGGCAGTCCAGGCTGACCAGTCGGAAAACGAAACCGCTTTCCTGCTGGACCTGGCGGATAAACATCCGTTCATCAAAGGAGTGGTAGGCTGGACAGACCTGCGCAGTCCCGACGTACGGGAACGGCTGGCCGCTTATGCCGCCCATCCTAAACTGAAAGGTTTCCGGCATATTGTGCAGGGCGAACCTGACACCAATTTCCTGCTGGGAGACGCTTTCTGCCGCGGCATCGCTGCACTGGCTGAATTCGGCTTTACCTACGATATACTCGTATATCCGAAACAGTTAGCCGCCACGGCTGCTTTTGTGGAAAAATTTCCGGACCACCGCTTCGTGATCGATCATGTGGCGAAGCCGGATTTCAAAACCGGAGAACTGGACGAATGGGCTGCATATATGCGCCGCATCGCCCAATCGCCCAATGTGTACTGCAAACTCAGCGGACTGGTAACCGAAGCCGATTGGCAGCACTGGCAACAGGCGCATTTCGAGCCATTCCTCGATGTGATACTGGAATGTTTCGGCCCTAACCGGCTCATGTTTGGCTCCGACTGGCCCGTTTGCCTGCTGGCAGCGGAATATGCACAGGTGAAAAACATCATCACCAGCTACATCAGCAAACTATCAACAGCAGAACAAAACAACATTATGGGAGGCAATGCCATCTCATTTTATCATCTATAAAACAAAGCACAACACCACGCATATGGATTTAGGATTACAGGGAAAAGTGATTATTGTTACCGGCGGTGCCAAAGGTATTGGAGAAGGTATAGCCAAACTGGTAGCAGCAGAAGGAGGCATTGTCGTAATTGCCGGCAGAAATGAAGCAGACAACAGCAAAACCGTCAACGAGATCATCGGGGCGGGTGGCCAGGCCTATGGTATCCAGGCTGAGCTGTCCAATGTGGACGACTGCCGCAAAGTGATCGCTGAAACCATAGAAAAATACGGAAAAATTGACGGCCTGGTGAACAACGCTGGCGCTAATGATGGGGTAGGACTGGAAAGCGGTAGCCCGGAGCGTTTTATGCAATCACTGCAAAACAACCTCTCACACTACTACAACCTGGCCCACTTTGCGCTGCCATACCTGAAAAACACCAAAGGAAATATTGTGAATATCGGCTCTAAGGTAGCCACTACCGGTCAGGGTAACACCTCCGGCTATGCAGCTTCCAAAGGCGCCATCAACGCGCTTACCCGCGAATGGGCGGTAGAACTGCTGCCTCATTCCGTGCGTGTCAACACGGTCATCCCTGCCGAAGTATGGACACCGCTGTACGAAACCTGGATCAATTCTTTGCCCAATCCCAAGGAAAAACTGGCTTCCATCACCGCCAAAATTCCTTTTGAGCACAGAATGACCACCTCCGAAGAGATCGCCAACACTACCGTGTTCCTGCTGTCTCCCCGTTCATCACATACAACCGGACAGATATTATTCGTTGACGGAGGTTATACACACCTCGACAGGTCCATCAGCTGAGCATTAGCCAACTATACTGATACATTACACTTTTACCTGAAAACAATAAACTCTTCGTTATGGCCGGAGGCGCAGTAAGTAATTCCACCTATACCAGCAGTCCCCCAAGTGGGAAACAGGCTGGCAACTACCTTTTCCCGTTTATACTGGTAACCAGTCTTTTCTTTTTATGGGGCCTTGCATATGGCCTGCTGGACGTGTTGAACAAACACTTCCAGGAAGTGCTCAACATTACGCCTAAACGCTCCACGCTGCTACAAGGCGCTTACTTTGGCGCTTATTTTATCATGGCCTTGCCAGCGGGCATGTTCATGAATAAATTCGGCTATAAGAAAGGGATCATCATGGGACTGCTGCTGTATGCAGCGGGCGCCTTCCTTTTCTATCCTGCAGCCCGTGCGCTTAATTTTGACTTTTTCCTGCTGTCGCTGTTCATTCTGGCCTGCGGACTGGCCTGTCTGGAAACAGCTGCCAACCCATATGTGACTGTTCTGGGACCGAAAGAATCTTCCGAGCAACGGTTGAACCTGTCGCAGTGCTTCAACGGGCTGGGTTCCTTCCTGGGCCCGGTGATCGGTGGCGCGCTCTTCTTCGGCAGCGGAAAAGATGATCTGACTACCGTGCAGCTCACCTACATCGCGATCGGCGTGGTAGTACTGCTGATCGCTGGTTTCTTCTGGCGCACCAAACTGCCGGAAATCAAAGAGGCAGAAGCGGAAGGTGAAGCCGTCATGAAAGATGAAAGGCCCCTGTTTGCCCATAAACACTTTGTAGGCGGCGTAGTAGCACAGTTCTTTTATGTGGCGGCACAGGTGGGCGTAGGTGCTTTGTTTATCAACTATGCCACCGAATACTGGCAGGGAACCTCCAACGAAAAGGCAGCCTATCTGCTGTCTGCCGGTATGGTACTGTTCCTGGCAGGTCGTTTCGTGGGCACCGCCCTGATGCGTAAAATTGCCCCCAACAAGCTGCTGGCAATTTATGCGTTCGTCAACGTGCTGCTGTGCGCTTTTGTGATGACAGGCAGCGGCGCCGCTTCTGTATACGCACTGATAGCGGTGTTTTTCTTTATGTCTATCATGTTCCCGACTATCTTCGCCCTGGGGGTAAAAGACCTGGGAAAACATACTAAAAAAGGCGCTTCCTTTATCGTGATGTCTATCGTGGGAGGAGCATCTGTTCCTTACCTGATGGGCGTGGTGACAGAAAAGTATTCTACCGCCATTTCCTACGGTATCCCGATGCTTTGTTTCGTAGTGGTATTCTACTATGGCTGGCGGGGATACATGAGAAGCTAAGCCCTCTTTTTAATCCTTTAATCCGCAAAATCATCGTATCTTCCTGATCACAAAAAGGAATACCATGATCTTGCGGATTTTTACTTCCTATATCTTCCGTTGTGTCCTGATATGCCTGCCTATCCTATGGCTCTGCGGATGCGCAAAGAAAGATAAACCCTCTGACCCGCCACCGGCGTTTTATACCCGGTTGTCGCTGGACATCTCCCATGAAATGAATGGTAGTCAATTGGTAAGGAATACCACTACCTACACCAATCCTGCCGGGGAGAAATTCATCATCACCAAATTCCGTTATTACCTCAGCAATTTCGCGCTGGTAGATGATGCCGGGAAAACCATTCCGCTGGCATCGGCCTACTTCCTGGTAGACGACGCGGTAGACTCTACCAAACGCCTGTTGCTCGATAGCGTGCCTGCCGGCAATTTTACGGCTGTCCGCTTCCTGGTAGGGGTAGACAGCGCCCGTAACAATAGCGGCGTGCAATCAGGTGCTTTAGCCCCGGAAAACGGCATGTTCTGGACCTGGAACAGCGGTTACATCATGGCCAAGATGGAAGGCACCTCCGATGCCATAACGACGCCAACGCAAGGGTTCGAGTGGCATGTGGGCGGTTTCAGGGGAACTTACAATGCACTGAGGACCGTGCAACTGCCGTTAAGCTTCAGGGTGATACCGTTCATGGCCGCCATACCGCATTTTAACATGATCGCCAACGTAGGAAAATGGTTCGCGCCCAATGAGGCCAGCTTCGCAAAAACGCCGATCATTATGGCGCCGGGCGACGCGGCACTCAACATCGCCAATAACTATCAACAGATGTTCTCTATTAAAAACTAATACCGCGCATGCGTCATAAAGCGTTATATATCGCTGCTGCCTTCGGGATACTGCTGATGTTTGCCCACGCCTGTAAAAAGGAAAATAAGGGCGGCGCAGGAGGTTTCCGGACAGATCCTTTGACGCTATCACTGCCGCCCGGGTTCCCCGAGCCGGTATACAACTTCTCCAACAACCCGCTAACGAAACAGGGGGTGGCACTGGGCCGTTTTATTTTTTACGATTACCGCCTCTCAAAAGACAGCACCGTGTCCTGCGGCTTTTGCCATCAGCAGTTCGCGGCCTTCGGGCATTTCGATCATGCGCTGAGCCATGGGGTGGGCGGCCAGCAAGGCACCCGTTCGGTGCCGGTCCTCTTCAACATGATCTGGCAGAAAGAATTTATGTGGGACGGTGGAGTAAACAACCTGGAAATACAACCGCTGACGCCGCTCACCGATCACAAGGAAATGGGCGTGGACCTGCAGGAGCTGTTGAAGAAAATGCAGGGCGATCCCAGGTACCGGCAGCAGTTCAGCGCCGCTTTCGGTACGGAGGAAGTCACCAGTGAACGGATGTTCAAAGCCATTACACAGTTTGTAGGTACCATGATTTCCGGTAACTCCCGTTATGACAGCATCATCCGTAACGTGCCGGGAGCGGCCTTTTCGCCGGATGAAGCGGTCGGCTATACGCTGTATCAGCAGAAATGTGCGGCCTGCCATAAAGAGCCGTTGTTTACAGACCTGAGCTACCGCAGCAACGGCCTGCCTTACCTCGCCGCGCTCAACGATGTGGGACGTATGAAGATCACCAGCAATACGGCCGATTATCTTAAGTTTAAAGTGCCTTCCCTGCGGAATATCCTGAAAAGTTCTCCTTATATGCACGATGGACGTTTCTTCGATATCTTCCAGGTGTTTGCATTCTACGATCATGGCGTAAAGGATACCGTTACTACTGACCCGCTGGTGCGGAAGGGCATTTCGCTTACGGACCAACAAAAGCGGCAGCTGTACCTGTTCCTCAATACCCTCACCGACTATACGCTGATCAGCAATAAAGATCTCTCTGAAGTATTGATAGAACCGTAAAACAAAACCGCCATCGACGTTACATCGATGGCGGTTTCGCAATGTATTTTACCGGAAGGTTATCCCTTTGATCTTTTATAGCAGTCTGCTATATGATCATTCACCATACCTGTGGCCTGCATATAGGCGTAACAGATAGTAGACCCTACGAATTTGAATCCGCGTTTCAGCAGGTCCTTGCTCATAGCGTCGGAGATGGTAGTTTTAGCGGGTACTTCCTGTAAGGATTTGAAATTGTTGACAATGGGTTGATGGTTGACAAAAGACCAGATATACTTATCGAAGGTGCCGAATTCCTTTTGCACGGCCAGAAAGGCTTTGGCATTGGTAACCACGGCGTTGATCTTCAGTTTGTTGCGGATGATCCCTTCGTTTTCCAGCAGCTTGGAGATTTTCTTATCATCGTATTTGGCTATTTTTTTCGCATCCCAGTTATCGAAAGCTTTGCGGTAGTTTTCTCTTTTGGTGAGCACAGTATACCAGCTAAGGCCGGCTTGTGCACCTTCAAGGCAAAGCATTTCAAACAGGTGCTGGTCGTCATGATTGGGGGTTCCCCATTCATGGTCATGATAGTCTTTATACAATTGATCTTTCAGGCTCCAGCCGCATCTGGTTTTTTCTACAGTTCCCATTCATTGATGATTTTTCTGACCCGGTTTTTATATTCGCCCAGTTCATTCAATGTCTCGTTAATGAAGGCATTGTCTTCCAGGCTGCCTACCACTACATTCATCTCGTTGGCATTTTCGTAGGCCAGTTGGCGGAAAGGATTTTTGTAATCTTTTTCCCTTGAATAGCGGATGTTGTGCGTTATCCATTCCATCGTACGGGTAGAGTCTTCCAGCCATTCTGCGAGTAATGCAGCGGTAAAGTTTTTCAAAGATACCTCTTTTATTTCCAACATACTGGCAACGGCGTGCTGTAATTTGTCGGAGGCATATTCTTTACCAATCTCGATGTACTGTTCGTGCAGTTGCGGCCAGCTGGCTATTTTATTTTTCCGGATTTTCTGTTTGAGCAGGTTGACGGTTTCCGCTTTCATCAGTTGTCCGCCGATGTTATGCCATTCACCGCGTTTGGCTGTTTTGATGGCAGCCTGCAAAGCGAGGAATGACGGCTTGTTGGCGGCAACGATGTTTTTCATGCCGTAGAAAACGATCAGTTCGCGGAAGAGGGCGTAGGCCTTGTGTACTTTCAGCAGCTGTACCTCGCGGGAGCTGTTTTCCATACCGCTGGCCAGTATAGTCAGACGGGCTACTTCTTCCGGTTGTTGCAGTAACAGTTCCTTTCCTTTTTTACGTAGGTCCTTCTCCGTTATCTCCTTCTTGGGCATGTTTTCCGGCAGTGCGTACCAGGCTTTGCCCACGGCAACTTCCATGATGGCCATTCCCTGGAACATTTCTTCCACGGAGTCGGGCGCGAGGTAATCATATTCTATCTGCTGTGTTTTATCGGTGCGTTTGTCGCGGTCCACATACTTCCAGGAATTGCGGGCAATGGCGTACATGTTGTGCATGAACCAGTAGCCGGGCATGATCTTCAGCCGGTTGTCATGCTCATCATTCAGCACGAGGCAGAAAGGGATATTGATATGCAGTTCAGACATATAGTTACCCTTGGAGATGAGCGTGAAGCTGGCGAATTTGGAATTGTGTTTCAGGCTTACGCACAGTCCCGGCCAGAACCCTCTGCCGGCAATGATTTCACCGTCAGCGCCGCGGGAGTTGTGGTTGGAGCCGATGGTGGCGCCAGCAGCCATATTGCTTTGCCCCATGATGAGTGCTGCACAGAGGAACGAGTTATTATGGTGTTGTTCGTGTGCGGGAAATATCAGGGAATTGAGCACTTCGCAGCAGGAGATGGTCGCGTTGTTGCCAAGGTACGAGTTGATCAGGCGGGCGCCGTATTTGAGTTGCGAATGGGAGGCCATCACAAAACGTACGGCTTTCACACCGTAGAACACGCGGCAGCCGTAGCCGATGATACCATTCACCAGTTCGCATCCTTCGCCGATCTGTGAAGCGGCATCGCTGCTGCTGTTGATGGTGAGGTTTTTCAGCTTGTTGGCGCCTTTGAGGTAAGCATCGGTACCGATGGTCACGTCTTTGATGATCTTGCAGTTTTTGATCACGCAGCGATCACCTACCATGCCGTAGTAACCGCGGCGTTTATCGAATTGCTTTTCAGTGAAGGCTTTGAACTGCTGTTGCAGCTGCTGGTCATCGCGGGACCGTGTCCAGAGGTAGGCGTCGCCGGGCAGCATGCCATCGAAGGGCATCACGCTGCGACCGCCATTTTCGTTGCAGAGCTCCAGCTGTATACGGCCGCTCTCTGACTCGCCTTCTTTTAAGATACCGTTCCCAAACTTGGCGTAGTCGGTGGTGGCCATCTCGTTAACATTGGCCACAATGACTTCGTTGCCCAGGATATAATGGGAGAGGTAGTTGACATTATGTACCACTACGTTGTCACCGAAGTCGCAGGCACAGATGGTGCTGTTGTACAGTCCTACCGGCAGCCGCAGGTTATGGAACTCGAGGTAATACGGTTCCAGTTTACCGATGCGCACCATGCCAAAGAAATGGCAGTGCTGCACCAGCTGCGGATTAAATTCGTTGGACACAAAAATATTGTTCCAGTCGTCTGAACTGTTATCGTTGCGCACGAGAGCTTCCACCTCATGCGCCAGCAATCTTCTGTATTCGCCCTGCCGGCTCCATTGCTCATTACGCAGGTAGTATTCGTCTTTTCCCTTGGGTAGCGGGGCCTCAATAAAGTTGTACCCCAGTTCGGATAGAGGTTTCTTCTTGATGTTGTTCATGGATAAGATCTAAGTTATTCAACAGTCACACTCTTCGCCAGGTTTCTCGGTTTGTCTACGTCAAACCCTTTCATGACGCCGATGTGGTAAGCGAGCAGTTGTAAAGGGATAACGGAAACAATAGATGCAACGAGTTCATCTGCTGAAGGTACAAAAATAACGTCATCTGCCATGGGCGGAATGATGTGGTCACCTTCCGTCACAACCGCTATCACTTTACCTTTGCGGGCTTTGATCTCTTGAATGTTGGATACGATCTTTTCGTAGTAGCTGTCTTTGGTGGCCACAATCACAACAGGCAGGTTCTCGTCTACCAGTGCAATAGGACCATGTTTCATTTCCGCAGCGGGATAACCTTCCGCGTGGATATATGATATTTCTTTCAGTTTGAGCGCGCCTTCCAATGCTACCGGGAAGTTGTAGCCACGGCCCAGGTAGAGGAAGTCGCGGGCATCTTTGTATTTGGCAGCGATCTTTTGTACCTGGTCATCCAGTTTCAGCGCGGTAGCTACTTTTTCCGGGATCTGCTCCAGTTCATCGAGCAGGTGCTGGAAACGTTGGGTGGTGATGGAACCTTTCTCTGCGGCTATTTTCAGGCCTACGAGGCAAAGTACCGCCAGTTGCGCCGTGAAGGCTTTGGTGCTGGCTACGCCGATTTCCGGGCCTGCGTGCGTATAGGCGCCGGCGTGAGACAGGCGTGCAATGGAGGAACCTACCACGTTACATACGCCGAGGATGATAGCGCCTTTCTCTTTGGCCGCTTCAATGGCTACCAGCGTATCGGCTGTTTCACCTGATTGAGAGATAGCGATGATCACATCACCAGGGCCCACCACCGGGTTGCGGTAACGGAACTCTGAGGCGTATTCCACTTCCACCGGGATGCGGCATAATTCCTCAATCATATATTCCGCTACGAGACCGGCATGCCAGGAGGTGCCACAGGCTACAACGATGATGCGTTTGGCGTTGCTCAGGGTTTCTGCATATTCGCGGATACCACCCATGGTGAGGGTGCCATTTTTAGCATCCAGACGGCCACGCAAACTGTCAAAGATGGTTTGCGGCTGTTCAAATATTTCTTTCAGCATGAAGTGGGCAAAGCCGCCTTTCTCAATGGCTGCCAGCTCAATGTCCAGCTTCTGTATGTAAGGTGTTTGTCTTTCGTTGGAGATGTTTTTCAGGATCAGCTCATCCGCTTTAATGATGGCAATTTCGTAGTCGTTGACATATACTACCTCCTTGGTGTATTCCACGATAGGAGAGGCATCGGAAGCAAGGAAATGTTCTCCTTTACCCACACCGATTACCAGCGGACTGCCTTTGCGCGCGGCAATCAACGTATCAGGATTATCTTCGTCGATCAGTACGATCACATAAGCGCCGACCACTCTTTTCAGGGCTATACGCAGGGCTTCTTCGAGGGGGCACTGGTTCTGCTTTTTAATCTCTTCAATAAAATGCAGCAGCACCTCTGTATCGGTATCGCTCTGGAAAACATGTCCCTGGTTGGTCAGCTCCTGTTTCAGTTGTATATAGTTTTCGATGATGCCGTTATGTACCATCGACAGTTTTCCGTCACTGGAAACGTGGGGGTGTGCGTTGCGGTCACAGGGCTCGCCATGCGTCGCCCACCGGGTATGCCCGATGGCGATGGGGCTGCGCATGTCATAGCTGGACGCGTATTCTTCCAGTGCAGCAACTTTATCTTTCTTTTTGTATACCCGCAGTCCGTCATTGATGATGGCTACGCCAGCGCTGTCGTAACCGCGGTATTCCAGTCTTTTAAGGCCTTTCAATACTACCGGGTATGCTTCTCGGTGCCCGATGTAAGCTACAATTCCACACATGTGTTTAAGAGTGTTTTTTGGTGAGGGTGTTCATTGCAATATCGCATAAATTGTTAAAATAACATCACTTGATGTTAATAAAATATAATATAAGATATGGTTTCTACGCGTGCGTTTTCAAATAACGTGCATTCTTCGCAACATGAAAATTAAATGAAAAAGGGAATATAGTGCGCGATTAACCGAATGTTAATATCCGGATCATCATTCACTATATTCCCCTCTTATTAGTTACATAGGATGTATATATGATCTACATCCTGTATGGTTATTTCAATAATGTATTATCGAACAAATGTAAGATTCTTTTGTATTCATCCGTCCAACTGCTGGGTGTTGTAAATCCGTGGTCTTCCACCGGGTATACTGCCAGCTCCCAATTATCTTTTCCCAGTTCTATCAATCGTTGTGACAATCTCACGATATCCTGGAAATGTACGTTGGTGTCTACCATGCCATGACACATCAGCAGTTTGCCTTTCAGTCCTCCTGCAAAATAAATGGGGGAAGAGCGGCGATACGCAATACTGTCGGTGAATGGCTCATTCAGGATGTTGCTCGTATATCCGTGATTGTAATGCGCCCAGTCTGTAACAGAGCGTAAAGCGGCACCGGCTGCAAACACGCCTGGTTTGGTAAACATCGCCATCAGCGTCATAAAGCCACCGTAGCTGCCACCATAAATTCCAATGCGGCTGGCGTCAACCTGCAATTTCTCTGCCAGATATTTAGCTGCGTCCACTTCATCGTCCAGGTCTTTGCCGCCCATATACCGGTAAATACCGGTGCGCCAGTTGCGGCCGTAGCCGGCACTGCCACGGTAATCCACGTCCAGTACAGTGTAACCTTTATCGGTCAGCAGATTGTGGAACATATATTCACGGAAATAATTGCTCCACCATTTATGCGCATTTTGCAGATAACCGGCGCCATGTACGAAAATAACGGCAGCGCCGTTTTTCTTCGCTGGGTCTGGCGTATACAACCGTGCATATACAGGCTGATTGTCGCGGGCGGTGAAAGTAATCACCTGCGGATCGCGCCAGGGATAGGATTTGAATTCAGCCGACTGCGCCATGTTGGTCACCTGCACGGGTTTGCTGCCCGGACTGTTAGGCTGCAGGTACAATTCCCATGGCTTGGTGGAATAGGAGTAACGGTAAGCGATCCATTTTTCGTCAGGTGAAATGCTTACTTCGTTGGCCCCTTCCATGGTGGTGATGCGTTCTGCCTTTCCTCCGTTAACGCCTATACGATAAAATTGTTTTTCGCCTGGATGTACTTCGTTGGTGGAGATGTAAAAATGTTTTTTATCGTTGGAGAGATAAACATCCTGTACTTCATAATTGCCTTTAGTCAGTTGTTCAGTCTGCCCGGTCACTACCTGCGTGGTATACAGGTGAGAATAGCCAGTGGCTTCTGACTGGTACCAGCAGGTGTTTTCATCGGTCCATCCCAGGCTGGTATTGATTTGCCATCCGCTGATGCCGGGGCCGCCTATCCAGGCTTCGTCACGCTGACGGTTCAATGATTTCACCTTTCCGGTAGCGGGATCAATCAGTACGATCCAGCGGTCTTTGTTGTCGAGGGAACGTATATCTGTAATGAGATGCGTGCCCTTGTCTGACCATTGCGGGGCATTGACAAGTACGCCGCGCACTTTGGCGCTGTCTCTGCCAGGATAGTCTTTGCTGTAGTCCGGCAGGTCTTTAATGCCGGGCAGGTCTGTTACCACAATTGGCAATACCGTATCTTTTTCACGGTCGTAAAGGTAGCAGTCAACTGCAGCCTGCGGCCCGCCTACTTTATCACGGGAATGGATATCCGTAGTAAAACCGGAAGCGGTAACAAACTCCGGAACGATGGTATTTTTACCACCTGCTTCCTTATACACCTGGTAGGTAACATAACGGCCATCAGGGCTTATTTGCGCGCCGTCCAGCTTTTTGTCGCCGAGGTACAGCTTACGCAGTGGTTTGGTGTCGTTTTGTTTAGCGAAAGCGGTGGCGGCATCTTTTTTCGCTTTTTTGTCGCGGATGACAGCCAACAGTTCCAGCTGCTGTGCTTTTAGGTATTTCTCCTGGTCATTGCCTTTTTCGAGATCGCTCTTTTCTGCCGGTGGCTTGTCGCCGGTAGTAAAGTTGGTCAACTGGGTAGTAAGACCGGTGGACCTGTTCCAGGCAAAGAGGTCCTGGTTCTGCGTGTATACCACCTGTTGTCCGCCGAAACTAAAGACAGGGTTGGTTTCTGAGGCGGTGGTTTGGGTAATGCGGATGGTTTTGCCGGACTTTACCTCCATCAGGTATACATCTCCCTGGTAACTATAGGTGAGCAGGGTTTTATCTGTATTGTAGCTGCCTCTCGCCCGGGCTGCAATCAGGCCGCGGTCGGCGGCTGTTGTCTTTACCGGAGCGTGGTTTTTGATACCGGCGGCATAGAGGGAATCAGACAGTTGCTGGTCGGGATTCCAGCTGAAATAAACGGTCTGATTGTCGGTTCCCCAGAAAATATTATCGGGGGAAGTGCCTATCCATTTAGGATCGCGCATGATTTTTTCTACCGTAAGAGGCCCTGGTTGCTGGGCATAGAGACTGTTGGCTGATAAAAAAATAATGGCGGGCAATACCCATTTTGTCATAGCGGTTCAGTATTTTGTTGGGCGATAAATGTAACAGTTTAATCATAAATTGCTACAAATTTTGGATAGACGCCGGTTGGCTGTCTCTCATTATGCAGCTTATGCGCTTACTGCCTATCATATTTTGCCTTATCCTGCTGGCAGCCTGTAAACCCAAGGCGCCGGTACGGCAACCGGTACCAGTATCGGAAGACACTACTTTCCTGACGGGTACGTTCTACCTCGTCCGGCATGCAGAACGTTATCCCGGCGGCATGGATACCACCCTCACAGCGGAAGGTTTCCAACGCGCCGGTCTTTTATATGAACGGCTGAAAAATGCCCATCTCGACAAGATTTACCTGACGCCCTACCGCCGCTGCATCCAGACGGCCGACAGCCTGCGGATCAAACAACACCTGGATACCTGCTTCTATAAGGCAGATACTACCGGAGAATCATTGATATACGAAATCACGCGCCATGGCGACTGGGGAAAGCGCATCCTCGTCATTGGCCACAGTAATACGCTGGTGCCGGTATTGCGTGGACTGCGTGCTAAACCACACATGGCAACTATCGGAGAAGATGAATATAACTGGTTGTTTATCGTCCGCAAAACATCCGACGGGACTACCCTTACGGAAGATTGCTACTAATCCGTTATAGAAGACGTTACCAATCTCATATACAAGGCTGCTACCAATCTTAAAAGGCTTTTCATCGAAACCACAAAGCCGGCTGTTTCAGCCGGCTTTGTGAACATCGTAGCCCAGGGCTTCAGCCCTGGGAACCCGGGAAATTCGAAATCGGGATTCAACATCCGATTCCCCTGATGTTATAATAAAATACCTTTCATCAGTGTATAAGCCACGGAGAAATAAATCAGCAGCCCGGTCACGTCCACCAGGGTGGCCACAAACGGAGCCGAAGAAGTGGCAGGGTCGGCGCCGGCTTTCTTCAGAAGAATAGGCAGCATAGAGCCGGAGAGGGTTCCCCATAATACGACGCCTACGAGGGAGAAGCCTACGGTGGTGCCAATCAGTACGGTATGTTCGCCGTAAGTATGGAAAAGGCTGTTCCATAGCAGGATGCGGATGAAACCGATGAATCCCAGCACGCTGCCCAGCAGCAGGCCGGAAATGATCTCGCGCCGCATAACGCGCCACCAGTCGTTGATACTGATTTCACCGAGTGCCATGGCCTGGATGATCAGGGTGGAAGCCTGTGAGCCGCTGTTACCGCCGCTGGAAATGATCAGGGGGACAAACAGCGCCAGTACGACGGCTTTGGCTATTTCGTCTTCAAAGAAGCCCATGGCCGTAGCTGTCAGCATCTCACCGATAAAGAGTACAACGAGCCAGCCTACCCTTTTTTTGACCAGCTTCAGCAGGGGCATATCGAGGTAAGGCTCGTCCAACGCTTCGGTACCACCGATTTTCTGGATGTTTTCGGTGTGTTCTTCGTTGGCGATCCAGAGGATATCATCGATCGTTACGATGCCCAGCAGTATGCCGTTGTCGTCTACTACGGGCAGTGCCACGCGGTTTTCCATCCGGAATACCTGGACGGCTTCTTCCTGGTCGTCGTTGGCACGAAGGGATACGAAGCGGTCATCCATCAGGGTATGTACCACCGTATCGGTGGCTACCAGCAGGAATTCGCGGATACGGAAGTCATCGAGCAGGTGGCCCCGTTCATCGATCACATATATAACGTCAATGGTTTCACTGTCTTTGCCATGCTCCCGGATATAGTCCAGCACCTGTTTTACGGTCCACTCTTCTCTTACAGCGATGTAGTCGGGCGTCATGATACGGCCCACGCTGTTCTCCGGGTAACCCAGCAGGGAGAGGGTGATCCGGCGTTCTTCAGGGTCCAGCAGTTTGATCAGTTCTTTCACCGCTTCGCTGGGCAGTTCTACCAGGAAGGCGGTACGGTCATCTGCCGGCAGCTCGTTCATCAGCTCGGCGATCTTGGCAGGGGGCAGTACCCGGATCACATCTTCCTGCAGCGGGAAGTCCAGGATACGGAAAGCCGCTGCCGCTCTGGTGATCGACAATTGATGGATGATGATGCCCGCGTCTTCGGGATTATCATGGATCAGGTCCGCTATATCCGTAATTAACTGGTCGTCCAGGTACACCGAGAGCTCGCGATAGTTTTTTTCTTTCTTCAGTGTGCTGAATTTCTCCAGTAATGCTTCATTTTCCATGTACTAATTTGACTCTATGCGCGAAAATAAGTTAAAATAAAACGCCTCCGGGGTTATCACTATAATAATTCTCCGATGTGTTTGCGGATATTATTGGAAATAGTATCGGTGGGCAGGTCGTTGGCATCAAAGCCAAACGGGTCCTCAATTTCTTCCGCGATCAGCTCAAGGCTGGCCAGTACAAAAAAGATGAATACGACCATGGGGATAATGAGATACCCCAGGCTGAACACATACCCGAAAGGCATGGTCATGATATAGAAGAAGATGAATTTTTTGATGAATACGCTGTAACTGAAGGGGATAGGGGTGCTTTGGATACGCTCGCAGGCGCCGCATACTTCGGTGAAGGTCTGTAGCTCGTTGTTGAGGACGATCAGCTGTTCGCCGGTCAACTGTCCCTCCCGTTGCAGGTCTGCAATTTTCTGCATGATCCGGATTGCCAGCTGATTAGGCACATGCTTCGTCGGGTCCAGCGGTGGCTGTCCTTCGGGCAGCGCTTCCATCTCTTCAGCTTTATATATCTTCCGCAGATGGTTTTTCAGGCCGAAGGCATAGTTGGGGATCATGGTCCGGAAGAAAGCCCGGGCTTCGGTATTGCCGGCCGGCAGCATGGCTTGCAGCTTAATGGCCAGGTTGCGGCTGCTGTTCACCAGCGAGCCCCATTGGCGGCGGCCTTCCCACCAGCGGTCATAGGCGGTGTTGGTCCGGAACACCAGCAACAGGGATATCACAAACCCCAGCAAACCGTGCATCAGGGATATGTTCTTGATTTCACTGTTGGACGACAGTTGCCAGAACGATAGCTCCAGCCAGGCTACAATAGCAGAATAAATGGCCAAAGCTATAAACATGGGAAAGAGCTTCCGTACTGTGTCCGCTTTGTGGATACGGAAAATAAAGGTAAACCAGTCCTTCGGGTTGTAATTGATCATAAGCTTAAGTTAGCACCAGATATAAATCATTTAGAAATTTTGATATTTAGCTATTGGGAACCCCCTTAAATGATCAAATTTCCAAATAAACAAATAGCCAAATGAGATTAAATCGGGCCGCAAACCTAAAATTTTTCAACATGATTTTGATAACTTCTTCCTTTAACTTTACTTTACGCCTTCTTTTATTTGAATAAGTGCTATGATTAAGCCATACTTGTACATTGATAAGTCTAAGGGAAAAGGACGCGGCGTATATACCAAAGAAAGGATACCCGCCGGTACCAGGATCGAAACGTCGCCCGTGCTGGTCCTCTCTTACGACGATACGGAGATTGTCGACAAAACGAAGCTCCATAATTATATTTTCCTCTGGGGGGTACGCGAAACACGCTCCTGTATTGCACTGGGCTTCTGCTCTATCTACAACCACGACTATAATCCCAACTGCGAGTACGAAATGGATTTTGATGCCGAAACTATGAGCATCATTACCCGCCGCGATATCAAAAGGGGAGAAGAGCTCTTTATCAACTACAACGGCGACGTGGAAGATGATTCCCCCGTTTGGTTTGATATGAAACGTACTAAAGAAGACCAGGCAAAGGCCAAATAAGATCATCAGGAGGAAGGCGGCCACAAAACTACCTTTTTTACCTTCAATACTTCAGCCACGGGCTTTGACCCGGATTTCCTTCCAGTAGAGGCCTGTGGCAGATTTGTTGAAAAAATTCCTGACATCCCTTGGTGCTTGGTTATTTTTTCCTAATATTGTATAAGTACTTATATAATTTTGTTCTTTGACAGTGTGATTTTTTGTTGAGACGTGCGAATAATAGGATAAGCAATCCTGTTATACACCCCTCCCCGTCAAAATGGAGGTGGTGAAAAGGTGGACTGTACCGTTTTTATATAGGTTTAGGAAGGTATTCTTCCAAAAAGCCTGCAGGAAACAAAACTCGCACGGTCGATAATGATCACACGGGTTGATGATAACCGCGACTGGCTGCTCACCATGATAGTACAGGTTGATGATAACCGCGGATGACCACCACTGGCTGCACACCCGCTATCGTCAATCATGATAGTACTGGTTGATGATAACCACGGATGACCGCCACTGGCTGCACACCGTTATCGTCAATCATGATAGTACAGGTTGATGATAACCGCGGATGACCACCACTGGCTGCTCGCCGCATGTTTATCATCTTTTTTTAAGATAAATATATAAGCGCTTATATAATTTTAGATTGAAGTAGCGGATTCCAATCAAAAAATCCGTAAATCAAAAAATCCGTAAATCGTAATGAGTTTTTATCCTTCACTCGGGTACCTGGTCTTCGGCAGCCGCCTGCGCCGGCTCAGCGAATACTTCCTCGCGGAAGTCAACAAGGTATATGAACAGGCAGGCATCCCCTTCGATGCCAGCTGGTTTCCTGTATTCTACCTGCTCTCCGGCCAACAGCCGATGCCTATCATCGACATCGCCGCACAGCTGGAGATTTCCCACTCTGCTGTCAGCCAGATGGTGACCAACCTGCGCAAAAAAGGACTGCTCAAAACTACACCCTGTAAAGATGATGGCCGGCGGCAGCTCGTAGCCTTCACCAAAAAAGGGACCGACATGCTGCAACAGATACAACCCATCTGGCAAGCCATTTCCACGGCCATGGAAGAACTGGTCACGGAAAACAAACAAAGCCAGCAGCTGCTGGCCGCCATAGCCCAGGTGGAACAGGCGGTGCAACAGCAACCACTCTCGGAAAGAGTGATCAAATCCATTCAAAAGAACGACTAATCATACACCAGCAATCTTTATCTATAAATCAACTAACCATGAGTGTTATTTTCAAATACGGTATCGACCAGCTGACGGTAGGCGTGGTGCTCGACATTGCCGCAGGCAAAATAAAAGGCGTCCTCACTCCGGAAGTCATCACCAAAGTCAATACCAGCAATGGATACGTGCAACAGATCGTATCGCGGCATACGACGGTGTACGGTATCAATACCGGCTTCGGCCCTTTATGCGATACCAAAATTTCGGAAGAAGATACCCGCGCGCTGCAGTATAATATCCTGCAAAGCCACAGCGTTGGCGTGGGTAGTCCCATCCCCGAAGAGATCGCACGTATCATGCTCATCACGAAAGTGCATGCACTGGCACAGGGATACTCCGGCGCAGCCCTCTCCACCCTGGAACGTATCATCTGGCATATCGAAAACCATGTAACGCCATTGGTGCCTGAAAAAGGCTCTGTAGGCGCTTCCGGCGACCTGGCCCCGCTGTCACACCTCTTCCTGCCGCTGATAGGCCTCGGAAAAGTCTGGTACAAAGGACAGGTAACTGCCATGGAAGCAGTACTGCAACAGGAAGGCATACAACCAGTGGTGCTTGGCCCTAAAGAAGGACTGGCACTGATCAATGGAACACAGTTCATCCTGTCTTTCGCCGTGAAAGCAGTGCAACGCCTGTACAACGCACTGGAAGCGGCTGACATCGTCGGCGCGCTCTCCCTCGAAGGCCTCATGGGCACCCATAAACCTTTCGACCCACGCTTACACGCGATCAGGCCTTTCGCCGGCAATCAGCTGGTGGCGCACCGCCTCAAAACCATGCTCGATAATTCCGAGATCATGGCTTCGCATGTGGACTGTGACCGGGTACAAGACCCCTACTCCCTCCGCTGTATGCCACAGGTACACGGCGCTTCGCGTACCGCATGGCTGCACCTCCTGGAACTCACCACCATTGAGCTCAACGCGGTGACAGACAACCCGATCATCTTCAGTGATACGGACACCATCAGCGGCGGCAACTTCCACGGTCAGCCCATGGCACTGCCGCTGGACTACGCCACCGTAGCGGCAGCAGAACTGGGCAATATCTCCGACAGACGCAGCTACATGATGATCGAAGGAAGATACGGCCTGCCTAAACTGCTCATCGAAGATGCCGGACTCAACTCCGGGTTCATGATACCGCAATACACTACCGCCGCCCTGGTAACGGAAAACAAAACCCTCTGTTTCCCTGCCAGCGCTGATAGCGTGCCCACCTCCCTCGGACAGGAAGACCACGTGTCTATGGGCTCCATCAGCGGCCGTAAACTCAACCAGGTGATCGGTAACCTGGAATACATCCTCGCTATCGAACTGCTGTACGCTGCACAGGCGGTGGATTTCCGCCGGCCGCGCAAATCCGGTCCCATCCTGGAAGCTGTACATAGCTACGCCCGCGAGAAAGTGACCTTCGCGCACAAAGACCGCATCTTCGCTTACGATATTGAAGCATTACACCAAATCATCACGGACCAATCTCTTGTGCGCGTAGCCAACGAAGCAGCCGCACAACATCAATTACCTTTAAATGGCATCTACCATGACCAGTTTGGACTTTATTAAACAATACGCGGCACATCCGCACTACAAAGCGCCCCGTGGCGCACAGCTGCATGCTAAATCCTGGCAGACGGAAGCACCGCTGCGCATGCTGCTCAATAACCTCGACGCTGAAGTGGCCGAAAACCCCGATGAACTGGTGGTTTACGGCGGTATTGGCCAGGCTGCCCGCAACCGCGAAGCATTGGAGAAAATTATTAAAACCTTACTGGAACTGGATGAAGACCACTCCCTGCTGGTGCAGTCCGGCAAACCGGTAGGCATCGTGCGTACCCACCCGCAGGCGCCCCGCGTGATGCTGGCCAACAGTAACCTCGTGCCCAAATGGGCTACCTGGGAGCATTTCAACGAACTGCGCTCCAAAGGCCTCATGATGTACGGCCAGATGACCGCCGGCAGCTGGATCTATATCGGTACACAAGGTATCCTCCAGGGCACCTACGAAACCTTTATGGAATGCGGCCGTCAGCACTTCAACGGCAACCTGGCCGGTAAACTGATCGTTACTGCCGGTATCGGCGGTATGGGCGGCGCCCAGCCACTGGCCGCTACCATGGCCGGCGGCGTAATGCTCGCTGCTGATATCGATCCTTCCCGCATCCAGAAACGTATCGATACCCGCTACATCGACCGCATGACCTACTCCTATGAAGAAGCAGTAGCATGGGCCAAAGAAGCTATGGCTAAAGGACAACCACTGTCCATCGGGCTTGTCAGCGATGCTGGTGATATGCTGGAACGCCTGCTCAAAGACAATATCATCCCTGATGTGCTCACTGACCAGACTTCCGCACATGACCCCATCAACGGTTATGTTCCCAATGGCATGACGCTGGAAGCTGCACTGGAACTGCGTAAGAAAGACCCCGCCCGCTACCGCGAGCTGTCACTCAAAAGCATGGCCCGCCACGTAGGCTTCATGCTGGAGATGCAACAAAAAGGCGCTGTCACTTTCGACTACGGCAACAACCTCCGCGAATTCGCCAGAGAAGGCGGAGAACCTAATGCATTCAACTTCCCCGGCTTCACACCGGCATATATCCGTCCGCTTTTCTGCGAAGGCAAAGGCCCATTCCGCTGGGTAGCTCTCTCCGGCGACCCGGAAGACATCTACACCACCGATCGTGCACTGATGGAAGCTTTCCCGGAAAATACCCACCTGATCAACTGGCTGAAACAAGCACAGGAAAAAGTGGCTTTCCAGGGACTGCCCGCCCGTATTTGCTGGCTCGGTCTTGGTGAAAGAGAAAAAGCAGGACTTATCTTCAATGAACTGGTAAGAACAGGCAAAGTGAAAGCACCAATCGTGATTGGCCGCGATCACCTCGACTGTGGCTCTGTGGCTTCACCTAACCGCGAAACAGAATCCATGAAAGACGGTTCCGACGCTGTCAGCGACTGGACACTGCTCAACCTCATGGCTAATACCGGCGGTGGCGCTACCTGGGTGTCTTTCCACCACGGCGGCGGCGTAGGCATGGGTTACTCCCAACACGCCGGTATGGTTGTACTGGCCGACGGAACAGACCGCGCAGCGGCCTGTCTGAGCCGTGTGCTCTTCAATGATCCGGCGATGGGCATCTTCCGTCATGCAGACGCCGGCTACGAAAAAGCACAGGAGTGGGGCGATAAATTCGGCATTAACATTTAACTATTTGGCTATTTGGAAATTTGATCATGGAAGAGGTTTCCTGAATATCAAAATTTCTAAATAGCCAAATAACCCAATAAAAAAACGTTCCCATGAAAATATTACTGGGGCCTTTCTCGCAAATCCTTCCCCTCAGCGGCTTATCGCTGAAAGGTACTTTGCAGGACGAACAGCTAACCGTTATTGAAAAAGGCGGTGTGGTGATCAGCGCGGGCAGGATTGTGGCCATAGGCCCATACAAAGCGCTGCTGCAGGAACATCCTGATTGTGAAGTGGCTTTCATCGACAAGCCCATGGTATTGCTGCCAGGTTTTATCGACTGTCACACGCATATCTGTTACGATGGCACCCGCAACCGTGATTACGCGATGCGTATCGCCGGGAAAAGTTACCTGGAGATAGCCCGCGCCGGTGGCGGTATATGGGACTCTGTTACCAAAACACGTGTAGCCGATCTCGTTACACTCGTGGAAAATACCGTCGCCAGGGCTAACCGCCATTTACAGGAAGGCGTTACCACCATAGAAGTGAAAAGCGGCTATGGGCTTAACTTTGAAAGTGAAGTGAAAATGTTGCGTGCCATTCAGCAGGCATCATTGCATACGGCTGCCACGCTGGTACCTACCTGTCTGGCTGCCCATATGAAACCGCGCGATTTTTCCGGCACTGAGGAGGAATATCTGCAATGGGCGCTCGATGAGCTGCTGCCCGTACTGAAAGCAGAATCACTGGCCGACCGGGTGGACATCTTCATTGAGGAAACTGCTTTCTCCACGAAAGCAGCGCTGACCTATCTGCAAAAGGCCCGTGAACAGGGCTTTGTTGCCACGGTGCATGCGGACCAGTTCAGCGCTGGCGGTGCTGCGGTAGCGGTGGCGGCAGGCGCGTTGTCAGCCGACCATCTGGAGGCCAGCAGTGACCATGAAATTGACCTCCTGGCAAAATCTGACACCGTGGCGGTAGTATTGCCCGGTGCCTCCCTCGGTTTGGGCATGCATTATGCCCCGGCACGCAGATTGCTGAATGCAGGGGCATCGGTGGCCATTGCGAGCGACTGGAACCCGGGATCTGCGCCTATGGGCGATTTGCTGGTGCAGGCCGCTGTGATGAGCGCAGCAGAAAAACTGTCAACCGCTGAAGTATTGGCAGCCCTGACATTCAGGGCCGCGCCGGCACTGCAGCTGAAAGAGGCAGGTCAACTGCTGGCCGGTTTTGCCGCTGACATGCAGGCTTACCCCACGGCCGATTTCAGGGATATCCTGTACTACCAGGGTAAAATGAAACCAGCCAAAGTGTGGAAAAAAGGAGAACTAGTTCAATCATCTTATGATAACAAAGGATAGCTACCGGCCAACGGCCGCCAACACATGGACCGGCCGTATCGATGGTACAGAAACAGACCTGCTGCGCTGGCATCAGGTGGTCCGCACAGTAGACCTGTTGCAACAACCGCTTCCTGCCCTGCAAAAAGGACAGAAAGGGGTGGCATTCCTCGGGTTTGCCTGCGATGAAGGAGTACGCCGCAATAAAGGCCGCACCGGCGCCGTAGAAGGCCCGGGCGCCCTGAGAAAAGCCGTGTCCAACTTCCCGGCCCATTTTGAGGAAAACACCGTTTTGCTCGATGCCGGTGATATCGTCTGTGCAGATACTGAACTGGAAAACGCGCAACTGGTGCTCAGCGAAGCGGTACAAGCACTGCTGGGGGCCGGTTACCTGCCTGTACTGCTGGGCGGCGGTCATGAAATTACGTATGGCCATGCCAGTGGTATCCGCAAATTTGTGCAGCAGAAAGGCAACCTCGGACTGATCAACTTCGACGCACACTTCGATATCCGTATCCCTGGCGAAGAAGGCCCCAGCTCCGGCACAGGCTTCTGGCAACTGGCGCAGGACTGTAAAAACAGCGATGAAACATTTAACTATCTCGCCCTCGGTATCCAGAAAAATGGTAATACCCGCCAGCTTTTTAATATCGCCGGAGAAGAAGGGGCGACCTACGTAGGCGCCGACGCTTTCCATCTGAATGATAAAGACACGCTGCTGGCAGCTATTCAGCATTTCCTCAGCCAGGTGGACCATGTATACCTCACTACCTGCCTCGATGTTTTTGCTGCGGCATTTGCACCGGGCGTGAGCGCTACGGCTTACAATGGTATTCTCCCGGGAGGCATGTTCCTGCAATGTTACAGGGCCATCATGCATAGCGGAAAAGTGCGGGGAGTGGATGTTGCTGAACTGAACCCCTCACTGGACCAGGACAACCGTACTGCCAAACTGGGCGCTGCCATTGTCTTTGAAACGCTGATGGCGTATTGTGGAGAAGAGTAATATCATTTAGGGATTTTTGATTTTCGAATTTTTTGATTTCGGGGATCACAAGATAGAAGACCGAAGCGAATGACCATTTGCTTCGGTCTTCTCTTTTACCAGTCCCCGAAATCAAAAAATTCGAAAATCAAAAAATCCCCAAATCTCTCAGGTGTTTGGCACTGTCCGCCAGCTTTTCCCTGGTTTCTTTTTGCAGCAGCTTTATCAGCTGTGACACTTCTTCCGGCAGCGGTATTTTTTCTTTTTTGATATGAGTGGCCGTTGTTTTTACAAACAACAACAGTTCGCTGGCATCGTGCCATTGCCCCAGCAGATCGCCGGCTTTTTTGGCGTGTTGCAGCTGCTTCCGGTGCCGATGGGTGTGATGAGGCAATTGCGTAACGATACCCAGTTGGTAATAAAGCCGTTTCATGCGTTTGCGCAGATTATGCCAGGAGGCAGCCGGGGCGCTGCTTTCGGGCAGTGTCGTTTCATCGTACATGGTCGCCACATGGCCTACGATGGCGTCAATGGCGGCTGTTTCATCAATGTCGTCGATGGCCTCCTTAAAAGCAGCAGGCAGCCGGGAGATTTTTTTGATGGAAAGGTGTTCCACGGTCGCTTCCAGTGCCTTATCGGCTGTGGCTAATTGTGTCTTTAATAACAGATGCGCCACAGCAAAACGCCAGCCGATGGTTTTTTCATGATGAGAGAGGACCTGTTCCTGTAAACGGGTGTCGCGGGAGGTGCCGCCAATATCCTGTAATATCCTGAGCGTGCTGAGATAGGAGCGTGTTTTCAGCCGATAGCCGGGTATTTCTTTTGCCACAGCCAGCAGGGCACGTATCTTTTTACTCCCCACCCGCAGCTGATGGATAGCTTGCTGTCGCCGGGAGGGATGCTGGAGCTGTTCAAACGCTGTCAGGATGGTGGCGCAGGCGGTCTCCAGATACTCGTGCAGAATGGTTTTCAGCATTATCTTAAAGTTAACGAAAAAGGGGAAGCCCGGGAAAAAATAGGTAGAAATACGCACCATTATACTTCTCTCTTTTCATAGTTTTGCCCAAAATCCACACGATTATGCAAATCATCCCCAAAGTGGCGGCAGTTTTATTGCTGGCTACCATCGGACTCCCTGCGGTGGCGCAGAAAATCAAACTGATCGATGGCGATCTGTCTGCCCTGAAAAATGAAAAACAGGTGAATGTTGAATTCACCTACGATCAACTGAAAGTCGGCAAGTTCGACAATGAAGCGGACTACATCCAGAAGAAAACAACGGAATACAACCAGAAAGAAGCGGGTAAAGGCGATAACTGGGCCAAAGCCTGGAAAAATGACCGTAAAGACCGCTTCGAGCCCAGCTTTCAGTCACTCTTTAATGAGAACAGCGATACCAAAGTAGGCGACTATTCCGGCGCTAAATACACGCTGGTTTTCCATACCACCTTCGTGGAACCAGGTTTCAATGTGGGTGTTATGCGTAAAAACGCTTACATCGATGCGGAGGTGCTCATCGTGGAAACAGGCAGCAAAAAAACGGTTGCTAAAATCTCCGTGGATAATGCGCCTGGCCGCATATTTGGCGGTTTCGACTTCGATACCGGCGAACGTATCAAAGAAGCTTACGCTGTTTCCGGAAAGAAACTGGCGAGGTTTATCAACAAATAATGGTCCGGCGTCTGACATCAAAAGATCATATATACAAAAAATCCCTGCTGATGGTTTATCAACAGGGATTTTTTGTTAAATATCCTATAGGGGTATTTTAAAACACAATTGTCTTATTACCATGCACAATCACCCTGTTTTCGATATGGGCTTTCACTGCGCGGGTGAGCACCTGCCGCTCTATATCGCGGCCCAGCATCACCAGGTCGTCTACGGCATGTTTGTGGCTTACCCGGGCAACGTCCTGTTCAATGATGGGGCCTTCGTCCAGCTCATTGGTGACGTAGTGAGCGGTAGCGCCAATCAGCTTTACGCCGCGCGTATAGGCGTTGAGGTAAGGACGGGCGCCGGCGAAAGCGGGCAGGAAGGAATGATGTATGTTGATAATGCGTTGGGGATACCGTCCTACAAAGCGGGGCGACAGGATTTGCATATAACGTGCCAATACGGTGAAATCAACGTTATGCTGCTCTAGCAGGTCAATGGCCGCCTGCTCCTGTGCTGCTTTGTTGCTGGTATCTACCGGCAGATAGTGGAACGGGATGTCCAGTGAAGTGCATTCTTTTTCCAGTTTGGTATGATTGGAGATCACCACAGGGATGTCTACGGCCAGCTCATCATTGCGCCAGCGCCATAGCAGTTCCATCAGGCAATGGTCGTAGGAAGATACCATGATGGCCATCTTCTTGCGCTGGTCGCTGTAATGGATCTGCCATTCCATCGCCAGGGGAGTGGCCACTTTTTCCTGGAAAGACTGCTCCAGCCCGGCTCTGTCAGCAATGTCAAGCTGTATCTCCATACGCATGAAAAACAATCCTTCACGCGGATCGGTACTGTGTTGGCTCGCATCGAGTATATTTGCACCGAGTTGGAAAAAAAACACAGAAACACCGGCTACAATACCAGGCCGGTCAGGACAGCATATCAACAGGCAGGCGATCGTTTGTACAGGGGAGTTTTGCATAGAACTAAAAATAAAAAATAATCATATAAAGCTATAAAGTATTTCCGTTGAAAAAAATCGGGTTAATGTCGGATACGCACAGCTATCTGCATCCACAGGTGTTTAAGTATTTTGAAGAGGTAGACGAAATATGGCACGCGGGCGATATCGGCAATGTAGCGCTGGCTGACCAGCTGGAAGCTTTTAAGCCCTTCAGGGCCGTTTATGGTAATATCGACGGCGCGGATATCCGTATCCGTTACCCGGAAACCCTCCGCTTTACACTAGAAGGGGTAGAGGTATTAATGACCCACATTGGCGGCTATCCGGGGAAATATGCACCCGGTATCCGCGAGGTGCTGAAAAAAGACCCTCCGAAACTCTTTATCTGCGGGCATTCCCATATTTTGAAAGTGATGCCCGACCCGGCATTGCAATTGTTACACATGAACCCGGGCGCCTGTGGCCAGCAAGGATGGCATAAAGTAAAAACCCTGCTCCGGTTCCGGCTCGATCAGGGCCGCATTGAACAATTGGAAGTCATTGAATTACCCGGCTGATCCTCCTGTGGATACCTGTCACGACAAAAAAGCTTATGACCAAATTTGTATTATTAATATTGGCGATGGTATGTGGATGCGTTCATGCAATGGCCCAGGGGAAATTCTTCAAATGGCTGCAAACGAAGAATGACACGGCCTATATCGAAGAGCATACAGAAGATATTACCTTCCGCCTCTATGGATCGCGTAAATTCACCAGTTACGATATCATAGACAGAAAACAAAAGAAAAACATATTATACCGCCCTAATACCCCCTTCAATATCGGAGTGGGGGCCAACTACCGCTTTATCGGCATCAACCTGGGGTTTAATTTCCCCTTTATCAACAGGCACAACGAAAGGTTCGGTAATACCCGTTATATCGACCTGCAATCGCATATCTACCTGCGTAAGCTGGTGGTCGATTTTTACGGACAATCTTACAAAGGATATTATATCGCCAATCCGGAGAAGGTTTTCGGGAAAGAATACGCTCAACAGAATCCTTATCCTCAACGGCCTGATATACGGAACAGGGGACTGGGCCTGAATGTGCAGTATATCTTTAATGACAAACGGTTCTCTTACCGCGCGCCTAACCTGCAAAATGAATATCAAAAGAAAAGTGCCGGGTCTTTTATTGTGGGCGGCGAATTTTTTCTCGCGAACATCAAGGGAGACTCTTCCCTCATTCCTGCCAATATTGCGGATACTACCTTCCTGCGGGAACAGCACTATTTCAAAAGCGGGATCGTTAGCCTGGCGGCCAATATCGGGTATGCACACACGTTCGTTTACCGGCAACACTTTTTCCTGTCGTTGTCAGTGACTACCGGTCTCGGCGCAGCCAAAACCGGCCTGCACTACGACAATGGTGAGGTGGGCCATAATGTGGGGCTTCAGTTCAGTAATACGATCCGGGCATCGCTAGGCTATAACTCCAGCCGCTATTTTGCAGGTATTCACTATGTGGGTATGACTACCCGCAGCAAAATGCCCGAACCGCATACCTATCAGGCTTTCGGAGCGGGCAATTTCAGGGTAAGCCTGGTCCGCCGTTTCGAGTTAAAGAAACCGCTGTGGAGGGCTAATATGTTGAAAGAAAAGAAAGAAGCAATAATGAACTAGCTCTGCGCCGGTGTGATCCACTTCGGTTTTTCCACAGGATGGTATTGTTCCATCTTCGTCAGCAGCTCATCTATCTGATCGCTGTACAGCAGCATGTCACGGCTGGCAGCAGAAAGAAAACCTTTCTCCGTCATGGTTTGTGACAGCTGATGCAGCGCATCGTAAAAACCGTTGACATTGAGCATGCCGACAGGTTTCTGATGCAGTCCCAGCTGTCCCCAGGTGAGCATTTCAAACAACTCTTCCATGGTGCCAAAACCGCCTGGCAGCGCTATCACGCCGTCTGACAGCTCATTCATTTTGGTTTTGCGCTCATGCATGGTATCTACCAGTACCAGTTCGGTGAGACCATTATGCGCCAGTTCTTTCTGTTGAAGGAAATGTGGCAATACGCCAATTACTTTTCCCCCTTCCTGTAATGCGCCATCGGCTACGGCGCCCATCAGGCCTACTTTTGCGCCGCCATATACCAGTGTGATGTTGCGTTGGGCAAGTGCTGCGCCCAGTTGAAGAGCCTGGTCCATATATACCGGATCAAGGCCGGTGCTGGAACCGCAAAAAACGACGATACTTTTCATATGCATTTGTTTCCGTTATAAGTTGTTTAGTTCTGCCTGTATGTTTTGCCGGGCCTGTGTTTCATATTGTTGTTGAAAATCACGGGTACGG
Organism: Chitinophaga fulva; assembly: GCF_012927205.1. GTDB lineage: Bacteria > Bacteroidota > Bacteroidia > Chitinophagales > Chitinophagaceae > Chitinophaga > Chitinophaga fulva. The sequence continues at coordinate 2,431,962 of NZ_JABBGC010000001.1, forward strand.
TAAATGGCAGGCATCTCCAGGAAATGTTGTAAAACCTTTTTCCTGCCGGGATGATAGAGGAGATCTGGATATATGCTGTATTCCTGGCGTATTTGCTGCACATATGCCTGGTAGGTTTCCGGCGAAGCGCCCAGTATCTGCAGATCAAAGTCCAGGAAGTAGTCAAGATCACTGTTGTTTTGGGTGTTGATGTGTGTCTGGGTTGCCAGAATAAATTCCTCCACGGCGGTAATTTTCTCCGTGGGAAAGCGGGTTTGCCGGAGGTACTGCACTGCGGCAACGGCGCTTCGTTGTTCGTTGTCACGCTGCTGTGCGTCGTATACAATATCATGAAAGAAGATGGCATACTGCACTACGTCCGGTTCCTGAAGTTGACCGGCATACATGTTTTGCAGCGTCAGCAGCTGGGTGATGTGCTGCAGGTTATGATAGTGTCTTTCGGGGGCGTGGTAGGCGGCCTGAATGTCCGCAAAGGTTTGTTGAACGAGCGTCGTGTCAGCAGTATACAGGTGATTCAGTTGGGTCCAGGTTTCGCTGATAACGGGAGTGGGCATATGGTGATGATTTACGGGGGCAATTTAAAAAGAAAAACGGGCAGAAAGCTCTGCCCGTTTTCCACATATTTGATTCAACCGTAGGTTGAATTATTTTTTGTTTTTAGCAGCTTCTGCACGGATTACGTTCAGCGCGCCGCCAGCTTTGAACCACTCGATCTGTTGTTCGTTGTAAGTGTGGTTTACAGCGAATTCATCGGTGCTGCCGTCTTTGTGATGCAGCACTACAGAGAGTTGTTTACCTGGAGCGAAGGTAGTCAGGCCAAGGATATCGATGCTATCGTCTTCCTGGATTTTGTCATAATCTTCTTTGTTAGCGAAGGTCAGACCCAGCATACCTTGTTTTTTCAGGTTGGTTTCGTGGATACGGGCGAAAGATTTCACCAGGATGGCACGAACGCCGAGGTGGCGGGGTTCCATGGCAGCGTGTTCGCGGCTGGAGCCTTCACCATAGTTTTCGTCACCTACTACCACTGCACCGACGCCGGCAGCTTTGTAAGCACGCATGGTAGCAGGAACAGCACCGTATTCACCGGTCAGGGAGTTCTTAACGGTATCTGTTTTATCGTTGAACGCGTTTACCGCGCCGATCAGCATGTTGTTGGAGATGTTGTCCAGGTGACCGCGGTATTTCAACCATGGGCCGGCCATGGAGATGTGGTCAGTGGTACATTTACCTTTTGCTTTGATGAGGAGTTTCAGGCCTTTCAGGTCTGTACCTTCCCATGCAGCAAAAGCATCCAGCAGCTGGAGACGGTCGGAGGTAGGGGATACGATCACCTGTACTTTGCTACCGTCTTCGGCAGGAGCCTGGTAACCGGCATCATCTACTGCGAAACCTTTAACCGGCAGTTCAAAACCAGTAGGTTCGTCCAGTTTCACGTCTTCGCCGTTTTTGTTTTTCAGGGTGTCAGTCAGCGGGTTGAAGGTGAGGTCACCTGCAATAGCCAGTGCTGTCACGATTTCAGGAGAAGCTACGAAAGCGTGGGTAGAAGCCAGGCCGTCGTTTCTTTTCGCGAAGTTACGGTTGAAGGAAGTGATGATGGAGTTTTTACGGTTAGGGTCATCGATGTGACGGGCCCATTGACCGATGCAGGGACCGCAGGCGTTAGCCAGCACTACACCGCCTACCTGGTCAAAGGTAGCGAGCAGACCGTCTCTTTCGATGGTATAACGTACCAGTTCAGAACCTGGTGTGATAGTGAATTCGGATTTCATGTCCAGTTGTTTGTCGATGGCTTGTTTTGCCAGGGACGCAGAACGGGAGATGTCTTCGTAGGAAGAGTTGGTGCAGGAACCGATCAGGGCTACTTCCAGTTTCTCAGGCCAGTTGTTTTCTTTGATCGCTTGTGCAAATTTGGAGATAGGCCATGCCAGGTCCGGAGTGAAAGGACCGTTTACATGAGGCTCCAGGGTATTCAGGTCGATTTCGATTACCTCGTCGAAGTATTTTTTAGGATCTGCATACACTTCAGCGTCCGGACGCAGGTGATCTTTCACCGCGTCAGCCAGGGCAGCAACTTCTGCTCTGCTGGTCACTTTCAGGTAGTCAGCCATTTTGCTGTCGTAAGCAAACACGGAGCAGGTAGCACCGATTTCAGCACCCATGTTACAGATAGTGCCTTTACCAGTGGCGCTCAGGCTGTCAGCACCTTCGCCGAAGTATTCCACGATAGCGCCGGTACCGCCTTTAACGGTCAGGATACCTGCTACTTTCAGGATAACGTCTTTGGCGGAAGTCCAGCCACTCATTTTACCGGTCAGCTTCACACCGATCAGTTTTGGCATTTTCAGCTCCCAGGGGAGACCGGCCATTACGTCTACCGCGTCGGCACCGCCAACACCGATAGCCAGCATACCCAAACCACCAGCGTTAGGGGTGTGGGAGTCGGTACCAATCATCATACCGCCGGGGAATGCATAGTTTTCCAGCACTACCTGGTGGATGATACCAGCGCCGGGCTTCCAGAAACCGATGCCGTATTTGTCAGAGATGGAAGAAAGGAAATCGTAAACTTCTTTATTAGTGTCAACAGCAGCCGCCAAATCTTGTGTGGCGCCTACTTTGGCTTGTATAAGGTGGTCACAGTGTACTGTGGAGGGAACCGCAACTTTTTCGCGGCCGGCGGTCATAAACTGGAGCAACGCCATCTGGGCGGTCGCATCCTGCATCGCTACACGGTCCGGCGCAAACTCAACGTAGGATTTGCCTCTTTCAAAAGGCGTGGTAGTTGGTGCATACAAGTGTGCGTATAAGATCTTTTCGGCAAGTGTGAGCGGACGGCCTAACAGCTGACGGGTTGCTTCCACTTTACCCGGTAGTGCCGCATACACTCTTTTAATCATGTCAATATCAAACACCATGGGAAAAAAATAATTTAAGAGCGGTTAAAAATTGCTCGCAAAATTAACTAAAAACAACAAGTTTTTAAATTAATTACTGAAGATACTGGCAGAATTTTACCCGACCGGATACTAAAAAAACAAGCCTGGCAAATTGGGTCCCACCTTTAAAAGAATTGTTAAAAAATGTTATATTAAGTTTTTACCCCCTGTCTGGGACAACCGGCGCCCGCACCGCTCCGGCCGCGCTCCTGTTAAATTACGGCAGTGACGGCCACTATTGTTTTTCCGGGGGAAATTTGATACATTTGAAACATGAACCGGATTAAAGACTTTTTGGAATGGAAGGCCTTTGGCGTATGTTCCGCCATCGGTGAGAAACTGGGCGTAGCTACCTCCAGGATCCGCTTCTTTTTCATTTATGCTACTTTCCTGACCATGGGATCACCTGTCATCGTCTACATGATCCTCGCCTTCTGGATGAATATGAAGAATTATATTCTCAACGGCAGAAGAAATCCCCTGCGTTACCTCTGATAACAAATCTTTATTTTTTTTAATTTATTTAGATAGGTGGGCTTGCATCAAGGCAAAACCCATCACAGACTGCTTTTGTTGACATAAAAGGCAGTCCTGAAATGACAAAGAGGATGCAACCGGTGCCCGGTCACATCCTCTTTGTCGTATATGCTTCATCCGGCTTTTATTCCAGATGGAAATTGGTCATACCATGATAATGGTTCTGCAATTCATTCAGCGTAATAGGCGCATTCAGGTTCCTCGTTTCATCGCGGTAATGCAACTGAAGCAAGGGCTGATTGCCTTGGTCATGTACGCGCACGGAGAACGGTCCCCGGACATACAATTTGCCTTTGCCATTGCCGGACTGGTTAGCGTCCAGATGGAACTGCAATCTGAGTAAGGTAGCCTCGTCCAACGGAATAGAGTGCAGGTTGTCGAGATCATACCAAAACTCATTCGTGTCATTATCGGTGGCCACAAGCACTTTTTTATCCTCATGATCCACCTGTAGAATCTTCCCCGGTTTCTCTACACCTGCGTAGCTGGTAATTACCGTATCTCCGGCTTTTAAATGGTGTAAACTGATCATAGTGAGCTGTTTTTAGTGTTTCATGAATTTACACAAAACGAACCAAAACAACAAGGGGAAGCAGACCTTATAATTTCACCGCTACTTTCCGCAGTTCTACCAGTTTTTCCAGCAGTTCTTCCAGCAGATCGAGACGCAACATATTGGCGCCATCAGATTTGGCACGGGAAGGCTCCGGATGGGTTTCAATAAACAGCCCGTCAGCGCCGGTGGCAATAGCCGCCTTGGCAATGGTGCTGATCATCTGTGGATTACCACCAGTAACGCCGCTGGTTTGGTTAGGCTGCTGCAAAGAGTGCGTACAGTCCATTACTACCGGCTGTCCCAGATGTTTCATCACCGGAATGTTACGATAGTCTACCACCAGGTCCTGGTAACCGAAGGTGGTACCCCTCTCTGTCAAAATGATATGTTCATTGCCCGCTCCCTGTATTTTCTCTACGGCAAATTTCATGGATTCACCGCTCAGGAACTGACCTTTCTTTACATTAACTACCTTGCCTGTTTCTGCTGCGGCCAACAAGATGTCTGTCTGGCGGCAAAGGAAGGCAGGGATTTGTAATACGTCCACGTAAGCTGCGGCCATAGCGGCTTCGGCAGCGGAGTGGATATCAGAAGTAACTGGTACGTTAAAAGTTTTGCCCACTTTCTGCAACAGTTCCAGCCCTTCCACATCACCAATACCGGTAAATGAATGTACGCTCGTACGGTTGGCCTTCCGGTAGGAAGCCTTAAAAACATAAGGAATAGACAGACGTTTGCAGATACCTGAAACTTTCTCTGCTACTTCCATCAGCAGCTCTTCTTCTTCTATCACACACGGACCAGCAATCAGGAAAAAATTTTCCGGATTGTATTGTTCTTTGAACAATGATTTTAAATGCTTCATAATTTTATAACTATTGGGTCATTAATCGCCATGCAAAGATAGTCTTTCCCGGCATTAACAGACCCCTGTACTGACAGCTCAACCCTATACGAAAAGTTAAAATTGTCATACTTTTGTAATCCGGGATTGGAAAGTCCACCCATTGCAGTTTTTATTGTTATAGCATTGTCATGCGCGTGGGCCGGTGGAACGGAAATATCGCCGAACCTGTTAATATTACGCTCTCAAATTATTGCTTTCAATTTTCGTTATATGAAGAAAGATAAGATCCTGGTTATTGGTGCCTGCGGACAAATAGGCGTGGAGCTGACCCTGGCGTTAAGGAAAATGTATGGAGATGCCAATGTGGTGGCATCGGATCTGCGCGAAGAACATGATCTGCTAAAAGGAACAGGCCCGTATGTGTCGCTGGACGTAATGAACAAAGAGATGTTGCACGTATTGATCATCCGGCACAACATCACCCAGGTATATCTGCTGGCGGCCATCCTGTCTGCCACCGGTGAAAAAAATCCGCTGCTGGCATGGCATATCAATATGCAAAGCCTGCTCAACGTACTCGATATCGCTAAGGAAGAGAATATTGATAAAGTATACTGGCCCAGCTCCATCGCGGTATTCGGCCCTAATTCCCCGATGCAGGACACACCACAACACACTATCATCGAACCGACTACCATCTACGGTATCAGCAAATTTGCCGGTGAACGCTGGTGCGAGTACTATAACCACCGTTATGGCGTAGACGTGAGAAGTCTCCGCTATCCCGGCCTGATCAGCTATAAGTCTGCTCCGGGCGGCGGTACCACCGACTATGCGGTGGAAATCTTCCATGAAGCAAAGGAAAATAAAAAATACACCAGCTTCCTGTCAGAGAATACTTATCTGCCTATGATGTATATGCCGGACGCTATCCGCGCTACCATCGAACTGATGGAAGCCGATGCCTCCAAAATATCTGTGCGCTCTGCTTATAACCTCTCTGCTATGAGCTTCTCTCCCAAAGAGATCGCGGCAGAAATCAAAAAACATATTCCTGAATTTGCCATCAGCTATGAGCCGGACTATCGCCAGCAAATCGCTGACGGCTGGCCTAACAGCATGGACGACAGCCTCGCGCGCGCCGACTGGGGTTGGAAACACGAATATGACCTGGAGAAGATGACAGCGGACATGTTCAAAAACATATAACCGTAACTGTGATGGTCATGATTATTGCTGATTCTCCTGATTGGAGAAGATTAGAGCGGAGATCAGCACGAGTTTAGAATAGCATATTATTGTTTGATTTGAGTATAAAATAAGGCCCGGTGATATCTTCACCGGGCCCTTGTTTTTATATTGCTTTATTCAGTCCTGAAAGTCGTATCAATCTCCGCTAATTAGTGTAATCGGCTGTAATCATGACCATCACAGTTCATATCAAAGTTCCGACAGCAACGGTCGTATTGTTGAACTCATCAATCAATATGAACGCGCCATTAGCGGGGTTTTTCGCGTAGATGTCAGCAAAGATAGGCTGGGCTGTTTTCAGGGTAATGCTACCGATATCATTTAGACCCATATCATTTTTGCCTTCGATGTGTTGATAACTGGTTACATCGATGACGAAGTTGATCTGCTGCACTTTTGCTTTCACGCGGTTAATGCCATGCTGGAGCAGGTAGGTTTTACCGGCGACCAGTTTCTGCTGGTCCATCCAGCAGATGTTGGCGGTGATTTCTTTGCGTTGTTCGGGAACGTTGTCTGTTTTTACCAGCATATTGCCCCGGCTGCTGTCAATTTCATCTTCAAGGGTGATGACCACACTTTCACGGGCATGGGCGGCAGGCAGCTGTTTTTCGAACTGCTCGATGGTTTTGATCCTGCTTTTCTGTCCTGATGGCAGGGAGATGATTTCATCGCCCACGTTGAAATGGCCACTGGTCACTTTGCCGGCGAAGCCACGGAAATCGTGGTATTCGGTGGTACGCGGCCGGATGACGCTCTGGATCGGGAAGCGGGCCGGGTGTCGGTTATCTTCCTGGTCAAAGGCGATTTTTTCAAGGTAATCGAGCAGGGTAGGGCCCTGGTACCAGTTGATGATACCGGTGCGGGTGGCCACATTTTCGCCGTACAGGGAGGAGATCGGGATGAACTTCACTTCCTGTGCTTTATAGGAGGCGCCGGCGAGCAGCTGCTGGAAATCTTCCACGATCTGATTGAAACGGGCCTCGCTGTATTCCACCAGGTCCATCTTGTTGACACACACTGCGAGGTAGGGAATGCGCAACAGGTTGGCGATGAAAAAGTGGCGATGTGTTTGTTCCACGATGCCTTTGCGGGCATCGATCAGGATGAGTGATACCTGCGCGTTGGAGGCGCCGGTCACCATGTTACGGGTATATTCAATATGGCCGGGCGTATCGGCGATAATGTATTTACGGTTGGGGGTAGAGAAATAGATATGCGCCACGTCGATGGTGATGCCTTGTTCTCTTTCTGCCACGAGGCCGTCTGTCAGCAGTGACAGGTCGGTGAAGTCGAGCCCTTTGCGTTTGCTGGCGGCGTGGAGCGCCTCCATTTTATCCTGGGGGATAGAGTTGGTGTCGTATAAAAGACGGCCGATCAGGGTGCTTTTCCCATCGTCTACACTACCGGAAGTGGCTATACGTAAAACCTCCATATGCGTTCGCTTTTTTGCTGTAAGAAGTAAATGTTAAAAGTAACCTGCCTGTTTTCTTTTCTCCATGGCGGCTTCAGAGCGTTTGTCGTCTATGCGTGCGCCACGTTCAGAAATTTTGGCTTCCATGATTTCTGCGATGATGTCTTCCAGCTTATCGGCTTCGGACAGCACGGCAGCGGTACAGGTCATGTCGCCAACGGTGCGGAAGCGTACTTTCTGGCGGAAAGGCACTTCATCGGCGGTGGTGTTGAGGTAGGCAGAGTAAGGCCAATAGAGACCGTCGCGCTCAATGATTTCCCTTTCGTGTGCAAAGTAGATGGAAGGTATTTCCAGTTTTTCGCGGCGGATGTAGTTCCATACGTCCAGCTCTGTCCAGTTGGAGATAGGGAATACGCGCACGTTTTCACCGATATTGATTTTTCCGTTGAGGATGTCAAACAGTTCAGGGCGTTGCATTTTAGCGTTCCACTGACCGAATTCATCGCGTACGGAGAATATTCTTTCTTTAGCGCGGGCTTTTTCTTCGTCGCGGCGTGCGCCGCCGATGCAGGCGTCAAATTTTCCTTCTTCGATGGCATCGAGGAGGGTAACGGTCTGCAGGGCGTTGCGGCTGGCGTATTTGCCCGTTTCTTCCTGTACTTTGCCCTGATCAATGCTGTCCTGCACGTTGCGGACGATCAGGTCGAGCCCCAGAGTGTTGACCAGCCAGTCACGGAACTCGATGGTCTCCGGGAAGTTATGGCCGGTGTCTACATGTAGCAGCGGAAAGGGTACCTTGCCCGGATAAAAGGCTTTCTGGGCCAATCTCACGAGGGTAATGGAATCTTTACCACCGGAGAAGAGCAGTACCGGCTTCTCGAATTGGGCGGCTGTTTCGCGTAATATGTATATGGCTTCATCTTCCAGCGCCTGTGGAAATTCCCAGTTTATCTGATGTGTCATGGGTGACAATGATTTTATGATTGCAAAGGCTGTTTTCTTTTATCCGTGCAGGCCGCATTCTTTCTGCGACTGTTCCCACCACCACCGACCGGCGCGCGGATGTTCTCCCGGCTCGATGGCGCGTGTACAGGGTGCACAACCGATGCTGATAAAGCCTTTGTCGTGCAGTTTGTTATAGGGAACGTTGTGTTGGGAGAGGTACGCCAGTACTTCATCATACCCCCAATGGATCAGGGGATTGTATTTATAGAGATGGCGTTGTTCGTCCCATTCCAGCGTCTGCATATCGTGGCGGTTTTCGGATTGTTCGGCACGTAGTCCGGTGATCCATACTTTTACGCCTTCCAGCGCCCTGTTGAGCGGTACTACTTTACGGATGCCGCAACACTGTTTGCGGTTTTCCACGGAATCGTAAAAGCTGTTGGGGCCTTTTTCGCTGACCAGTTTTTCTACGGCCGCTGTTTCGGGGTAAAACACTTCGATCGGCTGTTTGTAACGGGCAAGGGTGACGTCCATTACGTCATAGGTCTCCTGGAACAGGCGTCCTGTGTCCAGAGTAAATACCCTTACGGGTAAATGGTTACGCCAGATAATGTCTGCGATTACCTGGTCTTCCTGGCCAAAGGAAGTAGAAAACGCCACGGCACCCGGATATTGCTCCAGGAGATATTGTATGGCTTCTACCACCGGCTTGTTGGCCAGTGCGTTGGTAATGTCTGTCATGTAATCTTCCTTAAAGATAATTGCCTAGTGCCAGCGCGTACTTTTCAGTGACGCCGTATACAAAAATACATAAATCCTATAAAAAAGATAGACTATTGTGTTAGAAATTTATCGTTTGTGGGTGAATGAGCTATGGGGGCTGGTTTCCCAGGGCTGAAGCCCTGGGTTACAATGTTGTTCAGGTTCTTTTTTATACAGGGTGCATTAATCTTGGCCTTCGGCCGATGTTAATGTGGTTGTTGGGGGGAATTTTTTGAGGTACCAGAGTCTTAGGCTGGAGTTAATGTCGCTGTTGTAGGGAGTTTATTCGTGTTATCTTGGCCTTCGGCCGATGTTAATGTGGTTGTTGGGGGGAGTTTTTTGAGGTACCAGAGTCTTAGGCTGGAGTTAATGTCGCTGTTGTAGGGAGTTTATTCGTACTATCTTGGCCTTCGGCCGATGTTAACGCCATTCTGGGAATTTATTCATGAACGCTTGTCTCCTGCCGATATAAATGCTGCTATTTTGGGAGAACCCCATGGTTTGCGCCAATACTCATGCAATCCTCATAAAAAGAACCTGAACAACATCGTAGCCCAGGGCTTTAGCCCTGGGACCGCGAACGCGAAATAAAAAAGCCGGCACGAAAAAATCGTGCCGGCCGGATAATTTGCTCGCTGCGCAGGTTATGCGTTGCGGGTAAGAATATCTTTTAATGTTTTGGTCTCCAGCAGTTTCAGGGTGGCGTCCCTTACTTTGCTCATCACTTCATTCAGGCCGCATACGGCTTCATCGCGGCAGTTCTCGCAGCGCTCATAATAGTTGAGGCTTACGCAGGGCAACAGGGCGATGGGCCCGTCCAGCAACCGGATGATCTTGGCCAGTGCAATCTCTTTCGGAGGACGCATCAGGTAATATCCGCCGCCTTTCCCTTTCTTACTGCCCAGAATACCGGCATTTTTCAGCTCCAGCAGAATGTTTTCCAGGAACTTGATAGAGATATTCTTCTCCTGAGCGATCTCGGAGATCAGGATAGGCCCTTTATCAACATTTTCTGCCAGGTGAATGAGTGCGTGAAATGCGTATTGTGTTTTTTTAGATAACATAGTGACTTATTTGCATCCCTGGGGATGACGCTATCGGTGCTGCAATGAACATCTTTGACGTTACAAATATAAGCTCTTCTTTTGAGTTTTATGTTTTGGCAGCCAACGTGGAGCGTGACAGGAATAAATAACAATTGATTTTCAATTCATTATACAGCCTCTATAGGTTCAGCACGTCTCTCATCGTAAACACGCCTGTCTTACCTTTCAGCCATTCCGCAGCTACTACGGCGCCGGCAGCAAAACCTTCACGGGAATGTGCGGTATGCGTGATCGTGATATCATCGATGGGAGAGGAGTAATGAATGGTATGGGTGCCCGGTGCAGGATCTATTCTTTTGGAGATGATAGACAGCATGTCAGCCTGCTGTGTTTCTTCATTGACCCAGCCCTTTTTCCGGTCAACGGAAGCCAGCAGCTGTTCTGCCAGGGTGATGGCGGTTCCGCTGGGAGCGTCTTTTTTTTGGGTATGGTGGATTTCTTCCATCCATACGTTGTATTGTGGCTGGATGGCCATCAGGGCTGCCAGTTTTTTGTTGACTTCAAAAAAGATATTGACGCCGATGCTGAAGTTGGTGGCATGTAAAAAGGCATGATGGCCTTTTTCGCATTGTGCATTCACTTCCGGCAGTTGCTCGAGCCAGCCGGTGGTGCCGCTAACAACAGGTACATTAGCTTCAAAGCACTTTTGTATGTTATGGTAAGCCGTTTCGGGAGTGGTGAATTCAATGGCCACATCTGCCTGTCCAAGATGCTCTTTTTCCAGCAGATGCTGGGCATCGTGATCTATTCTCAGGATTACCTCATGACCTTTGGCAGTGGCAATGGCATCGATCGCCTTACCCATTTTACCATATCCGATTAGTGCTATTTTCATGACCCTTGCTGATATTTTTTAGTGGATGATGTGTTGGTTAACGACCTGCCAGCCAGGCAGACTTATGGTTTTTACGGCCGCCGCCGATGGCAAGTTTAACGCTGATGCCTAAACCCTGATTGTTGATGATGGCCGGAGATACCCGCATACTCAGTTCATCAGACATGTCCCAGTTGCGTAAATGTGCAAATACGGTGGCATCGGCGATATTAAGCGTGTAAGCCAGTACAAAGAAAAGTACGGAATAGTCAACATTCTGGCGGAAATAATCGCGGTTGGCTTTCAGGTACCCTGATGATTTATTGGCCAGCAACGGGTCCGGTGAGTTCGTGTCCGGATTACCGTCTACCGACAGCCGGTAGGCATCGCGGTATTTGCGGTAGTTGTCCATGTTCCATACGAAGAAGTAGGTACAGGTACCAATGGCGGCGTATACCAGCGGCATTTTCCAGTATTCGTGGTTGTACGCCTGTCCGAGCCCCGGCAGTATGGCCGAGTACAGCGCTGCTTTACGCGGGCTGTGCGGTGCTCGTGACGCCAGGCTGATAGACGCGGTGGTATCGGTCAGCTCAGTGCTTTTAGCCGTGTCTTTTACCGGATAAGCCAACGTATCTATGGTGCGGACAGTACGACGGGTAGTGTCCTGCCCTTTCAGTACAGGCGCCAATACCAGTAATGCCAGACATACCAGTACATGGCGACGAAATAAACGGAATAATCTTCCAGCCTTCTTAGCCACCTTATAAATCTATTTTTTCCAGGATGCTATTCAGTTCATCGTCTGAATAGAATTCAATCATAATGCTTCCTTTGCCATTCTTGCCTCTGTCCAGCTTCACTTTAGTAGAGAAGTGGGAGCTGAGGTTGTCCTGTATTTTCTGGAAAGCGGGCGGCAGTTTAACTTTAGCCGCTTTCTGCTGGTTACCTTTGTCAGCCTGGTTGATCTTGCGGGCCAGGTCTTCCGTTTGCCTTACAGACAGGCCGTTTTGAAGGATCTCATTGTAGAGGAACAGTTGGTTCTCCACATTTTCCACGCCGGTAAGCACACGGGCATGGCCCATGCTCAGTTGTCCGTTACGTACCGCTACCTGGATATCAGGTGGCAGTTTGAGCAGGCGGATATAGTTGGTGACGGTGCTTCTCTCCTTGCCCATACGGTCGGCCACCTGTTCCTGTGTAAGGGAACATTCTTCCATCAACCGCTTGTAGCTCAATCCAACCTCGATCGCATTCAGGTTTTCCCTTTGCAGGTTCTCCAGCAGCGCCAGTTCCAGCAGTTCCTGGTCGTTGGCTTGCCGCACATATGCCGGAATGTCTTTCAGGCCGGCCATTTTGCTGGCGCGCAGACGGCGTTCTCCGGCAATCAGCTGGAATTTTTTGTTACTGATCTTGGCCACCGTGATCGGCTGGATGATGTCATGCAGCTTGATAGACTGGCTAAGTTCCTGAAGGGCAACCTCATCAAAGTCACGACGCGGCTGCTTCGGATTGGTCACGATCTGTTCCAGCGCAATACGTTCAATACCTGTAGCAGTAGCTACCGCGTTATCGCCCAGGGCGCCGGCAGTGTGCTTCAGGTCAGTGTCTATGTTCTGGAGCAGCGAGCGGATACCTTTCCCCAACGCCTCTTTCTTACTTGGATTGCTCATTTTAAGATTTTGTCTTTGGATTTAATTTTCGTGTAGTTATGCTTCTGCAGTATTTCCTTGGCCAGGTTCAGGTAATTGATGGCACCGGTGCTGGCTGCATCGTACATAATAACAGATTTACCAAAGCTGGGCGCTTCCCCCAGTTTGGTATTACGATGGATGATAGTGTTGAATACGCTTTCCTCAAAATGCTGCTTCACTTCGTCCACCACCTGGTTGCTGAGGCGCAAACGACCATCGTACATGGTCATCAGGATGCCTTCAATTTCCAGGTCTGTATTCAGTCTGCTCTGAACGATCTTGATGGTATTGAGCAATTTGCCCAGACCTTCCAGTGCAAAAAATTCACATTGTACCGGGATAATCACCGCGTTGGACGCCACCAGTGCGTTCACAGTGATCAATCCCAAAGAAGGGGAACAGTCTACGATCACAAAATCGTAATCATCCTTTACCGCATCCACCACCTGCTTCATCACCCGCTCACGGTTGGGATGATTGATCAGTTCCAGCTCCGCACCTACCAGGTCAATATGGGAAGGTAATACTTTCAGGTTGGGCGTATCGGACTCCAGTATCACATCTTTGGCCTGAACATCGTTTACCATACAGTCGTACAGGCTCTGCTGAATATTACGCAGGTCAAAGCCCAGTCCTGTGGTGCTGTTTGCCTGGGGATCAGCATCTACCAGCAATGTTTTGAATTCCAGTACAGCCAGGCTGCTTGCCAGGTTGATTGCACTGGTTGTTTTTCCTACCCCACCTTTCTGATTAGCGATTGCGATTACTCTAGCCATTGTGTAATTTAAAAAATTCAAAGGTTCATTTATAGGATAAAGGATTAAATAGCAGGATCGCCTCTTCCTCAAACCTCTATGGTACTGCCTATTTCAGGCAGCAGCAGCTCCACGCCAGCTTCATCAAAAAGCTGCATGACCTCCCTCTTGTCTATCTTGATATACCCGAAGGTGTCGTAGTGGATGCCGATTATTTTTTCACATTCAATCATTTCGGCCGCGGCAATGGCATCTTCCGGGCCCATCGTGAAATTATCACCAATTGGCAAAACGGCAAAATCCAGTTCGGTAATACCCGGGATCAGCTCCATGTCCATGGTCAGCGCGGTATCACCACTGTAATAAAAATTGCCCTCATCAGTGACAAATACAAATCCCATCGGATTGCCACCGTAAGTGCCGTCCGGCAGACCGCTGGAATGCTGCGCCACCACACACTTCACTGTGCCAAAATCGAATTTCCACTTGCCACCGGTATTCATTGGGTGCAGCTTGGTCAGCCCCTGCTTGCCCGCCCAGGTAATAATCTCAAAATTGGATACCACCATGGCCCCGGTCTGCTTCGCCAGCGAAATCAAATCCGCCACATGGTCTTCATGACCATGGGAAACAAAAATATAATCCGCCTTAATAGCCTGAACGTCTACCTTGCTGGCCAGCTCATTATGCGTAATGAACGGGTCAAAAAGTATCCGCTTGCCTTTTATCTCCACTGCAAAGCAGGAATGACCGTAATTGGTGTATCTCATGGTCTCAATTTTAGGTAAAAAAAACGAATTACCGGTAATAATGATGAATTTAAGCTTTCGCCCAAAAAATCACTAACCCGGGTAATTAAATGTTACAAGCTACCTGAATCGGACAAAAATACAACGATTAGCAACAATTCCGGCGCTGTAGTATATTTATTTATTCACAAAGTGTCCTGATCAGGACGGAACCGGAGATGGGTGATATTTAATATATAATTAATATAAATACGCTGATAAACCCCGGTTTCGGAATTTAATTTAAAACCCTGCAATTTATCCGTTTGTTATTCGTCTGCATAGCTGCCGGCTACCCGTTTTAACTTTTTCTGACGGATAACTTGTGTTAATTTGCCTTTCTGTTAAATTTTATATTAAATATTTATAATGCGACCTGGGTTGAATTCTATTATATTAGTCGTTTTTCTTCTTTTGTTGGACCTCTACGTATTTCAGGCGGTAAGAGCCATGGTGTACATGTCACTGCCACGGGTACGGACCATCGCCTATACTGCCTACTGGTCTGTCTCCGCGGTCTGCATTATCATGGTCCTGCTGCTGCCATATATTCACTGGCATAGCTGGCCGGCCCAGCTGAAATCCTACCTGATGGCCATATTCCTGGGGCTGGTGGTCGCAAAACTGCTGGCGGTGGTATTCCTGCTGATAGATGATGTCCGCCGCGGCATCGTATGGCTGATACACCGGTTTTCTCCGGCACAAAGCACCACTGCTGCGGAAGGCGCGGTGAATGGTATCACCCGTTCCCAATTCCTGAGCCGCCTCGGCCTCATCGCGGGTGGCAGCCTGTTTGGCGCCCTGCTGTACGGCTTCTCCAATAAATACAACTACCGCGTCCATAAACTCAAACTGGCATTTAAAAACCTGCCTGCTTCCTTCAGGGGACTGCGTATCGTGCAGATCTCAGACATCCATTCCGGCAGCTTCGCCAACCGGGAGGCGGTGATCAAAGGCGTGAACATGATCAACGCCCAGAAGGCCGACCTGGTATTGTTTACCGGTGACCTGGTCAACGACCGCGCGGATGAAATGACCCAGTGGATGGACGTGTTCAGCCAGATCAAAGCCCCCATGGGCGTATACTCTACGCTGGGCAATCACGACTATGGCGATTATTACCCCTGGCCGGACAAAACACCCGCAGGGCATAGTGAAATGCAACGGAAGAACCTGGAACGCCTCAAGGTGGTGCACGGTGAACTGGGATGGAAACTGATGATGAACGAAAGCGTGGTGCTGGAAAAAGACGGCGGCCAGATCGCACTCCTCGGTGTGGAGAACTGGAGCGCTATCAAACGGTTCCCCCGTCATGGCGATCTGCGCCGGGCGTACGATGGCGTTAACCATATCCCCTTCAAAATCCTGATGTCACACGATCCCACCCACTGGGATGCCCAGATCCGTCCTGAATTCCCGGATATTGACCTCACCCTGGCCGGCCATACCCATGGTATGCAGTTCGGCGTGGAGATACCAGGCCTCAAATGGAGCCCAGCGCAATACTTCTACAAGGAATGGGCAGGCCTGTACAAAGCCGGAGAACAACGGCTGTATGTGAACAGGGGCTTCGGTTTCCTCGGTTACCCGGGACGGGTTGGCGTATTGCCGGAGATCACGGTGATTGACCTTGTGTAAGGTTCCGTCAGTTTGATAGGAGATGAAGGGAGAGTCCGGCTGTTTTTCTCAATCATAAAGCGCCAGGGGGTACTCACCGCCTTAAAAAGCCCGGTCACCGAATATCCAAATGGTCAAATGTCAAAATATGCTATATTGTGGGCAGTATCTCCTATTCAATGCGCGTATTCCTGACATGTCTGCTACTGTTTTGCTGTGTTTTCGCTGAAGGTCAGTCCTTGGCGGATCTCGAGAGACAGTTGGATTCACTGTTGAACAAACAACAGAAGAGTGAAGTAGTGGCAGCGCTTAGCTATGGCAACAATCCTGCTTATGGCAGTAAGACGGTCAACCTGGAGCAGCCTATTGTCATGAAGGCTTATCTTTCCCCTTCGCTGACCTGGTATCATAAAAGCGGCATATTCGCAGGCGCCAGCGGTTATTATTTGTTTGATACAGACAAAAAACATTGGTTTGAATGGGACTTCACTGCCGGTTATGACTATACGAAGAAAAGGAATTTCATCACCGGCATTTCGTATACCCGTTACTTTTTTGCCGATTCTACCGATGTTCCGTCCACACCGATCACCAATGAATTGTTCTCTTATTTTTACTACCGTAAATGGTGGCTGCACATGGGCGTTAGCGTGGATTATGGCTGGGGGAACTATACCAACAACAGGCCACGCCTGAGAGAACATGTAACCGGCAGCGATTTTAATGTGATAGCCACCGTGCGGCATCCTTTTATTTTCGATGGACTGCTCTGTTCCCGCGACGCTTTGTTGTTACAACCTTCCCTGTCGCTGACAATGGGCACGGCCAATTATTACAGTCAGCTGGCGGCTTTCCGTTATCTGACGCGTTCCTCCAAAATGAAACTCGATAAAATGCGTCCGGGTAAAGTCGTGAATTACGAAGACCACACTGATTTTGAGCCCCGTGCCCTCGATTGCACCATTAATGTCTCCTACCTGTTCGATCAATTTACCTTTTCTCCTTCCTTCACCATTTTTAAACCGTTAACCGGCGCAGATACGGAACTGATGGGCTATTTCACCGCTCGCCTGTCTTACAGTTTCTGATTTCTTTAACAAATAGCACGGAATTTGTATTTAGGGAATCTCCCTGATAACGTAGGGGTATTTTACTGTTCGGGCGTCTATAATTTTAACCATTACTAACAACAATACAATTATGAAAAAACTGTTTCTCGCCGTTGCATTGCTTGCAATGACCGCTGTTACCACCACTGTTAGCGCGCAAAGGTTACTGCGCTTTGGTATTAAAGGTGGCGCCAACCTTGGAAAACTGGATGGTTCCGGATTTCAGGACGGATTCAAATTGGGTTACCACCTGGGTGGTTTCGCACAATTAAACCTGGTAAAAGGTTTTGGTGTGCAGGGTGAAGTAATCTTTTCTTCTACTAAAACAGAAACCACTGATAATTTCAGCGATATCTATAAAAATGTAAGCACTTCAGATGACCGCAAAAAAGTCAACCTGAACTACCTGAGCATTCCGTTGCTCGCAAATATAGACCTGGGAACTCCCCGTCTCAAACTGCAGGTAGGTCCTCAGTTCGGCGCGATGGTGAGCGACAGAAAAGTTTTTGGTGCTGCCAATACTGCCTTTAAAGGTGGTGAAATTTCCGGTGTGGCCGGTTTGTGGCTGCAACTGCCGATCGTGAATGTCAGCGCCCGTTACATCATTGGTTTCAATGACGTAAAAGGCATCGAAAGCGTTACCAGCACCAGCAACTGGAAAAACCAGAGCATTCAGCTGGGTGTGGGCGTGACCCTGTAATCACGCGCACGCACAACGTATAAAAGAAGCCCGTATTTTGTAAGAACACAAAGAAGCGGAGATCACATTTGAGAATATGCAGGATGGTTGTTACCATTACGCACGTATTCACAGCGGTGATCTTCGCTTCTTTGTTTTTTTTGATATCGCGCAAAATACCGGTCACCGGGGTCGTTTGGCGTGACAACTCGTCACTTGGCACCAAACTTGACAAGGTAGTAGTGCATAAAAAAACGGAGGTTTCAGCAGTGTTTTCTGCCAGAATGTCCTCCGGGCATTAAATATCTCAGATGAACAGATTTTACTTAGGAAATTCAGAAGATGAAATGGAGTTTATGCCTATTATCCCTTTGAATGAAGACGGGGAAGGTCAGGAGGAAGATAATATTCCCGACCAACTGGCATTATTACCATTACGCAATACCGTTCTGTTTCCCGGTGTGGTTTTACCGATCACCGTGGGCAGGGATAAATCCATAAAGGCAGTTAACGACGCATACAAGGCTGACAAATTGATCGGTGTGGTGGCACAGAAAGACAGTACCATCGAGGATCCCAATGTGGCCGATCTGAGCGAGGTGGGCACTGTGGCCCGCATCGTTAAACTGATCAAAATGCCGGACGGTGGCACTACCATCATTATCCAGGGCCGCAAACGGTTCAAAATAAAAGAGATTGTTTCGGAAGATCCTTATTTCAAAGCCCAGGTGGAGTTGTTACAGGATGAGGCAGCAGAAGACGACTCGGAATTCGATGCCTATATTTCCTCTATCAAGGACCTGGCGGCACAGATCATCCAGCTCTCTCCCAATCTGCCTTCAGAAGCAAGCATTATCCTCAAAAACATTGAAAATGCCTCTTTCCTGGTGCATTTTGTGTCTTCCAATCTCAACTCTGATCTGAAAGACAAACAACAACTGCTAGAAATCAACAATCTGCGTACCCGTGCGGAACTGTTGATGAAACTGTTGCAGACAGAACTGCAGCTGGCAGAACTGAAAAACAAAATCACCAATAAAACCAAAGCCGACCTTGATAAGCAACAGCGTGACTACTTCCTGCAACAACAGATGAAGTCCATCAAGGAAGAACTGGGTGGCGATGCCAACGACCGTGAGCTGAAGGAAATGAAGCGTAAAGCGGAAGAAAAGAAATGGTCGGCAGCCGCTGCGGAAGCTTTTGCCAAAGGCATCGAGAAACTGGAGCGCATGCATCCCAGCACGCCGGATTACAGCGTGGTGTACAACCACCTGGACCTGATGCTGGACCTGCCCTGGGGCGAATTCACCACTGACAGCTACGACCTGAAAAAGGCGAAGAAAATATTGGACCATGATCATTATGGCATGGAGAAAATCAAAGAGAGAATACTGGAATACCTGGCCGTACTGAAACTGAAAGGGGATATGAAATCACCTATCCTGTGTTTCGTAGGCCCTCCGGGTATCGGTAAAACCTCTCTGGGACGCTCTATTGCCAATGCGGTAGGTCGTAAATATGTGCGGTTGAGCCTTGGTGGTTTGCACGACGAAAGCGAGATCAGAGGTCACCGTAAAACCTATATCGGCGCTATGCCTGGCCGGGTGATACAATCCATCCGCAAAATCAAATCTGCCAATCCTGTCATGATCCTGGATGAAATTGACAAGATCGGCAACGATCTGCGCGGCGATCCAAGTTCAGCGTTGCTGGAAGTACTGGACCCTGAGCAGAACAGTACTTTCTACGATAACTACCTGGAGCTGGAATTTGACCTGAGCAAGGTTTTGTTCATCGCTACCGCCAATAATATCGGTGCTATTCATCCTGCGCTGCGCGACAGGCTGGAAATTATTGACCTCAGCGGATATTCCATCGAGGAAAAAACGGAAATCGCCAAACGCCACCTGTTGCCCAAACAGAAAGAGGCGCACGGTCTGAAGGATACCAAGTTCAAACTCAACAACGGTGTCATTGAGCACATCGTCGCAGACTACACCCGCGAGAGCGGCGTAAGGGAGCTGGACAGGCTCTTCGCTGCGATCATGCGTAACCTGGCCAAAGAAGTGGCCATGGAGCGCAAAGTGCCTGAAAACATTACCGAAGCAGATGTAGAGCGGATATTGGGCAAACCCCGTTACTCCAATGAGATCTATAAGGTAGGTAACCCTCCGGGAGTAGCCGTAGGCCTCGCCTGGACATATGTAGGCGGAGAAATCCTGTTTATCGAAAGCAGTCTGAGTGAAGGAAAAGGCGAACTGAAACTGACCGGTAACCTGGGCAATGTGATGAAGGAATCGGCGGTAACCGCGTTGACCTATATACAGTCCCATGCCG
Source organism: Chitinophaga fulva (assembly GCF_012927205.1). Lineage (GTDB taxonomy): Bacteria > Bacteroidota > Bacteroidia > Chitinophagales > Chitinophagaceae > Chitinophaga > Chitinophaga fulva. The sequence continues at coordinate 2,452,106 of NZ_JABBGC010000001.1, forward strand.
CCGAGTTGAAGGTAGACCCGAAAATCTTCCATACGAAGAATGTGCATGTGCATATACCGGAAGGCGCCGTGCCGAAAGACGGTCCCAGTGCCGGTATCACTATGCTCACTGCGCTGACTTCCGTATTCACCGGACGTAAGGTAAGGTCCTATCTGGCGATGAGCGGGGAAATTACCCTGAGAGGACAGGTACTGCCGGTAGGAGGCTTGAAAGAAAAAATTCTGGCCGCCAAAAGGGCAGGGATCAAGGAAATTATCTTATGTTGGCAGAATGAGAAGGATATAAAAGAAATAAATCCTTCATATATCAAAGGCATGAAATTTCATTATGTAAGAGAAATGAACCAAGTGCTGGAAATAGCGTTATTAAAGAAGTAAGCAGGAAAGGCAGTGGTTACTAGTCGACGCTTTGGTCACTGCCGACCGGTTTTTATAAAAGCGAATTTATTTTAGTTTTAATATAAAGTCATTTTGTTGCCATTCCTGGCAGCAATTTTTTAAAAGTTCATATCGGTTTTGTTGTGACCCCGGTATGAGCATCATGTTGATTGTTTTAAGGGTTCTTAAAGCCATTCCTCTCAGCGGAATGGCTTTAATATTTGACCCCATGATGGACATGATTACTCCTGATTTCCCTGATTCATGGAGATCGACGGGAAGAGGGAGCGATTGACAACGCTATAAAAAGATACCCGTTTGATATATCATCAAACGGGTATCTTTTTTTATAAAATATTTTCTTGTGTTAGAGGTCTGCCAGTTGTCTTTTATAGAGCTGGATGGTGTTTTCGAGGCCATAATACAGGGCATCCACCACGAGGGCGTGACCGATGGACACTTCTTTCAGTTGCGGGATATGCAGTTTGAAGAAGCGCAGGTTGTCCAGGTTAAGGTCGTGGCCGGCATTCAGTTCCAGTCCTATGTTGGTGGCTTCGCGGGCCGTGTTTTTATAGTCGTTGAACAGCTGGAGGTTCTGCGGTTGTGTACGTGCGTTCGTATATTCTTCCGCGTAAGGGCCGGTATACAGCTCGATGCGGTCTGCACCTGCGGTTTTGGCGCCTTCCACCTTATCGGGTTCAGCGTTGAGGAATATAGAAACGCGGATACCGGCTTTTTTCAGCTCGCTGATCACTTCTTTCAGTTGGGATTGGTGTTGGATGGTGTCCCAGCCGGTGTTGGAAGTAATGGCATCTGGTGGGTCCGGTACCAGGGTGCACTGGTGTGGTTTTACAGCCAGTACGAGGTCCATAAAATCTCTGGAAGGGTATCCTTCGATATTAAATTCGGTAGTGACAAGGGGTTTAAGGTCTCTTACGTCCTGGTAGCGGATATGACGCTCGTCCGGGCGGGGGTGGACGGTAATACCGTCAGCGCCGAACCGTTCGCAATCCTGTGCCACTTTAAGAATGTCCGGAAGGTTGCCGCCCCGTGCATTGCGCAGGGTAGCAAACTTGTTGATATTTACGCTCAGCTTTGTCATGCCACAAAAATACTAATCAATTACGAATTACGGATTAGGAATTACGAGGGGAGGGCTGTTTTATCGCAGTGTGCATAAATAACCTGTACAAAACAGAAAGACCTGAGCAGGTATTCGCTCAGGTCTTTCTGTTTTCAATTCGTCATCGACTAGTATCTGTAGTAGTCTGGTTTGAACGGACCTTCTGCCGGAATGCCGAGGTATTCGGATTGAGCAGGGGTGAGTACGTCCAGTTCCACACCGATTTTTTTCAGGTGTAAGCGGGCAACTTTTTCATCCAGGTGTTTAGGCAGTACGTAAACTTTGTTTTCGTACTGGTCTGAATTTAGCCACAGTTCCAGCTGAGCCAGGGTCTGGTTGGTGAAAGAGTTACTCATTACGAAAGAAGGGTGACCTGTAGCGCAGCCCAGGTTCACCAGACGGCCTTCAGCCAGCAGGATGATGTCTTTACCATCGATGGTGTATTTATCAACCTGCGGTTTGATTTCCACTTTGGTATGACCGTAGTTTTTATTCAGCCATGCAACGTCGATTTCGATATCGAAGTGACCGATATTGGAAACGATGCATTTATCTTTCATCAGTTTGAAGTGTTCACCGTTGATGATATCGCGGCAACCGGTAGTGGTTACGATGATATCAGCTTCTTTAACGGCATCGTTCATTTTTTTCACTTCATAACCTTCCATCGCAGCCTGTAAAGCACAGATCGGATCGATTTCAGTAACGATTACACGAGCGCCTGCACCTCTCAGAGATTCAGCGGAACCTTTACCTACGTCACCGAAACCAGCTACAACAGCCACTTTACCGGCGATCATCACGTCAGTAGCACGACGGATAGCGTCTACACAGGATTCGCGGCAACCGTATTTGTTGTCAAATTTGGATTTGGTAACAGAGTCGTTGATATTGATGGCAGGCATGGGCAAAGTACCGTTTTTCATGCGCTCGTACAGGCGGTGAACACCGGTAGTGGTTTCTTCGCTCAGCCCTTTGATATGCTGGATCAGTTCAGTGTATTTGTCAAATACCATGTTGGTCAGGTCACCACCGTCGTCCAGGATCATGTTCAGGGGACGCTCTGAGCTACCAAAGAACAGGGTTTGTTCAATGCACCAGTCAAATTCCTGTTCGTTGAGACCTTTCCAGGCAAATACCGGAACACCGGCAGCAGCTACAGCAGCGGCGGCGTGGTCTTGTGTAGAGAAAATATTGCAGGAGCTCCAGCGTACTTCAGCACCCAGGTGTACCAGGGTTTCGATCAGTACAGCAGTCTGGATGGTCATATGCAGACAACCGGCAATACGGGCGCCTTTCAGGGGCTTCTTATCGCCATATTCTTCTCTCAATGACATCAAACCGGGCATTTCGGCTTCTGCCAGCTCTATCTCTTTACGACCCCAGGCCGCAAGCGACATATCTTTTACCTTATACGGAAGGCTAAAGTCGATGTTGGATTTCGCAATTGTAGACATTAAATAAAGTTTTGTGCAAATCTAGGCTTATTTTAACTTTTAACATAATGACACTCCCTCTATATCGCAGTGAGCCTCTAAAATTTTGTTAATCATCCTGTTAGAGCAATCTCTTCTGCTTCTAAACAAATAAAATTTGATTTAATATAAATTATGCTATAAGTTTGCAAATTAAAATATATGATTTTATATTTAATTGTTTAGTGGTAAAGAACAGTAAGTAGGGTATGAGCAATTATTAAACATCATAGTAAGCGCAATTAGTGTGTCTTATTCTTCCCCGATCCCTGGGTATTGATATCAGATAATTGCCGGCAACGCAAGGTTTTTCAGCTTCAACTTATGAAGTATTTAGGTTAAAAGTTGCCGGGAGAGCCAATTTACGAGGCATATAGGTTTTACAAAGGACTGTTTTTTACATTTTGATTAAATCTATATGTATAAATAGAAATTTACACACGCATATGTTAGTCCTGTCCCATCCTATGAAAACGAAAGAGCAGCTATTGCCGGAAGGCAAAACCGTGCTAAGGCGTTGCGTAACATTATTACTCCTGTTCCTGCTGGCATTTACCGGTACACAGGCCCAGGTTCCACTCCCCGCCACCCGCGTGATCAACAGCACCGGCGGCAATACCGCCAGCGACGGGCTCCGGCTCGAAATGGACACCAAAGGCAGAATTCAGGTGTTCCGCAATGGTAAAACAGATTCCTATGTGGCCAACGGCGAAAAAGGATACGGTGACTACATCCGGGTGAAGCACAGCACCAGCCCCATGACTGACCTGCAAAGCCTGGATACCAATATTTGTTACATCTCCCCCGTGATTGGAAACGGTACTCCGGCCTCCCCTTACAGAGTTTTCGTCTTTAATAAAATATATGATAAGAAAACACAGACAGGTCCGGATGTGGAACTGCCGATTTATATCACCCGCGCTTACACATATATAGCACCCAACAAATATTTCACGGTCGACTATTCATTTAATGGTAACAACATTGGTTATGACCTGATGATTTACCAGGAAGAACACCTGGCCATGCAGCAAACAACCAATTTTGCTTACGATCCGGGAAATGACTACCAGGCAGGTGTTCCCGGATACTGCGTGAGGGGATTTAAACAAAATGGTGCAACCGGATATGTAGGGGCTTACCATAAGCCCAATGATTGCAGCGTGTCACAGCCCTATACGCATGGGTTTCTTTCCGCTAACGCTTCGGGATTTATCAGCTATACCCTCCCAAACCAGACTGGCCTTCCGGGGGATTTTCAGGGTTCATCCCCATTGAATACCTTTCCTTATGACAACAGTATCGGAACTCCTTATGTGGATGGTTTTGACAGGATGTTGTGTGTGCAAACGGCCTTGAGAAACAAACTGGCTGGTAAAACGTTCGGTACCCGTATTGCAGTGGGCTATGGCGATCTGGACGCTACTCCGCCACCGCCGCCGGCCACGGCTTCCTATGCAGACTATGATGCCATATATACCGCCATTCAGGGCGCTACCTCCAATAACAGTACAGCCGTTACCGTCCAATTTGCCGGCGATGCCGGTGATAACGAAGGTAACGCCGGCAACGACCACGCGCCGCAAAGCCTGAAACTGAAAGTGACCGGTGGTGTCCTCACCACGCCCGTTTACGCAGAAATGAAAGTAGTGGCTGTTGGCGGTGAACTACACCCCGCAGTGGACGGTCAGGACTTCACCTATGAAATGGGCTTTATCATTCCGGCCAGAGACTATACACAAGCTGCTAATCAACTGGTGCCGGTCACCAATGTGATCATCAAAGGCAATAACAAACTGGAATACAGCCGTAAGCTCACCCTCCAGTTGCAGGATATCACCTGTAATGCACTGGTGCAACTAGGCGCCACCAAACAAGCTACCTACACCATTATTGATGATGAAGACCGTACGCTGACCATCAACTTTGCGCAAACGACCGTCAAAGAAGGCGATCCTAAGCTCGTTGGTACCATCTCCCTGCCTGGCGCTACCACGGTAACAGAAGATACCTATGTAGACCTGTCCGTTCTCAGCGGCAATACCGCCACCCCGGATGTGGACTTCACCATGGATAAAAAAGTGCTGATCGCTAATGGTACGGGCAGCGCTAATATCGAGATTGTAGCCAAAACTGACCTGGTACTTGAAGCCAGCGAGACGTTCAAAATACAAGGTGACGCTAATGTGCTGGGCCAGGCTAAAACAGCTGCCGGGCCGGTCATCACTATTACAGATGATACCCGTAACCACGACGAGAATATTACTTTAGGCGTTACCGTTACCCCTGCAGACCCTGATCCCGCCTATCCTGCCCTGACATTCAAGGAAGGATATAACAATGGTATCATTAATGTTAGTCTGCCGGCAGGTGTATCTACGGACATACCCATTACCGTTACCCTGGCGAAAGGTGGTACGGCTACAGACAATACAGACTACACCCTGACAGTGCCTGCCAATACCATCAATGGCAACACGCCCATCAGTGGTATCCTTAACCTGATAAACGATGGCAGAATAGAGGGAGATGAAACCATCGCCCTTACCGCCACTGTCACTGACGGCAGCGCTACCGCGTTTAAGATGACGCCGGCCACTATCACCATTAAAGATGCGCAGCTGCCACTCACGGCACCGGCTACACTCCACCTCTCCACCAATGATATTAATGAAGGTGACCCCACCGGCGCCAATTGCTGGATAGAGCTGCCTGCCGGGATCGTTGCCACCGACGTAGCACTGAATTTCGATATTTCCACCGCTGCCGGCACCACCGCGCAAACAGGTACCTATACCGGTTTACCTGTTTCCATGACCATTCCCGCTGGCACGAAAGCATCTGTACCACAGACCATCACGGCAGCTGCCAACCTGGTACTGGAAGATGACCGCGCCCTGGTGATCCATGCCGCCCCGGCTGCCAGCACCATAGCAGGCATTACCACCGGTGCAGATGTAACGCTTAACATCCACGATAAAACAGATGCCTCCGGGGCATCCTTAACAATAGCGCCGGTTACCAGTCCGCTGACAGAAGGACAAGCCACGCCCTTTACCATCACAATGTCCGGTGGATACAGCTCCGCTAAAAATATCAAGATCGCACTGGCGGCCAACCCTACAGGTACAGAGGCCAGCGCGACAGACTATACGCTGGTGAACGAGATAGAACTGCCTGCTTACACTATCGGTACTTACACTACCCCGGGCAATGTGCTGACGGCCGCTCCCGATATGGTGATCGAGAAAGATGAAGCGCTAGTGATCACCGGTACCAATGCCACCTATCATAATATTACCGGTGCCACCGTCACCATCAATGACGCCACCAGAAGGAATACAGCCAATACCAAAGTAACCCTGGCCGTTCCACAAACGACCATCACGGAAAACAACAGTACCACTATTACGGCTACACTGCCTGCCGGTGTTACCACAGAAATTCCTATTAATATTGATTTGAGCAGCATCACCGGCACAGCTACCGTTGATGACTATACGTTGACCGGGCCGCTTCAAATCACTGCCGTCGCACCAGCGCCGGTAGCCACATTAAACATCATCAAAGATGACCTGGTGGAAAACCAGGAAACCCTGACCATCACACCAGCTATCTCTGATGCTTATAGTACCACCTACAGCCTTGATCCGGCTACCCTGGCCTTTACGATCAATGACCGGGAGTATCCGCTGCTGGCCACCAACCCGGTCATCCTCAGCAGTACGCCTGCTACCATCAAAGAAGGTGACCTGACCGGCGCTACACTGACAGCCACACTGCCCAACAACTGGAAATCGGCTATACCGCTGACTGTACAGCTGGTGAAAAACAGTGGTTCCACTGCCACCGACGACCGCCACACCTCCATTCTTAATAAACAACTTATCATCCAGTCCACCGGTACTGCCTCCATGCAAATCCTGGCTACAGACAACGATGTGCTGGACGATGATGCAGACCTGATCATTGACGGTAACCCCGGTAACACCATATTGCCTGTTACCAGCATCACTATTCATATTGCAGATGGTACCATCGATAAACCCGATGCCCGGAAAATTACCCTCACCGCCAGCAAAACGCTGATACCGGAAGGAGAGAAGCTGAGCGTGACCGTTGCCCGACTGTATACTTCTGCCAAAAAAGTGGCCGTACAGGTATCCATAGACCCTGCATCAGAAGCCAGTCTCGCTAAGAACGACTACTCCGTGATCAACACGCTGCTGGAACTGGACAAGACTGATAAAACACACACCTACGATGTTATCCAGACCAATACAGATCAGATCCTGGAGAAAGACGAATCGCTGAAGATCATCGCCACGCTGGCTGGTTATAATGTGAACAACCTGGACCTGCAAATACAGGACCTGACCCGCACCGTTGCCGCTAACCGGGTACTGACACTTACACCGTATAAAACACAGCATGCCAAAGAAGGTGAAGATGGTACCGTGCATATCGCGCTGCCGGCAGGTGTTACCACAGAAGTGCCTATCAGCCTCACGCTCGCGCAGACCAACGGCGTGGCTGAAGCAGGAGCGGATTACCTCCTGAGCAATGCCTTCTCCTTTAATAACGCTAACGATACTACGATTGCGCTGAAGATACAGCCTGATAACCTGGTGGAAGGTCCTGAGAAATTTGAGATCACCACTACCGCCACAGACGCCATCAGCACTTATACCGCTAATGTGTTTGAAGTGAATATTGACGATGCGCAGTATCCGCTGACAGCGCCGATCAAGATTATCCGCTCACTGGCAGCCATCGATGAAGGAGGCGCCGGAGCAGCTATCGGCGTGGAACTGCCCAATGGCTGGCAGGCTGGTCAACCGATCGTTGTTACCATTAATAAAGACGCCGCATCTACCGCTGATGCCATCGACTATAAACCGTTGCCTTTCCCGCTGACCATTACGATCCCGAAACTGGCCACCGGCGCTACGCACCCGGTACTGCTGGAAGCGGTGAAAGACCTGATCCTGGAAGACGATGAAACGGTAATCCTCACTGGTACTACCGGAGACGTGAACATGCCGGTGCAGGGAGATGCTGTGGTGATCCTGGACAGAACGCACGACGACCCGGCCACCGGTTATATCCATATTGTCCCGGTAACGCCCGGTACTGCCGTAAGAGAAGGAGATACCTATACCGCCAAAGTATCACTGGCGCCTGGCGTTACTTCCAGCAAGCCTATCACCGTGTCTCTGTATGCCGGTACCGGTACGCAGGCGAAACCGACCGACTACAGCGGGCTGCCGGCACAAGTGACGATCCCTGCCCTGCAACCGGACGTAAACATCTCCGTACATGCGGAGCCTGATAACATTATCGAAAAGGATGAGTTGTTGCAACTGGTAGCGGCACCGAATAATATGAACGGTATGAAGGGCGACACCCTCAACCTGATCATACAGGATGTGACCCGCCTGGACCCGAACAACCTGAAAGTGCAGGTGAAGATTGATTCTACTATCCTGCACGAAGGCAGCAATTCTGCAGTAAAAGTAGGGTTTGTGAACAGCCTGATTTCTTCTGAAGAAGACATTGCCATCAATGTTAGCCGTGATGCAGCTTCCACAGCAGATGATGCCGACTACAGCGGCGTACCCGCTTCTATAACACTGCCCGCGCTGACTAACAATAAAGTATATACGTTGCAGATGATCAACGACAATGTGCTGGAAGGAGATGAAACCCTGCAACTGAATGCCCAGCTGGTAACACCTGGTTACACCCTTATTCAGCCGGGATCGGTATTGATACCGGAGACCGGTGACATGAGCGTACACCTGGTAAAAGATAAAGATGCCGCAGAACCTGCTACCAACGGCGCTTACATGATTAAACTGCCGGGTACCAGCACCGCTGCCGCTGATGTAAAAGTGGTATTCTATGTCAGCAGCATCGCCGGTACGACCAACATCGCACCGATACAGACTTCTGCTACCATCCCACAAGGACAAAACAGTGTATCCGTTCCCGTGAATGTGATCGACAACCTGGTCATTGAAGGTGATGAAGAAGTGAAAGCCGCCCTGATGCTGGCGCAGATGAAACGGTTCAATAAGAACATCGGTTTTGATGTAAATGACCTTGACACCGTGCGCATGACGGTTTTTGATGACGAAAGTTATGCTACCGGCCCTAAAGCTACCGCCCGTGAAATGATGGTAGAAAAAACAGCCGATGCAGCTGAGCCTAATACGCCGGGTTATTTCAGGGTACACTTCACAGACACCAAGCTGTCAGCCGTGAAAGATGTGACCGTGACCTATCAGGTGAGTGGCAATGCAACGCCGGATGTCCGCTACCGCAAACTCAATGGCACCACCGTGATTCCGGCAGGTAAAAACTATGCGGATATCCTGGTGGACCCGATTGACAACTCCATCGTGGAAGGTGATGAAAATGTACAGGTGCAGCTGAAAACGATCGCAGGCAACATTCCGGGTGTCACCTGGCCGCTGTCTGCCCAGTCACAGGCTGATGTGCTGATACACGATAACGACACGCTGGTGGTATCTGTCATCAATGACGGGCTGCCGGTAGATGAAGGCAAACCTGTTACTTTCAGCATCCGTGCTGTGAATACGGCCGCGCGTGACCTGCCTGTCCGCTTCCAGGTAGAGCAGGATGCCGCACGCAGCTTCACCGCTGCCGGCGCCACCGTGAATGGCAATACCATCACAGTGGTGTTACCAGCGCTCCGGACTTCACAAGACTTTACCCTGACAGCAGTAGATAATGATACCAACGATGATGACGGTTTCCTGAAAACGACCATCCTGCCGTATGTAAGTGGCAGCGGTACGCCGATCTATAAAGCAGGGGCTAACGCTTCCGCACAAACGATCATCCATGACAATGACCCATTGACACTGGCGTTTGCTGCCGAGAAATTCAGCGTGAAAGAAGGAAACAAAGGAGAAAACACACCGCTCAAATTTGTGGTGAAAATGAACCGGAGAAGTTCAAGGGATATCACTATCAACTATGATTTTGAAGAGTCCACAGAGGGCGTAAGTTACCCTTACCTGGATTTCAAAGCCACTCCGGGCAAGGACTTCGACAATACCATCAAACAGGCGAAAATACCTGCGTTCCAGTCAGAAGGAGCCGTAGTGGTGAACATCATCGGGGATGATGCTTTTGAACAGAACGAAACATTTATTGTGAAGATGCAGACCGTATCTGTGGCTTCCGGTCAGAATACCCCGGTAATGGGTGATCCTGTTAAAGCCACTGGTGTTATCCTCAACGATGACCCGATGTGCAAAACCTGCGATACAGATGGTGATGGTTTGACAGACGAACAGGAAGACATTAACGGCAACGGCGATCCGTTTGATGATGATACAGATAACGATGGTATCCCCAACTTCCTCGACCTCGATTCTGATGGCGACGGCGTTCCGGATTCCGTAAGCCGCTTCCATCTCGACAACAACCGCAAGATCGACTACCTCGACGGACGTGACGGTAAGATCAAGGTGCATCCTGCCATCTCTCCGAACAACGACGGACAGGGCAATGACCTGATGTATATCCAGAACATCGAGAAGTTCCCGAAAAATGAAGTAGTGGTATTTAACCGTTGGGGCGGTACCGTGTTCAAAACAAGTAATTACGATAATAAATCCAACAGTTTCAAAGGCAAGTCCAATACCGGTGGCCAGTCAGGCGCTGATGTGCCCGACGGCTCTTACTTCTACCAGATACAAATCTGGGTGGAAGGCAGGGTAGAACGGTATACCGGATTTATTGTCATCAAACGTTGAGATCATTATTGGTAAAAATATTCAAGCTGATACCTATGAACAAGCGACTTATGAAAGCTTTAGGGATTGCTGTAATGTGCTGTTGCTGCTGCCTGAAAGGGTGGGCGCAGCAACAGCCGATCTACTCCCAGTATATGTTTAACGGGATGATCATTAACCCGGCATACCCTTCTATGGATGAATCCTCCAGCCTCACCGCTGTAGGCCGCAACCAGTGGGTGGGGGTAGATGGCGCGCCTAAAACAGCTACCGCTTCTTTTTATACGCCACTGAAGGCTACCAATACCAGCCTGGGTGTGTCGCTGATGAATGAGAAGATTACCGTCAATTCTCAGACCGGCGTGCATTTCAATATATCCCAACGGGTAAAGCTAAACGAAAAGTTATACCTCGCTATGGGCTTAAAGGCAGGTATGTCGCAATTTCGGGAAGACAATGCTTCCCTGTCTACTTCCGATCCGGTATTTGCCCAGAACCAGAGCTACTGGAAAACAGATGTAGGCTTCGGTTTTATGTTGTTCACCGATCACTTCTTTGTAGGCATATCTTCTCCTACTTTTAAAAGTTTTGACCTGGGCAACAGTGTCAACAAAGTAGTGGTGCAATCACATTATTTTATTCAATCCGGATACCTTCTGACCATTAACGACAACGTAAAACTCAAACCCAATGTGCTATTGAGGATAGTAAAAGGCACGGGCGTGCAGTACGACCTCAATGCAAATATTCTCTTAAAAAATCTGGTATGGCTGGGCGCATCCTGGCGTTCCGAAAAAACGATGACCGGTCTTGTACAAGTGCAGCTGAACAAAAACCTGCAACTGGGCTATTCTTACGATACCCCGATGCAGTCAAACCTGAAAGGCGCACAAACAGTTTCCCACGAAATAATGATCAATTATCGTTTTTCCTGGTCCAAATGGAAAGTGGTGGCCCCGCGGTACTTCTAAAAAAAATGTTATGAAAACCCGATTCACGGAACGAATGCGAAATTACCAAGTTGGCCGCCTGGTGTTTTTCCTGGGTGTGCTGATCATGACTGGCTCCTGCTCTTTTGTTAAAGACCATACTTCCGGTAGTATGGGAAGCATGTCTAAAGTAAGAAGGGCAGAACGGTCATTTAAAAGACAGGAATATGAAAGGGCGATATCGCTTTGTAATGATGTGATTAACAATACTGGTAATGAAGATGCCCGTCGGCAGGCGAAGTTCCAGTTGGCCCGCATTTATTTTGAGACGCGGCAGTTTGAAAAAACTGTCAGCCTTTATGATGAGCTCCTCTATAAACCCAGCGATGATGTGCTGGTGTCTGACGTGACCACTTATATCGACCTGCTGAAACGCACCGGGAGAGTGGAAAAAGCGCGCCAGATCAGTGAAGTGTATGCCAAAAATTATAAAAACAACGCCCGCTTCACTAATCTACAGGAATCCCTGGTGAATTATTATAACTTCTTTAACCGTGATTCCCTCCGGAATGTAAAGGTTGACAGTCTCCGGCTTAGCTTGCCCGGATATCAGTACGGACTGGCTTTGTATAAAGACAACATTGTTTTTCTTTCCAATGATTTTAAGAAGAATGAAGCCCAGTCTTTCTACACCAATTCCAAACTGTACATGATTTCGGAAGATGGTATTGAGCCGTTCAATAACAGCCTGAAAGGTATTTTACAGGTAGGGCCGGCATCTTTCTATGATCAGGGAAAGCGGGTGATTTACACCTCTAACCGGTTTACCGACGTTAAAAACGATAAAAATTCCTTTATCAATTATAACAACGGCACGCAACTGTTGACCGCTACCTATCAGGAAAATCACGATGCGTGGAGCAAGCCGGTACCGGTAAAACTGGGTAAATCTTCAGAATCCTGGTCTTTCCTGCATCCGTCAGTTGCTTCAAACGGTAAACGTTTGTACTTTGCGTCCGATATGCCTGGCGGTCAGGGTGGTACAGATATCTACTACGCTGACTGGGATAAGACGGAGAAACACTGGAAAGCGCCTGTGAACATGGGCCCGAAGGTAAATACCAACGGCAATGAACTGTATCCGTTTATTGTGGGAGACAAATTGTTTTTTGCTTCCAACGGTTTACGGGGCTTCGGTGGACTGGACATATTCATGATCGATCTGAAGACAGCAGAGGAAGGGCCGGTTCACCTGCCTTATCCTGTGAATACGCAGTTTGATGATCTGAATGCAGTGCTGGATGAATCCAAATTGTTATTATACTTTACATCGGACCGTTCCGGTGTACATGATAATGACCATATCTATGTGCTGAATCTGAAGAAGAATCCTTTGAAACAACTGGGACTGCCTTATCCCGGCAAGCCGGTAAATGACGAAGACAAAGTGCCTTATACCATGACGCAGGCGGACAACCGTCAACAGCTGACTTTAGTAGGGGATAAAACCTATGATAACCTGTCTCCCGTTGTGAAAACGGAAGACAAGCCTGCTGCACCTGCAGTGGCCAGTACAGCCGTTCCCGTTAGTACCTCTGCCCGTGAAGTAAAGGAATATACAGATAATATAGTGGATAGTTCTCCGGAGATGATACCCTGGCAGAACCTGGCCCATCCTGCGGCTGCCGTTGCGACTACCGCCGCAACCGGTACTGCCACCGCCGCGCCGAACTATGGACAGCGGACCGTTGGCGGTCAGCCGGAGCAGCTCAGCTGGCAGACATCAGCTGCCGCACCGGGGCGTCCTTCGTCTGCCGTAAAAAATAATGTACAGGCAGACAGCGCGGTCATTCACGTGAGCGCCTATACGTTATCTGCCGACAGTACCACCCGTGTGCATGCATCCCTGTGGAGCGTACCAGGGGCCGTTTATTTCGATCTTAATTCCTATATCCCGCAGGACAAGGAATGGAGCAAGCTGGATTCCATTTTCTATATCTGGAAAGCTCAGCCCAAACGGATGATCATCGTTAACGGGCATGCAGACATTATCGGAACAGAAAAATACAACCTTGCCCTGTCTAAAAACCGGGCGGTGTATATCCAGGAATGCCTGCTCAGTCGTGGTGTAGAAGCCGGTCGTATCCGTATCAACTATTTCGGGTCTACCCGGCCCGTACTGGTTGCCAGTCAGTATAAACTGGATTCCGACCGGGAGAAGTTCATCCTGCAACAGGGCGTGAACAGACGGTGTGAGATCACCATACAATAAAACGATTTTTTTTATTGCGTATATCAAACTAACAAAATGAACAAAATTGCATCACTAATGCTGTTACTGGGAATGGGCTCACAGGCCTTTGCCCAGGAAATGCCAGTTGTGTTCAACAAAAGCATGGGTGCTCCCAAGAACCAGTATCGGAAACTGGCCATTGCGGAGAACAATGCCATTGTTGCTATCGGCGGTGGATTGGATAACGGATGTATCACCAAATTATCCTCCACGGGAAATCCTATTTACAGTACCCGTTTAAACAAAGGCGGGCTGGTAGCTTACCAGGACTTATTACTGCTGCCTAAAAATGAACTAGTGGCGGTAGGTGGCGGCACCATTGCCTATGGTAATGCCCGTATCACCAAACTGAGCGCCACGGGAGAAGTGGTGTTTGATAAAAGTATCGGCAACGGCCAGGGTGGATACTTCACCAAAATCATTGCCGATCGTCACGGTAACTACATCACCGTAGGCGTAGATGGCAGCAAGCCCGCACAGGCGCGCATCACCAAAATGACTGCTGACGGTAAGATCGAGTTTGACAAAGGTTTTGGGGCACACAACGTATTTACAAACGTATTAATCGACGAAGACGAAAATATTGTGGCTGTTGGTGGAGACGTAGGAGACGGTCAGGGTAAAGCCTTTATGGTAAAAGTAGATGGTAAAGGCGAAAAACAATTTGACCTCGCCTTCGGTAAGCCCGGCGCTGTATTTGAAAAAATGCTCCTGCTGGAAGACGGTTCTATTCTGGCCATGGGCGGTGGCGCTTATGGCACCGGTAACGCCAGCCGCATCGCTAAAGTGAATGCCGAAGGCCAGGTAGTATTCGATAAAGAATACAGCACCGTAGACGGTAAGTTCAACGCCATGAAAGTAAATGACCTGGGCCAGATCTTCGCCTGCGCTGAAGAAAAAGACAAAGGTCGTATCGTAAAACTGCGTCCTGATGGTACAGAGCTGTTCAACAAAGAAGTGGACGCCGCCCTGTACGCCCTGGAAGTAGGCAAAAACGGTAAAGTGGTAGCTGCTGGTGGTAATATCGGCATGAATACCGGTAAGATCGTGAAATTACTGCCGGACGGCACACAGGTAGTCAACAAAAACCTGGGTACCGTATTCCAGCACCTGTTGCTCACCGAAGATGACGAAATGTGTGTGGTGACCAAAGAAGGATACCGCCTCATCAAACTGACACCTGATGGTGAATTGATGTTTGACAAACAACTGGGCAAATACGATACTAAAACCACGCTTGCTTCCCTGCTGATGAGCCCTTCCGGCGAAATCCTGGCAGCTGGCGGTGGTGATGAAGACGGTAACCGTATCATCAAAATCAGCCATGGCGTATCTGTTAATGATATCGCCGTGTCTGAGCCGCTCAATGGCTTGTCTAACGCTTCACTGACCATCACGCTCTCCGGCTTCCTCAGAAGCAACGGTGTGCGTACACCGGTGAATGTACATTACAAAACTATTCCGCATAAAGATGGTGCTGGTCAGGGTGACTTCGACATCACAGAAGGTACCATTTCCTTCGTGCCGTCCGAATTTGCCGCAGGCGCTATTATCTCCAAAACCATCCAGATACCCGTGAAAAGCGATAACCTGCTTGAAGGCAAAGAGTCTTTCCACGTAGAAATCATGGATGCGTCTGATCTGCATCTTACCAAGGCCAAAGGCGAGGTGACCATCCTTGACCAGCCAGCCATGGTGAAATTCATTGGTGGTACCAACGGTGCAGAGCCTAATACCGATGTTGTATTCTCTGCAGGGCTGTTCAAACGCGACAATACGCCGCTGGTAAATGCTACCGGCAAACCGGTTAAGCTGACCTACAAATTCGGTAACGGTACTGCTTTGCCTGGTGCTGATTTTGTCAGCAGCATCAAAGCGCCGTTTGTGATTGACAATGGCGCCAGCACCGCCAGCCTGTCTGTGAAAGTAAAAGACGATAACCGTTTTGAGCTGGCAGAGACCGTAGTACTGGTACTCAGCGAAATCAAAGCAGAGAACGAAGCTATCGTGGGTTATAATGGAGATGTGACTTCTATTTCCGCATCCCAGTATATCCAGGACCAGGCAGCGCATATCACGCTGGTAAAACTGACAGACGCCAACGAGTCAGCTACCGCGCCGGTAAGCATGTTCAAATGTATCCTTGTAAAAGCTGTTGATGGCTCAGTACAGACCAACTGTACCGGCAGCGATATCAATATCTACTTTGGAGTGGATTCTGTGAGTGCAGCCGCTTATGGCCGTAAGTTCGTGATCATGAACGGTGACATGGTGAAAATCACTGGTGACTGCGCATTCAGCGAAACAGACATCCAGGTGGCCGTGGTAAACGACCGTATCAAAGAGTCCGATGCGGTTGTAGCCGTGAAACTGCGTGACGTGACTACCGCTAACAATGCCGGTATGTTGAAAATCTCCCCTGAGCTGAAACTGAACAAGGCCATAGCTGTTATCCATGATGATGATAACGACGAAGGAACCGTGTTGACAGCTACCAAGTAAACCCGGCTTGAATCAATAACCGATATACGCTGTTTCAGGCAACACCTACATTCCCGCATAGATTACTATGCGGGAATTTTTCTTTAATAAACTTAAAAGCAGCATCATTTATATTAAAATATAAAAGATGCTGCTTTTTTTATTATTTGTAAATCCACGATAATCTGTTTATCGTAGGTAATGGTAGAAAGAATGAATAAAATAACTCAAAAATAAAAGAGTTGTGTCTTTTAATGGTTAACTTGGGAATAGCCTGGTATGTCCTTACCGGGCTCTTTTTTTATAATGATTTCCTCATTACATAGTCTTCCATCAAATAACCATTACCGATATCGGTATCTTTCTCAGTATAGGTAGAGAATCCCATCTTCTCATAGAAAAAGCGGGCTTTATTGTAGCGGTTTACATCCAGTTCAAGGATGGTAGCACCCAGTTTTTTCACCTGGCGGATAACAGTATCCAGCAGGAAACGGCCTACGCCTTTACCCTGATAGTTGGTATCGAGATAGATTTTATGCAGTTTATAGACGCCTTCTGTGTCAGTGGTGCTATAAGATGCAAAGCCGATAGGTCTTTTATCGTCCTGCAGGATGATGAACTTGTGATTTAATTCCGCGATCTGTTTGGTGAGGGCGGAGGTGCTGTACATCAAATCGATCATATAGTCGATCTGTGCAGGTTCGAGGATGCGTTGGTAAGTTGGTCTCCAGATTCTTTCAGTCAACTCCTGTATAACGGGAATGTCGGCTACTGTTGTTGATTTTACGCGATACATGGTTTGTGTATTATAAACGGTTACTTTCCTCAATAATATTATCGACTGTTTGTTGCAGCCGGTCGAGTGGTGTGTATCCTCTTGCGCAGAGGTACAGTTGTTTGCCGGTGTCCAGAATGGCGGCGGGGAAGCCGGTAATGCCCCAGTTCTGCACCAGTTGAAACTCCTGATTTGTCTCATATCTCAGGTGCTCATTGTGCAGCCGGTCAATAAATTCATCTTCCGGCAGGCTATATTTCCGGACCAGTTTCCGGTAAGTAGTGTCAAGGTTAAGGCTTAATCCATCATAGTTAAGCGCATGTTGCATATCATGTGCGAAAGAGATGGCGTTCTCAGGCTGATAAGCCTTAAAAACGGTAAGGGCGATTGACGGTTTTTCTGAATCCATCATTTCCTCAGAAGGCAGCAGCTTTTCCAGAAAAGCGTTACCGAATTTCACTCCCGTCATTTCTTCCACGTTGGTATGTTCCCGTTGGATATAGGCAGCCATCGTAGAGAACGGGTGGCGATTGTCTCCCACGATCATACCGCCGGAGAGGATATCAAATTCCATGGCACCGCTGTGCAGCTGCTGAAACTGCATGACTACAGGTGTAAACCCGTAGCACCATCCACAAAGCGGATCATAGACATATATAAAGCGCATAAACAGGCATTTAGCTTTTCGCAGTTAGCTGTGCTAGCCGTTAGAAAAAGTGCAAGTCGCTGCAAAGATAACTAATCTCCAGTTTGAATTGACCCCTTATATGGTGCAACTGCAATTATGCAGGCTGTGGATCATAGCAAGTCGTCTTCTTCCACTTCATCCGGCAGGAGTGGAGAGGCGCCTTCCGCCTCTTTATCGAAGTGCCGGTGAAACAGTTTTTTCGACAGCATCATTTCTTTCCGGGTAGCCCTGTAAGATAATCTGGCAGCGATGACCAGCGTAAAAACCGCCGCCCCCAGTGCCAGGATGTTGTTACCGGAGAACAGGAAAAAGTCGAAGGAGCCATGGAAAAATACGGCGATCAGCAGGCCTTTCAGCAGGAGCATATTCCGTTGTGCCGGCATGAATTTGGCCAGCCCCACATAGTATCCCATGAGTATGGCAAAAGTAGCGTGGGCGGGCACTGAGAGGAACATGCGGGCTACGCCTGTACCAAAACCGAATTGACCAACATAAGCGATATTCTCCAGCGTGGCAAAGCCCATTCCGATCATCACCGCATACACGATGCCATCCAGCGGCTCGTTGAATGCTTTTTTAGGATAAGCATAGAAACGCAGCACGAGAAACTTGGCGAATTCTTCAGAGAGGCCTACTATGCCGTAAGCAAAGAAGGCCGTATCAAAGAGGCTTTGATTGGTTTCCCGGAAGCCGTACATGGAGGCAAGCACCTGAAACAGCAGTGGCATGACCACGCAGGCCATGCCAAGGAGAAAACTTTTCAGCAGGAGGCTGACCGGCTCGGGGTCGTATTTGTCTATCACAAATATCAGGAGACAGATAGCCAGTCCCGGGGCTACGGCCAGCGCCAGTAACATCATGAGAGGATATTTTTTTGTTTTTTACGTTCCTGCAGGAAACTATCGAGCATGTCAACGCTGAAACTGCTCAGATTGTTGGCTTTGGTAACGCCGCCTTTTTGAGCTGCCAGTGTGCCATAATGCACGTCCCGGTATCCCTGAATACTGTGGGCATCCGGATCGATAGATATGAGCACTTTCTTCTCCAGCGCATAGGACAGCCAGGTCCAGTCAATATCCAGCCGGCGTGGGTGTGCGTTGAGCTCAATCACCACGTTGTTGGCCGCGCAGGCGTCAATCACTGCTTTATGATTGACCGGGTAACCGTTGCGGCTCAGCAACAGGCGGCCGGTCATATGGCCGAGGATGGTCGTATACGGGTTTTCGATGGCTTTGAGTATTCTTGCCATGGCTTTTTCTTCCGTCATTTTCAGGTTGGAGTGCACGGAAGCGATGACGAGGTCGAAGCGGGCCAGCACCTCATCGGGATAATCCAGTGTACCGTCGTTGAGGATATCCGCTTCAATGCTTTTGAAGATACGGAAGGGGGTCAGTTTTTTATTTAGTTCGTCGATCTGCTCCTGTTGCGCAATGACCCTTTCGATGCTCAGGCCGTTGGCATAGAACGCAGAGCGGGAGTGGTCACTGATGACGAGGTATTCGAAGCCCTGGTTTTTGGCGGCAGTGGCCATTTCTTCGAGCGTGTCCACACCATCGCTCCACTGGCTGTGGGAGTGGATAATGCCTTTAATATCCGCCTGGGTAATGAGGGTGGGCAGTTGTTGCTGGCGGGCCAGTTCAATTTCGTGCTGTCCTTCGCGTAGGCAGGGCGGTATATAGGCCATGCCGGCGCCGCTGAAGATCGCTTCTTCAGAGGGGGCTTTGCGGATATGGGAGGCGCCGCCGGCAGCATTGAATTTATCGATGAAGGCAGGAGCGCCGGTTGTGCAGAAGAGGGTACTGTAGAAATCGTCGGCCTCGCAGGCGTGGGTGACTACATTGAGTTTATCGTTGTATTTCCATACCTGGTTAGGGCCGTTGGCGTCGCCGGGGGTGAATCCGGGTAGGGCAGCGATGCGTTCCCGCAGCGTTTCCGGTGCAGCTGCGATCACAAATTCCAGTTCATCGATGATCACCTCCTGACGGCGGAAGGCGCCGGTAAGCGCCACCGGTGCGGGCGCCAGCAGTTCCTGTAATTGTTTTTCCAGGTCGGCCGCAACGGTTTCCACTTCTGCAAAGAGGTAGCGGTTGCGGTTAGACAGGTAGAATTCTATATTCTGGCGGACGTTTTCCTGTGTTTTTTCACCGAAGCCTTTGAGCAGGAGCAGGCGGTTTTCGTTACAGGCGTACAGTAGTTCACCCATAGACTCTATCTCCAGCTCTTTCCAGATGGTTGCTATTTTTTTTGGTCCCAGTCCTTTGATCTTCATGATTTCGAGGATACCGGGAGGCGTGATGTTAAGGTAGTTGGTGAGCAGGGAAAAGCTGCTGGTATCGAGCATTTCGAGGATGCTTTTCCCGGTAGAATCCCCGATGCCTTTGATGCGGAATATCTCGTCGCGTGGCGTGTCTTTGAGTTGTGCCGGCAGTTTTTCGATGGTGAAGGCTGCAGAGGCAAAGGATTTGGCTTTAAAGCTGTTTTCTCCGTGGATGTCCATTAGTTTGGACAGCAGGGAGAAATTATCGGCTATTGAATTATTGTCCATGTGGTAAAAATACGAATTCCATGTATTCGTCGGATTGGTGTGTTTTGCTGATTTTTCGTGATTTTGGACGTTTTTTGGCGATTTTGGACAATTTTGCCTCCTAGGTTTCCCAGGGCTGAAGCCCTGGGCTACGTTGTTGGTCAGGCTGTTTTCAGGTAAAGGCTTGTTAGAGGTGGGGTGGGAATAAGGTTGGGATAGGTGGGAAATAGCGGTATTGGAAATGAAACTTATGATAGCGTGAACAGTGTATGGCATGATGAAGCTAAAGAACGGATTAGCGCAGGAATTCAGCTTCCGGGAACAGTGTTATTGTGATGTGAGATAATGTTGTGGCGATATGGAGGCTAAGGATGAAGGGAACAAAAGCATTTTAGTACAGTACTTCAGTTTCCGGGAACAGTGTTATTGTGAAGTGTGATAATGTAGTGGCGACATGGAGGTGAGGGGGCAAAAGCATAGTAGTACAGGCCATCAGCTTCCTGAGAACGGCATATTGTTGCATAAAATAATGTATGCAGCGATATGGAAGCCTGAACAACAATGTAGCCCAGGGCTTCAGCCCTGGGGACAAAAATGAGCATAAAAAAGATCCCGGCGTAGAAGCCGGGACCTTTATAACTACATTTTGTAAATCCGATCTTAGTTTGCCGGAGCAGCTGGTGCTGAAGGAGCAGCTGGTGCTTTTTTAGCAGGAGCTTTCTTCTTAGCAGCAGGTTTTTTAGCAGCAGCTTTCTTTTTAGGAGCAGCTTTTTTAGCAGCGGCTTTCTTTTTAGGAGCGGCTTTCTTAGCAGCGGCTTTCTTTTTAGGAGCAGCTTTCTTAGCAGCCGCTTTTTTAGGAGCGACTTTCTTAGCAGCAGCTTTCTTTTTAGGAGCAGCTTTCTTAGCAGCAGCTTTCTTTTTAGGAGCGGCTTTCTTAGCAGCAGCTTTTTTAGGAGCGGCTTTCTTAGCAGCAGCTTTCTTTTTAGGAGCAGCTTTCTTAGCAGCAGCTTTTTTAGGCGCAGCTTTCTTAGCAGCCGCTTTTTTAATTGTTGCCATTGTTTTTTGAATTTGGGTTAGTAAAAAAATATTGGGTATAAAAAAACTTTATGGCTAACACTGATTAGGCTTCTGCCTGAGCAGTGGTGTCAAATGCTTTAACAGAAACGTAAGTCTTGTTTTCGCGACCTTTTCTGAATTCAACCACACCATCTGCCAATGCGAAAATGGTAAAATCTTTACCAACGCCTACGTTTTGACCGGGATGATAAACGGTGCCTCTCTGACGAACAATGATGTTACCAGAAATAGCAGGTTGACCACCGAAGATTTTTACTCCGAGCCTTTTGCTCTGGGAGTCACGGCCGTTCTTTACACTACCTTCACCTTTTTTATGTGCCATTGTATAATTACTTTAATTTGTCTAAATAAGAATAATAAGCTTAAAATGAATTAAGCTATTTCATTGATCCGGATCTTTGTGAAATGGGTACGGTGTCCAACTTTCTTTCTGAAGCCTTTTCTTCTCTTCATTTTGAAAGCGATTACTTTGTCACCTTGCACATGGCTCAGGATCTCTGCCTTTACTACTGATTTTACATCAGTGCCTACGGTCAGTGCACCAGCATTGTCTGTTAACAGTACTTCGGAAAACTCCACTTTGTCTCCAACTTTTCCTTGTAACTGCTGTACAAAAATTTCCTGGTCTTTTTCTACTTTAAATTGCTGACCTGCGATTTTTACAACTGCAAACATAATTATCCAAAATATAATTTCCGCAAAAGTATCAATTGTTTTCCAATTGAACAAAGATTTCCGGCTTTTTTTAATTCATATATGTAAATACGTATTAAAAGCCGGATAAAAACTTAATCTTTTCAAAGATACATACTTTCTTGAATTTTAAATTTTTTTAACAAATTCCGGGCCATGCCGGCCGGCTTTCCGACAGGACATGACAAAGCGGTAAAAACAGTTATTTTGCTGCACAACCCAACACAATTTTATATACTTTTGAATTTTGGAATGTTGAGATTTTTTGATCGACAGATTTATTGACAAATGGCAGGGAATCCTCCAAAATCAAAAAATCAACCTATCCAAAATCAAAAAATGAACGTATACTCTCAATTATAAAATAACGGGCATGAAGTTTAAATCACTGCTAGCCAAGCCATTTGCTTCTATTGTACACAACAAGATCAAGAAGGAGATGCTCAGGGCGGTGGAAGACCAGGAGGCAATCCTGGAGGAACTGATAAAGACAGGCAAGAAGACGGAGTTCGGAAATGAGCATAAGCTGGATGCAGTACGTACCCACGAAGAGTTCAGACAAGCTGTGCCAATAAGGGATTACGAACAGTTCAAACCTTATATTGAGCGGATCAAAGAGGGCAAACAGAATGTATTATGGAGGGGACAGCCCATTTATCTGGCTAAAACTTCCGGTACTACCAGTGGTGTTAAATATATCCCCATTTCCAAAGATTCTATTTCCAATCATATTGATACTGCCCGTAACGCCCTCCTTAATTATATGGGCGAAACCGGCAACACCGCCTTTGCGGACGGAAAAATGATCTTCCTGTCCGGCTCCCCCGAGCTGGAAAGGGTAGGAGGCATTCCCACCGGCCGTCTCAGCGGTATCGTAAATCACCACATCCCCCGTTATCTGCGTACTAATCAATTGCCTTCATATGAGACAAATTGCATAGATGATTGGGAGACCAAGCTGGACCGGATCGTGGAGGAAACCATTAACCAGGATATGACCCTGATCAGCGGCATACCACCATGGGTACAGATGTATTTTGACCGCCTGATGGAGCGTACCGATGGCAAGAAGATCAAAGAGATATTTAAAAATTTTGATGTGATGGTATATGGCGGGGTTAACTTTGAACCTTACCGCGCCAAACTGATGGCCTCTATCGGTCAGCATATCCATACTGTAGAAACGTTCCCGGCGTCTGAAGGCTTTTTTGCCTTCCAGGATTCCCAGGACCAGGAAGGACTGTTGCTGAATGCTAATTCCGGTATCTTCTATGAGTTTATTCCAGCACAGGAAATTTTTAATGAGAATCCTACCCGGCTGTCGCTCAAAGAAGTGCAAACCGGCGTAAATTACGCTATGATCATCAACAACAACGCCGGATTATGGGGATACAACCTCGGGGATACCGTGAAGTTCGTCTCCACCAATCCATACCGTTTGCTGGTGACCGGCAGGATCAAACACTTTATTTCCGCCTTCGGAGAGCACGTGATCGGGGAAGAAGTGGAACATAGCCTGATGAAAGCCGCCGCTGAAGAAAATGTACAGATCACCGAATTTACAGTGGCCCCCATGGTGCAGACAAGTGGTGAACTGCCTTATCACGAATGGTTTGTGGAGTTTGAAAACGAGCCTAAAGACCTGAAGGCATTTGCCATGAAGGTGGACCATAACCTGCGTCAGAAAAATATTTATTATGATGACCTTTTGACCGGCAATATTTTACAACCCCTGAAAATAAGGACCGTACGCAAACAAGGCTTCATAGACTATATGAAGGCTATTGGAAAACTGGGGGGCCAGAATAAAGTGCCCCGTTTGAGCAATGACAGAAAGCTCGCCGATGAACTGACTAAATACGTGCAGCCATAATGTAAGGTGTGACCACTGTAGCAGCGTTCACATCACCGTGAAAGATTAATAAAGTAAATCACCGTAATGAATAAACGAAAAATTGCCATTTTCGGGTCCACCGGGTCCATTGGTATACAGGCACTGGAGGTGATAGCAGCGCACCCCGACAGATTCAGTGTGGAAGTGCTGACTGCACAACAGAATGCCGACCTCCTGATTGAACAGGCGTTGAAATTTAAGCCCAACGCGGTTGTGATAGGCAGTGAGGAAAAATATAAACAAGTAAAAGACGTATTGTTTGACAAAGGCATTAAGGTGTTTGCCGGTGCTAAAGCCATGGTAGAAGTAGCTTCCTGGAGCTCTATTGACATGGTGTTGGCGGCCATTATGGGTTTTGCCGGACTGGCGCCTACTTTATCTGCCATTGAACAAGGTACGCCGGTAGCGCTGGCCAACAAGGAAACCCTGGTGGTAGCCGGTGATATCGTGATGGCCACTGCCCGCCGGAAAAATGTGCCGGTCATCCCGGTTGATTCTGAGCACTCCGCTATTTTCCAGTGCCTGGTGGGAGAGCCCTTCAGCAAAGTGGAAAAAGTGATCCTGACTGCCTCCGGTGGTCCGTTCCTCGGCAAAAAGCCTAATTTCCTCATCAACGTAAAGAAAGATCACGCCCTGCAACACCCTAACTGGCGGATGGGCGCTAAAATAACGATCGACTGCGCCACCCTGATGAACAAAGGGTTGGAAATGATTGAAGCACGCTGGATGTTCGGCTTACACCCTGAAAACATCGAGGTGGTGATACATCCACAGTCCATTATTCACTCCATGGTACAGTTTGTGGACGGCTCCCTGAAAGCCCAGATGGGCCTGCCCGACATGAAACTGCCTATTCAGTATGCGCTCGGATATCCTGACCGTCTGGCCAATGAGTTTCCACGGTTTTCGTTCCGGAACTATTCTTCACTCACGTTTGAACAGCCGGACACCAAGACTTTCCGTAACCTGGCCATCGCGATTGATGCCATGCACAAGGGCGGTAATACGGCCTGTGTGATGAACGCGGCCAACGAAGAAGTGGTGCATGCCTTCCTGCGCAACAGGATCGGTTTCTTACAGATGACGGAAGTAATTGAGGAAACAATTGCCAAAATCCCGTTCATCGAAGCGCCGACGCTGCATGATTACTACGAGTGCGACCAGGCTGCACGTGAACACGCTGCAACCCTTATCAATGCTATCGTTATCTAAAATAACCGTTGAAAATTAACAAATAGTTTTGCCGGAATATCTGTTAAATCCGATATCTTGGGCAGATTAAAGCAGAAACAAGTAAATGACAACAGAGGTAATATTGGTGAAAGCCGGGCAGTTGTTACTGTCACTCTCTATACTGGTCGTATTGCACGAGTTAGGCCACTTTATCCCCGCCAAATTGTTTAAAACAAGGGTAGAGAAGTTCTACCTGTTCTTCGACCCCTGGTTTTCTCTCTTTAAAATCAAAAAGGGAGAAACAGAATATGGTATTGGCTGGTTGCCCCTTGGCGGATATGTGAAAATATCCGGCATGATCGACGAAAGTATGGACAAAGAGGCGATGTCCCTTCCCCCGCAACCTTACGAATTCAGGTCGAAACCAGCCTGGCAGCGGCTGATCATTATGATCGGCGGTGTGACGGTGAACGTTTTACTGGCTTTCTTTATCTATGCGATGATCCTGTGGCACTGGGGTGAGAAATACCTGCCTACAGATGCCGTGAAATACGGTGTTACCGTAGATTCCCTTGGTCAGAGCATCGGTCTGCGTGATGGTGATAAAATCGTCAGCGTAAACCATCAGAAAGTAGAACAGTTTCATGCGATCACCGGACAGGTAATCCTGCATGAAGCTAAAAGCATTGAAGTGATCCGTGACGGGCAGGAGCTGAGCATCCCCATTCCTGAAGGGTTTATCCGCTCCCTGTTGAAGCAGAAGGAGCCTTTTGCCTACATCCGTTTTCCGTATTACGTAGACCGGTTCGAGAAAGGTTCCTTTGCTGAAAAAAGTGGCCTCTTCAAACCAGGCGACCAGATGGTGTCTATCAACGGTCAGATGCTGCCTTATTTCACCGACTTCGCCAAAGAGATGCGCAAGCATAAAAATGAGGAGGTAAAAATCGGTGTGGTAAGAGGTAAGGACTCCCTGGTCATCCCGGTAAAGCTGGATGAAACGGCTAAACTGGGTATTTATCCACAGGACCCTGACAAATTCTTTGCTTATAAGACCAAGACGTACACCCTGCTGGAGGCCATTCCGGCCGGTTTCAGCATGAGCGTGGACAAACTGGTGAAATATGTACAGCAGCTGCGGCTGATCTTCGTTTCTAAAGAAGTGAAGGTGAGCGAGTCGCTGGGTGGTTTCATGAGCATCGGTAACCTCTTCCCCGAAGCGTGGGATTGGCTTACCTTCTGGGAGATGACGGCTTTCCTGTCCATCATCCTGGCGTTTATGAACATCCTGCCTATTCCGGCGCTGGACGGAGGGCATGTGTTATTCCTCCTGTATGAAATCATTACTGGCCGCAAGCCCAGTGAGAAATTCCTGGAATATGCACAGATTGCCGGTATGATCGTGCTGTTTGGCCTGCTGCTGCTGGCCAATGGTCTCGACTTCTGGCGGAACATTATCAGCAAATGGTTCTAAATCATATGATTTTATGAAGGATATGGATTACGGGATTTCCGTAATCCATATTTTTTTCGTATATTTGTGGTGCTAAAAATCCGGGGCTGCCTGGTTTTGACAGCATAGGTCTTTGAGAGTGTAAGCATGCCGTGCGTTGGATAATTAGCACGATAATCTGAATATTCAAACTTTAATTGGCGAATCTAACTACGCCATGGCTGCCTAATCAGTGATTAGACACCCATTATAGCCGCTTGGAGTTGTCGCCTTATGCGACTCCCGCCGCTGAATCATCAAACCCATAGGGATAGGTGCTCATGGTTTCTGTGAGTGAGTACTGAAGCTAAACGGATAAGGACAAGGTTGGTTTGTTGTGCCCCTGCCAAGTCCCGACAAATCAATGCATAAATAAGCATGTAGAAAGCTTTTGAGGAATATGTTTGGACACGGGTTCGATTCCCGTCAGCTCCACTTCGACAAATCCCAGTTTTTTGTTATCTGGGAAGAAAATTGACAGCTATCACAGATGTGGTAGCTGTTTGTTTTTAGGGATATCTCTTTATAAGCATTTAATGCTGTTTTCGAAGTTACCGCCTGGCATATTCGCTTGTCTGGGTATCACGATTTTGTTTAAGGTGTTGTAATCCATTAGCCGACTATCTGTGTTTCAGATTGAATTTGCTGTTTCCTTTGGTTTGAGTGATTGTAGGAAAAGTTTTTCATGAATGTACTGTCTTTATTCCTGCTAATCCCAAGGAGAACTTTGCTGATAAATAGGAAAAAGGGACAAGACTTTTATGAGTGGCATTCTGCTTTTGTTGCAACCTTACAAAGTGAATGTGCTTTTAACAGAACGTTATAAGTCCGCTGGATAATATATTTTCCATTTATCATCGTAAGTAGTAGCTGGCATTTGCTTCTGCAGGTAAAAACATAAATCTTCGGGTCCCGGCAGAAAGGGCGCGTAATCCTGCTGAAGGTAGCCTGCTCTTTCAAGATAAAAGCCTACAGATTGGTGATAAGGATAAGTGAAGTTCATCTTTTCCAGATAGCTGTAAAGAACTTTTGTGTCAAGCATCTGCTTACTTGCTTCAAATGCTTGGAGTATGTTCGTACAGCCACCCCCATATTCAGGTGCAACGACTATGTCAATGAGAGTTCTTTCTAAATCGGTATGCCTTGCGTCGACAGCCCAGTCTTCTTTGGGAGAACCCGGCGGAAGCTTGGGTAGTTTCTTACGAAGTATGCTGATTGTATAGTCTTTCCATTTCAACCGATCCTTGCTAAGCCTTGGAGGCTTCGAGAAAGCATTATCAACTGCTTCTTGGGTCAGAGGAGAAGCGTTGTTTTCACCCCATTGTTCATAGGTGAGAAAGATGTTCGGACCAAATGTAGGCATGATATGATTAAAGTACAAGGCTGTTGCGTGTGAGAAATAAGCAGATGGGGCCAGGCTTATAATAAATGATCTGTCTTCAACCGCGCCCAGCGTATAACGCTCCAGCCGGACTTCGCCGTTCTCATCACATAGCTGTTCCACTTTGAATAGGTTAAGGTGTTGCGTCGCTTCAATCAAGTCAGCTCCACTAGTACGTTTGCTAATCCAATCTCTTTGTTGAAACAACTCTAGCATTTCTTTCAGGCCTTCTTGTGTAAATATCTTCTTTTTGGTGCGTTTGAGATAGGATATGATGTTAGGAAGGTTGTCTAAAAGCTTGGATTTCATTATATTAACTAGAAATATGAGGCGTATCTTATTGAGGTACACCTCAATAAGATACTACGATTTACTCACTTATCACTATTTCTAAACCTATTTATTTTTGAGAAATATATAAGACAGGCTTTATCAAGGTACGATTTTTTGGCATTCACCTAAAGTCTGGATTTTATTTATAGAAATCAAACAATTACCAATAAAGTAAAAATTTTGGCAATTGTTTGATTTCTGTGAATTGCCAGAAATTGAATATATTTGGTTAATATTTGTTTTCAAATAAATGCCAATAATTCTAAATTTTGGTAATTGTTGGTTTTTAAAATAAATCTATATAATTGATTATCAATAATTATACTAATAAGCTGGAGGAACGGTTTAGAGAAAGAGCCTCTTTCTCTAGTGATGAATTACTTTCCTTTTTTAAGGAATGGGAACCAGATCTAAAAGAGACGACTTTTCGCTGGCGAGTTTATGAATTAAAACAAAGAGGTTTCCTCCAGTCTGTTAAACGAGGGTTTTTTACCTTACGAACCAAGCCAGTCTTTGAATTGTCAGTTTCTGACGTCGGGATAAAAGCATATAAAAGGATTTTAAAATCATATCCCCATATTCGGGCGTGTGTGTGGAACACGCAAAATTTAAGCAAGCTTATGCTACATCAACCCGCACGTTCGTGGGATGTATTGGAAGTAGAAAGTGATGCATTTGATTTGGTCTGGGAGAATGTAATAAGTGATGGGATCGGCCTGCCAATCAACGCACATCATCATGGCTCTATAGAATATGTTAATGCTAACAGTTCAACGCCCAAGTATTTTATAAAAAAGTTATTGACCCGTGCACCTGTTCAACCCGTAGCAGGAGAGGAGTATGTACTTCCTACACTAGAGAAGGTGTTGGTGGATATTTTTTGTGAACCAGATTTTTTCTTCACCTTTGCGGGCAGTGAATATTCGGTAATGCTGAATAACGCATACCATCACTTCGCAGTAGACTTTGCAAAATTGCTTCAGTATTCAGGCCGCCGCAACAAAGCAAAGGAGTTGAAAGACCTTATGCTTACAACTACCGACATACCCCCAAATCTAGTGGCATGATACACACAAATTCTTTTTCAGCCGAATGGCTGGAATATAAACGACAGGAGTCCGGCAGGGATCCGGGGCTGATTGAGAAAATGATCTACGCTCTTCACCTGGTAGAACAGCTACAGGTAAGTGGACTACCTTTTATATTCAAAGGAGGAACAAGCCTGGTGCTGCTGATGACAGAACCGCGCAGGTTTTCAGTTGATATTGATATCGTGGTAGCTGAAACCACAACCAGGGAAGAACTGGAACATTATCTTCAAAAGGTAACTGCAAGCAGCACTTTTATCCGCGTGGAGTTAGACGAGCGACGTAGCTACAAAGGAGAGATACCTAAAGCCCATTATAAATTCATCTATACTTCCAACGTACCAAACAAACGGGGACACGAGGTGTTTCAAAAACCCGAAGCAGAAATACTGTTAGATGTACTCTTTGCCGAGAACCCTTACCCGGCAATAGTTGAAAAACCGGTGCTCAGCTCCTGGCTGGAAAATAATGGAGATCCTGTCTACGTCAGCGTGCCATGTATCAATTCAATCACCGGTGATAAGATGGTCGCCTTCGCACCCTGTACTACCGGTGTACCTTACTTTGCCAAAAAAGAGCGCGAAATCATTAAACAACTTTTTGATGTCGGCAATCTGTTCGATCAGATAGATGATGTGGAGCTGGTACGTAAAGCCTATCATATAGCTGCTACTGCTGAAATGAAATACAGGTCAGAACGTAATATTGCTTCCATTGAGCAGATACTACAGGACACCATCGACACAGCCCTGTTGCTTGCAACCCCTAAATGTGCGGCCGGTAATGAGGCCAAATTAGAAGAATTGCGGACTGGTATTAAGCAATTTACTCATTTTGTTTTCGATCAAAAAGGGTTTAAGGTAGAAGATGCATTACTGTCCACAGCTAAAGCGGCCTATCTGGCAGCCTACCTGCTGAAAGGAGAAACAGGCCCACTAAAGCGTTTTGATAAAGCAACTTTTGATATGAAAACTTTCTTAATCGCTCACCAAGAGTTCAATTTCCTCAACAAGAAAATCAAGTTTGTAAAAGGAGGCGAGGCCTTGTTTTACTGGTTTCATACAATCAACTTGTTGCATCCGCCGTTATCTGAATTCTCCCTCGAAGTAGCTACAACTACAGCTAAAGAGATAACATAACAGGGCCGAATAACCGGGAAACCTGATCAATATTAGCCCATCCTTATAAGAGTTAAAAATTCCTGACTTCTGAGATATGGTGTCCTGCTGTCGAGAATCAATGTGCAAGTCAGGCAGATTGTTTAGATATTTTTTAAAAAAACGTATCGTAAGGTCCATCAGATACATAAAAAAACCGCTATGACAGCGGCTTTTTTATGTCATTTACTCACCTTACACATTCGCTTCTACAGATAATGACTGTATTGGAAGTGGTTGTTCCGCAGCTGTTTCCTTCACTTCCGGTTTTCTTTCTTCTGCCTCTTTCCATTTCGTTTTTACCAAAAACAGGAACGTGATAACCGCTATAATGCCATAAGCTATGCCCAGGGTCACCTGGTTGGTGATGGAGATGGTATTTACCATCAAGGAGCTCATGATAGAAGTCACTACTGCAAACCCACCACCTGTTAAACCGCTTGCTTTGCCTGCATATTGAGGAAAACGGATCAAACAATATGACATCAGGTTATTGAAGATGAACCCGGATGTGCTGTGCAGCAGGAAAACATAGGTTAATAGCGTGAATAGATTGTGGAAGTGGCGTGTCAGCGGTATCATCATGGCTACTACGAGCAACTGTGCTACACTGGCTACCATTAGTTTTTTGCCCAGCGGTTTACTCACGAGCATTCTTGATACCGTTCCGCCGATCATCACTGATACTCCGGAGAATAATGAACAATAGCCTGTTGTGGTGGCTGAGAAGTGCAACTGCTGCTCGATCAGAAATGGGCTGCACATGCCATACAGTAATATCAGACCATAGCTCAGTCCAAGTACTATCATACCTGCCGTAAAATCCGGTGTTTTGATCATGGTGCCATACGCTTGTGCCATTGATCGTACGCTAAAAGGCTGCGCCGCTTTCATCGATTCGCCGCCAATGATCAGTTCAACTACAAAGAAAACCAGTCCGAAGTAACCCAGGAACATGAAGTTGGAGGACCAGCCCCAGGTTGTCTGAAAAAATCCACCCAGGAAAGGCGCTACGATTGGCGCGATAGCCCAGATCACCGAGAACATGCTCGTGTATTTCTTTAATGCTTCTCCTTTATAAAGGTCTATAAAAAAGGCGCGTTTGCTGATGGCAATCACTGCAACAGTAAACCCCTGCAGTATACGCATGGCATAGATCATCTGCAGATTGGTGGAATAGGCAATGATAAAGCTGGCCGCGCTGAATACCAGTATGGATATCATATTGGGCATATAACGGCCATAGGTGTCAATGAGCCCGCCTACGATCAGTTGCGAAATACCATAGCTGATGATGAAGAGTGAAAGCGTAAGTTGAATGGAGGCCGGTGAAGTGTGTAGTTGCACCGCCATGTCGGGTAAGGAGGGGATGAATACATCCATGGCAAACCCCGATAATGGTATCAGGCATAACGACATGATTGTATTCCATCCTGTTCTTGATTCTTTGATCCTTCTCATACTTGTTGCTTTAAATTAGCGCTGTAAAGTTAGGAAGGCCGGTAACGGTAAACATTACACGTTTCAAAGGGATGATTATACAAATCAAATGTATTGCCGGTTGTTTATGGATCAGGATAATTTCCCCGGTGCGGTAGTTTTTGTTCCTATGCGAAACTCCAAAGGTGTTTGGGTGGTGAACTGCTTAAAGTATTTATTGAAGT
Organism: Chitinophaga fulva; assembly: GCF_012927205.1. GTDB lineage: Bacteria > Bacteroidota > Bacteroidia > Chitinophagales > Chitinophagaceae > Chitinophaga > Chitinophaga fulva. Next base: position 2,484,489 of record NZ_JABBGC010000001.1, read on the forward strand.
GAGAAGGGTATTCGAAGCCCAGTGCATAAGCAATCTCTGAAATGTTCCAATTGGTATTGCGCAGCAAAGTTTTCGCTTCGGTGATCACACGTTCATGAATAATTTCACGGGTGGTTTTATTCGTGTGTTTTTTTACTACACTGTTTAAGTGGTTTACATGCACATGTAGCAGACCGGCAAAATGGGCCGGTGTTAATAATTTCAACGGAGATTCAGGTGAGTCTACCGGGAACTGTTGGTTCAGTAAGGTGAGGAAATCCTTCACCAGCCGGTCGCGCACCATGGTAGCCGGCGTTTCGCGGCTTTGCTGTAAACGGATGCCTTCATGAATGACGAGTTGCAGCAGGTGGCGTATCATATCCCATTTAAAAGGATAGTCGGTGTGCTGCAGCATTTGCATTTGCGTGAAGTAGGTGCTTATCCGTTGTCTATCTTCCCTTGTGAGCGGTATTACCGGCATCAGCGACGGATTGAACAATGGGCAGGCATATTGTATATCGGCGGGGATAGATCCTTCGATAAAGGGCGCGTTAAATAAACAATAGAAGCGGTTAAACGGGATATTTACCTCTATGGAAGTGGCCACGGCCGGATTGGTAAAAATCAGGCAGCATTGATTGAGCGGTATTTCCTGTTCATTATACAGCAGTATGCCACTAGCTTTTGCAGGCGTTTGGCTCAGGCATATTTTGAAATAGTCACGGCGATTGAAAGGTGTTTTGCGGGTGCAAGTCAGGGCTTCGCGAACATTAAAATGTGCTTTGCCGGATTCACGAAGGAGGTCTGAGGGAATGTCCTGGCCGGTGCGTTTGTAAAACTGCACCAGTGATTCAGTGGGAATGAGTTTGTCTGCCATAGCTTTTGGACATTATATAATTCAAAGGTAATGAATTTAATGCATGTGATCTGTATCATGCAGGCACATCCCCCAAATAGGAACTGCAATGACATTACCGCCATAAGCCGTAGTTTCAGTGTAGCATATGTTTTTTATTATTTAACCCAATTATTTAACCCAAAATCTGTGTAGCATGAAACACTCTAATGGACTCCACATTAGCGCTGCAATCTGTATTGTAGCTTTAACGACCCTCTTTTTTTCCTGTTCAAAGAACGACAAAGACCTGAAAGACCCGTCACCGGTTCCCAATGCAAAAGAAGAGATGACAAACTACCTGGTAAATCAGGGATTTGATCAGCAACACATTGTCTTTGATAAAGACCGTGTTGTTATTGAAGGTGATATTGTTATCACTATTCCTGAACTCAAAAAACGTGTTGCCGATTGGAAAGCAGAACAAAAGTCTGGCGTACCGCAAACAGAACAACGAAGAGGTACCTACATTGTAGGGAATGCCTATAATACCAATATCAAGTTTTATATCGATCCTGCCGTACCTACCGTGTGGAGGACTGCGATCGAAGGAGCAGTGAACAATTGGAATGCCGTGAATGGCACCCGTTTGGGCATGTCTATTGTCACCAACCAGGCGAGCGCCAATACCCGCGTCTTTATGGGGTATGAAAATTCAAACTGGATCGCAAGGGCCTATCTGCCAGGATCAGATAGCAAACCAGGGGTAACTGTTGAAATTAATTCCAAATACAATACCCTTTCTGCCAGTCAGCAACTGTTTGCCATCACCCATGAATTTGGCCATACGATTGGGTTCCACCATACCAACCAGACCACTGGTACATTAATACCCGGAACTCCTACCACAGATCCAAATTCTGTGATGAATTCAACTGTACTTCCCTGGAATGGATTTACAGCTGGAGATATCAAGGCAACACAGATATTATATCCACAATAACTCAAGTTGTAAGAAGGTCTTTGAGGCTGGCTGAAAATATTTTCAGCCAGCCTTTTTAGTTTTACTTCACACTTTTAAAAAACGTATCCACTTCTCCCGCCCATATTTCCGGCGCTTCCAGTGCTGCAAAGTGACCACCTTTTTCTATCACCGTAAACCGCTTTACATTCACTTTTCTCTCTGCCCATTCTTTTGGGGTGGGTGCGTCGCCGGAGAACACCGCCACACCGGTGGGCGTGTTTACTTTTTGGCTTGAAGCCAGCTGTTGAAAGCTTCCTACAGCGTAGGTACGCATGGAAGAATTGATGGTTTGGCTGACCCAGTAGATCATCACGTTGGTTAGCAGCTCGTCTTTGCTGAAGTGATCTTCTATAACGCCGCCGGGTGTACGCCAGGTGTTGAATTTTTCGATGATCCAGGAAGCCAGGCCTGCAGGTGAGTCGTTCAGGCCATATGCCTGCGTTTGTGGTTTGGTGGCGTGCAACATGGCATAGGCGCCTTCTTTGAACCACCATTGCTGTATAAACTGCCCGAATGCCTGTTCTGCCGGGGACATGGTGCTCCAATCTTCAGTACCGTTAGGATACCCCACGTCTGTGAGATGGATGGCTGCTACGTTTTCAGGATACAGGTTGGCGAGTGATTTGACGATACCGCTGCCTACGTCTCCACCGGCGGCGAAGAATGTTTGATAACCGAGCACATCCTTCATTAGGGTGGCAAATACTTTGGCGGAGCCGTCATCGGTCATGGCTACACGACCGGAGAAACCGAAACCGGGAATAGAAGGGATGACGAGATCATAGTCTTTTGTTAACAACGGAATGACTTTGTGGAAACGATAGAAACAGTCAGGCCAGCCGTGCACCAGCAGCAGGGGTTTTGCATGGGCATTGGCACTTTTGATGTGCAGGAAATGAATGGTAACGCCATCTATTTCCACGGTAAACTGAGGGAATTTGTTGAGGGCAGCTTCCTGCTTGCGCCAGTCGTAACCGTTTTGCCAGTACGTTACCAGGCTTTGAAGAAATATGGAGTCCGTACCATATTGCCAGCCAATGTTTTCCGGGGCGTCAGGCCAGCGGGTTTGGCGGAGGCGGTTGTTAAGATCGTCCAGTACAGTTTGTTGTACGTCAATTTTGAAAGGTTTTACGGTAAACATACGGTCGTTTATTGTAGGTTGTGAAAATGCGGTTATGGCTAAAACAGTGACAGTGAATAACAGAACGACTTGTTTCATAGTATTTTGTATTTAATGAAACAAAGTTCTAATTGGGAGATGACAACCTTATGTCAGCAGTAAATCGATTTCAAAAAATAAAAAATCTTTTTTATAAAAATCAGCACGCAGGGCAAAAGTTTTGTTATCTGTATAATAAATTTCAGGGGGTGCATGTTGGTTTCCTATAATTTCCTTAACTTAAGGTTCTGTTTGTTAGCTTAACCCTGCTTGCCCTTTAAACCGTTAATCCTTGTCAGGGAGGGAGCTATACCATATCAAACCGCTTTTTATGGCCTTGTATACCATTACCACCGTATCTATTGAAGAAGAACAATTCCGGCAGTTCCACTCTTTTCGCCTTGAACAGACTATTTCCGGGCATCACCACTTTGAATTGAAAATAGGATATGAATGGCTTTCCAAGTCAGGCAACAACCCTATTTCAGCGGGGAAGTCCCTGTTAGGCAAAGAGATCCGTATTTCCGTCCAGCCGGTGGAAGCAGCCGGAGGTTTCCGTCCGATGCTGTTTAACGGCATTATTACCGCGGTCAGCGCCGGAAAGGAAGATGACGGTACCAACGGCAGCTGTGTCTTCAAAGGCAGCGGCCCATCCGTTTTATTGGATGCAGACCCGCACATCCGCGCTTATGAGCAACAGGACCTTGCTGCCATCGTTAATACCGTACTGAAAGCCTGTAATCCTTTTGCCAGCCGCCCGGAAGTGAAACCCGCCGCCAGCAGGCAGCTGAAATACATTGTACAGTACAAGGAAACGGGGTTTGATTTCCTGCACCGCCTGTCACAACGATATGGTGAATGGTTCTTCTACAACGGCCAACAGCTGATCTTCGGGCAGTATACGCCGCAGAAAACTACGCTGGTGCACCAGGTGGACCTGATCAGCTTCGACCTGGAATTGCAGATAAAACCCAATAACCAGGCTACTAACGGGTACGACTATCGCCAGTATCAGATAGTGGAAGACGGTACCCAGCAAAAAACCGCGGGTAAAACTGATCCCTATACAGAACATGCACAGTCACTGAGCGAAAAACTGTTTCACCAGGCTTCGCTGTATAAAATACCATTTGCGTTTACCAGCAACGCCAAAGCAGAAATGGATGAGCTTACCCTGCGCCGTAAAAAAGCGCGGATGGCCCAGATGGTGCGTATCAAAGGACGCAGCAAAAACACCAGTCTGCGGCTGGGAGACATCATCGAAATACAGGAAAGCGTGCTGTCTAACGCTACGCATGGCGAGTTTATGATCACTTCGCTGGAGCATCATTGCAACGGCAATGGTGACTATTACAACCTGTTTGAAGGCATCCCTGCTTCCGCAGCGGCCCCTGACCTGGAACTGGGACATGTGCCTTATTGTGAAGCCCAGAGCGCTGTGGTGACAGACAACTACGATCCTAAAGGCCTGGGCCGCATCAGGGTGCGGTTCAACTGGCAGAAGGGACAGACACCCTGGATACGCCTCATGCAGCCTCATGGCGGCGCCGATAAAGGATTTTACTTCATCCCAGAGGTGGGGGAGGAAGTGTGGGTGGACTTCGAAAACGGCAACGCAGAAGCGCCCTATGCCATCGCGGCGGCCTATAACGGTAACGCCAAAACGGGATACGGCGACGCACAGAACAATATCAAAGTCATCAAAACACGCAGCGGCCATACCATCCGGCTGGATGATACCACCGGACAGGAAAGCATCACCATCCTCGATAAAGGCGGTAATATTGTGGTACTGGACACCAACGGCAGGAACATCACCATTACAGCCCCCGAAAATATTAAGATCAATGCCCGCAACATCATCATGGATGCCAGGGAACGGGTAGATGTAAACGCCGGCACCAATATGACGCATGTAGCCGGTATGAACATGAGCCAGATCGCCGGCATGAACATCCTCCACAATGCCGGTGATTCCATGAACCAATTCTCCGTGAATGATTATAAACTCACTGCCACCAATATCACCAAAATAGCCATGGAAGGGATGGACGTACAGGCGAAGAAAATCGAAAAAACAGCGGAACAGATAAAAGTAGAAAGTTCAAAAGATGAGATGACCTTTAATTCCGGTAAATCGGTAGAGGTGAAAAGCGCAGAGAAATCAAAATTGTTCTGATATCCCATCCACCATCTTTAAATTGAAAACCAATGGGAGAGAAAAATTCAGGGAACATCATCCTGATCTCCAAAAAATATACAGAAAACGGCGAAGGCGTGCGCTGGAACAGCAGTGCGGAAACCACACTTAACGCCGCCAAACACGTAAAAATGCACGGCCAGGAGTCTGGTGTCCGCTTCGGTACCTACGAAGCCACGCAGAAAAACACGCTGCTGGTGAAAAAAGTGGAAGGCCCGTTTGATGAAGACGGTAAACTGGTGACTGTCATGTACAAAGAAAAATGGTACACTTTTAAAGCGTCACAATTCAGCCGCAAACCTACTGATAAGGAGCTCCAGCAGGTGCAGTGGTCGAAACAACTGGATGATGAGCCTATTGCACATATCCACACCGGAGGGACCATCAAAGACGGGACGGTGCAGATCCAGTATAAAGTCAACGCACATACGCAGGTACAGCAGACTAAGATATTTGCCTATTTCCAGCGGCCGGTGAAATCAGTCAGTGTAGGTGCTACTGTAGCAGAAACGGAGCCGGTGATACTCTTTGTGAACGGTTATTGGAACAAAGACCTGCCATATGCCGGTGGTGATTCCGGCCAGCAATATTGGGCGAATAAATTTGTACAGGCCGGGCAAAAATACTTTAAAGCCCAGAAGCGGCTTTTTATCAATGGGTCCAATACCATGTTTTCTTCCGGCAGCCTGCGGTTTAATGAAGGGAAAAAAATTGCCCTCGACAGATTTAATAATCCCAAGTCCACTTTTTATCAACTTATTTTTAAAGAGAAAGGTGCTGACGATCAGTTCCTGACACCGGTGTTCATTGTGTCGCACAGTATGGGCGCCGCCTACGCAGAAGGGATTGCATCTGTACTGAAAGAGAAAGGCGTAAAAGTGAAGAAAGTCGTTCACTTCTCTCCCGCAGATGTGAACAACTTCTCCGCAACTTTCCCCGCCTGCACTTTCCAGCTTGATATATCTATTGACCCGGTACTGACATTTAAAAATATGAATGATGGCCTTTTCATAAAAGGCATTCAGTTTGCCGGCCAGGTGAAAAATCCGTCCAACGACGAATACGGGCATATGTATACGAAAACGGAAGCGTATGTCTGGGACTGGTTGGAAGATCTGGAAGGCATACAGTTAACTTACGCAGGAGAGATAGAAGTGACGGAATCGGTGCCTAGCCTTGGTGGCGGTGGCTTTGCCACGACGAGTACGAAAAAGAAGCTGTTTCATGCTTCCGGTGTTAAAAAGGGCACACAGTTCCGGCAGCTGAGGAAAAAAGATGGTGTTTACAAACATTATCAGGGAAATGATTATGTAAGTTGGTATTAATTGGATGATGGATATCCGGTTGTTTTATTTAAAAATGGAATAATGGCCCTTCGCAAAAAACAAAAAGTGCTCATCCTCGTTGCAGCGGCAATACTGGCAATTATCGCCATAGTGTGTTATTATGGTTTTTTCATTGTAATGTGGGTTACAACACCCGGAGATGGTGAGTTACGCCCCGCAGAGAAGACCTATTTTGATTCACTACGTACAGTTTATCACTCCCGACGTATTTGGAGGGACCCCAAATATTTTATCAGTGATACTTCCCGGAAGACTGAATATGCCATTATCATGACGTTTGATAAAAGCCCGGCTGGACTGGAAACAGATAGTCTCAAGCAGGACAGTCTCAGGCTGGAAGCGTTTAAAATAGCACGCCATGCCTATTTCAATGTAGTGGATAAAAGTCCGAAGTTCCCGGAGTATGATGTGAACTTTTCATATAGCGACTTATCCAGGGATTACAACTTTACTTTCAAACCCGAAGAACTGGAAGGTTCTTCCAATAACCATATCGGTCATTAATACTTAAAAAAGTATGGCCTTTTTCTCTTTTAAAAAACCATTGGCTGATAGCCCAACCTGGCAACTGACGCCAGCCCAGCCTCCCTGTATCCATACCGTTACCATTGTCTTTGAAACAGCGCAGCCGCAAACGGTCCGATACAATACTACCGTACAGCGGATGAATAATCCGAAAGACACATCGCAAGTCTTTTTCAGTATCACGCGAACGGATATACTGATCAACGGTTCGCCGGCGGATGATTATATGGCCGGAGACCTGGCAGCCCAATGCGGCAGCGTGGTATATCCCCTGCAGGTGAAACTGGAAAATGGCGGCCGCATTGCCGCCGTAGCCAACTATGCGGAGATATTGCAACGGTGGGCAGCCAAAAAGGAAAAGCTGGAACAGTACTACACCGGAGAAATCGCGGAATCCTATATACAACATACAGACGCCACGCTGCGCGACGCGGAGGTTTTCCGGAAGGCATTGTCAGGAGATATTTTCCTGGGTATGTATTTCCCCTTGTTGTTTGCCAATTATAAAACACAACGGGAGATGGAATACCCGGTGATTCCTTTCTCCGCCCCGGTTGCATTTGACATTCAACAGGAAAGAACACCTTTCGGCAGTACGCCGGATGTAATTATACAGAAAGGTATTTTGTCTGCCAGCGCCCCGCCGGCATATAGCCGCGGCCTTATTGATGTCACCTGTACCCTGACGCCTACACGTAATTACGTACAGCAGTTGAAGGGGAAATGGGAAATAAACGAAGGCGGTCAACATCATCAGATATCCGTCAGTATTGTTTGTCTGGAAGAACATACTGTCAACACGAAATAAAATTGTTTGTAATTAATCAGGTAGTAACATGGCTGATAAACATTTTGTGGTACAGGGAGCCACATGCCGTTGTAAGTTTGGAAGCTCCATCGACAAACTGAAAGTAACCGGCAATGAGAAGGATTATATCAACGACAACGATGGTAACTCAAAAGCTATTGCCAGCACCAAAGATATAGGTAAACCATTTGAGGCCGGAACTTTTGGCAACTGCTCCATCACGAAAGGCGCCTGTAGCCCCGGCGTTACCGCATGGAAAGATTTTTACCAGAAGGTAACCCTTACCAATGGTGGGAAAATCCTGACGGAAGACAGTACCGCTGCCTGCGCCACCGGCGGGCCCGGCTCCATCACCATTGAGCATCACGGACAGCAAGCGGCCGTATCACAGGCACACTTCGATAAAGTGGAAGTGGAAAGCCTGTCAGTCCTGAACCCGATGGCCCCCAAGCCCGATACCAAAAAAGAAAAGCCACAGGTAAAACAGATCAAGGTAAAACTGGAGAAACGCATTCCCCCCGAGCTGATGAGTGCTTCCGGAAAATCGGCGCCGGTGCCGGTGCTGCGGACAAGGCCCAATGAATCACTGAAATTTGAAGTGGTCAGTTATTATAACGCTGCTAAGGCAGATAAAGATAAGGTGGGATGGAAAGTGTCCGGCGGCAGCTCACAGGTATTTGAAGAGGTAGGCCCGTCATTCAGTATGAACTTCGATGAAACAGGCAGCTACCGCGTGATGGCTTTCGGTAACCCGGAAGCGCAGGACGATGTCCGTTGCGCCATTGATGTTTCCGTGGTGAACAACCAGCTGAAAGAAGAGCTGGAGCTGGGCGCTGGGATGGGGCGTGTTATTCCCGGTTTGCCCGGGAAGAATGCCAAACCTGAGCAATACCGCGTGCGTAGGGGTGTTCCCGTTACTATCAGTGCAAAATATGAGATGTCGCCAGCCACGGATGAAGAAAAGAAACGTGTATTCATGAAGGTGACCGATGCTGCGGGCAATATGATTGCGGGGCCTACAGATCCTGGTACAGATACGATTACCTTCACGCCGGCCAATACCGCCGCTACTTATACGGTGACGGCTACTATGCTGCCAGCCACAGAAGAAGGCGCTCCACAGGAGATAAGTAAAGAGATGGTGTCGGAAGCAAACAGTGTGGTGAGTGTGACGAATGATCAGGGTACGCATGTTGTCCGTCCGGGTACTACCATGAGCTTTAAAGTGAGTAAGATGTCCTATGCCACGCCGGCACAGGACTTTGAACAGGCGGCCATCAAATGGCAGCTCAATGGTAAGGTGGTAGGGAGCGGCGCTTCGCTGTCACTGGATGGTAGCACCTATTTCGCTGTTCCCGGCAGTTATGTGGTGGAGGCTTATGTGTCCCATGCTGACGCCTGGGACAGTAAGAAAGGCAAGGCCACCGCCGGTGCCGCTAAATCTGAAGATGACTGGTGTTTTGAGGTAAAACAAAATGAGATAACTGCCATCCGGGTCAAAAACGGAGAGACCCAATGGGTGGTAGGCAAACGTTATACGCTGATCGCCGATTTGTTGATGCCCTATCAGCCGCAACTGGACGGTCCTGTTTCCTGGACGCCCGCCGGAGGAAACAGTACTACCCGGGAGGGTATCTATGCACCTGCTAAAGGGAAGTTCGTGGTGACAGCCCAACTGCGGGGATCTTCCAAAAAACTCGATATCAATGCTGACCTGGCGGAGGTGACCCGCTGGTGTTTTACAGATGCGGAAAACAAGTATAAAACTAAAGCCGGCTGGAATGAAACTATCAAAGCGCTGATCGTCAGTCCCCAATCCGCGGGTGTGTCGGTGAACCTCCACGTACTGGAATACGATGGAGAGGATGATATCAACTACATCAAAGACCTGGGCAATGTTGCTTTCGACGCCAAAGGAGAGGCCCGGCTGGATGTTAAGACCAATGACCTGAAAGAAAAATTGCAGGCGCTGTGGTGGCAGGGTGATTATTACAGGGTTCTCTTTGGTGTGCTACAAAAGCCCGACGGAATGCGGTTTCAGGGGATGAAGACCATTATTTCCGATGGGAAGAAGTTCTGGTTCCCGGCAAAGCCCAGCCATCTCACGGAAAATGAAAAAGGTAATTTTATTTATATCAACAAAAAACCGGAGATCGTTAGTGTGTCATTCCTTGACAGTACTAACTACCCGGCATATAAAGTGTACCCTTATGGCGAGAAAATAAGAATCCATATACAAACCAAAAATCTGGCGGGAGAAGAATTGGTATTCCAGTTGTGGGAAAACAAATATAAGGCAGAAGATAAACTGGTGCAGAACACGAAGTTCAAGGTGAGAGACAACGAAACACTGCCTGTTGACCTGGATACCTCCAAATTGAGGACAGGTGTGGCTGTGCAGGATAATGGACTGCGCAATTTTTATGTGGTGCTGAAGAATGAAAAAACGGACAATTATATGTACCCCGAAAAGGTGGCCGATGCCAACGCATATAATCCATCTGATGTAAATTTCTACCATCATATCAAATTATCCGCAGCGATGGCTGATAGGCTGAACAACGCCACCAGACCGATAGCGCCGACGGTGCTCGGAGAGCCATTGGAGAGTATTGCTGTGAGTTGTAAAGGAAAATATTGTATTAAACTGAATGATAAAGGGCCACTTATCCGGGAAATTAATATCCGGCTTGCCGGTTTTGGCGGCGCTATACCGGAAGATGTATTTACCGTCAGGACAGAAAAAGCGGTCAGACAGTTTCAGCAGGACTATATGGAAGTAGCGCCTACCGGAAAAATATGTGGTAACACGCTTAAAGCCATCGATGAATTTTGTGTGAAATATATACAGGACCTGAAAAATTATATTTGTTTGTGCAATGGCGTGAAAAGCATTGAACATAAATGTTCTGGTTTCGGTAAAGGGCAGTTTAAGGGGGAGTACCTAAATCCCAAGCGCCCTGATGAATCCAATTACAAATATGAATATCCAGGCATCCACCGGAGCTTACTCTGGGGAGTGAGTGCAGCAACTTTCTATGCAGAGAAAAGGTCAGTCTTCACATATAATTCCATCTCTGCTGGTTATCGTTGCTGGGCGCATAATGAATACAAAGGCCGTAACACGACCAATCATATGGGTAAGGCGGTGGATATCCATTTTAATAAGAATGGTAAAGTGACGGGCAGCTCATCGGATATGGACAAGGTAAGAAGTGAGGTATTTGTAAAATACCTGGACGCACAGATGGGCTGGGACAATAGTAATAAATTTTCCTTGGAAAGAACGTCGGACGGAGCGACTTCCTGGGTACATATGGACGTAAGGAAATATGAAGAGAAGTATCTCGCTGATGAATTTTTTGTGAAAAAACAGGCCGATGTACTGGGCAAAAAGATTGTAGATCTGGCCCGGGAGTCAGGATTCAGCAATACCTGCGCCTGTATGGGCGAGCCTAAGCCACAGTCGTCAGCTAAGGTGGTATGCAATACTTGTAAAGCACTGGATAAAGAGAGGTTGGATTTCTACGAGGAATTTGGCGGATATGCCATCTCTGCGTTACAGAAATTTTCCAGTGCCAATAAATTCAAGATCTTTTATATGATTTGTCAGCGCCGGCAGGAAAATGGTTTCAGTATTCCACCGGGCAACAATCCGATGAACCTGAAAAGTAAAGGAGATGAAGGGTACGTTACTTATTTAACCCATGAAGATTTTGGAAACGGCCCTCAGGCAATGGAACAGAATTTTGGTAAATTTTCTACTGTTGAAAAGGGATTTGAAGCCTATATCGTTCAGTTACAAAGGAACTGGCCCCAGGCTTACAAGGCCCTCACGGATGATAGTATGGATTTCGAAGATTTTATAGTAGGTTTACAGGCAGAGGGACGATTAGGCGCATTTGCCACAGATAAAAAGTATGTTGCAGCGCTGAAAAGCATACTTCCCGGAGTCATCAGCGACTACAGAAAGTGGATCAACTGTAAATTGAAATGTGCCAGCTATGCTGCACAAAAAGCAGAACTGGAAAACGATCTAAAGTTATTGGATAAAATAAAATAACAACTATGAAGTATTTAGCACTGATACTGCTTATCTGTTGTATATCCTGTGGAAACAGCCAACGAGAAAACAAAACACCATCTGCAGATACCACTGGTATAGTCGGTGTGCCTGCCTGTAGCACAGAGGAAGAAACACTGAAGAAAATTGCTGCGCTGCCGGAGGTAAAAGAGGCACAAAAACAGATTGATTCCATCTCCAACCACACCCATGGAGTATCTTATATCACCCATGTGGATACGATTGACCATAAATATTATTACAAAATCGAAGTGGGCTATGAAAGTAGTATCAGAAGAGAAAATTATTTCATTTTTTATGTAGAAAAAGGGGATTGTAATAATATCCGGGTATGGGAACCGGTTGCTGGCAACATTGTTCCATTGGAGGACTGGAGAAAGACGCAGGCTGTCCAAGCGGAATCAGGTAGACAGTCGTCTGTGAGTAAAGCTGCTACTGAGACAGAAATACCTGTGAAGCTGCCATTTGACTTTAAAGGGTACTATAAAACCTGTGTTTATCCTGGTAATGCGCAGCAATGCGGGGTGGACTACCCTTCTTATCCGGTGAACCAAAATAATACCTTGCAGCAGATATTGAAACAACAGATAAACAGAGACCCTGAAGATTATTTTAAACTTCCCGTAGTGGATAATGGTATCAAGGCATTTTTGGTTACCTATAAAGGGGACGTAGAACAGTATTATCTGATCACTATCTCCAGTAACGATCAGTTTATTTCCAAGATGTTGGTTGGGCAGGTAGAGGAAAATGCCTTATTATATTTTTCTATCGATCAGAATTTGTTAATCAGCCTTTATAAGGCATCCAATAATGAGGAAAAAGGAACACTGCAGAAGCAATACAAGATAGATGCTGCGGGTAGAATAAACGTTTTGTAAGATCAGACAGGGTGATCGTTACGAAGAAATCAAAGAATGAGAAAGTTACTATCGCTATTCATTTTCCTGTATGCCTGTAACGGAGCAGTGCAAAATAAGGCCGCTACTGACAGCACGGCAATAACCGTGAAGACCGACAGCGCGGCTGTTATTGCGGCTCCTGCCGCTAAACAGCTGACGGTTGAAGTGACCAGTATTACCCAACAGGAATTTGAACAGTACAAGAGCGCTTACCATAACCAGATAGAACGTGATTCACTAAAGTTCCCGGTCGTAAATGGTCAGATAACCGTCACCACAGATGGTGGAAAGGTAGTGTTGAAGAATAATGCGGGCGTACCACATGACGAAGACCGGTTGGACTATCAGTATGCAGGGTATCTAAAACCATTGAACAAATACCTGGTGAGGGTGAACGGGTACGAACACGGTTATTGCCTCGCCATCGATAAAACCACCGGAAAGCAGGACACACTGAGTAATATCCCCATGGTATCGCCGGATGGGAGATTGGTATTATGCAGTAAGTCCAATCCGTACGAAGAGTATGAGCATATTCCTCCTCCAACACAGGATATTAGTATCTATACGGTTGAAAACAATGTCATAAGAAAAGCTTTTCTGCAACCGTATGGTTGGCTGGAAAAGGAACTGTATTGGAAAGATAATCATACCGTTTACGTCAAGGCTTCCCGTGGCGAAGCGGAAAACGCTCCAGTTGACTATCTACAGCTGGTGGTAGTAACAGGAACGGGTACACGCCCTGCGGCAGGTACAGCTGCCAGTGCAGCCTGGAAAGGTACCCGCCGGTAAAAAAGAAATTTATCCGTTGGATAAGAAGTAGTGGGCATCTGGATAAGATGGTAATGGTGAAAGGAATAAAGCATGTAAATATTCCTTATATTTACTTTATTCTTTTCAACCAAAATGACTACCTCTTATGTTACCCGGTAATGCCATCTTCAGAACACTGCTGCTATTGGTTTTCAGCGCACCTGTATGTACGTTTGCGCAGCAGCGTGATACGATCAGATACTCTCTCATTTTAACAGGAAATATCAAAGGTGAAAAGAAGGTGATTGAAACGTCGCCCGGCACTTTTGAATCCTGGTACCAATATAACGACCGCGGCAGGGGTGACAGCCTGCATACCATCTACCATCAGGATAATGACGGATTTCCTACTTATATCCATGCAGTAGGGAAAGACTATTACAAAAAGCCAGTATCGGAAGATTTTTCGCTGACAGACGGTATAGCGAAATGGAAGAATGCCGCTGAGAATGAAACTAAACCTGTTTCCGGAAAAGCATATTATATATGCATGAATGGAGAGGGCGGAAACATGATCAAGGCGCTGAAAGCCAGTCATCATAAAATAAAATTATTGCCGTTTGGTGAAGCCTCGCTGGAAATAGTGTTGGAGCACAAAGTGGGCGACCGGAACCTGCAGTTATGCAAGGTTTCCGGGATATCTTTCACACCGGGATATGTATGGATAGATGAACAGGATAACGGCTTCGGCTATATCGGTGACTGGTTTTCAATGGTCCGTAAGGGTTATGAACCTTATGTAAAGGAATTGCTGGCGGTGCAGAAAAAGATTGAACGGCAGCAGGATAACAAGTTGGCGAGAGAGTTGCCGGAAAGAGTGGCCGGCGATATTCTGATCCGTGATGTAACGCTGTTTGATGCTGAGAAAGCTGCCCTTTTGCCACATACCGATGTGTTGATAGGTGCGGGAAAAATCAAAGCAGTGTCTGTCGGAAAACGACTCACCGCAAAGGCTGACAGGATAGTGGATGGAAGTGGTCAGACGCTGTTGCCTGGTTTCTGGGATATGCATGTGCACCTGGGGGATGGCCCTGAGGATATCATGCACGTTGCCGCGGGAGTGACGCATGTACGGGACATGGGTAATGATACCACATTGCTTACACTGAGAAAAGAAATTGATAACGGAGAACTGATAGGGCCACATCTGGAAGTCATCAGCGGTCTGATTGACGGCGCCGGGCCGATGGCAGCACCTACCGGCATGTTGATTCACAATGTGGAAGAAGGCAAACAGTTTATCCGCATGTTTGCCGACAAAGGCTACGACCAGATCAAATTTTACAGCTCTATCAAACCGGAGTGGTTAAAACCGCTGATAGCAGAAGCGAAGAAATATCATATGCGTGTATGCGGTCATATCCCTGCTTTCATGACAGCCGCGCAGGCCATAGAAGCCGGTTATAATGAAGTGACGCATATGAACATGCTCCTGCTTAACTTCTTCGGTGATACGATCGATACCCGTACCCCGCAACGGTTTGCTATTCCGGCGCAAAGGGCCGCTTCACTGGATTTGAACAGTCCGCAGGTGAAACAGTTCATCGCCCTGATGAAAGCCCGGAATATCGCCTCTGATCCTACGCTGGTGGCATTTGAGCCGATGCTGACCGGCAGGGACGGCGTACTGGAAGAAAAAAACAAAGATATCATCACACATTTCCCGGTACAGATACAACGCAGCATGCGTGCGGGAGGCCAGGGCATACCCGTTCCGCCGGGAATGGACTCCACCTATATTCAGTCATTCGGCGCCTTTTTGAAACTGACCAAACTGTTATATGACAACGGTATCCGGATTGTTGCCGGTACAGATGGTGCGGCGGGATTTGACTATCAGCGGGAACTGGAGCTTTATGTTAAAGCGGGTATCCCGGCAGAGAAGGTGCTGCAGCTGGCTACTTTTGGGACTGCGGAATATACCGGCAAAAGTAAAGACCTGGGAAGTATCAAAGTGGGGAAAACAGCAGATATGGTGCTGGTGGCAGGAGACCCGGTGAAAAATATCAGCAATGTCCGGAAAACGAAACTGGTCATTAAAAACGGCGTGATCTACGATCCTGCGAAGTTGTATAAGGCGATTTCGGTGGTGCCGTTTTAGTAGGTATGTTAATCGATAGGTTTGGTGTTGATAATAACCAGTTCGATCGTAATCAAAGACACTGAAGATCCACGTTAAGAGGGCATCCTTTATGAGGGTAATCCTACCGTTGACAAGTATTTTTTCATCCTGTAAAAATATATCCGAATGAAAAACCATTTTTCAACTTCAACCAAAAGCATTGCAATTATAGCACTGAGTGCTATACTGTTTGCATCCTGTCAGAAAAGTATGATCAAACCGGAAGATAACGCCTCCGCTAAAAGGCTGCCTGACGATAAACCCGCTACCACTTTGATAGCAAGCACCATTAACTTCAGCGGCTATACGTGGACAGTGCGTTCTACCTCCTCCGGCACCCAGGGTCCGGGGCCTAATTACTGGAACAGCAATAATGCGTGGCTGGATGCAAACGGCCACCTTCATCTTAAAATGCAGAAAGATGCGCAGGGGCGCTGGAGCTGCGCCGAGGTGACCAGCAACAACAACTTTGGTTATGGTACCTACCAGTGGAAAATTGAATGTGATCTGAACATTATTGACAGGAACATAGTATTGGGACTGTTTAACTACTCCGGACAGGATGGTTACGACGAACAGGATATAGAACTTTCCCGCTGGGGTAATCCCTCTGCAGGGCAGTTCAATTACACGGTTTATCCAGCGCAATCCGGTGTACGTTACAATAATGTTCACTGGGAATCACCCAATATTGCGATGAACGGTACCTA
Organism: Chitinophaga fulva; assembly: GCF_012927205.1. Taxonomy (GTDB): domain Bacteria; phylum Bacteroidota; class Bacteroidia; order Chitinophagales; family Chitinophagaceae; genus Chitinophaga; species Chitinophaga fulva. The sequence continues at coordinate 2,500,996 of NZ_JABBGC010000001.1, forward strand.
CAGCACGCATCGGTTCACGCGTTACAGGACAGATAGTATCGTGTATGAAAGCCAGCACGGGCACTACGATGCGGGCAGCACTATTGCCAGGAAAAAATTCACGTCTTCAGATATTAAACTGTCGGCACTGAATATGCCCATACTCATGAACCTCTGGTTGATGAACGGTGCCGCGCCTGTCAATGGCCAGTCATATGAAGTGATCATTCACGAATTTAAATTCACCCCTCTGCCCTGATAATAATAGAATACTGATTTAATGTAAAGGAGCTGTCTCAAAAGTAATTTGAGGCAGCTCCTTTCCTTTTGAGCGTCTCATTTATTTTTGAGACGTCCCCTGTTTATTTTTATGGCTTCAGCATCCACATCACATCATTTCGGGTATCAGACCCGCCAAACTGCCGCTTAAGGGCATCCTGGAGATTGGCTTTGTTGTTCTGGTATTCCGACTGGGGATAGATGAACCGTGTAGGTATTTTTCCACCGTTCTGGTTAGACGGGCCTACTGAAAATACGGGGACGCCTGTACGACGGTAGTTGTAATAAGCCTGCCACCCGGCGTTATTGAAGAAGGCCACATATTTCTGTGTGAGTATCTGCTTCAGGCCTGCATCGTTGTTGCCGGCATATTGCAGGAGCGGTTGCGCGAGGAACGTGGCGATATCTGCATCGCTGACGCCATAGAACTTCATAGAGGCGGTGATGCCGTCTTTGTAGTGCTGGGCAGCGTCGCCGCCAATCCAGCCACGGGTGATGGCTTCAGCGATCAGGAAATGTGTTTCAGCCGCGCCCAGCTGGATATTGGGCACACCGGCAGGACTGCTCAGCCAATAGCTGATATTGAACGTGCTGTATTTGCCTTTGTTGATATCGATATAGATCTGGTCCTGACGATCGCCGGTATTGGCGCCTTTGTAACGGGCAAAAGGATTGCCGGGAACGGCGGGCAGTGAATCGGCAGGAGCGGCCACGATGAACACACGCGGATCGCGCAGGGAATCGAGGATGTTGATATAAGTACTGCCGAGCGCGTTTCTTTTGGCCGAGAGGATACCTACTTCCATCGGGTACAACGGATAGTTGTTGCTTTTCTGCGTGGCGTTGTAGTTCATCTGCAGGTTGTCCGCATTCTCCAGTATCAGCGGATATTTTTCCGGGTTGTTGATGATACGGTTAAAGCGTCCTTTCAGGTCGAGAGAAGGATCATTCTCTTTGATGCTCAGGTTCATCAGCTCGCGCAGATAGCAGGTGTTGATGGCTTTTCTCCATTTCAGCAGGTTGCCGGCGTAGAAGATATCACCGTCAACGGTAGCTTTGGCGTTACGTTGTGTGATTGCTGCAAGGGAGTCGTTGGCTTCTTCCATCCATTTGAAACATTGCAGGAACACGTCTTTCTGTGCATCGTAGCGGGGGGCGTAAATACCGTCGGTAGCGCCTTTGATGGCTTCTGACATGGGGATGTCGCCCATCTGCGAAGTCATGGACAGGAAGTAGAACGTGCGGATGAACTTATTAACGGCATAATAAGGTGCAGCCAGCGCGGCGCCCTGTTTGGCGGCTTCGATGTCCAGCTGCGCGGCGTTACGGAGACTGCCATAGTAGCTGGCGCCGTTATCCCAGGAGTAGTCCTGGCTGCCGTAGTAGTCGTGGCCGAGTACGAGGAACTGATTGCTCATATGGGTATAGTTCCACGGACTGTTGCTCATATCGCCACTAAGGTCACTGCCGGAGCTGAAGCCACCTTTAGCGGAGCCCTGTCCGCCGATCATATCCATTTCCAGCCCTGTCAGCAATAGTTTGGGTGTACCTACCACAGACACGTTAGGGTTTACCCGCAGGTCGTCAAAGTTTTTACAGCCTGTCATGGCCAGTGGCAGCAGGCAGGCGGCTAATATATTTCTGGTTGTACGGTTCATGTCTGATTTTTTAGAAAACAAGGTTGATGTTGAAACCTACACTGCGGGTGGAAGGCATTTCCAGTCCTGCATTCTGGTCTATCCATTGGTCTACGTCGATATCTCTCACTCCTTTATGTGCCAGATAATACAGGTTACGGCCCACTACGGAGATGCTGGCCCTGTTGATTATTTTGGCCTGTTTCAACAATGTGGATGGTAGGTTGTAGGTCAGCACCACTTCCCGTATTTTCAGGTAAGAGCGGTCGTACAGGTTGGTGATGGCATTACCGTAGTAGTTTTTAGACCATGTTTGCCACAGCACCGGGGTGGTGTTGGGAGCAAACTTACGGGTGTCGGAAATCACGTTGCCATCGCCGTCTACCTGCAGGGAGCCACTGGTCACCTGCATGCCTTCTGGTACATAGGTGCCTTTATAGCCAGCGGTGTTGCGGTTGTCCCAGTCGGCCTGGCGGTATTGGTTAGCGGAAAGCGGATGGTTGCCACCCTGCCACATTTTCTGATCGAGGTAGTTGATGATCTTACCACCATAACGACCATCGACCTGTATTCTCAGGGAGAGATTTTTATAGGAGAAGGTGTTGATCACACTGGCTACCCATTTGTCGTTGGCATATCCCACCATAGAAAGATAGGAATTGGAGCGTGGCTGCCCGTTGGAACCCAATACCAGCTTGCCGTCGGGCGTACGCTGGAAGTCAGTCATGAAGATCTGGTCCATGCGTTCGCCGATTTTTACACGATTGTATACGTTGAGTGTGTCGTATACTTTGTTGAGGTACTTTTGGTAGGTGGACCAGTTGATCAGCACATCCCAGTTGAAGCCGCTCGCGGAGCGGACAGGCGATGCGTTCAATGATATTTCGATGCCTTTGCGCATGGTTACCAGACCGTTCAGTTGACGGGTCTTAAAGCCAGATCCTTCAGAGATGGTCGGGTAGAATATCTGTGGGCCGTCCAGTGTTTTGTAAACGGATACATCAAAACCGAGGCGGTTGTTGAGCAGGCGGATATCGGTACCTACTTCATATGATTTACTGAAAGCCGGTTTGATATTGGGATTGTAGAGGATATCACCAAATACTTCAGCAGGATTGCCATCCCAGCGGCTGCCTACGGAGTAGCTGGGGTAGAGGTTGTATTTGGCAGTGCCATCATCGTTCACCATGTCGCCGCCTACGTTGGCATAAGAGGCGCGCAGTTTCCAGAAAGAAATAGCTTTCGGCAGGTGCAGGATGTCTGACATCACAGCACTCAGGGAAACGGACGGATAGAAATAGGCGTTCTTGTTAGCAGGTAAGGTGCTGGATTGGTCCATACGGCCGGTCATCCCCAGGAAGAGATAATCGCGGAAGGAGAAATCCACAGAGGCATAGGCGCTCTTCACCTGACGGCTGTTTTTGGTGGAGGTGGCGCCTGGCGGGTCCACGCTGTTGTCCACGGTCCACAGTTGCGGCAGCAGCAAACCGTTGTTCGTATGTGCATACAGGCGGCTGTATTTCACAGTGCGGAGGTTACCACCGGCGGAAGCTTTCACATCGAAAGCCTTACCGATTTTATTGTTGTAGCTCAACAGTACATCGGTATTGTTATCCCAGTACGTTTCGCCTGATTCATTGTAACCACCTTTGATGAAATAGCCACCATCGCCGGAACGGTAAGAGCCGGAGATAGGGTAACGTTTGTTTTCGGAAAGGTCGTAAGCGCTGACGTTGGTGCGGAAGTAGCCGCTCCAGTGGTCGTTGAAGGTGTAGTTCAGTTTGATGTGGCCGTACAGGTCATTTTTGTAATAACCGTGCAACGCTTCGTATGCGGTGAGGTATGGGTTGGTATATTGATACGACTCAAAGTTGCGTTGTTGTATGCCTTCTTTACCAGGCATCCAGTAGTTTTTGAGATCGCGGATATCATAGTCGGCGCCGCTCCACAACATCAGTGTGTAGATAGGGCTGGACGGCTGATAGGTGGCATCGGGATAGTTAGGCGTATACTGCTTGTCATAGTTGATAGCGGTAGACAGCGTCATTTTTTTGCTGACGTTCAGGGTGCCGGAAAAATTTACGTTGGTGCCGCCCAGTTTGGTGTTGGGCACTGCGCCTTTCTGATACAGTTGCGTTACAGACATACGCATATTGCCTTTGTCATTGTTGGCAGAGATAGCGATGTTGTTGGATGACAGCAGGCCTTTACGGAGGAAGTTGCGGAGATTGTCATGGCCGCGGCGCTGCCACGGAATAGGTACTAATTTGCCGGTCTGCGGGTCTATCGGGCTGTTATACTGCGGAATGAGCTGCCCTTCAAATTTAGGCCCCCAGATGTCGTAATCGGCATCGTTGGTGCCGCCGCCCATGCCATCTACATATTCATACTGGAAGTTGGAGCCGGGGCCATATTCTTCCTGTTTGGTAGGGATGGCGAGGAAGCCCATCTGGAACTGGGTGCTGGAGTTCAGTTCCACGGAGATGCCTCTTTTATCGGTGGTACCTTTTTTAGTGGTGATGAGGATAGCGCCGTTCTGTCCCTGGGAACCATAGAGGGCTGCGGCGTTAGGGCCTTTGAGCACGCTGTAGGATTCAATATCGTCCGCACTGAGGTTCCACGAGTCGGAGTTGATAGGCACACCGTCTACCACGATCAGCGGTTTCACACCTCTCAGATAGATGCCCGGATTTTGAAACAAGCGTGTAGGCGTGGTGATCACCAGGCCAGACACTTTACCGGCCAGAGAGTTCACCGCATTCGGTTCGCGGGCTTTCACGGCTGTTTCTCCTTTTACTTCCTGTACTGCGTAACCAAGGGCTTTTTTCTCTTTCTTGATGCCGAGGGCTGTTACCACTACTTCATCCAGTTTTTTCTGGTCTGTTTGTAGCTGCACATGTATGTTGGCGCTGCCTTTAACGGCAACTTCGCGTGGTTCATAACCAATGAAGCTGATGAGGAGGACAGCGTTTTTGTCACTTACTGCAAGGCGGAAACGGCCGTTCTCATCGGTGCTGGCGCCGTTGTGGGTACCTTTTTCCAGTACGGTAACTCCGGGCAGTCCATTGGTGCCATCGGTGACGTTGCCGGTGATGACAAATTTTTCCTGTGCCGTACTGTTGCTGCTGCTACCATTGCCGGTAGTGGTTTTGGTGTTGCGTACAGAGATGATCACCTGGTCACCCTTGATGGTATACTCAAACCTGTCGGTGGGGAAAAGTTTGGTCAGCACCTCTTTCAGCGGTTGAGCATCGATGTTCAGGTTGATTTCCCGGGGTGGGAGCATGCTGACATCATAGGCAAAAGACAGGCGTGTCTGTTTTTCGATCTGTGAGATCACTTCTGTTATACTGGCCCTGGTCATATGTAGGGACACCTTTGGATTTTCGGGGTCCTGCTGCCGGGCGGTGACGCCGGCATACGCCAGGTGATGCCACGCCAGCAGGGAGCCGGTCAGTAACAGGCAAAGGAGTTTCCTGCCTCCGCGACGGCGCGGTGGCATGCTTAGTAGCACTCTTTTCATTAGAGCTGGTTTTTTAGGTGAATAAGGTTCCACCGGATGCTTTTTCAGTGCATCCGCGATGGTTTGAAATGACGATTAAAATGGTTGTTGGTGTTGATGCCGGATAGCAGGAGCTGTTCACTGTTCGTTGCTTCGGCTGTAATTTTGGTTGCGTTTTTTACTGATGGAATTCAAGTGTTTTATGCTTTTTTGTAATGTTGACATTTAATGCTTTTCCGATTACGTCCAATACTTCGTCCAGTGGTTTATTATTAAAATTGGCCTGTAGCACTTTGTGTGATACCACGCTGTCTGTCACCACTACATCCAACTGGTAGTAGTTGGCCAGCACTACGGCTACTTCGCTGAGCGGCATCTGGTTAAACACCAGGTGGTTGGTTTTCCAGGCCAGCACATTAGCGGTGGAGGTGGATACCGGCTTGATGTCCGGTGTTTTGCCTGACGAGGTGACCTGTGCACCGGCATGCAGCACCATGCTCTTCCCGCTTTTGTTTTCCGCTTTCACGCTGCCGCTGGTGACGAAGATGTCCACTTGTCCGTTGGCCGACCGGTGCACATTAAAGGCTGTTCCCAGTACTTTAATGTCTACTGCTGCGGCGTGTACGGTAAACGGATTGTTCTGTTGTGGCGCTACTTCAAAATAGGCTTCTCCGTTGTCCAGCATCAGTTCCCGGCTGCCTTTGCCGTAGTTGCGCGCATAACGCAGGGTGGTGTTGGCATTCAGGAATACGCGTGAACCATCAGGCAGCAGCAGGCTGTCTTTGGCGCTGGTGGTGGCCAACGTTTTCCAGGTGTTGTGCAACCACCAGTTGTAGGATAACAGTCCTGCTACCAGTATGGCTGCGGCCCAACCGGTACGGATCAACAAACGACGGATGTTAGTGCGAGAGGTGGCGGGCGCGTCGTCTATATGCGGCTGCAGCTGTTGCCAGCTGTGCATACGCATTTCATCTGCTGCCTCTTCCATCTCAGGGGTAAGCTGCAGTGCTTCGACAACCAGTATGGTTTTAAACAGTTCAGGGTGCTGGTCCAAAAGGGCCTGCAATTCCTGTTCTTCCGCTTCGGAGGCTTCTCCGGACTGAATCCGGGCCACTAATTCCCAAATATTTTCAGGCAACATATCCTTGGTTCTGATAGCTCTGTCAAAAAGATGCCTCTGTGTATAAGGCAACCTGTTTATTCAAAAACCCCTAAAAGGAGTTAAAAAAAATTTCAGCTGTTTTTAGGTACGGTCATATCATGCAATTGCTCGTGCAGTTTTTTGATGGCGATGGCCATCTGGGCTTCTACCGTTTTGACGGAGATGTCCAGTATTTCCGCCACTTCCCGGTATTTCAGGCCATCTTCCCGGATAAGTTTAAAGACAAGGCGGCAACGGCCGGGCAGGGCATTGACGGCCTTCTCTATCTTCCTGACAGCTTCGGTGGAAAGATGTAACTGCTCGGGGGAAGGGGAAAACTGCAACAGCTCCGGCTGGATATCATCCAACGGATCGGTGGTGCTGCGTGCATTTTTTTTCAGATAGTTATAGGCGGTATTCCTGGTAGCGGTATAGAGATATACGCTTACTTTTTCCACTGCCGGCAGGGTGTGCCTGTTCTTCCAGGTCCAGAGCATAACGTCATTCACCACTTCTTCTGCCTGCTCCCGCGCACCCAGCAAGGTGCTGGCGAAGTGGAGAAGCCGGCTGGCATAGTGATGGTAAAAACTTGCAAAGGCAGACTGATCACCCTCGACCTTCATCTTTTCCCATAATTCTTTTCCCTGGTCATCCGGGAAATCACGATTTGGTTTTGGCATCTGGAACTCCATTTCACAAAGCCAAAATAGGGATTTTAGTTAACAGGTGCCGTTTTTTGAGCGGGGCGGGGAAAAACAAACGGTGCGAAAATAGCAGCGGCGCCTGTTTCCGGGCGCCGCTTACTTTTTAATATCCCTCGTTGTTAGGAGCGAGGTTGGGGTTTTTCTGTATCTCAATGGCTGGTATAGGATACCGTATATGGAAATCCTGGATGTTGTTGGCGATATACGTGTCTTCCGTGGCGGCGGCTGTTTTCACGGCAGCTACCAGTTTACCCCAACGGATCAGGTCCAGGCGGCGTTGTCCTTCTCCATACAACTCTACGGCACGCTCTCTGAACAGATAATTACGCATCTCCTGTTGCCCAAGGACGGCGGTGAATGCGCCGGTGGCGCCGAAGGCACGCTTGCGCACTTCGTTGACGGCCCATAGTGCTTTGTCTGCATCGCCGTTTTCATTGGCGGCTTCGGCCAGCATCAGTAACACATCAGCATAACGGAACACGTACATGTCCAGCCCGCCATCGTTGTCCTGCTGGGTATTGAGCCGCCAGAATTTCGGGCCGCTCCATGCTTTGATCTGCTCTACAGGATCTACCAGGAAAGGCTGATTGTTGTAACTGGTGGCGATAATAGACGCGCGGCGCTTATCGTTGGCCTCGATGGTGTTCACGAAAGTGGTGTACGGAATATAGGTGCCATACCAGGAGCGGCTAACAAAAGGACTTACGCCCACTTGTTTATGTGGCTGGTACCAGGCGGAATGGTCATGACCGTTCAATATCGGCTCAAAGTCTACCTCAAAAATAATTTCAGGGCCAAACTCGTTGGTCTCAGTGAAAACATCGGCATAGTTGGCCTGTAATACATAGGTCTTGCTGTCTACAATATCCTGTGCTTTTTTCTGGGCGAGGTCCCATTTCTTTTGCCAGAGGTAAATTTTTGTCAGCAGTGTTTGTGCAGCGCCTTTGGTAGCGCGACCAACATCGGCGCCGGAATATTTGGCAGGCAGTTTACTTTCGGCATCTGTCAACGCTGCGATCAGGTTCTCCCGGATACCGGCGGCGGATACACGAGGAAGGCTCTGGGTGCTTTCGATGGCATAGTTGGTTTCGTCATAATACACCACATCGCCAAAGAGACTGGTGAGATAGTAGTAATACAATGACCGCAGAAATTTGGTTTCGCCGATAACACGGTCTTTCACCGCTTTGCTGACGCCGGCTGAATTGCTCACTTTATCGATTACCAGGTTAGCGTTGCTGATACCGCGGTACATGGTGGTCCAGATAGCGGAAGTATACCCGGGATTAAAGGAGGTAAGCTGGTACGTAGGTACGGGATCGTTGGCCCAGATACGGCCGCGGATAACATCGGTGCCTTCGTCGAGGGCGCGCCACAGGCTGCTCTTGAAAGCGCCGGAAGTACCCAGCCAGGAGTATACGCCGTTTACACCCAGGATGGCTTCTGCGTCGTTGGAATAAAAAGTATTGGTACCGATCGCGCTCTTCGGGTCTTCTACCAGCTGCTTCCCGCAGGAAGAGGCCAGCAACACACAGGCGCTAAAGAGGATATATATCTTTTTCATGTTGGTTGTCTGATTTCGGAGAGATTAAAGATCTATTTTGATGCCCGCTACATATGTCCTGCTTTGTGGATAGTTGGTCGCATCAAAGCCGCGTACGGTGGAGCTTCTGCCGTAGGCATTGGTTTCCGGATCGTAGTACGGATAGGAAGTGATCAGGAACAGGTTGGAACCGGATAGGTATACGTTGATGTTCTGAAACCAGCGTGCATGCACGGCTTTGGCAGGAATGTTATAACCCAGGGTGAGTGACTTCAGGCGCAGGAATGAACCATCGTATACCCAACGGGTATTCGGAATATAATCCCTTGAAAAAGCCGGTATGTCGGAGTTGGGATTTTGTGGAGACCAGCGGTTGACCAGTGTTTTATATTGATTGGACAGGAGATCGCCGGAATTATAGAAGGCGTCGGCGATGTTCATGATCTGGTTGCCTTCGGAATAGGAGATGTAAAAGTTGAGCGTAAACCGTTTGTACGTAAGGTTGTTGGCCATACCACCGAAGATGCGGGGATTGGCATCACCGATCACATGGTAGTCGTCCACGCTTAATTTGCCGTCGCCATTACGGTCTACGTACAACGCTTCGCCCAGCCTGGGCGTGGCATTGGGGGAAACGGCGCCGGGTATTTTGTCCAGCGTTTTACGGGTGCCGTAATAGTCCGCTCCCCAGAAGGTACCCACCGCATCGTTGAGGGTAAGGCGACTTACGTTGCCGGCGTAGGTGACGTTTTGCGTGAGGATATAATCCACCCCGCCGAGGTCTACTACTTTGTTTTTGTTATGGGCGATGTTAAAGGAAGTATTCCACTTGAAGTTTTTCCTGTCGATGTTAACCGTGTTGATCATCAGTTCTACGCCGGTGTTGCGGATAGCGCCAATGTTGGTGCGGATGCTGGAGTAACCGGTTTGTTCAGGCAGTTGTTTATTGTTGAGCAGATCGTTGGTGCGTTTGGTATAGAAGTCTGCTTCGATAGTGAGGCGGTTGTTGAAAAAACCTGCTTCGATGCCAAGGTCGTACTGACCAGTAGTTTCCCAGCGGAGATCGGCATTGCCGTAGTTGCCTTGTACATAACCGAGCGTGTTGTTATTGTTGCCCAGTATGTAACGGGAACCGGTGAGGGTAGGCAGTGAGCCATAAGGTGCAATAGCCTGGCTGCCTACTTTACCGTAAGAGGCGCGTAGCTTCAGGTTGGAGAACACGTTCAGGTTTTTGATGAACGGCTCTTCGATGGCGCGCCATGCCAGCGCCACGGCGGGGAAGAAAGCATATTTGTTGTTGACGGCAAAACGGGAAGAGCCGTCTACCCTGCCGGTAAGCGTCAACAGGTAGCGGTCTTTGTAGCCATAGTTGACGCGCCCCAGATAAGATACAATCGCAAACTGTGAATAAGACGAGTTGATATTAAACGTGCTTTGATCAGTGCCATTGAGGTTGTTGTATTCCATGCCGTCGGTGGGGTATTTGGAGCCTTGTGCACGCACATATTCTGTGTTGGCAGTTTGGAACGTCATACCGGCTACCGCATCGATGCGATGGTGTTTACGGAAAGTCTGGTTGTAGGATACGGTATTTTCCAGCAGGTACATCATGTCCTGTGTGGTAGCTACGCTGGCCACGCCGCCGCCATTACCGTTTTTAGCTACGGGAAGCTGACCGGAAGAGTAGGAGTTGTTTTTGGTGAAATTTAACTCAGTACCGAAAGAAGTTTTAAAGGTCAGGCTTTTGATCGGTTTATAGTTGATGGTCACATTGCCTAACAGGTTGTTCCTGCGGATAGGGTTGGAGATATAGGTGGCCTGCGCCAGCGGGTGGTTGAGGTTTCCGGAGCTGTATTCCCTTTTCAGCGCGAAGGTGCCATCGTCTTTATACACCGGCATGGTCGGTGCTACGCCCAGTGCGGAAGAGTAGTAGTCGAGGCCGCCGAGGGAAACGGGGTTGTTGTTGGTAAGGCCGCTGCCGGCGTTGAGGGTGGTGCTTACCTGTACTTTGGAAGATACGTTCCTGGAATAGTTCAACCTGAACTGGTAACGTTTGAAGCCGGAGTTGAGGATGATCCCTTCCTGGTCGGCATAGTTGCCGGAGATCATGTAGCTTGATTTGGCATCGGCGCCGGAGGCTTGTGCAGTGATGTTGTTCTGCCTGGCGGCACGGGTGATTTCTTTCTGCCAGTTGGTATTGGGTACATTGTTTACATCAGGATAGAAGGCCGGTTTCCCTTGTGAGGCCAGTTGGTCGTTGACCATCTGGGCGTATTCCGGTCCGCTCATCATGTCAATGAACTTCGGCAGTTCCTGGTAGCCGGAATTAACGTTAACGGATACACGATCTCTTCCTGCTTTTCCTTTTTTGGTGGTGATGAGAATAACGCCGTTGGAACCACGGGCGCCGTAGATGGCGGTGGAAGAAGCGTCTTTCAACACATCAATGGAGGCAATATCTTCCGGGTTAAGCAGGTTCAGGTTAAATTCATCGCCGGCGGCGATGATACCATCGATTACATATAACGGTTCGTTGGAAGCGCTGAGGGAGTTGCCGCCACGGATACGGATACTCGTGCCATCGCCAGGCTGCCCGCTGATAGACGTTACCTGCATGCCGGGCGCTTTACCTTGCAGCATCTGGTCCAGTGTGAGTATAGGCACGTTTTCAAAAGTTTCTCCTTTGATGGTGGCTACTGAGCCGGTAAGGTCTTTTTTGGATACCTGTCCGTAACCTACGACCACTACTTCATCCAGGCCGGTAGGTTTTTCTTTCAGCACTACGGTAAAGCCATCCTGGCCGCTGTAGGGGATTTCCTGTGTAACAAAACCCACATAGGAAACCACCAGTATCGCATTGTTGCCGGCATCTTTAAAGATAAATTCACCATTGGCATTGGTGGTGGTTACTGCGGTACTGCCTTTGATCCTGACAATAGCGCCCGGGAGACCGGTACCTTTTTCATCGGTGACTTTTCCTTTTACCTGGAGGAGGGTCAGCGGATGAAAGGGGGCCGGTTGTTTGGCGGTTACCACGATCACATTGTCTACGATGCTGTAGGCGAGGGGCTGGTCCCTGAAACACTCATCGAGCACCTGTTGCAGGGAGGCTTCCTTTACCTGTATACTGACAGGTTTTGTAAGGTAGAGGCTGGTATTTTCGAACCAGAAAAGATAGCGGCTCTGTTGTTCGATCTTTTTGAAAATACGCTCCAGTGGCACGTTCTGCTCAGACAACGTGAGTTGCTGGGCATAGCTGGCAGCGCTTAACTGCAAACAGGCTACGAGGAGTAAAAATACCGTCAGTTTCATGATCATCAGGATTTTGAAATGCTTCTTCCATTGTCCTTTTGGAGGAACATAAAGCGTAGAAAATTTCATACTTTTGAAAAGTTTGAGTGAAGTGTTTAATCGTCGTTGCAGATTGTTAACATGCGCTCAACAGGGCAGTTTTGAGAAAACAGCTCCCACCGGTAGTGTTACCAGCACTACCGGATTTTTTTTGAGCGGCATGAAAGGATCGTAGTGTTATTTCATGTCAGGTTTGTTAAGGTGTTACAATGATCTTCCGTCCGTCTATTGTAAAATGAATATTGCTTAGTTCGAGAATCTTCAGCACTTTGGAGACATTGGCGTTGCGGGGTATTTTACCCGTAAACTGCCGCTGTGGTATCTCTCCCTGGTAAACGATGTCCACATCGTACCAGCGGGCTATCTGCCGCATGATGCTGTGTATATCGGCATCGGAGAAAACGGTCATCCCGTTTTTCCAGGCAACCGCTGCTTCTGTATCGGCATCCCGCACCTGTATGCCGCTGCCAGTGATGGCTTCCTGACCGGGTTGCAGTACTTTACCTACATCACCTTTAGTAACGCGTACGGCACCTGTCAGCAGGGTGGTGCGGCTGTTTTTTTCATCGGCATAGGCCATGATGTTAAACTGTGTGCCCAGTACATCGATGGTGAAGTCATTTGCCTTCACGGTAAATGGTTGGGCATTAGGCATAGCGGCTACTTCAAAGTAGGCTTCCCCGTTAAGGCTGACGGTCCGCCTGCCGGCGCCGAAGGCAGCGGGGAATGTCAGGGAAGTGGCTGCGTTCAACCATACCCTGCTGCCATCGGGCAGATTCACCCGGTATTGGCCGCCTTTAGGCGTTTGGATGGTGTTGTAACCAGTGTCTGTTGATTGGTTATTACTGGTAATGGTATATGTCAGTTGACCGGTGCTGTTTTTATGAATGCTGACGCCTCCCTGGCTGGCAACAGTCCCTTCGGCAGTATCGTCCAGCACAATACGGGAGCCATTGGCCAGGGTGAGCGTAGCCTTGTTGCCACCGGCCGGAATGTCCTGGGTGGTGGTGTTGACGGCCGTAGGCGTGGGCAATGGGGCCGGCCGTGTAAGCAAATAAACGCCCCATAACAGCAACGCCAGCACGGCGGCTGCGGCAGGAATCCGGTACCAGGCGATGGTTTTCTTCCGTGGCGTGGGCACTGTGGCGCTGCCCAGCTGTTGCTGCAACAGTTGCCATTGCTGTCGGGCCTCCTGTTGTTGTGAGGCGGCGGCTAGCGCTATTACCAGCGGTTTGAGGGCTGCGGCTTCCCTGGCCAGCATCGGGTCCTGACGAAGCCGTTCTTCCCAATACTGTACGTCAGCGGCATTGCGCTGCAGGCAGTAGTTGATGAATTGCTCGTCATGCACGAGGTAAGAGAAGTCATTTTCAGACATATGTCATCCGCTGTTTAATCAATAGAGCAGGAAAAAAATCATTTTCACTACTCAGCGAGAAAATAAAATGTGAGAGAAAAAAAGAAGGTAGATCAAAGCCGTGATCAACTCTTTGTTGATACTGGTTTTCAGCTTGTCCAGCGTTTTGTAGATGGTATTGTAGACCGTGTTGACAGACACGCCATTGGCGGTGGCTATCTCGGCATAGGAAAGGTTGAGGAAAAATTTCTGGTAGATCATCTGCCGTTGCCGCGATGGAAGGTTCTCCAGCTGCCGGTTGATGGTTTGGTACAGCTGCGCTCTCTGTTCCTTTGCTATCAGCTGCTCTTCGGCGGAGTCGGACAGCAGCCAGTCGGGCGCTTCTGCTGTCATCACGGTGGCGTCTATAGCTGGACTGTCCTGCCGGAACAATGCCCGCAGGAAGATGGTCACGATATAGTTATGGAAATGTGCTACCTGCTGTAGTTTATGCCGGCCTTCCCACAGTTTCAGGAAAACATCGTTGATGATGTCTTTTACCTGTTCGCTGTCAAACCCTTTTTTCAGGCCCAGGTAAGACAGGTAATGGTAATAGTGCATGTAGATGCTGTAGAAAGCCTCCTGGCTTTCCTGTGTTGCAAATTCCCCCCATTCTTTCTTTAAATCTTTTCCTGAGATCATGAACTGCGATGCGCCTTTAAAGAAAAAACAAAAAATAAAAGTAGTATGTCCACTGGCATATTTTCCTACCGTGCGTTAGTCTTAACAGAAACTTTACATGACCGGGTTGACGGCGGTCCGTGGCTTCATTGTTCGTTTTCCATTCCCTTAAAACGTGGTTACTGACTGCCATAATACGACAAATAATCCGGTATTTTTATACCCGAACCTGCCAGTGTACCGGAAGAACCTTTATTTATACCATTTACAGCCCTTTCTCCCGTTTTACATTTGATCATTAAAATGATCATCATATGAAAGTAAAGGAATTACGTCTTGTATTGACTGTCGATAACCTGGAAGAAATCATCCGGTTTTACCGGGATACTGTTGGATTACCAGTTTCCAAATCGTGGAATGAAGAAACCGGCAGCGGTATTATACTGGAAGCCGGCAAAGCCTCACTGGAGCTGATTGATGCGAAACACGCCGCCACTATCGATGCTATCGAAGTAGGCCGCCGGGTGGCCGGTCCGGTACGCCTGGCCCTGAATGTGGGAAAGGACATTGAAACGGCCACGGCTACACTGACAGCAGCAGGGGCGGAGGTCATCAGTCCGGTCACAACAGCGCCCTGGAGCCGGGTGTCGCGTCTGAAAGACCCGGCAGGCATGCAGCTTACGCTGTTTGAAAAATCGACGTTGTTGGAGGAATAACTGTATCTTGCGGCGTATATCCCTGACAGTATGAAAACAGCCCGTCATTTTATCATTGGAGATATCCATGGTTGCTTTGATGAGTTGATGATGTTGACCCGGAAAATTGGCCTTACAGACGATCATGTGTTAATCTCCCTGGGCGATATTGTGGACCGCGGCAATAAATCAAAAGAAGTATATCATTATTTCAGGAACAGGCCCCGTTCTGTTGTGTTGATGGGCAACCATGAACGTAAACACCTGAATGGGGTGCTCAACTATGCGCAGGACATCGTGAAACTGCAACTGGGAGAGGAGTACCCTGCATTTCTGGAATGGGCGGCGCAATTGCCCTACTATTTCGAAACCCCGGAGGCCATCATTGTTCACGCGGCCCTGGAAAACGGTGTGCCGCTGTCTGCACAGCGGGAAGACGTGCTTTGCGGCGCTACCGCCGGCGAAAAATACCTCGAAAAAAGATACCCGGAAGGAACTTATTGGTCGGACCATTACACCAGTGAAAAACCGGTCATTTATGGGCATCACGTAGTCGGCGATCAAATCAAGGTCAGTAACAATACTTACGGTATTGATACCGGTTGTTGTCATGGTGGTTATCTCACCGCGATAGAACTGCCCGGCTTTATTGTGCATCAGGTGAAATGTGAGACAGACTACTGGAAGGTGGCACAAAAAGAATGGCAGGTGCCGGTGTTGCAGGCGAAAGACTGGGCTGGTATGGAGCTGACGGCCATCCGGCGGCAGCTGGATAAACTGGCGTACATAGAAGAACCGGCAGCCAGACAGTACCTCGATCAGCTTCACCAAGGCCTCGGCCAGCTGGAGGCACTGTTCCCGGTGCTGAAGGAACAACTGGATGCATTTGCCACGCGGCTGTTGGAAAATGGCCGGGAGGCATTCAGCCGGGAGGCGAACACCTATCCATTCAAAACATATTTATTTAAAAGCAGTAATCATAACCTGAAAGTGGAGGATTTACAGAAAAGCTTGCTCACGCCGGAAAAAATCAATCAACTGGCAGGGGCGCTGGGGGTAACGCCTGTTGAGTTTCCACCTTTCGTTAATACAGTAAGATGAAATATATCGGCTCATTGATGTTATTGTTAGCGGGAATGCAGGCGCAGGCCCAGTTTGGTATCATACAGGACAAGGATGGTTACACCAATGTAAGAGAGGGTGCAGGCATCTCCCGGAAAATAGCAGACAAGGTAGCAAATGGCGAAATCGTTTATACGTGGGAGAAGCAGGGAGAATGGTTTGATATCAATTATCGCCGGAATGGTGAAATACAGGGAGGATTTGTGCATAATTCCCGTATAAAAATGATAGACTCTTTTGACAAAATCAAAGTAAGGCAGGAGAGTACCACTAATATGGTGTTTCAGCAGGATTCTGTGACCGTGATGTTTACGACCAGGCCATTTGTAGAAAAAGCCCACCAGATAGGTCATAGTAAAACTGACGATGGTTATCCGATTGTAGACAAGATAGACGGTAAACAATTTTATGGCTGTGATGGCGGCCTGCCTTCCCGTGAATACAATACGTTCACCATACAAATCGGGAACCGTGCCGTGGTAGTACCGGACAAGGCTATACGCGATTTGTATCAGCCGAACCCTGAACTGACCACTGTGTATTACGACCGTAAAAACGACCGGCTTTATATTGCTGCTACCAATAGTGATGGCGCTGGCAGTTATGAGGTGCTGCTACAGTTCGATCGTGGCGTATACACCCGGAGAGCTATTTTCTACGGATTTTAGTGGCCGGCCTAACCGGAAAATTGAGGATCTTTACAGCCATGGAAAACAGAACGATCACCGTAGTGCCTTATTCCGCTGAATGGGCTGATACTTTTGAACGACTGGCCGGCATCTACCGGGCGCAGCTGGGGCATCTGATCAGCGGGGTTGAGCATGTAGGCAGTACTTCCGTACCCGGACTGGCAGCAAAACCTATCATCGATATTGATATTCTCATACAAACGTCTGCTGGCTTACTGCCGGTAGTGGCTATTTTGGAGCAACTGGGATATACCTGGAGAGGTGATCTGGGCATCCCCGGCAGAGAGGCCTTCGGCAGGAATGCGGACACAGCCCCGCTGGATGGCAGCAGTACTTCATGGCCGGCGCACAATTTGTATGTTTGTGTAGAAGGGTGTGTAAGTCTGAAAAACCATTTACAGCTGCGCAATTACCTGCGGCAGCATCCCGAGGCGGCCCGGCAGTATGGTACGCTCAAACAGGAACTGGCAGTAAAATACCCCAACGATATTGACAGCTATGTGGAAGGGAAAACAGCCTTCATTACGGGAATACTGGCGCACACAGGCATGGAAGCGGACGCACTGAAAAACATTACGGCACAGAACAAGGCAACAAAGTAAAGATAGATGGCGCCTCATAAGATGCTTATATTTTTCACTATAAAATAGCTTGTATGAGAACATTATGCCTTCTTTTTTCCTTCCTGTGTGCCTTTGCGGCCATCGGGAAAGCACAGGACAACATCCGGGGCGCCTGGAAATCGGATCATGGAGGTGTGAGCAGCATCCTGCTGATCACGCCGAATTATTTTTCCATCACCAGCTATAAGGACACCAGTTTTATTGACACCATGGGTGGCACCTGGAAATCCGATGGTAGTAAGGATGTGTCCATAAAAATAGAATTCAACACAGAAGAGCGTAATCAGATAGGTTGGGTAGGTTCCGTGCCCGTTTCCTACGCAGATGGAAAACTCTTTACCAACCAAAGCGGTGGCCAACGCGTGGAATGGACCCGCGTTGATAACGGAGATGGTCCGCTGGCCGGCAGCTGGCAGATTACCGGCCGCGAACAGGACGGGAAAATGAATACGATCACCCCTGGCGCCCGCAAGACCGTTAAAATCCTTACCGGTACCCGCTTTCAATGGGTGGCTATCAATACTGATACCGGTGAATTCTTTGGTACCGGCGGTGGTACCTACACCTTCCAAAATGGGGTATATACGGAGAAAATTGATTTCTTCTCCCGCGATAATTCCCGCGTCGGCGCATCACTCACCTTCAAAGGCAAAGTGGACGGTAACTCCTGGGACCACAGCGGATTAAGCTCCAAAGGGGAACCGATACATGAAGTATGGCAGAAGTAATTGATTCGCATAAAAAAAGAAAGGCCCTTTAAGGCCTTTCTTTTTTTATGCGATGTTGTATTACCAGCCAATTCCATAATCTTCACCATGGTTGCTGCTGCCACCCCACAGGGTACTATGTTTGCGGTCCAGGTAAATAGCATTAATCGGCCCACTGGTTCGTTGTTCAAAACTGAGATGATATCCCATGCCTTCCAGTATGCTGCGCGTCTTTTCGGGTGTGTTGCTGTTGAGCAGAAGGCTTCCCGGCCGGGGCATACGGTCGCTGACTTTACTGCCGCCAAGAGACAGCCACAACTGGTTGGTATTGATATTGGCCGCTTCAGTGGCCTGTTGTACGGTCATGCCAAAATCCACCACATTCAGAAAGAACTGCAACAGGTTCTGGTCCTGTGTATCGCCGCCCTGTACGGCGAAGGAAAGGAACGGTTTACCGTCTTTCAGCGCCATAGACGGGGTAAGGGTAACGCGTGGCCTTTTGCCGGGCGCTATGACGTTAAATGGACAGATAGCGGAATCCAGCACAAAACTTTGCAGGCGCTGACTCATACCGATACCGGTACGGCCTGCGATACAGGCGGGTAGCCAGCCGCCGCTGGGGGTAATGGATACTACCCATCCGTCTTTATCTGCGGCTTCTACGCTGGTGGTGCCGCGCCACAGGCGGTCGTGATAGGCGCTGTCTGCAGCTTGTTGTGCGTACAGCCGGTCTATATCGGTTGCGGCCCTGAAAGTGGTCGCATCATGTTTGGGAACAAAACCACCGGGCTTACGGCCGTTGGTGGTATCCATGTAACCTTTGCGCTCTTCGAGGAAATGCAGATAGGGATTGGTTTTGCCGATGTAAGGATACGGGTCGCCCGGACCGGCGGCAGCATCGTTGCGGTCAGGCAGGATTTGTTTGGCCCGCGCTTTTGCATAGTCTTTATGCAGCAGTCCTTCAATAGCCCTGTTCTTATTGAAATACGGATCGCCATAATAAAAATCGCGGTCCGCGAAAGTGAGGTTCATGGTCTGGTAAAGCGTATGGATGTATTGCGGAGAGTTGTAGCCCATCGCTTTGAGGTCGAAGTTCTCAAGGATATTGAGACTTTGCAGCAGCATTGGCCCCTGTGTCCATTCCTGCAATTTGTATACTTCAATACCGCGGTAGTTGACATGCAGCGGTGCTTCTTCTATCGGCTTCCAGCGCGCCAGGTCTTCGAGGGTAATGAGACCACCCTGTTCCTGGCAACCACGTACAAATTCTTTCGCGATGTCTCCTTTGTAGAACCGGTCGTAAGCTGCCATGATGGCTTCTTTGCGGCTTTTATGTTTTTTCAGTGCTTCCTGTTCGGCTTCCACCATTTTGGAGAGCGTGGCCAGCAGGTCTTTCTGTACAAACATTTCCCCTGCTTCGGGCGCTTCTCTTTTTTCACCGGGATGTGTCAGGAAGACGGCTTTGCTGTAAGGCCATTGCTGAATATATTTTTTGCCGCGTTCTATGCTGTTGGCTGTCTGCGCTTCTATCGGGTAGCCGGAAGCCATGTCCATGGCGGGTGCCAGCACTTCTTTGAGGCTCATGGTGCCGTACTGTGCCAGCATATA
Source organism: Chitinophaga fulva (assembly GCF_012927205.1). GTDB lineage: Bacteria > Bacteroidota > Bacteroidia > Chitinophagales > Chitinophagaceae > Chitinophaga > Chitinophaga fulva. The sequence goes on from NZ_JABBGC010000001.1 coordinate 2,520,590, forward strand.
ACAGAGGCCGCCTGCGGTGCCTGGGGTGACTGCCGCCAGCGGACCGTATTCCGGAGGAAAATCATACCCTTTGGATTTAAAAAACGCTGGTGTGGCGCCGGTGGGTGCTACGCCCAATGCATTGATAGCAATCACTTTCCCTGTCTTCGGGTTGTAGATCAATGCTTGTGTTTCACCACCCCAGCTTAATACGTCCCACATGGTACAGGTAGCTGCCAGCATGGCGCAGGCGGCATCTACGGCGTTACCGCCCCGCTGGAAAATCATGGCGCCGGCAGTGGCTGCCAGCGGCTTGCCGGTAACGGCCATCCAGTTCTTTCCGTGCAGTGGCGGCTTCTGTGTTTGTTGCGCTTGTACGCCGGTCCACATAAGACTGACGGCCAGCCATAAAAGAAGATGTCTCATAAAGCAAATTTGCGATTTTGGATACTGGTTTTGATTGTGGGCAACACATGACTGTGCCGCCGGTAGACTAAAAATAATAAAGTATCCTTGATTGTACCAGTCAGGGTTGCACCGGAACATTCTTTTTATTACTTTTTACCTTTCAAAAGCACGCAAATTTCTATCGACCATGATCAAACCCACCTGGCTGCTGACAGCCTGTTTATTAATAGCGGAGAGTGTATCCGCCAACGTTACCTTACCGGCATTTTTCGGCAGCGGGATGGTGCTGCAACGCGACCAACCCGTCTATATCTGGGGCTGGGCCGATAAAGGTGAAAAGGTCACCGTACGGTTTAAGTCGCAGCAACAGTCCGTGAAAACCGGCAGCGATGGCAAATGGATGGTGAAACTGAAGCCGGAACAGGCCGGAGGCCCCTTCGTGCTGACCATCAACGGTAAAAACAATATCAGCTACGACAATGTCATGATGGGCGATGTCTGGATATGCTCCGGGCAGTCCAATATGGAATGGCATGTAAAAGATGCCAGTAAGGGTGCTGAGGAGATAAAGGCTGCCAATTACCCGCAGGTGCGGGAGTTTACTGTAAAAAGAGCGGTGGCCAAAGAACCGCTGGAAAACGTGGCAGCAGCAGGCTGGCTGCCTGCCACACCTGAAAACGTGGGTACCTTCAGCGCTGTCAGCTATTTTTTTGGACGTGAACTGTATAACGACCTGCAGGTGCCGATAGGACTGATACATACTTCGTGGGGCGGTACACAGGTGGAAGCCTGGATCAGCAAAAAAGGTTTCCTCGGTAGTGAAACATTCAAGACGATGATGTCCACACCACTGGGTATCGATTCTATTACAGGTCCCAATGGTTATCCCGCCTGCCTGTTCAATGCCATGATACATCCTTTGCTGCCTTATGGCATCAAAGGCGCTATCTGGTATCAGGGAGAAAGTAATGCGGGCCGTGCTTATCAATACCGTCAATCATTTCCATTGATGATCACCGATTGGCGCAACCAGTGGAAACAAGGCGATTTCCCTTTTTATTTTGTGCAGCTGGCCAGCTTCGACGCTACACACGGCGAAGGGGAAGGTAACAGCAACAATGGCAGTACCTGGGCTGAACTGAGGGAAGCGCAGGCCATGACACTGTCGCTGCCTAATACAGGCATGGCCGTTATAACGGACATCGGCGAACGAAATGATATCCATCCCAGAAACAAACAGGACGTGGGCAAACGCCTCGCCTGGAATGTGCTGAAAAACGTATATGCCAAACCGATGGTACCTGCCGGACCGGCGTTCAAATCCATGGACATCAGCGGTAATAAAGCGCTGATATCCTTTACTGACCCTGGATCAGGGCTGGTAGTAAAAGACCGCTACGGTTACCTGAAAGGCTTCGAGGTAGCCGGCGCTGATCAGCATTTCCATTATGCTAAAGCCGCTATTGTGAATGGAAAAGTGGAAGTATACAGCGATCAGGTGACGGCCCCGGTAGCGGTGCGCTACAACTGGGCCGATGATGCTGCCGATGGTAATCTCTTTAACCGGGAAGGACTGCCCGCAGCGCCCTTCCGGACGGATAAGTGGAAAGGGGTTACTGATAATGTGGTGTATCAGTTGCCCGTTCGTAAATAGTCCAATAACAAAATAATCAAAGGAAGAGGGCTGTTTTACAGCCCTTTTTTAATGACGTTTACCGTCACCAGCAGCTGCCCGGTATGCCGCATCGTATGCTCGGCGGCATGAAACAGCAACCCCTGTACGGTGGAAGGCAGCTGTTTACGGCCTACGCCCCTGAAATCCGTCAGCGTGGCGGGGTCTGTCTGCGACAGCTGTGCCAATGCTTTGTCCACCTGCTGGTTGAAGGCTTCCAGCAAAGCTGCGGACCCGTCGACAGGCTTGCCTTCTGCGGCCAGTTCCTCCAGCTGCTGTGGTGACAGGAGCTGTCCCTGCGCATAGGTGAAAACCCGGTCCAGCACGCCCCGCAGGTGTTGTAAATGAAAACCGGGAGCGGCTACCCCTGCTGGCTGTTCCCATAGCCGGTCTTCCGGGAAGCCGTTCATCAATGCGTTGATTTCAGCCCGGGCTTGTAACAGCGTATGGGCCACCGGTTGTAATAAAGCAGGGATGCCATCTATAGGGCCCTGCATCCAGTATTCTGTTGCCATGATTGTATGGTGTTTATACTTCCTGTGCGTCGTATACTACTACTTTTTCCCACAGTGAACTGTAGTTTTTAACGAAATCGAGGTGAATGGGATGTGTCTGATAAGCTGCCTGTGAGGCCAGGTCGCGGAAGAAAATCAGTTCAGATACGGCCCAGCTGGCATCTACCACTTCCCGTTTCTCCGTGTTGGCAACAACACCCACATGCAGCTGGCCTACAGCCGGAATACGCGAGAGTGTTTTGATGCCTTCCACCAGTTTATCACGGTCGGCAGTGGAACCTGGATTTTTCAGCCAGAAAAATACATGATGCACAATCGGGAATTTATGGTTGCCTGCGGGCAGTGGCATGGCGGCTGCAGCGCTGCCTGCGCATAAGGCGGCAGCGGTACCAAGAAATTTTCTTCTGCTGGATGTTTTCATAAGGTGTAAATTTGAAGACCTGAAAATAATAAAAGATCAGGGATTCATCCCATAATCCGGCCTTTTCATCCCATTTTGGCCGGCTGGACCTTTTCAATAGCTAATATTGCTGTAAATATTCCCGCTTATGGACCAGTACAGGAAATTAGAGTTTGGTTTGGCATCAGGATTAGCCCTGCTGCTGCTGTTTGGCCTGCTCTATCCCAGTGTTATCTACAATGTGTTTGAGTTACAGCAAATTTATGGACGAAAATTCGCCCAGTATGATCAGGTGTTCGATTATTATATCCATTACCTACTGCCGTCCATGGCGCGTATTGTGCTGGTATATATCTGTTTCCTGATGGTGAATTTTGTGGTCGTTCCCCGGTTTTTGGAACAAAAAAAATGGGGAGTGGGTATTTTGTTGCTGTTGCTGACCGGACTGATATTTTTTCTGGGGATGATGATTGCCGGCTCCTATTACAACGGTTACCTGCTGGGCGTATATGAGACGGTGCAAGGGGCGCACACGCATTTTGCAAAATCAGCTTTCATCACAACGATCTTCTGTGGTGTATTGTATGTGGTGTATTATTTTGTGAAGCAGACCTATTTCAGCTATCTGCACGAGCGTTTCCTGCTCAATCCCCACTACCGGAAAATAGCCCGTGAGGTATTGATCGTCTCCGGGGTACTGCTGGCCATTATGGCGCTTATTTTCAGCGATTCACGGGATGCTTTCTGGCTCATGTTTTACTTCGGGCCTATCATTGTCAGTGTTGCTTTCATCCTTTACTATAAAATCATCCCGGACTTTAAACTCGGACATCACAACCAGCGGATATTGATCCGGGATATCGCGCTTCTGGTAGTAGGTGTGAACTTCCTCATGGCGTTGATTGTCCGGGCTATCCGCCATGGTGGTGCCGGTTTATTTGCTCCCATCATCGTTTTTGGTGTGCTGATATGTATTGGTGTGGTACTGCCTGTTACCTGGTTCCTGTATATATCCCGCCAGAAACAGGTCACCACGGTGAAGAAACTGCAAACGGCACTGGGCCATTCCGCGGCCAACCTGGATTTCCTGCGGGCGCAGATCAACCCCCACTTTTTGTTCAATGCGCTGAATACCCTGTATGGTACTGCTTTACAGGAAGAGGCGCCCCGCACCAGCGAAGGTATCCAGAAGCTGGGTGACATGATGCGGTTTATGCTGCATGATAACCATCTGACTAAAATTCCGCTGGACAAAGAAGTGGCGTACCTGCAAAACTACATCGATCTTCAGCGGTTGCGGGTGATGTCTTCCCCCGATATCCTGATCGAAGTGAATATCGATGATAGCCAGTGCCAGCATGAAATAGCGCCGATGTTACTGATCCCGTTCGTGGAAAATGCTTTTAAACATGGGATCAGCCTGCGTCACCGCTCTCGTATCGTGATCTCGCTCAGCTGCAACAGCGAACAACTTTTCTTCGACGTATATAATAGCGTGCATCCGCGTCCGGAAAACGATCCTGAACGTGATAGCATGGGCATTGGACTGAACAATGTGAAAGAAAGACTGGCACTGCTGTATCCTAATCGCCATGAGTTGAGCATACGGCATACTACCACTGAATTTTTTGTACACCTGACAATAGATGTTAAAGATTAACTTATAAGATGTTAAAGAAAGATATCAATACGAAAGAAGAAGTAAAACCGCTGCCTGCGCCGGATGGTATCACCCGCTTCCTGTGGTGGCTGGCAGCCGCTGACGCCGATATCCTGGCAGAGTGCCGGACGGAAAGAGAGAGATACCGTATCATCGGTCTCTCCGTATTCGTGACCTGGATGTTTGCCACACTGGCATGGGGATATTTTTTCTCCACCATCGTGAAAGATGATATGATCATACTGGCGTTGGCGTTATTCTTTGGTTTCGCTATTCTGTCCATCGACAGAACGTTGATTGCAGCCATGTCCCGGGGTAACGGTAATATGCGGTTTATGCCGGTGGCATTTCGTTTATTGTTGGCCGTTACCATCGGGCTTTTTATATCGCAGCCCGTGGTGCTGATGTTGTTTAAGAAAGACATTACGGCTCAACTGGAACTGAGTAAACAGACCAAGCTCGATGCTTATCGTAAAAAGGTGACCGCCATGAATGCCGGTCAGCGGGCAGAGTTGCAGCAGTCGCTGGACCGTGGCCGGCAACAGCTGCAGCAGAAGGAAAGCGAACTGAAATTTTATAAAGACGCCTATATCAAAGAAACAGATGGTACCGGCGGCTCCGGCAGAATAGGGGAGTCTTCTATTGCCCGGGTAAAAAAATCGGCTTACATGAAGTCAGAAGAAGAACTGGCGCTCATGAAGCATGAATGGGAGCCTAAAGAGCAACAGTTGCAGGTACAGGTGGCCGCTATGCACAGCGTGGACAGCCTGAAGGAGACCATCTACCAGGGTACGCTGACAGACGGTTTCCTGGCACAGATAGAAGCCCTGCACGAGCTAACCGACGAGCATCCTGCTTTACAACAACGGTACCGGCTCATCGTATTTATCATCACGCTGATAGAAATTATGCCGCTGCTCAGTAAGGTACTGATGCCTAAAGGTGAATATGAAGAAAGGCTGGCCAGCGCCACCACGCAGAGCACCGCTGCCGCAAGGCTGGAAACAGAGGCCGGGAAAGAGCTGCTGCAGCATTACCAGGAAGCCGCGCTGACAGCCGACAAGGAAATTGTGGACGAAGTGTTTGAAAGCACCCGGGAACTACGCCGCGAAGAAGCTGCAGCCATCGTAAAGGACTGGCAGCGCCGTGAAAACCGGCATTACCGCCAACTGTGGCAACAGATCAAGAACCTGTTGCTCGGTAGAATTTCGTAAATCCCTATCTTGTTACAGGAAAATGTAGTGTTATGAAGCTTGCCGCCATTGCAATTGATGATGAACCAGTGGCCCTGGCCGTGATAAAAAATCACGCTGCCATGGTGCCCTTCCTGGAAATGAAAGGCTATTTTACCAACGCTTATGAAGCGATGGAGTTTCTGAGCAGAGAGAAGGTAGACCTCCTTTTCCTCGATATAAAAATGCCCGATATATCCGGACTGGACTTTATTGCCAGTCTGCCGCAACCGCCCATGACCATCTTTACCACCGCTTACTCCGAACATGCGGTTAAAAGTTTTGAACTGGATGCGGTGGATTACCTGCTGAAACCATTTTCCCTTATCCGTTTTATCAAAGCATGCAACAAGGCCCACAGCCTGTGGCAGCTGAAGCAGCAGAATCCACAGCCTAAAGACGCGCCAGCCTATATTTTCCTTAAAAGCGGGTACGAGCAGTTTAAGATTATGCTGGAAGATATCTTATACCTGGAAAGCGCAGGTAACTATGTGAATTTTATCCTGAAAGACCGCCGGCTGATTTCCCGACTGTCGATGCAGGAAGCCATGGACCTCTTGCCAGCTACATTTTTTACCCGTGTGCACCGCTCTTATATTGTGGCCAATGATAAGGTAGAGCGGGCCGACCGCACTTCTCTGTATGTCCGCAATGTGGCCATTCCCATTGGTGCTGCCTACGGTACCGCAGTAGATAACATACTGGGCGCCACCGGTCGTTAATAGTTTGTGGTAGCACCATGCATCAGGCTTACAGCAATATTGCTCCGATGAAGAACGAATGTCATCTGGCTCGCTGAAAATAAACCTGCTCCTTTACTTTAAACTTAATACTTAGAAAGACTTTAAATAACACCTTAGCCCCGGGCGTGAGCCCGGGGATTTCGTGATTCGGGGATTGCCCCGCCCAACCCGCAAATTATTTTATTTGCTAAATAAGACCGAAAGGTCTAATTTTAGTATCATGAACAAAGCAGCGAGAACGAGGCAGTTTATCATTGAAACGGCAGCGCCCATTTTTAACCAGAAAGGTGTGGCGGGCACGGCTATCAGTGATATCATGGAAGCTACCCGGTTAGCCAAAGGCGGACTGTATGGTAACTTTTCCTCGAAAGAAGAAATCGTGGCGGAGGTATTTGATTACATCGCGGAGCAGGAAAAGCAGCGGCTTAAAGCTGTTACCGGGCCGGAACCGACAGCCTTAGCGAAGTTTGAAGCCCTGTTCTCGTACTACGCCCGTTTTCCGCTCAACCGTGACATTGCCGGTGGCTGTCCCATGCTCAATTTCGGCGTGGAAGCAGATGATACCAATCCGATCCTGAAAAAGAAAGTGCAGGAGCTGGTGCAGTATTTTCAACAGCGTATCCGGATGCTGGTACAGCTGGGCAAGGAAAACGGGGAATTCAAAAAAGACTGGGATGAAGATAAGTTTGCCGTGTTGATGTTCACCATGCTGGAAGGCGCCATTTTTGTCACCGGTATCATGAACAACAATCGTCAAATGCTGGTGGTACTGGATTTTTTAAGAAAGGAAATCAAACGTCACTGTAAATGATGCAACGCCTCTTCTGCAGTGATTTTTTTTGTTCAAATAATAAACCAATCGGTCTGAAACATGCAACACCAGGTTTTACCGCTGTCATTGCGGATGACAGCCTTCCTGCTATCCGGTATGAGTAAACCCTTTCCGGGGCTTACAGCCCGCCTGTTTTACCGCCTGTACTGTACGCCGCCCGGCACTAAAATCCGCTCGTCTCATCTGGAACTGCGCAGCGCGGCACAGCTGGACCATCTGACGGTTACCCGTTATCCGTTTGATGAACGGCCAATGACCATCACCACCTATCGCTGGGGGAGTGCTGACAAAAAAATATTGCTGCTGCATGGCTGGGGTGGCAGTCCGTTCCATTTCAAAAAACTGATCGATACGCTGGTTAAACAAGGGTATGAAGTTGTAGCCTACGATGCGCCTGCCCACGGTGATTCGGATGGCAAACGGACTAATCTCGTGCAATGGAGCCATGTGCTGGAACAGGTGATTGTCCGGGAAGGCCCGCTGTACGCCATTATAGGGCACTCACTGGGAGGACTAAACGCTGCACTGACACTTTCCCGCAGAACGGTGCAGGTGCCCCGGCTGGTCATGCTGAGCTGCGCACTGAGCGCCCCGGTGTTTTTTAATGAAGCCTTGCAGTTGTTCCGCATACATCCTGTAGTGATGCCGCCACTGCGGCAACTGATACATAAACGGCTACGGGAAGACCTGGAAGAGCTGGACCTCCATCGTTATATCAATCAGATCAAAGCAGAAAAAATATTCTTCGCTTACGATACCACAGATACACTGGTGGACGAGAAGGAGGTCACTGCTTATGTGGAACAGTATCCATCCATACACGCAATGCGTATCACCGGTGAAGGACATTTCCGTATCATGCGCCAGGAGCCGGTAATCAGAGAGGTCATGCAGTTTCTTGAAAAGTAGATTACTATCATCTTTGCCAATCATAACATTGCCCGGGGCCAGCGCTCCGGGCTTTTTTGTCATTTCCGGCAACAAACTTGCTTTACCCCGCTGAAATCAATATTTTTAGTCACCATTAATTTTAAAAACCCGCGTTATATGAGTAACATCAACAACCGCCGTCAGTTTCTGCGCCAAATGGGGCTGTATACGATGGGCATCGGTTTCCTGCCTTCTGTACTGGCAGCTTGTAATGAAGGTAAATCCACTAAAGGCACGAAAGACAGTTCCGCTCAACCGGGAGCCGGCGCTGGTACTGAAACGGCCAAAGAACTGTTCTTTAAAATCTCCCTGGCGGAATGGTCTTTCCACAAAGCGCTCTTCGCCGGTAAAATGAACCACCTCGATTTCGCAGCCCGCGCTAAAAATGAATTCGGTATAACCGGTGTAGAGTATGTAAACCAGTTCTTTAAAGACAAAGCGAAAGACGTGCCTTATATCCTCGACATGAAAAAACGTGCCGATGACAATGGTGTGCGCAATGTCCTGATCATGTGCGACGGGGAAGGAGAAATGGGCGACCTCGATGTTAAAAAACGTATGCAGGCGGTGGAAAACCACTACAAATGGGTGGAAGCGGCACAACTCCTCGGCTGCCACGCTATCCGCGTAAATGCGGCTGGTGAAGGTAAAGCGGAAGAAGTAGCTAAAGCAGCTATCGAGTCACTGACCAAACTGGCTGGTTTCGGAAAGGAACACGGCATCAATGTGATCGTGGAAAACCACGGTGGTTTCTCTTCTAACGGCAAATGGTTAAGCAATATCATGAAAACAGTGAACATGCCTAATTGCGGCACTTTGCCGGACCTGGGCAATTTCTGTATCAAAAGAAGCAAACCGGAAAACAATACGCCGGAAGCATGGGCCAAAACTACCTGCCTTGAAGAATATGACCGCTATGAAGGGGTGAAGGAGCTGATGCCTTTTGCCAAAGGTGTCAGCGCTAAAACGTATGACTTTGATGATGCCGGTAATGAAACAACCATCGACTACAAACGTATGTTACAAATCGTAAAAGATGCAGGATATAAAGATGGCTATATCGGTATTGAGTATGAAGGCAACCGCCTGTCAGAGGAAGAAGGGGTGAAGAAATCGAAAGAGCTGCTGCTGCGCCTGGGAGCTATATAAGATGTTGAAATTTTTTGATTTACGATTTTTTGATTTAAAGTATGCATGGTCTTTTTTAAATCAAAAAATCGTAAATCAAAAAATCACTAAATGATTATTTGAACCTTTGCTTCAGAAAGGCGATGGTATGCGTATAGGCGTCTTTGGTAGCTTCGCTGTTGTAAATAGGGTTACTGGGGTTAGCGAAGGCGTGTTCTGCATCATAACGTTTAACCGTTAACGTTTTACCTGCCTTTTTCATGTTTTGCTCAAACTCGTCCACGATCTGTGGGGTGATGCCTTTGTCTTTATTGGCGAACAGCCCCAATACCGGACCATGCAGCTGTTTCAGCGCATTCACATCCTTCTCCGGCATACCATAATACATCACACAACCCATGTTCCTGTCGCCATTGATCAGGGCTGATTGCAGTGCGATAGCGCCGCCGAAGCACCAGCCCAGCGTTACAATATTTGCCGATTTGCCGGCATAATTGCGGGCGCCTTCCATGATCGCTTTCAGCCGTTCCCTGGGTACCGACTGCATGGTTTTGGCTGCTTCCTCCCGGTTGGTGGCCACTACTTTGTCGTACATGTCTACTGCCAGTACGTTCACCGAGCCGCCGAGGTCGTTGTAAAGTTTTTCGGATTCCTTTTTTACGTAGTCATTCAGGCCGTACCATTCCTGGAATACAAACAGGTATTTGTCGGTAGGCTTCTTTGCTTTAAACAGAAAACCGTAGGCTGTTTTACCATCAGGTGCCGGGAAGCTCACTTCCGTGCCGGCGGTTCCCTGGTAGGTGTAGGGGAGCGGGTCCTTGTGTGCCATCCGGAAGTCTTCCCGGTTGGCGAGCCCGGTAAATTCTGTCACGGCGTCTGTATGGCAGCACGGCGCTGTTTGTGCGTGCAGCCCGAGTGCGCTGCCCAGTGTCAGCAGCAGTAAGGATAGTTTTTTCATAAATGGAGCGCTTTAATTGTACTAAAATTACAAAAATGTCGGGTGAATCGCTAATAGGTGCTATCTGCCGGTGCAGGCCGTTATATAGTCAATAAAAAGGCCCGGAGTGGATACACGCCGGGCCTTAATAACGTTGATGGATATACTAAAAGTTGAGTATCACTTTGTTCTTGTCAACTTTGTATTTAAAGCCTTGCTGGTCGCTGAGATTACTGAGCACATCATCGAGGGAAGCGTTGAAGAAGAGCGCTTCTGTAATGACACGGGCTTTGGATGCATCGCCTCGCATTTCCACTTCCACGCCAAACCAGTCCTCCAGTATGCGGGATACGGCCATTGGATTGGCATTCTGGATGCGAAGGATATCGGAGAGCCAGGTTTCCAGCTCTTCGGGATGGTAGGTTTCTTTTTCCATCAGGTCTATCTCACGGTTGGCCAATACCATTTGTCCGCGTTCCAGCACTTCCGGTTGATTGTCGGTGGAAGAATGATAGGACTTGCCCACCCGGCTGGAACCTTTCAGCTGATAGTAGGTTGCTCCCTGCTGGCTGGTAAAAGAACGCATCCGGAAAGAGGTGCCCAGTACGGTGGCCTTGAGGATGGCGCTGGTGACGGTGAAACTGTCTTTGCCAGGCTTCACATCAAAAAAAGCATCTCCGTCAAGGATAACGGAACGGTTGCCGGAAGCGTAATCTGCCGGAACATGGAGGGTAGACGCGGAATTCAGGATCACGGTCGTGCTGTCAGGCAAAGTGATTTCGGTACGGCTGCCAGTCTTTCCCTCATGCTGTTGATACTGGACGCCCGGAGCTTTTAAATCAGCAATCGTATTCACCGGTGTTTTCGGTGACGCTGGCTCCCGCAATTTCCAGGTCAGTAAAACGATAACGCCTAAAGCCACTAAAATCAATGCATAAAGCCAAGTACGGGATTTCTTCATATTTCCGGGTGTTTGTCAACAGAAAAGCCTAAAAATAAACAAATAAACTGCTCCGGGCAAGATTTCCCCTCGTTTAACAGGAGCGCTGGTACCATTCCCGGATTTTTTTTTCGGTATAATGTTTAGATATTATATGTAGATGATAACATATTTGATAGAATGCTACCGGATAAATTCTGTCCCGGTACAGTCCACTTTTTCGCGGGCAGCAATTTTTGAAAAGCAATAGACAATATCGGTTTATGCTATTAAAAATATCTGCTGATATTATAATGATTTTTGTTTAGGATGCAGGCGCACCCTAACTTTGCGCCTCATGGAAAAGCAGCTAACTTTATCATTCGATAATACGGCTATTGCATTTGAGGCAAAGACCGACAAGGCGTTAAAAAAAGCCAACTTTCTGTTCAGCAACATCGGAAAGCCGTGGCTGGTGAAAATGGGCGCAGCACTCACTCCGCTGGCGTTCAAACTCAGACTACCGATCAAAGGCATTATCAAAAGCACGATATTCTCCCAGTTCTGCGGGGGGGAATCCCTGGATGAGGCGGCACACACGGCGCTGCAACTGGGAAATTACCATGTGGGCGTAGTGCTCGACTATGGCGTGGAAGCCATGGAAGGCGAAGAAAGCTACGATCATGCGGTACCTGAATTTATCCGGGCCATCCAGTATGCGGCCAGCAAACCGGATATTCCGTTCATCGCGATCAAGATCACCGGCTTTGCCCGCTTTGAGCTGCTCGAAAAAGTACACTGTGGCGACACCCTCACCCCACCAGAACAACAGGAGTATATCCGTGTCCGTTCCCGCGTTCATTCGGTGTCGGAAGCGGCTGCCCAGTATAAGGTAGGCCTGCTGATCGATGCGGAAGAGTCATGGATACAAAAACCGGTAGATGACCTGACGGATGAAATGATGTCGCTGTTCAACCGTCATGAAGTGATCGTGTACAATACTTTCCAGATGTATTGCCACGACCGTTACCCCTTCTTGCAAAAGTCACTGGAAAAAGCTGCTAAAGAAGGTTACCTGCTTGGGGCTAAACTGGTACGTGGCGCCTATATGGAAAAGGAAAACAAACGCGCGGCCGAGAACAACTACCCGACACCTATCCAGCCCAGCAAAGAAGCTACAGATAAAGATTACAATGCTGCAGTACAGTTCTGCCTGGAGCACCTGGACAAGCTGGGGGTATTCTTCGGCACGCACAACGAAAACAGCTGTATGCTCGCTGCCCGTACCATGGATGAAAAAAATATCCCGCACAACCATCCGCATGTCAGCTTCTCACAGCTGCTGGGTATGAGCGATAATATTACCTTCAACCTGGCGCATGCAGGCTATACGGTCACTAAATACCTGCCATATGGCCCGGTAAAAGACGTGATGCCTTACCTGATCCGCAGAGCACAGGAAAACACCTCCATTGCCGGTCAAATGGGCCGCGAACTGTCGCTGATAAGAAAAGAAATGAAGAGACGCGGCATATAACTGTGATGGCCATGATGATTGCTGATTTCCCTGATTAGCGAAGATCAGATCGGTAATAACAAGATTATAAAGCATAAAAAAGAGAGAATACCGCTTGATAACATATCAAGCGGTATTCTCTCTTTTGTCGTGTCAGCTTTTTATTGCTGTTCGCTTCGATCTTCGCTAATCAGGGAAATCAGCAATCATCATGGCTATCAGTTGTTGGCTTCGTTCATCGGTATTGGATACCGTGACCAGACATCGTCGCCTGCTCTGTCTACAGGCAGCTGGTTAAGCCGGTTGTACCTGCGCATATCTATCCAGCGGTGGCCTTCCATGAACAGGGAATAGCGGCGCTGATAGAGCAGCTCGGTGATGAGCGCGTCTGTTGTGAGAGCACCGGCGTAAGGAGTCTGGTTATGGCCTGTCCTGATCCTGTTAAGCGCCACAACGGCATCCGGGAATTGTCCCAGTTGTATTTTGGCTTCGGCATAAATCAGGACCAGTTCCTCATTCCGGATAATGGAGATGGGGCTGCTCAGGGTAGGCCAGAGTGTCAGATCGCGGTTGCCGGTGAGGCCCACGCTGCTTACGGGAGAGGTACGCAGCGCCGTTTTGGTGATACGGTCATCACCCGCTATGATATCCGTGGCAAACGAAGGATGTGCTACCCTTACTTCCCCGGTAGCATTAGGCTGCAGGTACATGGGGTTTATCAAGTCGCCACCATTGGTGGAGTAAGCACTGAATACTCCTTTGGTAAAAGGACCGTTCAGGTCAAAGAAAGATTCATTCAGGGCTGTCAGTGCGGCGGCCCAGTTTTTCCGGTAGATGTGCACCCTTGCGGCAATAGCCCGGTTGAATTTCAGCAGTCCGGCAGCATCTTTGAAACCGGCGAAGCCGTCGGAGAGCGGGAAGAGCACTTCAGCTCCGGTGAGGTCTGCTTTGCCGGCATCAAGGAATTTCAGCACAGAGTCCAGGACAATGCCCGGATTGGTGATGATAGGTCCCAGGTTGGCATTGTCAGCCACCGGGATTCTGGCGCCGTTGGAATCCGTCATGTTGATGTTCAGCAGCAACTGATAACCGATCAGCGTTTCTGCAAAACCCTGGAAGGCTTTTTTCTGCGCGTCGCTGGCTACTTCGGTACGGGTGGTCTTCAGCGCCTGCATGAGGATAAAACACTGGCGGGCCACCTGGTACCGGGCCGCAAACGGATTGGTGATGTAGAATGTATTGTTGTCCAGCTCTTTGGAACCTCCACCCAGCATATCGGTTGTCCAGCGTGGCTCGGAGCCGGAGAAGCGGTATTGCTCGCGTCCCAGTACGCCAAAACCGTCGAGGTAGGTGCCGAAGCTGTTGCGTAACCCGGATTCTGCACCGGTAACCAGGTTAAAAAGATCACTCCGGCTGGGATTGACGACGATGCCGCCTACCACCGGTGTATTCAGACTGTTGATTTCTCCTTTCTGGCAGGCACTCAGGGCGAGCAGGACGCCGGACAGGTATATAATAAGCTTCTTCATTTGTTACAGTTTTAATAGTCAGATAATGATCAGAAATCGATGCCTAAGTGGAAGCTGGCCCTTTTGTTGGACGGGAAAGGCATTACGTCCACGCCGGTAGATAAACCGTTGCTGCCGCGGCTTTGCGCAGTGGTAATGGTGTTGCTGCCGAAGTTGGATACTTCCGGATCATATCCCACATATTTTGTCCAGGTGAAAAAGTTATTGGCGGAAACGCCCAGCCGGATACCTTTAATGGTTTTGGTATTCTTCAGCGGAACGTTGTAATAAAGACCGATCTCACGGATACGCACATAGGAAGCGTCCTGCACATACACACCGGCACCGGCTCCGGGCCTGTATGCACCGGCTTTCACGCCGTTGATCAGGTCATCATAATCGGGAGAAGTGGCGCCACCGTCATTGAGCAACTGGCTCAGGTTGATGTTGTCTCCACCTTTCTTCCAGTGAATGAGAAAACGTACAGAGAAGTTCTTCAGGAAAGTAAGGTCATTGTAAAAACTCATCTGGAATTTCGGTTCTGAATTACCAATCAGTACCAGCTGTTTGTTGACAATACCTTTGATCTGGGTAACAGGTTGTCCTTCTTCCAGGTAAAAAGTTCCCAGTGAGGCGCCGAACGCACCAATAGCATAAGGCGGAATGATCAGTTTGGTCATTTTGGAACGGTTCCGCCACCAGTTGATATTGGATGTCCATTTGAATTTGGCGGTATTGACAGGGATAACGGTCAGACCCAGTTCCACACCGCTGTTGGTAAGGTCGCCACTGTTCTTCCATTCTGTTGCATAGCCGGTGGAAGAGGGGGTGGCATGCCTTAACAATACGTCGTAGATACGTTTGTTATAGTAAGTAGCTTCAAGCGACACACGGCCGTTGAACAGGCTGAAGTCGATACCGGTTTCCAGTTCTGACTGTCTTTCCGGTTTGATGTTCGGGTTGCCCAGCAGGTTGTCTACCAGTACACCGGGGAAACCACCGATGTTGCTGCCGATCATGCCGGTGAATTTACTGCCGTAGGGCGGTACGTTACCAGACTGGCCATAGGCGATGCGTACTTTCAGGTTGTCTACTTTATCTACGTGCCAGAAAGGCATTTTGGAGATGTTCCAGGAGAAGGCACCTTTGGGGAAGACATAATATTTGAGATAATCACCATTGTTGGTGGAACGGTCAAAACGCACGCCGGCACTGATGGTGAAGGCATCCATCAGGGAGAGGTCTTCCTGGGCAAAGATACCGTTGTCACGGTATTTCTGCCGGAACTGGCGGGTGCTGGTGTTACCGCTGGCATCGAGGTTGGTTTGGCCGGACACGAGATTGGTGGCCACGGTCACGATATTGTCCAGGTAACCTGTTTCCAGGGTGGCGCCGGCGGTGCTGGTGAGACTGAGTTTTTCACTCGGTGTCCAGGTGTTGGCCACAAAGCCCAGGAGGTTGGTGTTGATGTTGTTGGTATTACCCTGGATGGAATGGCCCTGCTGGGCTTTTTCCTCAAACTGAAGGTCGCGTGGGAATACGGCGATGGTTTTCAGGTTGAAGTAGTCCACACCCGCTCTGACAGCAACTTTCGTAGAGGAGTGGTTACTTTGCTGGATACGGTATTCGATGTTGCCGCCGCCTACAAAACGATTCACGCCTTCGTTGTTCATCATCTTATCCCGTGTTTCTATCGGGTTGGATGCGGCGAACGCGTTGCGTGGGTATTCACCAAGAGCGTTGGGATGCAGCTCCACAAATCCCGGGGTGGTGGAAAGGGCCACACCAAGGGATACACCGTTGTTATCGTTGTTGGTAACACCTCTGTCGGAAGAGGAGTTAATAAAGTTGGTAGTAACGCCAACGGATAAACGATCATTTATTTTGTGGTCTACATTCAGGCGGAATGAGTTGTTGAAGTAGCCGGTACCTTTTACGATACCATTTTCCTGTCTGCGGTTGCCGGCCATATAGAACGTGGTTTTTTCTGAACCACCGCTGAGGGCTACGCCGGTATTAAGAATGAGGCCGGTTTGACCAAACATTTCCTTTTCATAGTCATAGATTTTTCCGGCAGCCTTGGCGGCTTCAAACTGTGCTTTCATGGCTGCGCGGGCGGCGATCACATCGGGATCGGTGCTGCTGGCGCTACCTCCCAAATCGGCGGCTGTTTCGGCGGTAAATTGCCGCACGCCCACGAGATGGCGCACTTTTGCAAAGCCCACTTCCTGGTTGAAAGTCACCCTGGTTTTACCGGCTTTACCTTTTTTAGTGGTGATCACGATAACGCCTGCTGCTGCTTTGGCGCCATACATGGCTGCTGCGGAAGCCCCTTTGAGCACTTCTATGTTCTCAATGTCTTCCGGGTTGAGGTCGGCGATACGGCTGGACGGGTTGTCCTGGTTGTTGGGGTTGCCGGAAGTAGCGGCGCCGGTAACATCATTCAGGCCGGCGGGGATACTACTGTTGTTGAAGAAGACACCGTCTACTACGTACAACGGCTGTGAGTTACCGAACACAGAGGTGATACCACGGAGCTTCACGGAAATACCGCCACCGGGAGCGCCGGAGTTGGCGGTGATCAGTGCGCCGGGCACCTTGCCGCTGAGGGCGGCATCAAAGGTCTGTGCCGGCGCCACGCCATTCAGTTCCTTGCCTGAAATGGTGGCTACGGCATTGGCCAGATTGCTGCGTTTGATATTGGTCGCCAGGCCGGTCACCACGATCTCGTCCAGCCGGGCAAAATCTTCCTCCAGTGAAATATTCAGTGTGGTGGCACCGGGAGGGATAGATACGGTCTGTGTTTTGTAGCCGGTATAACTAACGATCAGCTTAGATACCGCTGCCGGTACACTGATCGTGTATTTGCCGTCCATGTCCGTAATGGTTCCCTTGTTACTGTTGGGCACGCGCACAGTGGCGCCGGGGATGGCATTGCCATGGGTGGCATCCTTGATCCTGCCCGAAATGTTTTGTTGCGCAAATAAGGCAAGTGTACTGCATAAGCACAGCAGCACCAGCATACTGGATTTTGGTAGAAGCATAGCACGAAAATTGGTTTAGATTAAAATGATGGTGGCGTAATCACGATAGCGTAATTAAGATTTTGGTGAACGGGGAAATATGGTGTTTTCGTTTGAGTTCGATTTTGGTTGAGTCAATCTTATCTTCTGCTACCGTTGTTGGCGAATATCAGGGCTTTTCAATATCAGGGCGCACCTCCCGGTAGTGGTCTTCGTAGTCGTCTATAAGCTTTGTTGTAACTGTTGGCTATTTTGAATGTCAGTTTACGAAAAATCAGGCTGACTTTCACTTTTTTTGTTTGACTTATTTAGGTTATATTTTTCTCGTAACTTGCCGCCTGATTATGGAACAATATCTCACTTTATTACAACATATTATCAAGGAAGGCGCCGTTAAAACTGACCGCACCGGTACCGGTACCACCAGCTGTTTCGGTTATCAGATGAGGTTCGACCTTAGCAAAGGCTTTCCGCTGGTGACGACCAAGAAATTACACCTGAAGTCCATTATATATGAACTGCTGTGGTTCCTGAAAGGTGATACCAATATCGCCTGGCTGAAAGAACATGGGGTGAGCATATGGGACGAATGGGCAGACGCTAATGGCGATCTGGGCCCCGTATACGGTAAACAGTGGCGCAGCTGGGAAACCACCTCCGGTGAAACGATCGACCAGATCACCATCGCGGTAGACACCATTAAAAAGAACCCGGACTCCCGCCGCATTATTGTGAATGCCTGGAATGTGGGCGACCTCACTAAAATGGCGCTCAGCCCCTGCCACTGCCTGTTTCAGTTTTACGTAACACCTCCCGATGCTGCCAAAGGCGAAACCAGGGGCAAACTCAGCTGCCAGCTTTATCAGCGCAGCGCTGACGTATTCCTTGGCGTACCTTTTAATATTGCCTCCTACGCGCTCCTCACCATGATGATGGCGCAGGTGTGTGACCTCGATGCGGGTGACTTTATCCATACCTTCGGAGATGTACACCTGTACAGCAACCACATGGAACAAGCACAACTGCAGCTGACCAGAACACCTTTCCCACTGCCGGTCATGAAAATAAACCCGGACGTGAAAGACCTGTTCGCATTCAAATATGAGGACTTCGAACTGGTGGATTACCAGTTCCATCCTGCAATTAAAGCACCTGTAGCGATCTGATATGAGGGTATCCATTATAGTGGCCGCATCAGAAAACAATGTGATCGGCATCAACAACCAGTTGCCCTGGCGCTTGTCTACCGACTTGAAGTACTTTAAAAGCACTACGCTGGGCAAACCCATTGTCATGGGAAGAAAAACGTTCGAATCGCTCGGAAAACCGCTGCCAGGAAGACCTAACATCGTCATCACACGGCAAACGGATTTTCAGCCGGAAGGCGTGTACGTGGTGGCTTCCATCGATGAGGCCATTGCCAAAGCAAAAACATTCGACGGCGATGAACTCTTTATCACCGGCGGTTCCCAGATATTTGAACAGGCCTGGCACCTGGTAGACCGTATCTACCTCACACGGGTATACGCAGTGGTGCCGGGAGACGCATTTTTCCCTGCCGTCCATGGCAACGAATGGACACTCGTGAGCGACAAACGCCACGAAGCGGATGAAAAGAACGATCATCCTTTCTCATTCCAGGTATGGGAACGCAATCAGTAAAATCTATTTGAAAATAACGGTACCGAGGCCCTGGGTAAGCTCCTTTTCCAGGGCCTTCAGGTGTACCTGCATCTCAAGGCAGCGCATCACCTGCTCCATTTCGGTGGCTTTCTCCGCTTCCTCCTGGTTTTCCGTGATCAGCTTTTTGATCTTCCGGAGAATAAGATAGTTGGTGGTAGATATAGTGTCTTTCAGATAGGCATTATCGCCATAAACGGTATCAATCTCGAACCGCTCCTTCCAGTTAACGCTTAAGTCAGCTTCTTTATCTTCCAGTATCAGCGCGGTATACTTGCTCATATCGGGGTCCTGGTGGTACAGGAACCATTTTTTATCAGGCAGACTGCCTTCGTCGTACAACTGTTTGTATTCCCGGAGGATACGTTTCACCATCTCACTGTCTGCCAGTGATTCAAAATCATAAGGGAGATGGAAAATATAATCGGCTACCGTACTGTTTTCTTCTTCACTAAACGGTTTGTCGCCAAAACGCAGCAATATTTTCACCAGTTCCTTCTCCTGCTTTTCATCCTTGTTGAGCAACGAGGAAATGGAGACACCGGTTTCGGCGGCTTCCATGGCGGCAATGGCCTCTTCGCTCAGCACGTCGTCCTGCTCTGCTGGCGATGGCGTATTGCGGGCTATGGCCTGCTCCCGTTTGACCAGCCTCTCCCGGATGAACTTATTGACGAGCGCTATGAGCCCCTGCTCATCGATTTTGAGCAACTGGCTGCACTGACGGATATAGTCCTGCTGCCGGGTGAAATCTTCGGCTTTATCGATCTTGGAAATGGTTTCCGCGATCTCGTTGACCAGCTGTGATTTTTTAGTACTGTCGTTGCCGGCTTCCTGCATGCTTAATTGCAGTTTGAACAGCACGAAGTCCTGCTTGTTCTCCTCAATGAATGTGCGGAAGGCGACGGCTCCGATGCGCTGTACATAACTGTCCGGGTCTTCTTTGTCGGGCAGCAGTACCAGTTTTACGTTGAGGCTTTCTTCCACGGCCATATCGAGGCCGCGCAGCGCTGCTTTGATACCGGCGCTGTCACCATCATAGATAATGGTGAGGTTGTTGGTGTATTTTTTAATGAGCCGCAGCTGGTCCTGCGTGAGGGAGGTGCCGCTGGAGGCCACCACGTTCTCCACACCTGCCTGGTGCAGGGAGATTACGTCGGTATAACCTTCTACCAGCAGGCATTCATTGAGTTTATCAATGGCATGCCGCGCAAAATAGGTACCATACAGTACCCGGCTCTTCACGTAAATCTCGTTCTCGGGGGAGTTGATGTACTTGGGGGCCCGGTCTGATTTGACCAGGATACGGGCGCCGAAGCCGAGGATCTTGCCCGACTGGTTATGTATCGGGAAGATGACCCTGCCGCGGTAGTTGTCGGCGGGTTGCTCGTTACGAATGGTCACCAGCCCGGTCTTCTGAAGATACTCGAGGTTGTAGCCTTTGGCCAGCGCTGTTTGGGCAAAGGTGTCACGTTGATTGAGACAGTAGCCCAGCTGGAATTTGCGGACGGTCTCCTCGGTGAAACCACGTTCTTCAAAATAACTTAACCCTACATTCTGTCCTTCGTCTGAGTTAAACAGGGTGTCGGTAAAATATTCCCGGGCGAAACCGTTGATAATGAACAGGCTGTCGGACATCAGCTGATGCTGCCGCAGCTCGGGGCTCACCTCTGTTTCTTCAATCTCTACCTGGTACTTCTGTGCCAGCCATTTGATGGCTTCCACATAGGAGTACTTCTCATGCTCCATGACAAAGCTGATGGCGTTGCCACTTTTGCCACAGCCAAAACACTTATAGATCTCTTTGCTGGGAGATACGGTGAAAGAAGGGGATTTCTCGTTGTGAAACGGGCAGAGGCCCATGTAGTTAGCGCCTCTTTTTTTCAGTTTCACAAAAGAACCCACTATCTCCACAATATCAATGCGGCCAAGGATCTGTTGTATGGATTGTTGAGATATCACGGTTTGATCAATGCAACTGCAAACATACGGTAATTTCTCCGGAGCGGGAATATGGTCAACTTATCAAATGGTAGGAAAACATAAATCTTGTTTAAATTATATATAATTTTATGCGATTTTTTTTGCTTACCTATACCGATCCCTATATGAATAGACTTTTACTATTGTTTGTTTTATTTTTTGAGTTGACTACCGGGCATGATTCGGCAGCAATGCCCAAAATAACAACGATTGATAACAGGGCTACCTTCCGGTTTAATGTGCCATACCCTTACACTGATGTGGACTGCTGTGCCGTAGATCTTGATGACGGATCAGGGCGGCAGGGCTATCGGGCTGACTGGGTGTATAACGCCCGGTATGCCACCGACGGATAACGTATATACGATACAGTTAGCCAACGCAGACAACGGCCCAATACCCGGTGCAGGGCAGGAGAGCCTGTTGTGACGAACATCGTCAGCTTCCCATGGGCGATGGACCTCAGCC
Source organism: Chitinophaga fulva (assembly GCF_012927205.1). Classification (GTDB taxonomy): domain Bacteria; phylum Bacteroidota; class Bacteroidia; order Chitinophagales; family Chitinophagaceae; genus Chitinophaga; species Chitinophaga fulva. The sequence continues at coordinate 2,542,120 of NZ_JABBGC010000001.1, forward strand.
ATATGCCGAAAGGATTGTATTATGTGCAAGGTGAGCGGCAGGGAGAAACAAAAGCCGGTATTGATAAGTATTCAATAAAATCAATAAAAACAGGCATTTAAAGCAGGCGGATAACGAATCCCGGGTGATACATTAAACAGCTTTCAGTATTTGCTGTTTTTCGCTCAAAATTCGTTATTCGCCTGTTGTTTTTTCCAAATCAGCTTTCCTTATATTTGGTAGATTATCAAAACAAGCCAAATCAATCTTAATAAACAGATGAAAGAAGTTTTTATAGTAGCCGCAGTCCGTACGCCTATTGGTGGTTTCAACGGCACACTGTCCGGCGTTTCGGCCGTAAAACTGGGTTCTACCGTGATCAAAGCTGCACTGGAGCAGGCAGGAATTGATGCTGCTAAAGTGAATGAGGTATATATGGGCAACGTGATCAGTGCTAACCTGGGGCAGGCGCCTGCCACACAGGCGAGCCTGGGTGCGGGTTTACCGAATACCGTGCCCTGTACCGGTGTCAACAAGGTATGTGCTTCCGGTATGAAAGCCATTATGATGGGCGCTCAGAGCATCCTGCTGGGTGACAATGATATTGTGGTGGCCGGCGGCATGGAAAACATGAGCGGCGTGCCTTATTACCTGGATAAAGCCCGTACCGGTTATAAGCTCGGCCCTGGCGCTGTGATCGACGGCATCATCCGGGACGGCCTCTGGGACCCTTACAAAGATTTCCACATGGGCAACGCTGCAGAGCTTTGTGCCGCGGAATATAAGATCACCCGGGAAGACCAGGATGCCTACGCCATTGAAAGTTATCGCCGTGCGGCAGTAGCCTGGGAAAAAGGATACTTCAAAAAAGAAGTGGTGCCGGTGGAAATACCTGGTAAAACAGTGGTAACCGTATCAGAAGATGAAGACTATAAAAAGGTGATCCTTGAAAAAGTGCCTACCCTGAAACCTACTTTCCAGAAAGATGGCACTATCACTGCTGCCAATGCCTCCAATATCAATGATGGTGCTGCAGCTGTGGTACTGGTAAGCGGCGAGAAACTGAAGGAGCTGGGCCTGAAGCCACTGGCTAAAATTATCAGCTTTGCCGATGCCAACCAGGCGCCGGAATGGTTTACCACCACCCCGGTGAAAGCCGCGGAAAAAGCGCTGGCCAAAGCTAACCTGAAAATCACTGACATGGATTTTGCAGAGGTAAACGAAGCTTTCTCCTGCGTGCCCATTGCCAATGCCAAAGACCTGAACATGCCATTGGACAAAGTGAATGTATGGGGCGGTGCAGTAGCCATGGGACACCCGATCGGTTGCAGTGGCGCCAGGATAGTGGTAACACTCAATTCCATCCTGCATGAAAACAATGCCCGCTATGGGCTGGCTGCCATCTGTAATGGTGGTGGCGGCGCCAGCGCGATGATCATAGAAAAGATTTAATCATTGGGTTATTTGATCATTTTGATATTTTGATATTGGAAGGACTCCCTCGAAATAGCACAATATCAAAATGATCAAATAACTAAATGATAAAATTATTCCAGTGCCAATAGCGTGTCTTTTCGCATCTTACCATAACCCCATTGTACCAATACGCTGTCAGCTCCCCTTTTCTTTAACCGCAAATTGCTTATTGCATGTTGGGGTTTAATCACGTCAGGCGTAATTTCTTCAAACAACCAGTATTTATCCGTGATCAGGCTGTAGGTAGGTGTTACCGACAGAATGCCACTGGTTTTGCTTTGCAGGGCATGGTCATCATCGATGGTGTACCGGCGAAAGTCGCTGTCAGACAATAAGGTGAGCGTTACCACCAGTGTCAGGATGCGCAGTGGAGGGATAATGAGCCCAAACAATAATACAAAGGGAAAGCCGAAAAGTGCCGTCAGGTAAGCATACCGGGCATCGGTGCCGGGTTTGCTCAGGCCATAAAGGACCATGCCGCTGCCGGCATAGAGTGTAAAGAAAACCCTTTCCGTCTGGGTGCCTTTAAATCCATATCCATTGATCATCAACAGCAGACATACTATCGAGAAGAACAGGAAAATGATATGGGCATACCAGGTAAGGGCCAGTGCTACCGGTGATTTTACCTTTTTGATTTTACAGGATACGGCCGTGAGAAAACTGATGGTGAGAATGGTCAGTGTAACCATTATTGGTTTATTTGATTATTTAGAAATGTTGATATCGGGAGTTGATCAGCGACCACCTTTTAATCTCACTTTTCCCTGTTTAATTCACATGTTAAAATAATAAAATATAAAAATAATAAAATAACTAAATATTATAGGCGGGCTGTCATATTAATTATTAATCCTTTGCTTTTTCGTCAACAAACAATATTTTTGCCCTGCCTTACGACAATCAGGCACTTAAACTTTCAAACTTTATTAAGAATAGCATGCGTCAGATAGCTTTCAGACAAGCCTTAAGAGAAGCCCTGCAGGAGGAATTTCGCCGTGATGAACGGGTATTACTGATGGGGGAGGAAGTAGCCGAATACAATGGTGCTTATAAAGTGAGCCAGGGAATGCTCGATGAGTTTGGTCCAAAACGTGTGATTGACACGCCGATCGCTGAACTTGGATTTGCTGCCATAGGCGTTGGTGCTGCTCAGAACGGCCTTCGCCCGGTAGTGGAATTTATGACCTGGAACTTCGCAACACTGGCTTTAGATCAGATCCTGAATACGGCTTCCAAAATGCTCGCCATGAGTGGTGGCCAGGTTGGCTGTCCGATCGTTTTCCGCGGACCTAACGGTTCTGCCGGTCAGCTGGGCGCTCAGCACTCTACAGCTTTTGAAAGCTACTATGCTAACATCCCCGGCCTGAAAGTGATCTCCGTTTCCAATCCATATGACGCCAAAGGTTTGCTCAAAGCGGCTATCCGTGATGACGATCCGGTTGTTTTCATGGAAAGTGAAGTGATGTACGGCGATATGGGCGAAGTACCGGAAGAAGAGTACATCATCCCTATCGGTAAAGCTGACATCAAACGTGCCGGTAAAGACGTGACCATCGTTTCTTTCAATAAAATGATGAAAGTAGCCCTCGGCGCAGCGGAAGAACTGGCAAAAGAAGGCATCGAAGCGGAAGTGATCGACCTGCGTACTATCCGTCCGCTGGATTGGTTCACCATCCTCGAGTCTGTGAAGAAAACCAACCGCCTGGTGATCGTGGAAGAACAATGGCCGTTCTCCAGCGTTTCTTCTGAAATCGCTTACCGCATCCAGAAAGAAGGTTTCGACTACCTGGACGCTCCGATCCGCCGTATCACTGCTCCTGATGCTCCGATGCACTACGCTCCCAACCTGGTGAAGCTGTACATGCCGGATGTTGAACGCACCGTGAAACTGGTGAAAGAAGTAATGTACATGAAGAAATAATTCCCTTCGGAATATAAAAAAACGGCGAAGATATCCTCTTCGCCGTTTTTGCTTTTATATAGTTGTTCAGGCAAACAAGTCGCTCGACAGGTACCGGTCGCCCCGGTCACAAATAATGCCCACGATCACACCGCTGGTCAGCTCCCGTGAAAGCCGCAATGCTGCTGCCATAGCGCCGCCGCTGCTCATGCCACAGAAAATGGCTTCTTCCTTCGCCAGTCTTTTGGTCATCTCCCTGGCCTCCTGTTCATCGATCTCCATGGTCACATCTACCCTCGATTTATCAAATATTTTAGGGAGATAGGCCTCCGGCCATTTACGGATACCCGGTATTTTGGAGCCATCGGTTGGTTGACAGCCCACAATCTGCACAGTTGGGTTCTGCTCCTTCAGGTACCGGGATACGCCCATTATGGTGCCCGTAGTGCCCATGGCGCTCACAAAATGGGTGATCTTACCAGCCGTGTCCCGCCAGATCTCGGGACCGGTGGTTTTATAGTGCATCCCGTAATTATCGGGATTGGCAAACTGATTCAGCATCACATAGCCGCCTTTGGCCACCTGTGCATTGGCATAGTCAATAGAAGCCTCCATGGATTCTTCCAGCACCACTTTGGCGCCATAGGCCTGCATGGTCTGCACCCGCTCCAGTGTGGAGTCGGCCGGCATCACCAGGTCTATCTCGATGCCAAATAAATTGGCGATCATCGCCAGCGCAATGCCGGTATTGCCGCTGGTGGCTTCTATCAGCCGGGTGCCCTTGCTGATCTCGCCCCTGTCCAGTGCTCCTTTGATCATACCATATGCAGCCCGGTCCTTCACACTTCCACCAGGATTGGTACCTTCCAGTTTAGCATAGATTTTAACGCCCGGGTTCTCCGGGATTCGTTGTAATTCCACCATTGGCGTATTGCCAACGAGGTCCAGTATTGTTGCCATAATCGGTAGTTATTCGTGATTGCTCTCCAGGTATTTATGCTCTGCTTTGTAATAGATACGGGAAAAAGGCTCCACGCTCCGTATCAGCCATACGTTGCCGCCTATAACACTGTGATGGCCTATCACCGTGTCGCCGCCGAGAATGGTGGCGCCGGCGTAGATCACCACATGCTCTTCAATAGTGGGGTGCCGCTTGCTGCGCGCCATCGTTTTTTCAATACTCAATGCACCCAGTGTTACGCCCTGGTACAGCTTTACATGTTGACCAATAACGGTGGTTTCACCGATCACAATACCGGTGCCATGGTCTATACAGAAGAACGGTGCAATCACTGCTCCGGGATGGATATCAATACCGGTGCGGGCATGCGCCAGCTCCGTGATCATCCTGGGCAGCAGCGGGATTTTCAGCTCATACAGGACATGCGCCATGCGGTAGAAGGCAATGGCATAAAACCCGGGATAGGCGCGGATCACTTCATACAGACAAGTCGCCGCCGGATCGCCCTGGAAAATGGCGTTCGCGTCTTTGGTCAGCTCATCATAGATCAGTGGTACCCTGCTCATAAAAGCCCGGCTGATATGGCCCGCTTCTTCGGGTAACTGATGCTGCATTGGCAGCAGCAATGTCTCCAGCTGTTTCTCCAGCTTGCGTCCGTACTCTTTCAATAGTACAGGATCGGCCATCACCTGGCCGGTATGTTCGGGGAATAACCAATTAATCAGACTATTGGCAAAATCACTTACAACACTCGTGGCGGGATAAGCATTTGCGGCAGCCAATTGGTGTCTCCGCTTCAGTTCTTCCAAAAAATCGCTCATATGCGGAAGGAATTACAGATCTGTATTCGTTTGTATGCTAAAATTACTCATATTCCCTGTAAAGTTAGTAGACTTTTCATTTGGATATGTTGATATTCGGATATTTGTACGGGGTGGGGATTACCAATCGTCAATTTACGTCGATTTAATGCAACTATTCTTCTGGAGAATCTAAATAACCGGATACAAAATGAAAAAATAGCCAAATCTCCGTTATTTTTGGCGCTGATTACTACCGGACTATACCGGTATTATAAATCTCAACATTCGCTATGGCAAACATTTTAATTATTGACGACGAAAAAAGCATCCGTAAAACACTCACTGAAATTCTGAGCTATGAAGGCTATAAGGTAGAAGAGGCTGCGGACGGCTTGGAAGGATTTAAAATGTTCCAGGCAAAACAATACGATGCTGTATTGTGTGATATCAAAATGCCTAAAATGGATGGCCTGGAATTTCTGGAGAAAGCCCGGGAAATCAACCAGGACGTGCCTATCATCATGGTGTCCGGCCACGGTAATATCGATACTGCCGTTGACGCTGTGAAAAAAGGCGCATATGACTATATCTCTAAACCACCGGACCTGAACCGCTTGTTGATCACCCTGCGTAACGCTATGGATAAAACGAAGCTGGTGACGGAAACGAAGACCCTGCGCCGCAAGGTCAACAAAGTGCCGGAAATGATCGGTTCTTCTGCCCCTATCCTGAAAATCCGTGAAACGATCGAGAAGGTGGCGCCTACCGATGCACGTGTACTGATCACCGGTGAAAACGGCGTAGGAAAGGAACTGGTGGCCCGCTGGCTCCACGAACGCAGCAACCGCGCCTCCGGCCCGATGGTGGAAGTTAACTGTGCTGCTATCCCCAGCGAACTGATAGAAAGCGAACTTTTCGGTCATGAAAAAGGCTCTTTTACTTCCGCTGTAAAACAACGGATCGGTAAATTTGAACAAGCCAGCGGCGGTACCCTTTTCCTCGACGAAATCGGCGATATGAGCCTCAGCGCACAAGCTAAAGTGCTCCGCGCCCTGCAGGAAGGAAAAATCACCCGCGTGGGCGGCGACAAGGAAATCAGTGTGGACGTGCGTGTGGTCGCTGCTACCAATAAGGACCTCCTGAAAGAAGTGGATGAAAAAAACTTCCGCCTTGACCTCTATCACCGCCTGAGCGTTATCCTTATTCACGTGGCATCCCTCAACGACCGCCGCGATGACGTGCCGCTGCTGGTGGACAACTTCCTCGACGCGGTGTGCAATGAATACGGCATCGCCCGCAAAGGAATTGATAAAGAAGCCATGAAAGCGCTGCAAAACCACAACTGGTCCGGTAATATCCGTGAACTGCGCAACGTGGTGGAAAGACTGGTGATCCTCTCCGGCAAAACCATCACCACAGAAGATGTAGAAGACTTTGTAGTACCTATCCGCGAAAGAAAAAAAGCAGGTTCCTGAATCTGAAAATAATATGTCCAGACAGCTGTATCTCATTAGTGGCCTTGGGGCTGACGAACGCATCTTCAACAACCTGCGTTTCCCGGCCGGCTATGACATACACCACCTGAAGTGGATAGACCCGCTTCCCGATGAGCCTATCAGCAGTTATGCCTCCCGTATGGCGGCAGGCATCACCGCTGATGGGCCCATTTCTTTGATGGGCGTGTCTTTTGGCGGTATTATGAGCCTCGAGATCGCCAAGGTGCGGCCTATCGCACAAAATATCCTGGTGTCCAGCATCAAACATACTGCTGAAAAGCCGCCGTATTATAACTGGGTGCGCAAGCTGCGGCTGCACCAGCTGCCAGATGCCATCATCTACCGGCAGAGAGGCCTGGTGGTGAAGAAGTTCCTCAACATCGAAAGCAAAGAAGAAGGACAGCTGGTAAAGGAATACCTCACCAAAAGCGACTTCACGTATACCCGATGGGCGGTTAACGCGATCCTGCACTGGGAAAACGATATGGTGCCGCCAAACCTGGTACATATCCATGGGGGCAAAGACATGCCCTTCCCCATCCGTTTTGTGAAGCCCACGCACCTCATTCCCGATGGCGGCCACTTTATGGTGCTCAACCGGGCCACAGAAGTCAACCGCATACTGGGCGAAACGTTGCTCACCGCTTAGGGCCTGACTAGTTGACACTACTGCCTGCCGCTTATCAGCTACGGGCACCCTCCAGGGAATTTCCCACTGCGGATTTAAAACATTATTTTTAATTTTAATAGCTATAGCTGTACTATTTAAGCTATTTTTAAGAAAACTTTTCTCCGGGAAAAGCTACTCACTAACAACAGAATATTATATTTGCCTTTTTAAGCATCTAATAAGCGTATTGAATGAATCTGGCATTTTGGAAAAAAAATAAAGAAGGTCAGCCAAAGAAAAAGAAATCTACGGCGAGAGAATGGTTAGACGCTGGCATCTTTGCTATTATAGCAGCCACGCTTATCCGCACTTTTATTTTTGAGGCCTATACCATTCCTACACCTTCCATGGAAAAGACCTTGCTGGTAAACGATTTCCTTTTCGTCAGCAAGATCAGTTACGGCCCCCGGATTCCCATGACGCCGCTGGCCATGCCTTTTGTGCATCACACCATGCCGTTCACCAAATCCACCAAAGCTTATTCTGAAGCCATTAAATGGAAATACAAACGCCTCCCGGGTTTCTCCGACATCAAACGGTATGATGTGGTGGTGTTTAACTTCCCTGAAGGAGATACGGTGGCTATCGATGCACCTGATCCAAGTTATTACAACATGGTAAGGCAGAACGGTTGGCAGGCTGTCAACAATTCCTATCAGATCATTCATCGCCCGGTAGATAAAAGGGAAAACTATATCAAACGCTGTATGGCGGAAGCCGGCGATACACTCAAAATCGTACACGGCGTAGTATATGTGAATGGTCAGCCGGCACCGGTGCCTCCTGGCAGCCAGCATAAGTACGTAGTGGAAACAACCGGCGATCAGCTTAATGCCAGCCGTCTGGATGAACTGGGCATTACCGGTCCGGAATATACGTTCGACAACAACAAGTACGTGTACAACCTCACACCGGACAACGTGGCTGCGCTGAAACAATTCCCGATCGTTAAAAACATCAGTGTATACGAAGAGTCCAACTATGTTGATTTTAACTACAACATGGTGTTCCCGCATGATACCGCGCATTTCAAATGGACAGAAGAGAACTTTGGCCCGCTTTATATTCCGAAGAAAGGCGCTACCATAAAACTGGATGACAGCAATATTGCGATATATGACCGCGCCATCCGCGTGTACGAAGGCAATACGCTGGAACGGAAAGATGGTAAATTTATCATCAACGGTCAGCCTGCGGATTCCTACACCTTTAAAATGAACTACTACTGGATGATGGGGGACAACCGCAACAATTCCCTCGACTCCCGCTTCTGGGGCTTCGTTCCGGAAGATCACGTGGTGGGTAAGGCATGGCTGATCTGGATGAGCTATGGTGACAACGGTATCCGCTGGAGCCGCTTGTTCAGAGGTATCAAATAAGCACTGGCTGAAAATATTTTTTAAAGTAAATTACGGACTGGCATATTGCCGGTCCGTAGTTGTCTTTACCCCTTTACAGCCCCCGATTTGCAGGCGTATCCCGGTAAAGGCTATACGTAACAGCTTCACACTTTTTTTATGGAGAAACAATTGCAACAATTTGAGTTTTGGGTATATAACGATATTACCGGCCTGGATGACAGGGACGCGTGGTTACTGAAAGAGGCCCGTGATGTGACCCGTCATGCTTATGCGCCTTATTCCCATTTTCAGGTGGGTGCGGTGATACGGCTGGTCAATGGAGAAATTGTGGCTGGGTCCAACCAGGAGAATGCCGCTTTCCCTGCTGGCCTGTGTGCTGAAAGAGTGGCTTTGTCTGCCGCTTCATCAGCCTATCCGGATGTGCCGGTAGATACCATTGCCGTTAGTTATAACAATATGCATGGTGACAGCGACCATCCCATTTCGCCCTGTGGTGTTTGCCGTCAGACGCTGGCAGAATACGAGCTGCGCCAGGATAGCCCGATACGCCTCATCTTAGGTGGACTGAGCGGGAAGGTGTATGTTATCAGCAAGGCCAACGACCTGCTGCCGTTAGGGTTTTCTGCGTCCGATATGACAGAGAAATAGTTCAATATATTGAAATTCAATTTATTATTATCTTAATAATATAATATATAAATATTTAAATAATATTATCTTTGTAGGGAAGCCTACACATGATGACCTTTCGCCTTATCCTATGTTTGCCTGTTGTGATGCTCAACCTGGCCATTCATACTGTCAACGCGGTGCCATTAAACAAATGGTACGATAAAGCCCGTGATCTTTACCGCGAAGGTATTGCCTTCAGGAAATCCGGTCAGCATGAAGCTGCCCGCCAGCGCTTCGCCGCGGCCATTAAGGCGGACAGTGCTTTTACTGCTGCCTATAGTGCCCTGGGAGACATTTACTTTGAGAAGAAATCATACACGGACGCGCTGTTCTGTTGCCGTAAAGCGCAGCAGTTGGGAGCGGCCAATATGAGCCGGCAGATAGGGCTGAGTTATTACTATCTGCATCAGTATGAAAACGCGCTGGAAGCGCTGCAACAGGCCCTGCAGGAAGAACCGGGCAATAAAATGGTGCCTTATCAGCTGGCGCAACTCTACGCACAGCTGGGCAACTACCGGGAAAGCATACACTATTATCAGGAGGACCTGTTGTTGGACAGCACGCATACCGCAGCCTGGTACGAACTGGGCATGATGTGGTTTAATGTGACGGAGCCGGCAAAAGCGGTCCGCGCTTTTGAAAAAGCTGCTACGCTGGGATGTAAACAGGATGCGGTTTTTCTGTTCAACACCGGCGCCGCATGGTTGCAGTTGCAGGAAACAGAGAAAGGCATTGCCTGCCTGTTGAAAGCACAGGAACTACAGCCAGACGACGAGCAGGTGGGCTTCAATCTTGCACAGGCCTTTTATGGCAAAGGTGATTTTGAAGCAGCCGTTTCTCAGTGGGAAAAAGTGCTGTGTTTGCAGCCTACAAATGCATTTGCTATGTTTATGCTCGGAAAGTCGTATATGGGTAAGGGTGAGATGGAAAGAGGCATGGCCCTTTGTGATAAGGCTACGGCTACCGGCACTATCAGATAATATTGTACAAACATTATTTGCCACAGTGAGGAAGGATTAAAAACAACGCATCAAGGATTGGCAAGCTCCTTTTTCGTTGCTGCTAGCTGTGGTATTTTCTTCGGCAGTTTCGGCCACGGCGGCCGTAAGCTGCTAACGCTGCGGCCCGCGAGGACCGCAGCGTTTATTTTTTACATGAAAAAAGGCAAAGCCGGAAAGCTTTGCCTTTTTGTATTTTATCCGGATAAGATTACATCCGCTCCGGTACATTGATGCCCAACAGCTTCATACCCTGACGGATCGTGTGTGCGGTGAGGGTGATCAGTTGCAGTCTTAATTTTTTCTTGTCCTGGTTTTCTTCCCGCAGTACAGAATAAGTATACACACCTTCCACCTTTGCAGCATAGAATGAATTGAATGTCTGCGCCAACAGGAACACGTAGTTGGCAATAACAGACGGGCTCATTTCACGGTGTGCATCAGCCACTGCGCCGGAGAACTGTTCGTTGAGCACAATCAGCTCTTTTTCCAGTGGCAGCAGTTCGCCATTGTACCGGAAGTTGTCAAGACCTTCCACAGACCCAACATCTCTCAAAATAGATTTGATACGGGCGTGTGCATACTGGATGAACGGACCGGTAAATCCATGCAGATCGATGGACTCTTCCGGGTTGAAGATCATTTTCTTCTTAGGATCTACCCGAAGCAGGAAGAATTTCATGCCTCCCAGGCCGATGGTTTCATACAGCTCATGCAGTTCTGCTTCCGTGATATCGTTATGTTTTTGCAGGGCTTTTTCTGTAGCTTCTTTGGCGGTATTCACCATTTCTGATGTGATGTCGTCAGCGTCCACTACGGTGCCTTCCCGGCTTTTCATCCGGCCGTGAGGCAGTTCCACCATGCCATAGCTGAGATGGTAGATACCGGCAGCAGATGGTTCGCCCAGTTTTTCCAGGATCAGCTGCAGTACTTTGAAGTGATAGTTTTGTTCATCGGCCACCACATAGATGCTCTGTTCCATGTGATAGTCGTTGTATTTCAGGCGGGCGGTGCCCAGGTCCTGTGTCATGTATACGGAAGTGCCGTCGCCACGGAGCAGCAGCTTCTCGTCCAGCCCGTCAGCGGTGAGATCTATCCATACAGAGTTGTCCTCTTTTTTAAACAGTACGCCTTTTTGCAGGCCATCTGCTACGAGGTCTTTACCCAGCAGGTAAGTATCGCTTTCGTAGTACATTTTATCGAAGTCGATGCCAAGGCGTTTGTAAGTTTTGGCAAAGCCTTCGTATACCCAGCCATTCATAGTAGCCCACAGGTGGCGTACTTCCGGATTACCGGCTTCCCACTGCTGCAGCATGATTTTAGCCTGCTGCATGATCTCCGTTTTATTACGGGACATCTCTTTGATGTCGCCCATAATTTTAGCGGTTTTATCTTCGTCGGCTTTTACTTCCGGCTTGTGCAGCGCTGTTACCAGTTTGGTCAGCTTTTCCACATCTGCGCCTTCGAAGTCCTGGAAGTCGTTTTCCAGTACCCGGTCGATGATGGGTTCTGCCTGTTCTTTCACTACGCTTTCAAACTTCACGTAGTAGTCGCCCACCAGGTGGTCGCCTTTGGTACCGGTGGATTCCGGGGTATCGCCGTGTGCAAACATTTGCCAAGCGAGCATGGATTTACAGATGTGAATACCACGGTCGTTGACGAGGTTTGTTTTAATGACCTCATATCCGTTGGCCTTCAGGATTTCTGCAATGGAATAACCCAGGAAGTTATTACGCAGGTGCCCGAGGTGCAAAGGCTTGTTGGTATTGGGGGAGGAGTACTCCACCATGATTCTTTTGCCATTGGCGGGCTGTATACCGATGTTGCTGTTGTTATAGTTCTCCTGCAGGAAAGCAGTCCAGTAGTCCTGGTTGATGTCCAGGTTGAGAAAGCCTTTTACCACGTTAAAACCGGCGATCAGTTCCGGTTGGTTGGCAGTGAGCCAGGTACCGATATTTTGAGCGGTTTCGTCGGGTTTTTGTCGGCTGAATTTGGTGAATGGGAAAACAACAATGGTATACTCACCCTGAAACTCAGGCTTGGTCACATTGATCGAAACGTCGGCCAATGCGATGTCCTGGTTATAAAGTGATTTAATGGCGGCAACGGCAGCCGTTCTGATTGATTGTACAACACTCATGCTGAAAATGATTAATGCGAGGAGCAAAGATAGTGGGTTTAATGCTAAGGCGCAAAGCGGGTGACTTTTTTAGCAGGATGTTAATGGGGAAAGGGCAGGAGGCAGCCCTGGAATGATGGATGCCACTATATCGGGGGCAAAATAAAAAGGCTGACCGTTAAGGTCAGCCCTGAGAAGTTCAATATTGCGCTGCTACTAGAACATGTAGAACAGACCGATCTGTGCTACGGAGTTCTTGTTGGTAACTTTGTCAGAGTCGTAAATGTTGGTCAGGCCAAAGTTGTAACGGCCGGATACGCCCAGGCCCATGTCAAACTTGTAGCCGAAACCTACGCCGATGCCAAAATCCACTGTTTTCATCTGGTCTTTTACATCTACAGATACGCTACCGCCTTTCGCTTTAGCGCTTGCGAGGATACCCAGTTGCGGACCAGCTTCGAGGTAGAAAGCCGGAACAATAGAGTACTGTACCATTACAGGGATGTTGATGTAATCTGTTTTAAGCGTGCCTTCAGTCGTGATCAGGCCACCGAGGTAGCTGGATTTCAGCTTAGCGCCCTGTCCGGAGTACAGTAACTCTGGCTGGATAGCCCAGCTTTCATCCAGTGCAATGTTTACGAGACCGCCGGCATAGAAGGAGGCACGGGTTTTAGCCGAACTTTCGTTGGTGATTTTAGCGAGGTTGAGGCCACCTTTAACGCCAAATTTTACAGTTTGTGCTTTTACTGCCAGTACAGTACCAATGGCGAGTATACCAGACAGAATAAGTTTTTTCATGATATGAATTTTTTACTTCGCCCCTCATACCAAGAAATATGCCGGTTTTGATCAGTGCATAAAAAACTACGGAACGTGGAATCCTATAAATCCTTCAGCATCCAGCTGTCACAGCCAAAATGACCGGTATTGCCCATAGGGCCTGTCAGGTACCGGAACCCGAATTGTTCATATACTTTTCTCGCCCTGGCCAGTTCCGGGCTGGTTTCGAGGTAGCATTGGGTGTATCCGTTGGCTTTGGCATAATCAAGGCACATGGTGATCAGTTTACCCGCCAGTCCTTTACCTCTGGCTGCAGGAACGAGGTACATCTTCTGCAGTTCACAGATATGGGCTTCTCCGCCGTCCAGCGGATGAATGCCGGCGCCGCCGAGGATAGTCCCGTTTTCTTCCGCGACATAATAAGTAGCCCTTGGTTTATCAAATACTATTGACAGGTGGTCGGTGGTGGGATCGGAGTAGGCGGTCCCGGGTTTGTTCATACCGAATTCTGTCAGTGTGGTCCTTACAATGTTGGCGATAGCATAGTCGTCGGCAGGGGTAATAGTTCTTATTGTCAGTGTTTCCATATAATAAAAATACGAATAAGGGCTTTTCTATGGGAAGTTTATTTAGTCACCTCTCCATAAAAAGCCCCTGATTCGTCATCCGTAATTTGTAATCCGAAATTAGAATATGGTAAATTCTACCCTTCTGTTTTTCTGTCTGCCGGCAGCGGTTTTATTGCTGGCAATGGGTTGTGACATACCATAACCCACGGCTTCAATTTTAGAGGCGTTTACGCCTTTGGCTACCAGATAGGATTTCACGGATTCAGCTCTTTCTCTGGACAGGGCCAGGTTGCGTTCTTTGCTGCCTACGTTATCTGTATGGCCGCTGAGTTTGAGGTTTAGGTTTTTACGTTTGAGCAGTTCTGCCACCCTGTCGAGTGCCGGGTAAGAGTGTGCTTTGATAGTCGCTTTCGCGAAGTCGAATTCCAGGTTCTGGATCGCTTCTTTCACGATGCGGGTATCTTCTTCCGTGATGATCACTTTTTCTTCTTTCTTCTCTATTACCGGGGCAGGCAGGGGACATCCGGCGCCATCAACAGCAGTATTGGCTGGTGTGCCGGGGCATTTATCGAAGAAGTCGGAAACGCCGTCGCCGTCACTGTCTTTGGTCAGTTTGTCCACATCGGCTGTCAGCCTTGCATTAGCCCGGTTGGCATCATCGAGGGCTGTGCGGAGAGTGGCTTTCTGGGCTTCCAGTTCGTCATATGTAGCGGCGGCAGGATTATGCCACTGTAGCTGGGGCTTGCCTTTTTTGCCAAGGGCAAATTCCAGTCCGGCATAGCCGTAGGAGTATTTGTCCTTGTTGGGCCCATGATGATAACCGTCGAGGTTGTCCCCGTCAGTATAATACATGGTATAACCCAGGTCGAGGTTGATGAATTCAGACAACCTGAATTTCAGGCCGGCGCCTACCGGGATGATCAGCTCCTTGATAGTGCCATTGGTTTTATAATCAAAAGAAGTGTTGCTGCCAGTTGGGGTAAGAGAGGGGCTATAGCCGGCAATACCGCCACCCACAGAGCCGTACAGCATGACAAAATTCTTACGGAACAGCCAGTTGACCGTCGTGATATTGAATACGGCATTCAGGGAGGCCGACCATTTTAACTTTGTTTCAAACGAGCTATAAGGACTTACGAGGGGAGTACCGTTACCCAGATTTTTGCTGTTGTCGGCTTTGAGTTTACCGCCTACATAATCAGCGCGTAAGGCCATAAAGTGAAGTATCTGGTATTTCACATAAGCGCCATAACCGGCGGACGCCTTCCATTTGGTAAAGTCGTTACTACCGCCGGTGGCAGCCACAGGGGCCAGGAGGCCGCCGTTGACACCAATAGACCATGTTTTGTATTCCTGGGGGCCTCTAAATAGCTGTACGGTGGGAACAGCAGACGTTGTTGTTTCGTCCTGGGCATTGCTGAAGAGGGGCAAAAGGGCCAAGAGGGCACAGGATGCCCGCCAGATAGTGGATTTGTTCATAAGAAAACACTT
The DNA here is from genome assembly GCF_012927205.1 of Chitinophaga fulva. Lineage (GTDB taxonomy): Bacteria > Bacteroidota > Bacteroidia > Chitinophagales > Chitinophagaceae > Chitinophaga > Chitinophaga fulva. Next base: position 2,557,398 of record NZ_JABBGC010000001.1, read on the forward strand.
AAGTGATACAATTGCTTTTGTCTGATAAAACGATTGAAATACAGGATAGAGACGAATAGGCTGCTAAAGAAAGGCGAGGTTAAGAACGGGTAACAGAACTACACAGGTGCCATATTGCTTGGCCATTTTGTCGGGTTCTATAAATGACTAAATAACCAAATAATCAACCCACTTGTTCAAATATAGGACACCTGACTGACATAATTTCATATTTTTTTGCTTGGCATAATCATTGACAAACCTAAGACAAATAAGACTTTTAACTTACAACTAAAGGAGAATCTTAATACTATGGGAAAAATAATAGGCATTGACTTAGGAACTACCAATTCATGCGTTGCCGTTATGGAAGGTAACGAACCGGTAGTGATTGCCAATGATGAGGGAAGGAGAACGACCCCGTCAGTAGTGGCATTTTTGAAAAACGGAGAAAGGAAAGTAGGTGACCCTGCAAAGCGTCAGGCTATTACCAACCCCGTTAACACCATTATGTCAGTGAAGCGTTTCATGGGACGTCATTTTGACGAAGTGTCCAACGAATTGACGCACGTTAGCTACAAAGTGGTAAGAGGTGATAACAACACCACCCGCGTTGATATTGATGGCAGATTATATACGCCGCAGGAGATTTCCGCAATGATCCTGCAGAAAATGAAAAAAACGGCCGAAGATTACCTGGGCCAGGAAGTATCAGAAGCGGTGATCACCGTTCCTGCTTATTTTAACGACGCTCAGCGTCAGGCGACCAAAGAAGCCGGTGAAATTGCCGGTCTGACTGTACGCCGTATCATCAATGAACCTACCGCAGCCGCTCTGGCATACGGTCTCGATAAAAAACATACCGATACTAAAATCGCTGTATTTGACCTCGGTGGCGGTACCTTCGATATCTCCATCCTGGAACTGGGCGACGGTGTGTTTGAAGTAAAATCCACTAACGGTGATACTCACCTCGGTGGTGACGACTTCGACAAAGTGATCATGGACTGGCTGGCCGACGAATTCAAAAAAGACGAAGCGGTAGACCTGCACAAAGACCCGATGTCCTGGCAGCGTCTGAAAGAAGCTGCTGAAAAAGCTAAAATCGAGCTGTCTTCTTCTGCTGAAACAGAAATCAATCTTCCTTATATCACCGCTGTTGACGGTGTGCCTAAGCACCTGGTGAAAAAACTCACCCGCGCTAAATTTGAGCAACTGAGCGACAGCCTGGTGGAAAGAACACTGGAACCTTGCCGTAAAGCCCTGAAAGATGCAGGCATGAATACCTCCGAGATCGACGAAGTTATCCTCGTAGGTGGTTCTACCCGTATCCCGAAAATTCAGGAAGTGGTAGAGAAATTCTTCGGTAAAAAGCCGAACAAAGGTGTAAACCCTGATGAAGTGGTGGCCGTAGGTGCTGCTATCCAGGGCGGTGTACTCACCGGTGAAGTAAAAGATGTACTGTTGCTCGACGTTACTCCGCTGTCTCTCGGTATCGAAACCATGGGCGGTGTGTTTACCAAACTGATCGAATCCAACACTACTATTCCGAGCAAAAAATCCGAAACCTTCTCTACTGCCGCTGACAACCAGCCTAGCGTGGAAATCCACGTGCTGCAGGGTGAAAGGCCAATGGCTAACCAGAACAGGACCCTCGGACGCTTTATCCTCGGTGATATTCCTCCGGCTCCACGCGGCGTTCCGCAGATCGAAGTGATCTTCGATATCGACGCCAACGGTATCCTGCACGTAACTGCCAAAGATAAAGGCACCGGTAAAACGCAGAATATCAAAATCGAAGCTGGTAGCGGTCTGAGCAAAGATGAAATCGAGAAGATGAAAGCGGAAGCAAGAGCCAACGAATCATCCGATAAAGAACAACGCGAAAAAATCGAAAAGCTCAATAAAGCAGACAGCCTGATCTTCCAGACAGAAAAACAACTGAAAGAATACGGCGATAAAGTACCTGCTGATAAAAGAACAACTATCGAAACAGCGCTCAATAAACTGAGAGAAGCCCACAAATCCCAGGACAGTGCACAGCTGGATGCTGCTACTACTGAACTGGAAGCTGCATGGACCGCTGCTTCTGAAGAAATCTACAAAGCATCTCAGGGTCAGCCGGAAGGTGCTACTGCCGGTGCCGGCCAGCAACAAGGCCAGCCCAACGCAGGCACAGACGGTGTAACCGATGCTGAGTTTGAAGAAGTGAAATAAATCCATTTAGGGATTTTTTGATTTTCGATTTTTTGATTTCGGGGATCAAAAGAGGATAAAAAAGACCGAAGCAATAAGATTGCTTCGGTCTTTTTATGCTGTACAACCAATTCGTTTGGGGCATCCCCGAAATCAAAAAATCGAAAATCAAAAAATCCCTAAATAATTTTTACATTGTTCCCGCTTAGCCAGGGAACAGATGCATCAGAAATTACGGTTTTACCTTCGTTACCACACCCATTACGGGCAGGAAATTTACCTGCTGGGAAATATTCCTGCACTGGGTAACGATGTGCCGCACCAGGCCCTCCGCCTGCAATGGGAAAATGACGACTGGTGGAGCGCTACTATCCATATTACTACCGACGCCCCTTTTGTCCTCCAATATCAATACATACTCAGGGAACTGGAAGAAGTGACCTACGAAGGCGGTATCCGGGAAATATCGCTCGATCCGGCCCAGGAAACGTATCAGTTCACCGATACCTGGAGCTATGCCGGACAGCCACAACATGCCTGGCAAACGGCTCCTTTTACCCGTGTGTTTTTCCGTCATCCGGTACAACAGCCCGACAGCCGCCATGCCACCCACCTTTTCCGGGTACAGGCCCCCCTGCTGCCAGCCGGCAAAACCGTTTGCCTGCTCGGTAATGTCCCGCAACTGGGTAATTGGAACATTGAAACACCACTGCTGCTGCAATATGATGCCCAGGGCTGGTTTACCGCTGCGCCGAAGCTGCCGGCCGCTACTACTGCACCTGTGCGGTACAAGTATGGTATCTACGATCTGGACAATCACACTTTCGAGTGCTATGAAAACGGCCCTGACAGGGAATTGCCGTCTTTCGCTACCGGTGGCCTGACTGTGCTGCATGATGATTTTGTGCGGAGGGATTATCCCCACTGGAAAGGCGCCGGTGTATCCGTGCCCGTATTCAGCCTGCGCAGCAACGAAGGTTTTGGCACCGGTGAATTTGCAGACCTGGCGCCGCTGGCACAATGGGCACGGCAGGGCGGGCTGCAACTGATACAGCTGCTGCCGGTCAACGATACGATCAGTACCTGGACCTGGCGCGACTCCTACCCGTATGCGGCCATCTCCTCCTTTGCCCTGCATCCGCTCTATATCCGGTTGCAGGACGTTGGCCAGCTACCGGATAGCCATCCGCTGCAACGGCAGTTCCATTCGCTACGGCAATGGCTCAACGAAAAAGAAGACGTAGATTATGAAACCGTACTGTCTTATAAACTGGCCTATCTCAAAGCTCTTTATGAAGCAGAAGGGGAGAAGCTGCAAACCCGTGCGTATTGGCAGTGGTTTGCTGCCAACGAGCACTGGCTGCTGCCCTATGCCGTTTTTTGTTACCTGCGTGATAAATACCATACCAGCGATTATTCCCGCTGGCCGGAATATAACCAGTACGACTATACGGCTATCAACCAGCTGGTGATAGCAGACAGGGCTGCGGCAGACACTGCACACTTTTATTTTTTTATACAGTATCACCTGCACCTTCAGCTGCAAAGTGCCGTGGAGGCCGTACACCAGGAAGGAATAGCCCTGAAGGGAGATATCCCCATCGGTATCTCCCGCTACAGCGCAGATGCCTGGATGGACCCCGGCCTTTACCACCTGGACGCACAGGCCGGCGCGCCACCCGATAGTTTTACGGCAGAAGGACAGAACTGGGGTTTCCCTACCTACAACTGGAAGAAAATGATGGCTGATGGCTGCGATTGGTGGCAGCAGCGGCTCCGGCATATGTCGGTTTATTTTGACGCCTTCCGTATAGATCACATCCTGGGTTTCTTCCGCATTTGGCAAATACCGGAAGATGCCGTACAGGGGCTGCTGGGGTATTTTCATCCAGCCATTCCCGTTAGCCGCGAAGAACTGCTGCAGAAAGGCATCCCATTTGAAGAGGAACGTTTTTGCAAACCCTGGGTTACTGACGTTATGCTGGACGAGATTTTCGGCAGTTATGCGGGGATTATTAAAGACCGTTACCTGTATACATTGCCCAACGGGCACTACGCTTTTCAGGCACATTGTGATACCCAGCGTAAAATCAGGGCGCTGCAACTGCCGGAAGCCGTGGAATCGGCCCTGTTCCGCCTGATAGCGGACGTGTTGCTGATAAAGGTCACGAAAGGGGAAAGGGTGATGTACCATCCGCGTTACGATCTGGCTTCTACCGCCTCTTTTGCCGCACTGGACACCGTTGCACAGCAGCGGTTGCAGGCGCTGTACCATCATTATTTTTATGTACGGCAGGAGAGCTGCTGGCGTAAGGAAGCCATGCACAAGCTGCCCCTTATCAGAAGGGCCACCCGTATGCTGATCTGTGGCGAAGACCTGGGCATGGTGCCACACTGTGTGCCCGGTGTCATGCAGGCACAGGGCATCCTGGGACTGGAAGTGCAGCGCATGCCCAAACACAGCGGACATGATTTCGCCGCTATTTTTGAGGCGCCCTACCTGTCTGTGCTGACCCCGGCCACCCACGATATGAGCACGCTCAGAGGGTGGTGGGAAGAAAACGCAGGCATCTCCCGAAAATATTATCAACAGGTATTAAAACATCCTACACCTGCCCCGCAACATGCCAATACTATCCTGATAAAGGAAATTATCGACCAACACTTGCAGGCTAACGCCATGTGGCGTATCTTTCAAATACAGGACCTGCTGGCAGCCTCCGGCTACATTCCGGACCAGCATCCTGATAAGGAAAGGATCAATATTCCCGCAGTGACACAACATTACTGGAGATACCGAATAAATAAACCAATTACGGATTACGAACTACGAAAGTTTTAAAATGAAACTCACACTTTATCCTTTTGAGCTGAAATTCCGCCACACGTTCACCATTTCACGTAAATCGAAAGACGTACAACCCTTACTGGTAGTGGAACTGCAGCAGGATGGCCTGTCCGGCCTCGGAGAAACGGCCGATAATTCCTATTACAATATGACCGTGCCCCGGTTGATGGAATCCATCAACGCCCACCGCCCGTTTATCGAGAGCTATACACTGGACAAGCCGGAAGCTTTCTGGAAGGACATGTTCCCGTTATTGCAGGACAATATGTTCGCCCTTTGTGCACTGGACCTCGCGGCATGGGACCTGTATGCTAAACGGCAAAACAAAAAGCTCTATGAAGTGTGGGGACTTAATATCTCCCATAATCCACTGACAGACTATACCATCGGCATAGATACCATTGAAAACATGGTGAAGAAATTAAAGGAGTTCCCTTGGCCGATCTATAAAATTAAACTGGGCACTAAGGAAGATATTGCGATTATCACCGAGCTCAGAAAGCATACCACTGCTGTATTTCGTGTGGATGCCAACTGCGCCTGGGGTGTGGAAGAAACACTGAATAATGCAGCCGCCATGAAACCGTTGGGCGTGGAATTCATCGAGCAGCCGATGCCGGCAGCAGACCTTGAAGGCATGAAAACCGTTTTTGAACAATCTGCGCTGCCGGTAATTGCGGATGAGAGCTGTATCGTGGAGCAGGATGTAGCCCGTTGTCATGGCTATTTCCACGGTATTAACATTAAATTGACCAAATGTGGCGGCATCACGCCGGCGCTGCGCATGATCAAAGAAGCGCGGCAATACGATATGAAGATAATGACCGGGAGCATGAATGAAAGCACTGTCGGAACTTCCGCCGTGGCGCATCTGTTGCCCCTGCTGGACTACGTAGATATGGACGGGCCGCTGTTGCTGGCCGAAGATACCGCTGATGGTATCCGTATTGACAACGGCCGTATTATTTATGCCGACAGGCCCGGTGTGGGTGCTGTGCTGCGGCAGGCTTAAGCCGGCAGGTCACAAATACTGAATTGCCCTTCTTCATCCAGGATGCCGATACAGTGAGGCTGCGGCATGGGGAGTAAGGCCCTCACAGTGGCAGCTGTGGTATACTGCGCAACATAGGTGGTGGTTACCTGGCTGCCGCTGACTTTATATATCGCTACTTTCAGCCGGTCGCCGATGGCCAGCCGGTTGTGAGGCAACCAACTCAGTATAATATCACGTGTAGCCGATGATGTTATATATCCACTTTTAGCGCTTAACAATTTCCCGCCAAATTGAACGATCACAACTCCCTGAACGGTGGCCACGGCCAGTGTTATACCATACAATGCAGTGGTGGCGCTCATGTGCAATATTTCTGCGCCCATTGGGAAGGCCTCCAGTTGCCCGTCCCAGGCGCAACGTAGTATGTCTGTTCTGTTGAAGAAGTAGAAAAAGCCCTGATGAAAAAAGACTTCCTGAATTTTGCCGTAAGGCTGTTGTAAGAGGAATGGTTTCCCTTCCAACCGGCATTCTTTCGGATTGCCAGCAGTACCTGACGAAGTATAGTCCCTGAATACCAACACACCGTTGGCGGAATAAAGTGTAATGATAAACTGTTCTGTGATACTGACCCCGAACAGGTTTTGCGGGAGCCAGGAAGGCATTTCAATGGTAAGCCTATCCTCGGTTTCGGGGGCCGCCAACCCTTTTGCCTGCAATGAAGGGAAATCTCCCAATAAAAGAACACGGTTGGCACTATTGGGTTGGAAAATCATGGTGATAAGCAGGGGATGGAGAATACCCATCTTCCATAGGTGATAGTACCATTTTTTCCCCATGTCGAAGTCCAGCAAATAAACACCGTTTTCACTGAAACCCGTAAACAACATTTGTTGGGGTAACCGTGTGCCACTTAACCATTTCACGTCTTTGGCAAATTGCAACACCTGTAATGGGCGCATGGTAACCGGGGCTGCCTGTTTGTGTCCGGTGTAGTGGTTAATGTCTTTCTGTAGCAGTTTGTCATCAGGAATGAAATACCGGAGGTATGCCAGCAACGAATCGTCATGGCGTTGCAACCGCTTGTTCACGATCTCATAGGTGATATCCAGACCGGTATCCCGGATGGCTGTTTCCGGGTGCTGGACAGTCACGTCTTTCAGCACCATCAGGAGGTCTGTTTCATGGCCGGCAGGCATATGGTCACGGTAAACAGTTTGTATGGCTTGTTGCAGGTGGTTGGTCTGCAAATCAAAATATTGTTTCAGCGACTGTTGCGGATCGATTTTTTTCTCCCAGCTGGTCAACAGCAACTGGCCAGCGAGCGTGTTGTCATGCATCTTTTCCCGTGCTATCCGGGCGGCAAATTGATAGTTGCCGTGCTTCAGTGCGAGATCGATCATGCATTGATATTCCAGCATGGCCAGATCATGCTGGTGGAGCAATATATACAGGTCGCCGGCTTTTTCATGCATTTCGATACTGATGTAGATGTCAACAGCTTCTTCGAGGAAGCCGCCTTTTTCCAAAGCTGCTGCGGCGGCTTTGTGATTTTTCAGATGATCGAGATATAAAGCAGCGGCCTCCCGGTAAAAGCCGCCTTTTTCCAGTACGTTAGCGGCCATGTTGTAATCACCTAACAGGTGCGCATAGATGTAGGCAGCTTTGCGGTAATCACCAGCAGCGATGGCCTTTTTTGCTGCTTCAAGGTACTTCTCCCGCAGCGACTGCTGAAAGTCTCCTACGTTCCAATAACTGACCGGACCACCTCCGCCCAGGTTGCCCAGCGAAAAATTGGTGTCTCTCCGTCCCAGGGAAGTGCCACTGTCCAATGACATGCCCCTTGGTGCATAAGGACTGTCTAACGGTATCGCATACTCGAGCGCTTTGTTGTAATCGGTATCAAAGAGATCAGTGAGGCGTTGCAGGGCCTGTTGCCGCAATTGATCGGATGACGGTGATTTTGTAGTACGGAAAGGGCTCACCATGGTGAGCAGGCGTAGGAGCTTGCTGAAGAAGGAGGGGCGCTTCGTCTTTGCCGGTGTGGGAATAATATCTTCCAGTGGTTGATGACCGATTTCCTGTTGGATGTCGAGGAAGATGGTATCAGTGGCCACTGCTTCCAGCAGCACTCTTTTTAACGAAGGAGCGGGAAGCGTCCCCATGCGCGCATGTTCCCAGTCGGCAGGCAATGGCGGGGAGAATGTCAGTAGAGATGACAGCGGGATCAGCTGGTCATGATGGAAGCCGGTAAATCCCAATACGGGGTGGAGTATTTGCTGGTCCCATATCAACAGCTTTTTTCGTTCGCCAGTCGTCAACGCAGGCGTCAGCACGGCGTTGACAGGGATAAAGAGGTTGTCCAGTTGCTGATAAGGATATTGCAATAGTTCCGGGAAAGGCGGAACAGCGCCGTTGAACAGCACCAGCAAGCCCGCTGTGGCAGCGCTGTCGCGCTGCGGTACGGGGAGGGCTTTCAGCTGTTCCATCGGCAGCTGCCACCGGCTGATGGCATCGAGCCATTCACCGGCATGCCGCCCGTATACGAAAGCTGCGGCGATATTGGTCGTCGGTGCTGCATCATGATATTGTAGACCCAGTGTTAGTTTCATCTTAATTGAGCAATAAACCGGAGAATGTATTGACTGAAAAAGGTATCCACCGGAACAACAGTATCTTCTTTATGTAGTTGAAAATACGTATTACCGGCGAAGTGATAGTTGGCCCAGGCAGCTGTGGGTGCGCCCAAAGCTGCCACGATCACAATATCGGGGATACTGCTATCGGAGCTGCGCAGGTACAGCAATCCGCGGCTATAGGTGATATGGCTTCCATCTGCCCAGGTGAAGCGTGTTTGTTCAACGTAAGGAGTACCAGGAAGCGGAATGATTTCCGGCCCGTTATTGACAGGTTTCCGGCCGGCCTTGAATTTCTTGCGCTCTGACAGCCACAGAAATGTAACACCTGTGTAGATGCGGACTACATGTAAGCGCCTGTTTTGTATGATCAGTTCACCTTCCTCACTGATAAATATCTCCTTCACCACGGAAAGGCCGGAGATGTGCTTACTCATGGCACGGTACAGCGATTTGTGTTCTGTTGTTCTTTGCCGGTACATCTGTGCTATGTCGGGCGGAGTGTTTTCTGCATCGTCATGAACTGCTCCGGTAACGGCATTCACCTTTTTAAAGGAAGGGGAAAGGCAGAACTCATCATTACGCAGGCTGACGGAATAGTTCTCTCCTGGCACGTCTGTTACTATCCGTTTACAAAGAAAGGAATTGTCCTGTTGTGTAAAATGATACAGTATCAGTGTGGGAAACATTGATGTTTGTACCAGCAAACTAAAGGAGTTGTCCGGAAGCGTCAGCAACGTGAAAGTTCCTTGTTCCACATACCTGCAGCATTCCAGTGCGCCTGTTTTGGAGTTGCTCCGCCATTCCACCCTGCCACAGCGGTTAATGGAAATAATACCAGGAATTCCGGCCACTTCCCTGCTGAAAAAGTGACCTGGTTTGTTTTTGATGTTGGTAGCTGGGAACCTTACTGGTGGTTGGTCTTCCTGGCGAATAAGGAAGGAAGACGGAGAGCCCGTTTTCAGGGAGGGGCTTGTCATGATTTCTTCCAGGTTGATCTGTGCATGACTGACCAGTTTTTTCCTTCCGCCGGAATAATGATAACAATAAAGCGCTCCTCCGCGGTCCACCGTCAACAGAAAATCCACTTTAGGTGGATGAGTGTTCAGTATAGCCTGTATCTCGGGATGGGCTGCGGTTTTCTCACAAGTGACCAGGTAATATTCGGTATCCGTTTGTTTTTCTGCCAATGCGGAAGACAAGGCATCGGCCATATGTAGTCCTTTGTCCAGCAATGTCAGTGCGCTTACTACGCCTGAAGGTGTGCCCAGGTCCATAGTGTAGGTATCGCTGTCTCCCAAAGCTATGGAGATGATGGTACTACCTTTTTCCTGTTGCTGATGACAGGCCAACGCTGTGGCCATACCAAAGGCACGGGGCATGCCCCACATTTTCAGGGTAATGTCCAGCAGGATGACGACGGTCTTTTTGCGATCAAGCGGTGGTTCTTCCCGGCGCAGGTACAACGCTTCGTTGTTGGCAAGGCGTGCGGTCAGCAACAGATCGTCCTGCGCCAGTTCGCTGATCAGCAGGCGATCGTAAGCACCTTTGTTGGTAATGTCTGCGTAGCCGCCCAGCTGATGCGCACCACTGTTGTAGGTATGCATGGGCACATGGATGGCAGCCATGATATGCCTGGCCAGCCGCGCGATGCCGGCAGTTTGTTCACTGCCTTCCAGTTGCGTTAGCAGATCACTGTGTCCCGGCAATGGCAGTTCAACCGGCAGTGGTTGCAGTTGAATAACGTCGGGTTGTAACGCTGCCAGCAGCGTGGCCCGGTCCGGAAATTTTTTGCCTGCCTGTGCCAGCCAGTCCAGGTCGAGATTTATGGTATCGAAAATTGTCTCATCGTCGCTGTAGTTACCGGGTGTAAAGTGTTCCAGCACTTCAGCGGCCTGTTGATTATTGATATATGGTTTAATGTCATCGAACAGTGTTTTCAGCAGATGGGCTTGTTGATGGTAAGCCCGTAATTCAGCTGGCAGAGAATGTACCAGTTCCAGTAAATGGCAGGAATAGTTCAATGCATCGGCAACACCTTGCTGTAGTTCGTGTAATTGCTGTAGTCCCGGTGCAGCGTAGGCATCATTGACATGTTCTTTTAGCTGCCACGTAGTGAGGGCAGCATGGGTGTGGCTCTCCTTACAGGCACAGAGGACGAATAGTATACTGCCCAGCGGGGGCCATCCTGGTGGGATCATTTTCCATAAAAGCCCTGTGAGGGCTTCGGTGTAGCAAACCGTGAAACCGTTGTCCAGTTCGATCACCTGGCCATCTTCGCCCCATTTCCAGCAATAGCCACGGGTAAGTTCAAAATACGTTGTCATAAGTTTCAGGTTGCGCAGGGCCGGAATGGGTAGCGCGGATGCCGCGCCGGGTGGCCGGTACCAATGCATGTTGCGGAATACGTTCCCAGCTGCCGTCGGGATGGAACAGTAACAGGTATTCGTGTTGTGGGTCCAGCTGCTGTATGATAATCGATGTAATGCCGGCCGGCTGCAGGGCAAAGCCAGCGGGTAACAGCAGTTGCTGCTCTTTTACATAAGCTTTGCCGGGAATGGCAGGCAGCGGGTGACCGACGATCAGCACCCTGTCCTTGTTGTCTGCGGCAAAGGAGAGTTGTTGCAGCCGTATAGCCGGTGCTGTTTCTCCGTAGATGTGCCAATGAGCTAGGGTGGTGAGCAGGGCGGTCGTTTCGCCCGGTTGTGCTACCGGTATTAATGTAATGCCAGCGCCCTCGGTGACGGGATGCGGCATGCCTGATACGGGCAGCGACACCGTCAGCCATTTGGGTAGTGGCTGCCATGGCAGGGAGTTGTCCAGTATAGCCGTTGGCGTTATATCGCCTTTCTGGAAAAGCCGTTGCGCGTTATCCACATACCAGGTACAGATGGCCGGCAGCTGTAATAGCAGCGGGTGTACCGGTTCTATGGCGGAGATACCTCTTAGCCACACGGAAGTGGCGTCTGCCGCCGCTTCCAGTCCGGGCAGATGCCTGACAGTTCCCAAGGCGGCGTACTGCTGTAAGGGCAGTTGTAATATGATGCCGGTGAATTGCGGCGTCATGACTGCTGCATGATTTGTTGCCATAGTGCGGTAATCGGTTGCATGACATATTCACGACGGGTGGGGTTGGTAATCCATTCGCAGCGGCCGTTGAGGTAACGCAACCGGTCTTTGATGGAAGCCTTGTCAGCCGGTGAAATGGCAGTGTCATTCCATTGAATGGTCATCTCCTGTAGTTCACGGTATATTTCATCTGCATTGGGAAGGCCGCTATGGCGTGCCCGGGGATGTTCCTGTTCTCCGGCGGGTTCACTGTTGATCATCTCATCAACGATGGCCGCGATAATGGGTTGTTGTTCTTCCGTATCCCAGATATAACGCAGTACCCACATGTCAGAGCGTTGTGCGGTGGTCCTTTTGCTGATCAATGCGCTGGCAGCGATGAGGCGTTGCAGTTTTACCGCGCGGCGGTCGGATACTTGTAAACCTGCATTGCGCAACTGTTGGATGAGTGTGAGATAATCTGGTCTGATAGCATCCAGGTTAACCAGCCCGATCTGCTGTTGCAGCTGGAAGATATCATCATGGCTGATGGAGGTGGCTGTGCTGTCGTTTGCCTGTTCCAGCTGCCATCCTGCCTGTAGAACGGAGGATAACAGTTGCGGATCTACGTAGTCACATTTCACTCTTATCAGAAAACGATCGTATAATGCCTGTAGCGCTTCATCTTCCGGCAGGTGGTTGCTGGCGCCAATAACCATGAGGGCCGGCAGTTTACGGGTTTCGCGTCCCCTGCGGAACACCCTTTCGTTGAGTACCATCAGGAGACTGTTGAGAATGGCGCTGTTGGCGTTGAGCAGTTCATCCAGGAAGATGAAGGAGGCTTCCGGCAACATGCCTTCTGTATTGGTGATCAGCTCACCTTCCCGCAGTTTACGGATATCGAAGGGGCCAAAGATTTCGTTGGGCTCTGTGAAACGGGTGAGCAGGTATTCAAAAGTATGGCCGTCGATGTGGCTGGCCAGTGCTTTGACCAGGGCGCTTTTGGCGGTACCCGGAGGTCCCAGCAGGAAAAGGTTTTCACGTCCGGCTAGGCAGATGCCCATGAGGTCGATGATATCTTCTTTTCCGATAAAGGTGTGCTTCAGTTGTTGGAGCACCTGATGGAGTTTGTCTACCAGTTGTTCGTTCATAGTATATGGCGGTACCGCTGCGGGGCAGGGGATTGGGTTAATGTGTATGTTTTAGTCCCGGAGGCTGTCGTGAAATCCGGGCCACAGCAGATCGGCGTAGTTGCCGAGGGCGGCTTTGACGGCGGTCATGACGGTGGGGTTACTGCATCTGCCGGTGTCCTTGCTGGCGATGACGCGGTCGGTGTAGGCCAGTAACAGCGAAGGATGTCCGGTGATCGCGGTAACGGCCGTAGCCGGGAAGATGTTCATACCGGTGGACGAGAACGGCCATTGGGCGGCTGTTTCGGTGAGGCGTTGTACCAGTGGGTCTGCGGGGGCGAGGTCTTTGGCCATGCTGAGCAGGTCTGGCAGGTAACGCAGGCACAGGTCGGCGGAATAAACGGCTTCCGGTCCGGCGGCTCCGGGATGTTTAGGCAACCATTGATCGATACCGGCGTTGTCGATATGCCGGAGTTTAATCAGCTGTGCTGCCCTGTAGATAAAGCCGGCTGCCCATAGTGCGGTATCGCTGTCGAACGCAGGTGCTTGTCCGGGCATATCAGTGAGATCGTGCTGATAATAATTCAGGAGTACCTTCCGGGTCTCCGTCAGGTCATCCTGGGCAAAGGGATGGACCACAGTGGCTACAGTCACTTGTCCATCGCGGACCAGGGTGGTTATAAAAGAGGATAGATTCATAGGTTGCTGTTGTCATCTATGCGTGCGGGATGGCATCAAATGCCAAAGTAATAAAAAACCGCTAAATAGCAGCATCCGGGTGAGGATCTTCTTCTACTTCTTCTTTCCACGAGCTGGCCAGAAATACATAGTCTACGATATACCCTTCGGCGGTGATGGTTTTCCCGGCGAGTTTCATCAGCGGGTTGTCCATGAAGGGGTTGGCGCCGGCAGGGCGTATCAGATAGTCGCCCTGATCGGTGACGAGGTATACGCCCAGGTGCTCGCTTTTGGAGCGCTGGCCGAAAGTCCGCAATACCAGGCGGCCGGTAAGGAGGATGATATTTCTTTCGTGATAATTATCTGCTGACATATTCACGGTAGCCCAGTATTTGATTGTTTTTTTCTTTTACGACCAGCACTTTGGTGCTGGTGCGCTCACCACTGACTGCTGATTCCGAAAATACATGAAATTTTACAGATGGCATGGACGCGCCTGATGCCGCGTTTGCCGGCAGGCTTTTCCGCTGGCTGATAAATGTTTTGGCAGGCGGGGGCGTGGTGAACTGTTTCTCGCCTAACAGGGAGTGCATGGCCGCTTCCAGTGCGGGATCAGTGGCATGGGTGTCTGTAGTGTGCTCCGGCGTGGACAGGAAATCATCGAGCATTTTGCCACGGGCTTCCAGGTTATCGCGGCGGTTCTGGAGGGTATTTACAAAAGGCTGTGTCACCCCATCGGTGCTGGGGTCTCTGTCATTGATCACCGGTTGCAGCGATGGGTCGCCCAGCAGGTAAAACTGGGCCGCTGTCTTGAGCTCAAAGGGATCGAGGGTGGGGCCCATTTCATGCAGGAAGCGTTGGCGGGCTTCCAGCAAGGCCCTGCCGGTGGAGGCGCCATTGAGCACGTTGATCAGGAAAAACTGTGTCAGCAGGTCGGCCAGTCCCTGGCCGGTAGGCGGTCCGTAGGCGATGTTGGAAGCGCCTACAAAAGCGATGGCGTGATTAAGCAGGTAACTGTTGGCCATGCTCATCAGCTTTGCCGCATTTTTCTGCGGGTCGTATAATTGGCCGCCATAGCAGCATTCGGCCGCTACTATGGTGCCGGTGCTTAGTTTGGCGGTAATGGTGTCAGAGCGCATGGCCAGCGGGAAATCGGTTGATTTCTGGCCGTAATAGCCAGGATTATACACGGCACCATGACAGTTGATGAAATGTGTTTTAGGCATCATCTGGGTGGACCAGTTGGTGCCGTTCAACGCATCTGTGCCCGGGAAAATCAACAGACTGTTTTTGTCGCCAAATATATTTTGCAGGCTGTTTTGCGTTGAGTCCTGCCAATCGAATGTGCTGGCAGCGAAATAGGGCTTGTACACAAGGGCCGGTTGCGACACCGTGTCCAGTATGTCTTTGATGAGCGACCGCAGGTAGGCTGGATCAGCTACCCCCGGGATGTCCGGCACGCGGCCTACCACCCGTGTGGGCGCGATGAATTTGCCAGGGTCGGTATCGTATGGCGCATCACAGGCATAAGGCAGATCGCTGGGGATAAGGCTGTCCGGGTCATTGTCTTTCAACAGGTTCTTTAGCCGTTGAAAGGGGATAATGTCCTGCGCGCCTACCAGCATGATATAACCGGGAGAATAAAACCGGTATAAGTCATCGATCGCCTTTTTATGCTGGGCTTCATCTGTTATGTCAGTCACCGGGGTTGACTGGCAGGCTTGCATCTGGGTGACATCATCCAGAAAAATCAGCTGCGTGGACAACTGCCTGCCGGCATCTGCTGCCTGCAACGATGTAAGGTCGTCCAGTAACGCCTGATGCTGGTCTCCGTACTTCTTTTGTAAGGCCGTTTTATTGGTTATAATGAGTTTCGTTGTCAGCATATGAATCGCGGGGCTTGCCATATATCCTTCATTAAGCGCTAAAAGTATTAAAATAAAAGGATAACCTGCAAGGTTCCGGTAACAATATTAACATACCGCCACGCAAAGTACTTGCATAGTGAAAAAGGAAACCGTATTTTGTTGCAAACGTTTGCAGATGAAAACATATTTCCGGAACTTATGTCTCCTTGGCGGCCTGCTGGCCGGCCATACCGCTACCGCACAGGTCATTGCCCGTTATACCGTGCAGGCAGGTGATATCGCCCGTCACAACAGCATCGTGCACATACGGCTGGAGCACCCGGCAGACACCGAAGACCTGCTGCTGGAAGAAGTGACCGGAAAAAAACGTGTGCCCGTCGCCGTTACCTCGGCGGAAGGAGAGCTCTGGTGGGTACTGGAAGGGCATACGCCCGCAGGCGCCAAAAGATCGTACGAACTGAAAAAAGCCAATCGGAAAACATCTACCCTGCCGGTCATGCAGGTCTCCGATAACCGCAGTGCCCTCATACTGCAAGAGGGCTCACAGAAAATTCTGCAATACAACTATGCTACCATAGAACCGCCTGCCGGCAGCGATACGGTATACCGCCGCAGCGCCTTTATCCATCCGCTGTGGGCGCCCAACGGCGCTGTGCTTACCAATGCCTTCCCCAATTCCGGCCATCGCCATCATATGGGCATCTGGAATCCCTGGACACATACGAGCTTCGAAGGACGGGAGACCGACTTCTGGAACGTACAGAAAAAAGAAGGCAAGGTACGTTTCGTGAAAATGGAATCCGTTACTGACGGTAATGCCTGGTGCGGCTTCAGCGCCCGTCAGGAACATGTGGCGTTCCTGAAAAACGGCACGGAAAAAGTAGCGATCAACGAAACCTGGAAAGTACGGGCTTATCCGGCGACTGACAATAGGAAACGCCGTTTATGGGACATCACTTCGCTGTTCACACCCGCTACCCAAGACGGCATTACCCTGCTGCAATACCGTTATGGAGGCGGTTTCGGACTGCGCACCACGGCTTCATTTACCGCCAGCACCAGCCAGGTGCTTACCTCCGAAGGCAAAACCCGTAAGGACGCTGACAGCACCCGTGCCCGCTGGGTGAAAATAACCGGCACTACGCCACAAGGCAAAGCCGGACTGCTCATCATGAACGCGCCAGCTAACTATGACTCCCCGGAGCCACTTCGCGTATGGCCTGAAAATATGGAAGGTGGTGAACTGATGCTCAACTATTCACCTACTAAAATGAAATCATGGACGCTTACTAACGGAAATGAGTATACGTTGACTTACCGCGTAATGGTGTACGATGGCGACATCACACCGGCAGAGGCGGAAGCTGCCTGGAAGGATTTTGCCTTCCCGCCGGTAGTCCGGAAAGAATAAGGATCTATTTTGTGATGTCATGCTTTTTACTTTACTTCGTCACGGAAAAAGGTTGACCCATCCCTGGATTTCCTGATATTGAAAAACTAGCTACCATATGAAAAGTCTACAGGACCTAAAGGCAACGTTGACGGCCATCCACGAGAAAGATAAAAAGCAGATATTTCAGGCGCTGATCACTGCGGAAATACTGGCATTGCTGCTATTGGCAGTGGTCCTCACTTCCGTTCTCAAAAGTGGTGCGGAGATACCCTTTTTACTGATACTGATTTTTTGCTGCATTGCTATCGGTCCGGTGATCCCCTACGCCATCATGCTGATACAGGCCGACAAGCGCCAGCAAAAAATTGACGAGTTCGTGGAATGCCTGCGGAAAGGAGAAGCTGTCAGCAACCTGAACACCTATACAGACTACAAGCTCATCCTGCCATTGCGCCTCATCCGCGTGCGGCTGTTCCCAATGGAATACGTACAGATCGTGGTAGGCCCCGGGAGGAAGTCCTATAAACTGCCGCTTTCCGAAGAAAATGTACAACCTTTCAGGGCTTTTGTGAGCATGGCCGGAACCAGCACCATTGCCGGCAATAACCCCTCCGCCAACTGGTCCGCCAATTAAACAACCATGCCGTGAGGCTGTTATAACTGTATGAAGACATTAGCCGAATTTAATACGTTTGTAGACCAACAACTGGATGCGCAACTGCAGCAACTGGAAAAACAACGCAAAGCCGGACAGGCCTGGGTACGCCGTATGCGCATCCTTGGTATCATGCCGGTGGTCATCTTTTTTATTTTCCTGATGTGGGTGGTCATCCCCCGGCAGGAGAGCAGTGGTACCAATAGTTTATCTGTTTTCCTGATTTTAGGCGCCGGGATTATTATCACACTGGGACTGAGTTTTGCGCTCCGCCGCTATATGGCCAAACAAAAAGGCATGCAGGAAATGGTGGATTATAAACAGGACTTTAAAAACAAGGTGATACAACCGATCATCCGTTTTATTGATCCTGCTTTCACTTATCAACCGCTGAACCATGCCAGTTATGAAGAATTCACCGAAAGCGGCCTGTTTGCAAACAAGGAATATAATATCACGGGCAATGACCAGGTTTTTGGCAAGACGGGAGACCTGAGCTTTCAATGGTGTGACCTGAAGGTAACGCATATGCCCACTGTTACGCTGCGTGGATTGGGCCCTGACGTGATCTTTGAAGGCACTTATTTTGTGGCGGAGTTCCCCCGTTATTTCAATACGCCGGTATATATCATACCACGTATTACTATGATGCAAAACCTGGCGTCGGCCGCACAGACAGATACTGATTATATTGAAACCTGGAACCTGGGGAAAAAAGTAACGGCGGCAGATGCTGCTTTTAACAAGGTCTTTATGGCATATGCCAAAGATGCGGATGAAGCGCAACAGCTGCTGACAGTACCTTTGCTGGAAAAAATCACCCGTTTGCAGGAACGTTCACAGGCGCCTGTATTTATTTCATTTTACAATAACCGCATCTATATCGGTATCAGTCATGGTGAGGACTACTTTGAGGCAGGATTGGAGGATTCACTGACAGACCGGCGGATGCTGACCAATTTTTACGTAGACTTTGCCGGTCTGCTGGAGATCGTGGACGACCTGCGGCAGAACGGCAATATCTGGACATCCATCGCTTTATCCCGTTCTTAAAAGCCTTATCGTTTTTCTGTTGGAGAGCCGGCTGTTTCTTCGGCTTCTTCTTCCTCTTCTTCTTCGCTTAAGTGTGGTTGCATCAGTGACTTCACTTTGGATTTCTTCAGTTTGTCCACTTCCGCTTTCCATTCCTTGCCAAAAACGCGGCTCATACGGTCGTCAATTTCTTTGACGAGCGAAACCTGTTTGTGCGTATAGGCGTAATCGTAATAATCTGCTGTGAGGAAGCTATAAACAGAAGAAGACAGTTCATCGTCTGTCATAGGAATACCGCATTTATAGGCTTGTTCCAGCAGGGAGTGGTAACGGCTGCTGTCTTTCCGCCGGCTCAGTTCCACCGCCTGGTACCAGGACGTTGCGGCCTGTGACAGGTATTGATGCTGTTCTGCCAACGCTGCCTGTTGCAGGAACCATTCGATGGCGGTAGTGTAATTACGCCGTATCTGGGCGTAAGCGCCCTGGTAGCCGTATGCCTGGATGAGTAGTGACAGGCAGGCGTTGTCTCCCATCTGTATGCCCTGTTTGGCAATACGGGTGGCTTTTTCCAGCAGCAGGGGCAATTGGGGATCACGTTTGAAATTGAATAGCATGCCGGCATAGGAAAGGTGCGCCGTGGCAAAGAGGCCTTTGTTACCGCTGCGTTGCGTGACTTCCAGCATACGCTCTCCCCAGTAATGCAGCCGTTTGATGTCTTTGTCTTTGGCGGCATTACCCATTTCAAACAGGCATTTGCGATAGGCTATTTCCGGATCGTTGGGATTGCCGGCCGTAGCGAGGCGTTGAATTGCATTGGCCAGTTGCAGTGGTACATGAAACGAAATGATTTGTCCGGGAAATGGTCGGTCATTGATCAGCAGATAATCTTTTCCCACATGGTCCACCACCGTTATACGCACGCCCGCCGGAATGCCCAGTTTGAGCAGCCGCGTAAGCCAGCTGGCAAAACTGCGGGTATCACTTACCTGCCATGGAAGCAGTGCCAGCACCAGTGTGGCCGGTTGATGGGGTAACGCCTCGCGGAAAGACCGCAATAGTTGCAGCAGCTGTTTGTCTTGAGGACCAGCAGCTGGCAACTGTCTGAAGGGCGCGGGGTCCCACGTCAGCTTACTGTTTTTGGCTTCCATTTCCTGTAACAGTGTGGCGCTGTTGTCATAGGTAGCCAGCCAGTCCTTGATGATGGCAGCGCTGAAGGTATCTTCACCTTCAAATGATGTCAGGTGTGTAACAAATATTTCTTCCAGTTGGCCGTGAGGAGAGGATTCCAGTTTAAAAAAACCTTCATAGAGCCTTGCTTCTTCCGGTAATATCATGAGGCGTACGAGGCGCAGCGGATCATTGCCGCTGACGGCCTTGCGCCAGTGTGCCTGAATTTTATTAATCTCCAGTGCTATCGGATTGTGTTCGTTCATTAGCAGTTCAGGTTTACCATGCCACCTTTAATGTCTGTTGTGGTACCTCCGTCTACTTTAATGGAGGTGCCTTTGATGGATACTTGTGTATTGCCTTCCGTTTCGTGGTGGAGGGCGCTCATTTTCATATTGGCAAGGCTTTTCAGCTCATGCAATGTGTCGGCGGTGGCCGTTATTTTGTCAGCTCCGCTGGTGATTTTGTTGGATTCATTATCGACCGTGATTTGGGCTGGTCCTTCCCCGATGACCACTTTTTTGGTGCCTTTCAGGTGAATTTCCTTCGACAGGAATTCTATTTGGTTAGGAGCGTCTACCACGATTTTGTCTTCCGTTTTCACAGTGACCAGTGTTTGTGACTTTACGGTAATGTTGCCTGATCCGTCCATGATCATGGTACTGCCGTTTTTATCGGTCACGGTCACGCTGCCGGTATTGTCGTCGAGCTGTATCAGATTGCCACTGCGTGTTTTGATGGCCTTCATATTGTTTTGAGCGTCGCCATAGCCGCTTTTGGACTTGCCGTTGAATTTACTTCCCAGTACGAAAGGCATTTCTGCGTTGCCGCCTTCGAAGCCGATCACGACTTCTTCCCCTACTTCCGGTACAAAGTGAAAGCCGGTGCCGCCGCCGGCAGCCGGTGAAGCCTGGCGTATCCAGGGGCTCATATCATTTTGTTGCTGCCAGAAGAACTGTACTCTTACACGGCCTAGTTTTTCCGGATCGTTGTTATCTTTTACGATGGCGCTTTGCATATCTGCTTTGGGCACCAGGTGGGGATTGCTGTAAGGGGGCACTTTCACATCGGCCGGAATAGCCGTAAAAGAGCAATGATAGTTACCTGGCGTGCTGGCATAGTGCGTAGCGGAGATAACGGTGTAGGCGTTTTGCCCGGAATCGCTGGCGATGCTGATTTGCTGGCCGGGCATTACCGGCAGTTCGCTGATGCCGCTTACGCGAACAAATGCAGCAGCGTTGACTTTGTTCTGTACTTCCTTTACCTGTTTCAGTTCGTCCTGTGTATAACCGTGATGCACAAACGTTTGTTTCTGGGAAGAAGAGCTGTACAGGTCATCTGATGCCGCAGATGACAGGTGCATCAATGGGTGGGAGCCGGCTTCCGCCTTTTGCGATTTCTCGCTCAGGGGAGAGGCTTTCATCATATCATATGAAACATAATTGATCCGCTGCGGTGTTACGGCAGCAACGGTTTTTAGCTGATGGAGCGTAACGTTTTTGGTGAGTTTTACTTCGTCTTTCTGGGTATCGCCGATGACGAGGGCGCTGCCGTCGTAGTACATCCATTCGCCGTAGCGGGCGGATATGCGTGCCAGGAATTCGAAGTCCGTTTCGTTATATTGTACACAATAAGGGAGGGTGCCTTTATGTGCCGGTACCACCTGTGTTTTCAACAGGCCGGAGCCTGCGTCCTGCAGAGCGCCTTGCATCACCTGTTGCAGGGATTTCTGGTAGAAAGAGGTGCTTTGCGGAACATCGTCCAGCAGGATAGTGGGGCTAACACCTGAAACCTGGAAGCCGATAGCTGCGCCATCTTCCTCTATCACGGCCATGCTGGTGATGAGGCCTTTAAAGCGGAAATCATCGAAGTTGATGGAAATACCTTTACCGATATATTTTTCAATGATTCCCTGCTGATAGGAGAGGTTGCTGCTCAGGCTGCCGGGGCGCCATAGAAAGCTGAAATAGTGGTGGCTGCCGATAGCCTGTTCCAGTGTCACATTTTTAAACTCTACCGGTCCGGCATAGCCTTCAATGCCTATTGTTGACTTGTTCAGAAATTTATCGTCACCCATAGTATTCAGGTTTAATAATTTTTGTCAATGAATGAATGTGTAGTCAATCTTTCGGGTTGACCTTGATCACGCCTATTTTTTGAAAATCGATATCACCGCCTTTGACATCTTCTACATGCATGTAGATAAAATATTTATAAGGCTGCCCGGAAGCATCCCTGGGGTTAGGGTCAAAGTGGCTGGTATAATTGTGTGTCAGTGATCCCGGAACGGTTTTGTTGCGCCAGGATTGCTGATAGGCGTCTTCTGTTAGATAGAGGCCTACGAACTGGGTGCCCCAGTGTCTGTTATAGGCGTCAAGCATTCTGGTGAGGGGGCCGTATCCGCCACCTTGTTCAGGTGTTGCCTGTTGTGCCATGTTGATGTTTTCCAGGTCCGCCTCTTTGAATTTATCGTTGGCCATGATGTCCAGCAATTGCGTGGCGCCGGGTACATAGTCGATGCCCGGGAAATTGCCTTCACCTGCTTTTTTAGTGCTCAGGTCGGCCATGATTTCGCCGGGATTTCCTGCCAACACGCCTTTTACTAGGTCTCTTTCTTTGAAGAGCCCTTTGTAGATGTCATGTACGCCGCTGAAGTGTTTGATTTGTGTTCTGAATTTCATGAGGTTAACACCACCTGGCGCTTTGGCGAAAGCTTTTATTTTATCTTGTATGGCATCCTTTGCTTTGTCTTTCAGGAACCCGGCATCGCGGTTGATCTGTCCGTCCACGTCAGGGCCTGTACGAAGCCGGTAACGGGAAAGGCTGTCCGTTGCAGGGGCCGCCTGTGTTTTGGCCTCTGCCACGGTTGGCCACATAAAGGTGACCATTCTGCCATACTGGATATCAAGTATGAAGGTGCCTACTTCCTGCACATATACGCCCAGTAGGTTGTTTTGCAGCTGGCAGTAGATGTGGGAGGCCGGTATGAGTGTTTTGGTGAGCCCTGTGTTATGTAATACCACCGGCAGATGATAGGTCATAGCGGTTAGTCCCTGGTTGAGCTGCTGTTGCTCCGCTTTGTCAAGCGCTATGTCTGTATTGACATTTGTCAGAAAGCTTTCGTTGTACCATTTTTGGTGGTCACGTTCTTCCAGGTGTTTGCTCATATGAATATCCGCCAGGGTACGTTGCAGTGCCAGCAGGATAAAGCGGGCCACTACTTTGATGTTTTCGGGGATATGCTCCATGGCTTAGTCCTCCCATTTTCTTTTATAAGCAACGTTACCAATTTTAAGTTCTCTTGCAGAGATCACGATATGGGTGATCATGGGGCTGTTGCCTGAGTGGTGATAACTTTCATGGAACTGTACACAGATGCCTTCGGTGAATTCCACGGTGCGGAGGCTGGAGTCATGATCGCGGCGTTTGAAAATGATGGTGCCATCGCGTTTTTCCTCCGGGGAGATCATCCATTGCACCAGGTCGGTGTCGCGGGCTGATTCCAATACAAGGGAGATGGTCCCGCCGCGGGGCATGGTACTGGGCTTGCCGATGGCGTCAGTACCCTGGGAGAAACCATAATTACATTCCAGCACATTGGCTGACTTTCCACCTATAATCAGTTCTGCCTTAAAAGACATAAAAAAAGTATTTTTTTAGTGTTAACAATCCGGTTGTCCGGTGGCTATGCGCAGATAGACACAGGCATAACGGGTGATATACGAAATTTATATGGTTGTTGTGTTCCTCTTGTTGGAATGGGTGAATGATATCTTATGAAAGTTAATGGTGACGCATGTTTCCGGGCAAAAGGTCGTTCTCACGGGTCTCTTGTTCATGGATGTTCAAAGGTTTTTTCTCTTCAATAAAGGTTAATACGAAAGTAATTATTCTCGTCCATAAATGGTGTGCGTATGTTGATTTATTTTCGATCATGAATAATAACCTGTCCTATTTAATAGGTAGACATCCTTTCGAAGTTTGGATACTTTTTTTGTCGAATAAAAAATTTATGTATTAATTTTATATTTAAAATAATTTTTGATTTTAATGAGATAAGATAGCAGTAGATCGTTTGGAATGTATACTGGTATTGTATTTTTGAAGACTTTAAAATCGTATACAGATACAGGTTACCCCAATAATAAATATTTATGAAAAAAATAATGTTAGCCTCCGGTAAGAATTTCTTGCAGATTGAATTTTATGTAAATGTTTTCGCAGTATCTTTACCCAACTGCTTTTGTTAAGCAGCTGCGTTGTTGTAAATGTTAACTTGATTAGAAAAACCTTGAATCACCCAAATGACCCTTTCAACATTGACCATATTCAGCGTTGAACTGCAATCTGCTATCAGGATTGCCCAGGCAATTGCAAAAGATCATCATCATGTGCAGTATACCCCTGCTCACCTGCTCCGTGCAGCCATGCATAAGGAGGTGGGACTGGCGCCCCTGTTGCATCAGATAAACATAGACGTATATTATCTGGAAGAGTGGGCCGAAGTAAGACTGGACGAGTTGCCCCGTACATCCCGCACCGTAGACGAAGTAGAACCTGATGATGCCGCTGCTACCGTATTGCAGGAAGCCATCAGTATAGCCCAGGAAGCCGATAAACCGGAAACAGATGTCTGGAGCCTGCTGATTGCGTTATGTACCCCCGGCGTGGGCTTTTCCTACGAACAATTAAAATCGTTCCCCTTTACCCGTGACCAACTCATGGCTGCCAGCGAACAGGGCCGCAGTAAGCCGGAAAACACGCCTAACGGCAAAACTACTGCAGCGGCCATTAAACCGGCATCGCTGAAGTATGTGTACCGGATGACAGACCCGCAGCTGTTGCAGACCTATCACCCGGTCATCGGAAGAGATGGTGATATACGGGCGCTTTCGGAGGTGCTTACCCGTAAAGACCGCGCCAGTGTACTGGTGATCGGTGAAGGCGGCGTAGGTAAAACCGCACTGGTGGAAGGACTGGCCCGCGCTATCGCGCAAAAGCAGGTCCCGCTGCAGTTGCAGCAATCCGATATATACGCCCTCGACTATGGCGCCTTTATCGCCGGGGCTGCCTATAAAAACGAACTGGAAGACAGACTGCTTCAGATCATCCAGCAGCTCAAACAAACGGGCAGGCATATACTCTTTATAGACAATCTCCATACACTTCTCGATAAACAATCCGGTGGCGGCATGGCCAACGTCATCAAAGCCGCACTTGGAAAAGGAGAGATCATCCTCATCGGCACCACCACCCCGGAAGGCTTCCGCAAACTCATTGAGCCGGACGCTATCCTGCGGCATCGTTTTGAAACCATCACCCTGGGCGAGCCCGATGAAACACAGGCCGTCCGTATGATGAGCGCCGTAGTGCCGGTGTATGAAAGCTTTTATCAGCTGCAGGTACCGCAGGACGCCACCCGTGAGGCTATCCGCCTCTCGCGCCGCTACCTGAAGGAACGTTGCCTGCCGGACAGCGCTATCAACCTGCTGGACCGTACCATGGCCGCTATCCGCACCATGCAGGACACCGGCGCGCCACTGCTGTTATCCCTGCGGGAAGAGCTGGAAACGCTGCGTGGTAAGGATAACTTACAAAGTGAAGACCTGCATTGGTTTTACCGGCAACTGACTGACAGGCTGGGCGCACTGCTGACTGGTAAATTGCAGGTGGAAACTGAACTGAATAAAATAACGGATACCACCGTACTGCTGGACGCCTTGCAACAACTGCTGGACCAGCTGGCCGGCGTGGTATCGGTGCAACATAAGACCGTAACGCCTGTTGACCTGGCTACCATGATAGCCGGTATGACAGGGGTGCCGCTGGGCAAAATCCAGTCACAGGAAAGAGAACGCCTGGTGGCGATGGACCTGCACCTGCGCAAAAGGGTAGTAGGACAGGACCATGCACTGAAAGCCGTATCTGACGCCATCCTGGAGTCACGGTCCGGCCTCAGCAGGCCCGGGCAGCCGATCGGTTCTTTCTTCCTCCTCGGACCTACCGGTACCGGTAAAACGGAGCTGGCGAAATCTCTGGCAGATTTCTTGTTCCAGGACGAACGCTGCATGATCCGCTTCGATATGTCTGAGTTTAAGGAAGAACATGCAGCAGCCCTGTTGTATGGCGCACCGCCGGGATATGTGGGATATGAAGAAGGCGGCCTGCTGGTCAACAAAATACGGCAACAACCCTACGCAGTAGTATTATTCGATGAGATAGAAAAAGCCCATCCATCTGTATTTGATATCTTTTTACAGATCATGGACGAAGGCAAATTACACGACAGACTGGGAAAAACCGGAGACTTCTCCAACGCGCTGGTGCTCTTTACCTCCAATATCGGTAGCGACGCCATCGCCGCTTCTTTTGAACAGGGAGTGATCCCGCCGTCACAGCAACTGATGGAACTGATGACCCGCCATTTCAGGCCGGAGTTCCTCGGAAGGCTCACGGAGATCGTTCCCTTCGGACCTATCCGGCAGGAAAATGTAGAGAAGATATTTGATATCCATCTGCAACACCTGCTGCAACTGCTGGAACAGCAACAGATCACGCTGACGGTTACACCGGCAGCCCGGCAACACCTCGCTATGATGGGCTATTCGCCCCGTTATGGCGCCCGCCCGCTGCGGGAAGTGATCCGTGGCCAGCTCCGCAAACCATTGTCACGCATGATCATCGACGGCAGCCTTAGCAAGGATATGTCTGTAACGCTCGACCTGAAAGAAGATAAACTGGATTGGTCTATCAACAAGTAAAAAACCTCAAACAATAAAAAGGGACAGGGAGCCTATCCCCAGGCCCTTTACTAATTTGGAAAATCTCAAAATGTTTTGTTATGAATGACAACTACGGAATTGGTGGCACAGAAGTCAAACTGGACGCCAATGAAGCCATTGCGGAAATATCGCATAACCGTACATTGTTTGCTGAAAAACTCACGCAGCAAGCACCTGTAAAGCCTGAAATCGTGGAAGGGCTTACTTCCGTGGAAGCCGTTTTTGAACACTTCAAGCCCAGCCTCAACGTAAGCTTTCATGATGCTGATGGCCGTCCGGTGCCGGAAAAACTGCAGTTCCACCACCTTGGCGATTTTGGTGTGAAAGGTATCACTGAACAAAGCGCTTTCCTCAATGACCTTGCCACAGAGAAGGAGCAATACATGAAAATCATGAAAAACCTGAAGACCAACAAGATACTTAAACAGGCACTCGCAGACCCGGAGGCAAGACAGGCCATGCTGAACGCTATACGCAGCATGCTGAAAGACCTGAACACAAAATAGTTAAACGGTTCCTCTATCCCGGAACATAATATCATTTCTTATGGCAGAATTACAGAAAAACGAGGAGCTGCAAGACCAGCAAAATGCGGGACAACAACCGTCAGCCAAACCAGAAGTTAACCTCGCCCAAAATATTGAGAGCCTGGTCAAATACGGTGGCTTCGATCTCATCGAAGCTGCAGTGGAAGGCGCCCAGAACCTCAATCCCGACCGCAAAGCACGCCGTAATATCTTCCTCACGGAAGCAGGAAAAAAATCGGAAAGGGATAAACTCAGGAAAACACTGTCCCTCTGGGAAAAAGTGCTCTCCGAAGCAACAGAACTGCCGGAAATGGTAGACTTCTGTAACGAACACGCCGCCGAAGCAGGACAAGTGCTGAATAAAAACCTCGGTGAAGCAGTAGAAGGCACCCGCGAACTGGAACAGGCTTATCGTAACGTAGCCCTGTTCTTCAAAAATACAGAGTCCGACAAAGTGAAGAATATCTCTTTCATGAATGTGGAACTCGAACAACTGAAAGACCTCGATAACACCCGCTTTATCGACGCTATCCGTGAAGAACTGGTGGCCAATTACGACCGCCTCGATCTGCGCGATAACTACAGCCTGCTGGTAATTCCGGGTTATCTCGGGTCCAACAAGGTGCTGGAGAAATGGGCCAAAATTGCACATGAAAACAAAGCCATGCTGGTGACAGACTTCGCTCACCTCGACGCTCCGGACGATGTGATGGAAATGTTTGAACTGGCTAACCTCACCGGCGGCGAAATACACCGCTCCAATGTGATCATGTCCTGCAACTGGCTCGTTGGCCGCGGCAAATTCGATGAAGTTGGAGAGGACGACAACCTCTATGTGCCACCTTCCGGTGCACTGGCAGGCAAAATCTACAAAACACTCATGTCCCAGGTAACGGCCGGTAAAAAATTCGGCGGCATGAACGAAGTAGATGGCGTACGCTTTGAACTGAAGAAAAGCGAAATTGCCAGCCTCGAAAAAATGGGCCTTGTACCGATGGTGAAAGAATACGGCAAAGTAATGGCCTTCAGTGCTAAAACACTGTTCAACGGGGATAACCTCGGTCTGCAAACATACTCCGTAGTACGTGTGTTCGACTTCGTGACCAAAGTACTGATGGACTTCCTGAACCGCCGTGCTTTTGAAAACTTCAACGCCAATACCCGTAAAGACCTCATGAAGCAAATCATCCGCTTCCTCGATGGTATTACCGGTCCGGATAAACTGATCGAAGATTTCAACATACGTCGTTTTGAACAGGACCCTGTCCAGAAAGACCGTATCCACCTGGATATTCACCTGAAGCCTTACTTCCCTGCCAAGAACTTCCTGATCAAAATGGAAGGCCAGAAAGGAGACGATGCGGCTGAGTGGGATACTACTTATGAACAGGATAAATAAACAGGTAGTCAAACTGATTACATGCTGGCAGTGATCATCGTTGAACAACCGGCAACACCTTGTACAACGTTGATCATTGCAGCACGACATAATTTTTATTATGGTTGTTTTTCAGGTAGATAAAACAACCTGAGAGCCAACTCAACTGTTAAGTGTAAATACAATGAAAGCGGTGCGCAGTATTTTATTTTGTTTGTTAATTGGAACGGCCCCCACAGCGATGGCACAGCAAGTCGGAAGAACTGATACTGTGCTGACAAAAAGAGGCGCTTCTACCCTTATTACCAGTGGTTCTCCTATCACCACATTCCAGATCGGTGATGGAAAAAACACAGATTATGATTACCGGATCGTAGACGGCAACATGGCGGTAGTAAGAGCAGTCACAGCATCTCCCAAGCCCACCAATCTGATTGTCCGTGAAGGGGACAATATTCACTACATGATCCTCACGTACCGTGAGAATGCAGACCTGTCTAAGCTGAAGTATGTGCTGTCCAGGAAAGCGGCAGGAGGCAAGGAAACTGCCATGGCCGGTACGCCTGAGCCCAGGCATGGTGATAAGGACTCCGGCAACAAGAACCAGACTACCCTTAAGTTCCCTGAGGAAGATGAGAGTGCTCCACTGATCAGTGTGGATACCGTTACGGTAAGTGATCTGGCGGAAGACTTCAGAAAAGACAGCAAAGTCAATCACAACTACGAAGTGAAAATAGACGGAGTGAGCATTGGTTATGCCAAAGCGATGACACTCAGTTCACTGAACTACTTCTGCTTCCATATCCGTAACAAAAACAATGATCCCTACGAGTTTGTGAAAGTTACGCTGATACACAAGGAGAAAAAAGATACCGCAGTGCTGCATACCATGCCGCTGCTGTATAAGAAAGGTCCGGCTACTATTGAAGCCCACGGTGAAGCACAGGAAGTATTCGTAGTGCCATCCAGAACTTTCAAAAAGGAGGATGAGATCATCATCGTACTGGAACCTGCCGAAAACAAGCCGCAACTGGTGTTGTATGTGCCTGCCAGCACATTGCCCAAGTATATGTTGACAAAATAGGAAAACGTGTCATGAGACGCTGGTATCTTATAGGGTTGTTTGTCTGCCTCCTCACTGTTCCAACCATGGCGCAGCAGGTTGACTTCTGCGGCGAAGTGGTGCCTATGGAGCGGGACTTTGTGTCGTTCCGGCTCATGGATGTCATCAAAAGGAATCTTCGTTATCAGGGATACCTGCCGGCGCTTCGTTCCAAAGCGGAGATGTATTTCCCGGTAATAGAACCTATTCTGCAACAATACCAGGTTCCGCTGGATTTTAAATACCTGCCTATTGTGGAGAGCGGCCTCACCAACGCTACCTCTCCGGTGGGAGCACAGGGCGTATGGCAGATCATGCCCGGTACCGCCGCAGAACTGGGGCTGACCGTTGCCGGTAACTATGATGAGCGTAACCACCTGATAAAGGCCACCCATGCCGCCTGCCGGCTGATACGTATGTTGCACGATCAGCTGCAGTCCTGGACGCTGGCCGCAGCTGCCTACAACTGTGGCGCAGGCAATATCTCCAAAAATATCCGCCGGCAGGGCAGCCGTGATTATTATCAGCTGATGCTGAATAATGAAACGGCGCAGTATATCTACAAAATCATCGCTATCAAACAGCTGTTTGAAAGCCCCGAACTGTATCTGCCGGGCTTTGGCTACAATGTCTTTGCTAAAAGAGACAGCAAAGGTTCTGTATTTGCCAATCCGCAAACACCGCCTCCTGGTAATATCCAGGACTTCAATACCATCCGTATCAATATCGGCAAAAAGGCATTGCCGAAACAATCCTCCACCGTATATACTGCCCGTTTGCAGACAAATGCGGCTTTCCGTGACGGAGAGCTGGTCAGTATTCATATGCTCGACAACATGCAGGCTAATGGCGTGTATGTGGGGCGTAATGCCAGTTTGTCCGGCAAAGGATGGATTGTGAGCAACCGGGTGTATGTAGACCTTGGCTTCGGTAGTGCCGTGGTGCTCTGTGCCACAGATGGCAAAAAAGGAGTGCCGCTCGATCTGTTAAAGACCGGCGGCGAAGTAAGGTTGCTGAGTACGGACAGTCACATCAGTACATCATTGATGAATACACGGAATGGGAACGTATTGGCGGATTTTTCTTCCAGCTGGAGCAGCAGTTCCTCTTTTAAATAATGCAGATTGGCAGATGGATACCTGGCAATGGGCTGTAACAGTTGCAGCTTAATATCCATGGTCCTTACATAACCTGCATTGCCGCCGGGCTGCAGGCTCACACCTTTAGTCACCACGGCTGCTTTCAGCTCTTTACCGAAAATGGTACGGCATAACGCTTTGATATCTTCCGGCGTCACGATCCTGTTATGTGACAACAGGTGAGCGCGATAGAGATTGATTTTCTCATCGATGTTCAACCGGTCTTTACCGCCTTGTGTGTTGGTCAGCAGGGTAATGCTGCCCGGTTTGGTTTGTATGCTGCCATATTCCAGCAGTTTGCTGCCCATGCGGATGTTGTTGGCAGCAGTACCATTGGTGGAGTAGAATTCGATGAAGATATAAGCCGCATTTTCTTTGGGTTTCACCATCACATAGGGGATATTCCCCTTGTTGGATCCGGGCTGCAACTGTTCTTCCAGTGAAGCGATCAGTTGATGCAGTTCCCGCATACGGTTGGTGACGTAATCGTTTTTAACTTCTTCAAACAGCGAACTTTCATCCCGTATCACTTCCATGAGATAGGCAATCACTTCTTTGGCTTCACGGGTATCGAAGCGGCCGATGCCGCTGCTGCGGACCACCAGTTCACCTTCCTGCATCTGGCCTGCCGTGGCGAAGTTGCGGACATAATAATCAGTGCCTTCCAGGTCGTACACTCTTTTGATATCGAAGAAGATATCCGGTGTTTGCAGGGGGATGATATTGAGATAACGGTTCAGTTTCAGCGACTGTTCGTTATTTTTTTTGTTGATAACCGGGAAACAGTTGATGCTGCAGTATAAATCCTCCAGCAGCGTATGATGAAGCGCTTCCGGGAATTCGATGCGGATCCATTGGATCTCTTTCTGCAGCTTCTCTGCTTCCTGTCCGAAGGTGCTGACCAGCATAGCCGGCAGCGACGCTGTGCCTGTCTTATGGACACGTGTATCCGTAATCGTGAGGAAGTGTTTGCGGAAACGTTGCAGGATATGCTGACTGTAGCGCGCATTGGTATCCACGGCTACTTCCACCATTCTTTCGATTTCTTCCTCGTCAACCGGGCGGCTGTGATGGTAGCCTGCTTTTACGGTCACTTCAGTATCATGGATGAAGAAACGTGCCAGTGGCAGGTAGTGGTAGAACATTTCCTGCTGGTGGATATTGCGGAGGTCAAAGAAGAAGGACATGCCTTCGAAGCTGAGGCTTGTATCTTCGAGAGACAGTCCCAGCCACAGGTGGTTGGGCGCTGCGTCGGGGAGGGTATGGCCTTGCAGTATTTGTTCTTTGAACCAGTTGTCGCGTGTTTCGTATAGTTTACTGCCGATGCCCAGGTATTGCACATGGCCTTTAAAGAGGCGGTGCGTGGTGACCGGGGAAAAGAACAGGTCCTGGCTGTTGTGACCGGCTTTTGTATGATGATAGAACTGATGATCGGCCTGGATGTCGGCGATGGTTTCGGTAGACAGGGCATGGAGGATACCGAAAGCAGGCTGGCTGCTGGTGATGGGTTCCGGCATCATGATCTGGGCCAGTCTTTCCACCAGACGGGCATGAGAAACGTCCACTTCGCCTGATATTTTTTCCAGTTCGCTGGCACAGGCTTCCAGCAGGAGTTGTACGATGGGGTCAAAAGATGTTTCCACTTCCGCGTCGGGGTATCCCCACAGACGGGCAGCGGTTTTCAGCATACGGTCTTTTATCCTTTCCTTTTTTTCTTTCATGTATCGGCGTTAAAAACAATTATCAATCATAAGACAGCGGGCTGATGTAAAAATAGCTGGTGTACTGGAAGGGGTTATTGTTTTTGGCCAGTGTGCCGCTAACAGTGACCCGTATCTTTTTTTTCATTTTGCGGGCGGGCGCCAGCATCAGTTCTTCCTGATTGACGGCCGCCACCACGCGGATCTGTGCCAGTCTTTTTTCGTACCGCAGTACGGCTGTTTTAACAGCATTTTCTATCTGTTCCTTCACCTCATTGTTAGAGGCTTTGATGTCAAAATCACTGTCCCACCACTGACAGCCGTACTGGGGGTCGTCTTTGTTTTCCCCCAGTACCGTGGTGATCAGCAGATGAATATGTTGTCCTACGGATTCTTCCAGGTTGACAGCCGGCACGTCTTTCTTTTGCAGCAGCTGGGAGAAGTCCATGGGTAGCTTATAATACTTTCCTTTCATGGGAACCGCTTAAAAAATACCCAATAGTTTTTTCCGGTCGTACATGATCCTGATTTCTTTCACGCATCCGTTGGCGTCTTTGACCAGGTTCACTTTTTCTATTTTGAATTTCTTTTTGCCGTATATGCGTGAGCAGAAGTGGGCAAAATTATCTGTTTCCTTGTCATTGAGCAGTACGCGTGCCGACAGGTTGTCGCACAGGTACTTGGAGAAATCGCCGGCGCTTTTCTGTTTGGTGGTCACCTGTGTGAGCATGAACAGGAATTCATCGTCAGCTACAGCTGGTGCGGTAGGGCCTTTGGGTTTTTCCGGCTCAACAGTCGGCGGTGGTGGCGGTGGCGGCGTGAATCCCAGATCGGGAGTTGGTGCCGCAGTTTGTGGCCTTGCCGGGAAAACGGAGATCCGTTTCATCACCATATGGGCCGTGTCGCCGTTGACGATGAGCGACAGTGTCCTTTCGCCCGGAGAGGAGAACGTGTAGGTAACGGCTGACTGCGAGTGCGCTTCAGCGTTATCCTGCAGGAGGCGCCAGGTCCAGCTGCGCGCGCCTGGTGTTTTGTTGGAGAAGGTTACCGGTCTGCCGGCAAACACTTCGCCCGGGCCGTCGATCACGGGGAAGATATCAGGGTGTGCTTCCACCGGGGCAGTTGGAGCGGCAATGATAATAATTTCCTTGTTCCAGGCGCATTTGCCGGAAACGAGTGTGACCATATAACTGCCGGGTTTGTTGAAAGAGTGGTACACCTGTGCACCGGTTTGCCGGGCAGAGGAGTCACCAAATTCCCAGGAGAAGTTATTTCTTTTCTTATCCTTGTTTTCGGCGTTGAAGGTAATGACTTCGCCTACCGTGTAGGCTTTGCCGGAAGTATGTTGTTTGTTGCTGAGAACAATGTCAGTGGTGGTGCAGTCTTCCTTTGAATCCAGCTGGAATGCAAGCAGCACAACGCTGATGAGGAATAAGCCAAAGAAAGTCCACAGTACCATGGGGTCAACATGACTGGCAATTTTACCAAAGGGTCTGAACGAATTTACCTTGTGTTCATTTTCGGGTTTGCGGGGGGCCATTTGTTTTTCAGGTTTTGCAATTTCAGATTCACAATTTTACTGTTTTTTTGGATAACTTGCCTATGTAGCCGCAGCGTTTTTTCTTTTTTGAAAATTTGAGTCACATATAAATGTAATATATTATTTTTGGGGCAGATAGTTAGCCCGGATAACCATAGGAACAGTTGAGATTAGATAGTTATGCTAACGACGACGAGCCCGAAAAACCTAAAATGATAACCTCATGGTAAACAACGCCCAGAAAGCGGTGGTATTGGAAGAAGTGATCACACATGTTGCGGAATTCCCTTATGATGTAAGGGCTGAGGTGGTGGTGGGCGAACTGCTGGACAACCAGGTACGCAGGGAAGAAGTGGTGGTGCAGTTAAAGAACGTGTTTACCCGATCATTTAATAAAGATATTCTCCATGTAAAACTGGATGACAGTCAGCCATATCAACCATATGTGGTGATGTCATTATCACGGGATGGCATATATGACCGTTTGCCGGAGGGTTTGTTTCATGAATTCTCTGAGCAGCGTAATAAGTCACGGGGAACGGTGGATATGGTGGCCCGTTATAAGCGGCAGCAGCAGGAAGAGTTGCAGGCGCGGCGTTTTTTCCAGCCATTGGAGAATGAGTTTTTTCTGCAGCGGGTATTTCTGGAGCAGCGGGAAAAGCATTTATTGTTTGATGTGTTTGGTAAAGATGCTGACATGTTGTTCAGCCAGTTCTGGGACTTGCCTGAAGGGTTGCCTGGCGCTGCGGCCAACAGGCTGGTGAAGCTGTTACCATATATGCATCGTATAGCCGGCAACTGCCGGATGATCCGGCTTTGTCTGCAGCTGGTGTTGGAACAGGAGGTAGAGGTTAGCGTAGACCATACGCCGCAGGCTGTACGAACAGAGACCGGTGTGCCGCTCGGCGAATGGTGCCTGGGAGTGGATGGTATGGTGGGGCAGGTATTTTATACAGATATGCCCCGGGCCACAGTGACCATCGGTCCGCTGCAACGCCAACGGGTATATGACTACCTGCCATGGCAGCCTTATGGCCGCTTGCTGGAAACCTGCTACGGTTATCTTTTTCCGGTAGATATGGATATCAACACTGTGTTGGTGCCCGATCCTGCCGACAAAAAGAAGACCCTTTCCGATCAGCAGGTGCAAGATGGGCTTATGGGATATAATTTTTTCCTGTAGCCATTTTTTTGCACGGATGTGGAATTATTTTTGTTAACATTGTTAACGCGTAAAAAACGCTGTTATGTTAAATGCCCAAAAAAAGAAAAACCTGACATACCGGAAGAGCTATGAGATACACCGCTAAATTCTATTTGATGTTGGCCGGCGTTATGGCCGTAGGATCAATCATAGTGGCTTTACTCAGCAGATACATTAAAAATTTCAGTCTTTTTAAAAAGAAGGCACTGTTGTATTTAGCATGTATGACGCTGATATTTGCTGTGATTAGTTCCATCCCTTTCCTATTTACCCACAAGAACCTGATGGACCAGTATCTGTTTTACCAGGTATGGTTTCTGGGGCTGGGGATATTACACTGTCACTTTATGTATACCCGCTTTTGGGCCAATGAAACTACGTTAGGGTCTGAACTGGCCTTTATTGTCGCGATCTGGTTGTTTGGCGGTGTCGGATTTGTACTGGTAAACCGTTTCCTGGACAAAGACGCTTTCCTTTATTACCCCATGCTCACCAGTATGTTTGCATTTGTGCTGCCCACTTTTGTATACAAGACTTTTGAGAAGATGATGGCTATCCCGGTGAAGGTGCACAAGTGGTGGCAGTATCCGATGTACAAGGAGGTACCGGAGGTGAATGACGACGATATGCGTGATTTGATCGTTATAGGGCTGGAAATGGAGAAGGGTAATGGTGACCGTAACCGGACCTATTTCAGGGCCCGTACGCCTATTAAAATGGACCTTGGCGACCTGTTTTACCATTTCATCAATGACTATAACGACCGCTATCCGAATACACCGATTGACTTTGTGGACGATAACGGACAAGCCTATGGCTGGGTGTTCCACCTGAAGCCGAGGTGGTTTGGCGGTGCCAAAACACTGGACCCTCATAAGGCCGTGTTTATGAATGGGATCAAAGAGAACAGCGTGATCATTTGCAACAGAATTATGTTATCCTAAACGTATTATTATGGCCGAGCCGTTGAAACATTTTCCCGTGAACTGGGTGGACGGGATGAAGATAAAGAAGCAGCATTTTATCGATACTGAAAATGCGTTGCTGGACCAGATCAGGGATGCCCTTGCCTGTGGTGTGAACGCCATTAACTATGGATTGCTGCCTCCGAAAGCAGAACATAAAGAATCATTGCGTTGCTGGTTTGTGACAGACAATCAGCACCTGTGGCGTATAAAACTGACAGAGTGCAGGGCGGTGACGCCTGGTGGCGGCCGTATTGAGATACCGGAGCATACCGTGCATTCGTTGCGTTATGCCACCACCTTCCCGGAAGCTACCTACACGTGGGACCCGGAACATACGGAGAGCACCTATTATGTGTTGATACAGATAAATCCATTTAACCGGCAACCGAGCGGAGAGCCGTTGCTGGAAGAAGAGCCGCCGCGCCTGCCATATGCCACACCTGAATACAGCCTGTATGTATTGCCTGCATCCCAAATGCCGCAGGGGCAGCTGGGCAGCTACCAGGCAGTGCTGGCCAAGATAACGGTAGCGGATGGACGACCACAGATGGATGATGATTATATCCCGCCATGCAGCATTGTGGTGGCGCATCCGGCCCTCGTGGACCTGTATCATGAACTGGACCAGTTCCTTGGACAAATGGAATTGTATGGTGTGCATATCGTACAGAAAATCTATGGACGTAACCAGAACAATGACCTGGCACTGGTAGTATTATATATCACTGAGAAAATGGTGCAGTTCCTGGGCACGCGCATCACGCAGTTCCGCTGGCTGGCACTCAATCAGCCACCGGCGCAGATGCTGGAAGTGATAGCAGGGCTGGCGCGCACCATGAAAAATGCGATCGACCAGCGCGCCGGCGCCGGGAAGGAAGAGCTGCTCAATTACCTGTCTGAATGGTGTGAATTGCGACAGGGGGAACTGGAAAACCTGATGGTGAATTGCGCCAATATCCGTTATAAACACCTGGACGTGCGGGAGTGTCTGCAACCCATGATCCCGTTTGTACGGGCTGTGAATAAACTCTTTGAAAGCCTCAGTAGACTGGATTACATTGGCCGCAAACAAGACAGCAATATTTTTGTGAAAGAAGAATCTGCAGAAGATTCCGAATACCTGCGTAAACATAAAACCAAACGCTGGTTCTTTACTGACTGATAAATAGTAGTTGCAGGCTTTTGGCAGACAGCTTTTGGTGTTTTTTCATTTACCGGGTAGTGAATGGGTTTCGCCGGAAGCTGCGTCCAGAGCCGGGCCGGCAACTATCTACGATATTAAATTTATCTAAACCAATAACAGCTTAAAGCTCAGATTCGTATGCAAGTATTAAACAAGCAGGAGAGAACAGCTTCCTTCCTATGGTTCCTGTTATTTTTTGTGGTCACGGTAGCACTGTTTGTGCTGGCCATCTTTTTTAATTATCAGGTGCCATCAAGGGAGAATGCTTCCCTTCGCAAGGAGTTGACCGCTTTCCGCCAGGAGCAGGCATTTCAGGCGGAGTTCCTGCAGAAGCTGGATAAGGTGAAACATAACCTCGACTCCATCAATCTCCCTAACCAGAACGCCAATTATATGGACCAGGTCATTGCCGGTTCACTGGCAGAAATGCGTAATTCCATTCCAAAAGATGTGGTAACACATTATGCTTTGTATGATAACATCGTACAGGCCTGCCTGTCATTACAGCAAACCAAGCAGCAACTGCGTGAGTTACAGAATGCACAGCAGAATATCGCGGGACTGAAAGAACAGGTGCTGGACCTCACCAGTAAGCTGGAAAGCAAAAGCAGGGACCTTGATAACTGCCGCCAGATGATGCTGCTTAATAGCCGCGCCCACTAACGATGCCGGATGTACTGTTATTGGTATAAAAAAATTGTTAACGCTGAAAAAAAGTAGTTAGGATAATTGACGGAAATAAAAAAAATATTTATTTTTGAGGTTCATACTTTTTCCTTTTTAATAGGTATTTTTCTTTATTGTAACCTTAAAAATTAACCCGACATGTCCTTCAAGTCAATTTTCACAGTTAATGGAGAGAACTACAATGTTCAACACGTCTCCTACGACCTCAGCCAGGAAACAGATGCAACAGGGCGCCCTTCAGCGATCACTCGCGGCGGCCGCATCAGAATGACCGTAGAGTCTACTGGCAAAACAGAACTCTTTGAGTGGATGGTAAACAATTTCGAAAGAAAAGACGGTACCGTTACATTCTACAAAAGAGACACTGATTCCAAACTGAAAACGTTGGAATTTAAAGAAGGTTACCTGGTTAAGTTTGAAGAGTCTTTCGACTACGAAAACAAAAACCCGATGGTTATCACCTTCACCATTTCCGCCCGTGAAATTAGCATGGGTAATGCAAAACATGTTAATGAATGGGTGTGATAAACTCCAGACATTATTGAATTAGCAGGAGGGGCTTTCTTAGGAAAGCCCCTTTATATTTGGGGTAAAGTTATCTTGTGATGGGGTGTATGACCTTGTTGGTAAACATAGACTGCCGTTAGGTTGCAGCAGACAGGTGAGTGTGCCGCCTATAGGTATTATGGTTAATAATACTGCGGATGTGTGACAGTTTGCACGCACATCCGGTCTATATGACGCTGCTGGCAGCATATCGCGACATCGGTGTCTCCATTGGTTGTAATGTGCCCTATTGATAATTAGAATGAGAATGAGCGCAGTGTTTTTTTGCCGGATATGAGCATTACTGACAGCAGGGTAGCGTGTCTTTATAAGCCCTTGTTATGTATTTTCTGCTTCATTGCGGTAACTGCAACATGTACGCAGCTAATCTGTAGGTTTTGCTATGCCTGATTGATATTGGTCTCTATTCGCTCAAATATTTGAGTCGTGTTGTTGTTATGCAGGGTGATTAGTTTAGCGGAATCGGTTTTTATAAAAAGGAAATGATACCGTCATCAATAGCATCTAGGTTAATTGGTAACAGAAGTAGATAAAACGTTTTCGATGGTATGTTTTGTTTTCGTATAGCCGATCGTGATAGTGCTGATGTGTTGTTTGTCCGCCGGCCGTTTGTTGGCGAATGTCATGGGTTTGGGAGAAGTTAGTAAAGAAGTGTAATAATTGAGTATATTTCTGCATGACCAACACACCACTAACAGAAAAGGATATCCTGGATTTATTGCACCAGTTTGAATCGTGTACGCTGCCTAAGCCTGCATGGACGCATGAGGCGCATCTCATTGTGGCTATTGCATACAACCTGCTGTACGGAAAAACAGCGGCACTGGATAGGGCAAGGAAAAACATCAGCCGGTACAACGAAGCGGTAGGTACTCCCAATACAGACCATAGCGGCTATCATGAAACGATTACCTGCTTCTGGATTTGGCTGGCAGACTGCTTTTTACAGACACAGGAAGATAAATCAATACCGGTTGTATATGATGCGTTTATACGTTCACGTTATACAGATAAACAACTGCCGCTACGCTACTATAGTGCTGTACTGCTTTTCTCAACAACGGCGAGAAGAGCCCTGGTAGAACCTGATATATCTCCCCTTAATATGGCGAACATAGCCGCAGAAAAATAGGAGCAGGTATGGATCACCGTTATAATACTTAAAATGTTGTATAGTCTGTAATTGCCTGCTGAAGCCTGTTTGAGGGAGTCGGTTTGGAGGGTGAATGCCCCAATGTGTGTATGTGTTAACCCGATATTACACATGGGCAGATGTGCCTTTTGAGTCTATAACTACTCTGAAATACAAGCGTTTAGGTATTTCGGTAATGACTTTGGTATGTCAATTGCAAAATGTCAGGTAACCAAAACTGATGTTATGAAGTCAATGCTTAAAATTGTTGGCCTACTGCTGTTAGCCGTTTTTTTGTTTGCCTCCTGTAGCAAAAATACTGATCCTGCTGATGTAGATATTTTTGCAGGAACGTTTAGAGGAAAGGTGAGTTACAGAGATGGGGAAAAAAATATTACTCAGGACAATGGAAGTATTTTTGTAACAAAGGTGGGTACACGTTATGATTTCAGGTTCTCTGATGCCATTCCTGATCTTACCGGCGTTGAATTTGAGAGAAAAGATGATAATACCATGGTGAATATAGGCTCCTCCGGAACAGGTGTCATCACCATTAATAAAGACAAACTGGTGATTGGATTTACGAGAAACAACCAGGTATGGGGAGCAGATTGTTCGAGATAGGTTTCCGCATAATAGTCAACAAAAAGCAGCCGGCTAATTAATATGGCCGGCTGCTTTCCTTTTTAATCATATAGTTTCCTATAGCATCATTATTTAGGTCTGTTAACAAGTACTGCGTGTACGAGGTAGCCTTCGACGCCAGGAATCGGATAGAAATCTTTTCCTGTGGCAGATGTGTCTTCGTATTTGGTTTTAATACTCAGGATAAAGTCACCGGATGTCAGGTTTTTGGCTTTCAGCCAAGCTCCGAAGCCTCGTTCAATATACACTGTTTTGGTAAATGTGCCCTTGCCACTGATTATCCATTCTTTGTCTTCTGTACCGCGGGATCCCGGCTGCTCCTGATGCATATCGCTGTAATGGATGCTGGAAAATGGGGCGTCAGTGAATGATTGGATTTGATAGGTGACGGCTACCATTTCAGGTTTGGGTGCTTGTTCTGCGGGTGCTGCTGGCGGCGGTACCGGCGCTACTTTGTCATTTTTTTTGCATGCCATTGTCAGTGCCATTGCTGACAGAAATAAATACTTTTTCATGGTTTCTCGTGTTGTGATGTTAATTTGGTTGTGCTGGTTATCTCACCGAAAGTATGCCAGAACAGCACGAGCTTTTCATGTAGGGCGGTTAAATCTGAAACTGGATAAGATGCTATCGAATGTAATGACAAAAAGGAAGGCTTCAGATTATATTACCTGAAGCCTTCCTTTACTTGTTATTTCTCTGCGTTTTTCTGCAGCCAGTTTAATCTTCGCTGATCGGGGAGGTGCGTGACGCTAAAGTTTTCAAACTTCGCCAGGAACCCTTTGCCATCCGGAGATGCAGCCATTAAGCCGATCATTACGGGATGATTGTCTTTTAACGGTGCATTGCGGGTCATCACATAGTTCTTGTCATCGTAAGAGTAATAGATCTCTACGGCATCCAGTTTTCTGATAGCTTTTATCCAGATGAAAGGCGGTGTTTTATCCAGTGGCAGCACGCTCCAGTCACTGGTTTGGTTGGTGACTACCGTGCTCACGTTAAACTTACCGTCATAGAACTCAACACCTGTTTTGATATAATGTTCCTGGTCAATCCTGATCATCATGCCCATCTGATCAAACCGTGCTTTATAGTCGCCGGTCAACTTTACCTTCGCTTCAAACTCACCTCCATAAGTCGCATAATAAAAAGGGGCATCATCTACCGTAAAACCATAATGTGAGATACGCCAGTAATCCGTTTGGGGGGTAACAAACATGGACAGGGCATTTTGTTTTATTTCCCATTTGGCCGGCTCATTAAACCACTGCATCTTCTCCAGTGATTGTGCTGAAAGCGTGTGCAGCACAGACATCATCCATACGCTCAGAATTAGTTTCTTCATACTTTATTACAATTTGAATCGGTTTCCGCTTATAGCAATTAATCATGTATATGATATAGCTCCGCAAAGGTAAATTCCTGTAAATGAATGGACAATGGTTAAAAATAACCATATTTGCTTATCATGAACATCCTGGACTCGCTTAATGATTATTTACTGCTGCAAAATTTTGATGACAGCGATGCGTCCGTGAAACTCTCCCGGTCGCAAATGATTGCACAGGTGTATGCGCAAATGGAAAATTCCATTAGTGTTTTAAGTGACCTGAAGCGTAATAAAAGTTATATCTATACCGGCGGAGCTGCTACAACACTTGGCATTGAAGGTTCAACAGTTATGAAAGAAATCGGGTCCATCTGGGAAGAGGAGATTCTCCGGAAAATAAAGGCAGAAGACCTGATAGAAAAGTACGCGTTGGAGCTGCGTTTTTTCCACTTGCTGAAAAGCCTTCCGGTAGCGGAGCGATCAGATTATCAACTGGTGAGCAATATCCGTATGCTGGACAAACGCAACACTTATGTAGCGGTAAAACACCGTATGTTTTATATTCAGAGCACAGCAGATGGCAGCATCTGGCTGGCATTGTGCCTATATAACCTTTCGTTTGAAGCCAATGGGGTGGAGGCTTACCGGGGAACAATCGTCAATACCAAAACCGGAGAGACGATTGGAGATGATGGGTACCAGGTGGATGATATCCTGACCAGCCGCGAGAAAGATGTACTGCTGCTGATCAAAAAAGGGAAAAAGAGCAAGGAAATTGCGGCGCAGCTTTCCATCAGCGTTAATACGGTACACCGCCACCGGCAGAATATCCTGGAGAAACTTCATGTGACCAATTCCATGGAAGCCTGCAGGATGGCGGAGTCGCTAAAGCTGATAAGTTAACGAGCCTATTCTTTAGCCAATATGGGAATGTCTTTTGCCTCAATGGTGTGTGTGGAGTAGCCGTTGAACGTAACATTGATCATCGCTTTACCCACTTCTTCCAGTGTAAGGAAATAGTAAGGGAAAATAACCCTGAACACGTACATGAAACTAAATATCTTATAAATAGGTTTGAGGTTTTTGGCGCCCTTCGTGGCTTTCATAAATGCCGGACGGAAATTGTACACCGCTTTGAACGGAAGTTTGGTCAGGTCATTTTCTGTTTTCCCTTTGACCCGTGCCCACATTATTTTTCCTTTTTCAGAACTGTCAGTGCCCGCACCAGACACATAACAGAAGGTCATGCCGGGATTAACAGCGGCTAGGCTGCGGGCGAAATTCAGGGTCAGCGTATAGGTGACCGCGTAGTAAGCCTCTTCCTTCATGCCAACAGACGAAACACCCAGACAGAAGTAA
The DNA here is from genome assembly GCF_012927205.1 of Chitinophaga fulva. Lineage (GTDB taxonomy): Bacteria > Bacteroidota > Bacteroidia > Chitinophagales > Chitinophagaceae > Chitinophaga > Chitinophaga fulva. The sequence goes on from NZ_JABBGC010000001.1 coordinate 2,600,262, forward strand.
CAGGCGTCGTATCCTTTTAGCTGGTCCACGATGGGGGATATATCGCTGAAATTGTTATGAAGAATTTCTGTCACCTTGGGATGAACCACCCCCGAAGGTTTGCGGTTGAGCAGCAGAATTTTCTCTACTTTGGGATTGGCGATGCATTCCTGCATCACACCTTCTCCCACCATACCGGTGGCGCCGGTTATTATTACTTTCAGTTTCATAGCTGACAGTTGTTATTTGTGTGATAATTTCTCCCACCATTTTTCCCAGACTTTACCAGGATGATCGAGGTCTACTTTTTCTCCGATTAGCGGCGTGGTGACAGGTATATGGGCAGCTTCCGCCAGCAGGGTTACCTGGTGAAGAGGCTCGTACCATGGATGCTGCGCCAGTTTGAATTTGGAATTGTGTACCGGCATAAAGGCCGCTGCTTTCAGTTCCCGGGCCTCTTTGACCACTTCATCCGGAAGGGAGTGGATATAAGGCCACCGCTCATTGTATTGTCCGCATTCCAGTATGGCCAGATCGAAGGGGCCAAAGCGTTCCCCGATTTCTTTGAATTGGGGGCCGTAGCCGCTGTCGCCGCCGAGAAAAAGCTTTTTAGTGGGTGTTTGCAGCACGTAGGATGTCCACAGAGAGATGTTCCTGTTGAAAAGCCTGCCGGAAAAATGTCTCGCTGGCATCAGGGTTACCTGGAAGCCTTCGAATGGCGTAACGCTATCGTACCAGTTTTTTTCTGTTAGTTTATTTTTGTTCCAGCCCCAGTATTCAAAGTGTTGCGCTACACCGAGTCCGCAAATCACTTTTTTTACTTTCGGCTGTAGTAGTTGTATTGTCTGATAATCCAGATGGTCCCAATGGTCATGGGAAATCAGTAACAGGTCTATGTCGGGCAGGTCTTCCACCTGGTAGTGATTGGCGCCGGGGAAGGCTTTTACAGATCCCCGTACCGGTGATGCGTTACCGCTGAAAACAGGATCTACCAGTAATTTCTTTCCATCTACCTGAATAAAATACGAGCTATGTCCAAACCAGACCAGCACATTTTCTTCCGGGCGCAGTTGTTTTAAATCTGTATTGATAAAAGGGATGGGCGATGTTGGCGTGGTGTCAGTATGTTTGCCAAAGAAATGCCAGAGCACTTTCAACATATTTTGTCCCTCTACCAGTGCCGGTGTGGGGATCTGGTTTTGGAACTGCCCGTTTTTATAATTGGAAAGGGTGTTGAAATATGCTTTCCGGTGAGTGTCTGGCGCCTGGCCATATTTTTTCTTCATTAATCCAGTTTTAGTTTTTCTTCTTCCAGATCGATGTGATGCAGGAATTTCCTGATAATCTCTTCATCTATCTGTTCTTCTGTCTTATTCTTGTTTAACAGGAATTTGCGCTGTTGTTCAAGAATATTTTTATAGATCGATTTGACGTTTTCCGGGAGGACCACTGTTCTGTTGAACTGTAGCTGGTTTTGCCATTGAAGCGCCTGTTGTTGCAGATGGAGGTTCTGTTCCATATCTGCCGGGTGATGTTCCTGCAAGTAGGTCAGCGATGCACGGGCCAGTTCTTCCCGGATCATGATTTCTGTTTCGTCTTCCGGCAGGTGATCGTGAAAATCCGGGAGCTTTACTTTCCTGATCAGTATGGGGAGTGTTAATCCCTGCAGGACCAGCGTCACCAGGATGACGACAAATGTGATGTACAATATCAGGTTGCGTTGGGGGAAGAGGACGCCGTTGTCGAATGCTACCGGAATGGATAGTGCGGCAGCAAGGGACACCACGCCCCGCATGCCGGTCCACCCCAGGAGCAACGGTGCTTTGAAGCCGGGGTTCCTGTCTGCCACGGTAATGAAGCGGCCGGCTATCACCGTGGTGACAGCCGCTCCGTAACCCGCCAGCATTCTGCCTATGATCAGGGTTGCCGTGATTAACAGTCCGTAGCCGGTGGCCTGGTAGAAGCTGATGCCTTCCGCTCTCAGGCCTGCCGTTATTTCGGGAAGGTCCAGGCCGATGAGGATAAATACCAGTCCGTTCAACAGGAATACCAGGCTTTGCCAGACACTTTCGCCTCTTAGACGTGACGCCCCGCTTAGGAAACGGTGACGGTGATAGGAGAGGAAAAGGCCACCACTGACTACTGCCAGTACACCCGAAGCGTGGGCTGCTTCTGCGCCGATGTACATGGCGTACGGTGTTACGAAAGTGAGGATGATGTCCATGTTCACATCAGTGGGAAGCCATTTATGGAATTTGATAAAAACTAATCCTATCAGCAGGCCGATGGCAACGCCGCCGGCTATCATCCATACAAAACTGAGGGCCGCTTCATGCAGTACGAACTGGCCGGTAGCCACGGCCACCATGGCAAACCGCATAATGATCAGAGAAGAGGCGTCGTTGAGCAGGCTTTCCCCTTCCAGTATAGAGGCCATTCTTTTGGGTACTTTGACGAATTTCAGGATAGCGCTGGCGCTCACCGCATCCGGCGGAGAAACGATGCCTCCCAGCAGGAAGCCCAGTGCCAGCGAGAATCCGGGGATAAAAGCGTTAGACACTAATGCAACCGAAATGGCCGTGAGGAAAACCACCACAAAAGCAAAACTGCCAATGATCCTCCGCCAGTGCCATAGCTCTTTCCATGAGTTGGCCCAGGCGGCTTCATACAGCAGCGGAGGAAGGAAGATAATGAAAATCAGTTCAGGGTCTATTTTAAGGACCGGGATACCGGGGATGAAACTGATCGCGAGCCCTGCCAGTACCAGCAGTACAGGATAGGCCACTTTGATCCGGTTGCCCAGCATGATTAATAACACTATCAGAACGATAACGGCCAGATAAAAGGGGAAATGTTCGAGCATGCGGCGTTTATAGTTAAAAGTTGATTAAAGCACTCTCCGGATTAGGATTACATATTTTAAATTTAGTACTTTAAATCGTTTCTGATAGTGATTATTTAATGCTATTGTTCATCAAAAATGTCCTTAACCTGATGATGTACCAGGTTAAGGACGAATAAGGGAGCTAAATATTTTCTTTAAAGACTTTCCCTGTTGCATATGAGAAGGGAAACGCTGATAATTGTGAATTGCTGATTTCTCCACTGGATTTTGAGGACTTTAATCTTCCTTATCCGGATAGTCTTGAGTGGGTCAGGAATTATTTTTATCGTTATTGACAGCTGATTTTACTTTTCACCACCAAGGGCCGGCATAAGCCGGCCCTTAGATTTCCGGAGAAACCTTAGTATATATTGTAACTGATGAAAATGCCGTGTATACATGACAGTTACCCTATCATGCCTGCTGCCTGTTGGGTTATTGATACAGGTATCTCAATGCAATGATATCATTAGCATTGAAAGGACGGTTTACACCGTTAGGAATACAAGCCAACATCCAGCTGTTGGGATCACCGCCGGTAGGAGTGCCCGGAATGTTGATAGCACCTACGCCGGCAGAACCTTCGTTGCCGCCGGAACCGCAGCTGTAGGCGCGGTTGAAGTAGTCAGTATGCCTGAAACCGATAGTATGGCCGATTTCGTGAGCAATAACAGTAGCCAGATAGTTCTGGTTCGGGTTGCTGCCCAGGGCATTGGCATCAGAGTTCAGTTTGATTGGGCTCGGAGGGTTACCGGTAGAGCAGTTAGGGAAACCGGCAGATTGTCCTAAGATACCGGCGCCGAGGCTGGCATACTGGATCTTGATTTGTCCACCACTGGCTACGCGGGTAAATTTCAACCGCAGGTTCAGTGCATTGTAACGGGCAATGGCGATATCGGTAGCTGTTGTATAACCGGCAGGCAGGCCACTGATAGAAACAGTGATCGTGCGCGGAATACCGGTGATCAGGCAGCTGGTACGATATTGCTCATCGTTGGCAATGCGCAATACAGGAGAATTGGGTTTGTAATTCAGTGATTCGTGTGTCAGGTAGATATCACCTTCCACTACGTAACCACCTTCTACAGTACGAACGTTATCGGTGTTGTACCCGAGGCTCGAAATCTGATTTTTTACGTTGTCGGAAATTGTCTGTTTTTCTTGCTGAACAATATCCTGTGCATTATCTCTTTTACAGGAATAGACCACTCCGCAGAGAATGGCAACCATCAATGAAAGGCCGGCGGCCTGTTTAATAGTGATTTTCATTTGTCAGGTTTTGAGGGTTTGGGTTTACATCAAGTCTGAAGCAGGTTGACAGATTTTGGTTGCTATCATTGAATTGGGCTATCGATTTGGTTCGCTACAGATATATGTATAAGGGCTCTCGTTAAAATGAAGTTAAATAGTGTCACTGCATTGTGTTCGCAAGGCCCTGTTTTTTTTATCTTGTGTCAACGTTTGTATAAACAAAACGCCCCGGAAATTTTCCGGGGCGTTGTTCAATTGTAGGTTTAGTTCCAACCGCCGCCGAGCGCCCGGTAAATGTTTACCATAGCATTCAGCTGTTGTTTTTTGGTTTCGATCAGTTCAAATTTTGACTCCAGTGCATCGCGCTGTGTCAGGAGTACTTCCATGTAATCCGCACGGGCAAACTTGAACAGGTCAGTGGAAATAGTGATGGATTGCGTTAGTGCAGCCACCTGCTTTGACTTCAGATCGTAGCTTTTTTCCAGGTTGTTGATCTTTGCCAGCTGGTTGGCCACTTCCACATAGGCGTTTAAGATAGTGCGTTCATAATTATAGACCGCTTGCAGTTGTTTGGCATTAGCGCTATAGTAAGTGGCTTTTATCGCGTTTCTGTTGACCAGCGGGGCCACCAGTTCTCCGGCTACTGAGTACAGCATGGATTCCGGTGTTCTCAGCAGGTAACCCGGATTAAAGGCATTGTAGCCGAAAGATGCCGAGATGCCCAGCGACGGATAGAACTGTGCTTTAGCCACTTTGATGTCCAGCTGTGCAGCCGCCAGTCCCAGTTCCGCCTGTTTGATATCGGGGCGGTTGGCCAGCAGCTGCGAAGGCAGGCCGGCATGAATGGAAGCTGGTATCAGTTCATCGAAATGTTGGCCATCTCTTGGCACCGGCTGCGGATAACGCGCCAGCAGGAAGTTGATCCTGTTTTCCGTTTCGGTGATCTGCTGCTGGATATCGTATTGCAGGCTTTGTGTTTTCAGCACCTCTGCTTCAAATTTACGTACGGCCAGCTCCGTTACACGGGTGGCTTCTTTTTCCAGTTTTACGATATCGAGCGCGTTCTGCTGGATTTCCATGTTCTTTTTCACGATCTCCAGCTGATTGTCCAGTGCCAGCAGTTCGTAGTAGGAGTTGGCTACTTCGGCCACCAGATTGGTGATCACGAAGTTCCGGCCTTCTACAGTGGACAGGTAGCGGGCTACTGCTGCTTTTTTAGCATTGTGCAGTTTATGCCAGATATCCACTTCCCAATTGGCGTATATCCCTAACAGGTAGTCGGGCAGCGGATCGGGCATTTCCTTGCCTGGTTTGATTTCCGTGTTCTCTTCCATGGCACCGATGTTGGTGTAGCGGCCTGCTTTATCCAGACCGGCGCCTGCCCTTACGCCTACAGAAGGCAGGTATTCCCCTTTCCTGGCCCTTACTTCATTACGGGAGATCTCTATCTCCTGCAACGTGATATTCAGTTCCTGGTTGTTTTTCAGCGCTGTGTCAATCAGGGCCACCAGATGAGGGTCGGTGAAATATTCCTTCCATTTCACCTGTGCAGTGTTGACAGTGTCCTGCGAGTTGTTGTAACTGTCAGGGACGTGTTTGTTGGCTGTCTTTCCCGTCAGCTCCGGCACCTTACAGGCCGCATAGGCGAGGGAAAAACAGATGAGCCCTATATAATGATATTTTCTTCCTGGCATATGATCAGTTTCTTGAGTTAAAGCTGTCTTCTTCCATGATGAGGATTTTGCGTTCGGTCAGCGGTTTCTCATCTTCATCTTTGATCAGCTTGCGTTTAGCGGCGATACTGCCGAATATGTAATACAATCCCGGGATGAGGATTACCCCGAAGATGGTGCCTATCAACATGCCGCCCAGTGAGGACGCGCCGATGGTGCGGTTACCGATGGCGCCCGGACCGGTGGCGAAGATCAGCGGTATCAGACCAGCGATAAACGCCAGGGAAGTCATGAGGATCGGACGGAAACGGGTTTTGGCGCCTTCGATGGCGGCATCGAATACGGATAGGCCTGAACGGTGTTTCTGCGCGGCAAATTCCACGATCAGTACCGCGTTTTTGCCCAACAGGCCTACCAGCATGATCAGCCCCACCTGTGCGTAGATGTCGTTGGACAGGCCCATCACTTTGATCAGCATAAAGGAACCAAACACACCTGCCGGCAGAGAGAGCACTACCGCCAACGGCAGTACGAAACTTTCATACTGTGCGGCCAGGATGAGGTATACAAAGAACAGTACGATCAGGAAGATGTACAACGCTTCGTTGCCACGACCGGCTTCGTCTTTGGAAAGACCTTCCCAGTCAATACCATAGCCATGCGGGAGGGTTTTAGCGGCCACCTCCTGGATGATTTTGATGGCTTCGCCGCTGCTATAGCCTGCTGCAGGCTCACCACGGATGGCGGAGGAGTTGTACATGTTGTACCGGGTGATCTCATTCAAACCGTGTGTTTTTTTGATGCTCATGAATGCGGAATAGGGCACCATTTCATCACGTTTGTTTTTTACGTAGAGATTCATCAGATCGTCCGGTAGTCTGCGGTATTCAGGTGCTGCCTGTACATATACTTTGAGGAAGTTGCCGAAGCGGATGAAACCCAGTTCATAGGTACTACCGATGAGGATGGAGAGGTTGTCCATGGCTTTACCGATAGAGACGCCTTTCTGCATAGCGGCCTGGTTGTCTATCTGCAGTTCATATTGCGGATAGTTGGCACTGTAGAAGGTGAACAGGCCGGTCAGTTCCTTGCGTTGTTTCAGCGCGGCCATGAATTCGTCGTTAACTTTCTCCATCTCTTTATAATCATCGCTGTTGGTTTTATCCAGCAGACGGAGGGAGAAACCGCCGGCAGCGCCATAGCCCGGTACTGCAGGAGGGCCGAAGAACTCGATGGTGGCGCCGGGTATTTCCTTACATTTTTCTTCCAGTTCCGCGATGATCTGTGTAACGGAGTGTTTACGTTCTGACCAGCCTTTGAGGTTGATCAGACAGGTGCCCGCATTGGAACCACGGCCTTCTGTGAGTACTTCATAACCGGCCAGTGCGGATACGGACTGGATACCTTCCACATGTTCAGCGATCTCCTGTACTTTTTTGGCCAGGTCGTTGGTGCGTTCCAGTGTGGAACCGGGAGGCGTCTGTATAATGGCGTAGATCATGCCCTGGTCTTCACTGGGGATGAAGCCTGAAGGCAGTACCTGGCTGATGCCGAAGATACCCACACCGAAGGCAATCAGGATGCCGAAGGTGATTGCTCTGCGGTTAACGATCCTTTCCATCAGACGGGTGTAGCGGCCGGTGAGCTTTTCAAACCCTCTGTTGAATGCATCCAGGAAATACTGGATAGGTGTTTTCTTCTTCGGCTGGCCGTGTGTGTTTTTCAGCAGGATGGCGCAGAGTACAGGCGTGAGCGTGAGGGCCACCACACCGGAGAGCACGATAGACGTTGCCATGGTGATGGCAAACTGCCGGTAGAAGATACCTACGGGCCCTGGCATGAAGGACACGGGGATAAATACCGCCGCCATTACAAAGGTGATGGCCACGATAGCGCCGCTGATCTCATGCAATACCTTTTTGGTGGCTGCATAAGGGGGGAGGTGTTCCTCTTCCATTTTAGCATGCACCGCTTCAATCACCACGATAGCGTTGTCCACCACGATACCGATGGCCAGTACCAGCGCGAACAGGGTGATGAGGTTGATGGTGAGCCCGAAGACCTGCATAAAGAAGAAGGCACCTACCAGCGACACCGGTACTGCCAGGGTGGGGATGAGCGTAGAGCGCCAGTCACCCAAAAACAGGAACACCACGATCGCTACCAGCACAAAGGCTTCACCGAGGGTGTGGATTACTTTTTCGATGGAAGCGTCGAGGAAGGTAGATACGTCATAGCTGATCTGATAATCCATGCCGGGAGGGAAATCGGCTTTCATCTCTTCCAGCTTGGCTTTTACTTCCTTGATAACGTCATTGGCGTTACTGCCGTAGGTCTGTTTCAGTACAATGGCCGCAGAGGGGTGGTTGTTCAGGTTGGAATAGATATCATAGAATTCACTGCCCAGTTCCACGTCTGCAATGTCTTTCAGGCGGAGGATTTCACCGTCCGGGTTGGCCCGGATGATCACGTCCTTATATTGTTCCGGCTGATTATATCTTCCCTGATAGGTGAGCACATATTCGAGGGCTTCCGAGCGTTTACCATCGCTTCGGCCGAGACGGCCGGGAGAGCCGATGACGCTCTGACTGCCCAGCGCTTCCATCACTTCATCGGTGGAAACGTTGTAGGCCCGCATCCTGTCGGGCTTCAGCCAGATACGCATGGCATATTGGCGGCTACCGAGGATCTGTGCGTTACCGATACCTTTCACCCTGCTCAGCTCGCGGAGGATGTTTACGTTGGAGTAGTTGTACAGGAAGTTTTCATCCGCTTTAGGGTCTTTACTGTATACGTTCACATACATCAGCATGTTGGGCTGAAGGATGTTCACCACGATCCCTTCGCGTTGTACCAGTTCAGGCAGACGGTTGGTCACCTGTTCGATACGGTTTTTTACGTTTACCACGGCCTGATTGGGGTCGGTGCCCAGATCGAAGACCACTTGTATATTGGCCTCACCGGCGCTGGTGGCGTCGGAGGTCATGTACTTCATGCCCGGAACGCCGTTGACCGACTTTTCCAGGGGGATGAGCACGGATTTTACCAGCACGTCTGCGCTGGCCCCCGGATAGGCTACGCTCACGATCACCCTTGGCGGCGCAATGGATGGGAACTGTGAGGTAGGCAGGGTATTGATGGCCAGGATGCCCATGAAGATAATGACAAGGGATATCACTATCGCAAAGACAGGCCTTTTCATGAATATATTAAACATGTCGCTTTTTTCTTTAGGTGGATGTTTACGTTATTCCGTTGGTAACTTCAGGTGGGAAATCACCTTTGCCGGCTCTTCATAGTCGAAGGTGATTTTATCTTTGTCTTTCACCTTCCGTAAACCTTCCAGCAGTATTTTATCATCTGCGGCCAGTCCTTCCTGTACCACATACAGGTCCGGCATTTCGGCGCCGATGGTGATGGCTTTTAAAGTGACGATATTGTCTTTGCCTACTACGAAGACATATTTTTTATCCATGATTTCCATGGTCGCTTTCTGGGGGATGATCAGGGCATTTTTCAAGGGTACGTCCATGAGGATGCTACCCGTTTCCCCGTGTCTCAGCAGTTTATCCGGGTTAGGGAAATTGGCCCTGAACGCGATGTTACCGGTTTCGTTGTTAAACTCGCCTTCGATGGTTTCCACTACGCCGGGATATTTGAACACCTGTTTGTTGGCCATCAGCAGGTTCACTTTCACTTCTCCTTTTGATTTCAGGCTGGCCTGGTAGTCGAGGTATTCCGGTTCAGATACATTAAAGTACACCCACATGTGGCTGTTGTCTGACAGGGTGGTGAGCAGGTCGCCGTCACCCACGAGGCTGCCGAGTTTTAAATGCAGGCGGTCCACGATGCCATCGAACGGCGCTCTGATCTCTGTAAAACCGAGATGTACTTTAGCCAGTGCCAGTTCTGCTTTTGCCTTTTGCAGTTTAGCGTTGGCCAGTGCCAGTTCATTTTTGGATACAACATTTTTGTCGGCGAGGCTTTTGGTGTTTTGCACTTCAATTTCTGCCGCCTGGGTCTCTGCTTCGGATTTTGCCAGTTCTGCTTCGTAGAGTTTAGGCATGATCTTGAACAGGAGCTGACCGGACTTTACCACCTGGCCTTCATCTACGTTGATGCCTTGCAGGTAGCCTTTTTCCTGGGCCCTTAGTTCAATGTTGCGTATGGAGCGTATCTGGCAAACATATTCCCGGGTAATAGTGGTATCCATTTTCATTGGACTGGTCACCAGGAATTTGGTAGCTTCTTCTTTTTCTTCTCCTTTGGACGATTTACAGCTTGTATGGCACAATAAGGCATACAAGCCCATGAGCATGACGATTCTTTTCATATAAAATGATGCTTGGATTCAGGTCGGTTAGAACATTCTTAACGCAGGGACATGACAATCCCGATCTCATAGCGGGTACGCTATGCAGACAACTTAGTCAGATGTTTTTTATCAGTATGTAAAAGAAGGATGAGGCGATTGTATTCGCCTGTTATAGTGCAGGAATCAAATCCTGATAACACGGTTTACTATGAACTTATCAGCAGCCGTACGGGAAAAGTGAGGGAAATTTGGCCGGTGGTTGCTGAAGAGGATGGGAAAAATACTTCCGGGCTGAAGGGCATAAAAGGAGGTAATACGGCATATCCCGGTCTCCAGCAGTTTCCTGAAGGATTCCGAATCGCTTTCTTCCTCGATTTCCGTTGCTTTCATCTTGTCGCCTATGCTTCCTTTATCGGAGGGAGCTGCACAGACAACAGCATCGCTGTTGGGCATAGTTGTCAATTCCGCCAGTACCGGGTTTTCGGAGATTTGTTGGCAGGATTGGTCTAAACGAAGTTCGTCCGCATGTGCATAGCTTCCTAATAAAAGAAGACATAATGACAAGAGATATCCAATAAATAGTCTCATCATTAGAACCCAAAAATAGTATCAAAACAATTAAGTAGGTATAGTTAAAAATTAAATTTACTTTAAAATCGATGGAAGCGGGATAAATGGCTATTAGCCGGGAGTGATGGGAAAATGTGTAACTTAGGTCTGTAGCGATCTTCCCCATTCGACTACCCCGGCGCACTGGCGGCGTTGGATAGAGAAGAAAAAGATTTTGACCGCCTTATCGACAGTATTAAATTATTACCGGCAGATGGCATTAAACAAGGTGAGCCGTTGAAAAGGCATGCTGTGGACTATTATACCGCACTTATTTAGCACATGGATACGAAAAATGTTTTTATTGCCAGTGAACGATACCTGGGGAATATCAACTGGATACTGACAGATGGAAATGAATGGAACTACATTGGCGTGGGAGATGACTATGATGAAAATAAAGTGGATGCCTTCATTAAGCGCCATTTTGGAACGGCAGAACTTTTCCTGATTCTTGACAGGCATCGGGTGGAAATATGCCCAGCGGCTACCGCTGCACAGTCTATCAGATTATTTTTCGCCAAAAACGGCCTCACGGTCAGCAACCGGGATTTTACCAAAATGATGGTGTTTAATAAAATTGGTGTAATGAAATACGGCGATAGAGTAGGATAGAGATTTTAATACAAATCCGGCTTCATCACGCCCATTCCCTGGTAACGTTGCTTATTCATCTCATAGTGCATTTCCGTCACCTGATTAAGATAATCCTTCAGGGGAGGTAAGGCATATTCCTTCCGGACCTTATCCACATTAACGGAATCGAGTAGCCCGTTTCTGGGAAATGCTCTTCCGGTGGTGGTTACCTGATAGGCGATCTGGGTGCCGAATAATTGTTTCCTGCCGGCGTTGACCTGCACCCGGTCAAACAGGTATGCATAGTTGTTAGGGTTGGCATTTTGCTTTTTAACTTCTTTGTTCATCGCTTTCAGCACCTGGGTTTGAAACTCGGGGAACTTATCACAATGCTGTACCAACAGCCAGAAATGAGTAGAGCCTTCTTTTCCTACCATGTTAAACCCCGGGAACCCATATTTTTTAAAAATGGCTGCAAGCCTTTGTTGATGGAGGGCAAAAACACTGTCTTTAAAATGGTTCCATTGTTCGGTCGTATAATCTTTATACGGTCCTTTTTTGATATCAGCCGCGACCTGATCTTCTTTTACCAGTTCTATCAGTTCATTTTTCAGTGCGGTTTTTTTAGCGTCTGTCAGTCTGACGGCACAGCTGCTCAATATCATGGTGATGGTCAACAGGGATATAGCTTTTGTCATTTTGGTTGATATTAGGGTAGCTGAAGATACAGGAAATAGCTGATGTTTACTCAAAGTAATGTTGTTTTCAAAAAACCGATTAAGCGCGTAGGATAATCGGTTTTGTAAGCCATGGTAAAGGGAAAGGGCGGTAAATCGCGGGACGCGAAAGAAATAATATCCAGATGAAATTTCGTTTATCCGTAATAGTACCTTTTTTCTCCTAATGCGTTTTGTGTAAGAACACCCTTTGTTGAGATGATTAATATAACCCATAACCTACAGATTATTTGGATGAAGAAAGAAATTGGATTACTAATTGATAACAGTGATGGCCAGGAAGACATATTTAACTGGTTTGCCAGTGAAATTGAACAGTCAATACAGGAAGGAGAACATGATTTCGGGTTGAGTGAAATTATGGATAAAGTCCAGCACGTAGAGATGTCGTTGCAAGATTTATCGGAGAAGATAGATGTTAGCAATGAAAACGAGCCAACCTCTTTCAGCGTTGCGATAAAGCGAACCGGAGATTTGCTGAGGAAGTGGATGGTTTTGTTCCTGAACAGGAACAAAAACCCGAATGTTGTTTATTTTTTCAACCTGGAACTCGACAATATTCTGGAATACATTACTGTAGATAACATTAGCAACAAATCTATACCGGTTATTGAAAGAGATTTTTCAGTTATTTTCCTGATACAAGGAATTGATCTTGGTGATACTGTCAGGAAGATGAGCCGCGACGGGCTGTTTCAGCTGTCGGACAGCTTGCCTACCTTGAGCAAGAAGATAATTGATAAATTTGTTGTGGAGCTTAAAACGACGACATTTTCCACTTCTCAAATAGCTTTCAGAGACTTGATGCTGGGGGACACTCCCATGTCTCAGATAGCATTGAAGGGCTTGAGGCATGCAGATGCATCCGAAGAGTTTGTTCAGGATGGTGAAGAGGTTGAGTATCTATGGTTGGCTCACCTTTGGATTGATACTACTGATGCCGGTAAGGCCAACAAATTTATGCACTTGATTTCTTCCACACTTTGTTATATTGATAATGTTAAGGTGGAGCTTGTAAGTGCCAAAGTGGGGAGCCTTATGCAGAATTGGATTGTGACCGTGAAGGGATGGTTTACGAAGGAAAATATCCTGCAGATTTTGGCAAAAGTAGTGAAGGCTATAGAAGCATTTGGTCTTGGAAGACATATTGAATCTGTTGAGAAGACGAAAGCAGACCGTCGGAAAATAGAGGAAGATACCAAACGTATGATGTCTGAGGAGCAAACGCGACAAATGAATGAATTGGCGGTGGCGGAAAAAATAGAAGATGTTAAATCAAAGATGCTGGATAATAAGCTGAAGGAACTTGAGTACCAGCAAAAGTTAAGTGATATGCTCGCAAGTGGTTTGATGGAGACGGATGCGAATTTTAGTTTTATGATGAACAATTGCCTGGTCGTAAAACGGGAAAACGGTCGCCTTACAACAGGGAACATAGAAGACCTTGATGCCACCACGGGACGCAGCGAGACAGATACATCGCAAGACCCCCCAACCCTTTAAAAACAACCGGTTATCTGCTCAAAGCAGATAACCGGTTGCTGATACCCTTTTGTCAGGCAGTATTTATTGATTAACTGGTTGCTGGTACTGGTAACTATATTGTTTCAGTATTTTTCCGTTCTGGTCTTTGATTAGCAGCAGCCGTCCCACATTATCATACTCATAGTAAACGATTTTACCACTGGGGTCTGTTTCGCTGGTCACACCTACCGCTGGTTTGTAGGTATAGGTGCTTACCAACGCGTTCGTTCCTTTGAGGCCGGTGCGTATCTTGTCCAGTTCTGCCCTGAGCTGTACATCGCTTTGCGGGTTTCGGATCACAGCCGGGTCGACATAACTGATGGCTGTCTGATAGGTAGAGCCAATAATTTTGGCGACAGGGTATAAGTCATTGTATCCCCAGATATATACTTCGTTGATATCATTGGTTTTGCTCTGTTCCTGTATGTTCCCGTTGTTGTCATACAGGTTGAAGTTCAGTACCTGTTCATAGTTGTTGTCGCGTTTCAGATCGTTGTTGAGAATATACGCGGGCACAAAGTTAGTCAACGGCTCAGGGGTACTGAGTTTGTATGCCGAAGTCATTACAGCGCTCTGGTTGTTGGCCACAGGCAGTATTTTGTATTGTACCTGTGCGGCGGACAGGGTAGTGGTGGCGCCTCCGGCAACCTGTTGCGTGTACTGCTCAATCATGGCATTGTGCATATTACTGTCTTGCATGAACTTCAATGCCTGCAAGCCTGCTGACAAGGCGCCTGAAGGAATGGTATAGTCCGTCGGGTATTTGTTGTATATCCACAGGTCATTCATTTTTGAAGTTACCTTGTGAATGCGCGTAGGCTGTATGTGTTGCAGGTTGTCGTACGTATATTCGGTAACGTTGGTCAGTTCTCCTGTGCCCAGATACTGCTTTTGCGTGGTTTTTTTCAACAATACGCCGGCGCTTTTATAGTCGTAGGTATTAGTTGCGAATTTTTCTAATGCCGGTCCTGTAAAGTTGAATCCTTTTTCGCTATAGCCGGTTTTCCATCCGCGTACGTTACCTTTTTCGAAGGTGTCATATTCGTTGATGGTCTCCGCTACCCGCTTGCCGGTATTGTCGAAGGTCAGTTGCCGTTCCAGCATACCGTTTGTGATATTCACATTAGGAGTAGGGCCGAAAGGATAAATATTGAGGCCGCTGGCATTGTTATCCAGCTTGTAGATATACCGTATGCTGCCGTTTTGTTTGTTGCTGCCAATGCTTTCCAGTACTTCCCGGTACACAACAGACCCCTGTCCTGATTCTATTTCATTATTGGGGGCTGACGTGCGTATGGTCAGCGGACAGGGATAATTCGGAGTATTAGTTCCATCGGAATTTTTGACCGGTTTCATAGCGACATAGCTGTAATTGTATTTGGGCCTGTTACACAGGTAACCGCTGGACAGGGTATCACTGCCAAAGTTATAGGTATATGTTTTGATGATGTCATTGACGTGATTGATGCCGTCATAGGTGGTGATTTTCCGTATCCGGAGGCCGCTGGCGGTGCCTATATAGGTATAACCGACAAAAACACCGTACGTAATAGACACGTACGCCAGTTCATCGTAAATAGTCTCTTCGCTGTGTTCCGCATCCAGGATGATCAAGTGCTGCCCGGCGCTAAAATAAAGGTCTTTTGTCGTGCTGGTGATATATCGCCGTTCTCCTGTCGCCATATTCACGGCAACCGCTGTGGCAATGTTGCCGCAACATGATCTTACTATTGCACTAACACCTACATGCAGCTCTTTACTGAAATTTAGCTTAATAGTATCGCTTTTGGGGCCTCGGTCTTTAGGGCTTGTAGCGACCGCCTTTCCAACACTGATTGGTTGGTATATAGGATCTTCTACTGCTCCGCCACCGCCATAATAACTATAGGTGTGGTTCTCAAATTCAAAGGTAGTAGATCCCCCTGTAGGATACTCAATCTTTTCAAGAATGCCGGCTTTAGTATACTGGCTGTTGGGTGCTCTGTTTCCACCCGGCAGGCCCAGATCTTTGTCTGCCGGAATCAAAGTAGTATTACTTGCGTTATTATAATATCCCCAGTGGTCTTTTGATTTTGCATTAATGGCCGGGAGAGGTGTTTGTTCATAATATAGTTTATACGCAGAAATCACATTGTCATTCATATCTACCGTACTGACAGACTGTAACTTCAAACGGTCGGGAGTGACATAGTTTAACTTATACTTATTTACATCTGTGTATACGCCGCCCACATTGGATGATACCGTGATATCGCTTAGGGCATATTGCCCCGTCCCTTCATCCGTTCTTGGAAAAGCATAATTAAAACTAATTCTGCCACCGGGGTATTCGATTTTCTTTATTTGTTGTTGGGTGTATGACCGTGTAGTAACACAGGAAGTTAGTACAGGCGTAATACCCGGACAGCCCTGTATACCACCGCAATTTCCACCATAACATGCATTTCGTGATTCTGTTTCCGACGTGGAGTTGATAGAAACACTACCTGAAATATATTCAAAATTGATCGTACGTTTACTTACTGGCAATATAATCGTAGTGAGATACCACGCGGAAGTATAGGAATCGTAAGAATCGCCACAGTTGCTGGTTACCCAGGTGATATCTGTTGCTTTAAAGATATATTTGGTCCCGTTCTCCGTTGTCACAGTAAAGGAACTTCCGGTTGCCCAATCCCATTTAACCCGGATGTTTTTGTAGGGCATCAGCTGAACCACCCCGTTGGTGTCTACCACAAATTTTCCACTGTAGCCACCAAAATTATAAGAAAACTCATCCGGTTGAGTATCTATGATCCCCAATGCACTGGACCTGAATCTCTGAAAATTGCTGGCGTCCATCTGCCAGGGACGATCGGCCGGTATCAACTTACCATGTCCCTGTCCAAGATAGCCATACTCGTCCGGCGAACCATGCACGGTCCGGGTAATTGCTCCACCGGCATTCAATGCCCATCCCAGTCCTACATAAGAAGCTATTTCATCCACTCGGTTCCCGGCTGCATGATAAGATAAGTTCACCGGCATATTAAATTCGCTGCCAACCGCTATCTGGGAGAGCGGGATTTCAATGTTAGGCAAACCATTAAACAGGTTGACCGGGGTTTCTCCATATCTTCCCAACGAGGCGGCATTCGGTGAAGGCGGAATTACGTTGAATTTTGTCGGGTTCAATGGCTCTTCCTGAGCCAATAAGCTGTTACAGCAAATGAACAGCAGGAATAGGGTGCATCTTAATACTTTCATCGATCGAAAATTTCTGTTCAGAATATAAGGATTCACATGGGTGGTTATGATCCACCGGGAAACGAGTCATTTTATAAGTTTCCGGAAATTGGTCTTTGCACTCTAAAGGCATTTAATTGGTTAACATTTCGCAGATACTTTTTTGATTAATGCAATATATTATATTTTAACATATTGTGTTGTTAAAAGGCAAATTGATTATAATAAAAAAATGTATATGGACATGAAATACAAAGATGGACAAAAAATTTCAACGATCAAACGCGCTTTGTCTTTTTAACAGCACAATACAGAAGCATTCTTTACATAGCCATAAGCCAATAAAAGAAGTGGATAAATCAGCAACTGCATAAAAGATACAGTCCTTTCTGCTAATTTACGATAGTTAAACCAAAACAAAGTATTTTAAACCCCTGTAACCTTAAAACCTATACCAACAATGTTAATCAGCCCGGGTGTATGAACCCGATTAATATGCCCTGTTAACGCCGCACAGGCGTTGTTAGCTTTCGTTTAAGACGTTCCATACTCATATTTACTCACCTGGTAGTGAGCGATAGTAATAGCTATGCGCTTACTATTTTAACCCTTGTAATATGCAAAAGAAGAGAGCACTGTATAGTGCATTGTTATTGGTTGGATTGATGTTTTCCAACAATGCCCTATTCGCCCAGATATCGGCGCAGCTGGAACCTTACTTCAATTCCTACACCCAATTTATTACCAGCAATAAGTCTGATAGCGTGGTGTTATACTTTCAGCATAGCAGAATGGTGAAGGACACAACACGACTGAAATCCCAACTGGCTACTGCATTTCCGGGTAAAACATTCTCGCAGTTTAACCTGATGATCGTTGGTGGTTACGGTTCCAATACGCCGGTACGAAGTAGTACAGGTGGTGAAGGGTCGGACCTGGATATTAATATGCTATTTAAAATCAATAATGGTATTGCGGCAAATATCTCCGCCTATACTTTTAAAGAGCAGGTAAAATCGTGGCTTACACTCCTGTTTCCTAATACAGCTAAATCCCATTATGTGTTTAACATGAAAGATCCTGTTGTGGAAGTAGTGGCTGATACTATTCTTCCTGCTGGTGATACCCTGACTTATCACATGGATATCGGCTCATTTAACCAATTAAGCGTGCCTCAGCATCCCGGTTGTCTTCCTGCTAACCTGTGTTCGGAAATGGCCTGGGGAATAGGTACTGATAATGATATATTTCCTGCCACGTGGAATGAAACAGCTTCGCCGGGGTTTGCAGTCGACTTCAATCAGAAATTCCCTGCTACCACTACGGCAGGTGAAAAAGCCCTGAGCGTTTGTAAGATGCTGAAGTTTTGGAGTAAGACCGCCAACTATTCCCCTAATGAGGATGATGTGCCTCCCTCACTATCATATCTGATAGCCAGCTATAACTGGGCGCCGGCCTATGCTGCGCCTACCACCTACCGCCTTCAACAGTTGATTGCAGATGTAGACAGCCTGAGGAAGAACGTATTCAATAATAATTGCTCCTCTGTGGCAGGAGCTAAGTTGACGGTACCTTTCTACACATCGATGAATTCAAATCTCCTGAATAAGATGAGTACAGCCGGATTGCAGACCTTCTGCAATTCGCTGAAAAAACTTTCGGATACCCTGCACTTCGTCGAAACGCAGACCAGCTTACCAAGAGCCTTGCTGGCATTGAGTAATGTGTTACCTTATTTCAACAACGCGCCTGCAGGTACTTTCCGGGTTGTATCAGTGTCTACTGGAGGAGTTATATCGCCCAAAAACGATGGTACCGCTATTGGCGATACCCTCGTACAATACTCTTTCTCCAACGTACCTACCAAAAAATGGGTGTTAGGAAACATTCAGCTCAAGGCAGACGGTAAATGCTATTATGTGATCTCCAATTTTCAAAGCGGCCTTGTAATAGACAATCCCGGCGCTTCGATGGCGCAGGGCACGCCTATGATTCAATGGACATATGGTAATGGAGGAAACCAAAAATGGGAGATCCTCTTTCTTGGGTATGATGGTAGTAACAGGAGGATTTACCAGATAAAAAATAAAGCGAGCGGCCTATTACTGGATGTAGAATATCCGTGGGGTATCGGCGCCAGAATTATACAATGGCCGAATAATGGGGGAGATAACCAGAAATGGTATCTTGAAGAATAATCACTACTATACAGGTTGTCCGCTTTTAGCGGACAACCTGTATCTCATAATCTTCAGCCAGGCCGTAATCATACAGATCGTAGTCACTCCCCGATGGCTGTGTTTTGATATTATACCATTTGCCCGGGTCTACCAGCCCGGGTACGGGTTTGTTGTAAAACGGACCCAGCAGGTTTTTCAGGCTGCCGATCACCGTTACTTCTACTTTGTTGTTCCCCTTTTTTATGAACTGACCGATGTCAAGCCTGTTGGGCTCGGAAGTGATGATACCGGCAAATACATCATTGACTTTTACGGCGGCCACAGTGCCCTGCCATTTGCCCAATGCTACGGCGTATGACTTGCCCGGATCTGTTACAGTGAAGCTTTTCGTATAGGCGATACCTTGACTGTACAATGGCAACCCCTGCTTGTTCCAGTAACCGGTCTGTAGTGGTTGCGGCGGAACAATGCGCCAGCCTTGTACTGCTGCTTCCAGGTGAAAATCGCCCAGGATATACACCGGTTCAATCTCTGCATAAACACGCATGGGGGCAACGGTCACGGCTAGTTCATTGTCCCCGGCTTTTAAATAATTGCCAATCCGGTACACGCCAAAGGACCGGTCGAGCCACCATTTGCCGGGTTCGTTTTTAATGGTGACGCCATTCATTTTTACCTCGTGCCAGAGGTCCGGCTGCTCGATGACTGCTTTGAAATCCCGGAAGTCCACACCGTCTTTCAGCTGGAAATGGTATACTGCCGTATAGCCGGTGCCGGTAGAGAAGGTATCCCGTCTTACGATGGCGTCTTTGAACTGGGTACGGTTATTCCACGGGTTACCTACGCCATCGGTAAATCCATGGTGCTTAAAAGCGGTATTGGAAGCCTGGCCAACATGCAGGTGTGTGTAACCGGTATCGGGCTGGTGTAAATAGAGATCGCAAAAATCGATGGTCAGGGTGTTGTCTGCCGGCCGCGATACTGTAGTGGCGGAAGCCTTGGCAGTAGCCCATTCATTGGCTTGCGGGGCCGACTGGTACCCCGGCAGTTTTTTATCGGCAATAAACAACATCAGGCTGCCAGCCGGAGGTATGGTCACTTCAAACTGTACAGCGTTGTTGTTTTGCGTATAGTGGTAGCGGGAGATTTTACCGGCATGCATGTCCATCTCCAATACATCGTGGCCCAGCATATTGATTTTGCCGGAAGAAGCGCTGGTCATGCTGGCATTGGTCAGCAACAGTAACTCGCCATTGGCCAGTTGACGGCGCTGATGATAGATATTGCCACCAATGCTGTCACCCTGCGCGGCGGATATACGAAAACCCTCCTGTTGAAATAGAGTCGTGCTCACAGCCTGTATTTTATCTGGCGGAAGGATAGTAGCTAACTCCTGATTAACCTTTCCATCTACCAACCGTAATTGTTCAAAGCAGACTACTTTTCCACCAGCGGCCACATAATCTTTCAGTAACCGGTGGCCAGATAAGCATTTACGTTGTCGATATACAGCTCATAACGCCTGTTCCACAAACTGATAAATACTTCCTGTACAATTTCCTCCGCCAGGTTTTTATCCCTGCTATGGAGATAAGCGATGGCCAGCAGTTGTTTCCAGTAACGGTTGTAGATTTCGGTAAACGCGCCGCTGTTGCCCTCTCGCAGGGACACTATCAGGTCAGCATCAGATGGTGGCTCGTACCGGGTCATGTGATTGGTGTGGTACGCAACGTTATAAAAATAAATTCAGATTTTATATCGGGATATGAAAAGATAATAATAAGGAAACAGGATACCGGAAATCAAATTTGACAAATTGATTTGTTTGATATTTTTTTGTATTTTAGATAAACGGAACATTGATCAGAATAACCCATATCGTATGTTTGTTTTTATAAGTTATACCCGAACGTCACTATCGCCTGCTAACGCCATTCTTCTCCCAGAGTTGTAACCACGTTTTCCCACAGGCATATCTAACATATTTTGAAAATGATGGATGTTAATGGCCGCGCATAATAACGGCGTTTAATAACCACATTTTTCCTCATTCCCATTCCATCCCGGGTCCCAGGGCTGAAGCCCTGGGCTACGATGTTGTTCAGGCTGTTTTGCGGCTTAAATCCATTAAAACATGCTGAGTACCTCGTTGTTCAGGGAGGGGAGGAGTGAATCTTAACCGCAAAAACTCTTGGTGCTGAACAACCCGCCCACGGCCATGTCCATTTGACTAAAGACAGGGAGGATTTACTATTAAATGTTATGAAAATGAAAACGAAAAAACCCTCATTGACCAAAAAACTGATGATCAACAAATCCACTATCGTTGCGCTGACAGACCAGAAAGACCAGTTAAAGGGACGTATTTCCTACCATACCTTCATCAATTGTGATGATGAGGCCCGTAGGAATGGTCAGTTCTGTTAAAAATGGTTTTTGATTAATGCCGGAAAACGTTGTTGTAATTCGTTTTCTGGCCCCCAGTCCCAGGGCTAAAGCCCTGGGCTAAGATGTTATTCAGGCTGTTTTACAGATTAAACTCATTAAAACGTGCTCAATCATCTTTGCCGGGCAAAGAGGTATAATAGCGCCTTTTGGTGAATCTATGCCATGAAACAGCCTGAATAACATCTTAGCCCAGGGTTTTAACCCTGGGTTCCCCGGTGGGCATTGGATTCATGGGAGTTCGTTGAATCCATTCTATTCGTTGCATTCGTTTGATTCGTTGAATTCGTTTGATATTGGATTTATTGGATTCATTCAATTCATGGATTCCATGCATTGCGCGTTTTATAATATTTCCACATATCCATCGGTTCCGTTTACCCGTATCCGTTGGCCGTCTTTGATCAGCCGGGTAGCATTTTCCATGGCTACTACAGCCGGGAGGCCATATTCCCGGGCGATCACCGCGCCGTGTGTCATCAGGCCGCCGACTTCGGTGACCAGTCCTTTGATTGATACGAACAATGGTGTCCAGCTGGGATCGGTGAAGGCGGTGACGAGTATGTCGCCCTCTTCCAGGTTGGCATCGGCCATATCCAGGATAACACGGGCGCGTCCTTCAATAATACCGGCGGAAACGGGCGTTCCGACGATAGCGCCTGCGGGAAGGTTTTCCCGTTTGTAACTGCCGTTAATGATTTCCCCGTCGGATGTGATCATCCGCGGAGGCGTCAGTTTTTCGAATAGTTTATATTCCTCTTTCCGTTGATGGATAAGTTCGTTGTCCAGCTGCTGGCTGCGCACCACTTCACGGAATTCCTGGAAAGTAAGATAATAGACATCTTCTTTTTCCCGGATAATGTTGGCACGTACCAGTTGTTCCGCTTCCTTCAGTAAAGCCTGCTTATAGATAAAGTAACGGCTCACCAAACCGTATTTGGGGTATTCGCGGTAGCCGAGGAAGTTCCGCATGAGGCTGATCTTTTGTTGGGTTTCGGCTGCCTTCTGTTCTCCATCGGGCAATGATTTTAGCCGTTGCAATAACTCCTGTTCTTTTTGTAAAGCTTCCTGTTGTCCCTGTTCAAACTTCCGGATACCGGTGCCCGGCTCAAAGTTGCGGATGTTACTGAGAATGACGGGAACGAGGCTGAGGGGTTTTTCACTCCAGCGGGTTTTGGTGATATCGATTTCCCCTACGCAGCGCATACCATACTTTTGCAGATACCCGGCGATGGCCTCATGGGCTTCTTCACCGCCTTTCAGTACAGGCAGTTCTTCCAGGAAATTATCGTTTGTTGTTTGTTGTAAAAAAGCAACAACTTCCGGATAAGGACGGATGACATCTGCCACGTCCAGCAGCGCCAGTCCCATTTCTGAGGTGATGTTGTTGGGAACGGATTGAGAAAGTGTGCCCGCTACTCCTTTTTCACCGAGCCATTTTTCGATGTTGTCATTAATCCAGAATAAGGCTTCCACAGCAGCCATGATCACCCGTAGGCTTCGTGACTCAAACGTGATCTTTCTGGATTGTTGTACATCTTCCGGAATAAAATCAAATAAGTCCAGACCTGATTTGGTTTGAATGTTTTGTTTTAACAGTTCAATCGAAGACCGGCTATTGCTGATAAGTTCCGTAGTAATGGCTGGGTCGTTTTCCAGTGGCGGTTGTCCTTCGTTTGTAGGGATGGGCAGTTCCGTTTTATCATCCGGCAACGGTTTGATGAAACCTTCCCGCGCCATGATGATGGTGAGCGCGTCTCTGGTCAGCGGGTCGGATTTGCCGAGCGTGTTCATGATGGCCTCTCTGCCCGACGGCGTTGCGAGAAAGTGGGAGATATCGATAAACAGTCTCCCGCCGGCAGGGGACATCCGGGCCGATGTTGCCATCAGGAAAAAAGACAATCCCAATGGTTTCATGGCGTCGGTCATCATTTGGTTGTGGCCAACGGACGCGTATACATGATTTTCCTCGTCCGGCGCTTCCGGTATAGGATATAAAGTGGTGATGGGTCTGCTTTGTACAATGTAAAATGTATCGCCGGCAAGGCACCATTCGATGTCCTGGGGACTGCCGAAATGCGTTTCTATTTTCCTTCCCAGGTGGCTTAGCGCTATTACCTGTTGATCCGTCAGCGATGCATAGTGCTGCTGCTCCGGCCTGACAGGCTGCGTGTGTGTGCCGCCATTTTCAGCTGGCAGAATAGCTATTTGTTTGTTGGATATTTTCCGGTCAATGATTTGGTCTTCGCCGACTTTGTAGTTATCTGCATTGACGAGGCCGGACACCAGTGCTTCGCCAAGCCCGAAGCTGGCATCAATGGAGAGCACTTTCCTGTTGGACGTTACCGGGTCTGCGGTGAACATAATACCTGATACTTCCGGGAAAATCATTTGTTGCACCACGACCGACAAACTCACTTTGCTTTGGTCAAATCCATGTTGCAAACGATAGGTAACCGCCCTGTCTGTGTACAACGATGCCCAGCATTGGCTGATATGTTGCAGGATGGCAGCTTTGCCGGTGACGTTCAGGTAGGTGTCCTGCTGGCCTGCGAAGGAGGCTGTGGGCAGATCTTCCGCTGTGGCGCTGGAGCGCACGGCATAGGCCTTATGCTCGCCCTGCAAACGAAGTTGGTCCGAAACCGCTGCCGCAATATCTTCGGGAATGGGCACGCTTTCGATGGCTGTACGGATTTGTGCGCTGATATCACTGATGTTTTTCCGGTCATCTGCCTGCAGCAGGGCCAGCTGGTCGAGCAATGAATGCAGCGTTGCATGGTGGCTGATCGCAGCTTTATAGGCGTCTGTGGTTACGCAAAAGCCCGGAGGTACCTGTGCTCCCTCCATGCGGCATAGCTCTCCGAGGTTAGCGCCTTTGCCGCCAGCCTGTGATACCATCGTTTTATCGATTTCCTGAAAATCAAGTATGTAAGCGCACATATCGTTTATTTGTTGAGTTTAGTAGTGGTCTCCTGCATGATCTCAATAGCCTGGGAGAAATAGCGTTCGATGACTTTGGCTTCTTTTTCGGAGAAAGATGCTGTCAGTTTTTCCGACTTGCTCCGGAAGTCCTTGTAAAGCGGTTCAAACAGCGCCATGATGAGTTTGGTGTTAGGCTCAATGAGCACCTTTCTTCTGTCACCTTCCGCGAATTTTCGCTTCACCAGGTTTTTCTTTTCAAATCTGTCTATCAAACCAGTGATGGCGCCGGTTGTGAGGCCGGTCAGGGCTGCCAGGTCTCCTGCGGTCATCTCGCCCCGTTCCAGCAGAAAACCGAGGTATTTATGGTCCGTACCGGAAAGCCCTGCTTTCCGGGCTACGGCTTCGTGCATCTGGAGAGCCGTATAAGCATATGCCTGGGTCAACTTTCTGATCTGTTTGATGATGTCCTGCTCCATTTTATATCTTATTGAGTAAATATCTTAGTTACTAAGATAAATTGTCTGAAATTAGTATCCAAATAATTCGGGTTAAAAAAGTCTAACGGCAGAGGGCGATGTCCGAAATTCCAGGAACAGCACGCCAGTCCGGCTGAAATATAGCCCGCACATATTTGTGATATACCCGCGAATGTTGGCCCATTTTCCGCGAATGTTAAACGCGGTTGACGTTGTGGCTTCTTTTCCTCATTTTTGATAGCACAGGCATGAACATGATAAGATGAAAAAATAATGTGGTGGTCGTTGTGGAAAAAGAGGGGAAAATGGCATCCTGTGTATGAAGGGAGGACATCAACGGAAATGTTGGTCGGATAAATGCAGAATAGTAAACTATATAAATATTTTTTATGGCAGTAGGATTATTTACAGCACCTATTTTCTATATGATCGGCACAGCGGATTTCCTGCATTCATTTTTCTCAACGATCGTCTACCGGCTGGAGGATAGTGATTGGGGAAGCCGATTCCCTGTATTGATGAATGAACTGTTTATTGATGGAATAACCCATACGCAAAGCGAAGCCGCGTTGCAGGAGTTGGCAGTGATCAAAAAGGAGTTGGCTGGTTTGTCTCCGGACCAGGTGATATGGGATATTGAGGATCTTTCCAAACAACCGCCCTGGGGAGTGGATATTGCGCATACCATTACCAATTTGTCCAACTATTTTGTTACCAGTGATGGTAAGCAGTTGATCACCGTATTTGAAACGGCTTTAAACACAAGCATCAGCACACAAAGGCCATTGATCATCCGGTCGATGTAGGATTTTTAAAAAAAAGAATTGCCATGATGATTAAACAATTATGCTTCATCCTTTTAAGTTCAGGTTGTATGGCACAGGCAAAACCGCAGGCGGCAGCAGATAGCAGCAGGCTGCAGCAATCATATGATCACGTAGTGATGATTGATGATAAACATGTCGCTGAAGCGGCGGGCAATTACCTGGTGGACATTCCGCTGGTGGAACACCCTGATTCAAATTATGTGTTTTTTCTTGGTGCGCACGTTCCGGTGGCCCCGTTTACGGCCACCAATACGTTTTATCCGGATATCAGGGAGTTTACGCTGATTGTTCCGGACTGGAAATATTATCATGAGGTAGCTGTACATGCTACTAAAAACAAGATGTGTGCAGAACCTGTCACTACCAATATTTATTATCATATCCGCAGAGGAGAGGGGACCATTACAGTGGATAGTATTCGTGTGCAGGGAGAACAACCCAAGCTGCAATATATTACTCCCCACGTGCCTGTAGATACCCTGATCGTATACCGGAGCGAAAGTTATGGGTCTGCTTGTTGCCCGGAAGATCCGCAATGGAAACGCACAGCTGAAAACGCTGCCATGATAAAAGATTTTGAGCGGCAGCATAAAGTAGCCATCACCGGTACTTACCGCCAGAATTCCGGTAAGGAGGGAGAGCATACGGATTACTATACACTACCCGGACTCACCCCAAAACAACGATTGGATTTTGTGCTGGCGAGACGTTGGCAGTGGATTGTAAATAAGGAAACGAAAAATATCGTGTTCAAGCCCCAGTTTTTTACACCCATGCTGATACCCGTTGTTAAAGAGGGTTTCAGGGCCATGAGAGATGCAGCCAGTGACCAGTGAAAATGAGCGGAAAAAAAACTTAATACTTTGGTAATATTGAAACCATGATTTTTGCATCGGTAATTTATATTTCCGATGGATTACAGACAAGCTTCTGATAGTGAGTTGTGGCAATGTTGTCAGCATGACGACATGCAGGCATACAATGAGATGTTTAGCAGATATTACCCCCGCATGTTCCGTCTTGCCAGCCGTTACATCCATGATGCCATGAGGGCAGAAGAGCTGTGTATGGACCTGTTGTTCCATCTCTGGGTAAAGCGCCACGACATTCACATCAACAGCAGCTTTTCTGGTTACCTGTTCCGTTCCGTCCGTAATCGTGTGATCAGTGAAATGCGCCGCAACATCCCGGTGATGGCCGGTCTTGATACTATACAGGAAGATTTTCAGGAGGACAGGCCCTCAGATTACCGCCTGTTGGCAGAAGAAGCTGAACGTACTTACCGCACTGTACTCAACGAACTCAGTCCACAGCGCCGCCAGGTGTTTATGCTCAGCCGGGAAGAGCATCTTACCTACCCCGAAATAGCCCGGCGGATGAACCTCTCCGTCAATACGGTGGAGAACTATATGGTGGCGGCGTTGAACAGTCTGCGGAAAAGACTGAAAGAAAACGTGCCTTCCGCAGTTATCCCTCTTTTATTACTCAGTGATTTTCCATCCTCCCTTTGGTAACGCGGTATGTGTAAAGCTTACGCCGGATGGTAAGTATGTACAACAATTCCTCCCGGGAAAACGTTCGTATCCACCAGTTTCAGCTCAAGTGGCTGGGACAGATCGCTGAATATCGGTAGTCCGGCTCCCAGGGCTACGGGATGCACCACTAAATGATATTCATCTATAAGTCCTGTTTCAATCAGGCTCCGCATAAATCCAGCCCCTCCATGTGCTAAGATCGGTTGTCCCGGTTCAGCTTTGAGCTGCCTGATTTCCCCGGCCAGGTCGCCGTTGAAAATTCGCGTCCCGGCCCAGGAAACCGCGGCAGGCGACTGATCGGCTGCGGGAGGAATTGTCATCCCCTTTTGGGTAAAGACAGCCTTAGGGATCTCGTTCATCGCCCTGGCAATAGGTAGGGGCGAGGTGGGCCAGTAAGGCGCCATATCATGAAAGCTCTTGCTGCCCATAATATGCAGCCCCGCAGACTCGCAAAGTTCCCTCACCCAGGCCGATGACTTCTCGTCCGCGGCTTTGAACATCCAGTCGCCTTTACCATTGGCAGCGGCAACAAAACCGTCGAGAGATATTGACATTTTCATCATTAGTTTTCGCATGATCAAAAGATTTTGTTTTTCAAATGTAAGTCGACCTCACAAAACATAAGAGGGGCCAGCGCGACAATCGAGGGGGCAATTGCGGCATTTTTTTAGCCTTTACTGTAATGCTTGCCAGTAAAAGGTTACAGCGTTTTATACCCTGATTTGACCTGGACATTTATTAAAAAAATCTTTCCCGCATAGGTGGTGCCGGATTCATTTAGGCGTCATCATCAATAGAGGGACGTATAGCCGGTCGGGTTATCATCTGTTCTTCTATATAAATGCTAACAATGGGAAAAGCAGACAGCTACTTACTTCAAAAATTCCTGGAAGGCCGTTGCACCACCGAAGAGCTCAGGCAGGCGAAGCTATTGCTGGATACCGGGGAAGGCCGGGCATTGCTGGATGCGCTGATGCGCCGGCGCGAAATGATGGTATGGGACAATCCACCGGAAGAAAGCGCCGCCATGCAGCAGCTGTGGAGCCAGAAACAACAGGAAATGCAACAAAGGATAGCTGCCTATGAAGCCAGTATGGCTGCTGAAAAAAAGCCTGCTATTCACTGGCGCAAAGTGCTCCGCTATGCAGCTATATGGACCGGACTGATCATGCTGTCCGGTTTGGCGTTATGGAAATTCGGTAAGAGCCGCAGGCCTGTTCACTATGTGGAAATGACCAACGCAAAGGGCGCACCCCGCCGCCACGTATTGCCAGACAGCACCGTGGTATACCTCGCGGCCGGCAGTAGTGTTAAATATCCTGATAGTTATCCTCAAACAGGCAGGGACATTGAATTGAGCGGAGAAGCCTTTTTTGATGTGGCACCGGATGATATTCATCCCTTCACTATACGGTCCGGCGTCCTGCTGACACGCGTACTGGGCACCGCTTTCCGGATAACCGCCTACGAAGGACAAATACAGGAGGTAGTGGTCACCACCGGTAAAGTCAGCATCAGCGCCCTGCAGGAAGAAAAAACGACGGAACTGGCGCAGCTCACAGCCGGGCGTAAAATCACCTGGCAGCCTGAAACAGGGAAAGCCATACAAAGCGCGGCAGATATCCGCAGTATAGAACAATGGAAAGCGGGTGATCTGGTCTTTACCGATATGCAGATGGCTGAGGTGGTGCTGGCGCTGGAACGCCGCTATGGCGTAACATGCCGCTTTGAAAAAACAGTCACCGCAAAACACGTAGTGAGCGGCACCTTCTCCGCCACCGATTCCCTCACCGGCGTGCTGGACATGCTGGGCTTCGTAGGGAAATTCAGCTACCACCTTTCCGCCGATGGAAAAACATGCATCATCAAATAAAAACTTAAAAAGCGCCTATGAACAAAAAAGTTACGTGACCTCTCTCCTAAAAGAAAGTGTCCCGCCGGAGGCAGGACACCAGTAGCTGCCAAAGCCCAACGATGTGGAAGTCCGGTCGGCTTTACAGCAACATTTACCAATTAAAAATTAACCAGTAAAAACAGTTACAATAATATGCAAAAAAATATATCCTTATCAGGATTATTGACGGTTGTTCTCCGAACGGGAAAGCTGCTTCAGCTTTCCATTACTGCAATAGCCCTGTTTATCCTGATGATGCCGCTCACCGCCAGCAGCCAGCAGGCCGACAATCAGCAGATCAGCCTGCAATTGTCCAACCGCAGCATTAAAGAAGCCCTTGCCGAAATACAAAAAAGAAGCAGCGTCAAATTCGTTTATGGTGACGATATCAACAAATATGCAGCGGTAAAGGTGTCTGTCAATGCCGGCAACATTACCGTAAAAAACGCCATTGAACAGGTACTGAAAAACACCAACCTGCGTTATACCCGGCGCAATGATCATGTCATGATCGATGAAAAGCCCGCCGGCAGCCCCACTGCGCCGCAAAAGGAGCAGGATAAACGGCCCGGCCGCATTACCGGTAAGATCATCAGTGACCGTGGTGAGGCGCTCATCGGCGCTTCCATCCGCATCGCAGGCGGCAGTCAGGCCACACAGTCTGCCGCTGACGGCAGCTACATGCTGACCGTTACGCCGGGCAACTATACACTGGAAATCAGCTATATCTCCTTTCAGACACAACGTATCACCGGCGTGGTGGTAAATGAAAACAGCAGCACCCCGCTGACGGTGGCCATGAAAGCCAAAACCAACACGCTGGACCAGGTGGTGATCACCTCCGGGTACAAAAAAGCCAGCATATCGGGATTGCTGACGAAACAGAAGAACGCCGTGGAATTGTCTGACGGGATTTCTGCGGAACAAATATCCCGCAGCCCGGACAACAACGCGGCAGACGCATTGGCCCGTGTGACCGGTTTAACTACCATCGACAAAAAATACGTAGTGGTACGCGGAATGGGAGAGCGGTGGAATGAAACCGCGATAGACGGCATCACTCAGCCCAGCACAGAACCTGTCCGGAAATCGTTTTCCTTCGATCTGATACCAGCCGCCATGATAGATAATATCGTGGTGAGCAAAACGCCGACACCGGATATGAATGCCAATTTCACCGGCGGATATGTACAGGTGAATACCAAAGATATTCCTGACCAGGACTTCCTGACCGTTTCCCTCGGTACTTCCTATAACGACCTCAGTACCTTCAAAGAGCAGTTGGGACCCAAAGCGGGAAAATATGATTATCTCGGTTTTCATGACGGCCGCAGGTCTCTCCCGCAGAGCAGTCAGCTGAAAAACATGCTGGAGCTGGCGCAGGAGAACAATGGACATGCGCTGAAAAACCAGAATCTGTATGAGCAATCCAAATTATTTGCCCATGATAATTTTACCACTTATTCCAGTACCACGCCATTAGGTTTGAATGTGAAACTGGCTGGTGGTAAAGTGTTCCATCTCGGTAGGGAAAAGAAAAATAAATTCGGTATCGTTGGCGCACTGTCTTTCAGAAATTCACAGGAAACGGAAAAAATCGACTTTATCACCAGGGGTGGCTGGCAAAGCGCGCTGGGCCTTAATCTGACAGATGACCACCCTAACCGCCAATACCTCAATACAGGGAATACCTACAATGTTAACTCCACCTGGGGAGGTTTGTTGAACATGGGTTTACAGATAGGTAAAACAAAACTGGCATTCCGCAATATCTATTCTCATATTTTCAACCAGGACTTTACCCAGGTGAAAGGCTGGAACAGAGACCAGACAAACTACAAAACAGACATCCCGGGGATAGAAGAAGTGAACAGGCCGCTGTTTACCAATTTCATTCAGAATAAGCTGGAAGGGCGGCATGACCTGCAATTCATGCATATCGACTGGAGCCTTGCCCATACAGAGATCAGAAGAGATCAGAAAGATGTTACCTACCTGGGATATTCCAATGTGAAAATCAATGATGAGGTGATTCATTATCCGGCAACCAATGTGGTGAATAGTACCAACAGGTTTCCATTTGGCCGGGGGAACTATGCTTACAAAGGCAGGGATTTGAACTGGAGCGTGGCTGCCGCATTTCCTTTTAAGCTCTATGCTGCGAAACAGCTTTTCAAAGTAGGATACTTCGGTGCCAAAAGGACCGGTGTGCAGGATTATTTTGAAGCAGGGCTGTACAACCTGCCCAATAACCTCTCCAGGGAATACTGGTATCTTTCCGCTGCTCAGTTACAGGACCCTAAAAACTTCCATGAAAACGGGTTTGCCTGGCTGCCCACCGTTGCCGGCAATTCCAAATACGAAGGTAACATGTACCAACATGCGCCCTTTGCCATGTTTGATAACCATTTTGGACAGTTCCGGCTGGTGTGGGGACTGCGGGCCGAATACTTTAAATACGAAGAGCTGCAGAATCCTAACGACGGCCGGTTTGGTCCGACGTCAGCCCCGCTTCCGGAAGAGAAGAAATGGCAGTATTTACCCTCCGTCAACTTTACGTATAGCCCCTGGAGTGATTTCAACTTCCGCGTAGCCTATGCGAAGACCGTATCCAGGCCACAGTTTGCAGAAAGAAACCGGTTCTCCTATTATGATCCTGTGTATTCTGCCTACATCTGGAACGCGCCCGTGAAGTCTTCCGTGACGGATGGTTATGACTTCAAAGCAGAATGGTACCCCGAGCCAGGTGACGTACTGTCTGCCGGTGTGTATTACCGGGACATTGCCGACCCCATTGAAATGTATAACTTCTTTTCCGCCACCAACAAGAGTGAATTCACCCTGAAAAATTCAAAAAGGGCGCAGGTTTACGGACTGGAAGTGGATGTTCAGAAAAATTTCGGTTTTATTGATGAAACATTGCGGAACCTGCGGTTCTCCGGAAACCTCTCTCTGAACAACAGTAGGGTGGATACCTATGGCAGCACTTCTATCGACGAGAATGGTGATCCCTTTGAAAAAGATCAAAACGGCGCTGCTATCTCCAGGGAAATTGTATACCGGGACAACCGGCCTTTGTATGGCCAATCGCCTTACAGCTACAACCTGGGACTGGCCTATGTTACTGACAGTTGGGGTGTCAATGTGCTGTACAATAAAACCGGCAGGAAATACATGCTGGTAGGGTCTGAATTAAAGTACGCCGAATTGCAGAACCCTTATGGAAAAGTGGATATGCAGCTGAGTTATAAGTGCCTGAAAAATAGAAACCTGGAAGTGGTGCTCAATATCTCCAACCTCTTCAATGAAAGCATCCTGTATTATAATAATGCTGCCAGCTATGGATATGATGCGGAAGTAAAGAATGAAAATAACAGGATGGACCCGCGGTTAGGTAATCCGGCCTTTTACAACAAACATATCGTGTTACAACCGGGCAAATCCGATAACTACGACAAAGGGGACCAGGTCACCTATAAGGCACACACAGGGCGGCGGTTCACGTTAAACCTGAATTACAAATTCTAAAAAAAGATGGCATGAAGATATCACAACAACTGGCAGCTTTAATAGTAAGCCTGTCTCTTTTTTCCTGTACCAAATCGCAGGAGGAACTCTATCCTGAACATAAAATCATCGACATCAATATTAACGGTTATATAGCGGCAGACTCCCTGCAGTTGAAGCTGGGGAACAGGGTAGTGGAGGCGACAGAAGATGGATCATCCCACTATTTTCAGGGGAAGGTGAGCACAAAACAGGTGTCCAACGGCCCTACTACCTTTTCTGTTTTCGATAGCAAGGGGGTACAACTGCTGGAAAGAAAGATTGACGGCGCCGCTCTTTCCAATACCGTCAAATTCTATTATGATGGTACTTCTCTCATTGACAAGCTGCCGGAAATTCCTAAGCCAACACCCGGTAATGTAGGAATACTCGTCAATTTCCCGGAAAGAACATTTAGTAAAATTCCGGTGAAAGACATTGCGATAGAGGTCTATATAGCGAAAAGAGGGCAGCCTACCATCCGGAAAGTATACCCGCTGAACGAAGAGGGGAACGCCTATGCAGACCTAACTGTGCCTGCAACCTATACCTCTATGACACTCAAGGTGGTGAAAGCAGCCAGTCCATCAGAACTGTATCTCGATAATTCCAAAACAAGCATCGTGCTTATGAATGTGCCCAAGCCCGATAAAGGAGCGCTGATGTTGATAAAGGAATATGCGGATGGCGGTAACTTCATGGGGATTCAGGGTATAGAACTGACCCAATACCTGAACTAATATTAACAGGGAGCGAGCCACCAGCGTGGCTCGCTTTTTTTATGGAAAAAGTAGATTAACTTTAATAGGGAACACCTTATGCCCTGCTTTGATGCAATGTTTGCCGTCGGCCATTTTAGCGCCTTACATAAAGAATTATACCGTTGTGACGATTGAGGAAGATCTCGATAACGAGGTGTTTTATCCCAGCGGATACATAGATCTCGTTATCAATATATCCGGATCAGCCGCCACCATCATCAACGGCAGAAGAAAAGACACTCCCGCTATAGAACTGTTGGGACATCTCACCCTGCCTACCAGGCTTACGGTCACGAAAGGTACTACCGTGCTGATAGCCCGTATTTATCCACATGCCGGCGCTTTGTTTTTTTCGAATCCGCTTTCTGAATTTACCAATTATGCCACTGATCTGTATGATGTACGCTCGCAGGAGAACCGGGAGTTATACAACAGGATCATGGAAGCCGCTACCATCGGGCATAAAATCAGGGTGCTGGAACAGTTCCTCCTGGAACAATTGAAACAACATGAAAAGCAGTTGAAAAAAGTAACTGTTGTACAACAGCTTTCGCATTTGCTTTTATCGGGAGATGATAAACTGGACTTGCCCGCTATCGCCCGGGAATCCGGTATTTCTGAAAGATATATCCAGAAACTTTGTCTGCAGCATATCGGTATTAGTCCGGCTGCGTTGGTAGCGGTAGCACGGTTCAACAGAAGCCTGCGGCTGGTGCTGGATACTCCAGCATCACTGACCGCGGTGGCCTATGACACTGGGTATTATGATCAGGCGCATTTTATCAAGGAGTTCAGAAAATTTACCGGCATTACGCCTTCTGAGGCCCGGCAGCGACTGATAAAAAATGATGTGGCCTTTCAGCAGGTGGTGAACATCGGTTTTTAGTTATTTCGCCGGGTGGTTGCTGCTGAACATGTCCCGGTGCATCTTCCAGCCGTTGGCTGTTTTTTTCCAGATGACGATGACTTTGCCATCATCTACTTTGTTGCCCTTCAAGTCTGTCATTTCATAATAACTTTCTTCCGTGACAAATGTCTGGCCATCGCCATAGAGGTGTTGGATGGTGAATTTGCAGTGTACTTTTGGGCCGCCTTTGAAAAAATTTGCGAGGTTGTCTTTGCCGCGCACCGGCGCCGCATTGGGCGGGTACAGACAGGCATCGTCGGTATACCTTGTCAGAATAGAGCCATCGTTTTTATTGGCTAAATCGGAATAAATAGCGTTGCTGGCTTCGATCGCTTTCCTGGCTGCTTTTAACGGTTGATCTTCAGATTGGCCATTGGCCACGACGAAGACGAAGGTCAATAAGCTTACGATGAGGAGTTGTTTCATCTGTTTTTTTCTACAAAACAAGTGCTTTTGCGTGGCGTGGAATTGTAAAATTGCGAACAAGGGGTTGCTTATGGGAAATAAACGTATGGTCGTGCTCCATGAGTTTCAAAAGATACTCATCGACGCTTTGGGGCGATAATACGGTGGCTGTCAGTGTATAATTGATAGAAGACCTGCGCTATGCGCAGGTCTTGCAAAACTTCGGTGATTTTATAAAATATCAAACAACCATATATTTGAGTCTTTTACATCTGATAACAAAATCAGATTCTGGATTTTCCACTAATTTGTGATTAAACATCAACGGAAAAAAATCGAAAACTATTTCGCCATTATCATGATTAAGCATTGCAGCGTTAACTACTACAGAAGAAGTATTTCTGTTTTCAATAAGCCGGAAGCACATCACTTCTTCAAAGACTAATTTAACCTTCTCCCATTCAAAATCATTTTCACTATTCATACAATTAATGAGAACTTCAATTTTTCCTTTGCCGGAAGAAGAATAGACATTACTCTCAAAAGAAAAGCCAAGAACCAAGGCGTCGGAAAAATGCCCATATTTTCTAATTATTTCGGTTATCATATCTTTAATCTTCACTGTCCTAAAGGTACGGCATAGTTTATATTAGACGGGATGGTAAGATATGGCTTAGGCACCAGACTAAAAGGGACGTGGTTTTCAGGTAAGCCAACGCTAACGCTTCGGGGTGGTGCAAAGTACCTCCTTTTTTAAATTCAACCAAAAATGATGAAGTTGACTATCAAAGGATAAGAAAGGATATTGATTTTGTTATGGACAGGAAAACACGTACTCCATACCATCCACTTCATCCATTACCTCATCCACTTTCGTGAAGCCAAGGGATTTGATCAGGTTCATGGACGGCAGATTATCGGGAGATACCGAAGCAATAAAACGATCAACCTGAAAATGATGGCGTGCCCAGTCGAATGCGGCTGTTACGGCTTCCCGGGCATATCCTTTTCTCCGGTAAGGTTCAAATATTTGGTAGCCCACTTCCACCGCTCCTTTCATATATTCCTTTAAGGCACCAGGGTCGGGGGCGGCATGAAAGCGGATAAGACCGATGGTCTGCATTTCCCCGGTGAGTATGATAGCCCTGGAAGACCAGGGAGCATAGTTGGCATCCGCCACCAGTTGTTTCTGGTCGTGTTGCAGACTGCTGGGGTGTTCCAGGAATGCTTCGGGCACTGCTGCTCCCAGCAGATGCGATGCCTGGGAGAGATCGCCGGCAAGGCAGGCGTTCCTTACTTCATTTCCTAATAATCGGAGCGTTAATCTTTCGGTGATAATATCATCTGATACTGAAGGCATGCTACGGGATTTTTACGCGATTACCCCTGCAATGTAAGTATTTTGGATGGGATGCCTGTCTTCGGTGTAGATGTATTACTTCAGCGATATGATATTATTCCGGATGGCGTATAGGACTAGTCCGGTCACATTGCGGGAGCCTGTTTTCTGTAGCAAGTTATTCCGGTGGCCATTAACTGTTTTCACGCTGATAAAAAGTTCCTGTGCGATCTCCTCTGCGGTATATTGTTTACATACCAGTTGTAATATCTCTTCTTCCCTTTTAGTGATAGACAGGTTCTGGGGTTTATGCCTGACTGTTTTAGCTGTTTTGAGCTGTAATGCTTTCAGGGCGCGTTCATTGATATAAGACCCTTTCGTATGTACGGCGATGATGGCTTCCTGTACTTCCTGTGGGGCGCTGTCTTTCACCAGGTAACCATGAGCGCCGCATTGGATAAGCAGGTTGATGAAATGTTCGTCATCATGTACAGACAGGATGAGGACTTTCATGTCGGGGTAGATACGTGTCAGCGCCTGGGTAACATGTTGACCGCTGTATTCCCTGTCGCCATCCGGCGGCAGCGAGAGGTCGACCAGCATAACATCCGGGAGCACAGCAGCCTGCTGCAATTTGTCCGGCACGGAGTAACCATCGCCGGATTCAAAAATTACCTGCATGTCCGGCCATCTGTTGATAATGGCTTTCATGCCTTCTCTGAAAAGTGCCTGATCTTCCACTAATCCAATGTTGATGTCTTTTTTCATAGGTGGTGTATTAAACGGTTAATGTTAATCGAACAGTGGCGTAGTATCCGCCTGTATCCCGGTTGCCCATTTCAAGTTTTCCGCCGAGTGCATTTACCCGGCCTTCCATGCTCTTGAGGCCTAAACCTCTGTTGGTATTGTCATCCGGCAATCCTCTGCCGTCGTCTGTATATTGGCATACCAGTTCCTGATCGCGACGGAAAAGGTTTATCCTGATTGATTTGGCACCGGCATGTTTGAGCGTGTTGTTGATCATCTCCATAATAATACGGAACAAGCCTAGGTTCACCAGCCAGGGCAGGTCCTCTGAGTAGTCATCACAATTCAGTTCGATGTCTATCTCACCGGCGCTGTTGATCTGTTCTGTTACCGATTCCAGTGCTGCCGGCAGTCCGAATGACTCCAGCTGTGGCGGCATGAGTCGATGGCTGATGCTTCTGATGCTTGCCAGTGCAGTTTCTGATAATTGCCGTACATGTTCCAGCCCTTCCTGCAATTGCTGGGAGCTGTTGCTGCTTTGTTGTTCCAGCACCATGAGATGCATGCGCATGATAGACATCACAGCGCCCAGTTCATCGTGCAGGTCGTGCGCAATGCGTTTGCGTTCTTCTTCCTGAGCCTGTATGTTGGAGCGGAGCAGGTCACGTTGATAGACGCTCTTCAACGCTTCCCGTTTGAGCTTCTGTATAGACAGGTTCTTTTGAAAATGCAGGTTCAGAAACACCACCCCGATACCGATGATGAAAACGATAACTGCCAGCGGCAGTAATGCATTTAGAAAACTCAGGTCTTTGATCGTTTCCATAAGCCAATAAAAAAGCAGGTATACATTACAATGGAGAAAAAAGCAAGAAATATCCAGGCGTACAAATTCAGGTTTCTGCTGAAGTCAATCGTGATAACAGAACCAAAGTAAAATATCAATATGCTGGAAGAGTAGTAGATGAACAATCCTGAATTGATCCAGGTGAGGCTTTTGATGTTGGCGCCACTGGTTTCTTTGACGATGTCACTCAAAAAGAACCGGTAGGTGAACAGCGACAGGATGACGATCAGGATGGATTCTACTGTTAATGCAATAGAGTTGAAAGTATGCACAGGTTGAATGAACAGAGAGTTGGCTATCGTAAAGAGCAGGAATAATATGGCGATGAGCCATATTATTCCTGCGTCTATGAATCTATTGAGGATAGTGTTGTAGAACCATGCCAGGCAAAGGAACCCCGCTGCCACATACAGGTGTAGCAACGGCATATTGTTTTTGCTGTTGAACCAGAATCCCAGGGAGGTGAACTGGATGATGCCGGACAGGAAAATGAACCATGAGAACACTTTCAGTTCACGGGGAAATGTGCCATAATGTATGGCGGCATATACTACCGTGACCAAAATAGGCACGTGTGATAACACTATTACAGTTTCTGAGAAGCTCATAGATTATCTGTCTGCTTTAACGGTGGGTTCTATCGGGCAGGTTTTCGGGCAGGGCGCGTTGAGGTCCAGCACGTACCTGTCTGTTTCAGCGATCGCTGCTGAATCGATGGGCACGATGATGGGGTTTGCATCTTTGTTGAGGATAACATCCCTGCCGGCGGTCCACTTGGAAGGGTTCTTGTCCTGCAGGCAGGCGCCCGTTACCGGTACGATGTATAGTTTGAATCCCACTTTGTCCTGGAATCCGAGATATACGCGGATATGTTTGAAGCGGCACATCGCTGAGTCGGCGAGGTCTGTGGGCATGCCCATGGCAGCCAGGAGATCTACGGCGCGGATAGTATAGGATTCTATGGGCGGGATGCCATCCCAGTGTTTATGGCAAAGGCTGTCATAAGAGTAAATATTGCGGCGGGCAGTTACGAGGTTGGCCAGTACACGGCCTGCATTGTCCGGGGTTTGGCTGCAATCGGTTTTGGGGGGTGTATCCGGTTTGTTGCTGCCGGGGGATGGCTGGTTCTGGCATCCTGCGGCAACAAGGCCCAATAACAGGGCGAGGGAGAAAAGGTGCTTCATCTTAAACTGTGGTTTATTTTTGGTGATAGTTAATGGCGAATACCAACGAGCTGCAATGTAATTACAAAAGCATGCAGCTGCCACACCGGCCCCTCAAAAACAGGTATAAATACCTGCTCCTTTTTCAAAAACGGATAGTAATATCTGTTTTCAAAAATACTCAATTCTCCTCTTACCACCATCTGTGATCTTATGCAACTTTACAAAGTAAGGTTGATGCTACCAGCATCACACGGGAATGCCGAAAACCGTAAAGAGTAGGCAGTAATAAAAAGAAAATCCACTGATTATGACGACACAGACATTAACCCCGCATGCACTGTCCACTTTCAAATCGTTTCAGATGCCCAAATTGCAGGACATAGAGCCTGAAATATTTGTAAAGAAGTACCAGATGCCGGCGGGGGTATTGGCCACCGAAGCGGATACCCTTGGCTGGGATACCGTAAACTCTATCAGGCTGCCGGTAGTGAATGCAACCCTGGAAAAAAGTTCCCGTTATCCGAAGGAATTCCACGATGTAGTATCTGAAAACTGGAACATTGGTGGAAGATTCAATGCATGGAAACTGGTACGCGGCGGTTCCGGCGCCATTGTGTTCATGGAGCTGCCCATGCCTGAGGCGCATATGGCTTTTAACGACCAAAGCCTGCAATTCAATGATGGCTCGGCTACTATCGCTATTAAGCTGACCTACCTGCCGCAGGAACCTACCGGCAAAGCCACCGCCGGAAAAGCAACGGACGGCAAACCACAATTCCTCGTGGCCAACCCGCAGGCACGGAGCTCCAATGATCCTGCTGTAGTGATCCAGTCTATAGACTATGGTACCAGCAAACCCGACACCATGATGGATACGCTGTTCAGAGGTGCGCTGTCCATATGGCTCAATAAAAATGTGAATTTGTTTAGCTATGTTTTTACTGTGGTGAACATTAATGCTCTCGCAGCCAAAGAAGCTTTTCAGTGGCTGAAGCCCACCTATACCAGTTATGCTTACTTCAACGGTCCCACTGATGAAACCAGCTACTTCGGTGTCCTGAACATGACATCGGGCGACAGTGCTGAAGGACTGAGCAACCAGTTGCCGCCATCCAGTATCCCCCAGGGCTGTAATTCTGCCTTGCTCATCTCCACTAAAAAATTCCTCAACAACATGGTGCTGCCGGGGATGAGTACCGCATTTCCCAGAGCTTCAGAGGGCACCTTTATCGTGACAGGTAACAACACAGTGATCGAAAAAGTGGGAAATGACGTAGAACTGGACCCAATCCCCGTCAATGGTATCAACTACACACCATGGCTGCAGGATTTCACTTACCAGATAGTAGGTGATGAAATGCAGGTCAACACCAAAGTAAAGGTATCGGTGGGCCTTGGGATAGATGTATATATCCAAAACACAGGGTACTACAAAATAAAACTGGTCAAGAAACCGAATGGCGGTGGTGAAACGCTCGACTTTGAAGAGAGCAGGGTCGGTAAAACAAACAGCTGGAACGAAATTGCTACCTGGGCCATCGTTACGGATGCTATCATCGCTGCAATTACCGGTTGTACTGCCGGAATAGCCAAAGTGATGCTCAAAGAGACATTAAAGAGAGTGGTTGCCTATGTGATCGTGGCCATCATCGTAGGCATCATTGCTGCCATTCCCTCCATCATCGCACAAGTAGTGCAAGGCAAAGCTGCGGAAGTACTGCCATCTATCGGTGGTATGGTGGCGGATGCTACTGGTGATATCAAGTGGCCCGAATCTACCGGTTTCACGCCCGAAAAGGCGGAAATGAACGGTTCATTGCAGATCGGTGGCAAACTTGACCGTTAACCCCTTTTATCTCACCCGGGCAACCATCGGTTGCCCGGGTACGCCTTCACTCCCAAAAACTCACACCATGAACACTTTCGGCTGGGATACTGTATATGTGGTAACGGCAGATAAAATCAACGCATCCCTTCTTACTAATAAAGATAAACTGGTACTGCAATTCGATACCAGCAACAACAAAGAATTGCCGGTTGACGCTACCGGAAGCTTTTCCCGCTGGGAGATCGTGGAAGGCGGCTCCGGCGCTATCCTCTACATGAAACTCGGCATTGGTAACGGCAAAGTAGTGTTTACCAATACCGGACAGGAATACGACCTTGCCGGCATGGCGCTGGTGGTGGCTGTTCAGCTGACGATGTTACCAGGAAAAACACTGACACCGTCACAGGAACTGAAATTTGATATCAGGTCTGTAGGCGAGCCGGGAGACCCTCCGAAACCGGGCAATATCACCCCTGTCGCCTTACATGATCTGGATGGTAAACTGGACCCGGCGCAACGTGCCCTGCTGATGGTGGCCCTGGCAACAGTCGTCATGCAAAATGCCAGTCAGATTACGTATGTTTTTGCTACGGTCAACCTGGTGCCGCCCGGTTCCAACAATTGGCTTACGCCCGTAAGATCAGGCTACGCCTATATGAGCAGGGCCAATGCTCCCGGCGCCCTGGCCATCCTTAGCGTCACTACCGACCGCAACATCGCGGGCCTTCCCCTGCAGGTAGATGGTCAGCTGCTGGCTCCCGGCTACGATGCATCGTTCGGTATTTCAAGAGAACTTTTTCTAAGAAATGTGATGATGCCCGCATTGCCCGCTGTATTCGGTAATGGCGCTACGCCGGCTTATTTCG
This sequence comes from Chitinophaga fulva, assembly GCF_012927205.1. Taxonomy (GTDB): domain Bacteria; phylum Bacteroidota; class Bacteroidia; order Chitinophagales; family Chitinophagaceae; genus Chitinophaga; species Chitinophaga fulva. Next base: position 2,641,726 of record NZ_JABBGC010000001.1, read on the forward strand.
TGTACAACAACGCAGGAGGATGCGCCCAGAACACACAGACGATCGCGATGAACGGCGTGAAATCGGGCGCCATCTGGTATTACCCGGTATTGTCCTCTTTTAAGCTCACCACCACCGGCGATGGCCTCGCCAGTCAATACGAAGGCAGTTGCGACCTGAAAGCGGGTATGAGCATGCGTTTCTGGATTGATCCGAAAAACAGGGCCATTTACAACAATACCAGCAAAATACTGGACTTCCTGCCCGATCCGAATCCTTCTTACAGAAAGGAAGTGCATATCCCCTGGTACTGGTGGTTCCTCGGACTGATTCCCAGGGCCATTATTGAACTGATTGTTCAGGCTATTGGCAGCAGCATCGCCAAGTCCCTGACTGCTGACGCCGGGAAATATCTGACCCTCACGAGGAAGCCGCCTACATCAGTACAGTGGACCGGGACAGAGCGGCTGGATGTTCAGACGGCATCTTTGAACATGGGTTTTTATATGCAGGGTAATCTGCTATAGGCGTAAACGTTACAATGCCTTATCTTTTTATAGGAATTCATTCCAGCATTTAAAGAGGCTTGTGAAAATGATGAGATGATACACGATTTGTTTTCACGGGCGGAACCGGATTAAGCCTGCTCCATCCACTCCTTAAATTCGGCTTCTGAAATCACACTCCCAAAGTGATAAAAAGAATGTTTGTCCTTTGCAAGTGTCACCTGGTTATTGATTACTTCAAATGTTTCGTAGTCGGCATTTTCGAGAAGGCCATCCTGTGCATAGATGTTTTTTGCATCCCGCCCATAGTTGAAGTTTAACGCCTGAAATGTTGCAGGGGCGGCTTTTTTAGCTTCTTTTTTTGATGATAAACTGGCGGGTTGGGTCCACATGATCAGGTTAATTAGGAGCTTTCCCGCCAAGTTAAGAAAGAATATACATATTAACGTTTGATGACAACGTCGCCCATAAACCAACGGTCGGCCACCTTTTGCAGTTCGCTGTAATCAGGGGTGTTGTCAGCGGCCCAGGCGATCATTCCATCAGGGCGTATGAGTGCTGCGATGAGGCCTAACCGGTCTTTTACATTGCCGGAAACGTACCTGATTTGCTCCCCATATTCGTTTGCCAGCGCTTTCAGTGACGCGTTCTCATCAAAATCAAGCAGTACGCCCTGACCGTGGTGCATGAAGTCACCCATTCTTACACCGTCTTCAAACTCAAAGTCCGGAACGCTGTAGCCTGTCAGCCGGTGGTGGCCATCGAGCTGATAATGGGTGTGGATGCCCCATACCCGTTCGGCGATATAGGTAGCGCCGTCATGTGTGTCTATCAGGTCACGGACAATTGTTTGCAGTGCGCGGGCATTCGGGTCCGGTTTCATGATGACTACCTGCGCGCGTGACCAGTCCAGTACCTGTGCGCCAAGCGGGTGCCGTTCCGTGTAGTAGCTGTCCAGCAAGCCTTCCGGCGCCCTCTGATGGATGGTGGCGGCGAGCTTCCAGCCCAGGTTCATGGCATCGCCCAGTCCGAGGTTAAGCCCCTGGCCGCCCAGTGGTGAATGAATGTGTGCGGCATCACCTGCTAACAGTACCCGTCCGTGGCGATAGGCAGTGGCTTGTCTCGCCCGGTCAGTCCATGTGGTAGCGATATGCAGCGCATTGATGGTAACGTCGGTGTCGGAGATGCGGCGTAGTACCTCCTGCACATGTTCGGCCGTGACAGGCTTTTCCGAACGGTGAAAGGCGCCGCCATCAAAGTCCTGTATGATCACATAACCGGGCTGGGATTGCAGGTACATGCCTGTTGGCGTTATATTCCGGCCAGGTTTAAGTTTCTCCGGATCGGCGATATCAACTAACGTGGAGTAGCCGGTAAATTCCGGTTCGGTACCGGCGAATTCGAAATCGCCGCCTTTGCGGACGATGCTGCGGGCGCCATCGCAGCCTACCAGCCATTTAGCTTTGAAAGACTGGCCGCCGGAAAGAACAGTTACCTCGTCAGCGGTTTGATGGAAGCCTGTAATGGCTTGTCCACGTATGATAGTTACGCTGAGGGCTTCGGCACGGCGGACCAGCACTGTTTCCAGCTCCTCCATTTCGGTTAACAGATGTTTGGCAGGTGAACCTGGCAGGCGGTACGGCCACTGTGAGGCGTCGATATTGTAGTCATAAAACGGAATACCGGCGAAGTGTCCTGCCTGCCGGCGGGCCTGTGGCGCTTTATTTTGATAGCTGTGCGGGTTTTGGAACCGTTTGTGTATTTCCAGTTCATGGAGCAGCCCGCGACGGTAAAGTGCTTCAATAGTCGGAGTATTGAGTCCTCGCATCCCGAAAGGAAGTTGTTTCAGTGGAGAATATGGATTATCGGTCTTTTCCAGTATAAGGACAGAACAGTTGGCCAGCGCCAGTTCACAGGCAAGGAACAGGCCTACAGGCCCTGCGCCGGAAATAATCACATCGTGAAGAAATTGATCTTGTGTTGCTTTCATATAGCATGATTGAGACACAAAATTCCTGAATGTGTTTGGGTCAGGCTTGTACAAACGCGACAAAATCGCTGTTTGCTTGTTTTCCTCTTTTTGCTTTCCGTGCGAATGCAGCCGGCGTGACGCCGCTGTAGCGCTTGAATTCCCTGCTCAGGTGGGATTGGTCCGTATAACCCAGCTCAACGGACAGGCCCGCCAGGTTGGTATCGGGATAATGTATTAAATGGTTGCGTACCTGCTCAAAGCGCATCAGGCCCGACACGTCTTTGACCGTATGGCCGGATGATAGTTTGAACTTCCTCTCCAGCGTGCGTACCGTTGCGTGGGCTGCCGCCGCAACCTGGCTTACCGGCATGGTCCCTTTGGCTGCGGTTAGGGCGGCCCCCGCTTTGGACAGGGTATTGTCAACCGCCGTCTGTGACCGTATATTCAGAAAGTATGTTTTTACATGGTCCAGGGCTTCCGCTATCTTACCGGCACGGATACACTTATTTAAAGTAGGTTGCAGCCGGGAGATCGGGTGCTCAAACAGGCGCACGCCATCCTTACCTGGTGGTAGTCCGAGTAAATCGAATACCGTCCAGGGGAAACACCTGATACCAATAACCTCAAAACGGTTTTTTGTAGTAACGATAACAGGCTGATTGAGCAGGCCCATGATAAATGGTGATGGTAACGACTGGGAAACTCCATTGCAGGTAATACTACAGTTTCCGAAATGAAAAATAATTTCGGCGGAACCATCCGGTAATACCTCAAAACTCGATTGTTGTTCTCCGAAATCCCTTCGGTTGTACCAGAAGCATTTTATGGCGTCCCGTAGTGCTTCCGGCGGGTCAAATTCCTGATGCAGCATACTGAAAGGTAGCACATTTGAGGGGATTGGCACGCTTTCTTCGGGAGCGTCCGGCTTTATCCATTTTTCTGTCTATTTTGCAAAAGATCATACTATCCAACTAAGTTTATAGCCTTATAACCGGAAAAAAAATAAGTGATGACCAATTGGAAAACTGCCGTCTGCGAAGCGAACAATATTCAGATACACTACACAAGGACCGGGGGAGGTAAACCACCGGTGATACTGCTGCATGGACTAATGACCAACGGCTTATGCTGGACAGGTTTGGCCCGTACACTGGCACATGACTATGACGTCATTATGCCTGATGCCAGAGGGCATGGTCAGTCAAGCGTTCCTGACTATGGATACCGGTACGAAGATCTTGCCAATGATGTTGCCGGTTTGATAGATGCTTTAAGGCTGCCTGCTCCGGTGCTTATCGGACATTCGATGGGTGGGATGACAGCAGCCGTGGTGGCCAGCCGTAAACCTGATCTGCTCCGTGGTGTGGTCCTGGCCGACCCTACATTTCTGAGCCCACAGGTGCAGCGCGAAGTGCGGGATAGTAATGTGGCGGATCAACATCGTCAGGTGCTTAATTTGTCGTTGGATGAATTAATAGCGGAAGCCCGGACCAGACATCCTCACCGGTCGCCGGAAACATGGGAACTATTTGCCCGGGCACGGCTTCAAACCAGTATGGCGGCATTTGATGTGCTTACGCCACCCAATCCTGATTACAGTCAGTTAGTGAGTAAGATCGATATTCCTGCTCTCCTTGTATTGGGCGACAGAGGTGTGGTTTCAATGGCTGTTGCGGAGACGTTGCAACGTCTTAATCCCCGGTTGCAGGTGGCGCAAATACCGGAAGCTGGTCACAGTCTGCATATGGACCAGCCGGAGCGTTTTGCGGCTACGGTCAAAACATTCCTGTCGTCAATGGATGCTTTTACCTGACAGTAAGGCACTATTGTCAATCATGTTAATGGCGGCTTTCAGATCGGGGTCGTTATGCGTAACAATATCTGCCGGCGTAAAATGCACTGTTTTATCCGGTAGTATGCCACGTCCTTTCACCGGGTGTTTTAGCACAGACACCAATCTCAATAATGGAAAATCGACTTGTATCCCGGTATGGGGCAGTGTCAGGTGTTGAGTGGTGCCGCCGCTGCAGCCCTCTGATCCGCCGCCGGTCTCCCGGCCGATGAATATCGCCTTGCGGCAGTGTTGTTTAATCGCCGCCGCAGTATGAGCCCCGGATGAGAACGTGGCGCCATCTATCAGTACAAACAAGTTGCCTGTATAGTGATCAGCTGATGCCAGTTTTGTGTTGCCCATTAAATCGCCAAATACCGGTTGGAATGCAACCTGGTAGTGCCCATCTGTTTTAATGTTCCTTGGTTTAAAGCTCTGGGAGAAACTACCGGATATCTCATGATCGAAATAGCGTTCAAATGGGGTCTTCGTGGGGTCGGGCACCCTCGACCATACATCTCCCACCATTTGAAAAGGCGCATCTGCGAGATAGGTCACTAATTTAGCGGCTATTCTTATATCACCTCCTGTATTGTGCCTCAAATCAATAATCAGGTTCCTGATGCCTTTCTCATGTATTTCCCGGAAAGCCTTCTGATAGATGGCCGTGTCCTCATATTGATAGGTATGTACTTCAAAACAGGCCACAGAAGCATTGGGTAGATAGCGTAGTGGCAGATATCCGGTTTTCCTGGAAACCACCCATGTATCATAATTATCAATTTCTTTCATCTGCTCCGCCAGCGGCATTTTGGAGGAAACCGTGTCAACAGTCACCGATTTTTCACTGCCATCTTTCGTACGAATACGGATATTATAGGGAGGCTTCCATCGGTAGTACTTATTACAGGCATCTTCAAACCCGTCGTATTCGCTTAAAAACAATTCCTTGAAAGTATGATTGTTGCCATCCATGGCATATAAATCACCGCCGTGTTGGATGATGGCTGCCACAGGGATATTATTCACCGATAACAATTCGTCGCCGGTGCTGAGCGCTTTTGCCTGGTGGTAGGTGACCCAGGCTTTGTTGTCCTGCACTAAAACTTTGAATGGTAAACGGAATGTTTTATCACCAGTGTATGGTTTATAGCCGGCGGAGTGTTTGACCTGGGTATGTCCGCATTTTAAAGCGCTTACCAAAGGGGAGATAGCGGTCATAAACTCGTCCTCAGACATGGGCTGCTGGAGGGTGCCGGCAATGCGGTGATATAAATTGGCCATGCTGTCATCCGGTGTATACAGACCGTAAGCCGGATGAATATCCTTGAAAGCAGTAAATAAAATGGACAGGTCTTCTTTCATGTTGGTTTCGGACAACAGCTGGAGGCTGGTATCGCCGCCCGGAGTTTTGTCAGTTGACTGTTTGTTCCCGGGTTGATTGTTGCAGCCTGCCAATACAACCAATAACAGGGCAATAAAAAGAAATGCCTGTAACGGTACTTTCGTTGTCGTTTTCATAACCATCGGGTATCCTATGTTCAGGGTAATAGGATACCCTATAAAGATATCAGTATTTGTTTAATAAAAAGAGGTTGTCTTAGGGCTAAGACAACCTCTTTTATCAGTAGGTGTATTTAGTTATAGGATTCGGTAAAGAAGATACCAGCGGGGAAATTCGTATAGTTTTTATAGTTAGCGCTTACAACAGCTTTATTGTTAAAATTAAAAGTGCTGATATTATTAATCAGGTAATCCCTGCCATAGGCTTTGATGGTATTCAGGTAAACCTCACCTGTAACAGGATGTACGGCGATATTGTTATACACAATGTTGGCGTTTTCAACGACTGTTTTGGCGTCCACCATAAATTCTGTAGAACCCATGCTGAAAACGTGGCGGTATATTTTGGTACCGGCGCCACTAAAATAGAGGGTGTCACCTTTGGCTGTGATACCGGGCGTAGCTCCAAAACCAGCGCTCACACTACCGGTGATGATGTCGTTGGATTTTATTAAGGAATAATCCCTGTAGTTGATTTTGGAAATTTTAGAAGGTGCTCCCGTTGTAGATACCCAGATATTGCCGTCATTGGCTTTTACCACGCCACTAACAGAAGCTTTCATGTCCAAAGCATAGGTGAGCGTATCTTTATTGGGTTCCACCACAAATACTTTAGAACCGGCGGCAGCAAATATTTTGTTGTTGGAAACAGCCATGGTCAGCTTGGCAGCGGACCTGGAGCCTTTAATAAAGGTAAGGGTTTTGGTGGTGGGGTTAAATCTGTATAGACCATTGTTATCACGGATGATCACATTTTCTTCGTTTAATACAGCTACGTGAGTAGGCCAGCTAAGCGTTGCCAGTTCATCGTTGTAAGCAGCTTCTTTTTTAAGCGTTTCGGCATTGGCTACTATCAGCAGGCCGTCATTGTTAAAAGACGCGCCCACCGCGTTCTTTTTGCCGTTTTGGGAGATGATGTATATTTTGTTTTGGTTAATGTACAGGTCCTGCGCCACATTGCCGAGCTGTGTACCATTGGCTTTAAAATAAGCGCTGTCAGTAACTACGCCTTTAGGACTGATGAATGTCAGCGATCCGTTCTCCGTTGTCATGTTGCCTTCATTTAATACGAATGTGCCGTATTTGTATTTCCCATATACGGCAACACTTGCCTGGGACGAAGCCTTTTGGTTATTGGTGGAGGCGGTGACAGCGATGGTGTGTTCACCCAAATCAGTTGAAACAAATTTAAAGATGGAGTCGGTGGTGGTGGTGCCCTTGCCGTTTACAGTCCAGGTGAAAGTGCTGCCCTGTGGCGCCTTTGCTTTAAAAATCAGGGTGTCTTCCTGTGCTACGCCGTTTTGGGAAAGTACATTTATTATTTCTACTCCGGCAGTTCCAACCGGCATTGGCTCAGTGGAGTCTTTTTTGGAACAGGATACCAATGCAACGGCGACGAACGCCCCAAATGCGAAAACGCTTTTTTTCATAAATTTCTAATACTAATTGACTAGCTTGATAGCCTACCAGATGACATACGAAAACAATAAGACGCCGAAATAATTTCAGTGCAAGTTGTATTCAAAGCCCTATCCTCGAAGCTTTAAAAATTATCCGCAATGGCAGGTCTCCTGGCTTGTTCTCACTTCAGACGGCCTTCCCATTTTTATTCACTAAAAACAGTGGCAAGTAGATGTCTGAGTGTTGATACAGAACTTACAGTAGCGGGTCTGCTCAGGATTTGCACCTGATTCCCTATTAATTTTAACATCGTGAAACGTATGTTAAAAACCAATCGCGGCGCGAAAGTACAATAAATTATTGAAAAAGAGATGAATATAACGGAAAGGGCTGTTTGAATAGGAGCGTAAAAAATAATACTTTAGCCAAATGAACGCTGGCTTTAAAAAATAAAAAGAACGATGATTAACCCGACCACAAGAGTATATAGAAAACAACTGATCGAAGGCTTTTCAATTCCTGCTATTATCCACAATGGCAGTTATTTCTTTGTTGATATTGATGTTTATGCAGATGGCAGAGTAGAATGCTGGCATTTTGAAGACATCGAACACTTTAAGAAAGATGTCAGGAGAGGCTGGGTAGTATCAGGGATTCCGGATAACAATGAAATTTCAATCCACGGTCTGGGGAGCTGGACAATCATCAACGGTTCCTGGTTGTTTGACAAGGAAAGTTTTATTGATTATGTTTTGAAGCTGATAAAAGAACTAAATCCGGCATTGGAAAACATCTATCAATACAGCCAGAAAACCGTTAACGGCATTAAAATAGGGGAGAGCGGAAATGGATCAGTTTACAAAGAACACAAAAGAACACCCAATGATCTGTTTCCGGAGAAAATAACCGGTGAGAGCGTAAACCTGTTTTACAAGGTTAATAATGAATACTATCTGACGAAAGTGCTTGTTTTCCCAGACCTTACTATTAGCCTGTCTCGTTTGGAAAAAACGGTAGACATCAACCTCGAAGAATTTGAGGAGTTGATCAATAAAGAAATAATCGTTTCGGAAATCCCAGCTGGTTCCATCGTGAATATATATGGCCTTGGAAGTTTTACTGTTCAGGAGGCGCAATATACCACGGACATAAAAGAGAAATTACTTGAAGTCAGAGATCTTATTAAGGAATTAAAAGGAGAGCCCTCAGCTATTGATGTTTGCAGAGAGGCGTATCAACGCTACATTGATCATCCAACACTCAACAATAAAGAGCAGCTGAAAATTAGTTATGAGGCGGTGCCCGACCACCAGAAAATGTATGTCGGAGACATGGATACCAAAGACACAGCCGTAAGAATGATCATCTATGGTGAACAGGAAATTGAGAACTGGTCCCACTACCGGGTAGCAAAAGCTATGGGAGAAAAATTACCCACTATACAGGTGCCTACACCCAAAGAGGAGAGCGATGAATAAGCGTTAGTTCCAGTTGTCGATTTTGACATCGATAGGAGAAGGGTTGCCTTTTCCCGTTTCTATCAGCGACTTCAGGCTCATCAGGAATATAGCCCATTTGGTGCTGCAATGATGCATGAATTCTACAGGCTCCTTCCAGTTCAAATGCTTAAATAGCAGGATGATATAATCGCCATCCTCTTTCAGTTCAAAATTGATGGTGGTGCCTATCCATTCTTCAGGGCCATCTATTACTTCCCATTCTACCTGAGTGGGTGTATTGAGTTTTTTGACTTTGATATCGAATCCTCCTTTGTCGAACCGGAATTCGATGATATTGCCAACCTGGTCACCTTCCCCCTTCGTGTCGGTGGTCCACCAGCCTGCAAGGCCATCTCTTGTAGTGAGTGCGTGGTAAACGTCATCGATAGCGGTAGTTTTGATTCCTACCCGGTGTAAGATATTTGCCATAGGAAAATGTTTGTTCAAAAGTACTTTTTTATACAGACTTCCATGGGGGCAAAATGGACAATATCAGCCGGTGATCCGGACAAATGACCACAGTTGTTAATTGCTGTTAAACGAGGACCGGAACTCCAATGGAGACAGGTTGGTTTTGTTTTTGAAGAACTTGGTAAATGATTGTGGATGTTCAAAACCTAATACATACGCAATTTCACTCACGGATAAACTGGCAGTAGATAATTTTTCCTTTGCCTTTTCTATGAGTTTGTTGTGAATGAACTGTTGCGTGTTTAGGCCCGTCAGTATCCTGAGTAACCGGCTTAAATAGTTGGATGAAACATGCAGCTCGTTGGCAACAAACTGAACCGTAGGTAGCCCTTTTGAAAGTAAGTCATCGTTGTTGAAATAGTCATTCAATAGTTTTTCCAAACGGGTGAGGATTTTATGATGCGTGATTTTCCGGGTAATAAACTGCCTTTCATAGAATCGTTCTGAGTAATTAAGTAATGTTTCGATATGTGAAACAAGGATGGTTTGACTGAATTTGTCAATGGAAGAGTGGTATTCCTGCCGGATATGCTCAATAATTCCATTAATTGTTGTCTCCTCTTTTTCTGAAAGAAACAGCGCCTCATTAACCGAATAGTCAAAAAAGCCGTATTGCTTCATGTTTTTAGCGAGCGATGTACCCCATAGCAGATCGGGATGAACGAGCAACATCCAGCCCGACTTTTTTACCGGGCTGGAAGCTGTTGCTTCAACCCTGAAAACCTGGTTCGGAGAAATGAAAAACATAATACCCTCATCAAAATCGTATTGCTGTTGTCCGTATTTTAGTTGGATATTCACACCCCGTTTAATGGAAATGTGGTAAAAATCAAGCACCCAGTTTACTTCACCGATGTCGGGAGTATATTTAACATCACTATAGTCCACAACGCTGATAAGCGGATGCCCGGGAGCGGGCAGTCCTCTCAATCGGTGAAACTCAGTGATTGTTTTTACTCTTCTTATCTGTTTCTGGTCCATATTGTATCACGGTTGGATGAGTAAATTTCAACATTTTGCTGCAAATGCTTATGACTAATTTCCGGATGACCATCAGGACCGGTAATACGCCACCAGCAGAGAAAGAACAAAAGCGAGTATAATTAACGGGAGCATTTTATAGGTCTTGTTTTTGATGTGAACAAAAAACGCCCCAAGCATTACCAGGCTGAAGCAAACGGCGGTCACATAGGTAAGCGGCATACAAAAATTGAAAGCCTGAGGCACGATAATGCCAATCGCTCCAAGAAACTCCAGGAAACCAAGGATGATAATCGGGGCCGGATTTCCGCCAAATGGAAGCGCCTTGTTGTTTAATATATTTTCTACCGGGGTTGATAATTTCTTGTAGGAGCCAAACCCAAACCAAATCGCTAATAAGACCTGGAAAATCCAAAGTGTAACGTTATTCATGTTGCTGCTTTTTTGATGATACGAAGTTGCGTAACAACGAAAAAACAGGGTTAGCCAGATCGGGCTTTGTTTTAGCCAAAATTGATCAATTCTTCACTATCTTTATCCGTAAATAAAGACATACGCTCATTTTAACAGAAACCGAACCAATGCAGCTATTTAACGGACGTTTGTATCCTGAGGAAATCATACCATATCTCGAGCAATTCGATAAGGAGAATTATGTAAATGAACTGAAACGCGTGATAGATAACGGATTTCAGAAGATGAGTGTACATGATTCGGTTGAGTTGTATACATGCTGTATTGCCACAAATATTTATGATTTGGAAACTACTGTTTCTTTCGATGTTGTTGATACCAGTGAAAAATATAGAAGGGATTTGTTGCAGGCCCTGGAAAAACGTTATCGTTTAAAATCAGAACAAGGTAAATTAACCAAAAGAGACCGGGTGCCGGACATCAACAATATACCACGTAATTATGATGAACCTGATAAATATGCCTTTCCCAAGATAGCCGTTGAAAAAAACACTTCCATTCCTAAGAACTTTGAATTCTATACCCAAAGAAAATGCTGGTATGAAATTTTCCCGCTTCAAAAAGAGGTGCTGCAATATGCCGTTGGGCAGTTGTCTGATTTATTGAATTTGCATCCTCGTTTTGAAATGTTTTTTATTGGAATGGAGTCGAAGGAAGGGTTTATTTACAGGAGTAATGTGAGTGAATAGTGGTAGGGGAAAGAATTTCCGATGCCTCTAGTAAGTAATTTTATGAAAGTAGTAAAATATATCGTTTTGTTTTTGATTGCTGTGATGTTTTGGGGTTTCCATAACTCTAAAGAGGCACGGTTAAGAAGGCAGGTCGATACTTACAATAAAAGAGTAAGTGAATATTTTGAAAAAGATAGTCTGAATCCTAAACTTGAAAAGAAGGATCAATGATGAGAAAGAAACACATTATTTACCGATAGGGTTTTTATTCCCACCACCTGCCTCACCACGCGAATAATCCCTTTTTTATCATACCCATATAATTCATGCAGTTGCTGCTGTGTGCCCTGTGTGGCAAACGTGTCCGGCAATCCCAATCGCTTTAAAGTGACGTGGTAACCGTGTTCCACCATAAATTCCAACACCGCACTCCCTACACCTCCCCGGATACAACCATCTTCGACGGTGATCACGCTGGAGAACTGGCTGAATACTTCATGTAGCAATGCCTCGTCCAGTGGTTTAAAGAACCGAAGGTCATAGTGGGCTACATGCAATTGATCGCTTTCCAGCTCATCGCACGCTTCTTTGACGTATTGCCCCACAGGGCCAAGGGAAAGAATAGCGATATCTTTACCCGGCCTGATCTTTCTTCCCTTTCCTATGGCCAGTTTTCGGAAGCCGGAAGGCCCATGCATAGATGCAACAGCTCCTTTAGGGTAACGGATCGCAAATGGCCCGTTGCCTTCGCTGGCCTGTGCCGTAAAGAGAAGGTTCCTGAAATCTTCCGCGTCCATCGGAGAAGCGCCAACGATATTAGGCACACATCTCAGGAAGGAGATGTCAAATGCGCCGTGATGGGTAGGTCCATCCTGGCCTACCACACCTGCCCTGTCAATACAGAATACGACGTCAAGCTTCTGCAACGCCACATCGTGGATGACCTGGTCATAGGCACGTTGTAAAAAGGTGGAGTAGATGGTACAGAATGGTATCATGCCATCCGCCGCGAGGCCGGCAGAAAAAGTGACCGCATGTTGTTCGGTGATGCCTACGTCGAAGACACGTTCAGGCATCTGCTTTTTCATATTGGTAAGTGCACTTCCTGATAACATGGCCGGGGTTATTGCCATGATTTTGGGGTTGCTGTTGGCCAGCTCCATTAAGGTGTCACCGAATACTTTCTGAAAGGTGACAGATGTTTCTGCATCCAGCGTGTCACCGGTAGACCTGTCGAACTTTTTAGGCGCATGCCATTTGGCCTGATCGGTCATGGCGGGTGCAAAACCTTTTCCTTTGGTGGTGACACAATGCAATAACTTGGGGCCGGGTATATGCTTCAGCTTTTCGAATATATGGATCAGTTTCTTCAGATCATGCCCGTCGACGGGGCCAAAGTACCGGATGTTCAGTGCTTCGAAAAGATTGCTGTAGCGTAAGAGTCCTCCTTTTATGGCTTTCTGGAGTTTCCGGACCACCTCTACGGGCCAGTTGTCTGGCTGACCGGGATGTGTTAATAACTTCCTGATATGCGACTTTAACGCATTATAATGTTTGCCGCTCGTTAGCGCTGTAAGATAATGTTGCAAGGCGCCGGTATTGGCGTCAATCGACATATTATTGTCGTTCAGTATCACCAGCATGTTGGGCTGTTCGTAACCGGCATTGTTCAGTGCTTCAAAGGCCATGCCTGCCGTCATGGCCCCATCGCCGATCACCGCGATGTGCTGACGGGTATGGTCGCCCCGGTATTTGGCGGTGCAGGCCATGCCCAGTATGGCCGAAATGGAAGTGGAAGAGTGGCCGGTCCCGAAGGCGTCGTATACGCTCTCGTCCCTGCTGGGAAAGCCGCTGATCCCATCCAGTAGCCTGTTGGAATGAAAGCGGCTTTTTCTACCTGTCAACAGTTTATGAGGATACGCCTGGTGTCCAACATCCCAGACCAGTTTGTCTTCCGGTGTATTAAATACATAGTGCAATGCAACTGTCAGCTCTACAACACCGAGACTGGAACTGAAATGACCGCCATTCGTGGCAACATGATCGATTAAAAAAGACCTTAGTTCCCCGCAAAGGTCCTGGAGGGACGTGACAGGCAGGTTTCGCAGATCATCAGGGGTATCAATATTGTTATTTCCGGGCATTCGATGTTCTTTCCGGCAAATTTAAATCGCTTAAATTTACAGTACAGGTACAGAATATGTATAAATTACCAGTACAGATATGAAGGTGTATAAATTCGAAGCGTTTACCAATGCCATCGAAAAAAACATACGGGAAGGTATTTTCAAGCCCGGACATAAATTGCCGTCTGTCCGCGACCTGAAGGCGCAATATCAAACTAGCATCAGCACGATACAACAAGGATATGAATACCTGGTCGCCAGTGGGTTGGTGGAGAGCGTGCCTAAATCGGGTTACTTCGTCAGTAACAGGCCGGATTTATCGAATCAGCAGGTGAAGGCCAAACACCGGCCGGTAGCCCGGGATGCTATTTTTAAACGTCATCTTGGCCTTACCACTTCGTTGAAGGAAGGTCGCCATGTCTCAGAATTCAACGTAGCAGCTCCCGGCGATCTGTTGATACCGCAAAAATTACTGCTCCGTACCATGCAGCAGGTGATCAGGGAGCAGGGGGCCGGTTTGCTACGCTATTATCCTTCAAATGGATCGGTGGAATTAAAGGAGAACATCGTAAAAAAAGCAGCTGTTCATCAAACCAGCATAAATCCCGATGAACTGTTGATCACAGATGGCGCATTACAGGCACTATACATTGCTTTATCCGCTGTCTGTAATGCGGGCGATGTGATTGCTGTTGAAAGCCCTTGTGTGTTTTCCGTGCTGGAAGTGATCAGGGTACTACAGCTGAAAGTGATCGAAATTCCGGTTGACCCATACGCCGGATTTGATGTTGACTTTTTGAAAAAAGCCTGTCGCACCAATGTTATTAAAGCGGTGGTTGTAACGCCCAATTTCCACAATCCTACCGGGATATTAATGACCGATGAACAAAAGCTGGCATTGCTGTCTGTTGCACATCAATACAATGTTGCGTTGATCGAGAATGATGTTTATGGAGACCTGAACTTCCATGGCCAGCGGCCTTCTATGATAAAAAGATTTGATGACAGCGGGCTGGTGTTATCTTATGCGTCCTATGCCAAAACATTGGCGCCGGGAATACGGGTCGGCTGGCTGGCAGCGGGGAAATTTATGCAACGGGCGGAACAGATCAGGTTTGCATTGGGCAGTACCGTTTCGCCTTTGTACCAGGAAACGGTCAACCGTTTGTTGACCAGCAACAGTTACGACCGGCATGTCCGCTCATTCAGGATGCAGCTGGCGAAGAATGCGCACCTGGCCATTCATTTGTTGTCCGCTCATTTTCCGGAGAAGACTTCCATCCTTAGCCCTTCGGGTGGATACAACATCTGGGTGAAGATGCCGGATGAGACAGATATGGACCACTTCTATGACCAATGTGGAAAAATCGGGGTAAGGTTTACGCCAGGCTATACCTTCTCTTTCTCTGGCGCTTTTGATAAGTATTTCAGGCTGGTCTTTGCGGACAAATTTTCACCCAAAAGGATGGAAGCTCTTCAGTTGGCGGGACAACAAGCGCTGTGACCCCTTAGTTTAAAACCTAAGCACGCCTAACCTTTCTTAATTGCACAGAATCAAAAACTATTAGCATTGCGAATCAAAAATAATATCTTAACTTAACCACTCATTACCCCCGAAAACCATTAAACCCCCTTTAATATGAGCCCTCAACCAGACCTGGCGGTACAGAGTGCCAATGCATTACTGTCATTCCACCAATCATTGCCTAAAGGCAAAACCACGCCACTAAATCTTTCCAACGCAGACCAACAAAAACATGCAGAAGTGATGCTACAGGCAGCCGGCCGGTTCAGTGAAGCTTATCCGCACCTGTATAAAGCGCTGTATAGCGGTAGTAACCACAGTCCTGAAGGCCTGGATGTTGTTCACCTGGTGGATTCCGGAATAACGGCAGCAGGAAAGGCAACAGCATCGGTAATGGCATGCTCCGGCGGCAGCAATATGATAAGTGGAGGCCACCTGGTGATATTCGATGGTGATAGCGGCGAACTGCTGGCGCAGGGAGAGAACACTTCTGTAAGAAGCGGTATCGTAGTGTGCTCTACCCGTTCAGCCACGGCGTTGCCTGGGGGAAAGAAACTTTCTGTGCTGTATCTCGGTCACACGACCAGCGATGATGGTTCCATCAGATTCTTCAGCTATGCGAATACTGTTAGCGTGGGTAACGGCATCGCCGTAAATGTAACCAACCCCGTCATCAAAAATTCAAAAGACGGCCTCATTCACATCGGCGTGGGCAGAACAGGCGGCTATCCCACCAGCGATTATATTTATACCGAGCCGCAGAACCTTAACAATCCCTGGGTCATTGCGCCGTTTACCGGTACCGTGCCGCTTAGTGGCGCCATAGATATACAACACCTCACCGTTGCAGACCTTACTACAAATATTGTTATTCAAAAAACCGGCGGCGCTACCTTAACATTAAACCGCGCCACCCAGTTCACACCAGACTCAAGGTTTGTAGGTGCCTTCTTTGTGGGGACTTCACCCAATATTTTACAGTTTAACTTCCCATATGATGGCCTGAGCCATACCAACACAAAATCCATCGTCTACGATTCCACTTCTTTCGGCAGTGAAGTTGTAAGCTATTTTTACTTTGCTTTTAATGGTATCCCGCTACAGGGTGGCGCTATCGCACCACCATTTTATGTGTGCAGCATCAACTTTCCTGACGAGCCTTCGCTCAATTGTACCAAGATCCCGAACCTCTATTACTGGTGGCATTGCCTCGCCAAAGGCACATTGGTAACACTGGAAGACGGATCTCAGAAAGCCATCGAAGAAATAACACAGGACTACCGGGTGAAAACAGCCAACGGCCAAAGCTTTGGCGTATATGCCACCGTAAAAGGCACCCACACCTCCGATGGTACGCCTGGCGAAGATGGCATCTACAAGGTGACAACAGCCAACGGAAAAAGTTTTGTAGCCACTGGTAATCACATGGTATTTACCGCTACAAACAAATGCAGCAGCGTGCATGACCTGGTAGCAGGCGATAGCATACTCACGGAAGATGGCGCATCAACGGTAAAAAGTAAGGATGCCATAGTATATGATGACACGTTCTACGCGCTGGCATTGGGCCATCCGGATGAACAAGATGCTGACAACTTCCCCCAAAACATGGCAGGCTATTATGCCGGAGGCGTATTACATGCCGATCAGAACGCCATGCGTATTCAAACAGCTGCCAGGTACAAAGACCTCGACTATATGCTGCCCCGCATTAACCAGGAGCTTCACCAGGATTATACATCTGCATTGAACGATATGCGCTCTTAATATTTATTCCGCATGGCTACAAGTGTTATTAAAAACCTTTATTATGCCAGCCCCTATTCGCAATTGCCACCAGGTGTTGGCACGGCAGGCATCACGCTGCAAACAGATCCCAGTCAATCGCCTACACCGCCGACTGTCCCCAACCCGGTACTGGTGATAAGGTTACGTATGGCGGCAAACCCGCAGGAGATAATCGCTGTATCGCCTACCTCCGGCCCGGGAACAAATGTAAAGATAGCCTTTGTGCAGCCTAAATTCCCGCTGTCCGCCACGGATTCGTATATGCTGGATGTGATATGGGTAAGAAATGGCACGCCGCAACAAAGCATAGACTGGGATGCCGCCATTACTTCAGCGCCCATCACAGCGGCCGAAGTATCCATATTAAGCGCCAGCTTCGATGGATCTAATGTAACGGCGGTGCTGGGATATGGCCCAAGCGGGATGGGCGTAGGCGCACAGGTGAATGTATACTCCCTTGCGTTCGGTACGTATGTGAACGTAGGCAGCATGCAAACACAGGGCAATACCGTTACGGTGCCGGTCAACAGCACGGGCTTTCCTGCTGTATTTTTCCTGAGCGCACAGGCTGCCATTCCCTCCACCAATACCGGCGGCGCCGGATCTTTTTCAGGCCCCTTCAGTCTTGGCCCCGCTACTCCCATCACTGCCGCATGTGGCATACCACAAGCTGCCAAAACCATCAGCGCTGCTGCGTATAATGGTAAAACATTGACGCTTTCATGGGCGCTCGACACGGTAGAAGGTTGTGTGGATCCTGACTCCAGCCGTATACAGGTGCTGGCTAACGGGAAAGTCATTGCCAACTATACCGGCGGCCCATTGTCGGCCATCATTCCATTGGAGGCCTATGGGCAAAGCGGAATAACTATTACAGTCAGCACTGTCTCCAATAACATCGGCAGCAAGCCGGTGTCGTTCAACCTTGTTACCACTTCGCCGGTGATAACGAACGTGGTGGCTAACAAATCGTCAGGGAAAGTAACTGCCAGTGTCACCATTCCGGCAGGATTGGCGGTACAGGGTTATTTAATGGACGGCGAAAACGTGCTGGCAGGACCGGTTACAGCCGCCGGCAATGTGCTGACCTTCGACTACACTACTGCTAAATATAATGTGGAAGGCATGGTTGGCTTGAGCGTGGTGGGCAACACCGCTTCTGCCGACGGAATCATCACCGGTCCGCGAAGCAAGCCGGCAGTGTTGCTGGCGACAACACCTTCATTGAAGGCGGCGAACATCTACACCGATCCCGCCAGCACCACAAAGTGGCGTATCGATCTTACGTGGGACCGGCTGCCGGATGCAGCGGAAAATGTAGCTGCTTACACCATCAATCTTTTGCAGGACAATGTTTCGGTTGCCACACAAAAGCTCAACGCCACTTCCGCCACCCTCTCTGTTGACAAAACAGCCATCGATACCAGCAAAACACAAACCATTCAATTGTCTGCTACTGGTGCTACCGGCGGCGCTTCACCCACACAAACACTTTATGCGGTGTTTGCTGCGCCCACGCTGGCATCACTCACCACTACGCAGAACCAGGTGGCCGCCACCTGGAATGCACCGCAAATTCCGGCTGGCAATACGATGCCGGTAGGGTATCGCCTGACAGTGATTGCTGGCGGGACCGTTATTGGCCGTGGCAGTGAAACAACAGCCAGAAGCTCGGCGATGGCACTTTCAGACATCGCTGTTCCTGATACAGGAAGCATTAGTGTCATGGTAGGCATAGCATTGGGGCCTGTGGTGTTACAACCGGATACAAGCATGGCCAGCGGCACAAGTGCCACGCCTATTTTAAAAGCACCGGCAATAAAACAGGTAAGTGCTGATCCTCTCACCAATATATCTACACTGAACTGGGCTGCTGTTGATACCGCCACTACCTACACCGTAATTTTTACAGACGGCACCTCACATAAAGACATTGGCACTACTTCCTATCCATTGCCACAGGCGCTTGTCACCGGTGCGCAAATGGGTTATACGGTACAGGCAAATGGTGCAGCAAACGGTGTTGTGCTTACCGGGCCTCCGTCGGGACTGACATACATACCTACCAGCGTGGCCGATATATCATGGGTAAGGTATAATGGAAGCAACGTGAGTATGGAGTGGGCTGCTGTACCAGACGCTTTGAGCTACAAGGTTTTTGTGTATGATGAGTTGAACAAGAACGTTTACACCGGTACCGTGAGCCAGACCTCCGCTTCCTTTACCATTACACCCGAACCCAACAGGGTGTATACCGCTTATGTACAACCGGTGACAATAGATGGTACCGCGCTGAGAGGAGCGAGGGGTGCATTGTTCAGTACCGGCATATACGTGAGCCAGCAGCCATCGGCTACGGCTTATCCTTATGCGTACATTGCGCAGGCTGTGAATGCGCTGGGGTCTGCTACCGCCAATCCGCCGGCACAGGTAATTACCCTGTATCTGCCTGAACTGGGCAGCACTGCCGGCGCACTGGGTAATGTAGCTATCGAATCAGGTCCGTTTAAGATTGAACCTTCAGGAGTCCCCTCGCTGCCATACAAGCTAACGATAGCGGGAAGTGCTGCTGTATGGACATTTAATACAGTTGCCATAAGGGCACAGCTGCAACAGGCTTATGTTACTTTTCTGAAAGATGTAGAGAAACCTCCGGTAGGCGGTGTTCCTGGCGCCACCGGTTACGGTATTGCCCTGGTACAATCGGCTATTGCCTGTGCAATGCCACAGACATTTGCGGAGCAATTGTATTACAACTTCGGTTTTTCAACTACTACCAATGCCGGGGCAGGTTATATCGATCTGCGGCCGGGAATGATATTGAGAGTAACGGCAAGTGATTACGTCAATATTCCGGGCAGCGTACCGACATGGATCAATGGGTACGGTCCCGGCGCCCCGCTGGATTTTGAGATTGGCAGCTACAATGCAGGCGGCAACTGGCGCACCGGCTTTGATGCGTTCCTCAGTACGCTTTCTTCGTTGGGCGCGCTCAATGTGAGCATTCCGGCGTTGAGCACCGGTTATACACAGGCCGGACTTGCAGGCGCGGTTGATCTCTACTATTCACAATTCATTCAGCCATTCTACCGGCTGTATTTTCCATCTGCCATCAACCCGGCCTGGGGACAAGGAACGAATTCCACCCAGTCCAACTTTACACTGGTGGCCGCAGGGAAATACGCCGACCTGCAGAATACAAACGTCAACCCTTCCACCACGCCTACCGCTTATTTCCGCGGCAGGACAATAGTGCAGGTCATGATAAAAGTGATGGTGAACGGGGTGGAACGGCTTGTGCCGGCAGGCGCTACACTGAGTAACCTGCTGGAGCAGTTGAACATGCTGCCGGCGGCCACCTCGGGACTGTTTAATAACCTTCGTGTATACAGGTCCGTTACAGCAGCCATGACTGATCCTACCGGTTCGGCCTCATCGGGCCCACTGCTGGAATTACGTGTTGACTGGAATGGACTTTCAACGTATGCCATGGGTAATGGGCTGAATGCAATGTCAGTACCGTTACTGCCCGGCGACCAGGTATTCACTGATAAAACCGGTTCATGAGCGCTCCCGTATTTAACCAGGTAGGCTCATTATTGTTATATGAGCTATCTACATTGCCTATAGGCAATGCACCGGATTATTGGGCCGGCTATTTTGCCACCACATCCAGTAATCTTGGTGCAAACGCCAGCACCACCGCGGTGTGGCAGGATGTGAGCGGCGGGTTCTATTTATTCCTTGATAAAAAGCCCGCTGATTTTGCATTGTTTGTACAGGAACTGGAGCAGTTGCGCCCCAGCCTGGGGCCTCCCAATGTAGTGCGCTTTGTATGGATCATGAATGCAGACAAACCCTATTTAAGGTGGCAAACCACTTCGGGCCTTGCTGAACCAGCAGGCAGTGCACCCGATATAACGTGGACGCTTACACGTACTGTATCATTCCTGTTTGGCGCCTACCAGTTGACCATTGCAGGTTTGAACGCGTTAACATATATCGCCGATGCCAATGGCGGCGGCATACAATTCACCACAGGTGGCAGTCTCGACGGGCCGGAAGGCGGTTATGCATTCGGATCGGCTACTATGAGCTTCACCGGGCCGGCACTGGGTGCATTTAATAGCGAAATGAATATCCCGCGCCCATCCAATCCTGATTTTGCCGGCGTGTGGAGCGCGTTAAACATTGGGCTGTTGTATGGAGCAGCACCGACAGAAGAAACAGATCTCCCTGATAGTGACTATACACAAATGGTGTTCATGCCTGTATTCAACAGGCAAAAAGACACGTTGAACCTGGGACTGCTGTTTGACCCGCTTTATCTGCAGGAGCCAAGCCGCACGGCGTTAAGCCTGTTCCCGCCAGGCGGCAACGCCTCACTTATACTCGATAGTTATCTGCGCACCACACGGGGTTACACCATTCAGTTAACACCGTTGGCCGGCAGCGGGGCCATACCGGATGCACGGTTTGTAATAGGAGCATGCCCGGTGCAAACCGAATCCCCCGATGCAGGATTGCGGTACCACTTCAGTCCTGATGGCGCATTCCAGGTAACGGTAAAACCACCGGAGAATGCGTCCGCCTCCAATACCAATACGGTTGTTACAGACCAATTGCTGCTGGGCCTCTCCGGGCTGGAGTATGCCAACCTGGGCAATAGCAACTACATGATAGCGTTCGAAGGCGGCAAGCCTGCCTACATTCCGCCGCCCGGAAAGAATAAAAACGTGGCGCCCAATGTAGCTGAGGCACTGACAGATGCGGCCACCACATCGCACTTAACGGTGCTGGCCGTGAACAACCAGGGAACCAGGCCGGTGTATTTTGCGCAGCCGCAACAGGCGCCTGTGTTCTCCAACCGGGAGCAGCGTGCAGACAATGTGCTTGATTACAATCCCATACCTGCGTACACACTCTATTATAATGCAGGACAGCGGCCGCCGGTATTTCCTTCCGGTGTTTATGCCGGACTTGCCGGTACAGATGTGTTAGTGGCATCCGGAATGGAAAATGCCAGTCTTGCCCCTTACCGGAGCTACTGCCTCGGGAAAGATTATGGTACTCCGCCCAACAACGAGATGCCTTCACGCCGTATTCGCGCTGTCAACGATCCACTGGGTGTTACACCACAGGGAATGGTGGCGGAGTTGACACCAGACTATAACGACTACGACGGACTGATACTCGGCAATATGCCTGGCACGGAATATCCCAGGGTAGACCTGAGCGCGGTGCAAGGGAAGTTCAAGCAGGTGCTGCAAAGTAACCAGTTGTTTTTCGTGGCGGCTAATGTAGATGAGCTGATGATGGGCACTTCGGTACGTTACATGTTAACAGATGGAGAAAAGCCATACCTGCTGGCAATGGGTGTTCCGCAAAACATCATCGATGCAGTATACCAAACTTTGGTGGGTAAAACACAACCCTTTGAAACAGAAAAAGATTTTGTGGCATGTATTGGCACTGCGGCCACCGTACAATATCTCCCTGACTTTTTAAAGATAGCAGGCATCCTGAAAGTAGAAATGGATGGATGGGTATTCCAGCTCTCGCCAAGGTCATGGCGTACCGATGCTGCCAGTCCTACCATTATGATCGGTAAGTTCTGCAACCGCACGCTGCTGGACCTCGCCAATGACACCAGCAGCTGGCTCTGGCCGGAAGTGGCGGTGCGTAAGGACAGTACGCTGGCTGCCACGCAGGCCGTGCTGGTGAACATGTTCAAAGCCGCCGCTGAACCCGATGCCTCCGACGCGCTGAAACTATTTTATAACACGGTGGTAAATGATCCGAACTGGAACGGCTTCCTGTTCCTGAATGCGCCGACAGATATTGCTGAAATGCCGGATGAACTGAAGTTTCTTACGGCAGGCATAGACCTCAAACAATTTTATGCACATCATATCGGTTTTTCACAAACACCTTTCAGTGTGGAGAATGGTATGCCTAAACTGGAACAAACCGCGGCGTTTGGGTTGATCAACTATAACGATCCTGTTGACCTGTATTCCGATGAAACCATTCCATTCGGTTTCAAAACCATGATCCTGCTGGTGCGTTTTGCCAACGCGGCACTGGCTGATTTTTCCGCTCAGGTGGAACTGATGCTGAACCAAATGCTGGGCACACCGCTCAGCAAACAAATAGCCGCACGAGGCAATAACCTTATCATTGACGGCTCTTACCAGCGGGTGGGTGGCGCGCCCAGCTATTCATTTGCATTGACAGGCGAGAATGTTTTTCTGTCAAGTGGTGGCTCGGCACTTACTTCCATTGAAGTGCTGTCTGTGCAACTGGTGAATGGCGGTAACAAGGCCAATCCTACGGAAGTGCTCACCACTTTCATTCTTTCAGGCAACCTGAAGTTTGTGCTGATTGAAGGATTTGATCTTTTCTCCTTTGGTCCCGGGGAAGATACCAATGCGAATTACTATCTGCGTTATAGCGGACTAAGCATAGATATGCAGTTCTTAATGACTGCGCCTGGAGACCAGACATTTACGGTCCGCGAGGCTAATACAGCTTTTGATATGACGGCCAGCCTAGCCAGGCCATCTTCTTTGATCAATAATTTTCCACTGACCGTTAGTGCATTGATAGCGAGTCCGGATTTGTCGGAAGAAGGGGATCCGCCCAGTGGACAAACCCCGGAAGACATGGGTTATACGTCTGTTTCAGCGCCCATCGATCAAACACCGATGAAGCCTTCGTGGTATGGTCTTGTGTTTACGCTGGACCTGGGAACATTCGGGGCATTGACCGGCAGTGTGAGCTTCAAAATATCCATCCTGGCCGCCTGGTCGTTGGGTGGGGGAGCGGACGGGATAGCGGTTTATATGGGATTGAAGCTTCCCGGTATTAATGCTATTGCAGGTAGTTTTCCCGTGCAGGGTGTTTTGAAGATCGGTTTCAGGAATTTTCAGTTTGAAACGTATCAGACCAAGGATAATAAGCTGGGATACTTGTTGCGCCTGCGCAATTTCTCGGTGTCTGTATTGTTATGGAGTTTCCCGCCGGGAAACAATAACATCATATTGTTCGGCCAGCCGGGGAACCCTAAAGGATCATTGGGCTGGTACGCGGCGTATGACAGTGGCACCAATAAAAAACCAAACGCTATTACCGATCCGGTGCAGCGCCGCCTTGAAACCGGCAGACGCACACCGCCAGTGGCATAACCTCAAAATCAGTAAAATATGGCAACAGGATTTATAGTACTGACAGTCGTGGACGTTGGCCAGGGCCAGTGTACCTTCCTGGAAGTGTATGATGACAGTTCGAAAGCCAAATTGATCCACACCGTTATGATGGATTGCGGGAGTGACAAAAAAAGCGACGACACGCCTACCAACCTGCAATACATTGCTACCAGGGTGGCGTCGATGGCCAAACCTGCATTTGATTGTATTATTTTTTCGCACAGCGATAAAGATCATATCAGCCTGACCCAGGATGTACTGGATTTGATCCCGTCCTCAAAGAAACCTGTTGTCAAAAAGGTGGTCTATGGCGGCGATTATGACCAATATGAAAAATCCTATGTCAATATCCTCGATGATCTTCAGACAAACGGGTATTGCACGAAAAAGGATATTTTTAGCCCGGGCAGCTATAAAACCAATTATGCCAAAAAGACCGGCAAATTTATAGGTTCGCCGCTGTGGGAGAGCAGTGATAAAGCTGTTAAAATATATGCTGTTGTCGCTAATGTATTGTCGAACGATCCGGATTGGGATTCAAATGATGAAGATTTGTGGGGGTCAAAAGCTGAGGAAAAAAACCGAGTGTCCATCATTTGTGGATTATATTATGCCGGCGTGTCGTATGTTATTTGTGGTGATGCTACCAGTGTGACTATGGCGGTAACCAATCAACTTTTTAAAGGGACAACAGTCTTTAATAAGAACGAAATGACCACGCTGCCACACCATGGCAGCAGGGCAACAGCCTATGGCGTGCCCCGGACTAAAGATCCCAGCGCTGCAGCGGTGAAAGTGGTGGATACATTTGCTAAACTTCTCAAATCAAGGATACTTACTGCCAGCGCTTTTGAAAAGCACAGGCACCCATCTATGATGTTGATGAGTGCATTCCTGCCTACCCTGAAGGAGCCGTTCCTTCGGGACGCGAGGCTGAAACAAAAAAATACCCACCGGCTGAATGCATACGTGGATATAGATATCGAGATAAAGAACAATACCCCTCCCCCAACAAAGAAGAAAAAAACAGGTAAGACAACCGGAGATTTCCTATACCGTGATTCGGTGTGGTCTTTTGATTCTACCACCTGTACCTTTACCACCAGGTATACTAATCCGTTTCTGGTCTATTCCTATAACCTGGGTAATGACAAATGCGAAGAGTCGGATGGCGTTCACACCAATAAAACCACCAAAGTTGCGGAAGTAATTAATCCGCACGCCTGCTGGCAATGGGATGGACTCTCGGATGGCGAGTGTCTTGTAGGGGGATATGCCGATCTTAGCCTGCCGCTTACAATATTTACAAGCGGCCCTGTGGGTTTGGCCATTCAACCCGGCGGCCCGCTGGAAAGAAGGGCTGTATGGGAATTTGATAAAGATGGAAATGAAATTGCCGGAAAAGAAAGCAAACCATCACCAGTGACGGTCAGAACAAAAAACAACCCCGCCCGGCGGCCGGCCACGTCCCCTCTGCAATTTCAACGCCTGCAACAATTCTATTAAACCCCGGTTGAACCATGAGCGCTACCAGTGTATATAAGGCCCTAAATGCTGCTATCAGCAATAATTCCATTGACCTGTGGACAACAGCCAATAATTCCACCGATCTCTCGGGACTGGTGCCTGTCATGGGTTTGTTTGGCATCAAGTCTAGCTATATTCTTACCAATGTAGAGCTCATCATGTTGCCCAGTGGTACCAGCGTGCAGTTAACCGGCAGTGGTTCCTTTACCGGCAGCACTGCTTACCCTGTTATTGCTACCATGCGATACGTACAGGAAGGAAATGTCTTTTCACTGGCACTCGCAGTAAAGACTGATTGGGTGTTTTCAAATTTCTTCTCGCCACTGCCACCAACTAAAATGCAGGTACCAGCCATTGTGGAAGGCGTTACCTGGTACGATTCGATACTGACAGATATGAAGGTGGGCTCGGCGGAGTTCTCAGGCGCCAGCGGCGCCACTTCCCTGTCACTTACGGGCTTCCTGTTACTGCCCGATGAAAATCAGCCTGATAAAAAATATTTGTTGGACAAAACGCCCATGATAGGGCCGTGGCCACTTCGGATATCCGGCACCGTTACTATGCCTGATGCTAACCGTACTTACCCGCTGATGGACATCAACGCCACCGGCAGCGCCACCGTGATAGATGCTGCCAGTGAACCGGGCGTACAGGGACCTCAACCCATAGCGCTCATCAACCCCGGTCTTAATTTCGTCATAGCCTCGCTCACGCCGCCACAACCTGGTATAACTGCCTTCTCGACGGTATATCTGTATGGAGATTTTGCCATCGGTAAAATACAGGGGCGCATCCAAACGATTATCCTTTCTACCAACGATGTATGGAACTTCGTTGTACTGTTTAAAAAAGAAACCGCCTCACTGGTGCAGGGACTGGCAGAGCTGGTCGGTATTTTCGGTGTTGACCTGCCCATCCCGATGAACTTCCCCGTGCTGAGTGATTTCTATATAGCGGAAGTGGATATGGACCTGCTGAACAGCGGCACTGACCAGTTCCCGGTATTTTCGCTGAACGCATTCGGCATGACTATACGGTCAGACAAGACCTGGGACCCGCCTGTGCCATTTGTGACTATCAGTAAGGTCGGGACCCATTGGGTGTGGACCTGGTCAGAAGTGCTGAACGATAGCGGCGATTATGTAAAAGAGCATGTGGTTACCGGCAGCGTGTTCGGTACCATGAACTTTGGATCAAAAGGTTCCACGGTAATAGTAATTCCGCCGTCTCCCTACGATCCCAACAGCCGTAAAGAATTGGTGGTGCTGGATGATCAAACAGTGTCGTTCGACCTTAACATGTCGCTGCCGAATTTGATCATTAACGGCACGCTGGCAAAAGACAGCTACATTCCCATCGGCAGTGCATTTGCTTATTTCTTTGGCAGCTCCGGCCCATCTACCGGCCTGCAAAAGATGAATGTGACCAAGCTGAAATTTTCAGCAGACCCGCTGGGCCAGAATTATTTCGCTACCGCAGGCATCTTCTTCGGCGATCCCGCACATCCTGATGCGGTACAAGGTTGGGAGATCAATCTTTTTATCGCCACGATACTGGTGGAGGGTATGGAATTTGACATCGCGTTGAACAACGGAAAAATATCGGGTAGCTTGAGCGGGGTATTTTATCTGAAGCAAGGATCACCAGATAATTACAATCTGCCGCGCTTCCTTATTTCAGCGGAATACCCTGTACAAGACCCGGAAACACCACAGGGATGGACGCTCAGTGGCAAATTGTATGAAGGCACTTACATCGACCTGGTAGACCTGGTACAGCGGTTTATTTACGGCGAAGGACATACGAAACCTGACTGGATACCCGATCTCCTGGTCGACCGGCTGTATGCTACGTTTGTGACCGGCTCTAAAAAAGACGGTGTTCAGGTAGTGAAACCTTCTTATACGTTCGGCGCCACTATTTCCGCCCGCTGGGAACCCACCATTTTCGATACTCAGCTGAAAATAAATGCTTCCGCCAGTATTGATATGCAGAAGCCTGCTACCTCGGACAAAGCTACGGGCAAGATCAGCGGCATGTTCAGCGTAAACAAGATCAGGCTCACCGCAGCCCTCACCTTTGGCGTACCGGAAGCCACTTATCTTTTTAAAGTAGAATTCGATAATATATGGTTGCAGGCCACCACTTCCTGGCGCGGTGAACAAAATAACCGCCATCAGGTAGTGTCATTGCAGCTCGGCGGCGTAACGCTCGGCGATATCCTGGAATACCTCGTCAATCTCGCTGCGCCTACTCTCGGCTTCAAGCTGGATTCCCCATGGGACGTGCTGAAACAAATAGACCTCTCCCGCTTCGTGCTGACCATTGACCCTAAAGAAAACATTGTTGAATTTGTATTCAATGCGAAAGTTGACCTGGTCATAGCACAGCTGGACTCCATAGGCGTACGCTACAGCAGGCAAAGCGGCCAGGGAAAAGTCGACATGATTTTGACCGGCAGCTTCATGGGCCAGCGTTATACAGATGATAAACCGTTGAGCTGGGATGTGGTGAATGATCCCCCGCCTTCAGTTCCGGGACAGGGTCAGAGCCTGATAGACCTGCGTTATCTGGGCCTGGGACAACGTGTTACTTTCATGGGGGATACACCCAATACAGTTGCGGAGAGCATCGCCAAGCTGAGAAAAGACATGACACCGCCGCCAAGTGAAGGCAGTCCTATGCCCGATACTATGGAATACTCAGCGGAAAGCCAATGGCTCATTGGTCTCGACGTGACGCTGATGAACACTGTAGACCTGGGATTTATTTTCAACGATCCCAAACTGTACGGTCTCTCCATTGCGCTGGGCGGAGAACGTGCAGGAGCACTGGCCGGGCTGAAGTTTGAAATACTCTATAAAAAAATTACGGATGAAATAGGGATGTTCCGCATAGAATTCCAGGTGCCTGATATGTTCCGCACTATTCAACTGGGAGTAGTGACCATTACACTTGGAATTGTAGTAATAGAGATTTATACCAATGGCAATTTTAAAATAGACCTTGGTTTCCCTTACAACCGGAACTTTGCCCGTTCTTTCAGCCTGCAGGCCTATATTTTCATTGGCCGGGGCGGTTTTTATTTCGGGCTGCTTAACGGTGACACCTCTACGCAGGTGCCGCGTATTTCAAATGGCACCTTTTCACCGGTGATAGAACTTGGCATCGGCATAGCAGCAGGCGTAGGCCGTGAAATACGGGCTGGCATACTCTCCGGAGGAGCGTATGTAGAACTACAGGTGATATTCCAGGGAGTGCTGGCCTGGTTCAACCCCAGCAGCAACGGTTCCGCTTCCGTGACGTATTTCAAATGCCAGGGCGTAGCTGCCTTGTACGGCAAGATATATGGCTCCGTGGATTTTGCCGTGGTGAAGGTCTCCGTGACACTGGAAGCTTATGCACAGATCAGCATTATTTACGAGAGCTGCCAGCCTATGCTTATTACGCTGACAGCGGCCGTAAGCGCAAAGGCATCCATAAAAATATTGTTCATCAGAATTCATTTCTCTTTCAGTGTAAAGCTGGAAATACAATTTGTAATAGGTTCCGCACAGCCAACACCGTGGATACTCAGCAATAATAACGGCAGCTCAAAGTCCCTGCTGGCATCACAAGGGCATGTGCCGGTGGCATACCGCTCGAAGCAAAATTTCTATTTAAGAAACAACAAGTACCGCCGATTGAAAGCGATGCGTGTTACGCATGATGTAGCAGTGAAACGTATGCGGGCATTGGGTGTCGTCGTGGGAGATGTCGATAGTGGTTATGTGCTGAACTGGAAGCCTGGTGATAAAGTGTTTGGAGATTCCCCGCGCAAAGCACACCTGACACTGCTGCCGGCATTTACCGTGGCCGACGTGCCGGTGAACTGGAATGATACTATTCCTGATAATACCAATCCTAATTACAGAAGCGCCTTTGTATTGTTTGCCGATACAGGCATGTCGCCCACCGCAACGGACGCCGCGACATGTGCTATACGCAGCTCTGCCCACAGCGGCATGACTGCCAATGATAATGACACCAGCCTCCTGGCAGCGGATATTTTAACACAGGGACTGCTGTTATACACGATCAACGCTTTGCCACGTGATGCCGGAGAAGGCAATAACATTACAGCAGGACAAATACAATTATTGCTGGAGCAGCTGGACATGCCCGATACTATGACGAGCGGGCTTTCCATTACAGACCTGGCCACCTTCTTCAGCACCAATATCAATTTATGGATCAGTGGTGATACCGATCCCCGTCCCGATGAGAAATCGGCGATGGTATTACCCATGCCCCCATTCCTGAGCTGGACCTCACCGCAAGGAGGTAATATCGATTTTAATACAAAAAATAAAATCGGCCCATGGTATGAATGGGAGATTTCAAAACTGCTGGGTGCATACTTCCCGGTAGGCGATGAAACCGGCGGCAGGCCTTCAGAAGACAATCCTGCTAAATACGAATCATTCACCAGCTTCATGTTCCGTGATTTCTGCCTGATGGTGATACAGAACGGTGTGCAGGAAATGCAGAAACATCTTGATAACACCACTGTTACCGTACAGGATATACAGGGTGTTGTGCAAAACCTGGAACAGGTAGCAGCTTCCTTGCCCACGGCAACCGTTGTATATATCATCTGCTCCGGAGATACCGTTGAAAGCGTTGCCGAACACCTCGGCGCTACGCCGGAAGAGCTGCTGTTCCTGAATGCTACGCTGCCTGCAATACTGAGAGACAGCGATGTGGGCACCAGCATCAATGTTATACTGGGCGTAGCGCCTGAAATACTGGGGCTGGACAATGCAGACAAACCTTTCAGCATTAATCAATGTGTGTTGGGCACATTGGTGCACCAGGCCGCCACGGATGAAACGTTAAACAGTATCGCCACGCTGTTCCAGGTATCATCCGTTGCCGACATGCTCGGTTACCATGATCCGGCATTCCCTGGTCTTTCATCAGGTAACAATATACTGAAGGCCGGTGCTAAATTTGACCTGCCGCAACGCACATTTGAGAACGCGCCTGCTGATTTCGTGCAACTACGCACGGCAGGAGCTTTCTTTGTACGCTATATCGACCTTACGATATTAATAGACACGCCGCTGCCTGAAATGGCTAACTGGTACGCCCAGGTCATCGCGGAACTAAACAAGCCATTGCTGGATACATTGTTCCCCAGTCAGCCTGTTCCGGCCACGGTGGAATTGCCGCCGGGCCATTCTTTGTCAGTGCCCAACGCCTACCACATTGCTTACAAAGATGCAGGTAACACCAACAGCTATACGACGATAGCTGGTGACACCCTGGAACGCATCGGGTTTGCATTGGCGTTCCAGCAGGACTTCAGTACCACAACGCCGCCCGGTGTGCCGCAATGGCCTGCCTTCAGGGCAGCGGTAACAGCTGCCGGCGCGCAAAGCTGGAACATTCCGGCGCAGCAGGGAGTGATAGTAGAGGCTGGGTCCACCATCGAATCACTTACCCGGCAATTGATCATAGATGCAAGCTGGACCAACACCAACCCGTTGTCTCCTGCTACCGGCATATGGACCTACAACTGGACAAACGTGGCCATTTGGATCGGGCCGGCCAATATACTGGCGCTGGTGGCTTCCATTACAGTGCCCAATGCGAAAACCGCCGTATTTGATCAGGGTACGTTGAACTTTACTGTGCTGAGTAATACCTATGGTTTGCCCGTGACAGATGCGGCTACAAGGCTCAAAAAAGTGCCTGGCTTGTTTGCCAAAGACACCATATTGCTGGTAAAACACCTGCCCGCACAGGACATCGATGTACTGATTAATGCAATACTGACAGGTGATAGCTTTGCCAGCATCGTCAACCAATCATCACGCATGCTCATGTCGGGCCTGCGGCTGCCGGGCCTCAAAGAAGACCAGGGCCATGTAGTGGCGGACCCCGCTACACCATTGCCTTTGTACGATCTTACCGGTCAGCAGTTCAGCGTTGCGGTCAACAAGGACCAGCCTGCGGACACCGCACTTTCCCTGATACTTTCTTCAGAACAATCCTGGATTGAACTGTTCAGTTCCATCACTGTACAAGCAGGGCAGACATTGGCGCAGTTGGAGCAAACTTATCCCAACCTGCTTACGTACAATCCCGGCCTGAATGAAAATACTTTCAAAGTCGGGATGGTGTTGCTTACGGCAACCACCACCACACTTAATTACAGCTATACCAATCAGAATATACTGGATGCATCGCCGGCAACGGGACTATCTGTCGTGGCGGTGCCACCCACGCTTACGGCGCCTTCAGCCATGCAGATAAAAGGAACGGTGCCACGTACATATGGATTGGAACATCGTATAGAGTTGCAGTCACCGGTAACGTTGCCCATTCCGCAGGTACAGGGCCAGCCAAATGTGACTGGTAATCCGGGCCTGTGGATGCTTCCGCCAGATCTGATTGACAAAGCGCTGGCCCGCGTGGCCACACAATATGAAATACTGGCCACCCAACAAGGTTCGCCTGCGGGGAATGAGGCCATCCAACTTGATAACAGTACATTTGGCGCTATCATTCCGTTCAAGATGAAGCGGCTGGATGATGAGTCAACCCAATTCAGTTTAATTGGTGTTGATACTGATAAAAGAGATGAGCTGCTGCTGCTCAGCAGCTGGTTACAGTCGCAGGCTCCGGGCGACAAAACGGTTGCGTACCTGTTGCTGTCTCCCGCCCCGGATGCTACCAACACGGCCGGTTTAACGGTGCTGGCCAATGACCCGGCCAAAGCATTCCTGGTAAAAACAAATTTATCCACCATCTCTATGCCGCCTTCGCTGCTGATGGACGCGCCGGAAGGCCCTGTGCCTGACCCGGGATACTTTGCGTCCATGTCGTCACTGGCTAACTTCCTCGTGTTATTGTGGGAAGGAAGCGTGGTAGGGGGAACAGGTTACTATTTCAGTCCCGGTGTGAAGCTGCCTGGCAGTGCTTTTGACCAGCAGGGAAATATCGTGCTGCAGTTACTGGTCATTGCAGGCACACAACAGGCGGTAGCTCCTAATGGCCGCAGCCTGCTGCCATTCAACAACTGTGCCTTGATAGGTCCGGGAGCAGACAGCGCACAATTGTCTATTTACATCGAAAGCAATGGAAGCACCGATCCATCAGAGACCGTTACGCAGGCACTGGTGCCGCCGGGCAATGTGGGCTTTGAATTCCTTACAAAAAATCCCGATACGCTTACACTGGACGATAAAGAGAAACTGCTGAAGACCATGTACAGCCTGATGGCATTCAGTGTGGCATCACAAGCGGGTTCGCCGTTTGAGGCGCAGCCGTCAGGCATGCCCGTCGTACCTGATCCTTCAGACGGTGTGCAGTCAGCACCCTGGCAAAAAGCACGCGCATACCGAAAGGCCAAAGCAGCAGGTATATTGCAGGATGAACCGGAAAAACCATACTGGCAATACTCACAGGTGATGCCGGTATCAAGGTTTATAAAACCCGGTACCCAGCTGGCGGCTCCTGAAGTGAATGGTCTGCCACCATCAAAGGATGATCCTTACCAGGGATTCGGTACAGAGGCAACCCTGCCCACCGCCAATTTTGTGTTTGGCTTTGGTGATGTGTTAGGCAACAGGACCGGCGCTAATGGCACCGGACAGGGCACAACGCCTATCAAGGTAGGGTATACGGATAATATGGTCGGCGTTGGTGACTGGCCGTCAACGGCAAGATATTTTACCGTACAAAAGGTAAACAGCAATGCACAACTCACCGCAGTGGTGGCTCCCAGGCCTTCCGAATTGATGCCGTCACCATCCCAAAGCGGGGACGTGAACAAGGACCAGATTACGCAACAGCAACAGAAATACGGCCAGTCTTATTATCAACTGATACAGCCGGGTATGAATGCATGGCTGGTGTCCTCACTCAATTTTATTGCTGATCCTGACTACGGTAACAAAGGGGTACAGATAGATATTAACCCGCTGTGGAGGTTCGCTGCCGGATCATACGCGGTAACATACAGTCTGGGTATGTTGTCATCTGCAAAACCTGTAGGTTGCGCTACACCGGGCGACATCATTACAAAATACGGGGTGCGTTACGCGGAGCTGGCAATGGCCAATGCAGATACTTTGGTGGATGAACTGTTTGGCAGCACCTTACCGGTTGTACCGGCATATTATCCATTTGTAGAGCATTTATCTATTACCGACATGGCAGCACTGCCGCCCAAGGGCTGGCCTGCTCCTGCTCCGGCTGCGCTGCTGACTAATAACGATACACAGCTGCTGAAGATAGGCGCCGTGCTCACTATTCCTGCTAAAACAATCAGTACGGGCGCATCCTATCCTACACACAGTATGCAAACACTGGCTACTGACAATTACACCAGGGTGAGCGATCTGTCCACCGTGAACAGTGGACAGCCCATTTTGCAGGAAGGATTTGAATTTGCGGTAGAGGTAGACGATGATACAGAAGTAGTGGTGACAGTGGATGTGGTCAACAACAGCTTCAATAAAGTAATAGCCCTGTTTGCTAATGCAGGGGTCAATATTACGGTAGAGGCGCTGGCCGATCAGTACAAGGACATCGAGGGCGTATTGGCGAAGGACAAGTCGCTCACCGTACCAACCTACGTGGCCCAAAAAGAAAATACACTAAGCGAAAACAACAGCGGTGTAAGTGTGACAGATCTTGTTTCCAACAATCTTACCACTAAAGACCTGTTTGATCCGGGAGCCTTGATTTATTTTGGGAACTTTACCAATATTACAGCCAGCGATACAGCCGACACGCTGAGACAGTTTGCAGAACGGTATGCATGCCCGATGGAGTTGTTGCTGAAGGCCAATCCCGGATTTGCGTTGCCGGTTTCCAGCAAGTTTGTTGTTCCGGGCACACTGTCCTGGCCCGCTGATACCACCTTGCTCCGTGTTCCTTATACTGTTGCTGCTGCTGATACATTGAATGACATCGCAGCACGATTCAACTTCAATACTGCCCTTGGCGCCGCAGACCAACAGCTTGCTACGCTGAATGTGAATACGCCGGGAACGCTGATGCCGAACATCGATCTCGTGATACCGGTAAGCGGAACAAACTACACCGTTAATACAGGCACTGATCCATCATTTGCCTCCGTATTGAAATCACTGCAACAGCAGGTTTCGTCCGCCACGCTGGCTGATATGGTGAACGCCATTGGTGGAGAATCGAACAAACTGAATCCTGGTGGATTGTTCGTGTGTCCGCCGGCGTTATTGGCGCAAACAACTGCTCCGCAATCAATACAGCATGTATACAATGTGAGCGCCGCCGCGTTTGCATTGGCCAATACCGCAGTTCAAAACCTGATTGCCTCCAATGTGGAATTGAAGGCTACAGACCCGGAAGGCAAGATCGTTAGCATCAATACTGCCGATAATGATACGTTCAACAGCCTGATTACCCGCTTTGCGGAAGCGAAAGTATTATTAAGCGCCGATGAAATTGTGAATGCCAATCCCACTGCCATGTTGTTTAAACAGCATGCAGTGGCATTCCTGCCGCCGGCACAGGTGAACTTCCCGGTAAACATCGGGGAGGGAGGGCCATATGCCGTGCCTGTTGGTCCACTGCAGGTTGCTGTCCGCCTGTTGCGTCCCGCTTCTCTCATTTACCCGGGTTTTGAAACGCCGCATGGAATAGGGCCCGTTGAAATGGCGGAATCTGATTTCCCGGCGCCGGTAAACAGCAAGGATGCCAAAGGCAGCCTCACTTATAATCAGTTCATAGACGATATGATCAAAGCGTTGCCCAAGCTGCGGTTAGGCACCGGCCAGATAACCGGCGTGGTGCAGGACTTGTGGCAGGTGGAATTTGATGATAACGGTATTAAAAGTGTTGCGCTCAAAGGTGCTACCACTGTTAATGGTCAAAAACAACCGCGGTTCTTTGCACTGATGCCGTTGTACAGTAACCTCGTTACCCGTCCGGTACTGGTGGCGCCACTGAATACCAACGGAACACTCGGCACACCGCAGAACATATCGTACCAAAGCATCGATGTGGAACTGTGGGCACGCAGGTTCCTCGAAGACATGGACCGCTTCCTGTCAGGCCCTTATGCCATGGCTGTGTACAACAATGCCGCTATCCGGGACCAACTGAAAACGGTCATGAACGCCAAGGCTACGATGATACCCAGGATAGCGGCAGGACTGAATACTGTGCTGGACGTCACTGATCCCGGCAAACAACCGGCACTCATCAGCGCTGTAGATGCTATGACACAAATGCTGGGCATCAGCCTGGCCAATACTTACGAAGCATCTGTACTGGTGCAGTACGACTCCGCCGTGGATTCAGCATGGCAAAAGAGCTTGGGCCTTAAACCGGCCAACCTGTATGGGCAGGCAGATATTAAGACCGCCGGTGGCGGATCGGTCCCGGGCCTCACTATCATGGCGGCGAAAACAGATCTCTCCAAGGCTGCTTCTTATGTGAACTTCCTGCTGCTGCTGGACAACCCGGCATTCCATAAAGATGTTTCCGGCTCGTTTGTGTACAACCTATCGAATCTTGAGTTCAATATCAATAGCAATAACGTACCGCAAAACTACAATGCATCAGACTGGCTCACATTTACGCCATTGCTGACCAGCGCCACGAAGCCCGCGGCCTTGCAGGACACCGATCCCGGAAATGTAGACGTGCCCATTCCGTTGAGAAACTTCCCTGAGCTGCCCAAAATAGTAGTGCAGCAGGTGGTACAAAGTTATCCCGATGGGACGCAGGACGCCAGTAAGCTGGGTTTGTGGAACTATGAATTTGTATACACGCACCAGCATGCGGAGCAGGATTATGTGATGATAAAAGCAGAATTTAACCTGAGCCCTGGCGATCAGCTGAACGCGTTGACTACACAACCGAGAGACCTGTTTACAGAGCTTGCGCAGTATATGAATGTGGCTGATCAACTGTGGGGGCTGCTGCAGGCATTGACTGATAAAGAGAGCACACAAGACCCTGCCAGTGTTGCCAACGCAGTAGGCACATTTGCCACGCTGGCAGCTAATGTGGCGGAGTATTGGTCTACACGGTTGAAATCTTCAGACTTCTATACTCATCCGCAGGATTTGATGGTATCCCAGGCCAGCTATTCATTTAATGCAAGGGTAGCGTACCGTGCAAATAATGACCTGAACGAGCTAACACTGACCAGGCTGGATGCAACGCCAGGCCCCAACAATACCTGGCCCGAAGTGCATGTGCAGATACCCACTACCGGTTTATTCATCAAGCTGGAGATGCAAGCCCCGCAACAGAATGCTGTGGCGTACCTGGTGCCCGCGGAAATCGCTATTCCACCCGTGGCCTGGCCGGTATTTAAAATTGTATGGCCTGATCTGAATCTGGCGGCAGTGCAGAACGCACGTACACAAATGAACGTACAGCGGAACCAGAACCTGCTGGACAACGTACCTACTAACCAGGCTTTCATTTTCACGACAGATACCATTATTGCCCCCAGTGTCATTACACCGCTGAATAATTTCAGCAAGCGTGTTAATATCAACTCATTGGGCAATACTCTTACTGATGCATTGAATGCATGTTTTGCTGCCTTGTTTGGAAGCGGTATGTCGGGGCAAAAAGTAACTTTTGAGCTACGGTATGGTTTTGAACTGGTGCCGCCTTCCGGTGAAGCGGATGAAGGACTGGTGACGTACCTGCCGATTGGATTGTACCCTAATCAGACATTATCAGCAAATACGGCGGCTGCTTTGAACACGGTGGTACAAACATGGAAGGGCATTAATAACCCGGTAGAAAAAGGAGGGGAGTGGGTGTTCTCCATGAAGCTGTATTCGCAGGTCAGCAGCAGTGCGTATTCATTGATGAATATTGAACATTTGGTGTATAAGATACAGGCAAATTGAGCCGTATTCAGCTAAGAAACAATACGTAATTTTGGCTGATGCAAAGATTGTTTAAAATGCCCCGAAAGTGGTTGATGCTCATATACGGTGGCGTCGGAATACTCTTTGTACTCGTTGTTGCGAACCTCATTTTTAATCGTATCATTCAGCATAACGTTAGTGAAAAACTACGGCATCTTTCTCCTGAGCTGAAAGTTAGTTTTTCATCTGTCAAAAGTAATCTGTTCACTTCGTCACTTGCATTGAATAGTCTTACCATAGATTACATACCAGATAGTAATGAACTTGGGCATCAACACGTTCTTCGTTTCTCAAAAGTTGAACTGAGTGGGGTTAATTTTCTGATGATGCTGTTTCGCCGGACACTTTCTGTCAATAATTTAAAACTCAGTAATGGAAAATTGAATCTGGACCAGTTCTTAATGAATAAAACAGATACTGCACGGAAATCGCTGTTCGCTAATATGCCTTTCAATAGTATATCAGTCAGGCATTTTGAACTGACCAATATCCGGGTGTGGGAACATACAGTTCACGCCAATAAGCTGTTGCTAAGAGGGGATATCGGTGTGGATGAAATAAGTATCAATGATGTAAAGAAAGCATTCACTACAGAAAATTTTCATTTCGGGGCCATCAAAAGCAGCTTATCCGAAATTAATTATGCGATACCGAATGCCTTTCATACGGTGATGATAAAGCGGATAACGGTAGACAGTCCCCGGGGAATAGCGCAGATAGATGCTATAAAGCTGATACCGCAATACAACAAATCTGAATTTTTCAGAAGGACAGATAATCAGCCCTTATATGTAGCGGCAAATATTACAGATGTCACTATTCTCGGATTGGATATCCGGCAATTGTTTGAAAAAAAACTGGTGGCCGAAAAAATAATTTTTAACCATCCGGATTTTGATATCTATAGTGAAGAGATCGGGTCAAAAAAAGCACTGTCGCGATCATTTCTTTTTATTGACCTGAAAAAAGATATTTCATCTATACAAACAGATTTGTTCAGGATAAATCACGCTAACATCACCTATCAGGGAACAACAGGGGATGAATTGAAACTACATGGAGATATAGAGTTGGGTAAACTGAAAGCCCGGATGACAGATAGTCTTTTCAATAATAGTGAAACTCATTTCAAAACGCTTACCTGTGCCTTGACTGATATTCAATCCGTTAATTCCGGTACTTATCAGAATATTCAAATAAAGAAGTTGGATGTTGATCAGAAAGGGATGCTGCAGGCTGCTTCCGTGAAGATTGGCCCGCAATACGACAAGTTTGAGGTAGGACGAAAAGTGGGCCACCAGGTAGATGTTGTTGACGCTGTCATCTCTGGGATAACAATAACCAAACTGGATATTATCAGGTGCCTTCAACAGAAGGTAATAGCTGAACAAATATGGATAAAAGAAAGCAATATCTGTATTTTCAGAGACAGGAGGTTACCTCGTGTGTTACAATATAAACCATTACCGGTTTCATTTCTGAAGAGCATTCCGATTCATTTCCGGGTACACCATCTCAAGATGTCGGCGTCGACCTTGTTGTATGAGGAGTTTCCTAAAGACGGGTTACAAACGGGAAAACTGAAGGTAGAGAAATTTCAGCTTTCCTTGTCTCCGCTTATCAGCCACCCTAATCCATCCGATCCTGATCATATGGACTTGCATGTGGAAGGGGCTATAATGGGCTCAGGCGTCATCAGGACATCTGTTTATTTGCCGTTTAAACCTGATAAAGATTATTATATCAGTGGAGCGATTGACAACCTGGATCTTACCAGCTTAAATTCATCAGCAGAAAACCTGGGTAATTTTCATATTGAATCGGGCCTGCTTAATAATTTATCATTTCAATTCAGCCTGAATGATGAAAAGGCCACCGGAAAGGTGGTTGGAGAATATCACAACCTGGTTTTGGACAAATTAAAAGGGCAATCCAAAAAGATAGCAAAGTTTCCATCTTTTATGCTGAAACATGTGATCATTCCTAAGAATAAGGATAAATCGCTGCCTGTGGACCGCCGCACGGGTGTGATCGATTATAGGTTTGACCATACCCGTTCTGTTTCCTTCTATTTGTTGAAATCATTGTTGTCCGGTATAGAAGCGAGTTTTACATTTGGATTTTTACTCCCGAAGTAGTGTGTTTTCAGATCAGAGGCCCTGATCGGAGCCTCTGATCTGGATCATCGTCTGTATCTTATCTTTTTAACCTTTCTATTTCTTTACCTTGTTCCATCAGCAATTGTTGCTGGGCAGTTACTTTATTATTGAGTTCGATCAGGTGCAAAGTGAGTTCCTCTATTTTCTGTAGCAGCTTGGCCTGGGTTTCACCGACATCAACGCCATTTGCTTTTACCTGTTCTTCTGATGGGATATCGGGTAAACGTTTGTTTTTCTTGATGAATGCCTCCGTTTCTGTTAAAGATGGCAGACGGTATCCATCTTGAAATACGAAGTCAGCCCATCCGGATTGGGTTACTTTGACTCTTGTTGCGGTAATCATTCCATTCACCGCCAGTTTGGACTGGGGGTTTTGAGTACCGATGCCTACGTTCCCATTCTGCGTAAGGCGGATTTCTGCTGTATTGGGAGTGGCTCCTGCTACCTTAAGAGATGTATAGTCGCCAACTGTTACATTATATCCATAAGACATCAGGATGTCATTCGGCAGCGTGCCTGTGAGTGCGCGGAAAATACCGCTTGAGGATTTAACATCTCCGTTCACCTCTAATTTGGCTTGAGGGTTTTGAGAACCGATGCCTACATTGCCGCTCTGCATAAGGCGGATTTCTGCATTATTGGGAGCAGCTCCAGCTACCTTAAGGGAAGTATAGTCACCAACTGTCAGATTATATCCATATGACATCAGGGTGTCATTTGGCAGCGTGCCCGTGAGCGCGCGGAAAATTCCGGTTGAAGATTTAATATCTCCACGCACCTCTAATTTGGCTTGAGGGTTTTGAGTACCGATGCCTACATTGCCGCTCTGCATAAGGCGGATTTCTGCACTATTGGGAGCAGCTCCTGCTACCTTAAGAGAAGTATAGTCGCCAACTGTCAGATTATATCCATAAGACATCAGGGTGTCATTTGGCAGCGTACCCGTGAGCGCGCGGAAAATTCCGGTTGAAGATTTAATATCTCCACGTACCTCTAATTTGGCTTGAGGGGTAGTGGTACCGATGCCTATATTTCCGCCTTGTTTAACATACATTAAGGATGTGTTAAGGCCTGAGTTGTAAAACTCCCATCCTCCATTGGCATCCACAGAAGAGCAATCAAAGCGCAAAGTTCTGTAGGAGGCGTTAAGTGGTCTTATAAAATGGCTCTTTACCGTATATCCTGTTGACGCGTCAACACCTATGTTTAGGCCTTGATCATTACTGATGCCTATGCTCTTGGTGGTGGTACTTCCCTGTTCTGTGACGAGTTGTAGGTTCGGCGTTTGAGCGTCAGCATAGATATAGGACAATAGCAGGCTACAAAGGATAAATGGATGTTTTCTGTTCATAGATATCAATTTTTGGCAAGATAGAAAAGAAACCATGATATCCCTATACGTTTTATCCACGTTGATAAGTTGTAACGGCCTATTTGCTCAGTAACCGTTTGTTCACCACCTGCATCAGTAATTCGCGCTGGCTGCGGCTTACGGGAAGGGTATGTCCGCCTGCCTGTACCATATTGCTGTCGAGTTTACTTATTTGATGAAGGTTGACAATATAGGATTTATGTATTCTCAGGAAGCTATCTGCCGGTAGTTGTTGTTCTACATTTTTAAACGTCAGGTAGGCGATGATTTTAGTATGGATAGTTTGGATGAGTACATAGTTCTGCATGCTTTCCACGAAAAGGATGTCAGACAGCATCACTTTTTCGTATACCTGTTTGTGTTTTACAAAGATGTAGTCCTTCACAGGGGGATTGAGGGTGGAGGCAGGCTGTTGGCGCATGGAAAAATAATCCTTTGCTTTCAGTACCGATTGGGTAAAACGTTGCAGGGAAAGTGGTTTCAGCAGATAGTCGAGTACATTGAGGCGGAAGCCTTCCAGTGCGTAGTCCGGGTAGGCGGTCACCAGGATCGTCATCGGCGGGGTAGACAGTGTTTCCAGCAGATGCAGCCCGCTCACTTTGGGCATATTAATATCGAGGAACATCAGGTCTATGGGCGTTGTCTCCAGCGTTTCCCGCGCTGATGCAACATTATTGGCGGTGGCAACCAGTGACAGGAAGTCAAATGTTTTGATATATTTTTTTAATCCTTCCCGGGCGAGTGCTTCGTCGTCAACGATGATACATTTGATTTCCATACGGCAGTTTATTATCAGAGAACATTGATTTTTATTTCCAGGTAAACAACAAACTGGTCTGTTGTTTCTTTTATTGTCAGGATGTGCTGGTCCGGATAGAGGAGGGCCAGTCTTTTTTGTACGTTGGCCAGTCCTATTCCTTTGTGGGGCGAGGTTCCTTCAGGTCCGGAGGGGCTTTGTTCTTTACTGTTTTTAACGATAAAAAAGAGGGTATTCTCTTCCACTAAAAGATCTATACGGATAAAGTTAGGTTGATCGGTAAACTGGGACACATGTTTGAAGGCATTTTCTACAAAGGGTGTAAGGATCAGCGGAGAGATGTAACACAGTGGTAGATGTGGTTCCCAGTTGCAGGTTACTTTCAGTTCATTACAGCGTCGCTTATTTTCCACATTAACATAATTCTGCAGGTAGAAGATCTCCTGTTGTAATGGTATGGCTGGTTTGGAGGCATCATAGAGCTGATACCGCAAGATATCGGAGAATTCCAGTACCATGTCTGCCGCCTGCTTGGCATCTCTTTCTATCAGTACATGAATACTGTTCATCATATTGAACATAAAATGTGGATTCAGCTGGTCACGCAGCAGTGTCAGTTCTGCTTCCAGGTGGGTGGTGCGGAGCTGTTCGTGATCAATCAGGGTTTTAGCATATTCCTGGTAAAAGCGGATACCACAGATCGTTCCGCTGGTGAAAAGCATCCCGATAAAGAGGCCGGGAAACATGGTCTGTAAGCCACACGTCTGCGGGGCTGCCATTACTTTTCTGACACTGTTGCATAACGTTGGTAAACTTAAATACACCGTGATCAAACTGGTCAGGAGACAGATGATCACTGCCAGCAATGCGAACAGAAGCATCTTCCGGTGCTTTATAAAGAAGGGGAGCAGCCAGTAGCAGAGTAAAAAAGTAATGAACGTACCGGGGACTGACTCCATCAGCCCCAACTGAAGTGCCTCCCGGTCGGGAAGCCCCTGCATACGGACTTGTAGGTAGGTGAGTCCCATGTCCATTGCCCAGATAATGAGGATGACAGGCCAGGTTTTTATCAGGAAGAATGGCTTAGGCATCTGTCTGTTTTAGTGCAAAAAAATAAAAAAAAACCAAATTAGATGCGATTCTGAGAATACTTAACGCGCTTTTATCGCAGATCATATAGCATTTATGCACTTTAATCAGCAATTCCGGTAGGGTGGTCAAAATTCATATAGCCGGGTAGGTATTCTCTCTTTCTTTGCATGTGTAAACCGGAAACCAGTAGCAGAGAAGGAAGAACAGCGCTTCCTGTTTTGTACTGTGCATTGGCGCCTTTGCCCTATTAATAAACCATTTGTCTAAGTAAAAACCTAAACTGCAATTTTATGAAACATCGCAAAATGGAGCGAGGAATTAATCAGCCCA
Source organism: Chitinophaga fulva (assembly GCF_012927205.1). Taxonomy (GTDB): domain Bacteria; phylum Bacteroidota; class Bacteroidia; order Chitinophagales; family Chitinophagaceae; genus Chitinophaga; species Chitinophaga fulva. The sequence goes on from NZ_JABBGC010000001.1 coordinate 2,684,891, forward strand.
GACTATTTACGGCCCTGTTGACGGTCGCGCTGCTGGCAGGAGCTGCCTGCAATAAGGTCCCCTTGCCTGAATCCGGCAGCGGCACCGGCACGGGTGGAAAAAATCCTCCTACCACACCCGCTCCGGCTCCAGGTCTGCTGACCCGTATCAATATTGGCGGCAGCAACGGACTCATTCAGCTGATCAGCTACAACCAGCAACTGCAACCTGTTGTGATTATCCAGTATGCCGGTAATCTGTTAACAGAAAAAGATTCTATTGTTTACGACGCCAACGGTAAACTGCAAAAAGTGTTGAATTATTCTCCTGACTTCCTGTCTGCCGGAAAATTTAGTTTGTCCGGTAATACCAAATTTGAATGGGACGCTAAAGGAAATATCTCAAGGAAAACAAGCTACGAGCAGGAAACAGGAAAGGTGGAAGAAGACGAACAATACACCTATGATGATAGCGGTAAGCTGGCTACTGTCACCTCGGTGACAAGTGGCGTTGCCAATCTGAAGTTTGTTACTGCGTATTCCTATGAGCAGAAAAACATCAATAAGGAAACGGTAACTGACGGAGCAAAGGTGATTTCTCAATTGTTGGTGGCCGGTTTCGATAAGCACCCCACTTATATCACCCATCCGCTGCTGCGCTATTTGTTGGAGGGCGCCGGACATGAAGCGTTCAGCGATCAAAACCCACTGGAAACAAGAAAAATCCAGTATGTTACCCTGAGCGGCAAACAGGATTCCATTGTAACAGTTCAGAAGAATACTTATGAATATAACAATGCCAGCCGTCCGGTAAAGGTGAATTTCACCAGCACTATTTACAATATCGGTAATCAGCAGCCCACCACCAGTAAAGGTAATATTGGTTACGAATACAGTAAGTAGGCTATCAAGTTATCTAGTGGACAAGGGCATCCGGCTGGTCCGGATGCTCTTGCTTTTTCGGAAAGCGGTGTGTTCCCGGGGGATCATGACCCGGTCTCTATGACAAAAGCCTTAAGCGCTGCCATTTTACCGTCACGAAACTGCCAGACGTCACAGTAGGTGTAATTGACCTCTACTCCGTTTTCGTTTTTCATACTGATTTTGCCGAGTGCTGTCACAAACTCGCCTTCGGCAATTATGTTTTCGACCATGAACTTTGGCGGCTCGACATAGGTTGTTGCCATATACTGTCGAACGGCTTCCTTCCCCTGTAGTATCCTGTCGCCTACAAATGTCCATGTCACATCGTCAGTGCAGAAAAATAGAAAACCCTCATTGTCCCCTTCCGCGACAGCCGCGTTTGCCTTTTCCAGTATTGTTTTATTGTGCTGATTCATGTGGTATGCTGTTTTGATGATGGATGAGGCATCAAAAGGCGCTCCACAAATAAAGGGATTGAGTAGCTTATGCCATTCTATAATGCCGTTAGCGGTTGCCTTCCCGGCAATATCATTTTTGTGTGATTTCATGGAAGTGCATATACAGGGAGACACTATTTGTCAGATCTTTATTTTTTTGAAAAACAGCATTGTCCATGAGCCAACAACACCCTAATCTGGAAATTATCGGTAAATTTTTTGAAGCCTATAGCAAGTTTGACGCTGAAGCGATGAAAGAAGTCGTGGCAGAAGACGTTAAATGGACGATCCCCGGGCATCATCCCATGAGTGGTACTAAAGTAGGTATCACAGAAGTCCTGGCCTACTTCTCAAAGCTAAGCGAATCAGGATTCAAGGCGGATCCTATTGTATTGGGCGTAAATGACGACTACGTAATTGATTGCCACCGCGGCTGGAGCAACCGGGAAGACGGCAACAATGTAGATATGTTATGGTGCCTGCTGTGGAAAATTAAAGATGGAAAAATTGTGGAGGTGGTAAATTTCGCGGCAGATCAGCATGAAGCAGACCGCTTCTTTTACAAGGCATACCAGCTGAAACCTATTCAGGAAAGAATGGCCTGAGTCAACCTTTCTGGGATAAAACAGGAAAGCCGCTTAAATCACAGGATTTAAGCGGCTTTAATTTTCCGGGTTATTTGTATCAGATAAAACCTGGGTCTATTGCAAGGAATAGTTTGTTCATACGTCAAGTCGGGGCCACATACAGGCTGTACAGGTATGCAATCGCATCTTTTTGTATTTCTCGCACTGTAAGTTTGTCGGAAAAATGTAGTCATTGTCGATCCGGTAATCCTTGTCTCTTCCCATTTGCTCTATATGCGGATTCACAAGATTGGGCCATGGATAGTAATTTAAAGGAAATAAAAAAATGATACAACAGAAATAATAGCATCCATTACTACCAAACTTATGTTGTGAGCATTCTATCAGCCGTATACACCGTTTCAAATCGAAATGCCAACGCTTGTATTAATAAATGGAATCCCCTGCAAAGTCATTGCAGTGGCTGAATTAAAGGATTTAAAAAATTATTTATTCATTCAAAAAAGTTATCTTCATAAAGGATATTAGTTCATTAACCATCAAGCTCATTTTAGCCGTAAGGATAACCCAACCCTATTGATCGGATTTATTATTAATGATTTTTAACGTTAAAAGCAAATCTCGTTTCACATGTAACCCAACTATTCCGCTATCCTGTCAGTCGTTAACCATCAGCCATCTGCAAGAATTTTACAGGCACGAGAGGCTTATACAAGCTATCACTACCAATTTAAAATTTTCATTAATCATGAAAATTACCGTAAGTATTTTCTCTTATGACCCTGTTATTAATAATGTGCTGTAGAAACAATACAGGACGACAATGGGTACTGAGATACACTCAAAATTTGTATCATTATAATTAAACCCAATTAAACCCAAATCAAAATGAAAAGATTACTCTTTGCCTGCGCACTGGCGCTGGCCGCGCTATCCTCATGCCAGAAGAAAGCTGCAGAACAGGACATGGCTTCCAAAATTGTTTCTGCTTCGCAACAACGTGTTGCTGCTGCTATAGATGATGCTGCCAATCCTGCCAATCCCTATGACAAGATCGGTTACATCCACAACCAAAGCCTGCTCGCAACAAAGGATGTATCATGGAACAGCAAGGATCAAACCTTTCCGCGTTTGTACGTTGCCTATGTAAACTTTGCGAATAGGAACTATCCTGGTACTGTTATTCCTGATCAGCAGAGTGCCAACATTGCTTCGGATGAACTGAAAGCAGATGCTGCAAATAATTTGATCAAGACGATTGCACAAGCAAAGTTGTCCGTTGAAGGAAAAGCTTACATGACGAAGCTGGTGGCTACTGTTAACCAGCATGACACTACCGATACCTGGGATACTTACAAACAGCGTATTGTAATCTTTGAGAAAGATGTGTTGTCAGATCCTCGTCTGCCAAAGGCGGATGCACAGTATGTCCTGGAAGCGGCATCTGTAGGCCGGTACTCCGTATTGTTCTGGACCAATCAATATTATGATGGCAATCCAGCTGGCAGCAACCCTAACGAAGCTCGCTTCATGGTCGCCGTGAACAACCCCGCAGCAAGAAGCTTTTGGGGCTGGTTAAAGGACAACTGGAAACCACTCGTGAGAGTAGCACTTGCTGATCTCGGTGGTGCTGCAGGTGGCTGGATCGGTGCAGGCATAGCTAGTGGCGGATCTGCACTGGGACAAACATGGAACTAAGGTCGCATACGGTCATCTGTTCAGGTAGGGGGCGGGCTAAAAAATATATTTTTCCCGCAAAGTAAAAAAGCCCCCGCAGTTAAGATCGTTTTGCTCAATGGTGTCAGATACCGTCGCAAAGTATGATTCTTGTTGCTTCTTTCGTTTTTTATTGGGTCATAAGAATCCTCAAAATAGCGTAACGTATTTCAGCAACAGCAAAACCTGCATACAGGTTTTGCTGTTTTTTTATATCAGATCAGGGTTTCCTGCCAACGCCAACCGGAAAAAAGGATTTAAAAAGACTGGAAATATGCCGCGACTTTCGACAAAAACCTAAGTTAAATAGCCAGGCAACTAATTTTTTTTGAAAAAATTGGTGTTACAGATATTTTAGAGATGGACGCAGAAAAATTGAGTAATTTAGAAATAATTCAAGATGGAAAGGAACACGCAAGCATTAAACCAACTGATGATTATCTGAAACGAAATAATATGAGTATGGGAGAAGCTTTAGATGATTGGAATGCGAAAGGAGATTCGCATCCCCTTAGTGTAGCACTTTCCAAAGTTGCAAATTATAAATAAAATCTAATGAATTTAAAATCATTCATAAATAATGAAATTTTACGAATGGAAAACTATCTCAATACTTGTTTACTTAAAACAAGTATTGAATCATTAGTAAAGAAAGAGGTAATTTATGGAAGGAAAAACAATTTCATACTTCATTCGCTTGAAGGAGGTAAAAAAGAAGTATTTACGTTTTCTATATCATATACATTCAAAGAGGACATAGAGGAGGAGAATGGACAGAGACCTAATGATATAACTTTAAGCATCATATTACAAATTAACGATAATAAGAATTGTAAAATTAATCAGGAAATTAGTTTTGGAACCGGGTTGGATGATATTGAGTTCGAAGTAATAGATATAGATAATATAGCCAATGCAAACTTTGAACAAAGGTTTAATTTTGATGAACTTAGGGGAATTTTTGAAGTAAGTATTGTGAATTTTAATAAATTATTGGATGGTAACGTAAAATAATATTATTTCATAAGCGATAGAGCAACCTTCGATTTGTATAAACATATGAGCAATCACTTTATAGCCTATCTGCGACCAAATCAAAAGCTGTGAAGAACTGGTAAAGGCGATTTTGTACTTGTGTTCTTGATTGTACCTGATATTCTACATCAAAAAACAATGGCTCAAGATAGTATTTACGGATATCAATAATAGGTTGAAAGTTGATACCGAGACAGGAAATATCTTTTCTGACCTGCTCCTGCACAGGGAATTCGAGCAGTCTGTTAGGGACAAATACATGGTGTGTGCGTTCATATTCCAGGTAAACCCGCGGGTCGTAATGCGGCATATCCGGTTTAAGCAATCCTGTTGGGATATTCGTCCTTTTTAACTTTACATTGATGTCGGAATCAATAACAAAGAAGTTATCCCAGCTCCATCCGTATTGTTCTTTTAAAGTAGCATCATAGTGGTCCAGCTGGCCTGAAAACGGAAATTTAGGGAACACGCCGTTAGCCCAATTCCCCGGACTAAACCTTGCCGGTTCCTGCAATAACCGCTCAGAATAGGCGCAGAGCCCTGCCTGTACCCATATCAGATTTGCTACGATATCATAATAGTATTTTCCTTTGGAGGAATTGTAGATAGTATGTTTTTCATTTTTTGCATTCAGGGTATCCAGCCATTTTTTATATTTTGTGGCCAGCATCAAACTTTTATCAATCTTTTGCATGTATTGATTATTCAGTTTTCCATGCCAGCTTTTGTGCCAGCACCTTATAACGTGTAACTATTTCTTTTGCTTTTGGTGTTTTTAACCGTCCTTTTTCTTTTAATGTATCGATCTGGTTTTTTAACATTGTTAACTCAACAATAGCCTCTGTACGCATATCTGTACTGGTATCGTCTAAATCGAATATCTTTTTGAGGATAAGGTCGTAGTCGAGATAACGAGGGTCCACAAAATAATTATCAACATGATTCTCTCCTTCATAATACAGATCACGATAGATATTCCAGTTCTTATCAAATTTCAATTCCACTATTTCCCAGGGTTCAAATGATGATGCGATGATAGGGGAATGTGTAGAGAAGAAAAACTGGCTGTCTGTTGTGAGGCTTAGATAATAATCAATAATTGTTCTTTGGAGATCGGGATATAATGATCTTTCCGGCTCATCATATAGTATCTGGCATTTATTGGGTTGTAATAAATACAATGGCAGGGCGGAGAGCATCACCTGTTTGGTACCTGTGCTCAGTAAACCGTTTGGAACTTCATTACCAGCAAAATCTTCTATCTTCAGAAATCCTATATCATCTTTTCCCTGAAAGTCCAGTTTCGTTTTAACGCGCAGGCCAAAGTTCTTTAAAAGGGGGTCTAGGCATTTATCTGCAATGTCCTGTACCGGACTTGGTGTTTCATTACGCCACTTTTCCAGTTTCTTAACAGCTTTTTGAATCGCTTTGATATCTGTAGCCTTTTCTGCAATATGAGAAATCTCCTGCCTGATTTTTATCTCTTCTTCCTGGTATTTCTGGATTTTGTTTAATATAATTGTCCATGTATTTACGGCAGAATAAGATGAGAAATCGATATTAAATAGGTCTTGTAAGTCTAACAAGTCATCATGTTCTACCTCCAGTTTGTAGTCCAAATCCGCGGGAAAGTATATGGTGGCTGGTTTTATTACATCGGTATATGATATCCATTTTGATACCGCATTCTCAAATTCAACCTCAGTACCATTTTGGTAAATGGTATTCCAGTAGTAAGAGGTCTTTTTCTTCCCTTGGTCTGACTCATCCTCAAATCCAATTCGTTTGGAAGCAATAAAATCCTCAAATTCAAAACCGAGAGTGACTTGTTCAATTTGGGCCATTGATCCAATCTCGTTGTATGAATGACTTCTGTGGGAAATGACAGATATCAACTTCAACAAGGTTGTCTTCCCGGTTCCGCTTTGCCCTATGATGCAAACCTTATCTAAAGCCTTTCCTGCCTTCGGATGTCCTGCAGGGTAAGTAAGGTCTAGATGCAAATCTTTAAAATGATGCAGATCAGGAATTGTAATGCTTCTTACTTTCATTACATTGGATTTAGTCGGGAATACAAAATAAGATTACGTAAGATAAATTTCTTTAGCTATTTGTGGTCAAACAATATAACAATTTTTGCCCAGCTTTAAATAAAGAAGGCCTGCACTCTCGCGCAGGCCTTTCTCGAATTTCTGTGATCCCGCTGGGACTCGAACCCAGGGCCCATACATTAAAAGTGTATTGCTCTACCAACTGAGCTACGGAATCATCATTCGGTTGAATGGAGCGCGAAGGTATATATTTATTCCATACTTCCAAAAAAAAATTTACGGAATAATCAATCTGTCTCCGAAATCGTTGCCAATAGCGGATTTCAGCATTTCTTTTGTCAGGTAACAATGATTGATGGATTCCATATGCACGGCTGTTACACGTGTGTGTGCGGGATGTTGCAATACCTGCAATACATCTTCGGCTGTCATGGTGATGGGATCACCGGTGATAAACTGTGCGGCGCCGGCATTGACGATAGTGTCTGTGGGTTGGTATTGGTCCAGCGCGGCTTTCACTTCATCGCACCAGATGGTGTCGCCGGCAATATAGAGGCGGTCTGCACCTTCTTCGAGTACAAAACCTGATACGGGTGCCATCAGTTTACCTATTTCACCGGTACCATGCTGTCCACCGGTGCGGGATATACGAATTCCTTCCCAGGTGGTGCTGGTGTGAATAGGTATCAGCTGCGTGAAACCTTGTGCGGTGAGTTTTTCCACATCTTCCGGTTGACAGAACAGGGGCAGGTGTTTGGGCACCAGCTGTTGCGCGGCCACGTCCCAGTGGTCCCGGTGAAGATGTGTTACGATCACGGCGTCGATTGTTTCCAGCAGCGTTGTCAGCTCCGTATCGCTGATGGGCAGGTCTACGAGCGGATTACGGCGTGTGTTGGCGGCGTTGGGAACGGTATCAAGAGCGTCTTTGTGGCTCAGCATAGGGTCTACCAGTATTTTGTGGGTGCCCCATTCCAGGATAACGGTAGCGTGACGAAGAAAATGTATTTGCATAACATGTAAGATGAGAAAACAAATATACCGCAAAAAAATAGTCCGTGCCTGCTAAGCACGGACTGGTTGTCATATAACGCTAACGAATAAACGCTTAGGTCTTCCGCAGTTTAACGGACTGCACAAAATGATGATGCCCTTTTTCCAGTATCAGGCTGGCGCGGTAGCGGGTAGGGGCGATATTTTGTTCCAGGTTGGGTTTGTTGATATCTTCCCATATCTGGGTGGCCAGTTCCACGGTGGCGGCATCCGACAGGTGCGCGTAACGGTGGAAGAAAGATTCCGGGTTCTGGAAGGCGGTGGCCCGCAAAGACTCGAAGCGGGAGATGTACCACTTACGGATGTCTTTTTCTGCGGCATCAACATAAATAGAAAAATCGAAGAAATCAGACACGAAAATAGCCGGGTCTTTATCTTTCTGTTGCTGCCGTGGCCTTACCTGCAGCACATTCACGCCTTCTACGATCACGATATCGGGCTGCTCTATCCATTGCAGCTGACCAGGCAGCACATCGTATTCCAGGTGGGAGTAGAGCGGCGCGGCCACTCTTTCTTTTCCTGATTTCACATCTGCCAGGAAATGAATCAGCCTTTTGATATCATAACTTTCAGGGAAGCCTTTACGGTTCATGATGTTATTGGCATCCAGTGTTTTGTTGGGATACAGGAACCCGTCGGTGGTGACAAGGTCTACACGCGGATGATCGGGCCAGGCCTGCAACAGCCGTTGTAATACGCGGGCGGTGGTGCTTTTGCCTACGGCCACGCTACCGGCTATGCCAATGATATAAGGCACTTTCATCGTCTGGCTGCCGAGAAAGCTGGTGGTGGCTTTATGCAGCGCCTGTGACGATTTTACGTACAAATTAAGCAGATGGGCCAGAGGCAGGTATATCTGGGCGATCTCGTCCTGCGTAAGCGGTTCATTCATGCCGTGCAGCTGTTCCAGATCATAGTAGTCCTGCAATTGCAGCAGCGCATCGCCGCTCGTTTCTGCCCATTCCTCACGGGAGAAAGTGATATAGGGAGTATAACGTTCTCGTTTAAGGGATGTGGTCATTTTACAGTTATTCTTGTATATAAACAGTCTTGATATTCAAAAATTCGTGTGTGCCTTCCAGTGACAGCTCCCTGCCGTAGCCGGATTGTTTAACACCGCCAAAAGGCAGCCGGGCATCAGACCGCACCATGGCGTTGATAAAAACGTTGCCGCTTTCTATCCGGGTGGCCAGACGGGCGGCTTTGTCCAGGTCACTGGTCCAGAGCGCGGAACCGAGGCCGAAATCAGTCGCGTTGGCCAGCGCAATGGCTTCGTCTTCGTTGGCAGCTTCAATAATCACGGCTACCGGTCCGAATGTCTCTTCCCGGAAAGCGGTCATGTCACTGGTGACGCCGGTCAACAGCGTCGGGGCAAAGTTACATCCTTCATAGGTGCCGCCCAACTCCAGTTTGGCGCCCTGGCGGATGGTGTCCTGCAGTTGTTTGGCCAGTTCTTCGGCGAGGTCCGGCCGGGCCATAGGCCCCATATTGGTACTGTCGAGCGTAGGATCGCCCTGTTGCAGGTTCTCCAGCAAGTGGCGCACCGCTTCGGTAAACGCCGGCACGATCTCTTTTTCCACGATCCAGCGTTTGGCGGCAATGCAGGACTGCCCTGCGTTCTGCATACGTCCCTGTACGGCCGTCCTGGCGGCGGCTTCCAGATCGGCATCTTTTAACACAATGAACGGATCACTGCCGCCCAGTTCCAGCACCGTTTTCTTCAGGTATTTGCCTGCCAGGGCGGCCACACTTTTACCGGCAGGCGTGCTGCCGGTAAGGGTTACGCCCTGTACCCGCGGATCGGCCACAATCGGTTCCAGGTCTTTGGAGGAGACGAGCAGCGACTGGAACGTGCCTTCGGGAAATCCTGATTCCATAAAGACCTTCTCAATGGCCAGCGCGCAGCCACTCACGTTGCTGGCATGTTTCAGCAGACCTGTATTACCGGCTAATACATTGGGAATAGCAAAACGGAAAACCTGCCAGTAGGGGAAGTTCCACGGCATGATCGCCAGGATGATGCCTTTGGGCTCATAACTCACGTAACTTTTATAGGCTTCCGACTCGATAGGCCGTGGCTGTAATATTGCTGTAATGTTTTCGGCGAAGTATACCGCGGTGGCGGCACATTTTAGCACTTCTGCCCTGGCTTCCTTCAGGGTTTTGCCCATCTCCTGTGTGATCAGGGCGGCATGTGCTTCTACGTTAGCTTTTAAGGAACCGGCAACCTGCATCATCCATTTCCGGCGCTGCTCCAGGGGTACCTGTAACAACGTGCGGTAGGCCTTTTCTCCTGTCTGTAGTTTCTGTTCAATTTCCGCCTGGGTATGCGGCGTGTATTCGGCAATGGTCTTCTGTGTAAACGGATTGATACTTGTAAACATAGCTGTAACCTTTGTGCCCGTAAGCAGTGAAATAATCACAAATTTAGCCATTTCATATTAAACGCTCTTTCCGGCAGGGATGAACGGAGAACTGTATCTTTGCATCTCCAAAAGACAGGTTATATGGCATTAAGTAGATGGAATATCATGATCATGGCCCTGTGCACGGGGCTTATCGTAGCTAATATTTATTATAGTCAGCCGCTGCTCGTATTGATGAGCCAGGAATTCGGCGTATCGGAAAGCAATGCGGGACAGGTGACTTTTTTTACACAGGTAGGGTATGCGCTGGGCCTCCTCTTCTGTGTTCCATTGGGTGACAAGCTGGAGCGTAAGGGGCAGATCATCGCCATGACTACAACAGCTGTAGCAGCCCTCACGGCAGCAGGCTTCTCCCAAAACATCCTGATGTTGAAAATCACCGGACTGCTGATTGGCTTCACTTCTGTGGTACCTCAACTGATACTGCCGCTGGCGGCGCATCTGACGGATCCGGCCAACAGGGGCAAGGTGATCGGCGCCATTATGAGCGGACTGCTGGTGGGTATATTGTTGTCCCGTACCCTGAGTGGGGTCGTAGGGCACCATTGGGGCTGGCGTGCCATGTTCTTCATCGCTGCCGGTATCAGCGCATTGCTGGTGGTGATTATGATCTTTACGTTTCCCCAAAGCAGGCCACAGTTCACCGGTAGTTATGGTGACCTGATGAAGTCCCTGCTGACGCTGGCCAAAGAACAACCGATGCTGCGCGAAGCCTCTGCTATCAATGCCTGCTGCTTTGCGATGTTCGGCATGTTCTGGACCACCGTCGTGTTTCTGTTGTCAGAAAAACCGTTCCTGTACACCAGCGAACAAATCGGCCTGATGGGACTGGCGGCGGCTGCGGGCGCACTGGGCGCTCCGTTGATCGGACGCATCGCGGATAAAAAGAATCCGCGTATAGCCATTGGGTATGGTATCATCTTCCTGTTGGCAGGTTATGCGATGTTTTATGTCTTCCAGGCAAACATCATTGGAATCATCATTGGTATCATCGCAATAGATCTCGGTTTGCAGGGTATCCACGTCTCTAACCAGACACGCATATACGCACTGCTGCCGGAAGCGCGTAACCGGTTGAATACGGTGTTTATGACCACCAGTTTTATCGGTACGTCCATTGGTTCTGGGCTGGGATTATGGGTTTGGTCGGTAGGTAAATGGAATGGAGTGTGTATCGCAGGAACCCTGCTGATACTCACCGCGCTGGTGATCTACCTGGCTACCTACAAAAAGCCTTCCCAGGGCTAAAGCCCTGGGCTACGTTCTGAAAATCAAGGTTACGGTTCCTTATATCACATACAAAAGCTATACTCCGGTCATCAAGGCTACAGCTTCCTTATATCGCACACAAAAAATATATTCCAATCATCAAGGTTAAACTAAAGACAGAACCTGAACAACATCGTAGCCCAGGGCTTTAGCCCTGGGTTTTCTGGGTTTTTATATCAAAAAAGAAAGGCTGACCATTGCGGTCAGCCTTTCTTTTATATTGATGTCAGACTTATTGCTGAAAACTATTCCACACGGGTGATTTTGAGCATGTTGGTCGGCAGGTGCAGTTTTACTGGCGTGCTACCGGTGTTTACAGCTACATCGCCCACTTTGATAAATCCTCTTTCTTTCAGGATGTTGATCTGATCGAATACGATATCATCGAGGCTTTCTTCTTCTTCATAGTAGAAGGCGCGTACACCCCAGCTGAGGCTCAGTTGGTTCACCAGTGTTCTTTCTTTGGTGAATACATACAACGGAGAGCGGGGACGGTAGCTGCTCAGCATAAAGCCGGTATAACCGCTCTGGGTCATGCCGATGAGGGCATCTGCGTCCAGGTCTTCCGCGATTTTACAAGCGTTGTAGCAGAGGGCGTCGCTGAGGAAGGTAGGAGAGTGGCGGTGAGGGATCAGGTTACGGTTGTAGATGATCGCTTCTTTTTCCACTTCCATGATGATTTTGTGCATGGTCTGGATCACCAGTTCCGGGAATTGTCCGGTAGCGGTTTCACCACTGAGCATCACGGCGTCGGAGCCTTCCAGCACGGCGTTGGCCACGTCGGTGATTTCGGAACGGTTCGGACGGGTGCGGTCTATCATGCTTTCCATCATCTGTGTAGCCACGATAACGGGCTTCGCACGGTGGATACATTTACGGATAATATCTTTCTGGATCATCGGGATCTGCTCTACCGGCAGTTCCACGCCGAGGTCACCACGGGCGATCATTACGCCATCACTTTCCCAGATGATTTCTTTCAGGTTTTGGATCGCCTCCGGTTTTTCGATCTTGGAGATGATCTTGATTTTGGAGTTCCTTGCTTCCAGGCGCTTACGCAGATCGGTCAGGTCTTTTACGCTGCGTACAAAAGACAGGGCCACCCAGTCCAGTTCCTGGTCTATAATGAACTCGAGGTCCACCACATCCTTTTCAGTCAGGGCAGGCAGCGATACTTTGGTGTCTGGCAGGTTAAAACCTTTTTTGGAAGACAGTACGCCGGGTAAGCTTACTTCCGCTTTGATTTCACCGGTAGGCAGCAATTCTTTTACTACTGTTTCGATTTTGCCATCGTCCAGCAGGATTTTCTGGCCAATGCGAAGATCTTTGTACAGGTCAGGGTAGGAAACGTAAATTTTTTCCATGTTGCCCACCACTTTTTCGTTGACAAAGGTGAGGATATCACCTTTTTTCAACGGCAGGGCGTTATTTTCAATTTCACCAACGCGGAGTTTTGGTCCCTGGAGGTCTCCGAGCATGGCTACGTTGTAAGGTTCGGTTTTGTTGATCTGGCGGATATATTCGATGATCCGCAGTTTATCTTCATGCGAGCCGTGTGAGAAGTTGAGGCGGAACACGTTCACGCCCGCTTTCACCAACGCCAGCAGTTGTTCATAGGTATCACAGGCCGGACCAACAGTTGCCACTATTTTCGTTTTGCGGGAAGAGTGTGCTCTACCGGCAGCGTTGTCCATCTGCTTGTGATAGTATTTCGAAAGATCCTTTGTACTCATAAGTCTTATTTTTTAACTCGCAAGAATTTTAACAATCTTAAACCATTCGGGGTCAATTTCCTGTTTGGCTTTAACGGCTTTGTCCAGGGGGGTGTAATGGATCTTGTCGTTTACGATCCCGATCATGACATTGTGAATGCCTTCGAGGAGGGCGTCTACAGCGGCATAGCCCATACGGCTTGCCAGGATACGGTCTGTACAGGAGGGAGAACCACCCCTTTGGATATGTCCGAGGATACATACTCTGGTATCCAGCTGCGGACAACTTTCTTTAATGCGGCGTGCTACTTCATTGGCGCCTCCGGTTTCGTCACCTTCAGCCACCACGATCAGATTAACCAGTTTTTTGCGGCGTTCGTTGGCCTGCAATTCTTCAATAATGTCGTTTAATTCGGTTTTGCGTTCCGGCACCATAATATGCTCGGCACCAGTGGCGATACCGCTGTGTAAGGCGATGTAACCGGCATCACGGCCCATTACTTCGATTACAAACAACCGGTCATGCGCGTCTGCGGTGTCCCTGATTTTGTCAATGGCTTCAATAGCAGTATTCACCGCTGTATCAAAACCAATGGTGCTGTCAGTTCCCGCAATGTCCTTGTCAATAGTACCAGGCAAGCCTATACAGGGAATGTCAAATTCCTGGCTGAATTTCTGTGCTCCATTGAACGAACCATCTCCCCCGATCACAATCAAACCATCAATGTTGTGCTTTTTCAGATTTTCATAAGCTTTTTTTCGCCCTTCATATTCATAGAACTCTTTGCACCGGGCGGTCTTTAAGATGGTGCCTCCGCGTTGAATAATGTTGGCAACTGATTTGGACTCCATCGGGAAAATCTCATTCTTTAAAATTCCCCTATATCCATACATGACGCCGAACACATTCAGCTGATGATAAATGCCCGTTCTTACCACCGCACGAACGGCTGCGTTCATGCCAGGGGCATCTCCGCCGGAGGTAAGGACTGCAATGTTGTTCAATTTTTTCATATAAATTGCTAAAAAAATATCTTAAAGGCGCACAAAAATAACATTTTGCAATTGTTTTCTAACAGTTATCTTATGAATTAACCTAAATATTTAATTTTAATCAAACAAAGTAGCAAATTTTTTTAAAAAATATAGGCATGTTGAAAAAGACTAATAAGAGTTGGTTGATATTAGGCATGAGTTTAATGACTATGGAAGGTATAGCACAACAAAAAAACGGGCAATATCCGGTAGCTAAAAAAGTAGATACGGTAGATGATTACCACGGAACTCGTATCCCTGATCCCTATCGCTGGCTCGAAGACGACCACAGCGCAGAAACCAAAACCTGGGTGGACGCTGAAAATAAAGTAACCCAGGATTATCTCGCTACCATCCCTTTCCGCGCCTCCGTTAAAAAAAGACTGGAAGAACTCTGGAACTACCCGAAAACAGGCGCCCCTGTTAAACATGGTCATTACTATTACTTCTTTAAAAATGATGGCCTTCAGAACCAGGCCGTCCTGTACCGTAGTACTACACCCGACGGTACCCCGGAAGTATTTATCGATCCTAACAAACTGTCTGCCTCCGGTACTACCGCCCTGGGGGCCCTCACTTTCTCGAAAGACGGCAAATATGCTGCCTACCTGATCGCGAAGGCCGGGTCCGACTGGCAGGAGGCGTATGTGATGGACGTGGCCACCCGCCAGCTGCTCTCCGATAAACTGGAATGGATCAAATTCAGTGGCCTCAGCTGGAGAGGCGACGGTTTCTATTACAGCCGCTACGATAAACCGGACGAACAAAGCAAACTGTCCAAAAAGAACGAATTCCAGAAAGTATATTTTCATAAAATCGGTCAGCCACAGGAACAGGATGAACTGATTTATGTGGACAAGGAACATCCGCTCCGCAACGCTACTGTCAGCGTAACAGAAGATGAACGTTTCCTCATCCTCTCTACTACGGAAGGTACTTCCGGCAGGGAGCTCTGGTACCGTGATATGCAAAACCCGGCACAGACCACCTTCTCGCTGTTGGTGAAAGGTTTCGCTAATGAGCCTTCCGTTGTTGATAACGACGGTGGAAAACTGCTGCTGCACACCAATCACCAGGCGCCTAATTATAAAGTGGTGTTGGTCGATCCGGCTAACCCGGCTGAATCCAACTGGAAGCTGATCATACCGGAGAAAAAAGAAGTGTTGCAAAGTGTAGGCAATGCCGGCGGTAAGCTGCTGTTGTCTTATCTTAAAGATGCTTCTACCCGCGTATACCAATATGATTACAGCGGCCGCCTGGAACATGAAATTAAACTGCCGGGCATTGGTACCGCTGGTGGCTTCGATGGTAAAAAGGAAGACCAGGAACTGTTCTTTACGTACACTTCCTTCGTGGCGCCACCTACCGTTTACCGCTATGATATCAAAACAGGCAAAACCTCCCTGTTCAACAAAGCGGCGGTGAAATTTAATCCGGACGACTATGAAACCAAACAGGTATTTTTCACCAGTAAAGACGGTACCAAAGTGCCGATGTTCCTGTCTTCCAAAAAAGGCATGAAAAATAATGGCAACAACCCGGTACTGATTTACGGTTATGGTGGTTTCAACATCGCGCAAACACCCGGCTTCAGTGTTTCCAACCTGTACTTTATGGAACAGGGCGGTACCTATGCAGTAGTGGCACTGCGCGGTGGCAGCGAATATGGTGAAGCATGGCACAAAGCCGGTATGAAGGAAAAGAAACAGAATGTGTTCGATGACTTCATCGGCGCAGCAGAATACCTGGTTAAAACAAAGTATACCAATCCTGCTAAAATAGCTATCCGCGGCGGTTCCAACGGTGGCCTGCTGATAGGCGCCTGTATGACGCAACGCCCTGATCTCTTCAAAGTGGCGCTGCCAGCGGTAGGCGTTATGGATATGCTGCGCTTCCAGAAATTCACTATCGGCTGGGCCTGGGCAGTGGAATATGGCAGCAGTGACAATGCGGAAGATTTCAAATACCTGGTGAAATACTCGCCACTGCACAATCTGAAGCAGGGTGTTTCTTATCCGGCTACCATGGTCACTACTGCAGATCATGACGACCGTGTGGTGCCGGCGCACTCCTTTAAGTTTGCAGCCACACTGCAGGCCAGCAATGAAGGCCCTAACCCGGTATTGATCCGCATTGAAACGCAGGCGGGGCACGGTGCCGGTAAACCTACGTCCAAGCTGATTGATGAGGCAACAGATATATGGTCTTTCACGATGTATAATCTGAGCATGAAGCCGTAGTCCGGCTGCTCCCACAGGAATCAGCGTTAGCGGAAAGTACAGGACAACAATACTGTGCTTTCCGCTAACTTTTTTTACAGGCTCACAGCCCCTCTTCTTAAAAAAAATCCCCCGTAGACGTTAATTGCTGAATGCTGACAGCTATTTTTTCTTATCTTTAAAGACAGCGTACTAATATGGCATTATGAAGGTATTAATTACAGGAAGCAATGGACTGCTGGGACAACATTTGATTCCGGTATTCGTCCAAAACAAGACATACGATGTAATAGCCACAGGCAGAGGTGCTAACCGTTCCCCTCAACGCGACCATTACATTTACGAAGCGGCAAACCTGCGGGACGCCGGTAGTGTACAGCAGCTGGTCCAGAAACATCAGCCGGACCTGATCATTCACAGTGGCGCCATGTCTCAGGTGGATGACTGCGAAAAAAACAAGGACGCCTGCTGGGATACCAACGTAGGCGCTACCCGTTACCTGGTCAACGCGGCAGAAAAAATAAACGCTTCTTTTATCTTCCTCTCTACAGACTTTGTATTTGATGGCCTTGGCGGTCCTTATGACGAAGAAGCCCCCGTCAACCCCATTAACTATTATGGTACAAGCAAAGCGGCGGCAGAACGGCTGGTGCGTAACAGCAAGCTGTCATGGGCCATCGTGCGTACCGTGCTGGTATACGGCGTGTCCAACGATCCGCATCGCAGCAATATGATCACATGGGTGAAAAACAATCTCCAGCAGGGTAAGAAGATCAAAGTGGTAGATGACCAGTGGCGTACGCCTACCCTATGCCAGGACCTGGCTACGGGATGCCTGCTGCTGGCGGAAAAGAAAGCAACCGGTATGTTTAATATTTCCGGTGGGGAAGTGTTGACTCCTTATGATATGGCCCTCAAAACGGCTGAATATTTTCAGCTGGATACCAGCCTGATTGAAAAGATAAGCTCCAAAAGCCTCGCCCAGCCAGCCGCCCGTCCGGCTAAAACCGGCCTGATCATCGATAAGGCGGTCAATGAACTGGGATATCATCCGCATACTTTCGCAGAAGGACTGGATATCGTGGCTGCGGAGATCAAATAAACACTAGTACTCCAGGTAAGCCTTATTGATACCGAATTTACTCCTGTTTTCCTGCAACTCGCTCGTAGTGTCTATCGGTAAGGACCTTACCGGTACGGCTACTTTATAGAGATTATCGCGGCGATACATCACTACATTTTGTTTCCAACCCTGCCTTTTTACCGCTTTTTTGGCGGCAGAAAGACTGTCCTGGAACTCCTCCAACACAACGAAATAGGAGATAGAGTCCGTTGCAGCGGGCGTTACCGCCAGGCTGGTATCGGCAGGAGCGGCATGCCGTGTCGTATCTATGATCACCACTGGCGAAGGGGTAGCAGGGGTGCCCTGACGGCCAATATACCACCAGGCGGCCAGTCCGCCGAGCAGGATAAGTGCGCCGGCTGCGGCCCACCACCATTTGAAAATACTGCCTTCTGTTACGGCCTCCAGCGTGTCTTCCTCTTCAAGGGTCATAACCGGCTCTACGGCCGCGGGGGATGGCGGAACAGGGGGCTCCACCGGCGTCATCGCGGTGGTAGGGGCTATGGCAGGCGGTAGTGCCGACGGTGCGGAAGGCTCCTCCCGCTGTATCGGCGTAATGGGCAGATCAGTAGGGTCTACCGGCAGCTCTTCCGCATGAAAATGCAGGTTACCGGCGAAATCACCCTGTAATTTGCCAATACCAGGCAGCTCCAGTACCTGCCCCGGCTGCAGTGCCTCCTTGAACTCTTCAATATACTTGTCCAACTTCCTTTGTGCGACAGCAGGCACCAGGTTCTCTTTCAGGGCTATCCATTCCTGGCAGGAACCGTCGTCCTGCCACGACTGGGTGAACACCACCTGGTCCCGGGGAGGCAGCAACGTTTGTGCCCCGGCGTTATACCTGGACGGGAAATGCTGGATGGAGAAGGTGCCAATGTGGGGAACAACGCAAATCCGCTGCCTGAACAATACTTCCTGGATATATTGCTGTAGTATTAACATGAAGAGGTGTTTGTGGTTAATATTCCTATGAAAATCACGAAGCAGCAAAGCAGCAAATATCATCTTTGCGTCTTTGCTGCTTCGTCTCTTTGCGAGCAACTAAATTAACTCAAAATCAGAACTTCACCATAATTCCGCCCACGATGTTGAAACCATAGGTCGGATAAAGGTACCAGCGCTGGTAATGAGAGTTGAATATATTATTGGCGTTCAGCCACAAATTGAAGTTTTTGCCGATATCGTAAGACGCGCCGGCATTCATGTCCCACGCGCTGCTCGTTTTACCGAAATCCTTGTTAGGCAACACATAATAACTGCCGCTGAGGGCAAACAGGTCTGCATTCAGGTGCAGCTTCTTGTTCAGCGTGTATTGTAAAAACAGGTCGCCCTGGAAAGGAGGCAGATGCCAGGGTTTTACTTCGGTGGTCTGTTTGTTGTAATTGTACCAGTCGAAAGTAACCCTTGCCTGGAATTTCTCTTCTTCAATATAACCTACTTCGGCATGCAGCTGGAAAGCACGTAACTGCTCTTCGTTGCGGGTGGTGAAGTATTTGGTGTCTGCGGCGTCATTCACGAACAGGGGCATATTATACCAGGTAACGGACGCAAACTTGGTGTTGTAGTTGAAGTGGCCGCCCAAAGTGCCTTTGATACCGGTGTACTTTTCTTCTACGCGGGTATTGAGTATACCGTCCACCAGGCCGTTAAGGAATGGGTTTTTATTGGCCAGGTTGCGGTAGGAGTTCTTGTCAAAGTAGGAAATCCAGCCGCTGCTCAGGATCAGTTTTTTGCGTACCAGGTGTGACTCGTTCACGATGTCCGGCAACAAATAAAACTTATCGTTGGTCCAGGTGGGGTTTACGCCGGCATGCAGCACAAATCCCGGTTTAATGATGTCTACTGACGGATGGATGGCCACCACATTGTTGTTGATGTTACGGCCGTTGTCCTGTTTGTAGGTAGACAGGTCGAAAACACCTTCTGCTTTGATATAGATATCTTCAAATACCTGCTTGCGTACCGGTATTTTAGCGATGAAAGTATTCTCTGTGCGTTTATACGAATCGTTGAAGGCGATGAACTTCACGGTTGGCTGAAACTGGAACGCCCAATCGTTTTGCGGACGGTTTTTAAGACCCACCTGTGCCGTGATGGTGTTAAATGTCTGCGCCACATCTTTTTTGTCGTATTTCAGGCTGTCGTGGTTATAACCGTAGTAGTGGACGGTATTGCGGTCATAACCGATGCTTGCGTCCAGCTGCATGGTGGGCAGCAGGTAGGAACCAGAGGCCAGCGCATTGAGGTTGCTGTAGTTCTGATCAGATATTTCCTTGCCCTGGGAGCTGGTGTAGTTGACAAACAGGCCGTAGTTGTACAGGTCTTTGCGGCCGCTGCCGAAACCTGCCTGTACATACGGTGTTTTATAGTTGCCGTAACCCAGTTTGATAAAATTGTTCTGCAACATGGACAGGGAGTCTTTACCCAATGCCAATGGTTTCAGCGGGGCGGCCTGGTACATGAAGTTCAGGTTCAGGGCCGGCACCTGGTATTTCAGCAGGGGCCTGCTGGTGTCTACACCGGGCAGAGAGGCGGTCAGGTTCAGTTTATAGGCATCGCGGAGTTTAGGCTGATTGGTGGAAATGATATCGATCGTTTCCTGTTTCAGCGGCTCCTGTGCCCATGCCTGCTGCTGATGAAGGATGCCTGCGAGGCACATGCCTGCTATGGTAAAAGCGCGTTTGCGATGTATGTTGAGAATATTCATGCTGTCGTAATCTTAAAATCTTAAAATTTGAAAATTTAAAAATTCTCAAATGGCTACGGTTTCTTAGGTTTTTTACCAGCTGCTTTTTCTGCTGCTTCTGCTTTGGCGAATTTTTCTTTGGCTTCGGCTTTCAGCTCCGGAATGGGGCAGTTTTCAGCGATGCTCTGGAAAGTAGCTTTGGCATTGAAGTAGTCCTGCTGACGGAAATACACGTCACCCAGCAGGATATATGATTTAGCCACCCACACATCGTAGGAAGGCGTGTTTTTGATCACATCGAAACCAGCTTTTTCGGCGCCTGCCAGATCGTTCTGTTGCAGGTAGCAGTCAGCCATATCATAACGGGCTTCCGCACCGGTTTCAGATTTGGTAAGGCCCGCCACTGTTTTGAACTCAGCCAGTGCATTGGCGTATTGTTTCGCTTGTTTTTGCGCTTTACCCAGGTAAAAGTGGGCGATGATCTGGTCATCAGTGCTGATGTTAGCAGTAGACAGCAGCATTTCTGCATAGTTGCCTACTTCGTCCCAGTGTTTCAACTGGTAGTTGCTGCGCAGCAGGCCTCGGGTGGCGGCGAGGCTGTTTTCCTTGCTGGTGGCCAGGTCCTGTAATTGCAGGTAGTAGCCGCGCGCTTTATCATAGTTTTTAGTTTGATAGAAATTGATGTTGGCGGCTTGCAGGGCTGAACGCTCGGCGTACAGGCTGTTGTTGCGGGACAACACAAATTCATAAGCCGGCAGCGCGTTCGTATAGTCTTTGCTGTTATAGGAGCACTCTGCTTTATAGAAATGTGCGGGCAGAATAAACTGACCGTTAGGATATTTCTGGATGTAGCTGCTGAAAGCAATGATGGCGCCGGAGCAGTCGTTGTTGGTGAAACGCGCTTCTGCGGCGGCATAAGCCAGAGAGTCTTCTGCGGTGGCAGTTACGGTACGGCCGCTGGCTTTCAGGAAAGCGAGGTAGTCGTCTGTTTTACCCTGACTAACATAGATAGACTTGATGCTTTGCAGCGCTTCGTTGCTTTCCGGTGAACCAGGGAATTTCTCTACTACCTGACGGTAATAGGAGAGGGCTTTGCTTTCATTGTCTTTGTTATAGTAGCACAGGCCCAGCTTCAGCAGTGCCCGTGGGGCATTGGCGCCGTTAGGCTGTTTTTGCAGCACGTTTTCCAGGTATGGAATGGCCTCATTGTATTTCTCCTGGGACAGGTACGTGTTGGCGATTTCCATGTCGGTCTGGTTGCCGAAATCGGAAGCCGGGAACTTGTTGCCCAGTTGTTTCAGCAGGGCCAGTTTATCTGCCTGTTTGCCCTGAAGGCCGAGGATAATGGCTTTCTGGTAAATGGCATAGTCTGCACCAGGATCGTTGTTGGTGATGATACGGTCGTACAGCGCGAGCGCTTTGGGGAACTGGCGCAGCATATAATAACAGTCGGCAGCGCGGAGAGTGGCGTCGGTGGCTATCCTTGTGGCATTGGGGCCGCTGGCTTTCTGTGCGGTTTCAAAATGCGGCAGCGCTTCGGCATATTTGTCCTGTTTGAGGAGGCTGTAGCCGAGGTTGTAGCTGGCGGTCTGCGCATTGGCTTCGCCGGATACCGGCGGCGTGCTGCTCAGATAGGCGTTCAGGTGAGTGATCGCTTTGTCTGTTTTATTCTGGCGCAGGGCTATTTCTGCTTTCCAGAACTGGGCCAGCTGCTTGGTTTGCGCGTCGTATGGGTTGTTGATGGCGATATCGAGCAGGCGGTCAGCTTCTGCCAGCTGCTGGTCGTTGATCAGCTCAGTGGCTCTGCCGTAGGCTATTTTCTGGTACGCTTTGAGCACGGTCGGGTTTTTATCACCGATCTGTTCGATGGTGGCCAGGCCGTCGCGATAGTTGTTGGTGTTCATGAAGAGGCTCACGAGCACTTCGCGGGCTTCTTTGTTATAGGCTGACTGCGGATAGGTTTTAACGAACTGTGTCAGTTCATTGAGAGCAGCGTCCTGGTAGCCCAGTTCATAGGAGAGTTTGCCGTAGTTGAAACGGGAAATTTCCTGTTGTTGTGCGTTGGAGCTGTTATTGGCGCAGAAGGCGAAGGCGTTGCGGGCATTGGCTTTCTGGCCGGTACGCAGGTAGCAGTCGCCCAGCAGGTACATGGAATTCTGTCCCAGGGAGTCTTTGGAACTGCTAAGTTGTTTGAAGCCGTTGATGGCTTTGTTCAGGTTACCGGTCTGATAGTAGGAATAAGACAGCTGATAGATGTCTTCATTGCGTACTTCGTCTGAGTTGTCCTGGAATTCCTGCAACAGGGGCAGGGCTTTTTTATAGTCTTTACGTTCGAAGTAGGCCTTACCGAGCAGCTGTTTCATTTCTGCTTCGTAATACTGGCCACCCTGCCGTAGCAGCGGCTCGGTGTACGAAATCAGCTGGTCGTGTTTGCCCTGGAAGTAATAGATCTCGGCGATGTAGTAAGGTACAATGTTTTTGTACTTCGGATCTTCCACTACTTTCTGGAAGCTGTTAAGCGCATCTCCGTACTGATGGTTGTAGTAGGAGATAAAGCCATAGTAGTAGTTGGCCGGTACATAATATTTGCCCTGTATTTCCCGGATACCGGCAAACAGGGGCTGTGCTTTCTGGAAGTCTTTGACGTTGAAGTAGCAGTAGGCCAGTTCAAACTTTGCTTCCGCTATTTCCGCGTTGGAGAGGTTATCGATGCTGGCTTTTTCATACAGCGGGATCGCATCTTTGAACCGGTTCTGGTGGAAATAATATTTGGCCAGCTGATAACTTACCAGCTGTTCGCGGGCGTTGTTGTTGAATATTTTAAGGTATTCCAGCGCTGTTTTTTCTGCGTTGCCCTGTCCCAGTTTGAGCGCGCATACAGTGTAATAATAATAGGCGTCAGACTTTACCAGGTCGCGGTTGGTTTCATGGAAATAATCGATGTTGTCGATTGTTTGCTTGAAAAGCTGCATGGATACGCTGTACTTTTCCTGCTGGAAGTACTGTTGTGCATCTTTGAACACTTTTTCCGGATCGGTATAAATACGCGTTTGCTGCGCGTGGGCAGCGGGCATCCCTGCGATACCTGCGCCGGCGAAAGTCAGCATGGATAAGTACAGATGTCCAGGAATAAAAACTTTTCTTATGAGCTGCATGCTTTTGCTGTTATATCTTGAATTATGCGTTTAAAACGAATCCTGACCGGAAATATTTTCCTGTCAGGCATTATACGGAACAGTATCAGGGACACAAACCAGGCAAATATAAAAGTAATATCCTTTCTTTTCTGATCGGTTTTCCAACAATGTGGATAACTCCGTCTGTCTGGAAAAGGCTATTGCGCTATATTGCGGCAAATAATTTTATAGCGCAAAAACCTTACCTGTTATGAGAAAACTATTCTCAACTGGCTACACCGGCGGTGCTGTGAGCTTTTCCATGCTGATATTACGGCTGATGTTCGGTGGCCTCTTGTTATTGCACGGATGGCCCAAACTGATCAATTTTGCTGCCAAAATGAATTCTTTCCCTGATCCTTTGGGTGTAGGGCATAAATTTTCTTTGGGGATGACCGTCTTTGCGGAGGTTTTCTGTTCTATTTTCCTGATGATGGGATTACTGACCAGACTGGCCGCAGTGCCCCTCGTGATCTGTATGTCCGTGATCGTAGGAATGATACATCGGTCGGACCTGCTGGCTTTTAAATTTGATGAGATTGAACTGCCGCTGATGTACCTGACTGGTTTTCTGGTGATACTGTTTACCGGTCCCGGTAAGTTTTCTATCGATGGCGCACTGGGCAAATAGGCTTATTTGGATATTTGTTTATTTTGATATTTTTTTATTGGAATGCCGCCTGGGCCTTCATAAATAGAGAGATGTCGACATAACAATATCAAAATAAGAAAATATCCAAATAAAAAAATAAACAAATGGAATCATGTTTAGCAGTATAACGACGATCAGGGTACGATATGGAGAAACGGACCAGATGGGATATCTCTATTACGGCAATTACGGCCTGTATTATGAAGTTGGCAGGGCGGAAGCCATCAGGGAACTGGGCTTCAGCTATCGTGAACTGGAAGAACAGGGCGTGATCATGCCGGTAGCGGAACTAAACGTAAAATACCTGCGCCCGGCGTATTATGACGACCTGATAACGGTGAAGACTATACTAAAAGAACTGCCGAAAAGTTCCCGGATACAATTTCATAGTGAACTGTACAATGAAAAAGGGGAGTTGCTTAACGTAGGCGTGACCACACTGGTGTTCATCGATGTGAAAACCAAACAGAAAGCAGGCCTGCCGGAAGCGTTGAAAGAACGGCTGGAACCATTTTTTAAATAATTACGAATGGCGGATGATCATAGCTGATGTCCGCCATTTGACATTTCTACAATCATGGGCAAAATAACCACCAGCATCATTACCATTGGTGATGAGCTGCTGATAGGACAAACGATCGACACCAATTCTGCCTGGATGGCGCAGGAACTCAATGCATTAGGTATCTGGGTACACCGGCGTGTAGCCATTGGCGATGTACGGGAAGACATCCTGTCCAACCTCGCCAAAGAAGCTGAACTGTCTGATATTGTACTGATTACCGGTGGATTGGGGCCTACGGCCGATGATATCACCAAACCTACCCTCTGCGACTATTTCCAGACCCGGCTGGTACAGGATGAAGCCACGCTGCAGCGGGTGCTGCATATCTTCGAAAGCCGCGGCCTGCCGATACTGGAACGTAACGTGGCCCAGGCCATGGTGCCGGAATCCTGTACGGTGATTGCCAATGAAAGAGGCACTGCACCGGGTATGTGGTTTGAAAAAGACGGAAAGATCTATGTGTCCATGCCGGGCGTGCCGCATGAAATGAAAGGTATCATGGAGAGTTATGTGCTGCCTCAACTGGCGGCACATTTTAATACCCCTGCGGTGGTACACCGCACGTTGATCACCTCCGGTATGGGGGAGTCATTTGTTGCGGAACGGCTCACCGCTTTTGAAGCTAAGCTGCCACCACATATCAAACTGGCCTACCTGCCCAGCTACAGCCTGCTGAAACTGCGGCTCACCGCTTTCGGAGCGGATAAAGTAACCTCCGCGGCTGAACTGACGGTCTATTTCCATGAACTGATGGCGTTACTGCCGGATATCACCGTCACCGATCAGGACATCTCCATCGGAGAGGTACTGGGGCAGCTGCTGAAGGAAAGAGGCAAAACAGTCGGTACCGCTGAAAGTTGTACCGGTGGACAGATATCCACCTGGATCACAGCTATTCCCGGTAGTTCCGCTTATTATAAAGGCAGCGCCATCACCTACGCCAATGAGATGAAAATGAAGCTGTTGGGTGTAAAATCGGAGACATTGCAGGCCTATGGGGCGGTGAGTGAGGAAACCGTAACGGAAATGCTGGCCGGCGCTTTACAGCTGCTGGAAACAGATTACGCGATAGCCGTATCCGGTATCATGGGCCCCGATGGCGGTACCCCGGAAAAGCCGGTCGGCACTGTATGGGTGGCCGTGGGCAGCCGGGAGAAAATGACGGCCATTAAATACCACCTGCGGTACGACCGGGAAAGGAATACCCAGATGACCGCTGTTTATGCGATGAACGAGCTGCGTAAGCTCATTTTGGAATAAGCCGCAGGACTGACTGATTGAATTGATACAATTCCCTTATTTTTGTCCACACTAAAGCTAAAAACAATCTTATGGCCATTGTAGAATTGGTAATGCCAAAAATGGGAGAAAGCATCATGGAAGCCACCATTTTGCGTTGGCATAAAAAGACGGGCGATCACGTAAAAGTGGATGAAACCGTGTTGGAAATTGCTACGGACAAAGTGGACAGTGAAGTCCCCTCTATTGCAGAAGGGGTAATCACCGAAGTACTCTTCAAAGAAAATGATGTAGTACCGGTAGGCACTGTGATAGCTCGTATCAATACCAATGCCGATGCAGCGGTCAATACTGCACCTGTACCTGAAACACCGGTAGCGGCCTCAGAGCCTAAGTTTACCGCTGCTGCCGTACCTTCCGCTGCCCCCGTTGCAGCTCCCGCCGCTGCTCCTGCTGCCGGCGGCGCCAGATTCTATTCCCCGCTCGTGCTCACCATTGCACAACAGGAAGGCGTTAGCTTCGCCGACCTGGAGAGGATTCCCGGTTCCGGCAGCGATGGCCGTGTAACCAAAAAAGATATCCTGCAATATGTGGCAGACCGTAAGGAAGGTAAGGTGATCCCCGACGTAACACCTGTTGCGGAAACCGCCGCTGCCCCTGCTGTACGCAGCACGCCGGCAGTAACCACCACCGTTGCTTCCCCAACCTATAACGGCA
This sequence comes from Chitinophaga fulva, assembly GCF_012927205.1. GTDB lineage: Bacteria > Bacteroidota > Bacteroidia > Chitinophagales > Chitinophagaceae > Chitinophaga > Chitinophaga fulva. Next base: position 2,711,488 of record NZ_JABBGC010000001.1, read on the forward strand.
ACGTGGAAATTGTGGAAATGGACCGCATGCGCAAGCTGATCGCCAACCACATGGTGATGAGCAAACAAACCAGCCCGCACGTGACCAGCTTCGCAGAAGCCGATGTGACCAACATGGTGAAATGGCGCGATCGCATGAAAGGTGAATTCGAAAAAAGAGAAGGCGAAAAACTGACGTTCACACCACTGTTCATAGAAGCTATCGTGAAATGTATCAAACGTTTCCCGCTGATCAACTGCTCCCTCGACGGTGATAAAATCATTATCAAAAAAGATATCAATGTTGGTATGGCTACCGCCTTACCTTCCGGTAACCTGATCGTGCCTGTGATTAAAAACGCGGACATGCTCAACCTGACTGGCCTCAGCAAACAGGTAAACGGCCTGGCCAATGCTGCCCGTCAGAATAAATTGAAACCGGAAGATACACAGTCAGGTACCTTTACCATGACCAACGTAGGTACTTTCGGCAGCCTGATGGGAACCCCCATCATCAACCAGCCGCAGGTGGCTATCCTGGCTGTTGGCGCTATCAAAAAACGCCCTGTGGTAGTGGAAACCGAGCAGGGTGACTCTATCGCTATCCGCCACATGATGTACCTGTCCATGTCTTACGATCACCGTATCGTGGATGGCTCTCTGGGCGCTACTTTCCTGACTGCTGTGGCACAGGAGCTCGAAAACTTCGATCCGAAAAGGACCATCTAGGAGTTTTTTGATCGGCGATTTTTTGATTTCGTGGATCATCAGAACGAATATAAAAGGGAAGACCGGCGTGACATTGTCGCGCCGGTCTTCCCTTTTATGAACTGGTTAATCATCCGGGTTGATCATCTCCCCAAAATCAAAAATCCCCAAATAAAAAGAGGCGCTGGTGAAAGCGCCTCTTCAATTCCTTTGTGCCCGAATAAGGGATTAGTAACGACGATCGCGGGAGCCATATCCTCCTCCGCCACCACGATTACCACCACCTTTGAAATTATTATTCGGCTGTTTAGGTCTTGCTTCGTTTACCATTAATTGCTTGCCTTCTATCTCGCTGCCGTTTAAACTATCCATAGCCTTGGCTCCTTCTTCCTGATTAGGCATTTCCACAAAACCGAAACCACGAGAGCGGCCTGTTTCATGGTCTTTGATAACCTTAGCGGAGGTAACCTCTCCATAATCGCTGAAAATCTGATGGAGATCCTCATCGGTCAACCTATAGTGCAGGTTGGCTACGTAAATGTTCATGATAACTGAAATTAAAAAAATGAAAAATAATATACTGAAGTTATGAAATAAACATCAATAAAGTGGTTAAGGTTAAAAAATATTTCCGGCGAGTGTTGCCCGGTTGTTGCCCAATCACCGTAAAACCCTTTACAGTCAAGCTTGTACGACATTTTTACTTTACCGAAATAGTTTGCGATTTATCACGTAATATTGTTAGTTATTGTTTTTATTTTTCATATGAATGAGGCGCTGAATCACGTTGGCAGCAGCATTTATACCGGTTTTTTCGGTTGCCGGACAGCGGTTTTACCGCTTTTTACTGTTTGGGTGTTGTTGGGATTTCGTTCAACAGCAGTAAAGTAAACTGACGGAAGTAGGGGGGGCTGGAATGTCATATTCATGACATTTACGCAGGCAAGGCTGCAAAGGGGGCGCGGCGGAAGACCCCGTGTTTTGTCCCCTTTTTTTCGTAAATTAATAGTAGCCGTTAAATTCATTTTTTATGGGAACGCTGAGCGAAACCTGGTTTGCGGACGGGTACATTGATTTTGAGTTGAAGAAATACACCTTGTTATCCTACCTGCAGGACATCCACCGTGCCTTTAATCAAAACAAGCTGTATCCCCAGCTGGCCGATATAATCTTTCATTTTAACAACCTCCGGGCTTTCAGGGAAAATAAACAACTGATGGAACAACAGTTCCCCAAACGTTTGACCGGCATCGACCTGGAGAAGCTGATGCTGCTCTATGAAAAAGTAAGTGCAGATGATGAAATGATGCAGGAACTGGAAGAAATCATTGGATACGCCCTGTCAGCCATGAACGACACGATCCGTGATGGAACGGAGATTTATGAGTTTGTGCAGGACAAACTGCGGATTTCACCGGTGGGACTGGTACCGCTGGAAAACACGTCGGGGTATCTGCTGCTTTGTGACGGGCGTTACAGCGATACGCTGGTTTACAGCTACCACCTGACCATTTTTGAGCGGCATGATGAACAGTACCGGGGCATCCGCACGGAGTACCTCGAGGCTTATACGAAGGACCTGATACATACCTGTGAACACATCAAAACGATCCTGCTCAGGAAAAACAAGGAGTCCAACCCGGCGGTATATTGTGTGGAAACGTCATTGGTGCTCCCGGTCAACGAGACCCTGCTGCCGGTGGCCAAACGTAGCCTGGTGCGGTATATAGCCCTTAATGCTGCCTGATCAGTTGAGCGGTGGGGTAGCCGCGGCGGCGCCGTCAAACTGTACTTCAAGGGTATGGTCTTTCAGGAAAGGAGCATAATACTGCTCCATGACCTTCCGGATCTTGTCTTTGGATTGCTGTATGTATAACTGATTATTTTCCAGCTGGCCGCGGGAGGTCTGGTACAGTTTCTTCTGTACGGCCGTATAGGTTTCATCGTCCTGGAAGAGGAACAACCCTTTGCGGTTGGCTGTTTCCATTTTGTCTACTTTCAGCTCGTAGCTCATTAACTTAGGTGTCGGCAAACGGACAATGATCTTTTTATCGCTGACTTCTACTTTAAAATGTTTTTCGTCGATATTCACCCCATATTTAGCCTGATAGGGAATAGCTACCCAGACGGTGTTTTCCAGGAAAGCTTTCTTCAGATTATCGCTCCACCCGCCACTGTCTTCAATATTGCTGCGCTTGATGCTGGCGGTGCCTTGTACGTCCAGGCTGGCCAGTTCTGCGATTTCCTTTACTATGGTGCTGTTGGAGATCACCTGCTCACTGACATTGGTGGAACCAAAACGTTTGCCCAGCCAGAAAAGAAGGGCGGCCAGCAGCAGAAAAGCAACAATATAGAGGATCTTTTTCATGAGGATGATTTGAGAAAACAGGCAATATCTCGCCTGTTCCGGCCCTAAATTAATAAAAAGCCGGGAGTATTATGTGCGTTTAAGCGTTAACGTTAGCCTTACCGGGTAAGGCTGTTTATGAGGGAGGCGTGTTGCGGATAAGCTGCCTGTAAGGTGGTTTTATCTGCCAGTTCGAAATCAGCGAAGTCGAAGCCTGGTGCTACGGTGCAGCCTGTGAGCGCATAACCGCCAGGTACTTCCACGCGGGAGGCAAACCAGTTGCCGGCGCAGATGATCACCTGCAGGCTCTCGCCGTTTTGAATATCGCGTCCCAGTTTGTGTGCCCGGAGCTGTCCACCCGGCTCAATCTCATAGATGGTAAGGGTATGGCCGTCATAGAAATGCCAGATCTCATCGGCGGCGATGCGGTGAAAAGCGGAAAACTGCCCTTCTTCCAGCAAAAAATAAATACAGGTAGACGCATTCCGGTTGCCCCCCATGCCTGCCGGCAGGGTGCTCATGTCCAGCATCCACTCAGAACGGTAGGTTTCCAGGAAGGCGCCGCCTTCCACATGTGGTTGTAGTTTTAGTTGGTCTCGCCAGTGGGCGGCAGAATATTGCATATAGCACCAAATTGTCGGGGTAATATAATAATAAGAATAGTTATCGGACTGTTATTTCGTATAAACGTTCGGGTTATGAAGCTGCATAAACTTCTCAGGATTGGGCACTTCCGTGAAGCCGAACTGCCGGTATAATTCGTGTGCATCCTGTGTTACCAGCAGCCATCTCCGCAGGGTTTGCAGCTCCGGGTGCTCCAGGATGGCGCGCATCAGCATTTTGGAAAGACCCTTGCCCCGGTAGTTGGTGATCACAAATACATCGGCCAGGTACGCAAAAGAGGTCAGATCGGTGATCAGCCTGGCAAAACCTACCTGCCGGTCGCGGTGGTACAATCCAAAACATAAAGAACCTGCCAGTGTTCTTTCGACAACACTGACAGGAATATCTTTTGCCCAGTATGATTCTTTGGCCAGGAAATCGTGTATAACACTTATATCCAGCCTTGATTTGTCTGTAGAAATAGTATAATCTCCGTCTTTAACGAGGTAAATCGTAGTTGCCATAGTCAGTAACATTGAGCGTTACTAAAAATAGGCAATTTTTTCTAACTCGCCACTGCTACCTGCTGCATAGCCGGGGACGGCATATGGGCGATAGTGGCCGGCATATTGTACCAGGAAGGCATTTCGCCGTTGAACTGTAAATGGTCCTGTATAAACATCGCCAGATTATAATAGGCCGTAGCCGGCATCTGCCATTGCGCGATCTCTGTTTGTTGCAGCGCATTCCGGAAACGGACCATGCGGGCAAATAACTGCGGCGGCATGCCTATTACCCGGTTGAACAACCGCTCCAGCGTGGGGCGGGACAACTGAAACGCTTTCGCCAGTTCTTCTACGCTCACATTACCCTGACGGGCCAACAGGTAATCGGCCATCTCGTCTGCCTGCTTCAGACAGGGGGCATCGCATTGTAATACCTGCTGAAAAGCCTGATTCAGCGTGGCAGTGATCTCCTGTGGATCGCGGAGCTGCTGAAGGCGGCTTCCCAGTTGTGACCATACCGGATTCTCATGCAGGTCCAGGTTGCGGTAATAATTGGTGAAAGACTGACCGTCAATGCCCAACATGCGGTAACACCCATAGGCATTCAGTTGCACAATCATCATTCTTACCGGGCCGCTCACCTGCAGCTGACAGGCACTGGTAAAATGACCGGTCACCGCGTGACGAGGCAGGGTAAAGGCTGCATGGCCCGCCGGCTTTATCACGGCTGTTCCTTCTGGAATAAATACCATGTACTGGTCACCCAGCGTAAATAAATGCTGCGGTAACTGTATCAGGCCGTAGGAATCATCTTCCCAGTAATAAAACTGTTTAACGAACGGACGCAAAGCATCTCCGGGATGGCAGATATGGAAGTTCATAGGTACTAAAAATGTGGTGTTAGTGGATATCGCTATCGCTGCAAGTCACACCATACGCTAAAGTGGCGATTATCATTGTAAATATATGTTTTTAATTCAATATTTAAAAATGATACTTTGAGTGAACGGATATGCCTGATTTACAAGGGTATTTCATAAAAAAAGAAGACCGAAGCCATTCAATCGCTTCGGTCTTCTCTTTTATAATCTACGAAATCAAAAAATCCGTAAATCAAAAAATCCCTAAATTATTTGGTATCAAAGCCCCAGTTGATGCCTTTCTCTGTGGCAGGAACACCGGATTCCAACCATTGTGGAGCCGGAGCGCCTTTCAGGAAGTGGTCGAAGAACTGTTGTTCACGACGCTGGATGTCTTTGCGGTTCTGGCGTTGTACGAGGTTATGCGCCTCGTTGTTGTAGTTCAGCAGCCATACTGGTTTGCCAAGGCGACGCAAGCCGGTGAACATTTCAATGCCCTGGTACCAGGGAACGGCGCCGTCAGCATCGTTGGCCATGATCGCAATAGGCGTGGTCACCTTCGGCAGATTAAACAGCGGAGAGTTCTGGATATACAGCTCCGGCTTATCCCACAGGGTGGCACCGATACGGCTCTGGGAGTGTTCGTACTGGAACTGTCGGTTCATACCGCTTTCCCAACGAATACCGCCATAGGCGCTGGTCATATTGGCTACTGGTGCCCCGGCCCATGCTGCCTTGAAAAGGTTGGTCTGCGTGATGAGGAAGGCTACCTGGTAACCGCCCCAGCTCTGGCCTTGTATGCCCATGTTTTTGCCGTCTACCCATGGCTGTTTGGCGAGATTTTCAGCCGCGCTTACAATATAATCGTAGGCGCTTTTGCCCGGGTAACCGTTTTCATAGGTGATATCCGGTGCAAACACCAGGTAACCACGGCTTACAAAGAAAGAGATATTCAGCCTGGATGGCGTAGGCGCTGGCGCCTGGTAGCTGTAAAGGCCGTCGGTCAGTTTCTCATAGAAATAGAAAATAACCGGGTATTTTTTGTTTGGATCGAAGTCCTCCGGTTTATATAGGATACCTTCAGATGGTTTACCGGTGAAAGTAGTCCATTTATACAGGGAGGCGCTGCCCCAGTTGTACTCCTGTTGTTGCGGGTTGGTATGGCTGATTTTCACCGCTTTGTTCAACTCGCCGGTGTAAACGTTGGGTGATTCTGTATAACTGGCACGGGTATACGTATACGCGTTGGCGTCTTTTGCTTTCAACAGGTCCAGGTAGCTGTTGGCGCCCAGTACCAGCTGTTGCGGCCTGCGCTGCTTCTCGTTTTTAGCCTGCAGCTGCAGGGAGTAAAAACCGTTGTATTTGCTGCTGTCCTGGAATGCGCTGAGCACAAGCAGGTCTCCCGGGTTATAAAACTTCTGTTCCTCATCCAGTTTCAGGGCACGGAAACGGGTTTTCTCCTGACGGCCTTTGCCAAAGGTGATCATAGAAGGTGCCGTTTTACCGGTGGGATCTACTTCCCATATATCGTAGCGGTCATAGATGTATACAAACTTATCATTGTTGAGCCATCCTGCAATACCATATGGTTCTGGTACATCCGGGTGATCATCTTCTTCATCAGACAATTGGGTCGGGATGTTTTTGGTGATGTTGACGATGGTGCCGGTAGCGTTGTGATAGGTGGAGTATTGTTTATCCACCAGATCATACCACAGGATATACTGACCATTGGGAGAGATGGAGTAGCCGCCATCCAGTTTCTCTTTGATTTTTTTGCGGGAACCGTCTTCCAGGTTGATCAGGTAGCCTGTTTTGAGGGTACGGCCAATCCATTGCAGCTGGATGCGGTCGCCTTTATCGGTGTAACCGAGGGCGTAGCGGCCATTGCCTTCTGCGGGGATGACCACGTTCTCGAGGTCTTGATCGCCCAGCTGGAGGATACGTTTGGAGCCGGGATAATATACGGCGGCATAGTTCCTTTTCAGTTCCTTGTCCGCGTTTTTGAGCTGCATGGGTTGCAGGTAATCATCTTTATAGTTCCAGATATCTACTTTGGCCACTTCAAAATCCACGATGCTGGTGTCTTTCACCGGCAGGATGGGGGCGGTGCCAAAGAACAGGCGTTGTCCGTCTTTGCTGAACCAGATCAGGCTGTTGGGGCTGATGCTCCAGCGGGATGGGATACCGCTGCTGTTTTTGTCAGCGGCGGTGATGGCGCTGTCTTGTCCGGGTTTGTAAAAAAACAGTTGATAGAACTGCTGGAGGGACTTGGCGCTGTCGCGGGTACCGAAATAGGCGGCCTGTTCTCCTTTGTCGTCGAAGGCGAACTGCTTATAGTCGCCATAGCCGCGGCTCAGTGTGTCTGCTTTGCGGTTGGCGGTATGCCACAGCAATACGCCAGAGCGGGACAGGGAGTCTTTTTTCTCGGAAGTGATTTCTATCAGGAGGTTGTTGCCTGGTTTGCTGAACGTGTATTCTGCCACGTTCTTAACGGAATCCTGGCTGCCGTCTTTCAGCTGACGGATCACGAGGGTACCGTTTTCATTTTTATCGCTACCACCTTTATCATCATCTGCACGGTCATCATCGGCTGTTTTGGTGGTGGTTTTACCCTTGGCTTTAGCGCTGTCGGCGGCTGGTTTTTCTGCCAGGTACGCCAGCCATCCGCTGCCTTTGGCGGGTGTTTTAAAGGATTTGATGCCCGGGAACTTCTGCAGGTCGCCGGAGGCGAGCGTGACGATGCCCATGGAGTCTTTCGGCATGTCGGCCGGTTTCTTCTTTTTGATGCGGGCTTCACGGGTGTCTTTAAACAGCGGTTTAATGCTGAATATCACGTGCCGGGAATCGTTGGTGACCACCGGGCTGCTGCCACGGGGAATGGTACGGGACTGGCCTGTTTTGCGGTCATAGATAACCAGGGAACCATCTCCTTCCTGCGGGGTGACGGTATATACCACCCATTGTCCATCGTTGCTGATCAGTTTCGTGCCGATACTCTGCCAGCTGTCATACACGGAATGGTCCAGCGGCTTTTTGGCAGGTTGTTGGGCATAAGCAAAAGAGGCCCCCAGCAGGGAGAAGGCCAGTAACATATTTCTCATGGCCACAAATTATATATTTTTCGGGCAAAAGCGGAAAGACTTTTACCAGCGGCGGGCTGGGGGCATAGAAAGCGGAAGGCCCCCTGACCAATGGTTGGACAGGGGGCCTCCGCTTTTTGTTGTTTCGATTTATCTCATTTGCAGATCACACGATGTAAAATTACCAGCCCGGGTTCTGTGTAATTCTTCCTGCGGGATAGAGGGAAATCTGTCCGCTGGGGATAGGCTGGAGGTAGTTTTTCGGGTCGGAGAACACGCGGGTAGCACCGGTGAGGTAAAGCTGAATATAGCCGTTAGCATCACGGTCAAGTTTTTGACCAGCCGGTGGTGGCGGTACTTTAGCGCCTTTGGTGATGTCCGGGTTGGTGGTGGTGTTCAGGTTGGCGCCTAAAGACCAGCGCAGCAGGTCATGATAACGGAAACCGTCCAGCATCAGTTCTACCCTTCTTTCCCTTCTGATTTCCCAGATAAGGGGAGAAAGGTTGTTGGCAGGGTTATTAGCCGGGTCGTTGAATGCCACGCCATTCACACCTACCTGCTGCTCGGAGCCAAGGAATTGCAATGGCGCAATGCCGGCTCTGTTACGCAGTTTATTGACAGACTTATCCAGATCAGCCTGGCTAAAGGTGTATTTGCCCATATTGTTCAGTTCTGCGGCGGCTTCTGCATAGTTCAGCAGTACTTCCGCCAGCCAGAACAGGGGAGCATCGGTGTCGTTGTAAGGCGCTACCACATTGGCTACGGCCGCGTTCAGGAACTTGGTCGGGCGATAACCGGTGGAGCTTTGTCTGCCGGCTACCAGGTTGGTAGCATAGCACAACACGGTATCAACGGACAGCAGCAGGCGTTTGTCCCTGTTGGTCCGGGTATTTTGAAGATTGTCGTCACCTTTGTACAGTGGAGACAGTTTAATGGGCAATCCATCTGTACAAACGAAAGATTCGATGGCGTTTTTGTTAATGCCGGACATGGTGGTGCTGCTCGTCAGATAACCGATCAGTGAGTGGGTCAAATAGCTGGGCACATATTTTTTGCACAACAGCACCTCCTTGTTGCCAGACAGGTCCAGCGAATTGTAGGTAGTGGTGTATACGTCGTTCAACGCATAAGGGCTGCCGGTGATCAGCTTCTCAGCCGCATCTTTTGCAGCGAGGAGGAATTTATCAGCATCGGGCAGTCCCACGGAACCGTGATATTTACGCCAGGTACCTTCGTACAGGCATATACGTGATTTAAGTGCCAGGGCCACATACTGGTTGATCGTATTTTCCTGGTCTTTTACCCGCAGGTTGGCAATGGCGAAGTCCAGGTCTTTCAGCACGCTGTCCATTACCATCGTACGGGGATCGCGGCCTTTGTAGATGTAGTTGCTGTCGCTGATATCCATGGAATGGCCCAGCCAGGGCACATCGCCAAATTCTTTTACCAGATTGAAATAGCTCAGGGCACGGAAGAAAGAGGCTACCCCTCTCCAGTGGTTTTTCGCTTCATCAGACATTTCTACCCGGTCTACCCTTTCCAGCAGGATATTGGCTTTACGGATGTAGGAGAAATCCCATTTGCCGTTGCCGGTGGGTATGTTGAGTGTCAGTTGCTGAATGTTGGGCGCTGCCTGATCGTCTGACAGGGAACTGAAGTAGAAATCCCCGAGGACGCCGGAGTTGCCGTATCCCATGAACATTTCATAAAAAGGCCAGGAGTACACGCGGACGTTATCTTCTGTGCGCCAGAAGTTATTGTCGTCAAAGGTATCTGGCAGGCCTTTGTCAACATATTTTTTACAACCGACGGTTGCAATGATCATCAGTAATATAACGGATATATATATACGCTTTGTCATGTGCTGCTGTTTTAGAAGTTTACCTGTAATCCGAATGACCAGGTTTTCTGGAATGGCCAGGTCCTGCCGTAAATGTTGGCTTCACCGGTAGTGATTTCCGGGTCAATAGGAACACCTACATTGGAAATGGTGGCGATATTCTGTGCACTGCCGTATACACGTACTTTCTGCAGGTGTGCACGTTTCACCAGTGCATCGGGCAGGGTGTATCCCAGGGTGATGTTTTTTAGGCGCAGATAAGCCAGGTTCAGCAGGTATTTGGACTGTGGGTAGAAGTTGTTGCCACCGTTAGCGGAAGCGAGGCCGAGTACCTTACCATTGGCGTTGTTCGGATATGGGTTCGGGTACTTGGCATTCTGGTTGTCTTCCGTCCAGAAATCCAGCTGGTGATCGTACAGGATATCACCGGCGCGGTACATCGGGATGGCGAGGTCGCCGATACCCCAGTAGTTTTGTTTGCCTACACCCTGGAACAATACATCGAAATCGAACTGTTTGAAGGAGGTGCCCAGTCGTATGCTGTATTGATAACGTGGCAGGGTATTGCCGATACGTTTCAGGTCTCCGTGTTCAGCCAGGGTACCTTTACCACCGTCAATTACGCCGCTGCCGTCCAGGTCTTTGTACTTGATGTCGCCGGGACCGAATTTAAAGGTACCGTCGGTCAGTTTGGACTGGTCAGGCAGTTTAGACATATCGTCGTCTTTGGTAAAATAACGGTCTGTTTCAAAGCCCCAGATTTCGCCGAGTTGTTTGCCCTTGTAGTTCTGTGTCAGCAGCATAGACGGGTTGTCCCATTCTGTCACGTAAGTCTTGTTGTCCCAGAAGCTGAGGGTTCCATAAATCATCCAGTCTTTTCTCAGCGGGTAGTTGGCGTCTACGGATATTTCATAACCACGGGTACGCAGCGAGCCGCTGTTCACCATGGGAGCGGCGGTGCCGAAGGCAGCCGGAACAGCTTTGCTGGTAAGCATGTCTGAAGTACTGCGCTGATACCAGTCAAAAGTTACGTTGATATTGTTGTTGAACAGGCTGATGTCTGTACCGAAATCGAGTGTACGCACGGTTTCCCAGGTGAGGGATTTGGTTACCGCGGTAGGAGCACCTACGCCAGGAGCATTGATACCGTTAACGATCCAGTTGAGTGAGCTGGTACCCATGTAAGGGATGTAGTACACACCGCCCAGGTCCTGGTTGCCCAGAGAGCCATAGGACGCACGGATCTTCATGTCTGACAGTACTTTGCTAAGTGGCTGCATAAAAGATTCCTGGCTGATGCGGTAACCGGCAGAAGCAGAAGGGAAAAATGCCCAGCGGTCGGCCGGAGGGAAAGAAGAGGCGCCATCATAGCGGCCGTTCAGCTCCAGCAACCATTTGTCTTTGTAGTTGTAGTTGATCCTGCCGAAGAAACCTGCATAGGCACGGGCCAGATGGAGACCGCTGGTAGTCATGTTGCCTACGGCCAGGTTAAACTCCGGTTTGGACTGGTCCAGTGGGCTTAACCGGGAAGCATTTACACCTACGGTATCTGCATCCTCCGCATTCGCACCCACCATTACTTTAATGGAGTGGTCTTTGTTCAGTTTTTTATCATAAGTGGCGTAGATGTTAAAGGTGTTCACCTTATAACGGTTAGCCCTGTACGCCATTTTGTTGTCACTGGTGCCGTCTACCAGGTCTTTCAGCGGCATGGAGGCCTGCCAGAAGTCCCACAGCATTACTTTACCACCTATCTCATGACGCATAATATTATCGCGGCCAATGGTATAATCAGCCCGTACGTTCAGGTCTTTGGTGAGTTTCAGTGTAGCGCCCATGTTTACACGGGTATAGTTGTCTACCACGTCGTTGGTGGGGGCATTGGCGATATAACCAGGCGTATGGCGGAAATAGTTGCCTTTATAGGTACCATAAGGGAAGTAAGCTCCCCAGCGCCACATATACTGGAAGTAGTTCTGGTATTGGTAAGGGTAGTCGTACTCAAAGTTGCGGTACATCATTTTCAGGTCCAGGTCCAGCCAGTTGGTCACAGATGCGTTCACTGCGCCGGTGATGTTGTATTTCTTTACCTGGTCCGGATTGAGTTTCATGACACCGCCGGTGTTGTTGTAGCCGGCAGACAGGAAGTAGGATACTTTTTCACTGCCGCCTTGTACGCTCAGGTTGTGAACTTGTTGGGGAGACCATTTTCTGAGCATGATGTCTTTAACGTCCCATACACGGTAGAAATAGGCAGGGCTGGTCGCGGTAGGCAGATCAAAGTCTTCACCAGGTACCATTTCATTGCTGGTGCGGTTATTAGCGTATTTCTCCTGCCAGTTTTTAATGCCGTCACGCAGTTTGGACAACTGCATGCCGAACAGTTCCGGAGAAGCAGGGCCCACACGTTTAGCAGCATTGATGATGCCGGTAAGTTCTTTTACGGGGTCGGCAAAATCGGGCAGACTGGTAGGGGAGTTCCAGCCAAAGTTATTGGAGTAGGTAACTCTTGTTGGCATGTTACGAACACCTGATTTTGTTTTGATGAGCACCACGCCGAAAGCAGCACGGGCGCCATAGATGGAAGTGGAAGCTGCATCTTTCAATACAGAAACACTCTCAATATCCTCCGGATTGATCATCGTGAGGTCTGGTGTTTCCACGTTGTCTACCAGGATCAGCGGGCGGTTGCTGCCGTTGATAGAGCCCATACCACGAATGTTGATGGAGGGGCCGGCGGTGAGACCACCATTGGAGTACTGGATGTTGAGGCCCGGAGAGATGCCCTGCAATGCTTTGGACGGGTCCGTGATCGGACGTCCCTGCATGGTTTTGCTGATATCTACCGTGTTCACAGCGCCGGTGAGGTTGGCTTTTTTCTGTGTGCCATAACCCACTACCACTACTTGTTCCAGTGAACGTTCATCAGGCGACAGGAGGATGCGCAATGCATTTTTGCCTACCGGAATATCCTGCGGCTGATACCCGATGAAGGTAACGTGTACTACCAGGGTACCAGCAGGTGCGTCCAGTTTGAACTTGCCTTCCGGATCGGTCACGGTACCTTTCTTACCGGCGGTTATCGTAGCCCCGATAATGGGTTGCTGATTGCTCTTGTCCAGTACTGTGCCCGTAATGATATTTTGGGCCCATGAACTCGCATAAACCAGCAAAAAAATGAAAGTGAAAAGTAGCCTTTTCTTCATGTTTTTTAGATTTAGATGTTGGCTGTTTTAAAAGCTTTTAGTTATAACGTGTTGGAATACAGACTGTTGATTTTATTTTGACGTGTGGTTACTGTTACAGTTAGAACGCAGTTTTTCGCTCAGGTACACGGGAATCTTGCATTTATTTGCGTTTTCATGCATGAAAGTAGCATAAAATTTCTTGAAAAAAAGGCAAATTACAGGAAAATGCGTTTATTTAATGTGAAATGCTGCTAAAACACGCACAATCAATTTGGATTAGATTTTTCTACATTTGTGAACAAGCAAAAAATTCCCCATAGCATGTTGAAAGAAGAGCGCCAGGCGTTTATTATGAAGCAGATCAACCTGCACAACAAAGTTTTGTCAACCGATATCAGCGCCATGCTCAGTATTTCTGAAGATACCGTCCGAAGAGACCTGAAAGAGATGGCTGAAGAAGGCAAGGTGTTGAAAGTACATGGCGGCGCCATCGGCCGCTCCTTCCACTATCCGTTCGATGAAGGAAACTCTGTATATGCACAAGCCGCAAAAAAGCAAATAGCGGAAAAAACGTTGAAACTGCTCAAGAATGATATGGTCATCCTCACAGGTGGAGGTACCACGATGATAGAACTGGCGAAAGCAATCCCGGTCCACCTGCGGGCTACGTTTTTTACCATCAGCCCCCTCGTAGCGCTGCAACTGGTGGAACATCCCAATCTGACCGTTATCACCATCGGTGGCCAGTTATCCCGCAGTTCACATATTCATATAGGCGCCAGCGTTATTAACCAACTGGCGGAGATAAAAGTCGACCTTTGCCTGCTGGGAGCCAACGGCTTCTCCATACAAGACGGCATGACGGAATCGGACTGGGAAGTGGTACAGGTGAAAAGGGCCATGTTAAGGGCTTCCAAGAAAATGGCCATCCTGAGCATCGCGGAAAAACTGAATTCTTCACAACGCATGAAAGTGTGTGACCTGAACCAGATCAACTACCTGATCACGGAACTGGAACCAGACAATCATTTCCTGGACGCTTATCAGCACCTGGACCTGGAATTGTTTTAACCTGCCACGGCCTTGCCGGTCTTATGCTGCCAGGTAACCCGCGCCATTTGCAGGGCGACTGATAACACGATACAAGCCAGTCCCGCGTAGAAAGCATTGTTGAGGTGCTTGTTCTCATGAAATAGAATAAAGGCCAGCACAATGCTGTACACTGGTTCCAGGTTGAAACAGAGATTAACGGTGAAAGGAGAGATCTTTTTCAGCGCATTCATGCTCAGCGTATACATACAAATGGTGCATAACCAAGCCAGTATCAACAGGTACATCAGGTCGGAAAAGCCCGGTATCACAGAACTGACAGGGAAAAAGTGCAGGTAGAAAGGAAGGAAGAGGGAGAGCACTACAAGACCTGTGGACAACTCGTAAAAGGTGATGGTATTGGTATCAAAACGTTTTACCAGCCGTTTGTTATACACGGTAAACAGGGCGGCAAACATCGCGGAAATAATGCCAAGCACAATACCGGTGCGATATTGTGTATCAAAATGAAAAATCAGCAGAATACCGAAAAGCGTCAGCATAGAGAGTAGCATCTCCGCCACGTCAAACCGGCGGCGATTGATCAGCGGATCAAAAACAGCGGTAAAGAGGCTGGTGAGCGAGAAACAGATCACCCCGATAGATACGTTGGAGTATTTGATACTGCCATAAAAGAAAAGCCAGTGAAGCGCTACTACCACACCGGTGGCGCCTATCGGAACAATATCTTTCCAGGGGAGTTTGCGGAAGGTGCCTTGTAAGCGGAACAAAACATACATGGTAACGGCGGTAATGAATAACCGGTACCATACCAGTAATCCTTCGTTAAGGGATATCAGTTTACCTAAAATGCCCGTGAATCCTGCAAGAAATACAGAAAGGTGCAGCTGTAAAAACGCTTTTTTCATACACACTCAATACAAACGCGAATAATCGTCGTTCGCTAATCAAAATTCAGATATTTGGGTATCGCTGTGTAAGATAAATACCCAAATATCCAAATACCCCAATTATCAGATTAATTAATTGGTAACTCTTTTTTTATAGTTGCGGAAAAGGCTCTGCCACTGAATTCTCAGTACGCCCAACACACCTTCTTTCACGATGCCTTTGCTCATTTTGGAATACCCTTCGCGGCGATCTTTGAAAGTGATGGGGACTTCGGCGATGGTAAAGCCCAGTTTCCAGGCGGTAAATTTCATTTCTATCTGGAAGGCATACCCTACGAACTGGATCTGGTCAAGATTAATGGCTTCAAGTACCGTATTGCGGTAGCAAACGAAACCGGCTGTTGGGTCTCTTACCGGCATCCAGGTGATCATACCTACATAGATGGAAGCGCCGTAAGAGAGTACGGCCCTGTCCCATGGCCAGTTTTCCGTTTTTCCGCCTTTTACATAGCGGGAGCCCACTGACACGTCTGCACCGCCTTTGGCGCAGGCATCGTAGAGGCGTACCAGGTCTTTAGGGTTGTGGGAAAAATCGGCATCCATTTCAAAGATATACTGGTAGTTTCTGGCCAGCGCCCATTTGAAACCATGGATGTAGGCGGTCCCCAGCCCCTGTTTACCGGAGCGTTCTTCCAGGAACAGTTGTCCGGGATGTTCGTTTTGCAGCGATTTTACAATATTGCCTGTACCGTCAGGAGAACCATCGTCCACAATCAGGATATGGAAATTCTGCTGTAAGGAAAATACAGCGTCAATGATGTTACGGATATTATCCTTCTCATTGTACGTAGGAATAATGACAAGCTTTTCCAATTCAGCCGATGAAGTTTTGTGTACTGCGAAAATAATTCAATTACGACGCAAGATACCTTGTTCCTGAAAAATATTACAGTTTTTTTAACATCATATTGTGATAGATTTCTGACAGTTTCTGCTTGGTATTGAGCGGGAAGTCAGCCTTCATCATCCAGTCATAGTATTGAGGCTCAGCCTTCAACACTTCTTTCACCGGGCGTCCTTTGTATTTACCGAAGTTGAATACTTCCTGTCCTCCCTGCATCACAATACGGCGGGCAAAGTCGATATATTCTTCTTCTTTGGTGAAATCTGCCAGTCCGTCGATGTCCTGTTGGAGGTTTTCGTAACGGCCCAGTTGTGCTTCCAGTATCTCGTAAGTTGCCAGGGCGTCCGCTTCGGCGCTGTGTGCATTCTCCAGTTGTTTGTCGCAGTAGAATTTATAGGCAGCAGCGAGCGTTCTTTTTTCCATCAGGTGGAAAATGCGCTGTACGTCTACAAAGCGGCGTTTAGACACGTCGAACTCCATACCGGTGCGGAGGAATTCCTCCACCAGCAGGGGGATATCGAAGCGGTTGCTGTTGTAGCCTGCCAGGTCGCAGTTTTCGAGGAACATTTTCAGTTCGTTGGCCGCCTGTTTGAAGGTAGGGGCATCTTTCACGTCTTCGTCCTTGATACCATGGATGGCGGTAGATCCGACCGGAATAGGCATTCCGGGGTTGATGCGTTTTACTTTGGACTGGGTAGTTTTATCAGGAAATACTTTGATAATAGCGATTTCAATGATACGGTCTGTGGCCACATTCGTACCCGTCGTTTCCAGATCAATTACGGCCAATGGCCTTTTGAGGAGCAAAGAAGGCATTATATTTTGAAATTTAGATATTTAGAGATTTTTTGATTTGCGCAAAGGTAGCGTATTATTTGTGTAGCAACTTTTTTAGTGAGGGGAAATCCAGGCCATCGTAGGTTCCGGAGCTCATCAACAGGAGATTGGCCTGATGATAGTCCTGCGCTTCGAGGAAAGCTTCCAGCTGTGTACGGTCACTGAATATGCGGAGGTCGCTGCGCCCGAATTTTTCCCTGATCAGCGCGGGTTCCAGGTCGGGCATGCGTTTGATCTCCAGCGCATGTTTGCTGTAGTATACGGCGGCCACATCGGCGGGGGCCATAGCGCCTTCGTATTGCGACAGGAAGCTGGCATTGAGGCTGCTGTAGGTGTGGAGTTCCAGCACAGCGATCAGCCGGCGGTCGGGAAACTGTTGCCGGGTGGCTTCCATGGTGGCTTTCACTTTGGAAGGGGCATGGGCAAAGTCGCGGTAGATAACGCTGTCTTCACTTTTGGCCACCAGCTCCAACCTTTTGGCTGCGCCTTTGAAGGAGGCAATGGCGGCAAGGAATTCCTCGTCAGACAGTCCCAGCTCGTTACATACCAGTTTGGCGGCGTGCATGTTGAGCAGGTTGTGTTCCCCAAATACGGACAGATCGGCAAACCCTTCGTCGAAAAACACGCGGGTAACACCGTCCCGGATCATGTGGATGGGGGTGGTGTAAGGCACCAGTCGCAGGTGACGGCCTTCGGCGGCCACGAGGCTGTTGAGCTCCGTATCTGAACTATTATAGATCAGCGCGCTGCCGGCCTCCATCTGCCGGATAAAAAGGGCAAACTGTTCTTTATAAATATCGTAAGTAGGAAATACGTTGATATGGTCCCACGCAATGCCGGTCAACACAGCGATCTGTGGGTGCAGGAAGAGGAATTTCGGTCTTTTCTCGATCACGGAGGCCGGGTATTCATCGGCTTCACATACGATCAGTGGTGCGTCGGTAACGTTCACAGACTGGTTAAAACCTTCCAGTTTGGCGCCTACGAGGTAATCGAACCGGCGTTGGTTGTATTGCAATGCATGCATGATCATGGCGGTGGTGGTGGTTTTACCATGACTACCGCCAACGGCTACCCGTGTTTTATTTTTACTTTCCTGGTAGATGTATTCCGGGAAGGAGTAGATGTTGAGTTGCAGTTCACGGGCCCGGACCAGTTCGGGGTTGTCTTCCCGGGCGTGCATGCCGAGGATGACCGCGTCGATGCCGGGTGTAATACGGGCGGGGTCCCAGCCGATATTGTCGGGTAAAATGCCTGCCTGGCGCAGGTTAGACAGTGCCGGTTCAAATATCTCGTCATCACTGCCGGTTACTTCATAACCTTTTTGTTTGAGTGCAATGGCCAGCTGGTGCATCACACTTCCTCCTATTGCGATAAAATGTACCTTCATAACTATTGGGTTATTTAGATATTTGGTTATTTAGTTATTTGATTTACGGATTTTGGAATTTTTTGATTTTGAGATTTGGGGGATAATCAACCAAACTGGTAAACAATTGTTTAGAAAATAGATCCTTTTTACATTCCAAAATCAAAAAATTCCAAAATCCGTAAATCAAATTTTGAAATTTTAAAATATCCAAATAAACAAATGTATTGTTGTTTTTTTTAATGCATTTTTTATATTTGCAAAATAACGTTACAAAAGACGATTAAAAAAGTTGTCGTTATCATAAATCCCTATGAAATTTCGTTTACCAATTAAATTTTCTCCCATGAAATCGTATGTAAGAATTTTGGGCTGCGCCGGTATCGTTTGTATCTTTGCAGTTTTCTTAACGTCCTGCGCAAGCCGCCAGAAATTAGGATGTCCGATGAGAGGGATGGCTAAGGCCCCGGCAGCGACGCATAATAAAATGAGCTAATAACAATGAATTGGAAAACGTTAACCAGTGAGGAACAGCTGCTGGAAATCAACGAGGCGTCAGCACAGCAGCCGATAGTTATATTTAAGCACAGCACGCGGTGTTCTATCAGCTCCATGGCGAAGTCCCGGCTGGAACGTGCGGCAGCTCCGGAAGGGTTAACGTTTTATTACCTGGACCTTCTGGCAAACCGTGACCTGTCCGGTAGTATAGCGCATCAGTACAAGGTACCCCATGAGTCTCCCCAGGTCCTGCTCATCCGTAACGGCGCCTGTATCTATGATGAAAGCCATAACGGCATCAACATGGATGAGATTGCCGATCACCTGAACGGATAATGAACTAGCTTTGTGCTATATATCGTATAGCACCATGAAACATCGTATAGTAGTAGCAGTTACCGGCGCCAGCGGGTCTATCTACGCCAGGCAGTTGCTGAATAAGCTGCATGCCGCGGCCGACCAGCTGGATGAAGTAGCCGTTGTCATGACCGAGAATGCCAAAACCGTTTGGCAGACAGAACTGAAGAATGAAGATTACCGTCAGCTGCCCTTCCGTTTTTATACGCAGCAGGACTTCAACGCTCCTTTTGCTTCCGGCTCCGGAAGATTTAATACCATGATCATCTGCCCCTGTTCCATGGGCACACTGGGACGTATCGCCACCGGCATCTCCAACGACCTGATCACCCGGGCGGCCGATGTGGTACTGAAAGAAAGACGTAAACTGATCTGCGTGGTCAGGGAAACGCCCTATAACCTGATGCATATCCGTAATATGGAGACGGTCGTACTCGCCGGCGGTATTATCTGCCCTGCCACCCCATCGTATTACAGCGTGCCTGCCACCATCGAAGATGTAGCCGCTACAGTGGTAGACCGCATCATCGACCTGGCCGGCGTGGAGCAGCAAACCTTCCGCTGGGGCAGTGACAATAAATAATACATCGGATTAATTATCTTCGTCGTTCATCAATTTACTTTCATCAACATCATGAAGATAGCCATCATCAACGGGCCTAATCTCAACCTGCTGGGCAAGCGGGAACCAGGTATCTACGGCAGCGAGTCTTTCGAGGATTATTTCCAGCAGCTGCAAAAAGCTTTTCCGGCAGTGGAATTCAGCTATTTTCAGCACAATGTGGAAGGAGAGATCATCAATTATCTCCACCAGACCGGCTTTTCCTATGATGGTATCCTGCTTAACGCCGGCGGATATACGCATACATCAGTAGCCATCCGCGATGCCATCGCCGCCATCAAAACACCAGTGATCGAGATCCATATCAGCAATGTATACGCCCGGGAAGAATTCCGGCATACCTCCCTCATCGCACCTAAATGCGTAGGCTCCATCTGCGGCCTGGGCATGAAAGGATACCGCCTGGGGGTGGAATATTTTGTGGCATAATATGATTCCCAGGGCTAAAGCCCTGGGCTAAGATGTTGTTCAATTTCTTTAGAATGAAGGATCCTTTCATGAAGGATCCTTTTTTGTGGCAAGCACTCCGGAAAAAAGTTGTATATGTCGCTGAAAATTAGTTTCTTGCAACCACTCAGAAAATAACTATATAACCAAATATCTAAATAACCAAATAACCAATTGAACTAAGATGTTTATCACAAGTAAATAAAGGGTTCTTCAACGGAAAGATAATTGACTAACATCCTGGCCCAGGGCTTCTGCCTCGGGAATACCTAAGATGATCATCAAGCGTAAATAAAGAAACCCGTATTGAAAGGAATTGAACAACATCTTAACCCAGGGCTTTAGCCCTGGGAACCTCCATAACCTCTATCGCAAAACCATTGCTATGAAAAACACCTTGTTGAGCGGCAAACTGCTCGTTTGCTTTTGCTTCGCTGCCCTTTTATTTTCGGCCTGTAGTAAGAAGGATGATCCGGCGCCTCCTGTTCCGGTGTATAATATGGACACCCTGTACGCCCGTGCCGTAGCTGACGCCACGGTGGCCGACAGCAGCGAAATTTCCAATGCCTTGTGGCCGATCACACCAACGAATACCGACCTGCAATGGAAAACCATTAATGGCCAAAACTATGTGCTGATGGCCACTTTCATGAGATTTCCATCCAGTTACCCGGAAAAGGATTCCATCACCAATACCTGGGGGGAAGCCTGGCTGTTTATCCCCAAACAGATGAAAACCCGTATCGGACAGGACTTTAAACCGGGATCTGATACGATTCTGCGTGTTTGTCAACTGCTTGGCTTACCGCCGGTAAATGCCAAAAGCAACACCCATATCGCTGAGGTGTGGGTGAAGGCAGAACGGTTGTACCGCCCGGCAGGCAATCCGGCCATCAATACCACCACTACCGGTTATACACTGGTCAGCGGTGTATCTGCGGATTATACCACCTGGTTTAACAACTACATCATTTTTGCCTATTACCGCCCGTTGATCACGGCTACGGATTATCATTATCCGTGGACACGTATGGGGTATACTTACGATTGGGCGCCGGGAGCCAGCAAAGTGGGATTGAGCGAGTATGTGGAGCTGCCTTCTTCAGGCATGTGGGTGGAAAAAGTACGCAGGGCTGCGGATTACTTCCGTTGATCGAAAACTTCTAAAAATTAATAGCCCCGGGTTGATGGCCCGGGGCTTTGTTTTTACAGGTATTTAAAGTTCGTTTTCGGCGTGATCTGCAGTAATGTCTGGTAGATCAGCTGAATGGTATTTTCGACGTCGTCACGTTTTACCATTTCCACGGTGGTATGCATATAACGCAGCGGTAAGCTGATCAGCGCCGACGGCGTACCATCATTGGAATAAGCAAAAGCGTCGGTATCTGTACCGGTGGCGCGGCTTACGGCGTGCAGCTGGTACGGGATATCGTTCTTTTTAGCGGTCTTGATGATCAGATCGCGAAGGATATTGTGCACGGCAGGACCGTAGGTAATGCTGGGGCCACCACCACATTTGATTTCCCCTTCGATGTTTTTGTTGATCATCGGGGTAGTGGTGTCGTGGGTAACGTCAGTAATGATGGCGACATCCGGTTTAATACGTTTGGCGATCATTTCAGCACCGCGAAGGCCTACTTCTTCCTGTACGGCATTCACGATATAGAGACCGAAAGGCAGTTCCTGCTTTTTCTCTTTCAGCAGGCGGGCTACTTCCGCGATCATGAAACCGCCGATACGGTTATCGATAGCGCGGCAGATGAAATAGTCATAGTTCAGTTCATCAAAACCATCATTAAAAGTACAAACGCAACCTACATGGATGCCCAGGTCTTCCACTTCTTTGCGGGAACGTGCACCACAATCCAGGAAGATGTTCTCCACTTTGGGTTGTGGCTCTTTACCGTCGCCGCTGCGCAGGCGAGTGTGAATGGCTGGCCAGCCGAATACGGCCTTTACAATGCCTTTTTCTGTATGGATGTTCACTCTCATGGACGGCGCAATCTGTTGGTCGGAGCCACCATTGCGGATCACGTAGATCAATCCTTCCGGAGAGATATAATTGACAAACCAGGAAATTTCATCTGCGTGGGCTTCAATCACCACCTTAAAAGGGGCTTTGGGATTGATGATACCTACTACAGAGCCATAGGCATCTACCTGGTGTTCATCAATATATGGTGTCAGATATTTGAGCCACAGCTTTTGTCCTTCTTTCTCAAAACCGGTGGGAGAGGGATTATTCAGATAGTCTTTAAGGAATGCCAGTGATTCCTTCGTGAGTATGGATTTCTGTTTTTTGGACATAATAGTATAGCTTTTTGAGATCGGACAAATGTAGCAAATTACCCATTATGACAAAGGCTTCTTTACGGGAGCAGGCTGACCAGCATCAGGTGGAGGAGTGCCGACAGTGCCATGAGTCCATCCAGTCCAAAGTAGAAGAGGTAATCGGACGGATTATGGTGTGCTTTCCTTGTCAGCAGGCCGGTAATAACAACCGGCGCCAGCAGGGTGCATATCACCGGAATGGTGGTATAGTGGCCCAGCATGATAGCGCTCAGAGCGGAGAACAGCAGGGTGATATAATAAAGCCTGTTGAGGCTCTTGTAATCGAGATAGGTGATCAGGCTGCGGATACCCTCTTTTTTGTCAGACTCTATATCACGGAAATCAAACAGGATGCAGATGGCATAGATCAGCAGGAAGCGGTGCAGCGTAAACAGCACCAGCGGCCAGGAGAGGCCCTGATCGGCCACAAACGCGGGCAGCAATGTGGTGACGTAAGTCCACACGGCGGTAAGGAACAATGTTTTGCCGATGGCTATCCGGCGCAGCCAGGTGAATGGCTTATAAGGCACTTTTGGAGCAGAGTAGAGAAAGGTGAGGATAGCGCCGCCGCTAAGTACCAGCCAGTGGCTGCGCAACGGCCAGAAATAGAACGCTGCGCCGGCCAGCCCTACGCCACAGAGTATCAGCATGAGATCGCGGTAACGGTCTACCCACTGTAGTCTTTCTGAAGAAGAATAGGAGCCGGGTG
This sequence comes from Chitinophaga fulva, assembly GCF_012927205.1. Classification (GTDB taxonomy): domain Bacteria; phylum Bacteroidota; class Bacteroidia; order Chitinophagales; family Chitinophagaceae; genus Chitinophaga; species Chitinophaga fulva. The sequence goes on from NZ_JABBGC010000001.1 coordinate 2,734,615, forward strand.
TCAGGTACCAGTGAAAGTTATAGCTGCAAATAGTAGAGAAGAAGACGAACAGGTAAAAGGTCGGTTGCGGGTATTGCAGCCCCAGTAGCTGATTGGTTTGCCATATCATCAGCAGGGCGCACAAGGCAATGTATACCGATGTAAAGAGGATGAAATTAAAAATGGACCTGAACATCAATTACGAATTACGGATGACGAATTACGAATTGGGATTACGATTACGCTCCAATCCGTAATTCGTCATTCGTAATTGACTACAAAGGTATGTTACCGTGTTTTTTTCTCGGCATGTTCACCACTTTATTTTCCAGCATTTTGAAGCCCTTGATGAGTTTGGCGCGGGCCTGTTCAGGCATGATGACTTCGTCAATATATCCTTTTTCAGCTGCCAGGTAAGGGTTGGCAAATCGTTCGATATAGTCGGCCACCAGCTCGTTGGTACGCACTTCAGGGTCCGGCGCGGTATCAATTTCTTTTTTGTAGATGATTTCCACAGCCCCCTTAGCCCCCATCACGGCTATTTCAGCCTGAGGGAAAGCATAGTTGAGGTCGGCGCCGATATGTTTGGAGTTCATCACACAATAAGCGCCGCCGTATGCTTTGCGGGTGGTAACGGTGATTTTGGGCACAGTGGCTTCACAGAGCGCGTACAGCAGTTTCGCGCCGTTGGTGATGATACCGTTCCATTCCTGGTCGGTACCGGGGAGGAAGCCAGGCACATCTACCAATACCAGCAGTGGTACGTTGAAGGCGTCGCAGAAACGGGTGAAGCGGGCGCCTTTAACGGAAGCGTGGATATCGAGTACGCCGGCCAGTACAGCAGGCTGGTTGGCCACAATACCGATGCTTCTGCCGCCGATGCGGGCAAAACCAACGATGATGTTGTCTGCAAAGTCCTTGTGTACTTCAAAGAAGCTGTCGGCATCTGTCAGATGAGCGATCACTTCTTTCATATCGTAAGGCTGGTTGGGACTGGCGGGGATAAGCGTGTTCAGGGCTTCCCGCAGCTCGTTGCCTGGTTCGTACGGATATACGGGCGCTGTTTCCTCGCAGTTCTGCGGGATATAACTCAGCAATGTTTTGATATGCTGGATACATTCCACCTCATTGGCGCAGGCGAAATGGGTAACGCCGCTTTTGGTGGCGTGGGTTTGGGCGCCGCCCAGTTCCTCGGAGGTCACTTCTTCATGGGTCACCGTTTTTACCACGTTAGGGCCGGTCACGAACATGTAGGAAGTGTTTTCCACCATCATAATAAAATCGGTGATGGCAGGGGAGTATACCGCTCCACCGGCGCAGGGGCCCATGATAGCGGATATCTGAGGAATAACGCCGGAGGCGCGGGTATTGCGATAGAAGATATCGGCATAGCCGCCGAGGCTTACCACTCCTTCCTGTATACGGGCGCCGCCACTGTCGTTCAGGCCCACTACCGGGGCACCGTTCTGCATGGCGAGGTCCATGATCTTGCATATTTTGCGGGCATGTGGTTCAGAAAGACTGCCGCCATATACCGTGAAATCCTGTGAAAAGACATAAGTCAGCCTGCCATTGATCGTACCATATCCGGTAACAACGCCGTCGCCGGGAAACTGCTCCTGGTCGGCGGTGATGCCGCGGTTACGGTTATGTACCAACATGTCCAGCTCTTCAAAAGAACCTTCGTCCATCAGCAGCTGAAGCCTTTCGCGGGCGGTCAGCTTACCTTTTTTATGCTGGGAAGCGATCCTTACTTCTCCACCACCTAACATGGCCTCTTTAATCTTCGACTGTAATTCCTCGATCTTGTTCATATGCGGAAAATGAGTGATAAATCTGTTCCAAAAAATAAAGGATTCCTTTTAAGGAATCCCTGCGGTTGTAAATGTAATGTTTTTGAAAGACTATCTGTTCCGGCGGAACGGAAATTTTGGCGTGGCGATGGTGTCACTGATATTACCCGAATTGTCCCGCAGAAAAACAACATAGTGTGCGCTATCGCCGGGTGCAGGGTTGTACGCTGCTGCAAAATCAATCTCCCCGAAAGGCATAATTACATCAGCTTTTACGCTGTTGCCCCTGTTTTGCCCGATTTTAGGCATTTTAAAGAATGTCCAGATGGTATCTTTGGTGATGGCTTGTTCGCTGTCTTTGAGCATGCCCACGGCGATGCTGTCTTCAATATCTCCATCTCCGTCTTCTACCCGCATGGTGAGTATAAACTGTTTGGTGTCCGGGGTGATGCTGTCTGGTTGATAGCTTTTAAAGGACAGCAATGGTTTGGAGCCGATCTTATCTTTTTTACAAGCATAGAGCAAACCCACGGCCAGGAGCAAATAGAGAATTTTCTTCATAAAACAAACCTACATTAATTTAGGAAATATACAAATATTCGGCTATCTCTGTCTCTCCAACGAAAAACGTTTTTTTGCCAACATTTGTTACTTGCTGGCTAAATTTATTCTTCTCCCTACCTTTGTGGTCTTTAAAGACCGATATACATGCGCGTAGTTTCGCCCGATTATATATTTTCGCTGAAGCCAGATGAACTGGAAACCGCTGCCCTGGAGCTGTTTAACTATCAGTACCAGGAGAATGCGCTTTACAGGGCTTATACCGATGCCCTGCGGATACAGCCCCGCCAGGTGAGCAGTATCCTGGAGATACCCTACCTGCCCATCCAGTTTTTTAAGTCGCACCAGGTGGTATGCGGACAGTTTGAGCCACAGCTGGTATTTGAAAGCAGTGGCACTACCCAGACGGTCAACAGCCGGCACCTGGTGAAAGATGCTGCCGTCTACACCCGTAGCTTTATGACGGCTTTTGAACAGTTCTACGGACCGGTGACCGACTATGTGGTGGTAGGGTTGCTGCCTTCCTACCTGGAACGGCAACACTCTTCGCTGGTATGTATGGTACAGGAGATGATCGTTCGCAGTGGTCACGAGGAAAGCGGTTTTTACCTGTACGAACATGATAAGCTGCATCAGCAGCTGCAATGGCTGGAAGCACGGGGACAGAAAGTGCTGTTGATCGGCGTTACTTTCGGCCTGCTCGATTTTGCGGAGAAATACACCCTGGAGCTGCAGCATACCATCGTCATGGAAACAGGCGGCATGAAAGGCCGCCGGGAAGAATGGACCCGTGATGAAGTACATGCTTTCCTGAAAGAAAGATTAGGCGTGACCGTAGTACATGCAGAATATGGCATGACTGAACTGCTGTCGCAGGCATATTCCCGCGGACAGGGCTACTTTGAAACCCCTGCCTGGATGAAAGTGCTGCTACGGGATGAGAACGACCCGTTTCAGCTTACAGCCGGCAAAGGTTCCGGCGTGATGAACGTCATTGACCTGGCCAATATCTATTCCTGCGCGTTCATTGCTACGGAAGATATCGGGAAAATTCATGCCGACGGCCGTTTCGAGGTGCTGGGACGCCTCGATAATTCGGCCCTGCGCGGTTGCAGCCTGATGGTGAGTTGATTTTCGAATTTTCGAATTTTGATATTTAGTCCGGCTGTTTATATGGCTGGGCAAAAAAATGGTAACATATATCATTGTTTGACGGTTTTACCGGTAGGAGCTTTGACAGACATAAACTCTTTTTATGATTGTCAACTTCTTCTACCGGCTGATCTTACCGGCAGTCTGTATCATACTGGCCACAGCGGCCTGTAGCCCTTCGTCTTCATCCTCAGGGGAACAAAATAAAAACATTGTCCGCCGTTATTTCGGCGAAGCCTGGAACCAGGGGAAGCTGGAGGCGCTGGACAGCTTGCTGGCGCCGCAGTACATCAATCACACGCCCAGCACGCCTGATCCGCCACGCGGCCCCGGCGGACTAAAACCCATCATTGCCGCTTTCCGGCGGGCTTTCCCTGACCTGCATTTTGAAATAAAAGACCTCATTGCCAACGACAGTATGGTGGTGGCCCGGGTGGTGATGACCGGCACCCAGCAGGACAGCCTGTTCCAGCTGCCGCCTACCGGTAAAAAGGTGGAGGTGAACCAGATCAATATTGAAAAAATCAGTAACGGTCAGATCGTGGAGCATTGGCGGGTGACCGATGAGCTGAGCCTCATGCGGCAGCTGGGTTTTGTGCCCTGATGCAGGAACCCTAAAAAATTGTAACTATGCAGTAATGAATGCTTATTTGCCATGCATCCGTTACTGCTCCATAATTTCAGCCGGCATATCTCCCTGTCGGACGATGAAACAGCCTCACTGCCTGCCTATTTCCGGCACCGGAAACTGCGCAGGAAAGAGCTGTTGCTGGAAGAAGGGGAGGTGTGCCGTTCGGAATATTTTGTGATAAAAGGCGCCCTGCGCCAATATGAAACAGATGAAGAAGGCCGGGAACATGTGATCCAGTTTGCCTTTGAAGACTGGTGGATTTCAGACCCCTACAGTATGCATACCGGTACCCCTTCCATATACCATATTGATGCGCTGGAAGACAGCGAGGTATTACAGCTGGACCTGGACAGCCAGCAGCAGTTGTTTACCGATCTGCCTCAAATGAATATCTACTGGCGTATGATCATGCAGCAGGCGTTTATTGCCCTGCAACGCAGGGTATTGTTTCTGCAAAAGCCACTGGAAGAGCGTTACCAGGAATTCCTGCGCACCTATGCCTGGTTTGAACAGCGTATTCCGCAGCATCAGATAGCCGCCTACCTGGGTACGTCCCGTGAATCGCTGAGCCGGGTGAGGAACACGGTGCTGAAGAAATAACTTATTCCGGGCTGTTGGCAGCTACTTTCAGCAGCGCCGGCAATTTGGACGGGTCGTACATAATATTGGCGAGAGAAGTCATATACGGGAAGGAGTAATGATCCATACCGAATTTATTCAGCAGGTAAACATCCAGTTGTTCGGGAGCAGTATGTCCCTGAATATAATCGCCCACATAGAAGAGAAACCGTTGTCTTTCCTTTTCAAACAGCAGTACCAGCGCCACTTTGTCTTTCAGCTGGCTATGAAGCGGATTGCTGAATATTTTCAGTGCCTGAGCATAATGCGCGGAGGTGAGTGGTTCCGGCGGATTGGGCAGCAGCTGTGTACAGAAATAGTCTACCGCCAGGTCTTCGAAGTAGCTGACGCCGTTATCTTCTCCCGGATCGTTGTGCCAGGTGGCCCATTGCAGGAGGTCTGCCGGGGTACTGTTGCCAGACAGCAGTGCTTCCAGCTGGTGGATAACACCTTCCCGGGTAGGTGTAGCGTCAGTAGCCTGTGTGAGGGCGCCCACTATTTGCTGATAGTAATCTTCGTGCAAGGCCGAGGCAGTCCTCAGTAAGAGGCGGGTAACATCTTCTCCGGACTCTTCCAAGTCGGCTGGTTGTAGGTTTATTTCTCCGTACAGGTCCTGTAGTACTTCCTGTTTAGTTTTAGTTCCGCGCAAGTAAGCCTTCAGCAAAGCAATAAAATAAACAGAGGTTACAGGGGGCATCTTATCTTTCATGGGCCTTTTTTAATCGCGCAATTGCGTTCAGGCCAAAAATAGGATAAATTAGATAACAATTATTTGCCTGCTGTTGAAAACTAAAACATTTAATTTTCCGTAAGCTTTCTACAGGCAAATGGAAAAGTGGCCCGCCCCATAAAACTGGTGCAGTAATTGAGGAGTACTTTTTCACGTTTCACACTATCTTTAACTATACAGTAAGGCTATACGAACCGGCCATGGTACAGACCGGCACAGGCATTTTCCAGCAGATTACCCCTTTTCGGCATAACGGAAGCATGTTACAATTGTTTGGTCCCCTTCAACTTTTTCACTCAGTTTTTAAAAATTCACGAAAAATGGAAAACAAATCAATCAGCAAAAAAGTGCTCTTTTCCGGCTCTCTTGTAGCCAGCGCTATCCTGGGCCTGACTGCCCTGCAAACAAATGCCAACCCGGTTAGTTACACCAATCTGGGCTCCGGCTCCGCTGTCAGAAGTGTACTGACCGGCACCGCCTCTTCTGTTAACACTGTAGAGTTGGCCTGTTCCAAAGACTCCGCTGCCGCCAAATCCAAAGAACACAAATGCTCCCAGGGCAAATGCGCTGAAGGCAAATGTGTGGGTGCTCCCAAAAAAGGCAAAAAAGCTGGCGGCAAACACAAATCCGATACTACCAAATCCGGTCAGTAACCTTTCCCACAGGAAAGGCCGGAACGAAGCAGGACCGGCCTTTCTGTTTTCCTGTCGTAATAAACATATCATCATGGTAGGACTAGGCTTTCGCCGCGAATTTGCGGAAGAAATGATCAGTGGAGAGCTGATCACGCCCGACTTTATTGAGTTTGCGCCGGAGAACTGGATGAATATCGGCGGTTACTGGAAAAAAATGCTGCACCGCGTATTGGAGAAGTATCCGGTGTTATGCCATGGGCTTTCACTGTCACTCGGCAGCCCTGAAGAAGTGGACAAAACCTTTCTCCGCTATGTGAAATCCTTCCTGGAAGAATATAAAGTCCGTATTTATTCCGAGCACCTGAGTTATTCCAAGTGTGACAACGCCCACCTTTACGACCTGTTGCCCATGCCCTTTCGCATGGACGCCGCCCTGCATATGGCTGCACGCATACAACAGGTACAAGACTACCTGCAACGGCCACTGGCCATGGAAATCATTTCCTACTACACACCAGTGGCGCCGGAGATGAGCGAAGCCGACTTTATCAATGAAGTGGTGCAGCGCTCCGGCTGTCAGCTGTTGCTGGATGTGAACAATATTTACGTCAACGCCTTCAATCATCAATATGATGCTAAAGCTTTCATGGCACAGCTGCCGCTGGACAAGGTCGCCTATATCCATATGGCAGGGCATGAGCAGGTATCTCCCGATATGATCCTGGATACGCACGGGCATCCTATCGCTGATCCGGTATATGAGTTGTTTGAATGGACCATCCGGCAGATACGGCCCGTACCGGTATTGCTGGAGCGTGATTTTAATATCCCGCAGATGCAGGACCTCCAGGAAGAACTGACCCGGCTGAAATCTATCTGTCATCAACAATGGAAACATCATGAGCTCGTTGCCTGACAGCCGCCAGTTACAGCAGCGGTTTACAAAACACATTCGTACCGGTGTGCGGACAATCATCCCGGGTGTGGCTCAAGACCGGCTAGCACATTACCGCCACGCCATTTTCCATATGGTAAAAGATACCATGGAAAGCGCCTATCCGGTTACCTGCGCCAATATTCCGGCGCGGAAATGGGACCGTATGGTCAGGGATTTTTTTGCCCATCATGCCTGTACCTCGAACCAGGTATGGAAGCTCCCCCTGGAGTTTTACACTTATGCTGTGGAGAACAACTGGGACGAAGTATATGACATCCCTTATCTGAGCGATCTGCTGGCTTTTGAATGGGCAGAGATCGAAGTGTTTAATATGGAAGATATTGCCCCGGCAGCTTTCACTTCCACCGGCAACTGGCTGGAAACCCCGCTGGTACTGAATCCTGAATACCGGTTGCTTTCTTTCAAATATCCCGTTCACCGGGAAGCCAAACGTGCCCGGCTGTTAAAAGAGCAGGGCGCCTGGTTTGTGTTGCTGCACCGGGAGCCGGTCAATGGCCATGTGCAGTTTACGGGCCTGTCGCCGTGGCTGGCTTTTGTAACAGAGCAGCTGGCAGCCGGTATAACGGTGAAGGATATACTGGAATATGCGCCACAACTGGGTATAACGGTGACGGCTGAACTGGAAAAAGATACCATCGCTTTTTTAGTCGACATGCAACGCCAACAATTTGTGTTGGGCTTTCAACCCTGAAAATCATGCGCGCTTACGCTTCATATGCACGCCGGTTATCGGCGCTCAGAGACATTCCGCTGCTATTGCTCCGGCTGGTGCTGGCCTATGGCTATTATCATCCGGCGCGACTGAAATGGCAGGATATTCATAGTATCGGAGACTGGTTTGGCCAGTTGCATATTCCCATGCCTTATGTCAGCGCCTACGTAGTGGCCATTACGGAATCGGCGGGCGTGGCCCTGCTGACGCTGGGCCTTTGGGTGCGGTATATCACCTTACCACTGATGTTCAGTATGGTGATAGCTATTATCACCGTGCACTGGGCCAACGGCTTTGAAGCCGGCGATAATGGCTTCGAAATTCCCCTCTATTATATCCTCATGTTGTTTACCCTGCTGGTGTATGGCAGTGGCAGAATAGGGCTGGACACGTTCCTGGAACGCGCCCGCTAATCCAGCAGGTGCAATGCAAAACCGCTTTTACCTGTAGCAAAATGAGATTGCAGTACTTCCTGCTCATCATAATCCTGTTTGCCCATCCGGTAACGGATAGGAGCGGTGTCGGGGATGCTGACGAGCCGCTGTTCCAGGTCCTGCAGAATAGTGGCGAACCGTTCTTCTGATACGTTATTGGCGCTGTTAACCACAAACGGTGGCAGCGATGCTGCGCCTGCATACCAGAATACACCGTGATGTACAGGGAACATGAGGTCAATGATGTCGCCATGGATACCGTGAGGGCCCAGGGGCTCTGCGGAAGCGCCGGTGGTGATCATCAACATCACTTTTTTGCCTTTGAGGGTGCCGTTACCATAGCGCCCGCCGGTGCCGTAACCAAAGCCGTTGGTAAAAGTACGGTCTATCCAGCCTTTGAGGATAGCCGGCATGCCGAACCACCACAGGGGAAATTGCAATAAGATCACATCGGCCCATTTTATCTTTTCCTGTTCGGCAGCAATGTCCGGCGATTGCTGGTTTTCCAGGAAGGCTTTTTTGGAGATGGTGTTGTAGATAAGCCGTTCGTCGGCAGGCAGTGCCGGGAAGTCTTGCCGGCCTGCAGCTGCTTCCCATTGCTGACGGTAAAGGTCTGTCTCCACTACTTCATGACCATGGCGTTGTAATATCGCTACAGCAGCGTTTTTCAGGGAGGCGTTGAGAGAGCGGGGCTCGGGGTGCGCGAGTACAATCAATACTTTCATTTGTTTATGTTTTGTTGTTAGGTTAATTTTGATGACGTAAAATTGTACAATTTGATCGGTTGTTTTATTGTACTATTTTTCTCTTTTTCTGTAACAAATCGACGATACCATGGCAAAGGAGAACATTCATCAACCCTTTGAGATTGTGGAGATCATAACAGACAGTTGCCCGCAGGTAGAGCACGGGCACAACTTTTTTGAGCTGGTGTACATTGTGGAGGGCAGCGGACAGCAGTTTATCAACAACAATCAATTTGCTTACCGCAAAGGGTATTTGTTCCTGGTGACGCCGGAAGACAAACATCTGTTGGAAGTGGAAGAAAAGACCCACTTTTTCTTTCTGCGGTTTAATAAAATATACCTGCAAAACCAGGATACGGCGTTGTTGTATACGCAGGAATGGACGCGCCGGATGGAATTTATTCTCGAGCATGCCAGTCACCGGCCTGGCTGTATCGTGTACCACGAGCCGGACAAGCAGCTGTTGCCAGCACTGGTGGCCGGGCTGATACAGGAGCAGGCAGGCAAACCGTTATACCACAACGAAGTGGTGCGGCAGCTGGTCAATACCCTGATCACGGTGGTGGCCCGTAACATAGCCATGAAGCTGCCGGCGCAGATAGGCGATCATACGGCGACGCCTGTACTGGATATCATTGGTTATATACAGGAGCATATCTATTCACCGCAGGCTTTAAGGGCGGCGGTCATCGCCAAACATTTCCATATTTCGCTGAGTTATCTGGGGCGTTATTTCAAGAAACATACGGGGGAAAATCTGCAGGACTACATTATGCATTATAAGTTGAAGCTGGTGGAAACCCGTTTAAAACACAGCGATCGTCGTATCAACGAGATTGCCGCAGAGCTGAACTTCACTGATGAAAGCCATCTTACACGATTGTTCAGGAAACACCGGGGGATTAATCCTTCTGCTTTCCGCAGACAATTTATGCTTAGCTGATCAGCTGGCTATGGGGAAGGAGTAATTGCCGAGACTACAATCATGAAATTGTTGCATGATCTCTAGTCCTTCTTCATAGGTGTCAGGCTTGATAACGAAGGCTTCTGCCCCCAGGTTGATACATTGCTGTTTCTGTATTTCATTCAAAAACGTGGAGTAAATGATGACCCGGATACGATGGTAGCGCGGGTGTTGTTTGAGCAGCTCCAGTGTTTGCGTGCCCGTAAGACGAGGCATGTTCAGATCGAGGATGATCAGGGCAGGGAGGGGCTTTTCAAGCAATGTGTCCAGGTATTCCAGGGCTGTTACCCCGTCCTGAACGAAATGGATGTGTTCCGTAAAAGCAAGCTCCTTACACATCATTTCCATGATAAATACATCTTCGGGGTCATCATCGGCTATGAGAATCTGCGGATACGTCTGCATGTCAGGATAAAGGTTTGTTAAAATTTTAACTGCAAAGCGAATGCCTCTTCTGTGAACCGGTGTTTATAGGGAATTAGCCGGTGTGTTTGTCCGTGCCCCGCAACAAAATGAGGAAGAATGTCAGCGACCTCAGGGTGCAATCAGGGTGTCTTTACGGGTACCCAGCCACCACAGCGCCTGGAGTATCATCTGGTTTTGAGCAGGACTGCTGAACGTATGTGACAACGTTTGTTGGGTACCGTGTTCATAGTCTATATCGTTATGTCCCATATTGAAGTACACCATTCTGTATTTGCGGTTGGTCCATACAACCGGATAATCCCCGTTATGCCATATCTCATTGGGTTTGGGACCGGTGCCCAGCGGGAAGCTGCTGCTGTCTATGGAGGCCAGTACCGTGATGTCCCGGTTTTTCCGGAGAGGGCCGCTCCAGCGGTACCATTCGTTAGGGGCCGTGCGGAACCGGTCCGGCAGGCCGCGGGTGACAGCGTGCTGGCGGTTTTCCACATGCAGTACTGCAGCGGTGGGCCGCCAGGTGTTGCTGACGTAGGAACCTGAGCCGAGGAAAGTGTGGTGGTACCAGTCCCAGTTTTGTGGTACGGCAGAAGGTGTTAGTGCAAAGGCTGCGAAATGGAAGCCTATCCAGGCGCCGCCGTTTTCCATGTAACGCTGAAAAGCCTTCCGCTGTGCGGGGCCTTCAGGCCTGGTGTCCAGAAACACCACCACCTGGTAACGGGAGAGGAACCGGTTGTTCAGGTGCTGCCAGTTGCTGGTGGTATCATACGTGAAATGATAACGGGCAGCCATTTGCGGAAACCATTGGTTGGCTTCCCTGACAAAGCTGATATGCGCCGCATCTTCGGCCGCTGTGAAAAAGGCGATGACCCTGAAGGCTGGTTGTTGCGCCTGACCACAGCGGTAGCACAACAACAGCCCAAGTAACAGATAGCTGGTGGCGTGGAATTTCATGTATACAAAATACAACGCTATCGTAAATATTTTTGCAATATTACCAGGGTATCTCCTGCCATTGATGGGTAAAGAACCGGTTGGTGGGAACATCTTCCAGTGCGGCCTGCACAATAATCTTTGCACCTTCCGGTATTTCAAGAAAGGCGGCGGCAGTGCCCATATCAGTTTTTACCCAGCCCGGACTGATAGTATAGGCGCGAACGTTAGTATCACGCAGGGCTTCCTGTAAATAAACAGTCAGCAGGTTAACCATCGTTTTAGAGCTGTTGTAGGCGAATTTTTTAACATGATAAACAGGAGACGTGGCATCCGCCTGTAGTTGAATGCTGCCTAACTCGCTGCTCAGGTTGATGATACGGCCGGCTGTACTTTTCTGCAGCAGCGGCAGCAACGCTTGCGTGAGTTGCAATGTGCCCCATACGTTTACATCAAAGACCGCTTTTATGTCTTCGATGTTTGTTTGCATAATGGTATTGCTCATTCGCACAGCAGGTAAAGGCGCGGTTCCTGCATGTGTAATAGCGGCGTTATTGATCAGGATATCGAGGTGGCCGTACTGTTGTTCTATCTGATCAGCAACGGCTGAAATCTGTTCCGGACGGCTGATGTCCAGCGGCAGGAAGCTGATATGCGGAGATACTTCCCGGAGTTGCTGCACGGCTGTTTGGCCTTTGACGGCGTCGCGGCAGGTGAGGACAACCTGTACATCTTTTTCGAGCAACTGGCGTGCGGTTTCCAGTCCGAGGCCACGGTTGGCGCCGGTGATAAGTGCTGTTAATACTGACATGATGAAAGAATTTTGTTATCGCAAAATTCATTAGATATCAGCCTGTATTAATTGTCCCGGGGCAATTAATGCCAGCTCAACTTTGCATACGGCGACGCATTCTGCTGAGCGAAGATGGGGTGACGCCGATAAACGAGGCGAGGTATTTAAGCGGTACCCGTTGCATGAAAGTGGCGCGGCCCAGCAGCCGGTTGTATCTTTCCTGGGGGCTGTCGAGCAGCAGGGACGTGGCCCTGCACATGGTACCTACCAGTACTTCTTCCATCAGTTTACGGCCAAATGCCTCAAATCCGGGAATAGTGCGGTAAAGTACCTGTAGCTCATTATAGGTGATACTGGCCATGACCGAATTTTCCAGCGCCTGTAAATAATAACGGCTGGGCTGTCGGGTGAGGAAACTGGCCGGTTCCATGACAAGGGTGTCTTCGAATACAAGCCAGGTCGTGGTTTCATTCCCGGTATCGTCCACGGCATAAAGCCTGAAGAGCCCTTTTATGGCTACTGAAAGTGTATCGCAAAGCTGGCCTCTTCTCAGGATGATAGTGTTGGCGGCCACTTCCCGGAATGTGAAATGCCGGAGCACGGCTTCAAGGTCTTTGTCAGACAGGTCACAGTAATAAGTGATAAAGTCTGTCAGTATCTTTCGTTGGTCCATCGTTGTGAAAATTAAGCATTTTCAGACTGGCACTACCTTTGTCTTTATCTAGATAAAATCACGCGATCATGAAAAAGCTATCATTTCTTGCTTTGTTGATTATCAGTGTTTTAGCGTTTGATAGGCCATTGCAGGCCCAGGTAAGACTGAATGTCAATGTGAATATTGGCAACCAGCCGGTGTGGGGCCCGGTAGGGTATGATTATGCGCAATATTATTATTTCCCGGACATCGATGTGTATTACGATATTCCCCGTGGGCAATATGTTTATTTAAACGGCAACAGCTGGCGGTTTGCGCCTACTTTGCCAAACAGGTATCATTTTGACGTTTACCGGGGTTATAAGGTAGTGGTGAATGAGCCTCAGCCGTGGCTGCATCCGGACGTATACCGTGGCCGTTATGCCCGTTATAAAGGCCCGGGCTGGTATGGCAAGCAGGATATCATCCGTGACAGCAGGGACAGTAAATATTATGTGGTGAAGGGGCATCCCATGTATGGTAAATGGAATAACGGCAATGGCCGTGGAAGAGAAAATGACAATGACCAGGGACGCGGCAATGGTAACGGAAACGGTAATGGCAACAGAGGCCGTGGTAACGGTCACGGACATGGCCACGACCACGACTAAATAGACAAATAATCAAATAAATAATTATAACGGATCCATCGTGAGAATTGGATAAATGGCCGGTCAGAGCTACCCCCCGGAAGCTTTGCCGGCCATTGCTGTTTTACAGCCGGCAGCTGCTGCCGGTCAGTGCTTTTTCGGTGCTGATAGCACGGGGAAAGAGAATGTTATTTTCCAGATGAATGTGTTGATGCAGGTCGTCCTGAAATTCTTTCAGCAGGGCATAGGTGACGCGATAGGTGTTGCAGGCATCTTCCGGTGGCGTGAAGTTGTTGCTGAGGTCCGCCATTCTGCGGAACCGGTCCCCTTCATGATCGTGTTCTTCCATCATGGCGCTGATTGGTTTTTCAACGGCGCTAATGCCGTGTTCTTCCAGGAATTCGCCTGCGGCCTGTTTCCGGGCAATTTCCCGGATACGGGGAAACAGGATCAGCTCTTCTTTGTTGAGATGGTTGGACAGTTCGGCGGAGCTGGCAGTGAAGAGGGCAGCTATCTGCCATAGTTCCTGGTGCGGCTCGCCATGTACCTGGCAAACCTTACGCAGGTACTGTTGCAGTACCGGTATTTTTTCCCGTACATATCCGTGGTGTTTGCGAACGATATGATCTGCCAGTTGATCTAACGGCATGGTATTAAAATTCTGCAACGTGCAGGCTGGTACCGCTGATATCTCTTCCAGTGCGTGGAGGATGGGCGTGATATCCAGTTTTTTCTCCCGGCAAACGTCACCGATTGGTTTGTTGCCTTTGCAGCAGAAGTCGATGCCATGCTGGCGGAACACGTCGGCAGTGCGGTAGTCGGCGGCTACCAGTTGTCCAACGATGGTGTTTTCATTGATTTCCATCTTAAAGCTGTTTTATAGGTATACAGGCCGGCATTCGCTAACGCAGTGGTGGCTGGCCCTGATAATATTCGATTTTGGAGAGGAACATCTGCGCCATTTTTTCGCCGCGCCAGCAGGCTTCTTCCGCTTTGGCGCCTTCGAAAAGGTTGTTGACCGTTGCACGAAACAGCTGCACCCAACGGGTGAAATGGACACTGTTGACCGGCATGGTGGCATGCGGATGGAAAGGCGCGCCGTGATAGGTGTGACTGTCCAGCAGTATGGTATCCCAGAAACGGTACATTTTTTCCAGGTGCTCCGGCCAGCGGTCTTGTATGAGATTGTTGAAGATAGGTCCCAGCAGCTCGTCTTCACGGACTGTCCCGTAAAAACTGTCTACCATCAGTTGTATATCGGCGAGTGTTGAGATATCTCTCTTTGTTTCCATATAAATAAATACATTTTTATCCTTAATTGTGCGTCACGTTGACAACTGTTATAAGGATGCAGGACAAAAGTAAGTATTCTTCCTATAATAAAGGACTAAAATATCTTTTATTTATATAAAAATTACGGCGCCCGCTATGGACGCCGTTTTCAAGATATTATTGTTTCTTCAGCGCGTAATTGCCGGTAGCATCTTTTTCCAGGTTGTACCCTTTGTTTAGTTCCAGTTTCCAGCCCTGGCCGGTAACCAGTTGATCGGTAACGTTTTGAGGCAGGCCAACGATCACCTTGTCCCATTGAGCGCTCATGAGGGCGCCCTCTGTTACTGTAAGAATGCCCCAGGCATCAGATATGCGCATGGTAGGGTAAACGGTGCCATAGCCATCTATCGGTACTATATTACTGGGATTGAAAGAAATATTCATTTTTACAAACCGCAGTTCGGTATGTGCCTGTTTGATGAACAATTGCGTATAGGCGGCAATTTGTTCCTGTATTTTTTTCTCCCGCGCGGCTTCTTCCAGCGCCACGGCATCTCCGTTATATTCCCGTGCGTAGTTGGTGGCGGCAGTTTTTACATCAGCAGGTATGGATAACTTAAACGCCTGCACGATTAGTGGCGTCAGGTTTGACTGGCTGTTCAGCTGCCGGTTCCATCCCGGCTTTGCCTGTGACAGCATATAGCCGTACATGGGAATGGTCTGATACGCAAACGACCGTACGAAAGTAGGGTAGTAGTGCAGGAAGTCGTACAGATTTTTATCGAAATGCTTGAGGGCCGCCGCTTTATCACGGTTACAAACCATCATGCCTGTGTATTCCGCAATACCTTCGTTGAGCTCGAGCGCATTTTCCGTGGTATCTGCACCGGGATACAACTCATAACGGTAATGGCGGAACGTCATGGCATGCAACAAATGCTGCTGCCTTACCTCCGGGGAAGTGGCTGCCAGCGCTTGTTGCAATGCTGCCAGTTCCAGCCGCAGATAAATACGGCCATCTTTTTTGTCGAGATGGTTGTTGGTCGGGTCGCTAAGCTTGAAGTGCAGCGTGGGCTGTGAGCGATGAAACAGCTCATGGGCGATGAGGTTGATCCGCTCATCTTTGTCTGCCGGCAACGGCAACTGCACCATGGCCCAGCTGCGGCCTTCCCAATACAGCGACGTGTTGGCCGTATTGATTTTGGAAGGCAGTTTACCGGTGTAGATAGTGCCCTGTTTTTGCAGTTTACCGGAACTGTCGGGCATATTGGCGTACACTTCCCGGGTGGCCGGATTTACGAGCAACATCGGCCCGTAGAGGTCTATGCCCCAGAGGCGTTGTTGTTTTTTGGTAGCGGCGGCAGCTTCCTGGAAGGTGCGCTGTGCCTGCGTGGCAGTAGTATCGGATTGCTGGCATAAGGCATCGCCGGCGGCGGAACCTAACAGCAGGCCGGCTAAGAGGAAAGTTTTCATGTTTCGTTTGTTAAATAAATGAGGACGGTTGCAGGTATATAAAAGAAAGGAGAAAATTATGAGGTGTAATTTACATTAAAACAATGATAAGATGAACTGCGGGATTGTTAGTACCCGCAGTCTGGAAATGTTTGAAAATCAATTAGTGGAGATAGCCACCTTTTTGCAGGATATCTGCCCATACGGCATAACCTTCCGGCTTGAGGTGAAGCCCGTCCATCGTGAGTTCTGCCCGTAGGTGGTTCTCAGCGTCCAGAAAATGCGGATAAAGATCGATGATGGTGACGTGACTGCCTTTCAGTTGCCTGATCTGGTCATTCAGCCAAAGAATGTGTTCATCCTTGCCATAGTGGTTTTTGAATTTGTTGAAAGACGCATTGACCGGCAGCAACGTATAAAAATAGAGCTGTGTTTTCTTTGAACCTTTACGGACACGGCTGATGATGGTTTTATAGTTGCGGAGGATCACGCTGTCGGGGATATTCCGGGAAACATCATTGATGCCGATGAGGACGAATATTTTGGCAGGCTTGCCGGCAATTACTTCGTTGAGCCGTTCCAGTACGCCGAAGGTGATATCCCCTGAAATGCCTCTGTTGACCGCATTAGGGAGTGACAGTAGTTTGGCCCAGTCGGTGCCGGCGGTGATGCTGTTGCCCAGGAATACGAAATTTTTCCGGGTGATTTTTTCGGTATTGAATTTCGCCACCAGCTCTTTGTATTTTCCGGGGCGATGGGTGCTGTCCCACGCTGGCGCCTGTGCCTGTAAGTTACAGGTATAAAGGGCGATACCCAGAAAGGCGGAGCAGAGCCAGGTGACGGCCACTAGTGTTAAAAAGCCTGTTTTCATAACGGAGTCTTTATTTTATCTGGACGGTGAAGACCATCCGGTAAAAATAAAAAACCGCGTTATAAAATGTATGTGTTTATCAAGGGAGCAGGCCTGAATTTTTGCTGATATAGGTATCCAGCTGTCCCTGATCAATGGCTTCCGCGAGTTTTTCGAGCCCTTTGCTCTTTTTTACAGCGATGCCCTTGCGGTAAACTTTAACGATGGCGGCCAGGCCGGCTTTGGTAGGTTCGAGTGCTTCTTTGTACGACTGCTGGCGGATGCAATAGCTAGCATAGTTAGCCATATATACGGGTAACAGCATTGGGTTGTCTTCCATCAGTTTGATATGGGGCTTGTTAAACACGATGGTCACATTAGGAGAACCGGTAAGCCACCTGGTAACGAAAATATTGGTAGCCCGCCGGACATCCACCTGTTTGTCGAGGTCTGTTTCCACGAGCCAATCGGCTGCGGCCACCATGGTCTGCTCATATTTGGCGTAGTCTTCTTTTACCTTCAGCCCGTTTTCATCGGGGAAGGAAGGCCGGTACTGGGCTTGCACAGCGGCGAACCCCAGTAATACGATGATCAGTGTGAGGATGGTCTGTTTCATAACATCAGTTTCGCAGATTCTTGATGACAGCCAGTTGTTCTTCGAGGTATTGCAGGGAAAGTCCGAAAGAGTGCATCCATTGTTGGCGCAGTTTTTCCCAGTGGGGGAAATGCTGGCTGGTATGATCGGTGCCGTTGATCGCATCCAGATAGAGGGAGGCTTCCATGGCGGCTTGCTGATCGAAATGAAGCTCGGGTCTTTTCAGGTAATAATGCAGGTATTTGTCGAGGTACGTTACACTTTTGCTGCTGTTGAAGCTGGCCAGTACCAGGGTGTACATGCTGCCTACACAACTCAGTTCACTCTTCAGGAAATGGGTGCCGATCATATCTTCCATATCGGTGTATTGATTCACCGCGGCAAAATAAGCACCTACTTTCCTTGTCTGCCAATTTGCATCACCCAGTAATAAAGTTGTCAAGTCATGTGTAATCAATGATTTAACCTGGTAGAAAGGTTCTATCCATTCATCATTCCCGGAGCCGACATTCATGTAGTAGGGTTTCACCCATTGCTGGAGGATGGAAGCGGGCAACTCAAAGCCATTTTCGTGTGAAGTCAGGCTGGCAAAGGGTGACAGGTGTCTGATAATAGCTCCGGCCGCGTGCAGGTCGGTCACTTTCTGCAAGTCATTCATGGTATAGGATAGCTTAATTGGGGGTAATTTACACGGAATGAACTAAAATAACAAATGGCAACATGACGCTATTTTCCATAAATTCACGGATACCCCTATACGATATATAGAGAAAGAATCTATTGTGATAGAATCAGCCTGGGCCCGGGACATATATTGGGCCAATAAGCTCGCTTCCTGGATATTGTTACTGGTGCCAATTGTAGTGGTATCGGTGTTTTCCATATTTGATAATGCCGGAGATGATTTGCTGCCCGCACCGGCTGTTAAGGCCGGTTTGTCTGTTGACCGCCCCAAATTGTCCACACGTCAAATATCTTTTATCATGGCCCCGTCAGCCGGTAGGTTTGTGTAAAATTGATATTTATGCAAACCTCATCCCGACAAACTTACCTGGACTGGCTGCGGATCATTGCCATAGCCGCGGTGCTGTTTTTCCATTCCGCTATGCCTTATGTGGCCTACTGGGAATGGCATATCAAAAACAACGCTACCAGCCATGTGCTGCTGGAAATGAATGATTTTCTCCATCGGTTCCGGATGCCGCTGCTGTTTTTTATCTCCGGGACGGTAAGTTATTATATGCTGCAAAGCCGGAGTGGAAGTGGCTTTCTGGGCTTGCGTTTCCGCCGGTTGTTTGTACCGTTGCTGCTGGGGATGCTGGTGATAGTACCACCGCAGGTATACCTGGAGCGGGTTACACAGGGCTATCACGGCAATTTCTGGCATTTTTATGCAGAGATGTTCCGTACCGGCGCTTATCCCAAAGGTAATATCAGCTGGCATCATCTCTGGTTTATCTGTTATCTGCTGGTGTATGATATATTGTGTGCGCCTTTATTTGTATGGTGGTCATCTCCCGCAGGGAAAAAATGGCTGCAAAAATTCAATGTATTGGCATCCGGTAAATGGATATACCTGTTGATGGCGCCCAGTGTGATTGCTCACGCTTACCTTGCCCGTATGTATGGACAGACCAATGACGTGATCCATGATTATGCCTATTTCCCTTATTGGCTGCTGTATCTGGTGGCGGGTTTCGTTTGTATCGCCAATCCCTTGCTGATGGACAGCCTGGAGCGGAACCGCCGCAGTTCTTTTGCCATGGCTTTTGTTAGTATCATCATTATCAATTATTTCCGGTGGAACAGCCTGGAGCCGGCGCACGGCTGGCAGGGATGGGCTGGCTGGAGTTATACCGCACTGGCAGTTGTCAGCGCCTGGATGTGGGTGTTTACCGCTGTAGGGTATGGCAAACGGTACCTGAACCGGAAAAGCAGGGTGCTGGGTTATGCCAACGAGGCGGTGTATCCGTTTTACATTCTGCATCAGACGGTGATCGTGATATTGACCTATTACCTGGCCAATTTAAAGGAGGATATCGGGCTGAAATATATTTTTACCGTAGTGCTTACTTTCATGATAAGTATGAGTATCTTTCATTTGTTTATCCGGCCTTATGCGCCCATGCGCTTTCTGTTCGGGATGAAGCCGGCCGCACGCCGGCAGCCCAAAACAGAGACGGTGGATAATTCTTCTTTACAACCACAGACAGTACCTGCGACATGAAGTTTTTCATGAAATATATATTCCCCGCGTTATATGGGCTACTGGCGTATTTTACGATCCGCCTGCTGACAGACAGCGTGACAGGCATGGAGTTCTGGCAGCGGTCCTGGATACTGAACGGGATAGAAATGGGCTTCTGCATAGCCATGGGGTATGTGTTCATCCGGGCCTGTAACCGGTTGATTGCCTACTACGACCGGCAATGGCAGGACCATTTTTCCACCGGACGGATCGGGAAGGAGTTACTGGGCGTGTTCCTGCTCAACCTGGTGGTGCAGAACCTCTTCATGACACCGGTGGTAGCGTTGACAGATAATGGGCTCCAGTGGTTCGATCTGGCGGACATCAACACCATTCCCCTGTTTTATGCCCTGATTTATTACGGGGTAAAAAGGAGTAGTGCTTACTTGCAGGCGTACATTCAAAACAAGTTGCAGCTGGAAAAAATCACCAACGATAAACTGGAAACAGAATTAAAATTCCTGCGGGCCCAGTACCATCCGCACTTCCTGTTTAATGCGCTGAACACAATTTATTTTCAGATGGATGATGACGTGGTGGCCGCCAAAAAAACAGTGGAGCAGTTTGCAGACCTGCTGCGTTACCAGTTGTATGATCAGCAGGAGATGGTAGGCATCTGCCAGGAAATACAATATATACAGCGGTTTATCGACTTGCAGAAAATACGTTCCTCGCCCCGTTTACGGCTACAGTTACACTTTGATGAGCAGTTGCAGGATGAAAAAGTATATCCGTTACTGTTTCTTCCGCTGGTGGAAAATGCGTTTAAATACATTGGCGGTGAATACCTGTTGCAGCTGGAGTTGCGTAAGCAGGACGGCGATATTTATTTTTACATACATAATTCCATTCCTGCCGTGGCGCCGGAGATCAACGGATTGCCGATTGAACGGGAAAAAGGAATTGGGCTGGAGAACCTGCAACGGCGGCTGGAGCTGCTGTATCCGGACAGGCACCATTTTTCAGCGGGGATAAAAGAACAGGAATTTGTTGCTGAATTAAAACTTACTTTACAGACATGAACCCGGTAACTATACGATGTGTGATCACGGATGATGAACCGCTTGCCGCTAAAGGCATCATGGGATATGCCGAGCGGACCGGCTTCCTGGAGGTGGTGGCGGTTTGTGAAGATGCGGTGCAGTTAAACACCGTGTTAAAACAACAACCGGTAGACCTGCTGCTGCTGGATATTGAAATGCCTTACATTTCCGGTATTGAGTTTTTGAAGAATTATCCGCAGCCACCGAAAGTGATTTTTACCACCGCCTATGAACGCTATGCCATGCAGGGTTTTGAGCTGGACGTACTGGACTATCTGCTGAAGCCTATCTCTTTTGAGCGCTTTCTGAAAGCGGCCAACAAAGCCTATGATTATTTCGCAGCGCAGCAGACAAGCGTGTCTCCTTATTTTTTTATCCGGTCAGATAAAAAACTGGAGAAGGTGTCATACCAGGACATTTTGTTTGTAGAAGCACTGGAAAACTACGTGGCCGTATACACGACGGACAGAAAAATTCTGACCCATGCCACCCTGAAATCAGTGGTGGAGATGCTGCCGGCACAGCAGTTCATACAACCGCATAAATCGTATGTTGTCAACATACAACATATCGGGGCCATCGAAGGAAATATTCTGCATGTAGCATCTTTCCAGGTGCCCATCAGTAAATACCAGAAAGAAGAGGTGCTGGAGAAAATCGTCAATAACCGCCTGCTCCGGAAATAAACCCGAGGGATGACAGACCTTGCTACAACTGGCACTGCAATTGAGGCTTTTCCCTAAAACGATGATCATGAAAAAACTTTGTATCCCTGTACTGGCGATAGCGCTGATGGCTTGCGGCCAACAGCATCAGCCGGAACAGGAGGGAAGTCATGACAGTACCGTTGCCACTCATGAAAAAAACGAACCGATGGATGAGCGGAGTTTTCTGGCCCGTATGGCAGCGTCTGATCTAAAAGAGATCAAGCTGGGTGAACTGGCCATGCAGAAAGCTAAAGATGACCGGGTGAAAAAGTTTGGTGCCGACATAGTGAAGGAACGTACCGCTTCCACCTTGCAGCTACAGGAGATTGCCCGTCAGGCAGGGATGACGCTGGCGCCGGAACTGTCCCGGGATGATCAGGATGAAATAGGGCTGTTGAGCAGCCGCGAGGATATGGACCGGGCTTATATTAAACGGATGGTGCATGAACAGAAACGGACTTCCGAAAGGTTGTCACAATACACCAACACAAAAGATACGGCCATCAGTTCTTATGTCAGGAAAACGTTGCCGATCGTAAATGCGCGTTATGATGAGGCGAATAAAATTCTCGAAGATATGCGCAAACAGATGAATAACCGGGATATTTCCCATGATTGACGGAAGAGATGGTTAGGAATGCTCTGTATCGGATAATCATCGGGTTTTTGAATCCGGTGAATGAGATTATTTAATTTTTGTACCGAGATAACTTCTGCCTTCTGCCAGATGATTGATAGCATCTGCCATCCGTTGAATTCTGGCATCGGGCACACTCACATCCATCAGCCATTGCAGGCATTTTTCCTGTTCAGCAGTCGGCATTGCCTGGAAGTTGCGCAACGCGGCAGGCTCGTCGCGCAGGCATTCCATAAAATCGTTGGGGATGATTTCTTTGGTTTGCTGTCCGGTGGGATAGAGTATCAATCTGACCCGGTCGCCGGCTTCTTTCTTTATTTGTTTGCGGATAGCGGCTTTTACGGGTAGCATCATAATACCTTTTTTGAAAGGCATCAGGTTGCAGGGAGGTAGTTCATACTCATCAATGAAGCCGCGTACTTTACGCATACCAAAGTAGCCCTGTTGGCCTTTAGGCATGTCGGGAAGGCGGATGAAAGTCCATCCGCCTTTGCCGTCGAAGCGTTCGAGTAACAGTTCCTGGTCAATCAGTGGTGTGTCCATAGCTGATAATGACCGGCAAGATAGCTAAATTTTATTGCAGGAAGTCAAGAACGATACGGTTGAAATCTTCTGTCAGCTCCACATTGGGCAGGTGTACGGTGGGGAGCATGATCAGTTGTGCATCCGGAATGGTTTCAGCCAGGTATTCGCTGTGTGCCGGCAGGGCTACCGTATCATATTTACCGCCAATGACCAGCGTGGGGTGCGTGATCAGCACTGCTGTTCTCCTGTAGTCGGTGTCACGCACGGCGGCGAAAGAGCCTGCCAGTCCTGTAGGAGACATTGCCAGCACCATGTCGCGGAAAGGCTGTATTCTTGGATCTTTGGCGGCTATCATCTCTTCAGAGAACCAGTTGTGCATGAACATTTCTTCAAACGCTTGCATATCGGCAGGTCCGCGCAGGTTCCGGATGTTGTTATTGAACCATTCCTGTGGACCAAGTTGGGCGAAGGTAGCGGTCAGTATCAGTTTGTTTATACGTTCCGGTGCATGAATAGCCAGATGTTGGCCGATAAAGCCGCCAAGGGACAGGCCCATGAAATGAACGCGGTCAATGTCGAGGTAGTCCAGCAGTTCGATAACGTCGAGGGACATACGATTCAGGGAATAGTCTCCGGCCGGTGAACCGGAAGCGCCGTTGCCTCTTGTATCGAAACGCAGTACCCTGAAATGCGGTGTGAAAGCTGCTATTTGCGCATCCCACATATGGTAATCCGTAGCGATGGAATTGGACAGTACGACTACTGGTTTATCTCCCTCTCCATCCAGCTGCCAGGCAATGCGTACCCCGTCGGCAGTCGTAAAATATTGTTGTTGGCCTGTGGTGATCGCTGTTGCTGTGATGTTATGGTTGTTCATGTTGATGTCGTTTTTTGTTTTATTGACAAGTCAAAATTAGGAAGGGCAGCACTGGTGGCGGAGGTATATACCCGGGTTTATTCTGTATATTTACAGGTATGGAAAAATTACTATACCGGCCGTTCGATTTACAGGTGTCAGCAGAGGAGCAGTGGGAGAAACGACCACTGGTATATCACTTTTTTGAGATCGTGCATATACTGGAAGGTAGCGGTTCCCGGGAGGTAAACAGGAACAAACTGACTTTTTCCCAGGGTGATACCTTCCTTTTTACGCCCCTGGATTGCAGGGGATTTCACAGCGAAACGCCCACCCGTTTCTGTTCGGTACGTTTCTCGGAGATATTTATCTCCCAATATAAACAGGCACAAGACCAGGAGCGTGCGCTCCGGTGGCTGAAACAACTGGAACATATTTTCTTTCAGCACAACCGTTTTCAGTGTATACAGATCACTGATCCGGGAGACCACCGTATCATCGGCCAGCTGATACACAGCATGATCGAAGAGCATGACCAGCAGAAAGAGCATTACCAGGAGAACATGCAGCATTTTATTTCACTGTTGCTCAACATACTGGCCCGTAACGTGGCCGACAGCAGCCGGGAAAGCGCCCGAAAGGAGACGGAAGAGCCGTTGATCAACAGAATGCTGGTACATATACATACCCATATAGGAGAACCGGATAAATTGAAAATGGATTTTCTGGCCACCAGCTTCCATCTTTCCACCAACTATGTGAGTGAATACTTCAAGAAGTTTACCGGCGTAGGGCTGCAACAGTATATCAGCCAGTACCGGATTAAGCTGGTAGAACAGCGGCTGCTCAACAGTGTGCTGACGATAGGGCAGATTGCCGACGAGTTCGGGTTTACCGATGAAAGTCATCTCAACAGGGTATTCAGAAAACACCACGGTGTTAGTCCCACGGTTTTCCGTAAACCGGCGGTGAAAGGGGCCGTTGCCTGATCATGGCTTGTGTATTTTATCTTTTTGCGCTACTTTAGCGGCTTCTTATCATCATTTGTTGGAACCAACCAGTATACATAACGCGACCATCCCGGCCCTGGTGGCCCAGGGGGACCAGACTGCATTTACGCAGCTGTTTCTCCGGTACCGCGATCTGGTGTACACCACCGCCTACCGTGTCACCGAATCAGCCATGGAAGCGGAGGAGATAGTACAGGATGTGTTTATGAAGATATGGACCATCCGGGAAGAGCTGCCAGCGATAGATAACCTTGAAGCCTATATTTTTACCATTGCCCGTAATTATACCTTTAATGCCCTGAAGCGGCTCCTGCGTGAGCGTGAGCGGACAGGCCTGTGGCCATCTGCCGACGGACAGCCAGCCATTTCACCCGAAGCGGCAGCCAATGCCCGGGAGTTTATGCAGGTATTGCAGCAGGCCATTGATCAGTTGCCTCCGCAGCAGAAGCAGGTGTACCTGCTTATCCGGGAAGAGGAGCTGACCAAGGCCGAGGTGGCTGCTAAAATGGGTATCTCCCCCCATACCGTGAAAAGTCATTTTGACGCTGCCGTCAGGGCCGTACGAGCTTATTGCGCGCCTTACCGCAAGCTCTCCGCTTTCTTTTTTCTCCTTTTCTGAAAATTTTTTTTCACGCCACTCACCAGTTGACCACTTTGCGGTTGTCTTTATAGATAAACCGACCAAAGACCTATGCACGAGCGGCTCCTGTACTTATTTGACCAATATTACCGCAAAACTATTTCTCCGGAGGAGAAAGAAGAGCTGTTTGCACTGATGGCCGATCCTTCCCTGGAAGAACCGCTGAAAACACTGATACTGGAGAGTTATAGCCGGGAAGAAAAGGACGTGATGCCGGCCGCTGCTTCCGATGCTGTGCTGCGGGCGATATTGGGTACGCCAACGACTGTACGCCGTTCCTTCCCTTTGCGGCGGATGATCGCCATCGCCGCAGCCGTGGCAGTATTGCTGACCATTGGTGCATGGTGGTTATGGCGCCCGCATCCCGCAGTACCGGTAATAGCCAAAAAATCAGCACCTGCCGTCAGGCCGGAAAAAGATACCGAAGTGGCCACGCTTACCCTGGCCGATGGCCGCCATATTCCGCTGGACAGCCTGATGAATGGTGAGGTGGCCACTGATGGCGGCGCCGACATCGCGTTTAAAGACGGGCAACTGTCGTATAACCGTGCCGGTAAGGAGGCTGATCCCAATGCGTTTAACGTTATCCATACCCCGCGCGGCAAACAGTTTCATGTAGTACTGGCCGACGGTACCCGTGTGTGGCTCAACGCTGCCACCACGCTGCGTTATCCCGCTATGTTTTCCGCAAAGGAACGGGTGGTGGAGGTGACCGGCGAAGCTTATTTTGAAGCAGCACAGCAGGCAACAGCACCCTTCCGGGTAGTAGTACCAGGACAAGCCACTATCCAGGTACTGGGCACGCATTTTAACGTAAACGCCTATCCGGAAGCGGGCAGTGTGAAAACCACCTTGTTGCACGGCGCCGTGAGGGTAGCTGCTACCGCCGCCCCGGACGCACCGGTGGTACTGTCGCCCGGACAGCAGGCCCGCGTGCGCGATGCCCGTAATATCGTCGTAGCAAAAGTAGATACGGACCATGTCATGGCATGGAAAAATGGCATTTTCAACTTCGAAGGCGTAGCCCTGAAAGAAGTAATGGACGAGCTCTCACGCTGGTACAATGTAGAAGTGGTATACGAAAAAGGAATACCTGACATCCATTTCTTCGGGGAACTGAGCCGCAGCTTACCATTGACAGACGTGGTAAAGGCGCTGGAAGATTCAAAAGTGCATATCAGGATGGAAGGCGCCGGCCGGATGGTGGTGCTGCCCTGATGCTTATATCAACAACCAGGATCTAATAAAGCAGGGAAAAGAAAGCCGGCAGTAGTGGAGTACTGCCGGCCGGAGATTCCGGCTGATCAGACATACTGTTTCAAAGAGTCATCATTTCTCAACCAAATCAATGCAATTTATGCAAAAAAATTACGATTGCAGCCGGGCCTGTGGACTGCCCCCAGGGCGGTTCAGAAGGCGACGGCCGGTAGCCAAAATTCTGATCGCAATGAAATCAACCATTTGTCTATTGACAGTAGCCATGCTGCATGTACATGGAACGGGCCTTTCCCAGACCGTTTCCTTCTCTGAGCGGCGCGCCTCCCTTCAAAAGGTATTTAACGCCGTCAAAAGCCAGACCGGATACGTGGTATTCGGTAATGCCGCTTTGCTGGAGACTGCCCATGCCGCCTCCCTTAACGTACAGGATATGCCAGTGGCCGATTTCCTGCAACTGGTGCTGAAAGACCAGCCACTTACTTTCCGCATTGCGGGTAAAAACATTATTATCTCAGAAAAAACAGCCGCTCCTTCCGCCATGTCGGTGCCGGTTGCCGATGCAGCGCTGCCGCCCGACTCCGTACGGGGCATCATCCTGTCTGCCCAGGGCACGCCGCTGCCAGGCGCTTCTGTACGGGTGAAAGGCGGCTCCATCGGCGCAGTGACCAACACGCACGGGCATTTCTCCCTAAAGAACATCCCGGACAACGCCGTGCTGGTGGTTTCCATGATGGGCTTCGAACCGATGGAAGTACGCGTTGTTAAAAACGGTAACGGCTACACTGCCGCCGCTGTTGACAACCGCCAGGCTGCCCTGCTGAAAACAGCCGCAGGTCCTTTTGCGATCACAGTAAAACTGCAGGAAGCCGTCGGTCAACTGAAAGAAAACGTGGTGACAGGCTACTTCGTCAAGTCCCGCGAATCCTTTACCGGTGCGGAAAGGACCATCACAGGCCAGGAAATCCGCCAGGTAGGTACTGCCAATGTGCTGCAAACCATCTCCCTGCTGGACCCGGCGGTATCATTGAAAGAAAGCATCGACTTTGGCTCGGACCCCAACAGGGTACCGGAGATCACCATCCGCGGCGAAAACAGCTTCGACCTGCGTGGTTCGGCAGATGACGGGAAGACCAACCCCAACAGCCCGCTGTTTATCCTCGATGGGGTGGAAGCAGGTGCCGAACGCATATACGATCTGGACATGAACCGTATCGAAACGATCACCATCCTGAAAGATGCCTCCGCTACTGCATTGTACGGCTCCCGCGGCGCCAACGGCGTGATCGTGATCCGCACCATCCGCCCGAAAGCCGGTGAGATAAGGGTTTCCCTTAATGCCAACTACATCGTGTCTGCACCGGACCTGCGAGACTACAACCTCATGAACGCACAGGAAAAACTGCAGTATGAGAAACTGGCCGGCAAATGGACAGATCCGTTGAAGAACTATGATACACAGCTGGACCTTGACATTAAATACAATGAAAAATATAAAGAGGTAATGAGAGGGGTGAACACCTACTGGTTGAGCAAGCCACTCCGGACCTCCGTCAACCAGCGCTACAACCTCTTCTTCGAAGGCGGCGATAAGAATTTCCGCTACGGTATCACGCTGCGCAACGACAATGATAAAGGTGTTATGAAAGGGTCTGACCGTAAACGCAATGGCATCGGTATCACCTTTAACTACGATATCGGCCAGAACTTCCTGGTGCGCAACGACCTCTTCGTGGATGAAGTAATCGGCAATAATTCCCCCTATGGTTCCTTCGATATTTTCGCCAAAGAAAACCCACACGACCGCATATACGATGATAACGGTAACTTCATCCTCAAACTAAGCAGCGGCCGCGATAATCCGCTGATCAACGCCACGCTGCCACAGAAGGACTTTACCAAATATGTGGCCATACAGGACAACTTCAGCATCGACTGGCGGATCATCCCGGCGCTGCGCCTGCAAGGCCGTGCCAGCCTGACCAAACAGCTGGAAAAATCGGAGTACTATCGTTCTCCCTTCTCCTCCGAATACGCCACCGTACCTGAGCCGGAAAAGAAAGGGGAGTACCGCGCTCTGAATACAGAAATGCTGAATGTGGACGGTAACGTAACACTCGCCTATAACAAGGTAATAGACAAACATGTGATCAATGTGGGCGTGGGCGCCAATGTGCTCACTAATTTCAAGAGTGGCAGCGGTTTTACCGCCACCGGCTTCCTCAATGATAACATGACTTTTGTGGAATATGCCGCCCAGTTCAAAGAGAATTCCAAACCTTCCGGCGTATTCGATAAATCGAGAATGATCGGTTTCTTCGGTAACCTCAACTATGGATATGATGGCCGTTATTATATCGACGCCTCCTATCGCACAGATGGTTCCAGCAAGTTTGGCCGAGACTCCCGTTTTGCGCCCTTCTGGGCAGTAGGTATGGCCTGGAACGTGAACAAGGAGCGCTTCTGGGGCACCAATACCAATACCCTGAAAATCCGCGCTTCAGCAGGTAGCACCGGTACGGTCAACTTCTCTTCCAGCCAGGCCCTCACTGCTTACCGGTACAGCCAGAACAGTGAGTACAACGGTAACCTCGGTGCGCGCCTGATGGGTTTTGGCAACTCCTCCCTCAGATGGCAGAATACCCTGTCCTACAACGTAGGCGGCGACCTGACACTGTTCCGCAATTTCCTGCAGATTAACGTGGACGGTTATATTAAGTTGACCGATAACCTGTTGCTGCCTATCGATGTGGCGCCTTCCACCGGTTTTACCAGCTATGTGGAAAACATGGGCCAGATGAAAAACAGCGGCGTGGACGTACGCGTGCGCATGAACCTGATCCGTGACGCTAAACGGAATTTCAACTGGAGCGTGACACTGGCCGCTATCAGCAACCAGAACAAAATACAGAAGCTCTCCAATGCGTTGCAGGCCATGAATGCCGAAGCCAACAAAGACTCCAACGCGATAGGACCCAAACCGCTGCGTACCTACGAAGTAGGCCGCTCACAGAGCGCGCTGATGGTGGTACGTTCTGCCGGCATCGATCCTGCCACCGGTAATGAGATCTATATCAAACGGAACGGAGAATATACTTTCGATTATGATTACCGCGACAAAGTAGTGATAGGGGATACCCGCGCCACTGTGGAAGGCACCTTCAGTTCCAACCTGAATTGGAGAGGATTCAACCTGCTGGCGATTTTCTCTTATCGTGTGGGCGGCAAGATCTTCAACTCTACGCTCAAAACGAATGTGGAAGGCGCTGACCCGCTGTTTAATGCCGACAGGAGAGTGTTGTATGACCGTTGGCAACAGCCCGGCAGCACGGCCAGGTTCAAGCGGATTGATGATAAATCACCTACCTATCAGACTTCCCGCTTTGTGCAGGATAATAACCTGTTGACGCTTTCGTCCCTCTCCCTGACTTATGACCTGCCGACTGTGCTGTCAAAGAAAATGAGGGCAGAACGGATAAGGCTGCAATGCTCTGCCACAGAGTTGTTCCGATTGTCGACCGTAAAAGCGGAAAGAGGAACGATGTATCCTTATGCACAAACATATAATGGCGGGTTCAATGTCACTTTCTAAATCTCTATCATCCTTTAAATCTTCACACATGAAATCCAGGCTTTTGATACTGAGCATGCTGATGCTGATATTTTCATCGTGTAAAAAATGGCTCGATGTAGATCTGATCAACCAGGTGGATGAAAACAAGCTGTTTAGCAAGGAGCAGGGTTTTACAGATGCCCTCGCCGGCGCGTATAACCAGATGGCGGAAAAGAATCTTTACGGCCGTAAACTGAGCTTTGAATTACTGGATGTACTGGGGCAGTATTACAGCTATACCAGTATCTCCGAATCGTATA
Source organism: Chitinophaga fulva (assembly GCF_012927205.1). Classification (GTDB taxonomy): domain Bacteria; phylum Bacteroidota; class Bacteroidia; order Chitinophagales; family Chitinophagaceae; genus Chitinophaga; species Chitinophaga fulva. The sequence goes on from NZ_JABBGC010000001.1 coordinate 2,764,881, forward strand.
AGCCTTACCGTGATTACCAGTATAAAGATGCAGCTGTACGCGGACAGATAGACGCCGTATGGACAGATATGTATGGTAATATCGCCGCTATCAATAATATCGTTCGCTGGGAACAGAAAAACGGGGCCGTGATGCGGCCGAATGTCCGTAAACAGGTGCTGGGAGAAGCGCTGGCTTTGCGGGCCTACCTGCACTTTGACCTGATGCGCATGTTCTGCGAGGATATCAAGTTTAATCATCAGGCTAAAGGCATTCCTTATAACAAACAGTTCGGGGTAGCGTTGCCGCCGGTATATACGCTGGCAGAATGTTACCAGCTGGTGCTGGCCGATCTGGAAGCAGCGTGGGCCTACCTGGACGAAGTAGATGCCATCAATAACAAAGTGCCTTACCAATCAGCAGACAAGAACGTGGCAGACCGTGATGTGGCGCGTATGAACAAATACGCCGTAAAGGCGCTGATGGCCCGTGTTTATATGACAATGGGTGATAAAGCCAATGCTATCCGCTGCGCCAAAGAGGTGGTGGATTCCCGTAAGTTCCGGCTGCTCGATTTTAAAGCCAGCGTAGATGTGGATGAGAACAAAAGAGACATCCTGTTCTCTGATGAACATATCTTTTCACTGCGTAACAAAACCATTCCGGAGCTGTCCAACGAAGTGCATTTTGATATCAAAACAGAAACCAGTACTACTTTTGCCAAGCTGCCTTTCGGCGATGCAGCAGGTATCTATGGCTCCAATACAGACGATGCCCGTTACCAGCTTTGGTTCGATCTCAATAAGGTGACCAAATACACCCGCGGCAAAGTTGTCACTTTTACCCCTAAAATTCCGCTGATCAAGCTTGCTGAAATGTACCTGATTTTGACGGAGGCGTATTATGACACCGATCGTAATCTCTCGTTGCAGTATCTCAATGACCTGCGGCGTTCCCGTATCAGGAACGTGTCTGACTGGCATTACATCACCCGGGACAATATCTTCGAGGAAATTGTCCGTGAATTCCCGGGAGAAGGTCAGCTGTTCTTTGCCTACAAACGCCTGAACAGGGCTATCCGCAATACTTCAGGTACAGGGGACATCCAACCGTCCAACAACATTTTTGTATTCCCGATACCTGACAAAGAACTGGAAACAGGGAACCGGTAAATGATTTTCTGACCGCTATCAACAAAGCATATGAAAAAACTGATTATCATATATGCGCTGGCGTTATTGGCTGCCTCCTGCACCAAAGATGCCGGTCTTACCTACACAGAAAAGGACAAGATCTACTTCGCCTATAACTACCTCTACTATACGCAGGTAATAGAGTACAACAAAGTAGTGTTCTCCTTCGGGATGCGGCCTGATTCCATTATAAAAGATACCGCCAAAATCGGCATCCGGGTGATGGGACAGCAGGCTGACAAGAACAGGCAGTACCGTATTTCTATCGATAAAGACTCGACTACCGCACAGGAAGGTGTGCATTACGAAGGGCTGAAAGAGCTGAACACCTTTGGAAAGGGGCTTATCCAGGACACTCTCTATATTGTGGTGTTGCGTAGTAAGCTCAATAGCAGCCATATCACGCAGGAGAACCGCCGGTTGCGGCTTCGCATGGAGAGCAGTGAGGATTTTGACAAGGGGACCCAAAAGGGTGCCGTCATCGATCTCTATCTGAACAATTATCTATCAGAGCCCAAATGGTGGAAAAAGTATGAAGGCTATGGCCTGTATTACTATCATCCGGAGAAATGGAAAATACTGATGGCGTTTCATCCCAGCTTCAGAGATGCCAATTCGGATTACCCGATGAATGCGAACCAGGTGTCGACGTATTTTTCCTCACTGCGGTCTTATCTGGCCCAGAATCCCACCTACGATAAAGAAACCCACGCAAGGGTATTAATTGACAAACTTGTACCGTAGCATTATGAAAAAAATAAAATTACTATCGGGTATGTTCCTGGTGGCAGCGGCGGTATCTTCCTGCTACAAAGACAAAGGAAACTACGACTATACAGAACTGAATGAGCTGAGTCTTAAAGGCCTGGAGAGCCGCTATGAGCGCGATCAGGACGACTCGCTGAATATAAAAGTGGACCTGAAAGGCACCCAGTATGCTGATACTTCCCGCTTCACCTACGCATGGGAAATAGGCCGGGTGATCCTGTCCACGAAGAAGGACCTGCATCTGAAAGTAAATATGGCCACCGGGGACCACCTGGCCCGTTTTATCGTTACCGACAAGGACAATGGCGTAAAATCCTATTTCCGTTTTAGTTTGCGTGTTGTCTCTGCCACCGCCGGCGACCTGCTGCTGGTGCTGAGTAACTATAATGGCAGGGCGGAGCTGTCTTACCAGCGCCTGGACAAGGAGGCTGATTTTGCGGTCAACTATTACCAGCAGCGTTTTGGGCAAGCACTGGGCACCGGTCCGAAGCAGATTTGTATCGGTTACAATACCATGGCCAATCAGCAGCCTTTTGCGGATACGTCCGGCAGTGTACAGGTGATCACAGCAGAGGGGATGAAGATCATCTATAAAAATACGATGGGGCCTAAATATAATTTCAACTATGTCACCGGCGCCACTTTCGCTTCATTCCTGCCACCATACCCGGTACAGGACGTATCCGGTTTTAGCCCGGAGTATGCAGCATACCAGGTAGAGATGTGGAACCACAATCCTTATGGAGGCATTAACCAGAATGGCCGCCTGTATGTTATTTCCGGCGGTGCGTTGTATACTGATATGTTGGACAAGGACCGCATTACCGTGTACGCGAACCAGAAAATAGACAAGGGATACCTGGCGCCGGCATTGTGTTTCGCCTCTGTTGCTAATTCGCCGCAGGCCAGTCCCACGCTGAAGATGCGCGGCTTTGACGTATCCAGTTATGCCTTGTTGTTCGACAATACGAACGGACGTTTTCTGTACAGTAACTACGGCAACCGGCCATTAACCATTGTGGACAAGGATAACAAGGAATACCTGCCCACTTATCCGGGATACAAAATGATCTACGCCACCCATACTTCCACGCCCAATAAGTGTGTGGCCGTGCTGAATAATGGCACTAAAACCAAACTGGTGTACCTGACTATGCCCGGTAACGCCACGCAGCAGGCCACTATGCCTTTTGCTGTGAACGGCGAAGTGGAAGTGAATAATAACCTGATCAATGAGGACAGCCGTTTTTATATGATGCGTTATTCTCCTTACCTGTTGTTCAGTTCCGGCAGCCGTATTTACCGGTATAACGTGTTGAATATCCAGAGCGGTGCGGCTCCAGCTGATCCTATTGCAGACCTGAGCAGCATGGGTTATGGCAGCGACGCTGCTATCAAGGCGTTTACCGTGTCCCGTACAGAGCAGAACCTGCTGATGGCCGTGTCCCGTTATGGCGCCACCACCAGCGGTGATGGGCCGCTTCGTGGCGATGTGGTGAAAATGTTGTTTGACAACGCCGCCATCAGCCTGAAGTTTGATAAAAAGTATGAAGCCGTATCCGGTAACCCGGTTGATATCCGGATTAAATACCAGACCCACCAACGGGATGGGGTAGACAGGAACGGCGTATTAGTAGATAAAATCTGATAGGCATCATGAAAAAGATACTGACCATCATTGCCCTGCTTTTTGCTACCATGGCTTATGCCGGGAAAGGGCTCCGCTTTTCCCACATCAGCTGGAGCGAAGCGCTGCAACAGGCGAAGCAGGAAAAAAAACTCATCTTCATCGATTTTTATACGCAGTGGTGCGGCCCTTGCCGCGCCATGGCCGATGAAGTGTTTGTCACCCGTGCTGTGGGAGATTTTTACAACAGCCACTTCATCAACCTGAAGATTGACGCTGAATCTCCCGATGGGAGTGTGCTGGCGCGTAAATACGGTGTGAAGGTGTATCCCACCTTTGTGTTCATCGATCCGGCTACGGAAAACGCGGTGCATTTTTCCACCAGCCGGCAGGATGAAGACATCTTCCTGTTTACAGGTGCTTCCGCGTTGAGCCGTGACCGTAATTCGGTATTTCTGTATGACCGGGAGAAACAGGGCGCAGCCGATGCAGCTTACCTGTACAACATGGCTTATTATCTCTCCAGTATTTATCAGCGGGAGGCGGCAGAGAAAAAGTTCAGCCAGCTGCTCAGTATAAAAGGACAAGATCTGACCAATGCTGATATCTGGGAATACTATACCCGCTTTATCCGCGACAGGCAGCATCCGTTGAGCCAGGAGTTGCTGCGCCAGCCGGAGAAATACAGCCGGTTGTATGGCCAGGAAGCTGTGGCCGATCAGCTATACGCCTTGTACCGTTGGGAGCGGGAAGTGTCTGTATTGCAACAGGCGCCCGCATTTGAAGGCCGTTCTTATCTCATCGCCAAACAACGTTTTGAGGAAGCGATGAAAAACCGTGACTACCAACGGGCAGGCCTACTCGCAGATAGTATGCTGTTACAGGCCGGTAACCGCAACCAGGAGCTGTGTGCCGATCTTGACTTTATGGTAAGGGTACGGGACGACAACGCCGCCATGCCCGAAGCGCAGCTAGCCGTATTGGCCAAACTGGCGCAGTATGCCGCCTACAATGTGCCCGACAGGGAAAATGGCATTGCACACTTTAACTATGCCCGCCTGCTGGAATACATTATCCGTCAACAGCCGAAGCAGGGCGCCGGTCTGATTGCCACACCGGCCATCGGCGCAAAGGAGTACTCATTAAGGCCGCCAGGGTTGCAAGCCAAGCCGGTCAAGACAAAAAACACCAAATAGCTTTGTCCATGAAAAAATATATCTGTTTACTGGCTGTTGCCGCAGGGCTGCTTTCCTGTAAAAAAGACACCAGCATATATGCGCCACAGCAGAAAGAGCAGGTGCCTGGCGGGCAACTGTTTAATCCCGATGGCCCGGACCAGTGGCCCGACGGCGTTCTCAAATCAGGCGTCAACAAGGTCGTCCTCGATGTGACCATGCCCACCGGCGAAAAGGTAAAAAGGGAGTTTAAATATTATTTTCCTATTTCACTGAACCCGCAGAAGCCGATATCGCTGGTGTTTAACTTCCACGGGAGTTATACCTATACTGCCGGCAGCACGCCGCCAGACCCTATCCTGAATGTGACGCCACAAGACCCGCTCAACCGCCTGGCAGATACGGCTAATATCATTACCGTATTTCCTGCCGGCACCGCTGAACCGGGAGCTGTCAACTGGCAGTTCTCCGAAAAGCATATCCCGTTTGTAAAAGCGATGATCGCTTTCTTTAAAGCCTCCACGCCAACGGTAGATGCCAACCGGATATACACCTGCGGGCATTCCAGCGGTGCTATCTTTTCGTTTGTGCTGGCCCGTGAGATGAGTGATGTATTTGCCGCAGCATGCCCGGTATCCGGACAGATGAAGCTGGTCGATTTTACCGCCCCCGTGCGGACTACCGCTGTGCGTGCGTTTAACGGGCAGAAAGATGCCTCGGTGAATCATGCCGCAGCGCTGGACAATATCAGGGTATGGGCCGATGTAATGGGCGGCTACTACGCTAAAGACAGTATTAAAGGCCAGCAGTCTATTGTTGCCGGTACCTATACGTTGCTGCCTGTCAAATGGGGCAACGGTAACGGTAATATTGAATTCTACTCTATCCCCGAGGCGGACCATGGTATCAACTGGAACAACATTATCACCTACATGTGGGAATTCATGCGGGCTAACCCGCTGAACAAGCCGACGGGCGCATATGTAGGTGTGAAACAGAATACCCTTGGTTTTACACCCGGCAATACCTACACCATTCCCGTACGGAGTGCGAACAATGTAACGGTGAGGGTAGCTGCCGCACCAGCAGGTTTTAATGTAAGCCTGTCCGGTGGTAATTTGCAGATAGAAGCGCTGGCTAATGCGGCTAACGGTAAGATTGTGCTGGAGGGTGCGTTGAATGGCACTACGCAGAATACGGAGGTGAGCCTCACAAAAAATTAAACCATCAGTTTTTGAAAAAGGGATGATGCCTGAAGATGGTATCATCCCTTTTTACGTTTAGAGATATTCGTATTTTTGCGTGAAAATAGAAAAAGAAGATGTGCTGGTGTAGTTCTATTTAAGCACTACCACACTATCCCTGGCGATTTTGAAGTTGCCTTCGGTGATTTCTTTTATGCCGCTTACATCCTGTGTGCCTCCGAAAGCCCTCCCGCTGAAAGTACCTTCAATAAAAGCATCATCATAACGGGTGATCTCTATACGGAAGGGAGCATCCGGATGTTTGGAAGAATTGCCCGATGCAGTGTAGATATCCTGGAGGCCCCAGCTATCAATGAAAGTCTGCCACGCAATGGAATTATCAAAGCCGGTAGTAACAGTGCCATAGACCCCTTTTTTAATCTCGTGTCCGGGAAAGTTGATCCTTACGTACAGGAGCGCTTTTTTATCTTTTCCCGCTTTTCCCACAGCAAGGTCTGTTCCCCTTAATTCGATCATGGAGAATTGATCACTGGTTTTTTGAAAGTAACTTTTGGTTGTCAGTGAGTCCGAAAAAAGGGTGCCATCCACTTTCATGCTGATAAATTCTACAGATGGTTTGTGTATAACTGGTGGTTTATTTTCGCCAGGCGGAGGGGGAGGGGTATCGTGATGATCTTTCTTGCAGGCGAATGTGAGGGAAATCATAAGCATTAATACCGGTACAATTAATGGTTTCATATCGTTTTATATTGTGGTGAAGAATTACGGCATCACGAAAGATGCCTCATCATTATTGCATAAAATTTGTTCCAAAAAATTAAAAACGGGGTGTAAAAAGACGACTATTTTTTTCAGGATAACATTACTACCGCGAGTTGTTTTTTGTCATGAGACTAAATGGATAGCTACGTGCCCCGGCGAGATATCTAGATAAGAATAAAAGATATAACAGCTTGCTATACACGAAATTCCCTTAAATTCGGACTATATCTTAAACCAACACACAACTAGTTATGAAAAAACTCCTCTTGTTAGCCTCCTGGCTGCCATTGATGGCTGTAGCACAGGATAAAGGCATGCATTTCGAGCACGGAACCACCTGGGCTGAAGTTAAAGCCAAAGCCAAAACAGAAAACAAATACATTTTTGTGGACTGTTACACCACCTGGTGTGGGCCCTGCAAGTACATGTCTGCTAATATTTTCCCCCAGGAATCCGTGGGCAACTTTATGAATGCCAAGTATGTCAATGTAAAGGTGCAGATGGACCAGACGGACAAAGACGGGGAGGATGTTAAAAAATGGTATGCTGACGCCAAACAGATAGAAAAGGATTACAGCATACGGGCTTATCCTACTTTCCTCATCTTTGCCCCCAACGGGGAGATCGTGGACCGGCAGATTGGTGGCGCTGACGCGGACCGGTTCATTGAAAGATGTGCCGCTTCCCTGGAACCGTCCAAACAGTATTATCCGCAGCTGGCTAAATACCAGGGTGGCCAAAAAGATACCGCTTTCCTGCGTAAGCTGGCTTACCTGGCGATGGAAAAATACGATAACGCCAATGCTAACCTGGTGGCCAAAGACTATCTCAGTCAACAAAAAGACCTCTATACACCTGTCAATATCGAATTTGTGAGCAGGTTCACCCAAAGTTCTAAAGATCCGGGTTTTGACATGTTCCTGCATCATGCCGACAAAGTGAATAAAGTACTGGGCGCCGGTAAAGCAGAGGCAAAAGTGCTGGCTATCGCCGCCAACGAAGAGGTATATCCCCGCCTGCGCACCAAAGATAACACCGCGCCGGACTGGGCTGGCATCGAAAAAGATGTGAAAGCCAAATACCCTGGTATTGCAGAAGAACTGATGCTGAAATCCAAAGTTCAGTACTATGTCTTTGCCAAAGACGCTAATAACGCAGTGACCAGCATTGTGGCCTATATGAAAAAGTACGGTCACAAGGCAGATCCTCAGGCCCTGAATGAATATGCCTGGACCATCTTCGAAAAATGCAATGATGCCAAATGCATAGAAGAGGCGCTGGAATGGAGCAAACGCTCTTTCAAAGACAATGAGATCCCCGCTTTCATGGACACGTATGCCAACCTGCTATATAAAGCCGGTAAAAAGGCAGATGCACTGGCATGGGAAGAAAAAGCCATGAACAAAGCAGAAGGAGACGAGAAAAAGAACTACGAATCTACCCTTGAAAAAATGAAAAAAGGGGAGAAATACTGGGACTGATTTCAGTCACTGAAAAAGTCTTTTAACGATAAAGCCGTGCCTGTATCAGGCACGGCTTTATCATTTATTTACATCGACTCTCCGGAAATGCGGTTGCAGTAATAAATAGTAGTTTCAGTATGTGTAGTATTAAGCAGCACGAAGATTCACAGATTCCACGATCCTGAAAAACCTTTAACCCAAAATCTACATACATGAAAAAACGATTCCTTATGATCGCCCTCGCCGGTTGTGCTATTGCCAGCTCCTGCGAAAAAAAGGATGCTGCCGGTAATCCCGACAACCCGTCCAACGCTAAAACTACCCGTATAGACTTCACCGTTACTGACGTTGTTACCGGCTTCGCCATCCCGGATGCTACCATCAGCGTGAAAGCGCCCGATGGAAAAGAAAGCCGGCTGACAGCCGGAAAGAACGGCGTGGTGTCATTTCCTGCCACAAACGGAAAGTTCACTTTCGTAGTAAACGGGCAGGGATACCAACAACTGGAGACTCATTTCTCCACCGGTGAAGATTCCGTTATCCGTGCTCAAATCCACCTGGACCCCCAGGTGAATACCGCTGCTGGCAGGAACACGGAAAATACCAATACTATCACCATCAGCGGCTACCTGAGTGATGCAGATGCGCATGCACCTCTCGCAGATGTGGAGCTGGACCTGGGCAGCCATACCGCCAGAACAGACAGCAGGGGCTATTTCAGCACCAGTTTTCCCGCTGGACCGCCTGCGGCCGACCTGTCTGTAAAACCTGAAACCATTACCCTCAGCGCTGCTAAATCAGGGTTCGTTACCCATGTATTGAAAAATTTCTACCTCATACCCGGCGCTTATACGTTTAAAATTACGCTCCGTAATGTTGGTTCACAAGTCGCTGCGCCAGCAGATGGCAGAACAGGGAACGAAGAGGTGGAATACCTGCGTCAGGGGCTGCTGGACAGAACAGCCGGCGAAGCGCAACAGCGCGAGGTATCAGCCGTAGCTGCTGAACGCAGCGTTACTACCTATGGCAAGGCTGCTGCCGCATTGAGTTTACCGGCCAGCATCCGCGTGGGGCTCAACTGCTCCTGCCTTACCTGTAGCTCCGTACAGGTGATGAGCCTGGAATCTTATACCGCCTCAGGACTTGACAACGAGTGGATTTCCAGCTGGAAAGCTGCTTCTCTGCAGGCAGGTGCTGTAGCTTACCGCTCTTATGGCGCATGGCATGTGCTGCATCCGATAAGAACTAACTATGATATTTCCAGTACGCCTTGTTCACAGGCATGGGGCAGCCAGACAGCTTCGTCCACGATCAATGCCGCCAACGCTACTGCCGGCGTCTATTTATCGCAGAACGGCGCTATTTTCAGGTCAGAGTATTCTGCTGAAAATAACAACGCCGGTTGCGGAGATGGATTCAGTGGTACCGGCAGCTCATGGCCTTGCATCTCCGATGCCCGTTGCGCCGGACGCACCACCAACGGTCATGGCAGAGGCATGTGCCAGTGGGGTTCCAGCTTCTGGGCCAGTGATAAGGATTATCGGTGGATACTCAATCATTACTACAACCCTGGCGGCGTGGTAGTGCAGTAATAACAGCGGTAGTGAGACGTTCTTACGGAAATAACCATGTTGTTAATACAATGGCCGGTAGTCCACAAAACTACCGGCCTTCACTATATATATTGGTGTTGCCTAAATCTGGTTTAGGAAATTACTGAGCGACTGCTCCGTTTGCAGGCCGATCTTCTTTCTGATCCTATACCGGCTCACTTCCACTCCGCGGACGGTAATGTTGAGCAATTGCGAAACCTCTTTGGTGGTTAAATTCAGCTTGATATAGGTACACATCTTTAAGTCGGTATTGGTCAACTGTGGATATTGCTTTTTCAGTTTATTCAGGAAACCATCATTCAATTCATCAAAATGGGCGGCAAACGCATCCCAGTTGGCGTTGATCTTTTCCGTGTCCTTGATCAGGTCTGTGATGCTTTTAATATCATTGTCGCTGTTCGTCTCATGATTGAGGCGGGAGACTTTCTCCTTTATCTTCGTTAAGGTATCGGCTTTTTCCATCAGGTGCATACTGGTGTTGGCCAGTTCTTTTTTCTTCAGCAGGATCTCCTGTGCTAATTTTTCATTTTGCAGTTTGATGATTTCCTTTTCATTTTTTTCCAATTCCAGGTGGTGGATGTACTTCAGCCTTTTCTGCTCTTCTTCAAATTTTTGCTGTTGTAATAGCAGTTTATGTTTTTGTTGTTTTCGTATCAGCCATACCAGTCCTGCGAGCAGGGAGATGTAGCCCAGCATGGCCCAGATAGTTTTGTACCAGGGGGCCTTTATCACAAAGCTGTAGGCAACAACTGCGGATTCATGATGCTGGTTGTCGCGGGCTTTGATTTTGAAGATGTATTTTCCATTCGACAGGTTGGTATAGTCCTTTTCTGTTTTGGTGTCCCAGGAAGACCAGTCGCTGTCATAGCCTTCCAGTTGGTAACTGTACGCTATGCTCTTCCGCGATTCATAGGATGGGGAGCTGTATTCAAAATGAAAGGCATTAAAGCCGGATGGCAATGGTTCGATTTCCTGGTTATGGGTGTACTGGTAGCCGCCAAAGATGGTGCTGTCGGACTTGCCGGTGCATTTTACCATTCCTAACCGGACGGTGACATTCGGCTTCGCCGCTGCATATCTTTTGTAATCGAGATGTATCAATCCTTTTTCAGAGCCAATAAAAACGTTTTCCCGGTTATAGGGATATATGTTTTCAAACTTTGGCAGCAGTTGTCCGGCCAGCTCCGGAAAATAAATGACGTTTGGGTTGCTGGTGGCGTCTGCGGGAAAGAAGTGTATGACTCCTGTTCCCTTTTCGTTGCAAAACCATATGTTGCCTTCCTTGTCTTCCGTCAGGTACTGTACTTTCATGGTGCCAAACACGGCGGAGAGGAACGCTGAGGGGGAAAACCTGTTTGTCTGGGGATTAAATTCATAGAGCCCCCGGGCGGTAGCAAAAAGGATTTGATTTTTTATTTTGAAGACAAAGTTATTTAGTGCAGAAGGCAGCCCATCGTTGGGAGTGTACAGATGAGAGGCATATTTTTTCTTGTCCTGTGATAAGCTGAAACGGTAAATACCGCGATAGGGATGGGATGCCCAGATATCTCCGTTGTTATCCAAAGCCATAAAACGGTAGGAATCGTGCAGACCCTCCATTTTGCCTTCGTCCTTAAAATTGTTGTCTTCATACCGGAGCCGTTTCAGGCCGTTGTACGTGCCTACGATAATATCCCGTGCCGGATAAATTGACGACATCGGCAGAAAATACCAGCTGCCGGCGCCTCCGGAAATCAGCCGGGCATCGGTGCCCTGTATGTCATAGCTCCCGATATCATTGCCGAGCAGTAAATGGCCATTGATTTCACGAAGGTTCCAGGCTTCGCGGTTTTCTGTATTTTTTACAAGGGAAAAATCATCTTTGGTAACATGGATTTCATTGTTGGGCAGAGGGGCGCTGTATAGTCCGTTGGAGGTGCCCACATACAGCCTGTTATTGAAAACCCGTGTTGAGTAACCGGGCAGGTTGTTGGCTTTGCCAATCTGAAGGTACCTGATGGCGGAGTTGTAGTTGATGTAACTGATGCCGCTATTCAGTCCGGTCCACAGATTGCTGTTGGCGTCCACAAAAATGCTCAGTGCATTGTTGTTTTGAAGCCCTTGTCCGTCAGAGAAGCTCTGCCATACATTGGTTTTTATGTTGACTACCAGGCATCCGCCGGAGGAGGTGGCCATGGCAAATTCATCATCGTTTATTTTTGCGGCAGTGTTGATGTATGGATTATTTTGTCCGTTATTTTTTTGCGGGGTGATGGCGCCGTTGTGTAATAGAAAAATACCAGTTGTCCTGGTAACAATAAAAACACTGTCTTTCCCCATAGGGACTATGCCGGCAATGAGCACGCCTGCCAGCTTTTTACCGTCTTGCAGTGGCACCCACTGGTTTTCATGCAGTTGCAGTAGTCCGGCAACGCGGTCTGACGCATATATCTGCCCACCAGCACGGGCCATGAAAAGCCATTGGGAGCCAGACAGGTGGACATGGACTGAATGGCCGTTATATTCGAAGATGCGGTCATCGGCCTGGAAGAAAATCCTGTTGCCCATGATGGCGACATGCCATACATCTGCAAACTTTTTATGCTGTTCCGGAATTTTGTCTTTTAAGGAGGTATAGGTGAGCATACCATTGGTCCCTGGAGAAAAATATCCTATTTCATCTTGTCCGCCGACGAAGATTTTTCCGTCGTCACTGATAGCAAGCGACCATATAACGGTGTTGTTAGGCAGGGGATATAATTTCCAATGACTGCCGTCGAAACTCAACAGCCCTTCATTATTGGCAAAATACATGACCCGTTGTTTGTCCTGCCCAATGTCCCAGTTCTGGCTGCCTCCCTGATAATCGAATTTCGTGTAGTTGACTACTGCCGGAATGCCTGTTCCATTTTGCGCGTGCGCAGCATGGTTGCATGTTGACAACAGCCCAAAGAAAAACAGGATATTAAGCAGGATCTTATTCATATTTCAAGCTCCTCACGTGGATGTAGTAGTATTGTAGTAGTGTCTTTTGCCATAAAAATAGAGAATTAAGGGATAAGACGTAGTAATGAAGTAGGGTTTTCTTAGTGTTTTCTGACAGGCTCACCTACTTTTGTTTTTCCACGATCCACATTTTCAGAAATGAGCCAACAACTAAATTTTGCGTATGAAAAAAAAGTTCTTCAGAATTTTTATCCCCCTTTTGCTTTCGATTATCACCCATTTTACAACCAATGCCCAAAACAAAACTGTAAAAGGTACTGTAACAGATGACAAAAATACACCTGTCATCGGGGCCTCAATAGGTGTAAAAGGTACGGTTATCGGTACCTCTACAAATGAAGCAGGGGCTTTTACCCTTTCCGTACCTGCTAGCGCAGACTCGATTGTTGTGTCTATGGTAGGATTTAAAAGAAAGGTAGTTGCTATTGCGGGTAATACTTTAAATATTCAGCTGGAGTCTTCGAGTACCGGGCTGGATGAGGTGGTGGTGGTAGGTTATGGTACCCAGAAGAAGGCCGACCTCACCGCTCCGGTCACGACGGTGAATACAGAGAATATGCTGAAGCGGACCACCGCTACTCCGATGGAGGCGCTGCAGGGAAGTGTTCCTGGTGTGCAGGTGGTCACCAGCGGCGTTCCGGGCAGCTCCCCCAATGTCCGCATCCGAGGGGTCGGATCATTTAATAATGAAAATCCGTTATATGTGGTGGACGGCATGTTTGTCAGCGATATCAGCTTTCTGAATCCCAATGACATCGCCGACATGTCTATTCTTAAAGATGCGTCCGGTGCTGCTATCTATGGTGTGCGCGCTGCCAATGGCGTAGTATTGATCACCACAAAAAAGGGAAAAACAAACATGAAAACCCGCGTGACCTACAATGGTTACGTAGGGGTGCAGAAGCCAACGCATGTGCTGAAAATGGCTAACGGTCAACAATACACTGCGTTTTCCCTGCAAAGGGGGTCTGTTGCAGACACCGGCACCGTGTTGTTGTCTTCCCAGAAATACGGAGGCAATGGCCTTAATCCCACCACCAGCACAGACTGGTATGACGTGATATTAAGAAAAAGCGCATTGTTGACCAACCACGGCATTGACATTCAGGGAGGAAGCGACAAGGTCACCTATTCCATGGGATTGAACTATACCTACCAGGATGGTATTCTGAACGCGCTGAATAACTTTAAAAGATACAATGGACGGCTGCAGCTGGAAGCCCGGGCCTTCCCCTGGCTGAAAGTGGGCTTCTCCGCGATCTTTAATAATTCCGTTACTTTCAGTCCCAACAGCTCCGCATTTTTGGACGCCTATACGGCCTCCCCGCTGTTCCCGGTGTATGACAGTGCCAATGTCAATGCATTTCCTGTAAAATTCACGGCTCCTTCTGTTATAGGACGGTCTGATGATAAAAACCCGATGGCCTCTGCCTATTATAATTACGACCGGTCCAAAGCATTCCAGGTTTTACCGACTTTATATGCAGAAGCTGGTTTCTGGGAGAATAAAATCACGTTCAGGTCTCAGTTAAGCCAGATATACGGCTCGTTGCTGGGAACAAAATACAGGCCCGTGATGAATCCCGGCCCAGGCGCCGGTTCTACGGTATCCCATCTAACTTCTATCCAGGAGCGGACCACCAATTATATACTGGACAATCTCCTTACCTACAGGGACAGTAAAGGCATGCACCATTGGAGCATATTGTTGGGACAGTCCACCAGGGAAGAGCGCTGGCGCCAGACACGGACGGAAGCGGATAATGTTCCCAACGTGGAAGAGTCATGGTATACCGGTCAGGGTACCCCCAACGCTGCTTACTATGGAGAGAACGGTACTCGTAATGCAGGGCTTTCCTATTTCACGCGCGCTACTTATGACTTTGATAACAAATACCTGTTGACGGCCACTTTCCGTGCCGACGGAAGCTCCAAATACCAGACGAAATGGGGGTACTTTCCCTCTGTAGGCCTTGGATGGGTGCTCAGCAAAGAAGCATTCATGAAGAACCAGAAAATCTTTGATTTCTTAAAACTCAGGGGTAGCTGGGGACAGCTGGGGAATGACGGCGTGAATGCCAATGCGGGCTATGCGATCGTTAAGACCGGTAACAGCACTTCCGCTGTTTTCGGTAGCACTGCCGGCGCCAATGGACAATATCTGCCGGGGTATTCCGTCAACCGGTTCTTTACGGATATCAGCTGGGAAGTAGTGACAGAGTGGGATGGGGGTATTGATTTTGAAATGTTCAGGGGTAAATTAAAAGGCTCTGTTGACTATTACAACAGGAAAACCACGAAGGCTGCTTTCTACCGGCCGTTCCCCTTCACGTATACCACTATTTACGGTAACTGGGCTGATATGCAGAACAGCGGATGGGACATTGCCCTGAACTGGAATGATAAAATCGGACAGGTAGGGTATCAGATAGGAGCCAATATATCAACCTTAAAAAACAAGGTCACCAATTTAGGAACACTCCCCAGCTCCACCAGTGGTTTCCCGGAATGGACGGCGGAATTCCCCAATCGTATACTCGTGGGAGAGCCCATCAACTATTTCTACGGGTATGAATTTACCGGTGTTTACCAAACTCAACAGGAGATTAATAATGACCCTGTTGCCGTTCATTATAATCAGACATCTTCATCGCCTATTGTTCCTGGTTTCCCTAAATACAAAGACCAGAACGGCGACGGCATCCTCGATGATAAAGACCGTATCAATATGGGAAGTTATCTTCCTAAAATGACCTATGGTTTCAACATAGGCCTGACTTATAAAAAGTTCGATTTCAGCATCGCCTTCCAGGGCGTGTCGGGGAATAAAATATTCAACCTCAACCGGGGACGGCTTTACAAGGCGTCCACCTCGCTCAACCTGGATGAAAAATTTGCCACCAGCCTGTGGACCGGCCCCGGCTCCACCAATGCGTACCCTTCCGCGTATGCACTGGGCCAGGGTTGGTTTAAAGTCAGCAATTCCTTTTTTGTAGAGAGCGGTGCTTATTTGCGTATACAGAATATTCAGCTGGGTTATAACTTTAATGTAGGTAAACAATCTCCCATTGGGATGAGAGTATTTGCCACTGCTGACAGGCCATTTATGTTCACCCGGTACAACGGCTTTACGCCTGAAGTAGGCACCAATACAGGCGGTGGTTACCCTGTTTCCGGTTATGATGCCAATGTTTACCCGGTTTCTTCCACCTACAGCTTGGGTGTCAGGGCTACTTTCTAAAGCGGTATCTCCTGAACGGATAAACGAAAATGTTTCCTGTAACAGCAAACAAAAAAAGAAAACATGAAAAGCTATATATCAATTTTATTCCTCGTAATATTTTTATCTTCCGGTTGTTCCAAGTTTTTGGACCGTCCATTGGAAAACCAGCCTCAGGTCACCTCTATCGATTATACAGATTTGTCGCTGATGTACCAGCCTGTGTCTGGTGTGTACAGAACGGCTGCCAGCGGCACTTTTGGGAAATGGATCAGCGTAGCCATCCGGTCTGTGCACAGTGATGATGTGACACCGGGAAATGACGATGCCGGGCAGGTGGCCATTCATAATTTTCAAAGTGATGTGACCGTAAAAAGTTACTGGGGCATCAACGACATGTGGATCAGCATGTATTCGGTGGTGCTGGGTGCTAACAGCGCACTGGCTGAACTGGATAAATTCGGAAAGAATATCCCGGCCAACGATGCGGAGAAAACCAAACTGCTGGCAAAATATCAGGCGGAAGTCCGCTTTTACAGAGCGCTGGCCCACTTCTGGCTTTGCCGGACTTATGGTGCGGTACCTATTCTTGGCATAGAAAGCAACGATCCCGCCAACTTGGGCGGTGTTACAAAGAGCAGCATTGAAGATGTGAAAAAGCACGTTATCGCTGAAATGGATTTCTGTATTGCGAACCTGGAAGATGCCCGTCCCAACGCGGCCACCCATATCGGCGCCGTGACCAAATACGCCGCCCTGATGTTAAAGGCGAAGGCAGCGATGGACCTGGCCGGTAATAATAGCGGCAGTCCTTATTGGGACGTGGTGCTGGACTGCACTAACCAGATTGTCAATAGTGGCAAGTTCTCGCTGTTCGGCGATTATTATCAGCTGTTTAAAAAGCCGGGTAAGTTATGCGATGAATCCATCCTGGAACTGCAATATTCGGATTTCGGGAAGTCGACCGGCGATATCGTCATTTCCGGCGGCCCCGGTGAGGAGTGGGGCAACTTCTTCTTCTTTCAGGGGCCTGAAAATACCTACAGCCCTGTCATTACCGGTCCGGGTTGGATGGTGCCCACACAAAAGGCCGTGGATTTTCTCACCGCACGCAACGACAGCATTCGTTTGAAAACGACGATCCAGTATTGCGGGATTAATGGTGCTCCGGATACTTATTCCGTTACGCCTGACGGGGACACTATCTCCGGTAATGCATCAAGGAAAAAATACTTCAATGGGAAAGCCTATTCTCCCCGCTCGCAGATGACGCCTGATAGAATAGATTATTATGGCGCGAATAATAATGTTCGTATTATGCGTTATGCAGAGGTGCTCCTCATGAATGCGGAAGCCAAAATCCGCAAGGGGCAAAATGGGGATGCGCAGGTAAACCAGGTCAGAAACCGTGTGAAACTGGCCTCTATTTCCAATGTAACGCTGCAGCAATTGCTGGATGAGCGCCATGCAGAGCTGATTTGCGAATGGTGGGGCGAAAGATTTAATGACCTGGTGAGAACAGATCAGGCAGCAACCGTGCTTCCGGGTTTTGTAAAGGGGCAAAGTGAATATATTCCCATCCCGCAGGCACAGGAAGATGTAAACCCAAGACTCAAATAATTTAGACAGACATTTAAGCAAATGAAAAAAAGTATTTATGGTTTCTTGGTCATAGCGGCGGGATGCTGCTATATGGCCACAGCACAAGCGCAGTCTATTAAACGCCACCAGAAATGGAAGCTTGCCTGGAGTGATGAATTTAATTACGCCGGGCTGCCGGACAGTACAAAATGGGAATACCAAACAGGAAAGTCCGGCTGGGGGAACAATGAGCTGCAGTTTTACACCGCCGCCGATACCAGCAATGCTAAAGTGGAAAATGGTAACCTGTACATTACTGCCAGGAATTCCGGCAGTGGCGATCATCAATACACTTCAGCGAGGATGGTCACCAAAAATAAAGGTGACTGGAAATACGGGAAGCTGGAAGTAAGAGCGAAGCTTCCCAAAGGCAGAGGGCTCTGGCCTGCCATATGGATGTTGCCTACAGACAATGGATATGGTGGCTGGCCGGAAAGCGGGGAGATCGATGTAATGGAACATGTGGGATATATGAAGGACAGCATCTTCGGAAGCCTGCACAGTAAAACCTACAATCATATTATCGGTACCCAGAAAACAAAAGGTGTCTTTATTAAAAATCCTTACGACAAATTTCATGTGTACGCCGTTGAGTGGAGGCCTGATCATATCACCTTCCTGCTCGATGGAAAAGTGTATTACCAGGTGGCCAATGAACACAAAGGACATGAGGGATGGCCTTTTGATAAGCGATTCTACTTGCTGCTGAACGTAGCCGTCGGCGGCAACTGGGGAGGAAAGGAAGGGGTGGACGAAACGGTGTTCCCCGCAGCGATGCAGGTAGACTATGTACGGATGTACGATTGGATGCAATAACCGCAGACGGTTATGATTATTTTTCTGGTGAAATCTTTTTAAAGTTAAAATATGAAGCAGGTTAAAGTAGCCATATTGGGAGCAGGATTTATTGCAGATATCCATATGGAAAGTTATACACGGTTTGTTCCGGAAGCAGAAATAGTAGCGGTTTTTACACGAAACGAAGAGAAAGCCCGGGCCTTTGCTGCTAAACACCATATCGCACAACATTT
Organism: Chitinophaga fulva; assembly: GCF_012927205.1. GTDB lineage: Bacteria > Bacteroidota > Bacteroidia > Chitinophagales > Chitinophagaceae > Chitinophaga > Chitinophaga fulva. The sequence goes on from NZ_JABBGC010000001.1 coordinate 2,783,543, forward strand.
TTCATCGATCGATGAGCTGATTAAGCATGCAGACTTTGATGTGGTGGATATCTGTCTCCCTAACTTTTTGCACAGGGATGCGACGCTGAAAGCCGCTGCTGCGGGTAAACACATTATTATCGAAAAACCTTTGGCGGTTACGTTGGAGGAAGCCGATGAAATGATTGCCGCCTGTGAAAAGGCCAACGTCAAATTAATGTATGCAGAAGAACTTTGTTTTGCGCCCAAGTACGAGCGTGCCCGGGCATTGGTGGAAGAAGGCGCTGTAGGGGATATCTATATGTTAAAGCAGTCGGAGAAACATTCAGGTCCGCATTCCGACTGGTTTTATGATGTAAACCAGTCCGGCGGTGGTGTATTGATGGATATGGGATGCCATGGCATCGCCTGGTTCAGGTGGATGTTGAAAAACAATAAAGCAGTGAGCGTGACAGCGTCTATGAAAACCGTGTTCCACAAGGAAAGAACGAAAGGGGAGGACAATTCTATCGTCATCATAGAATTCGAAAACGGGGTCACTGGTGTGGTGGAGAATTCATGGGCCAAACATGGTGGCATGGACGACCGGAGTGAAATTTACGGAACAGGAGGGGTAGCCTATGCCGATTTGTTTGTGGGCAATTCTGTACTGGCGTATAGCCGCAACGGTTATGGTTATGCCATGGAAAAAACAGATACAACGGTAGGCTGGAGCTTTTGTATGTTTGAAGAAGCCTTTAACCAGGGGTATCCCCAGGAATTAAAGCACTTTATTGATTGTGTACAGCATGACCGCGAGCCGTTGGTGACGGGGAAAGATGGCAGGGCTGTACTGGAAATCATCTATGCGGCCTATGCATCTGCCGGAGAAGGCAAAAAGATCACGCTTCCATTTGATCAGCGGGTAGAGAAGCCTGTTGATTTATGGTTGAAACCATCCGTTCATCCTAAAAACTGAAATAGTGGAAATAAAGATCTATCCTACATATGAGGCCCTTTCAGCAAAGGTCGCCGAATGGGTGTTGATGCTGATGTCTGCATATGACAAGCCGTTGCTCTGCCCCGCGTCCGGTGATACGCCGGCAGGTTTATACAAAGTATTGTCCGAAAGGTATCTGCAGCAGAAAGGTGGGATGGACGGTTGGAGCTTTGTTGGCCTTGACGAATGGGTAGGGCTAAATGCTTCAGATGAGGGAAGCTGCCGGCATTTCATTGACAAAACGTTGTTTCATCCGCTGGAGGTGACCGGTGAGCGCATTTGTTTTTTTGACGGTCGTTCAGCCAATCTTCCGAAAGAATGCCGGGACGCAGAGCAGTTTATCAGCCTGCAAAATGGAATTGATGTAGCTATCCTGGGATTGGGCATGAACGGGCATATTGCCATGAACGAACCTGGCTGTGCGGTTGATGGCCGGGCGCAAATTGTGGCATTGCATCCTGTGACAAAGCTGGTGGGACAAAAATATTTTACGCAACAGCTGGAACTGGAAGAGGGCATCACTTTGGGAATGGGCACGCTGCTGGAAAGCAAACATATCATACTGATGGTGAGTGGCAAACATAAATCAAGAATTGTGAGGAAGATGCTGGAAGAACCTGCTACGAATGAGCTGCCGGGCAGTCTGCTGCTGTGCCATCCGTCAGTGACCATTTTTTTGGATGAAGATGCTGCTTCCGGTTTGTCAAACAAGGATTTACATGGATATAATAGGAATTGACCTCGGTGGTACCAATCTACGTGCCGGCGTGGTAAAGGAGGGTGTTCTTCAGCCGGTTGTTTCGCAGCCACTGAAGGCTCACGGGAACCACGCTGAAGTGGTGAAACAGATTTTCGGGGTAATAGATAAAATCATTGACAGTGATGTAAAGGCCATTGGCATAGGTGTGCCGGGGCTGGTGGACCCTGTCAGCCGGATATTGTACAACGTAGTGAATATCCCGGCTATCAATGAAACGGACCTCCGGGGGATATTGGAACAACGGTATCGCCTACCCGTAAAAATAGAGAACGACGCCAATTGTTTTGCGCTGGGGGAGTTTCATTTTGGTGCCGCACGATCTTACAAATCTGTTGTCGGGTTAACGATAGGGACGGGACTGGGTGCAGGAATTATAACGAATGGGAAATTGTTTACCGGGAAGCATGGCGGAGCAGGGGAATTCGGCATGATCAGTTATCTCGGCAAAAATATAGAGTACTATGTCAGTGGCCGTTTTTTTGAAGAGGTATATAAAACAGCGGGAGAAGTTGTTTATAAAAGGGCACAGGAAGGGGATATTGAAGCGGGGTACATGTATGAAGATTTTGGCAGGCATCTGGGAGAAGTCATTAAGCTGGTCCTCTATGTATTAGATACGGAATGTATTGTCATTGGCGGGGCGCTGAAAGCAGCATTCCCTTTTTATGGGAGAAGCATGTGGGAAACCGTGCGAGGCTTCCCATTTCAACGTGCGGTGGCTTCCCTGAAAATAGTAGCATCTGTCCTGCCCGGCAGTAATATTTTAGGCGCGGCTGCTTTGCATCTGCTGTCAGTGAAGAATGGTGCGGTTAACAACTAAATAAATTTTTTGAGTATGGCCGATAATAAAAATGCTGCAACTCATTTTGATGCGATTGTGGTTGGTAGTGGTATCAGCGGAGGATGGGCAGCAAAGGAGTTATGTGAAAAAGGACTAAAAACGCTGGTGTTGGAACGTGGTAGGAATGTGGAGCACATAAAGGATTATCCTACTGCTAATACACCTGTTTGGGAGTTTAAGTACCGGGGAGCGCTTCCAAAAGCTGTACTGGATGCCAACCCGTTCATCAGCAGGGCTGCCGGATATGACGAGAGCACCGCCCATTTTTTCGTAAAAGACGCAGACCACCCCTATATCCAGGAAAAACCATTTGAATGGATACGGGGCTACCAGGTTGGCGGCAAGTCGCTGATATGGGGACGTGCGTGTGCCCGTTGGAGTGAGATGGATTTCACTGCTCCGCATCGCTATGGGTACGGGATTGAATGGCCTGTAGGGTACAAGGACATGGCACCGTGGTATAGCCATGTGGAGAAATTCATTGGTGTTTGTGGAAACAAAGAAGGTATAGATACCATGCCGGACGGCGAGTTTCTGCCGGCATTTGAATTGAATTGCGTGGAGCAGCATTTGAAAGCCGTGCTGGCAGATAAGTTTGATCGCCACTACGTGTCCGGCAGATGGGCGCAGGTGACCAAGCCGCAGGATATTCATAAGGAACAACACCGGCAATGCCTGAGCCGGAATCTTTGCATGCGGGGCTGTCCGTTTGGTGGGTACTTCAGCTCCAACGCATCTACCTTGCCATGGGCGGAAAAAACGGGCAACCTGACGGTACGGCCTTTCTCCGTGGTGCATTCCGTCATTTATGATGAGCAGTCTGGTAAGGCTACGGGCGTGAAAGTGATCGATGCCAACACAAAAGAAGCGTTCATCTATCAGGCGAAAATTATTTTCCTGAATGCATCTGCCTTAAACACCAATCTCATTTTGCTGAATTCAACCTCCAGGCGTTTCCCGAACGGATTGGGCAATGACAATGGGTTGCTGGGGAAATATATCTGTTTCCATAATTACCGGGCCGGCATGAGTGGGGAGTTTGATGGTTTTGAGGATCAATATTACAAAGTGTCGAAACCATCGGAATGTATTATCCCCAACTTCAGGAATGTTTATCAACAGGATACTGATTTTGTAGGCGGCTATGTGATCTTCAGCGCTGCGTACCGGGAAAAGCTGAATGACCAAAACATTTCCCCGGGAGTGGGGGCTGCGTTTAAAGAAGCCATCAGTCAACCAGGGAAATGGGGCGCGTACATGTATATGCAGGGAGAAACCATCCCCAAAGAAAGTAATCATGTCAGGCTGAGCAAAGACAAAAGAGATGCATGGGGAATTCCTTTGCTGATAACAGCAGTTGATTATGATGATAACGATGACCGGATGGTGAAAGATTTTATTGAACAGGGGAGGGCCATGCTGGCAGCCGCGGGGGCTAAGAATATTACGGTGAGGGATAATCATCAGCCACCGGGACTGGATATCCATGAAATGGGAGGAGTGCGCATGGGGAAAGATCCGGCCACTTCATTATTGAATGAATGGAACCAGTTGCATCATTGTAAGAATGTATTTGTAACAGATGGCGCCTGTATGACCAGCACCGGTAACCAGAGCCCGTCTATTCTTTACATGTCATTAACCGCGAGGGCCGCCAACTATGCCGTGGAGCAACTGAAAAAAGGAGCGTTGTAGAATGGGACGCTCTTTTTATGCATAGATATTTTATACCTTCATGGCATGGATGCCCTGCTAAAAAAGACGTCTTATCAGCCGCCTCTCCTGCTACGCCCTTATATTGACCGCTTCTGGACCTGTGAAGGTACCGCTGCCGCCTATGCGATGCCCACGATGGCCATGGGTACCGGTGCGGAAATGATCTTCCAGCTGAAGGCGCCGATGACACTGGTGTCAAAAGATAATATTTTTGAAACACCACCCCTGCATGCCATTTATTGTATCCGCCACCAGCATTATAAAGCGATGGTCAACAGCGGCCATTTCTTTGTGGCTGTCCGGTTTAAAGCCGGCGCCATCAGGCATTTCTACCCGGCTCCGGTAGCTGATGTGGTGGAGTCTTTCCCGGATATCAATGTGCTTTATGGAGATGCAGGCAAAAGGTTCACAGAAAGACTGCACCGTAGTGTCGGTTTGCCGCAACAGCTGGAGCTGACCGGAGACTTCCTGCTTGGGCTGCTGCGCCAATACCACCGTCCCCAGGTACTCGTAGATGAGGCGGTGAGGCAGCTGTATTACAATCGGGAGATACCTGACCTGGTAACTTTCAGTGCCGGCCTGGGAAGCAGCTACCGCCAGTTTGAGCGGCTATTTATCAAACATGTGGGCGTTACACCCAAATCGTTTATGCAAACAGCACGGCTCAACAATACGCTGAAACACCTGTTGTTCCGGCAGATCAGCGACTACCTTCCCGTGGCATTTGATTTCGGATATTATGACCAGTCGCATTTTATAAAGGCCTGCAGGAAATTTTTCGGCGATAAGCCCCGTGCCATCTTATCTCCTGCAAGCCATGATCAGCACTTCTACTTATCCTCTTTCAATGCATCAGGTTCGGAAGATAGAAAATAAACCTTCAGGTCCTTCGATTTCCATCCTTCCATTTTCTTAACGAATTCCGCCAGGTAAGGCTGCGCGAAATGATATTTGAGACCAGCCTGGTCCCGGTAATGTTCAATCAAGGTAAAGGTGCCTTCTTCTGCCGGCTCGGGATACCAGGTGTATTCAATACAACCTGCTTCCTTTCGGGTTAATATAGCCAGTGTTTCCAGCGCCCGGCGGAACTCTTCTGTTGATGCAGGGCGGATATACAGTTTGGCGATAACGAATTTTTCCGTTGTAGTGGTATTCATCATGTAAAGTTTGTTGGCGAAGCAGCCGTTGGAAGCAGTTATCTTCCTGCCCTCGGGGGCTTGTTTGTCCGGATAGGTTGACGGACAGCTGAAGGCAGGAATAGACAATGTCATGCAGGCGAGCTGCCATAGGAACATCCTGGTGCGGTTCATAACGAAATGTGATTGATTTAATGATACCACAAAGCTAGGCCTCCCTATGCCGGTAAAATTGTATAAATCTGCCAACCTCTTTTTGCTTCACATAGGGACCACGTTTCAGTGGGACAACTTTCCTTTTCAACCCCCGATTTGGCTGTTTGGGTCAGTTAGCCGACAAGGAAACCATGGGATGGGTATAAGTTTGCATCGTTCTGTTTTAGTTACCCTTTAAAACTAAAAAGATGATTAAAGTATTAGCGCTGGCATGTATTGCATTGATTTGTTTGGCCATTACAGTCAGAGCGCAGCGATCGGACAGGTTACACAAGACTAATGCAAGTGCATTCATACAGGTTTTTAAGGTGTCCAGTGTGGATGCTTCTGACAGGACCGGTTTATTAGAGGCTACGGAGTCGTTGGGAAGGGAAATACGGATGACCCTCACGGACAATGCGCTGAGACTGGATATTGCGGAAGAGAATAAACCTTATGTCTTCAGGAAGTTATCAGACACCACTTACTATCTGACAGACAACTACCTTACTTACAGGTTATCATTAGCTAAAGTTCCCGGGATGAACAGTTTTATTCTGGTAAAGTACAACAGAAAAGGGAATGAATCCGCATGGCAAAGTTTAACAGCCCGGAAACTTTAGCATTGTAGCATTGGGCATAGTGCGGACCTGGTGGTTAGTTGTTAATGGTGATCCCCGGCGAAGTTATTCGGCCGGGGATTTTATGTTTGATTACCTAAAAGAGTTAATAAAGTAATTGTGGATCAAGTCAAAAAGTTGGGGATGGAGTAAAAACACATTGCCTGGCGACAGAAAAGAGAAAGGAGTGTTTCCCTGGATATACCGCTATGGTACATACAGCAGCCCTATAGTGACCCAGAGGTAAAGGTGGACTTGATGCGGGAGTGTTCTTTGGATGTATAGTTTTAATGAAATATAACAGGAAGGATGGAGAAGATGCAGGACATGCATGTAAAGGCAGGCTACAGGTTAAGCCTGCGGGCAGTAGGTGGGAGCATGTAGTTCAAAGGGAGTTATGTTTGTTCATCAGTATACAGTTGGCAGGCAGGAAAATGGCTTATTCCCGCTGAATGACAGGGAGCAGGAGTTGCACTGATGCAGCGGCAGGTATTTTTTCTGACTGCAGTTTTAACCGGTGGAGTTCCGGACAGATCTGTTTGTGCAGGATCTCCGGCAGGGGTTGTGGCGGCTCTGCTGCAATAATATCAGCGGCGAAGTATTTCGTGTTGCAGGAAGGAACATGGTCCTGTATACCTCTTACCTGTAGAACAACTATCAATGTTCCTTTACCCGGTACGTCCACATTACATGCTGCTCCTTTAAAATCTTCTCCGGTTTTTACTATGAGTACAGCGCTTTCTGTACCTACTACCTGGTGTGTAGCGAAATGGATACGGGCGGCGATCACCTTTATTTCCAGGCTGTTGATGCCTATGCATGCAGGTAATGCCTGTGGCGAAATGTACAGGATACCATCACGGGAAAGCCTGGGTGCATGGATAAAAAACCTGTCTGTTCCCGTATGCCGGTTGAACCTGAAGCCGGTAATGCTCCTGATGTTATTACCGGTGGCGGTAATGAGCGCGCTGGTTAGCCTGTTGATATGCCCGCTATCGCAACCAGCATCCAAGCTGCCGGAAAAAGCACTGCGGATGAGCGCTCCTTTTTTGCTGGCCATGCCAAATCGTTGAGCAGCCCTGCGGGTAGCTGCCGTCTGCCGGACGTATGAAGGCATGCTTCGCAGGAAGTGTTTGCCATTACGCCTGTAACCGATCAGGTTGCCGAGCCTGCCGGTGAAGGTGATGATAGAAATCTGTTTTGCCATAACGAATGATACTGATGATAGCTAAAGATAGCATTATCAGCAGAAGCCATTTGATGGCTACACTGAAGATTATCCAATAGTAGGGCCTGGCTGCAGGGAAAATATTCAGGCGGAGTGCATCAGGCATTAGATATTCGTTAAAGCCGCGTGAACCAGGTTTAGATAATTTTGAAAATACACAACAAGAAAACAGATACACCGTTTTAAGGAACAACTGGAAGCGATTGCCTATGCCATATCTCAGGCATATGGTATAATTGCTGTAACACAATTATTTGGATTACAAATTTACCCCTGGCCTGACCACCAATCATATCTTTCGGATTGAAGCAGCTATAATAGGAGCTGAAACGCGATTTATGGGTGTCCAAACAAAGGGGCCGGCAGGTGACAGCGGAAGAAGCTGAATATCAATCCTGACTTATCAAAGTAAGAGGAGAGGCCCTCTCGGGGCCTTTAACAGAAGTTTAACAGCCCCTGCGCAAAACACCGATAGGAAGATCCGATGCCCCTCTGTTTTATAGTCATACACGGCGGTTATTCCGGCCGGATATTCACTCACTTGACTAAAAAACAGTTTTATGAAGTACAAGGTATTTTTTGCAGCCATGATGGCAACAGCAGTTACAATGACAACCGTGACCGGCGCTATGGCACAGCACGCACCATCCAAAGAACAACGCAAACAGGTGGATACCGCCCGGAAAGACAACAGGCATTCTGTAGTGCCGGTGAGTAAAGGCGGGTCTAAAGCAGATACAACCCGTAAACCGGTTAAAAAACACTAAGGTGGCACCTGCTGTATAACAACAGCTTGATATGGTTTTGTGCACCACATGGTCTCCCGCAACAGCAGGGGACCTTTTGTGTGTAGCGGACAGCGGCGGTGGCAGAAAGAAAACGAAAAATTAATGATAGGCATTAGGGGGATACACAGGTGTGCGACGTTGTAGTATACAAAGAACGGAGGCCACCGGGAACCCATTCAGGTATCCCCCTTAGCCATATCTGAGGTACTGTATTATATTTTGTAAAATTTATCACTTGTGCGTGAAGACGGTCTCTATCAACAGTTTCGGCTGGGATTTGAAAAATTTTATAACCCGCTTTGTATCTACGCTAATAGTTTCGTGAAGGAACCAAGCGTGTGCGAAGATATTGTACAAGAGGTGTTTATCAGGATCTGGGAAACACGGAAAGACCTGGTACAGTCCGATAACCTGAGATTTTACCTGTTCACGGCGGTGCGCAATAACTGTCTTACTCATCTCAGCAAAGAGCAACGAATGACAGTATACAGTCTTTCCGACATAGATCTGGAAGATGATGACACCGCTGACATCACTCCTTCGGCTGATGAGACATTGAACTACCAGGCCTTGCTGGGGCAGGGAATAGAACAGCTTCCTCCCAAATGCAAAGAGGTATTTCTCCTTTGTCGCCTGGGGGAGCTGAGTAATCAACAGGCAGCCGATAGTCTCGGCATTTCTGTTAAAACAGTCAACAATCAGTTATGGAAAGCATTGAAGATGCTCAGGGCATTTGTGAAGAATACAGGTATGGGGCTGTTATTTTTTTTATGAACAGCATAGGAAAATCTGATAAGATTTTGTTTTCTAAGTAGGAGAGGAAAAATGATGGAACTACCTGATAACATAAAAGCAATTATTATAAACCGGCTCCGGGGAGCGATCTCACCGGAAGAAGCGATTACGCTGGAAGAATGGCAGCGGCAACATGCTGTCGGAGATGAAGTGCTGGACCACTATGACAAGATATGGGCGGAAAGCAGCAACACTGTCAACCAGCCACATTTCGATACGGCGAAAGGCTGGCAGCGTGTGGACCAGCGGCTGAAGGACATCGGGGTTATTGAAACCAGGGAAATCCATACGGTGGGGTTACGGAGATATTGGGGAATAGCTGCTGCTGCCGCCGCCGCTGTGGTCATCATGATCGCAGGATATTGGATGTTCTTTCAGCAATCAGAGCAGCAACAGATAACCTGGTCTAAAGTAGTGACCGCTGATGCCACCAATAAGTATCTGAGGCTGCCTGACAGCACGTTGGTGCTGCTCCGCAAGGGCGCTACCATCACTTATTCGGCTGGTTTCGGTCAAAGCGACCGGCTGCTGACACTTACCGGCGACGCTTTCTTCGATGTGGCAGCCCATGAAAATATCCCGTTCCGGATACAAACGGAAAAGGCGGTGATAAAAGTACTGGGCACCTCCTTCGTGGTGAACTCCACGGCCGGCGCCGACCGGGTGGTGGTGGTGACCGGAAAGATCTTATTCACAGACAAAGCGAGGCCCGAAAATAAATGCATAGTGTCGGCCAGGGAACAGGTGTCTTTTACAGGAGATAATTTCGAAAAGAAAAATGTAAATGATTCCAATTACCTGGCCTGGCAAACCGGTACGCTCCGGTTTACCAATGCTCCGCTAAAAGAAGTGGTGAAAGAGCTTTCGGCTTATTATGGTACCGTTGTTAACGTGAATGATACCTTAAAAACGGGATCGGTAAAAGTAACGGCCAGCTTCCGGGAACAGCCGTTGAATGAAGTACTGGAAGAAATTACGGTCATCACCGGCTTACATTTCCGTAAACAGCAAGACACCGTAATAATTTATTGATCTTCCTATAAAATGGATGGAAATAGCAAGTAATTTAAAATAAATGATAAAAGGGGTGTCCGCTCCGCTACGGTTTCGTAAAACAGGACTGCAACTATTACTACTGATATTGATTATTCTTGCCGGCAATATAACGGTCACTGCGCAGACCGGATTGCTCGGAAAGAGATTTACGTGCCATGAAACCCATGGCACGATTCCTTTTTTATTGGAAAAGGTCAGTGCCTATAGCGGAACTGTTATCGAATATGCCGGCGGATACCTGGATGGAAAAGGAGAGGCTCGCCTCGCAGAGGAGGAAACAACTTTAGGTACTGTACTCAATGTATTGTTGGCCGGAAAATATGTAAAGATAGAAGAGCGGAACGGAAAGGTGATGTTAGTGCCTTCAGGTGCGATGCTGACAACTGACAGTGTGGTGAATGAGTATACCTTGTTTGGTTATATTACGGAAGAGAACAGCCTGGAGCCGATACCTTATGCCATGATAAAAGACCAGGAGTCGGGGCGTGTATGCCAGTCCAACAGGTTTGGGTATTACAGCCTGCAGTTAAAGAGTGGTCTTCATCATATTAAGGTCATACATGCCGGTTATCCGCCGGTGATATCAGCTGTAGCTGTTAACAGTACTATCAGGCGTAATTTGATGATGCGCGCGGCAGTATTGCCCGAAGTGAAGGTCACCCCGGGTTGCATGCTACAAAAGGACGGCGGTTCCAGCATTGAAAAATACCTTTCTTCTGCTTATACCAACTTTTTTGGGGAGAGCGATCCGGTGAGGTCATTATACCTGTTGCCGGGAAATATTGAGTCGCAGGAAACGACCGGCAAACTGATGGTACGTGGTGGCGATCCGGAGCAAAGCGCTTTTTTGTTGGATGGTAACCAGGTGTTTAACCCCACTCATCTATTGGGTGAGTTGTCGATCGTCAGTGAAGGTGCACTGAAATCGATCCGGCAGTTTAAGAATGATTTTCCCGGGAGATTTGATGGTGCGTTATCCTCTGTAACCGAGGTAAATACGAAAGACGGCAGCATGGATACCTGGAGCGGACAGGTAAACGCTGGTCTATTAGCTGGCGCGCTGGCGATAGACGGGCCGCTGATAAAAAATCGTACTGCCGTGGTGGCTTCTGTCCGGAAAAGCTGGTCAGACCCGCTGTTGAAGATGCTGGACAGTAATTACCGGTTGCGTTTTTATGATATTCATTTTAAAATCACCCACCTGCTGGACAGCAATAATAAAATAATGCTCAGCGGTTATATGGGTAAAGACCGGTTGGAACTGAAGCAAAACGATTATCAGAATTTACAGGTATGGGGCAACCGGCTTGCCACGGTCAACTGGAACCATGTGATCGGCGCCCGTTCTTTTGTGAATACCACCCTGAATATAAGCAACTATCATAACCTGGCCGGGATGAAGCTGATCCTGTACGATGATTCAACCGGGGAGGAGAAGGAAACCAAAGCGTATAATAACTACGCGTCGGTAGAACGTTACGAGGCCAGGACGCAGTTTGAGATCAATGCGTCAGCGAACCTGCAGTTCCGTTTTGGCGGCAAGTTTTTGCATACTGTCATTCATCCTTTTGGAACCAATATCACCTCGAAACTGGGAGAGGTACCGGATGGGTTCAAACCAATGAAAGCACTGCCTTTCAGGGAGTACTCCTTTTATTATGAAAATGAATTCAAACTGAGCCCCCGGCTGTTGCTGAGGCCCGGGTTGCTTTTCAGTGCATACCGCTTCAGAGATTTTCATTACAACTCCTTGCAGCCGCGGTTGTTTGCAGCCTATCGCATAGGAAAAAATCAACAGTTGACTTTTTCCTACGCACGGATGGCACAATACCTTCACCAGGTAACAAGCCCGTTCCTGGGTATCAACAGCGTGTTATGGGTGCCCAGTACCGCTATACTACGGCCTGCAGAAAGCGATATGTTCAACCTGGGATATAGCTTCAATGATAACAAAGGCACGCTGTTATCTGCAGATGTCTACTACCGGAAAATGAACAACGTCACCAATTTTGCGGAACGGGGAAATATCTTTTACGATGAAAATACCTGGGAACAGGATATTATCACAGGACAGGGATGGAGCTATGGTGCGGAGTTGTTGGCTGGGAAGCGATGGCGGAAATGGCAGTTCCAGTTATCGTATACATTGGCCTGGGCCTGGCGTCAGTTCGATGATGTGAATGATGGGGAGAAATTCCCCTTCCGTTTCGACAGGCGCCATCAGCTGAATATTGCGGCCAACTTCCGGCCGGATAAACACTGGGATATTGGTGCGGTGTGGTATCTGAGCACAGGCGACTGGCGGCTGCGGCCTATGGGTACGCTGCCGGTTGAAGAAGGCGAACCATTCAGATATGAAGGCGTGTCCTACTATGATAAACGCGGGCCCAACTATCAACGCCTCAATTGTAATGTGAACTATCGTTTTGCTACCGGCAGGCTGAAACATAAAGCCTCAGCGGGCGTATATAATGCCTATCATGCCAATGGACAATATTCAACGGATGTCTTCAATACGCACGACAATAGTAATGTAACCTTATCTGGCAACCGGATATTTGATCTGACCTACTATCTCTCTTATACATTGAACTTATAACATCGATTCCTTTTTTTTAAAAAAAATAAACACAGCGTAGGAAGTTATGTTCATTAGCTGTTTTAACAGTAGAGAACAATATCTGTGCTGTATGTAATAGCTATGCCTGCTATTTGCTTGCTGTTGATGAAATCTGCAGCCACACAGCAATGGCAGGTACAGATAGGTTATGCGCAAGCGTTGACAGGAATCAATTTAATAAATCAAAAAGTATATGAAACACGTAAGAACTCAATCAGGGATATCTCTGACAGGTATCTCCTGTGCACTGTTGGTAGCGACAGCTTTTATGTCCTGCAAAAAGAACAATGACCCCGATCCGCGACCTGTTGTTGTGAAAAATGCCGGTATACAGATCGTGCATACTGCCCCTAAAGTAGGCGACCTGACTGTGGAAATAGATGGAAAAAAACTGCAGGATAAGTTACCGTTCCTGAATCCGTCCAAGGGCTACATGAACCTGCCTTTTCGAAATGAAAGCATCCTGAAATTCGCGCAGGATGGCAACAAGGTGATCGTAGACACCAAATACCAGTTCAACGATAAAAGTACTTACTCCCTGTTTCTGTACGATACATTAAATAATAATAAAGTCAGGGCCGTGTTACTGAATGATAATCCCGCTGATCCTGGTAAAGGGAAGACCAGCCTGCGCTTCCTCCACCTGTCACCTAATACCACCGCTGTGGATATTGATGTTTTCAAAGGTAGCGATAGCATCCGCCTGGTGAATAATGCAGCCTATATCAGTGATAAACCAGATGTCGCAGTACTGTCTCCCTTTAAGCCAATCGCTTCCGGTGATTACCGGGTGAAAGTGAAGACCAAAGCCGGTACAACTATTACAACCGTTCTTGATATCCCGTCTGTAAAACTGGTGGAAGGAAAAGTGGTTACGCTCTATCTCAGCGGATTAACCAAAGCTTCCGGGGCCTTAGGGGTGGGCCTCCAGTTATGGCAGCACAGATAAGCAATAGGGAAACCATGTCGTAAGCCGTCCTATTCCTGGGACGGCCATTTGGGTGAAATATAAATCCGAATGCAATTGCCTGGCTGCATATGCGAATAACAAAAAAATGTACGGAAAGTGTGTGTGAAGGGACCATCGTTTATGAAATAAGCGATGGTTTTTATTTGCGTTTTAATATCTAAAAACTTATCTTTAAATACGGAGGATGTTTCCCCCCGTATTTATTTTTTTATCCTGACCTTATTGACAATAAACTGTTATTGTTAGTAGCGGTAGCTTTTTTCCTATATCTGCCCGAGGTGTTAATCCACAGCTACGCTATACCTCATTTTCTTGTTGATTTACTGCATAAAGATCATTTCATTTCTTCATACCCACTTTGTTCGCTATGATACAAACTGTTACCAACATTGACAGAAGGACTTTCTATGAAAAATATGTCGTTCCGGGAAAGCCTGTGTTGATAAAAGGCGGTATTAATAACTGGCCTGCTGTCAGCAAATGGAATTATGATTATTTCATGGACATTGGCCAATCGCTAAAGGTGCCTATAAAGACCGGCGACCTGACTAAAGGGACTAAAATAGTGATGTCGCTGGCCGAATACACTGCACTGCTCAAACAGCATGAATCGGAACTGGCCGCTCAACGGCCAGTCTCCAAAGCCCCTTACCTGCATGATGTGCCTATCTTCCTGATGATGCCACAATTAAAGGATGACATCTCTTCCTTCCCTGTTGACCTGCTGCCATCGTGGTATGGAAATAACTGGTGGAAATTTGTGCAATTCTTTATGGGGAGCTCGAATAGTCTTACCCCGCTTCACTTTGATACTTTGTGTACCCATAATCTCTTCTTTCAGATACAGGGAAGTAAAAGATTTTATATGGTGAAAGCCAGTGACTGGAAAAAATGTTACCTGAACAGCTGGCGCTGGGCTGACGTGGACCTTGAGACACCGGACTTTGAAAAATTTCCTTTGTTGAAAGATGCTGAGCGCGGAGATGTAGTAGTGGACGGCGGTGATATACTGTTTATGCCTTCCGGAACGCTGCATCAGGTCAGAGGGCTCAGCTACTCTATTTCCTTCAATATCGACTGGCATACCCGGCAGAGTGTAACCAAAGGATTGCTTTCCGGCTTCAGGGGAGCGCCCATGCAGAACGTGTTTTATAACGGCGTTGTGGCGACAGGGTTATACTTCGGTGTTCCGTCCCGTTACCTCTTTAAGTACTACCAATCTTATCTGAACTATGTGTCCTGACGGCGATGTGGTAGTGTTTATTTTTGCAGGCTGTTTTCCAGCTTTTCCAGCGTTTCCCTCCTATTGCTGTTGTGAGGATCGAGCTCAACAGATTTCCGGTAATATTTAATAGCCTCCTGTTTGTCGCCTTTTATCAGGCATGCTTCTCCCATACTGTCATACACATTGGCAGACCGGGGGTAGTTGCTGATGTTGTGTCTGAAAATATCCAGTGCTTTATCCAGTTTTTTTAATTCCAGTTGTTTGTAACCGCAGGAATTGACAAAGTCTTCATCTGGTTTGATATTATACCCGAATTCGGCGGAGAGTTTTTGGAAATATGCAGCGATGGCCGTGTAATCCGACAGGGTTGTATCGTGCTCAAAGTCTACATGCCAATTGGCATAGATAAACCGAAGACCATCATACATGGCTTTGAGCGGCATGGAGAAGTGGTCTTCGTCGGGATAGGATTTAAAATCCCATTTTAATCCCGGACCGGCGCTGGTTTTAAACTGTAACAGGAGGGAATCTATTTTGGCTTTCTTTTCATGGCCAAGCGCGAAGAAGATTCTTTCTTTCAGGTCCTGGTGTTTTTGCAGGAACGGGGTTACGTCAGACAGGACTTTGTTGTTACCGCCATAGAAGGCCGGGCTCATGATGATACTGGCCTGAAATAGCGTTGGCGCTGTGATTTTACTGTATACCGCAAAGAGGCCGCCCAGCGAGGCGCCGGCGAGTATGCGAAAAGGGTGTGTCCGGTAATGTTGATCAATGTAGGGCACCAGTTCTGTCTGAAGGAACTCCAGGAATTTCCTGCCTCCGCCGGTAGTGGAGAGGCTGCTGTCGATTTTATTGTTAAACAGCAGGGAGTGTATGGGAGTGAAATCTCTCCGCCGGTCTGTATTGATGATACCAACAATAATGACGGGAGGCATCCTTCCGCGGTTGGAGAGATAATCCACCAGGGCAGTCGTGTATTTGAAATGGACGTCGCCGTCCAGCAGATAGAGGACAGGGTATGCCTCTCCGTTGTCATAACCTTCCGGGGTAGATATCCATAGTATCCTGTCTTCCTGCAGTACATGGGAGTAAATGCGCACAGGTGACTGGTGAGTGGGCGGAATGCTGTCGTTGGCCTGAGAAAACGCTGACGGAATCATGAAGCAGGATATTACAGCCAGTATAATGAGGGTACGGTTACATTTCATCTCCTAAGATAACTTTTCTTTAACGGTGGAAGAAATGCTGTGATAAAAGGTACGGATAATTGCCGCAATTTTTTCTGCATGTTCATCAATAAAAAAATGGCCGCCTTCAAAGAGACTGTACCGGAAGAGAGCGTTGGTAAACTGTTGCCAGTTACCGATTTCCCCCATAGTTTTCTCCTTGCTGCCCATCATGGCATAAATCGGAATATTGATCCGGTGGGAAGCGAAGCTGCTTTTTTCCGCCAGTTTAAAATCTGCTCTGATGATGGGCAGATAGAATTCCAGTAGTTCCGGGCTGTCCAGAAATTCTGGTGGCAGGCCGCCCAGCGTTGTCAGTTTTTCAATGAAATCCTGATCATTCAACTGGTGCCAGTTGTGTGTGGAACGTATGCCCGGACCAGCATTTCCGCTGGTGAAGATACAGGCCGGCGGTTGCTGTTGTTGTTCCAGCCGCTGTGCGGCCGCCAGTGCCAGGTAGGCACCCAGGCTATGGCCAAATATCATAAACGGCATATGATTGCGTTGTGTAATGATTTGCCGGTAAATATCGTCTGCTGCTTCTTCAAAATCATGCAACAGGGGAGCTGTCATCCTTTTGCCCCTGCCGGGGAGCTCCAGCGGGATTACTTCAAAATCAGTCAGGAAGGCTGATATAAAGCGTAATGAATAGATGTTGCCTCCCGCGAAGTGCAGGACGAATAGCTGTGATTTATCTGTTTTTTTCATAGTGTCTGCGTTGTATATATTCCCGTTCCCAAAGAGGAATGAACCCTTGTTTAATACCATATTTAAGTAACCCGACGGTAGACTGCACGCCCAGTTTTTCTTTCATGTTCTGCCGGAGCTTCTCCACTGACCTGATGCCGAGAAACAAATGTTCGGCAATCTCCTTATTACTTTTCTCCTCCCATAAGAGTTTCAGCAATTTGACTTCCCGCTCATTTAACGAAGTGTCTTGTGGATGAGCTTTCTTGCTAATTTTATATTGTTGCCGGAAATACAGTATTTCCGTGAAGCGCTTGTTGCGGTATATCTGTTCATCAGAACTCGCAATGATCGCCTCCAGCAGCTCCTGTATGGAGTCGGATTTGGAGAGATAACCGTATACTCTGTGTTCTGTTGGCTGGTCCGCCGCAAACATTTCCACATTTTCAGACAGCATGAGGATTTTCATGCCAGGATGTTCTTCCTGTACAAACTGAATGATCTGATTAAAGTGGATGTCTTGCATATGCGGGTCCAAAATCAACAAATCGATGACGGAATGTCGAAGTTTGATCAGCAGGTCCTGCATGGCTACCGCGTGAACAATTTTGTTGATCTCCTTGTACTCCCGCAAATAGCTGGTCAGCATCTCTGTGAATAATGTCTGCTTGTCCAAAATGGCCAGGTTGATAGGTCTCAATTTCATGGATGAGGAAGTTGGTAGACAATGGTCTGTGTTAACAAAATGATTTATACAGTATTAAGGCTATTTCTAACATCTCCAACTACGTGGAATCCGCAGTAATGCTACCTTTTTCAGGTCACATTTGTTTTTTTGTTAAATTATTAATAATGATTATTAGGGTGCTCTCGCAGGATACTGACCTTCTCAGTCTCCAACACATTACTTAGTGATACCGGAAAATACAAAATTTTCAATAAGAAAGTAACATAAATGGTCACCGGATAAAAAAGTAAAAAAATAAACCAGGTAACCCGTTATTGGCTGCAATCAGGTATCAGTAAGGCAATTAGGGGTCATCTTTACAAGATTAATTTTTCGTAAAAACCGCATCCAATTTTCGTACTGTATGCACCCCTTATCTTTTGGAAGATATTATTTTTATGGACAGTTAACAGCAGTGTAACTGATTGCCGGGTAGCACTTTCCGCGCTGGATGGTGTATGTACGCCTGCCCGGTATATCCGATCCCGTTATACCCACTTCTGAATACAATCGCAAAAAATTTAATTATGTATGAGCCATTGATTGATCGCTTCACGGAACATCGCATGTTGGTAATCGGCGATTTGATGCTTGATGTGTACCTGAAAGGGGCCAGTACCAGACTTACACCGGAAGCGCCTGTCCCGGTTGTGGATATTCTTTCCGGGACCACGGTGATAGGCGGCGGCGGTAATACTGCCATGAACCTCCGGTTGCTGGGCGCTGAGGTTACCTTTTGCAGTATTACCGGATGTGATAACCACGGTAATAAGGCCAGGACCCTGCTTCAGGATGCAGGTATTAACTGCGTGCTACTGCAGCATAAAAGCAGGAAAACCATCGTGAAAACCCGGATAATGGCCGGTGACCGGCTACTGCTGCGCTATGACAAAGGAACTGACACACCGGTATCCGCTGAACTGGAAGCTGCCTTCATGGCTGTATTGGAGGAACAGCTGAAATATCATCAGACACTGATCATTGCGGACTATAATAAAGGACTGATTACACCTGCTGTGATCAGTTATCTGGAAACGGCCTGTTTCCAGGCGGAAAAATTTATTGCGGTGGATTCCGGCCGCCTTCACTGTTTCAGCAAATTAAGTCCCTCCCTGGTGAAGCCCAATTATAAAGAGGCTATGGCACTGACAGGGTTGCCGGTGAAACATGTTGGCAGGGTACAGCAGGTAAGTGAGGCGGGGAGCGGTATGTTCCACAAAACCGGTGCAGCCGTGACTGCCATAACACTGGACGAAGAGGGGGCCGTAATATTTGACGGGCCACATAAAGTCTATCGCTGTTATGCACATCCGGTATCTTCGCCGCAGGTGGCAGGCGCCGGCGATGTATATCTCAGCGCTTTTGCCCTGGCCTCCCTTTCCGGTGCGGATATTGCCGGTGCGGCAGAACTGTCTGCTGCGGCAGCTGCGGTAGCTATCAGTAAAAAAGTGACGGCCAGTTGCAGCCTGCAGGAACTACGTGCCTACCTGGCCATCAACGAAAAATATGTCAGCGATATACAACAGCTGGAGTATGTCGGTGAAATGTACCGGGGGCAAGGAAAGAAAATCGTGTTCACCAACGGATGTTTCGATATCCTTCACAGCGGCCATGTCAACTACCTGAATAAAGCCCGGGAACTGGGGGACATACTGATCGTTGGCATCAATACTGACACCAGTATCCGGCGACTGAAAGGCGCTACCAGGCCAATCAACCAGTTGGCCGACAGGATGGAAGTACTGGCCGGACTGGGTGCCGTGGACCATATTATACCGTTTGGCAGCGAAGAAGATGATACCCCTATTCGATTGATCCGGGCACTGAAGCCACATATCGTTACTAAAGGAAGCGACTATACGAAAGACCAGTTACCGGAAGCAGGAGCTGTCAACGAAACCGGCGGTGAGATCATATTGCTCCCGTTGTTGCCCAACCGGTCTACCACCAATATACTGGACCGCATCCATGCGGGCATTTCCAGGATAGGGTAATTTTCGTAAAACCCGAAATGAAAATGGCGGGAATCCCTATGGAATAAAATTGTTTTAGTGATTAAATTGTATCCGTTGAAACTACTGGTAAAAAGGTAGTTCCAGCACTGTCACTAGCATACGGTAGTAAGTTTGTTACTTGCAATAGCGGTAGCTATGCCCAATAAGCAAGTGTTTGTTTGATGCCCGTAATCCTGTGAAAGAACCAAGATGTAGTCTGCACGCCGGCGAGCAATATTGGTGATGTTAAATTCTAATTCTATGAGCATATTCCAGATTGGTTGGTACCTTATTTACACAAAAGCCCGGCACGAAAAAAAAGTAGAGAGCCGGTTAGCGGAAAAACAGATCGAATGCCTGCTGCCTATGCGTAAAAGCTTCAAAAAATGGCACGATCGCCGTAAATATGTCACAGAACCTTTATTCCCCTCTTACATTTTTGTTTACCTGCGTGATATAAAAAGCTATTACGGTGGTATGGACACCGAAGGTGTGCTTTCCTACGTGAAACTGGGAAAGGTGGCCGTAATGGTGAATGAAACCGTGGTCAACAACGTCCGGCTTATTGCTGATAAGGCTGCCGATGTAGAAGTCTCTAAAGACAGCTTCCAACCCGGACATCGCCTGATGATCAGACAGGGCCCTCTGAGCGGTGTTGATGGTGAAATGGTGACTTATAAAAACAAACGGCAACTACTGGTCAGAGTGGAGTTATTACAAAGAAACCTGCTGGTGACATTACCGGAAGACGCTGTGTTGTCAAAAGAATGTTTTTCCTGATGTAACATACTGTTGCACTTAACTGACCGGGAACCCCTACCCTCAAAGTGATAAAAAATCCATGAAAGAAGAAAGTATTGTACATGCTCTCCTGCAGCAGGCCGCTGCTGTGCCGGACCGTGTTGTTTATATTTTCCCGGATGACCGGGAAGGTACAGATACCCGTGTTACCTTTTCTGCTCAGCTACAACAGGTACAAACACTGGCTGCCCAGCTGAAGACGCACCGCTTGTACGGAGAAAGGGTACTGCTTGTATATCAGGAAATACCTGCTTTTATTACTGCTTTCCTGGCCTGCTTATATTGCGGCATAGTCCCCGTGCCGGTATATTATTTTCAACGTGGTACGCAGCTCAACAGGATACTGCCTGTCATCCGCGATGCTGCGCCGCAGGCAGTCCTCTGTACTGCAAAAAGCCATCCGGCATTGCTGGCGTGCCTCACCGCCTGCACGGAAACAGCCGGCATCCCCGTTATACCTACGGATACAGATTTCCCGATAGTGGATGTCCTGTCTCCTTCCCTGCACGAAACAGCTTTCCTACAATATACTTCCGGCTCTACCAGCACTCCGAAGGGAGTGAAGATTTCCCACAAAAATCTGGTGTTCAACCAACGGCTGATCAAACAGGCTTTTGGTTGCAACAGTGCGTCTGTGATATTTAGCTGGCTGCCTTTTCATCATGATATGGGCCTGATAGGAAATATCCTGCATGCCATCTACGCAGGATGTACCTGTGTGCTGATAAGTCCTGCTACCTTTATTACGGCGCCTGACAAATGGCTGAAATATATCTCTGTCTATAAAGCTACCCACAGCGGAGGCCCCAACTTTGCCTATGATCTGTGTGCCGGCAAAACAGACCGGCACTTTGTATCAGATCTTGATCTGTCGGGCTGGAAAGTAGCATTTAACGGCGCTGAGCCAGTGCGGCAGTCTACATTGGAGGCTTTCTCTGAAAGGTTTGCCAGCGCCGGGTTTCAGGCAACTTCGTTTTATCCTTGTTATGGTCTGGCAGAAGCTACTTTATTGGTGGCCGGTGCCAGGAATGCCACACTTCCCCGAACGCTGTATATCGGAAAAGAATTGTTCCCCGGTGGCAGGATTGTGCTGCGGGAAACTGCTGCTGAAGATGTTACTGCCATTGTCAGCGCTGGTCGTATAGCGGAGGGGATGCAGGTGAAAATAATTTCACCGTTAACACACCAGGAATGTGGGGAACTGGAAGAAGGGGAAATATGTATCAATGGTGAGAGCGTAACATCAGGGTATTGGAACAGGGACAATCATACCATGTTCCATCACTTGGATGGCGCAGATTTCCTGCGCACGGGCGACCTCGGATTTATGTTTCAACAGGAACTCTTCGTTCATGGCAGAAGGGATGAAATGATGGTTATACGGGGCCGTAATATTTACCCCTATGACATAGAACAGGCCGTGGCAAGGAGCATTGACGCTGTAGAAAACAACGGAGTGGCGCTGTTTATGTTACCAGACCTGCCAGATGCGGTGGTGGTGGTAGCCGAAATAAAACGCGTCACCATGCCGGAACAAAACCTTTCCGCTTTAATCCTGGATATCAGCAACCTCGTTGCCGGCATGCTGGGCATTATACCGCATGATGTGCTACTGGTCAGGCAACATGGTATTCCAAGAACAACAAGCGGCAAAATACAACGGGTGAAATGCGCTATCCGTTATAAAGACGGATCATTTGAAGCGCTGCATTCACTGAAATTGCTCTACGGCACCACCGGAGAATACTTTATCCCGGAAGCTGTAAACCCGGAACAGGTCATCCAATCCGGAGAACGGCACCTTATTGTCAGATACCTTTTACATCTCATCTCACAGAAGGTGCAATTGCCAGCCCGCGTTGCAGATGATCCCACCATAGAACTCACGGCATTGGGGCTGGACTCCCTGCGGGCGACTGAACTGGTGAATACCGTCAGCCAACAACTACAAATTCATATAGACATGTCAACCGTTATGCAGGATAATACTTTATCTGCATTGGCTTCCATTATAGAAGGAAAGCTGTGGCTGAAATACAATAACATTTTTGAATAGCGTTTAGCATGAATGTCTGGGAAATAATTTCAGTGTTGAAGCGGAACAGGATCGTTCCTCGCCTGGCTCATGATGGATTGCAGTTGCATGGAGACTTGTCCGTACTTTCTCCTGATCTGCTACAGCAGATAGAGGAGCAGAAAGCAGCGCTTACGGCGTTTCTGGCTGAAGGACAGGATGCTCACCGGTCAGCAGCCATCGCTCCGGTGGCCCTGCAACCGGACTATCCCGTTACCGGCGCGCAGCAGGGCATATGGATGCTCTGCCGGCAGGAACAGAGCAATGCTGCCTATAACATTGTTACGCCGCTGCATCTGAGAGGCCGTTGGGAACACGGGCGCCTGCAAGAGGCCTTCCGGTTTTTGGCAGACCGCCATGAATCTCTGCGTACCCGTTTCAGGGAAGTGAACGGCAACATACGACAGTATGTGTCTGACGCCGGCAAATTGCTATTACATTACCGGGACCTGCGGGAGGAAAATAATAAATCACAACTGCTGGCATCCCTTGTCCGGGAGGCAATACGTCAACCCTTCGATCTGGCAAACGGGCCGCTGCTCAGCGCTACGCTGGTGCAGCTGGAAACGGAAGACTGGGTATTGGTGCTGGCTGTTCATCACATTGTCAGTGATGGTAGTTCGGTGATGCTGATGGTAAAGGACATGATGCATTATTATGAGCATGGACAACACCGCACAGCATCACTTGGTATTCACTATAAAGACTATACGAAATGGCTGGAAGTGTTGCTGTCCGGCCAATACGGAAAGAGGGCCCTGAAGTTCTGGACCGGCTATCTGCAGTCGCCTCCCGCTCCGTTGAATATTCCGGCAGACTATCAACGGCCCGCCGGCAGATCATTTGCCGGCGCAGTGATGCGTTTTGACCTGGATGAAACATTATATCCGGCTATTGCAGCTCATTGCAAGGATACCGGTGTAACAGCATTTAATTTTCTGCGGGCAGCATTGTGCCTGTTGCTCAACAAGATTACCGGACAAACGGATGTTGTCATGGGAACGCCGGTATCCGGAAGAGGCCACTTCGATCTGCAAAACCAGGTGGGGCTGTACGTTAATACGCTGCCCTTGCGGACGATAGTTGATGGAAACATCTCCTGGCGCGACTTCCTGAAGAAGAGTGCCGGTGATACATTGCAGGTATTTGAACACCAGCACTATCCTTTTGAAAGAATGCTGGATGAATTGGATATCAGGTGGGAAGCAAGCCATAACCCGCTCTTTGATGTGATGCTGGTTTTACAGGACACGGCGAATGGTGCAGCGCATACTTATAACCAGCAGGATACGTCATTGTCCTGCCAGGTGCTGGACATGGGAAGCACCGAAATGATGCAGGTGATCGGGGACAATGTATTTTCCAAGTTTGACCTGAGCTTTAATTTCAGCCATCTGCCCGGCAATCATTTCTGTCTGGAAATAGAATATGCCACCGCGTTATTTGCTAAAGAAACTATCAGCAGGTATTATCAGTTCTGGCAATATATAGTTGAACAGGTGCTGGCTGCGCCAGAGAGGACTATTAAAGATATTACTATCGTTACGCCGGCGGAGAGAAAATTGATTCTGGAGGCCTTTAACAATACTGACCGGTATTTTGATAAGACGAACACAATAACGGGACTCATTACTGCACAGTCCATAAAAACGCCGGAAGCTCCCGCGTTGGTGTATGGCCCGCATGTACTGTGTTACCGGGAGATGAATGAAACGGTCAATCAGCTGGCGCACCACCTGATGGCCCATTGCCGGTTGAATGCCGGCGATCGTGTTGCTATCTCACTGCCGCGCAGCGGGTGGATGGTCATGAGCATCCTGGCTGTGCTGAAAACCGGCGCGGCCTACGTGCCGCTGGATGCGGCCTATCCGGAGGACCGTATCCGGTTCATTGTGGAAGACAGCCAGTGCAAAACCGTTATCAACGAAGAAATGCTGACGGCATTCAGGGCCACGCAGCACCTGTACACAAAGGAAGAACCGTCAGCGTCGCCGGAATCGGATGCCGTTGCCTACGTTATCTATACTTCCGGTTCTACCGGCAGACCTAAAGGCGTAATGATCACGCACCGGAGTGCGAATGCATTTATCAGTTGGTGTGTGGATGAGTTCAGGCAGGATGTTTTTGATAAGGTGTTGGCTGTTACGTCCATTTGTTTTGACATATCAGTGCTGGAGATGTTCTTTACTTTATCTGCGGGAAAAACACTGGTCGTACTGCCGGGACACGAAGCCGTACCGGCAGCTTTGCAGGAAGAAGGCAACTATCTGTTGAGTACCGTTCCGAGCGTGGCTGATGCGCTGCTGGAAGGGAATGCGGACCTAAGCCGGTTACGGACGCTTGTGCTGGGTGGAGAAACATTGCCGGACCATCTGCCCGGACGTTTGCCGGAAGCTGTTGTCCTCAGGAATTTATATGGGCCTACGGAGACTACTGTCTACAGTACGGCTTACCGTATGAAAAAAGACGGGCTGATACTTATTGGACGTCCTATCAGCAATACCCGGGTCTACATCCTGGATAAACAGGGTGCGTTGTTGCCGGCAGGTATTACCGGAGAAATTTTTATTGCCGGAGAAGGTGTGGGGAAGGGTTATTTAAACCGGTCGGAACTTACGGCCGCCAGATTTTTGCCTGACCCGTTTTCTGACGGCCGCATGTACCGTAGTGGCGATCTGGGAAAATGGTTGCCGGACGGAAATATCGTTTTTATCGGCAGAGATGATACACAATTGAAAATAAATGGCTTTCGTATTGAACTGGGAGAGATAGAGCATGTATTGGCCGGCTATCCCGGTGTGAAGCTCCCGGTTGTACTGCCGGTTACCGGCGCAGGCGGACAAAAAGTATTGGTCGCCTGCTTTACCGGTGAACAGGAAATAGCGGCAGCAAAGTTGTCTGCTTTCCTGCAATCTCAGCTGCCCTCCTATATGGTGCCGGTTGACTTTATCTACATGAAGGTGTTCCCCCTTACACCCAACGGGAAAATAGACAAAAAGGCGTTGCTGCAAAGCATGCCGGCGGTAACGGTGAACAGACAGCTGGTTGCGCCCCGCACAGCTGCAGAACAGCAGGTGGCGGCTTTGTGGAAGGAACTGCTACGCCTGGAAACAGTGAGCGTGACGGATAACTTTTTTCATGTGGGGGGCAATAGCCTGAAAGCTATTTCCCTGGCCAACCTGCTGCACCGGGAACTAGGTGTTAGTGTATCGTTGAGCGATCTTTTCAATTACTCAACGGTAGCTGAACTGGCATGGTGGGTGACGGAAGGAAGCAATAACCTGCGGCAACCTATTCCACCGGCGGCCGTGCTTCCTGATTATCCGCTGTCAGCTGCTCAGCAGCAGCTGTGGATTATTGGCCAGCAACCGGAAGCCAGCGTGGCATATAACATGCCTGGCGTATTCAGGCTGGAAGGTGAATTGATAACAGCGGCGCTGGAACATGCATTCCGCTGCGTGATTGAACGGCATGAAACATTACGTACGTCCTTTACCGAAGATGGGCTTGGTGATATCAGACAAAAAATCCATGCGGCAGACAGCCTGCATTTTGAACTGCTTTGTCACGACCTCCGCAACACACCGGAAAAGGATGCAACGCTGCGGTCTTTGCTGACTACTGCCTTTGATACGCCTTTTGAACTTGATAAGCCGGTATTGCCGGCTGTTACCCTTTACCAGCTGGAAGACAACAGCTGGATACTGCTATGTGTGCTGCATCATATCGTTGCCGACGGATGGTCTGTCAATGTGTTGTTCCGGGATGTTGCCCATTATTATGCGCATTACCTGGATGACTTGATAGCACCACTGCCACCGCTTCCGGTCCAGTGCAAAGATATCGTCACCTGGGAACAGCAGGAACTGTCGGCGGGTACGAATGCTTCCGCACAATACTGGCTGCAACAATTCGAGGGAGAGCTACCCGTGACGGACCTTGCCTACAAGACCAGGCCAACTGTGAAATCACACCAGGGGGAAATTGTTGAAGTGCCGATAAGCGCATCATTGATAGCGGAGCTGGAAGGGTTGGCCCAAAAGAATAAAGCCACGCTGTTTATGTGTATGCTCGCCGTCCTGAATAGTTTGTTGCACCGGTACAATGGCCAGGAAGATATCGTTATTGGTACGCCGCAGGCCGGAAGAACACACGCTGAATTAAAAGATCAGATAGGTTTCTATATCAATATGCTGGCTCTTCGTACAAAATTCAGCGGTGGAGATAGTTTCCAGGGATTGCTCAGTTACGTCAGGGATGTAGTGACCGGAGCCTTTAGGCACCAGGAATATCCCTATCACGAGCTGGTGAGGGCACTGCGGGTGCCTACCGATCCTTCCAGGAATCCCTTGTTTGATATTGTGCTGACGATGCAGGAAGAGGACCCGGCAACAACACAGACCGGCCGTTTTCCCGGACTGCGCCTGGAACCTTTTGCAGCAGTCCCTTTTACAGCAGCTAAATTTGACCTCCTGTTTGATATAGTAGCGCGGCAGGGTGCCTATTCGCTCTGCATTACCTATAACACGGACTTATTTGACAGGGAGGCCATTGGCAGGATGGCCCATCATTTTGTTGGCATCGCTGAAGCAGCAGTGCAACAACCAGGCTTGCCATTACAACAACTGGATTACATAGGGGATGCGGAAAAAACAATGCTGCTGGGTTTCAACGACCAGCAGGCGCCGTTTCCCGGACATAGCACCGTGGTGCAGCTGATTGAAGAACAGGTAAGCCGTACGCCGGAAAATATCGCGGTGGTATGCAACGACCGCTTCTTTACGTATGCCCGCCTGAATGAGGAGGCTAACCGTATCGCGGCCTGTCTCCGGGCGGACAAAAGCGTATGTCCGAACACGTTTGTCGGCGTTAAATTGCCTAAAGATGAATGGCTGATAGCGGTGATATTAGGCATCTTAAAAAGCGGAGCAGCCTATCTTCCACTGGATACAGCCTATCCGGCTGACCGTATCCAGTATATGACGGATAACAGCGGATGTTCACTGGTGATAGATGAAACATGGCTGAAAACATTCCAGGAAGCACGTGATACCTACACTGCCACCAACCCGGAGGCGGTACATGTCCCGGCCGATCTGATCTACCTGATTTATACATCCGGTTCCACCGGTGGGCCAAAGGGAGCTATGGTATCCCATTATTCCTTCACTAACCTGGTATGTTGGTATGCCCATATACTGGATCTTCAGGCAGATGATACCGTACTGTTGATGGCGCCGGTAAGCTTTGACCTGGCGCAGAAAAATATTTTCGCTCCGTTGGTGAGCGGCAGCAGGTTATGTGTGCCCGATACTTTTGCCAGCGATTATTACCAGCTGGCGGATACGATAGCATCGAAACAGGTAACGGTGGTAAATGCGGCTCCCAGTGCTTTTTATCCTTTATTGGATAATCTTGTAAACGATAATTTTCAAAAGCTGGCCTCCCTGCGTAAAGTCGTGCTGGGAGGAGAGCCTGTATTGATGGAGCATTTACAGCCATTGATCACATCCGCTCTTTTCCGGGGAAGCATTATTAACTCGTACGGCCCTACGGAGTGTACTGATGTGGCCAGCTGGCTGGAGCGTGATGTTACCGCTTGCCTTGCTGCTGATCATTTCCCGATTGGCATACCGGTGAGTAATTGCCGCCTGTACGTGCTGGATAAACAATACCAGCTGGTGCCGGCAGGTTGTACCGGAGAGATTTTTATCGCGGGCACTGGGGTGGGGAAGGGTTACCTTCATCAATCGGCGCTCACCGCAGAGAAATTTTTACCTGATCCGTTTCACCCGGATGAACTGATGTATCGCACCGGCGACCTCGGACGATGGCTGCCGGGAGCATTGCTGGATTTCATCGGCAGAAAGGATGAACAGATCAAAATACGCGGATACCGCATTGAGCCAGGTGAAATTGAGACGGCATTAAAACAATGCCAGGAGGTGGAGGCGGCTGTGGTGGTAGCGAGACAGGCAGCAGACGGTATGAAGGAAATAGCTGCCTTTGTTACCGGTAAATGCTTGCTGAATTTCAGCGAGATTAAAAAACAACTGGCCGGTATTCTTGCGTCTCATATGTTACCCGCCCGTTTCATTCAGCTGGAACAAATTCCGCTGACGCCCAGTGGAAAGGCCGACAGGAAAACACTGTCAACCTGGAAAGACGCCGGCGCGGCTTCCGACACAGCACAGGTGCCACTGCAAAGCCCGATGGAGACTGCATTGGCAGAGATATGGAGCGAGCTGCTGGACAGGCCCGTGACGGATGCTGCCAGCAACTTCTTTGCGCTGGGGGGCAACAGCCTGCGTGTGGTCCGGTTGTCTACGTATATCCGTCGCCGCTTCAATGTGAGCATACCTGTACGCGAGCTGTTTGAACACCCGGTACTGGCGGCACAAGCCAGGCTGGTCAGCCAGGGCAGCCAGCCGTCTTTAGATGTGATACCTGTTGCGGCGCCACAATCCGGTTATCTGTTGTTGCCATCCCAGGAACGTCTCTGGGCGCTGAGCCAGTTGAATGGCGGCAGCCTCGCCTATCATATCACGGGTATTTACAACCTGGAAGGCCCCTTGCAGGTAAACGCCCTGGAAAATGCTTTCAGCGCTGTAATAGCCCGTCACGAATCATTACGTACTGTCTTCAGGGAAGATGAACAGCTAAACATCAGACAGTTTATACTGGAGGAGATTCCATTGTTCCGTATACCCGTCATCGTTATTCCTGCAGATGAACAACGCCCGGAACAGCTAAACAGGTTGCTGGAAGCGGCACATAACCATCCTTTTAACTTAAAGGAAGGGCCTTTGCTCAGGGCCATGCTGTTGCGCCTCTCAGATACGGCCTGGATACTCGTTTACAGTATGCACCATATTATCTGCGATGGTTGGTCTGCCCAGGTGCTTACCGCGGAAATCTCCCGGCACTATAATGCCTGTGTAGGCGGGGAAAGCAGTCCATTCACACCCTTGCCTTTCCAGTATAAAGACTATGTTGCCTGGCAGCTGGAACCTGCCCGCCAGCATGCCATGGAGGCTGACAGGGAATACTGGTCACAACAGTTTGCCGGTACGCCACCTGTACTGAACCTGCCTGGCGACCGGCAACGGCCCGCCATCCAGACTTTCACCGGTGCGCAGGTCAGCAAACATATCAGGCCTTCCACGGTGCAGCTAATGCATCAATTAAACCGGCATGTGAACGGATCTACTTTGTTTACCTTACTCCTGTCAGCGGTATATGCATTATTGTACCGTTATACTGAACAGGAAGATATCATCATCGGTACACCTATAGCGGGGAGGGACCATGCGGACCTCGAAGGGCAGGTGGGCCTGTACATCAATACGCTCGCATTACGTATGCGTGGCGCAGCCACAAATGATTTCCACACCTTGCTGGCAGACACCCGGCAAAACTGCCTGGACGCTTTTTCCCATCAGCAACTGCCGTTCGAAGAGCTGGCCACCCTGTTGCCGCATAAACGGGATATCAGCAGAAACCTGCTGTTTGATGTGATGGTGATCGTGGAAGACAGAGACAGCGTAGTAGAAGAACAATTGCAGCTGAACGATATAACGGTAGCCGCTTACCCGGAAACCCCCACCCGCAGCAGTAAAGTGGACCTCACTTTTATTTTCAGCGAAAAAGCGGATGGTATCAGGTTTGTGATAGAATACAACAATGATATTTACAATGAAGATACCGTTGTACGGCTGGCCAATAATTTTGAGGTGTTGCTGAACGCATTGATGGAAAACCCGGTCACGCCAGTGAAGCAATTACCTTTTATTACAACGCAGGAGCGTCATCAGCTGCTGTCCGGTTTTAATGACACCACTGTGTCGTTCCCCCAGGAAGCCACGGTATTGCGCCGGTTCAGGGAAATGGCAGGGACATCTCCGGAGCAGGCCGCCGTTCTCTGTGGTGAGCAACAGCTTAGCTATGGAGCATTGAATACAGCATCCGACCGCCTGGCTGTTTACCTGGACAAGGTTTATGGCATAAAACCTGGTGACAGGGTAGGCCTGAAGCTTGCGAGGAATAAAGAAATGGTTGTAGCATTGCTGGGAATCCTCAAGTCAGGGGCAACTTATGTGCCACTTGATCCGGCCTATCCTCAGCAACGTATTGACTACATCGAGGCAGACAGCAGTTGTGCCCTCGTGCTGGACGAAGCGGTGTTACGCCAATTCAATGCATGGCCGGAACACGTGATGGACGTGCCATTGCACAATCCACAACCGGAAGACGCTGCCTATATCATTTACACCTCAGGATCTACCGGCGCGCCCAAAGGGGTGGTCGTCGGCCATCATAGCCTTAACGCTTTTATTAACTGGTGCCATCTTGAATTTGACCAGGAAGATGCCGCTATCGTATATGCCGCCACATCGATTTGTTTTGACCTTTCTGTTTTTGAAATATTCTACACGCTGACAGCCGGGAAAACGATTCGTTTACTCGGTAGCCCGTTATCAATTCCGGATTTTTTGAAGCAGGACCGGAAGGTATTGCTCAATACCGTCCCAGGTGTGATGGGGTCGCTGTTGCAGGAGAATGTGGACCTGTCAGCCGTGAACGTTGTCAATATGGCGGGCGAGGCGCTGCCCTATTCCTACGCCGCCGCGCTGCTTTCAAAGGGCATCGTTGTCAGAAATCTTTACGGGCCTTCAGAAGACACCACGTACAGTACCTGTTTCCGGATGAAGCCGGGAGACGATGTACGGATTGGGGCGCCCATTGCCAACACACAGGCATATATCCTGGATGAGGCGCTGAAAATAAGGCCCATCGGTACCATCGGTGAAATATGCCTTGCCGGTGATGGACTGGCCCAGGGATATCTCAATCAACCGGTGCTCACCGCGGAGAAATTTGTTGCGCATCCTTTCCGCCAGGGCGAACGGCTTTACAGGACCGGTGATCTGGGCAGATGGACAGCGGATGGCCAGATCATTTTCGCAGGGAGGAAAGATGCACAGGTAAAACTACATGGGTACCGTATTGAACCAGGAGAGATTGAGCAGGTATTGGAACAGCATGCCGGTATCCGGCAGGCGGTGGTGCTGCTGATAACAGGCAACGGAGACGATCCATATCTCGCTGCTTATATACAAAGCGAAGAAGAAATTCCCGGCAGAGAACTGAAGTCATGGATAGGCGCACGTATTCCGGAATACATGGTACCTGCCCGGTTTATCCATATGAAAACTTTTCCCGTAGGCACTACCGGTAAAACAGACAGAAGCCGGTTACCTGTCCCCGCGTCGGATAAACATGCTGGCGGCGATTATGTGGCGCCTGCGACGGAAACTGAAAAACAATTGCAGCTGTTGTGGCAGGACCTGTTGCGGAAAGACAACATCAGTATCCGCGATAATTTCTTTGAAATAGGAGGACATAGCCTGAAGGCCGCACAGCTGATCATGCGGATCAACAATATCTACCAGGTAAACATCGACCTCCGGTATTTCCTGCTGGAAGCGACCATAGAAGAGCTGGCGGGGAAAATAACGTTTATCCTCGAGCAAAGGAAACAATTGACCAAAGGAGGAAATCTTGTTCAAATTGATATCTGATTTATGAAGATTGTACAGAGTTTATGGTCCAAGCCAGGACACAAGCGGATGGAATGGAACAAGTGTGGATGGCCGGACAGAAAATACAACTACTACAGCTGGACCTTAAGCGCATTGCAATTCAGGAAATTTTATGATGACGTAGAGCTGGTGACAGACCAGGCAGGTTATGAACTGCTGATAGATAAACTGAAGCTGCCTTATACCAGTGTAAAAGTAGAACTGGACCAGCTCAATGATTATCATGAGGACCTGTATGCCCTGGGAAAAGTATATGCCTATGGCCTGCAGGACGGTCCTTTTATTCACGCCGATGGCGACGTGTTCATTTGGAGACCGTTTGATGCTTCGCTGGAACAGGCAGCGCTGGTGTGTCAATGCAAAGAAGATGGAGAGGACTATAACCGGTGGTATGCGGGCGTGTTTATGGAGATCGCCCAGGCATTCAGCACCTACCCGCAGGTGCTGGACAGGACCGTTTCCCGGAACAACCGCTTAATAGCTGCGAATGCGGGTATTATTGGTGGCCGCGAAATGGGGTTCTTCCGCGAGTTCGTCCGGGAAGCTTTCGCTTTTATTGACAAAAACCTGGACTCGCTGCATAAAATAAATATTGACCTGTTCAATTCCATTTTTGAACAGCTGCTCTTTCATGCCATGTCTGAAGATGCAGGGCTTACAATCAACTATCTGCATCCGGATTTTGTACGTTTTGGCAATGATATCATCGATTTTACCGGTGTACCTGACCGGACAGGGTTCATACATACTATCGGCGCCCATAAGAAATCATGGTTCACGCTGGATGCGCTGGAATTCAGGCTGAAAAAGGACTACCCGGATTATTACAGGAATATTCACCATCTAATTAAAACGCACCAGGTATGATTAAAGTTCAATACTCCGAGATAGCCAGACCACAGGTGTTTGAAATAGCAAATTCTTTCGCTGATTATCTGCTGGACAACCGCACGGCTGCGGTGTGGAAGACAAAGGGAAAGAACCTGCACCAGCATATCGCCGGTATGAATCCGGAGAATATTGATACTGGTGTAAGCGGACAGCTTTTGTTGCTGATAGCGCTATATAAAAAAAAGAGGGAGGAACAGTACCTGTTGTTGATCAATGCGCTGGTAAGCGAGCTGGTACAATATTGCAGAGAGCACACTACAGACAATTATTCGTTATATACAGGAAGGGCCGGAGCGATATACGTGCTGATGGAAGCCTCCCAGCTGGCGGGACAGGAATCGCTGCTGGAAACATGCCTGGAGCTTATCCGGCCGGCGAATGGTCTGTACCTGCATGACGTACATACTACAGATTATCTGTATGAAGGAAGGGCTGGCACCCTGCTGGTATTGTATCACCTGTACCGGTTGACGGAAGCCGCCTTCCTGAAGGAATACGTTGACGCCTATACGCTGAAAATTGTTTCCAATGCGCACGAAGAGAAAGGTATGGTCTGGTGGCAGCAACCCGGAGAGATAAGGCCATACCCTTCCTGCAGCTTTGCCTACGGAAGTGCGGGAATCCGCTATGTACTGGAGCATCTTCAGGCGGCTGCGGCCAACGATGGTCTCGCCTACATCATAAAAGGCTGTACCGCGTTTGAACGGCTGTGTCATACGACAGGCATCAGGAACTGGTGGCATGCCCGCGATACGGCATCAGCATTGGTGCTGGACGGGAAGATGCTGGAGCGTTACGCGCAGAGTGGTATGAACACCTTCATCGCAAAGGATGATCATAGCTGGGCCAGCGGCGCTGTCGGCGTTATGCTGTCCGTTACCGGTGACAGCGTACCTCTTAAGCCACAGCTGAATGACCATCTCTTTAAAAGAGATGATCTGTTTGAAGGCGCCAGTGGATGGGGCATGTATTGTCTGCTGCATGAACGGGCATCACTCTCCGTTATTACCACCACACTGGCAGACCGGCTGAATGCCAGTAGCGTAAGTGACTGGCTGAACGATGGCTTGATGCATGGTAACATGGGCGTGCTGTATTTCCTGGTGCATGCCAGCGGAGGACCGGCTATTGCCGAAAATATCCTGTTGCCGTTTGCCGCCGCAGCTCCGATGCAGAAACCGTTGAAATTGTCTTTTGGATTATTGCAGGTAAGACGCTGGTTGCTGGACCACGAGTATCCACGCACGCTCGCTTTCATGGACCATATAGCACCGTCACTGTTCGCGGAATGCCTGTCTGTGGCCGACCTGCAGCTTTTTATCATCAATACTGCGCGGGCAGCACTTCAGCCAGCTCCCTATGAAAGGCTGCTGGATGTTTTTTCCCTGGAAGAACAAAAAATACAATGGCGCAGAAAAGAGAAAAGATCTTCACTGGAGCTTTCTCTCAACAGATGGTCGTACCAGGAGTCTTCCGCCTTGCAGCTGAATATGCCGGATGAATGGCTGCAAAAGCAGCAGGTGGTAGTATCGGACAGCGTCGGCCTTCTGCGGACGAAATGGGACTGGAGTTTTGCCAATGACCTGAATGGCATATCTGCCAGCCAGCAGAACAACCTGGCGCAACCCGCCTCCGGTTTTGAATACATCGTCCAATACCTGGGCGAATGGGGTGTACAGGAAATGCCTTTGAAAGAGGATACCTCCCTGTTGTTTTACCTGTTTCGACGCCCCAAACCAGTACACCTGGCACTCACTGAAATTAAAGGATATATCCAGGCCCAGCCAGCGGCCGTTTTACAGGCGCTTTTGTTCTCCCTTACCGGGTCCAGGAATGTGGAAAATTTTATGTCCAGGCTGGACCGCATCATCCTGGAGAGAATAAGGCAGTGGGTCTATCGGGGGATATTTGTTATCTGCTAGTGATAAAAATGAGGACAGCTAACTATGAAAGAGCTTTTACAGGATATCAGCAAACATAATATCGTACTGGAGGTAGTGGCCGGCGAGTTGAAGGTGTATGCCGGTCAGACTGATATTGATCCTGCCCTGATCGCTGAAATAAGAAAATATAAACCTCAGCTCATACAGCTGCTGCAGGGGGGGAACCCCTCTGAGGCGGAGCCATTGGTGCCGAAGTCGGCGTCAGCGGAATCATATCCCTTGTCCGCCGCCCAACAGGGCGTGTGGATGCTGAGCAGAACAGGAGAAGGCAGCGTAGCATATAACATGCCCGGCGTATTCCGTATTGAAGGCCCACTGGAAACATCCAGGCTGGAAGAAGCCTTTAACCGCGTGGTACAACAGTATGAGATTTTACGCACCGTTTTCCGGGAAGATAATAAAGGAGCGGTAAAGCAGTATGTGGCTGCTCCGGAGACATTGCTTTCCCTTATCCCCATCACAGACCTGCGGGAAGAACAGGATGCTGCAAGTGCCCTCACTGCCGGCGTGCAGCTGCTGGTAGATCATGAGTTTGATCTGGCTAAAGGGCCGCTTTTCCGTACCGGTCTTTTTCACCTGGCAACGGATAGCTGGGTGCTGGTCGTTGTGATGCATCACATCATCTGTGATGGCTGGTCGGTGGGCATACTGATGAAACAACTGATGTTGTTTTATGATGCATCTGTTGGGAATGTCAATGGCCCGGAACTGCAATACAGGGATTTTGCCATGCACCAGCGCCAACAGCTTTCTTCCGGCGCGATGGAAGAGCAACGGTTGTATTGGAGGCAACAGCTGGAGGGTATAACAGTAGCTGATCTCAGGGGAGATAAATTAAGGCCTCTATACAGAACTTACCATGGAGGCAGCATTAAAAGCCACATCAACAAAGAGACTTTCCGGGCGGTGAAGGACATCTGCCTGGAAAAGAAAACGACCGCCTTTATGGGGCTGGTAACGATCGTGAACATATTATTGTCCCGCTATACCGGAGAACAGGACCTGGTGCTTGGTGTCCCCGTTTCCGGTAGAAAGCAGGTGCAGCTGGAATCCCAGATAGGGCTGTTTGCACACGTATTGCCACTCAGGACGGTCATGGCGGACGACCAGGTTTTTGCTGACGTATTACAGGCCGTGGCCGGTGGTGTAATAGAAATGTACGCTCACCAGGATTATCCGCTGGAGTACATCATCGATGATTTGAATATTTCCTGGGAACGTAACCGGAATCCTTTATTTGATATCGTGGTAACGTTCCGGGATGAGGAGCTGTCGCAGCAACAGGATAGTGGCGCCTTACAGGTAAGTGCCTGCGATATCGCCATCGGTCAGCACCAGGTGAAGTTTGATCTGGTGTTTAACTTTCTTGAGAAAGATGGTGGGGTAGTACTTACCCTGGAATATAACAGTGACGTATATACTGCCACATTTGCGGAACAACTCTCAGGTCACTTTCAGCAGTTGCTGGGGAGCATCGCGCAAACACCGGCAGCGCCGGTAGCCCGGCTGGACATGATAGGAAAAGCGGAACAGCAGGAACTGCTGGAGGTATTCAACCAAACGGCCGCCCCATATGATATTGACAATACCGTTATAGCGCTTTTTGAAACACAGGTGGCACAATCGCCGGAAAATATACTGCTGGTAAACGATGGCCGGTCATTCACCTATGGAGAAGTGAACCGGCTTGCCAATCAGCTGGCATCTTACCTGAAAATACATCATCAACTACAGGAGGGCGATATTGCCGGCATTATGCTGGACAGAACGGAGTGGATGACCACAGCCGTCCTGAGCATACTAAAGACGGGCGCAGCTTATTTGCCCATAGATCCTGAATACCCCGAAGACCGGATACGGTATATGATAACAGACAGCCGGTGTAAAGTGGTCATAGACCATCATTTTATCCGGCAGTTTGAGGCAGGCATAACAAAATGCAGCGATACAAACCCCGTCAGGTCGTTGTCTTCCAATACCCCGGCTTATGTTATTTATACATCCGGTTCTACCGGAAAACCAAAAGGTGTGGTTGTAGGGCACAGAAGCCTGATGAACCTTTGTGCCTGGCATATCGGCACTTTTGCAGTGACAGCGCAGGACAAAGCCACCTTATATGCCAGTTTTTCTTTTGACGCCGCAGTCTGGGAGTTTTTTCCCTATATCATCAGTGGAGCTGCACTTCACCTGCTTGCCGGCGATATCCGGGTGAAAACAGCTGAACTATCGGAATACCTGTCTGCCCATCAGATCACTATCTGTTTCCTGCCAACAGGGGTAGGAGAGCAACTCATACAGCATCACAACCAACCGGCAGGCTTACGTTGTCTTTTACTGGGAGGTGATAAACTGAATCTTTTTGAGGCAAGGCCCTATCGTATCTTCAATAATTATGGTCCCACAGAATGTACGGTGGTGGCTACTTATACGGAAGTGCGGCAATATGAGCCCAATATTCCGATTGGCAAACCTGTGTTCAACACACGGATACTGATCCTGGACAAACATCATCAGTTATGCCCGGTAGGTGTAACGGGAGAAATTTGTATCACAGGAGATGCCCTCGCCATCGGGTATCTGTACCAGGAGGAACTGACATCGCAGAAATTTGTGCCGCACCCCTTTCATGCCGGAGAGCGGATGTACAAAACCGGCGACCTGGGCTGCTGGCGTCGCGACGGAAACATATTATTCCTCGGAAGGACAGGGCAACAGGTTAAAGTCCGCGGTTTCAGAATAGAGAAAGGGGAGATCGAACATGCATTGTTAAGCCACCCGTCTGTAACGGGGGGACATGTTTCGGTAAGGGAACAGGAACTGGTGGTCTATTTCACGGCTACGGAAATATTATCACCTGTCTCGTTGAAGGACTACCTGGAAAAGCTGTTGCCATTGTATATGTTACCGGCATACTATGTACAGCTGGATACATTCCCGCTCACCACGAACGGGAAAATTGACGAGCGCAGATTGCCGGAGCCTTCGCAGGTGGCTGCCGGCCATCAAAGAGAGATGATAGCGCCCCGGACGGAAAGTGAACAAACGCTGTTGGAGATATGGCAAAAAGTATTGAAACATGAAAATATAAGCGTTACAGACAACTTCTTCCTCACAGGAGGCCAGAGCCTCAAGGCTGCCCGGCTGATCAGCGAGGTACAGGAAAAGCTGGGCCTGCGGCTCAGTTTACAGGAAGTGTTTTCATATCCGGTATTGGAGCAACAGGCTGCTTTGCTAAATGGTAAACAACATGTGACAGCGGAGGAAAAAATTATACCTGTTACTGACCAGGAAAACTATCCGTTATCTTCTTCCCAGGAACGCATCTGGATGGCGAGCCGCACAGCAGCTGGCAGCGCGGCTTACCATGTGCCGGGCGTTTATCTGCTGGAAGGCATACCGGACCTGGCAGCGCTGCAAAGTGCTTTTGATACACTGGCGGCACGGCACGAAATACTACGTACTGTTTTTCGTAGTGATGAAACCGGCGATATAAGGCAGTGGGTAACGAGCGCGGATAATATATCCGTTCCCGTGGTATACCATGCTCAGTATGAAGGTGACGAGGCACAGTTAAAAGCGGCAATAGCGCTTGAACTGGCCCGCCCTTTTGATCTGGAAACAGGGCCCTTGCTGCGCGTAAATGTATTCCGGAAAAATGAAGCCGCACACATAGTTGTTTGTGTGATGCATCATATTATAGCCGATGGCTGGTCTGTAGCAGTCATGAACAGTGAAACGGGCATGTTGTACGAAGCCATGTTGAAAGGCAGGAGCGATTTCCGGCTGCCTCCCTTGCCGCTGCAGTACCGCGATTTCGCGGCCTGGCAGCAACGTAGCCTGGCTTCCGGTGCTATGGACGGGCACCGGCAATACTGGATGCAGCAGCTCGGCGGCGGCCAGGTTGTACTGGAACTTCCGGCAGACAGGCCCCGGCCACCCGAAAGGACTTATAACGGTGATGAACATACTTTTTATTTAGACGCTGTTGTGTACCGGCAGCTGTCGGAATTGTTACGCCAGCAGGAATGTACTTTGTTCATGGGTGTCCTGTCGGCCGTAGCGGTGCTGTTGTATCGTTACACCGGGCAGCCAGACATGGTGCTCGGCACGGTGACCTCCGGGAGGGAACTGGCCGGACTACAGGAACAACTAGGCTGTTATATCAACACGCTGGCCCTGAAAATCAGTTGTGGTGATGATATGGATTTCAATCAACTGCTGCAGCAGGTCAGGAATACCACCGTTGGGGCATATGAGCATCAGCAGTATCCGTTTGACCGGCTGGCAGATGACCTTCAGGTCCGTGTGGACAGAGGAAGGAATCCCTTGTTCGACGTGATGGTGATTCTTCAGGATACGGTGGCAGGTCCCCGCCTGCATGGCATGGGGGGAGATGTTGCCATCAGTCCGTATATGGAAGTGGCCAATGATGCCAGCAAAGTGGACCTGTCTTTTATCTGCATAGAAAAAGACCAGGCACTTGAAATAGCGCTGAAGTACAATACAGATATTTTTGACATTAGCACGATAAACGGTTTTGCCCGGCATCTTACGCATTTGTTACAGCAGATGGTCAGTCATCCGGCCACGCTGTTACATCAGTACGACCTTTTGCCTCCGGCAGAAAAAGACCGGCTGATGACTGCCTTTAACAAACCCGTAAAGCGTGACCAGCCGGAAGATAGCGTTATCCGGATGTTTGAACGGCAGGCAGATTTGACCCCCGGCGCTTCGGCACTTGTTTTTGAAGACAAGCATTATACCTATAAAGAACTAAACGAACTGGCCAACCGGTTAGCGCATTTTCTGATCAGGGAACACCGCGTGGAACCAGGAGATAAAGTAGCCATCATAGCAGAACGGAACGACTGGTCGATCATCAGCATTCTTGGCATCCTGAAAGCAGGAGCTGCCTATGTGCCGGTAGATACGGCTTTTCCGGCGCAACGGGTGGCGTTTATCGTGGAAGACAGCAGCAGTAGGGTATTGCTGGATGAAACCATACTGAATGATTTCAAAGAGCAGACGGCTTTCTATCCTGTCTCCAATCCTGACGTATCTGTTACGGCAGACAACCTGGTGTATGTGATTTATACGTCCGGTACTACCGGCAGGCCCAAAGGGGTGATGATCAGTAATGCGGCGTTGACGGACTATGCCCTGGGCATCAGGGATAAGACCAATGTTGCTGCTTGCAGGACTTTTGGTTTGGTGTCCACGATCGCAGCTGACCTTGGCAACACCGTTATCTATACTTCCCTGTTGCTGGGAGGAGCTTTGCATGTGTACACAGTGACCGCCGCTACAGACGCCGAGTTTATGCAACGGCAACAGCTGGATTGTCTGAAGATCACCCCCTCGCACTGGAAAGCATTGCAGGAAGGAGGCGTATTTGCGCCGGCCCGGTGCCTTATTTTTGGCGGAGAACCGCTGACAGTCGATATGTTGCAGTACCTGCAACAACATCATGCAGCCTGCGACGTATACAATCACTACGGCCCAACGGAAACGACTATAGGAAAACTGGTGCGTCGCTTCGATCTCAGCCAACCCATAGAAACGATCTCCCTGGGATGGCCAATTGGCGATAACCAGGTATATATACTGGACCGTTACCAGCAGCTGTTGCCGGAAGGGGCCATGGGCGAGATCTGCATTGCAGGCCGTGGACTGGCAGAAGGGTATATTCATCAACCGGCACTGACCGCCGGGAAATTTATAGACGTGGCCTGGTGCCCCCGAAAGCTGTACCGCACGGGAGACCAGGGCAGGCGCCTGCCTGATGGCAGCATCTCTTTCTCCGGAAGAAAAGACGAAATGTTGAAGATCAGGGGCTATAGTGTTGAACCGGAAGAAATCGCCAATACCTTACAGCAATGCCCCGGTATTACAAAAGCAGTCATCATCCCGGTAGATAATAGCCGACAGGAGAAAGAACTGATAGCGTATGTGATGGCCAGTGCACCTGTGACTGTAGGAGATATGCACGCTTTCCTCAAAGAAAGGCTTCCTGGCTACATGGTCCCTGCTGGTTTTGTCAGGATCGGCCATATCCCGTTAACACCCAACGGTAAAACAGATAAGGCCGCACTGCCGGCGCCCACTCATATTGAGCGCCTGTCAGAGGCTGCGTACATCGCACCCCGCAATGAAGCGGAAATACGCCTTGCAGGGATATGGGAGAAAATATTGTCTGCCGGCAATATTGGTGCTACCGACGATTTTTTCGCGCTCGGAGGCCACAGCCTGAGCATTAACAGGTTGTCTGCCGGCATTCATGAAGCCTTCCATGTAAAAGTGCCGCTAAAGGTGCTCTTTGAAAAAACAATACTGGAAGAACAAGCTGCATTTATTCAGCAATCAGCCCGTGGCAAGTTTGCACATATTCCTGTTCAGCAGAATAGCAGCAGGTATGAACTGTCTTCTCCGCAGCAACGTTTATGGCTGTTGACACAAACGGAAAATAGCGGCGCGGTGTACAATATGTCCAGAACGTGGAGACTGACGGGCAGGCTGGACACGGAGCTGCTTTCAAAAGCATTCTTACTGCTGCTGGAGCGGCATGAAATACTCAGGACTGTTTTTGTACATGATGCAGCAGAAGGCCGGGTACAACAGGAAGTGCGAAGCCCGGAAGCAACCGGCTTTAGTTTGCAGGTAACAGACCTGAGAACGGCTGCCATGCCGGCAGGAAACCTGCAACAGCTGATCAGTGATCAACAGCTGAAACCATTCGACCCCGCAACAGGGCCATTGCTCCGTGCCGCCGTATACCGGCTGGAAGAACAGCAATGGCTGTTTATATACACCATGCATCACATCATCAGTGATGGATGGTCCATGAATGTCCTGTTCAGTGAACTGCTCCTTTGCTACAATGCATTGTTGCAACAGCAAACGCCATCGCTGGTTCCTTTGCGCATACAATACAAAGACTACGCCATCTGGCAACAGCAGTTACTGCAC
Organism: Chitinophaga fulva; assembly: GCF_012927205.1. GTDB lineage: Bacteria > Bacteroidota > Bacteroidia > Chitinophagales > Chitinophagaceae > Chitinophaga > Chitinophaga fulva. The sequence goes on from NZ_JABBGC010000001.1 coordinate 2,825,362, forward strand.
AGTGGCGCTTTGCAGCAACAGCAAGATTACTGGCTGTCGCAATTGTCCGGCGGCTGGTTGCCGCTGGATATTCCGGCCGACAAGCCCCGGCCCCCTGTTAAAAGCTACAATGGCGGTACTATCAGTAAAACTATAACCCCCGGCGCCAGTCAGGCTTTCTCACAGTTATGCCAGGAAAAAGGCACTACGCTGTTTGCAGGATTGGTAACGGCATTGAATATATTATTATACAAATATTCGGGACAGGAAGATATCGTGATTGGCTCCCCGGTTGCCGGCAGGGAACACGTGGACCTCTCGGAACAGATTGGTTTTTATGTGAACACCCTGGCATTGCGTACCCGGCTTAATAAAGAAGATAGTTTTCTGTCTTTGCTGGAGAAGGTAAGCAGGGATACGGTGGCGGCAAATGAGCACCAGGCGTATCCTTTCGATGAACTGGTGAGAAAATTGAACCTGAAAAGAGAGCCTGGCAGAAGCCCGCTGTTTGATGTGATGATCACATTGCAACATCAGCAGGAGAAGTTGTTCAACGGCGTAACGGGATTGCAGATGTCGCCCTGGAACGATGATACCGCGATGGGCAGCAAATTTGACCTGACTTTTTATTTCACTGCAAGTCCGCATGGTATTGAACTGACGTTGGAGTATAACAGCGACCTGTTTTTGAAAAGCACTGCGGTGCGTATGGCAGGGCACCTGTCGCAATTACTGGAGACTGTCTGTGCCCGGCCTGAACTGGCTATTGCCGGGTTGGATTATTTGTCTGCCGGAGAAAAAGAGCAGCTGCTGACAGAATTTAATAAGCCCGCCGTGGATAATGCCGCCAATACTACGCTGGTAGCGCTGTTTGAAGAGCAGGTGCGGCAATGTCCCAACAGGGTGGCAGTTAAGTTTGAAGCGGAAGTTTTTTCTTTTGATGCGCTTAATACTGCCGCCAACCGCCTGGCACGCTGGCTGCGCGAAAATTATGATATCCGGCCCGACGACCTGGTTGCTGTGCAGTTAAAGAAAGGCCCGCAAATGATCATATCATTGTTGGGCGTGTTGAAATCGGGTGCAGCGTATATCCCTGTAGGTTATGATTATCCACAAGAGAGAGTGGACTATATACTGGAAAACAGTCAATGTAAAATACTGATAGATGAATCGCTCCTGGCCGGCATTGCAGAGGTACTAGCCACGATGGATGCCAACGATCTCCCACAGGTTAATTCACCCGAAGACCTGGCGTATGTCATTTATACATCCGGTTCTACCGGGCGCCCCAAAGGTTGTATGCTCGAACACCGGGGTGTGGTGAACCGGCTGGAGTGGATGTGGAAAGCATATCACTATCATCCGGATGACGTTATCTTACAAAAAACAACTTACACGTTTGACGTTTCTGTTTGGGAGATATTTATGCCACTTTGCTGGGGAGCCACCATGGTGCTTTGTGGAGAAGAGGATAACAGGGACCCTTATCGTATCCTGGAAATAGTGAAACAGCAGCAGGTTACCTGTATGCATTTTGTGCCGAGTATGCTCAGCAGTTTTATGGGCGTATTGGAAGCAGACCCCGAACAGCTCACCGCTTTGCGTTCCCTGCGTTTGCTGGTCACCAGCGGGGAGGCGTTGTTGCCGGAAACTGTCCGGAAATGGTATCGTTTGGCAGGTAGACCGCTGTATAACCTGTACGGCCCTACGGAAGCGTCTATAGACGTTACTGCCTATGCCACCACAGCAGCAGATACCCGTATCCCTATCGGGAAACCGGTGGATAATATACAGATTCATATACTGGATGAAGCAGGGCAGCTTGTGCCGGTGGGTATTGCCGGAGAAATATGTATTGCCGGCATTGGTGTGGCAAGAGGTTACTTAAATAACGAAACGCTTACAAGACGTAGCTTTTCAGATGATCCCTTTATACCAGGGAACCGTATGTACCACACCGGAGATATCGGCCGCTGGCTCGAAGATGGTAACATTGAATATATTGGAAGGAGGGACCACCAGGTGAAAATCCGCGGTTACCGTATAGAAACCGGAGAGATTGAAACCGCGTTACTGTCTTGCGAAGGCGTGGAATCCGTTTGTGTGACAGACCGTGTCAACTCGTCGGGAGAGAAAGAACTTTTGGCCTATGTAGTAGCCTCCCTGTCTGAGGCGGCCCTGAAACAATATCTTCACAAACTGTTGCCGGCATATATGATACCGGCACGTTTTATCCGGCTGGAACGGCTGCCGCTGACAGACAGCGGAAAAGTAAACAGACGTGCGCTTCCCCTGCCGGAGGACATCGCTGCTCCGGAAAATAACGCTGACTATGTTGCACCGGCTACTCAGACAGCTATTTTACTGGCGGCTATCTGGGAGAAATTGTTACAACGGGAACGGATAAGCGCAACAGCTAATTTCTTTGATATAGGCGGCAGTAGTTTGTCTGTTATCAGCCTCGGAGGACTTATACACAAAAATTTCCAGGTGAAAATATCACTCCGGGAATTGTTTGACACCCCGGTGCTGGAGGAACAAGCCCGGCTGATACAAACATCGGCCAGGGACAGCTTTGCTGGCCTGAGCCCTGTGGCTATACAGCCCGGTTATCCATTGTCTTCTGCACAAAGACGCTTATGGGTTTTAAGCCAGTTTGATGAAAGCAGCACTGCTTATCACATACCCGCCTGCTTTTATATCACCGGAGAGATAGATGTGCGTGCGCTGCAAGCCGCTTTTGAATACGTCATTGGCCGTCATGAAATTTTACGCACCGTTTTCCGGGAAGATGAAAATACCTCCGTACATCAGGTGGTGCTGCCATCACAGGATATTTCCTTCCAGGTGGCGCTGCCGGAGATGTGTGTCAGCGCTGATGAATTGGGACCACTTATTCACAACGGGATAAAACAACCTTTTGACTTACAAAGCGGGCCGTTGCTGAGAGCCAGCTTGTATCGCTTTACGGCGGGTGATGGCATACTTGTTTTTGTGATGCATCATATTATCAGTGATGGCTGGTCGGTGGATATCCTGCTGAACGAGTTGCTGGAAGCTTATCGTGGTATCCGGGAAGGTAAGGTGCTGCAAATGACAGCGCTCCCGGTCCAATATAAGGACTATGCCAGCTGGCAGCAGGAACAGCTTCACAACGGATTATTGGAGGTGTCCAAAAACTACTGGCTGGAGCGTTTCTCCGGGGAGTTGCCGGTATTGGAGCTGCCTGCGGCGAAAGAACGCCCGGTAGTAAAAACCTACCACGGATCGGTGGTGCGTCACGAGGTGCCGGGGCATGTGCTGGAAGCGTTGCGGGATAGTAACGGAAAAGGGTACACGCTATTTATGAAATTACTGGCGACGTTGTATGCGTTGTTGTATCGTTATACCGGACAGGAAGATATGGTGATAGGATGTCCGGTGGCCGGCAGGGGCCATGCCGACCTGGAAGATCAGATTGGCTTTTATGTGAATACCCTGGCGTTGCGTGCGCAGTTCAGCGGATCAAACGGATACCGGCAGCTACTGGAGCAGGTGAGGGAGATAACAATGGGAGCCTATGAACACAGCATTTATCCTTTTGATGAACTGGTAGATAGCCTGGACCTGCAACGGGACATGAGCCGCAGCCCGCTCTTCGATGTACTCATTATCCTGAACAAAGGTAACGCAGGAGGTTCGCTGCAGGTGCCCGGTGCGACTTTGACACCTTACAATAGTACTACACACGCCGCCAGCAAGTTTGACATGAGCTTTGTCTTCTCTGAAAAGGAAGATCAGCTGGAACTGTTGCTGGAATATAATACTGACATCTACAGCCATTCGCAGGCTGTGCAGATGTGCCATCACTGGGGATACCTGATGGAAGCGGTGGTAGCCCAACCGGATACGCCACTTGGGGTACTCGATTATCTTCCGGAAAAAGAAAAACAACAAATACTGGAAATGTGCGAAGGGCCTGTGGTGCCTTACCCGGCAGAAACGAACCTTGTCACGCTGTTCGAGCAACAGGTAGCGGCATCGCCGGACGAGACTGCGCTGATATTTGAAGAGACTGTTCTTACTTACCGTGCGCTGAATGATGCAGCAGAGGATATGTCGCGGTACCTGCATAGCCGGTTCCATATCCAGACAGGAGACAACATCGGCATTAAACTGGAACGCAGTGAGCAGGCAGTGATTGCGATGCTGGCCGTGCTCAAGGCAGGTGCAGGTTGTGTGCCGGTTGATCCCCGTTATCCTGAACAACGGGTGCGTTATATCCTGGAAGACAGCCGCTGCAAAGCGCTGATCGATGAAGATATATTGTCTGATTTCAGGCCCGGCATGCAGTATGTTGCCGGCCCGTCTTCACAAGGCAGTCAGTCATCAGACATCGCATATGTGGTATATACGTCGGGGTCTACCGGTAACCCTAAAGGTTGTATGCTCCAACACAAAGGCATTGTAAACCATCTTTGGCATAAGCTGGCTTTGCTGCAACCCCAGGCGGGGGAAGCACTCTGCCATTGTTCCGAACTGTATTTTGTAGGCGGCATCTGGCAGTTATGGGCGCCGCTGGTGACAGGCGGAAAAGTGGTGTTGTGTAATTATGAAGAGCTGCGGGATATGGAAAAGCTGTTGGAGATGACGAGGTTGCACCATTGCCGCATATTGGAATTAATTCCCTCGCAGGTGAGCGACTACCTGTCTTATGAGCCGGATATTGATTTACAGCACCTGCGTGTGTTGATACTCACTGGTGAAAAACTCAGCGTTCCGCTGGTGGAGAGGTGTTATGCCGGCCATCCCGACCTTCACATTTTTAATACATACGGACAGACAGAGTGTTCTGACGTGACTTCCTTTTACGAGGTGCCGCGGGGAGGACGGCGTATGTTGGTAGGGAAGCCGGTACAGCATACCAGGAACTACGTATTGTCCGCAGCAGGGCAGTTATGTCCGGTAGGAGTGAGCGGGGAAGTATGCACCAGCGGAGATGGCGTATGCCCCGGATATGCTGGTAATGCTGCATTGACAGCCAGCCGGTTTGTCCCTGATCCTTTCCGTCCCGGAAGAATGATGTATAAAACCGGCGACCTGGGAAGGTGGCTGCCCGATGGTAACCTGGAGGTACTCGGACGCCTGGACAATCAGGTTAAAATCCGCGGATATCGCATAGAGACCGGTGATATAGAACATGCTTTATGTGAATATGAAGGCATTAGTGAAGCCAAAGTGCTGCTGCTGGAAGGCGTCACAGGGGAAAAGTCCCTGGTGGCTTGCCTGGTCAGCAGAACGGCCGCAGATATTACTGATATACGCGCTTACCTTGAAAGACGGTTGCCTCTGTACATGGTGCCGGAACGTTATGTTCGCCTGGAGAGGATACCGCTGCTGTCCAATGGTAAAATAGATAAACGTGCATTGGCCGTTAGCGAAGGGTTGACAACAACCGGCACCGGTCCCGTTCGCCCGATGACTCCTGTGGAAACAGTATTGGCGAGGCTTTGGAAACAACTGTTAGGAGAATTGGCGTTACATCCGAAAAGTCATTTCTTCGGGTCTGGTGGCCATAGCCTGAGCGCGGTGCGGCTCATGCGCCTGATACATAAAACTTTCAGCGTAAAGCTGTCACTGAAAGAAATCTTTGAACATCCGCTATTGGAACAACAGGCTATCCTGGTACAGCGTGCAGGAAAAACAGTATATGCCGCATTGCGTCAGGCGCCTTTAGCAGAAAATTATCCTTTGTCTTCTGCCCAGCGGAGGATATGGGTACTCAGTCAGTTTGACAACGCCGGCGCTGCCTATAACATGCCGGGCGCCTATCATATTTCCGGTATGCTGGACACTTCCGCGCTGGAAGCAGCTTTCGGCGCACTCATAGAACGGCATGAGATACTGCATACCGTATTCAGGGAAACGCCGCAGGGGGAAGTAAGGCAGTATATTTTACCGGAGCCCCGTTTTGTATTATATCAGGAAGACCTGCGGGGCGCTACCGAAGCAGCTGTTGAGCAATTGGTGACAGCAGAGGCCCTTGCTCCGTTTGACCTGGCAACTGGCCCGCTGTTACGCGTGAAGTTGTACCGGTTGTCGGAACAGGAGTGGCTGCTCACCTGTACCTTACATCATATCATTACAGACGGATGGTCGATGGGCCTGCTGGTGAATGAACTTTGGGCTTTCTACAAAGCTTTCGTCACAGGCACGGATAATCCACTGACCACCCTGGAGCTCCAATACAAAGATTATGCTGTCTGGCAACAGGAGCAACTGGCGGAAGGTACACTGGCGGCTTCCCGTGCATACTGGATGCAGCGTTTGGGTGGTGAACTGCCTGTATTGACGTTGAAAGATAAACCGCGGCCGGTTGTGAAAACTTACCATGGCGCCGCGTTGGAAAAAGAAATACCGGCAGAGACATTGCAGGCGATGCTGCAGCTGGATAACGGTGAACAGTATACGCTTTTTATGAAATTGCTGGCCGCCTTCCATGCGCTGTTGTACCGTTATACCGGACAAACGGATATCATAACCGGAACACCTGTCGCAGGACGTGATCATAATGACCTGGAAGGGCAGATCGGTTTTTACGTCAATACCGTCGCTTTGCGCGCTGGAATCAGTGGTGCCTCCTGCTACCGCGAAATGCTGGAACATACCAGGCATATCACGACAGAAGCATTTGAGCACGCTGCCTATCCTTTCGATGAACTGGTGGACAACCTGCATGTTAGGAGAGATATGAGCCGCAGCCCGGTTTTTGATGTGATGATAGTCCTGCAAAACACAGATACCCGGCATGCTCCGCTACCTGATGATTTGCAGATAACATCCTTCGCACATACACCCTATCTGGTCAGCAAGTTTGATCTCACCCTGTTTTTTACAACGGTGGATGATAAATTGAAAATGTTGATAGAATATAACATAGACCTTTTCGGGGAAGATACGATCAACAGCCTGGGCAATCATTATATCAGCCTCTTGAATGGTATGCTGAGACTGCCTGACAGCCCGGTGCAGGATATTAACTACCTCAGTGAAGCAGAGGTGGTGCAACTGACACAGACATTCAATGATACAGCGAGTGACCATTTGGAGTACCGGTCAGTAACAGCACTGTTTGAAGAAAAGGCCCGCACTGTTCCGCAGCAAACCGCACTGCACTATGCCGGTAGGGAAATTACCTACGAAGTGCTGAACAATGAAGCCAATCTGCTGGCTGCCTGGATCACCCGTAAGTACCCGCTGAAAGGCAACGACCTGGTTGCCGTGTTGCTGGAACGCAGCGATCGCCTGGTAATAGCGATGCTGGCGATCCTTAAAACGGGCGCCGCTTATGTGCCCATGGATACGGCTTATCCTGCGGAGCGGATCAATTATATCCTCGAAGACAGCCAATGCAGCCTGTGTCTGGATGCCGCGTTGTTTGACCAGTTTGAGCAGGAGCGCAGCAACCTGCCCGTCGCTTCAGTGAGCATAGACCGCCAACCGGAGGAACTGGCCTATGTGATGTACACCTCCGGCTCCACAGGCCTGCCTAAAGGCTGCATGGTCACCAATGACAATTTGCAGCATTACGTGCGGTGGGCATCCGGCTATTATTTTAATGGCCAGGCGCCTCATTTCGGACTGTTTACTTCTCTCTCTTTTGATTTGACGGTTACCAGTATTTATTGCTCGCTGACAAGCGGTGGTAGCTTGTATATATACCCGGCAGAGGCGGACCTGACAACAATATTCCAGCATACTTTCAGTAAAGCGGGAGGAATCAATGCCATTAAACTTACACCAGCGCATATCGGCCTGCTGAAATATCTGACATTACCCGCTGAAGGTCCTCTTTGCGCTATTGTTGGCGGGGAAGAAGTGATCCCTGAACATATCGCCATTCTGAAGAACATCCGGCCGGAGATAAAAATCTATAATGAATATGGTCCTACAGAAACAACGGTAGGCTGTGTGGTAGAGGAGCTACGGGAAGGAGAACCGGTAAGGATCGGCAAACCGATCGACAATATGCGGATGTATGTGTTGGATGATAACCGGCAGCTTTGCGCGGTCAATGTCACCGGCGAACTGTATATCGGTGGCAAAGGTGTTGCCAGCGGTTACCTGCGTCGTCCGGAGCTAACAGCGGAGCGCTTTATGGCAGATCCCTTCCACGAAGGAGGGCGGATCTACAAGACGGGTGACCTGGGGCGGTGGTTGCAGGATGGCACACTGGATTTTGCCGGCCGGAAAGATGAACAAATGAAAGTACAGGGCTACAGGATAGAGCCCGGCGAAGTGGAAAATGCATTGCGGCGCTGTGAAGGTGTACTGGATGCCGCTGTATTGGCCAGCCCTGACAGCCAGGGAACGAAGGAACTGGCGGCATGGATCGTAACAACAGCGGTACCGGATATAGCTATGCTCCGGAGCAGCCTGGGAGAACACCTTCCGGCTTATATGATACCAACGGCCTATTACAGGATAGATCAGATACCACTCACGCCTAATGGCAAAGTAGACAGAAAACGGTTGCTGGCCGAAAGAAGCTGGCAAATAACACCGCCGCTGTCAACGGAATTGCCGGCCGATAAAATAGAAGAAATGTTGCTGGAAATCAGCCGTGAGATTTTTGCGAATACACAGATGAGCGTGAAAGATAACTTTTTTGACGCGGGCGCTAATTCTATTAAACTAATCAGGTTACTGAAGCAGATCAATACCCAATTCAATACTGCATTGACAGCAGTGGATATTTTCACCAGGCCCACAGTAAGCGGTCTGGCAACCCTCCTCAGGCGCGAAGAGGTGGATACAGCCGAAACTGTTCTGCAGGAAGCCAGGGAAGCCAGTGATATCCTGGAGGAAACCATGAGGCATTTAAATCTTTTCAACGATGATGAAAACTGATACCAGCACAGGATTGGAAATTGCCATTATCGGTATAGGGTGCCGTTTCCCAGATGCAGACAACTGGCGGGAGTATTGGCGTAACCTCTGCGAAGGGCACGAGTCGGTGCGCTTCGCAGAGGAGGTGCAGCCATCGGAGAATACTGCTGATGGAAAGCAGGTAAATGCGATGGTGACATTGCAGGGGAAAGACTTGTTCGATTACGCTTTTTTCGATTATAGCATTACGGAAGCAGCGCTTATCAACCCGTTGCACCGGGTTTTTCATCAATGCATATGGGAAGCACTGGAAGACGCGGGTTGCAACCCTGATAATACCAAAATGCCTGTTGGCTTATACGCGGGCGCCTGCGACGATACTAACTGGAAAGTATATACGTTGTTGGAACGAGATGCCCGGCGCGTGGATGACTTCACCTTATCTGTTATTAACAACAGGGATTATCTCAGCACGCTGTTAGCCTACAAACTGAATCTCAAAGGACCTGCTATCAACATTAATACAGCCTGTTCTACTTCATTGGTGGCAGTTAACATGGCCTGTAAAGCCCTCCTGACGGGGGAAACGAGGATCGCGATAGCAGGTGGCGTGTCTATGTCTTCCAGGATAAGGGATGGCTATGTTTACCAGCAGGGCATGATTTATTCGGAAGACGGTCATTGCAGGGCATTCGATAAAGATGCCAGCGGCACTATTGTGGGTGAAGGAGCAGGAGCTGTTGTATTAAAACGCTTAAAAGATGCGCAGGCAGATGGTGATCATATTTATGCCGTCATCAAGGGAAGTGCTGTCAATAACGACGGTAACAGGAAAGTGGGGTTCACAGCACCCAGCGTGGAAGGACAGATGGAATGCATCCGGAAAGCACAGGTGATGGCCCGTGTAGAGCCTGATAGCATTGGTTTTGTAGAGGCGCATGGAACAGGTACCCGGCTGGGAGATCCGATAGAAGTCGCTGCGCTGAACAAGGCATTTAATAGCAGTACCAGCTTCCGTTGCGCCCTGGGAGCGGTAAAGCCGAATATTGGCCACCTGGACACTGCAGCAGGAATAGCCGGTCTTATCAAAGCAGCATTGACTTTAAAATTCAGACAGATACCTCCCACTATCAATTATAAAGAACCCAACCCGGAAATCAACTTCAAGGACGGGCCGTTTTATGTGAATACCCGTCTTGAAAAATGGGAGTCACCGGATAATAAGCCAAGGCGGGCCGCAGTAAGCTCTTTCGGTATTGGCGGCACCAATGCCCATGTGGTATTGGAAGAGGCACCGGTACGCGTGGCAGATAAAGAGGAGACGGAAAATTGTCACCTGCTGACACTTTCCGCCCGTTCGGAAAAAACGCTGCAACAGTACATGAAACAGTTGAGCGATTTTCTGCGGATACAATCGGACATCAACCCGGCGGACCTGGCCTATACTTTTCAAACGGGACGCCGCCATTTCGCTTTCAGAAAAACCATGACTTTCCCGGATATATCCGGACTGTCGGACAACCTGCGGGGATCAACCGGCAATACGGTTCCGCTGACAGCAAAACCGAAAGCCATCGTTTTCATGTTCCCCGGTCAGGGTGCGCAATACCTGCAAATGGGCAAAACGTTATATGACAGCCTGCCCGTGTTCAGAGAGTGGATGGACAAAGGTTTTGAGATCATCTCAACGGCAACAGGCAGAGAGCTGCGGGCTGTACTGTGGTCATCCGGAACAGATACCAACGCGTTACATGAAACATCCAACACACAGCCTTTGCTTTTCCTGGTGGAATATGCATTGGCTAAATACCTCATGTCTATCGGTATCCGGCCGGATTATATGATAGGGCATAGCCTGGGAGAATGGGTGGCAGCATCTCTCAGCGGGGTATTCTCTTTTGAGGATGCATTGAAACTCATCGTGGAAAGAGGACGCCTGATGGGATCAACGGCGCCCGGCACTATGCTGGGGACGGCGCTCAGCCGGGAGGAGGCAGTACCGTATTTGTCCGATGTTGTTTCACTGGCAGCAGTGAATGCCCCGGCACAAACTGTATTTTCCGGTGCAACAGATGCGCTTTCCGCATTGGAGGCCATCCTGAAAGAGAAAGGAGTTCCCTGTGTAAGGTTACGTACTTCACATGCCTTTCATTCATACCTGCAGGAACCAGTCCTCCCCGTGTTCAGACAACACCTGGAACAGGTGACCATGAACAAACCAGTCATACCTTTTATTGCCAATACAACAGGAGATTTTATTACAGATGATATGGCCGTTTCCCCGGATTACTGGGCGGGCCAGCTGGTGCGTCCGGTGTTGTTTGCGTCCGGTGTTGAACAAATACTGGCACGGCAGCCGGACACGCAGTTTATCGAAACCGGCCCCGGGCAATCGCTTTGCGGAATGCTGAAAACCATGGGCGTAACGGCGCACCGTATGGTAAACATGATGAAGCAGACGAGAGATACTACCGGTGACCTGGAAGTAATGATGCAGGGGATAGGCCGCCTGTGGGAACAGGGCGTGGAAGCTGATTGGGAACACTTCTATCTGAAAAAGAGAAATAAAGTATGCCTGCCTACTTATCCTTTTGATGCCATCAGTTTCCCTGCTGAGGTAGACACCTATGGCATGTTGTCTGATAACCGCGACCTGCAACCGGATGCCAGAAGCAATGCTACAGCAGACTGGTGTTACCAAATACAGTGGAGGCAATCACAGGGAAGCGCGGCAGCCCGTATCTCCATGGAAGAAGACACGGTTGTTTTATGCAGTAACAACGATGAACTGGATGAAAGGATACTACAGTCATTCCGCAGTAAGGGCGCTACTTGTATACCGGTCATGCAGACTGCTGCTGAAGACACACATAAGGCGGTTTTTGTGGTAGACCCGCTTAGGGAAGATACTTACCGTCAGTTGTTTGGCAGCCTCGACTACTCCGGCGAAGCGTGTACGCGGGTGATATATCGCTGGGATAAAATACCCGTCGATACCCCATACCAGGCCAGGGCGGTATATGCCGCTTTGTTAAACCTCGTAAGAGGATTTGTAGCGGTATATCCTGCCGCAGAGATGAAGCTGGACGTGGTGGTGAATGGAATGTTCAATGTTTCAGGATACGAGGCAGTATGCCCTGACAAGGCTACCATAGCGGGGGCGCTGCGTGTCATATCACTGGAGTTTTCGAATATCACCTGCAGGTTGATTGATATGGCGGAAAGTAGTACTGATACAATGGATGGCGTGCTGAAAGAGCTGTTGCGTCCTGTTACCGAAAGGGAAGTCGCCATCCGGGGAATACGGAGGTATGTAAAGTCATTTGAAAAAATAGTGCCGGAGCAGCAGTTGGCTGCCTTCAAAAAAGGGGGTACTTACCTGGTTACCGGCGCCGCCGGTGGCATGGGACAGTTGCTGTCTGTTTTCCTGGCGGAAAAATATAGTGCCAACCTGGTATTGGTGAGCAGAAAAGCGTTGCCCGATACAAACATCCGGCAGCTTGAACTGGCTGGCGCGCAGGTATACAACCTGGTGGCCGATGTTACAGCGGAAATAACAATGCAGCAGGGATGGCAGGCGGCAGTCAGCCGGTTTGGCGGCATACATGGAATATTGCATACGGCAGGTATACCAGATAAAGGAGGGGTCATACTTCGCAGAAATGACATGGATGACCAGCAGGTCTTTGCCGCAAAAATTACCGGTACGCAGGTGTTGTTGCGGATAAGCCAGGGGCACCCAATGAATTTCCTGGTTTGTTTCTCTTCGATATCAGCCATTACAGGATCTTTTGGAGAAGCGGGCTATGTGGCGGCTAACGCCTGGATGGACGCATTGGCGGAAACTAACGGACATGGATATCCTGTAATCAGTTTACAGTGGACTGCCCTGAAAGAGACAGGTATGGCCGTAAACAGCCTGGAACATTTGCTGCCCGAAGAAAAACAGGCCCGGTTGGCAAATGCCATTACCAACCAGGAGTTTATTACCGTATTGCAGCAGGCGATATCTACCGGATTATCCGCTGTGGTCATCTCTCCCTATAACGTCAACCGCATTGTGGAAAAACGCGCGCTGCCACCTGTGCGGGAAGCGGTGGCTGCGGCCCGCCTGGTGCGCGACCGGCCATTGCTGTCTACTCCCTATACTGCACCGGAAACAGCCACAGAGAAAAAAATGACAATAGTGCTGAGTGCCTTTACCGGTATTGAAAACATCGGGTCGGAGGATAGTTTCCTGGACCTGGGCATCGATTCACTTAAAAGCATGATGCTCATGAAGGAGCTGAAAAGCACCTTCAACGTTGACTTTACACTGAAACAACTTTTGGAATATCATACTGTCAGCAAACTCAGTTCGCTGATAGATGAGATCACCTTTATCACTAACAAAACTGAAAGAACTTCCAAACTGACAATTTAAAATGGAGATAATAGGTTTTTTAAAAATGTTGAAAGAACGTGGGATAGACATTGCCCTGCAGGGCAACGAGCTGGAGATATCCTATGACGGTGACCAGCTTCCGGCAGATGTACTGGAAGCTATCCGCACCCGGAAATCCCTGATCACGGACTTTCTAAAACAATGGCAGGAAAAAGAACGGATTCCTGTTGCCACAGGAGACGACTATCCCCTCACGTTGGCCCAAAAAGGGTTGTGGCTGTTGTGCCAGGACCCCGAAGGCAATGCGGCTTACAACATGACCAACCTGCTGCAGCTGGAAGGTCCGGTCGTACCGGAAGAATTGGAACAGGCTTTCAGGACACTGATCGACAGGCATGAGGCCCTGCGGACATTTTTCAGGGGAGATGACCCTGACTTCGTCCGGCAGTGCATATTGCCTGCGGAGCGTACCGGTTTCATGATGCAATACGAGGACTGGTCTGACAAACCCGCACTGAACGAAGCCGTGCAACGGGAACTCGATAAACCCTTCGATCTTGAGCAGGCCCCGCTCTTACGGGTATGCCTGTACCGTACAGGAACAGAAAAATGGTTGCTGCTGTATATCATACATCATATCATCGGTGACCGGTGGTCGATGGACGTGCTGACCAAAGAACTGTTGCAATTATACCAGGCCCGTATAAGCGGGAGCGCTGTAACACTGGCGCCGCTACGGATACAGTATAAAGACTATGCCACCTGGCAGGAGGAAAAACTGAAATCAGGACATGGCGATAAATGCAGGCAATACTGGCAGGAGCAGTTCTCCGGCGAATTGCCGGTGTTGCAACTGTGGGGTGGTAAAAGCAGGCCGCCTGTAAAGACTTACAACGGCGCATTGCTCAATCATACCATTAAGGGCACTATCACCGGAAAGTTCAGGACTCTCCTGAACGGTGGCGGCTATACGTTATTTATGGGATTGCTGGCTGCCGTAAAAACGCTGCTGTATAAATATACCGGACAGGAAGACCTGGTGATAGGGACCTCGCTGGCCAACAGGGAGGATGCAGACCTGGAGCACCAGGTAGGCCTGTACCTGAATACGCTGGCGTTGCGTACCCGTTTCTCCGGAAATGACAGCTTCCTGCAACTGTTGGAGAAGGTCAGGCAAACCACATTGAATGCCTATGAATACAGCGATTACCCGTTTAACGAGCTGATACTGGATATCAATCCTCCCAGAGACATTAGCAGAAGTCCTTTGTTTGATGTAATGGTAAGCGTATACAATACGGGGTTGAATAATACAGCGCAGCAACGGGGGGGTAGCGTCGGGGTGTCTGTTCCTGAAATAGCGCTTGAAGCGGTCAGTAAATTTGATATCACTTTTGATTTTTTTGATACAACGCAGGATATACGACTGTGTATCGAATATAACAGAGACGTATATACGAAAGAAATGATCAGCCAGCTGTGCATCCATTTGGAGCAACTGCTGGATGCATTGACTCTGGCCCCGGAAATACGGGTGTCGCGGTTGCAGTATTTGCCGGAAGCAGCGCAACAACAGCTGGTGTCAGGCTTTGGCGCATGTTGGACAACAGAAGACAATGGGCAGACATTTGTAGAAGCCTTTGAGCACAATGTCAGGCAATACCCCGACAAAGTAGCCGTGGTTTATGAAACACAGCGGTTGACTTACAGGCAACTCAATGAACAAGCCAACAGGCTGGCGCACTACCTGCGGCAGCAATACCAGGTAGGGGCAGATAGTATTGTTGGTGTGAGGCTGGACAGAAGCGAACGGATGGTGATTGCCGTGTTGGGCATTTTGAAAGCCGGTGCGGCCTACATGCCGCTTGATCCGGACTATCCGGAAGAAAGGGTGCGCTATATGCTGGAAGATGCCGGCGCCCGTACACTGGTAGACGAAGCATGGTTGCGTCATTTCAGTACGGTGGCAGCGGAATATGACGACCGAAACCCGGTGATTATTCATAACGGGCAACATCTGGCCTATATCATCTATACCTCCGGTTCTACCGGTAAGCCCAAAGGCGCGATGGTAGAACACCTGGGCACGATGAACCATTTTGTGGCCATGGCGGAAGGTCTCGGCATGGATGCCAACAGTAACCTGGCCCAAACAGCCGTGTTTACATTCGATATATCCGTATGGCAGTTGCTGACCGCCCTCATAACGGGAGGTACTACCACCATCTATCCCCAGGACGTTATCCTCGACCCGGCGTTGTTTGCCGCGCAGATCACCCGCGATGGCATCACGGTGCTGCAACTGGTACCCAGCTATCTGAAAGTATTACTGGACAGTATCGATGCTACGCCTGGAACATACCTGCAGTCACTCCGCACGCTCATTGTGACAGCCGAGTCATCCACCCACCAACTGATCGGAAGATGGTTCAGCATGTACCCGGCAACGCGCGTGTTGAATGCATACGGCCCGGCGGAAGCAGCTGATGATGTTACCCTGCACGTGATGCATGGCCCTCCTCCGGAAGGCAATGTGGCCATTGGAAAACCCATCAGGAATATCCGCATTTATATACTGGACCCTTCCGGTAACATATGCCCGCCGGGCGTGACCGGCGAAATATATGTAGCAGGTATCGGTGTCGGAAGAGGGTATATCAATGATCCGGAAAAAACTGCGGCTGCTTTTTCTATAGACCCCTTCTACGGTGATGGCCGGGAGAAGATGTACAAAACGGGGGATATGGGCAGATGGTCATTCCGGCAAGAGCTGGAATTCCTGGGCAGAAGAGACAACCAGATAAAATTATATGGCTACCGCATTGAGCTGGGAGAGATAGAAAACTGCCTGCAGGCTTGCCCCGGTGTAGACGCCGCGGCTGTACTGGTAAAGGAAAATAATAACGGGGACAAAATACTGGTAGCCTATGCCACCGGTAAAGAACTGCCGGAAAACAGCCTGCTGGAATCCTTCCTGGCAGATCGCTTGCCAGCTTATATGATCCCTCACCTTTTCATCAGGCTGGACCGCATGCCGCAGCACAACAATAAAATTGACCGGAAGCAGCTGCCCTCACCGGCAGCATACGGCCTGGGAGAAAACAGTACCTATACAGCCCCTGTCAGCGCCATGGAAAAAGAACTGGTCAGCATCTGGGAGGAAATATTGCAACGCAGCCCCATCGGCACCAGGGACAACTTTTTCCGGATAGGCGGACACAGCTTGTTGTGTATCCGCGTTATCTCCAGGATACATGCCACGTTTAACGTGAAAATAAAAATGAGCTACTTCTTTCAATACCCCAGAATTGAATCGCTGGCATTATACATTGATGCTATGCAGCAACAGGAAAATATAAATTCCGGCATGGAGGAATCGCTTATCATCTGACAACCTAACATCTTTTAACCCGAATCAACTTTTTGTTTTATGCTGAACGAATCCAACGTGAACAGCTATGGGAAGGCTTTTCCTACTGTCTTCGAAACTGCTGAAGGCGAAATACTGACAGACCATCGCGGCCAGCAATATATCGATTTCTTTAGTGGCGCAGGAGCGCTCAATTATGGACATAACCATCCCAAACTGAAACAGGATATACTTTCTTTCCTCCAGAAGAACCATGTGGTGCATTGCCTCGATATGGACAGCGCCATTAAAAAGCAGTTCCTCGAAATGTTTGATGCCGTGATATTGAAACCGAGGTCGTTGCCTTATAAAGTACAGTTTTGCGGCCCCACAGGGACTAACGCGGTGGAAGCTGCTGTCAGGCTTTCCAGGAAGGTGACGGGCCGTAAAAAGGTAGTGGCCTTTACCCGTTCATTCCATGGTATGACGGCCACTTCACTGGCACTGTCGGCCTGTTGCCTGGAAAGCCAAAAAGTAAATCCTCCCCAGGAGGTGCTCTTTTTCCCGTATGACGGATTCCTGGGAGAGGACGTCAATACCTGCGCATTCCTGGAAAAGATGCTTACCGCCAGCGGGTCTGGCTTTGAACTGCCTGCTGCCGTTATCGTGGAAACAGTACAGGGAGAAGGTGGTGTCAACGTTGCCGGCATTCAGTGGTTACAACAGCTGCGCGACTTCACTGCACGGGCCGGCATCATGCTGATAGTAGATGAAATTCAAACAGGATGCGGCCGTACGGGTACATTCTTCAGCTTTGAAAGGGCTGGTATTGTACCGGACCTGGTACTGCTGTCAAAATCGATCAGCGGATTCGGGCTGCCTTTGTCCCTGGTACTGATAAGGCCGGAGCTGGACATCTGGAAATCAGGCGAACATAATGGCACCTTCAGGGCCAATAATCTCTCCCTGTGCACCGCCATCGGCGCGCTGGATTTCTGGAAAACAGGCGCGCTGGAAGCCGCTACCGTGGCTAATGGCGCATTTATCCAGGAAAAAATGCTGGCCCTCGCGGCCAAAGTGCCGGCTATTAAATCCGTGAGGGGCATCGGCATGATATGGGGCATTGAAATGGAAACAACTACGGCAGCTAAACAGCTGTCTGCCGAATGTTTCAAAAAAGGACTGATCGTGGAAGTATGCGGGCCTGATGATACCGTGTTGAAGATCCTGCCGGCACTGACGATCTCCCGTCAATCCCTTGAACAGGGACTGCGGCTTATCGCTGAAACAGCATTGCAGTATGCTCCCCACAACGTGGAGAAAAGAGAAGCATTGGCTATATGATTTAAAGTGATGAGAAACTTATGCACAGGTCAGTATTGAATATTATTGCCACACTGGGAAAAAAGAATATCTCGGTGAAGGCACAGGCCGGCCAGCTGAAGGTTACAGGTAATCTCGCCGCATTGGAAGACGGCGAGAAGGAGCAATTGCGCCTGTTCAAACAACAAATACTGGAATTACTGGATGATGACAGCACGGCGGGAGATGGTCATTTCAGACATATCCCGCCTGCGCCGGAGAGCTATGCTTATCCGTTGTCATCTTCCCAGAAAAGATTGTGGGTGCTGGGACAGTCCCCGGAAACAAACGTAGCTTATAATATCCCTGCTGTATTGTCTTTTAGCGGTCATCTTGATGTCGCGCTGTTATCTGCTTGTTTTGAGACCATTATCCGGCGCCATGAAATATTGCGGACCACATTCCGGGAAGATGATACCGGAACAGTGAAACAATTTATTCTTTCCCCGGAGGCAGCACAGCTTCATGTCGGCTATGAGGACTGCAGAGAGGCCTTGCGCCCGGCTGACAAGGTTGATGAGGTGATCATGCAGCAGTTTGCTGCGCCATTTGATTTTTCGGCGTGGCCGCTTATCCGTACCGGTGTTTGTCACCAGGAAGATGACCGGTGGATATTCTACTGTGTGCTGCCGCATATCATCGGTGATGCCTGGTCTATGCGTGTGCTGATCGCGGAGATGGCACAACTTTATCAGTGCCTTGCTGCCGGTGAAACACCGCAATGGCCACCCTTGCCGGTTCAGTATAAAGACTATGCATGGTGGCAACAGCAACAACTAAACGAAGGAGCGCTCCTCGTGAGTAAAAAATACTGGCAATCCAGAATGGAGGGCGTATTGCCTTTGCTGGAACTGCCTGCCAACCGCCCGCGGCCGGCGGTCCGTTCCTATCAGGGACATGCCGTACACCTGCTGTTAGGCAATACGCTGACTGGTCAGTTGAAATCCTTCGCCGATGACGGGGGAAGCACGCTCTTTATGGGCTTACTGTCGGGCGTTGCAGCATTGCTGGCGCGGTACACTGCGCAACAGGATATGATCATCGGTACGCCCGCTGCCGGCAGGAATCATGTTGACCTCGAAAAACAGATCGGCTGTTACATCAATACACTACCGCTCCGCGTCCGGATTGACGGGCATGACAGCTTCCGGTCGTTACTGGAAAAAGTAAGGGATATAACGCTGGGCGCTTTTGAACATCAGCAGTATCCGCTGGATGCACTGCTGGAAGATCTGCAAGTAGCGCGCGAAGCAGGCCGGAACCCGCTCTTCGATGTGATGATGGTGCTGCAGAACAATGAAACATTGCAATCGCAAAATACTTCACTGGCCAACGGGCTGGAGGTAGGCAGCTATGAAGGCGAAACGTTCGCTGTGAGTAAACTGGACCTCACATTTTACTTTCATGAATCACCAGACGGTATTGCACTGAAGCTGGAATATAATACGGACATATTTGACCGGGAATTTATTCAGCAACTGGCAACGCATTTCACCACCCTGCTGGCCAATCTGCTGGTTCGCCCGGATACACCCCTGGCAGAGGTGCCCTATTTGCCGGAAGAAGAAAAACAACGTCTGGCGTCATTCAATAATACTGAGGCATGGTTTCCCTCAGAAAAGACCATCACGTCACTGTTTGAAGAACAGGCGCGCCTGTTGCCGGATGCTACTGCACTCGTGGCCACAGATACCACCCTCTCTTTTGGTGTACTGAACGAAAAGGCCAACCGGTTAAGCCATTACCTGCAAAGCAGGTATGCTGTTGGACCTGGAGATATTGTGGCCGTGAGGCTGCAAAGCAGCGAATGGATGATCATCAGCCTGCTGGCGGTGCTAAAAGCCCGTGCTGCGTACCTGCCTGTTGATCCGGCATTTCCGGCGGAAAGAGTTGACTACCTGGTGGCAGACAGTAATTGCCGGTTGGTGATTACAGACGATGTACTGGCAGCCTTCAGTAGGGAGGAGAAGGACCATAGCCCGGAAAACACCACCAGCGGGAACCCTGACGACCTGGTGTATGTGATCTATACCTCCGGTTCTACCGGACATCCCAAAGGATGTATGTTGCAACATCGCGCGGTGGTCAACAGGATATACTGGATGTGGAAACATTATGCCTTCTCTTCGGAAGATATCATTTTACAGAAAACCACTTTCACTTTTGATGTGTCAGTATGGGAGATATTTATGCCGCTGTGTTTTGGGGCACGGCTGGTATTATGTCCCCGGGAAGATGCCGGTTCTCCGGAAAAAATAGTAGCGCTGATTGAAAAAAACAGGGTCACCTGCCTGCATTTTGTGCCTCCCATGATGAATGCCTTTATCGGACAATTACATCACCAGGAGCAGGTACCCGGCCGGCTCAGCAGCCTCCGTATGGTAGTGACCAGTGGAGAGGCATTGCAGCCGGCAACGGCGCATAACTGGTACGCCCTGTTGAATGTGCCGGTACACAATTTATACGGTCCCACGGAAGCAGCCGTGGATGTCACCTTTTATCCTGTATCCTCAAACGATCAGGTCATTCCCATCGGAAGGCCCATCTGGAATACGGAGATGTATGTACTGGACAATCACCAGGCACTGCTGCCCGTGGGCGTCTATGGAGAACTGTATATAGGTGGCACGGGGCTGGCAAAAGGATACTTGAACAAGGAACAACTGACCGCTGAAAAATTTATAGTCCATCCTTTCAAAAAAGGAGAACGATTATACCGCACTGGTGATATAGGCCGCTGGTTGCCGACAGGAGATATTGAATTCAGTGGACGGGCAGACGACCAGGTAAAAATCAGGGGATACCGGATTGAAACAGGAGAAATATCACACGCGGTGCAATCATACCCCGGGGTAACAGCCGCGCTGGTAAAGGCATGGAAAAGAACGCCGGGTGATGAAAATGAGCTGGTCGCATACCTGAGTGGCAACAACATTCAGATCGGCGCGCTCAGGGCCTTCCTGGAAACAAAATTGCCGGCATATATGGTGCCTC
The DNA here is from genome assembly GCF_012927205.1 of Chitinophaga fulva. GTDB lineage: Bacteria > Bacteroidota > Bacteroidia > Chitinophagales > Chitinophagaceae > Chitinophaga > Chitinophaga fulva. The sequence goes on from NZ_JABBGC010000001.1 coordinate 2,846,298, forward strand.
ATCATTTTGTAGTGCTGCCGGCATTGCCACTGACCAGCAACGGTAAAGTGGACAGGAAAGCATTACCTGCGCCGGACACATTGAAGTCGCCTGACAACGGTTGTTTCCAGGCTGCACGAAATGATGTGGAAGTCCACCTGGTAGCCGTTTATGGCGATGTGCTTAAAAAACATCCTATCAGCATCAACGATGATTTCTTTTTGCTGGGAGGCGACTCTATCAAATCCATACAGATCGTTTCCCGGATGAAACAGCGGGGATATGTCCTAACGATACAGGATGTGATGAGATATCCGTCAATCGCGGAACTATCCACGCATGTAAGCATACAGGAAAGGGAAGCTGAACAGGGCCTGGTGACCGGCATTGTCCGTTTAGGCGCTGTACAGCAATGGTTACTGCAAAGTGGCGGAGAGCATCCCCATCACTTTAATCAATCCGTTCTGCTGGAAAGCAGGGAAAGGCTGATAACCGGGGTGTTGGAAACGGTGCTGACAAAAATCTTCCTGCATCATGATGCATTACGCCTGGTCTTTCATCATACAGAAACGGGGTGGATACAGGAAAGTAAAGGAGAAGAGCTAAAAGCGCACGTTGAAGAAATAACATGGGATAGCGAAGCAGCGTTTGCGTTGCATTGTGAACGGTTGCAGGCTGCGGCAGACCTTGACCGCGGGCCGCTGTTCCGGGCAGCCTTGTTCCACGGGCCTACCGGCGACCGGCTGCTGCTGATCGCACATCATCTGGTGATAGATGCGGTGTCCTGGCGTATCCTGCTGGAAGATCTGTCAGACTTATATGCACAATGCCTGGCAGGAGAGCCGTTGACGTTACCACAAAAAACGGATTCCTTCGCCTACTGGCAACAACAACTGCAACAGCATCTCCGCGACGGAAAGCTGAAAGCACAGGAAGCATACTGGCAGGACATCGATAATGCTTCGCCGGAAAGACTGCCGATGGACAGCCCTGAGGGGCAAAATCTTATCGGTACAACGGCTGCTCATGCTTTTACCCTGAATGAAGAAAATACAACATGGCTGTTGACCCGCACGCATCAGGTTTACCGGACAAATATGAATGACGTGCTGTTAGCTGCCCTCAGTCTTGCCATGCATGAAGTGATGGGTGTTGCTACCGTTGCGGTGGAACTGGAAGGGCATGGCAGGGAAGACAGCTGGGGCGATATGGACGTCAGCCGTACAGTAGGATGGTTTACTACTATGTATCCGGTCATACTCCGGACGGACCATGCAGCAGATCCGCTTTATCACCTGGTGACAGTGAAGGAGAACCTGCATCGGGTACCGGACAAAGGCATCGGATATGGATTGCTTCGGTATGCGGGTCATCATGACTTTCAGATGAAGCCGTTGATACGTTTTAACTACCTGGGTGATTTTGGAGACGGAAGAAACAACAGTGAGGACAGGTTCTCCATGTCCGGTGTTGCCCATGGTGCAGATGTATACAATGGCAGAACACGCGACATTATACTGGAGATTACCGGGATGACCGCCAATGGCAGGTTACAGCTGTCTGTAGAATACAGTGCGCAACAATACCACCAGGAAACCATCACCAGGCTGATGGATGCATACCGCAAACAACTGGAAGTACTTGTCGGCCTGTTGTCAGCAACAACGGAGAATAGGCTTACGCCGGTAGACCTTACCTGCCGGGACCTTGGCATTGACCAAGTCATGCAGTTGGGAAAGAAAATACCCCTGGAAGATGTATATCCGCTTAGTCCATTGCAGGAAGGGCTGTACTTTCACTGGGTCTCCAATCCATCGTCCCCGATGTATTTTGAACAGGTCAGCTACCGCCTCAAAGGTAAACTGGAACCCGCTTTGCTGGAGCAAAGCTATTACATGCTGGTAGCGCGGCATGCGGTATTGAGAACTCATTTTTCCCAACGTTTCGGTCAGCGGATGTTACAGGTGGTGGCACGTACTGTCAGTGAAGGGTTTACCTGTGAAAAAGTGGACAGCAATGTGCAGCATTATGTTGAACAGCGCAAACGCAACGACAGGGCGCAGGGGTTTGATCTGAACAGCGGTTCCCAGATGCGGCTGACAGTGCTGGAAGTAGACAATGACGTTTGGGAATTTATCTGGAGCCACCATCATATCATCATGGATGGATGGTGTATTGGTATACTGGTAAAGGAGTTTTTCCACCTGTACGACAGCTTGCTGGAAGGCACAGCACCGATGCTGGGACCAGTGCAGCCCTACTCGGCATATATACAATGGTTGGAGACCATCGACCGGGGCGATATGCTACACTACTGGCGGAATTATCTTGCCGGCTATGATGCAGCGGGCACGTTGCCGCGTAAACCGGTTGTGTCCAGGAAACAAACCATTATCAAACGGTACACATTTACGGTCGAAGAAACATTACGGCAACAGATCACCACCTTCTGCGCGACACTCCGCATCACGGAAAATATTTTCGTCCAGGCTGTCTGGGGCATATTGCTCTCTTGTTATACGGCCAGCCAAGATGCCGTCTTCGGCGCTGTTGTTTCCGGCAGGGCCGGACATCTGGATGGTATTGAAGACATGGTGGGCTTTTTTATCAATACCATTCCCGTCCGTATCCGGTATGATACACTGCTGACATCGCAGTCACTGCTACTGAAGATAAAAGAAGACCTGGTGAACGGGGAGAACTATCACTATGCCCAACTGGTGGATATACAGGAAGGAAGAGGAGGACAATTGTTTGATACCATTCTCGTATTTGAAAATTACCCCGTACAGAAAATAATGAAGCAGGACCCCAAACGGAAAGCTGTCTGGGAAAGCCTGTCTTTCGCCTCGAGTGGAGGCTATGAACAAACCAGTTTCGATATGGTAGTGGTGGTAAGCCCGGGCGCGGCATTAACCGTTGACTTCTGTTATAATGCCGGGACGTATGACGAATCTTTGATAGAAAGGCTCCGGCAACAATGGATGCATATTACCCGGTCTATCCTGGAATCCCCTGACAAACCAGTGGGATCTATCAATTTCCTGAAAGATGTTCCCGGCGATGCAAAGCTGGAAACCGATTTTAGCGCTTCCATCAGCAACGATTTCTAACCCGTTTCACACACCCGCTTTTATAGATATGATCAGCAATAAAGAAGATGATGCAGTCATCATCTACCATAATGCCACTTTTACAATGAATGGCCTGCAGGTGAAAGCTGGCAGCATACATCACCAGTTGCAGCAATTGGACCTGCAGAAGAATGACACTGTTGTGCTGTACCTCGCTGCTGCGGAAGACCTGCTTCCGGCGGTTTGGGCGCTGGAGGCCAGGCAGCTCGCCTGGGTCCTGGCAGACCCTTTGACTGACAGGAGCGGAGCCGATGCTGTGGCAGTACGCTACGGCGCGCAGGCAGTTATTACTACACATCTCCATCAGCAGCAGCTGCCGGTTGTTCCGGTAGTTTTTGCAGATGGTCCCGAAACAGAGGCGCCGTTCGCAGAGGGGGAACCTGTTTGTCATCCCTGTTTGTGGAAGGACGCAACTGCTTTTGCTGACGAAATGGGTAAGCTCGTGGGAAAAGGGCAAGGGGTGGCGTTGCCTGCGAATATGCCGGCAGACCAGCTGCTGCCTTTGGTACTGTGGGCTTCAGCCAATGGAGTTCCGGTTATCATTAACAATCAGGAAGACAAATCGTTTCTGAAAAAATACCTGGGTGAAAAGCCTCCTTTCACGATGGAGTTTAGCCTGTTTCATTTTGGAAGCTACGTGGAAGATTCGGCTGATGGCAAATATGAACTGTTGATGGACGCTGCCGCTTTCGGTGATGCAAATGGTTTTACAGCGATATGGACACCAGAACGGCATTTCAACGAATTTGGCGGACTGTATCCCAATCCTTCTGTATTGAGCGCCGCCATCGCTGCAAAAACCAAACATATCGGGATACGCAGCGGCAGTCTCGTATCGCCGCTCCATCATGCTGTAAGGATCGCAGAAGACTGGGCATTGATTGACAACCTATCCAACGGTCGTGCCGGGATATCCTTTGCCTCCGGATGGCAATGCGACGACTTCATCTTCTTCCCCGAAAATTATGCTGACCGGCATCAGCACATGATGAAACAGATTGCGGCAGTAAGGGAGCTATGGGGAGGCGGTACTGTACCGGCAGTCAACGGTCTTGGGAAAGAAATTCAGGTGAGGATATTTCCCCGGCCGGTGCAACAGGAACTGCCGATGTGGATTACTGTTTCAGGAAAAATTGAAACATTTATCGATGCGGGCAGAATTGGCGCCAATATCCTGACGCACTTATTATGGCAGAATACAGAAGAACTGATAGACAAGATAGCCGCTTACCGTGCCGCATTACAGGAGAGCGGTTTTGATCCACGTTCCCGTAAGGTGACAGTCATGGTGCACACTTATCTCGGAGAAAGCGATGAGGAAGTCCGCCAGCTGGTGCGGGAGCCGCTTAAAAGCTACATCCGCTCCTCCACACAGCTGATACAGGCCATGGCCGGCAGCAACTCCGGTGCTGGCAATGCAAAAGAAGTGGCGGGACGTTATGGCGGCGTCAATGATCAACTGCCGGAATCACTCCTGCAGGAATTGACGGAGCTGGCTTTTGAGCGCTTCTTTGAACAGGCAGGGCTGCTGGGTTCTGTCACAAAAGCAGAAAAATTATTACACCGGCTCAAATCCTATGATGTGAATGAAGTTGCCTGCCTGATTGATTTCGGGCTGGGCCGGGATGATATACGCAAAGGGTTTGCCTATTTAAACCAACTGCGTACGCTGTATGCCGGCGGTAGCAATACTGCTGTTCCGGTACAGACGTTGTATTGCCCCATCGCCGCATTGCGGATGTTGGAAGATGACCCCGAACTGATGCGGTATTTATCAACTGCAAAATATATCCTCACGGAAGATGGCGACCTGTCAGACCTGCCGGCAGTGGTGGCGGCCAAAGTGAAAGTAATGCGAACAGCTATCACCATCAACGGAACAATGCAATGTACGCTGGAAGATTACTCCGGCGGGTTTGCCAATAAAGAGACAGCTTTTACCGGTCAGGTAAGCGATGAATTTTAGGGATTAACTCACAATAACTATGTGCGGAATTACGGGCATTTATGGTGTACATGGACCAGTACGGATTACCGAAGCAGTGCTGGAGAAGATGACCGGCATGCTTCATCACAGAGGGCCGGATGACGTGTCTTACTACTATGGCAACGGCGTCGGATTGGGCTTCAAAAGACTGAGTATTATTGACGTGCATCACGGGCGTCAGCCTTTCATCAGCGAAGACAAACAGGTGGCGCTTATCTGTAACGGTGAAATATACAATCACCGGGAACTGCGCCGGGAACTGGAACAAAAGGGATACCGGTTTACCACGCATTGCGACGTAGAGGTGATACTATACCTATACCTGCAATACGGACATGATTTTATTGACAGGTTGAACGGCCAGTTCGCTTTCTGCATCTTCGATGGCAGGAACAGAAGTGTCTTTCTCGCAAGAGACCAGTTTGGTATCTGCCCCCTGTTCTACACACAAGTGAAAGACACCTTCGTCTTCGGGTCAGAAATAAAAGCGATACTGCAACACCCGGAAGTAAAAAGAGATGTGAACCTGGAAGGGCTGGACCAGGTATTCAGTTTCCCCGGCCTGGTAAGCCCGGCCACTATGTTTAAAGATATTTGCAGTCTCCCGCCGGGCCACTATCTGCTGATAGAAGACGGGAAGACAAGCATTACACAATACTGGGACCTCATATACCCGGAACAGCAAGCTACGACGCATGCCAGTGAATCCTATTACCGGGAAAAGCTGGAAGAGCTGCTTATCCGTGCTGTCAAATACAGAATGAACGCAGATGTGCCGATTGGTTTTTATCTCAGTGGCGGCCTGGATTCTTCGCTGGTAGGAGGCATCATGAAAGCGGTTGCCCCCGACGGCGGATATCCTGCGTTCTCTATCGGATTCCCGGGGAATAATGACATGAATGAAAGCACCTATCAGCAGCAGGTGGCAAAACACCTGGGCGTGACGATGCATGAGATCCTGTTTGACCCGTCGGAAGTAGAATCAAGACTTAAATCGGCTGTCTGGTCGTCAGAATGTGCGCTAAAGGAATCCTACAATACCTGTTCCCTCGCATTGTCCCAGGCGGTAAATCAAAAAGGGATCAGGGTGGTGCTCTCCGGAGAAGGCGCCGATGAACTCTTTGGCGGCTATGTGGGGTATAAATTTGATAAACAACGGGTCATCAACACAGGAAACAAAGAGCTGGAAGAACAGCTGGAAGATGAATACCGTTTTAAGTTGTGGGGCGACAAGGATTTTTTCTATGAGAAAAACTATTATGAATTTAGTGATACAAAACGTAACATCTACTCCCGTACATTAAGAGAGCGCTTCAGGAGCTTTGATGCTGTCAGTACCCTGCAGTTCAATAAAGAACGGGTCCGCAACCGGCATGTACTGCATAAACGTTCCTACATAGATCTCAAGCTCCGTTTGTCTGACCACCTCATTGCGGATCATTGTGATCGTATGACCTATGCGAACTCCGTTGAAGGCCGGTTCCCATTCCTCGATATCGATCTCGTGGAATTTGCCCGGACAATTCCGCCAGACCTGAAACTGAACGGACTAAATGAAAAATATATACTGAAGGAGATCGCACGGAAATACATACCCGGACAGATCATCGACCGCCAGAAATTCGGGTTTATCGCGCCCGGCAGTCCGGACCTGATCAGGCAACGGATTGAATGGATTGATGACATGCTCTCTTATGAGCGTATTAAAAAACAAGGATACTTTGATCCTGATACCGTAGAAGCGCTTCGCAAAATTTACAGCGCAAGTGATTTCCGGCTAAACCTGCCTTATGAGAGTGACTTACTGATAGTAGTGCTCACCTTTAATATTCTGCTCGAACTTTTTGACTTACCTAACATACATTAATTGTTCTTCCGATGAATCAACCAAAAAAGATGGGAATAGTAGGAGGAATGGGGGCCAGAGCCGGCGCGCTCTTTCTGCAAAAGATCATTGATTACTCTCCCGCCATATCGGACCAGGATTTTCCGGAGATTATCTTCCATAACAACGCAGGGGTACCTGACAGAACGAAGGCCATTCTTCATAATGGCCCCTCTTCCCTGAATGCGCTCCTGAAATCCATTGATCTGTTTAACCAACAGGATGTGGAGCTGATCGCCCTAGCCTGTGTTACCTCTTATTATTACTATGAACAGCTCCGAAGACATACCAATGCCTGTATCATGAATCCCCTGCACCTGGTGGCGGAGGCTGTTCGTGAAAAATCGCCGGGCAATGCTCCGCGAGTGGGACTGCTGGCTACCAGCGGCACCATCAGTGCCGGTTTGTTTCATGAGGCACTGGGCAGGGAAGGTATTGAAGTTGTTACCCTTAACAGAACTGATCAGGAAGAGGTGTTCATGCGTGCAGTGTATATGGAAAACGGGTTTAAGTCCAATCATATATCCACAGAGGCCCGCAGGCTAATGGCCCTGGCGTTTGAAAAGATACAGAACAATGGTGTGGACGTGGTGATCGGAGGATGTACAGAAATATCCCTGGACGCATCGCCCGCCTCTGCTGACTACCGGTTTATTGATGTGCTGGACCTGCTCGCGAAAAAGACTGCAGCATATTGTTATTACTCCAATTATATAACCATCGAATAGTTTCATATGGACAAGAAAGTGATCCACAGCGTTTTTGAAGAAGTAGTAAAAAATAATCCTTCACGCATCGCTATAGAAACCGTTACCGGGAAAATATCCTATGCAGGACTCAATATATATGCCAACAGGATAGCTGCTTTGCTGAAACATATCGGTTGTAAAAAAGGAACTATTGTGAACGTGTTGGGCCAGTCGTCTATACAGCTGGTAGCGGCCATGTTGGGCGTTTTTAAAAGTGGGGGTATCTATCTGCCGGTAGATGCACAGTTTTCCACAAAACGGCTGGCTCAGATATTCGAAGAGACTTTTGATGGGATTATTATTGTGGATGCAGTTCTGCAGGAGGTGGTCCCGGTAGTGATGGAATCACTGTCCATCCCCTTCGCATGCTATATTGTGGCAGATCAGGAAGGCAACATGAGCTTGTATGAGTGGAAAGATGGCCACTCCACGCCGGTTGATTTCAAAGAAGAAGCAGGCTGGCAGGAGAACCCGCCGCTCCTGGCTGATGGCCGGAGCAGTAACTATATTTTTTATACTTCCGGCTCTACAGGAAAAGCAAAAGCGATAGAAGGGGCACATGCCGGGTTGAGCCATTTTATACACTGGGAACTCAAAGAATTTAATATAGCCGACAACGTTAGGGTGAGCCAGATTACCCAATTTACTTTTGATGCTTCGCTGCGTGATGTTTTTGTAGGATTGATCGCCGGTGGCACTGTCTGTATCCCCGACGCAGATACGAAGGCCAATCCGGCTGCTTTGTTGCAATGGCTGGCAGACAACCGGATTACACTGATACATTGTGTGCCGTCCTTGTTCCGGGTGCTGGTAAAGGAAATGGAATGGTCTGACCGGCAATACGACCTGAGTGCCTTACAATACCTGATGATGGCCGGGGAGATGCTGTATACCAGGGATATCAGCGAATGGAGGAAACTGGCCGGCGACCACGTGCAAATAGTAAACTTGTACGGCCCTACGGAAACAACCATGGTGAAATCTTTCTTCCGGATAGGAACGCTGTCAGACAGCCCTTCACAATCCATCCCGGTGGGCATTCCCATCAGCAATACCAATATTGCCGTTATTAAAGACGGATATATCTGTAGTGCTGGTGAGATAGGCGAAATCTATATTAAGACTCCCTTTGCCACCAAAGGATATTATAAAAATGAAACGCTTACCAAAGAATTTTTTGTGCAAAATCCGCTTAGTAATGATGCGGAAGATATAGTTTATAAAACCGGCGATCTGGGCAGGTATTTGTCTGATGGCAATATTGAAGTGCTCGGGCGCCTCGACAGCCAGGTAAAGGTAAACGGTGTCCGGGTGGAACTGATAGAGGTAGAGAGGGCACTGCTGGCGTTGGACGGTATTCATCAAACAGTTGTGAAAGCCCACCGCACTGATGATAACCTGACATCCCTGATAGCCTACTATACAGGGATGGAAAGGGATGTGGAAACTTTCCGCAGCCAGTTGGAACAAAGCCTGAATACGCAGTTGATACCTTCTTATTTTATTCACCTGGAAGCATTTCCACTGAATGTAAATGGAAAAATTGACAGGAGGGCACTGCCCGTTCCGGAAGAAGTGGTCATGGGAGGCGCCAGCTTTGAAGCTCCATCAGGGACCGTGGAAGAAAAATTGGAAACGTTCTGGAAGGAAATATTAGGATATAACAGGATCAGCAGGAACATCTCTTTTTTCAGTATAGGCGGACATTCGCTGCGGGCTATACAACTGGTGTCCAGGATACAGCATGAATTTAATGTCGTTATCCGTATCGCGGATGTCTTCACGGAAAATACTATCCGTAAGCAGGCGGCGTTTATTGCTGCCGGGCTGTCCGCCGGTGCTGTAGCCATTCAGCCAACAGCGCCCCAGCCCCACTATGCCCTGTCTTCCGCGCAAAGGCGCCTCTGGGTATTGTGCCAGTTTGAAGATGGCAGCATGGCGTACAATATGCCGGGCGCTTATGTCATAGAAGGTTCACTGAACGTGGCCCTGCTGAAGGCCGCCTTTGACGGCATGATTGCCCGTCATGAAATATTGAGAACAGTTTTTGGAGAATCGCAGGCAGGGGAGATAAGGCAATTTATTCTCTCCCCGGAAGAAATAGCCTTCGATATTCCCTATGAGGATATAAGAAATCTGGCAGATCAGGAACAGCGGATCAGCAGTTTCCTCGATGCTGAAAGCCGGTACCGTTTCCAGCTCGCTAAAGGCCCGTTGCTGCGGGCTACATTGTTCCGGGTAGAGGATGAACGCTGGGTGCTTTCCTATATGATGCATCACATTATCAGTGATGACTGGTCCATGCAGGTATTGCTGCGGGAACTGTTTGCCATTTATCATGCCGCTATCACCGGTAATGAAGCCGGTTTACCGCCCTTGCCTGTCCAATATAAAGACTATGCTGCATGGCAGCAGGAACAGCTGCGGGAAGATGCATTGACCACCCACCGTACCTATTGGATGGAGCAATTCTCTGGTGAATTGCCGGTGTTACAGTTACCGGCGGACCATCCCAGGCCGGCGGTGAAAACCTATCATGGAGATATTATTTACAGCGTAATCGATAAGGACCTGTCAGAGCGCTTAAAAACTTTTCTGCAGGAAAGGGGGGATACCCTGTTTATGGGCCTGATGACGGTTATCAACGTATTGCTGCACCGCTACACAGGACAACGTGATATCGTTATTGGCAGCCCGGTGGCTGCCAGGGCTCACCTGGCATTGGAGGACCAGATAGGTTTTTATACCAATATCCTCCCGCTCAGAACGCGTTTCAGTAGTGATATCACTTTTGTGGAACTGCTGGAAGAAGTAAGACAACTGACATTGGCTGCCTTCCGGCATGAAGTATTCCCGTTTGATCAACTGATCGATGAGCTGAAACTAAAGCGGGATATGAGCCGTGCGCCCTTGTTCGATGTATTTGTGGACCTTCACGACAGGATGGCCACCGCAGATATTGCTGCCGGCATTGAAAATGCAGGGCTGCGCATCAAACCCCTCGAAGATGGCCAGCACCATGTCAGCAAATTTGATCTGACCTGGATGTTCACCAATACGGACAAGGAAATATACATGTCCCTTGAATACAATACAGACATATATACCGGGGAAACTGCCCGGCGTTATTGCAGCCATTTCCTGCAGCTGCTGGAAGCACTGATCACGGAGCCATTTGTGCCGGTGGCGCAGGCGGATTACCTCCATGCGGATGAAAAACAACTGCTCCTCGAAACATTCAATAGAGACCGTGCGGCAGTACCTGCTTTTCGTGCTATCCCGGCACTGCTGGCGGCGCAAGTGACCGTTGCTCCGGAAGCCGCTGCCATTGTTTTCGATAACCAGCCATTCAGCTACCAGCAGGTGAACGAAGCTGCTAACAGGTTGGCAGCATACCTTGCAGGCGAATGTGCGGTGCGCCGGGGCGACCGTGTGGGAATTATGCTGGACAGGTCGGAGAAAATGATTGTGGCGATGTTGGGCATATTAAAAGCCGGAGCCGTGTATGTGCCGGTAGACCCGGCCTATCCGGAGATACGCAAGGCGGCTATTGTTGAAGATGCCGCTTTGAAAGTATTGATTACACAGACGAATTATCTTTTTGATATCACCTATTTCAATGGGCCACTCTTCGCCATAGACGTACAGCTGGATACCCTCGCCGGAGTTGCCTGGGAAGACGTGCCTGTGATGCCGGAAGAACCGGCTTATGTACTATACACCTCCGGCTCTACAGGCAATCCCAAAGGCTGCGAGATCACACACGGTAGTCTGTCACACTATGTGCAATGGGCCTGTGAATATTATGTGTCCGGCAAGGCGGTACGTGGCAATTTCCCACTGTTTACTTCCTTGTCCTTCGACCTGACAGTGACAAGTATCTTTTGCCCGCTGATAAGTGGTGCTACGGTATATGTTTACGGCCAGGAAAAAGAACTGCCGGATATACTGCAACATTGCCTTGGCATTGATAGTGGGGTGGACTGCATCAAATTAACGCCCTCGCATGTACGGTTGCTGGAAGCGCTGGAAATCGGCGCCAGTGGCATAGGTTGCGCTATTTTGGGTGGAGAAGCGGTGATGGTGGAACATGTGGCGGCATTAAAACAGCTGAATAACCACATGCGGGTGTATAACGAATACGGCCCTACGGAAACAACAGTGGGCTGCGTGGTAAAAGAGCTGGAGGCCTCAGGGCCTGTATTGATCGGCAAACCGGTCAGTGGTGCGGAAATCTGTATCCTGGATGCTTTCGGGCAACTGGTGCCGGTAGGTGTCTATGGAGAAATATGCATAGGAGGGGCAGGGCTGGCACGTGGTTACCTGAACCGGGCGGACCTTACGGAGGAGAAATTTATTGCCCACCCTTACCGTGAAGGCAAACGTTTATACCGCAGCGGTGACAGTGGCCGTTGGCAGGCGAATGGAGAACTGGCTTGTCAGGGCCGTATAGACGACCAGGTAAAAGTACGGGGCTACAGGATAGAACCAGGGGAGATAGAACATGCGCTGAGCGCTTGTCCCGGCATTACAGCCTGTGCGGTGAAAGCGTGGCCGCAGGCAGACGGGGAAGTACTGTTGGCAGGCTACCTGGAAGGAGACAGCCATGACACGGAGCGGGTACGGGCCTTCCTGAGTACGCGCCTGCCTGCTTATATGCTGCCGCAGCAGCTGATCTCCGTACCGGTTTTCCCACTGACTGTAAATGGTAAAACAGACCGTCATGCACTGCCTGCGCCCCAAGCGGACGACCGGTCATCCGGTAAGACATATGTTGCCGCCCGTAATGAAACGGAAACTGTTTTGATAGCCGTATTTGAAGAGGTGTTGAAGAAACAGGGCATTGGCGTATTGGATGACTTCTTCATGCTGGGCGGTGATTCCATCAAATCGATACAGATAGTGGCCCGCCTGAAACAACGCGGTTATACGCTTACTATCCAGGAAGTATTGCAGTATACTACTATTTCGGTGCTGGCTGATTATGTGAAAGTGCTGGTCCGTGAAGCGGACCAGTCGCCGGTGAGCGGCATGATTCCTCTGAGCCCTATTCAGCACTGGTTTTTTGAGGTGGACCCGGAGCATGTTTCGCATTTCAATCAATCCGTGTTGCTGGAAAGCCAGGAACCACTGTCTGAACTGGCGCTGAAAGCTACGCTGGACAGGCTGGTGCAGCATCACGACGCGCTGCGGATGGTATTCCGTGAAACCGCGTCCGGCTGGGAACAGGAAAATAAAAACGAACATCAGGGCTGTAGCCTGGAAATATTGACATGGGGAGATGAAGCCGCTTTCACTGCTGATTGTGAGCGTATACAATCTTCTGTAGATCTTTCCACAGGGCCATTGTTGCGCGCGGGCCTGTTCCGCGGAGCAGGCAAAGACCGTTTGCTGCTGGTAGTCCATCACCTGGTGATGGACGCTGTGTCCTGGCGTATCCTGCTGGAAGACTTGTCTTCTGTTTATCAGGCATTGTCGATGGGCATCTCTGCCCACTTGCCGGCGAAGACGGATTCTTTCCTTTACTGGCAGCAACAACAGCTGGCCTATGCGGTGAGTGATGCCCTGCAACAGGAAACACTTTATTGGGATGCCATTGAAAACCGCGCAGTGGCCGGCCTTGTGCCGGACCATGCGGGAGGCAGTAACCTGATGCAGGATATTGAAACGGTGGGCGTACAGTTATCAGCCGCCACAACGGAATGTTTGCTGACGCGCTGCTACCAGGCTTACGGAACAGAGATCAATGATATTTTACTGGCGGCCCTGGGGCTGGCAGTACAGGAAGTGTTTGGCAGTACAGAAATATTGGTGCGACTGGAAGGTCACGGGCGCGAATATATTGGCAGTGATGTGGACGTCACGCGGACCGTCGGTTGGTTCACTACGATGTACCCTGTATTGCTGGACCTTACCTATGCCCGTGATCCGGTACGGCAGCTGATAGCGGTGAAGGAAAGCCTTCACCGGGTACCGGGCAAAGGTATCGGTTACGGTATCCTTCGTTATTTGTGTGGCCGTCCTTATCAGCTACAGCCACAGATAGGTTTCAATTATCTGGGCGACTTCGGAACGGTCTTACAATCAGAAGCATCGCCTTCAGCCTTTACCTTCTCCGGTGCCCACCGTGGCAGGGAGATGCCCGGCACCCGGCAGCGGGACCTGCTGCTGGAAGTCAGCGGTATGGTGGCAGACGACGTATTGCGTTTAAGCATCGATTATAGCCGTGAACAATTTGAGGCGGCTACGATAAACCGTCTGTCGGCAGCGCTGCAACGTCACCTGGAATGGTTGGCGGACCGGTTGTCGGGTACCACGCGCCGGCAACTGACACCGGTAGACCTGAGTTATACATCGCTGACAGTAGATCAGGTGATGGGGCTGCAGCAGGAGAAAGCAGTGGAAGATATATACCCGTTGAGCCCTTTCCAGGAAGGATTGTACTACCACTGGTTGTCTTCTCCCGGTTCTCCGCTGTACTTCGAACAGATGAGTTACCGTCTGAAAGGGCTGCTGGACCTGTCTTTGCTGGAGCAAAGCTATTATACGCTGGTGTCCCGACATGCAGTGCTGCGGACGCATTTTACGCAACATTACGGAGAGCGCCTGTTACAGGTAGTGTGTACTGATATCCGGGAAGGTTTTTCCGTGTACCGTCCATCAGGTGAAAGTGAAGCCGCTGTAAGCTTGTACCGTGAACAGGACCGGCTGCGGGGCTTCGACCTGCATAAAGGTTCCCAGATGAGACTGGCGGTGATCGCATTGGAAGAGGATGTTTATGAGTTTGTGTGGAGTCATCATCATATCATCATGGATGGTTGGTGTGTGAGCCTCCTGGTGAAAGAATTTTTCCAGATCTACGAGAGCCTGAAGGTTGGCCGTCCTGCCGGGTTGGGGCGTGTATATCCTTACTCAGGCTATATACAATGGCTGGAAGGGCTGGACCGTAACCATACGCGGGAATACTGGCGGCATTACCTGGAAGGATATGATACCGTAAGTACAATACCCCGAATGAAAGCACCCGGAAGGACGTTCCGTGGCAACCAGCAAACGCTGTTACTGGACGGAGCACTTAGGACTTCCATCCGCAGTGTATGCACAACAGCCGGCGTAACGGAGAGTACCTTCATCCAGGCTGTCTGGGGTATATTGTTGGGTAAGTACAATGACAGGGAAGATGTTGTTTTCGGTACAGTAGTATCAGGACGCCCGGCGCAGCTGGAGGGAATGGAAGAAATGATCGGCCTGTTCAGTAATGCGATACCGGTACGTATCCGGCCGGAGAAAAACTTGACAGTCCGCAGCTTACTGAAAACAGTACAGCGGATGTGGATCGGCAGTGCAGACCATCACTATATGCAGTTGGCGGAAATACAGGCGGCCAGTACACTTGGGCGTAACCTGATGGACCATATGCTGGTCTTTGAAAATTATCCCGTGGTAGAAGCGGTGGAAGAAACCATGGAAAATGTCAGGAACATCGCCGTATTAGGAAATAGTGTTTTTGGTCAGGCCAACTATGACCTCATGATCACCGTCATTGCGAGGGACAGCATTGTAATTAAGTTCGACTATAACGAAAGCATATACGAAAACGATCAGGTTGAACGCATGATATCCCATTTGAAAGGAATTATCCATGCAATGATTGAAAACATAGATGAAAACATAGGTACTATCAATTATATCAGCCAGGAAGAACACCGGTTGTTGCTGGAAACATTTAATGACACCACTGTTGCTTATCCTTCTGAAGGTACGCTGGTAAGCCTTTTCCGCGAACAGGTACAGTCCTGTCCGGATGCGCCGGCGCTGGTATTCATGGAAGAGACGCTCAGTTACGCCGTATTGGACGAACGGTCCGACAGGCTGGCGGATTATCTGTTGCAGGCGCACCAGTTGAAACACGGAGAGCGGGTAGGGATTTTAATGGGCCGCTCCGACCGGCTGATAGTGGCCATCCTGGGTATTTTGAAAGCAGGTGGCTGCTTTGTGCCGATAGATCCTGAATACCCGGAACAGCGCCGTTCCTTTATTATCCGCGATGCGGGCATACAGGTGCTGATCACGGAGGCAGACCACATCTTTAACCTGGAACACTACAGCGGTGCGCTGATCGCGCTGGACCTGCAACTGGATACGATGCCGGCAGCAGGACAGCTGCCGGAAGTAAGCGCCACCACGGCAGCTTATGTGATCTACACTTCCGGTTCTACCGGTACGCCTAAAGGTGTGGTGATTGAACATCATGCAATCGTCAATACTATCCGTGCGCAACGTGCGGCCTTTGAGCTTGATGGTCACGAAAGAGGATTGCAGTTTGCATCTCCCTCTTTTGACGCTTCCGTCTGGGAGATATTCATGATGTTAGCAACAGGAGGCACCCTGTATGTAGTGGATGAAGAAAGCCGGAAGACCCCTGAACTACTGGAAGCATACATCCATCAGCATGAAATAGATATAGCGACCCTTCCTCCGGCTTACCTGAAACTGCTGGATGCCTCCCGGCTTGGCCTCAGGAAGCTGATCACAGCGGGAGAAGCGGCTATCATGGGAGATGCGATGGCGTTTTCGTCCCATGGCACTTACTATAATGCCTATGGCCCTGCTGAGTCCAGTATCTGCGCCACCATTTTCCGGGTGGAACAGGGTAGTGGTATTCCTTATAGCAGTGTGCCTGTTGGTAAACCGATTGCCAATACGCAGGTCTACATTTTGAACAAAGACCAGCAGCTGATGCCGGTGGGGGTTTATGGTGAGATATGCCTTGGAGGAGCAGGGCTGGCACAGGGTTACCTGGACCGTCCCGATCTTACATCGGAGCGTTTCATTGCCCATCCCTACCAGGCAGGGGAACGTTTGTACCGTACAGGAGACGTTGGGCGCTGGCTGTCCGACGGGAACGTGGAATTCGGCGGACGTATGGACGCGCAGGTGAAACTACACGGTTACCGTATAGAAACCGGTGAGATAGAACATGTGCTGGAATCGTATGAAGGTATCAGCGGCGCAGTGGTGAAACTGTGGACCAGCGCAGGCGGCGACGCAGCGCTGGTGGCTTACCTGGAAGGCGCGGACCACGATGTACGCGCTGTCCGCGACTACCTGTCTTCCCGTTTGCCGACCTATATGGTGCCGCATCATTTTATATCGCTGGCTTCCTTCCCGGTAACGGTGAATGGAAAAACAGACCGTCAGGCGCTGCCTTCGCCGGAATCGGTACTGCACACGTCGGACGTGGCTTATGTATCCGGCCGTAATGATAAAGAGATACAGCTGATCGCTGTGTTTGAAGAGGTGTTGAAGAAAAGCCCGCTGGGTATTTATGATGACTTCTTCCTGTTGGGAGGAGACTCCATTAAGTCGATACAGATCGTGTCCCGATTGAAACAGCGGGGATATATGCTGGGCATCCAGGATGTGATGCGCAGCCCTGTGATCGCGGAGCTGGCCGGCAGTATGCAGCCGCTTACGCGGGAGGCAGACCAGTCCACCGTTACAGGGCAGACAGGACTAGGTCCTGTACAACAGTGGTTTTTGCAGACCTCCTCCGAATGGGGCCACTACAACCAGTCTGTGTTGCTGGAAAGCCGGGAGCGTTTGTCAGAACCCAGCTTGCGTGCATCGCTGGACCATTTGTTGTTGCATCATGATGCGCTGCGGATGGTATACCATCACAAGGCCGGAGTATGGGAACAGGAGAACCTGGGCAGTGAGCAGGGCTGTTTACTGGAAGTACATGACTGGACAGACGACACTTCATTTGGCGTCATCTGTGACCGCATACAGTCCACTATCGACCTGGAGAATGGCCCGTTGTTCCGGGCGGCCCTGTTCCGCGGAACAGACAAGGACCGTTTGCTGCTGGTGGCGCATCACCTGGTGATAGATGGCGTTTCCTGGCGCATCCTGTTCGATGACCTTGCGGCGTTGTATGAGCAATACCGCAGCGGTGTAACAACGGCGCTGCCCTTAAAGACAGACTCCTTCCGTGACTGGCAACAGCAGCTGTACCGCTATGCAGACAGCACTGCCCTGGCGGAGGAAGCAGCTTACTGGTCGGCAGTGGAAGCAACCGCAGTGACACCGCTTCCGGTAGATCATCCTGACGGTTCCAATAAAGTACAGGACATGACGGAATGTGCTTTTACCCTGGACACAAAGCTTACTAATGATTTACTGACACGCTGTTATAAAGCCTACAATACGGAAATCAATGATATCCTGCTGACAGCATTAGGATTGGCGATGCAGGAAGTGTTTAATACATCAACCGTCTTGCTGCAACTGGAAGGCCATGGCCGTGAGTATATAGGAGAAGAGATGGACGTTACCCGGACAGTAGGCTGGTTTACCAGCATTTATCCGGTAGTGCTGGACATGCGTTATACCACCGATGTGGTACAGCAGTTGATAGCGGTGAAAGAAATGCTGCAGGGTATACCAGGAAAAGGAATAGGCTATGGTATCCTTCGTTATGTTACGGGACATCCTTACAAACTGGCGCCGGAAATCAGTTTCAACTACCTGGGAGACTTTGGCTCGGGTGCAGGCACGGCACAGGACGGAGCGTCACTGTTCAGCTTCAGCGGCGCCTATCATGGACAGGAGACGCCGGCGGACCGGCAGCGGGATACTTTGCTGGACGTCACCGGAATCGTGGTGGCAGGAAATATGGAACTTTCTGTGCGTTACAGCCAACAACAATATGATGCCGCTACAATAGCATCACTGGTAGAGAGCTACCGCCGTCATCTCGAAATGCTTATTCATACTTTGTCAGTACATACAGATACGCTGCTTACACCATCGGACCTCACCTGGAAGGAATTGTCTGTTCAGGAAGTAATGACACTGCAAAAAGAAGTGGCGCTGGAAGATGTATATCCGCTAAGTCCGTTACAGGAAGGCTTGTATTATCATTGGGCGGCTTCACCTGCTTCACCGGTGTATTTTGAACAGATGAGCTACCGCATGAAGGCGGATCTTGATATACAGGTGCTGGAGAAAAGCTACTACGCGCTGATATCACGGCATGCCGTATTACGCACGCATTTTTCACAACATTTTGGAGAGCGCACATTACAGATTGTAGTGCGTGAAATCAAGGAAGGCTTTTCAGCTATCCGGGCTACCGGAGATACAGAAGACTTTATACGTTGTTTTAAGGAAGATGACCGGATGAGTGGCTTCAATCTCAGTAAAGGATCACAAATGCGGTTGACGGTTATCGATTTGGGTGCGGAAATGTATGAATTTGTCTGGAGCCATCATCACATCATCATGGATGGGTGGTGTGTCAGTGTATTGGTGAAGGATTTCTTTACCATATATGACAGCCTGTTGGCAGGAGGCCGTCCGTTGTTACCGGAAGTGCATCCATATGCTACCTATATACAGCTGTTGAGTAATGTGAACAGGGAAGAAGCGTTGTCTTACTGGAGCAACTATCTGAATGTATATGATACGCCTGCTACATTGCCCCGTATGAAAGCGAGGGAGGAGGACCATCGTGGATGCCGGGAGGTACTGCAACTGGACGCCACATTGATGGCTTCCGTGAGAAATATATGCCAGACAACAGGAATTACTGAAAGTACTTTTATCCAGGCCGCATGGGGAATATTGCTGAATAGGTATAATAACACCGATGACGCGGTGTTCGGTGCTGTAGTATCAGGAAGACCGGCAGAGCTGAAAGGTATAGAAGAAATGATCGGTCTCTTCAGCAATACGGTACCGGTGAGGGTCCGTCTTTCTGAAGATGAAACGGTACTGGCGCTGCTGAAGAAAATGCAACAGGCGGCGACCATGGGCAGCCACTATCACTACGTACAACTGGCCGAGGTACAGGCGGCCACTACATTAGGGAGAAACCTGTTTGACCACATCCTGGTATTTGAAAATTTCCCGGTAACGGCTATCGTAAAAGATAACGTGGAAAGGAAAAGTGCTGCCAGTAACTGGACGTTTATAGCTGCTGACGGATTTGACAGGTCTAACTATGACATGACAATCACTATCCATCCGGGTACGGCCACGGAACTGTTGTTCAGTTATAACGGTGCCGTATATACGGAACAGTTGATGTTACAGGTGAAACAGCACCTGCTGCAGATTGTCCGGCAGATGGCAGCTGATGTTGATATCAGGACCGGGGATATTGACATCCTTTCTTCCGGCGAAAAAATACTGTTGACTGCCGGGTTTAATGATACCGCAACAACGTTTCCTTATCTGACAGTCATGGAGATGTTTGAAGCCTGTGTGGCAGCAACACCGGACCAGACAGCACTGACATTTGAGGGCGGCCTGCTGTCCTACCACGAGCTGAATGAGCAGGCTATCGCACTGGCTGCTTACCTGACAGCAAAACACAGCGTAAAAGCGGGCGACCTGGTAGGAATAAAACTGCCACGTAATGAATGGCTGATCGTTTCTATACTGGGGATACTGAAAGCCGGCGCTGCTTACCTGCCCATCGATATCACCTACCCGGAACAACGGATACAATACCTCACCAGGGATGGAAACTGCCGGCTGGTAATCGATGAGGAAGAGATACAACATTTCCGGGGCGACAATATACCGGTGCTGCGGACATCCCATACTGCAACGCCTGACAGTACAGCTTATATTATTTATACTTCCGGTTCCACCGGCCAGCCAAAGGGATGTATGATTTCACATGCCAGTCTGGCGAATTATATCCAGTGGGCCAATAGCTACTATTTTAAAGATGGGTGTAGTGCGGATTTTGGCCTGTTTACATCTGTTTCTTTCGACCTGACGGTTACCAGTATTTTTTGCTCCCTTACCACCGGGCGTACTTTACATATCTACGGACAGGAAGAGGACCTGCTACAGGTACTGGCACACAGCTTCAGTAGTGAAAGCGGTATACAGAGCATTAAGCTGACACCTGCCCATATTAATATCCTGAAAGACCTGCCGGTATCTTCTTCTGCCATGAAATGTGCCATTGTAGGAGGTGAAGAGGTAAAGAGTGAACACGTAAGGATACTGAAAAATATCAGTCCCGGAATAAAGGTATATAACGAGTACGGGCCTACGGAAACGACCGTGGGCTGCGTGGTGAAAGAGCTGAATGGAGAAGGACCGGTGCTGATAGGAAAACCTGTGGCGAATACCCGCATTTTGATCTGCGATCATGCGTTGCGGTTATGTCCTCCGGGAGTCCGTGGGGAAATCTACATTGGCGGTGCAGGAGTGGCGAAGGGATATCGTAATCAACCCGCCATTACTGCGGCGAAGTTTGTGCCTGATCCCCGGGTACCGGGAGAGCGCCTGTATAAAACCGGAGATGCCGGCTGCTGGCAGGCGGATGGGGAAATCGTTTTCCTCGGCCGCATGGATGACCAGATCAAGATCAGGGGATACCGTGTGGAACCGGGTGAAATAGAAACCCTGTTGCAGGACAGGCCTGAAATAGATGCGGCGGTGGTAATAGCTGCCGGAGACGCCGGTAGCAAATACCTGGTAGCATATGTGACCGGCAAAAAAACAATCGACCCCGAGGCACTGAAATTATACCTGGCTGCTCTCGTGCCTGAATTTATGGTCCCGTCCCATGTGCTGCAGTTGCCTGCCATACCTATGACTGTTAATGGAAAAACAGATAAAGAGCGTTTACTGGCCTACTATCTGGCGGACCAGTCACCGGAAAAAACCTATGTGCCACCTGGAACACCTTTGGAAGAAAGAGTATTGCAGATCTGGCGGGAATTATTGGGTATCGAAAAAATCAGCGTGGAAGATAACTTCTTTACACTGGGCGGTCATAGCCTCAATGCCATGAAGTTACTGGCCCAACTGCATAAAGAATTCAACGTGATCATTAAAGTGAAAGAGTTCTTCGGGAAAGCTACCATCCGGGAAATCGGAAAAGAGATACAACGGACGGAATGGTTGCGGAACAAACAGGGAGAACCAGAGGATAATCTTATTTCAGAGAAAAATTTCACACTCTAGCACTATGATAACTGAATTAATTGACAGGCTGATACAAAGCAATATTGTTATTGAACTTGCGGAAGAAGATAAACTGAAAGTTCATGCAGATCTCAACAGCATCCCTCAACAATTGTTGCAGGAGATAAGAGGACGGAAGCAGGAGCTGATTGCTTATCTGAAGGAACGTTCGGCGGATGCGGATTATGAAATGATCCCGCACCTGCCGCAGCAGGAGAGTTACGTGGTGTCTTCTTCGCAGCGGCGCCTTTGGGTGCTGGGGCAACTGGAAGGTGGAGACAGCGCCTATAATATCACCAATGGATTTGTGATCAATGGTCAACTGGACATTGAGGTGATGACGCAAACATTGAACCGTGTTATCGAAAGACACGAGGTGCTGAGAACCGTTTTCCGGATGGATGATAGTGGGGAACTGCGGCAATTTGTGCTGACACAGGAAGAACTTGGCTTTGAAGTAATTTATAGAGATCTGACCGGTATCGCGGACCTGCAGGAGGAGATCAGAAGAATTGCAGAATGGGAAACTACTTTCCGGTTCGACTTTTCCAGGGGACCGCTGGTACGGGCCGTACTGTTGAAAACAGACGGCGACAAATGGGTGCTCGTTTATACAATGGCCCATATTATCAGCGATGCCTGGTCTATGGATGTCCTGATGAAGGAAGTGTTGTCATTGTACAATGGAGCAGTGCAGGGACAACCGGTGGAATTACCGCCACTACGAATACAGTACAGGGATTATGCGGCGTGGCAACAGGAATGCCTGGATACCCACGGGATGAAAGAACACAGGGACTATTGGATGCAACAGTTCCGCAGCGGGATACCAGTGATATTGTTACCTGGCGACAATGCACGTCCTGCTGTGAAAACCTATAGAGGAAGTCTTGTAAGAAGAGAGATATCGCCTGTTGTGATGGACGGTATGAAACGGCTGATGCAGAAAGAAGGAACAACCTTGTTCATGGGGCTCCTGGCAACGGTGAATCTATTGCTGTACAAATATACCGCGCAACAGGATATTGTTATTGGTACGCCTGTTGCCGGAAGGGAGCATGCTGATCTTAAAGACCAGATCGGTTTTTATGTCAATACCCTGCCGCTGCGGTTACAGTTCGATCCTGCCGGCAGTTTCCACGAGCTGTTGCAATTGGTAAAGACAACCACTTTGGAGGCGTACAGTCATCAGGCTTTTCCGTTTGATAAGCTGGTAGAGGAGCTGGAGCTCCATCGCGATATGAGCCGCAATTCATTGTTTGATGTGATGCTTTCCTTGCAGCAAACGGCCGCCGCACAGCCGGCTGGAAAATTTGACTCGCTGGAGGTGAATGCTTATGATGACACAACACATGTTATCAGCAAATTTGATCTCACCTTCAATATGGAGGCGATGGGTAACGGAATGTTGTTAAGCCTGGAGTATAGCCTGGACATTTTCAACCGGGATACAATAGAGCGGATGGCTGATCATTTCGTCCGGCTGTTGGAAGGGGTTGTTGCGGCGCCACAGCTTCCTGTTGCCCGGCAGGCGATGTTAGACAAACAGGAAGAAAAACAGTTGCTGGATATCTTTAACACGTTAGATCATCATTGGTCATCCACTGATACGGTAGTATCCTTGTTTGAAAAAACAGTAAAGGCATCCCCGGACGCTATCGCTGTTATATTCGGTGAAAAACAATTGACCTACCAGGAACTGGACCAGCAGGCCAGCCGTTTCGCTGCCTGGCTGCAAGTGCATTATGCACTGCAGAATGGCGACCTGGCCGGAATTATGTTGCCCCGCAGTGAATGGCAGATTATTACCATACTGGGTATTCTGAAATCTGGCGCTGCCTATTTACCTATAGACCCGGAATATCCGGCAGAGAGGATTAACTACATCCGGCAGGGCAGCAACTGCAAGGTACTGGTAGATGAACAGATAATCGAAGCATTCAGGCATCAGTCGAATGATGTGGGCGCTGTTAAACCATTGGAAACAGTTACTGCCACGCAGCTGGCTTATGTATTATATACTTCAGGATCCACGGGCAACCCCAAAGGCTGTGAGATCACACACGGCAGCCTGTCGCATTATGTGCAATGGGCTTGCGATTATTACGTGTCCGGGCAGGCTGTCCGTGGCAATTTTCCGCTGTTTACTTCCTTGTCCTTCGACCTGACAGTGACAAGTATCTTTTGCCCGCTGATCAGCGGGGCTACGGTATATGTTTACGGCCAGGAAAAAGAGCTGCCGGATATACTGCAACATTGCCTTGGCATTGACAGCGGGGTGGACTGCATCAAACTAACGCCCTCGCATGTACGGCTGTTGGAATCGCTGGATGTAGGCCCCAGCGGTATAGGTTGTGCGATACTGGGAGGAGAATCGGTGATGGTGGAACATGTGGCGGCATTAAAACGGCTGAACAACCACATGCGGGTATATAACGAGTACGGCCCTACGGAGACAACAGTGGGCTGCGTGGTAAAAGAGCTGGAGGCCTCAGGGCCTGTATTGATCGGCAAACCGGTCAGTGGTGCGGAAATCTGTATCCTGGATGCTTTCGGGCAACTGGTGCCGGTAGGTGTCTATGGAGAAATATGCATAGGAGGGGCTGGGCTGGCACGTGGTTACTTGAACCGGGTGGACCTTACGGAGGAGAAATTTATTGCCCATCCTTACCGTGAAGGCAAACGTTTATACCGCAGCGGTGACAGTGGCCGTTGGCAGGCGAATGGAGAACTGGCTTGTCAGGGCCGTATAGACGATCAGGTAAAAGTACGGGGCTACAGGATAGAACCAGGGGAGATAGAACATGCGCTGAGCGCTTGTCCCGGCGTTACAGCCTGTGCGGTGAAAGCGTGGCCGCAGGCAGACGGGGAAGTGTTGCTGGTAGGCTACCTGGAAGGAGACAGTCATGACACAGAGCAGGTACGGGCCTTCCTGAGTACACGCCTGCCTGCTTATATGCTGCCGCAGCAGCTGATCTCCGTACCGGTCTTCCCACTGACCGTAAATGGTAAAACAGACCGTCATGCGCTGCCTGCGCCCCAAACGGACGACCGGTCATCCGGTAAGACATATGTTGCCGCCCGTAATGAAACGGAAACTGTTTTGATAGCTGTATTTGAAGAAGTGCTGAAGAAACAGGGCATTGGCATATTGGACAACTTCTTTATGTTGGGTGGTGACTCCATCAAATCTATTCAAATCATACTTCGGTTAAAACAACGGGGTATGGGACTGACGGTAAAGGATATCATGAAACGCCCTGTCATCGCTGAGTTGGCAGGTTGTGTGAAAGTGCTGGACCATCAGGTGGACCAGTCGCCGGTGAGTGGCATGATTCCTCTGAGCCCTGTTCAACACTGGTTTTTTGCAGTAGACCCGGAACAGGTGGCCCATTATAATCAATCCGTATTGCTGGAATGCCGGGAACCGCTGTCTGAACTGGTACTGAAAGCTACGCTGGACAGGCTGGTGCAGCATCATGACGCGCTGCGGATGGTATTCCGTGAAACCGCGTCCGGCTGGGAACAGGAAAACAAAAACGAACATCAGGGCTGTAGCCTGGAAATATTGACATGGGAGGATGAAGCAGCTTTCTCTGCCGATTGTGAGCGTATACAATCTTCTGTAGATCTTTCCACAGGGCCATTGTTGCGTGCAGGGCTGTTCCGTGGAGCAGGCAAAGACCGTTTGCTGCTGGTGGTCCATCACCTGGTGATGGACGCTGTGTCCTGGCGTATCCTGTTGGAAGACCTGTCTTCCGTTTATCAGTCATTGTCAATGGGCGCTTCCGCCAACTTGCCGGCGAAGACAGATTCTTTCCTTTACTGGCAGCAGCAACAGCAGGCCTATGCGGCGAGCGATGCCCTGCAACAGGAAACGCTTTATTGGGATGCCATTGAAAACCGTGCAGTGGCCGGCCTTGTACCGGACCATGCAGGAGGCAGTAACCTGATGCAGGATATTGAAACGGTGGGCGTGCGGTTATCAGCTGCCACAACGGAATGTTTGCTGACGCGCTGCTACCAGGCTTACGGAACAGAGATCAATGATATTTTACTGGCGGCCCTGGGGCTGGCAGTACAGGAAGTGTTTGGCAGTACAGAAATACTGGTGCGGCTGGAAGGTCACGGACGTGAATATATTGGCAGTGACGTGGACGTCACGCGGACCGTGGGTTGGTTCACTACGATGTACCCTGTATTGCTGGACCTTGCCTATGCCGGTGATCCGGTACGGCAGCTGATAGCGGTGAAGGAAAGCCTTCACCGGGTACCGGGCAAAGGTATCGGTTACGGTATCCTTCGTTACTTGTGTGGCCGTCCTTATCAGCTACAGCCGCAGATAGGTTTCAATTATCTGGGCGACTTCGGAACAGTCTCACAATCGGAAGCATCGCCTTCTGCCTTTACCTTCTCCGGTGCCCACCGTGGCAGGGAGATGCCTGGCACCCGGCAGCGGGACCTGCTGCTGGAAGTCAGCGGTATGGTGGCAGACGACGTATTGCGTTTAAGCATCGATTATAGCCGTGAACAATTTGAGGCGGCTACGATAAGCCGTCTGTCGGCAGCGCTGCAACGTCACCTGGAATGGCTGGCGGACCGGTTGTCGGGTACCACGCGCCGGCAACTGACACCGGTAGACCTGAGTTATACATCGCTGACAGTAGATCAGGTGATGGGGCTGCAGCAGGAGAAAGCAGTGGAAGACATATACCCGTTGAGCCCTTTCCAGGAAGGATTGTACTACCATTGGTTGTCATCTCCCGGTTCTCCGCTGTACTTCGAACAGATGAGCTACCGTCTGAAAGGGCTGCTGGACCTGTCTTTGCTGGAGCAAAGCTATTATACGCTGGTGTCCCGGCATGCCGTGCTGCGGACACATTTTACGCAACATTACGGAGAGCGCCTGTTACAGGTAGTGTGTACTGATATCCGGGAAGGTTTTTCCGTGTATCATCCATCGGGAGAAAGTGAGGCGGCTGTAAGCTTGTACCGTGAACAGGACCGGCTGCGGGGCTTCGACCTGCATAAAGGTTCCCAGATGAGACTGACGGTGATCGCATTGGAAGAGGATGTTTATGAGTTTGTGTGGAGTCATCATCATATCATCATGGATGGTTGGTGTGTGAGCATCCTGGTGAAAGAGTTTTTCCAGATCTACGAGAGCCTGAAGGTTGGCCGTCCTGCTGGGTTGGGGCGTGTATATCCTTACTCAGGCTATATACAATGGCTGGAAGGGTTGGACCGTAACCATACGCGGGAATACTGGCGGCATTACCTGGAAGGATATGATACCGTGAGTACATTGCCTAAAGCGGCATTGCGTGGGGAAGGGTACCGTAACCTGCATAAGATGCTGGTATTGGAGGGCAACAGAAGAGAGGCTATCCGGCAGCTGTGTATCGCAGAGGGTATTACAGAGAGTACCTTCATCCAGGCTGCCTGGGGTATATTACTGGGTAAGTACAATGACAGGGAGGATGTTGTCTTCGGTACAGTGGTATCAGGACGTCCGGCGCAATTGGAAGGGGTAGAGGAAATGATCGGCCTGTTCAGTAACGGGATACCGGTACGTATCCAGCCGGGAAAAACCCTGACAGTGCGTAACCTACTGAAAACGGTGCAACAGATGTGGATCGATAGCGCAGACCATCACTACATGCAGTTGGCGGAAATACAGGCAGCCAGTACACTTGGGCGTAACCTGATGGACCATATGCTGGTCTTCGAAAACTTCCCCGTAGTAGAAGCTATAGAAGAACGCATCGATAGTTTTAAGGGTTTGTCGGTGATGTCCGGAGGTGCTTTTGGACGGGCGAATTATGACCTCATGCTAACGATTTCCCATCACCGGAATATTGAAATAAAGTTTGATTACAACACCGCTGTTTATGAGAGCGCGCAGATAGATCGCCTGATGATGCATCTGACCACACTCATTGATGGCATACTGGAAGATATAGATACTGCCGTGATTTCCCTTGAATATATAGGGAAAGAAGAACGCCGGCTATTGCTGGAAACATTTAATGCCACCACTGTTGCTTATCCCCGGGGAGATACGCTGGTAAGCCTTTTTCGCGAACAGGTACAGTCCCGTCCGGATGCGCCGGCGCTGGTATTCATGGAAGAGACGCTCAGTTACGCCGTATTGGATGAACGGTCCGACCGGCTGGCGGATTATCTGTTGCAAGCGCACCAGTTGAAACGCGGAGAGCGGGTAGGGATTTTAATGGGCCGCTCCGACCGGCTGATAGTGGCCATCCTGGGTATTTTGAAAGCAGGTGGTTGCTTTGTGCCGATAGATCCTGAATACCCGGAACAGCGCCGTTCCTTTATTATCCGCGATGCGGGCATACAAGTGCTGATCACGGAGGCAGACCACATCTTTAACCTGGAACACTACAGCGGTGCGCTGATCGCGCTGGACCTGCAACTGGATACGATGCCGGCAGCAGGACGGCTGCCGGAAGTAAGCGCCACCACGGCTGCTTATGTGATCTATACTTCTGGTTCTACCGGTACGCCTAAAGGTGTGGTGATAGAACATCATGCGATCGTCAACACTATCCACGCGCAACGTGCGGCCTTTGGTATCAGTCATTATGAAAAAGGATTACAGTTTGCATCTCCCTCATTTGATGCTGCTGTTTCTGAGATATTTATCATCATCCTGGCAGGTGGTACCTTACACTTGATAGATGAAGAAAGACGGAAGACCCCTGAATTACTGGAAGCATACATCCATCAGCATGAAATAGATATAGCGACCCTTCCTCCGGCTTACCTGAAACTGCTGGATGCCTCCCGGCTTGGCCTCAGGAAGCTGATCACAGCGGGAGAAGCGGCCATCATGGGAGATGCGATGGCGTTTTCGTCCCATGGCACTTACTATAATGCCTATGGCCCTGCTGAGTCCAGTATCTGCGCCACCATTTTCCGGGTGGAACAGGGTAGTGGTATTCCTTATAGCAGTGTGCCTGTTGGTAAACCGATTGCCAATACGCAGGTCTACATTTTGAACAAAGACCAGCAGCTGATGCCGGTAGGGGTTTATGGTGAGATATGCCTTGGAGGAGCAGGGCTGGCACAGGGTTACCTGAACCGCCCCGATCTTACGTCGGAGCGTTTCATTGCCCATCCCTACCAGGCAGGGGAACGTTTGTACCGTACAGGAGACGTTGGGCGCTGGCTGTCCGACGGGAACGTGGAATTCGGCGGACGTATGGACGCGCAGGTGAAACTACACGGTTACCGTATAGAAACCGGTGAGATAGAACATGTGCTGGAATCGTATGAAGGTATCAGCGGCGCAGTGGTGAAACTGTGGACCAGCGCAGGCGGCGACGCAGCGCTGGTGGCTTACCTGGAAGGCACTGGCCACGATGTACGCGCTGTCCGCGACTATCTGTCTTCCCGTTTGCCGTCCTATATGGTGCCGCATCATTTTATATCGCTGGCTTCCTTCCCGGTAACGGTGAATGGAAAAACAGACCGTCAGGCGCTGCCTTCGCCGGAATCGGTACTGCACACGTCGGACGTGGCTTATGTATCCGGCCGTAATGATAAAGAGATACAGCTGATCGCTGTGTTTGAAGAGGTGTTGAAGAAAAGCCCGCTGGGTATTTATGATGACTTCTTCCTGTTGGGAGGAGACTCCATCAAGTCGATACAGATCGTGTCCCGATTGAAACAGCGGGGATACATGCTGGGCATCCAGGATGTGATGCGCAGCCCTGTGATCGCGGAGCTGGCCTGCAGTATGCAGCCGCTTACGCGGGAGGCAGACCAGTCCACCGTTACAGGGCAGACAGGACTAGGTCCTGTACAACAGTGGTTTTTGCAGACCTCCTCCGAATGGGGCCACTACAACCAGTCTGTGTTGCTGGAAAGCCGGGAGCGTTTGTCAGAACCCAGCTTGCGTGCATCGCTGGACCGTTTGTTGCTGCATCATGATACGCTGCGGATGGTATACCGTCACAAGGCCGGGGTATGGGAACAGGAGAACCTGGGCGGTGAGCAGGGCTGTTTACTGGAAGTACATGACTGGACAGACGACACTTCATTTGGCGCCATCTGTGACCGCATGCAGTCCACTATCGACCTGGAGAATGGCCCGTTGTTCCGGGCGGCCCTGTTCCGCGGAACAGACAAGGACCGTTTGCTGCTGGTGGCGCATCACCTGGTGATAGATGGCGTTTCCTGGCGCATCCTGTTCGATGACCTTGCGGCGTTGTATGAGCAATACCGCAGCGGTGTAACAACGGCGCTGCCCTTAAAGACAGACTCCTTCCGTGACTGGCAACAGCAGCTGTACCGCTATGCAGACAGCACTGCCCTGGCGGAGGAAGCAGCTTACTGGTCGGCAGTGGAAGCAACCGCAGTGACACCGCTTCCGGTAGATCATCCTGACGGTTCCAATAAAGTACAGGACATGACAGCCTGCTCCTTCGTGCTGGACACAAAGCTTACAAATGACTTACTGACACGCTGTTATAAAGCCTACCATACAGCAACCAATGATATCCTGCTGACGGCATTGGGATTGGCGATGCAGGAAGTGTTTAATACATCAACCGTCTTGCTGCAACTGGAAGGCCATGGCCGTGAATATATAGGAGAAGAGATGGACGTTACCCGGACAGTAGGCTGGTTTACCAGCATTTATCCGGTAGTGCTGGACATGCGTTATGCCACCGATATGGTGCAGCAGCTGATAGCGGTGAAAGAAATGCTGCAGGGCATACCAGGAAAAGGAATAGGCTATGGTATCCTTCGTTATGTTACGGGACATCCTTACAAACTGGCGCCGGAAATCAGTTTCAACTACCTGGGAGACTTTGGCTCGGGTGCAGGCACGGCACAGGACGGAGCGTCACTGTTCAGCTTCAGCGGCGCCTATCATGGACAGGAGACGCCGGCGGACCGGCAGCGGGATACTTTGCTGGACGTCACCGGAATCGTGGTGGCAGGAAATATGGAACTTTCTGTGCGTTACAGTCAACAACAATATGATGCCGCTACAATAGCATCGCTGGTGGAGAGCTACCGCCGTCATCTCGAAATGCTTATTCATACTTTGTCGGCAGAACAGCGGGAGATTGCGGCTGTGGCGGGATTGCCAGTAGTGACCACAGTAGAAAGAGGCACACTGTTGAACGCTTCCTATAACCAACTGTTTTTCTTTTCTGAGTGGGAGGTAAAGGTAGATGCGGTAGTGTCCTGCTATGAGACGCCGCAACTTGATATACCGGCTTTTCACAAAGCGCTGGAAAAAATTACAGAAAGGCATGAAGTGCTTCGTACCGGTTTTGTCCGGACAGCCGCAGGTGTCCGGCAATGGATATTGCCGGCAGAAGAAGCTTCTCACCCATATCCACAGGTGAAGGTGCTGGAAGATGATGCAGCCAGGGCTGCTGTCATTAGCCAGGCGCATCATAAAAAGTTCGACATGGGTAAACCACCACTCTTTGAGTCGCAGGTGTACCAATTGCCAGGTGGTAGTTTTCTGGTAGTGCTCATATTGCATCATGCCATTACAGATGGTTATTCCGATGGTATCCTGCTGCGGGAATTGTCTTCTCTGTATGAACAGGAACTGCAGCATGGCGGATCAGCATTACCGCCGCTGCCCTGCCAGTACCAGGACTTTACAAAATGGCAAAAACATTTTGTTGACTCAGCGGAAGGCCGCCGGCAAAAAGACTATTGGACCAAAAAACTGGCAGGATTTAACCCATATCTGGATCTTTCTGCTGTAGGCTTCGAAAAAGCGGTAGCAACAGAAACGGATATACGTACAATCTTTACCATCGATGGACAGCTGTACACTGATATGTGCGGATTCAACAGGGAAAATAACCTCACACCGGCCGGTTTGTTGATGGGGGCTCTCTCGCTGCTGTTGTACCGGTTTACAGGAAAGGAAGACGGTACTTTTGCCATGCCCGTTTCATCCAGGAATGCAGGGCAGTTCGGAACGCTGGATATCAGCAGCCTGATAGGTTATTTTGTAAATGTGATATTCATCAGAACGCAGACAGACAACAATTTGCCGCTGCTGGAATATGTACGCAAGATACAACAGGGGTTCATGGAAGACCTGAGCAACAGTTTGTATCCCTTCCGCAAACTGATAGATGAACTACCCGGTATTATTCCTTCAGATGATTTTATGAATGACCATGTTTTCTTTAACTACCACAATTATGACTATATGAAAACATTGGAAGCCAATAGGACGGCAGAGCAGGACGATGACAGGGAAGAAGCAGTGGACATGCGTGCGGTGTTGGGTATCAATGTCAATGAATACAAGGGTTGTACCGAAGTGCAATTTATATTTAACCCGGCTGTTTTTGATAGCAGCATGCGCAGAAAGCTGAAAGCTATGTATATCGCTATGCTTCATAGTATCGTGTATGATCCGCAGCTACCTGTAAAAGCTATCCCGGACAACATGACCGTCAATCATTATTAACATCAAAATCGTCACTATTAATTTGTTTGTTATGAATACAGATCTGTATTATCTCAGGCCCAATGTTGTATTTGAACCACTGATAGGAAGATGGTATGCATGGTCTCATTTGATTTCCCCTGCTACAGCTGCCATGAATGTGCAGGGAAGGCATCTGAAGATTATGAACTCATACATCCAGGCGCCGCAAATACATGCTGCGGCTGTATTGAATCCCAAAATGCTCGGAGGCCCGTTCATGGATTACAAAGAATCCAAAGTAGAAGAAATCAAGGCGTTAAAGGAAAACACCATAAAGGAACAGGCGCCATTGCTCCGGCTGGCGGAAGCTATCCGCGAGCTGAACAGTATGCTGGAAAAAGAGGCGAAAGGTCATTCACTGGAAAGTCTGTATGAAAAAGTACCGGAAATATTGAAAGGATATGTGGAGCTGACCTATGATCTCAATAACAAGCCTTCTTTTCGTTTCTTTGAACCATTATTGTATAAAAGCGAATTTTACGATCAGCGGTCGCAAAGCCTGGCACTTTGGGTGACCGAAAATGACGAGCGGCCTTTTTGCCTGAGTACACCACGGATCGATGCGCCTGGCGTATTACACCTGGATATTCCTTTTGATCATCCGGGTATAGATGCCCTGAGCCGGATGAAAAGAATTCCGGGACCGATTGATGAGGTGGCGGCATTATTGGGTGTGACAGCTGCTGACAGAAAACTGTTTGATACCTTCTTTACAAAGGAAGAACATCCACCCTATCGACCCTATGAAGGGCCGGCGGTAAGGATGCGTTATTTCGGACATGCCTGTATCCTGATAGAAACACAAGGTGTGAGTATACTGGTGGACCCACTCATCAGCTATTATGGATATGAGTCCAGCGTATCCCATTTTTCTGATGTAGATATTCCTGACACAATTGATTATGTACTGATAACTCACAATCACCAGGACCATATTTTGTTTGAAACCCTGCTCTCCCTGCGGCACCGTATTAAAAATATTGTTGTTCCCAGAACGACTACCGGCGCACTGCAGGACCCTAACCTGAAGCTGGTGTTTAATGCCGCCGGCTTTCACCAGGTGATAGAGCTTGATGACATGGAAACGGTCCGTTTAGGCGATTGCGTAATTACCGGTATTCCTTTTACCGGTGAACACAGCGATCTGAACATACAGGCCAAAACCTGCTACCATGTTGAGATAAACGATTACTCATTTCTGTTTGCCGCAGATTCCAGGGTACTGGAATCCAGGTTGTATCAACATGTACACCGCCTTACCGGAGACATTGATGTGATTTTCCTCGGCATGGAGTGCGACGGTGCCCCGCTTTCCTGGCTATATGGCCCGCTGATGCCGGAAGAACTAGCCCGTGATAAAGACCAGTCCAGGCGTTTGGCCGGTTCAGACTTTGGGAAAGGGATACATCTCGTCGACACTTTCCGTCCGAAAGAAGTATATGTCTATGCCATGGGCATGGAGCCGTGGCTGGAATTTATCAGTACCGTGAGGTATACGGCTGCGTCTAATCCTATTGTTCAGTCCAATATGCTGGTGGAGGAATGCCGGAACAGGGGCGTTATTGCGGAACGTTTGTATGGAGAAAAGGAAATATTGTATGCCAAAAGCCCGGCAGCAGTGACGGAAGAGGTGAATGGATAATACGCTCATTAATTCAGGATTTTTTAAGTAGATGCATGAAAAAGTTACTTGAAATAATATTACCGGTTATTGGAAGGTTACGACTTGTTAAATACATCGTCTGGGGAATACTTTCCGGGTTGTTTAATTTTTTATTTATCAACTTTATCACCAAGGTTATTTCCCGTTTGATTGCAGGCGACTTTGAGGAGTCCCGTGCAGGTTATATTGCCATATTTGCGGCCGTCATCTTATTGTACATATGGATCAGGAGAGCGCTTTCGCTGGCGATTATCAACCTGGCGCAGTCAGTGTTCTGGAGCCTGCGCAAAGAGATATTTACGCTGGCGCTGAAGGCTGGCTATCACCAGATCATCCGGCGTAAGCCGGAGATACATACTGCTATCCTGGGAGATGTGCAGGTATTGACAGATGCTTCCCTCAATATTATCGGATTCTTTTCTTCTTCCATATTGGCATTGTCCTGTTTTGTATACCTGTCTTCCATTTCCCTGCTCCTGTTCCTGATCACGCTGGTGGTGGCAGCGGTCGGTGTCACAGTGTATTACCTGAGCGCCAGGAGGAATGTCCGGCACTTCAACCGGTCCCGGGAGCTGGAGAACAGGTTTGAGGAAAGTGTTAATGCAGTACTGTATGGTTTCAAGGAGATTTTTGTGGAACCGGTAAAAGGCAATGAAATATATCACCAGAACGTAATCCCTGTCGCACAGGAGTCTTACGATAGTAATATGAAAGCTTTCTCCGGTTTTATCAACAACCAGATGACCGGTCAGGTACTTTTCTATATTCTGATTGCTGCGGTATTGCTTTTCTTTAGCCTGATACTGCATATCAGTGCGGGTAATACGGTAAGTTTTGTGTTTACCCTGTTTTACCTGTTAGGGTCTCTCGAAACGATCATGGTGCTGCTGCCGGGGATTGCCCGTGCTGGCGTAGCGGCAAAACATCTCACCACACTGAAGCAGGAATTGGAAAGTGTGCAACAGCAGGACCCCGAAGAGGTGGTTGGTTTCAGAAAAGAAGATTTCCAGTCTATTGTTGTCCGCAACCTGGAATTTCAATATGGGGATAAAGATCGCTTTTTCGCACTGGGGCCGGTTGATCTGGAGGTGTCCAGGGGAGAAGTCATTTTTATCTACGGCAGTAATGGTAGCGGAAAGTCTACTTTCCTGAACACATTACTGGGGTTATATCAGCATGTGGCAGGGGAAATAATGCTGAACGGTGTACAGGTGACAGATGGTTATCATACAGCCTACCGCGGCCTTTTTTCGGTGGTATTCAGTGATTTTTATCTGTTCAATGAACTGTATGGCGTAGCGGATTTTGATCAGCAGCAATGGGAGTACTATTTATCACTGTTTGAACTGGAAGGGAAAGTAACGCTGAAGGGAAGGCGGCTTTCCACAACGGACCTTTCTACCGGGCAACGAAAGCGCCTGGCATTGATTGTTGCCCTGATGGAAAATAAGCCTATCCTGGTAATGGATGAATGGGCGGCGGACCAGGACCCGTACTTCAGAAAAAAATTCTATACCGAGATCATCCCCGTATTGAAAGGGATAGGTTATACTATCATTGCTATTACGCACGATGACAAATATTACTACTGTGCAGACAGGTTGTTCAGAATGGATTATGGCAAGCTGTGTCCTGAAACGGTAGAAATGCCTGCTGTCAGGTGAGGTCTTGGATTCCTTAAAGTTTTAAATGAAATGTCAATGAATGATCGCATCGCTATCATAACGGGTGCCAGTTCCGGCGTGGGCCGGGCTGTTGCACAGGACCTGAGCCGAAAGGGCGTGAAATTGCTGCTGAATGCAAGGAACGCTGCTAAATTAGAGGCCTTATGCCAGGATATTAACAACGTTGTTCCCGGTACTGCTGTATGCGTGCCCGGAGATGTGGCGGACAAAACGTTGATGGAACAGTGCAGGGACAAATGTTTGGAGGCATATGGTGCACTGCCTGATATTTTCGTCGCCAGTGCCGGAAGAGGACTGCCTGGCACTGTTCTGAATGCGGACGAAGGGGAGTGGGGCAGCCTGATAGATACCAACTTCAGCGGACTATTGTATCAGCTGAAGGGAGCCGGCCAAATGATGAAAGAACAGCTGTCATCCGGCAGAAACCCTGTCGGGCAACCGCTGGACATTATCGTGCTGGGCTCCAATATAGGCAGGAACGTGTCACCCTTTAACTCTGTATATGGCGCTACCAAATTTGCTGCAAGAGGGCTTACCACCGCTATGCAGCGCGAGCTGGGGCCGCTGGGTATCCGCGTTACGTTGCTGGAACCAGGGATGATCGCCACATCTTTTCAACAGACCGCTGGTTATGATGCGGAATGGTTTGAGCGGTATAGCCAGGAAATAGGCCCTATTCTCCAGCCGCATGATATTGCTGCAATCATCGGCTTCCTGGTCAGCCTGCCGGGAAATGTGAACCTTGATATCGTCTCGGTAAGACCAACACGTCAGGCATATCCCTGACAATGCAGCTGTGTCACGTCGGGATGGTTTTAATTATGTTAACTATTGTGAAAAGAGATGTCAGTACCTCATTTAAATTTAGTTTCCCTCTTCACCAGCACCTGTATCAAATGGCCGGACACGATAGCTGTCCGGGATGCCGCGCGTTCGCTGACCTATCAGCAAACATGGCTGTATGCGCAGGACCTGGCAATCAGGCTCAGGAAGCATGGCATATCTGTTGGGGACAGGGTTGCCTGTGTCAGCAGAAAAGATGTGGAGAGCATTGTTGGCTTCTGGGGGATTTTGCTGTGTGGCGCCATACCGGTGATGTTGGATGAAGAAGACGGAACAGGTGTCAATATTACCAAGATGATGGAGGTACAGGCAGCGGCCGTTCTGCTTGATCTGAGCCGGTATCCTGCCCCGGAGCCCTGGGGCAACATACCGCTGCTGGACCTCGCCGCCTGCTGTAACCATATGCCCTCAGGAACGCAACCGGAAATGTCCGCTGTGCCAACGGTGCCTGATACCTGCTACATCCTGCTTACCAGCGGCACTACGGGTAAACCCAAAGCTGTACAGATACGCCATAGCAATGTCCTGCATTATGCTGAAGCTATCTATGAGCTGCTGGGCCGCCCGGAATATGTAGTGGCTGCACATGTTTCTACCTTCGCGGCAGACCTGGGCCTGACTAATCTGCTGGTTGCCCTGATGGCAGGAGGCACACTACGCCTCATGAACAAGACCGAAGCAACAGATCCTGCTGTGTTCAGACATATTATTGAAACGGAAGGCGTCTCCGTGCTGAAAATAACCCCCTCTCATTTATTGTCGCTGATCAATCATCAGCAGCATTATGAAAAACCAGTCAGCCACCTGGTCCTGGGAGGTGAAAAGCTCAGCTGGGACATGGTAGGCATTATCATGGGAACGGCCATATGTCAGCGGCTATATAACCATTACGGACCTACGGAGACAACCATTGGCGCCCTCGCATTTCCTGTCCCCGCAGATGCCTCCCGCATTGCAGGTACGGGATCGGTACCCCTTGGCATGCCATTGGGCAGCGGAATTTGTTTCCTGGAAAATAAACAGGATGATACCGGCGAACTTTATATCGGAGGCCCTGGCGTCAGCGCCGGATATCTCAATAATGAAGCTGAAAATGAAAAGAGGTTCCACGTCCGGGAAATAGCAGGAGAAAAAATCCGTTGTTACAAAACGGGTGATATCTGCAAACAACTGGATGATGGCAGCTTTGAATTCCTATACAGGAAAGACCGCCAGGTGAAAATTATGGGACATCGGGTGGAACTGGGGGAGATTGAACTGGCCATCTATGCCCGGCCGGAAGTAGCCAATGTTATTGCAGATATCTCCACACACCCCGGACATCCTGTTGTGGAAGCATATGTTCAGCTACATGACCATGCCCGGCTCACATCGGCCACCCTGAAACGATGGCTGCAGGAGCGGTTGCCGAAATACAAAATACCAGCCGTTTTTAACTTCTATACAACGGCGCCTTACAATGCCAACGGAAAGGTCGATTTCCCCAAATTAAAGGCCTCTTTTAAGAAAGAAAATAAAAGCACAATAACAACGCCGGAGCAGGTGGGGGAAATACCCTGGAAGGAGCTGGTGGGTCAGACCTGGTCTAAAATACTGGGACGTAATGCAACATCTCCTGACGAAAACTTCTTCGAAGCAGGCGGCGATTCCCTGCTGGCGATACAGCTGATAGGCCGGCTGCAACGCTCAGGCTTTAAAATAAGTATATCCGATATTATCGGGAATCCGGAATATGGAAAGTTCCTGGAGCTGGAGCCGGTAAAGGAGTTACCAGGCAGTACTCCGGTGATGCCGGTGAAAACAACGTTCCCGCTGACAGTGTCACAGGCCGGCTTATTGGAACAGAAACACCTCGACGTCAAAAGTTATTGCCAGGGAATATTATTGCAGGCTACCGGAAAAGTTGCCGTCCGTGAACTATCCATAGCACTGAAATGCCTGACAGAAGGGCATCCACAGTTGACCAGCTCCTTTTACGGACTCAAAGCGCGTTACGGTGGCCTGGAAAGCCCGCAGGGCCACGTGCACCTGCGCACCACCGTACTGGACCCCGAAAGGCCGGTCGTATTACAGGTACAGGAGGTGGCTGCGCTCTTAACAGAAGAAGTGGCTGCCGGAAACAGGCTGTTTGTTGTTCACTTGTTTATCGATGATAACGGGAAAGACTATATTTATTTTCTTGCCCATCACCTATTGGTAGATGTAGTATCCTGGCATATTATCCTCAATGAATTGCTGGATTGTTATGAACAGCTGCTGACCGGAAGCCGGCCGGTCATGCCGGCGGAAGATGCGCTGGAACGCTTTTTTAGCCAGGCAGCCGATAAGAAGACGGACAAGTTCCCGGTGCCTGGCGCAATTCCTTCGCTGCCTGTCTACAGATTGCCGGTACACCACATCGGGCATACGGACCAGCCTTTGGTGGAAGTGCTGTATGTGTCGTTGCCGGAAGATATATCCGCTGCGCTCATGCACTTCGATCAGCAGGGTGATGCCTCCGGACTTACAGGACTTTTGCTGTATGCATTTACCGGTGCATTGCTCGATACATATGCTGTACCGATATTGACCATCGATACAGAATACCACGGCAGGCCGCGGCATGACGACCTCCCGGACCTGAGCCGGTCTGTAGCATGGTGGGCTACCACCTGGCCCGTTACGGTGAAACGCTCCAGACTGTCTGTCCACTACTGCGCGGAAATGGTCCGGGAAAACGCAGCAATAGCCAATAACTATAATCTTTTCTGGGCGATAGCCGGGAAGAAAGGCAGGGAAAAAGCGCCGGATGTGAGGCTTAACTACCTGGGACATTTCCCGGAATCGTTTAGTAACCAGGCCCTGACCCTGGTGCCGGCCGACTTTAACCCCGGTTCTCCCCGTAGTGTCCTTGCCCAGCAGGAATACCGGATAGCGCTAACGGCCCGGTTTATCGGAACGCGGCTGGTGGCAGATATCCAATATCAACCGCATTACTGCCCTGCCGACATGGCACGGGCGATAGCAGCTAATTTTTTTGACAGGCTTAAAAGCGCGTTGAAGAAACAACAGTATGTATTCCGTGATACAACACTGCCCTTTATGAAGAGTAATATACCTTCCGTAGGACAGCCATTGTACAACCTCTCACCAGCAATATTGCCGCCGGAAAAAAAATGTGTTTTCCTGACAGGTGCTACCGGTTTTTTGGGTGTCTACCTGCTGGAGCAATTGCTGGAACAAGGCACGGGCCGTATCTATTGCCTGGTAAGGGATTCAGAACAGTTGCCGGCAGCAGGGCGATTGAAAAATGCCTATGAGTATTACTTTGGGCACGTGCCCCGCAACTGGGACCAGCGGGTGGGTGTATTGCCCGGAGATCTGTCAGAACATCATTTCGGCCTTTCAGAACAAGACTATCGCATGTTGTCCGAAGAGGCGGACGTAATTCTGCATGCCGGCGCCGACGTGAACCTGTTGCGGGAATATAACCGCCTTACTAAAACAAATATATGCGGTACCCGTCAGGTGATTACACTGGCTGCTACCGGCAAACAGAAAAAGATTCACTTTGTGTCCACACTGGCGGTCAGTGGTATGCCTGCGACAGGTGGAAAAAAGCGCTTCGGGGAAGATGACTTCGACTACGGACAGACTTTTATTTCCAACTACGAAAGGACCAAGTTCGAGGCGGAAAAATTAATCCGTGAATACATGGCAGGAGGCGGGCAGGTTTGTATATACAGGGTAAGCCATATTGCAGCCGACTCCCGCTCTGGCAGGTTCCAGCAAAACAATAGAGAAAACCGCATCTTTCAGGTATTGAAAGGAATCCTGCTGCTTCAGCAGGCACCCGATAATTACCGGGAAGAGGTCTCTTTTTCCCATGTGGATATC
Organism: Chitinophaga fulva; assembly: GCF_012927205.1. Taxonomy (GTDB): domain Bacteria; phylum Bacteroidota; class Bacteroidia; order Chitinophagales; family Chitinophagaceae; genus Chitinophaga; species Chitinophaga fulva. Next base: position 2,886,595 of record NZ_JABBGC010000001.1, read on the forward strand.
ATTGCACAGGCTATTGTTGCTTTTAGCCTTGATAAGATTGCTCCCGATGGCCCCTGTATGCACCTTGAAAATCCGCAGTGTTTTTCCATGACAGCTATCGTACAGCTGCTACGACAGATGGGATACCGGATAGCCATTGTTGATGCCGCCGCTTTCAACAGGAAGCTGGCCAGCTATGAAGGCCCCGCCGGTAACCGAAAAGAAGTGGAGCTGATGAACATCTGGATGCAGCGGTCGCTGCAAACACCCCGGCAAATCATCTACGATAGCAAAAAGTCTATAGACCTGCTGGCAAAGTACGGTATCTACTTCCCTAAAATGGATATGCAATGGTTTACCGCCATGATGCAGGAAAATATCCGCTCCGGCTACTTCGATCTGCCTGCCGGTCACCATATTATCAGCAACATTACAGACGCACTGAGAGAAATCCAGCAATAGCCTGGCATATGATCTCCCTTATCACAAACATCTTTTATGAAAACAAAACAGGAAATTCTGGAAAGGATCAGCGCTATCAAAGAAGATGCACAGCTGATCGAAGAAAAGCTTACACAAGAATTCAGCAAACTGCATCCCGACAGGGATTTTATGCTGCTGAAGTTTCTTCACAAAGAAAAATGCTGCTGGGAAAGCGCTATCCGGGAGCTCGAATGGGCGCTCAATGACTAATCAAACTTTGTTTGCCATCTATTAATGTCTGTTTATGAAAAGGAAAACTATCCGCGTTATTTCATGGGGAGGGCTGGGAGACGTGCTGCTGACCACGCCATCTTTTGAAGCACTCAAAAAACAGGACCCTTCCTGTAAAATCATCATCTATTGCACATCGAAGTCACACATGGAGGTATATCGCCATAATCCGCATATCGACGATGTCAGGTCAAATAAGTTTTGGCCTAATATCAAGGCCTACTTTTTATCCTATTTTAAACTGGCGCCTTTCCTGATCCCCAACTATGGTCAGATTTTTCCCAGCCTCTTCCTGCGTAAACATGCTACGGAGATAATAGCGGAAGAAATATTCCGGGTGAAACTGGATACCAACAAAGTACAGGTGTACCTTACGGCCGAAGAAGATGAATGGGCGAAACAAAAGCTCGCAGCCTACAAAAAACCGGTGGCCATACACATCACCTCTATTACGTCCAAAAACCAAATGTGGCCGCTGGAATACTGGGAAGAGCTGGTAGCCTCCATGCCGGACCATACTTTCCTGCAGCTGGGGCTACCCTCCGAACAACAGGTGAAAGGCGCTGTTGACCTGAGAGGGGCGACTACCTTCCGGCAAGGCATGGGCATCCTGAAACATGCCCATAGCTTTATCGGTGTGGTGTCTTCTTTCCTGCATGCCAGCAGCGCATTCGATACACCAGGTGTCGGACTGTACGGATCTTCGTCTGATATTATATGGGGACATGCCAACAATATTAATTTGAATAAAAAATTGCATTGTGCCCCCTGTATTGATTATATTTGGAGAAGCCCGTGTCCCTACTCAAGCCGTTGCATGACCGGTATTACTGTGGCAGAAGTGAAGGAAGCCCTTGAACAACAACTAAGACACCGGCAGGTCATTCCACAGGACAACAGGAAAATATTACAGATATCCGGGGTGTAACCCAATAACCGTTACCGTTATATAAGCTAACTTATTTGTGTTGTTAATCGATGTTTATGTTTAGGAACTATCTAAAATTTGCCCTCAGGAACCTGGCCAGGAACAAAACTTTCAGCTTTATCAATATTATTGGGCTGTCTGCCGGTACATTATGTTGCCTGTATATCATCCTCTATATACAAAGCATGTTCAGTTACGACAGGTATCACCAGCACGCGGAAAATATCTATCGTGTTACCAGTACGCTGGGCCCGGACGGCGACCAGGTAAAACTGGGCACGACCTCTCCTCCGGTGGCGCCGGCATTGAAGGCTGATTTTGCGGAAGTGCAGCAGTTCACCCGTTTGGTAGGTACCAGGGATGTCAAAGAATACCTGCTCGCTTACCAGGAGAATGCGTACTATGTAAAAGATGTGGTATATGCAGACTCTACGTTTTTTGATATCTTCAACTACCACTTCATCAGTGGTAATGCCATGTCCGCATTGAAAGAGCCTAATACGATCGTATTACTGAAAGATGTTGCCGACAAAATATTCCGTGGCGAGCCGGCAATAGGGAAGGTAATACAAATAGAGAATGCGGAAGGACGGCAGAGCTATCGCGTCAGCGGTGTGGTAGATGAAAGCCTGGGGCAATCCCATATCCGTGGCAACGTCTTTATCACCCTCAACAGCGGGGGGATAGGAGGGGATGTACGGACAGACAACGACTGGGCCGGACATAACTTCGTGCATACATACGTGAGATTGGCTCCGGGGACAAACGTTTCTGCACTGGAAGCGAAAATACCAGACTTCTTAAAAAAATACGGTGGCAACAGGCTGGAACAACTGGGGATGAAAAAACAATTACATCTCCAGTGGCTGGGCAATATTCATACTACCACCGGATATGAAAACGAAATGAAACAGCCGGTCAGCCGTACATTTTTATACCTGCTCCTGCTGGTGGCCATTCTCATTCAGTTGATCGCCTGTATCAATTTTATGAACCTCTCTACTGCCTTCGCTTCCCGGCGGGCCAAAGAGGTAGGTGTGCGAAAGGTAATGGGTGCAGTCAAGCAGGACTTCATCCGGCAGTTCCTCAGTGAATCCACCATTATGACGCTCCTGAGTATATTGCTGGCACTGGCGTTGCTGATGCTGGCGATGCCCTATCTTAACCGGCTTACAGGGGCGGCTATCAGCTGGACAATCATATTGAACTACCGTATCTGGCTGTTGTTATTGTTGATCCTGGTATTTACCGGTTTCCTGGCGGGCAGTTATCCGGCTTTCTACCTGTCTGCTTTTCAGGCTATCAAAGTGATCAGGGGAGATTTCAGTAACCGGATGTCAGCTGCCGGGCTGAGGCGGTTGTTGATCATATTCCAGTTTTCGATGTCTATCATGCTGATCATCGGAATTGTGATCATCTACAGCCAGTTGAATTATATTAAGAACAAAGACCTGGGATACGATAAAAAACAAAAACTGGTCCTCACGTTTCACACCAATAACAATCGTGCCCGGATGTCCGCTATCAAGTCCGACCTGCAACAGCAATCAGAGGTGTTGTCGGTGGCCCGCGCCAATAGCTATCCAAGCCAGCAGGTTACCAATGACTGGCCTTTCTTTACCCGTGGCGGAGACCCTACTGCCGCCAAAGATGCGCAGTTTATTATCACTGATGAAAATTATCTGAAGGCCACAGGTATCAGGCTGTTGGCTGGGAGGGACTTCAGGCAATCTGATTCTCTGACGGTATTACTGAATGAAACAATGGCCCGTAAAATGGGATGGACCGCCACCACAGCTGTAGGCCAGCGTATCTATTCCCAGCAAAGTGATTCGCTGCCGCTGGAATTTGAAGTGGTGGGGGTGATGAAAGACTTCAATTATAATTCCCTGCATGGCGATATATATCCGTTCATATTGATGCACGATCCGGAAAACAGTGATATCGGTCATCTTATCGTTAGCCTGAAAAGCAACAACTATCTGGCCACGCTCCGGAAAATTGAAGAGATCTGGCACAATAACCTGCCGGATACTCCCTTCGATTATGCCTTTCTTGACAGTGAGGTGGCGAGGCAATATGAAGCTGAAGTGACTTTGTCCCGCATTATCCAGACGTTTGCGATCATGGCCATTGTCATTTCGTCGTTGGGGCTTTTCGGCTTGTCCGCCTTCAGTGCAGAACAACGCAGAAAAGAAATCGGTATCCGGAAAATTTTGGGTGCCAGTGTCGCCAGCGTGATGATCCTGCTCTCAAAAGATTTTATAAGGCTGGTATTGATTGCCTTTGTGATTGCCTCTCCCATTGCCTGGTGGGCAATGAACAAATGGCTCAACGACTTCGCCTATCGTATCAGTATCAGTTGGTGGATGTTTGCGGTGGCTGGTATTGTTGCCACCTTTATCACTTTGTTCACGGTCAGCTTCCAGTCTGCCAAAGCCGCCTCTACCCGGCCTCTGGATAGTCTCAGAAACAAATAGCTTTTCCATCACGATTTAAACACAAACTGGTCCATGGAAGACATTCTTTTAAATGATCTGCCTTATCCTGCGGATAGGGCAGGAAACCCTGCTGTGCCTGCCACAAGGCAGGAACCACTGCATAGCGGGCAGCTGATGCCACTGGTGATTACGTCTGCGGAACCTGACGGAGATCTGGTAAAATGGATACAGGCCAACCGGAGGGCCTTTGAGGCAGACCTGGTAATACATGGCGGTGTATTGTTCAGAGGATTTAATCTCAAAACAGCTGCTGATTTTAAAGCATTCATGAGCTGTTTTAACACGGACCCACTGCCTTACCTTTTTCGTTCTTCTCCGCGAAAGGAGCTGTCCGCCGCGATTAAAAATATTTATCTGTCTACCACCTATCCGCAGGACAGATCTATCAATATGCATAACGAATCTTCGTATAGCCGGGTATGGGGACAAAAAATTGTTTTCTGCTGTCTCACTCCGGCTGAAAAAGGAGGCGAAACACCTTTGGCCGATTCCCGTCGTGTGCTAAAAGATATAGACCCCGGATTGTTGCAAAAATTCCGGGAGACTGGCGTGAAATATCGCAGGAATCTTTTTGAGGGCATCGGAATGCCCTGGCAGGAGGTGTTTCAGACCAGTGACAGGCAACAGGTACTGGAAATCTGCAGGAAAAATGAAATCAATTGCATTTTCAGGGATGAAGAGGATGCTGTCATTGAATGGGTTAAACCAGCTATTTACAGCCACCCTGTGTCGGGAGAAGAGATGTGGTTCAATCATGCGTTATTCTTTAACAAATATGCCCGGTATGAAGAACTGGGATTGGGCGAAGGCGATTTTCTGCCGGAAGATTATCTCAGCTCCGATACGTTTTTCGGGGACGGAACAGCGATCAGCTATGAACAATATCAGAACCTGCGGCAGGCATATGAAAAAAACAAGGTGATATTCCCTTATCAGCAGGGCGACGTGGTTTTTCTCGATAACATGCTGACTTCGCATGGCCGGAACCCCTACAGCGGGGAACGGGTGATCGCTACTGCCATCATTGAAGCTACCTACGATAAAGGTTTTTCTGCCACTTCTTTCAATAGTTGACAATTAATATCATGTTCTGAATAAAATTATCTGACAGTATATGAAAAGTCTGCAATTCCTCAAACCATTATCGCTCAAAAACAAAGTGCGCCTCGGGCCCAATAAAGACAGCGGCTATATTGTTTATGGCCCTGCCCTGAAAGAAACAGATGTATTGCTTACCTACGGCGTTGGGTGGGAAGTCTCATTCGAAGTAGATTTTAATGCCCGTACAGGCGCCAAAGTAATTATGTTTGATCCCAGCATGTTTGGAAAATATATGCTGAATTTCAAATACATGGGCTCGATGTTCATCACGTTCCGGTGGAAACGGCTTTTTACCTATCTCTATCTGATTGGGTATGCCTGGATAAAACGGCGAGCAATGGAAAAGAAAAAAATCTTCTTTGTCAATGAAGGGGTGGATGCCGTTCCTGCTGACCGCTACAATACGATGCAGCATCACTATGAACGTTTCGGTCTCTCTGATAAACAGGTACTGCTGAAGATGGATATTGAAGGTACAGAGTACCGCATCTGGGAACAGGATGCCACCTATGGTCTACTCGGTAATGTAAACCAGATTCTCATTGAATTCCATGATGTGAAAAATCTCTTCCGGAGATTTAAAAAAATAGTCGAGAAGTTGAGAGAGAACTATGAACTGGTGCATATACATGGTAATAACTGGGGGCCTACTTTCTGTCTTTATGATTTGCCGGACGGCAAGGAAGACTGGGTGATACCCGATACGCTTGAGTTGACATTTGTCCGCAAAGATAAAATAGCTGCTGAAGATGTAATGGAGCCGGTAGCCTATCCGATTGAAGGACTGGATTTTCCGAATAATCCACGTCAACCTGATTATAGGCTGGATTTTATCGGTTCATAACATATTCTCGTATTAATTGCCAACGGGCTCCGTAAATGGAGCCCGTTTTTTTATGCAACTATTTACCGGATAGTTGCTGTTTGACAGAAAAAAGGCCTGTAAGTCATACTTACAGGCCTTTTTGTCCGGAGGTATTAATTAGAAAGCGATTAATTACTGCTGCTTTGTTCTATTTCTGAATCTGTTGAGATTTTCTTGCTGTCATAAGTTCTTACAGTATCCAGTAAAGCTCTGGAATGGGTGTATAAATCGTCAAGGCTAAGAATTTCTACTTTGGATTCTTTTTTATTACTATCAAATAAGCCGACCTGCTTTTTTGCGCCATTGAAATAAAGCCGGCAGATTGTTTTTCGATTATTGTCATCCAAAAGAATAGAAAAATAAGACTGGGCATCCCTATAAACAATCCGGTTTACTGGGATGATTTGTCTCAAAATGGATTTTACTATTAAGAATCCATCAATTTCTTCCTGAGTTGTAAATATCTTCGGTTCATCTTCTGGCAGGGGGCTCTCATTTTCAACAGCTGTTGTCTCCATCTTTTGGTTTTCAGCCTCTTTGCTCAAAGCTGATTTGAGCCGGTCAGTGATAATGTCATTGATGTACTGGGTGAATGATTTTTTTGTAAGCTCGGTAAACTGGTCCAGAATCTTTTGGGTAACGACACCGGGATAAATTTGCCTTGCAAAATACTTTACAAAATCGGGTGATGGATTATTCAACTCCTGGGCAATGAGTAGTTTTAACTCATTTGTATATTTTAATTCACTGGCAGTATTTACAATTTTGGTGAAATCAAAGTTCGTCTTGTGAAACTTCTTTAACTCCTCAATCTGAGTATCCTTCATTTCAGAGATGTCAAAAACAAAGAAAGGTTTCTCATCCATTCTGTTGGGTTCAACAAGATCGGTGTAAAATCTATATTCTATCCCATTGGTCAAAATTGAGAATTTGGCTTTGGTTGCATGAAAATACCTGAAGAGTTGAGATGCGTTGTGTACATTGAGTGGGCCTGTGTGGCATTTGCATTCTATCAGAATAATTGGGGAGCCATCCTTTATGATAGCATAATCAATTTTTTCTCCCTGCTTTATTCCTATATCCGCCACAAATTCAGGGATGACTTCAAGTGGATTAAAAACATCATAGCCTAGCTCCTTGATAAAGGGCATGATAAAAGCATTTTTAGTGGCTTCTTCAGTAAGCACTTGCGACTTCAGTTTGATCACTCTGTCACCAAGCTGTTTGATTGCATCTTTAAAATCCATAGTTATAGTTTTTGAGATTTGATTTTGGTTTTGTTTAATGGAGTGGAATTATGTACTGGTAGTTATTTTGAAATTGCATTTAATTAACAACGAAAATTCACTTGATGGTAGGTTATGAACTTGATGCAGGGTGTGTCTATAATTACAGTTTATGCTAAAGAAATAGGATTTTTAATGTTTCTATGTGCTTCGTTACCGATTTGGCTAGTTCCACTCGATAAGTTTCATGTAAATCAGCTGTTGACCATGGCCGCTAAAGGCAAAAAATATTGATTTTCTATTGTTTAAAATAGTAAATATTTATACGATCAACAAAAAATAGAACAAAACAAAATGACTTCACCGGGGTTGGGGGGCTATAATAGGCCATAAAATGGGGAGAATTCAGGATGCCAATGTCTGCCAAAGTTGCTCCCGGAAATAAAAACGTAATTTTATATATGTAATCATAAAGCGGCATGGAACTAAAAAGCATACAGCCCGTTAAAAACCTTACCGATTTTGTTGAAAGCTTTTGGATGATCCGGAATGATTCGGCAGAAGAGAAGGAAATTATTGTACTGCCGGATGGCCGATTCGACATTATTTTTTCTGTTGCGGCTGATAAGGATTTTCATGCTACCCTTCGGGGCCTGGACACGCGTCCTGAGCAGGGGGCCATTCCAGGGCACATCGTTATGTTCGCGGTTAGTTTTAAATTACTCGCCATCGAATATTTACTCGATATTAAAATGGCAGCGATGTTAAATGAAGGGCAACGGCTACCGGATGGGTTTTGGAATATCGGGCCTGATGATCTGGAAGACTTTGAGGTTTTTTGTACAAAAATATCCGGGACAATGCTTGGTCTTGTCAAACCTGGCATCGACAATCGTAAGAAAGAACTATTTGACCTGATTTACGCCTCTAATGGTTCGCTGACAGTGCAGGAGCTGGCGGACCGTGTAGCCTGGAGCAGGAGGCAGATCAACCGGTATTTTAATGAGCAGTTCGGTATTTCTCTAAAAGCCTACTGCAATATTTTTCGATTCAAAGTATCCCTGCAGCAGATTAAAGAGGGGCGGCTCTTCCCTGAGTTGAATTTTGCTGATCAAACCCATTTTATCAAGGAAGTCAAAAGGTTTTCCGGAGTATCCCCGAAAGAACTGGCTAAAAATACAAACGGCCGATTTATACTATTATCCGACATGTCGCAGCAATAATTTTGCTGTCATGAAGATTCAAGACAAAAAAATCGCTATCGTGGGCGGTGGCCCCGGGGGCCTGACTTTAGCAAGACTCTTACAGCTAAAAGGCGCCAATGTAAAAGTATATGAGCGGGATATCAATAAAGATGTCAGGGTGCAGGGCGGTGCATTGGACCTGCATACCGAATCAGGTTTGGCAGCACTGGCCAAAGCCGGATTAATGGAAGAATTTAAAGCACATTATCGGCCGGCAGCAGGGTTGATGCGGGTGGTGGATGACCAGCTGACAATTCATTTTGACGAACATCAGACAGGGAAAAAGGAAAAGTTTGGGGATAATAACCATCGGCCGGAGATTGACCGGGGACCACTAAGGCAAATTCTTTTGAATTCGCTGGAGGCTGATACTGTAGTGTGGGATAGCCATATTCTATCCATTGAAAGAATACAGGACACCTGGAAACTGGTTTTTCAGAATGGAAATACTGCTACTGCAGATCTGATCATCGGTGCGGATGGAGCCAATTCCAAAATCAGGCCCTTTGTTACAGGAATCAAACCTTACTGGACAGGTATTACCATGCTGGAAGGATCGCTGAAAGACGGCGCCAAAACAGCCCCTGTTATCCATGCGTTACTAAAGGGAGGAAAGTTGTTTGGTTATGGCAAAGAAAAGACACTGATCGTCAGTTCAAAGGGCGATGGCAGTTTTGGGTTTGCCGCCAGTTTTAAATCCAATGAACACTGGGCTAAGGAAAGCGGTATTGACTTCAAAGATCATCAGCAGGTACTTTCCTGGTTCAAAAAAGAATTTTCCGCATGGAGCCCGGCCTGGAGGGAGCTCTTCGAAAGTCCGGATACCATTTTCATTCCGCGGCCACAATATTGCATGCCCCTGGACCAGCACTGGGAGGCTAACGCTGATATCACGCTGCTGGGCGATGCTGCCCACTGGATGCCGCCTTTTGCAGGAGAGGGGGTGAATATGGCCATGCTGGATGCGCTGCACCTTAGTGAAGCGCTTACCAGCCCGGTATTTAGTGATGCTAAACAGGCGATTGCCAGCTATGAAAAGCAGCTATTTGCCAGGTTCGCCAAAATAGGCCAGGCTACCTTGTTCAATACAGAATGGATGCACCGGCCTAATGCACTCAACGATATGCTGGCCATGTTCAGCAAGAACAAATTGAAACAGGGTTTATTCATCATCCGGTATGTTATACAGACCAGCATTATCCCTTTTGCCCGGAAAGTTATGGGGTTAGTGCCCGCACGGAAGGTATTCCGTTGATGGTCTTCCGGTCAGTTATCCTGAAAATAATTTTTTCAGTTCCCTTTTTTTATATACCTTAAATCATTATTCCGCTAATAGGAAGGACTGCTATCTATATTAAAAGACTCAATGATAGGGATTCATTATTACTGTGCATTCATTTCCTCATGATAACCGATTAACCTCTTGCCCATCAGGTGCCTTCAGGTGCACCTCTTTCATGTGATGTAAAACAATACATTTTATTATCACTATAACTTCTCACATTACAACAGGCAAAGACGGACTGCTGGTGCTGATTAGGCATCCAGGAGCCATTGCAATAAATCAGGTACAATCCTTCTCACCCTCAATTAATAATCATGAAAAAGTATGTTTTCATTATGGTAATATTGTTTGCAGGTATTGTAAGCATATTGTTGATGCGAAGAAAGTCGGCAGCAACGGAGGAATCCAAACCTGCCTTTACTGAAAAAGACGTGAATCAAACATTTCCCATTACCATTTCATCTGATGTGCCTCACGATGTTGCTGGTCAGGCAACGCCACAAAACCTTTGCACTTTTGCCTGGGATGAATTTTTTGCGCTGAATTGGAAATCCGACTATGAGCAATCAGGTACCAGAGGAACGGCGGATACGAAATGGAGGTACGAAACTGATAAGAACCCTTATCCACCGCTGTTTGTTTGGGAGACGTATAAACACAGAACAGAATTAAGGCCGGCGACCAATGTGATGAACAAATTCGATACTGTGCCATACTATACTTATTACAATTGGACGCAGCCGGCTAAAGGTGCAGATACCACAGTATTTAATAACCTGGATGAAAACAATGAAATAGGCTCCTGTATCGTGTTTGGGCAGTCCGTTACAAACGATAAACAATATCAGGTGTTGTACCAGGCAAAGGTGAATCGCGATGAGTATAACTATATCCGGACACACTTTGGCACCAAAGAAAAGCTCTATCAGGGTAATATTAACAATAAAGACAGCATCGAAGCGGATTCTGCTTATTTTAAAGGTTCCACTTCTACCTGCGAAAGCGATACCTTCTCAGCGCAGGGAAAAGGGATAGGAAGGGTAATTTGCCTGCCCTGTGGAAGTAATCAGCGGTCAACTGAAGGCGCTATTGAAGTAAAGACAGCGTGGCGCAGACTTAAGCCCAATGAAGATAGCACCAGGTATGTCATGCGGACGGTGCTTACCTACGAGAACGTCAATGGTGTGTTCAGGGCCGTTAATGAACGTTATGCACTGATTGGTATACACATTATCCATAAAACCACCACCTTCCCGAATTTTGTATTTGCTACATTCGAACAGGTCGATGTACAAAACAGTCTGGCTGGCAGGGGACATATCACTGATATGGGCTATATAAGACTCGACAGCAACGGGAATCCTACAGGCCCTTTCGTCAAGAACTATCCACGCTATCACCCAATACCGCAGGTAGTGCAGAACTCAACTACTGCGGCGCATAGTTTAATACTGCAGAGAAATCCCAAATCAATATGGCAATATTACCGGCTGGTGGGAGTGCAGGCTGCCACCACTAATGATTCTACCAGCTTTAGCTACTTCCTGGCCAATTATGTGATAGAATCGGATGATACGCTGGCCAAATTCAGAGGCAGTTCTATAGATAACCCTTTGGATAATAAAGTGAATGTTATTTATGGCGGCAAAGGCTATGTGATGGGCGGGTGCCAGGGATGTCACGGTGCGTCCCAGGTAAGATTGGGAACTGATTGCTCTTTCCTGCTGGATACAGTGGATAAACCGGTGCATCATCCGGATACAGGCTTTACCAGTTCGAAGTTGCAGCGATATCTAAACGCATTCCGGCATGTCCGTGAGGAGCGAAAATAAATAGTGCCCTGAAAAAAGCAGCGTATTTTTGAATCAATTTTCAAAAATACGCTGTTAGTATTATAAGCGCGCTATCTTCTATAAAAAGTCCACTCCGAAAAGCTTTACCAGGTCTTTCCATTTCTTCATTTCTTCCGGCGTCTGAGGCTGTGGAGTTAATGTTTTTTCTGTACCACATGGAGCAGACAGGTACCAGAAGTATTGATCAAATGCACCAGGTGTCATCACGATCAGGTTTTTCACGTAGTCACTTTTTACCACAAAATGATGTGGCACTTTCCTGGGGGCAAATACTACATCGCCAGCTTTGGCGTGTATAACCTGGTCGCCAATGTAAAAATCCATTTCCCCTTCTTTGATAATAAATGTTTCGTCTTCATGTTCGTGTACATGCCTGGGAGGTTCGCTGCCTTTCACGGCAGTACCATCCAAAATGGAGAGGGCATTATTGGTTTCCTTTGAGGTCAGCAGGAAGTTAACAACCGCCGTACTGCCGCGGTATACTCTGCGCCTGTCCGCAGGAGTAAGCGTATCTGGCATTGGGTTATTAGCCAGAAGTGCTTTTAATTCTTCTGTGATCATTGCTGTATTAATAATTATTATGGCATAGTTACCTGTATCAACTCCCGAAAGCAATCGTAGTTGCGTAGTTGTATTTCGAGTAGCAAAACAATTACATTTTAATTAAAACTAAAAGCTGCAGAACAGATTTCTTACAAGAATCAGTATAAATACGCATCTATGAGTAGAAACTCGTATGGCAATAGTGATACCACAAAAGGCCACCTCAATGGTCGGCGTGTAGCTTTTAATGCCAGGTTTATTTCCTGTAGTGATAAAATATTCCCGTGTCAAAGATGGTCCAGCGGCAGGCCTTTTGTCCGCAGCTTTTTAACCCGTCGTTAGCCCAGGTATTGCAGGTATAAAACAGGTTATATCTCCCCCTGGCTTCGTAAAAAGCGTCGCTATTACCGTAATTGGCATTTGTATTTATCCTGATGGGCATGCCATCTGTGCCGGGTTTAAGGCTATTGCTGATAAATTGGCTTAATCTTCCATACTGGGATTTATTGATCATGATCTTGCGGCAACTTTCATTTTCCTGCAATTGGCGATAATAGGTAGCATGGATAGCGGCAGTACTTAAGGCGAAAGCTGCCTTGAATGCTGTACTGAATTTAAGATCTGACCAGTTGGGTGTTTGCAGGTAAAAGCCCTTATCTCCCCAGCCGAAAGCCAGTAGCTGAGCACTGCTATCATTGGCAATAGTATTACCAAAAGGAATGTGGGTACTCCAATCGATCTGCGCCGTGCGTACAGGCACCACCAGGTCCGTATGTACACCGTTAGTGAGTATGTAAATAGGAATATCAGCATCTGCGACCTGTTCTTTTGGCGTACTCATACGGGAAAGAATATACGCCGATGAAAGGTATAGGCCAACAAGCAGGCAAAAGATCAATAGCGTGTAGGAAACAATTTTAAGGACTTTCTTCAAGAAGTTTGGTTTTTGAGCTGGCAAAATAGAGAATTCTGTTTATTATAAGCTTCTTTGTTACATGCGTTAAGTTTAATTTTCTCTCATTATGTCTGTTTGGTGCAGGCGGGATACTAACAAAATGGAGTGTCATGGTGAGGGTATTTCGTGCAAAAACCACGAAAGCCAACTACTATAATTCACGTTCAGCGCCTATGCCAGTGCTGCAGCGGTTGATCAGACAGGCAGGCCGGAAAAATCAGGAGGATAAACTAAACTCCTTATATTTGCCGGGGCTAAAGACAGATACTTCCAAATTGGGGAATACACTAAATAATGAGGATGTTTTACTCGGACAGGTAGCCGGTGGCGACCATGAGTCTTTTAAAATTATTTTCACTCACTACTGGCGCGATATCTACCTGTTCTCCCTGAAATTGACCAAATCGCCGGACCAGGCCAAAGATCTCTCGCAGGATATATTTGCCCGCTTATGGGACATGCGGCAACACTTGCCCGAAGTGCGTAACTTCAAGGCGTTCCTCTACACCATTTCGCGTAACCTGATTCTCGATCACCTGCGGAAAAAAGTATTCAGTCCGGCCAATGAGGAATACCTGGTCGATTACTTCGACGAGTCCCGGTATTCGCCACATCTGCTCACCACCTACAAGGAACTGGAAAATACCGTACAAGCAGCTATTAAACAGTTGCCTCCCCAACTTTACCAGGTATACTACCTGAGCCGGATAGAGGGGCTTACCCATGAAGAGATAGCGAAAAGAATGAATATTACCCGCATGACATCCAAGAATTACATGGTAAGGGCCCTGCAGGCCATCCGTAAATATATGGCCGAACATGGCCATGATATGGGACTTTACCTGATTTCCTACATTTTTCTGAAATAATTTTGAAGCGAATGCTCTCCTTCCCCCGGTTCATCCGTCTTATTGCTGATATGCGCATCATGATATGGAAAATACTGCTTTAAAGTCATTACTGCATAGTTACCAATATGATCTGCCAATGACCGGGGATGATATCAAACAACTCCGGCAACTGTTGATGGATCCGGAAAATGCAGCACAGGTGGATACCTGGCTAATGGAACAATTTATGGCCACACATAAGGAGTATATTTCGGAAGATGCCGATACAACGGCGTTATTCAATGAACTGAGGCCCAGGCTGGGACTCGCTCCTGTCGCTGCCGTGAATAAAAAGTCCCGTGTTTTCCGCCTGCCCGGATGGACACGTGCCGCTGCAGCTATACTGGTGATCATGACGCTGTCTTTTCTATGGCGCAAGCTTTCCCATACTCCCGTGAAGAGCCCTATAACGGCCGCACCATCCGAAGTATTACCGCCCACAGAAGGCGCTATCCTGACACTTGGCGACGGCAGTACCATAGCGCTCGATCATCTCCGCGACAGCACCATAAAAGACCGGGACGGCAATACCCTGCATGCAGAGAAAGGCCAGCTGGTGTACAACGCGGGGAACGCCCGCCCGGAAACCACCCTGTTCAATACGCTGACCACTCCCCGCGGAAGGCTGTACCATCTCATCCTGGAAGATGGGTCCGCCGTATGGCTGAATACCGCCTCTTCCCTCCGGTATCCGTCCCGCTTCGGCTCCGCTTCCAGGGAAGTGACATTATCGGGAGAAGCTTATTTCGAAATTGCCCCCGACGCACATAAACCTTTCAGAGTGGTCCTTGATAAACATATATCTGTTCAGGTGTTAGGTACCCGGTTTAACATTAAAGCTTATGGAGAAGAAGCAGGGATACAAACCACTCTCCTGGATGGCGCTGTAAATGTTACTTCCGGGCAACAGCAACTACGCCTCGCTCCAGGCCAGCAGGCACAGGTGAATACCACCAATGGAGCCATCCATTTTGTTCCCGGTGCAGATACGGAACATGCAATGGCATGGAAAAATGGCATATTCCGGTTTGAAAAAGCCAGTATGCACAGCGTTATGCAGGAATTATCGCGGTGGTACGATGTGAATATTATATATGAGAAAGGCGCTCCGCTCCACAAAACATTTTCCGGAGAACTACAGCGTGATCTCAACTTATCCCAGGTGCTGAAAGGATTGTCCACCATGGGGATACATTACAGGATTGAAAACAATAGCACCGTAGTTATTTTACCATAATCAACAGCATGTTCATGAACGACACTTAATGTGAATGCAGATCAACCGGATAAAAAACGGGAGTGCGCTAACACTCCCGTCTGTAGTTCGGATAGATCAATTGTAAAGTCTTTGCACGACAATTCTTTTTTACCAACCAAACCGTTACGAAAGTATGCAATTTGAGGCACTTTGTAACCGGCCTGCTATTCCCATGCCTCTCCGTGAGGTATTGATCCGGGGAATCGGATGTATCAATAAAAGCAGCCGGTTATCAACCAAAACGCTGCGTGTTATGAAGCTAACCGCTACTTTAATGTTGTTTTTCTGCCTGCACATCAGTGCACGCGGATGGTCGCAAACAGTTACCTGTTCAGTGGAAAACATTCCTTTAAAAGATGCTTTTTCCATTGTCAAAAAACAAACGGACTATCTTATTTTTTATGAACCGGATATGCTGAAAAATGCCGCCCCGGTAACTATTAATGCCCGCAACATGCCGTTGCAGCGCTTCCTTCAGACGCTACTGGAAGGCAGGCAGCTGGATTATTCCATCGAGAATAAAACCATTTTTATCAGGCAGCAGACAGTAAAGCCTGTTCAGTCAACACAACCGGTAAGTGGTAAAGTAAAAGGCACGGGCGGCGTCCCCATTGGAGGTGCTACGGTACGGCTGAAACCCGGTAATAGGGGCACTACTACCAATACTGCCGGAGATTTCAATTTCCCGGATGTTGTTCCCGGCTACTATCAACTGGATATATCCTATATCGGTTACCAGCCCATCAGCCGCTATATTGCCGTAAACGCAGGGAAACCCCTGGTGCTGGATTCCCTGGTCCTTTCCACATCAGTCAGCGCGTTGCAAAGCATAACCGTTTACAATACCGGCTATCAGACGCTGTCGAAAGACAGGAGCGCCGGCAGCTTCGCCAGGGCCGATATGAATATAGTGGCCAACCGGAGCACCAGCATGGATATTGTACAACGGCTTGACGGACTTGTTCCCGGTCTGGTGTTGAACAATGCTCCTACAGGATTCAGTACTTCAGGCCCCACATCAGGTAACAATATTCTTATCAGAGGCCTTTCATCCATTAATGCCGGAAAAGCGCCGTTGTACGTACTGGACGGCATCGCCATCGCCGACCTCTCCGCTGTAAACCCCAACGATGTACAGGATATAGTAGTGCTCAAAGATGCGACTGCGGCCTCTATCTGGGGTAGTAAGGCCTCTAATGGGGTTATTGTGATCACCACCAAAAAGGGCAATAGGAATGAAGCATTGAAAATGGAATACGACGGCTTCATCAGTTTCCGCGGCAAACCTGACCTGGATTACCAGCCGTATATGCGAAGCAACCAATACGTATCCACCATTCGCGAAATTTTTGATCCTTTAGCCAACCCCTACAATGTACAGATCTCGCCCGTGAATGGCCAGGCCGTTATCACTCCTGCGGAAAAAATATTGTACGACCAATACAGAGGACTGATACCCGCAGCTGTAGCCAATGCGCAGCTCGACAGCCTCGCCGCTACCGACAACCGCAGGCAGATAAAAGACCTCCTGTATCAAAATGCCTGGCTTAGCAACCATACATTGTCGCTACGGGGAGGTACGAACAATTACAACTTTTACGGTTCCTTTGCCTACACAGGCAACAAGGGCAATACTCCCGGCAATATGACCAATACCTACAAGGTAAACGTTCGCCAGGATATCACATTTAACAAACGGATCAGCGCTTTTCTTATCACCAATCTGATCAATAATGTTTCAACCGGCAAACGCATGCTGAATGTCACTAACCAGTTTGTTCCCTACCAGTTGTTCCGGGATGCACAGGGCAACAACATCTCCATGCCCTGGCTGTACCGCACTGATTCCCTCACCAGCCGCTACCAGGCCCTCAGTGGTGTAAACCTCGACTATAATCCGTTGAATGAGATGAATGCGGGTTATACCCGTCAGAATAGCCTGACGGCCATGCTTACCTCCGGGGTGACCGTAAAGCTGCTGCGGGGACTCCGCTTCGAAGGAGTTTATGGTTTTACCCGTGGAGCAGGCAAGACTACCACCCTGGCTGACCAATCATCGTTTGAGGTACGCAATGAACTGGTTGGTTTCACGGTGCCTCCCGCGACTTCTTCCGGCGTACCTAAGTATTACCTGCCCTCCAGAGGTGGCAAACTCACTACAGCCAGCGCCAATCAGCAAAACTGGACAGTACGCAACCAACTGGTGTATGATATGGAAACAGCCGACCTGCGCCACCAGCTCGTCCTGCTAGGCGGACAGGAAGCTACTGCGAACCGATTGAATATCGTTACTACCACCGTGAGAGGATACGATCCGGATATGCTGATAGCGCAACCGGTGGACTACAGCATGCTGACTAATGGTCTTACTAATACGGTTTTTACAAACAGTTACGGAAGAAGCGTGCTGGGCTATGATGGCTACAATGAAATTGAACCGGAAGCAAGAACTACTTCCTGGTATGGCAATGCGGCTTATACCTATAACAGGAAATATACCATGAATGCCAGTCTCCGGAACGACCAGTCCAACCTGTTTGGCAATGACCGGTCCGTTCAGAATAAACCTATCTGGAGTACGGGTTTAGCCTGGATGCTGCACCGGGAGCCATTTGCAGAACATTTCACCTGGCTGGACAGGTTCGCCCTTCGTGCCACTTATGGCCTTACCGGCAACCAGCCGCTCCCTGGTACCGCCGCATCGTTTGATATCCTGAGCGGTACCTCCAGCACCGCCTATCCCGGCGGAACGGGATTGCTCATCTCTTCCTACGCCAATCGTAAATTAAGTTGGGAAAGCACCAAAAACCTTAACCTCGGGATAGATTATGCTTTTCTCCGGAACCGTATCAGCGGTAACATTGATGTTTATTTCCGGCATACCAGCAATCTGATTGGAAGTATACCGGTAAATATTTTCTCGGGCGCTACCACCATTATCGGTAACCTCGGCGATATCAAAAACAAAGGAATTGAATTCAGTTTGACCAGCATTAACCTGGAATACCGGGATTTCAGCTGGACTACAACTTTAACAGGAGCCTGGAACCATAACCGTATTACAAAACTGAACCTGCAATACCCCGTTACCACCGGCAGTACACTCATCAATACCAAATTTATGGAAGACTATCCCGCCTTTGCGCAATTTGCCTACCGCTTCGCAGGACTGGATAATCTTGGCGATCCTCAGATTTACCTGGACGATAAAGGTGTTACCAAAACCGTGGGAGTTGCTTTGGTAAAAGACATGCGGTATATGGGTTCTTACCAGCCCACTGTAACCGGAGGCCTCACCAACGCATTCCGGTACCGTAACCTTTGGCTCACCATGAATATGGTTTATAGTTTCGGCGCAATGCTACGGCGCGATGTACCAGGTACAGGACAACTGACAGGTCCGCTCTACGGCAGGATAATGCCCAACCCAGGCCAGTTCCAGGGAAACATGTACACCGACTTTGCCTACCGCTGGAAAAAACCGGGTGATGAAGCTTTCACCAATATCCCCTCCTACATCAGCAGCAGCGCAGAGAACTACAACAGGCGCGACATTAATTATTACACCTATGGGGATATCAATTTTTTCAGAGGAGACTATATAAAAATAAGGGACATCAACCTTTCCTATAGTTTGCCGGCCGCACTGGTGGCCAGGATCAATACTTCCGATATCACGCTCCGTGCCGGTATTTCCAACGTCATGTTATGGAAGGCAAACCGCTATGGTATTGACCCGGAATTCCATGACGTTATTCTCGGCACCAGAAGCGTACCTGTTAACCAGCACAGCTTTTCCATAGGCGCACATGTAAAATTCTGAGCAGTTAAAAAGATGTAGTCATGAAAATTACTTTAAAGAAAATAATCCATATCATCCTGTTACCAGCCGTATTGTTGCCATATTCCTGCAATAAGGACTTTCTGGATATACGGCCGAAAGGAAAGCTGATCGCTGCCAATACCGGCGACTACGACCAGCTGTTTAATAATGTTTCGCTCATTACGAGAAACAATGAAGTGACTGTTCCCCTGGGAGATGAAGTGCTTGCTGTGGACAATATGTTCCTGACGACCACCCTGCGGGCACAACGGCTTTTCCGCTGGGAAGATGTCATATATCAGAACGACGAACAGGCTCCGGAACTGGACTTCTCGGATATTTACATCTACAACAAGATCATTAATGAAACGGGTAATTCTACCGGGGGGACCGAACAGCAGAAACAATCGCTTATAGCGGAAGCTAAAGCTATGCGGGCCTGGAGTTATTTTCAGTTGATCAATTATTATGGCAAACCCTATAATAAATCAACGGCAGCTGGTGATCCGGGGGTACCATTGGTAACAGTTGCAGATGTGACTCAAAATAAATTTATCCGGGCTTCCGTACAGGAAGTATATGACTTCATGATCAAAGATCTCCGTGATGCCATTCCGCTCCTGCCAGTGAAGATCATATCAAGGATACGTATGGGACGTGCCGCTGCGCAAGCTTTGCTGGGTAAGATATACCTTTTCATGAACAATCCGGAGGCTGCCTTGCCATTGCTGGAAGACGCCATGAACAATGTATCGCTCACAGATGCCGGCACACCCGCCACTACCATGGAATTGTACGATCTGAATATAACAATGGCTGCGAACGGGCCATGGGGATATAACCCTGTGTATCCTCCCTTTTCATTTGGTATTCCCAGCGTTTCCAATAATACAGAAAACCTGTTTGCCAGGCAGTTTATTAATTACTGGACAGCCTTCAGCACCGAATTTGCACTTACTCCGCAAACAGTACAAAGCTATTCTTCCACCGATCAACGCCTGAAATTTCTAAGAGCCAATTCATCTTCCTCCCTGCCTTATCCTGTTCCCGGAAGTATGGGTAAGTATGGTATAGCCGGGTGCAACAATGGCGTTACATTGCCCGATCTATACCTGCTACGGGCCGAGTGCAGAGCGCGCCTTAATAACCTGGCCGGCGCCCGGACTGATATAGAGGCATTACGTGTAAAAAGAATGAGCGCAACGGAAGCGGTGCTTCCCCCTGGCCTGAATCAGGAGGATATGATCAGGTTTATCATAACAGAACGTATCCGTGAGTTTGCGTTGCAGGGATACCGCTGGTTCGACATGCGCCGGCTGTCTACAGATCCTCTTTTTGCCGCTGATACCTATCAACACTTCTATTACGATGCAACTGGCAAATTAAAAGGTACCTACACACTGAAACCGGAACGGCTCACTTTAAGATTACCACAGATAGTGATAAACCAGAATCCCGGAATGATCAATAACCCGTAACAAATTTTAATATGAAAAAGATACTTATTATACCAACTTTTCTCTTTACTTTTTACGTAACTAACGTACACGCACAAACGGATACCATACGGCAAGCGCTCAATAAGGCTTTTTTTACCGAACAGGACCCTGATAAAAAAGCAATCCTTCTCGAGCAGATAAAACAACGGGACCCTTCCGGAAATACTGGTTTACTGGAAGGCAGTATAGCCCGGGAGTATGCCGCAGCCGGAAATATGGATAAATCCATGCGTTGGCTGAACGGGATTATCCATCCGGACGAGAAGCTCCTTGCCACAGAAAATGTAGCCACCGTCATGCATCAAAAAGGGAACTATGCCGATGTTGTAAAACTCCTGCAACCCGCCGCCGATAGTATCTTCCCTTTGTTTATAAAAAATAAGGAAGATGAAATATCAATACGTATTTACAATCAGCTGCTGTCAGTATTAGGGAAAGCGCTTTATGCCAGCAATCAGCCGGCGAAAGCAGTGGCATACCTTAGCCCGTTATACGCAGTGTCCGGCAGTTTTTTCCCGATGGACCCGGAAGAAAAATTCCTTATAAAGATCACCCGTGGCGGTTACAACATTGCGACGGATAACCTTACCTATACCTATGCCTGTGCACTGGAGGCCACCGGTCAGAAGAAAGAGGCATTGAAAGTACTTGCCGGCATGCAGTTGTCGGGCATAGAACAGGATAGTTTGTTATCTTCTCATTTACGCGGGCTATGCGAAACAGTACCCGGCGGCAGCGCGTTATATAAGCAATGGGAAAAAGATGCCATTCAGGAAAATACCCGCCTGGTAAACAGGCTGATAGCTGCTAAAAAACAACCTGATGGTAAAATGATAACAGGGGATGTATGGCAGGGAAAGTACCTGCTGATCGACTTCTGGGGAAGCTGGTGCGGCCCATGCAGGGCCAGTCATCCTCACCTGAAGGAGCTATACGAAAAATACCATTCACAGGGACTTACCATTATTGGTATTGCCGAAGAGAGAGCCAAAGATAGCCTGCTGCAACGAAAAGCATGGCTGCAGGCTATTATGAAGGACCAACTGCCCTGGTACCAGTTACTGAATAATGAGCAACGAAAGAAATTTGATGCGGTAACGGCATTCGGTGTAAACGCATTCCCTACAAAAATCCTGTTGAACAGAAAAGGAAATATAGTGGGCCGGTACATCGGTAACGGAGATGCAGCTGGTGAACTGACTCAGCAACTGGAACAACTTTTCAAATGATCTGTAATAGAATCCCCGCAGCCGGTAGCTGTGGGGATTTATTGTCTTTTATCCGCAGGGAAAACTGATATGCTTTTTTCGATGAAATGGAGATGTGTGCTGGTGCCGGCACAAGAATCTGGGGTGTCATTTGGTGTGTCAAATTTGTGTCGGGAATGGTGGGAGAAAGCGGTGAAACCGTGTATTGATATATATCCCTCGTGTATAGTTAACAGTTAGCCCGTTATTCATAGCGTTTTTAATATTAAATCATAAGTAATTGACC
The DNA here is from genome assembly GCF_012927205.1 of Chitinophaga fulva. Taxonomy (GTDB): domain Bacteria; phylum Bacteroidota; class Bacteroidia; order Chitinophagales; family Chitinophagaceae; genus Chitinophaga; species Chitinophaga fulva. The sequence goes on from NZ_JABBGC010000001.1 coordinate 2,908,753, forward strand.
GCGATTTTATTGCAGGATAAAAAAAGATACTTATCTTTTGGTGGAATTTATCACTTTTAAAACATTAGAAACTATGAAACTCAGGCATCTGACGACTTCCATCATGGCCATTGGGCTATTTTTCATGGTTGCTTGTAAGAGCAAACCGAAAGATTCGGAAATCATGACCACAGTTAGTACAGCAGTTCAATCTACTCCCGGAGTAACTGCCAATGTAAAAGAAGGGGTAGTAACATTGTCTGGTACAGTAAGTACTGAGGAAGAGAAAACATCTGCTGAAAAAGCAGCTAAGTCTGTAAAAGATGTTAAGAGCGTGGTTAATAACATCACAGTTACGCCTCCTCCTCCACCTGCACCTGTAGCGGTAACAGCAGATGATTCACTCAAAACTGCGGTAGCTGATGTGGTGAAAGATTTCCCTGGCGTAAAAGTAGACGTAAAAGATGGTGTATTAACAGTTACCGGCGAAGAGAAAGCAGATCGTTGGAAAACCTTAAAGATGGCATTAGATGCATTACATCCTAAAAAGGTAGATGCAAAAGGTTTGAAAGTAAAATAAGTCAGTCCATTTTAAACTAAAACATTTATGGCATTACAGGACAAATACAAAGATTTGCTGGATACAGCGACAGCATCTGGTGTTTCAGATCTGCAAGTTGCGGAACAGGATGGAGTATTGCATATTAATGGCACTGCTCCCAGCGGGGATGTTAAAGATAAGCTTTGGAATATTTATGGGCAGATAGATCCAAATTTTCTTAGCGGAGATGTTGTAATGGATATTCAGGTAGCTACCGCAGTAACCGGGGCTAAATTGACAGTAGTCACTGAATCAACCAATCTTAATATTCGTAAAGGGCCGGGAACGGATCAGCCAATCGTTGGAAAGGCTGCACATGGTGAAATTGTTACACTAATCAGTAAAATGAATGAGCAATGGTGGCTCATTCGTACAGATGATGGTGCTGAGGGGTATTCTTATGCACAATATTTACAACCTGCCTGATTACTATTATCGAACCATTGAGCCTAACCCTATATTGGAGCTGATCGCCTTGCCAGTAAAGGATTGGGAAGTACTTAAAAAAGGAAAGGTCGGAGATATCTCCGACCTTTCCTTTTTAGTGCCCAGAACTGGATTCGAACCAGCACACCCTTGCAGGCGCTGCGACCTGAACACAGTGCGTCTACCAATTTCGCCATCTGGGCAACTGATATTGTGATCAGGGGTTGCAAAGGTAAGCATTGATTTGAATTTACCAAATTTTTTTTAAAAATATTTGCTTACTTACTAGTAAGTAAGTATTTTGCAGGCGCTTTAATGCAGGGATGATATGACGCTCATGAAAGATAAAATAGTGTCGCTGGCGGATAAACTGATCCGCGTAAAAGGGTTCAACGCCTTTAGCTATAAAGACATTGCCGACCCGCTGTCGGTAAAAAACGCTGCGGTACATTATCACTTCCCATCCAAGGCCGACCTGGGCATTGCCGTGGTAATGGGAGAGATGCAACGTTTTCAACATAACACACGGTTGTGGCGGCAGCTGCCGGAAGACGAACAACTCGCCCATTTATTCGACGTGTTCCGCAGGCATTGTCATGCGGGCAACGTATGCCTGATGGGATCGCTGGCGCCTGACTATGAAACACTGACGCCACCCATGCAAGAAAAAATCAATGAAATGGCAGAAGCCATCGTGGAATGGGTAACAGCCGTACTGGAAAACGGCCGTAAAAACAAACGCCTGCACTTCAAAGGCGCAGCGGGCGACAGGGCCCTGCTGGTCATCTCCAATCTTCAATCTTCCCTGCTGCTGGCCAGGGTCATGGGCACTGACACATTCGACAGGATCAGCCGGCAACTGCTGGAAGACTTACGTTCATAAAATCATATACTATGAAAAGAGTTGTTATTACCGGTATGGGTGCGATCACTCCTTTGGGAAACAATGTGGCCACCTTCTGGAACAACCTCGTGGCAGGAACCAGCGGTGCTGCCACTATTACCCGCTTCGACGCCTCCCGCTTCCGGACAAAATTTGCCTGTGAGCTGAAAGGGTATGACCCCGCAACGGCGCTCGACAAGGCAGAAATACGGAAGACAGACCCCTTCACACAATACGCACTCTCCGCCGCAGCGGAAGCCATCAGTGACGCAGGGCTCAACTTCTCCGCCATGGACCCGTTTGATACCGGCGTGATCTGGGGCTCCGGCCAGGGCGGCATGCAGACATTCGAAGAGCAGGTAACAGAATACGTGACGGGCGATTATAACCCGCGCTTCAGTCCCTACTTCGTGCCACGGCTCATCACCAATATGGCTTCGGGTATGATCTCCATCAAATACGGCCTCATGGGCATCAACTATACCACGGTGTCTGCCTGTGCGACTTCCAATACGGCCATTATGGACGCACTTAACTATATCCGTCTGGGTAAAGCCAAAGTGATGATCACCGGCGGTTCTGAAGCACCCATCACCCCCGCTTCGGTAGGTGGTTTCTGCGCCATGAAAGCGATGTCTGTCAGGAATGACGATCCCACGGCAGCTTCCCGTCCTTTTGATACGGACCGCGACGGCTTCGTCATGGGCGAAGGTGCCGCGGCACTGGTACTGGAAGAATACGAACATGCCAAAGCCCGTGGCGCCCATATTTACGCGGAAGTGGCCGGCGCAGCGATGACGGCAGACGCGTACCACATGACCGCCACACACCCGGAAGGCCTCGGCGCATTACAGGCCATGAAAAGCGCCTTACAAGAGGCGGAACTGGCCCCTCAACAAGTCGACTATCTCAATGCCCACGCTACGTCCACACCGGTGGGCGACCTCAGCGAAATAGCGGCGATTACGCGACTGTTCGGCGCTACGCCTGACCATCTGCACATCAGCGCCACCAAATCCATGACAGGTCACCTGCTGGGCGCTGCGGGCGCTATTGAAGCCATCGCCTGCATCAAAAGCATCACGGATGGCATCATACCGCCTACGATCAATACTACAACGCTGGACCCGGCCATCCCTGCCGGATTACAGATTGTCTTAAAAACAGCCATCGAAAAAGAGGTGAAAGTGGCTGTCAGCAATACTTTTGGCTTCGGTGGCCACAATGGTATTGTAGTATTCAGAAAAATATAGGCAAAACTGTATCTTGTGTGTTGGTCATTTCCGAAACTATCAACCTGAAATTATCAACTGAACAATGAAGCCAATTTTCTTAAGTATGCTCCTGTGGGTCTGTTGCCAGCAATCATATGCGCAACAGGCCTGCCCTGTTATTCCGCTGCCGGCACAGTCTTCCCGGGCCAACGGTGATATGATACTCAACGATGAAGTAGTGATCGCGGCGAAAGACAACAGCCTGCGTCCGCTGGCCGACTATCTCAGTAAAGAACTGGAACGCCGGTTTAATATCAGCCATGGGGATAAAGGCAAATCATCCGGCAAGGCAACGGTGATCACCCTGGAACGCAGTAAGACAGGTGGTAACCCTGACGCCTACACGCTCCGGATGAACAAGGCTGGCGCGGTGATCGCTGCGACCCGTCCGGAAGGCATTTTCAACGGCATCAGCACATTATTGCAGCTGGCGGAAACAACTGTGCCTACCGGTACCTCCCGGCATGTGGCCTGCTGGAACATTACCGACGCGCCCCGCTATGCATGGCGTGGCTTTATGCTCGATGAATCCCGCTTCTTCTTTGGGAAAGAGAAAGTGAAATCCATTCTCGACTGGATGGCTTTCTTCAAGTTAAACCGCTTTCACTGGCACCTGACAGATGCGCCAGGCTGGCGGCTGGAAATCAAAAAGTATCCGCTGCTCACTACTGTCGGTGGCATCGGCAACCATCACGATCCTAAAGCGCCGGCTGCTTTCTATACCCAGGACGATATCCGCGAGATCGTGGCGTATGCAAAGGAACGTTTTATTGAAGTGGTCCCGGAAATAGACATGCCCGGCCATGCCAGCGCGGCCAACAGGGCTTATCCTGCCTTCGATGGCGGTGGCACGGAGAAATACCCCTCTTTTACCTTTAACCCGGGCAAAGAAGGTACTTACCCGTACCTGGCGGATATCCTGAAGGAAACAGCTTCGCTTTTCCCTTCCGGCATGATCCACCTCGGCGGCGATGAGGTGTCCTTCGGCAACAAAGCATGGGATACCGATACCGGCGTGATCAGCCTGATGAAAGCCAAAGGTTTCGTTAACCGCAAACAGGTGGAGGATTACTTCTTTCAGCGTATGGCCGATACCGTATTCAGTCTGCATAACAAGGTGATGGCCTGGGATGAAATTGCCACGGCCAGCCTGCCGGCCAATAAAACCATTGTTTGCTGGTGGAGACAGGAAAAACCGGAGAACCTGAAAATGGCGCTGGACAAAGGTTATAGCGTAGTGATCTGCCCGCGCCTGCCTTTTTATTTCGACTTTGTACAGGACAGTGCCCATAAAATAGGCCGCAGATGGAAAGTAGGGGAGTACAACAACCTGAAGACGGTGTATGATTTTTCTGTTGCCAGTCTCCCTGCGGTGAGCGGGCATGAAAAGCAGGTGCTGGGCGTACAGGCATGCCTGTGGTCAGAGACCATCTCCAATCCGAAAAGGCTGGATTTCCTGCTGTTCCCCCGTATCACGGCGTTTGCAGAAGCAGCCTGGACACAGCCGGCGTCAAGGAATTTCGATCAATACATCGAACGACTGAAGCCGCAGATGGAACTGTTTGAACAGGCCCATCTTTACTACTACGACTACTTTGCGCCGTCCCGCCATGTGGAGACGGGCAAACCAACTGATCAGAAGAGTTTTATCGATTAAGGTTATTTGCCTTTATCAAGCGCCATTTTCAGTGCCAGTCCTGCAAAGACGCTGCCCATGAGCCATTTCTGGGCGCGTACCCAGCCGGGATTGGCGCTGAACCAGCGCGTTACCCGCGCGGCAGAGAAGATGATCAGGCTGTTGACCGTGAAACTGATCATCAGCTGGATAAACCCAAGCGTGAGGCTCTGCATCAATACAGGCCCATATTCCGGCTTAATGAACTGGGGAAAAAGAGAGAGATAAAATACAGCGATCTTGGGATTCAGGATGCTGGTAAACAATCCCATACTGAACAAACGCAGGGGCGTATCGTTTTTAAGTTGACCGGTATTTTCAAATACCGCCCGCCCACCGGGCTTCACCGCCTGCCACGCCATATACAGCAAATACATCACACCAATTGTTTTCAGGGTAGTATACGCATAAGGGATGGCCATCAGGATGCTGGTAAGGCCAAAAGAAACCAGTGTGATATGGAAGAGTAATCCGGCGGCAACCCCCAACAATGAGATCATGGCGGCTTTCCTGCCCTGTGTCACCGAACGGGTGACGAGGTAAATCATGTTCGGGCCCGGTGTGAGCACCATGATCAAAGCGGCGAAGGCAAAAAGTAACAGCATGGCACAAAGAATTTACTGACTCTCCTGATATGCGAAAAGACCTGTAAAAGTAACAATTTGCCACATTAATTCAGTTCCGTTTCCGCACATCAGGGGAATCAGTAGTAATCATGGCCATCACAGTTTAGTTTCGTTTTCGCACATCAGGAGAATCAGTAGTAATCATGGCCATCACAGTTTTCATGAGCCAGCCGGGCTTCTTTATCCGGCAGTTATGAAAAGCGGCCATTTGCCACTGGTCTTCGTTGTTTTTGATCCACAGGGTGGTATTGATGGAATGGCGGCTTTGAGGAGCTTTTTTCTGCCAGCGGAAACGGATAGCACCACGGGCAATCACTACCGCGGTACGGTCGTTCAGAAACCGCATCTGGTCAATTTCCCCTTCCAGTTTGGCGCCACGGAACATAAAATTGTTCATCAGCTGTTCGTGGGAAGTGATGTATTCCTGCCGTCCCTTCAGGTGCATGCCATTAAAAGTAATGTAGTCGCAGTCTTCCGTCAGATGGACGGCCGCGCCTTTGAAATCCAGCGTTTCAAACGACCGGTAAATTTCTTCGTTGACCTGCCGGATAGCTTTCATTTCAGTTACTTTGTTCATAATACCTGTTTTTGATGATACAAAACTAGGCCAGACCATGGCGCCAGAACAGGCTTTTTCAGTTGAATGCATCACCTCTTCGGTGAAAACAGGATTTTTATCGGTGAAAGGAAATCTATTGTTTTTTTGCCGTCACCTGGCGCACGACTTCCGGCAAGTTAGGTGTAAAGCCCGGCAATTTTATCTTGTAGCGGAACATGCCATTGTAGCTGTCGGCTTCTTTCAGCAGCTCATGACCGGATTTGCTGATCCAGAAGGATTGTTCATAAGGCCAGCCTTGTGGCGTGGTACCGCCGGTATGTAGTATCCAGCAGTCCACCTGCCTGTTGTCCAGGGTGGTCAGCATTTCACTGCCGGTAACGGTATACTTTACGTAGGCCGGTGGATCCAGGCCTGCGTCATAAAACAGGATGTAGAATGTTTTGCCGGCGGCCAGCGGCAGCATCTCAAACGTTTCGATATCGAGGTGCCAGTTGTAGTTAGGGCTGTTAAAATCAAGCGTATAGCCGGCAGCTTTATTGTCTGCCACAGAATCGGCGCCTTTGATACCAGTGGCCGACCAGTTATAGGCCTTTGTCCCGGTGGCTGCGGTTGCTGAGTGGTACAGTGGTGAGAAGTCCTTTTCACTGTTGATGGAATAGAAGCTTCTGTAATAGTTACTGTCTGTGTTGTACCAACTTTGTTTAACTTCAATTACTGGTTGATGATGGTACTGGCTTTTGCTGACCTCGCGCATCCACAGGGAGAAGGACAGCATTTTAGGTTTGTCGGGAAACTGAAAGTATACAAGATACTGCCGTAGCCCGGGTTGCAGCCAGCGGGTATTCAGGGCATGATGGCGGGGGCTGATCGTGTCTGCCTGTGCAGACGCCTGTTGCAGGGCAAACAACAGGATAACGAAGGCCCATAAAGAACGGCGGGAGGAGAACATTGTCATAACAGTATCTACATTTTGTTGATATAACAAATGTTGATCATCCGCGTAAGCGGATCAACTTAATTCAATCATCACCGGAATAAATTCAACAAGCGGCCTTCATCTCCCATATGATCCGGTTGATTAAAAAAGAAGGGGGGATGGTTGAGCAAAACAGGGCAACCATTGAAAAAAACGGTCAATAGCAGATGTGATCTGGTACCTTTGAAGAACAGTCTAAACCTTTGTATTTTTCAGCCATGGGAATTTTTAAAGCGATGCCAGTCACTATGCGGCTGCAATGGGGGTTATGGATATTACTCCTGCTGCTGCTGTTTTTTACGCTGTTGCCGGAAGACGGCTTTGTACAGTCAGGCGCCTATGCCATACTGAATACAGGGTTTTATGCGCTGGTAGTATATGGCAATATCAGTTTTTTATATCCCCGCCTGTTCCTGAAAAACAGGAAGGTCCTGTATATCCTCGCGGCGGTGGCGGGCCTGCTGGTTGCCAGCCTGCTCCGGACTTACAGCATGATGTGGATATACAATACCTTTTTTAACATGAAACCACATCCGGAGCTGGTGACTACCATGATCTTTGTACGTAATGTATCTGGTTTGCTGACTATCTTTCTGCTTAGTTTCATTCTACGGATTTTTATTGCCTATTTTGTGTTGAAACGCAAGGCAGAAGAAATGCAGCAACAACATGCGCAAACAGAGCTGGAGCTGCTGAAATCGCAGGTACAGCCGCATTTCCTGTTTAACACGCTGAACAATATTTATTATGAAGCCTTCCGGGAGGCGCCGCATACCGCACTGCTGATAGAAAGGCTCTCAGAGATCATGCGTTATTTTGTGGATGAAAGCCCGAAGGACAAAGTCAATTTATCTACTGAAATAAATTTCCTTGAAAACTATATAGCACTCGAAAAAATACGCATCCGGCATGAAATTGGCTTAACATTCACCAGGGATATCGATGATGACTATCGTATACCTCCCATGCTACTGATGACGTTCGTGGAGAACATTTTCAAGCATGGCATTGATAAGACCAGTACACATAACCAGATAGCTATCACCTTATTATGCCGAAACAATCACCTCATTTTTAATACCCGTAATGAATTGCCCCTGCATCCTGTTGCCTCCGGCCAGCGAGGATCGGGGATAGATAACCTGCGTAAGCGCCTGTTGTTGTTGTATGGAGATAACTTTGAATTAAAGACCGAAAGATCAGATAACCATTTTAACGCCTCTTTAACCGTTCCCTTATGAGTTTGAATTGCCTGATCGTGGATGATGAGCCCAATGCAGTGAAACTGCTGGAACTGCATATTCAGCAGACGACCAACTGGCATATAGTGGGCGTATGTTATAATGCGCTGGAAGCGCTGGAGTGCCTGAAGCACCACAAGGCTGATGTGGTGTTCCTCGATATCAATATGCCTCGTCTCAATGGGATGGAGCTGGCGGGCCTGTTGCCCAGCCATGTCAAAATAGTGTTTACTACTGCCTATTCTGAATTTGCAGCGGCCAGTTATAATTATCAGACGTTGGACTACCTGTTGAAGCCCATCACGCTGACGCGTTTCCTGGCTGCCCGCCAGAAAGTGGAAGCTGCCTTCCGCCTGTCAGCACCGGCAGACAAAGCGGAAGAGCAGGACCAACAGGATTACTTCTTTGTGAAGTCGGGTAAAACGCTGCAGCGCATCCGGTTGCAGGACCTTCTCTACTTTGAAGGAGAAAAAGAATATGTGCGGGTAGTTACCAGCAAAGAAGAAGTGCTGGTGTATAAGCGTCTTAAAGAGATTGCGGAGCAGCTCGGGCCGCCCTTTATCCGCGTGCATAATTCCTATATCGTTAATACCAGCCAGATAGAGCGGATACTGGACAATCATATACACATAGCAGACAAACGTATACCGCTAAGCGAAAAGTTCCGTCCTGATTTTATGGCGTTGATACAGCAACGTTTCCTATAACACCAGCTCCATCTGGATATTGGCGCGTTCATACGGCGACATCCTGGCGGCCACTTTCTGAAAGCCCATCTTGTGATACAGGTTGATGGCTGGTTTCAGTATGGTATTGCTTTCGAGGTACAGTTTGGATGCGCCCAGTTCGCGCGCTTTTTCTATGCATGCTTTGCCCAGCAGCCAGCCAATGCTTTTACCCTGTGCGCGGGGAGACACCGCCATTTTGGCCAGTTCGAAGTCGTAGTCCGGGTCCTTCATGGGAATCAGCGCGCATACACCCACTGGTTCGCCATTGTAGAGCGCTACAAAAATATGACCGCCCTTTTTGAGGATATGTCCTTCCGGGTCATCGAGGGCTTTGTAATCAGACGCCTCCATTTTAAAATACGTGGAAATCCATTCCTCATTGAGGTCGTGAAACGCTTGCTGGTATTCAGGTTGATAGGGTACTATCTTCACCTGGCTGCTCTCGCGTAATTTCTGCTGCTCCTGTACACGGCGCAACAGTGATTTCTGTTCGAGCAGGAATTCCCATTCCTCCATGGCTTTCCACAGATCATGTTTGGTCTGGGCTGACAGCTCCTCGATGGCATTGTTCACATCAATATACTGCGCCGCAATTTTTTCATTGACCTCCATGCCTTTGGCAGAGAGGCCTACCACCGTTTTGCGCCCGTCTGTTTTGTCTTTTTTTTCTTTGATGAATCCCTTTTGTACCATCTCCCGGACGATCTTGCTTACAGACACATGTGAGTGCCCTATCTCCCGGGCTATCTCCGTGATGGTCTTATTCTCCCCACGGGACAGTGCGTAAAACACAGGGAACCATTTAGGCTGCATGTCGATGCCGTACATGCCATAAACCTGGGCTGCATCCTCTGTTATCTTATCGGTCAGCAGCCGTAACCTGCTGCCTATGGCCATTTTACCGATGGTGTCGAAAAAGCCCATAGCTATTTTTTTATTTGGGTATTTAAGTATTTGTTTATTTAGTTTCGTAACTGGTTACGTAAATGTATAAGAGAATTTTGGATTGACCAAAAAAATGTGTTGGGTGCTTACTGAAGTAATGCTGGCAACAGATATTGTTGCAGCATGGTATTCACCTGTGGATGAGCATAAGGAAGGTTATAGGCTTCTGCCGTGATCACAATGACCAGCGGCGTATGACGGAACACCAGGATGTAATTGCCGCCATTACCGGAGCAGTAGTAGGCTTCGTAATCTTTGCTGTTGACACGGAATGTTTTGTTCCAGAACAGATAACCGTAATATTCATGCTCCCGGCCGGGAATAGTCCTGTGGTGGGTAAAGGTTTCCTGCACCCAGCGGGCGGGCAGTAACTGTTTGCCCTGCCAGCGGCCCTGCTGCTGGTATAGCAAGCCGAATTTGGCAAAGTCCAGTGTGTTCATGCGGATACCACCGGCGGTACTGGCCACGCCCTGCGGCGTATGCTGCCACTGATAATGGCTGATACCCAAAGGACGGAAAAGCTGTTGGTCTGCATACTGTTCCAGTCCGCCGGGTACGCGCTGATGCAGTACATCGCCCAGCACTACCACGCCTGCGGTGAAATAATGCCACTCCCCGGGTTGACGGCTACGGTTGAAAGGCAGGTCCAGCGCAAACTTCACCCAGTTGTCGGTCGGATACATGTTTTCTTCATTGCCGGGAGACTGCTCATCGCTATCATCGCCATCGAGGCTGCTGCTCATGGTCAGCAGTGCTTTCAGGGATGTCTGTGCTTTATCTGCCGAATAGTTGCTGAATTGTCGAAGGTCATAGAAATCCGACAACGGCTGATCCTCGCTTTTCAGGTAACCGTCGCGTAGCGCTATACCGGTAACGGCGCCGGTGAAAGACTTCCCGACAGAACGTACATCATGTGTGGAGTCCCGGCCGGAGCCGTTGAAATACTCTTCAATGATCAGTTGACCGTTGCGGATTACCGCGATGCTGGTGATCTTCTGAAACACGCCCTCTTCAATATTCCCTTTCAACATCTTGATGGTATTACGGTCAAAGCCGCCACGGGAAACAGGCAGACCGGGATAAGGTGCCGGGGTGTTTAATACCACCTTTGCCGTATCGATGACAGGCTTCCTTTTGACGATCAGCGGTAATTCGCCACTGGCTATCAGTCCGCCGGTTTTCACTCCCTTCGCCGGATCATTGAAATAAGGCCTTATCTCCATGCTTAACAGGTGCGGCCCTTCCGTGAGAGCACTGTCACCGCCGTTGTTCAGAAACCGCATCCAGTAGTATTCGCTCCACATGGGGGATGCCGCTTTATGGTTGATCAGCGGTTTGCTGAGAAGGGTATCATTAATTTTCGATTGGGCAGAAGGTGCACCGGGGTGCAGATTGCTTTGATAACACAAATGTTTATCTACGTATAGGCTGAACTGATAGTTGCCTTGTTGTAGCAGCGTTTCCTGGCTGACTTCAGGCGCCAGCGTGTGGAGATAACGTACCAGCGGGCTGTCCAGGTGTACGGTGAAAAACAGATCGCTTTTAGGCGTGAGCGTGTAAGGCGTGGGGATGGCTGCTCCGGGAGCAGGCTGACTGGTAAAGATGATCTTTCCGGGAGTTTGGGAAAGAGCGGGGAGGCATGTGATCAGGTAGAGGGTGAATAGGAAATATCGCATAGATGCAATTTTAAGTTGAGCTTATCTGTATACGATGAGACAGCTAAAATAAGAGATGTCCAGGGTATTGGAAAGTAATTGTAGCGATTAATCTATGTTGATAAGTTAGCGGTTGCCTGTATTTTGATGTTTATCCTTTGTTACTGTGGGTCGGACAAATATAAAAGCCATGATACTTCCCAGCCATCCTAACAATCCACACATCGCCATGATTTTGCCATAGGTCTGGATAAAATGCTGATGGTAAATATGGATGATCTGGGTCTGTAAATTGAGCGGCAGTCCTTCTGGAACAGCCGCATTGCCGAGGTTGGCCGTTTGCGCCATGATGGCTGCTTTCTGCGCAGCCGTCAGTGGCATATCTTGCAGCGAAGGCTGAATAGACCCTGAGAAAAACAGTACCGCCAATGCGCCGAAAACCGCCACGGCAAATACACCGGCAATCCTGGTAATGGCGTTGTTGACACCGGAAGCGGTACCGGCAAGCTGGCTGCCTACACAGCCCATCACGGTGGCGGTAAGGGGCGCTACGGTGATGGTCATGCCTATCCCCAACACAAAAATGCCGGGAAAGAAGGTTGTCCAATAAGTGGAAGGCCCGTTTGTTTGCTGCACGAGGGATAACAACACCATGCCGGTGCCTGCGAGAAAGGGGCCGATGATCAGGAACCACCGCGGTCCGTACTTGTCGGCCAGCGTGCCAGCCAGCCGCGCCAGGAACACCATCAGCAGTGTGAAAGGTAGAAAGGACAAGCCAGATTCCAGCTGGCTGTAGCCCTGTACCTGCACCATGTTCAACGAGAGAAACACCATACTGCCGCTAAGGCCTGCATACAGGAAAAAGGTGAGCAGGTTGGTGCCGGTGAAAGTCCGGTTGTTAAAGAGGTATAGCGGCAACATCGGGTGTTTGCTGCGCTGCTCTGTGATAACAAACGCGATGAGCAGCGTACCTCCCACGATGATGCTGCCATAAGCCGTCAGGCTGCTGAATCCGGATACCGGCACCCGCAGAAAGCCAAAAGTCAGCAGTGCCAGTCCGCATACGATGAGCACCGCGCCGGGATAGTCCTGTGCGGGCACATCTGCGGGCACTTCCTGTTCCGGCACTTTCCACCACAGGCACAACAGGGTAATAACGCCAATGGGTATATTGATGAAGAAGATATACCGCCACAGGCCGGCATCGGCCAGTGCGCCGCCGAGGACCGGTCCACCGATGGTCACCAGCGTGGTGACGGACGACCAAGTGCCGATGGCTTTGCCTCTTTCTGCTTCATCGATGGCGGAAGAGATCAGTGACAGGCTGCCGGGGATCATCAGGGCGCCACCGATGCCCTGTATCATCCGGTAGATGATCAGCATGGTGACAGTGCCTGACAGTCCGCACGCTGCGGAGCCGGCTATGAAAATGAGAATACCGATCATGAAAATACGGCGGCGTCCCAGCCGGTCGCCCAATGTGCCGCCCAGCAGGATAAGGGCGGCCAGCATCAGCATATAGGCATTCAATACCCAGAAAAGATCGGTGCCCGATGCATGCAGGCTACGCTGGAGGGAGGGCAGGGCCACGTTCAGCGCCGTGCCATCTATGAAAGCCATGGCGGAAGCCAGGATGGAGGAGGTGACCACCCATCGGCCGGCAGTGCTGCGGAGTGATACGGTCGACATAATACAGCCCGTTTTGCTTTGCATAACGCTGATGCGCTGTAAAATGTTCCGTAAAAACACCTTAACGGATTTTTAACAACCTGCACGGTAGGGGGAAAAGACTCCGGGATGCGTCACTTTAGTGAACACAACGAATTTTATGAGGTACTGTATCCGCTATCATCACTTCGCGGCAGGTATTGTAGCCTGTCTGCTTATCATGGCCACGCCTGCGATGGCGCAACAGCAACTGCTGCCCGACCAGAACCCCCGTTATCAGGAAAGTATGGCGCTGTACCTGATCAATGAAGATTCATTGACAGCCCGTGAAGGAGAGACCGTGCAGAAAACCTATAAGGCGTATCAATTTATGGAAGCCAAAAGAGAGTGGCGTGAACAAAAGCGTCAGGCCCGCCTTGAACGCCGCGCCCGGGGCTGGGATACATGGGGATACCCTGGCTACTCCTACGGATACGGCTATCCGGGATATAGTTTCGGATATGGCTATCCTGCCTATGGCTTCGACCATTACAGGCATCATTACGGCCGTTCCTCTTTCGATTGGCACGACCTGGCTACGGCCACCACGCTGGCCATGGGTGCTTACTGGCTCTTCCGATAGTAAAATCATCGTTTAAAAAATTTCAACCTGATGTTTAAAATGAATGCTCCCGCATTGATCGGGATACTTATGTCCGCTGCTGTAATACAAGGATGCGCTCCCCGCAAGGTTACCAGGGTAGACGAAAAACAGCAGATCGATATCAGCGGCCGCTGGAATAATACCGACTCCCGGCTCACCGCAGAGGAAATGATCGCCAGCGCCCTCGGTGAAAACTGGTTGTCTGAATTCTCCCAACAGCATGGTGGTAAAAAACCGGTCGTAATTGTAGGCATGGTCACCAATAAAAGCCATGAACACATCGACGCGGAAACTTTCGTCAAAGACATGGAACGCACTTTTGTTACCACCCAGAAAGTAAGACTGGTACAGGGCGGCGCCAAAAGAGAGGAACTGCGCGGCGAAAGAGCAGACCAGCAGAAAAATGCTTCTGTGTCTACCATGAAAAAATGGGGACTGGAAGTAGGAGCAGATTACATACTTCAGGGTAGCATCAACTCTATCGTTGATTCACATAAAAGACAAATGGTGGTGTACTATCAGGTAGACCTGGAACTGACCGACCTGCAAAGCAACGAAGTAAAATGGATTGGCAATAAGAAGATCGCCAAATATGTGAAGAATTAACCTACATACTCGTTACCACTGTGGTGACCGTGCGCCGGTTGTCTGTGTTGCCGGCGCACATTTTTATCTCAAAAGCGTATCATGTTTATCTCTGTTCGTCAATGGAAGCGGTGGCTGCCGCTGGCATTGGCTGTGCCCTTATTTTTGTCATGCCGTACTTATAACCACGCGGTAGCGCCCTATTACGAGGCGGTATCGCAGGGCCGCTTCGAGGAAGCATCCGCGGAGCTGGACAAAGCGCGCTTTTTCCGGTATGGGCGCAACAAGCTGCTGTTTAACATGGAAAAAGGGAAAACAGCTTTCCTACAGGGACGCTACCACGAAAGCAACCTGTATTTCAACGCGGCAGACTCCATCCTGTCGGGCCACCGCGGCAGCAGGGTACTGGACCAGACACTGGGACTGGTGATCAATCCTGCCATGCAGATTTATCAGGGAGAAGACTTCGAACGATTACTGATCCACTATTATAAATCCATCAACTACCTGAAGCTGCATCAGCTGGAAGATGCAGAAGTAGAAGCCCGTCGTATATCACTAGGTACCTATGCACTCAACGACCGGAAGAAAAACAACGATAAAAAATACAGCAACGACGCCTTTTCACTGATCGTACAAGGCATCGTATATGAAAGTGCCGGTGATGTCAACAACGCTTTTATCTCCTATCGCAATGCAGCTGATATTTTCCTGAAGGCGCCCGACCGCCGCTATTATGGCGTAGACCTGCCTGCACAGTTGCAGGTAGACCTGCTGCGTACGGCCGATCAGCTGGGCTTTCAGCAGGAAGTGCAATATTATGAACAACAGTTTGGTCGTGTGTACCAGCGACCCGCCGACAACGACGGCGGCTCAGTACTGGTGATCTGGGAAAACGGACTGGCGCCGGTGAAAGCAGAAAGCAATTTCTTCTTCACCCTCACCGAAAGAGGACCGGGTAATTTTGTCTTTACAGACCCCAACACCCAGCTCTTCATTCCTTTCGATTTCAATCTTTTCCCACGGGACTCCTGTCACCGCCTGCGGCGACACCTGGAAGCCTTCCGGGTGGCCTTCCCCAGCTATGTGGAGCAGCCACTCTATTACACCACCGCCGACATTCAACGTGACAGCACTTTCTCCACCACACTGGAAAAAGTGGAAGACGTGAACCAGCTGGCTTTCCGCACTTTACAGGAACGGTTCCTGAAGGAGATGGGACTGGCGCTCACGCGACTGGCCATCAAAAAACTGGCAGAATATGAGATCCGGAAAAATGATGAAGTAGCCGGAGAACTGTTTAATCTGCTCTCTACATTGGCCGAAAAAGCGGACACCCGCAACTGGCAAAGCCTGCCGCATTCTATTTATTATTCGCGCATCCCCCTTAAAAAAGGGGAAAATAAAATCACCCTTACGCTCAAAGGAAAAGATAACGCTCAACAGAAAGTGGAATTTAATATCGTGGGAAATGGCCGCCTGCAAACACTGCACTATGCCTCGTTGTTGAAATCATGAAAGTTTAGCTACATTAGCTGCCGGAATTATCCTGATTTTTATGAGCGTAACCCACATATATGACCGTCAGGCGTGGAATGCATTGCCCCGCCCGGAAGCAGAAGCTATTTTGCAGCAGTTGATACAAACACAGTTCCCGGAGTTTACCATCCAACGTTTTGAGACATTTGAAAAATTCGGTCAGCATACTTTCACTGCTGTCCTGGACCAAGCCGGAACGGAATTCGTTTTTGTGCCTGGTGATACCGTGGTGCTGGGCCTGGACTCCTGGAACATGGCCCCCGAAAATCGTGGGAAAATGGCAGCAATGTTTGATAATAATGTGGGGGAGATGGATGACTACATCCGTGAGCGGTTGTCGCCGGTGCGCACCGCTACCATCAGTCCTATGATCGTAGAGCGGTCCTATCGTGCCACAGGATACTTCCCCGTGGCATTAACAGATGAACGCCTGACCTCCGACGAGTACTTTGAGAAAACATATGCAGAAGTAAAAGCCTCTCCCCGCGAACACTGGAACTACACCGTGAATGATTCTTTTCGCCTGGTAAAAGACGGTGACAATATTCAGGCATGGCTGTATAAGGGCACTTCCCGGGAGGAACTGACGCAGGAAATACAGGATGCCGGTTTCCGGCTGCCTACGGAAGATGAGTGGGAATACCTCTGTGGTGGCGGCTCCCGTACGCTATACCCATGGGGCGACGCCATGGACTACAACAAAAACTATCGCTATTTCAAAAGAGAAGACAACGACGAAGAGAATTACCTGGAAAGCCCCAATCAGTTCGGGTTGGTGATCGCCCATAACCCTTATCACTGTGAAGTGATGATGGACAGTGAGTGGTTCCTCAAAGGCGGCGATGGCGGTTGTAATCTCTGTGGCGGTGGTGGGTTAGACCTCGGATACCTGAGCGTAGGCACCTATTTCCGCGACCCGGGCATCTTTGACGAGTACATGAACTATGACGAAGAGATCACTGGTGACTATACCTTCGTGAGACGGATAAAGAGAATACCCTAACCAATGGCAAGCCAACTACTATTCGAAAACAAAGGTATCCGTACAGCGGAATGGTATATTCCGCCATTGATATTACGGGAAGGTGAGTTGGTGTTGCTAAACCTGAAGAACCCGGTATACGCCATAGCCGTGCAGAACCGTTTCGTGGATATCGTCACCGGTAAAACGAAATGCGCGGAGGTGAAAGTCTATCATCCGCTGACATACATCCCCCCTTTCAGGCAATCCTGGTTCCGCCGGCGCTTTAACCCCATGTCGGTCGGAGAATACGTAAAGAAAAACATGGACCCCGCCAGTGAATATGCCGGTATCATTTATCAATATCGTGATGTCTGTGAACAGAAGCAAAACATCGACCGCCATACCAAAGTGGATATGTTAATGGGTGGCCCCAAACGCTTGTTAACGCTCTGTGCTGCGATGAGCCGTTATCGTTATATTGTATATGACATGCAGGCTGTAGGGCCGGAAGCGGTAAGTTTTATTCATGAGCTGGTAAAAAAGCATGTAAGTCAGGGTGGTGCAGCGTTGCTGCTGGACCGGTATGATGAGCTCAGGAATGATTGTAGCCGGTATGCGGAGGTGGAGTGGAGTGTGAGAGTAACAACGCCAGCCTCACCGCAATAAACGCCGCATCTTTCTGCTGCTGCAGCATCTCTTCCATACTTTCCCGCGTAATACCCTGCCGCTGTGCTACCGTCAGCAACGTCACGCAGGTGGCGATGGTTTCCGGTTCTATCGGATTGATCGTTCCTTCCAGGCTATGCCAGCGGCGCGTATCTTTACTGAGCAATCGTGGACGTGTATGCATACGCGTGAGTAGCGGCTTCCAGGCGGCGGGCAGGTCTGCTGCCTGTACAGCTTCTTCCGTAGATTCGAAGGCTTCCATATAAAGACGGATCGGGACCTGTAACCGTCCGACCGGCTCCTGGTAAGCGGTGATGTCGACCGGTACATCTTTAAAATAACTGCACAGCAACTGATAAAACTGAAGGTCCGGTGTAGGAGAGGGGCCTGCTTCCATATCGGGGGCTTGATGACAGCAGATAGCGGCAATGATACCGTAGGTGTCTGCCGCGCGGGTATAATAATCCCTGGCCCGGGAGAACCATTCCCTAGCGGCAGCCTGATCATAGAACATGACATAGCCGGCAGCCTTCATGTAACTGCCTGCGATTGTTTGCAGGTCATCGGACTGCCCCTCGTCAAGGTAGGTGGCGTAGCTGCTGTAAGCATTGACCAGCGTGGTCAGCACTTCCTTGTCGAGCTGAAGTAAAGAAGAAAAATCGGTCATCACCCTGCAACTTACAACTTTATCCCGGGGCAGGCAATGGAAAGAAAAAGCCCTTCCTGTGGGAAGGGCTGCAGGTATAAAGATGATGGAGGTTGATCAATGAGCTGCCAGCGTTTGTGCTGGCGCCAGTTGCTTAAACCGTGCCTGGAAGAACCGCAGGTATTTGGGTTCCAGGGTAAATTCGAGGCCTGGTATGCTGAACCTGTTTTCATAGGCTTCTATGATTGCGTCAGCTACCACGTCCATATGAGAGAGGGTATACACTCTTCTCGGGATGGCCAGGCGCACCAGTTCCAGCGATGGGTAATGGTGATCACCGGTTTCTTTATTACGGCCGGCAGACACGATACCTCTTTCTACAGTCCGTACGCCGCCTGCTTCATACAGCGCTACTGTTAATGCCTGCGCCGGGAAACTGGTTTGCGGGAGATGTGGCAGAAACGAGCGTGCGTTGAGAAATACGCCATGGGTGCCGATAGGGTTCAATACGGGGATACCGGCTTCCTTCAGCAGGTTGCCCAGGTAGTGCACCTGGTACACACGGGCTGCAATATGGGCTTCTCCCACAGATTCGGTGATACCGATGGCCATAGCTTCCATGTCGCGCCCGGCGAGGCCGCCATAGGTATGCATTCCTTCGTATACGATCACCAGGTTTTTGGCTTCTTCATACAGTCCTTCATCGTTCAGTGCAAGGAAGCCGCCGATATTTACCAGCGCATCTTTTTTCCCGCTCATCACGGCGCCGTCTGTCAGGGAACAGATTTCTTTTACGATAGAAGCGACTGTCCTGTCTGCATAGCCGGGCTCGTGCTGCTGTATCATAAATGCATTTTCAGCTACCCGCGCCATATCGTGGATGATGCGGATACCATGCTGCTGCGTGAGTTTCCGTACCTGTTTCATGTTTTCCAGCGATATTGGTTGCCCTCCGGCCATGTTCACGGTGGTGGCTAAACTGAGATAGGCGATATTAGCCGCGCCTGTCTCGCGGATGATGGCTTCCAGCTTCTGCAGGTCAATATTTCCCTTGAAGGGGAAACCGGAGTCAGGGTCGTGGGCTTCATCAGTAATGACATCAATGAAATTACCGCCTGCCAGTTCCTGGTGCAGCCGGGTAGTGGTGAAGTACATATTGCCGGGGACATACATACCTGGCCGTATCAGTAAGCGGGAAATCAGGTGTTCTGCGCCTCTGCCCTGATGTGTGGGCACCACATACTTGTATCCGTAATATTCCTGTACCACCCCTTCCAGGTGATAGAAGTTACGGCTGCCGGAATAGGCTTCATCGCCCATCATCATGCCTGCCCATTGACGGTCGCTCATAGCGCTGGTACCGCTGTCTGTCAACAGGTCGATGTACACATCTTCTGACTTTAACTGGAAGGTGTTATATCCGGCGTCTTCAATCAGTTTTTTGCGTTCTTCGCGGGAGGTTTTTCGGAGCGGCTCTACCATTTTGATTTTGTAGGGCTCTGCCCAGTGCGATTTTTTCATAAGATTGTTGAGATTGTTTGGGTGTGGGTTATAGATCTATCTGACCTGAAAATAAAGACTGCCACTGCGATGAGGGGGGCAGGGAGTATCGTTAAATTTAAGATACACCATATTTTTTAAAAAAACTATCCTATGCGCGTTAACTTATCCGGCTTACATGCCACCGCTGAACATACTGGCAATATTCTTCGCCATATTACCAATCACTGGGTTTCCTGTTGTGTATATACCGCCGCCAGGCTGAACATCGCAGAAATACTTTCCTCCGGCCCCCTGGATATCACGACACTGGCTGCTGAAACCGGAACACATGCCCCTTCGCTTCATCGCATGCTGAAGCTGCTGGCTGCCAACGGGGTTTTTGCAGAACAGACACTAGGCGTATTCGTGAATACTCCTGATTCCATTGCATTGATCGGCGATATTGAAGGTAGTATGAAAGCCTTTCTGCTGGCGGAAATGGGAGAGTTTTATACCCCATGGGGCAATTTAATAGATAGTGTCAGGACCGGGAAAACGGCATTTGACGAGCACTATGGAATGAACCTATGGGATTTTTATAAGAAGAATGCCGGTGAAGGGCAGAATTTTATGAAGGCGATGACTGCATTGACCAGCTTTCTGAGCCCTGCCATTATCGACAAATATGATTTTTCTGCTTTCAAAACGATCATCGATGTGGGCGGAAGTAATGGTTCTCTGTTGACCGCTATCCTGAGGAATACACCGGGACCATCTGGTATTGTATTTGACGTGCCTTATGTCGTGGAGCAAACAGCTGCGCTGCTGGCTGCTGATCCGCAGCTCCGGCACCGCAGCTCTGCTGTAAGCGGAAATTTCTTTGAACAGGTGCCCGCCGGCGCTGATGCGTATCTGTTGAAAATGATCATCCACGACTGGGATGACGAAGATTCCGTGCGTATCCTAAGCGTTGTTAGCAGGGCCATGAAGGAGGATAGCAAAATTCTGATCGTAGATGGCGTTATTCCTGAAGGCAACACTAATCACGGTGCAAAATTCATGGATGTGAACATGTTGGTGGTAACAGGCGGAAAAGAAAGAACGGTAGCGGAGTTTGATGAACTGTTCCGTCGTTCCGGGCTGCGGCTTACCCGTGTCATTGATCTTGATATCACGGAAGTGAGTATCGTAGAAGGAGAAAAGATATAGGCGTAGCCGTGAGTTATGGTATCCGGCTCGATAAGGTCATCATTAAAAGTATTCACTATTAAAACAATTGGCGAATATCAAAAGGTTGTAAGTTTTACCTTACAACCTTTTGTTTGCCTGTTTATATCTCGATGACTTTCGGTGAATGTTCAGTATACACCAGGAAATCATTCATGATCCAGTCCCTGCTGATCTTCATATAACTCGTGGTGGTACCGTCGCTGCAACCATACCATTCTTCTGAAAGCACATCCTTGTCAATAACTACCTGTACTTTATTTTCTTTGTCCAGCAGTACGCCAAAGATGGTAGTGGCGCCTACGGTGGTGCCCAGCATTTGGTCCAGTAATTCCACCGGGGCGAATGATACCCGGGATATACCCAGCACACGGCTTAAATCTTTTGTGACGAAAGGTTTGTCGGCCGTGGTGACGAACAGGTAGAAGCTAGTCTGCTGGCGGTTACACAGAAACAGTGTCTTCACCGTTTTCATGTTCAGCTGACGATTTATAATGATACAGTCCTCCATGGAAATGGCGTCGTCATTGTCTACCCGTTCAAATGGCACCTGCTTTTCCTGTAGCAATGTGTAAACCATTTCCTGTAATGTTGTTTTGAATGTTGCCGGAGGTGTATTCTTTACTTCACTGATATAAAACATGATTCAGCTTCCTTTTTTTGTTTTTAACGATTTGTAATAATTCATGACCGATATGGCGGCCAGCATCACGATAATACCTGCTATCTGCACCGGGCTGATGGCTTCATGCAGAACAAGATAGGCACATAAAACGGCAACCGGAAATTCTATGGTCATCAGGATAGCACTGGTGCCGGCCCCTATTTTAGGGATGCCTGCGGCAAAAAGTGCCGTTGGGATAGTGGTGCCTACTACGGCCAAAAATACGGCCCATAACAGGAACGTATATCCAAAATGATTGTCGGATACAATTGGCTGCGCATTGATGATGAAAATAGTCAATGCAGAACCGGCCATAATAAGTGTGCTTTTCGACTGCCACTTCACGCTTTTGCCCACCCGGCTGTTGGCCACAATATACACAGCATAGGTAAATGCTGATGCCAGCGCCAGTGCCATTCCCTGCCAGGAGAAGGATAACGCGTCTGCTTCCAGCAGATTGCCTGCCATGACCGTTCCCACAAGAATGAAGAGAACTGTTACCATTTCCAGCCTGCCCGGCCGCTGTCGGAAAATAAACCATTCCAGCAACAAACTGAACCAGGTGAACTGCATCAGGATCACAATCGCCAGCGAAGCGGAAATGTAACTCACGGACTGGTAATACAGAAAATTCGTGAGCCCGATGGTGCCCCCCACCAACAGCAAGGCTACCAGCTCTTTTCCTGCCAACTTTTTCCAGTTGGTCCTGCCGGTGGTCAATAACAGTATCAAACCCAGCAGAACAGCTGACAGCAGCGCCTGTGAGAATGATATTTCCGCAGCGTGATAGCCCGATGCATAGGATAGTTTTACGAACGAAGACATCGTTCCATACATGGTCCCTCCTAACAGGACAATGAACGAATATTTAAAATTTCTCATTTCAAGATTGTCTGAATAAAAAACAAATGGTAACCACAAGCCAAGTTGAGGCTAAACAACCTTGAAAACTGACATTAAAACAAATGAAACCCGTTCCCGCCGTAGACGGGAAGATGGTGTAGAATCCGGTTATTCAGCCTTTAGGCTACCGGCGGGGGCGTATTGGAAGAGAAACGGTGCTGCATAGTATATTACTGTATCCGATAAAGATAGTAAAAATTAGCCGGCTGCTACATATCTCCCAGGTAATAGTTTTACGAAGTCCGGTCAGTTACTTAACTTTCGTAGCTAAACCCCACATAAACTGACCTATACATGAAAAAAATTATCATAGCATCTTACCTTCTCGGAGCATTGGGGATAATCAGTTTTTGGGGAGATAAACGTTTTGGTTATTTATTCTTTTTCTGTGTGCTTGCCGTTATACTGAGGAGAATTGAAAAGTTCAGGAATAATAAAAAGAAACCGGAAAAACCCGATCAGCAGGCCGTTTCGGTAGACCTTACCCATTATTACTTAACTATTTATCTGAGCCTTTTAAATCCGTACAGCCTGATACAGATGATCAGGCAGCTGTCGGGGCAGTTGTATATACTGGTCTTCTATTCTTTCAGGTTGCCTTCTCCTGCATCCTTCCATAGCAAGGTCGAATATATCCTTCCTTTTAAAGGGACATGGAAAGTTGGGCGTGGAGGGGTGACGCCTGAAACATCTCATTCCTGGGGACTGTATACACAACGGTATGCCTATGATTTTTTTATTACTGATGATCATCATAAACCTAACAGCGGGACGGGGAATCAGCTGGAAGATTATTATTGTTTTGATCAGGAGGTGATCGCACCGGCGGATGGCATGATTGTCGGTATAAAAAATAATATCCGGGATTATGTCCATGTAGGTGATCTTTCTGTGGATTGGAAGACGAAGGATTTCAGGGGGAATTATGTAGTCATCAAACATCATGAAAACGAATACAGTTTTATCGCGCATTTCAGGAAAGGTAGCATAGTAGTGAAGAAAGGGGATATCGTGAAGCAGGGTCAATTATTAGGGAAATGCGGCAATAGCGGTCACTCTACCATGCCGCATATTCATTACCACCTCCAGCGCAGTAAATACTTCTGGACGGCATTAGGGCTGCCAGTCCGCTTTAAAAACGTTGTCATCAACGGATCTGATAACCATGAACAAGGGGAATATATCAGTACAGACCAGCAGGTAAGCAATCTCCGGATAAATGAGTTAATAATGCCTTAATATACCACTGTTATTTTTGCGCTCGTCCAAACTGAGTTACCTGATGGAAGACTCCACGCAGATTCCAATACTGTTGCACGACTGGCTGGCCGGGAATGACCTGCAATTCAAACCACTGTTTGAATACTATTTCCCCCGCCTGAAGCGCTATACCATGAGCTATACCGACGATCCTGCCATCAGCGAGGAGCTTGCCATGAATGTGATGTTGAAAGTATGGCAGCAGAAATCCAGGATTGCCACCCTGAATGATTTCAACAGCTATCTTTTTACCATGATGCGCCATGAGACGGTTAGCATGTTGCGCCGTAAAAAGACCATGATGACACTCAGTTCCCGCGAAGAAGAGGCGCCCGCCACCGAAAATATCACCGAAACGGTCAGCTACCGGGAGCTGCTGTCCCGCTACAGGGCCTGCCTCGACAAACTTCCGCCACGCCGCCGCGAAGCGTTTATCCTTAACCGGGAGCGCGGGATGAGTTATGCAGAAATAGCTGAACTACTGAATGTTTCCATCTTTACGGTGCAGAACCACATCGCTGCCTCGCTGAAATTCATCCGGAGGGAACTGCATGACTACGCCGATTTCCTCATGCTGGCAGCCGTTATGTTAGTGCCAATGTTAACTGAATATTAATTCCATCTTCCCCAATAGTTTGACCAGCCACTGACCGTCGTCCTTATGGATGAATCGATCACTATGGCAGATTTTCAACCGGACAGCATCCTGCTGACCAGCTACTTTGAAGGTAAAATTTCCGGTCCCGCTGTTAAAGCGGACATTGAAACCTATATCGCCAGCGGTAAAGACGCTGCATTTGTACAGGCATGTATGGAAGCCGCCTGGAGGAATACGAGTGTGGCTATACCCGACAAAGCAACTGGCAGCGACTGGCAGCAGTTCCGTCGTTTGGCTGGTATCAATACCCAACACAGGAAATTATATTCGCAGATGGCTGCGGCAGCCGCTTTGCTGGTATTCATCGCGGTGGCTGGCTGGCTGTTTCTGCAACCGCAGCATAAAGCACCCGCTTTGGCCTGGAAAACCGTCACCGCCGCACCAGGAGCACCACACCAGCTGCAACTGCCGGATGGCTCCCAGGTGACCCTTTTCCCCGGCTCGTCTGTTAGCTATAGCGCTGAATTCAATACGGCCCTTCGGGAAATACGCCTCTCCGGCCGCGCGTTCTTTAACGTCACGGGTGCAGCGCAACGGCCATTTTTTGTCAACACCGGAAAATACACCACACAGGTACTGGGCACCTCCTTTGAGATAGACGACCGCCAGTTGCTGGCGGTAACGCTGGTCTCCGGAAAAGTAAGGCTGCTGGGCAGCCACGGCCAAAGGCTGACAGAACTGCAACCCGGACAGCAAGCTATTGTGGATAAGCAGGCCGGTAGTTTCCGGCTCGCCACCATCGGGACGGATGCCCTTACCGCATGGACGTCCGGTCAACTTTCCTTCGACCAGGAGAAATTACATACCGTGTGCGCTGATCTCCAGCAATGGTATAAAACACCCATCAGCATCACAAGAAAAGAACTGTTGCAGAAGCATATCACAGCGGAGTTTAAACAGCTGCCGTTATCAGCAGTCATGGAGATACTGTCGCAAACAGCTGGGTTCCGGTACCGGCAGGAAAAAGATACGATCGTGATCTACTAAAAAATTAAACGCCCCGGTGCAACGGGGCGCTTAAAATAGCAACTGACTGGTTTATCAGCCAAGTAACCTGACATGCAGGCGTAAACCACCTGCACCTAAATCAATTGTAAAATAATGAAAACATTTTTACTGCGTCGGGTCCTGATGCTGTTTTTTCTCCTGTCGGTCAGTGTCCGGCTGTTGGCGCAGCAGGACCGCATGCTGAATTTCAGCGGCAGCACACTGACGGTAAGGCAATTTATTCAGCAGATCAAAAGCCAGCAACAATTACAGGTAACATTCGATGAGGAAGTGAATGCCCTGCTGTCACGCACGGTGCATGTCCGCAAAAATGCCGCCACGCTGAAAGAAGCGCTCGGCTGGCTGGCTGTGGATGTATCCATACAATGCCGCATCGTCAATAACTACGCTATTCTCAGCGTGGCGCCGCCGGCTAAAAAGCAGGACACGCCTGCTGCGGCCAACGAACTGCCGCCACCTTCCACCAAAGCATTGGGAGAAGTGGTGGTGACCGCACTCGGCATCAAAAAGGCTGAACGTAACGTGGGCTATTCCATCTCCCAATTATCTTCTAAAGATGTCAGCGATGTGCCACAGCCCAACGTGATGAACAGCCTCGCGGCACGCGTGCCGGGCGTGAGCATCCGCAGCACCGGCTCCGATCCGGGGTCCAGTGTGATGGTCACCATACGCGGACAGTCCTCTATCAGTAAAGACAACCAACCATTATACGTGATTGACGGGGTACCGGTAGCCCCGGCTATTCAGAATCCTGCACAAGCGGTAGATGGTAAACAGACCATCGACTATGGCAGCCCTATCAGCGATATCAGCGCCGATGACATTGCCAGCATCACCGTGCTGAAAGGCGCTAGTGCCGCCGCGCTCTACGGTAGCCGCGCCGGTTCGGGCGTTATCCTCATCACCACCAAATCCGGCGCCGCCAAAAAAGGACTGGGCGTTAGCTTCAACTCCACCGCTATGTTCGATAAAGCCTGGATGTTCCCCGACTTCCAGAACGAATTCGGCAGCGGCGACTGGGCAGGCACTGATAATACCCTCAGCACTTCCGCATGGGGACCCAAACTGAACACCGGCCGCAAACTGGTGCAGTGGAACAGCCCCCTCGACGAAAACGGTAAGCCCGTTCCCCTGGAATGGAAAGCGTATCCCAATCGCGTAAGAGATTTCTTCCGCACCGGACGGACATTGACCAATAACATCGCGGTATCAAAAAGCGGTGATGCGGGCAACTTCAGGATTTCCTACGCCAACATGCAGAACCAGGGCATCGTGCCCAATACGGATTTGAAACGTAACAACCTGACCTTCTCGGGTACTTACCACCTCAATAAATCCATCCATGTCAGCAGCAACATCGCCTATACGAACAGCACCAGCGATAACCGCCCCTCTGCCTATGCGGAGAGCGTTACCACGCAGACGTATAAACTGGCGCCCAATGTGGATATCCACGCTTTGCGCAATTATTGGGTACCAGGAAAAGAAGGGCTGCAACAATATAACCCCTACAGCACCGACGATAATCCTTATCTCATCGCATACGAAGAAACCAACAGCTATAACCGCAACCGTATCACCGGCAACGTACAAGTGCAACTTGATCTTCGCAAAGACCTGAGCCTGATGCTGCGCACCGGCCTCGATTATTACTCGCTGTCAGAAGATCAGAAACGCCCTTTCAGCGCTAAAAGAAACCCTAAAGGCGCGTATGTGCTGGAGAATAACCAGTTCAGGGAACAGAACAGCGACTTCCTGCTCACCTACAAACCTGAACTGAAACACAACCTTAAATTCTCTGTGGCCGTGGGTGGTAACCGCATGGACCAGCAAACCCAGTCCAACCAGCAATCAGCCGGAAGCCTTACCCTGCCTGGTGTTTACAACCTTTCCAATGCAGCCGCAGGTTCGATCATCAATACACAGTCCAGGTCGCATAAACGTATCAACAGCCTGTATGGTATGAGTGAGATCAGTTATAATGATTATATCTTCCTGAACCTCACCGCCAGAAATGACTGGAGCAGCACCTTACCTAAATCGAACAACTCGTATTTCTACCCATCTGTGTCAGTCAGCGCCATCCTGTCGGATATGCTGAACATCCAATGGCGGCAGCTCTCTTACCTGAAATTAAGGGCCAACTGGTCACAGGTAGGGTCGGATACAGACCCTTATCAACTGTATAATACCGTGCCTTTTGATACCGATTGGGGCACTGTAAAACGCGCTACCATCAGCTTCAGCCAGCGCAACAGCCTGTTGAAACCAGAAATCGCCACTTCCTACGAAGGTGGGCTGGATGTCAGTTTCTTTAAAGATCGTTTAGGCCTCAACGTTACCTGGTACAAAACCAATAACCGGAACCAGATCATCCAGGTGCCTACCACCATCGCTTCCGGCGCCAATAGTATGCTCATCAACGCCGGTAATATCCAGAACAGCGGCTGGGAGATAGGCCTGAACACAGTCCCCGTAAAAGGAAAGTTCACCTGGAAGTCTGATGTCAATTTTACCCGTAACCAGAATAAGGTCATCTCACTGACGCCGGCCGTTACCAGTTACATGCTGGGCAGCACCGACGGCAGCAATATTGTCTACCTGATAAAAGAAGGTACTAAAATGGGTGATTTCTACAGCAGAAGCTGGGTGAAAGTAAAAGAAGGCCCTTATGCAGGCCAGGCGCTGCTGAACAGCAATGGTCTCCAACAACAGGACCCTGAACTGGTGAAGATAGGTAACTATAACCCTGACTTTATGGTGGGATTCAATAACAATTTCCATTACAAAAATGTAACGCTGAATTTTCTGATCGACTGGCGCCAGGGTGGTTCGTACTACTCTTATGTAGCAAAGAGCCTTATCCAGGACGGCCGTACCACCAATACCCTGCAGGGAAGAGACGCAGCGCATGGCGGTCTTAACTGGACCGATGCCAACGGCGTTAAACGTGACGACGGTATGCTCATGGAAGGTGTGGTAGACAAAGGCAACGGTACCTATAAGCCCAACGATATCATCATCGCAGCTGCGGACTACTATGACAATAAATACTGGAAGTACTACGAGAATGAAACATACAGCGCCACTTATGTGAAGCTGAAAGAAGTATCCGTTACCTATGCCTTCGGCCGTAATGTAATGCGCCGTATTCCATTCCTCACCAACCTGTCGCTTTCACTGATCGGTAATAACCTCTACACCTGGACCGCTGCCGGTAATGGTTATGATCCTGAGATCACCATGAGCCTTTCCGGTCAGCGGTACCAGGGCGTTGGCCATTGGACGCTGCCAGGAACAAGATCATATGGGGCTAAACTGAGTTGCAATTTTTAATCCATTCATATCATGAAACCATATAAAATAATTGTAGGTCTGTTGACAGTACTCACCTTTACCGGCTGTACGAAGGACTTTGAAGATATTAACACCAATCCCAATAATCCCGCTGTCACCCGGCCGGAATACCATCTCACAGAGGCTATCACGCAGACGGCCTACGCTTATGCGGAGAATGGCTTTGCCAGAAGACCGGCGGCGCTGGGCCGGTATATCACGCTGATCAGGAATAATGATTATGAGCTGTTCCGCTGGACAGCCGTTGACTGGTCGGACATCTATCAGCGTGCGATGATCGTGAAAACACTGCAGCAGGAAGCTACAGAAATGAAGCAGCCAGCCTACGTTGCAGCCGGGAAGGTGCTCATGGCCTTCAACATGGCTTACCTGACAGATCTCTATGGTGATGTGCCTTACTCCAAAGCGTTACAATCAGTGGAAAACGGAAACATCAAACCTACCTACGACAAACAGGAAGATATTTATAAAAGTCTGCTTGCCCTGCTGAAAGAAGCGAACGCAGACCTGAAAAACAACGGCGCCGGCATGGATACAAAAGCTGATGCCATGTTTGCCGGTGATGCCCTGAAATGGCGGAAGCTGGCCAATTCCCTGCGTTTACGGCTGCTGCTTCGCTGCGCTAAAAATTATCCGGCTGCATGGACGGAGATGCAGGAGGTCCTGAATAACAAGACGGAATATCCTGTTATGGAAAGCAACGCTGATAACGCAGAAGTTCCCTACCTGGGCGTCAAAAAAGACGACAGCTGGGCGGGCGGACCGCTGACCATGATCGACAATGATTTTCTGAAAACAAAGGCCAGTAAGGAACTGGTGGATGCGCTGTTGTCCCGCAATGACCCGAGGCTGGAACTTTGGATTGCGCCGGTGGCCAGCATGGAAGGCGCTACTGTTGACAAAAATAAGTACGTGGGTATCCCGCACGCCTATACGAACCCCGGGGACTATAACGGAGGAGAATCACATCAGTCCACTTTGTCTGCTTTCTTTAGACAGAATAAGCCTGCCGCTTTCAAAGCCAGCCTGATGTTGTACACAGAAGTGTGTTTCATCGCAGCAGAGGCTATGCAGGCAGGAAAAGTAACGATGGCGGGCAATACGGCCGAAGGGATGTATAACAATGGTATAAAATCCTCCATGGAATATTACGGTATCCAGGCAGAAGCACAACGTCGCGGGTACTATGATCAGGCCATCGTGAAGTACAACGGTACTTTGGAACAGCTGATCTCCCAGAAATGGCTGGCAATGACTTTCCGCGGGGCAGAAGGCTGGTTTGATTTCCGCCGCACCGGTTACCCGGCATTTGTGGTAGGCCCGATGGCTTTTCAGAAGACTTTCCCTGTAAGATACGCCTGGCCTACGACAGAGCAGGATGTGAATATCGATAATTATCGTGCAGCCATTACCGTATTTGGTGCCGATGATATCAATACAAAAATGTGGTACCTGAAATGATAAAAACAGCGATGGAAAAGAAAGCATTAGACAGAAGGAATTTTCTCGGCAACATCATGAAGGCAGGGGCGTTGCTGCCGCTGGCAGGAACGCCCGTATTATCGGCCGTAGCGTCGCCTGTCATCAGTGGCAGCAGTTACCCTGCGTCAGCAGTCCCTGACCGGATCATTCTGAACATTACGAAAGACCCGTCCACCATGGCGGCCATTACCTGGCGTTCCAATGTGGCCGCTGCGTCCTATGTGGAATATGCGAAAGCGGATGCCCGCCCGGACTTTGCCACCAAGGCTACCCGGGTGGCAGCTGCAACAGCCACACTGCAACAGGACAATTATCACAGCCTTACGCTTACCGGTCTGCAGCCGGACACACTGTATACTTACCGTGCAGGCAACGAGAACGGTTGGAGCGAATGGCTGCAATTCCGCACCGCAGCGGCCACGGGCAAGCTCTCCTTTATATACCTCGGCGATGCTCAGGTAGGTATCAGACCGTTCTGGAGCCGTGTGATACGGAAAGCCTATGCCCAGTTGCCGGATGCCCAACTGATCATACATGTCGGCGATCTCGTGAACCGTGCCAACAACGATGATGAATGGGGCCAGTGGTTCGAAGCGGGCGGATATATCCATGGCAGTGTGCCCTCGCTTGTAACACCGGGCAACCACGAATATACCCATGAAGATGGGCTGCCTCACTTGTCTGTTCACTGGAAGAAACAGTTTACCCTTCCGGGAAATGGCACCGGTCTTGATGACCTGGAAGGCTCCGTGTTTTATGCCGATGTGCAGGGCGTACGTTTCATCAGTCTTAATTCCATGATGATGGAGGAGGCCACTTCGGAGGCCCAGTTACGGGCGCAACAGCAGTGGCTGGAGAACACCCTTTCTTCCAATCCGCATAAATGGACCGTTGTGACCATGCATCATCCGGTTTTCTCTACGAAGAAGGGCAGGGTCAATGAAAAAGTACAGACCTGGTTTAAGCCGCTTTTCGATAAGTATAAAGTTGACATCGTATTACAGGGGCATGATCATGCCTATGGCAGAGGCATGCGGCAGATCGCGCCTTACGGTACCGCCTATGTGGTGTCTGTTAGTGGTTCCAAGATGTATGAGTATGAAAAGATGGAATGGGCCGATATCGTAACGGGACATTTGCAGATGTATCACCTCGTCACGATTGATAACAACCGGCTTGACTTTAAATCCTACCTCGCTACTGGTGAACTGTTTGATGCCTTTCTGCTGGAGAAACGTGCCGGTAAGATCAACAAATTCAAAGAAAACAGACCTTCATGAGAACCCATAAATTACTGTTACTGGCAATTCTTTTTGCCGGCAACAGTCTCTGTGCGCAGCCATTGAAGCGGCCCAAACTGGTGGTCGGCATTATGATAGACCAGATGCGATGGGATTACCTGTACCGCTACTACGGCCATTATGGCAACACCGGTTTCAAACGCCTGCTCCGGGAAGGTTTCAGCTGTGAGCAAACGATGATCAACTATGTGCCCTCCGTTACCGCCTGCGGACATGCCGCTGTGTATACCGGTACCGGTCCGGCTGTGAACGGTATCGTGGGTAATGACTGGTACGACCGGAAATCGGGCAAGTCCGTTTATTGCGTATACGATAGTGCTGTCAATACTATCGGTACCGGTAAGGCCGTTGCAGGCGGTATGTCGCCCCGCAACCTGATGAGCACCACTATCGGTGATGAACTACGTATAGCCACGGGGTTTCAAAGTAGGGTGGTGGGCATTGCGCTGAAAGACAGGGCGGCTATATTGCCTGCCGGTCATGGCGCCAATGCTGCCTTCTGGTACGACGATGCCACCGGGCATTTCATTAGCAGCTCCTGGTACATGGACAGTCTGCCTGCCTGGGCAACAGCCTTTAACAAAGAACAACGTGCTGCAAAATATATTCAACAGCCGTGGAATACTTTATATCCTGTTTCTTCCTATACCGCCAGCACGGCTGATGACAAGCATTATGAAGTGCCCGTTCCCGGGGAAGATAAGCCGGTGTTCATCCATCAGTTCAACAAAGGGAAAGATTATGACCTCCTGAAATATTCCCCGCTGGGCAACACCCTCACACTTGACTTCGCCAAGGCAGCCATCCAGGGCTACCATCTCGGCAGCACCGCCACAGATATGCTGGCCCTCAGCTTTTCCACACCGGATATTGCCGGTCATAGCTTCGGTCCTGATGCCATCGAAATGGAAGATATGTACCTGCGGCTGGATAAAGAGCTGGGAGAATTCCTTGTTTGGCTGGACCAGCGCTATGGCAGCGACTATCTCGTGTTCCTCACGGCAGACCATGGCGCTATTAACTCACCGGGGTTCATGCAAGACCACCGTTTGCCGGGCATAGGAGAAAAGATGGGACGTGCCGCTTCCCTGAATGAAGCCATCAGTAAGCAGTGGGGGATTCCTAAAGCTATTCTTTCTGATGCCGGTTCACAACTGTACCTCGATACGGCCGCTGTCAGCAAGGCGGGTGTTCCATTGGCCAGCCTGCAACAATTCATTAAAGCACAGCTGAAAGCTATTCCGGGTATAGGCGATGCCGTTACCATAGCAGAAATCCACAACGGCCATCTTCCAGCTCCGTTCAATGATATGTACATCAACGGCTGGCATGCCAAACGGAGTGGAGACATAATGGTAGTGCCCGCGCCGGGCGTAAAAAATGGCAGCATCATGGGCACTACCCATGGCACGATGTATCCTTACGATACACACATTCCTTTGATATGGTTCGGCTGGGGAATTAAGCCCGGTCGTTCCTACAAGCATGCTGGCGTTACGGATATCGCCGCTACGGTATGTGCCTTGTTGCATATACAAATGCCGGGCGGGAATACGGGGAGGGTGATTGAAGACGTGATGGTGAGGTAGCAGTGAAATAGTAGTGAGGTAGTGGGGTGGGCAAAATGATACTTGGTTAATTGCGCTTAAAAGCTTAATTTATAGTTCATTGTATCTGTAAGCAATTTGTCCATCCTCAACATTAACCAGCTATGAAGTTAACTCAGGAACAACTTGACATTATTCATTCAACAGGCAACATTAAAATAAATGCTGTTGCTGGTTCTGGTAAGACAACCACCATCATTGAATATGCTAAATCCA
The DNA here is from genome assembly GCF_012927205.1 of Chitinophaga fulva. GTDB lineage: Bacteria > Bacteroidota > Bacteroidia > Chitinophagales > Chitinophagaceae > Chitinophaga > Chitinophaga fulva. The sequence continues at coordinate 2,942,197 of NZ_JABBGC010000001.1, forward strand.
GACCTCACCACAGTAAAATACTCTATCTGGCGTTTAATAGATCGGTCAGGAATGATGCTATAGCAAAATTTGCTGCATGCGGATTGGCCAATGTTAAAGTGGAAACAGCACATTCATTGGCTTATAAGCGGATTGTTTTCAGGGAAGGATATACCGTCCGTAATCAGGGATATCGGACGAATGAAATTGCTGACTTACTGGAGATAACAGGTAGAACGGAGAAGCATGGAAAGTATATCCTGGCCAATCATATAAATAAATTTTTTAGTTATTTCTGCAACAGCGATAAATCGCGCATGGAGGAGCTGGATTATTTGGAGGTCATCACAGATAAAAAAGTTAGGGCCTTTGTTAAAACATGTTATCAGGATATCCAAAGAATGGCTTCGTTGTTATATCAAAGGATGGATGATGGTGATATTGATATAACACATGATTTTTATTTGAAGAAATTTCAATTGGAGGGCCCCGATTTAGGGTATGATTATATTTTATTTGATGAAGGACAGGATGCCTCTGCAGCTATGTTGGATATCTTCCTTAGGCAAAAGGCGATTAAGGTAATTGTAGGAGATACACATCAGCAAATTTATGGTTGGCGATATGCGGTTAATTCTTTGGAAAAAGTGGATTTCAAAACATTCCACTTATCAACCAGTTTCCGTTTTGGTCAGGATATCGCTCATCTTGCTACAGAAGTTTTAAAATGGAAGGAATACCTCGATTTGTATCAACCTTTCACTATTACAGGAGAGGGTGGTCCTGGTAAAGAAAATAGCATTGCTGTCATCGCAAGAACAAATCTTGGTTTATTATTAAATGCCATCGGTTATATTGAAAAGAATAAAAATGTGACCCATATATATTTTGAGGGGAATATTAATTCCTATGCTTATGCAGATGAAGGAACGTCTCTTTATGATGTGTTGAATTTTATTAATAATAAGCGTCATCTTATTAAGGATAATCTCATCCGGGAAATGAAAAATACAGCAGAGCTGGAAGAATATATTGAACATACGGAAGATATGCAGCTGGCTACTATGCTGGAAATTGTGAAGGAGTATGGAGATGATATCCATGCAATAATGAAGGAATTAAAGCGCAAGCATGTGGAGGATGGGGAAAAGGAAAAAGCAGCAGTCATTTTTTCAACGGTTCACCGGAGTAAAGGAATGGAGTACGATCAGGTTATACTGGCTGATGATTTTATTACGGAAGAGAAGTTGAAGAAAATGAAAAAAGAGGAGATGAATATTTCGAAACTCAACGAGGAAATCAATTTGCTTTATGTGGCTATTACCCGAACACGTAACATTATTCAAATACCGGAATCTATGATTCCCGCTACTTTTCCCGCTTCGCAAATAACTGTTGAAACGAAAAAATATGAAGCAATAGACAGGACATCTTTTTCAGTTCCGGAAACAGCAGCCGGAAACCATAAAGAGAGTGCTGAAAAAGCTTATTCCGTTGAGGAAGTCAGATTAAAACATAAGGACGCCTATATGCCCTGGACTGCTGCGTTGGATAATGAATTGACCACACTTTACTGCCAGGGGGCAAAAATAAAAGAGATGGCAAAATATTTTGGGCGAACTGATGGAGCCATTCGGTCAAGAATAAAAAAACTGGAGCTGGAAGAAATTTACGGAAAGAGAAAATAAAAATATTCTTACTTCCCATACCTTTTTTTGTATTTTAGATAGGAAATAGTGATTTCCTATATTAAGATCATGTCCACGTTCCATACGATCACTGCATTGAAAGAAGGGAATACTTCCGTTTTCAGAGAACTATTCAATGAATATCACCGGAAGGTATACTTATATGTCCTTTCCAAAACGAATTCCCAATATATCGCTGAGGAGACTACCCAAATCACATTCATCAAATTATGGAACTACCGGGAACAGCTGAACGAATCTGACCAGGTGGGTAAGCTGTTATTCCATATTGCCCGGGCTACCTGTATTGACCTGTTCAGGAAGGATGCCGTCAGGGAGAGGGTACTGAAACTGGAAAATACAGCGGAAACCGATGCCTGGCATGTCTCTGATGCGGTAGAAGTCAAAGAACTGCAGCTGCGCATAAAGCATGCCGTGGGAAATATGCCTCCTGTCAGGCGGAGGGTGTTTGAGCTCAGTCGATATGAATTTAAATCCTATAAAGAGATTGCAGCACTCCTTTCCTTGTCTGTTAAGACGGTGGAAAATCATATGGCGCTAGCTATCAAGCATTTAAGAAAATCTTTGATGCTCTTGGTCCTCTTATTCCTGCGCTAAAAAAAAATTTATCTTCTCATTAGGGGATGCCCTTTTTTCAAACGATATATTGTTGAAGGCACCTCATTATCCAAGCTGAAAATGATACCAAGGGAACTAATTGACAGATATTTCAGGAATGAATGCAGTGACGATGAAAGGAGGCGGGTGCTGGAATATTTTCGTAATAGTCCCGGGGAATGGAACAAGTACATGACCGAAGAGGACTGGGATAATTTTGAGGAGAATGGGGAAGTAGATCCGGCACTTTCCGAAAAGATGTTTAAAGCAGTCAGCAGCAACACTTTCAAGACAACCCGGAAAACGACGGTCACCTGGTTGGCCGCCGCCGCGTTGGCCGGACTGGTCATGGGGCTGTTATGGATGTACCGGCCCGCTTCAAAGCAGCTGATGGCAACGCGTGAAACACCTTCGTCAACCGCTGAACGGATGACGGAAAGAAAGAATGTTTCCGATAGGCCGATGAGCATCATACTGGCGGACAACTCCGAGGTGGTGCTATCACCCAATAGCAGCATCCGGTTTTATGAGCCTTTCATTTCGGATAAAGAGAGAATGGTGCAGTTGTCGGGTGAGGCTTTGTTTAAAGTAACCGGAGATAAAGGCCGGCCGTTTGTGGTGTATGCAGACAAACTGGCGACAACGGTGCTGGGTACTTCGTTTACGGTGCAGTCGTTTGCTGAAAGCGATGTGATCATACTGAAGCTGCATGAGGGCAAGGTGCAGGCGGCGGCAGCAGATTCCCTGCAGACCAAATGGAAAGGCAAAGTGGTGCTGTTGCCAGGTGATGAGCTGACATATAATAAGGCGACGATGCTGGCAAGCATAAAACACAGCAGGCCTGCAGAGCATTTGGTAAAGGCCGGTCCTGCCAACGGAAAAGCCTATACGGTCCGCCGGCCCGACTGGTACACCTTTGACGCGTCGTTGCTTCCCGAGGTTTTTGATCAGCTCAGCAGCTATTATCAGGTAGATATTTATTATTATCCTGCTGATCTGAATAACAAATACTTCTCCGGAAGACTACATAAAACAGATTCATTAGAAACAATATTGAACGATATCGCATTGCTCAACCGCCTTACAATTGAGAAAAAAGAAGGTAGTTATATCATCAGGAAGAAAGATTAACCAAAATAATACAGATATCAATACCCCGCAACGTTGCGTAGCGCAACGAGGGGGGCTTTATTGCCTAACTTAAGACAGCTACAATGAAAAAATGGAATTCCACGTATGCCTTACTGGGCATAGCGGTGATGCTTTGCCTTTCCCCTCTGTTGCTCCAGGCGCAAAAACGTGCAGACGTAACAGGTATCGTAAAAAATGGAACAACAGGACAAGCCCTCTGGGGAGTTAGCGTTACGGTTAAAAATGCAACCAACAACTTTTCGGCATCTGTACAAACAGACACTAATGGTGTCTTTAATTTCAATCGATTGCCTTCCGGTGCGGGGTACTCTTTTTCCTTCTCTTATATAGGATTTGAGAACCAAACCCTGAGTGGCTATAACCTGAAACCCGGTGCCGATTTCTCGCTGCTGGTAGAACTGAAAAGCCGGGAGCAGCGGATCAGTGAAGTAGTAGTGGTCGGGTACGGCTCTATGCGGAAAAAAGACCTGACAGGTTCTATCAGTCAGCTTAAGACTGCCAGGCTGGAAAAAGAAAGTCCCCGGTCAGTACAGGACCTGTTGCGAAGCGGCGTCCCCGGATTAAATGTGGGACAGAACACATCCGCCAAAGGGGGAGGAGACCTGCAGATAAGAGGACAACGGTCCTTAAATGCCAGCAACGATCCACTCATTGTACTGGATGGTGTCATATTCTTCGGTGAGCTGTCAGAAATCAATCCACAGGACATTGAACATTTTGATGTGTTGAAAGATGCATCTGCGGCGGCCATCTATGGCGCGAAATCAGCTAACGGCGTGGTAATCATTACCACTAAGAAAGGCACTACTGACAAACCTGCCATCCGGTTTAGCGCCAATACCGGCATCGCTACACAAGGCCGTAAACGGGAGGTGTATGATGCACAGGGTTACCTGAACTACCGCTCGGACCTGTTCAACAGCACAACAAGATGGGCCACGCCCGCAAAGTACACCCGGCCCACAGAGGCCAATCTGGCAAAATACGGTATCACAATGGCCGATTGGCGTGCCTATGATGCATTAACAGGAGACCCGGACGATATATGGCTGCGGCGCATCGGCCTGTTCGATAAAGAACGGCAGAACTATGCCAACGGCAAAACCTATGACTGGTTTGATGGTTCTTTTCAGAAGGGACTGCAACAGGATTACAACGTAAGCTTCTCAGGAAGAAACAAAGACGTCCTTAATTATTATTTATCGCTGGGATACCTGAACAACGAAAGCATTGTGGTGGGGGATAAATACCGCGCCTACAGGGTCAATATGAAGCTGGACGGAAAAATCAACAAGTGGATGCATACCGGCGTGAACATCAATTTTCAGGACCGTTCAGATGGTAACTTCGCGGTGGACTGGGGTGGACAGATCATCAATAACTCGCCTTTTGCCCTGCCTTTTGATGAGAATGGAAAGCTGGACCCCTATCCTATGGGGGCCAGTGTAAGTCAGGGCACCAACTCGGCTTTCAGTAACCAGTACAAGAAGCTGGAAAAAGGATATACCGTTTTAAACACCACGCTTTACCAAACCATCAAACTGCCTTTTAAGATCACCTATCAGCTGAATTTTTCCCCGCGCATGCAATGGTTCTACAACAGGTATCATGAGTCATCGCAAAACCCCTTGTGGTCTGATAACGGAAAAGTAGTCCGCGAAAACACTAAAAATTTTGACTGGCAGATAGACAACGTCATTTCATGGGACTACACTTTCGCTCAGAAACATAACGTGAAAGTGACGCTGTTGCAGAATGCGGAAGAACATCAATCCTGGAATGAAAGCGTTACTGCCCGTGATTTTTCTCCCACTGATGCATTGGGATTTCACAATATCGGCGCGGCCAATCCGCTAAAGACCACTATCAGCAGCAATGACCAGCGAAGCACAGGAGATGCGTTGATGGCCCGTGTATTTTATTCCTACAACAACAAGTATATGCTGACAGCGTCTGTTCGCAGAGACGGATATTCCGCGTTTGGCGTATCAAACCCCAGGGCTACTTTTCCTGCCCTGGCATTTGCCTGGAACTTTGCAGACGAAAATTTCTTCCACTGGAAACCCATGAGCACTGGCAAATTGCGCCTGTCCTGGGGGATGAACGGCAACCGCTCCATCGGTATATACCAGGCACTGTCAAACCTTACTACCGGCGCCGGTCGTTATGCCTATGTGCAACCCAACGGCACGGTATACGACCTGTCACAACTGTATGTAGACCGGATGGCCAACTATGACCTGAAGTGGGAAGCTACTTCTTCCTGGAATATAGGGCTGGATTTTGGTTTCCTGAACAACCGTATCACTGGCAACATGGAGGTATATTACATGCCTACTACGGACCTCCTGATGAACCAGTCCCTGCCTGACTTTACCGGCTTTAGCACCGTTACCACCAATCTGGGAGAAGTCGTCAACAGAGGTTTCGAATTGGGCCTTACCTCGCTCAATATGCAGCGGAAAAACTTCGAATGGTCTACCACACTGGGCTTCTTCTTCAACAGAAATGAGGTCCGGCACCTTTATTACACTTATGAAGACGTATTGAACGCAGATGGTAAGGTGGTCGGCTCTAAAGAAATCAGCGACATATCAAACGGATGGTTCATTGGTCAGGATATCAGCACCATCTGGAACTATCGTGTATTGGGCATCTGGCAGGAGAGTGAAAGAGACCAGGCTGCCCGCTACGGGGAAATACCCGGCGATGTGAAAGTACAGGACGTTAACAACGATGGGAAATATACGAACGCGGACAAACAGTTTCTCGGCTCCACCACGCCACGTTTCCGCTGGACGCTGCGCAATGATTTTACCCTGTTCAGAAACTTCGACTTCTCCTTCAATATATATTCGAACTGGGGCCATAAACAAGCCTCTACAGACTATCTGAACAATTTTGGCGCCGGTACCGACAGGACCAATTCCTATGTCAGGAAATACTGGACGCCGGAAAATCCCTCTGATAAATATGCCCGCCTGAATTCTACCAACGTACAAAATATTACACCGCCACGCATCATTGATAAAACCTATATCCGCCTGGACAACGTTTCCGTCTCTTATTCACTGCCCGCCAACATCGCAAGAAGAATGGATATGAGCCAGTTCAAAATATATGCAGGTGTGCGCAATGTCGCGGTATGGGCAAAGGAATGGGAATACTGGGACCCGGAAACAACTTCCCTGATGCCAAGGTACTATACAGTAGGTCTTACTGCTACTTTTTAAAAATGATTAAACTGTGTTTACGATGAAAATCACCTTTCATAAAGCTGTAAGCATCCTGTTGCTGGGAGCCGCTTTACATTTACCATTAAGTTGCTCAAAAGGTTGGTTGAAGCCCGATCCGCTGTCCTTTTACGAGCCTTCTATTACGTTTACTTCCAAAGAAGGATTACAGGCGGCGATCAGTAGTTGCAACAGAAATCTTAACTACGTATGGACCGGAGACGGTGCTCCTATACTCACAGACCTGCTTTTTTCGGAGGTGGCCGTCAACGGCACTACTGATAAATCCGGACCGGCGCAGGACCTGAACGCGATGATTACGCCCATCTCCAATAACGATGATGTAAATACTAACAGAATCAACTTTTTTTGGTTTCAGGGGTATAAAGGCATTAAATACGCCAATACGATCGTGTCTAACCTCGACAGGGTGCCCGGGCTGGATTCCACCTTGCGCAACCAGATGATGGGAATGGCCTATTTCCACAGGTCTTTCCGCTACCTGTGGCTGATATTTGATTTCGGGGACATACCCTTGCTGACCAGGGAAATCACTGCTCCCAAGTTCAATTTCCGTTCCACCAAGCGGGAGGTAATATTACAGCAGCTCATCGCAGACATGGAGTTCGCCGTGAAGTACGTACCGGCTAATGCGGATTATGGGATGGTCACCAAAGGCGCCTGTCAGCAGCTGCTGATCAAATGTTACCTGGCCGCCGGGCAGTTTGATAACGCAATCGCGGTGGCCAATACGCTCATTAACAGCTCCGGCTATTCCCTGATGACAGCGCCTTTCGGCACATTTGTCAACCCCATGCCGGCCGTTCATAACATCACCAGAAATGTGATATGGGATTTACACCGTGGCCCTAATAAATCCATTGCTACCAATAAAGAAACCATTTTTAACATCATTAGCCGTGAAGAATTTGCCAACAGCCGGATCGATATCTCCAGCATGCGGAACGCAGTTCCTTTTATTTCAGGCTCCGGTAATCAGCTGATCAGCACTCCTTCCGGCAAACCCGGTATGAGCACCAGCTACATACTGACACGTGACAAGATTGACCTGCGCAAAACCTATGGCAGGGGTGTAGCCATCACAAGGCCCACCTGGTACAGTACCAATACCATCTGGGATGATCAGGACGATCTCCGTCACAGTACCAGCACCGGAAACTGGATGCGCATGGAAGACATGGTGTATAACAATCCGGCTCTGCTTACAGACAAAGATCCTTACTATGGGAAGCCGCTACAGAAGTATAACAGCGCAGGCAAACTGTTGGTAGCGGATACGATCAGGACATGGTTTGAATGGCCTCACTACAAGCTGTGGATCGAATCGCCAAGAAATGAAACGGTGGACAGCTACAACGGTGGCGCCAGCGACTGGTACATCTACCGCCTTGCAGAAACCTACCTCCTTCGGGCAGAGGCCTATTTCTGGAAAGGGGACCTGGCATTGGCGGCTGAAGATGTGAATACCATCCGCCGCAGGGCACGTTGCACCAAAATGTATAACGCCGGTGAAATAACAATGGGAGCGATTATGGACGAAAGAGCCAGGGAACTTTTCTATGAAGAGCTGCGGCATATGGAACTTAGCCGCGTATCCTACATCTTCGCAACGACCCATAAGGCCGATGAGTTTGGCAAGACATATACTGTGGAGGATCTTTCCCGGAGCAGTTATTGGTATGAACGCGTGAACAGGTACAACAACTTTTACAATAAAGGGGTGAAAACCGTGTACGGCGCCGTATTCACAGCAAGCCCCTATCATATATTATGGCCGGTACCGCAGTCAGATATAGACGCCAACCGGGAAGGACGGCTGAATCAAAATTTCGGTTATTCGGGGTATGAGCTGAACCGCCCACCGATAGATAACCTGAAGGAAGCGATTGATGCGCAGAAATAATTGATAGCAGGAGGATAAAAGTATGTTTCAGGCCGCAACCCGGAGGCAACGGACGGAGGATCACTGAGTGACTGTAATATCGAACGTTTGTGTATTGATGATCTGTCCGTCTTTTTCCCAAACTCTCCGCTGTTCAAATGTTACCCTGGCATGGCCTGGTAACACGCCTGTGATCATAAATACTTCATCATTACTTGTCCCTGCATCGCGTACAATGGAATCCTGTGTATAGTCGTAAGGTTTGATTTCAATACAGTGGCCGTTTTCTGTTGAATGAAACCATTGGAAACCTGCGGTTCCCATGCCGGGTAAAATGACGGGGACGGAGCTACCGGTTTTTATTGTTTTTACGATGGTGTCCATATGCCGGTTTTTATTAAGTTACAAATTAGTAAACAAAAAAATGAAGCACCTGTTTAATCAGGCGCTTCATTTTTTTGTGTAACATTATCGGGTTCACACCCCGTAATGTATTATTATACGTACCATTTATGATACATCGCAGAATCTGTACCTTCAACGAAGCAGTCGAGGCGGCCTGCCTGCCAGGAGGATACACCTACGGCAGAGGACAGAATACCACCGAGGTTTTCGTCTCCGCTCCAGGCTTTGCCATCCCACCATTTGTGCATCATGTTATAGTTTTGACCAGGGAAGAATACATCGATCCTGTTGGGGCCCCATGATACAGCAGCCGGACTGTCAAACATTTCTGACTGCAGGTTTTCCCAGTTGCTCCATCCCTTGTCGAACCATTTATGCCACAGTTTATTGTCTGTACCGCGAGCGAAGCAGTCAAGTCTGCCGGATGCCCAGGAAGATACAGCAGGGGCGGAGGTGATGACACCACCGAGGTCTTCCCAGCCATGCCAGGTTCCATCATACCATAAATGCCACATAGAAGAATTCATGCCACGGGCAAAGATGTCGATTCTGTTAGGCCCCCAGCTTACGCAGGCGGGTTCGGAAGAGAGCATACCACCGAGATCTTCCCAGTTGCTCCATCCTCCCTGGTAGTATCTATGCCACAGGTGATGGTTAAGGCCTACTGCAAATACGTCAAGCCGGCCATTCTGCCAGGAGCAGATAGCGGGTGCTCCCTGTATTTGTCCACCGAGAGACTCCCAGCCCTGCCAGGAAGTTCCATTCCACCATTTATGGTATACCGCAGAGTCCATACCTCTTACTACCACGTCAATCCTGTTGGCAGACCATGAAACCGCATTCGGTCTGGAAGACAACAGGCCACCGAGGTTTTCGTAACCATACCAGGCATGCTGTTGTTGTGGTAATACTACGCCGCTGGCTGTCCAGAATGGAAATTCTGTATCAATGCCTGCTTGTCCGTAGGCGATTTTGAAAAATCCGCCCTGTCCCCATCCTGTTCCCCAGGAGTTTTTGCAGATCCAGCAATGTTCGGCTTCGGAATAACCAATAACGGTAACGCAATGTAACCCTTTGTCAGCGCCGCTTACATGGGAGTACACACCATCAGCGTAGGCAAAGAAATCTTCGTACACATGCATCACCGCAGAAACGGGACCATTGGCTGAGATGTAATTTTTGCGGTCAATCACATTTGCCAGGGTAGTGGAATTAGTGATCTTTACGGCTCTGGCATCTCTGTTGGGGCCAATAGTGCAGTGAGGAGGTTGCTTCCAGATGTTATTATCCGGAAAAGCAGTGGCGTAAGGAAAACACGGTTCATCAGGGATGCCGCGTGTTTTAATCTGGCTAAAAGCATCGGTAGGCCACCAACCGCCACAATTGGCGCCATGGTTGGAACAAAAATGCAGATCTGCTTCAGAGAGGTCTAATAGCTGTCCATGTTCGATAGACGCCATCGCCTCGGTAACGGAGGTAGTACAAAACGATACACAGGAACCACAGCCGCCCTGGTCTTTTACAGGAGTGACGTGATTACCATTGCGATTGCGCCAATCTACTGCGGTAGCGTAATTGGCCACCGGAGCGGCGCCCGCAACAGGTTTCATGACGGTTGCCAGTTCTGCAGTGTTAACGACTACGCCGAGCAGGGCGCTTTGCTGATCTTCTGATAACTGAGAAACAGCTGTTTCCCTTGCCTTCCAACGATTTTGGGTCTTCGCGAGATCGGCAATGAGATCAGTGATTTTGAGGTTTGCCATAGATGCTTCCTTTGATGGTGAACAATATGATGAACAATTAATAGGATGCTGATATAATGCATTACAATCTCTCGCTGTTGCTAAAATTTAATAGCAACAACAATAAAGGAAGATTAATAAAATGGCGATATAGTACGAAACGATCTTTCGCTGTTAGTGGTAAAAGAAAATTAATAGGATGACGATATAGTGCGAAACAATCTTTCTCTGCTGCTAAAACCTAATAGTAGCAACAATGATAAAGGAAAATTTTTGAGGTAATAAATAACAAGTCCAAGGCTGATATTTGAGGCTGCACACACGACGAATGTCAATCAAATGACACAAGAAAATGAATCAGCTGTTTTTGCTGTTGGTGCTAAGATAGGAAGTCAGTTGAAAGAAAAAAAATTTACTTCTTTAGAAAACGATTGCAATTAGTGTTAATTTTTTTGTTAGGAATGGAAACTTTATTGACGATATGATAGGACAGCTCCGATCTGGTAAGTCCTTGTTGGGCAAAGATGGGGCTTTTGCCCTGCTGCTGCCAATGATTTTGAATGGCCCCGCTTTTTATCTACCTTTCCCCTATTATTAACGCTCAATGATAACAATGACAATGTATTCACCTATTTTAGCCCTGTTGATAACACTATCCGCGTCTGCAAGGCAGCCTGTGAAAGATACCACACATCACCAGCTTTTTACCGCAGGGGTAGCCAGTGGATTGATAGGCGGTCTGTATGACGGTTTTTATCCTATAGATTCCTTACAAACAAAAGGCGACTTTGGCCTTGGCGCTCCTGATAAAATAGACGGAGAACTGCTGTTTTTAAATGGAAAAGCTTACCAGACACAATATACCGGGAAAACAACCGAAGTGTCGCACAAGCAGCAACTGACCCCTTTCAGTATGGTTAACTTTTTCCATGCGGATATGATTTTTACGGTACAGCAGCCAATGGACAAAGCGGCGTTGTACCATTATCTCGACAGCCTTTTACCGAATATGAACGGGATGTACGCCATTCACATCAGGGGCAGGTTCAGTTCCCTGAAAACGAGGGCTTTCCCTCCGGTACATGAGCCCCCGTATCCTTCATTGGCCAGTATGCTGGATAAGCAATGCTTCTTCCAGTTCAATAGCTGTCGGGGCGACCTGGTGGGCTACCGCTTACCTCCCTATATGGATAATACAAACATTGCCGGCTACCATTTTCATTATCTGTCTGATAAGAAGGACGCAGGCGGACATATCGTAGATGTTGTTACTTCAGATGTTGTGATAGCCATCAGCATACTTGATAGCTACACCGTGCAAATCCCTTCCTCTCCTGCTTTTGATCATTTCGATTTTAAGAAAAACAGGCAGGAAGATATTAAAAGTGTTGAGAGAGGCTTAAAATAGCCGATCCTCGCTATGGTACATACAGTATCCTTATAGTAACCCTGGGGTAAAGGTGGACTTGATGCGGCGATACTTCTCAAAAGAAGCTGTCTCAAAATTACTTTTGAGACAGCTTCTTTGCTGTTGAATCAAAAATCTGAAATGTAGGAATACATCTATTTGAGACTCACTTCTTTTGCGGTACTGAATTGTTTCAGTGTACTGGCAATCTCACCGGACAATGCAGCTCCCTGTAATTCCTGTTTGAATGCTTTTTGTTCCAGGGTGCCCATTGCTTTATATAACGGTTCGTTATTGACGATGGGCTGCAGCTGAATGAGGTTTTGGGTATTGTATAATTTATCCCATTCTTTACGAACCAGCGCCCAGAATTGCTGATGTTGCTCCCACCATTCTTTGGCCTTCTCGCATTTGCTGACGTCTGTCCGATTGTAGGTATTAAGACCTTTTTCAGCGACAATCTTTCTATCCTGACCATTCTCCCGTTGGATTTTCAGATTTTCCTGGGCATGTACAGAACCGGTGGCCGTTAGTTCATGGCGATTGATGCGATGGAGTACATTGTAATCCTTGCGGGTGGTATACTCTCTGCGGGGGAGCGGCGCATCACTGGCGGATTCCCAGTAATGACGACCATCTGCATGTATCCAGGTGGCAGAACCTTCGTAACGGGGTTCATCATCTACACCATATACTTTTTGTGTCCATTGGCCTTGCACCTGTACTGCTGGTAACTGGATTTTCTTCCACTGATTATTCTTGTCGTATGCTAGCAGGGTACGGTTTTCGTACAGCCAATCTTCTGTCCAGTGCTTGATGACCTCGCCGCCTGCTATCAGCAGGTGTTGCAGTACAATGCGCTTATCATTTTCTTCTGCCACTGTCACATATTCAACGGCATCGGTAATCTTGTGATACCCTTTAGGTTTGTAACTGGTGTCGAATGGAAAAGTTTCTGTGTACTCAAAGGTTACTTCCTGGCAGCCACACATCTCTTTGATGGCGGCTTTGTCCTGAGCTAATTTGTCTTTAGCTTTCTGCTGTGCGGCTACCTGCAGGGAAATCAGGCTTCCCGCCAATAGGGCGAAGGTTAATTTATACATGTAGTAATAGATTGAAGATTATTTAAAATTGCGAGTGCCATCGGCCTGTAATACATATCTGAAATGATAATATCTGCTAACGGAGGTGGCGGTTGGCGGTACTGGTGCATCCTTATAGTAGCTGGTAACTTCCAGTTTGGCATATTTTCCGCTGGCCGTTTTCAGCACAATGAATTTTCCGGCAATGGGACTGATGATATGCGTATCCATATTGTAGGTATACCAGGCAGTAATAGCTTTAGTGGCTGCAGCATCTGTAGCGTAACCACTTTCCGGCGCCAGTATCAGATCATTGTACACACCGCTGACCACCTGTGCGGCAGCACTACCGGGGCCACTTACGCCTCCGTTCACGATAATGGTAGTAGCCCGAAAACCGATATCCCATTTGGAAGTGGCGGAGTCACTGTTGGGGACCACTTTGTTATCGGCCAAACTATATAACGTAAAGGAGCCTTTATTGGCAACATCTGCGTCAATGTTTACAGCAGTAGTCGAAACAATAGTAGGTTTCTGCGGCGCTGCCTGGTCATCCTTTTTGCTGCAGGAAGAAAGCAGTGCAGCTACTGTCAGGGCTGTGATAGCCATAGGTAAATGAAGTTTTCTCATAATTATTACTGATTCTATTTATCTCCATGTTGAAAGAACCAACCAAGCGTAATGGCATATAGTCGGCCTGGCATAGTTGGAATATGCTGATAGTCTGAATAATTAAACAGATTGTCGGCGGTAACCTGAACGCGTAAACGCTTTTCTAATAAGTATTTGGCGACCGACAGATTTACGGTTGCATAACCCGGTACAAATTCACTTTTCAGATCAGGAGTGTTATTGCCGTTTTCATCTGTGAACCCATATTTACTGCGGTACAACACCCGTGCATAAGCATCGATACCATAACGGGGTTGTATATATGAAACTTTGAAATTTGCAGTATGATGGGAGCGGTTAAACAGACCGAAATATTCGCTGCGTTTGAGTACTCTCGTTTCCCGGGTCACTGGATCGGTGGTGTATACCTGTCCGTTTTTTACCTGGTCGAAGAGTTCATTGTCGCGGGTACGGAGGTACTGATAACCGCCCGCCAGCTGCCAGTATTTACCCAGCTGCTGGGAGAGTTCTGCTTCTGCGCCACATGTAGTGATACTCTTCACATTGATATAGCTGTACACCCGTTGTCCGTTTGTTTTTTCCGCGATGGCGCGGGTATCAATCAGGTTGTTGACGCGGTTGTAAAAGAAATTGACCCGTACATTGGTGCCCGTCCAGGGATTACCCTGTATGCCGGTATTATAGGACCATGAACTTTCCGCATCCAGCTCACGCAGTTGATTCAGGGAGATGTCCAGTTGTTTGATCTGCCCCTGCGTCTGCATTTCAGGCAGTACGGTGCTCAACAGCTTAGTCCCCAGCACGGTATATCCGACTGCTGCATTGTTGAAGTGGAGGTACAACTGGCGGAAATCGGGCGCCCTGTAGCCCCGGCCAACAGAGCCTAAAACACGCCACTGTGGAAGGAACTGATAGGACACCGATAGCTTGGGGCTCAGTTGGGAAGGGTATTGATTATGCATATCGAAACGGCCTCCCACCAGGATATTCCACTTGTCGCCAGGTTTCCAGTTTTCCTGTAGGAAAAAGTAACCCGTGTTAAAGGCCATCTTATCATCGTAGCGTGTAGCCGATACCGTCTCATGGATGTACCCTGTTCCTGCCGTCAGCAGATGTTTGGGAGTAATCTTCCAGTCGGCCTGATACTCTGGCTTGAGGTATTGCTGAGTGAAGAAAGAAGCATCGTAAGTAGACTTGTCATCTCTATACAACATATCCTCTTTGGTGGCATATCTGGAATAGTACAGTCGGAATACTTGTGTGAAATTTCCGGTGGGACTATGTTTCACATTCATCGATAGGTTGGCATCCTGTTCCTTTCCCTTATCATCCACCGGGCCTTTTGCATCCTGGAAATAACTGCTGTAGCGTTGCTGGTAAAACCTGCCGGAGAGGGTGCTTTGCCATTTGCTGCTCCATTGTTGCTGCCACCGGGATTGCAAGGTTAATGTGTTGTAAGGCGCTACAGTGGGACTTCCCTGGTTTTCTCCCAGCGTATACCCCTGGCTGTTCAGGTAGTTGGTACCGAAGGAGAAAAGTCCTTTCTGCAAAGGAATTCTCGTTTGTGCGTCCAGATTATAGGTACGGTTAGAACCGTATCTACCGGTAATGCTGGTGCTGCCTTTGTCTGAACGACCGGAGGTAATAATATTGATAACCCCTGCCAAAGCATCGCTGCCATATAGTGAAGATACCGGCCCTTTAATAATTTCGATGCGTTCAATATTGCTCACAGTAATCCGGGAAAGGTCCAGGGTGCCGGCAGTTCGGCCAATCAGTGGCTCCCCGTCGAGGAGAATAAGGGTGTATTCGGCCTCCAACCCTTGCATCTGCACGCCGGTACCATGATTTGAAGTGATAAACAAACCAGTTTGTTCCGCCAGGATTTGCTGCAGCAGCAAGGCTCCGGAAGATTGCAATTGTTGTTTGGTGATAACGGTAACGGGTATAGGTACTTTGTTAATTTGCTGTTCATTCCTGGTTGCTGTTACCACTATTTCCTGCAAAGATTGTTGCTTATTGCTGGTGTCGGTTTGGGCAAATAGGAGTCCTGCCCGCATGATGCAGGCTAATGTCAGTAAATATTTATTCATTTTACTTGGGTCTGAATTGCCCGGCAAATGTAATGGCTGATAATTCGGGGATGGTTACGCTATCGGGAAATAGATTTATAAAAAAAGGAAAAAGCGAAAATTGTAATGAAAAAAAATTCCGTTATTGAACAGGAAGTATGGTCTTTTTTCAGTAGGATTTTAAAAGTAATTTGTTAAAGTATTGACAATTAACATATTGTTGTTTTATCTATTTAATCAGGAAGCTTTCGATAGAAAATTTCCGCATGCGATAACCTTGATCCCAGCCATTGTCCAAACTTTGCGTAATGAAAACGGTCATTTCTACGCTATTGGGCTGTTTGTTCGCGGTGTCTGTAACCAACGCGCAACAAATGACAGCCGCCCAAAAATTAATATTTACCACCAGTGAAGATTCCCTAAATGCAGGGATTGCCAAGAGTAAAACAGTAATTTCCGGTTACGGATCTGCCTATTACCAACGAAATTTTAATGAGCAGATGTCTTTCGCCACACTGGAACGCGCGGTTTTGTTTGTAGGACATCAGTTTAACTCCAAAATTGCATTTTTCAGTGAACTGGAATTAGAGAACGCCAAAGCTGGGATAGGACAGGAAAATAATGGATTTACCGGAGAAATAGCCTTCGAACAGGCTTACCTGCGTTTCAATCTGAATCCCCGTCAATACCTGGTAGCCGGGTTGTTTACACCCCGTATCGGGTTACTGAATGAAAATCACCTGCCTGTCAATTTTAACGGCGTAGAGCGGCCCCTGGTAGAGCAGGTTGTTATTCCCGCTACCTGGAGAGAGCTGGGAGTAGGTTTTTATGGACGTTTACGCGACTTGCCCATCAACTATAGCATTGCGTTGGTGAACGGTTTGGATGCTTCTAAATTTAGTCATGGCACTGGTATCAAAGAAGGTCGCGCAGAAGGACAGGGCGCTTTTGCCAATAACCTGGCTATCACCGCAGCATTGCAGTACTATTGGAAAGACTTTAAATTCCAGGTATCGGGTTATGTCGGCGGGACCAATGGCCTGAATAAACGGAAATCAGATAGCCTGGAGCTGAGTTACGGTATGGCTGCACTGCCATTATACCTGGGCGAAGCGGATATACAATATGCCCGCAATGGTTTTGCTTTTAAACTCCTGGGGACCTCTATCTCCTTTCCCAAAGCATCAGATATAAATAAGGCTTATGCCACCAATACCAGCAAAGGTATGTATGGTGCCTACCTGGAAGGGGCTTACAACCTGTTTGAGAAAAGCCATCGCATGGAAGGGCAGCAATTGAATGTATTTGCCCGGTACGAAATGTTTGACCTGAACAGTGCTACCCCGGCTAATGCAATTTATGATGGTACTGAAAAACAACAGCATCTGATAGCAGGTTTTAGTTACCTGCCTATTCCTAATGTGGTGATCAAAGCGGATGTAAGACTGATGCACACAGGCGATGAAAACCCCGACCTGGTCATTAATCCCAGCCCCAACCGCATTCCATACAAGACCAATAATTCTTTTCTTAATATAGGTATCGGTTATTCGTTTTAATGTTCAAATCTTAATGATATGAGTTCGCTGAACAGAAGAAATTTTCTAAAAGATACCTGCAAGGCTTGCCTGGTAGGCGCTGTCAGTATTTCAATGGCTGATTTCCTGGAATCATGTAGCACTACTAAGAGTTATCGGGCTGCCATGAACGGCAACCGGGTGGAAGTGCCATTGAATATTTTTGATACAGCACCGGTGCAGGTGGTTAGCCCTAAAAATTATGCTTACGAGATAGCCGTGCGTAAACTACCGGATCAGTCTTATCAAGCGCTGTTACTCCGTTGTACTCACCAGCACAACCCCCTAACGCCAACTGGTAACGGCTACCTGTGTGCCGTGCATGGCAGCCAGTTTGATAAAGACGGTAACGTAAAAAAAGGGCCTGCGTCTACGCACCTTTTACAGCTGAAGACAGAAATTCTACAAAATAATCTCATTGTTTACATATCATAACCTTATTGTTAATTATGAAATATATACAAACCGCATTGATAGGACTGGCGCTGACGAGTTTTGTATCTTGCTCCAAAAGTGATAAACCCGATACTGGTACCACTGCTGATTTTAATACCCTGAAGAATACATTTATCACCGATTTTGTTAATAAAACGGCGATACCAGGTTACGCTGACCTGGCTGCAAAATCAGCTACCTTCAACGATAAAGTAACTGTTTTAAAGGGTGCGCCCACAGAAGATAACCTGGCCGCTGCCAAACAGGCCTGGCGCGATATGCGCAGTACCTGGGAACAATGTGAAGGTTACCTGTTTGGCCCGGTGGAAGATGATAACCTTGATCCAAGTATGGATACTTGGCCGGTAGATAAAACACAACTGGATGCGGTGCTGAGTAGCAATAACCCGCTGGAACTGGAAAATGTGGAAAAATTGGCAGATGCTTTAAGAGGATATCATCCTATTGAATATATTTTATGGGGAGCAGATGGAAAGCGCCAGGCAAAAGATATCGATGCCCGCGAAATGAAATATATTACCAGCCTTACTGCCGATCTTAAAAATATTTGCACCCAATTATCTACCAGTTGGACACCCGCCGGAGGTAACTACGGTAATAAGTTACTCACCGTAGGAGCCAGCGGTAATCCCTATACAAAAAGGCAGGATGTGTTCATTGCTATTGTAGATGCTATGAAGGGAATTTGTGATGAGGTCGGTAGCAATAAAATGAAAGCTCCCTTCGATGAAAAAGACGGCACTAAAGTAGAATCTCCATTTAGCGGTAATTCCGTTACTGATTTCAAGAATAACATTGTCGGTGCCTATAATGTGTATACAGGCTCTTTTCTGGGCAACAAAGGTGTAGGCCTTGATCAGTTGGTAAGTGCAAGAAATGCCGCACTGAATAAAACTATCCAGGAAAAATTCCAGGCAGCAATCACTTCTTTCAATGCCATAACGCTGCCATATGAAAAAGCTATTCTGGATGCGGGCGGTCAACGGGTACAATGCCAGAATACTATGAATGCTATCAATGCACTGGCTGAAGTATTGGATAAGGACCTGAGAGACTTTGTAGTTAAAAATATCACTGATTAAGCGGTAATGCAAGTGAAGAAAATATACGTAGTAGCTTTAATGCTTACCATGCCGGCATGGCTAATGATGTGTAAAAAAGCAGACACTTTCGATGATGGTGGCTATGATCCGAGGTTAAGCGGAGGTGCTTCTACTTTTTTTGATATTACCAGTAAAGCATTTGGACATGCCATTCCTGGCCTTAGCGGGTATGACCAATATATTCATGATTTAGGTGATGAACAATCAGACCAGACCTTTGTTGCATCACCAGCTCCTCTCAATAGTGGATTAGGGCCTATTTACAATAATGTAAGTTGTAAAAGCTGCCACCATAACGATGGGAAAGGAAATCCAACTACCGGCTTAAACACTTCCTCTATGTTGGTACGGGCAAGTATTCCTGGCAATGATGAACACGGCGGCCCTCTGCCAGTTCCAGGCTTTGGGTTGCAGATCCAGGACTTAGCTATTTTCGGGCGGCAGCCGGAAGCGAAAGTCAATATTTCCTATACGGATATCAACTACATTTATCCGGATGGCACTATCACAGTACTGCATAAACCGGCTTACCAACTGGTAAATCCTTATCTGCCCTTACCTGGGAATGTGATGTTATCGGCTCGTATGGCGCCTCCGTTCTTTGGGCTGGGCTTATTAGATCTGATTCCGGAGTCTATCATTACTGGTTTTGCTGCGCAGCAGGCCAGCGACAATAGAGGGGTCAGCGGAAGGCCCAACTACGTATATGACCCCGTTCAGCAGAAAATGATGTTAGGGCGCTATGGTATGAAGGCTAATACAGCTACATTGCTTACACAGGTAGCGGCTGCCTATCAGCAAGATATGGGTATTACGAGTCGCGTATTCCCGAAAGAAAGCGCTGATGGACAAATTCAGAATGAAGGTCGTCCGGCAGATCCAATGCTGGCTGATACGATTCTGGATGCTACAGTATTTTATATCAAAACATTGTGTGTTCCTGCCCGTAGAAATACCACCGATCCAGCGGTGAGACAGGGAGAGATATTATTTGCCCAGATAGGTTGTGCAAGTTGTCATATTCCTACCATTCAAACGGCAACGGACGTACGTTTTAAAACATTGAGCAATCAACGTATTCACCCTTACACAGATTTGCTATTGCATGATATGGGGCCTGGTTTGGCAGATAACCGTCCTGACTTTCTTGCTACCGGCAGTGAGTGGAAAACCCCAGCTCTTTGGGGGATTGGGTTATTTGAGAAAACAAATGGAATTCCTTATTATCTGCACGATGGCAGAGCAAGAACGCTTCCCGAAGCTATTTTATGGCATGATGGTGAAGCAGCTGCGAGCCGGGATGAATATGTGAAACTTTCTGCTTTTCAACGCGATAACCTGATCTCGTTTTTAAAATCTCTTTAAGAGAAATTAAACTATAAGTTTCTGGGTGTCATTCTGGGTGTCAATTAAGTGTCAACAATAGCGGGAGAAAGAGGGGGCATCTAAGAAAAATTGACACTCATACAAAAAAGGCTTGTAAGTTTATGACTTACAAGCCTTTTTTGTGCACCTTAGTGGAAGATTATTGAACCAGCTGCTACTGATACTGAGGAGGGTATATAATTTTAGCCACTAATAATTGCGATATACAACACGTTAAAGCAATAAGTTTGATAATTTGTACGACCAAACAAAGTAAAATAATCAGGTAAACATAGAAAAACTAATAGTTAAACCTTACATCATTATACTTAAATGCAAAAGCATCAAAATATTCCCGAAGCAGCTATCTGGAATGAAAAAAATAATCAATGGGAATGGGGAGAGAAAAATGCTGCGGAGAAAGCAATTGGTGTATGGCATTGCTGGCATGTAGAGGGACACCTGTGCGCTACTATTGATTATGGTGATGGCAATCCTCCATTTGCCTTAAAACGTTTTCACCCCGATGGTACTTTGGCGCAGGAAGGCAATTGGTATGGTGGGCAGGTGTGGTTAGGTACCTTTCGTTGGATAAAAAGTGAACATCCCACCAGTGAATATTTCCCCGCAGGCGATGCTGACAAAAATCCTATTGTATGGGTAGCGGAGTTTGATTATATAAAGGAAGGTATCTATCATGCGCAACGTTATTTTGACAGGCAAAATAGATCGGTTAGCATAGCTGGCGACCATGAGCCCCGGCGGCCGGCAGCTGTTCCGGCACGGGCGCACTACGTAAGCCAGACATCCTCAAATAATGGGGGACCTGGCTGGGTAATGGGAGAAGTGGATGCCCTAACGGGAAAGTATATAGGTAACTATATTGAATGGGACCTGGATGGTCATATCACGGTAGAGCGGGTATATAGCCGGGACGCGCACGACCTGCAGGAAGAGCACGAATATCAAAACAACATCCGCTGGTGCTCTAAATTGTACCTGCCCGATGGAAAATCAACCCAAAGCTTTTATCATAAAAAAATTGATCCACCTGTAGTTTGTAGCACCACGTTGTATAGCAATCATTCACAGGACCGTACGAAAACTTTTTTCAACAAAGAAGGTCAGGAGTTATATGCTGTGCGTTTGGAGGAGGTGAGCGAATTGCACGTAAGAAGGTATTACAACGGTGTATTAGTATTTGAAAGCATCATGACCGCAGACTTTAATAAAGCACCGGTTAGAGTAACCTACTTTTATATTAATGGCACTACATTAATAGACTATACTTCTAATGGGGATGGTACGGGATGGTGGCGTATGTATGATGAATCCGGCCGGGAATTAGGAAAACTGCCGGAACTGGAAGAAAAAGCCAGAAACGAGAATAATACCTGGGGAAGGTTGTTTATGCCTTTTTGGCGTTCCTATAAATGGAACACCGCTAAAACTGATTGGGAGGCGATAATTGAATATTTTAATGCAATATTGCAAGATGGTAAAACATAAGTAAAGTTTAGCTTAGCGGCACCTGCGGATCTTAAACAGGTGCTGGATAAGACAGATTGGCAATAATATGAAGAGATTTTATAGGTACATTATTTACAGACTTTACGACAAGGCTTTAAAGAAGCCATCTTTTACTCCGGTGCTGGATACCATTACACCGTTGGCAATATTGCATATGTTAATGTTCTTTGTGGTTGCTCAGGTGTTTTGTATGCTCGTAATACATGGCCCCTTGCCTTTACTGGAGCATATGGGGCTGATGATAATTTTTGTAATTTTTAACCTGTGGGTACATTACATTTTATTCTATGACAAGAAATCATGGAGCAACATTATGGAAGAATTTAAGGACGAAAGCCCTGCGGAAAGGAGAAAAGGAGGATGGTATGTGGTAGGGTATCTTGTTGGTGGTTCCCTGTTGTGTTTGGCGTTGCTTGGCTTGGTTGTGTGGATAGGTGTTAGGTTACATTTGATATCTTAAGATAAGAGGTATCTTTCGAGAGAATTTACTGCTTGATTTTTACCTAATAAAGATGCTGTCTTCGCTGTTTGTAAAAGCAGGGAGACAGCATCTTTTTCTTTTGGCAGTATGGATCTGTCAATAAATCTGATGGTGGAAATGAAAAAAGAGTGAGTGGAAATTTCTGATGAGTTTGAGGTGGGCATGTATGTCCCAAAAACAAAGAATCCTGTAAGTAAAACTTACAGGATTCTTGTGCCCAGAACTGGATTCGAACCAGCACACCCTTGCAGGCGCTGCGACCTGAACACAGTGCGTCTACCAATTTCGCCATCTGGGCAGGGCTGTGTCCCTCGTTAAAGGGATTGCAAAGGTAGGTTTTTTATATTACCGACCAAATTTATTTTTAAAAAAAGCAATAAAACAGTGGAAACCCGCTGCCTTATTGCTTTTAAAGGATATTAAACAGCCACGTTGAACTCACGCAGGGTGTCGTTCAGGCTCGTCTTCAGATCGGTGGAAGCTTTACGCTGACCAATAATCAGTGCACAGTTAACCTGGTATTCACCGGCAGGGAACTTCTTAGGATAAGTACCCGGAATAACCACGCTGCGGGCTGGTACACGGCCTTTGTATTCGATAGGCTCAGGACCGCTCACGTCAATGATTTTAGTAGACTGTGTCAGTACTACGTTAGCGCCGAGTACGGCTTCTTTTTCTACGTGTACGCCTTCTACTACGATACAACGGGAACCCAGGAAGCAACCATCTTCGATGATCACCGGGCTGGCCTGCAGCGGTTCCAGTACGCCGCCGATACCCACGCCACCGCTCAGATGCACATGTTTACCGATCTGCGCGCAGGAGCCTACGGTTGCCCAGGTGTCTACCATGGTGCCTTCGTCTACGTATGCACCGATGTTCACGTAAGACGGCATCAGGATACAACCTTTGGAGATATAGGCGCCATAACGGGCAATAGCATGCGGTACTACACGCACACCCAGATCTTTATAGTTGGTCTTCAGCTTCATCTTATCATAGAACTCGAAAGGAGGAAGCGACATGGTTTCCATCGGTTGGATGGTGAAATACATCAGGATGGCCTGCTTTACCCATTCGTTTACCACCCAGCCGCTTTCTGTAGGCTGCGCTACTCTCAAATGGCCCTTGTCTACTGCTTCTATCACTGCTTTTACGGCATCGGCGTACTGCGTTTCCTGCAACAGGCCTCTGTCGGCCCAGGCAGCCTGTATTTGTTGTTGTAAATCCATTTGTGCTTTTTTCGCAAAAGTAATATCTAATAAATGAAATAACGAATAACGAATTTCTTTCGTGGGAGTTCGTATTTTCGCGACATATGAAGATTGGTTTTGATGCCAAGCGTGCTTTCCAGAATGATACGGGACTGGGCAACTACAGCCGCACCCTTATCTCTTCCCTGGCAGCAGGCTTCCCGGAGCACCAGTATTTTCTGTTCGCTCCTAAACAAACGGATATGTACAATGCGCCGGGCATCCCGGTGATATTACCTGAAAAAGCCTGGCACCGCTGGTTTAAATCGGCCTGGCGGAGCCGGTATGTGGTAAAAGACCTGCAACGGTACGGTATTGATGTATACCATGGCCTCAGCCATGAAATCCCCTTCGGTATTCCCGGCAGCGGTGTGAAATCGGTGGTGACAATGCATGACCTTATCTTTGAAAGGTATCCGAAACAGTATAACCCTATCGATGTTGTCACTTACCGCCGTAAAGCCCGCTACGCCTGCGAAAAGGCAGATAAAGTAGTGGCTATCAGCGAACAGACCCGGCAGGACCTTATCACGT
Organism: Chitinophaga fulva; assembly: GCF_012927205.1. Lineage (GTDB taxonomy): Bacteria > Bacteroidota > Bacteroidia > Chitinophagales > Chitinophagaceae > Chitinophaga > Chitinophaga fulva. Next base: position 2,966,411 of record NZ_JABBGC010000001.1, read on the forward strand.
TTTACCATACCGATCCGGATAAAATAGCGGTCGTATACCAGAGCTGTGATCCCGCTTTTGCGGTCCCTCATACAACTGCTGAAATAGAGGAGTTCCGCAGCCGTTACCGCCTGCCTGACCATTATTTTCTGTATGTTGGCTCAGTCATTGAAAGGAAAAACCTGCTGGGCATCGTAACGGCCATGAATACACTGAAAGGCTCGGTGGATGTGCCGCTGGTAGTACTGGGCAACGGTAGTGGTTATAAAACGAAGGTAAAGGAATACCTTGCGGCCAACGGCCTCTCTCAACAGGTGATATGGCTCAACGAGCAGGAACGGTTGCCCAACAGCGCGCTGCCGCTGCTCTATCAGGGCGCGGTGGCATTATTGTATCCTTCGGTTTTTGAGGGTTTTGGTATTCCTATTCTGGAGGCGCTGTGGAGCGGTACGCCGGTGATTACTTCCCATGGCTCCTGTTTTGGGGAGACAGGCGGGGATGCTGCTTTATATGTAGATCCGCTGAGCGCAACAGATATCGCGGGCGCGATGCGCCGCGTGCTGGCAGAACCTTCGCTGGTGCAGGACATGCGCGACAAAGGATGGGTGCACGCCCGGAAGTTCACACCGGAACAATGTGCGGCTGATATGATGAAAGTGTATGTGGACCTGGAAAAATAAATGAACGCTAATGGATTTTGAACAGGATATCAACGCCGCATTGCCGGTATTGCGCAATGGCGGCCTTATTCTATACCCCACAGACACCATCTGGGGAATCGGCTGCGACGCTACAAATGAATCGGCAGTAAAAAAAGTATATGAACTGAAACAACGCAGCGAAAGCAAAAGCCTCGTGATACTGCTGCCAGACGTACGGGACTTGTTACATTATGTGTCCAACCCCCGGCCGGATATGGCGGAGGTGCTCGCCGGCTTCGACCGCCCTACGACTGTTATTTATGAAGGCGCCCTCGGCCTCGCTGCCAATGCTGTCAGTGAAGACCAAACGGTGGCTATCCGCATCGTACAGGATACTTTCTGCCGTCACCTGCTGAAACGATTCCGTAAACCACTGGTGTCCACGTCTGCCAATATCAGCGGTCAACCGTCACCGGCCAGTTTCCGGGATGTATCCCCGGCTATTGTGAACGGTGTGGATTACGTGGTGAAATACCGGCAGGAAGAAGCCGCCACAGGCGTGGCTTCCAGGATTATCAGGATCGGAAAAGACGGTTCAATAGCCATAATCCGGGATTAAACGTCATTATTTATTACATTTGCGCCCTGATTTCGGAGAAAGGAACAAAATTTTAATATGATCAGCAGCAAGCCATTAGACATTCCCTGCTCTCTGCAGGAACGGAAAGTGTTGGAGAAGATTGCGCTGGCAGCCCACGAACTGGGCGTGCCCGCCTATCTGATCGGAGGCTTCGTACGCGATAAAATACTGGGAAGAAGAACAAAAGACATGGATATTGTGTGTGTGGGAGACGGCATCACCCTGGCACACAAGGTGGCTGAAGCCCTGGGCGACAATATCCCGGTCAGCTTCTTTAAAACCTACGGCACGGCACAAGTGAAATGGCACGAATTTGAAATCGAATTCGTTGGCGCCCGCAAAGAAAGCTACCGCCGGGAATCCAGAAACCCCGAAGTGGTGGCCGGGTCACTCGAAGATGACCAGAACCGCCGCGATTTTACGATCAACGCACTGGCTGTCAGCCTCAGAGACGTGGACTATGGTACCCTGATAGACCCCTTCGGCGGAATGGCCGATATGGATAAACAACTGATCCGTACCCCCCTGGAGCCGGCCCAGACTTTCAGCGACGACCCCCTGCGCATGATGCGCGCTATCCGCTTCGCATCCCAGCTGCAGTTCACCATCAGTGATGAGGCGTTTAAGGCTATCCAGGAAAATGCGGAACGTATCCGTATCATCACACAGGAACGGATATCCGACGAATTCAATAAAATCATGCTCTCCCCCAAACCCTCTGTGGGACTCGACCTGCTCTATAAGGCCGGTCTGCTTAAAATCATCTTCCCCCAGATGATAGACATGGTAGGGGTGGAAATGTATGAGGGCAAAGGACACAAGGATAATTTCTACCATACCCTACAGGTGGTGGACAATATCTCCGTTCATACCCGAGATCTCTGGCTCCGCTGGGCTGCACTGCTGCACGATATCGGTAAGCCGGCCACCAAAAAATTTGAGCCGGGCCACGGCTGGACTTTCCACGGACACGATGCGGTGGGAGGGAAGATGGTGACCCGTATCTTTACCAGGCTCAAATTACCACTGCATGATAAAATGAAGCTGGTCAAAAAGCTGGTGGAGCTCCACCTGCGCCCGATCAGCCTCACCAAGGAAAATATAACGGACTCGGCTATCCGCAGGCTCCTGTTCGATGCCGGCGATGATATCGAAGCGCTCATGATGCTCTGCGAAGCCGATATCACCTCCAAAAACAAATCCAAGGTGAAACGTTATCTGGAGAATTTTGAACTGGTGCGTAAAAGGCTGAAGGAAGTGGAGGAAAGCGATCGTATCCGCAACTGGCAACCACCTGTTACCGGTGAAATGATCATGGAGACGTTCGATCTGAAACCCGGCCGGGTGGTGGGTGACCTCAAAAATGCTATCAGGGAGGCTATCCTCGACGGTGAAATACCTAACACCTACGAAGCTGCCTACGCTTTTTTGCTGGAAAAAGCAAAAGCCCTGGACCTTACCCCAGTTAAATAAAATTGGTAATTTTACATAACCAGAATTAAGAAACGATTAATTGTTATCAGCGCCCTTGACCACGCGTTGGGAATTAATATATTTATCTAACTTATAACCAAATTGTCATGCCGGTTTTGAAATTCAGAGTATACTGGGAAGAAGATGAAAGTGTTTACAGAGACATTTCCATTAAGCCGAATCAGACTTTTTTAGCATTACATACGGCCATTTTGCAGGCTTTTGAATTTGATACCAAACACGGTGCTACCTTCTTCCGTAGTAACGATAACTGGCAACGCGGCCGGGAAATCATCCTGCAGGAAGATAAACAGCCCCGTAAAGTGGAACCGTTGCTCATGTCGGAAACGACTATCGCCGCCGCAGTGAAAGCACCCAACCAAAAATTCATCTACCTCTACGATTTTGCCAAAAACTGGTCTTTTCTCGTAGAACTGATTGGTGTTTCCAAAGATGAGAACGCTAAACTGACCTATCCTGTGTGCGTACGCAAGGAAGGCCTGGCCCCCAGCCAATACGGTACTAAAGGCCTCGTAGGCGATAAGCTCGTGGAAATGGAAGAGAAATATGACCTCAACAAAGAAGGCATGGACGAAGACGGCTTCGGCGAGGAAGGGGAAGAGGAAACCAACGACGGCGCTGATGAATTTGGCGGTGGCGCTGAAGAGGAAAATGAAAATAACTTCTAGCAACTGATCTAACCTGAAAACAGTCATTATCATAGCAGGCCCCACGGCCTCCGGTAAAACGGCGCTGGCTATACGGTTAGCGCAATTGTACCACACCTCGGTGATCTCTGCCGATTCCAGGCAATGTTACCGGGAAATCAGCATCGGTACGGCTAAACCTACCCCGGAGGAACTGGCGGCTGTCCCGCACTACTTTATTGACTCCCACTCCATTCGGGAAGAAGTAAACGCCGGTATCTACGAGCAACTGGCCCTGCAATATGCCCGCGAAATTTTCCGGGACAACGACGTGGCCATTATGTGCGGCGGCACCGGCCTGTATATCCGCGCTTTCTGCGAAGGCATCGATGATATGCCTGCCATCCCGCCGGGTATCCGTGAACGGCTCAATGCCCAATACGAGGAACATGGCCTGGCCTGGCTGCAGGAACAGCTACAACTGCGCGACCCCGCATTTTACGCCGGCGCGGAAACACAAAACCCGCAACGGCTTATCCGGGCGCTGGAAGTATTGGAAGCTACCGGCCATTCTATCATCACTTTCCGCACCGCCACCAAAGCACAGCGGGATTTCCGGGTGATCAAAATCGGTGTCAACCTGCCGAAAGAACTGTTGCATGAAAACATCCACAAACGGGTAGACCTCATGATGGACGCCGGCTTGATCGCTGAAGTAGAAAGCGTGGTGCCTTACCGGCAACACAATGCTTTGCGCACAGTAGGCTATCAGGAGATATTTGACCACTTCGATGGCAAACTGTCCCTCGAAAAGGCAGTGGAAGATATCAAAACACATACACGCCAATACGCCAAAAGACAACTGACCTGGTTCCGCAAAGACACGGAATACCACTGGTTCGATCCCCGCTATCCGGAGGTGATCGTTGACTGGCTGCAGGCACAACTGCAACAACCATCCTGATCATCACTAACGTTATGCTCCGCTGGCTTCAACAAAAGCTATAGTGGCTTTCAATCTTAAATCAAACTTTATCCTCCGCATAAAAAATAAGCTGGCCTTCAAGGCCAGCTTATTTTTTTATCATAGCCCAAGGCTCTCCCTTGCGCGCATTTCATTATTTAATATCATAGCCAGGCTTCACTTCCGAACGCTCCCTTCACTTATTCAATTAAACCTCATAACCAAAACTCACCCCCCTGGCATCCTAAAGACTTTGAACAACATCGTAGCCCAGGGCTTTAGCCCTGGGAACCTGGGAATCGACGATTAAAATTTCAATCCCATCGTCAGCACCACGTTGCTTCTGGTGTAATCCAGTGTGGCGGCGGCAGGTGTCAGGGCAGGAACGGTGCTGGTATACAGGCGGTAGCGGTCATTGCCCTGTGTGTAGCTGTAGGCCAGGTCGGCGTACAGGCCTTTGTTGCGGTATCCGAGACCGGCGCTGTATACTTTACGGGAACCGTCGGTATTGGCGTTGTAAGTGTCGTTGCTGTATGGATTGCCATACCACGCAAAACCGGCCCTTACGGCGTAGAGCGTAGCGAATTTCAATTCGGCGCCTACACGCACATTGGAAACGGCTTTGTAGATAGCACTGATATTTTCGTTCAGTACTTTCTCGTCATTACGGGCGTTGCTCATTTTGAATTTGCCGGAAGACTGGTTCACATACTCATAATCAGCGGTGATGAAGCCCTGTGTGTTGCTCACATGGGTGATATCGCCGAAGAAATAGGTAACACCGGCCATGGCGCGGAGCGGCGTAACGTAGTTGTAATCGTATTCTACGGGATAACCGTTGGTCACGTCATTGGAGTGAACATACTGTTTGCCCATGTAATTTTCCGTGTTTACATCGATGTCGGCGGTATAGCTGTCATGCAGGCTATAGTAGGTAGGTGTGTGGAAAGCGCCACCCAGACGGAAGCGGGGAGTAGCCTTGTAAAGCACGCCTATTTTAGCGCCGATACCGAGACCGGTCCTTTTCAGGTACTGCCGGTAGTCAAAATATCCAAAATCGTTATTGGGACGGTTGCCGCCGTTGTTGGTGGCATCATCTTCCATCACGGTGAAGTCCTCACGGTAATTAACATTGGGGACATTGATACTACCGCCAATGTATAAACGGTTACCGTAGTTGCCGGCTACTGCGAAAGCAAATTCGTTCAGGCCTCCCCGTGTTTCCAGGATGCCCCGTTGCTGAACGGCCGTCAGGTAATCGGTAGGGCTGTTGGTTGGGCGTTGCGGGGATGCATTGCTCATCACCTCTTCTCTGCCGTCGGTATGCTTGAACAGGTCTATCAGGCCGGCGCGGTAGCCGAGGCTGCCACCCAGCGGGTAGTTGTCCTTCAGTCCTTGTGCATTTTCCTGCCACATCTGGTCTACCCAGCTATCGGAGAAAGATGACTTGTCGTTATAACCAGCTACGGCTATTTTGTTGTTATAGTTGGCCATACGGGTATAACCGAGGGAGAAGGTGACGTTGTTCCAGGCATTTTCGCCGGTGCCTTTGTTGGTGGCGAAGATCACGCCAACGCTGGGCATTTGGAAGTTGGTCTTGTTGCCTTTGTTGTCCAGCAGGTTATTACCGAGGTAATTGGAGGTGTTGTTGGTCAGACCTAAGCCGGCGGAGATGAGGAACTCACCGGTTTTGAACATGCCGATGCCGGCCGGGTTAGAGTGTGCTGAGGAGTAGTCGCCGCCCAGGCCTATGCCTGCGCCTCCCAGTGACTGTGCTCTTGCAGTCCCGAATGGCTGATTCGGGGAATAGAGCAGCGCATCATTCGAGCTCTGCGCCATTGCGGTAACGGATAAAAAGAGTCCTCCTAAAAGAGGGTAAATTCTTTTAATCATAATACTATAAACTTAAAAATTGAGATGTATTGGCAGAATGTCTGATGAATAACGTGCTGCGACAGATATAACGTTCACAAACAGGAAAACTTATGTCCTATAAAAAGATAAGCGTAGTTTTTTTGCTACGCTTATCTTGAATTCGTTAGGTATTAACGTCCGCCTCTGGAAGGACGGGTGTAGCCACCGCCACCACCACCGCCGCCGGAGTTACTGCGTCCGCCGCCACTCGGTGCTGAGTAGCTGGGTGCCGGAGAAGGCGCGGAAGGACGGGAGTATTCCACACGGGATGGGCGGGAATAGTTGCCACCGTTATTATTGTAGTTACCGCCGCCATTGTCATAGGAAGGACGGGAGATAACTGGTCTTTCTGAGCTGGACTGCTGGAACACACGGCGCGGACGGTCTGTGTTGGATGGCACATAGTTGCCATTGCCTCCACCGTTCACCGGCGCTGTTGCACCTCTTGAAGGACGGTAGTAACCACCGCCGCCACTGTTGCCACCGCTGTTGTTGGTGTAATTGGAGCGGGAGATACGTTCGTTGTTGTTTCTAACCGGTCCGTAAGAGTTGGCTGGACGGGTATAGTAACCACCACCGTAGTGGCCGCCACCATAATAACCACCGCCATAGTAACCACCTGCATAATAGGGATAATGGCCGTAGTAACCGCCGCCATAGTAAGGCCAGTAGGAACCAATGTAAGGATAACCACCCCAGCCCATGCCTAAGCCATAGCTCCAGGGACGGTAGAAGCCACCGTAACCCCAACCGAAGCCCATGCTCATAGAAGGGCCCCAGAGGCTGCTGTAACCGAAGCTGCTGTACGGGCCATAGCCATAACCGAAGCCACTGCCCATGTACATGTTGCTGGCCGCATTATAACCATCCCAGTATCCGCCGTTGTAAGTACCGGCGTTGCTGCCAAAACGGTTGATCCTGCGTTGATAATCACCCTGATCATCATCGTAGGTCACATAAGTGCCGCCGTCATCGGGCGCATCTGTATATCTGCCGTTCTCATCCTGTACAGAATTACCGTTGGAACCGTTGTTGGAAGCATAGGTACGCTGTTGCTGGCGAGGTGAATAATATACATCGTCCGGTGTCTGGGCCGTCTTGTATGTGCTGGAACATGCGCCCAGAGCGAACGAACCAGCCAGTGCAATGTATAGTATAGGTTTCATTTGAAATATATTTTTAGCGTGATTTATATAGTAAATTTACAATTTTATAACGGATATTAGGGAACAAAGTTACAATTACAGTACGGGTTATTTTATTTTGGCCGGACTATTTGCACCTTTATGATTTTCATGTAGGTTTGTAACATTTTCTTTTTAAATATTTGAGACAAAAACTACGCCAGTTTGAAACCTTTTTCCGGCCAGCCGGAAGATAATTTTGACTAGACAAATTTGATAATTTTTAGCTAAAAGATAAAGGAATATAAATTAGTATTTTTATTTATGAGTAAAGAGATCACAGCCCGTTCGGAAGATTATTCGAAATGGTACAATGACCTGGTGGTGAAAGGCGGTCTGGCAGATTACTCTGCCGTTAGAGGCTGTATGGTGATCAAACCATATGGTTATGCGCTTTGGGAAGCCATGCGCGACGTCCTGGACAGCAAATTCAAGGAAACCGGTCACCAGAACGCTTATTTCCCGCTGTTTATCCCCAAAAGTTTCCTCAGCAAAGAAGCTGCCCACGTGGAAGGCTTCGCCAAGGAATGCGCCGTGGTAACCCACTACCGTCTGAAAAATGACCCCAATGGCGGTGGGGTAGTAGTAGACCCGGAAGCTAAACTGGAAGAGGAACTGATCGTTCGACCCACTTCTGAAACAATCATCTGGAACACCTATAAGGACTGGATCCAATCTTATCGTGACCTGCCCCTGCTGATCAACCAGTGGGCCAACGTGGTACGCTGGGAAATGCGCACCCGCCTCTTCCTCCGCACGGCCGAATTCCTCTGGCAGGAAGGCCACACCGCCCACGCTACAGCGGAAGAAGCGGTCGCGGAAACAGAACAGATGCTGCATATCTACGCTGAATTCGCCGAGCAATACATGGCGGTACCGGTTATCCGTGGCGTAAAAACCGCCAGCGAAAGATTTGCCGGCGCTGTCAACACCTATTGCGTGGAAGCGCTGATGCAGGACGGTAAAGCCCTGCAGGCAGGTACTTCCCACTTCCTCGGCCAGAACTTCGCGAAAGCTTTCGATGTACAGTTCTCCAACAAGGAAAATAAACTGGACTACGTATGGGCTACCTCCTGGGGCGTATCTACCCGCCTGATCGGTGGCCTTATCATGGTACACAGCGACGATCAGGGCCTGGTACTGCCTCCCCGCATCGCTCCCCTCCAGGTGGTGATCGTACCTATCTATAAAGGCGCGGACCAGAAAACAGCACTCGACGAAAAAGTTAACGTGATCGTGGCGGAACTGAAAAAAGCCGGTATCCGCGTGAAATACGACGACTCCGATAATAACCGCCCAGGCTGGAAATTCGCTGAATACGAAATGAAAGGCGTACCTGTTCGTATAGCCATCGGCGCGAGAGACCTCGAAAATAATGTGGCTGAAGTGGCCCGCCGCGATACGAAAGAGAAAATGAGCCTCTCCCTCGACGGACTGGCAGGCCGTATCGGTGAACTGCTGGAGGAAATCCAACAGCAACTCTTCACCAAAGCCCTGACCTACCGGGATGAACACATCACCCGCGTAGATACTTTCGAGGAATTCCAGAAAGTACTGGATGAAAAAACAGGCTTCGTATCTGCCCATTGGGACGGTACCGCTGAAACGGAAGAGAAAATCAAAGAACTGACAAAAGCAACCATCCGTTGTATACCACTGGACAACCCTCAGGAAGCAGGCACCTGCGTCTTCTCGGGTAAACCATCCAAAGAACGGGTATTGTTTGCAAGAGCATACTAAAATCAATTACGGATTACGAATTACGAACTACGAATGAAAGCCGTTTGTAGTCGTAATTCGTAATTTGTAATTAATGGAATTACAAATGACCAACTGTTAACGGACCTACTGTCATTGGCAGCCCGCATTCGTAATTCGTAATTTGTAATTCGTAATTCATCATTGATGTCCATTACCCGTTTCATACTGTTATGGTGGCTGGTCATCTTTTGCACAGGTTACAACGCACAGGCCCAGGGCCTGATGATCCGCAACTACAATGTAAAAGATGGGTTGGCTAACGCTACTGTTTATGCCGCCGTACAGGATAAAGACGGATTCATCTGGTTTGCTACACCCACCGGTGTCAGTAAGTTCGATGGCAAACGTTTTCGTAACTACGCCAAAAAAGACGGCCTCCCCGATAACGATGTGGTCAAGCTCGCCGCTGACTCACAAGGAAGATTATGGTTTTTTACACTCAACGGAAAACTCTCCTTTTACGACCATACCTATATCCATAACGAGGAGAATGACCCCTCCCTGAAATTTAATGGCCGGAGCCATTATATGCAATACGCTTTTGAGGGCGATGCCCGCTATGTGTATTTTTTTAATTCCAATAACCGCATTGTCACCTATAACGGTAAAAACACTGAATACGATAAGCGTGACATCGAAACCAACTTCCTCTACCTGCTCCGTAATGGCAAGGTATTCCGCCCATTGCAAAAGGCCTTTCATGTAGGGAACCTCCGTGATCCGACTAACCTTCTTCAGGAAATATCCTCCATATGCCCTTACCCGTTTGACAACGAAAATGCGGATGCGGTACGCAATGGTCCGATATTGATGGTCCGTAATTCCCTGTACACCTACGCTCCCCAGAAAATAAGCTGCTTCTTCAACGGCGCCGACTGGGGCATTAAAGACGAAATCAGTAACCTCTGCATCGATAACGATAACCTCTGGATCGGTACCCAGCGCGCTTTGTACTATATCAAAGGTTTTTTTAAGGGAGATAAAAAAATCACCAAACTCCTCGATAACCACAATATTACCTCCTTGCTGAAAGACCGCGATGGTAATATCTGGATCACCACCTTCGGCGATGGCGTGTACAATATCCCCTACAAAAATTTTTACTTCAGCTATCTCGACAATACCAACGGACTATATTCCCACTCCATCTTCAGCATCTCTAAGGACAAAAAAACAGATATGCTCCTGATCGGGCAAAATGCCGGCATCCTCAACACCATCAGCAGCACCGGCGTCACCCGGCAATTCACGCTCGATACTGCCAGTGGCCGCAATAGCCTGCTCTCCATTTTGCCCTACAAGGAAAATGAAGTCCTGATCGGAACAGACAACGGCCTGGTACTGTTTAATACCGCTTCCCAGAAAGCTTCTCAGCTGAAAGCGGTAAAAATGCTGAAAGACGTGGATATCTCCCCCGCCGGGAAAATCAGGATAGCAGCGAAAAACCAGGTCATCGCATTGGATGATTATGTGATCGGCGACCTGGACATGATCGTTACTTCCATCGCCAGCGTCAACGATTCCATGTATTTCGTGGGTACCAGCAATGGCCTGTTTACCTGCACCGACGGTACCCGAACGCTGAAACCGGCCACCAACGATTCCTTACGCAAACTCAGCATCAAAGACCTGAAATGGATCGATGGTTACCTGTGGATAGGCACCAGCGATCAGGGCATCTACGTGATGCACGGCGATACGGTCATCAAACACCTGTCATCCGCCAATAACCTCGCCAGTGATATCTGCCAGCAACTCTATTATGATGGTCACCAGAAGCTGTATGTGGCCACCAATAAAGGCGTTTCTGTGATTAATGTAAAAGAACAGCGCATTGACCGTAACATCACCTCCAACGACGGGCTCATGTCTGACGATATCCGGGGTGTTTATTACGACGATGGCATCCTGTATATCGCTACTTCCAACGGCCTCTGTTATTTTAAGGGAGACCATCTGCCGGTGGATACCGTGCCGCCGGTGATCTACCTTAGCAACATCCGGTATGGCGACAGTACCTATATACCGGGAGACAACTTCGTACATCTCTATAAGCGGAAAGCTTCTTTCGAGGCAGAATTCGGCACCATCGTGTTCGACCTGCCGGAACTGGTGGAATACCAGTATAATTTTTCAGGAGACACCACCAACGGATGGGTCACCACCATGTCCAATATTATTCCGTTCCCCGACCTGCAGCCCGGTAATTACAAGTTGATGGTGCGGGCACGCAAATATAAAAGCGACTGGTCCAAGCCGCTTAGCCTGAATGTCAATATCCTGCCACAATGGTACCAGCAATGGTGGGCCCGCGGCATTCTCCTCCTGGCGGGACTGCTGGCTATCCTGGTCGTACTGCGTTTCATCGTGAAACGGATCAAACAGGCGGAAAAGCGAAAGACGGAATACAACCGCCGTATTGCGGAACTGGAAGCCAAAGCGTTGACCAACCAGATGAACCCGCATTTTATCTTCAATTCGCTCAACTCGGTGCAGCACCTGATCCTGGAGAAAGAGGAGAAGCAGGCGCTCAACTTCCTCGCAGATTTTGCCACCCTGATGCGCCAGATGCTCAATAATTCCAGGAAATCCTATATTTCGCTGGAAGAGGAGATCGCTTTCCTGACCCGTTACCTCGAGTTGGAGAAGATCCGTTTTGCGCACTCCTTTACCTACCATTTCATTATGGAAGAGTCATTGAAAGATTACACTATATATATCCCCCCCATGATTATCCAGCCAATTGTGGAAAATGCTATTAAACACGGGCTGGCGCCGAAGAACAGCGCCGGTTACCTGGAAATCCGGATAGAAATGGTGGATGATCTGCTCTATTGCTCCGTGGACGACGACGGAATTGGCTGGGACAAGTCCAATAGTATCAAAAGCTCGCGGCTGATAAAACACGAATCTACCGCACTGAGCGTGATAAAGGAAAGGTTGCAGATTATAAAATCTTTTAATGGAAGTGTTGGAAAGTTAGAAATTATTGATAAATTTAAATCTGGTTTCGGCAATAAGGAAGGTACCTTAGTTGAAATTCTGATTCCCATTGTTAAGATGTTATGAGTAATATAAAAGCTGCCATTGTAGACGATGAAGTCCGCAACATTCATATTTTGCGCAATATTCTGGAAAACTATTGTAAAGATGTTACTGTAGTCGGGGAAGCGCAGAATATCAATGAGGCGGCAGAAATGATTAAAAACAACCCCATTGACGTACTGTTCCTGGACATTGAGATGCCTCCGCATAATGGTTTCCAGTTGCTGGAAATGTTCCCTGTGCTGAACTTTGAGGTTATTTTTATCACTGCCTTCCAGGAATACGCTTTACAAGCCATCAAATTTGCGGCATTAGACTACCTGCTCAAACCAATTAAGGTGAGCGAGGTGGAAGACGCATTGGAAAAAGTCAAGAAAAGCAAGAAAGGAAGACTGAACGAACTGGCTTCTATTCTGAAAGACTACGTTAAAAACAACGATAACGCCTTCTCCAAGATAGTCATCCCCGTGAATGACGGCTATAACGTCATTGACCTGAAGGACATTATCTACTGCGAAGCCTTCGATAGCTATACCAAAATACAGCTGATCAACAACGTGTCCCATCTGATCTCCAAATCCCTGAAGGAATATGAGGAAATGTTGTCGGACAAGGGATTCTACCGGGTACACAAATCCTTCCTGATCAATATTCACCACATTGTGAAGATTATCAAAGGATTAGGCACCGCCGTGGTGATGAGCGACCAGAAAAATATTCCGATTTCTTCCCGCAAAAAAGACGAGTTTTTCACCCAGCTGAAAGGAGTGATCAACCTGTAAGCTTGTCTGACACTGAAGATTTTGAGCCGGTGGCCTTGCGCTTAACCGGCTTTTTTGTGCGTTCCCTGTATGGAATATACTGTTCACGAGGTCATGTAACCGAACCTCATATACTTATCTTATTTTCATTATGGGTTTTCATAGATCTAGCTATTACTTGTTAGTTTGTCCAGACTTTACTTGTACTTTTTTAAAAGAAAAGCCCCGTTTCGTATTGAAACGGGGCTTTCTTTTAAAAAGGTGCCGGCGTATTACAGGTTTTCTGCACCTGCACCAGCAGTATTGATATTATAATAGTAGATATTGCCACCTCTCTGCGGATAGAAACCTACCAGTTGTATATTTTTCTCCTTATCAAGGATGGAGCTAAGCGTGTTGACAGAAGTAACCGTTGTGTTACCGGCCTTCAGGATAACGAAACCGGGGACCATGCTGGTCTGTTTTTTAAGGATACCGGTACTGATATCATTTACCCTGACACCACCTTTTACACCAATGCTGGTGGCCTCTTCTTTGGAAAGTTCAGAGAGGTCGGCGCCCAGTCTGTCGAGGCTGGTGATCCTCACCACATCGGTATTGCCCTGCAGGTTACGGAGCGTAATGTTGCTGCTGGTGAATTCCTTATCGCCACGCAGATAGGTGATGCTGATCTTATCACCTGGTTTGTAACGGGCCACCTGTTCACTCATCTGGGAGGAACCGGCAATATTCACACCATTGATTTTAGTGATGATATCGCCCTGGCGGAGGCCTGCGGACGCGGCGGAGCTGTTGTCCATTACTTCAGTGATCTGCACGCCGGTCACATCACGTTTTACACCGATTTCCCGCAGCTGGTCGTCTGTCATAGCGGCGATTGCAGCCGGAGAGGCATATTTAACACCGAGGTAAGCCCGCTGTACGCTGCCATATTTCAGGATATCATTCACCACTTTCCTGACAAGGTTTACCGGGATAGCGTAGGAATAACCTGCGTAAGAGCCGGTCGGAGACGCGATAGCGGAGTTGATGCCCACCAGTTCACCGGCAGTATTCACCAGTGCGCCGCCGCTGTTACCCTGGTTCACCGCAGCATCGGTCTGTATAAATGATTCTATGGAGTTATTGATTCTGCCACCGCTTTTATTGATACCGATAGAGCGGGATTTGGCGCTGACGATACCGGCGGTAACGGTTGCGTCGAGGTTAAGGGGGTAACCGACAGCCAGCACCCATTGACCGATATCCACGTTATCAGAGTTGCCATACAGCATGTAAGGAAGGTTCTTGGCTGGGATCTTGATCACCGCGAGATCGGTGCTGGGGTCAGTGCCCACCAGTTTGGCCTTGAAGGTTTTATTTTCATTGGCCAGGGAAACGGTGATTTCGTCAGCATCAGCAATTACGTGATTGTTGGTCACGATATAGCCGTCATCAGAGATCAATACACCGGAGCCGGAAGCCATCTGGCCGGGGACATAATAGCGGCGGCCATCTCCGCCTCCGTTGAATTCATCGCCAAAAAATTCGTCACCAAAGAGGTCCTGCAGGATGCTGCGTCTTTTCTGAAGTCCGTTGGTTACCTGTCGGGGATTGATTTTTGTTTTGATATGGACTACGCCGGGAACGGCTGTTCTGGCGGCAGTCACAAAATCGGAGGGGGGTACGGCGTTGGCTTTGCTGTCGGTACCGGGCATGTTATACCTTGCATAGTTTACGGGGATGTCATTGGAACCGTTTTGAAAAATGCCCGGGCGCCTGCCTTCAAAGTATTTGCCATACACAAATATGGCAGCAACGGCAGTAACAGCACTGATCAACACTGTCGTAACAATTTGCTTGAATTTCATATTATAGTGTGTTTAGCGTTGTGATACTAAATAATGTATATTTTTAATAACGTAGATAAGATCAATTTATATGCCCTTGATACAAATTTAGTAGCGGTAGCGAATGAAACCAACAATGGCATATTTACTTTAACAGATTTTTATGTCAATCGTTAAATACAGCTAAAAAACAGGCTGACAGGATAACACAGGGCAATGACAATATAACAAAAAGCTTGACAAAAAGTTACTTTACCGAAAGCACAAAGCAGTAGGAACGAAAAAAATATTCAATAAAAACAACGAGCGAAGGCCTGGTCTGGTCTTCGCTCGTTGTTTTTTATTGATCTTCAAAATCTTAGTATGATTACAGTTCCAGCAGGAATGCCAGGGTATCCACGCCATCGGCATAATCTGACAGGGAAGGCTGCTGGGCTTTACCGAAAGGGGTAAACTGCTGCCCTACCAGGCACTGAAGGTCTGGTTGGGCGGTCATATCCTCCCGGAGCTGCTGCATGTCTTTATAATAGCCATAATGCAGTACGCTGAGCGGCGAAAACAGGGAAGCTGCCTCATGAAGCAGGATGCTGCCATTAGTCAGATAAGCGCTGCTATTGAGCAGGAACAGGGCCAGGTTATAATCGTAGTTGTTTTTGTACTTGTGATGGTCAGCCAGGTAGTCGTATTTGCCGAGGGCTTTGAGCAGCGGCTCAAAGTCGTACCCTTCGGGCACCATTACCTTGGTCACGTTGCGGCATCCCAGGCCAAAGTAGAGCATCACGTCATCTGCCAGTGCTTCCAGTTCGGCAGGGCTTTCCTGGCCGGTCAGGATGGCGGCAGAGGTCCGGTTATGCCGGATGATATGCGGGTATTTGGAAAAGTAGTAGTTGAAGTACCGGGCGGAGTTGTTGCTGCCGGTAGCGATGTAGGCGTCGCAGTTTTTCAGGATTTCCAGTATTTCCGTCTGTTCGGCCAGTTCCGGGTACCATTCGGTCATTTTGTCAAGGATATGACGCATCAGTACCTCATCTTTGGAGGAGAGCTTCATTTTGATGTGGTGGCCGCTGATGAATCCGCACAGCCAGTCGTGAAACCCGACGAGGGGGATATTGCCGGCCACTACGATACCCACCTTTTTAGGTGCCCGTTCCCCGGCCGTGGCGGGGTACTGCTGCAGCCAGGCCTGCAGTGCTGCCGGTTCCAGGTAGTACTGGCAGATGCTGTCAATGGATTTATCAATAAATGCAGGGGTGAACCAGCCATTGGCCAAGTAAGCACGTTCCTTTACTGCTGTCAACTCCGTACTGTTGCCCGCCAAATACTGCCCCAGGCGTACCAATGCTGCTTCTTTTTCTGCTATGTTCATGAAACTGTTATAAATATTTGATTTAATTAAACCGGGAATTTTTATTTTTGCAAAATTAATGGCTTACTACTAAAAAAGTTTACTCTATGGCAATTAAGATAACAGATGAATGTATAAATTGCGGCGCTTGTGAACCGGAATGCCCCAATAACGCCATCTATGAAGGTGGTGTAGAATGGGCACTGGCCGATGGTACTACCGTAAAAGGTTCCTATACCCTGATGGATGGCAGCCCAATGGACGCAGATCAGCGTAATGCTCCAATCAGTGTTGATACCTATTACATTGTGCCGAACAAGTGTACCGAATGCCAGGGTTTCCACGAAGAACCGCAATGTGCTGCTGTTTGCCCAGTAGACTGCTGTGTTCCGGACGAAATGTACCAGGAAACAGTAGATGAGCTGATGGCTAAGAAAGACAGACTGCACCTCTAATATATGCAAGCCCCCTTATTAAAAGCCGTCCGGTAGCCTCCGGACGGCTTTTTTATACCTCCGGCGGCCCATGTTCCGCCGGTAGCCGGAAATTAATGAAACGCCGGCTGACCGGCTGTTGACAATTAACAAATAACCTTTAACTTTACCCGCTTATAGTAATTTATCTTATGAAGAAGAACATCGCCTTGGTAGCTGGTGGATATTCCGGAGAATATGTAATATCCGTCCAGAGCGCTGAAACTATAGAGAAAAACCTGGACAGCAGCAAATATGCTGTATATAAAATCATCGTTACCCGGGAGGGATGGCGCCATACTGCCACTGACGGCACTGTTTATGAAATCGATAAAAACGACTTCTCCCTGAATATAGGCGGTAGCAAGATAAAATTCGACGCGGTGTTTATCGGTATCCACGGTACCCCTGGCGAAGACGGCCGTCTGCAGGGCTACTTTGAAATGCTGGATATCCCGTATACCAGCTGTGGCATGGTGACTTCGGCGCTGACCTTCAATAAGAGCTATTGTAATAAAGTGGTGGCAGCCCTCAACGTGGTGAATGTCTCCAAATCCGTACATATTTTCCGTGACCAGCCGCACGATCCGGCAGCTATCCTCCAGGAACTGCGTTTGCCCGTTTTCGTGAAACCGGCGGAAGGAGGCAGCAGCATCGGCATGTCTAAAGTGAAAACAGCAGAAGAACTGCCTGCTGCCATAGAAAAAGCCTTTAAAGAAGACAATCAGGTGCTCATCGAGGAGTTTATCAAAGGCAGGGAACTGACCATCGGTCTTTACAAAACCAACGGCACCCTGAATGTACTGCCGATCACAGAAGTGGTAAGCAGCAAGGAATTCTTCGACTACGAAGCGAAATATACACCGGGCGTGTCCAACGAAATCACGCCGGCGCCGGTATCAGCCGATATTACGGCACTGGTACAAAAAACAGCGTCCACCCTGTACAATAAACTGAATTGTAAAGGGATCACCCGGATTGACTTTATCTATGAGGAAGCAACCGGTAAACTGTACTTCCTGGAAGCCAACACCATGCCCGGCCAGTCTGAAAACAGCCTTGTACCACAACAGGTAAGGGCTGCCGGTAAAACCCTGCAGGCGTTTTATGGTGAAGTACTGGAAGAATGCATGAAGAAATAAATTACGCATTACGAATGATGAATTACGAATGAAAGCGGATGCTTAATTTGGGGTTCTCAATTCGTAATTCGTAATTGGTAATTCGTAATTTTAAAACAAATCATTATCGTGTTCGACTTTATTACCAAACGCTCTTTCGGAATTAACCTGTTGATCGTAGTAGCGTTCTTTTTTGGGCTGGCACTGTTGTTCTTCTCCCTGTTGGGCGTTATTACCCGGCATAATGAAGAACTGACCGTTCCGGACGTGCGGGGGAAAAGTGTGAAAGAAGCTATGGCCATCCTGGAAAAGGCAGGATTTGACGCCGATGTAAGAGACTCCATCTACATAGACAGTATACCTCCTTTGTCTGTATGGGTACAAACTCCCGATAAAGGCGCGCGGGTAAAAGTCGGCAGAACGATCTACCTGACGGTCAACAAAGTGGTGGCTCCCATGGTGAAAATGCCTGATCTGGAGGGCTTGACCTTCCGCAGCGCGGAAATGGTGCTGAAAAGCGTGCGCCTTAATGTGGGAGATACCATCTATAAACCGGACTTCGCTACCAATACCGTATTGCAGCAATTGCTCAATGGCAAACGTGTCAAACCCGGCACACCCGTCGCTGAAGGCAGCAACATTACGCTGATCATCAGCAGCGGCACCGGCAGCATCGAAAACCCGGTACCCGACTTTGTAGGCCTCACCTTTGCGGAAGCCCGTGAAATGCTGAATGCCAACAACCTGAGTGCAGGCACCATCATCATTGATCCCGGTGTAACGGATACGGCTAATGCGTTTATCATCAAGCAGGTGCCTACCCGCAGAAATGAAATCGGTGACTTCAATATGGTAAGGGCCGGTGAAAGTATCGACCTGTGGCTGTCTGCCTCCAAACCGGTGAAAGACTCCGCGCAAGTGCCGGCACAACAATAAGCATCAAAACCACCATTTTTAAACTGAACTTAAACTTAATATCATGCAGAATATCACTAAAGAAGAACTGAAACAGCGCATCGATAACGGTGAACAACTGAACATCCTCGATGTTCGTGAACCACACGAACGTGCTGAGTTTAATATCGGTGGCTTTCATATTCCGCTGGGCCTCGTACAGGCAATGCAGGTGGATGAAATCGAACACCTGAAAGATGAAGAAGTAATCGTATACTGCCGCAGCGGCAACCGTAGCGGTCAGGCATGTATGCTGCTCGAAACTATGGGCTTCACCAATGTGAAGAACCTGACAGGCGGTATGCTCAACTGGCAACTGTGATGATCATGATTACTGCTGATTCTCCTGATTCACAAAGATTGGTGCGAATAGTAGTACAATAACTTTTTGTTTAAAATCGCGAAACATAACCAGTACAATAGAACATATTATCCTGGCTATGTTTCGCGCTTTTACTTATATATGATATCATCTACGCTTTATCTCCCTGAATCAGGCGAATCAGCAGTAATCCTGTCCATCACAGTTGCTGTCGCTTCTATCTCCACCAGGTAGCGGGGATCTATCAGTCTACTTACCTCTACCATGGTGGTGGCGGGTTTGATGGCTTTGAAAAATTCACCATGTGCCCGGCCATACTCTTCCCAACGGGAAATGTCTGTTACAAACATGCGGGTCCTGACTACGTCATGCAGTGTAGCACCTGCAGATATAAGGATAGATTCTATTTTAGCCAGTACAAACCGTGTCTGTTCATAGGCATCACCTTCTGCTACTACTTTATCATTATCTACTGCCACTGTACCTGATACTTCGATGGTATTGCCTGTCCGTACTGCGCGGGAATATCCCACCTTGTTTTCCCATTGTGCGCCGGAAGAGTAAAGGGTGCGTTTCATAAAATTGTGTTTTGAAGAAGGGTAAGAGGATGGTTCAAAAGTACGCTTTAAAGGGCATACTATACCCCGTTATTAGCGGCCGACTGCTGTGGCGGCAAGTTTCGGAATTTGACTACCCTGCCCAGCAAGTCGAACCAGAAAGGTGCGCCCAGCGAGATGGCGAGGGCTGTAATACACCATCCTGCCAGTACCAGCCAGCCATTCTGCTGATAAGGGTGCGTGAAGCCGCAGTGCAGCTCCTTTTTGCCGCCGGTGGTATCAGTTACACAATCGCGGCTGATGCCCAGCACATTTTTAGCGTCGCCGGCATCCTGCCGGAGGATAGCGTATACGCCGATGAGTGCAGTGTCTTTTAGCATCATGCTTATAGATGTGTCCTGCCTGAAATAGCTGCTGTCGCGGTGCATGATATTTTTTCGTGCAAGCGTGTCCGTAACTGCGGCATACGAAGGCTCACGGCTGGCTACCAGCCGCACCATCTGCTCCCGTACATTTTTATCTTTCATCAGGATACGGGCAATGGCGATCGTGTCCACATTAAATACCGCAGCGATGCCCAGCCCGAGTATCAGCAGCCACACCTGTGTTTGCCGACGATACCAGCCGCTGGCGCGGGTCATGGTTTCATTGAACCAGGTTTCCATATTGCTCCGGAACTGAGGTACATCGTAATGGGCATCTTCAAAAAGATTCCGCAGATGGGTGATCGTGTCCGGCGCCAGCTGCAGCGTATTAAGGGTCAGACTGTTGCGGATGGCGGCTGTTTCTGACTGATTTTCCTCCAGTGTTCCGCGCAACAGATGCACCATCGTCTGTGAAAATATCTGCGGACTGATGTAGGCAGGCCTGGCCGAAGCGCTGTTTTCCCCGAGGTAACGGATGGAGGGCGACTGGTAGAACTTCTTCAGAAACGGGCTGTTCTGAAAAGGTGTGAAAAAGTGGACCACACTCCAGCCCAGCTCATAAAACCAGTTGAAAAAAGTGTACCGGCCGAAAACGCCGAGGTCTCCGCTTCGGTCATCATCTTCCAGCAAACGGCGCAATGCTTTGGTCAATACCCGCGCCCGGGCGTTGAACAGCCGTGCGGCCATTTCCTGTACAATGGAAGCTAACAAACTGTACAGCAGATAAATGAATATCAGCCCCAGTGCCACATCTATGGCAAGATTACTAAACATAGGATACTTGATTAGTTGACATATAACTATAAAGTTAAATGTTTATGCTAAAGATAGGATGGGGTGACGCAGTGTATTTGTGTGCAGGATATTTTTTACAAATCACACGTTTGTGTGATGGTGGGGGTTTGATTTTTTATGCTATTTCGTGGCGTCAAAGAATGCATGTTAACCTTGTCCACTCAAGTATTAAATATTCTGTTAAATAATTTACCTATGAAACATTTCAAATTGGTAAGCTTCTGGCTTATTATCTGTTGTTTTATTTGCCCGGCTGTGTCATCGGCACAAACGGAAGTTCCGTGGAAGTTTATTGGAGCGACGCAAACGACTGGCAGCCCCTATGATTGGTATTATTACAAGATTGCTCAGGTAAATAGTAATACTGATAGATATGGATCTATGATTGAGGTGTCTATTCAGGCAGATGCCAATTCCTTTGAAATGCAAGGAACCTTCCTGATCCGTATTGATAAATTCGATAATACTGTGGGTAGGTTTGATGGAATGGAAATCCGGTGTACCTCTGGTAATCCTGTTGCAGCCACGTTTTATGTGTTTAATGATGCCTTATGGGTGAGGCCTAATTATAAATGGGGGGGTGTTTATTTAAAAGCAACCCATATAATACATAGTCCTTTAACAGAAGGTACATATGGACAAACAACCACAGAACCAACAGGTTTTCTGGCTAAAACGGCAGACTACGGCCTGAAATGTGATTTCGACAATAATCGTGTATTTAAGTTGCCATTTACAGATATAGGAGGTTTTACCTATACTCCCAATGGAGTTAGCATTGGAAGCTCTTTAAGACAGAGTCTGGTAAACATTAATGGAATAGGGAGAGTGAATGATGACTATGTCTACATTACAAGGGATTCTATTTCGGCCAATACAGATTTTTATTCCAACTATTTAAGCTCATCCGATGTACAGAAGGGTACCTTTTCATATGGTGTACGGCCAACCAGCAAAGCATGGCAGATTTATGAAAAGGGCTTTAATGCTAATTGGACCAATCTGCTCCATATTGGTGCAAACGGTAATGTAGGTATCGGTACCAATACTCCCCAGGCTAAACTAGCCGTAAAAGGCACTGTCCTCGCCCAAAGGGTAAAAGTCAGCGTTGCTGCGGCTGAATGGCCAGACTACGTCTTCAATAAAAACTATGTACTGCCTTCTTTACAGGAAGTGGAAAACTATATCAGCCAGCATCAGCATTTGCCCGATATGCCGGCAGCTGCGGAAGTGGCCAAGGATGGCCATGATCTTGGTGAAATGAACCGGAAGCTTTTGCAGAAAGTAGAAGAGTTGACCTTGTATATCATCGATCTGCAAAAAAGAATCGCTACGTTGGAACAACGCTCTAATTAATCGAAATCAAATCAAAAACGAATACACAAACCATTAACCAAACAAAATCATGGGAGTTAATTATTTAGTACTACTGTTTACAAGCCTGTATCTGGCAGGAACTTTCCTGTATTACAAATACGCAAAGAAAAAAGGCATCGAGTTCAGGTATAAACCTTTTTACCTGTTGGCTGTAATCGTACTGTTTTTATTTTCACTGTATGGTATCATTGTAGGCAAACAGTTTTTTTAAGACAGACTATTTTACCAATGAACAGACAACTGCCTGTGTAAAACAGGCAGTTGTCCATAAGTTTGCAAATAGTCATGGAAGGAAAATCTATTTACCCGTTTCTCTGGGTACTGCTGACTGTGATGCTGCTTTTCTGGTGGATGTTTGGGAAGAAGAAAAGACAGAACGAAACCAATCAAAAAAAGCCATTAAAACAGGATGTAAGGCGAAAAAGCAGTACTATTCCTAAAAAGTAAATATAACAACCAGGATGATGACAGTAGATATTGAGATAAATAGTGCGAAAGATACAGAACACCTGAAGGCCCAAAACATGGATGATATTGACAGGTTAAACTTGTATATCTATACCAACATTTCTTTAAAGTTTATACAAAACCTTAAAAATCTAAAAAGCCTTTTGATTGCGGGGAGCGTCAAAGATTTATCGCCCATATCGCACTGTAAATCAATTAAAGAACTGACTATTAGCAGCAAAGGCGCGATCAATACTTTGGACTTTCTTCAGGAACTTTCTTTGGAATCCCTAAAACTGGAGGGGTTTACATCCAAAAGTGAAAATCTGGTCATACCTGATTTACCATCATTAAGAAACATGGAGATAGCGGCTGTCTCAGCCATCAATGACCTGGCTTTCTTAGGTGATTTCTCGGCCATTGAAAGGATATCCTTATTTGAACTGAATTCCCCAAAGCTGTTTGATTTTTCAAAATTGAAACAGCTAAAAGAGCTGAGATTAATCAATATGTTCCATTTGAAAGACCTTTCCGAACTGGCTACCATCAATAGTATTGATAAGATTTACATTCAGGAATTTTATGTCAACAGGAAAATCAGGAATCATAAAAAAGAAGCACTGCTTAAAATTATTCCGGATTTAAAACAGGCAGATATAATTGAACTGAATATTAATAATGAAAAATTCAATAGAGAAGCATTGCTACAGGAATTGAATAAGTAAAAGCATCCTTCCTCATGAAGCAAACTCAAAAAAGCAACAACTGCCGCCTACCCAGGTGTCAGTACTGTTGAAACCTACGCCGATCATCTTTCCCTTGCTGATCCTGGACAGATTATGCACCAGGATAGGCCTGGGAGAGCTATCGGGCCAGATGTACATCATCCGGATTTCGCAAATAGCCGGACCGGTGGGCGTTTGTATGGCTGGTGCGTATTTTACTTTGTGCTGCAGTATCCAGTTCTCCGGATCTTTGATCTTGTCGATATCTTCCGGGGTAACATCTATCACCACACCCTGGCCGGCAAAGGAAAACAGTGGTTTCAACACGTAGTTTTCCAGGTCAGTGGGTAATACCGGTATTTCATGCAGGAACCAGCTTTTAGGCACAAATTCACTGTGTATGAAAGGCATGGTGTATTTACTGATCCGGTAAAACCAGTTGGGATGGGTGATCCATTCCACATCGAGGTCCTGGAACAGATTGACATGTGGTTCCAGATGGCCGGCCTGCTGTTGCAGGTCATCGAATATGATACGGTTATAGATGCGCTGGATGGGCGTTTTTACGCCATCGCGCATGTAGAACAGCTTTTTACCTTCCTGTATCAGCTTCGTGAGGCATACCGTGCGGATGCCGATATATTTTTCTGTACTATAAAAATCGATGCGGGTTTTCTGTTCTTCCGGTTTTACTTCCAGCAGCACTACTTCTTCGGGTGGCAGATTGCCAACGATCATCTCACGGAGTAGCTGATAGTAGGCTTTTTCATCGATGCCGTTGAAAAAGTTGTTCAGTTGTTCCGGTATGTCGAAATGGTTTTTAAACTGACGGGCCATCACATCCTGGAAGGCGTACATAGTAGGAAAGCCCTGCAGCTCGATGAGCTGCGGTGTATAGGCACCTGCTTCATCCTGGCATACGGCGAAATCGATGACGATAAAGTGCGGATGTTCATTTTCATGCGGCACTTTCAGGTCTGCCGGGATGGCGTCCTGTGTAATCGATTTAAAGTCTGGCCGCAGGATCACATTAACGATCTCTTCACAGGCCTGTATTAATTTGCTGGTCAGGTCGGCAGGTACAAACACCGGTGTTTCGGCCACCCGGAATGCGGGCGCAATGCCGGCATCCTGTGCTATACCTTCCAGGAACGCCTGGTAGCGGTCGTCTGTAAACTGTTGATTATATGCCTTTCTGACTTCGGGTATCATAATATTGGAATAAACGGATTAGAAAAAGGTGTTTTCATCATCGTTGTGGACAGGAACGCCATCCAGGTGCTCAATAGCAGCCAGCCTGTCGGTCAGTTGCCCGTAAACGGCATAGTCGAGGAAGGCGGTGATCAGCCGGTCGTGCGTGAGCATGATTTTATCCGGATCGGTGAGTTGTTCCAGCATGCTGTTATATTTTTCGATGCCGTGATGATCTACTACTTGTTTTTTCTTTTCTTCCTGACAGAGGTACATATGCATGCCATCAGCATCGGCTTCCGGGTGGAACTGGGTGCCGATGAAATGATCATTGAAGCGGATGGCCATGGTAGCGCGTTCCAGTGGCACATGGGGCCTTTCTTTTTCCAGCGCCAGTACCTGGCCGCCCATGGCGTAAAGCCGTTCGTGGTTCAGTTCTATCACCTGCCAGTTGCGGCTGTCAACGATATAGAACGGATCAGGCAGTGCGGTAAATACTTTTTCGGTGAGGCCGGTAGCGGTTTTATGTACCGGGAAAACGCCGAAGGCCGGTGATTTGCGTTTACAGACGTTGCCGAGCTGGTAATACCGGCACATGATCTGGTAGGAGTGACAGATAAAAAAGGCTGGTTTTTTCTGTTCCTGTGTGCGGTTCCATGCGAGCAGGTCTTCTATCAGAGAGAAATATTTCTGTTCCCACATGCTGCCTTCGCTGTCTACCGGGCTGCCGGGGCCGCCGGTAGAGATATAAA
Organism: Chitinophaga fulva; assembly: GCF_012927205.1. Taxonomy (GTDB): domain Bacteria; phylum Bacteroidota; class Bacteroidia; order Chitinophagales; family Chitinophagaceae; genus Chitinophaga; species Chitinophaga fulva. The sequence continues at coordinate 2,991,733 of NZ_JABBGC010000001.1, forward strand.
TATCATAGGAGGTGTCGGGCACCTGTTGTTGCAGTCTGACTTCAAATTCATCGAATTGCAGGTCCAGTGCATGCATCGCTGCATATTGCACCAGTATTTCCCGGATACAGCGCATACCCTCATTGGCCACGCCCTCATACATATCCAGCACTGCTACTTTCCACTTGTTTTTGATTGGATGCATATTGCAAAATTACGAATTACGGCCGTGTAATCCGTCATCCCGGCTCAGCAGTTCTTCAAAAACTGGTGGTGAATATAGTCGGTTACTGCTACGAGGTCCTTGGTTTCTTCATATACTTTCAACTGTCTGTCTGCACCGGTGCCATTTTCAAGGATATGGCCGGTGGCGCGGATCACATCGCGGCTGCCCAGGTCGTCTACTACGTCGTCGATAAAATCGAGCAGTTCGTATATGAGTGACCGTGTGTTGACTTCCATCTCTTTACCAAAATCGATGAGGTTACCATCGATACCATAGCGGGAAGCACGCCATTTGTTTTCGTTCACCAGCGCGCGGTTGTAAATAATGAAGTTCAGGTTCTGCATCCGCAGCTTGTATATCTTGGCACATACAGCCTGAAAGAGGGCGGCGAGTGTGATGGTATCGTCTATCGTCAGGGGTACGTCACAGATGCGGAATTCCACGGTGTTGAAGAAAGGATGCACCCGGAGGTCCCACCATACTTTTTTGGCGTTGTCGATACAGTTCGTCTTGACCAGCAGTTTGATGTAATTGTCATATTCCTCAATACTGGCAAAATAGTCAGGGATGCCGGTACGGGGGAATTTGTCGAAAACCTTGGTACGGAAGGATTTGAAGCCGGTGTTGCGGCCTTCCCAGAAAGGGGAGTTGGTACTGAGCGCAAAAATATGCGGCAGAAAATAGCGGACTGAATTAGCGATATGCAGGGCCATTTCCCGGTTTTCCATGCCTACATGTACATGCAGGCCAAAGATCAGGTTGGACCTGGCAGCGTCCTGCATTTCGTTGACGATCTCAAAATAACGGGGATGGTCGGTGATCATTTGTTTTTCCCACTTACTGAAAGGGTGGGTACCGGAGGCGCCGATGCTGAAACCGAGGTCGCCGGCTATCTGGGTGATGGTGCGGCGCAGCAGGGCCACATCTTCGCGGGCTTCGTGAATATTGGCGCATATCTGGGTGCCCACTTCCACTACAGCCTGATGAAATTCAGCTTTTACCTGGTCGCGGATCACTTTGTGGGCTTGTTCCACAATCTTTTGCTCATGGGACCGGAGCTCCCGTGTGGTGGGGTCCATCACCATGTATTCTTCTTCTATACCCAGCGTAAACGCTTTGAACATGATTAAAATTTTTCCCGAAATTACGAATTACACATTATGAAATGTATCCGGATAATTTATCAGGAGATGATTGCCTGTTGTTTATTGTTTTTCTTTTGATTTTGTTTTTTTGGTAGACGCTGACGTTTTGCCCGTTTTTTTGGCGGGTATAGCTTTCTCTTTTATCGGCAAGGCTTTCACGGGTTTGACATTTTTGGTCGCGGCCGTTTTTTTGCTGGTACCGCGGATAAAGCGTCCCCAGGTCAGATTGTCTTTCCCTGGTTTTTGGGCAATGGCCCGTTCAATGGCATACCGGGCGCTGGTTTCCACCACCCATTCAAAATGCTCCTCACCGATGGCGTTGATATCTGCGTCCGGTGCCGGATTGCAGAAATCGATCGCGTAGGGGACTTCTCCTCTGACGGCTATTTCCACGGTATTAAAGTCGTAGCCCAGGTATTGATTGAGTGCGATCACCTGTTCCGTGATCTGCTGCATCAGTGTGTCGCTGCCTTTAAAATCGGACTGATAACGCTGATGGGGCGCGTTTTTGGGATTATAGGCCATAATGCGCACCTGGTTGCCCCCGATGCAGAAACAGCGGTAGTATTCTGTAAAGTCTATTTCTTCCTGTAACATCATCACCAGTTGACCGGTTTCTCCATGCTGGCGGAAAAAATCATCTTTGTCTTCTATGTGGTACACATGTTTCCAGCCGCCGCCGGCGAAGGGTTTCATGTATGCGGGAAATCCGATATACTCGAAGATCGTGTTCCAGTCGAACGGATAAACGAGGTTCCGGAATGATTTATCTGTGGTATTGTCCGGCAGCGAATAGGATGGCAGCAGTACCGTGCGGGGTACGGTAACGCCTATCTTTTGCGCCAGGGCATTGTTAAAGAATTTATCATCGGCGCTCCACCAGAACGGGTTGTTGATGACGGCGCAGCCGGCGGTGGCGGCATTTTTCAGAAAGGCGCGGTAGAAAGGCACATCCTGCGAGATACGGTCTATGATGACGGCATATCCGCTGTCGGCACCTTGCAACACTTTATCGATCGTTACAAACTCCGCGAAGATACCAGGTGGATTGATACGGTTCACGCGGTCTACGAACGCTTGTGGGAACGAGTTTTCCTGTCCGAATAAAATGCCGATCTTTTTCATACGTTTACTTGATGAGTGACAGATAGTGTGGCAGCATTTCGCGCCATACGGGCCAGTCGTGCAGGGCGTGCGGCCTGATGTCCAGCCAGTGGGTGATATTTTTTGCCGCCAGCAGTTGCGAAAAATGTTCATTCTGCGGGCGGGTGACGTCTGTTTCGGCGGCGCCGAGCACGATGCCCATGCGCCACAGATCAGGGTCCTGGTTATCCGGCATAAAGTCGGCCGGGTTGTGGTAATATACCTGGTCGTCGTAATAGCCGTCCATCCTGGATTTGATATCGAAGATACCGCTAAGGCTGAAAAGATAAGACACACGGGCGGGATAGCGGAAAGCGAAATTGGCCGCATGATAACCGCCAAAGCTGCATCCGGCGGCTACAATCCGCTGCCGGCCTGTTTCAGCCTCTATGCGGGGCAGCACTTCTTCTACCAGCATTTTATCATAACAGGTATGATTATACGCCCGGAACTGGGGAGCGATGCTCCTGTTGTACCAGCTGGCGGCATCAATACTGTCGGGGCAGTACACTTTGACGCGTCCTTCATCGATAAACCACCGGATAGCGTCTATCAGGCCACGGTCTTTGCTTTCATAGTAGCGGCCCATGGAGGTCGGGAAGAGTAGTAGCGGGTATCCGCTGTCACCAAATACCAGCATCTCAAATTCCTTTCCCAGGTTGGGCGAATGCCATTTATAGTAGTTTTCAGTCATGGGAAAGTGTTTAGTTAAATTTAAAGAAGATTATTGGTTTATCGGTAAATTGTTGAAATGCAAATGGATCGAATGATGCTCCCTGCTGCCGGACTGCATCGGGAAGTCACGCTGGATGTATACACACAGGAAGGAACACCCCGTGTTTTGTTGCTGATAAATGATGGGCAGGACCTGCCCGCGTTGCCTGCGGTGATGCCGCCGGGCGTATGGGTGGTGGCTGTTCATGCAGGACCGCGGCGCCGTCAGGAGTATGGTGTGGCCGGTATCACTGACTACCAGGGCAATGGTATACTGGCAGCGGTTTACAGCCAGTTTGTGATAAAGGAATTATTGCCTTTCCTGGAGCAGCGCTATCCCTTGCTGGCCGGTGTGAAACGGGCCTTCGCAGGGTTTTCGCTGGGAGGGCTGTCGGCGCTGGACATCGTATGGCAGTACCCGCAATATTTCAGCATGGCGGGCGTGTTCTCCGGTGCGCTTTGGTGGCGCAGCCGCCCGCTGGATGATCACTATCAGGAAGAGCGGGACCGCATTATGCACCGGCGTATCCGGGAAAGCGCCTACCGGCCGGGGCTACAGTTCTTTTTTGAATGCGGCACCAATGATGAAACGGCCGACCGTAACGGTAATGGCATTATCGACAGTATTGATGATACGCTGGATGTGATAGCGGAATTGAAGCAGAAAGGTTATCGGGAACCGGAAGATATTACGTACCTGGAAATCGCCGGTGGAAAGCATGATAAGGAGACGTGGGGGAGGGCGATGGCGGTGTTTTTGGGGTTACAATTTTTTATGTAAAAGAGAAGGGCTGACCAAATGGTCAGCCCTTCTCTTTTATTGTAAGGTGATTAGCTTAGAAGCTGTAACGAACACCAATCTGACCTCTCCAGCGAGAAGTGAAGTTGTTGATGAAGTAAGGAGTTACATCGCCATCGCCATTTACGATTCTCTTGTAGTCATACTGGAATACAGGAGCGCCGGAAGTAGCATCGAATTTTCTGAAAGTGAGCGGAGTAGCAACCTGGTTGTTGATAAAGTAGGTTCTTCCCCAATCTTTGTTCAGCAGGTTACCTACGTTCAGGATGTCGAAAGTAATTTCGACTTTGTGGTTTTTCCAGATCGGCAGGACCTGAGCCAGTTTGAAGTCGAACAGATTTTCGAACGGAGTGCGGGAAGCGTTTTTCTTCGCGTTTTCGCCGCGGTGTTTGCTCAGGTATTTATCATTGCTGATCAGGCTTTCCAGATCTGAACGTTGCTCAGCTTCTGTACGTTGGTAGACAACCGTACCGGCAGCATTTTTCTGTTGGATAATGTCAAACCGCATAGCAGATACTTCAGTAGCAGTCGGGATGTAGAGCATGTCGTTGTTACCGTTGGCAAGTCTGTCATCACCGGTAGGATCAACAGAGTTGAAGTATACCCAGGTGTAAGGGGTACCGGATTGACCGTTGTAGAACAGGCTTACAGTAGTAGCAAAGTTCTTTTGTTTGCCATATTTGAAGGTTTTGGCAATTACACCCATTACGCGGTGACCCATGGCGTAGTTAGCGCGACCCAGTTCAGGAGCGTTCAGGCCATTGATGTTAGGCGTAAATCTCCAGTTGGAGCTGGCGGTAGAGGATGTACCATCGTTCACGGAATAAGCATCGCCATAAGAGTAACCTACTTTAACGAACAGACCGTTGCTGGTTACTTTGGTCAACTCACCGGAGATGTTATAGGTATAACCTTCGCTGGTGTTCTGCAGCAGCAGTACCTGGTTGCCCCATGCAGCGGATTTCTGTTTGTAGGAAGGACGTTTGATACCACCACCCAGTGCTACGCTGTCGCCTGTAGGAATGATGTTCAGGTTGTTCCAAACGGCGTTGTTGATGGTTTTAGAGAAGTTACCTTCAATGATAGCCTTCATGCCCCATGGCAGTTGTCTTTCAACAGCCAGGTTGGTTTTGAATACCTGAGGGAATTTGAAATTCTTGTCGCTCAGGTTGATATTAGCACCACTTTTCGGGCTTACGTTAGCACCCAGGGCCGCCAGCATGGTAGCAGAATACTGACCATAGAACGGGCTGTTAGGATCGTACTGGAAACTAACACTGTTTGGCAGATCTTTTCCGGAGAGGCTGATATTGGTATAGATGTTACCGGAAGTATTGTACTGGTTGGAAATCCATACAAAGGGAACGCGTCCGGTGAAGATGCCAGCACCACCACGGATAATGGTTTGACCATCATTGTTCAGGTCCCAGTTAAAGCCCACTCTTGGAGCGAACATCAGTCTGGATTTAGGAATGGTGGTAGTAGAGTATCCTGCGAAGTCAGCATCTTTATTAAAGTTCACGTTATCCGGAGGCGTAGTCGGGAAGAATGGCATATCTACCCTTACACCTGCGGTCAGGGTGAAGTTTCTGCGGACATTCCATTCATCCTGTATATAGATACCTACCTGTGCAGCTTTGAAACCGATGCCTTCGCGAAGGGTTGAATCTGCAGTAGTGTAGTTGATCTGGTATTGTTTCGGCTTCAGGCCCTGCAGGAATCCGTTGATGGAATCGTAGGAGTAGGAACCGAATGCGCCCTGGATAAAAGTGTTTTTGATATTGTATAATTCGGCATTAGCACCTACGGTGATGGTGTGTTTGCCTTTGTACATGGTCAGGTTATCTGTAAATGTCCAGATTTTCTGGTCCAGTGCGTTGGCAGTAGAAGAGAATTCGCTACCCAGGTTAATGGTCCTGCTGTTATCAACAATGGTAACAGTAGGGAAAGGCTGACCCAGGTAAGATCTTCTGTCCTGTACACTGTTATATCCCACTCTCAATTCATTACTCAGCTTGTTGGAGAAGCTGGAGTTCAGCTCAATTACGCTGGAGTTGCTTTTGGAAGGGAAGGAGTAATAGTTATTGTAGAAGGATGCTGCTGTAGGAGTACGGCCACCGGTATTGATATCAGTAGCGTCCAGATAGTTGTGGCGAATTGTCAGTTTATGAACATTATTAATGTTCCAGTCAATACGGCCGAAGATAGTGGTGGCTGTCTTTTTACGCTCCTGGTCAGTATAACCGCCGAGGTCCACATTATATTTGTTCTTAACGAAGTCGTAGACACGGGCGAGCTCATCTACGGTAACACCGTTGGATTTAGTGCCAGGGTTGAAGTCAACCGGGTTGGTACGTTCAGTTCTTTCCACGTTGGCGAAGAAGAACAGTTTGTTTTTGATGATCGGGCCACCGAGGCTTGCACCATAGATTTTGCTGTTGAAGTCGCCGTAAGCAGTGTGGGCAGTGTCCGGAGATTTACCTACGAAGCTTTTGTTTTGCAGGTACAGGTAAGCAGAACCGTGGAAATCGTTGGTACCGCTTTTGGTGATAGCGTTGATACCGCCACCTGTAAAGCCGCTTTGCTTAACATCGTAAGGGTTTAAAACGATCTGCAGCTGGTCGATAGTTTCGATGGAGATTGGGTTAGCACCAGCCTGGCCACCGTTGGTACCGGAAGCAGACAGACCAAATACGTCGTTGGTAACGGCACCGTCCACAGCAAATTGGTTGTATTTGTTGCTCGCGCCGCCGAAGGAGATACCCAGGGGAGCACCATCGCTGCCTCTGGTGGAAACGGAAGCCTGAGGGCTCAGTTTCACGAAATCTTGTACGCTTCTGTTTACAGTAGGAATATTGTCAATCTGGGTGCGGCTAACGTTCAGTGCAGTACCGCCGTTACCCTGAGTCACCGCTTTGGCAGCAGTAATATTGATTTCCTGAAGGGTGGTAGAGCCTTCAGTCAATTTTACGTTCAATTTCTGAGGAGTACCCAGCTGCAGGAAAATGTTGTTGAAAGTTTCCGTGCCGTAGCTGATAAAAGATACCTCTACTTTGTAAGGGCCACCAACACGCATGTTTGGAATGGTGAATTCACCGCCGTTACGGGTAGTGGTTCCATAAACTGTACCGGATGGCGTGTGAATTGCCTTTACGGTGGCACCGATCAGGCCTTCGCCTTTGGAATCCGTTACAACACCGATCATGCTACTGGTGGTAACCTGCGCATAGGTTAAGATCGTCGTGAGTAATAAGGATAAGGTAAAGAGTAATTTTCTAAATCCCATGATTAGAGAAGTTTGTTTCATGGCGCAAAGGTGCCAAAAAACTTTGGGAAAATTTTAACGCCGAATTAACAAATTGTTAAGTCGTGAAAGAACACATAAACCTCGATAAATTTTTTTGATATCTTAACAGGTTAATCCGCATTTACAGGATGTTTGTTCAGGAATTTCAAAAAAAATTATGAATCCTCAAATCGGGCTATTTGCTAATGCATAAAAGCGTTGTCCAGCGTGAACTTTATTGTATTCCAGATTGTTGTGTACCAAACTTATCTGTGAAATATCTTATTTATTAAAATATGATTGTATAAATATCAAATCAACAGGAGATTACTCAGATTCCACACGGAATGTTTCCTTGCCTATTTCCCGTGTTTAAGTCGTAACTTTGCGGTCATTCAACATTGACCCGGAGGGATAATATATGTTAGATACAATAGCAGCAGCAATAGAAGATATCAAGAACGGCAAACTGGTAATCGTAGTAGATGATGAAGACCGCGAGAATGAGGGCGACTTTATTACCGCAGCGCGTAACGTTACGCCGGAGATCATCAACTTTATGAGCACACACGGCCGTGGCCTGATCTGCGCTCCCCTGGCAGAAGAACGCTGCGAAGAATTGGGACTGGAACTGATGGTGAGAGATAATACCGCCCTGCATCAGACACCCTTCACTGTATCGGTAGACTTACGCGGCCATGGCTGCACTACCGGCATCTCCGCACACGATAGAGCCAAAACAGTACAAGCGCTGATCGATCCAAACATCAGACCGGAAGAACTCGGCAAACCCGGGCACATCTTCCCGCTGAAAGCCAAAACCGGCGGCGTTTTACGTCGTGCCGGCCATACTGAAGCAACGATAGACCTGGCCCGACTGGCTGGCTTTGAGCCCGCCGGCGTACTGGTAGAGATCATGAACGAAGACGGCTCTATGGCCCGCTTGCCACAACTGCGGGAAATAGCCGACAAATTCGACCTCAAACTGATCTCCATCCAGGACCTCATCACCTATATGCTCAGCACCGAAACCCTGATCGAAGAAGGTGTAAGAGTTCAAATGCCTACCAAATACGGCAACTTCGAACTCATCGCTTTCAAACAGCTTAATTCCGGTGAGATCCATATGGCACTGAAAAAAGGCGACTGGGAAAAAGATGAACCTGTCCTCGTACGGGTGCACTCGTCCTGCGTTACCGGCGATATCCTCCACTCCCTGCGCTGCGACTGTGGCGAACAGTTGCACGCTGCCATGCAGATGGTGGAAAAAGAAGGGAAAGGCCTCATCCTCTATATGAACCAGGAAGGCCGCGGTATCGGTCTCATGAACAAACTCAAAGCCTATAAACTGCAAGAGGAAGGCCTCGACACAGTGGAAGCCAACCTGGAACTCGGCTTTAAAATGGATGAACGCGACTACGGCGTGGGCGCCCAGATTCTGCGGCACCTCAACATCACCCAGCTGCGCCTCATCACCAACAACCCGCGCAAACGCGCCGGCCTCAGTGGCTACGGTCTCGAAGTAGTGGAAAACGTACCCATCGAAATACATCCCAACCCGTACAATGAAAATTACCTGCGGACTAAAAGGGATAAACTGGGGCACGAAATCCTGAAAGGCTGATATAATAATTATATAGATATCATTCATCCCGGAGCAGACCGCTCCGGGATTTTTTTTCCCAGGGCTGAAGCCCTGGGCTACGTTGTGGTTCAGGTTCCCAAAATGATTGGGTTTTGTATGATGGGGGTTATTGCCATTATATTATCCAAACAATAGAAGATGACTTTTACCTGGGACATGATGTATATCAGAGAGCAACAAATGTATCTTGCCAACAATGTTTCACCTATTTAATGCCAGCCTGAGATCTGTTAGGGGATACGTTCCCTAAGTTTGCATAAAAGGACAGTACCACAATTAATCAAGACTTAATCCCCTAAAGGATCTGAAACACAACGTAGCCCAGGGCTTCAGCCCTGGGATTCCGTGAATCCGTGAACGCGTGAATCCACAACGTTGGGGTATCCCCGGACGTTGGAACCGGATTTAAAACGAATATTCAATATCGCATTATTTTTTTTCGGTAGAATCCTCTTTCGGCTTCAGCGCTGCTGCCTTTCGAAGAGAATCCATGAGCGGGGTACGGCCACGGCGCTGGCTGTGGAACAGTTCACCCAGACGGTTGAACTCACGGATGTAAGATATGCCCACACCGGATTTCGTACGGTTGTTAAGGTTATACACGTCGTAATCCGATTTACTGAATGCATTGATACGGAAACGGCCGTCGGGTGTCAGCAGATATTCGATGCGGAAGTCACCGGCGAAACGGTTGGCGTTGGCGGAAGTGGAAGATTTGCCCCAGTCATAGTCGCCGCCGGCATACAACCGGAAACGGTTGTTGAACAGCGTGCTGGTGATACCGGCGCTTACCTGGTTACGGTCCACGGAGCCATTGTCAGCAGGACCACCCGGGCCACCCACGTTATACGCGCGATAGTTGACGTTGACACCGATACCGCTGCCTTTGAGCAGGGCGCCGGTGATATTATTGAGAATAGCGGATGCCTGGGCCGATAAAGCCTGTCCCACACTGTTTTTACCGGTAATGCCCACGTTGGCGGCCGCATTGGTGGTGGCGTCATCGGGCAGGAACTGGTTGAACAGCAACAGACCGTACATCTGCAGCAATGCTTTGTTCTGGTCGTTGTTGATCTCTTTCAGCTTGGCAGCTACACCACTTTCATAGGAAAGACTTCCCACATCGGGCAGCTCAATGGTATAGGAGATATCCGGCTTCATCAGGGCGCCGCGCAGGTTGATCAGCACATCCACACGTTCTGTACGGGTGGCCAGCTTGTCATTGGAGCTTACGGTGGCGGCCTGTCCCAGCAGGTTATACAGACTTACTTTCGGTAGTGAGTATTTGGCGGTGATGTTCACCTTGGCTTCCTGTGGGTCGCCATTCCAGGTAATGGTACTGTTCTTTTCGATATCAAACTTCCAGCTGGTCAGGCGCTGGAAAGTAAAGTTATAGGACCCGTTGTTGATCTCATAGTTGCCGAACATGCTGAAATCTCCTTCGGTATTGGCAATGATCTGGAGGTTACCGCTACCGTTGGCGGAGATAATATCACCGGTGGTGGCATCCAGGATCACGTCAATCTGTGCATCGGGGTTGGCAGCGATGTCGAGCTTTACGGTCAGTTTGGTATTATCTTTCTTCCGCTTGTTCTCCTTGACCTCTGTACCATAGGTTTTGAAGATGATATAATCATACTTGCCGATGTCTTTACTGTCAGACATCGGGAGATAGAAGTGGGTGCCTTTCAATGGCCGGGCGAGAATATGCATCTGCATATCGTTGATAGGGCCGGAGAAATAGACTTTTCCATCTGCCAGTACATCTCCGTAAAACAGGTCGCTGTCGGCGGAAGTGGTGCTGAGGAACAGGAAATTGCGGCCGGTCACGTCAAAATCGAAATTCAGTTTGTTGAAGTGATCATGACTGATATAGCCGCTGGCAGTGCCTTTGCTGCCGTATTTATCAATAACGGCGAAGTTGCCGAATTCAATCAGGTTATCATCGATGTTAACATTCAACCGTGGGATCTTATAACGGGTGCCCAGGTAATCGACTGTTACGGCTACGGTGTCCAGCTGAAGGCTGCCCCGCATAGACGGCAGGTCGGTGGTGCCGGAAACATTTACCTTCCCGGTAACGGCGCCTGTCAGATCGGAAACATATCCTGTCAGGTATTTGCTGAGCAAATTGATGGACATACCATTGAAATCAACGGAGGCATCAATATCCTTATTGGTGGCGGAAAGACCAACTTTGCCCTGTGCCAGGAAGTTTTTGCCTTCGTTGTCGGATTTAACGAGGAAGGTAGCGGTACCGGTACGGTGCAGGTAACTACCATCAATATTAAGTGTGCCGATAGAATCATTGTCGATACGCAACTCGCGTGTGCGCAGCGCTGCTGTGACATCTAGGTCCTGTGTGGGGTCTGTGATATGAATGGTGCCGTCGGTGATGCCTTCAATACGGGTCGTGATCAGCTGGGAAGGGATCACGTCAGGAAGGTTCAGGTTTTTGAGCGTCACGATGAACCGGGATTCGTCCGGGTTGAATTCGTTGGTCTCCACCGTGATGCTTTGATCATTGCGGGTTACGCGCAGATTATGTACGGTGAGAAAGTCCTTGCTCCAGTATATTTCATTGCCGGGTGTTACATTCCATTGCCGCTCGTTAACGGTAAAGGCGCTGTTCAGGAAATTGACCTTAATACCCTGACGGACGGTGACGATGCGGGCGTAGAAACCATCCAGGGAAGAGGTGTCCTGCGCCTGCAAGTCCACTTTCAGATAAGAGGTGTCGTTACCGGAACTGGCCAATATCAGCGGGTTTTGCAGGATGGTATTGGTGCCGGACAAGACTTTGCCGATGCTGGTACTGATATTGACTTTGTTGAAGGTGCCATCGCCTTTTACCTGCAGGTCCTGTACCCGGTATCCGAGATAGCCGGCTTCAGGGATATTGATATTGAGCGACAGGTTACCGCCGTTCATGGTGTTGAGCCCACCCTGAACAGATGAGTTGTCAAAGCCGGTAAATTTATTGGTAAAGCCTTTCAGTAGTTTTTCCACTTCTCCGAACTGGAAGGCAAAGGTGAAATTCTCCTGGATGGCTGCATTCTGCGGGGCCAGGAAATAGCTGGGATAGTATTTGTATAACAGCAGCTGGAAGGCATCCGGCAGCTCCATGAGTTTGTAGGACCCTTTTACATATCCGCTTACCTCACTGCCATTCAGGCTTAGTACTTTCTGGTTGTCCTGCATATGTGTGGCGATGCGGAGGGAGTCGAACTCCAGCCGTTTACCATCTTTATACAAAGATACTTCATGCATACGGGCGGTACCGTCGAAGTTGTCGATGGTGTTACCTGCGAAATTGAGGTCCAGCGTGGCTTGCAGGGTGACAGAATCCTCCACGATGTGCAGTGCTTTGAGATCTGCTTTGCGAAGGTCTGAGTGGAAATTAAAGATGGGCAATGCCTCGTTGAAATCAATGGTACCGGTAAAGTCCATATCCAGGTTAGGATCTTTGGAAGCCAGCGAGCCATTGAAAAACTTGCGGCTCATGGTGCCATTGGTCTTGATGTTACGGTAGGTGTAGCCGAACAGGCTCATTTCCTGTACATCAGCGTCCACACTGGCTTTGAGTGTTTTGAAGTTGAAACCGGCCCCATCTACTTTGGCATTGAGCGTGAGGGTGGACAGGTTCTTGTTATCGAAGAGGGTGCCTACGTCAAAGCCGGTAGTAGTGAGACTTCCGGAGTAGACAGGCACATCGCGGCTGGTCTTGAAGTTAAGGTCAGAACTGAGTTTACCCAGATTGGTCTGGAACTGGCCATAGGCCACGAAGTCATTGATAAAGCCGGTATAACTTCCCTGAAAGCGGATAGAGGTAAGCTTGTCCATACGGATGGCACTCACATCTTTTACGATCGGCATGATCTGCATCACATCGGCGCCGGTGGTGACCAGTTCCTCTGTATGGAAATCGATGAAGGTTTCATTGATTTCCGGCAGGCCGCGCAGTTCGATGCTGCCTTTCAGGCGGGTGGTGGCACCGGCTTCCAGTTCTATCTCGGATGCTTTCAGGTTGCTCACGGGGCCACGGGCTTTTCCGGTCAGCGTGATTTCTTTTTTCCAGGTAGAAAGTGGCGGCGCAAAAAAAGCGATGTCGTCTGATGATAGTCTACAGTCTTTGAAGCGGGCCTGCATGAACACATTGTTCACATAGTCGTTCATGTCGCTGATATCGGAGTACTGCATCGTATAGTAGTCACCGACATGGCTCCGGTTCGTTTGCAGGTCCAGCCGGGAGAACTCCATTTCCACAGGGGACATTTTAAAACGGCTCGTGAGTTTTTTCACTTCAAAGCCGGACCGTTCTTTGGTGCTGAGGGTAAGATCACCGATGATACTGTCTTTCACCAGGCTGGTGTTGGTGAGTGACAGGTTGATTTCCCCAAAGCGGATATGATTAGGGGCGAAGTACCCCGCTTCCACTTTAGTGCTGTCATCCGGCATATCCACGCCCAGCATGCCATTACGGATATGCAGTTCTTTCAGCAACAGTTTCCAGTTGCCATAGTTCCAGCGAAGCTCACCGGGCGCAGTGCTGTCCGGGACAGGGTTGCCGGTAAGGTGCGGGCGCTTGTGCCGCAACGGGGAAGAGGAATAGCTGCTGATAATAAAATAGGGGTTATCGAGAAACAGTTCCTGTATATCGATGTTGTGTTTTTGCAGGTCCAGGTTTTTGGCATCGAGGAAAATACGTTTGGCGTAGCCGCGCATGTCTTCGCCCACCCAGGCATCAATTTGATTGATACGGATATTGCGGAGGTCTATTTTCTTCAGGTCGAGGGAGATGCCTTTGGATGGCGTTTGTGGTTTGGTAGTGGGAGGGCCGGAGAAAGCTTCTTCCAGGAAATGATAATTCCAGACAGAATCATTACGGGGCCGTAGCAGGTTGACCTGTGCATCTTCCAGTCCAACGAACTTGATAACGGGTTTGTCCTGAAAAAAGAACCAGTCAGTGATGCGCACTTGCAATTTGCCCGCGTACAGGAGGGTGTCTTTATGCTGATCTTCGATGAGTGCTCCTTCCAGCTGCATACTGTTGAACAGCCGTAACGTGATGCGGTTTATTTCGACCCGTGTGTGGAGCTGATCGGACAAACGAGATGTCACCTCTCTCACCAGCAGGTTCTGGACTGCGGGTATATTGATTAATACTCCCACCAGAATGATCAGGCCTAACAAACACAGTAAAATGATAGTTAGTATTTTCCGAACTTTTTTCAGGCAGCAAAGTTTATCCGGCAAAAATAGGGGTTATTTAGGGATTTTTTGATTTACGATTTAGGGATTTGAAGGGAGTTTGAGCAAACATTCAATCAAAAAATCGTAAATCAAAAAATCCCTGAATATTAATTGACGGCTTCCACTTTATATCCTTCTTTCCTTAACAGGGCAATGAGCCCTTTGTCGCCCGCCAGGTGCGCGGCGCCTACGGCAACAAACACCGCGCCTTTCGACATCAGTTGTTCGAGCTGTGGTATCCATGCGGCATTGCGGCGGAAGATCATCAGGTCCTGATAATTTTTCAGGTCAGGGGACTGTACGACTAATTTGTAGAGTTTATCAAGGTCCTGTTGTTTCCAGGTGTCCATCATCACGCGGGCTTCTTTGTCGTTGTTCTTGATATCCTTTACCAGCCGCACAATCATCTCTGCTTCTGTTTTATCGGGGATGCTGTCAAAAAGGGCCATCTGTGATTCCACCGTTTCGAGGGTAGCGATAGGTATTTTTTTGTTGGTGGCCAGGGTGGCCAGTTCCCTGTCCGGTGCAGCGATGTCCTGGTTCTGGCAGGGTACCTGTTTCATCATCAGCAGGGTAGTCAGCATAAAAGGTTTGGCTTTGTCAAGTGGAGCAAGGCTGAAGTGCAGGGAATCCTGGAAGAACCGGTCTACCATGGCGTACTGTGAGGAGTCGAACAATTTCCGCAGGGAATAGCCATCATCCTGGTTGAATACCAGTGACTGCAGTTTGTCCTTGTTATCGGACATGAGATCTATTTCCATACACATGGTTTGTGCTCCTTGCAAGGCATTGGTGACAGCAGGGGCAAACGACAGGTCGTTTTTACAGACCAGATGCATGGTACCGAAGAGGTAGGAGGGGGCGCTGAGGCCTTTGCCGGTTACTTTCCATAACAGGGATTTGCCTTGTGCATTGCCGGAGAGCTGCACCAGCAGTGCCAGCAGCAAGGGAGCGAGGGTTTTCAGAGGGCGTAACATTGACCAGAATTTTTATTGTTAATAACCATATTCTTTCAGAAACTGGTAAAGGGTCAGGATATCCTGCTGGGTATGCAGTGCTGATATGATGGCCCTGTTTACCGGTTGGCTGTGGGGAAACGGGTAAGGGAAACTGGAAATGATAACATCCCGTTCGGCCAGATAGTTTAACAACGGTTGTTTTTCTGCCGGTTGTGGCAGGATAAACACAGGCAGCGCGTGTGGGTTGTGAATGGTGGAATTGGCCGCCAGGTGCAGGAAGTAGGCCACATTCTGCTGTAATAGCATCCGTTGTTGCCGGACGAGGTCGGCAGATTGTAACCAGGCATGTGCACCGGCCGGCATCATGGGCGTGCTGCCGGTAAAGAACCCGTTCTTTTTCAGGGCGGCGATATCGGCGGCATGGCCTGCCACTACGCCGCCTTCCACGCTGTAAGCTTTGGCCAGCGAGGCGGTGATGAGATAGCGCACCTGCTCTGTGCCCGGCAGAAAGTGAATGCTGCCCTGGCCCCGGGGACCAAGGATACCAATGCCATGAGAGTCGTCTATCAGTACCAGTACTTTGCGTTGCAGCAGGCGGAGCCAGTCAAACGCATATACTTCTCCGGTGATGGGGTTCAGTGCATCGGTGACGATGACGTAATGATGGTCCGGCTGACTGTTCACGCGGGCGACAGTGTCCTGTTCCCATTGCGCCCTGTTGCCGGCCGGCAGCTGCGGAGTACCGAGCCATAATGCCGGATGGGCGCCGGGCGCATAACAGAGCTGGCCGCGGGTAGCGGCATAATGGATGGCTGCCTGCGCGGCCATATAGCCGGAGGAAAGCACCACAGCGGCTTGTTGGTCCAGGTGCGTGCAAAGGGCATGTTCCACTTCTTCAAAAAGCGGCAACCGGACATTGCCTGCTCTGGAAGAAGGGAAAAGCGTTCCATAACGCTGGATGCCTTCGATGAAGGCGTTCTTAAAAGCGGGTTGCTGATGTAAACCGAGATAGGAAAAGCCCGAAAAGAACAGGCAGCTGCGGTTGTCAACTGTAGCGGTCCTTCCCGGGGTAATATCGGTGTGTAGAAGCATAGGTAGTTATTCTTTTCGGGTACGCAGAATAAAATGGTAGTCGCCGGATTTCACTTTCATATCAAAGTGGGATTCATCCAGCTTTTCCACGGTGACCAGGTTTTCCGCCGAACGGGAACCGTTGGAGGCGGTGACGGAGATCACCTTGCCGTTGCTAAGCAGAAAGTATTTGCCGGAATCCGGTTTGCCCGCGATGGTGGCCACAAATACATTGTTGTCCAGGAACTGGTAGTATACGTCAGTATAATAGCCGTCTTTCAGGTCTTTGGCCTGAATGAGCTGGGTGTTGTTATACGGGTCACCCTGCGGCACCTTTACATCGTATACACGCCATTTCTTGTGCTTCAGCAGTTCGTCTGTTCTGCCGGTATTGCAGGCAAATAACGCTGCTGCGGGCAGGATAACGGTAAAGATAGTACGTAGTTTCATCATTTATTTGTTCCCGAATTTTTCCTTGTTGAAAGCTTCTGACTGGCCTTTGGGAATGGAAAGGCTTTGCCAGTTTTCACCAAGGATCATTTTGCCGATATATACCATTTGTCCTACATGATAGGGCACATGGGTCATTTGCCGGTTGATGGCGTCGAGTACGGAATGGGCTTCTGCGCGGATATACACCGTTTTTTCGAGATCGTCCGGCGTAAGGCTGCCAACAGCTTTCAGGAGGCAGTCCCAGCCTTCATGCCAGCGTTGCAGGATGGTTTCTTTGGACGCCTGGTCTTCTTCGAATTCTTCATCACGATGACGGTCACGTTTCTCTCCATCGGAGGTGAGGAAGTCGGTCCAGCGTGACAACATATTGCCGCGCAGGTGTTTCACGAGCATCGCGATGCTGTTGGGCTCACCCTGTGGTTGCCAGTGGAGTTGGCTGGCATCCAGCCGTTCAATGGTTTTGGTGCCCATGTCATAATAAGAGCGGAACCGTTGTAAAGCACTGTCCAGATAAAGTTGCATATAAATATTTTTTGATTTTCGAATTTTGGGATTTTTTGATTTGGTTTAATGGAGGCAGCTGCTTACCCGCAACAAAATCCCAAAATCAAAAAATTCGTAAATCCCTAAATTAATAACCGGCAGCGCTGTCGTCACCTCGTTTATCGCCTGCAGCATCGAGTGCGCGTGTACCGGGTGTACGTTTAATAATTTCAGAGCGGCCGATGGGATTACGTTTCACTACTTTGTAACCCATTTGTTGCAGGGTGGTGATCACCTCTTCCGGGAAATCTCTTTCCACGGCTATTTCATCGGGCAGCCACTGATGGTGGAATTTGGGCTTGTTGATGGCGTCAGCCGGAGAAAGACCAAATTCAAGGGTGTTCATCAGTGTCTGGAAAACGGAAGTGATAATGGTGGAGCCACCGGGTGTACCGAGGGAGTACAGTGGTTGCTTTCCCTGTAATACAATCGTGGGCGTCATGGAGCTGAGCATGCGTTTGCCGGGGGCAATGGCATTGGCTTCGGTGCCCACAAGGCCGTACATATTAGGTACGCCGGGCTTTACGCTGAAGTCGTCCATTTCATTGTTGAGCAGGAAACCTGCTTTGCCCACCACGGTGCGGCTGCCGTAGTGGCCGTTGAGCGTAGTGGTGACGGCTACGGTGTTGCCTTTGTCATCGATGATGCTGAGGTGCGTGGTTTCCTCACTCTCCGGGAAAGTGCCGGCTTTGGTGGCTTCGCTGCTGCCGGCTTTGCCAGGCACAAAATCCGCCATGCGGGCGGCGAGGTATTTTTTACTGGTGAGCTGTGCCACTGGTACTTTTACAAAATCAGGGTCACCGAGGAACTGAGCGCGGTCGGCATAAGCTCTTCTCTCTACTTCAATCATCAGTTGAACGGCTTTGGGAGAATGAAATCCCCAGTCGGCCACCGGGTAATTTTCCATCATGCCCATCATTTGTTGCAGGCAGATACCGCCACTGGAGGGCAGCGGCATGGTGACAATCGTATAGCCTTTATAGTTAAAAGACAAGGCTTTTCTCTCGCGTGCTTTATAGTTTTTCAGGTCAGCCAGGGTCATGATGCCATGGCCGCGCTGCATCTCTGCTACTATATTGGCGGCCGTTTCTCCTTCATAGAAGCCGGCAGCGCCTTTATTTCGTATAAGCGTCAGCGTATGTGCAAGGTCTTTCTGTACCAGGGTATCGCCTTCTTTCCAGGGCTGTTCTTTTACAAAAGCGGTAGGCGCCGTGTTGAGACGCTGGAAATCGGCTTTATAGGTGTTGAGGTTGGATGCTTCTGAAGCGGTGATAGCGAAACCTTTCTCTGCCAGCAAAATAGCAGGGGCTATCAGTTTGGAGAAAGGCAGCTTTGCATATTTCATGGAGGCGAAGATGCCTGCCACTGTGCCGGGGATACCGGCGGCGAGGTGGCCGTCGAGGCTCAGCGTGGTGATAGGATTGCCGGCGCTGTCGAGGTACATATCCCGACGGGCTTTGGCCGGCGCTGTCTCCCGGTAGTCCAGTGCTACCTGTGTGCCATTGGTAAGCTGCGCCACCATGAAACCGCCACCACCCAGGTTGCCGGCGCCAGGATATACCACGGCCAATGCCAGCTGGGTAGCGATGGCTGCATCTACGGCATTGCCGCCCTGCTGCAGTATCATGGCGCCTACGCGGCTGGCCAGCGGATGGGCTGATACTACCGCCCCATGCGGTACGGTAATGTTCTTCTCAATCTTGTAGTCATAAGGCCGTAACTGTTGGACCGGGGACTGGGCGCAGGCAGTATAGATGCTGCTTACCGCCAGTCCGAATATGATCAGGAAACGCATGATGCTTCTGTTTGCGTGTAAATTAACAAAACAATCCCTATCTTACGGTATCAAACTATTTGTTGCTATGCGCCAACACCTTCTTCTGGCACTGCTGTTGCTTGGCTTTACTACCGCTATGGCTCAGATCCCTACGCCTGACCAGTTTTTGGGCTACCCATTGGGTAGTCAGTTCACCCCCCATTACCGTGTACTGGATTACTTCAGACAGGTGGCGGCTACGGCCAAAAATGTGAAGGTGGAACAGTATGGCACCACCTACGAAGGCCGTCCGCTGATTACCGCTACCATCGCTTCCCCGGCCAATTTCAGCCGGCTGGACGAGATCAGGCAGAGAAGCTTCGACATGTCGATGGCCAAAGGCGGCCAGTCCGGCGACCAGCCCGTGATCGTATGGCTTAGCTACAATGTACATGGCAACGAGGCCGTTTCTACCGAAGCAGCCATGAAAACGCTGTATGAACTGGTGAATAACGGCAACGCACAAACGCAGCAATGGCTGCAAAATACCGTGGTGATCATAGACCCCTGCCTCAACCCTGACGGGCGTGAGCGGTATGTCAATTTCTATAATGCGGTACGCAGCCTGCAACCGGACGTGAACCGCTACTCCCGCGAACATAATGAACCCTGGCCCGGTGGAAGGCCCAACCACTACTACTTTGACCTGAACCGGGACTGGGCATGGCAAACGCAGCGTGAGTCACAGCAACGGGTAACCCGCTACAACCAATGGATGCCGCAGCTGCATGTGGATTTCCATGAACAGGAAATCGAAGCACCCTATTATTTTGCGCCGGCAGCAGAGCCTTTCCATGACGCCATCACCCCCTGGCAGCGCGAAGTCCAGGTGATGATCGGTAAAAACAACGCAAAATATTTCGATCAGGAAGGATGGCTCTATTTTACCAAAGAACGTTTTGATCTTTTCTATCCCAGCTACGGCGATACATATCCCATGTATAACGGCGCAATCGGCATGACCTACGAACAGGGCGGCAGTGGCCGCGCCGGCGTGGCGGTACTGAAAAGGGATGGTGATACGCTGACACTGACAGACCGTATCGCCCACCACTTCACTACCGGGATGTCTACCATCGAAGTGGCTTCCCAGCAGGCTGGCCGTATCCTGAAAGAATATGTGCAATACTTTGAAACAGCAAAAAAAGACCCGCAGGGCGGTTATAAATCTTATGTGATCAAAGCCGGTGGTAACCCGGAGAAACTGAATGGACTGGCGGACCTGCTGCGCAGAAATAATATCGCGTTCGGTTACGGTGCCAATGCCGGCAATGTCAGCGGGTTTAATTACTTCACTGGTAAAACGGAAGCTTTCTCTATCAGTAAGGAAGATTTGGTGATCAACGCCTATCAGCCCCGCTCCAATATGTTGCGCGTGCTGTTTGAACCCACATCCCGCCTCACTGATTCGGTGACATATGATATTACTGCATGGGCCATGCCTTATGTGTACGGATTGACGTCTTACGCGCTGAAACAGCCACTGACGCCAACTGCGGATGCACCTGCCGCACCGGCCAATACAGCACTGGCGGCACAACATCCGTACGCTTACCTGGCGCAATGGAACAGTGTCCGCGATGTGAAATTCCTTTCCGCACTGCTCAAACGCGGAATGAAAGTACGTTTCACGGAAGCTTCTTTTACTTCAGGCGGTAAAACATTTCCCGCTGGCACGCTCGTGATCACCCGTACTGGTAATAACAACAACGGTGTATCATTCGATAGCTATATCACTTCTCAGGCTGATAAATATAAGATCACACTGGATGCGGTGGCGACCGGCTTTGTAGAAAAAGGAATGGATTTCGGGTCCGACAGGATTCGTTATATCAAAGCTCCCAAAGTAATGCTGGTGACCGGCGATGACGTTTCTTCGCTGGGCGTGGGCGAAATATGGCATTTCTTTGAACAGCAGCTGGACTACCCTATCACGGTGGTGAATGAACGAAATCTGAGTAATGTAAAATGGGACCAGACAGATGTACTGATACTCGCTGATGGTGAGTATAAAACATTCACTGATAAGTCAGCCACTGAACGCCTGAAAGAATGGATCAGTAAAGGCGGTAAACTGATTGCCCTTGAAACTGCCGCACAACAGGTAGCAGAAGCAGAATGGGGCATTAAGCTGAAAAAAGAAAAAGAAGAAGCCGCATCGGAAAAAAACAAACAGGTAGAAGAATCTCCCTATGATATGCTGAAACCTTATGCTAACCGTGAACGGGAAAGCGTAAGGCAGTTCATTCCGGGAGCTATCTTTAAAGTACAGCTGGACACTACTCATCCGCTGGCCTTCGGTTACCCGGGAACGTACTACACACTCAAACAGGACAGCCGGTTGTATGAGTTCATCGACAACAATGGCTGGAACGTTGGCGTCTTAAAGAAAGACAATTACCTCAGCGGCTTTGTGGGCGCAGATACCCGTAACCGCCTGAAAGACGGACTGCTGTTCGGAGTAAAGGAAATTGGCAACGGCTCAGTGGTAATCCTCGCCGATAATCCGCTGTTCAGAAGCTTCTGGGAAAATGGTAAACTGATGTTCAGTAACGCTGTGTTCCTCGTTGGACAGTAATCAGCGGTTCCTTTTAATATTACAGCCCAGTGTGCTGGAGGTGTTGGTGGTAATGGATTTGCCAGCCACCAATTCAGTGATGGCATTTTGCAGATGACGGGCTTTTACCGCATCTGCATTGCCCGGGTTATCATCAATGGCGCCTTTGTATACAAGACGGTTGTTCTTGTCAAACAGGTAACACTCCGGAGTATGATTGGCATCGAAAGCATCTGCCAGCTCCGCATTCTTATCCAGAATGTAATAACATTGAAACGCATGCTGCGTGGCGTAGGCCTTCATGGCGGAAAACGAATCTCCGTCGGCACGATTGGCCTCATTGGAATTCACCATTACTACACCAATCCCGTTTTTATGGGCTAAAGCGCAGATATTGTGCAGCCGTTCCTGGTTGCGGACCATATACGGGCACTGATTGCCGCCAAAGACGATCAGCAGGCCGTTATTGCCTTTGGCATTATTCAGGGAAATTTCTTTTCCGGAAACATCCATCCATTTCATATCAGGTTTGGGAAGGGAAGCACCAGGTTCAAGCGGATTCTCGACAGCCGGTATGGCTGCGGTAAAGACGAGGGCACAGGCAAGGTAGAGAGCGGACTTCATCATATCATGAGGATTTCATGTCCAGTATAAATATAATCAATGCGACAGTAATTTTCCTGACAGTTGAAAGGAAATCTCTAGAAAGATATAATAAAAAAAGATAAAATAAAAATTTTCGGTAAGTGGGAGGCTAGTGGAGCAGAGGGCTGGTGGCTGGCTTTTCCTGTTCCTGCTCTTTTTCCTGTCGCGCATCGCTTAGCGCGCGGATACTGGCATTCAGCTCAAAGCCTACCAGCAGGATAAACGAATTGAAAAACACCCACAACATCAGGATCAGGATCGTACCGATAGAACCATAGATCTTATTATAGTTACCAAAGTGGTTCACGAAATAGGAAAAGCCGATAGTCACTACTATCATAAAAATGGTGCTCACCGTAGCACCGGCGGTAATAAACTTCCATCTTTTGGTAGTGGCGGCGCCAATGCGGTACAGCACTGAATTCACGGAATAAAACAGGAATACGATGAATACCCAGCGGGCCACATCGATCAGACTGAGCAACCGCGCGTTTTGTACACCAGTGAGATTGAACAGCCAGCGGAGGGTAGCTCCCTGAATAATGATCAGTGCCACGGTCACCAGCAGCAATATGACCAGTATCAGCGTCAGTTCCAGGGCAATCAGGCGGTTCTGCCACCATTTGCGCCTACGGAAACCGGCGCCTTCTATTTTACTGAAGGAGCGAAGAATGCCCATCACGCCATTGGAGGAATAGAAGAAACCCATCAGGAAAGCCACGGACAACAAGCCATTGCGGTGTGTGTACAGGAAGTCATGGATCATTTCCCTTACAATCATGTAGGTATTGTAGTTGGGCGTGAGGTCCTGCGCAAGGTCATAGAGGGTAGGCTCTATGTTTTTTACGGGCACATAGGGAACGAGCGTAAACAGGAAAATGAAGAAAGGCGGAATAGCCAGCAGGAAGTTGAAAGAAATAGCCCTGGCCCTGTCTCCCAAACCTCTCGCTTTGGTTTCCTGCCCGAAATATTTCAGCACATCATACAGTGGCAGTCCTTCAAAACCTGGGAGGATAAGGGTTTTACTCCTGTTTACCAACCAACGGTAAGGACGTGAACGGAAGATGATGTTTTCGGGTTTAAAAACCAAAGCGATGTTGTTATTTAGGTATTAATATCCTCTTTTGTTCAGTTCAGCCTGATATTTTCTTGCATTGATCAGATGTTCCGCATATGTGGCTGCAAAAGCATGATAGCCTGAAAAATCAGACCTGGCGCAAAAGTACAAATAATCTGTATCCGGTGTGTTCAGTACGGCGTTTATTGTTTTTTCAGACGGTGTGCAGATAGGGCCCGGAGGGAAACCCTCATAACGGTAAGTATTATACGGAGAATCGAACTGGGTATGCGTTTCGCGTATTCTCTTCAGGCCAAAGTCCTGCAGGGCAAATTTAACCGTAGGATCGGCCTGCAGGCGCATGCCTTTGCGGAAGCGGTTCAGGTATACGCTGGAAATGATCGGTTTTTCATCCAGCTTGTTACTTTCTTCTTCCACAATAGACGCCAGGATGGTTACCTGAACAGGGGTGAGGTCCAGTGTTTTCGCTTTCTCCCGGCGGTCGCTGGTCCAGAATTCTTCCCTTTCCTTTTCCAGTTTTTTGAAGACGGTTTCTGCATTGGTATTCCAGTAGAACTCGTACGTATTGGGTACCACCGCGCACATGGCGGTATTGGTGTCGAGGTTGAACTGACGGAGGTATACCTGGTCAGACAGCAGGGCGCGGAGCGCGTTGGAATCGGCTTCCAGGTTGTTGCTGACTTTCCGGATCAGGTCCTGCTTGGTGCGCAGTTTATTGATTACCAGTACTACAGGTGATTGTTTACCGGAGCGGAGCAGTTTCGCGATATCGAAGTTGCTCATGCCATGGGCAATTTTGTAGCGACCGGCTTTTACCCGGGAGGGGTATCCCAGTTCCCTGGCCACCCAATTGAAGCTGTTACGGTTACGGATGATGCCCTGGTCTTCCAGTCCTTCGAGTACGTCGTCATAGGTGCTGCCGGTGCGGACATAGAAGTATTTGGAATCGCCGAAAGCTTTTGTATTGGGGCCAAACACCCGGTAAGAGAAATATACGAGGATACCTGCAGCCAGGCAGCCGGCGATGAGGAGGCTGCGTTTAAGCCATACGTTGGTAGGTTTTCGTTTCTTAGCCATTCGTAGCGGGTAGTGATTAAAAAAAACCTCGCTTTTAACGGCGAGGTTTTATAAAATATTATTCAGAAAGATATTATTTGCCTGGAGTGGAAGGAGCCGGAGTATTCGGCGCCGGTTGTTGCGGCTGGGTACCTGGCAGTTGCGCAGGTGCGGGAGCCGGAGCAGGTACACCACCACCAGCTCTTTCAACGGCAGTAGGTGCGGAGTTGGATACCTTGGCGGATTTACCGATAAAGAAAGGAGCTGTCAGGCAGAGTACAGCAATGATAGTTGCCAGTATCCAGGTACCTTTTTCCAAAACGTCAGTTGTCTGACGCACCCCGATCACCTGATTGCCAATACCACCAAAAGAACCGGACAGGCCGCCTCCTTTAGGGTTCTGGATCAGCACGAAAAAGCCCAACAACACACAGGCTAATATGATCAGGATACCAAAAATGATTAACATAAATATTAATGTTTGCTTTTATCTATTAAAGATTTTAGTTCTTGTATCTTCTGCGCAAAATAAGCGTTTTTGTCGGGATTAAGCAAACTTAATTTTTGATAAATCCTGATTGCCTGCTGGTACTGTCGTTGACGTACCCATATATCTGCCAGTGTTTCAGATACGATATCGTTGTTGAAAGTAATGGAATCCATCGCCATTTTTTCGACGGTTTCTGATACTTCCGGTTCTTCATCGTCTTGGTAAAGGCGGTGGAGCTGCTGGTGATACCAGTCTTTGCTGGTCCTGCCGGAGAAGTTGTCCTTGATCTGCCGCAGCCAGGAGGTGAAACTTTTCATTTCCGCCTCGCCCTGCGCGCTGAGCTCGTCTGCCTGTTCCGGGTCTTTCAGCCGTTTATAGGCGAAGTAATCATCGGTATACAGCGGCTGGAACGTCAACGTGGTTTCTTCTGTCATTGACAGCTCCAATGGGAATATTTTAATCGGCAGTACGTCTGTGCTCTCTGCATGATCTGACGCTTCCTCTGTTGCAGCCTGGTGAGGCGTACGGTCAGTTTCCGGCGCTGCCACCATGTCAGCCTGCTCCGGGATTTCAGCTAATATCGCGTCCGGATCGGCTGATTCGTAGTTTGCGGTGCCGTTAACAGCCGTTGCGGCAGGCATTTCAGCAGCAGCTTCCATAACGGGCGTTTCTTCCGCCATGACTGGTATGGCAACAGGTGCTGCGATTGTGTGCGCTTCTTCCACTTCTTCTTTCACTTCTTTTTCTGTTTCTTCTTCCATCATTTTCGCTTCCAGGGCAACCGGTATGTCGGTCTCCTCTTCTGTTTCAGCGGCCGTTTGTCCGTTTTCCGTAATGGCAACCGGCATCTCCTCCGTCAGGTTTTCTTCGGCAGCTGGTGCAGCCGGGAGGTCATCGGGGAGGGCGTCAACGGGTATGGCCGGTGGTACACGGTCTTCCACGGTTTCCAGTACCGGCTCGTGGGTCACGATATGATAAAAATGGTGAGGCTGACCGCTATACAACATTGCCTTTTTGATGGCGGGATCATGAAGGTCGCCATGCTGGTGATATACCTTTCTGGCCAGCAGGAGCCGGGCGGCAGAGAAATAGGGATATTCCGCTACCAGCTTGTCCATGGCGGCCACATCTACCTTGTGCAGGCTGGCCTGCAAAAAGACGTGTGCGATGATTGTGTTTGCGATCATAGTCCTAATGTAGTGAATTTTATTATTTGGTTATTTGATCATTGAATTATTTGATTTACGGATTTTGGAATTTTTTGATTTACGAATTTCAATGCAGCAAATGATCAACATTATAGGACGTGATATGATCTTCCCGCTCCCCAAATTTCAAAATCAAGAAATTCCAAAATCCGTAAATCAAATAGCTAAATAAAAAAATATCAAAATAACCCGATAGTATTACCAGTTAGCGAAAGCCCTGTTGAAAATATCGTCCACGATGCCGGGGATGATATTGCTCTCCAGCAGGTTGTTTTCCACAACGGAAGGAAGCTGGTTGGCAGAGAAGTCAGCAGAACGGGTAAAGGACTGGGTAAAGCCTTTTTTATCGCCTACCCGTTTGATAAACGTGATGTTGATGGTCACATTCAGACGGGAAGTGGCGGCCTGGTCTACGTTGGTAACGGCGGCGTTGGAGAAGGAATAACCGGTAATAGCGCCACGGAACTCATAGTCGGCACGGGGCTCATTATCGCCCACCTGTGTCAGCCTGGTCTGGGAAGTGACTTTATCACGCAGTTTCTGGGTGATCTTCTGGCTGAGGGTAGGGTTGGTGATAGGCGCCCTGTTCTCAATAAAACGTACGTTCACCGTTTTGGCCTCATTGTCGATGCTGGCGCCGGTGGTGGAATAGTGTACACTGCAACCCCCAAGTAGCGCTATGATGGCAAGGGCGATGAATGTTCGGATGGTAGTGGTCATGCTGCTGAAAATTCGTTTATTCGGCGATGTTATATTCTTTTAATTTGCGGTAAAGCGTTCTTTCGGAAATGCCCAGATCGAGGGCGGCATCCTTGCGTTTGCCTTTGTGTTTCTTCAGTGCTTTCACGATCAGTTCTTTCTCCTTGTCGGCAATGGAAAGCGTTTCTTCCACTTCCTCATGGTGATCTATTTTATTGTCTGCCAGGATAATCGGCTGGTTATTGCTGATACCGGAAGAGGGTACGGCCATTTCATTACCGGCAGGGTAGCTGTGCAGTACATGGCTCTCCGGATGGTATTCCGTGGCGTGCGCCGCATTAGGGTTCTGCAGGATGTCGAAGAACATTTTTTTGACCTCTGTCACATCTTTTTTCATGTCGAAGAAAAGTTTGTAGAGGATGTCCCTTTCAGAGGCGAAGTCGCCGCCGCTGCCGGGCTGTTGCTGCGGAGCAGCCAGCATCGGGAGCCTGTTGACTTCCGGTATTTCCGGGAGGAACCTTTTCAGGTCGTTGGCGGTGACCAGTTTGTCAGATGACAATACAGAGATCTGTTCTGCGATATTTTTCAGTTCACGCACATTACCACGCCAGGGGTAATTGACCAGTATCTGACGGGCGTCTTCATCCAGTTGGATGGAAGGTGTTTTATATTTCTCGGAGAAATCGACGGAGAATTTACGGAACAGCAGGGGGATGTCCTCTTTGCGGTCGCGCAACGCCGGTACGCGGATAGGCACGGTGTTGAGGCGGTAGTAGAGGTCTTCCCGGAATTTGCCGTGCTGGGTGCGTTCCAGGAGATCACGGTTGGTAGCGGCGATCACACGGACATCCGTTTTTTGTACTTTGGAAGAACCTACGCGGATGTATTCGCCTGTTTCCAATACGCGGAGCAGGCGGGCCTGTGTGCCCAGTGGCATTTCCCCGATTTCATCGAGGAAGATGGTGCCGCCGTTGACGGTTTCGAAGTAACCTTTACGGCTGTCTACTGCGCCGGTGAAGGAGCCTTTTTCGTGACCGAACAGTTCGGAATCGATGGTCCCTTCAGGGATGGCGCCGCAGTTAACGGCGATGAAAGGATTATGTTTACGGGCGCTGAGCGCGTGGATGATCTGGGAAAATACTTCTTTACCTACGCCGCTCTCCCCGTTAATCAGCACGGTGAGGTCGGTATTGGCCACCTGTGCGGCCACCTGCAGGGCGTAGTTCAATGCGGGACTGTTTCCGATAATGCCAAACCTGTTTTTGATAGCCTGTATGTCCATAAGTGGTAACCCGATTGTTTAATGGTCCAAAAATGAGCAGGCAGCAGCGGGCAGGCTACTGTACTGCGTTTCCTATAAGTGTACCTGATGTGCAGCTATCTATCTTCACCATAACGTATTCACCCTTTTTAAAGTTTTCGCGGGGGAAAACAATCACCTTGTTTTGGTCATTGCGACCGAACAGGTGTTCTTCGGAACGTTTGGAAGTGCCTTCTACCAGCACTCTGAAGGTTTTGCCGACATCTTTTTTCATGCTTTTTTCTGATTGTTGCCGGTGCAGTTCCACCACTTCGGCAAGCCTTCTTTTTTTGACGTCTTCCGGTATATCGTCCTGATAAC
The DNA here is from genome assembly GCF_012927205.1 of Chitinophaga fulva. Taxonomy (GTDB): domain Bacteria; phylum Bacteroidota; class Bacteroidia; order Chitinophagales; family Chitinophagaceae; genus Chitinophaga; species Chitinophaga fulva. Next base: position 3,020,119 of record NZ_JABBGC010000001.1, read on the forward strand.
GGCGCTGTGCCAGTGTACCGGGGCGTTCGGAATAGAAGTACATATAGGCCAGATCGTAAGCGGCAAACCGCATGATGTCCATGGTTTCCTGGTGCTCTTCCTCTGTTTCGCTACAGAAACCACAGATGATATCGGTCGAAAGCCCGCAGCCGGGGAGGATTTCGCGGATACGCTCTACTTTCTTCATATACCATTCACGGGTATATGTACGGTTCATCAGCTGTAATACCCTGTTGCTGCCGCTTTGTACCGGCAGGTGGATATAATTGCAGATGTTTTCGTGTCTCGCTATGGTAAAGAGCACTTCGTCGGTAATATCTTTAGGATGGGAAGTGCTGAAACGTACGCGCAGCAATGGGTTGATCAGGGCCACTTTCTCCAGCAGCTGGGCGAAAGTCACCGTTTCACTGCCATCGTCGCTGGTCCAGTAGTAGGAGTCTACGTTCTGCCCCAACAGTGTCACTTCGCGGTAGCCGTTCTCAAACAGCTCGGCTGCCTCCCTGACGATAGAAACCGCGTCGCGGCTGCGTTCACGGCCACGGGTAAAAGGTACCACGCAGAAAGTGCACATGTTGTTACAACCCCGCATGATAGACACAAAGGAGGAAACCCCATTGTTGTCCAGTCTGACAGGACTGATATCGCCATACGTTTCTTCGCGGCTCAGCAGCACATTCACCGATTTCTGGCCTGTTTCCGCTTCCGCGATCAGGGAAGGAAGACTACGGTAGGCATCCGGGCCTACAACCATGTCCACCAGTTTCTCCTCTTCCAGTAACTTCGTTTTGAGCCGTTCTGCCATGCACCCCAACACACCTATGAGCAGGCCGGGGGTTTCTTTTTTTATCCGCCGGAACTCGGTCAACCGCTTACGCACGGTCAGTTCCGCTTTCTCACGGATAGAGCAGGTGTTGAGCAGGATCAGATTGGCCTCTTCCACATTCCGGGTAGCACCATATCCTTCCTGGTTCAATATGGAGGCAACAATTTCGCTGTCGTTGAAATTCATCGCACAGCCATAGCTTTCTATATAAAATTTTTTCCTATATGTTTGGTCATTAGTCGTCACGGGAGCAAAAGCTTCACCCTGACGGCTCTCATCATGCACTTTAGTATCCTGGTCCAGCATTCCTGACAAAAATTTTGGAGAGCAAAAATAAGGATTAAAACGGAAAAAATGACAGAATGTCATCACGCAAGGCATGCTAAGGAGTTCTGCAAAGCATACAAAGAAAGATGCATCCGGTCAATTCGTTGATTTTCTCCTGTTTCGTTAATTTTATAATATGTAATAAGAGCGAAAACAATAGTTTATAAAAAATCTATTGCCTTCGCTCTTATGTAAATTCTTTTTGCCTTCCGGCAGATTTATACTGCTTTGCGTGTAATTTTCGCGCTCAGCCAGCTGTCCTTCAGCGGTACCAGCCATTTGGTGTCAAGATCTGCTTTGGTCAGTACGGTATTATTGAGATAGAGAGTGTTCTCATCGATAAACCCTTGCTCCATCGCATAACCCAGCTGGGCCATGGGCAACAGTTGCACTTTGCCTTTCACAATAAAACCAAGCAGCAGGCGGTCAAACATATTCACATTGTACTGTTTTTCAATGCTTTTGATGACCCGCACGGAGCTATCGGTACTGCAACCGCTAACGGTCGTATCTGTTTCGTCTGCGATCAATATCACCACCTGGCCCAGCACCACACGGCCCCAGCCCTTTACAGGCGCACCGTGGGCGTTCCACTGTTCGGTAAATTGTAACAGCTGTTCGTCTATTTCTTTGATCTCCTGCTCATGGAATGGTCTGTTGCTCTGATATATCCAAACCCTCGAAGCCGGAGAAAACCCGGAAGGGAGATTGATGTCTTGTATATTCATGATGCAAATTTAAGTCAATTAGTCGTCGTATGTGTCCTTATTCCATATTCATCGCAATCAGCTCTGCAATATCCAGCACCTTTACTTCGTCTTCTTTACCGGTTTCTTTCACCCCGTCCGTCAGCATGGTCATACAGAAAGGACAGTTGGCGGCTATGACGGAGGCGCCGGTATCTACGGCCTCATGGCCTCTGTCAAAATTGATGCGGGTAGTGCCTTTTTCTTCTTCCTTGAACATCTGGGCGCCACCGGCGCCACAGCAAAGGCCTTTACTGCGGCAGCGTTTCATCTCCACCAGCTCGGCATCGAGGGTTTCCAGCACTTTACGGGGCGCTTCATAAATATTATTGCCTCTGCCAAGGTAACAGGAATCATGATAAGTGATTTTTTTGCCTTTGAAGACACCGCCCTCTTTCATTTTGATCTTTCCTTCATCGATCAGCGACTGGAGGAAGGTGGTATGATGTATCACTTCATAATTACCGCCGAGGGCAGGATATTCATTTTTCAGGATATTGAAGCAGTGCGGGCAGGCGGTCACGATTTTTTTTACCCCATACATATTAAGCAGCTGTATGTTGTTTTGTGCCATCATCTGGAAGATAAACTCATTGCCTGCTCTTCTGGCTGGATCGCCGGTACAGCTTTCTTCTTTGCCAAGGATGGCAAACTGCACGCCTGTTTTATCGAGAATAGTGGCAAATGCTTTGGTGATCTTTTGTGCCCGCTGATCGAAGCTGCCAGCACAACCTACCCAAAACAGTATTTCCGGTGTTTCCCCGTTGGCGGCATATGTAGCCATTGTCTTTATCTGCATAGCTCTTCGCTTTTAGCTTTTCGTTATTGATTCATTTCTGTGGCCCATTTGTCGCGGTCGTCCATGCTGAACTTCCAGGGGGCCATGTTGTTTTCGATATTGCTGAACATGCCGGTCCATTCGGCGGGAGCGCTGGACTCTTCCATCACCAGGTGGCGGCGCAGTTGCAGGATGATATCGAGTGGACTGATGCTCACCGGGCATTCCTGCACGCAGGCGTTGCAGGTGGTGCAGGCACGCAGCTCTTCTTCTGTGATATAATCACGCAGCAGCGTTTTGCTGTCATCGGTGAAAGCGCCGTTTTTATTGATATTGCGGCCTACTTCTTCTGCGCGGTCGCGGGTGTCCATCATGATTTTACGGGGAGAAAGGGCTTTGCCGGTGATGTTAGCCGGACAGGCAGCGCTACAGCGGCCGCATTCGGTGCAGCTGTAGGCGTCCAGGAGGTTTTTCCAGGTAAGGTCAAACACATCTTTGGCGCCGAACTTAGGTATCCCTTCCGGGGCAGGCTCATTGGCGGCCAGCTCAGGCTGCAGCATCAGCTGTACTTCCTTCTGTACGGCAGGCATATTTTCCATTTCGCCTGCAGGCTCCAGGCTGGCATAGTAGGCATTGGGAAAAGCCAGTATAATATGGAGATGTTTGGAATAAGGCAGATAGTTAAGAAACGCCAGGATACCCAGTATATGCAGCCACCAGCAGGTACGCTCAATGGCTATCAGGGTGCCGTCTGACATGTGGTTGAAGATGGAAGCCAGGCTGCCGGTGACCAGGAAATTGCCGGTAGCGATATAATGTTCGCTGCCGCGTAGCTGCATCTGCTGATCGGCAGTGTTCATGGTCAGGAACAGGAACATCAGCGCAATCTCTGTGATGAGGATGTAATTGGCGTCGGAACGCGGCCATCCGTTCAGGTCTTTGCTGATAAACCGCCGGAGCTTCAGGATGTTCCTGCGTACCAGGAAGACAATACAGCCCAGCATCACCAGCACGGCCAGCACCTCAAAAGCACCGATCAGCACAGGATACAGTCCCCCTAATACGGGAACGAATAAACGATGCGTGCCCAGTATCCCGTCCAGAATAATCTCGAGGATCTCCAGATTAATGATGATAAAGCCTGCATACACGAAAAAGTGCAGCACGGCGACCAATGGGTTACGGAACATTTTTTTCTGGCCGAAAGCCAGCAACAGTAAGTTTTTCCAGCGCAGGTCCGGGTGGTCATTGAGGTCTTTGTCGCGCCCCAGCAGGATATTCCGCCTTATCTGGCGCACTTTCGTGGAAAATAGGTATACTGCCATCCCGAAGGCAATAATAAACAGTAACTCTTGTACAATTCGCATTATCTTAGATTTGACTCCCTAATTTATGTCTTTTTTGGTTCCCGGCTTTTGAAGGGGAAATTTTTATTAAAAGCATCTTCCTACAACTGAACTTCTTATTTTTGCGCCTATGGAAAGCAGGAACATTATTCTTACACAGGATATCATCCAGAAAAAAATTGAACGGATCGCTTACGAGATCTATGAACTGAACAGCGACGGCACAGAAATCATTCTTGCCGGTATCTGGGACAGAGGTATGGTGGTAGCCCGTAAGATAGCGGCTGTACTGGAACAGATCTCTCCGTTGAAAACCAGGATCATATCCCTGCATCTGGACAAACAACATCCGGATGAAGTAAAAGTTTCTGAAGACATCGATTTTAATGATAAGGTAGTAGTAGTGGTAGACGATGTGGCCAACTCCGGCCGTACCATGCTATATGCCCTGAAGCCGCTGCTGGCTTACCTCCCTAAGAAAATACAAACAGCTGTGCTGGTAGACCGCCGGCATAAATCTTTCCCGCTGTCTGTTGATTTTGTGGGTTATTCCCTCGCCACTACCTTACAGGACATGGTATTGGTGGAGATGCAGGGGGAAGACATCATCGCTGCTTATTTTGAATAAGCTTTTCTGTTAAAAATAGATGGGATGCAGTTTCACGTTGCCCAATGAATTGATTTCAAGGGCAGGGGCGGGGAATTTCATCATGTTCAGCACCTGGAACAATACGCGCACGCCTTTTTTACGGCTGCGGATTTTGGTGAAATCAATATCGGGCGACAGGTAAAATTGCCGGACACGGCGAACATGGGTGTAGTCGTGGAACTGGCCGTGTGCATCTGTCCATGTATTGTCGTCTCCTCCATACATGCCTTCTGCACCATAACCAACGGCAATGTTCAGCCAGCGGGGCAGCCAGGTGGAATTTTTGTTGAAGGAATGCAGGTTGACCGATAACCAGTACGTTTGGGCATTATAATCTTTCAGCGTTCTTTCCCAGAAGGTGTGACCAAAGAGCTGGTCCGCTTTCTCCCGGACAGGGCCTTCCGGATAGCTTTTAGGATGAGCCGAGAATTTAAGCTGTATCCGTTGCTCGTCCCATGCCAGCTCCTGGCTGATCAGCAGGGCGGAGCCGATAGCATTGGCTCCCATATCGCTCCACGAGAACCCCCATTTTTCCGAGAACCCGTCCAGTACTTCTATGACTGACTGATAGGCAAATCCACTGAGGCCACCGATCCAGATTTGTTGTTTACGCGGTAGGCCAGACCATCTCCACATTTCCCGGCTGTATTTACCTTCAAAGTAAGCAGCAAAAATATGTCCGGCTTTGTCCATCTGGTTCCATTCCCCTGCATCATTGAAGAAGTGAAAGGAGGAGCGGGGATAACCTTTGTACCAGGCGGTGCTGAGTACCGCCAGCCCGCTACCATAGATGGCGGCGGTAGTGCCGGAGAGTATCCATACTCTTTCTTTGATAGTGGTATCCGGTAATGAAAAGAATGCCACCTTTTGTTGGGCAGGTGCAGTCAGGGAAATCAGCAGGAGAAGAATTCCCGCCAGGGTCCTTCCTCCGCGCGGGAGGAAGGTTGACCGGGCAGTATTCTTTTTGAATGTTATGATAGGAATATGTTTTATTACTTCAGTTGCATATCGGTGATGATACCTTCGATCTTTTTGTCGAGACCGGCAGTAACAGCATCGAAGTCGGCCACGCTGTTCAGGGGGGCATTCACGCTGAAATAGAATTTGATTTTGGGCTCGGTGCCGGACGGGCGGGCAGAGATTTTGCTGCCATCGGCCAGTACAAACTGCAGCACATTGGATTTAGGCAGGTCGAGTGGTTTGATTTCGCCTGTTTTGATGTCTTTCACCTGTTGTAACTGGTAGTCGTACAGCGTTACCACAGGGGAGCCGTTGATGGTGGCTGGTGGATTTTCACGGTAGCCCCGCATCATTTCAGCGATTTCATCTGCACCTTTCATTCCTTTTTTAGTGATAGAGATCAGGTACTCGTTGTAATAACCGTACTGGACGTAGATATTCACCAGCAGTTCATACAAGGACTTGCCCTGGCTGCGCGCAAAAGCTGCCATTTCGCAGATCATGGCCACAGAGGAGATAGCGTCTTTGTCACGGATATTATTACCGATCATATAACCATATGACTCTTCTCCGCCGCAGATGAACGTTTCCTGTGGTTCTTTACGACGGATAAGGTCTGCGATCCATTTAAAACCGGTGAGGGTATTATAGCAGTTGATATCGTTTTTAGCGGCAAAAACGTCAATGAGGTCGGACGTTACCACGGTTTTCGCGATAAAGTCGTTCGGTTTTTGCAACCCTTTTCTGCGGCGGCCTTCTACGATGTAGTTGAACAGGAGTACGCCGGTCTGGTTACCGTTGAGCAATACCCATTCGCCTTTCAGGTCTTTCACGGCAATGCCTACACGGTCAGCGTCGGGGTCTGTTCCCAGCAGGATGTCTGCATCCAGTTCTTTGGCTTTCTTCAGGCCAAGGCTCAGGGCTTCAGACTCTTCCGGGTTAGGATATACCACGGTCGGGAAATTGCCGTCAGGCGTAGACTGTTCGGCTACGATGTTCACATTGGTGAAGCCGAAGCGTTGCAGTATTTCCGGTACCATGGTGATACCAGTGCCATGGATAGGCGTATAAACGATCTTCAGGTCGTGCTGTTGTTTGTTGATCTCCGGATTGATGGACAGCCCCTGTAATTCTTTCAGGTAGGCTTCATCCACTTCTTTACCGATGAGGGTGATATTGGCTTCTCCGCCGCTCCATTTTACATCATCAGGGGAGAGGATGTTTTCTACTTCACGGATAACGTTCTTATCGTGCGGGGGCACCAGCTGGGCGCCATCGTTCCAGTAGGCTTTATAACCGTTGTATTCTTTCGGGTTGTGGGAAGCGGTGAGTACCACGCCGCCCTGGCATTGCAGGTGACGGATAGCAAAAGAGAGCTCCGGCGTGGGGCGGAGGCTTTCAAAGAGAAACACTTTAATGCCGTTGGCCGCAAATACATTGGCCACGGTTTCAGCAAAAAAGCGGGAATTGTTGCGGCTGTCGTGTGCGATGGCCACTTTCACTTCGCCATCGAACGTCTTTTTCAGATAGTTGGCAAAGCCTTGTGTGGCCATGCCGACGGTATATTTATTCATGCGGTTGGTACCTACGCCCATAATTCCTCTCAATCCTCCGGTACCAAACTCGAGATTACGATAAAAAGCGTCATTGAGGTCATCGGGGTTGCCTTCCTGCATCTTTTTCAGTGTGGCAATGGTTTCGGCGTCATAGTTACCGTTGAGCCATTGCGATACTTTGTTTTGAATATTTATATCCATAATCGTGTTGTTTTTCGGGGCCTTTATAGCCCGGCCAGGCTGTAAAGTAAAAATAAAAAAACGAATGTGGGAAATTCCGCCCGGGCAAAATCATTGAAAATCGTAGGTAATGGTTAATTTTGCACTATGAGGCGGTATGAAGATACTTATAAACAAAAAGGATTACGCAAACAGCTAGTTGATAGTATCCGTCAGAAAGGTATTACTGATGAAAACGTATTGGCGGCTATCGGCAATATTCCCCGGCATTTTTTCCTTGATACGGCTTTCGAGAGCATCGCATATGATGACAGGGCCTTTCCTATCGGAGAGGGGCAAACGATTTCCCAGCCTTATACGGTAGCCTATCAGACGCAGTTACTGGAATCCCGGCCGTTTGAAAAGGTACTGGAGATCGGTACCGGCAGCGGCTACCAGGCGTGTGTGCTGGCGGAGTTGAAACTGAACGTTTTTACTATTGAACGGCAGAAACGCCTGTTCGACCAGGTAAAAGCCTTTCCTTTTAAAAGCAAATACCCCAATCTGCGCCTGTTTTACGGTGACGGCTACGAAGGATTGCCTTCCTATGCGCCGTTTGATAAGGTGTTGGTGACTGCGGCAGCGCCACATATCCCCGAGAAGCTGGTCCAGCAATTGAAAATCGGTGGTAAGATGGTGATCCCGGTAGGCGGCCAGGAGGTACAGCGGATGCTGCGTATCACCAAAATCAGCGATACGGAAACGGAACAGGAGCTGTTTGATAACTTCTCCTTTGTGCCTATGTTGGCAGGTAAAAAATAAACAGATGATTATTGAATCATAATAAAAGCCCCTGTTGACAATCAACAGGGGCTTTGCTATTATAATCTTCCCCGCTCTTTGGGCTTCTCTTCTTCTTCCTGTGGCTTTTCTTCTTCTTCCTGCTGTTGGTGTTTTTTCTTTTTAAAGAGATTAGGGTCCATTTTGCCAAAACGGTACCGTATGTTGAGGCGGATAAAGCGGGTGGTGCGTTTACGGTCATAGTCCTGGATAAACACCGGTGTTTCGTAGTGGGAGCTGAACTGTTGGGTATTGAGTAAATCGGAAACGTTCAGCGCTATCACCAGCGCCCTGTTTTTAAGTACTTCCTTACGCACCCCGAGATCAATACCGTTCATCGCCCGGAAGGTGCCCTGCGGCTGTATCCTGGGAGAGCGGTAATGTCCGCTCAGTTCTATGCTGATGCGGGAAGGCAGCCTGAACTGTGTATTGGCGTTCAGTCCATAACTGAAATTCTCATTATTGAGCGTTGTGCTGGTAAGCCGGTTATATTCCAGGTTCAGGTTGGCATTGACTTTCCACCATTTGTAAATATTAAGGCTGTAAGACACGTTGCCGCCAATATTCTGCTGCGTGGCCAGGTTCATGGGTTTGGTGGTGGTAACGCCCGTTACGGTGTCCAGCGTACTGATACGGTCAATGTTGTCATTGGTCTGCGCATAGTAGGTGCTGGCGCTGAAATAGTTATTGGACTTGGGATAATAGACGGAATAACTGGTTTCAAACTTATGCGACAACGCAGGCTTCAGCTCCGGGTTGCCGGTGCGGATATTCTGCGGGTCGGAGTTATTAATGTATGGCAGCAACTGGTCGAAGTTGGGCCGGTCTATACGGGTGGAATAGTTGAATACCAGGCTCTGGTTCTGGTTTTTAGGCATGTTGTACTTCAGGAACACGCTGGGGAAGAGATTGAAAAATTTGTTGTCCACCGTCGTGTCACGGGTGTAGGAATAGCCTTTCAGGAAAGACTGTTCGGCACGTACTCCTACCTGGTACCCCAGATTGCCAATGGCATTGGCGAAGTTGAGATAACCGGCGTGGATATCTTCTTCATAGTCGTACTGGTTGGACAGCTGGTTGCTTTTACGGAAATCTTTTATATCCCAGTTGTACAGCATGGCCGTATAGTCGTTGCTGATATACCGGAAAGTGCTTTTTACACCTGCTTCCAGCTTTCCTTTTTTACCGAGGGGCATGGTGTAGTCTGACTGGAGGTTCCAGAAGCGGTTCCCGTTTTTGCCGGTATTCTGTTGCCAGTTGGGATTGGGAAGCGTGTCCAGTCCCGGTTTCTGGTACTGTGTGCGGTAATCGCTGTTACTGCCGGCACGGTTGCCGCTATAGCTGATATAGGCAGTCAGTTCCTGGTTCTGTTTTTTGAAAGTGCGTTTGTAATTCAGGCTGGTATTGTTGTTATAGCCGTCATTGCGACTGGTATTATGCCGTTCCCCATTGCGGAGTGTTTGTTTTTGATCATCGAGATAATTCAGGAAGATGTCATCTTCATTCCTGTTGAAGTTATGGTTAAGGCCTTCCGCGATGGTGAAGGTGTTGTGGTCATCGAGGAAGTAGTCGAAGCCGAAACGGCCGCCGTTGTTGCCGTTGCGGTTGTTGTTGCGGCTGTCCTGGGAGAAGAAGGTGGTGCTGCTGCTGTCGGGCACCAGGTTCTGCCGGTAGCTGTAGCCGCTGCCGCCGATGGATTCGTAGCGGGCGTTGTAGTTGCCGAAGAAGTTAAAACGGCGCATACGCAGACTGGCATTGGCGCTGCCATTGACCTGGCCGCGGGTGGCTACGCCGGCGTTGAACATTACGTTATATCCAATGGCCTTGTCTTTTTTCAGGACGATGTTGATAATACCGCCGCCGCCCTGTGCTTCAAATTTGGCGGAGGGGTTGTTGATGACTTCCACCCGGTCGATGCTTTCGGCGGGAATCATTTGCAGGGCTGTTTTAGCATCTCCGAAGGGGGATGGTTTGCCATCTACATAGATGGTCACGCTTTTACCACGCAGGGTCACATTATCATCGATGTCTACATCCACACTGGGAATATTTTTCAGGATGTCTGTGCCGGTGCCGCCTTCTGCATTGATCATGCTGCCGGCGTCGAACACCTGCCGGTCTATCTGCATGGAGAACGCGGGTTTTTCCGCTTTGATCTCCACCGCGTTCAGCACCTTGCCAGCTGTTTGCAGGCGCAGGGTGCCGGCAAACGCGGGTTTCCCGGCAGCTACCTTCACTGCTTTTTCCAGCTTCTCATAACCCATGAAAGTAACGCGCAGCACATAAATACCGGGAACGACTGTATTAAAAGCGAAAGTGCCTGCGGGTGTGGTGTACATACCGGTAACCATGGAGGAATCGGCCTGGCGGAGCAATACCACTGAGGCATATTCCACCGGTTTGCCGGTGACGGCGTCTGCTACTTTACCGGTCATTTTCACCGGTGCGCCTTCCGGCGTTTGTGCGTAAAGGTTAGGCACAATAGCAAACAACAGGGTTGCCCCTGCAATTAATCTTAGCATCCGTAATGTTAGCATCCTTTATTCTGGCTGATCTATGACTATAAAAATAATTGGCGGTGTTTAAAATGTTGACGAATTGGGATGAATGGTATATTCAAAAAGATAGCCGGCGGGGGCACAAGGCGCTTCCTGCCGGCTGTGGTTTTGCATTCACCCTCTTTATTAACTAGAAACTTTGCATCGGGTCACCCATCTGCATGTCGTTGTTATTATTCTGTTTTTTCTTTTTGAACAGGGAAGTATCAAACTTGCCGAAACGGTAGCTGAAGTTGAGCTTCAGGATACGGGATTCGCGCTTACGGATATAATCCTGTGCGAAAGCGGGCGTAGCCTGGTTCAGCTCATACTGGCGCGTGTTGAAAACATCCGACAGGCTAAGCGTGAGCGAAGCCGCTTTGTTTTTCAGGAAGTCTTTACGCACAGCCACATCCACGGTGCTGAAGCCTTTGATGGTACCCTGTGATGATGTAGGGATCATCATAAAACCACCACCTCCGCCGCCACGGCCACCACCACCGCCGCCACCGCCGGAAGACGGCAACGCAATGGTAGGCGCCTGATAGGAGCCGGTTACCTGTAACGTGAAATTAGCGGGCAGTTTGGTTTCTGAATTGATCTTCGCGAGCCAGCTGAAACCGCTGTTGTTGAAGTTTTGACCGTTGCTGTTCACCTTCATGTCTGTTTGATACAGGTTCAGGTTGGAAGTAAGGTCCCATCCCTTGATGATCTGGTTTTTCAGCGTGATCTCCGCGCCGTAGGAATTGCTTCTGTTGGCATTGATAAACTGGGTGAGCAGCGTATCTGCGCCAATAGGCGTGCTGATGGTGGAGATCATATTGTTGACATTACGGAAGTAGATGCTTCCCAACAGGTTGGCGTTTTTCCAGTTTTTAGCATAGGAAAACTCCAGGCTATTGATGTATTCCGGCTTCAGGTTGGGATTACCTTCCCGCTGGTTCTGCGGGTCGCTGTAATCACGGTAGGGTATCAGCTGGAAGAAGTTCGGCCTGTTCACACGACGGGAATAGTTGAGCTGTAATTCCTGCTCATGTTTGAGTTTCTGCGAGAGATATACACTCGGGAAGAAGCCGGGTACTGCTTTGGTGGGTTTATATTCTACGCCTTTATTTTCTCCTGCGTATACATACTGCTCCACACGCAGACCGGCCTGATAGCCGAAGTTGCCCATGGTATTGGAGAAGTTCGCGTAGCCTGCGTAAATTTCTTCGTTGTATTTGTAGGCGGTAGACAACATGGCGTTTGGTATAAAGTTACCACTGATGGTGTCTTTATCGCGTACCTGGTAATCGCTGGTATAGTCGCGCAGCGTGACTTTGGCACCGGCTTCCAGTTTACCGTTTTTACCTACCGGGTTGGTGTAATCTGTCTGAATGGTGATGAAAGTGGTTTTGCCGGCGGTGGTATTGGTTTGTGTCAGTGGCTGTCCGATAGGGGCGCCCTGCGGGTTCCGGGCCTGTGTGACAAAGTCACCGTCACGGTTATTGGAACTTCTGTTGTAGTTGAAATCGGCAGTCCATTCCTTGTTAGGTTTGGCGTAGGTGTGCTTGAAACCCAGTGCTGTGGTGTAGTTGCGGAAGTTGAACTGGTTGTTGTTTTTACGGTCGCTAAGGCCGGTGATACCGTGCTGGCCGTTGGAGAACGTGCTGAGGAGATCTTCATTGTTTTTGAAGTCGCCTGCTACAATGTTCTGTGACAGCGAGATGTTGTTGCGGTTATCGATCTGGTAATCGGCGCCGAAGCGGCCAAACTGGAACAGCGGTTTGCTGGTGCTGTTGCTGTTTTGCAGGAGGAAGCTGGTGTCTGCCACACCACCGCTTTTGTAATTGCTGCGGGAAGTGGTGCCTTCTCCCCAGTTTCTGTTGGCGTTGATGTTATAGTTGGCGAACACGTTGAATTTACCCTGACGGATATTGATGTTGCCGCCGGCATTGTATTTATTACCGGTGCCGATACCTGCCTGTACAGAGCCATTGAAGCCCGCTTTGCGGTTTTTCTTCAGGATGATGTTAAGGATACCGGACATGCCTTCCGCGTCATAACGTGCAGAGGGGTTGGTGATCAGTTCCACGCTTTCGATAGCGTCAGCGGGTATCTGATCGAGGGTGAGAGTAGAGGGTTTGCCATCTACAAAAATATTGGGGGCCGCATTGCGTACGCTGACGTTGCCGTCCAGGTCTACGTTTACGGATGGGATGTTTTTCAATACATCAGTAGCGGTACCGCCTACACTGGTCAGGTTGCGTTCCACGTTGAACACCTTTTTGTCGATGCCCATGGTGAAAGCGCTTTTCTGGCCGGTCACTTCCACGCCCTGCAGGGTTTTGACGTTGGGCTGCATTTTAATGTTGCCCAGGTCCTGTTCTGTGGTTTGTGGCGTGATGGATATTTTTTTCTGAAGGCCGGTGTAGCCCATGAAGTTGATGCGTACAATAAAAGGGCCGAAGGGGAGGCTTTCCAGGTTAAATTCCCCATTGGGTTTGGTCAGCATGCCAGTCACCACGGAAGAATCACGCTGCCGTAGCAGGGCTACAGAAGCGTAAGGAATGGGTTTCCCGCTGGAAGCATCTATCAGTTTTCCGTAAAGCCTGCCTATCTGTGGCATGTCGGGCCTTGCTTTTGCGCCTTGTCCGTTTTGTGTTGCCGCTGGTCTTCCGTTAGCCGGGGCCTGGGCGAAGGACTGTACCTGCCACATTAAAATGCCGGCGAGTACGATGTACCGTTTTTTCATCCTGCTGTTTTTTATCTGCACGCTTTGTCAGATTTCAGCAAATGTATCGGTGGGTAGTGGTGAATGGTCGGATATTGTGATGAATGGAATTTTTCCCGCAGGAAGTTGAAAAAAAGACCGGTAAAAGGTCTTAACAGTAGTTAACAAATGTCGCAGGTTAACAGTAGTTAACAGTGCGCGGGGGCTCGATTCCGACGGGGCAGGGGTAAATGACTAACATAAAGCAGGCCGCCTTTTCCAAAACAAGCACTCTTGTTTAAATACCATCAGAATTGTGCAGTTCTGCCCCATATTATCGTTTTTTATATGCGTATAACTACCTGATTTACATATCTTCACAGGGGATTTCTTCTGCTATCCTTCTGGTATGCTTTAGGCATCCTATACGCATCCCTTTGGTAACCCGGCCCGAGGCGAGTTATAAACTGATACTTTTTTAAGTGGGTTTAAAAAGATGTTCCGTATTTAGTTCCATCGGATAAAACCATCTGTTTTTTAATCCTGATGTGGTTTGAAATTATCCGAATAAAATAACAGAAACAAAAGCTCCTAAATCTCTACATAAACAAATGCATACATATCACGGCTACAATACCAGCAATAAAACCGGTGAAAGCGCCCAACAGTTTGAATTTTTTGATTTCATTGCCCAACAGTTGCTGGCTGATTTGTTGTAATTGTTCTGCAGAGATGCCGGCTATTTTTTCGGTCACCATCTTTTCGATGTTCAGGTCTTTTTCCACGTTGTCGAGGTACTGGTTGATCATCACAGGGAAGAGTGTGTCCAGTTCTGCCACGAGGTGTGATTTGATCTGGTTTACGATGCTGTCACCAATGAACATGGAGAGTACGGGCATGGCCTTTGGAAGTTTCTCGCGCAGGAAAGTATCGAGATGTGCTTCTACCAGCGGAATGATATTTTTTATTTTCTCCGGATCTGTCAGTTTGGATTTGATGGTGCTGAAAGAGAGCTGTTGACCGGCGAAAGCACCCAGTTGTTGGGCGAGGGCTTGTTGGCGGGCCGGAAGGATGCGCGTGAAGAGCGTGTGTGCTGCCAGGTGATGGATGGTCCAGCCAAGCAGGGCGGTTATAATGGGTATCAGATAAATCATTGAATCGGAATGTTATTTACAATGTTGCGAAGATACTTTCCCTTGACTGAATTTCTGAATCAAAAATGAAATAGGGTAAAACGAAAAAAGGCTTCTGTTTAAGAAGCCTTTTTCATTTTCGGGTGAATGAGGGGTCTCGAACCCCCGACCCTCAGAACCACAATCTGATGCTCTAACCAACTGAGCTACAATCACCGTTTTGTCCCGTCCAACGTGTGTTTCTTCGTTGTTGGGAGTGCAAAGATAACACAAAGCTTTTTGAAATTCCAAATACTTTTCAAATTTTTTTTTCAGAAAGTTATATATCACGAAAAAATAGGGAGTGATATGATAATCATTGCAGTACATTTTATCCCTTCGATGCTTGTTATTATATGCTAATGTAATCCGCGCCAGAAGGCATTTTGAGGCTTTGTGCACTGTATCAAAAACCGTATATTTGCGCACTTCCCATTATAATTCCCATTTTATTAAGTTATTGAAAATCAGCAGCATGCTTGGTTGATGGCCTTACGGAATACCCTGATTTCAGGTGATTCTATGACCATAGGGGAAAAATATGTTAGCCCGGATGACAAAACAATGAAAAAATGACAATTCCCCCTGAAACTGGCTGTCGAACGTGAACTAGTTTAATAATTAATAGTATATATATTATGGATCAGCTTAAATTGAAGTTACAGGAGTATTATCAGCGTTACCAGCAGATGGAGCAGAAGGTAAAACCTGGCAAAGAGGAGCCTGCGAAAGAGGAGGTGCTGGACCTGGAAAATGATATTCTCACACAGTTTGGATTACCCACATCGCGCCGCTTTGTGCAGATTCTGCATGACTTTGTACATCACAGCCAGGTGAGTGACCAGCTGTTGGATTATGTGAGCAAGAAATTGCGGTCGGCAGCCCGTAAATACCTGCTGGCCCCGGTGATGTCAGACGTAGACCTGCTGGAGCAGGCGCGTGACCAGAAACGCAGCCCTTACGACTTATTGCCCGAACTGGGTTATCCGCCGCAGGAATATGCCCTCTTTCTGATAGGAGAATTATATTACCGCCGTAATATGGCGGCATCAGACATCCTGGAAGAACTGAAGAAAATGCAGCACTTCCACAGCTGGAATGATCTTGCTGTGCTAAGCAAGATGAACAATTACTCTCACCATGAGTTGTACACCAAGCTGAAAAAACATGAGCTGCGTTTCATCGATGATTATGTTCAGCACAGCCGTCGCCAGGAAACAGCGCGGTTGGTCAACAAACGCCCAACACCGGCGGAAGAAGGCTATAAGCCCGATTATAAAACCATTACCAAGGTGCAGGTGGAAGACATCATTTTTGATGAGCATACCACCCCCAGCCTTTTTGGTAAAATCAAAAGCGGCAGGGGATATACCCGCATAACTATTGGCCTGGAGTTTTCCGAACTGAACCAGATCCTCATGAGCAGTGATGAGCTGGGCATGGAAATCAGCAACCACATCAAAAAGCGGCTGGCCAATCCTGCTGCGGAAAAACCAACGGTTATTGATATACGGGCAGAATTTGGTGACGTTTTAAAGCTGGATAATTGTTATCTTGAAGTATATAAGCCACAACATCGCGAAGGCAATAAATGGGTGGAAGACAAAGACAACTTCTACTTTGTGGACAAAATACTGACTAAAAAAGAATATGAAAAACGCACCAAAGAGGCAGAGGTGCAACGTAAAATACAAGAATGCCTGGAGCTCATCGGCGGTTCTTACGTCTATTATCAGCGGCTGCGCCGCCTGGGTATCACCGACGATGAGGCTAAACTGAGAGCAGGCCTATCGGATGAACTATTGTTCAAGCTATCATTTTTCCTGAACAAGGTAAAGGAATAGTTTTTTTGTTGTGATGTTTTTAAGCAGCGAAGGCACCTGCCTTCGCTGCTTTTTTATTTGGATATTTGGTTATTTGTTTATTGGGATGTTTGTGAGGCCCCGTTAAATGACCAAATGATCAAATAACCGAATAGCTAAATTTTAAGTGGCAGTTTTTACCGTTCTCATTTTGCAGTAGTTGGATAATGTTGGCCCGGTATCCGGTGCGTGGCGATGCCGATACGGTTCCAGGCGTTAATACAGATAATATGCATCAGGAGTTGGGCTGTGGTTTCCAGGCCGAAGCAGGCCAGTGCTTTGTTATAAGTCTCTGCTGTCAGCCCCTGCTGACTGATAAACGTCACCTCTTCCGTCATCGCCAGTATGGTCCTTTCCGCTTCGGTGAACTGTGGCGACTCACGCCATACGCTAAGCAGCAGCAGGCGTTGTGCTGTTTCGCCGGACTGAAGCGCATCGGCAGCGTGCTTGTCAAGACAATAGGCGCAGCCATTCAGCTGGGAAGCCCTTACTTTGATCATTTCGCGGTGCAACGGGGAAATAGGTGTGGTGGTGATATATTTTTCCATCGCCATCATGGCTTTGAATGCTTCAGGCTGTACCTCCTGCATGAAAAATCTTTCTTTCATCACGATTGTTTTTTGCATTATTGATAAGGTAAAATTAGCTTTGCCTGGACTATTTAAATAGTCCAGATTTAAATCGACAGATAGTCCAGATGTTACCGTACAAAACATTGATCACAATTGACCGGGAAGCCCGGCAGCCGGTATATCAGCAGATAGCTAACCGCTTCGCCAGCCTGATACGGGAAGGTGTGTTGAAGCCGGGATTGTTATTGCCAGGCAGCCGCGTGCTGGCGCTACAATTGGGCCTGCACCGGAAAACCATCGTGGCGGCCTATGACGAGTTAGTGAGCCAGGACTGGGCCACGGCTATTCCACGGAAAGGCATGATGGTGGCTACCAACCTGCCGGATATTAAGCCCCGCTCTTTTCAGGCGCCGGTGTCTCCTTACGGTTACGGACCTACGTTTTCTTTCAACAGCATCCCTTTTGTGGTTACTTCCCGGCATGATCTGGCGCCGGCCGGTCAGCTGATCATCAACGATGGTTTTGCAGATATGCGGGAAGCGCCGCTGGAAGCGTGGCTGAAAGAGAGCCGTGCACTGGTCCGCCGGCCCCGTTACCATCAACGGCTGACTTATGGATCAGCGATGGGAAGCCCGCACCTGAGGCTGCAACTGGCCCGCTATCTGACGCATACAAGAGGGCTTACACTGTCGACAGACAACCTGATGACCACTCGCGGCGCGCAGATGGCCATCTATCTGACAGCTGCCCTGATCCTGAAAAAAGGCGATTATGTCATCGTGGGAAGCCCCAATTATTTTTATGCGGACTTGTGTTTTGAACAGTTGGGCGCACGCCTGCTGCTGGTGCCGGTAGATGCGGACGGTATCGATGTGGAAGCGGTAGGGCAACTCTGCCGCACCCACAAAGTGAAGATGCTGTACGTGATACCGCACCATCATCATCCTACCACTGTTACGCTGAGCGCAGAACGCAGAATGCGGCTGCTGGATATTATCCGTACGCATCGGCTGGCGGTGCTGGAAGATGATTATGATTACGACTACCACTACAGCTCTGCGCCTATATTGCCGCTGGCAGCCGGAGACCACGGCGGCAATGTGATATATATCGGCTCTTTCACCAAGCTGCTGGGACTTTCTATCCGCAGCGGCTTCCTCGTGGCGCCGGCCCCGTTCCTCGATGAAATGGCACGGCTGCGCAAACTGATGGACCTCCAGGGCGATAATCTGTCAGATGAAACGCTGGCAGCCCTGTTGGGAGACGGCACTATCGACAGGCACCTGAAAAAGTCGAATAAGCTGTATCATGAGCGCCGCGACCATCTCTCACAACTGCTGCAAAGCCGCCTGGGCGACAGGGTACAGTTTACCGAACCTACCGGTGGCATGGCCACCTGGCTGACTTTCCATCGGCGCTACCCGCTGGCGCAGGTGGCGGTGAAGGCTGCTTCCATGGGGCTCAGCATGAGCAACGGTGAGCAGTACGGGTATGGTACGAAGCCTTTGAATGCGATCCGTTTTGGATTCGCTTCGCTGAACAACAGGGAGCTGACTAAAGCAGTAGGCATCCTCGAAAAGATCCTTAAAAGCGAATGATCTTTTGTCTGAAAAGAGTAAGTTTGATACAAAAAATATCAGCACATGGAAGAACTGACATTGGGCGTGGGGTCAAGAGTACAACACGCACATTTTGGTCCGGGCGTTATCGTAGGTGTTAAATATGCACAATACCGGGTCACTTTTATGGACCATGGCATCAAAATGATCGATAAAACAGACCCGCTGTTTGAAGTCCTGGTCGCTGAGAACCAGACCGCCGAAGTAGAAACGGCATCGGACCTGGAGACGTCTTTACTGAAGATACTCCGTTTATGGGGCGGCGTTACAGAAGTGGTGCCATTGGGCGATCGCTGGAAGAACGGCACCATGGTGCTGCAGCCGGGCGACACTACCCTGAAGGCCAAAGAACTGCCGATCGAGACGTTTTTTCATAAGATCGTGATGTTGCGTGACCGTTTACGTGTACTCGAACAGAATATCAACAGTCATAAAGTATTGACCGACGAAGAAAAGATCAACCTGCAACAGTACATCACCCGTATTTACGGATCGCTTACTACTTTCAATGTGTTGTTTAAAGAAAAAGAGCACTGGTTTACCGGCGAAAAGTCCGGCAACGACTAGTGTTTGCCGGTATCGTAAATATGGTCAAGGAGCCAGCGGTAAGCATCGATAGAGTGGTTCACGAAGATATTTTTACCATCAAACGGAAATTTTTCATCGTATCCTTTTACCGGATATAAGATGACCGGCGAACCTGCCGGGGTATAATTATGGCTGTTGACAAATACAGGCCGGTTATGCTCCGGCATTACCTTTTTTACGCGGCCATACACCATTTTGCCCAACACCCGTTGAAAGCGGCGGCTGGCTTTTCTGGCCGGCCTGTTGAGGCGTCCGTACATATAGGAGAGGCCCACCCGTACCGCAAATTTCTGTTGCCGGAAAGCTTTTTTGATATTAGCGAAAGGGTTGATCGCATTAAAATCTGTTGGTGTTTGTATCGAGAAAGGTACTTCCGGAACCCAGTCCCGCCCATTAACCACCCGTAGGCCCCATCCGTCGCGGGTAATATAATCATAGTCATATGCGTAGAACAGGTTACCCGGTTTGGGAGCGGCGCTGCAATAGGTTTTGAAGACAATGTCTTTCGGCATGCCATCGAGGTACTGAAAGTAAGAGCGTGCCAGAAAAGCAATAGCACCGCCCTGGCTATGTCCGAAAATGATAAATTCGTGTATGCCTTCCTGATAGTACCGGTTAATTTGTTGTAGCATGTCCGGCGCCATGGCAGCGAAGCCCAGCAGCCAGCCGGCGTGTACAAAAGCCTTATCATCTTCCGCCAGTTTATACGTAAAGGTGGTACTGTCATTCAATTGCAGTGTTCCTTTAGCACTGATCATGCCCGCGTAGAAATTTTCCATCCAGGAGGTGGCGGTACCGTTAGTGCCTCTGATGGAGATCACGCCGAGGCCCCGGCTGCGGTTGATCCATAGTTCCCAGCGGTTTTTAAGGCCTACTTCCGGCGAACGATATACGATACGGAAATTTTCAGGTGCTTTGGCATTGCTTTGGTCCAGGGATGTGTCGCGTTGCAGGGAGCTGAGGTCCAGCAGTTGATGGTATTCCCGGGGATCAAAATGTGGTACGAGATGTTGGGCGCAGAGGACATTTCCTGTGAAAAATAAAAATAGAAAAGAAACCAGTGAAATGCGAAACATCATGATAATTTACGAATTGCCAATTATGATTTACGAATAGAACAACAGTGTAACGAAAATTCTTTAGATGAAACTACAACAATTATGAGTATTATGTTGTTCTAAAAGCGTTTAACTTCCGGCCTTAAATTAAAATTTATGTCCAAGAGAATAGAACACGATTTCCTGGGAGAGAAAGAAATACCACAGGATGTGTATTATGGTATTCAGACCCTTCGCGCGTTAGAGAATTTTCATATCACCGGTATTCCGCTGAAAGTGGAGCCTATCTTCGTAAAGAGCCTGGGGTATGTGAAAAAGGCGGCTGCTATGGCCAACCGGGATCTGGGAGTGCTGGACAAAAATATCGCAGAATATATTATCAAGGCTAGTGACCGTGTGATCAGCGGTGAGTTTGACAATCAGTTTTTGAGTGACCTGATACAGGGTGGAGCGGGTACCTCCGTGAATATGAATGCCAATGAGGTGATTGCCAATGTGGCCCTGGAGATGATGGGCAAACAGAAAGGGGAGTACGAATTCTGCCACCCCAATAATCATGTAAACTGCTCTCAGTCCACCAACGACGCTTATCCTACAGCTTTTCGTATAGCCCTGATCCTGAAGCTGACCGCTTACAAAGAAGAGCTGGGTAAGCTGGCCGATGCTTTTGATACCAAGGGAAAAGAGTTCCAGAACGTATTGAAAATGGGCCGTACCCAGTTACAGGATGCCGTGCCGATGAGCCTTGGTGATGAGTTTCATGCCTTCTCTATCAACCTGAAGGAGGAGCTTTCCCGGGTAGACAGCAGCAAGCGGTTGATCGCGGAAATTAATATGGGCGCTACCGCTATTGGTACCCGAGTGAATGCGCCGGAGGGATATGCAGAGCTGGTGACCCAGTACCTGTGTGAAGTAACCGGGCTGGACCTGAAGCTGGCGGAGAACCTGATTGAAGCGACGAATGATACCGGTGCTTATGTGCAGCTTTCCGGCGTACTGAAACGTACAGCCGTGAAGGTGTCCAAGATATGTAATGACCTGCGGTTGTTGTCATCCGGACCACGGGCAGGCCTCAACGAAATCAACCTGCCGCCGATGCAACCGGGATCTTCCATTATGCCGGGCAAGGTGAACCCGGTGATACCCGAAGTGGTGAACCAGACCGCCTATTATGTTATTGGCGCCGATCTGACCGTGACCATGGCCGCGGAAGCGGGTCAACTGCAGCTGAACGTCATGGAGCCGGTGATATCTTTCGCGTTGTTTACCGCGATCACTTATATGGGCAATGCCTGCCGCACCCTGCGTGAGAAATGTATCCTGGGCATCACTGCCAATGCTGAACATACCAAACAGATGGTGATGAACAGCATCGGTATTGTGACGCAGCTGAATCCGATACTGGGGTATGAGAAATCTGCCAGCATAGCCCGTGAGGCATTGGAAACCGGGAAGTCTGTGCATGATATCGCCGTGAAAGAAAAGAAACTGATCACCCAGGAGAAATGGGACGAGATCTTTACGTTTGATAATATGATCAGGCCGCAGTTCATCAACCGTTAACCGTTGATGACGCACCAATTTTTTACGAATAATAGGGGTGCAGCTGTGATATTTTGATGATTTGTGCGAATAATATAACATAAGACAGATCGATAGAGAGATGTGCCCCGAAACAGGGCTTACAATAAAAGCTGGTGCTACATTATTGTGTGGCACCGGCTATGTAACCACGATATTCGTTATAACCATTATCAGGAATAGTAATAACCATTCAATATATCGCCGCTGTTTTAATTTGTGCCATGCGGTATTGTAGAGACATTGTATACAGTTGGCAAACAAGAATACTTTAGGGAGGGTGTAAAATAGTGTGCGGTTATAGACTATAATTTTCTATCGATTTTAATTATCTTCAGCAGCACATATTATTTTATATGATCTGGTTAGAGTTCGCAATA
The DNA here is from genome assembly GCF_012927205.1 of Chitinophaga fulva. Lineage (GTDB taxonomy): Bacteria > Bacteroidota > Bacteroidia > Chitinophagales > Chitinophagaceae > Chitinophaga > Chitinophaga fulva. Next base: position 3,042,364 of record NZ_JABBGC010000001.1, read on the forward strand.
TTACTCGCCGCTATCCTGGTGGGAGCCCGTATGAAAGGCATTGGTCTTGGGGTGATGGGTATGGTGGCATTGGCGGTTTATATCTTTATTTTCCGCATGCGGCCGGCCGATCCGCCGATAGATGTGATGCTGATCATTCTGGCGGTGGTGACTACCGCTGCCACTTTGCAGGCTGCCGGGGGGATGGATTACCTGGTGCGGCTGGCAGAGAAAATATTGCGGAGCAAACCTTCCCTGATCGTTTTACTGGGGCCGCTGGTCACGTATTTTTTTACCCTTTTTGCCGGTACGGCCCATATTACCTACTCACTGTTACCGATTATAGCGGAAGTATCCACCAAGAAAAAAATAAGGCCGGAACGTGCGCTGAGTATTTCGGTGATCTCGTCGCATCTGGCCATTACAGCCAGTCCTATTTCGGCCGCCACGGCTGCGTTGCTCACCATCCTCAGCGGAAAAATTCAGCTGCTGGATATCCTGCGGGTATGTATCCCGGCCACTATCCTTGGTACGCTGGCCGGTGTAGTGGTATGCTGGAAGAAAGGCAAAGAGCTGGAAAAAGACCCGGTGTTCCTGGAGAAGATGAAAGACCCTGAGTTTGCAGCCAGTATAGAAACAGACGTTCAGGAAAACAAAGCCCCGCTGTTGCCGGGCGCCAAAGTATCGGTGCTGATATTCGGGCTGGCGGTATTGTTGATTGTACTGGTAGGTGCTTTCCCCAATTTGCTGCCTTCTTTTGGAGAAGGGAAAAGCAATATGGCCGTAGATACTACCGGGCATATTAAAATGGCTGCGGTCATAGAACTGGTGATGCTGGCCGCCGCTGCTGCCATTATGCTGCTTTGCCGTACCACGGCCGCTGCTGTGGCCAAAGCCAGCCTGTTTAACTCCGGCGCCCAGGCGGTAGTGTCCATCTTCGGGGTGGTATGGATGAGCGCCACCTTCATGCAAACCAATACCGGTATTATTGAGAGCACATTGGGCAATATGGTCCGGGCAGCCCCCTGGACATTCGCCATTGCCCTGTTCATACTGAGCATTTTACTATTCAGTCAGGCTGCTACCACCAAAGCCCTCATGCCGCTGGGAATGTCCCTCGGCATTCTGCCGGCGCACATGGTAGCCATGTTCCCTGCTGTTAACGGGGATTTTGTTCTGCCAGGTTATCCGACCCTGCTGGCGGCCATTAACTTTGACCGCACCGGTAGTACCCATATCGGAAAATACCTGGTCAACCATAGCTTTATGATTCCCGGGATTGTCAGTGTAGCCGTATCCGTTGCCGCCGGGTTCTTTCTGGCCGGCATCCTGTTATAGACGACCATATTTTTTCTTTAACTCCCAAATTTAACCTTTATGCATATCCGCAATTGGCTGGTAGCCTGCATGATGTTGTTTCCGCTTGCTGCAATAGCACAGCACCAGGAATCGAAGAAAGATACGCTCTATAAACCCCTCATTCCCATTAACAAGGTGGCGTTGCTGAATAACGTAGACTTTATCGCGAATATGCGCTACGCTTTCCGGAACGAGTTTGATAAAGGTACCTATACCGGCTCCCGCTTTGTTAATGAACAGTTCCGGCTGGAGATAAAAGGTAAAGTGCTCGACAAACTCTACTTCCGCTTCCGTGACCGCTACACCCGTGATCCGGAAACCCAGTCAGTAGATAATATCAGCCGCTCCACAGACCTGGCCTATCTGCGGTTCGATCCCAACGAACACTGGAAAATATATGCCGGTAAACTTTGCGCCGACTGGGGCGGCGTGGAATTTGACGATAACCCCATACAGATCTACGAATACTCAGATATCATCGAAAACTCGGACAACTTCCTGTCCGGCGCCGGTGTAGGATACATTCCCAATAACAACCATGAATTTACCTTTCAGCTGCTCAACAGCCGCACCAAAACCTTTAAGGAATTATACGATTCTATTCCGGGCATTTATGAAAGCAAATTTCCCTTTGCTGCGGTGATCAACTGGCGCGGCCATCTGTTCGACGGAAAGGTAACCGCCATCTGGTCCTACAGCATTTTTAAAGAAGCTACCCACCAGTACATGAGTTATATCGCGTTGGGCAACTCGCTGATACTACGCAACTTTAAACTGGATTATGATTTTAAACTCAGTATGGAAAACCTGGACCGTAAGTTCATTGTCTCCAAGTGGATACCCAATATGAAAGCAGCACAAGGTGTCACCTACATGAGCCACTGGCTGAGAGCCGATGTCCGCCTGAACAGAATAGTACACCTGACGGCCACCGGATTCGTGGATTTCGCTTTCTGGAATGGTAACCCTGATCCCAACAAAGACAGAAAACTACGTACGGCCTGGGGATATGTACCAGCCATCGAGGTATACCCCTTCGATAAATATGACCTGAAAATATTTCTGAACATGGTAGGCAGAGTATACCGGTATACCGATTATGCACAAACGAAATTCGGACTGGTGAATGATGATACCTACCGGTTTTCGATAGGGTTTATTACGCCGCTGCTGATCTTGTGAGGAATGGCGTGTCTCGCTCACATTTGTGTTCTGTGTTTGTGTTCCGTGTTCGGCGTTCCGTGTTCAGCGTTCCCATTCGCGTTCCGTTCGCGTTCCCAGGGCTAAAGCCCTGGGTTACGTTGTGGTTCAGGTTCTTTTATTGCTGAGGTCCATTATTGATAAGGGGTTTTGTTTCTGTACCTGGGTTTTATGGGGCTAAGCCTTGAGTTATGTTGTTGCGTTCTTCTGGCATTTGCAATTATTGTAGCCGTTATAGACATTGTAGCTGTTGTGCTCATTGCCTTCCTTATTCCATTATTCCAATGTTCCTGCTACCCCTATTATTCCTATTATCCCTATTATCTTCCCATTGCGTACTATCATCCCCATACTTCCTGTCATCTTCCTACTGTCTCCCATCATTTCCGTTGCTTCTTATCATATCTATTGCCTCTTTTATCTCCATAGCACCCATTCCTTCCATTGCAACTTCTTTAATCCTTACAAACCTGAACCACAACGTAGCCCAGGGCTTTAGTCCTGGGAAATAAAAAAGCAGCGAGGCAATCCCCGCTGCTTTGATGATATTTTTATATCGTTATTAGAATTCCTGTTCAAGCTTACCTACTGTTCCTTCGTCTGTAATACCCTGTACCACTACACGGAAACGTTTGGAGAAGTCGTTGTTATAGAACTCCACTTTAGCAGTATGTGTCAGGGTGTCAACCGCCAAATTGGGATTCCAATAGAGTGTCAGGCGTTTGTCGGGCAGGGCATGTACTTCTTTTTTCACAGAGTAATCCGGAGAATAGAAGGTTTTCACGACGGCATAACCTGCTTTTTTATACAGCTGGAAACCTTTGATAGACGGGTCGTTGGCAGGTGGATTATCGCCACCTTTTTTGGTGTATACGGCGATCGCGCCATTAGCGCCGCCGAAGCCGCCCATGAAAGGAGGGCGGAATACTTTGATCAACGCCACATCATTGATTGACAGGGTGCTCAGCATGCTGATGTCGGTCTGCATCTCGTTGAGGTAGAGGCCTGGTTTGCCACCGCGCCAGGAGAGGCTTGGGTTGCTGAGGTCACCGGTGATCTGTAAGCCGGCCACTTTGGACTGGAGATACTGGAAGATGTTGTAGGCGGTAGGATTCTCTTTGGTGAGGTCAAAACTATACCCATCGCCACCGGAGAACATGCCGGAAGCATATCGTTTTTCGGTGGTTTCTTCCGGTTTGATTTTTTTCGCATTCACATTTACTTCCTGCAGGTATACCGTTTTATTGTTGATGGCGCGGTTTACCTTATTGCTTTCCGCAGCTGTGGCGAGGAACAGTTTCAGGGAGCTGTTGTCAACCGCAGGCGGTACGCGCAGCGGATAAGGGATTTTTACCTGTGTAGCGCGGTCAAAGAAATGGATATCAAACTTCACGTTTACATCTTTGCTCTTTTTGGCATCGCTACCCTGGTAGTAGATGTAGGCTGTATCCGGGAACACCATGTTAGCGATGTTAAACTGACCTTTTTCATCGATCGGTGCAGATGCGAACATGGAAGAACTGTCCACAGGCAGTTTGATGATCATGTCCAGCTTACCGCCGACGATAGGCCTGCCGCTAACACCGGTGGTGATACCTTTTACGGTAACACCTTGTTCGTAAGGGTAACGGATATCCGGGAATTCATTTTTAGCGATCTTTTCCCAGCTGAACCTGCGCCATCCGTTGGTCAGCATCACGAGATCAAGAGCCTGCAGGGTAGTGGGATTGGTGTCACGGAAGTACCAGTTGGGATTGTATACATATCCTTTGATATCGGAAGTAAGGAGCAGGGTAGACACGATATCGGCCGCGTTTTTATCAACAGGTACCGCATCGGCGTCTGTAACAGCCACGGATATATTGGATTGCAGCGTGTCCGGGAGGCGCAGCACAAAAGTGCTTTTCTTGCGCGGCTCGCGGGCTACATCAGATTCCAGTACGTCCATTTCCATGCGGTCGTTGTTGCGTATAAAGGCTAGCCGCTCTGCGAGCGGGGCGCCGTTATTGCCGAACAGCGTTATCTGGAGAATGCCGCTGGGTAGTTTATCGGCCGGAATGAAGCCACTGATACGGCCTTCCGATACATCGAGGAGGGCTTTGTAGACCAGCTGCTGGCCCATTTGTGCGATGACTACCAATTTATTCAGTCCGGTATCGCCCATATTGGCGGGAACGGCCTGGTAGAAAATGCGGGCGCCTTTGTTGAACACTTTCAGCGACGCGCCGGTAGTCTGAACAGCCGGCAGGGTGAACGTCTTGCTTTGGCCTTTAGCACTTTTCACCACGGCCTGGTAGGCATCGGAGCCGCCAGTTGGTGTGATTTCGAAAGTGCCCATCCCGTCATGTACGGATTTGATGGCAGTATTTTTCGGGTCTTTTATGGCGCCGGTTACCTCGATAGGATAACCGTTGTTGTCGATAGCCTTGAAAGCCACGGTGTTAGCCTGGCCGGCAATGAGGTTGCCTCCTTCGGGGAAGAACTGTACAGAGAAGTCCGCAGCGGTACTGTCGGCAGCCGGACCGCCTTTTTTAGCCGGATCAAATATCTCGATGGTACGGGTATAAGTGAAGGCTGGGTCAAAGTTGAGCATCCAGGCGGTATAAGCTCTCAGCTGGTAGGTGCCTGGCTTCTGTGCTTCGGGCAGTTCAAAATTGCCTGGTGCGCCGGCGTTGAAAACGGCGAACAGTTTCTTCTGAACGATGTTGTTATTCTTGTCGAGCAGTTCTACATACAGATTGGTAGCCTGTGTGGAGGGAAGGCCCTGGAGGGTGACATATCCTTTGAACCAGATGGTTTCACCGGCAGCATAGTAGTCTTTGTCCAGATGCAGGAATACTTTTTCCTGCGGGTAGCGGTTGTTGTATTGCTGTAAAGCCTGAACCAGATGATCTGACCAGTCGGCAGGTGGCGGCATCACCGCCACGGCGCCCATAACTCCGGCCAGCAGGGTAGCGGGGACCATCCACTTCAGGTGACGTCTCTTTTTGGTATTGTGCACTTGCATGAACTGTATTTTGAGCCGAAATAATGGATATAAATAATAGGACAAATATAAACTTACGAAAGAATAAACGGTAAGATTACTGCAGGTTTGTTATTATTGCGTCTTCAAGCTTTGGTTTTAACAAGATTTTAATGAGTGCAATCCGGAAAAGATTAGTGGTGGCCGGCGGCGGTGCGGCCGGTTTTTTTTGTGCGGTCAATGCGGCGCGTTTATGCCCCTCCCTGGAGGTGGTATTGCTGGAAAAAACCGGTAAACTGTTATCCAAGGTAAAGGTCAGTGGTGGCGGCAGGTGTAATGTGACCCACAACGCCCCTGATATTACGTATATGACTAAACGTTATCCCCGCGGGCAACATTTTGTCAAGAAGACTTTCTCCCGCTTTTTTGTGACGGATACCATTGAATGGTACGCTGAGCGGGGCGTGAAGCTGAAAGCAGAGGCCGACGGGCGGATGTTTCCGGTCACGGACAACTCACAAACGATCATCGATTGTTTGCTGCGGGAAGCGGATAAATACCAGGTGAAGGTGGAAACCAACAAAGAGGTCACCGCACTGGAAAAGAGCGCTGACGGGCGTTGGCAGCTGCAGTTGCAGGATGGCCGGTCGCTGGCGGCGGACTATGTCTGCGTGGCTGCCGGAGGCTATGCGCAGACCGGCAAATTCAGCTGGCTGGAAAAAACAGGCCATACCATTGTGCCACCTGCTCCCTCCCTGTTTACTTTCAATATGCCGGGTAATCCTATTACAGCCCTGATGGGCGTGGCTGCTACGGCGCATGTGAAAATTGCAGGCACCAAACTACAGGAGACCGGCCCGGTATTGATCACTCACTGGGGCATGAGCGGTCCGGCAATACTGCGTTTGTCCGCCTGGGGCGCCAGAGAACTGCAATCGCTGCAATATACTTTCACTGCGATCGTGAACTGGCTGCCCGACTACAACGAAAATTCGTTGCGGGAAGAATGGCCATCCTTGCGACAGGATCTCGGGAAACAGAAAATACATCATAAGAACCCATTCGGCCTGCCACAGCGGCTGTGGCAATTTCTCCTGCTACAGGCGGGCATCTCCGAAGAAATGCGCTGGGCGGACGTACCGGCGAAAGACCAGAACCGGTTCATGAAGATGCTGGTCAGCATGGAGTTTCCGGTAAAAGGAAAGACCACTTTCAAAGAAGAGTTTGTTACCTGCGGTGGTATCACGCTCAGCGAAATAGACCCCTCCACCATGGAAAGCCGGTTGGTCCCCAACCTGTTTTTTGCAGGAGAAGTAATGGACGTAGACGGTATCACCGGCGGATTTAACTTCCAGCACGCCTGGACCAGCGGGTTTATCGCTGCAACTATGATTGCCATGATGGCCGCTGATGCTCCTGATTTACGAAGATAAGAGCAAAGCTTACGTTGCTTTCATATCCGCTATGATCTTCCTGATTATCTCCCTGAATCAGCGAAATCAGCAATAATCATGACCATCATAGTTTCAGGTAGTGCATGCCTGGCTCGTATTCTTTATCCAGCGCTGCCAGCAGGCTTTTGAAGTCTTCCGGCTGCCGCAGGAAATCCACTTTTGTAGTATCTATAACCAGGGTGCGGACAGGATGCTGTTTGATATACTGCATGTACATGTCGTGTACATTGAGCAGGTATTCGTCAGGTATCTGCTGTTCGTAGGAGCGGTTCCGGTGCCTTATATTTTCCTGTAGCCGGGTAACGGGCGCGTTGAGGAATATCAGCAGCTCGGGCTGTACCAGTTGAGGATTGATGATATCAAAGAGTTTCTGATAGAGGGAATATTCTTCTTCGGGCAGGTTGATTTTGGCAAACAACAGGCTTTTGATAAACAGGTAATCGGAGATCACCACATCAGAGAAGAGGTCCTTTGTTTGCAGCATGTCTTTCAGCTGTTTATATCTTTCCGCCATGAAAAACAGTTCCAGCGGAAAAGCATATTGCTGCGGGCGTTCATAGAAGAGGGGAAGGAACGGGTTGTCGGCAAACTCTTCAAGTATCAGTTTAGCGGAAAAGTGTTTGGCCAGCATATTGGCCAGGGTGGTTTTGCCGGCGCCGATATTTCCTTCTATGGTAATGAATTTATAGTGCATGGATTAGATTTTTTGCCCGCAGGGCATCTAAAGTGCTGAGCGGCAAAGATAAGCTGTAATGTGTTGCCTGCCTGTTGGGCTGCAAAGTTGTTTTAGTGTTGCTGCGTGGTCAGTTTAACGGCGCTCAGGTCGTCCGGGCATTCCTGTTGCAGCTGCCTTACGGTCTTATGCAGCACGGGATGCATGTAATCCGGAACTATTTCTGTCAGTGGTACGAGCACGAACTGGCGCAGGTGCATCCGGGGATGCGGCAGTTTCAGTTCCGGGTGGGAGATGACCTCATCATTGAAAAAGATCAGGTCAATGTCGATGACCCTGGCGCCCCATTTTTCCTGACGGATACGGCCGATCCGGCGTTCGATGTCCAGCAGTGTATGCAACAACGTTAGTGCGTCCATACTGGTCTGTATTTCAACTCCCTGGTTGAGATAATCGGGTTGGTCTACAGAGCCCCATGGGGCTGTCTGGTATAAGGCGGAGGTTTTAATCACCTCCCCGGCTGCTGCGGCGATGTGCCCGATTGCGTTTTGCAGGTTGGCTACACGGTCGCCCAGGTTGCCACCTATAAGTAATATTGCTGTATTCATGTATATTCTGAAGCCCAAAAGTAGCCATATTCCGTATTTTTGAAAAAATGTATCTTTCCATTTCCCTTTCATTTAATTAAAACGTATGCGTTTCTTTAAAACTTTCCTTGCAGCCCTTCTGGCATTCATTGTCTTTACAGGCCTATGCTTTATCGTGCTGCTGGCAATTATCGGGAAAGCCATTTCCCGTGAGCCCGTGACGGTTTCCCCCAATGGAATACTGACATTACAGACCAGCCAGGCTTTTAGCGAGCAGAAAATAGTAAACCCCGTAGCTGCTTTTCTGGGAGACGAGTCTTCCGAAATTCCCGGCCTGTTTCAGGCGGTAAGACTGATCCAGCATGCTGCTACAGACGACAACATTAAAGGGATCTATCTGAAAGTGGATGGTAATGGTAACGGCTTTGCCGGCACGGAAGAGCTGCGCAACGCCATCCTGCGCTTCCGCAAGTCCGGTAAGTTTGTGTATGCCTATGGCGAAGTGATGACACAACAGGCTTATTACCTCGCCAGCGCGGCTGACAAGGTGTGCCTTAATCCTAAAGGCGGCATTGACTTCGGTGGTTTTTCCACCCAACTGACGTTTTTTAAAGGAACATTGGAGAAACTGGAGATACAACCTGAAATTTTCTACTGTGGTAAATTCAAAAGTGCCACCGAGCCCCTCCGCGAATCACAGATGACAGAGGCCAACCGTATACAGACCAACCAGTTCCTGGGTGAGTTGTATGGCAACTACCTCAGTGGCATTGGTAAGGCCCGTCAGCTGGATACCGCTACCCTGCATGGTTATGCCAACGGGAACCTGATCAAGGAGGCGACAGATGCCCTGAAATATAAGCTGGTAGACGGTCTCAAATATGATGATGAGGTGATGAGCGAACTGAAAAGCAAGACCAGCATCAAAACAGATGAAGACCTCAACCTGGTACCTTTCCTGAAATACAATAGTGCCGTAACGCTGAACAATGGCGGTGGTGAACACAAAATCGCGGTGATTTATGCGCAGGGTGATATTATCAGTGGCGAGTCTGATAAGCAGAATGTCATCTCCAGCGAAAGTTATATCCACGATATCCGTAAGGCAAGGGAAGACAAGAAAGTGAAAGCTATCGTTTTACGGGTGAATTCCGGTGGTGGCAGCGCCCTGGCCTCAGAGGTGATCTGGCGTGAGCTGTCACTGGCTAAAAAGGTGAAGCCGGTGGTCGTGTCCATGGGTGATTATGCAGCTTCCGGCGGATATTATATTTCCTGTATGGCTGATACCATTTTTGCACAGCCGAACACACTGACGGGTTCCATCGGCGTTTTCGGTATCATGTTTAATATGGAGAATTTCTTCAAAAACAAGCTGGGTGTGACATTCGACGGTGTTAAAACAGCGCCGTACGCTGATTTGGGTACCATGTCCCGTCCGCTGAATGAAGTGGAGAAACGTTTTATCCAGGATGGTGTGGACAGCATCTATGCTTCGTTTAAATCGAGGGTAGTGGCTGGCCGTAAGCTGAATGCCGCTGTGGTGGACAGCATCGCGCAGGGCCGCGTATGGAGCGGTACGGATGCGTTGCGCCTCGGACTGGTGGACCGCATCGGTGGCCTGAATGAAGCCCTGAACTGCGCTGCCCGCCTGGCTAAAGTGTCAGAATACAGAATGGTGGAATATCCGGAAATCAAGGATAAACTGTCCCGGTTACTGAAAAACGTAGGCGGAGAAGTACAGGCCACCATGGTGAAGAGGGAAATGGGCGTGAACTACGACCTGTACCAGCAACTGAAAGCTATTCAGCACATACCTGGCGACGTACAGGCTAAACTGCCGTTCGTTTACAAGTTTTAAGATTTTTAAATTTTGGTATATAGGGGGATGAACAACTGTTGTTCATCCCCCTTTTGTTTTTTATATCGATATTAAAATCCACTTAAAAATCGGGCAGGCATCTACCTGAAAGTCATTATTGGAGGTCAAAAACAGTAAAAAATCACCATAAAATGATAAAAAATGGGTGAAATGAGCAAAAAGATGCCCAAAAGATACATTTTCCGGTCTGACGGCGAATGCAAAGCATGAAAAATCGGAGAGGACGTTATTTTTTTGAGTAGTTTTACGGGATTTTTAACAAACGAGACTCAGATGAATGGAGTGAAGTACAGCCAATGGAGGGCCATGCTGGCTATAACAAAAGGAAGTTTAAGAGGTATTTTCAGAAGCCCTTCTGCGGTGGTTTTTAGCCTGGGATTCCCGCTTGTGTTCATTCTCGTATTCGGATTTATTGGTGGCGGCAGTGTATCTGTGAAAGTGGGTGTGGACAGGCATACGGATATTAACAGCCGGTTTTACGAGGGATTGTCAAACGTGAAAACGCTGAAACTGGTTACAGACCAGCCGGCGGCGGAAATGGAAGATGACCTGAAGAAGGGCCGTATCACAGCCATCCTGAATATTGTACCTCAACAGGGAGCCGACAGCCGGCCTCATTTCCTGGTAAATGTCAGAACATCCACTGCGTCTGATGTCAACAAAAAAGCCATTTTGACGTCTGTGTTGAAGGAAGTGGCTGCGCGTATTGATGATCACGTTTATCCCCGGGAGTCTGTAGCGACTTTTACCACTGAAGAGATACCTGGTCGTGTTTTTAAGACCATCGATTTTATATTGCCCGGCCAGTTGGGTTTTGCGTTGATGAGCGCCGCCGTGTTTGGCACCGCCTTCCTGTTTTATAGTTTAAGGCAAACACTTGTATTAAAACGTTTTTTCGCCACCCCGATCAAACGCACCTATATTGTACTGGCAGAGGCTTTCAGCCGTATGATCTTCCAGTTGATCAGCTCCGTGGTGATTATCGGTCTGGGCCATTTCGCTTTCGGTTTCACGCTGGTGCATGGATGGGTCACCTTTATGGAGATGCTGGTATTGTCTGTTTTTGGGCTGCTGGTATTCATGGGCTTCGGCTTTGTGGTGAGCAGCATCGCTAAAAACGAAAGCACTATTCCGCCACTGGCCAATATTGTGACACTGCCGCAGTTCCTGCTGGCGGGCACCTTTTTCCCGATCGACTCTTTCCCTGCCTGGCTGCAGCCTGTCTGCAAGGTGATGCCGCTGACCTATCTCATTGATGCACTGCGTAAAGTGGCCTTTGAAGGGCAACATTTGTGGCATGTAGGCTGGGATATTGCCATATTAACCCTTTGGGGGGTAGTAGTGTATGCGGTAGCCGTTAAAGTATTCCGTTGGGAGTAGCTGGGTTTTTTTATTAGCTTTGGCTTACCTAAAATCAGCTACATGCAGGCCTTTTTTATTCTTCTGGGGGCGTTGATCGTCCTGGTATTGGGGCTTTTCATATTCAGCTTGTTTCTCCCCCCTGTGGTCAAAGTGGAGCGTTCGCTCGTGATTGCTGCACCGGCAGACAGGATCTTCCCGTTAATCAATGTTGTACGCAACTGGGAGCTATGGTCGCCCTGGAAAGAACTGGACCCTGATATATCCATTACCTATGGGGAAAAAGACAGCGGCGCCGGCGCCAGCTACAGCTGGAAGAGCCATAACCGTAACATCGGCACCGGGCATATGACCATCACGGAATCCCGGCCGGATCAATATATCGCCACAGACACCGATTTTATGCGGATGGGCATCGCTAAAGGCACTTTCCGGCTGGACCCGGTAGGAGAAGGCACACTGGTCAGCTGGAGCATGACCTGCAACATGGGCCAGCATCCGCTGCGTAAAGTAATGGGACTCATGATGGATAAATGGGTGGGCCAGGACTTTGAAAAAGGACTGGAAGGAATAAAACGATTAGTAGTTCGTAATTAATCAGCATTATGCGTCTTTTTAAATTGTTAGGCATCAGCATCGTTGTATTGGGCACTTTTGTATTGCTGTTGTCGCTGATGTTCCCCTCTACCGCCGTGGTAGAACGTACCGGGGTGATCCAGGCACCCATCGATTCTGTATATGCACAGGTCAATAACCTCAAAGCCTGGGAAAACTGGAACCCATGGAGCCGTCCCGATACTACTGCTCAACTGGTATTTTCTGCACAAACCGCCGGCACCGGCGCTAATTATTCCTGGGAAGGAAAATTCAACAGTGGTAAAGTCACCATTGTTGACAGTGAACCTGACAAGGGCGTACATTATACGCTGGATATCAAAAATATGCGCCCGGTAAAAGGGGGAATTGAACTGAAAACCACCGCAGACGGTAAAGCCACTGCCATCTTCTGGCATATGGAGATAAAACTGGGCCTGGCGCCCTGGTGGAAGCTCCGGGGATTTTTGGCAGACCGCATCTATGGCCCGGCTATGGCTGATGGCCTTACCCGCCTAAGCCGCCTCTGTGAGCACCCATAAGCAGGGGGGGATTTTTAAATTTATTTATTTTACCATTTATCCAATAATTAAAGGTGGAGCAGTGTAATAGTTCTAAATTGTTGTCATTACCTCATTCCTCAACACAAAAAACTACATCTGCAATGAAACACCTTTTATTGGCTGCTTTTTTCTGTATGGCCACCACACTCGGTTTTGCTCAGGAGAAAGCCAGAAAAAGCCCACATGTAAACGTAGAAAATAAAGAGATTAAAGTGGTGTATGGTCAGCCATCCAAAAAAGGAAGGGTGATATTCGGCACCCTGGAACCTTTTGGAAAGGTATGGCGTACCGGCGCTGATGAAGCTACTGAAATCACCTTCAAAAAAGACGTGGTATTTGGTGGTAAACCAGTGAAAGCAGGCACCTACACTTTCTTCAGCATCCCTGATGCCAAAACGTGGACCGTTATCCTGAACGGTAAACTGGGCCAATGGGGCGCCTACGATTACGATAAAAACAAAGGCGAAGACGTGGTATCTGTAAAAGTACCCCGCGAAACATTGAAAGCACCGGTGGAAAAACTGACTTTCACCCTGCCAGGCAATGCTGTGGTATTTGAATGGGATGATACTAAAGTATCTGTACCAGTGAAGTGATTTCTTTTGAAGGATAAAAAACAAGCGGCGAAGATAACCTCTTCGCCGCTTGTTTTTTTATGCTTGTTGAAGGGAAGGTACCAGTTCCCGGATACTGTCATATACCGCTGTCAGCTGCTCATCTGTGATACAGTATGGCGGCAGGATGTACAGCGTATTGCCTAACGGGCGCAACATGATGCGTTTGGCCCGGAAGAAGCGGTGAAGATAATCCGCCAGCTGATTCGTATAACCGTCGGCGTTATCTGTGACCAGTTCAAATGCCAGGATGGTCCCTAAAAGGCGCGGGTTTTTAACGGCATCCATCTGTTGCAGCTCTCCCAGGAACTGCGCATGTTTTTCGTGTATCCGTTGACGGTTGAGCGCGCAGGCCGGGTCCACGAAGAGGTCGAGGCTGGCGAGTGCCACGGTACATGCCAGCGGATTGGCGGTAAAGGAATGTCCGTGGAACAAGGTTTTCAACTTGTCGTTGGAGAGAAACGCTTCATAGATATCGCTGGTGCAGGTGGTGATGCCCAACGCCATACTGCCGCCGGTAAGCCCTTTGGAGAGGCATATCATATCCGGAGCGGTCTGCATATATTCCATGGCGAAGTTTTTCCCGGTCCTGCCGAAGCCGGTCATCACCTCATCGGCGATCAACAGGATGTTTTGTTGCCGGCAATATTGCAAAAGCTGTTCAAATCCGGCTATATCATACATGACCATACCACCGGAGCCCTGCAACAGTGGCTCAAAGATAAAGGCCGCAACCTGGTCAGGTTGTTGCGCTGCTATAGAAGCGATGAGATCTCCGATGTTGTCCGGCGTAGGCACATCCAGGAAATGCACTTCAAAAAGGAAATCATCGAATACGCGGGTGAATACGCTGCGGCCGCTGACGCTCATCGCGCCAAAGGTATCGCCGTGATAAGCGTTTTTAAAAGCGATGATTTTATTTCTGTGTTGTCCTTTGTTATGCCAGTACTGCAACGCCATTTTAATGGCTACTTCCACCGCAGTGGAACCGTTGTCTGAGTAGAACACGCGGCGCTGGTTGGCGGGCAACAGCTGCAGCAGCCGTTCCGCTAAATTGACCGCCGGCGGATGGGTATAGCCGGCAAAAATACAATGCTGTAACTGCAACGCCTGCGCTGCCAGCTGTTGCGCGATATGCGGGTGTGCATGCCCGTGAATATTAACCCACCAGCTGGAGGTGGCATCTATATACGCGTTGTTTTCTTCATCATACAAACAGGCGCCTTCGCCGCGCACAATACCGATAGGAGCAGGAGCGGTCTGCATCTGGGTATATGGGTGCCAGATCACTTCGAGGTCTCTGGCAGACAGGTTTCCTTTAGCTGTTGACATGCAGCAAATGTAGGTAATTCATTTTTTATACCTGTGGAGTATGCGGTAGAGATCTTCCGCTTTATAAGGTTTGGGAAGCATGTCTTTCACTTCCAGCAGCCGCAGCTGTTCTGTGGCTTCCGGCATAATATCGGCGGTGAGCACAATGATGAAAGCATCGGGCTGAAGGCGGCGTATCCATGGAATGGTTTCGTATCCGTTCATTTCTGGCATATGTAGATCGAGCATGACGCCGTCGAAAGTTTGTTCTTTCATTTTGGCAACGGCTTCTTTTCCGTTGACAGCCAGTGTTACCGCGGCGCCGGTTTTATTGAGTTGCAGCTGCATCACCTGCCGGTTGATCTTATTGTCTTCTACGATGAGCATCTGCATGCCGGTCAGCATATTGGCCGGATCGATAGTAGTAGCGGGAGCGGGCTTGGTGCTGGCACCGGGAAGCGCGAAGGTAATGGAGAAGCGGAAAGTGGTGCCTTGCTGTGGCTGGCTTTCCACGGAGATGTGGCTGTTCATCAGCTCCACCAGTTTGCGAGTGATGGACAAACCAAGGCCTGTACCTCCGTATTCCCGGGTAGTGGCGGAATCTCCCTGTACAAAGGTGTCGAAAATACGGTCCTGCAATTCAGACTGAATGCCAATACCGGTGTCTGTTATCTTAAAGCAGATGTTTACATGATGGTTATCGGACTTCTCCGGCAGCAGTTCAAGGCTGATATAACCTTCATTGGTGAATTTCACTGCGTTGTTAACGAGGTTGTTAAGAATTTGTCCGAGACGTACCGGGTCACCCTGTACCTGTTGCGGGACGCCGGCGTCGATGCGGGTATACAGTTGTAGCCCTTTGGCAGCTGCGAGGGGCTGATAGTTGCCGGTGATGCCCTGTATCAGGTCATGCAGGTCGAAGGGGATGTATTCCAGTATTACTTTCCCTGCTTCAATTTTACTGAGGTCGAGGATATCATTGACAAGGCCCAGCAGGTGATTGGCGGAGAAATGCAGGTTTTGTAATAACTCCGGATGCGGCGTGCCTGGCTGGTCATGCAGGATACCGGAAATGCCGATGATGGCATTAAGCGGTGTCCGTATTTCATGGCTCATCACAGACAGGAACTCACTCCTGCTTCTGGCGGCGTTTTCCAGTTCTATCTCTGCTTTTTTCTGTTTGTCGATATCCATGATGATGCCACGGAAGGCGTTCACCTTGTCCTGGTGGAACACCGGGATGCCTGTCGTACGCACCCATTTGACAGTGCCTTTGGCAGAGATATGCCGCAGGTCAATACAATAAGGCTGATGATGGCGGAGCAGTTGTGTCTGCGCTTCTTCCAGCAGGTGTCTGTCTTCCGGATGATAGAATACCAGGTCATTGTAGATGGCGGTAAAGTTTTCCGGCAGCTCGCGGAGTGTATACACCTGTTTGGTCCAGAATACTTGTCCGGTCACAAGGCTGAATTCCCAGCCGCCGATCAGCGCCATCTGTTGGGTAATATCAAGTATCTGGATGTTCCGGGCGTAGTCTGCATTGACCTGCCTTAGTTCCAGTTCACTTCTTTTACGCTGGGTGATGTTTTGTATAAACAGCAGTACACGGCGGGGAGAGCTGTCGCTGGCCGGCATGAGGCGCATTTTCACTGCATACCAGTAAGGCATGTCCTGCCGGATATCAGCATATTCATAATACTGTGCATCGCCGGTCCGGAGCAGGGTGTCCGTCAGTTGAAGGAAAGCATTGGCATGTTCTCCCACGAAGTCCATTATGCATTTGCCTAATATTTCTTCTTCCGGGAAAAACAACAGGTGCTGTTGATTGCACCAGATACGGGTAAATATCAGGTTTTCATCGAGCTCAAATACAATATCATCAAGGGAAGAAGTGAAAGCATGTAATTCGGTGACCAGTTGCTGATTGGTCATTTCAAGGCTTTCCCGGCTGCACTGGGTACGATAGGTGTGCAACAGGGCGCCGTATGTCAGCGCGATGGGTTGCAGCAACGGTATCAGGGCCGGGTGGTATCCACCGGGTTTATTGACCAGTCCGATCATACCGATCGTTTCACCATGATGACATATGGGAATACCGAGAAAAGCCCGAAATATAGCGGGTTGGTGCGGTTCATCCTTCTCCGGATGGTTGCTGAGCACTGGTTCTCCTTCGCTTAACACTTTACCGAAGAGGGAGTCCATATTGGTAAAATGTTGTCCGCGTTCGAGGCGGGCACCGAAGTATTGTTGCACATTGGCGTGCCAGTGGATATTGATGATAGCCTGTACTTCCAGATAGGACTCGTGAAAATAGTCTTTCTCCATAGCGCCCATAAAACCGCCCTCGCTGCCGGTAAGGGTGATCAGTTCGAGCAATAGGGCCTGACATACCTGCGCAGGTTTACTGTCTGCAAAACTGGTATGCAGGGTAGTAATGATGTCAAGTGCTTTCTGTTGGGGAAAACCGGTATGGTCATCGATACCATCTTCTAGTGGCAAGCTCCTGGAACTGTTGCCAGAAAAGGGATTCACCAGCATGCGATCAGGTTTAGAGGTTTGGGCACATTCACGGCATGCACCTGGCAAAGGCTGCATGCTTTTTATGATGAAAAAGGTTTCTCAGGCTGGCGGACGGTTATGGAACAGGAGAGGGGATTGCCTAAGGCAATCCCCTCATTAAATATACAAAAAAACATCAGATAAGTATCTTATTATTTCCGCATGCCATTGTTTTTAAACAGGGAGTAAGCGGTTTGATAATGGGCAACGCTGTGTGACAGCAGTGTGTTGTCCATCGGTATTGGCTGTTCTTCGTTTTTGGCCGGGCTCCAGGAAAAACACTGGGCTTTCTGCTGCGGACTGAGAATCACCATTTTACCTGTTTCGAGGTAAGCCAGTTTCTGATAGGTGCTCACCATAGCGCGCGGCTGATAGCTGCTGTCGAGCACATTTTTACCATAGAAATTAGTATTGTAAGACCAGTGTAACATTTTCAGCAGCGTTGGGTAGATATCGATCTGGGAGCACATCACCGGTATTTCCTGTGGCGTGGTGTCAGGCACATTGAAGAAAATACAGGGGATATGGTATTTGCTGATCTCTATCTCGTTTTTACCGGCACTGCTGGCGCAGTGGTCAGCCACGAGAATAATGACCGTGTTTTTATACCAGGGTTTGTCCTGGATAGCTTTCAGGAACTGGCCAATGGCATAGTCGGTGTACTTTACAGCACCTTCGCGGCTGGTACCGGAAGGGATATCAATTTTGCCACCGGGATAGGTAAAGGGGCGGTGGTTGGAGGTGGTCATGATAAAATCATAGAAAGGTTTGCCGGCGGCATACTTTTCATCAGCGCTTTTAATCGCTGCTTTATAGATGTCTTCATCACAAACGCCCCAGGCATTTTCAAACTGCACGGCGCTGTCGGGGATATTGGTCCGTTTGGAGGCCAGCTTGTCATCTACAAGGCGGTGGCGAAGACGGTCGGTGATATCGTAACCATTATTACCGAAGAATTTGTTCATGTTATCGAAGTATCCGTCACCACCATAAAAGAAGGTGGCTTCATAACCGCTTTTCCGGAAGATGGAGGCGGCGGAAAAGAGATTTTCGTTGTTGCGGCGGCGTACGATGCTTTGACCAGGCGTAGGCGGTACGGCGAGTGTGAGTGCTTCCATCCCGCGTACGGTACGGGTACCGGTGGCGTACATATTGGTAAAGAGTATTCCTTGTTGTGCGATACTGTCCAGTACAGGCGTGATATGTTGTTTGTTACCGAAGCGGGTCATGAAATCGGCGCTGAAGCTCTCGATGGTGATCATGATGATGTTCGGCTTTACCGCTGTAACAGTATCGGTAATGCTACGATAGATACTGTGGCCGTTTTCCAGGTACTGTGCATCGGGTGATTGCAGCTGCTGACGGATGGTAGCGAAAGCTTTGTTATCATCTTCCAGCAGGTAATATTTATCATAAGCCAGCTCATTGTTGAGATAGGCGGATATAAATGAGTAGATGCCTGCTTTGGACAGCTCCTGCTGGTAACGGTTTTTACTTTTTTCTGCCCACGCATTGCTGATCAGAAAAGCATGTGCCAGAACACCACCCAGCAACAGGGCGAAGATCCCTATCCGTTTGGAGAAGGGCGTGCGTGACTGGAAACTGTTGCGGAACATGCCCCGGCGATTGCACCACCAGGTGAGCAGCGCGGTAGCCAGCAATACGCCGCCAATGAGCAACGGCAGCGGGTACGACTGGTTGATGTTACTGATCACTTCATATGTGTAGATGAGATAGTCTACCGCGATAAAGTCGAACCGGCCGGCATATTCTCCCCAGAAAGTGAACTCTGCGAAAAACGAGAAAATCACGATCATCAGGGCGAGGAAAAAACCGGTATAAGTGAAAACGCGGTTGAAGACGGTGTTGTTAAGCCGTTGTGGCAACAGTAACAGATACAGGGCATAAGCGATGGTGAAGAAGAGTGCTACGCCTGCATCGTATACGAAGCCTTTTGCATAGGCAGAAAAGATACCGCTAAGGGAAAGGCCAGCTTGAGGGGAGGCCCAGATTAACAACGCGGTACGTACTAAAAATGACAGTACTAAGAATAGGCCGGTAAAGCCGAAAAGAACGGCGTACCGATTTTTTGCAGATTTCATTGCTGTATAAATGTGGCCGCAAAGGTACGCCGTTCCCGGAAAGAAAAAGCAGAAATTGTTACAGATCAAATTTAACCGACAGGTTGATGGTACGGCCGTCTATAGGGCCCCACAGCTGTGCAAACTGAGGATTGCTGACAGGACCGGTGAACAGCGGCATGTGTTTTCCCTGACGCGCATCGAATACGTTTTCGCAGTTCAGTACCAGCGTTACGTGCTCACCCAGCTTACGTGACACCATGGCTGCCCAGAACCAGTAATTAGGCGCTTTCTGGTTGTTTTCCAGGTATTGGTTGCCTATCCAGCTGTTTTCGATACCGAAGCGCCATTTCTCTTCTATCTCGTAGGCGAGGGTAGCGGCGAACTTGTCCTGTGGAGCAAAAGCCACTTTGGTGGAGGCTGCGTCCGTGTATTTGGACACTGTGTGGTTGTAGCCCAGGTACAGCTCCAGATGGTCAAGCTCCATTCGCACGTAGGTATCGGTACCCAGACTGTTAACGGCATACGGCTGATTGGCCAGTATCACTTTGTTGAGATCGGCAGCGTTACTTACCGGCAGAATGGGGTCTTTGATATGGGTGTAGTAGAGCGCCTGGTTAACGGTAACGTCTATATCGCCCAGCATTGTGTGGTAATTGCCATCGAAGTTAATGCCTTCGCTTCTTTCAGATTTAAGTCCGGCAGCCAGCGGCAGCAGGTTGCGGTAGCCGATGGTCTGTGTTTGCGCGGAGAAGATGGCGGGCGATTTGTAGCCGGTGCCACCGCTGAGGCGCAGGCTGAGGCCTTCCAGTGGTTTGTATACGAATGCCAGGCGAGGCAGTACGTACCAGCCAAATACGTTGTGGTAGTCGGCACGGAGACCTGCTTCTGCCATTACCTTGTCTGAGAAATGGTAGCCATCCTGCGCGAAGACGCCCATGGTGTTGTAGGTGTAGTTGCCCAGCAGGGTGCTGTCTCCGTTAGCGCGGCGGTATATTTCGCCGGTATTGTTGAGGCCCACGACCCAGTCGTGCCGGCCGCTTTTTTTGTTGTAGGCCGCTTCCAGGTAGGTATTGGTTTGCTGGCCGTTCAGCGGGAAGTTGCCTGCGATATTTTCCAAATGAAAGAAACTGCCTACGCCTTTTACGGTGAGGGTGCCGCCACCCAGGTTTTTGCGGGTGAATTGCACATCGGCGCTATGACGTTCGCTGTTGTTGCTTTCCGTATAGGCATGCAGGTTGTCTGCATGATGGTTGAGCACCTGCATATCGCCGCCTTCCCTTTTTTCGATGGTACCGGTGTAACCCGCTATGAGCGTGGTATTGGCGTTGGGGTACCAGAAAAAGCGGGGATGAATGAGGTATTGTCGTACGCGGGGCACATCACTGAAACCGTCATCGTTCACATCCACCGGGTTTTGGGTAGTGACGCCGGCAAAGAGGGTGAGGCCAGTTTTACCATAACGTTGGGAATACCATACGTTGCCATTGGTTTCTTTCAGCGTGCTGCGGTTGGCGAGGATGGTCAGTTCCGGTTTTGAACCTGGCGTTTTGGCCACGAAGTTGATCATGCCGGCGATGGCGCCGCCACCATACAGGGTGGACACAGAGCCTTTGATGATTTCTACCTGCTTCAGGTCGAGGGGCGGAATGGCCAATACGCCGAAATTGCCGCTGAGACCTTCATATACAGGCATACCGTCGCGTAGCAGTTGGGTGTATTTACCGTCCAGTCCCTGCATGCGGATGGCATTGTTGCCGCTGACAGCTGATGTGTTCTGGATATGTATAACAGAGAGGTCGCCGAGGATACTGGTCACATTGCCGGGTTTGATACCGCTTTCTTCTATCATTTCTTCGCGGCCCAGTATTTCCACTTTCATTGGAAGGTCTGCAATGCGGCTGTTATTGCGGGTAGATGAAATAATGACTTCATTCAGATCAGATACTTTGCTGATAGTGTCCCTGTGCAGGGTGTCTTTAACGGGAGCGGTTACACGCTGCTGCGCAGCGGCAGTTAGCATGGTGATACAAAGGGCTCCGGTTACAATAAGCGGTCGCATGGATGTACAACTTTGATGATGGATTCTTTTTGACATCACAAAGAAAGAAATACAATCTGGTGCAAATCTGTACTAGCAGGAAGCGGTAAAAATATGCAGGCCGTTGACGTATTGATAGGAGACCTGAATATGATAGGATTCTCCTATCTTTTTGACGATGGCAAGTCCCAGTCCGTTGGAATTGGAATACCCCTGGTTACTTTTCCTGAACCGCTGAAATACATCGGCGGGCGGTATTTCCGGCAGGTTACTGGTGTTGGAGATGGTAAAGGTTTGGGCTGTGAGCGTGATATGGATACGGCCTTCGTGATAGTTGTATTTGATGGCATTGCCCAGCAGGTTGCTGATCAGGATGTCTGCCAGTGCAGGATGCAGGGGCCATGGTGCGGTGGGGACGAGGTGCGTCTCCACGGTCAGTTCCTTTTCCCGGATGAGTTCTTCAAACAGGGATAGGTATTGGATGAGGACCTGATGCAGGTCTGGTTGTTCGGTCACGGGGTACTGCTGGTTTTCTATTTTGGCGAGCAGCAGCAGGTTATGATTGAGCCGGGAAAGGCGTTGCAGCTCTTCGCTGGTTTGACCGATATTTTTCAGCTGATCTTCTGACAGGTTTTCGTCCTGAAGGAGTAGTTCCAGTTTGCTCTGCGCGATGGCGAGCGGTGTTTGCATTTCGTGTGCGGCATCTTCCGTCAGTTCTTTCATGTTGATATAGTCCTGATGGATGCGGTCCGTCATTTGGTTAAGTGCTTCGTTGAGCTGATTAAATTCATGCGTAGGGGTAGCGGCAAAGCGCCGTGCTTCCATCTTATTGAGCTGTAACAGCCGGATTTTATCCAGTGAGTGATAGAAGGGGCGCCATACATTACGGCTGATGAACCAGTTGGAAAGAATAACGAAAATGAGCAGTCCGCCGAAGGCGAACAGCATGACGTAGATAATATTTTTCAGCAGATCATCTTTTTCGATCATGGATTTACGCAGTATCATCTGGTAGTGTTTCCCATGGATGCTGATCACTTGTGACAGTTCCCGGAAAGGGGCGCGGGCGTCTTCCGTTTCCTGGTACAGGGTGACGCCTTTGAATTTAAATTTTTTCTGTACCGGTTGATCGGTAGGAGTGAGCTGAAACTCCTGCGTCTGGAAGCGGAAGATGGGATTGTCAAGGCTGGCGGTGTCGAGATAACGCAGCCATTCCCGTTGATCATTGGCCAGCTCTTCATCTGTTTCGTGTTTGATTTCTTTGTTGAATTTATGGAACAGGAAGAAGGCGCCGCCAGCAAACACCGGCAACATGATGATGATAAAGTACAA
The DNA here is from genome assembly GCF_012927205.1 of Chitinophaga fulva. Classification (GTDB taxonomy): domain Bacteria; phylum Bacteroidota; class Bacteroidia; order Chitinophagales; family Chitinophagaceae; genus Chitinophaga; species Chitinophaga fulva. The sequence goes on from NZ_JABBGC010000001.1 coordinate 3,064,914, forward strand.
GGTAGTTTTGGTGAGCAGTTTCATGCAGCGCATTTCAGTTTAGCCGAAACGGTATCCGGTACCATATACGGTTTTGATATAGTCTTCTCCGCCGGCTTCCATCATTTTTTTGCGGAGATTTTTGATATGGGTGTAGATAAAATCGTACGAGCCGGCCTGATCGTAGGCATCGCCCCAGAGATGCCCGGCCAGGGCTGATTTGGTGACTACCCGGTGTTGATTGGCAATGAAGTAGACCAGCAGTTGGTATTCCTTACCGGTTAATGTAATGGATTTATCATGTACCAGTACTGTTTTCGAAGCGGGGATGACGGTGATTTCGAAGAAGCTGATGCTGGTGTTCCCATCAAAATTTTTGCGGCGCAGCAGTGCGTTGATGCGGGCATTCAGCTCCGAGAGATGGAACGGTTTGGTGAGGTAGTCATCGGCGCCAAGTTCCAGGCCGCTGAGTTTATCTTCGAGGGAGTCTTTCGCGGAGATGATGATGATGCCGGCTTTGGATTTCAGTGACTTGAGTTCACGGATCACATCGAGGCCGCTGCCGAAAGGCAGGCCAATGTCTGCTACGATGCAGTCATATTCATAATCGGTCACTTTATCGATCGCCTCCCTGAAGTCTGCCGCCACTTCGCAGATAAAGCCCTGGTGTTCCAGGTATTCACGGATACTGTTGCGTAAGGAAGGTTCATCTTCTATGATCAGCACTTTCATTCTGTAAAATAACTGTTGTAAAATAACTGCAGTAGCCTGCTGAAAGCAGGTGCGACAAAAGTAGGGATTAATTCTAAAGCAAACCTGTACCCAGGGCTGAAGCCCTGGGCTACGTTGTTACATACACATATATATCTTTTGTTGGTATTGTTGAATATAATTTAATTATAAAGTATAATATATTTATATTTGATGGTACTTTTTACTGATGATGATAAGTTGAGGTAACCCGGGACTAACTGAAATATGTTAGGATGGATATATGGTATCATCAACATAGAATAGTTACAGGGCCGATGGCTGCGAAAAATCGCGAATCAGGGGAATCAGTAATAATCATGTTTATCATAGTTTAAATCCGGATGGTATTATTTATCGTTTATACTACTGATATCTTAATGATACACGGAAAATCAGTGTAGAGACCCTGAGCTGAAGGGCGAAACCAAGGGAACATGCAGCAGAGAAGGTGCTGGCAGCAAATAGGTACAACGAACAAGTAAATGAAATCACAACGATAGCGTAGCAATTGATATCCCGTAGATAATTATCCGGGAGTTTAGGATGATTGTATGATGAGAAGAAGATACCCTTACTATGACAACCCTTATAGCGAACTATCCGTATTATGTTTACGGGGCCTGATGCCGTAAATCCGGCAGGCCTGTATTGTCGGCTTTTTATACTATACCTATTGATAACCGGTACCCGTGTGGGTACCACTGATGTTTTGATACTCAAAAACACTTGACATTGAGCAACAAAGAAACCAAAGAGCTGTTTGACCTGATGGACCAGGTACCCAATGCCCGGCGGGTAGCCCAGGAATACCGGCGTTTGATGAGGGAGGGCAAGATTGACCCTAAAAAAGATGTAACGGATGCCGGTGCAGGATGGTTAGCCGTGGAAGATGAATTAATGCAGGAGGATGAAGCTAAATCGTATAATTACAGGATCCCCGGCATATGCATCAGCATTATCCTGGCGGGGCTGTGTTGGAGCGCCTGGTGGCAAAAGCAGCATGAGAAAGAGTTGGTCCATCTGCTGGCCATTAATGAAAGAACAGCTGCGGCAGTTTTTCATGACCCGCTTAACAGGCAGTTGCATAATGCAAAACGTAAGAATGGTGTTTATACTTTTCACGACGCCTCTCTGAATGACATCAGGGGAATGATTGACAAACGTTTTGCGATCAAGGTAATTTTTGATGAGCCCGAAATGTCAGGACGCCGCTTTACCGGCTGCATGGACCCTTGCCAGTCGCTGGATGCCTTTATGAACGTGGTGAAATACAGCAGTGCGGTGGATTACTATTATAAAGGTACTACGTTGCATATCCGTTCTTCGCAGTAACCGGATATCAGGGGAGGCCTGCGGGTGCTCCTGTGATGGAACGGATAAATTTTTTCAATCCCTTTTCCCTTTGCCATAATTCTCTGGAGGCGAGCCAACAAACAAAAGCTTCCTGTCTGCTACCGGGCGGTATTTGCGCCTGATATTCCGCGAACTCATCTGTAGGAAACTGGTGACTGGACTTCAGCAGCTCTGCTGCCATATGAGGCCAGGCTTGCTGTGCTTCGAGGAACCGTTCTTTAGCCTGTGTTGTCAGGCCCAGTTTATAGAAGGCCAGGAAAGAAAAAAAAGTATTTTCCAGCGTGTGGCTGCCGGCGGGTTGCTGCTGATACCAGGCGATGTATGCTTCATACCGGCCCAGGTGCATGTAACACAACGGCAGGAGCGCGGTGGCGAGGGTATCATCCTGTGGGTTGATCTTTAACAGGAAATTGATTTTATCCAACGCTCTTTCATAATGTTTTTCTTTGATGTACTCTGGAATGACCGCATGGAGGGCGCGTAGAAAAGGCCGGTTTTCCAGCATGCACCAATAAACATGATCGGTGCCTGGCCGGAACTCCGCCGGCAGTGCTTCTATACAGATCAGGTGTGCCCTGTGCATAAGGGCATTCCCTTCTATATGCCGGCCGGTCCTGTTCAGGACCACGGCCAGCGATAGCAGTGCATCGATATGGCTGTTGCCACAGGCCAGGATAATTTTACGGAATATTCTCTCCGCGGCCAGTGGCCTTGTATGCATCATGTCCATTGCGTGCAGCAGCTCACTGTGATAGGTGACCAGTACAGCTGGCTGATGAAACATCCATGTGCCGCCCTCATTGGTGAAATACGGTTGCCCTGGCATATCATCCGGTTTTTTAGCGATTAACCATGTTGCAAGAATACAGCTTATCAAGTTGACATTTGTTAACCACTTCTAAACACGGACAATTATTTTGAGATTTTTTTTGATAGGCAGTTTTCATCCGCCGGTTATTTCTCTGCGGCACCTTTCTCCATAAAGGTGGACGGGGCTTTACCGGTATATTTCCGGATTTCGTTGGTCAGATGGGAATGGTCATAATAGCCGTAGTCAAAGGCTATTTGCAGCAGGCTGCTGCCGGGGTTATTACGGATATGGCGGTGCACGGTCTGGTAGCGCACGATATTGGCAAATGCCTTAGGGCTGACGCCGGTATGTTTGAGGAACTGCCGTTCCAGCTGCCGGGGCGTGAGGAAATGGGCACGGGCGAGGTCTCCGATCCTGATACAGCCCTGATGCTTGTAGATGGTGTCTACGATGGGCAACATATCAAGAGATGCATGGGTATTGCGTTCCAGGAAGTATTTGTCCAGCACAGTAATAAAGTTGTCGCCGGCCTGCAGGAGCAGTGTGATCAGCTCCTGTCCGAACTCAATGCATTCATCTGCGGTATCCTGCAAGGGCAACCGGAAGAATGAGTTAAAAGCGGCGGGCTTAAAGCGGATACCGATCATGCGGGCAGCTCCTGGTTGACAGGAATCCGAGTAACGCGTCATGGTACCGATCAGGTATGCTTTTTCAGAGAGGAGCAACTGCTGTTGCGGGGTGCCGGCATCACTGATGGTAGCATCACCCAGGTTGCAGATGATGTCTACACAGCCATCGGGCAGTATACGGCCTACAGCCGCGGACCCTGTGGCCGACGTAACGGTCCAGTAGGCATCTATATATGGTTCCAGTAGTGGATGCGGTTTGTATTGCCGGTACATATCATAAAGGTAAAAAGAAACGTTCATTATCGGACAGGCGGTGTGCGGTAACGAAACAGTTCGGGGGGCCTGCCTGCCGCTATATCCCATCTGGCAGGGCCACCAGCTGGTGGCAGATTTATTGTGATCTCACGGGTGCCAATTTTTCTTCATATGCTGAAAAACTATATCAAGATTGCCTGGCGGAATATCAGCCGTAACAAGGTGTTTTCTGCCATTAATATTATGGGGCTGGCGATTGGTATCGCCGCTTCCCTGCTGATCCTGCAATATGTGGCGTTCGAATTAAGTTACGAGAGCTCCCAGGAAAAAGGTGACCGTATCTACAGGGTGCGGCAGGAGCGTTATGAGAAAGGGCAGTTAAGTACCAGCTGGGCTGCCGGGGCTTTTGCGGTCGGCAATCATTTCAAGGAAGCTTTTCCGGAAATAGAAGAATATGTAAAGCTGGTCAAACTAAATGAGGCAATGCTGGACAATGACGAAAAAAGCGTCAAAGTATCATCGGTGTATTGTGCCAGCAGCGCTTATTTTACGGTATTTTCCACCCCGCTCATCAGCGGAGATGCCAAAACAGCCCTTACAGAACCCAATACGGTAGTGCTTTCAGAGCGCATCGCCCATAAACTGTTTGGACAGGAAGATCCCATTGGTAAAATAGTCCGTCAAAATTATCGCCGTGTTTTAAAGGTGACGGGCGTATTCAGGGATATGCCTTCCAATACCCACCTGAAGGCAGAAGCGTTGTACTCCTATGCTACCTACCTGGACATCGTGAAGCCGGATGATCCTGAAACAGGATGGCAGTGGGATGGTTGTTTAACCTACCTGTTGCTCCGGCAGGGCTCCAATCCTCAGAAGCTGGAGGCAAAGTTCCCGGGGCTGGTGGCCAAATACTATGGGGACGTACCGAAGGAGTTTACGACAAAATATTATCTCCAGCCGTTAAAGGACATACATCTTTATTCCCACCTGATGATGGAAACAGAAACTAACGGTCAGGGCAACACGGTATATCTGTTGATGGGGATTGCGTTGTTTATTATTGCCATCGCCTGGATCAACTATATCAATCTCGCCACAGCCCGTGCTATCAACAGGGCGGTGGAAGTGGGCGTACGCAAAGCGATCGGCTCGCGCAGGTCGCAACTGGTGGCGCAGTTCATGATCGAATCTGTGATGCTGAACGGGATGGCTGTTATCACGGCACTGTTCCTGGTTGTTTTTTCCATTCCGCTTTTTAACAGTGTAACAGGTCAGCAGTTATCTTTTTCACTGTTGTATGACCGGCTTTTCTGGACCGTATTAAGTGCGCTGTTTGTGGTGGGGTCATTCCTGTCGGGTTTGTATCCGGCGTTTGTGCTTTCCCGTTTTAAACCGGTGGTGGTATTGAAGGGCAAGGCTATCTCTTCCCGCCAGGGCAGTACGTTGCGCAGATCATTGGTAGTGGTGCAGTTTGCCGCTTCTTTATTTTTGCTGGTAGGCATGCTCACTGTCTTTAAACAAATACAGTTTATGCGTTCGCAGCAGTTGGGGATAGACATTGCGCAAACGCTGGTGATAAAACCACCTATCATTTCCACCGATTCTACCCGGATGAGACAACAACTGGCTTTCAAAGAACAATTGATGCGTGAAACCACCATCCATAGTGTAACCGTATCATCCATCGTGCCCGGCGAAGCTTCGTCCATAAATGCCGGTGGTATACGCCTGATTGAGCAAAACAGAAATGAGGGCAAACAGTTCCGCGCCATTTACGTCGACTATGACTACGTGCCTTCCTATCACCTGAAGCTGATAGCGGGCCGTAATTTTGACCGTGACTTTGGCATGGATGGCGCAGAGGGCGCCGTGGTATTCAACAGGACCGGTATCCGCAGGCTGGGCTTCGATCGCCCGGAAGCGGCTATTGGCAAGCTTGTTTTCTTCTGGGGCGACACGCTGAGGATTGCCGGCGTAGTAGAGGATTTCCATCAACAGTCCCTGCATGACGCTTATGAGCCATTGATCCTCCGGCTGCGTGCCGATGTGAAGGGATATATTTCCGTTGGCCTATCGCCGGATAATATCAGTGCTACCATTGCAACGGTACAACGGAACTGGAATACTTTCTTTCCATCCAACCCGTTTGAATATTTTTTCCTGGATGAACATTTTGATGAGCAATACAAAGCTGACCAGCGCTTCGGAAAAGTGTTCGGCATCTTCACGGCACTGGCCATTCTGGTGGCATGTCTTGGTTTGTTTGGGCTGGCCTCCTTCACCATTGTGCAGCGGACCAAAGAGATCAGTATCCGTAAAATACTGGGTGCTTCCGTAGCAGAGATTGTCCGGTTGTTGTACCGCGAATTCGCCGTGCTGATCGTGATCGCTTTCGGCGTAGCTACGCCGGTGGCCTGGTTCAGCGTTACACAATGGCTGAAAGGTTATGCCTTCCGGACAGAGCTGTATTGGTGGCTGTTTGCCATTCCTTTTGTCCTGGTGCTGGTGATCGCTTTCCTGACGGTAAGCTTCCAGAGTATACGCGCTGCGCTGGTGAATCCGGCGCACAGTTTACGGTCTGAATAGTTGGGTTTGAACAGATAAAGTCCGACATTTACTATCCTATAAAGTGAATGTTTATCTGTTAACAAAAATCCAATCAGCACATATGGAAATCACGATAAGAAAAGCTGTAAAGGAAGACCTGCCTTTGCTGCTTACTTTCGAGCAGGGCATTATTACAGCAGAAAGGCCTTATGACCCCACCCTGCAGGATGGTGCTATTAGTTATTACGATATCGCTAAAATGATAGCAGCCGACAATGTGGAGGTGGTAGTGGCAGTAGCAGGCACGCAGATCATCGCATCCGGATATTGCCGCATAGAGCCTGCCACCCGGCCTTATCTCAAACATGATAAGCAGGCATACGTAGGCTTCCTGTATGTAGATCCTGCTTATCGTGGTAAAGGTATCAATGGCAGGATCCTCGCCTTTCTGAAAGAATGGGCTTATTTACAGGATGTACTGGAAATGCGCCTGGACGTTTATAGTGACAATGAAGCCGCTGTAAGGGCTTATGAAAAAGCAGGATTTAAAAAGCACCTGATCGAAATGCGGATGGACCTGAGAGATGATCCCACCTATCTCGCACAATGATTACTATATTATCATAGCACCGGCCAGCCTGAGTATCCGCTCCACAGGTTGGCCGGTGTTGTTTATGATCTATCCGCAATTGAACAAAACCTGTATCAAAAGCGGACATTTTTCATATTGTGCGATATGTATGTTGTTGGATATTAATATATTTATTGTTGGCATCCGATTGGAAAATCTGTCATCATGATTACCAACTATATCCGGACCGCTGTCCGCAGTTTATGGAAGAACAAAGTATACAGCTTCCTGAATATTTTCGGGTTGATGACAGGCATCGCCTGCGCCGGTATTATCTTCCTATGGGTGGAAGATGAAGTGCAATACGACAGTATGCATGAAAAGAAAGACCGGCTGTATGCCGTTTTACAGCACTGGCAGTATGACGGCTACAAGCGTACTTTCTGGTCTACCCCCGGGCCGATGGGCCCTGCGATAAAAGCGGAATTTCCTGGTATAGCCAATGTCTGCCGTACAACGGAGGAGCCGGTGTCTACGATGTTCAACAACGGTAGCACGGCTTATTACGCATCCGGGATGTATGCAGACAGTACCCTGTTCAGCATGTTCACCTTTCCTTTTGTGGAAGGAGATGTCCGTTCTGCTTTTACGCAGCCTTATTCCCTCGTTATAACGGAAAGGGCTGCACGGAAATTTTTCGGGCAAACCACCAACGTAACTGGTAAGATGCTGAAGATGGACAACAAGCAGGAATATATGGTGACAGGTGTCCTGAAGGACCTGCCGCAAAACTCCACGCTGAAGTTTGAATGGCTGGCGCCTTTCCAGACTTATTTTAATCAGAACAAATGGCTGACATCGTGGGATAATAATGCGATCAATAATTTCGTGGAAGTAGTACCAGGAACGGATGTGACAGCGCTCAACCGGCAGCTGGCGGCATATGTGAAAGCAAAATTCCAAAGAGCTGTTACCACACCCTTTTTGTTTACGATGAATGACTGGCGGTTGCGCGGCGACTTCGTGGATGGAAAGCAGACGGGTGGACGTATCGGGTATGTACGATTGTTCACTATTATAGGTTGGATCATCATTTTAATAGCCTGTATCAATTTTATGAACCTGGCCACTGCGCGTAGTGAGAAACGTTCCAAGGAAGTAGGGGTACGCAAAGTGCTGGGCGCTGGCAAAGGTAAGCTGATCGCGCAATTTATCGGAGAGGCCATGATGATGTCTTTTGTGGCCACGCTGTTGGCCGTGGTGCTCATCAGCCTGTTGTTACCGGCATTCAATGCCATGGTAGGCAAACAGATTGCATTAGGCCTGCAACATCCGTTGCACTGGACCGCATTGCTGGCCATCGCAGTGGTAACCGGATTGATGGCAGGCAGCTATCCCTCTCTGTATCTGTCATCCTTTAACCCGGTAGCGGTGCTGAAGGGCATCAAAATGCCCGGCGGTAGTGCTGCTATTATCCGCAAAGGACTGGTAACAGTGCAATTCACGGTATCTATTGTATTGATTATTTCCACTATCATCATCTATCAGCAGATAGAACATGTGAAAAACAGGAAGCTGGGATATAACAAAGACAAACTGCTGGAAATGAATATTACCGGCAGAATGGGACAGGACTTTGCGGCCATCCGCCAGGACCTGCTGAATACGGGCCTCATCGAGAATGCGGCCATGTCTGATCATGTCACCATTGAAGGAGGGAATAACACCAATGCCTTCCGTTGGCCGGGATCACCGGAAAGCGGTTTCCTGATCTCCAACAGGAGTATTACACCGGGATTCTTCGCTACCTCCGGCATGGAGCTGAAAGAGGGGAGGGACTTCCTGCCTGGCGCTACGGTAGACAGCTTCAGCGTGGTGATCACCGAATCGCTCTCCCGGTTGATGGGTGCTGAAGGGAGCATCGGCAGGAACCTGTTGATCCCGGAGGGCGAGGAGACTAATTACCAACCTTATCGCATTGTAGGGATCGTCAAAGATTATGTGTACGGAGACATATATGGCAAGCCTGACCCGGTGGCTTTCTTCAAGCGGGACAATGATCCCCGGGTGATGTATATCCGTATGGCAGCTAATGCCGATCCGGAACGGGCGGTGAAAAGTATTGAGCAGGTGATGCTGAAAGATAATCCCGGTTATCCGTTTGCTTTCCGTTTTGTAGATGAACAGTTCAATGCCATGTTCAGCAGTGAACAGCTGATAGGCCGGTTGTCCAGGATATTTGCTACGCTGGCTATTGTTATTTCCTGTCTGGGGTTATTTGGCCTTGCAGCCTATACGGCGGAGCGCAGGACCAAAGAGATTGGCATCCGCAAGGTGCTGGGCGCCAGCGTAACAGGGATTGCCCGGTTATTGTCGATGGAGTTCCTGAAGCTGGTACTGTTATCGGCAGTCATCGCATTTCCGTTGTCGTGGGGAATTATGGCGCATTGGCTGGACCAATTTCCTTACCATACGGACATTCACTGGTGGGTGTTTGTACTGGCCGGCGGCATGGCAGTGCTGATTGCATTGGCAACGATCAGTTACCAGGCAGTGAAGACAGCTATGCAGAACCCGGTCAGGAGTTTACAGGCTGAGTAGACGCCATAATATAGCGGCGATGCTCCTTGCCCCAGTCCATCAGCTGGAAAACAATTTTTTCAAGGGTTTTTCCGTAGGGCGTAATCTCGTATTTTACCGTTACAGGTTTAGTGGAACAAACGGTGCGTGTCACCAGCAGGTTCAGTTCCAGTACCTGGAGTTCCCGTGTCAGCATTTTGGCGCTGATGCCCTCCACTTCCTGATGCAGTTCAGAGAAACGTTTCTGTCCGCGGCAACAGAGGACTGCGATGATCAGTACCTTCCACTTGCCCTGGAGAAGCTCCATGGCATCGCTCAATGCCCTTGTTCTTCCTTTGTAGTCACATTCAGGATACCGGTTGATATATGGTTTCATGATAACTGTTTTTGAGAGATATGGACAAAAATAAGCTATCTATCGGTTGATAAGATTTTTGTTGATAATATGGGATATTCATAATATGTATTAAATTTGCTGTATTATTTGTTTAAACAATACTCCAATGACCCGTACCTGTCTATTCCTGTTAGCATCTACAGTATTCCTATTTGCCTCCTGTTCCAAAGACGAGATGGCCGGTCCCGATCCGGACCCTACTGTAAATCCGCCAGGCACCAATCCTTCGAATAAGTTGATGGGTACATGGAAATTTGCCGGCGTGGAACTAAAGGGGCAGTCGATCACATCATTTACTGATCAGGATGGGGGTTCTTTTAAAGGGCTGCTCGACATTGACTATATCAGCACCGGCAACAAAGGCATCGTTACTTTTGATGATCGGACGATGACATCCAAAGATATCAGTTATACGGTAGATACAAAAGTGAAGAGTACCACTTACATTAATGGAGCGCTCATGGCATCACAGGAACTACCGTGGGGTGTTACGATGCCGGCTTCTGCAAGCAGCGCAGGATACGAACTGAGAGCTAATGACTCGCTGTACAGCCAGGCCGCCAGCGTTTCCCTTCCCGGCGTGGATGGATCCTTACCCGGACAAGAGATGGCAGCCAAAGTGAGCTGGAAAGGAGATACGCTGGTGTTAAAGTCACACATTCTCTATGCTAAAACTACCATAGAAGACGGCGTGCCTACAGCAGTCAACTACAACCTCGATCAGATAACCAAACTGGTCAGAAAATAATTGCTGCCGCTCTAATGAATTTCTAATACTTTTCTAAAGCCCCTCTAACAGCCTGCCAGTGCAGGCTGTAGTATTTTTGTCCTGTCAACAAACATTTATCACTATGGACGCAGGACCCGGACATACCGGTAATGTAAGCCAGGGTGCCCTATTTTCTTCCTGATAAGAAACCGCCCCGGCTGACCATTAAATTATTCTACAGTCATGATCAGAACAGCAGCAGGCAGCATCAGGCGGCATATACCCTTTACCCAACAGGTAACAGCAGATGGATTTAATGTACTGGCAGCTAAAAAGCTCCGCCATGTGGCGCGAAGCGACAGGGCCGGTACAATGACCCTGTTGGACAGCCAGGAAGGCGGTCTGACAGAAAACCAGGTACAAACCAAACGCAGGTTGTTTGGCCTCAATGAAATCACCCACAAAAAAGCCCCTGCCTGGTACAAACAATTATTACAGGCTTTCATCAATCCATTTATCGGCGTACTGGTAGTGATTGCCATTATATCCTTTATCATGGACGTATGGCTGGCTGCTCCCGGTGAACAGGACTACAAGACCGTCACCGTAGTAGGTGTGATGGTGGTACTGAGTTCCGTACTACGTTTCTGGCAGGAATTCCGCAGCAACCGCGCCGCAGAGAAACTCAAAGGCATGGTGAAAACCACGGCCATGGTGCTGCGTAACCCGGAAGGCGCACAGGAGATACCCATCCAGGAGATTGTGCCCGGAGATATTTTCCTGTTGTCTGCCGGTGACATGATACCTGCGGATTGCCGGGTGCTGCAATCGAAAGACCTGTTTGTCAGCCAGGCTATGCTTACCGGGGAAGCGCTGCCGGTAGAGAAGCAGGAATTCAGCATCGCAGATGCAGAGCGCCGTGTGCCTTTTGAACTGGAGAACACCTGTTACCTGGGCACCAACGTGGTGAGCGGTGCTGCTACGGCCATCGCCATCAACACCGGTGATCAGACTTACTTTGGTTCCTTTAGTAAAACACTGACCAGCAAACGGGCAGAAACCAGTTTCGATAAAGGTGTAAACAGCGTAAGCTGGCTGCTTATCCGTTTTATGCTGGTGATGGTGCCGTTGATCTTCGTCATCAACGGGCTGGTAAAACACGACTGGATCTCCGCTTTGCTTTTTGCTATAGCCGTTGCCGTAGGGCTCACACCAGAGATGTTGCCCATGATCGTTACCGCCAACCTGGCCAAAGGCGCATTGAGCATGAGCAAACGCAAAGTGATCGTAAAAAGGCTGAATGCCATTCAGAATATCGGCGCTATGGATATCCTGTGCACCGATAAAACCGGTACGCTCACCATTGACAAAATAGTACTGGAAAGGCATCTGAATGTACTTGGGCAGGACGATGAAGAAGTGCTCAAATGGGCTTATCTCAACAGCTACTATCAGACGGGGCTGAGAAACCTGCTGGACCAGGCGGTGCTGGAACATGTGGAAGTACATGAGCATATTCAGGCGGGCAACCGTTTTACCAAGATAGATGAAATACCATTCGATTTCCAGCGCCGCCGCATGTCAGTAATATTGCAGCAGCGCAACGGCAAACACCTGCTCATCTGCAAGGGCGCCGTGGAAGAGATGCTGGCCCTTTGTTCACATGCTTTTAACCCCGGAGAAGACAAGGAACTGCACCCAGAAAATGATAACGTGATGGTACTGGACGAAGGAATGCGCAACCATATCCTTCGTATTTCGCGCAAGCTCAATGAAGAAGGGCTGCGCGTGTTGCTGGTCGCCATTAAAGAGTTTGACAACCGTGCACTTACTTACGGCGTGGCCGATGAAAACAACATGACGCTGACCGGCTTCATTGGTTTTCTCGACCCCGCCAAACCTTCCGCTCAACCATCCATCGAAGCATTGCACCAGTTGGGCATTACCCTGAAAGTGCTGACCGGCGACAATGAGATCGTGACCAAAAAGATATGCCGGGATGTGGGGATACCGATCAACAATATCTTGCTGGGGCCGGATTTGGACAATATCAGCGATGTCGAGTTGACAAAAGAAATCGACAACATCAGCATCTTCGCCAAACTAAGTCCGCTACAGAAAACCCGTGTGGTGAAAGTATTACAGCAGAAGGGCCATACCGTTGGTTTTATGGGCGACGGCATCAACGACGCTGCCGCTCTACGTGAGGCAGATGTAGGCATCTCCGTAGACACAGCGACAGACATCGCCAAAGAAAGTGCGGATATCATTTTGCTGGAAAAAGACCTGACCGTATTGCGGAAAGGCGTGATCTACGGCCGGCGGACATTTGGGAACATCATCAAGTACATCAAGATGACCGCCAGCAGTAATTTTGGTAACATGTTCAGCATGTTGGGGGCCAGCGCGTTCCTGCCGTTCCTGCCGATGTTGCCTATTCAGTTGCTGGTACAAAACCTGTTGTATGATATCTCCCAGATAGCCATTCCCTGGGACCGCATGGACAAAGAATATCTCGAAGAACCGAAAAAGTGGGACGCCTCTGGTATTGCGCGGTTTATGTTTTTTATCGGACCTATCAGTTCCATTTTTGATTACCTGACCTTTGCCCTGTTGTTTTTCTTTTTCAAGGCCAATACACCGGAGCATCAGGCATTTTTCCAGAGTGGCTGGTTTATAGAAGGATTGTTATCACAAACGCTGATCGTGCATATGATCCGTACGCGTAAAGTGCCGTTTATCCAGAGCTGGGCTACCGCGCCTGTGCTGGCATTGACAACGCTGGTGATGGCCATTGGAGTTTTGTTGCCATTCAGTCCGCTGGCAGCAGCATTGAAAATGCAGCCGCTGCCGATCCAATATTTCCCTTTCCTGCTCGCTATCCTGGCAAGTTATTGTGTGTTGACCCAAGTCGTGAAGAACTGGTTTATCCGGCGTTTTCACAACTGGTTGTAATCAATTACAGATTACGAATAGAGAGTCCACTTATAAACCGGTTATTTAGTAACCTTTCTATAAGTGGACTCTCCATTCGTAATTCGTAATTATTTCACGCCATTTTCCGGGTTCCATGATCCTTGTTCCTTGCGAACGAAGATGATCTGTCCGGTATGATAGGCGTTGTGAGCGGAGATATTGGCGATGTTTCCGGCGGCCGCAGCGAGTGTTTTATCATCTGCTTTTTCCACGAACTGTTCCAGGCCGGTGAGTATTTCGTCCAGTTTTTTTACCGCAGTTTCCCAGCTTGCTTTGTCAACGCTGGCAAATGTTTCGTTGTTGTCGCCATTGAAGTCTTTTACGTTTTTTCCGAGGAATTTGTTGAGCTGTCGTTCGTTCCAGAACACAAGATGTTGCACCAGTTGGCCTACAGAGTGGTTGCCGCTGCCGTCTTTCCAGTTGGCTTGTTCAGCCGTAAGGCCTGCCACGGCAGTGTTGGCTGGCACGAACCAGTCCGCCTTATTGTGTGTGCTGCGGAGTTGTGTCAGTAGAACAGATTTCAGGGTAGGCGTGGCCGTTTGTCCGAATACCTGTACGGACACCAGCATCAGCCATACGGGGAGTAGCTTTCTCATAACGCTGTTGGAGTTGTTTGGGGAATGAATAATGGGATGAAGGTAGCTGCTTCCCATGGTATGCCCAAGTGGAAATGTATGAGCGGAAAAACAGGCAACAATTCCGTTTGCAGGACGTTACAGTTATAGGAGGCATTTTATTATGACGGAATTATTGAAATGGGTTGATCGCCGCTTTCAGTTTGGACATACGGTTGACTACATTCCTTTTTTCATGGAGCGGTTGCGCGCTACTGCGCCCCGGCTGGAGGAAGCGACGGTGCGGGTGCCGGAAGACATCATGGAAGTCCACGAAAATGGCAAGTGGTCGGTAAAAGAACATATTGGCCATCTTTCAGATATCGAGCTGTTGCACGACAAGCGGCTGGAAGACCTGCGGGCGGGGCGGGCGCTGACGCCGGCAGACCCTGAAAACAAAATCACCGTGGCGGCCCATCACAATCAATATCCGATCAATGATCTGGTGTATCATTTCCGGCAGATGCGGGATAATTTCCTCAAACAGGTAGAACATTTTTCGCCGGCAGATATGGAGAGAAAGGCGATGCATCCCCGGTTGGGCCAGGTGTTATCGCTGGCTGATATGTTGTATTTTATTGCTGAACATGACAATCATCATTTGACGGCGATAGCGACGTATTTGCGGAAGCATTATCCATGAAGATATTACAGCAATAAAAAAAATCCCGGAGTTATTTTCCCGGGATTTTTTTATTGTAAGTGAGGAGTCGTAATCCGTTGAACACCACTACCAGCGTAGAACCTTCGTGGGCCATTACCGCCGGGCCGATGGAGGCGATGCCGGTGATAGTGAGGGGGATGAGGATGGCTACCATGCCGAGGCTCATCCAGAGGTTTTGTTTGATGATCCTGCTGGCTGTTCTGCTCAGGCCGATGGCGAAGGGCAGAAGGGTGAGTTTGTCTCCCATCAGCGCGATATCCGCCGTTTCGAGGGCCACATCTGAACCGGCAGCGCCCATAGCGATGCCGACCGTGCTGTTGGCCATGGCTGGGGCGTCGTTGACACCGTCGCCTACCATGGCGACTTTATGTTCATCGCGGGCGAGTTTTTGGATGGCTTCCACTTTTTGTTCCGGCAGCAGGCTGCCCCAGGCATCGGTGAGGCCAATTTGTTGAGCTACCGCATCCGCCACCTGCTGGTTGTCGCCGGTGAGCATGATCATGCGCCGTATTCCCGCACTTTTAAGCGTTTTAAGCACTTCTGCCGCCTCCGGGCGTGGTGTGTCCATTACCGCAATGATACCGGCATAAACAGTCCCTTTTCGCACCACCATGGTGGTGTGACCGCCATGTTCCAGTTCCTGTACCTGAGTGGTCAGTTCTGTGGAGGGGCGGTATTCATCGAGCGATTCAAAGAGGGCGAGGTTACCGATATATACGGGAGCGCCTTGCCAGGTAGCTTTGATGCCTTTGCCCAGTACGGCTTCCAGCTGCTGTGCTTCCGGAACGGCCGTATCGCCGAGTTTGGCTTTACCGTCGCGTACGATGGCTTTGGCCAGCGGGTGGTCGCTGAGGGCTTCCACTGCCACGGCAGCCTGGAGGAGGTCTGTTTCACTGCTGCCGTTCATCGGTATCACGTTGGTCAGCCGTGGTTTGCCTTCGGTGAGGGTGCCGGTTTTATCGAAAGCCACCGCCGTGAGAGTGCCCAGGTCTTCCAGCGGACGGCCGCCTTTGATGAGCACGCCCATGCGGGCTGCTCTGGCAACACCGCTGAGCACCGCGCTGGGAGTGGAGATAGCGAGCGCACAGGGACTGGCAGCCACCAGCACAGACATAGCGCGGTAGAAGCTGGCGCTGAAAGGTTCGTTGAGCACAAGGAAGGCGAAACATAGCAGGAGCACCAGTGTCAGCACTGCCGGCACAAAGATGCGCTGGAAGCGGTCGGTGAACTGCTGTGTGGGCGACTTCTGGGATTGTGCTTCATTCACCATTTTCACCAGCCGGGAAATAGTGGAGTCGCTGGCAGGCTGGCTCACCATGATCTCGAGAGAGCCGTTGCCGTTGATGGAACCGGAAAATACTTTATAGCGGGCATTTAATTCTTTTACCTGTTGTAATGCATTAGCCGGATCATCGACCGGCATTTTATCCACCGGTACGCTTTCGCCGGTAATAGGCGCCTGGTCTACGCTGCTGGCGCCGGCAACCACGATGCCGTCTGCAGATATTTTAGTGTTGGGCCTTACCACGATAATATCACCGGCTTTGAGCTCCGATGTTTCTACTTCTTTCGTGCCGCCATTGGTTTTGAGCAACGCTGTTTTAGGCGCCAGATCAGCCAGTGCCGTGATGGATTTACGGGCTTTCTCCATCGCATAATGTTCGAGCGAGTGACCGAGGCTGAAGAGGAACAACAGCAGGGCGCCTTCTTCCCATTTGCCTAAAACAGCTGCACCGGCAGCTGCCACCAGCATCAGGAAGTCGATTTCAAAGCCGCCTTTGGAGATTGTTTCGATGGCTTCTTTGGCGGTGTAGAAACCACCGAAAATGTAAGATGTTATCAGAATCGGTAACAGTCCGCCTTCCGGCATTGTTCCTGCGGGAACAAGCGTACGTCCGAGTATCCAGGCAATGGCCAGTGTGGCGCCGCACAGCAGGCTGAAATACAGCTCTGTGTTTTTGCCGAATATCATCATCGTATGGGCATGACCGTGATCATGGTCATTATGGTCATGTTTCTCTCCGGGCTTATGTTGATGGTCGCCGTCGCAGGCATGGACCGGTTTGGGAGAAGGAGGCGTTGCGGTCATATTTTCTTTCATGATAACGCTTTTATGGGCACAAAAATGCTGTTGCACGTCATGAACGCACAGGCAGTGTCAATGATGTTTGTTATTGGAAAATCATCAGGTTATGCGGTATGATAGTAGCTCCTATCCGCATGCCACAAAATTAAGTATTCCTCCAATGCCCGCCCATTCTATTTTTACACCGTCGTTGCAAAAAGCAGGCATTAATATCCGTAGCTTTGGACTATGAAAGCGTTAACGATCACGGGCTATTCCACGGCCCTGTTTTCCACCTGGTATTTTGTAGAAGAGCTGGGCATCCTGCTGGACGCGGGAGACGGCGTAAGTGCCACGCTGTTGCAGAAAAGCAGAAAAATCAACCATGTATTTATTTCCCATGCCGACAGGGACCATCTGACCGGATTATTACAACTCAATCAACTGAATGCGCGGGATGGTTTTCCCGTTATCTGTTACCCAAGAGATGGCGGTTCATATCCTGCACTGGAAGCTTTTTCCAAAAGATTTGACCCACATGTGGCGGGAACGGTATGGATGCCGGTAGCGCCGGATGATGAAATCCGTATCAAAGATGATATACTGGTGGTGCCGTTGCGGAACGAGCATGTACGCGCTGCTCCGGGTGTTATCCGTAGCCTGGGCTATAAGATCATGCAGACAAGGCGTAAGTTACGCCCCGAACTGGCGGGGCTAACGCAGGAGGATATACGAAGAATAGGCATTGAACAGGGAAAAGAGAAAACTACCATCGAGGTGCGCCGCAATATCCTCAGTTATTCCGGTGATACACCGGTGGCCAGTCCGGAGACGTGGCAGGATGCGGAGATATTGATTCATGAAGCCACTTTCCTCGGCGGGGATGAAGTGATTGAACACCCTTCCTATAAGAACCTGCACAGCCGCCTCGAAGAGGTGATAGAGATGGTCAGCGCCACGAATGTGCAGCAGTTGGTGCTGGGGCATTTTTCATCGCGGTATGCGCCGGAGCAGATAGATCAAAGTATCCGGCAGCTATGTGAACGGTATGCGTTGAATATTCCTGTGTTCCGTGTGTTGCCTGGCCAAACGGTGAGGGATATACTGGGAGGCCTGCCGGTCAACCGGTAGGGTTGGTGCTGGCATGAAAGAGGGCTATGTTTGCCCGAAAAATGCCGCTCGCGGCCGTAGTTATCGCCGGTACCGGCGATCTTGATACAGGTGTGTACCCATAAAAACGCCGCCGCCGTAGCCGCGGATTCGCCTGTGTACTGATAATTCGTTTTAGCCCATCACCTCCAACCGTTCATCCTTTTTTATTTAAAAAAATAATTTAAAAACTACCCTAGTTTATTAAATTATTTTTATATTGTGCTTACGCACGATGAAATATGAAGGAGCTGCTTTACCGCATACAATTTCACGATGACCAACTGGCTTTTAAAGCTTTTTATCAGCAGCAGATGTTCCCGCTTTATCAGTTTGCCCTGGCATTCCTGAAGCAACATCAGCAGGCGGAGGAAGCTGTGAACGACGTATTTGTGAAGCTATGGCAGCGGCGTCATACGCTGCAGGAGATAGACAACATCAAAGTATATCTCTACGTGGCGGTGAAACATACGGCACTGAACCAGTTGAGGTCTGCCACCACCTTTGAGGAGGCTGACCTGGACAATGTACAGGTGCCGCAAGTCCGGTTTTGTGCGGGTGCCGAGCAATTGCTGCTTACCCACGAACTGCGGGACGCTATTGCAGCGGCCATCCGGCAGCTGCCTCCCAAATGCAGAATGATCTTTAAACTGATCAAGGAAGACGGACTGTCTTATAAAGAAGTGGCCGGTATCCTGAATATTTCGCCCAAAACAGTAGATGCACAATTGATGATCGCGATGAAAAAACTGTCGGCCTCGCTTCAACCCTTCCTGCAGCATACCTCTGTTTGACTGCAGTATTTTCTCACACCCGTTTTGTAAATTGTTGCTTATTCGATTTTTCTGCCACACTAAACACCTGCATTGTCTATCAGGACAAGGGAAAGCTGAAAACCTTCAGAAAAGAGTAAGCGCCATGTTTTTCGCGTTAAACCATTTGTTATGAAAAAGAAAACCAAAAAGAAACTCGACGTTACCAAGATCAAACTTGTAAAACTGAATGAGCCCGGCCAACAAAAAGCCGAGAAAGCAACTATTCCTCCTCATACATTCTGGTGTACAACCACCGGTCTCGTATAAACCGAAAAAACAACAACGAACAACATGGCCGGCCCTTTGGGCCGGTCTTTTTTTGTCCCCAGGGCTGAAGCCCTGGGCTACGTTGTTGTTCAGTTTCTTTCGGATTGCAGGTGTTGTTATTTAGATGGAATGGTATTGTAGGCTAGAGCCTTAGCACAGGCACTTTGAATGTGAGACGCTGTTAGTGACTATTCAATTCAATTTTGGGCCGCTATCATTTGTGTATAAGAAATCATAATCAGGACGATACCTCTGAAGCTAAGTGCTGTTAAGCATAAACGAAAGAACTCATCATTATAAAGAAATTGAACGACATCGTAACCCAGGGCTTCAGCCCTGGGAAACCGGACACAAAAATTTTTTCCACCTTTTTAGGGAATCCGGTTTTTACCCGTGTCCTTTTCGCAGGTACACTATCTAACCATTCAATGAAAGCAGAAAGAATACTGGAGCTGATGGCACGAAAAGCCGGCAAGGCCGCAAGCAGGGAGGAGCTGGAAGAGCTGGAGGAATTGCTGGCAGAGAACCCCGACTACCGTTTCATGGAGAGCGTGCTGGACACGGTGGAGGCGCCAGTCCCGGATACGGCTGTTGTAGCGGGTGGCTGGGAAAAGATGGACGCGCTCCTGCAAGCGCCGGCGCCGGTAGTATCTTCCAGACGCCCCTACTGGTGGGCTGCGGCGGCAGTACTGCTGGCGGCTGTAGGTGCAGGCATGTGGTGGCTGGGGCGTAAAAAACAACCTGCACTGGCGCTGCAACAGATCAGTGCACCGATGGGTAGCACCATCAAAGCGCTGCTGCCGGACGGTACACAGGTATGGATCAATGCTGGCAGCCAGATCAGCTACGATGCCCGTTTTGCTGGTAAAAGCAGGGACGTGACGGTTACCGGTGAAGTATTTTTTGATGTGGCACAAGATGATCATAAACCATTCATCGTTCATTCCGATAACCTCGCCATCCAGGTACTGGGAACTTCTTTCAATATAAAGGCCTATGGCGATGATCAGAAAGCAGAAGTGGCGGTCATTACAGGAAAGGTACAGGTGATGATGCGTAACAGCCCCGAGAAAAAAGTAGTGCTGCTGCCCCGCGAAAAACTGGTGTTGTCACTCGATCAACATACACTTATGCCGGAGCGTGACAGTATACAACATGTCAACTTCAGGGTACAGGAACTGGCCAGCAGCAAAGATCCCGGGCTGGTAATGGAAACAGCCTGGTGCAACCAGAAGCTGGCGTTTATGAATGAAACCTTCGCGGAGGTGGCCCGCAAAATGGAACGACAGTTCAACGTCAATATAGTTTTTGAAGACGAAACACTGCAAAAAGAAATACTGAGCGGCGTATTCGAAAAAGAAGATATCAACAAGGCGCTGCGGTTGTTGCAGATGACCACAGGATTCCACTATAGGGTAGTACAGCAACAGGTTTACCTGTCCAGATAGAACATCATAGCAACATTTTATCAACTCAAAAATCACCTGTAATGAACACACGGTTAAACGCACGCATTACCTGAAAACATGCATGAGGGATGAGATAAGCTTCGTCCATAAAAGAAAAGGGAAGAGGCCTGCTCTTCCCCAAAAGGCTTATGTGTATGTACAGGGGTAAGTCAGCCTGAGAAACTTCACTTACACCCTTCTTTACAAACCTTTCTAAAACAAATCTATGAAAAAAAGCAGATTTGGAGGGGCTTCCTATGCGCTCAGCCAGACAGTCAAACTACTCCTCATGATGAAGTTATGTTTTGTTGTGGTGTTATTGTCCTGTTTACACGCTTCAGCAACCGTCTTTTCGCAGGAAAAATTCACGCTCACTTTCGTGAGGACTGACGCAGACAAGATCTTCGCAAAGATCCAACAGGAAAGCGACTATCGTTTTTTTTATAACTATACGGCCATCCGCCAGCTGGGTAAAATAGACCTGCAGGTGAAAGATGCGCCCCTGGCGGAAATTATGCGGCGAATGCTGGACAGTTCCGCACTGGCTTTCCGCATTGTAGACAACAACCTGGTGGTCATCTCCCCCAAATCAGAACAAAACGCAGGCAGGGTTAACGGTAAGGTGGCCGATGAAAAAGGCACACCGCTGGTAGGCGTGTCCGTTAAAGTGAAAGGTAGTAGCCAGGGAGCGGTAACGGACATCGAAGGACGCTTTTCCCTGCAGGCCGGTCCCGGTGCAGTACTGGTGATCAGCTACATGGGCTTTATCTCGCAGGAAGTACCGGTGCCGGCAGGTGAACAACTGATCAACATCGTCCTGAAAGAATCCACCAGCGGCCTCAATGAAGTGGTGGTGATCGGTTATGGCACCCAACGCAAAAAAGATGTGACCGGCGCTATCAGCTCGGTGAACAGCAAAGACCTGCGCAACGTGCCGGTACGCAACGCGGCAGAAGCCTTGCAGGGCAAGGTGAGCGGCGTGACCGTTTCCCAAAGCAGCGGCAGCCCCGGATCAGCACCGGTGGTACGTATCCGTGGTATCGGATCTATCAGCGGCAGCAATACACCGCTATACATTGTAGACGGTCTGCCGCAGACAGATATCGGCTGGCTGAACCCCAATGATATTGAAGCGATGGATATCCTCAAAGACGCCTCTACTGCGGCCATCTATGGCTCCAGAGGCTCCAACGGCGTGGTGATCATCACTACCCGTAAAGGCAGTCGCAATGATACTAAAATGCATGTGACACTGGACACCTACACCGGCTGGCAGTCAGCCTGGAAACGGCCACACATGCTCAACGCGGCGGACTTCATCAAATATAAAACACAGGCTTACAGCGCAGACGGCGCACCGTTGCCCACTGATATTAATACACCGGAGAAAGTAGCGCAGGTACTGAAGTTTGTGAACGACAACTCCGGGCCTAACGGTACCGACTGGTGGAAGGAGGTCATTCAACAGAACGCTCCTATCCAAAGCTACAACGTAGGCGTGAGCGGCGCCGGTAAAAACCTGGTATACGCTTCCAGCGCAGGGTATATGAAACAACAGGGCATTGTAAAAGGATCTGATTATGAACGTCTCTCCTGGCGTACCAACGTGACAGCTGATATCAGCACCCGCGTAAAACTGACTACCAATTTCGGCCTGATCTATGAAAACCGCCGTAATGTGGATGAGAACAACCCCTTCTCCGGTACGATCTTCAGTGCGATGGCCGCTGACCCGATCACACCGGTATACCGCAATAACCTGAAGAGCGTCCCTGATTTTTATCAGCGTATTATGACAGGTTATGAAGCCAATAACCCGTATTCACAATATGCCGGTATTCTCTTTACCAACAAACCCAACCCGGTAGCACAGGTAGAGCGCATGCAACAGAGCGTATGGGAAGGGATTGCCATCAAAGGCGGTGCTGCGCTGGATGTAAAGATCATCGAGCCGCTTACTTTTCGCAGTAACTTTGGGATGGACCTCGGACGTGGTATCTCTAAAGGATTTTCGCCGGCTTACTTCCTGAATTCCTTTGATTACGCTACTTACAATACTGTCAGCAACAGTTCCTCCTGGAGCAATTATTTTGTATGGGAGAATACGCTCAACTTCGACAAAACTTTTGGCAAGCACCACATCACTGCGCTGGCCGGTATTTCCGCTGAGCTGACGAAAGGACTGTCTTACGCTGCTTCCAAACAAAATATCGTGAACAACGAACCGGATATGCGTATTATCGATGCCGCCACCCTGAACCCCGGGGCTTCCGGTTATACCTATTCCAGCGCGTTGCAATCATTCTTCGGCCGGATCAACTACGTATATGCTGACCGTTATATTCTGGCTGCCAATGTGCGCCGGGACGGTAGCTCCAATTTCGGTGACGGCTACCGCTGGGGTACTTTCCCCTCTGCTTCCGCAGCATGGCGTTTCTCCGAAGAGAACTTCATCAAAAACGCTAACCTGGGATGGCTGACCAGCGGTAAACTGAGAGCCAGTTACGGTGCTATCGGTAACCAATATGTTAATACCAGCGGCTTATACCTGTCTACTTACGGCAATACTTATTTCCGGTACCTGTTTGGTAATGCCAATACAGGTTATCTTGGTGCAGAACGTAAGACCATGGCTAATCCCAGCCTGCAATGGGAAACCTCCAAACAAACAGACATCGCGCTGGACCTGACCCTTTGGGATGGCATCCTTGATGTGACAGTAGATTACTTCAATAAAAAAGTGACCAATATGCTGGTAGTGGTACCGATACCATCTACTATGGGTTACCCTTCGGGAGATTTCTGGACCAATGCCGGCAGCATGGTCAACAAAGGATGGGAAGTGTCGCTGGGCCATAGTCATCACTTTGGCGACTTCTCGTATAATGTACGCCTCAATGTGTCCACGTTCCGCAACGAAGTATTGAGCATGGGCGGCGGAGAACCGATCTACACCACTGCTCACCTGGGTGAGACCATCAGTAAAACAGAAGTAGGTAAACCGGTAGGTTACTATTTCGGTTGGCTGACAGATGGTATTTTTCAAACACAGGATGAAGTGGATAAAAGCCCGCAGCGCCTCAGTTCCCGCCCCGGCGATATCCGTTTCAAAGATATCAATGGCGTAGATGCGAACGGTAACATCGTGCCCGGTCCGGATGGCAAACTGGATGCTGCTGACCGTACTATGATCGGTAATCCATGGCCTGATTTCGTATATGGCCTGAATATCAACCTGAACTATAAACGTTTTGACCTGGGTATGTTCTGGCAGGGTTCACAAGGCAATGACGTGATGAACATCCTGCGTTATGACACCGAGTCCGGTACCGGCTGGTACAACGCGCCACAGGGCTTCCTGGAGAAATCCTGGAACGGCCCCGGTTCTACCAACAAGTATTTCCGTATCTCTTCCAACTCCGCGCTCAACAGCAGCGTGTCTAACTACTTCGTGGAAGATGGTTCCTACCTGCGGTTGAAAAACATACAGTTGGGCTACAACTTCCCGGAAAAATGGTTGCAAAGAGCCCGTATACCACAGTTACGGTTATACGTAGGTGCGCAGAACCTGCTCACCTTCACCAAATACAGCGGCCTCGATCCGGAGATGGGCAATGCAGATCCACGCCTGATTGGTATTGATCAGGGGTATTTCCCACAAGCGCGCACTTTTATGGTAGGCGTGAACGCTAAATTTTAATCCTTAACACTGTCTGTAATGAAAAAGATCATATATACTTTACCGTTGTTGATGGTTTTGCTGACTGTTTCCTGTTCCAAGGATTACCTGAACAGGCCGCCGCTGGGAAAACAAACCGATGAAAACTTTTACAATTCGCCGGGTGCCGGTTTTAAGACTGTCGTTAACTGTTACCTTGGATTCTATGATTTCTGGGGATACCAGGCAGCGATGGCGGAGCTGGGCAACATGGCCACCGACGAAAGCGATAAAGGCGGTTCCGACGCCAATGACCGTCCGTTTGTGGTAGATCTGGGCTGGGGCCGTGCGCTGGCCACCAACGAAACGCTTAATGGTCTCTGGGGCGCCTGTTACAAAGGCATTGGCAACTGCAACGTGGCGCTGGAGCGCCTGCCCGCAGCCAAACTGCTGGATGACAAAGGCAATCCGCTCGATGATAAAACCAGGAGCCGTTACCTCGCGGAGATACGTTTCCTGCGTGCTTACTACTACCTCGACCTGGTACGTGTATTCGGTGGCGTGCCCCTGGTGACAAAAACGCTGCAACTCGAAGACCGCAACAAGATCGTGCGGGCAGCTTCCAATGAAGTGTTTCAGTTCATCACCAGTGAACTGGAGGCTGTGGGTAATGATGCCGCGCTGCCTTCCCGCGGTGACCTGCCTGCTACAGAACTGGGCCGTGTTACCAAAGAAGCTGCATGGGCCGTACAAGCAAGGGCTTACCTCTTCTTCGCGGAAGATGACAAAACCCTCTACGCCAAAGCCCGCGATGCCGCTAAAAAAGTGATCGACGCCAATGCTTACACGCTGGACCCGCAGTATCAGGCGCTGTTCCTGAAAGATGGCTACAAAAGCCCGGAAGCAGTGTTCCCTATCATCTTCGGTGATGATCCCGCAGCCTTTATCTACGGTACTACGCTGCCTATCTACTGTTCGCCGCGTAACGTAGGCGGATGGGGTTTCGACTGCCCTACGCAGTCGCTCGTGGATGAATACGAACCCGGTGACCCACGTATCCTTTTCACGGTTCTCGACCAGGGAGATGTGTTCCCCGGTGGAGAAACACTGGACTTCTCCTCTTATCCGAATACCGGTCATCATAACCGCAAAGTTTTCCTGCCTGCAAACCGCCGTGGACAAGGGTGGGGCAACGATGCCTGGACCATGCACCTGGTGCGTTATGCAGACGTGCTGCTGATGTATGCAGAAGCGTTGATTGAAAGTGGTGGCAGCAAACAGGATGCCGCCAATTACATCAATATGGTACGTAACCGCGCCAGCAACTCGTCCCACACCGATGTGGAAGCAGTGTCCCGCAAGCGGGTGATAGCGGCCACGCCGCTGCCAGCGGTAACAGCCGGAGATGATCTGCGCAAAGCCCTGCGGCATGAACGGCGCGTGGAGCTGGGCTGTGAATACGGCCGTGTGTTTGACCTGTTGCGCTGGAACAGCTACGTGACCACCATGAAAGATTATTCCACTAAACCTTATTCCAACGGAAAAGGCAGCGCCTTCAGAGCGCCAGCTTCCGGTAATAAATACCTCTTCCCGATACCGCAACAGGAAATAGATCGTACCGGCGGTGGTATCAAACAAAACCCTGGTTACTAATTCTTAATTGAATTGATGGACTTTTAATTAGAAACAATGAAAAAATTATGGTTGCCTGTGTTGCTCACATTGCTTACAGCATGTGGGGCCAAGCGTTCTGTTACCCGTATTTTATGTTACACGAAAAACACAGAAAGCCCCTGGGTGAAGCAATTACAGGAGGCAGGACAAAAAGAAGGCTGGCAGATAGTGCTTACCGGCGACAGGCAGTATTTCCAGGATGATTCCCTGAAAAGCTTCAGCGCAGTATGTGTGCCCTTTTCTCTGACAGATAGTTTGAATTACCGGAATATTCCGGCATTGAAACGTTATGCAGAAGCAGGTGGTGGCGGTATCCTCGCGGTGAAAGACAGTGCTGCCGTTAAACAGGGATGGCCCTGGTTGCGCGAATGGAACACGCTACCGGAAGGCAAAGAACTGGAACAGGACAAAGGCCGCCTGTATATTGTGCCTGCTACAGCTACGGCTGCAACCATACAACCGGCTATCCGTTACCTGGTGGGGAACAATGCCTGGCCTGATTACAGCAAGTCATTGACCATTGCGCCGCCGGATACTAACCGTTACACCTATACGGTACTGGACCACGGTCTGGATGAGCCGATGGAGATGTGTATCCTCCCAGGCGGTAACGTATTGTTCGTAGAACGCAAGGGCGCCGTGAAACTCTATGATGCCCGTCAGCGGCAAACCAAAACCATCGGCCGTTTCGATGTGTTCAGCGGTATTGAGGACGGCTTGCTGGGCGTGGCGCTGGACCCTCATTATGAAAAAAATCACTGGGTGTATTTTTATTACGCGCCCGCTGGTGAGAAATGGTACAATAAACTGGTACGCCTCGAACTGCATGGCGACACGCTGGACATGTCTTCCGAAAAGGTGTTGATGGAAGTGCCTACGCAGCGCCGCTATTGCTGCCACTCTGCCGGCTACCTGTTCTTCGGGCCGCATGACCTGTTGTACTTGTCTATCGGTGATAATACGAATGCTGAAGAAACCCACGGCTATACGCCAGTAGATGAAAGACCCGGCCGCGAGCTGTCGGATGATCAGGCCAGTTCCGCCAGCACCATGGATTTGCGCGGTAAGATCCTGCGTATTAAACCGGAGCCGGACGGAACATACTCCATCCCCGAGGGTAACCTCTTCCCTAAGGATGGCTCCAAAGGCCGCCCGGAAATTTATGTGATGGGCTGCCGTAACCCTTATCGTTTTTCTGTGGACATGAAAAATGCATTTGTCTACTGGGGCGATGTGGGGCCGGACACGAAAGTCCCTTCTGCAGAAGGCAGCACACTCAGCTTCGATGAAATCAATCAGGCAAAGAAACCCGGTTTCTTTGGATGGCCTTATTTCAATGGTAACAACGAAGCCTATCCTTTGCTGGATTATGCTACCATGAAAGAGCGTCCGGGAAAAGACCCATTGCGTCCTGTTAACAATTCACCGCACAATACCGGTATCAAAGACCTGCCGCCTGCACAGCCGGCCATGATATGGTATGGCGATGCCGCTTCACCGGTGTTCCCGATGGTAGGCAAAGGCGGAGAGACGGCTATGGCTGGACCAGTATTCTACAGTGATCAGTTTAAGAATGCACCTTATAAACTGTCTGATTATTACAACGGCAAGCTGTTTATCTATGAATGGATGCGGCACTGGATTATGGCGGTAACGTTGGACTCCGCCGGCAATTACCTACGGATGGAGCCTTTCCTGGAGAATATTGATTTTGCAGCTCCTACGGATATGAAGATTGCGCCCGATGGCAGCATTTATATGCTGGAATACGGCACCAACTGGTTCTCCAAAAACTCCAATGCCAAACTGGTACGTATCACCTATTCAGAAGGCAACCGTCAACCGGTGGCGAATATACGCAGCAGCCAGTTGTACGGTGGTGCACCACTGACAGTGAAGCTCTCCGCTACCGGCTCCGTGGACTACGACAAAGGCGATAAGCTCACGTATACATGGAAGATCGGTGATAAACAGCTTACCGGTGAACAGGTGGACCATACTTTCTCTCAGCCGGGCGTGTATAAAGTAGACCTGACGGTATCTGATGATCATGGCGGCAAAGGAACATCTTCCGTGGACATCAAAGTGGGCAATACACCACCGGATGTGAGAATCATGACCTCTGCGAACAAAAGCTTCTATTGGGACAATGCCCTGCTGGATTATAAAGTGATGGTCACCGATCCGGAAGATGGTACTCCTGACAGCAGCAAGATTAAAATCACCTTTGATTATCTCCCGATGGGAAAAGATTTCGCACTGGTACTCGCTAATAACGGTGGTGGCAATACGAAGTTCGCCAAAGGGCATCAGCTGTTCTGGTCGTTGGATTGTAAATCGTGCCATACGGAGAATACTACGTCCATTGGTCCGAGTTTGCAGGAAGTGGCCAAACGTTATACTGATAACGAAACCAATGTGAACAAACTGGCAGCCAAGATTATTACCGGTGGCAGCGGCAGCTGGGGTAGCCGCACGATGTCTGCCCATCCGGACATGTCTGTTGACGATGCCAAAGAGATTGTGCATTATATTCTGTCACTCAGCAGCGTGCAGGGCACTCTGCCTATGCAGGGCGTGCAATCCTTTAAAGCGCATGCTGGCAAAGGCAACGAGGGCGGGTATCTGCTGATGGCCACTTATACGGATAAAGGCGCCAACAATATAGAACCGATTACCAGCAGGGATTATCTCATGCTAAGAAATCCATGGGTGCAGGCAGAAGATTTTGATGAAGGCAATGTGAACCTGATCACGATCACCACAGCAGGCTTGGCTTATACAGCTGTGCGTAACAACAGTTACATCCGGTTCAACCATCTGTATATGGACGGAGTGAAGAGCATGCAGTTCAATGTACAGGAGCAGGGTATTGGTGGTGTGGTGGAAGTACACCTGGACAAGCCGGACGGGCCGCTGGCGGGCAAAGCAGTGGTGAAAGCCGGAAACGCGGCAGCAGCCGGACCAACAGCAGGATGGAAACCAGTGTCCGCGACGATACAACCTGTTACGGGTCAGCATGATTTGTACTTCGTGTTCAAAAGTACAGATGGTAAAGATGGTTATCTCTTTAACATGGATTGGATCAATTTCTCCAACAATAACTGATCGTATGTCCCTTTCCGTTCGGCTGCGGCTGTCTATCCTGATGCTATTGGAGTACTTTACCTGGGGCGCCTGGTATGTCACCATGGGCACGTACCTGATCACCGCGTTGAAAGCAGATGCGGTGCAGGTGGGCGCAGCATATGCCAATCTCTCCATTGCGGCCATTATCTCCCCGTTTTTTGTGGGGTTGATAGCCGACCGTTTTTTTGCAGCGCAGAAGGTGTTGGGCGTATTGCATCTGGCAGGTGCGGTCACGCTTTATATGACCGGCAGCGTACATGATTTTGGTAGTTTCTGGTGGCTGATATTGCTGTATACGTTGTTGTATATGCCCACCATGTCGCTGGCCAATGCTATTTCCTTCCGGCAGATGACCGATGCCGGAAGGGAATTCCCTTCAGTGCGTGTATTCGGTACCGTAGGATGGATCGTTGCCGGTTTGCTGATAGGATTTGCCAAGGTGGAAACTACCGCCGTAACCTTTCATGTCGCCGCTGCCAGTTCACTGCTGCTGGGCGTCTACAGCTTTTTCCTGCCTGACACACCACCCGTGAAAAAGAAGGTGCAGTTGTCGGATGTGTTGGGACTGGACGCATTGGTACTGTTTAAAAGCCGTGCTTACTGGCTGTTTTTTATCACGGCCATTGCCGTGTGTATACCGCTGGCATTTTATTACAGCTTTACGAATGCTTTCCTGAACGACAGCGGCATGACCAATGCTGCCGGTAAAATGACGCTGGGACAGGTTTCTGAATTCCTGTTCCTGCTGTTGATGCCGTTGCTGTTTGTCCGCATGGGCGTAAAACGCATGCTGGTGCTGGGCATGGCCTGCTGGATACTGCGTTATGTACTGTTTGCCTATGGCGACAGTGGCGCCGGTACCTGGATGCTGTATGGCGGTATCGTGCTGCATGGTATGTGCTACGATTTCTTTTTCGTGACCGGGCAGATTTATACTGACCGTAAAGCCGGTGAGGCCGTGAAGAATGCCGCACAGGGATTGATTACGCTGGCCACCTACGGCATTGGTATGCTGGTAGGGTCCTACGTGTCAGGGTTTGTAGCGCGGCGGTTCAGTGAGGCGGGAGCCGCCGGCCCGGTGTATGACTGGCAGGCTATCTGGCTGGTGCCGGCGGGCATTACCGGGGTGTTCCTGCTGTTGTTTGTTTTTTTATTCCGGGAGGATGATCAACCGTAACTATAACAATAAAACATTTTTATATGGGAAGAAAAATTGCCATGCTGGGCAGTGGTTTTATCGGTAGGTTTTACGCCGATTCCATCCACAGCCAACGCAGTAAAGACAGGATCGTCAGCATTTATTCTCGCCGTGAAGAAAGTGCGCAGAAATTTGCTGCTGACTATCAAACACCACACTGGACTACCACGATGGAAGAAGCGATCCATCATCCGGAGGTGGACGTGGTGTGCATTGCTTTGCCTAATAACCTGCATGAGGCAGCCGTGATGGCCTGCTGTAAAGCAAAGAAAGCCGTGATCTGTACCAAGCCGCTGGGCCGTAACGCCGAAGAAGCCAAAAGGATGCTGGAGGCAGTAGAAGCGGCGGGCATCTTCCATGGTTATATGGAAGACCTGGTATATACGCCTAAATTCTCCAAAGCCCTGCAAAGTGTGCAGGACGGTGCATTGGGCCGTATTCTCTGGGCCAAGTCGAGGGAAACACACCCCGGTCCGCACAGTGAATGGTTCTGGGACAAAGAACAGGCCGGCGGTGGTTGTATCCTTGATCTGGGCTGTCATTGTGTGGAGATCGCCCGCAGCTTTATCGGTAAAGACATCAAACCGGTGGAAGTGATGTGTTGGGCAGATACGCAGGTAAAACCAATTGATGCAGAAGATCATGCCATCGGGTTGGTGAGGTATGAAAACGGCGCCATTGGCCAGTTTGAAGTAAGCTGGACTTTCCGTGGTGGTCTCGATTTACGTGATGAAGTGATGGGCACCGAAGGTACGATATGGCTCAACAGCTTCCTGCGTACCGGTTTTGATATGTTCACCACCGGCAAAGGTGCGGAGTACGTAGCAGAAAAAGCAGAGAGCAACACCGGCTGGTTGTTTCCCGTAGGAGATGAGTTGAATGATCTGGGGTATAACCACATGTTCACCGACATGTTCAATGCTATCGAACAGAACAAAGCACCGCGGGAATCCTTTTATGATGGCTACGTGGTAAACGCTGTGCTGGACGCGGCTTACAGGAGCGCTGCCAGCAAGCAATGGGAGCCCGTAAAGCTGGAGATATGGCGTGGCCGTGAAGGGGTGGGCAAAGGTGCTTCCCTGGTAGATTATGATGACAAACATTACCTGATCAAAGAAGAGAAGACACATTTTGGCAGCACGAAACTGATCTTAAAAGAAAAACAAAGCGGGAAGATCATTGAAGTGACCCGTTAATCATCCAAATAAAACAAATTATGACCGCATACGATCGCAGGAAATTTCTCAGAACAGCGGCAATAACGGGGGTTGGGCTCGGTCTGGTAGGCCGTGCCGGCTCCCTGTTTGCCGGTACGCCCGCTGAAGCAGGAAAACGGGTAGGCATCATCGGGCTGGACACTTCACACAGTGTGGAGTTCACCAAAATGCTGAACGCCCAAAATGCAGACCCTTCCTACCATGGATTTAAAGTGGTGGCGGCTTATCCGCAGGGCAGTAAAGACATCGCTTCCAGCCTGGAGATGGTGCCTGGTAACCTCGCCAAGGTAAAAGAGCTGGGCGTGGAGATAGTGGATTCTATTGCGGCCTTACTGGAAAAGGTAGACGTGGTCCTGCTGGAGTCCAACGATGGCCGCGTACACCTGGAGCAGGCGCTCCCGGTATTTAAAGCCGGCAAAAAGGTTTTCATCGATAAGCCGATAGCCGCTTCCCTGGCAGATACCAAAGCAATTTTTAAGGCAGCCGAAAAATATAAGGTGCCGGTGTTCTCTTCTTCCGCATTACGTTTTATTGACAGCATCCAACAGGTGAAACAGGGCAAGATCGGCAAAGTGGCCGGGGCCGACGTATATACGCCGTCGCCTACGGAGAAAACACACCCCGATCTTTTCTGGTACGGTATCCATGGTGTGGAGATGCTGTTTGCTCTGATGGGTGCCGGTTGCCGTAAGGTGACCCGCACTACTTCCGAAGATATGGACCAGGTAACCGGTGTATGGGCTGATGGCCGCATCGGTACGCTGCGCGGCGTGATCAAAGGCCCATATGGTTTTGGTGGCCATGCTTTCGGTGAAAAAGGCATTATGCCCATCGGTGATTTCAGCTCGTACCAGCCGCTGGTATTGCAGATCACTTCGTTCTTCCAGACCGGCATCGTGCCGGTGGACCCGCAGGAGACCATTGAGATGATGGCCTTCATGGAAGCTGCCGATGCCAGCAAAAAGAAAAAAGGCGCTCCTGTAATGATGAATGTGTAGCGCCCTGCCCCGGGGCTGGTGTAATGCCTGCTTCGGGGTTTTATTTACTCATACAGGAATTCTACATAGGTGACAGTCATGGTTGTGCCGTTGTGCCATTTAACCCAGCCGTATGTCTTCTTTTTGCGGTTGTAATCTTCGCGGTCTATGAGCTGCGCCCATTCTCCCCGTACTTCCCCCACTTTAAAACAATCATCACAGTTATCTTCCCGCTTTGGAAAAGGAATCCGCTTACCTTGTGGCGATTCAAAAAGTGGTGTGTCCGGTTTGACATGGACGATACATGCCCGTTGCAGTAAATTTTCCCAGGTTTCATACAGGTACCAGTTGGGATTGTAAGTCGTTTTTTTACCGTTATAGGGCATGCTGTTATGCAGGTCTTTTTGTACCATCGTACTATACAGCGCATAATCCGACTGTATGCGGATAAAACAGGTGAGCTTTTCTTTTTCATTGATCACCACCCTGAAGTATGTCTTCGTAGCTTCCACCACGCGGAGTTGTAATTCCGCCGGAAAGTGCACCAGGCCCATGTTGATGTGCTGACTGCCGGCTTCATAGGTGTCTCCTTCAAAAAGCCGGTAAGGGGTGAAACGGGTTTTAAGCACCTGCGTCAGGAAGGCGTAGCTGCCGTCTTTCTTTTGCCTGATCACCAGGGTATCAAAAGGTGTTTTGTCGCCAGCGTTAGCGTATAGTGGAATTTTTTCATCGAAGCTGACCTGCAAAATGCCCGTCCCTAGGGAATCGTAGCGGGCAAGGGGTGGTAAAGCGGAACCGGGCTGCTGGCCACAGGCGAAGAAACTGAACATGATGGAAAGGATTAAAAAACAAAACTTCATAGTTGCTTTTTAATGCAAGATGCCACCAGCAGCCCGGATTCCATAAGTTATCCTAAAATTTTTCCCATATACGGGTCAGTGATGCTTTCCAGGCCTGTTTCCACGCGGCCGGCATATCTCCGGGCATATTGATCATGACCATCGGCCAGTATCGTGAAATCATACCATCCGTGGCTGGATTGCAATGGCAGCACGATTTGTGTGGGCTGGTCTTTGGTCACTGAACGGGTAATGGTTTTGTTGCCATAGGCATTGTCCCGTATGGTGATGCTCATCGGTTGGGCGCTGTTGTTGGACAGCGAGAGCAATACATTACCCGTAAGTTTTTGGGTAGATTTATTTCGTTCGTACGTACACGTAGCTGTGATGGCCGGATCTTCCGTATTGCCGGTTGCTTCGCGGAAGAAGCCATTGGGGCCATGCAGCTGCAGGTGGTAACGGTTGTTTTCAAACGCGTTCAGCGGCCATTCGTAGTGAAGCTGATCACCGGCTTTTACAGCGAAGGACCAGTTGCGGCATTTGTCGGTATGGCCGTTGTCGTCTTTGTAAGTCACTGGTGCGATCACAGTAAAGGGAGCGCCTGCGGCTGCCGCGCCGAAAACTTTGTTATCTGCCGCGAAGGACGCCTTTACCTGACGGGAGCCAGGTTGACAGTCGATCTCGGCGTACAGTTCATAAGGCAGGGCAGGAGAGGGGCGCACACCTTTTTCCTGTGGCACCAACAGATGGGCTGGTGTGGTTTTGCCGGTGACCTGTGTGATAGCCTCTGCCGTCAGTTTTTGAAAACCGGCAGGGATGGTTTTGAACTGCGCGTTATAGATTTCCTGTACGAACTTTTCCTTTTGCAGGAAAGGCAGTTTTTCTTTTTTAGGCACGAAGGTGCTGAAGGCAGCGGTCAGATCGCCGCAGATGGTGCGCCGCCACTGGCTGATGTTATCGAGGTGTACCTGCTTATTGTATTTGCGGTGCACAAACGTTTCGAGGAACTGCAGCGTAGACGTGTGATCGAACACCTGCGAACATACTTTGCCGCCGCGGCTCCAGGGCGAAGCGATGATCATCGGAACGCGGAAGCCCAGTCCGACAGGCGCTTCACGGGCTTGTTTCTTATGTATGCCCTGTGCCAGTTCATTCTCCAGTCTTACGTGTTCCACTTCCGTATCAATGCCCGCGGATACTTTGCCGGTGCCGGGTTTATTTTCATCCGGGATAGAGAAAGGCGGCACGTGATCATAGTAGCCGTCGTTTTCATCGTAGGTAACAATGAAGATGGTCTTTTTCCACACTTCCGGATTGCCGGTAAGGATATCCATGATCTCCGAAACATACCAGGCGCCGTACCAGGGGGCGCTGGGGTGGTCTGAAAAATTCTGCGGACCGCTGAGCCAGGATACGGTGGGGAGATTGCCTTCGCGCACATCCTGGCGGAACTGGTGCAGGATATCACCCGCCGGGACAGTGACTTTGCGGTCTTGTCCATCATCTGAGTATTGGAAGGTGGTCACGCTGCGGAAATTGCTATCACTGCTGTTGATCACAAAAGCGCTGTAGTACAGTTGCTTTTGCTGCGCAGACAGTTGCTCAAAACTTTCTTTGTTCCACCTGGCCAGTTCTTTGGTGGCGTTGTCCAGTACTGCCTGTTTTTTCGCGATGTCAGTGCGTATTTTCTGTGCCGCTTCGTCGGAGGAGGGTGAGGCTTCCTGTAGTTTGTTGATTTCTTCCGGAAGGGTTGCTGCCTGTTTGAGCAGCGTTTGGATATAGCGGGAAGAGAACTTTACGTGGTATGCTTCAAAGAATTCGAGGAGGTTACAGCCGAAGTTGGCCAGCCAGGCGCGTTCTTCGCCTTTGAAGCCGCCGCCGCAGCTGAGGTCGTTCTGATAAAATTTCCACGGGATATCGTTTTCAGACAGCAGTTCCGGGAATGTTTTCCAGGTGTGTTTGCCATAGCTGAAATCGTCGTTGCGGATATTTTGTTTGGTGCGACCGTTTTCTTCACTGTTGATTTTGCCTGTCCAGAAGAAGGAGCGGTTAGGCGTGGTGCTGGTCATGCCTGAACAGAAATGCTGGTCGCATATGGTGAAAGCGTCTGCCATGGCGTAGTTGAAAGGGAGGTCTTCCCGTGTGAAATACCCCATGGTGAGCGGCATGTGCGCGTATTGTCTGTTGCCCGGTTTTTTAGCCAGCAGCCATTGATCGTGTTTGCCTTCGTTGTACGCATCGACCTGACTGGCGCGCGAGTGCGGCAGTGAGCCCATCCACGTGATTTTCGTGTCTTTGATATCGAGACGAAAAGGTGCATAGGTATCTCCTTTTTCATCGGTCTGGAACCATACGGGTTTCAGGTCGGGCAGCGGAATAGCGCGTGGGTCGCGAAAGCCTCTGACGCCTTGCAGCGTGCCGAAACAATGGTCAAAGGAACGGTTCTCCTGCATGAGTATAACGATGTGTTCCGCATCGAGCCAGGTGCTGCCTGGTGTTGGGTCTATCGCGAGCGCGCGTTGGATGGATGCCGGCATGATGGTGGAGAAGCCGGCGGCACCGGAAAGCAATAAGGATTTTTTCAGGAATTCCCTGCGAGTGTCCATGACTGGAATTGTTTAAAAAGTGTGGCTAGTTTGTGTCAGGGACGAAAAATAGTCATCATTTTTAATTATCTGGTAACCACTCATCCATCTTTTATGATATCATAACATGAACCGGGAGAGCAGGAATACGCAGCACATGGCTACGATGCCCATGATCAGTGTGGCGATGGTATATACGCGGAGCATGTCTTTTACTTCCAGTCCGGAGAAGCGGGAGATAACCCAGAAGTAGGCATCGTTGGTATGCGATACCATCATGGAGCCGGCGCCCATGGCCAGTACGCAGAAGAGTGAGCCGTCGGGCGTATGTAAGCCAAGCGCAGGAAGCAGCGGATGAATGATGGAGGCTGCTGTGATGATCGCTACGGTGGAAGAGCCTTGCGCGGTTTTGAGAATGGCGGTAACGAGAAATGGTAATAGTATGCCCGTGCCCGTTATAGCCGGATTGTTGGCGATGTGCGCACCGATGCCTGCTTTGGCGAGAATAGCGCCAAAGGCGCCACCGCCGCCGATGATCACGAGGATGCCGGCCGCTTTTTCTGCGCCTTCCTGTAGTATTTTTCCAAAGCCCTCACCCTGACCTTTGCGTAATCCCAGCAACGCGAGACCGATGCCAATGGTAATGGCGATCTCTGGTGTTCCTGTGAGATTTAATATTTGTAACAGGAGAGAAGAAGAACTTTGTTCCAGTGTGAAAAAAGAGCGTAGGGCTATCAGTAGAATAGGTACCGCAATGGGCAGTACAGCCATCCAGACGGAAGAAAGCGCCTCCGGAGCGGCGTCGGTTTCCATGGCAGCGGGTGCTATGACGGGCAAACGCCGCCCGGCGTATAACGACCACGTATATCCGCAGAAGGAAGCAGGTAAAGCAATGAGTAAGCCGAATAACATCACCTTGCCCATATCGGCCTGAATAACGCCGGTAGCGGCGGTAATGCCGGGGTGGGGCGGCATCATACAATGCACGGCGTACAAACCCGTGGCCAGCGAAGAGGCCATGATTACCATCGATACGCCGGAACGCCATGCCAGCGCTTTGTTTAGCCCACTGAGCACAATAAACCCGGAGTCACAGAAGATAGGCATGCCTACTAAATAGCCGATGATATTCAATGCCAGCGGTGAGCGCCGGGTGCCGGTTTGCCGCAATACGTAAGCGGCCAGCACCGTGGTG
The DNA here is from genome assembly GCF_012927205.1 of Chitinophaga fulva. Lineage (GTDB taxonomy): Bacteria > Bacteroidota > Bacteroidia > Chitinophagales > Chitinophagaceae > Chitinophaga > Chitinophaga fulva. The sequence goes on from NZ_JABBGC010000001.1 coordinate 3,101,968, forward strand.
CTGCCGGTATGTTCGAGGATAAGTCCCAGCGTGGTGCCCAGGATAATGAGCAGTCCGAGTGAACCAATGATTTGTCCGAACCCGGTTTTAATGGTAGTGAGTATATCCGTCAGCGGTAGCTGGAAAATCAGGCCGGCAAGTAAACCAGCCAGCAGTAAAGCGAAAAAAGCGTGTATCCGGTAGCGTGCGGTCAATATCACAATCAGTGCGATACCAAAAACTATGACGACCATGATTATTGCTGATTTTCCTGATTAACGAAGATCAGTACGAAGCTATTGTGTTTTTTTGATCATCGGCTATTTTTATTGACTCTTTTTTCTTTGTCCTTTCTCTTCGTATTATTTTATTCTATTATTACTCGCTTCGGTCTAAGCTTTTAATCTTCGTTAATCAGGAAAATCAGTAATCATCATGTCCATCACAGTTTCAAATGTGGAGGCAGGGGGATTCCTTCGCTCACGTCCTCTGTCACGGGCGCCAGTCGCCTTGTTTCCAGCGGAATGATGCCGGACCAGATAGGCTGCTCTTTATCTTCATCATCACCAGTCATGCCGGTGCGCACTTTGGCGGAAGCTTCATCCAGGGAGAAAGCCAGTACCGTAGTTTTCCGGACTTCATTTTCCCGGATAGGCCGCAGATAGTCCCAGCTGTTGGGAACGAACTTCTCGGTGAGCCACCGGAAGGCTTCTATTTTCTGCTGCACGTCCTCAATTTTTTCGGGGGTACCGAACAGGATGACGGAACGGTAGTTAACAGAATGGTTGAAAGCTGATTTGGCTACCACGATGGCATCTATCAGGGTGACGGAAATACATACCGGTAGCCCTTTTTCTATTTCGCGGATGAAATGGCTGCCCACGGAACCGTGGATATATATTTTGTCCTCATGGCGTACAAAGCCGGTCGGAATGGCAAACGGTTTATTGTCAAGCGTAAAGCTGATGGTACAAACGAGCGCTTCGTCCAGGATGGCGTTGATGGCATCCCGGTCGTAGGTAGCCCTTTTGGGATAGCGGCTGGGAGTGAGATGTGGGGGAATAGGTTGCATGTCGTTGTAATTTTTCACAAAGTTGTACCTTTATTGGCTCGGTGTTATCATCCGATTCAGATAAAATGAGTAGTCCAATTTTCTCCTTGTTGCAATTAGACCGGGAAGACAAACAGCCAGTTTACCTACAGCTGGCCAATCAGTTGATGGGATTGATCCGGACCGGTCCCTTGCATGCCGGTCAAAGGCTGCCCAGTAGCCGGGAAATGGCAGAGAAGCTGCAATTGCACCGCAAGACGGTGGTACGCGCCTACGACGAGCTGTTGGCCCAGGGCTGGCTGGAAAGCCATACCGGCAGTGGTACCTTCGTGGCCCGTCATCTCCCTAAAACAGAATTACAAACGCTGACCGGTAGCCAGGAGGCTCCTTTCAACCCGCAACGCACGGCAGGTTTCTCTTTCACCGTACCGGAACACCTCAATCGTCCGGTGATGAAGGCCACCAGCCATCTGCACCTGGATGATGGTTTCCCGGATGCCCGCCTCGCGCCACTGGAGGAACTGACGCGTAATTACCGCGGCCAGTTGCTGCATGGCAATCCCTACGTGCGGCTGGGCTACGGTGATACCACCGGTGCTTCCCGCCTGCGGCAGGAGCTTTCCACTTATCTCAACGAAACCCGCGGCCTTAATACGACCGCAGAAAATATCCTGATCGTCAGAGGCACCATTATGGGCTTCTTCCTGGTGGCCACCGGACTGGTGAGCAAAGGGGACCATGTGGTCAGCGCCAGCATGTCGTGGGCCGGCGCAGCGGCTAATTTTAAACAGGCCGGCGCGATTCTGCATACTGTGCCCGTAGATGAATACGGCATGGACACAGATGCCCTGGAACAGCTCTGTCAACAGAAAAAGGTACGCATGGTGTATGTGACGCCGCATCACCATTATCCCACAACTGTTGTACTGCGGACCGACAGGCGGTTACAACTGTTACGGCTATCCGAAAAATATGGTTTTATCATTTTTGAAGATGATTACGACTATGACTTCCACTACCTGAGTAAACCGCTGGCGCCATTGGCCAGTGCAGACAAGGCCGGTATGGTATTGTACGGCGGGTCGTTTACCAAAGCCATTTCCCCGGCTTTTCGTGTAGGCTACCTGGTAGGATCGGAAAATGTGATCCACTATCTGGCCAAACTGCGGCGTATTGTGGACCGTCAGGGTGATCTGATGCTGGAGAATGCTTTCGCGGAGCTGTTGCACAGCGGCGTGATTCACCGGCACCTGCGCAAATCCCTGCGCCTGTACCGGGAGCGCAGAGACTTTTTCTGTGAACTGCTGCGCTCCGAGCTGGGCAAGGAGGTGGATTTCCAGGTACCGGTAGGAGGTATGGCAGTATGGACCGGCTTTGATCCCCGCATTAACCTGAAGATGCTGGCGGAGAAAGCGCTGCAACAGGGCCTTTACTTTTATGACGGTCATACCTTTGATGTGCCGGGCGTTAAGTTAAATCACACGCGGCTCGGTTTTGCGTCTATGACGCCATCGGAACTGGAACAAGCGGTGGGCATCCTCCGGAAAATTATCAGGAAGATGTAAGCGGAGTATGTGTTTTAGCCAATGCTGAATCCTCCACGATAGCCCTTGTTTTAGGAAGACATTCAGGGTGGTTTTCGCGGATGTATTTCACCAGTTCTTCGCGCATATAACAGCGGAGGTCAAAAGCATTGCCGGAAGTGGCGGCGCTCATCAGCGTTCTTACTTCGATGGTACGTTCAGACGTGTTCGTTACCTGTAGCGCGCTGGCGCGTCTGTCCCACAGGGGAGATGCCTGCAGCAGCCGGTTGAACTCGGCCCGGATTTTATCTACCGGCGCACAGTAATCGAGATAAAAGAAGGCAGTTCCTAATATTTCGGAACTGTTGCGTGTCCAGTTCTGGAAGGGTTTCTCGATAAAATAATTAATAGGGAGGATCAGTTTACGCTGGTCCCATATACTCAATACCACATAGGTAAGGGTAATTTCTTCCACACGTCCCCATTCACCTTCCACAACCAGTACATCATCGATACGGATGGGCTGTGTAAAAGCGATCTGAAAACCAGCGAGCAGATTACCGAGTGATTTTTGCGCAGCAAAACCAATGATAATGCCGCTGACGCCCACACCGGTGAGCAGGCCTGCGCCCAGTTTACGCAGACTGTCAAAACTCAGCAGGATAACACAAGCGGTGAGTATCAATACTATTGAAATAGCCAGTTTACGTACAAATTGCAGCTGGGTGCGTATTTTCCGTTCTTTCAGATTGTTGCTCTTCTTCAGATCATATGTGTGATATACATAATCTTCCGATACTTTGATCGCGCCAATCACCAGTGCTGCGAAGGAGAGCGTGAGCGCTATTTCCACCACGCGGCTCAACAAGGGCTCATCTTTGGGCGGTATCCGCATCAGTGGCATCAGTATGTTGAGGATGAGCAGTGGCAGGAAATAATTAAAAGCTTTTCCCAGGTGAAGCAGTGAACTGTGTACCAGTGAAAAGTCTCCATCTTTTGAAGCCGTTTTACGCAGGAACTGAGACAGCAGAAACTTGATCAGCCATCCTGCAATTACTGAAATGCCCACCAACATCAGGTCCCATATGATGTTGGGCAAATGGTCCGTTTTTTCTAATATTTCATTCCACATAGCGCGCAGGGCACAAAAACGGTGCCGCAGGGGGATGTGATCATTAAAATAATGTTAGAATCAAATTATCCTGTCGTTAAAAAAAAGACAATTGAATAATTTTTATCATGGCAGACTGTTATTTTAGTATGACCAAGATCAGATATTCCTATATGAAAAAAGTCCTGTTATTACTGCTATACTTTACCCCTGCTGTATTGTTTGCACAATTGCGTTACAACCTGGATATGGAAAAAACGGATTCGCCGTCGGTGCTGCCTGCGGGGTGGACGGGCTTTGCAGCTAAACCCACAGACGACTGCCATATGTTACTGGACAGCACAACGGTTTATTCCGGGAAATATGCTATCCTGTTAATGAAAGATAGTATTGGAGAGACAACCCCCAGTATAGTGGTTTATGAGATACCGGTAGATTTTTATGGTAAAACCGTGAAGCTGCGTGGGTACGTACGGACAGAAGCCGTGGAAGGCGGCTGGGCCGGGCTCTGGATGCGGGTGGATGGTACCGCCGCTTTTGATAATATGAGCAATCGCGGCATCAAAGGCACCACGCCCTGGACACCCTATGAGATAGAACTGAAACTGGCTAAATCGGCCACACAAGTTACGTTGGGAGGACTGCTGACCGGGAAAGGAAAAATGTGGATGGACAGTCTTTCGTTTTCCGTAGATGGGAAAGATATACAGCTGATACCGGAAGAAAACGTTGCTGCTAAAACGGATGAACAGCACTGGCTGAAAACCCATGCCATGCCGTTGAAGACCGTGGATGCCGGTCATGGCAGCGAAGACCTGCAAGGCCTGAAACCATTGGTTGGTGATGCGCGAATAGTGGCGTTAGGTGAATGTACACATGGATCGAGCGAAGTGTTCCGGATGAAGCACCGGTTGCTGGAATTTCTGGTGACAGAAATGGGTTTCCGGATTTTCGCGATAGAAGCCAACCTGCCCGAAACCAATATCATGAATGACTATGTGTTGTATGGCAAAGGCAGCGCGGAGAAAGGCCTCGATGCCATGTACTTCTGGACATGGCATACCAAAGAGGTATTGGAGATGGCCAAATGGATGCGGGCCTATAATGTAGCGCATCCGGATAAGATGGTGCAGTTTGTGGGTTTTGATATGCAGTTCACCCAGGGTGCCTGTGATAACCTATCGCAGTTTGCTACACAGTATGCGCCTGAACTAAGGCCGGTAATGGATTCCGTGGTACTGTACTGCAATAAATACAAACGTGTTGCCTTCGATCATGGGATACCCCGCGAGGAAAAAGCGCGGTTAGCGGGATGGCTGGAGGAGGCCGGTGATCTGCTTAAAAAGAACCGGAAACAATATACACAGCTGGTGGGAGACACGATGATGGCCTGGCAGGCCCGTTACCTGGTGGTATTGCAACAGTACCTGAAATTGTACACTGACGCCCGTTCCGGCCGTAATGTGCGTGATGAAGCGATGGCAGAGAATGTAGCCTGGATCGCAGCGCAGTATCCCGGTCAGAAGCTGGTATTATGGGCACATGACGGCCACGTGGGCAGAAGAGTTGCTTCTATGGGGGGCCACCTCGACAAAACCTTTAAAAAGGATATGGTGGTGGTAGGCTTTGGTACCGCCAAAGGGCAGTACACGGCCATCAGGAAAGGCAAGGGGTTGCAACAGGACAATACCCTGTGCGCGCCGATACCACGGTCTTTCGAACGTTATGCGCAGGCCAGTGGCGTTGGTAATTTTATTCTTGATATCCGTAAACAGCACCTGCAGGATGAAGCGGCATCCTGGTTGTTGCGCAGCGCCCGTTTACGCAACATCGGCGCATTAACGGCGGAAATCTGTAACGCCCAGTTTGAAGGCGGTATATTGCCGGATGTCTATGATGCCATTATTTACCTGGAGAATACCACCGCCAGTGAAACAATCTTCAATAAGTAGGTGTGGCTGTTTGTTACAGATTTGGAATTAGCCGGCTTGATGTATATATTTAGAGACTGTAAGGTAGCGATTTCACGTTTGAATCAAAGGGCAGCAGCAGGGAAAGGACTATGTGATCGATTTATCGGGGCTTCGCCCGGGAGATGTTCCTCCACAACTATTTGTAGTGAAGATAAAATAAGCGCTCATGAACTTTGAAGGAGATTGCCTCCGCGAGGCCGGGCTGCTGGACGCACCCTCATTATTGTCTATACTGGGAGAAGGCTGGAAAGAAGATGATGTCCGCCGCATATATCCGTTGGCGTTACCACAGGCAACAACAGGCCGGAAAGTGGAGCTGGTGCGGCAACTCGCCGATGTGGACGGTCATTCCCGTTTGTTCCGTGTAGGGCAGTATTACCTGTTCGAGTCTATTGACGGCTGGATGCATGATATATTTGCCAGTGAACCGCTCATGCTGGATATCATAGCAGCGATGCAGCATCTGAAGCAAAAGGAATAAAAAAATTGAAACCCCGGTTGATTGCAGCCGGGGTTTCGTATTTTTAGGCGGTAAAAAGAACCGTCAGCATGTCTCAGAAAATCCAGCTACTCGCCATTTCCGGCAGCACCCGCCAACAATCGTCCAACCATCAGTTGATACAGGCTATTGCCACCCTGGTGGCAGATGTGGCCGATGTGCAACTATTTGAAGGATTGACCGGAATCCCGCATTTTAATCCTGATCTTGATACAGACCAACCACCGGCAGAGGTGACTGCTTTTCGCGAACGCCTGCGTGCTGCAGATGCGGTGTTGATCTGTAGCCCGGAATATGCCATTGGGGTGCCCGGCACGCTGAAAAATGCCATCGACTGGACCGTTTCTTCCATGGAATTTTCTAAAAAGCCGGTTGCGCTCATCACGGCCGGTACCTCCGGCGTAAAAGCCCATGCCTCTTTACTGGGCACTTTGCTGATCATTGAATCGAAAATTGCCACTGATGCGCAGCTGCTGATTTCCGCGGTGAGAACGAAGCTGAACCAGGAAGGGGTTATTACGGACACGGACACACTGGAAAATGTGAAGGCACTGGTGCACGCGTTGATAGCAGTGGTGAAGGAAGAACCTGTGGAGTTGCTTCCCCCACCATCACTGCGTTAAATTATTTTTTCTGCCACGGAATCAGTGTGTCTGCCGGCACATCATATTCGTAAAGCTTTCTTGTTGCGGTATTGATATATATCCATCCGTCGGTGACGAACCGTGGATTGGAATGGTCTTCCTCTTCCACATGGTGGCCGAGGTGGATAATCATGTATTCCGCAGAATCTCTTTTCTCTGTAGTGTCCAGTATCCACGTGAGTGAACTGTCTTTCACTGCATATTTGATTAATTCATTGCTGCTTTCCCTGGCGTAAGCCATGATCAATGAATCTGCCCAGGCGGGCGTAGCGCCGGGAACATCGTCGGCGTCAGGTTTTGCCTCCGCTGTAGCAGCGGCAGGCGGTGCGGCGTTGACAGTAGCTGTGGTGGTATCGGTTTTCCCTTGTTGGTCACTTCGGTCAGCACAGGCCATGGTCATGCATACAGGCATCAGGTAAATAAAATACTTCTTCATAAAATATGTCTGGTATATAAACGTCTACCTAGGTACTAAAGTATGTAAAATAAATTAATACCTGTTGGGACATGCCGGAAAAAAACAATAGCATATCTGACCCTGCAGCCTTTACAGCGGCCTTTATGCCGGGAATGGACAGGCAGGCAGTATTTAAAGCAGGGCGGGAAAAATTTTTTATCCTGAAGGTGGAAGACATGTACCGGCATCTCAAAGGAAGCGTCCCTGCTTCGAAATCCACCATGCATTCCTGCCTGTTTCTCACAGAAGGGAGTGCCTTGATGAAAGTGGGCAGTGATTCCTGTGAGATTTATGAAAATGAGTTGTTATTTGTGGCAGCGGGACAAATGTTTTCTTTCAGCGAAGGAGACGCGAACAATGGCTACCTGTGCGTTTTTCATGATGATATGCTCATTGGCCGGTTTGTCAGCAGTATGTTGGGGAAAGATTTTGAATGCCTGCGTGCCTGGGGAAATCCTGTGGTGCGCCCCGACAGTCAGACGGCCGGTTTTATCCTGCAATTGCTGCTGCGGTTGTATCATGAGTACCGGCAGCAGGGCATTCAACGGCCGGATATCATTCAGTCCTACCTGATTGCGCTGCTGACCGAAGTGAATGCAGTGTACCGGCCTTTGCAACGGCCGGAACGATCAGCAGCGCTTCAGCTGATGAACCGTTTCCACGACCTTCTTTTTACCGGTGTGCCACGATGGCGGCAGGTGGCCGATCTGGCAGCACAATTACATATTTCTCCCAATCATCTGAATAAAATTGTCAAACAGGTGACCGGCAAATCGCCTATCCGCTGGATCGATGAAGCGACGGTGCTGGAAGCCAAAATATTGTTGTCCCAACAGGAGATGCCTGTCGGCGAAATAGCACTGACAGTGGGTATTGAAGATGCTTCTTATTTCACCCGGCTCTTTAAAAAATACGAAGGCGTTACCCCAACTGCTTTCCGGGGCAGGATTGAAAAGTCCTGAAACAAGATTTTTCTGTCCTAGCCGGGCGCTGCATTCTGATTCAATTTTGCAGGATGTATGCTTCGTTTTTGTTTTTGCATAGTGCAGCACGTTGGTTGTTGCTGCTCTCCCTGTTGTATGCCATTGGAAGGGGAATGGCCGGGTGGACCGGCCGCAGGCCTTTCACCCGCCATGATAACCTGGTACGGCATCTCACCGCCACTTTCTCGCATGTTCAGTTGCTGATCGGTTATGTGCTGTATTTCCAAAGTCCGTTGATCGCTTATTTTCGGGCACATATCAAAGAAACGGGACTGCCTTTTGAATTCCGTTTCTTCGGATGGATACATGTACTGCTGATGACGGTAGCCGTGATACTGATCACTATCGGCAGTGCGGCTGCCAAACGGCAGGAGACAGACCTGCGGCGGTTCCGTACCATGACCATCTGGTTTGTGCTGGCATTGTTACTGATCATCATGGCCATACCCTGGCCTTTTTCACCACTGGCCCACCGGCCATATATCCGTATTTAGTTATGAACAGATTTTTCACCACACAATTAGGCCGGCTACGGCTGCTAGGCCTGCTGGAAGGGATTTCATTGTTATTGCTCATCGGCATAGCCGTGCCTTTAAAATATTTCGGGAACGATCCGTCGCTGGTAAAAGCGATCGGGCCTGTACACGGACTGCTTTTCGTGTTTTTTGTTTTTAATACGATTACGGTGGGGATTGCCTATAAGTGGGCTTTCCGTACCACAACGTGGAAAGTACTGGTGGCCTGCATCATCCCGTTCGGGACTTTTTATGTGGACCGGCATATCCTGTCCAAAATGGGGTAACGGCCGTAAAAACAACAGCCTGTTGTTTTTACGGCAGGCTGTTATGCTTCTTCGTCGCGGTACTCCAAAATGTCCGCCGGTTGGCAGTCCAGCGCTTTGCAGATAGCATCCAGTGTGCTGAAACGCACGGCCTTCGCTTTGCCCGTTTTCAGGATGGAGAGATTGGCCAACGTGAGACCGACCTTTTCCGAAAGTTCGTTTAAAGACATTTTTCGTTTGGCCATCATTACATCCAGGTTTACAATAATTGCCATGGCTTATACGGTTAATTCGTTTTCGGTTTGCAATTCAATTCCTCTCTTAAAAATCTGCGCAATCACAAAAAGGGTCACGCTCATAAACAGCCATACATCGGCACCGCCTAAACTTAAATACTGTACATCCGGTATCGTGACGCCTTGTTGCACCAGCCACGTGGTGTACTCTACGCCACACCAGGAGAACAGCCCGATCATAAATGGTACATAAGATAATTTTGAAATGAAGCGTCCCACTTCTCTGTTAAAAGGTTGTGAGAGGTTGAGTTTCCTGGTGGACAATATTGCGATGATGAGATAAAATAAATAAGCTTTCAATATAGCGACAATGCTTATGGTCAATACTAAGGTGAAGAAGTGCTCCGGACTATACTTTAAAAGTGCCGAGAGGTCTACTTCATGCCATAGGTATTTGACTATCGACGGATTGACGATGGCAAAAACCGCATTGGTAAGGTAACCGCCGGCTTCCACGCATATGCCCACGAATATTATCCATGAAAGGATATACAGTACTTTCAGTACCAGGTTGGTGTTAACTTTCATCGTGATGGAGTTTAAAGGATCATGATACGAATATAGATATATTTATTGAATTTCGATAAATATTTATTGAAATTTGACTAAAATATTTTTTTATCTTCCTTCCCATGAAACGTTTTTTATCCGCCATACTGCTATTGCCATTGGTTTCCTTTGCCCAACGCCAGGTTGCCATCACCCTGGATGACGCACCCATCATGGCTTTGCCGGGTTACTACACCGCTGCCCAGCGTAAAGCCACCAATGAAAAACTGCTGCAGCAAATTACCTTGTTACGCACGCCGGTGAGCATTTTCATCAACGGCGCTCATTGTATCATACCCGATAATCAGCAGCTGTTAAAGAAATGGGCCGACAATCAGATGATAACGTTGGGCAGTCACACGCTGAATCATCCGAACTGCGCTGACTTGCCAATTGACAGTTTCAAGATGGAAGTGACGATCAACGATTACATTATCAAAGCTGTGGCGAAAGATAAGCCGGTGCCGTATTTCCGTTTCCCGTACAACGCCATGGGAAAGGATAGTGTGGCACAGGCAGTAAGGATTGGTTACCTGAAAGAGAAAGGTTATACGGCCGTTCCGTTCACTGTGGAGAGCAGTGATTACATGTTTGAACAAACCTACCAGGAAGCATTAAAGAAAAAAGATAACACCAAAGCGAAAGCGATCGGAGAAGCGTATATCCGCTACACGTTATTTTCATTTGATTATTTTGAGAAACTTGCCCGCGAAGTATTTGGACGCGACATTCCACAGGTATACCTCTGTCATGTGAACCAGTTGAATGCTGACTATTACACCACGCTGGTGAAAGCCTTGCAACAGCGCGGTTACCAGTGTGTATCCCTGCAGCAGGCGATGCAGGATAAAGCCTACGATACGCCGCTTTATGATCACCGCCAATACGGCTTTTCCTGGCTGTTCCGCTGGATACCGGATGCGGCTATACGGAAATCACATCTGCGAAACAGCCCGGAGCCGGATAAGGAACTGGCAGTGTTTAAGTCATTATAATTTTGCTTTGATATTTTTCAGTTGATGGATATGCCGTTGCGTATGGGTGTTGATGAACTGGATCCATTCATAGCGGGTGAAGGGACCGAAGCCATATACGACAAAATCGAGGCAGGTATCTTCCAGTTGAACGGTTTGGGCCGCGTTGATCAGGTTGTCCCACCGCTCGCGCAGGTCTTGTAGCAGTGCCGCTTTCTCATGGCTCTCCTGCGTGGGCAGTATCATTTCCGGCGACGGGTATTTGGCGTTGAAGTTGAGGAACAGATCACGAATGGCCTGTAATTGTTCATCCGGCTGACGGTCTGACGGAGCTGTATTGCCATATACGATCCCGCAATCGGCGGCTTTATAAACATGCTCTGCCACCTGTCCGGGAGTCCAGCTGCCTTCAAACGGACTAACATTGATTTGCGCTTCGGAAAAGGATGACACTGTTTCCAGCAGTTCGTTGCCGGTGGCTTCTACTTCGTTGATAAGTTCTTGTCTCATAACATATGGGTTTTGATGCAAACTTACTATCAATAGACCACCCCTAAGGGGTGTAACTATGACTTTTCATAGGGCGCATTGCGACAATGCATTTTAATAGCTATCTTGTGTGTGAAAACAAATTCCACGTAAAATAACTCACCATGGACTTACAAACATTTATGACTGCCATGAATGCTGCCCGCCCCCTTGATGGGCTGACAGTGTATTTGCAGGCATTGTGGTATGCCGGCAAAGGTGACTGGGATCATGCACATGAGCTGGTCCAGGACCTGCCCGACCGCGATGCAGCCCATATTCACGCATACCTGCATCGTGTGGAAGGCGATCAGTGGAACGCAGACTACTGGTACCGCAAGGCCGGAGAAAAAAGTCCCGCCGTTGGACTGGAAACTGAATGGCAGCAGCTCGTTAATAGTATGCTGACTGCCGGTAAAAAATGATCATCAACCTAACTCAACAAAATATTTTATGAAAGGAAAAATTATACTGACCGCCCTCTTAGCCGGCGGATGTTATATGGCCCAGGCTCAAGACCAGAAAGCGAAACCAGAAGATACGGAAGTATATAATCCGGTTCCGCCGGAAGTGAAGCCCGGAAAAAAATGTGGCGACGCTCCTTCTGATGCGATCATCCTGTTTGATGGCTCTAATCTCGACCAGTGGGTAATGGCAGATGACAGAAATACTCCTGCCAAATGGAATGTGTCCAAAGGCATCCTGACCGTTAACAAACAGGTAGGTAATATCGAAACTAAAAAATCATTTAACAACTATCAGTTGCATATCGAATGGCGCGTACCGGCCAATATTACTGGCACCGGTCAGGGCAGAGGCAACAGTGGCGTGTTCCTGGCTTCCATCGGTAAAGGCGATGCAGGTTACGAGTTGCAGGTACTGGATTCCTACAACAACAAGACCTATACAAACGGCATGGCAGGGAGCATCTACAAACAATTTGTTCCGCTGGCCAATCCTACCAACAAACCGGGTGAATGGCAGGCATATGATGTGATCTGGACCGCGCCTGTATTTGGCAACGATGGTAAACTGGTAAGTCCGGCCCGGGTGACCGTACTGTTCAACGGGGTATTGGTACAGAACAATGTGGAGCTGAAAGGGCCTACTCAGTATATTGGCGCCGCCTCCTATCGTCAGGCACATGGTCCGAGCCCTATTAAGCTGCAGGCCCACGGTGATAAGAGCGAGCCGCTGAGTTTCCGCAATATCTGGATCCGCGAGTTGTAATTCTTTTTCTTGCTGCTCATCTGAGTAACAGATGGGCAGCAAAAATCATCTCCCGCAAGAGTAGCTGCACATCCTCGAATAACCAGTCAAACAACGGGTCTTCCTGCTCTCTTCTATAAGCAGCCACTACTTTCCCCACTATTTTTGTTATCCGGTAATTCATGATGGAAGGGGTTCAAACTGTGTGAATACATTACCCCTTCGGAGTAATACCTTGGTCATAGATGTGATATTTGTTGAATACAAACTTACTGTCGTATTTTTATATCCATGGGCCTCTATTACGACAAAAAAGGAGGTTGTTTACGACATTGGTTTTTTTTATATTTGGTACATGAAACACATATCCATCCTCGTCCCCAAAGGTGATGTAGCCCTATCTTGCATCGAAGGCTCATTTACAGTGTTTAACAAGGTCAATGACTTTCTGGCCGCATCGGGCAGATCCCCTTTATTCAAAGTGCAGCTGGTGGGCCTTGCACGGGATCCAGAAACCTACCACCGTCTTTTTGCTGTAACACCTGATCTCACACTGGATGAAGTCAGTCAGACAGACCTGATTGTTATTCCGGCAGTGAATGGCGATATGCACCAGGTGATCAGCCAGAACCAGGACTTTTTTCCCTGGATTGTAAAGCAGCACCATAAGGGGGCCGAAGTGGCCAGCCTTTGTGTGGGCGCATTCCTGCTGGCATCCACCGGGCTGCTGGACGGAAAAAAATGTTCCACCCACTGGTTTGCAGCCAATCACTTCCGGAAAATGTTCCCGGATGTACAACTCGTCTCTGAAAAAATCATCACAGACGAAGGTGGTATCTACTCCAGCGGCGGGGCAGCTTCTTTCTACAACCTGATCATCTACCTGGTAGAGAAATACGCCGGCAGAGAACTGGCTATCCTCTGTTCCAAGATGTTCGAAATTGAATTTGAACGCAGCAATCAATCACCCTTTATCATCTTTGAAGGCCAGAAAGGCCATGATGATGAACCTATCCGTAAAGCCCAGGAATATATCGAAAACAATTTCTCGGAAAGAATCACGGTGGACCAGCTGGCGACCATGTTCTCCCTCAGCCGCAGAAACCTGGAAAGACGTTTTAAAAAGGCGACTTCCAATACAGCTGTTGAATACATGCAGCGCGTAAAAATCGAAGCTGCCAAAAACAGCCTGGAAAGAGGTTCCGAAAATGTGAGCGAAGTAATGTATAAAGTAGGATACACCGACACCAAAGCATTCCGTACGACCTTCAAAAAAATCACGGGCCTCTCTCCGCAAGAGTACCGTAACAAATACAACAGGCAAGCCATCGCCAGCTAACTGCCCATCCGGGAGGGGTTTGTACTGTCATGGTGTTGTTATAATGATACCGTATATACAAAGGGACCGCTTTGTGGCGGTCCCTTGTGAATTTCATTTCATCGGTTACAGGTCTTCGTTCAGCGGCTCGTCTCCCGCCAGTTCTTCATCATCGATAGGTGTCTGTTCCGGTATATCCTCTTCTGCTCTTTTTTGTTGTATTATCCGTTCCTTACTATGAGGGTCTTGCGGATGCAGCGTTTCATCTGTAACCTTTTTGTGCTCATTGCTACGGTCAGAGCCGGTTGTCTTTTCTTCTGCTGGCATAAAAAGAGATTTACGGATAAAAATAAAACCGGTACGCTACCGGCCTACCTTGTCATGATAGGCCTGTTCCCATGCATTGATAGCCTCGTCCGGGGTATTGCCGGTGCCGAGAATGACAGCATCGCATCCTGCGCCCAGTACACAGAAATATTCAGGCCCATCGCGATATACATCAGGCATGAAATTCCTGGCGGCAGGAGGGAGTGCCGGATTGCTATAGTCTATCTTTACATGTTCTCCTTCTAACGAGAAATGGTTCATACTTGAGCTGTTTTCTCCACCTATCCGGTCTAAAAACCATGCCGTTGCCACCGATCATTTTCTTTGTTTTATACAATAAAAGCAGGGAAATGTGCAATGCCCGGGACCGCCGGGTACATTACTTTTGCTGTGACAGACGCAACCTTCGGTAGCATATCAGCATGAACTGTAAAAACATAAGGCATATTATGTATTTGTGGAGGTAAACTACCGCTGCCGTAGTTACTGTCAACCTTTTTGACGGAAGATTATCTTTTTATAACAGTTGTAGGTTAATGATAAACCGGGGTATTCCTATCCCGGTTTTTTCATGATTTGGGTAGGTTGTTCCACGATGAAAACCGGCTACAGCCTTGTGTTCTACAAGCGTACTGGTAAATGTGCCCGCTTTTTATGTATCTTCCCGCCATGATGCCCACTGCCGAAAATATGATGATTCAACTGCTGGAACCCCTGGACGATCTTCCTTATGACCTGTTGCTGCTGGCTGATCCATCTAGGGAGATCATAGACTCCTATATCCGCAATTCCCGTGTGTATGTGGCCCTTATTGGTAATGTACGTGTAGGCGTGTACGTGCTGATGCCTTTGGAAGATAATAAAGCAGAAGTGAAAAATATCGCTGTTCATGAAACATGGCAGGGGAGGGGATTGGGAAAACAGCTGCTCACCGATGCCGCGATAAAGGCCCGGGAACTGGGCTTCAGGACACTGGTGATCGGTACAGGTAATTCCAGCGTAGCACAGTTGTATCTCTACCAGCGCAGCGGTTTTGAAATCACCGCCATCCGTAAAGACTTCTTTATACAACACTATCCGGAGCCGATCTATGAAAATGGCATACAATGCAAACACATGATCATGCTTGAAATGCCACTCTGATACCCGATCACAGAAATGGACAGATGTGTGTCAAAATCGAACAGTTTACATAAAAAATATATTTGTATTATTTTGACAGATATACGCGCGTAAGATTGGCGTTGGATATGCAGGCTGGTGATGTCTGTATAAAAAACCGGTATCATGTTTAAAAGTTACTTCCTTACCACGTGGCGCAACCTGGTGAAAAATAAATTTTACTCCCTGATTAATATTGCGGGTCTCACTACCGGACTGGCAATTGGATTGCTGATTCTGTTGTGGGTACAGGATGAACGCAGCTTCGACCGCTTTCACCGGCACGGGGACCAGCTGTACCGGCTGGTGAACAGGGTGGGCACCGGCGTCAGCCGCCATATATGGACCGTCACTAACGCGCCCATTGCGGTGAATGCACAGGCCAGGCTACCGGAAGTAAAAGGCATGTTACGGACAGCCGATAATTATGTTTATTCTTCTTTCCGGTATAACAACCAGCTGTTCCCCGCCAACAAGGCTTTCTTCACAGATACAACGCTCTTTACCCTGTTTGATTTTCCCCTGGTCCAGGGAAACCCCGCCCAACCGTTTACAGACGCACATTCTGTGGTGATGACGGAAAAAGCCGCCCGTAAATATTTCGGGCATGAATCCCCACTGGGAAAGGTGATTGTGGCCAACGACAAAAGCATTTTTACTGTAAGTGGCATTATCAGGGACTTTCCGAAAAATTCTTCGATACAGGGAGAATTGTTCTTCCCCATGCAGTTGCTGAATGATATGTTCCACGCTGGTAAAGGGATATATGCTGACCAGGAATGGAATGAATATAATTTTCGGACTTATCTTTATTTACAGCCCGGCAGTAAAACTGCTGCGCTGGCAAATCAACTGCGCAATATACACCTGGAGCATAAGCCGGAAGATACTGATATCGAATACCTATTACAACCACTGGAGACCATGCACCTGTACAATGCCGACGGCGAAGAAGATGGCATGCAGACAGTACGGATTTTTGCGATCATCGCCGTGCTGATCCTGGCTATTTCAGCGATCAATTATGTCAACCTCTCCACCGCCAGGGCCGTACTGAGGGCTAAAGAGGTGAGCGTGCGCAAGATCATAGGGGCGGAAAAAAGACAGCTATTTATGCAGTTTATACTGGAAACAGCTTTTCTTTTTCTGCTTTCACTGGTGCTGGCACTTGTGCTGGCAGGTGCGTTGATGCCGCTGTTCAACCAGTTGTCAGGCAAAGAGCTGGTCATTAATTATACCAGCTGGCACCTCTGGATGTTGGTTGGGATTACCGGACTGGCCACACTGGCAGTGTCCAGTATTTATCCGGCGCTTATGTTGTCGTCCTTTGAACCCTTGAAAGCGCTCAAAGGCATGTTGGTAACAGGTGTCAGGAATGTGACCTTCCGCCGGATATTGGTGACAGGGCAGTTCGCTATTTCTATCGGGCTCATTACCGGCACGCTGATCATCGGGCAGCAGCTGCATTTTATGCGGACGAAGAACCCGGGTTACGACAAGGAACATGTGCTGACGTGCTGGTTGCCACAGGGAAATGCACACTACGACGCCATTCGCGAGCGGATGCTGCGTGAACCAGAGATAAAAAGCATGGTCAGGGCCTCCGGTAATATCGCCATGCTGGGCGTACAGTCGGGCGATAATCAGTGGGAAGGCAAAGAGAAAGGAGAGACGGTCATGGTGTACCCGCTTAGTGTGGAAAAAGATTTTATCCCTTTCTTTAAAATGCAGCTGTCAGCAGGCAACAACTTCTCCGGTACGCCGGCCGATTCCGGTCACTATATCCTGAATGAAACAGCCGTAAGGGAAATGGGCCTTAAAAACCCGGTAGGACAGCGTTTTAAGCTATGGAAACGGGAAGGTACCATTGTCGGTGTCGTTAAAGATTTTCACTTTGCTTCGCTCAGGGTGAAGATAGAGCCGGTCGTGCTTTATTACCAGCCGGAGCGCAGCGATATGCTGCTGATGAAGACCGGTGGGCACGACGCTCCAGGCGCTATCGCTGCATTAAAAAGGATATGGGAACAATACAGTCCGGATATACCATTTGAATATCATTTCATGGATGAAACATTTGACGACATTTACCGGGCTGACGGACGCACCGGATCATTGTTCAACGTATTTGCCGGTATCGCCATCTTTGTGTCCTGCCTCGGTTTACTGGGACTGACAGCCTATACTGCGCAGGTGCGTACCCGTGAGATTGGCGTCCGGAAAGTATTGGGTGCGGGTGTGAGCAGTATTGTCCGTTTGCTTACATTGGATTTTATCCGGTTGATATTGATCGCCAACCTGATCGCATTACCGGTATCGTGGTGGGCTATGAGTCGGTGGCTGAACGAATTTGCTTACCGTATTCCGCTCAGCTGGACCGTCTTCCTTTTCTCCGGAGTCATAGCATTACTGATAGCGTTGTTTACCATCAGTTTTCAATCGATAAAGGCCGCTATGGCCAATCCTGTCAGGAGCCTCAAAACAGAATAAATTTATTTCCAGAATCCCTGCGCCTGTATGTGATCGCTGGTGCACCCTCTTGCTTTTAATATTTTTCTGGCTGCCACCACCAGGAGGGAGTTGCCCACGAGGTAATATTGCCACGATGGATGTAATGCCTGTTGCTCCAGTTGCGCCAGCAGCGCCTCTGCGGTAGGCAGGGTATCCAATGGCAGTTCAGGGAATGTCTGTGTAAACTGGCGGCGGTGTGCTTCTTCCGGTATCACGACCATTCCTGATATCCAGTTGTGGGAGGCGGCCAGTTGCTGCAGTCCGTTGAAATGTCCAATCGCACTTTGATCGCCAAGCATGACGAGATGAGAGCCCTGCACTATTTTTTGCCGGGTGCCATCTACGCCGATATAGTGGAAAATATCTCCAGGGACAAGGCTTTTCGCCCATTCTACGCCAGGCCCTTCATGATGGGTATCAATAAAAAGTGTACAGGTGCGGAGCGTTACATTCCAGCGTGCCGGCGTATAGTCGCGATAGTGATACGGCGCCACGCGGCATTTGATATGCGGTGGTGATTGCCAGTTGTGCATGTTCACACCTGGCAGGTGAAGGTCTATTTCGCAAAAGCCGGTTGGTTCCCAATGACGAACGTCCAGCACGGATCCTTGCCGGTTAATGGTTTTCTCCAGGAACCCCATGCGGCGTTGACGTAAAGTAGTTGTTTCCATATGCATTCATTTGAATGCAAAGCAACGAATGAATCGGTGCCTGAAAAATAGACAATCAAAGGGAAAGATTGGACAAATCGCGGTATCTGGCCCGGAATGTCAACGGCGTTTCACCTGCCAGCTTACGGAACACGCGGGTGAAATAGGTGTGATCTTCAAAGCCGGTGCGGAATGCAATCTCTTTGGTGGTGAGATCTGTGTAGTAGAGCAGTCGTTTGGCTTCCCGTAAGGACTCCTGCTGTATCCAATGGCTGACTGGAAATCCGGTATGTCCTTTTACCACTTCGTTGAGATAAGAAAGGGAGAGGTTCATTCTCTCTGCATAGGCGGCGGGGCTTTTCAGGGTGAGGAAATGTTCCTTCACCAGTTCTTTGAACTGCCGGGTGATAATAGCTGCCCGGTCTGTCTGTTGTTGGGTGTTGTCATTGGCATGCAGGAATGCGGTGGCCACCATACCTATGTAGGCATCAATCAGGGAGTGCAGCACTTTACGTTGCAGGGCGTCTCTGCCGGACTGGTTGTCGTATTGCAATATCAGCTGAAGGCATTTGGTGAAAGGGCTGATATTGTCGATGGGGATGCACTGTTGTTCCCCTTTGGCATTTTCAAAGATATTGCGCCAGGTATCCTGCACCAGCGGGATGTCTACTGCGAGAAACCAGCCTTTGGCGGTCCCATTGTCTGTATAGTGATGTACCTGTCCGGGTGCGACGAATCCAATACCCTTGCCGGTTGGGCGATGGAGCGCAAAGTCGATCATGAGTTCCATATTACCACTGTCCTGAAGGAAAAAGACAAAATAGTCATCGCGGTGTGGTTCCAGTGTGTCGAGTGTACTAGGTTGTATCTGGGTATATTTTATTTCGATTCCGTTGCCGAAATCGGCTTTATGAATAGGTACCTGTTTTTTCTTTTGTTGTTTGCTGGGCATGATATTTTATTTAGGATGACAGGAGCGCATAGGCTGTTTCGGCAGCCCTGAGCGCTATGGTGGCGTCTTCACCGGCGTTGAGGCTCCAGGCGGCGGAGAGGCCGCCATAGGCGATGATCCAACGCAGCAGCCGTGAAGGCTCTATCCGGGCGGCGGTGCTGACTACCGCTACCTGTTCAGCGAGCCGTCCTGGCGCACCGGAAATTTCCTGGTCAGGATTGCAGAAGATATTGGCGTAATCGTACGCGCGGTCCCCCATTAATCCCTTGGGATCGATGGCCAGCCAACCCCTGGGGCCGCCGTCCAACACATTACCATGATGAAGATCGCCGTGCAGGAGGCTGACTTCCAGCTGATGCCGGAGCAGGTCGTGCGCAATCAGGTGGGCATCACCAAGGATGCCACCGTATTTATCCGCTGCGGGTGCCAGTTCTTCAAACCATTTTTCCAGCGGTATTAGTTGAGCCGGTGGTGGCGCGCTGCGCGGCGCGTGGAGCAGGTCTGCCACCTCGCAGATAATACGGCTGGCGGCTGCATCTTGTCCGTTATGCGCCATCTCTGCCAGTACCGGTGTGCTATTGAGCCGTTCCAGCAGCAATGCAGGGCCGTTCTGCTCAAGCACCCGTGCGGCGCCTATGCCGTTCCAGTAGGCCATTAACAGGCCGCCGCGTTGTTCTTCCGCTTCGAGGGCTATTTTCAGCATGGCGGGCTGTTGTTGGTAGTATACCGGTTGGAGCCAGCAGGCGTAGGTTTTGAATGGCTTACCGTCGGGTTCCAGTTGCCACTGTTGCAAATAATGTTTCCGTTGTTTGTCACCGGCCCTGAAAGCAGCTGCTGTTCTCCATTCCTGCACAGGGGCGGTGTTGTGATGTTTGGACATCCGTTGAAAGGGAGATCGTTGTTAAAAAAAAGTCCCTCCGGCTGGCGGAGGGACAACCGGTTATGCCGGGATATTATCTTTTGCGATAACGGTCCAGTCCTGGCTGCCGTGTCCTTTGGCGATCCAGCGGTCCATTTCTTCCGCGATAGCCGGGATAACAGCGAGATGTGTTCCGTTTTCTGTGGCAGCGTTGATAAACAGCTGGGTGTCTTTGCGGGACATGTTCAGCTCCCAGGATGGCTCATCATAAGTGCCGGAGGTCAGGCGTTTGATCCTTGGTACTACCTGTGCGCCCGGGTTCCAGGAGTTGAACAGGGAATATACTTCATCCAGTTGTATGTTCAGTGCTTTGCAGAGGGACAGCATATCTGAGAGGCCGGCGGTGAAGGTCACCAGGAACAGGTTGCCCATCAGTTTGATAGCAGCGGCTTTTCCTGGCTCAGGCCCGAAGTTGAGCACTTTCCCGGTGAATGGCGCCAGTTCTGGTTCCAGCTGGCTGATCAGCTCCTGGTCACCGGAGACGAGGATGTTGCCGGTACCTTCCAGCGCATTGGCTGGTCCCATGAATACGGGAGCATGCTGATAAACAAAACCACGTTCTTTCCATGTCTGGGTGCGTAGAGCAGCGCCTTCGGCGGAAGTGGTGGTATGATCTATGATAATGGCGCCCGGCTTCAGTCCGGCGCTGGCGGCGGCTAACACCTCATCTACAGACGCGTCATCTTTCAGGGTAAGATAAATCCTGTCTGCTCCTTTTACGGCATCTGCCGCATTTTCAAATGCTTTGGCGCCGTATGCTTCCAGTGCTGTGGCACGGGAGGCGGTGCGGTTCCATACCTGTACCTGCATTCCTTTACCGATCATTGCCCTGACAAAGCTTGATCCCAGCAGGCCCATACCTAAAAATGCTACCATAATGTTGAATTTTTGGCAAAGGTAGGAAAGAGTGGGAATATGCTTTTTACATCTCTAACATCATCAGCTGCATAAAGGCTGCAGTGCTGCTTTTATGCTCCCGTGCAGCATGCAATGCGTCGAGATAGGGAAAGGTGTGGATGTTGTAACGAAACGCGGGTAATTTGTGGCTAAACTTCTTTTCAAGGTATTGATTTAGCTCTGCGTCTGTTTTATGTCCTTCTATATAAGCCGTCAGAAAATAGTACAGGCTTTTGTGTTCTTTTTCCAGCAATAGATGCAGGGCGATGACAAACGCACCATAGGTGATATCATTGCTTCGGGCGATGATACTACCGGCTTTCTCATAGAAAGTGGTGTCCAGCTGTTGATAGTGTTGCGGAAAAAAGATCAGGCAGAAATATTCGATGTTGCTGTTTTCAAAAACGCCGCCGGTGGTTTCGCCGCCGTCCATGTTATGCCAGGTGGCCCATTCCATGAATTCGTTGAGCGGCTGCCTGCCGGCCAGCAGCTCGTTCAGCTGATGTACCAGTCCTTTTACAGTAGGAGCGGTATCTTTGGCGTATTGTTTATAGTCCTGCCACTCGAAAAAATAATCTGGCTGATAAGTTTCCAGCGCTGTCTCAAAAAGAGACACCGGGTCGGTGAACCCCGGTTCATAGGGTTCCGGCTGCAACACTTCTTCCAGGTGGGTAATCAGTTCCCGGGTAGTCAGTTCTCCCTGGAACCAGCGGATGATCATATCGTGAAAAAACGGGTATTGTTTTCCCGGGGTACTCATAGGCAAACAGGTTTATGGGTACTAATGTACGAAAGAAGTGATTACAGGGAGAGCTCGCGGGCGTCATGACCTGCCAGGACTTTTAAAGTTTCCGGCAGGTGGTTGAAAAAGGCTTCCACCGTGTCTTCAGGGAGATTCCGCTGAAAATGGGGCGTATCCTTCGGCATAAACGGATTGGACCAATGGCTGAAAGCGGCATTGTCCGGCAGGTAGAGTGATAGTTTCCGGCAAACGATCAGTACTTGCTGGTGGCCAAGAACGATATGCTCGTCAATTTGGTCCTGGTTGGCCATCCCTGTATCAAAAGACGGATGTTCTTCCGGGATGATGTGCTGTACTTTTTCCAGCACATAATAACTGTAGTTTATCACACAGTTGATACCATTGACCGTATTGCCTTCCATCAAATTGAGATTGATATAGGGGATGATGACATAACCATTGCCCATCCACGCCTTCCGGCTGTATGCTTCGCAGGTATTGATGTAATCGCCTGCATCATAATGTTGTAACATAGGAATAATACACTGATGGGCAATTTAAATTATTTCCGGTCGAAAAACCGCTGTTTATTGCCCGCATTTATCATCACCATAAATGAAGTCTATATAAAATTTGTATTAATTTATTTTATATGTTTTATTATTCCTATGCTTTTAAGAGAAGATAAAAACGGGAAAACTCCCCTAAATCTTTGGCGTGCATGAATTATTTTTGCGATTCCTTTTGAGATATAATCAAGCCATGTTCTTTAGGAAAATCGCTAACTACTGGAATGCTGTCGTTAACACCGGAATACATCCCGGTTTGTCTTTCATTGAAACGAGGAGGACCAAGTTGCTGAACATCGTAGCTATTCCCGGGGTTGTACTGACCTTATATTTCTGTGTCCTTAACCTGGTACAGCATCGTCCTTTGCTGGCGCTGGTGAACTTAATCCATACCCTTGCAGACGTGCTGATCCTGTACCTGAACAAAAAGCGGCGTTACCTGGAAGCACGGGCTGCGGTAATTGTATTCGCTTTGCTCCTGTATGGTATTTCCGGATTTTTTTTCCGGAATGGTGTGGAGTTTTACCTCATTCTTGTATTGGTGCTCATCTATCTCATTTATGATAATAAATGGTTATTAGGTTTCCTTTCTGTATTGATCATATCCGTGATCGCGCTTGTATACTATGCGCCGGTGATATGGGACCTGAAGCCCCTGGTACCTTCCGGCAGGATACTGGCCAACCTGGTGATAGCACTGGGTATGGTGGTCATCGCCCTGATTTATTTTAAAAGCGTACATACTGAATACCAGGAACAGACGGAAGATCAGCGTAAAGCACTGGATGTGCTGAACCGTGACAAAGTGAAACTGTTTTCCGTCATTGCACACGATATCCGCAGTCCGCTGGCCACCCTGGAAGGGTTGCTGCTGATGTTCAGCAATAACCACTACAGTGAGACTGATATGAAATCGGCAGCGGTGGAACTACACCTGAAAGTATCGCAGCTGGGAGAAACGCTCAATAACCTCCTGCGCTGGACGGCCGGACAAATGAAAGGTTTCCACACCGAGCCGGCAGACGTGCTGTTGGCGCCCCTTGTCAATGATGCGCTCAGCACTTTTGAGCCGAACATCCGTCAGAAGGGGCTGAAGCTGGACATGTCCGTGGATGGCCGCACACCGGTATATGCAGATACCAATCAGCTGATGATCGTGTTGCGCAACCTTATCAGCAACGCTATTAAATTCAGCCACCAGGAAGGAACGATTACCATCAGCGCTTCCTCGGACAATAAGAATGTATGCCTGAGCGTAAGCGACCAGGGCATGGGCATGGACCGCGAGCGGCAGGAAACACTGTTCACTTTCGGTTATAAACCCAGCTATGGCACAGCCGGTGAACGAGGTTCTGGGATTGGCCTGGTACTGTGCGCCGAATTTATCCGCCAGAACAATGGGGAAATAACCGTGGAAAGTGCGCCGGGCAAAGGGACCACCTTCCGGTTAACCTTGCCCGCAGGCCAGGAAAAAACACTGGAAGAAATAGAAGAGGAGTGGTGGGCATAAATACCGCCGCCCCAACTTTGCATGATACTGGGTTTAATGGAATATTTTCATAGCTTTGTTTCCAAGGCTAAACATTTTCATCAACCAAACCAATGCCCGCTCACCACGTATACGAGGACAGTGAACTGCTTGACTTCATGAAGTCGGGCAATGAAGCCGCATTTGATGAAATTTACCGCCGGCACTGGCACAGCCTCTATCACAGTGCCTATTACCTGCTACAGGAAGAAGCTCCCGCCATGGATATTGTACAGGACGTATTCGTCTGGTTCTGGGAACATCGTGACCACCTGGTACTTACCACTCTTCGGGGATATCTCCTCATGGCCGTCCGTTATAAAGTAGCCAACTATTTCCGCCGGCAGAAAGTACGTGCCGCCTTTGCCGCAGAATCCATCCTGCTGGCGCGTGAAGAAGGCACCCACGAACAGGCCCTGGAACTGAAAGAGCTGAAAGCGGTCATTGCACGCTTTACAGCAGAACTGCCCGACCGTTGCCGGGAAGTATTCCAGTTGAGCCGCCAGGAACATCTATCTAACCGTGAAATAGCCCGTCAATTGGGGATTTCAGAGAAGACGGTGGAAAATCAGCTGACGATTGCGCTGAAGAAATTAAGGGTGAGATTGGGGAGTATGAGTTTGTTGATGTGATGCTTGCGGTTGGGGCCTATAGCGGATCAGAATGAGATGGTGTTTCCCTCTTCTAATTTTACCTTATACTTATCCAGAAAAATAGCTCTTTGGGAGTTGGAAGACGCTCTGGTGGGGTATTTATCCTGTCTTTTAAAACAAATAATCGCCTTGGTTTCATAATTTGTCAGATCGATATTCCCGTTCCTAAAGGCTTCTATAGTGGCCGCTAATTGTTCCACCGCTTTATTTCGCTTGGCATTTCTTGCGCCGGCACTGCTCCATTTGATCTCAACAAAGAAAAGTTTGTCAGCGCTATGCAGGATACAATCACATTTACTAACCTTGTTCGGGAATAAACACTTATCGGTCTTTATAAATTCAATTTCTAACTGATTGGAATTTTCTACTATAAGTTGATGATCTTCATGAGCACTTACAATTTGCGCTGGCCTGCCATCATCAGCATCACAAACATAGAAAACAGGATCCGTAATAGTTTGATAGGAGCTTTGCAGGCTACAGGTGGATGTGGCCAGGTGCTTACAGTCTCCAAAACGCGCTCTTATGAGTGTTTTCATGAGGTTAGTTTGCTAAATCCATTAATGCATCAAAATCATCGGAGAGCTTGTCTGAAGCATTATCAATGTAATTGTCGATAATGACACCGTTTTCGCGGTCAAAAATGGATGCTGCCCCACCATTAGATATTTGATAGGCCGTAAAGTAGTAAGGGTTGATGTCAGCAGAAACTATGTTGTTGACTTTCTGGATGTGATCCTCTCTGTTCACATCAGCAGGTATAACTGACCGCTTTATTTTATTGGCATAAAGTAGATTATTTAATGCGGAGAGGATATAAGGACTATGAGTGGTATAGGTGTGTATGGATCCATAATCCTCCCAGTATGGCTCTTTCCTTAAAGATTCCAGCTTTTTTATCAGTTCATATTGCGCAATAGGAAACAAATTCAATTCCGGTTCTTCAATTACAAACGACCTGTGTCCACCTACTTCTTTGTGAGCTAAAATCGGAATTAAAAGAGGCAGGACACTCTGAATACCAGAAGCGGCTTCCGTTAGCTTTATACTATGCTCTGTATCCGTAAATATTCTGTCTTCTCCGTTTATATTTTTATAAGTAAGATTTTTTTGCAAAAAACTTAAATCGATGTCTTTAATAAATGCCTTTTCAACTCCCGCACCAAAGGCCAATATATGCTTTGGAATGGGGACATTGTTCAGCATTAAATTCAAAGACGCGTTTTTAATGATATTGACAAAGGTCCTTTCAGCTGGAATATAGAGCGCCGCATTGGTACTTAAATTGGCTTCAGTTGTTTTTATGATTTTTATAATTTCTGAAAATTGTTCTTCATTTAACTTGGCTAATTTTTCGGATGTTATTAAAAATATATCGGACTTAAAACTCTCTTTCAATATCAGTCTAACATGAATGTCAAAAAGAATAAACTTGCTTGCAAGATCACTAATGCTTTGTCTTATTTCTGCCCGGTTCCCCTCAAAATTCTCCTTCAACTCTTCCATCATCTCAATCCTATTAAGGAGCAGTGGAGTATAGGTTATCTTTCCTCCTCTATAGCTTATGGAGTGCAGCTCGGAGATAAATTCTATTTCAGTTCCGCTTTTAAGGAATGAAGAAATATTATATTCTTCTAATACTTCCTGAAACTGCCAATTAACCTCCTGCGGCTCAGCAACAATATCGAATCTATCTTCCTTAATGAACTTCCTCGGGGCTTTAAAAATTGTATATAGCTTGGCCAAAGCGCTCTTGCCGCTCGCCTGTGGCCCAATGAAAACATTCACATTTCTCAGATCCAAATCTACAAAATCAATTGGCCCAAAGTCTTTAACTATCAGTCTGGACTGCATATGCAACTAAATATTTAGTGTAAAATACTGAACTTAATACAGAAATAGAAAATTAACCTGCTCGCCGAATGGATTAAAATTCTCTCAAAAAAAATTTCACTCCCCCTTGGGGGATCGCTCCCATTAAGGTGCCTACTATACAGGAACGTCCTTTATGGAACAGGAAACATTACAGCGTTTATTGGAGAAAATCAGCGATGGTACCGCCACAGAGGAGGAAATAGCCTCCTATCTCCGGTATTGTGAAGCGGCGGAGAAAGCAGGGGAAAGCACCTTGCCTCCCCCCGATACCAGGGGAGTGGAGCAGCGCATGCTGGCAGCCATTCACCAGCGTACCGGCCGGCGGAAGTCACGCCGCATGATGCGTTACTGGTATGCCACAGCAGCCATGCTGGCGGGCCTGATAGCACTGGCAATATACCTGAAACCGGAACGACAGTTCAAACCGGCGCTGGCTACAGCTGTGCAACAGGATATTCCCGCCGGCACTGATAAAGCGGTGCTCACGCTCGCCAACGGCAAAAAGATCATCCTGGGAACGGCCAACGATGAAGCGGTGGCGCAACAGGCCGGGCTACGGGTATACCGGAGCGACAGCGGAGAGATTGTGTACGAAGCAACGGGCGCCGGCAGCGGCTTCCATGAAATCGCCACACCGCGCGGCGGACAGTACCGGGTGGTACTGCAGGACGGCAGTAAAGTGTGGCTCAATGCCGCTTCTTCATTGCGTTATCCGGCTACTTTCACTGGCAGCACCCGGACCGTGGAATTGAAAGGGGAGGCCTATTTTGAAATAGCTGGCAATGCCCGTCAGCCTTTCATTGTATATACGCCATCGCAACGGGTGGAAGTGCTGGGCACTCACTTCAATGTAAATGCTTATGAAGAGAATGCATGTACGCAAACAACACTGTTGGAAGGCCGCGTAAGAGTTAGCGCAGGCCACAACGGACTAATACTAAATCCCGGAGAGCAGGCGAGCCTCTACCACCAGGGCGCCCTGTCCAAAGCGCCGGCAGATGCAAATGCCGCAGTGGCCTGGAAAAACGGGTATTTTATTTTTAATGATACGTATCTAACAGAAGTATTGCAGCAATTATCCCGCTGGTATGATGTGAAAGCAGATCTTAAAACCATTCCTAACATGCACTACAACGGCGTTATCCCACGAAACGTACCGTTGTCAAAGGCTTTGGAGATGCTTGAATTCACCGGCGGCGTAAAATTCAACGTGAACAACAATATCATCAGTGTCAGACATTAAAAAGTAAAAACAAGGAGGAAAAACAATTCGTCAACCAGAAAAAAAGACCGGCCATGCGCCAACATGACCGGTCAGAGATAAGGTAAAACAGTTACCAAACGCTTATTCAGTAAACTATTCTTTCACCTAACCAAGCAAATGTATGAATTTCAGAAATCCATACAAGGGGGTGTTTTGTCCCACCACCAGGAACCCCCGTCACCAGTACCTGACAAAATTTTTAAATGTTATGAAGCTGACGTTTCTGTTGATGACGGTAGCTTTCCTTCAGGTGTCTGCTGCGGCATTTTCGCAGCAGGTGACCCTGCAACTGGAAAAAGCCTCCCTGAAAACAGTGTTCGCCGAAATACGGCGACAGACAGGCTATGAAGTGCTGTTCAGCACGGAAATACTGGAGAAAGCTACTCCGGTCAGTATACGGGTCAAAGATGCCTCCATCGATGAGGTGATGGCGACTGTACTGTATCATCAGCCCCTGTCATACCGGGTGGACGGGAAAATCATCTTGATAGGGAACAAAACATCTAACCCGGTCACTATGCCTGTCATCGTAAAAATGCCGGTCAAAGGCAAGGTGACCAACGATAAAGGGGAACCGCTGCCTGGTGTCAGCATCCTCGAAAAAGGCACGACCAACGGTACGATCACCGACGGGCAAGGCGTATTTTCCCTCAACGTACAGGGCGCCTCATCTGTGCTGATAGTCCGTTTTATTGGTTATGCTCAGCAGGAAATCAAAGCCACCGCTACGATGAACATCGTGCTGCAGGAAGATCTTTCTGCTATGAATGAAGTCGTGGTGGTAGGTTATGGCTCCCAGAAAAAAGCCAACCTCACCGGCGCTGTCAGCTCTGTGAAAATGGATGAAGTGCTGGGCGACAGGCCCGTCAGCTCCGCCTCGCAGGCCTTGCAGGGGGCTGTTCCGGGTTTACAGATCACCTATGGCTCCGGCCAGCCCGGTACTTCCACCGCTATCAATATCCGCGGCTATACTTCCATCAACGGCGGCGACCCGCTGGTACTGGTAGACAACGTACCGATGGACATCGACGATGTAAACCCGAAAGATATTGACAATATAACGGTGCTCAAAGATGCGGCAGCAGCCTCAATCTACGGCGCCCGTGCCGCCTTTGGCGTGATACTGGTCACTACTAAAAAGGGAAAGAAGAACCAGCCTGTCCGCTTCAGCTATTCCAATAACTTTACTTTCAGTTCACCTACCACGCTGCCTAAGAAAGCGTCGCCCCTGGAACTGGTGCGCGCCTTGAAAGACTTTGGCACTAACTCCTACTGGACCGGTCAGAATGTAAACACCTGGCTGAAACTACTGGAAGATTATCAGCAAAACCCGTCTACTTACCCCGACGGCTATACGACAGTGAACGGACTAAAGTACCCGCTGGCGGAAACGGACCTTTATGGAGAGCTGTTCACCCGCGGCTTTGAACAGATGCACAACTTCTCCTTCGGCGGCGGTTCTGAGAAAACAACGTTCCGCGTATCCGGCGGCTACACCGGGGAAGACGGTATCCTCGTTACCAACAAGGACAAATACACCCGTTATAATTTCAATGCTTTCCTCGGCACAGAGCTGACTAAAAACCTCAATGCCAGTGTAAACCTGTTTTATAAAAACAGTAACCGCACTACGCCGGCAGATTTTGGTAGCCTGTTCTACAACGCGATCACCTATAGTTCGTATATTCCTACAGGTTATGGCACCGCTCCCAACGGGGATGTGTTGCCTTATAATACACCGAATAATGTAGTAAGAACAGAACCGGTCAATACCTCGTTTGGTGACGATCTGCGCCTGTTCGGTAAATTGGAGTATAATCCGCTCAACGGCTTAAAAATCACCGGAGAATATACCTACAACAAAAAAAATCAGGACGACCGGCAGATAAGAGGCAAAAATGAATACATCAACGCCGCCACTTACGACCGTCAGTTCCTTAACAATAATACCCGCTACACCCGCGCCAATGACCAAACGGTATACCAGGCGGTGAACCTCTACGCCAGCTATACCAAAGCTCTGGGGCAACATCATGCCACGCTGCTGATAGGTACCAACCAGGAAATCAGTAAACAGGAGAATTTTAACATCAACAGGCTCGATATCCTGAGTCCGCAGGTGCCTTCATTATCTACCTCCACCGGCACGATTGCCGGCGGCGACGGCTTCGGCGAATACGCTATTTCCGGTTATTTCGGCCGTATCAACTACGATTATAAAAACAAATACCTGGTGGAAATAAACGGCCGTTTCGACGGTTCCAGCCGCTTTGCGCCGGGCCATCGTTTTGGTTTCTTCCCCTCTGTGTCTGCTGGTTGGAATGTTAGTGAAGAACCTTTTATGAAACCACTCAGCCCCGTGCTGTCACAATGGAAGCTGCGTGGCTCCTTCGGCGAAATCGGCAACCAGGTGGTGTTTAAAAGAGATAAGAATGGCAACCGGGTACCTAACTATTACCCCTATATTCCCGGTATGGAGCCTTACAACGCTTCCTGGACAGACCCCGCGACCAACATCCGTTATGTATCGCTGGGCATGCCCGCACTCGTGAGTTCCGACTTTACCTGGGAAACAGTGCGTACGCTTGATTTCGGTACTGACATCAGCTTGTTCCGCGACCGCCTCAATACTTCGTTCGACTGGTTCCGCCGCAGCACGCTCAACATGCTGGCGCCAGGCGCCGAGCTGCCCGCTATCCTGGGCGCTCCTGCACCCTTGCAAAACGTAGCAAACCTGGAATCCAAAGGCTGGGAACTGCAAATGTCCTGGAAAGATAAAGTGCGGTCCGTAAGTTATTCTATTGGCTTTAACCTGTCAGACAGCCGTGCTTTCATTACGCGGTATAACAATCCTGCCGGCCTGTTGACCATCAATGGTAGTGGTCAGCTGGACAACTATTACACCGGACAGGAGATAGGGGAGATATGGGGTTTTGTGACCCATGGGTTTTATACGGTAGATGATTTTCAGAAAGGATCGCTGGACGCCAATCTGCAAAAAGGCACGCTGTTGCCCGGTGTGCCCGGATACCGCGGTGTACCGCAAAATCCCGGTGATATCCGTTATGAAGACCTGAACGGCGATGGCCAGATCTTCACCGGCAACAACACCCTGGCTGATCCAGGTGACCGTAAAGTGATCGGTAATACGCAACGCCGCTTCCAGTTTGGTGTTTTCGGTAACGCCTCCTGGAATAATTTCGATTTCTCCTTCTTCCTGCAAGGTGTTGGTAAAAGAGACCTATGGCTCAGCAACCAGCTGTATTGGCCTTATCTCAACCAGTTTGGCACCATGTACAAACATAACCTCGACTACTGGACGCCCGCCAATGCGAATGGTTTTTATCCGCGCGGATATCCTGATGGCGCCGGTAATGCGGACAAAAGCCGTTTTGTGCAGACCAAATATTTATCCAACGGCGCTTACCTGCGGGTGAAAAACATTACGCTGGGATATACCGTGCCGAAACCACTGCTGAAACGTATTTTCATCGATAATATTCGTGTATTCGTAACCGGTGAAAACCTCTTCACCTTCGATCATCTGCCGGATGGCATGGAAGCAGATGCCAGTATAGTGAGCGACGGCGGTATCTATCCTTTCCTGAAGAAATACAGCTTCGGTCTAAATGTTAATTTCTAACCAGCAAAACCAATCAGTATGAACCGTATTCAACATATTGTTTCCATTGCTGCCGCAGCCTTGTTGCTGCACAGCTGCCAGGGCCGGCTGGACCTGCAACCGAAAGACCAGCTCACCGAAAAAACAACGTTTACACAATACGATAATATCAAAGCATACGCATGGCAGTTCTATGAAGTGTTTCCCGGGTATGCTCCCGCGAGCGTGAATAAAGAATATGATGCGGACCTGTTCCTGAATGCTAATCCCAGCGGGGAATCCAACTGGATCTGGCAGCGTATCACCATCCCGTCTGCCTCTGACGATTACAAAGATCCTTATGCCAGGATCCGTGCGGTGAACATCATGCTGGACAACCTGGACCAGTCGCCTATCTCCGCGTCAGACAAAGATCACTGGCGGAGCGTGGGATATTTTTTCCGGGCTTACAGTTATGCCAACCTCGTGAATAAATACGGCGATGTGCAGTGGGTGGAAAAAGCTTTGTCAGATGGCGATGCAGACCTGCTCTACGGCAAACGTACGCCACGTGCAGAAGTGACACAGAAAATCCTGGATCAGCTGTTATGGGCAGAAGCGCATATCAAACCAGCCGGCGACGGTCCCAATACCATCAACGTAAATGTGGTGCGTGCACTGATTTCCCGCTTTGGACTGACAGAAGGTACGTGGCGTAAGTACCATCAGCTGGGCGATCCGTTGCCTTACCTGCGTGCCAGCGCAGATGCGGCGGCTAAACTGGTGAAAGATTTCCCTTTGTTGAATCCTAACTATGATCTGGATTTCAACAGTGAGTCGTTGGCCGGCGTACCGGGCATCCTGTTGTATAAGCAGTACGATCAAACGCAGGTGTATCATTCGCTGGCATCATTGGGCCGTAACTCTTCCGGCCGCTGGGACCTTACGAAGAAGGCTGTCGACATGTACCTGATGACAGACGGACAGACACGCTGGAGCAGTCCGCTGTTTGCCGGTGATAAGTCACCGTACACCGAATTCCGTAACCGTGATAAACGTTTATACTTCACCGTACCACCGCCGTTTAAAGTGCTGGTGAACCATCCGAGCATGAACTGGCAGCCTACCACTAACCCGGCAGACCAGGAGTATTTCCCGGTGAT
This sequence comes from Chitinophaga fulva, assembly GCF_012927205.1. Taxonomy (GTDB): domain Bacteria; phylum Bacteroidota; class Bacteroidia; order Chitinophagales; family Chitinophagaceae; genus Chitinophaga; species Chitinophaga fulva. The sequence goes on from NZ_JABBGC010000001.1 coordinate 3,134,652, forward strand.
GGCCGCTATCTCCGGTCCTAAAAATAAAACGTTGCCCACGCTCAACTGGCAGGGACTTGTGGTGCGCCAGGAGCCGCATTTTGTGGATGATAACCAGGGACAGCCTTTTAACGTGACGTATACCGGTTACCGCTTTTATAAATTCAGCAACAAGATCCAGATGGTGCAGAACCTTGATGTGAATGATGCGCCTATCTTCCGGATGGGAGAAGTGCTGATCAACTATGCCGAAGCCAAATATGAGCTGGGCGAGTTTGATCAGGGTATTGTGGAGCAGACCATCAACAAGCTGCGTGCACGCGGTGGCGTAGCGCCGTTGCAGCTCGCCGCCATCCCGGACGATCCTACCCGCGATCCAACGGTAACGCCTACACTCTGGGAGATTCGCCGTGAAAGAGCTATTGAGCTGATGGGAGAGTCTTTCCGCTTTGATGACCTGCGCCGCTGGAAGAAAATGGATTATGCCGTGCAGCAGAAGCTGGGCCGCTGGATTAAAAAAGGTACCGATGTATCCGCCACAGCGCCCATTCCTATTCAGAACGGCGCTACAGAAGGATATATCGCTTATGAGAAAGTGCCGCCTGCACCTTTCCCGGACTATTATTATCTTTATCCGATCCCATCCAATCAAACGGTGCTGAACCCCAGTCTGGTGCAGAACCCCGGATGGAAATAACCCGTAAAAATGAACGTGATGATGAAAAAAATCGTTCTTCCGCTCCTGTCAGCCTTGTTGCTGGCAGGGGTGTCTGTGCAGGCGCAGCAGCGTCCGAACATCGTGTTTATCCTGGCAGATGACCTGGGATATGGCGATCTGGGCGTATATGGCCAGCAGAAAATCAAAACGCCCAATATCGACAGGCTGGCCCGTCAGGGGATGATGTTTACCCGTTTTTATGCCGGTACTTCCGTGTGTGCACCGTCCCGTTCTTCGTTACTGACCGGGCAGCATACCGGTCATACTTATGTGCGCGGCAACAAGGAAATACAGCCCGAAGGCCAGGAGCCGCTGGCAGATACGGTGCAGAGTTATGCCAGGATGTTGCAACAGGCCGGCTATGTGACCGGCGCCTTCGGTAAGTGGGGACTGGGCATGGTAGGCACTTCCGGTGCTCCTGACAAAAAAGGCTTCGATGTGTTTTACGGGTATAACTGTCAGCGCCAGTCGCACCGCTATTATCCCACACATCTGTGGAGCAACAACACCCGCATCGATCTGGAAGGTAATGACCTGAAGCAGAAAAAAGTGTATGCGCCGGAGTTAATACAGCAACAAACGCTGGCTTTCATTGAGAATAACCGCAGCAAGCCTTTTTTCCTGTTTGTGCCGTCCATTCTGCCACATGCGGAATTGTCCGGCCCGGATGATCAGTACTACAAACAATATGAAAACGCTTTCCCGGAAAAGCCGTACAAAGGCAATGATTATGGCCCCGGTGCGCTGGTGCCCGGTTACGCTTCCGTCGAAAAACCACATGCCACCTACGCCGCGATGGTCAGCCGCCTGGACGCCTATGTAGGTCAGATCCTCGATAAGCTGGACCAGCTGGGGCTTACGCAGAACACGATCGTTATTTTCAGTAGTGACAACGGAGCACACCGTGAAGGCGGGGCAGACCCGGTGTTTTTCAACAGTGCCGCCGGGCTGCGCGGATTCAAACGCGATCTCTATGAAGGAGGCATCCGTACGCCTTTCATCGTAAAATGGCCGGGCAGCGTAAAATCCGGTAGCCGCAATGCCTTTATGGGCGCGTTCTGGGACCTGATGCCTACCTTCACGGATATGGTTGGGGCACCCAAACCTCCTTACACCGATGGTGTTTCGCTGGTGCCCACGCTTACCGGAAAAGGTAAACAGGCGCAGCATCCTTACCTGTATTGGGAGTTTCATGAAGATAATGGTACACAGGCCGTGCGGATGGGCAAATGGAAAGGTTTCCGCAAAGGCGTGTCAAAAGATGCGCATGCGCCGCTGGAATTGTATGATCTCGACAAAGACCCGGCAGAACAGCATAATATAGCATCTTCCCATCCTGATATCGTCAAAAAAATAGAAGGGTATATGCAGGAAGCACATATCGAAAGTCCGGTATTCCCGCTGATCGCACAATAAAAAGTTATCAAACAGATAAAAACAGCCAGCTCATTCATGGGCTGGCTGTTTGCATAAACAGGTATTTTTTTGTACTATTAACTACGTTTAAAATTCCCGTTTATGCATACACGCCGTAATTTCCTGCAACAGGTGGCCGCCGCCGCCATGGCTATCCCGCTATCATCGCTCGCCAGTCTGGCTGCTGTGCCCCGCCGCGAAGGGCAGGTGCTTAGAGTAGCTCTCATGGGCCTGGGTGGCTATGCCAACCGTGTGGCAGAAGCCATGCAGTCCTGCACCAAAGCAAAGCTTACCGGTATTGTCAGTGGTACGCCTGCTAAAATAAAAGACTGGCAAAGTAAATACGGTATCCCCGAAAAGAACTGCTACAGCTATGATACTTTCGATCAGATCAAAAACAATCCCGATATAGATGTCGTATATGTGACCACGCCGAACGCCTTGCACCACAACAACGTGATACGTGCCGCCGCTGCCGGTAAACATGTGATCTGTGAAAAACCGATGGCCCTCAATGCCAAAGAAGGCAGAGAGATGATCGCCGCTTGTAAAAAGGCCGGGGTACAGCTGTTAGTCGGATATCGGATGCATTTTGAGCCCAAAACGCTGGAGGTGGTCCGTATGCGTAATAATGGTGAATTTGGGAAAATCATGTTCTTTCAGGGGCAGTGCGGTTTTCGTATAGGCGACCCAACACAGTGGCGCCTGAACAAAGCCCTGGCCGGCGGCGGTTCCCTGATGGATATCGGTATCTACGCGCTCAACGGCGCCCGTTATATGGTGGGGGCAGACCCGGTATGGGTGACCGCGCAGGAAACGAAAACAGACCCGGTGAAGTTTAAAGAAGGTGTGGATGAAACGATACAGTTTCAGCTGGGATTCTCCGATGGTGCCGTAGCTTCCTGCCTATCGACCTACAACATGAATAACCTCGATCGGTTCTTTTTAAATGGGGAGAAAGGGTTTGCAGAACTGCAACCATCTACCGGTTACGGTCCTATCCGCGGGCGTACACATAAAGGAGAACTTACACAGCCGCACAAAACACATCAAACGGTACAGATGGATGAGATGGCGGGCATCCTGCTGGAAGGCAAACAGCCGGTAGTGCCGGTCAATGGGGAAGAGGCGCTGAAAGATCTGCAAATCATTGATGCTATTTATCTGGCCGTAAAAACAGGGCGTAAAGTAGACCTGCATCTCGGGTAGCTATCCTCTGAAGGTATTGGGTGCCAATGATGTTTGTTTACGGAAGAAATTGGAGAAGTGCGCCAGTTCTTCGAAACCGAGGCTATAAGCGATCTCGGAGATGCTCCAGTCGGTTTGTTTCAGCAGTATTTTAGCTTCCTGTAATATCCGGTTGCTGATCAGTTCTGTGGTGGTTTTGCCTGTTTGGTCTTTTAATACTTTATTGAGATGATTAACATGTACTGCCAGCTGTCCGGCGTAATCTTTCGCCGTGCGCAGGCCGATCCTGTGCTGCGGAGAGGCCACAGGGAACTGCCGTTCCAGTAGTTCCATAAATAATGATGACACTCTTGCAGCCGCATTGTGTGAAGGGTTTAGGATGCTGACAGGTTGCAGTTTCTGGCCGTAGTGGATGAGTTCCATGACGTAGTTGCGCAGCAGGTCGTATTTGTAGAGATAATCGGAAGCCAGTTCCTTCTGCATTTTTTTGAAGATAGCCAGTATCTCGGTTGCCTCTTCATCGGAAACCTGGAATACCGGTACGCCTCCCGGGCGATAGATCGGCAGTTCTTCCAGTATAACACCGCTTTTATGGCGGGTCAGGAATTCGTCATTAAAAATACAGAAGCAGCCGTCCTGTTGGGCGTCCAGTGGTACCCAGTTGTACGGTATGCGGGGGGTGGCGAACAGCAGTGCGTTTTTTTCAATATCGATGACCTTGTCCGCATATTCAGCGCGGTTTTTCCCGCGAATAAGACTGATTTTGTAATAAGTGCGCCGGTTATAGGGCATCACGTTCTGTTTGTTGACCTCGGCGGTATCAAACACATTAAAGTGGCCTATTTCCTTATGGGCATCTGCCGGTTGCTGTCTTTCTGTTTCCCTGTAGAAATCCTCCAGTGTACTAATATCCATCATGATGTCAGATTTGCACTATCCAAAGGTACAAAAAGCGGGCTGATTTGAATTTTGCAAATAATGGATTGATAGACACAACCAGCCGCAACAATAGCCGGCCTACCTTTGTAATATCAAAAACAAATTTCAATTATGGCATCTCATAAAAAAATAGCACTGGTAACAGGCGGCAGCCGTGGACTGGGAAGAAATATGGCGCTGCGTATCGCTGAAAAGGGAATCGATGTGGTGATTACTTATCATAGCCGTAAAGATGAGGCCGATGCGGTGATCAAAGCCATCGAAGAGAGAGGGGGCAAGGCGGCGGCCCTTCAGCTGGACGCTGGTGACATCAAAGGTTTTCCGGATTTCTTTCAGCGGCTGAAAACAGTGCTGGCCGACACTTTCCAGACAGGTCAATTTGATTTTCTGGTGAATAATGCTGGTACCGCTTTATATAAACCGTTTGCTGAAACAACCGAAGAAGAGTTTGACTCCGTGATGAACATTCATTACAAAGGTGTTTTCTTCCTGACGCAGCAGGCATTGACGTTGCTGAATGATGGTGGCCGCATTATCAATATTTCCTCTGGCCTGGCGCGGTTTGCTTATCCCGGCAGTTCTGCTTATGGTTCCATGAAAAGCGCCATTGATACTCTGACCCGGTATCTGGCCAAAGAACTGGGGCCACGTCGTATAGGCGCTAACGTAGTCGCTCCCGGAGCTATCGAAACAGATTTTGGTCATGGTCATGTGAGGGACAATCCCGAAACCAATAAAGCCATAGCAGACGCCACAGCGCTGGGCCGGGTAGGATTGCCGGAAGATATTGGCGGAGTGGTCGCTTTCCTGTTGACCGAAGAAGGCAGGTGGATAAATGGTCAGCGGATAGAGGTATCTGGTGGTATACACCTGTAACACCTGACGGACATGATTACTGCTGATGCGCCTGATTTGGGGAGATTAAAGCGGATAATAATTATTCAGGTTGATGGATAACGAAACAGCCATGGACGCGTATCCATGGCTGTTTTTATTTTTTTGTTTCCTGTGTGATTTTTTTACTTCTCCTGCGAATAATAAAACAGGGAGATTATGCCGGGTTGACGATTTATTAAGAATCGTGTGACACGTGGCTTGGTCTTGGTACTTGGTCTTATGACTTGATCTCGTACCTGATCTTGTGATTTGATCTCGTGACCGATCTTGTGACTTGATTTCGTACCTGATCTTGTGATTTGATCTCGTGACCGATCTTGTGACTTGATTTCGTACCTGATCTTGTGATTTGATCTCGTGACAGATCTTGTAACTTGATTTTGTAACTGATCTTGTGACTTGATCTCGTAACCGATCTTGTGACCTGATCTCGTAACCGATCTTGTGACCTGATCTCGTGTCTTGATCTTGTGACCTGATCTTGTAACCTGATCTCGTGACCTCAACATCTTAGCCCAGGGCTTCAGCCCTGGGATTACGGGCGCATACCCCCACAACATTATCGCATCACGTTGTCGCGACGAAACTACTTCCGCCATGTGATCGTCGCTGATTTCGTCTCCGCAGAATTGGTACCAATGCGGATGATGAACTCGCCAGGTTCCCAGACATATTGCAGGTTGCTGTTATAGAACTTCAGGTTCTCGGTAGAGATATTGAAGCTTACTTCCTTGCTTTCGCCGGGTTGCAGGGGTATTTTACGGAACCCGATGAGGTCCTGCACGGAGCGGGTGACAGAGGCTACCGGGTCGGTGAGGTAGAGCTGCACTACTTCCTCACCGGCGTATTTACCAGTGTTGGTAACAGTAACGCTGGCGGTGATAGTTTCATTGCCGGCAGGGTTTTGTTTGCTCACTTTCACGTCGCTGTAGGAGAAGGTGGTATAGCTGAGGCCATAGCCGAAAGGATACAGCGGTGTATTGGGAACATCGAGGTAATCGGATTTAAATTTCTGGAAGGTAGTGCCTTCCAGCGGGCGGCCAGTATTTTTATGATTATAGAACACTGGTATCTGGCCTACGTTGCGGGGAAAGCTGGCCGTGATTTTTCCGGAAGGGTTGTAGCGGCCAAACAGTACGTCGGCAATGGCGTTGCCTGCTTCGGTACCGGCGAACCAGGTATCGAGGATGGCGGTTACGTTGGCATCTTCCCAGGTGATGGTCATGGGGCGACCATTCATGAGTACGAGCACCACAGGTTTGCCGCTTTGAACGAGTGCTTTGAGCAGTGTGCGTTGGCTTTCGGGAATGTCGAGGTTGCTGCGGCTGGCGCTTTCACCGCTCATTTCGGAAGCTTCGCCCAGTACCGCTACGATCACATCGGCTTTTTGGGCTACGTTGAAGGCTTCGTGTAACATGACATCCGGGCTGCGGCTGTCTATTTCCGCGCGGGGACCGAAGACGTTCACATTTTTGGCGAGGGTGGTATCATCTGTGAGATTGGCGCCTTTGGCATACAGTATTTTCACACTATCGCCCACTACGTTGCGGATACCTTCGCGTACGGTAACCGCCTGCTGCAGGTCACCGGATACGGCCCAGGTGCCCAGCATATTGTTTTTGCTGTCAGCCAGCGGACCAATGAGGGCAATAGTGCCTTTGTTGGCCAGGGGCAAGGTTTGCCGGTCATTTTTCAGCAGTACGAAGGAACGGGCGGCTATTTCGCGGGCAGCGGCCCTGTTGGCCGGAGTAAGGATATCTTTGGCCACACGGTCTTCCCGAATATAACGGTAAGGATCATCGAAAAGGCCCAGTTTATATTTGGTTTCCAGTACGCGGCGGCAGGCGTTGTTGATGTCCTGCAGGGTCACTTTGCCTTCCTGTAGGGATTTTTTCAGGGTGGTTAGAAAACCTTCGCCTACCATGTCCATATCCAGACCGGCTTTGAGGGCCAGGGCGGATACGGTTTGCAGGTTACCGAGACCGTGGGCAATCATTTCGTTCACAGCGGTGTAGTCACTCACTACCAGACCTTTAAAGCCCCATTGTTTACGGAGCAAGTCTGTCAGGAGCCACTTGTTGCCGGTGGCAGGTACGGCATCGATATCATTGAAAGAGGTCATGATGCTGCCTACGCCGGCGTCGATAGCGGCTTTATAGGGAGGAAGGTAGTACTGGAACATTTTGATACGGCTCATGTCTACGGAGTTGTAGTCACGGCCGCCTTCTGCAGCGCCATAGAGGGCGAAGTGTTTTACGCAGGCCATGAGGGTGTTGCCCTGGCTGTAGTCTTTGCCCTGGTAGCCTCTTACCATGGCTTCGGCAATGCGGGAGCCGAGATAAGGGTCTTCGCCGGAACCTTCGGCGATGCGGCCCCATCTGGGATCGCGGGAGATGTCCACCATGGGGGAGTAGGCCCAGGAGAGACCATCGGCGGTGCCTTCCTGTGCAGCGATGCGGGCGCTGCGTTCAATCAGACCCATATCCCAGGAAGCGGAGAGGCCCAGCGGAATAGGGAAAATGGTTTTATGTCCGTGGATAATGTCCAGCCCGAAAATCAATGGGATATGCAGGCGGGAGTTTTTAACGGCGATGTCCTGTATTTTACGGATTTTTTCCGGGCCGGTGATGCCAAAGAGGCCACCTACGTTGCCTTTGCGGATATTGTCATCCACACCCTGGCTGACGACCGAGCCGGTAACGGTACCGCCTCCCGGCACGACCAGGTTGAGCTGACCGATTTTTTCCTCTAAAGTCATTTTGCCCATCAGATTGCTGACAAAGGCATTCATTTTGGCATCCTGTGCTTGTGTTTCCGTGGCGACTACCAGTAGTAGTCCGATTAGTAGCTTCTTCATCTCGTGTATTTTAAGGCCCGTTGGCGGGGCATATCAGGGTATCCGATAAGATACAAAGGCGAGCCTTCGACCGTCGGGAGACCACGAAGGTACATTGATTGTGCCTTGTCCCCCAAAGAAAACCGGCGTTAAATCACGGACGGTCTGGCTAACGATGTCGAGCAAACGAAGCTGCACGTTTTTTCCGAAAGGATGTTCCTGCTGCTGGTTCTCCATGAAACTGAGGAATACTACCAGTTTTCCGTTGGGTGAAGGATGCGGGAACCAGTTGGCGTAACGGTCGTCTGTGAGCTGTTCCGGCTCACTGCCATCGGCCTTCATCCGCCATATCTGCATCCGGCCGGTGCGGAAAGAGTTGAAATAGATGTATTGGCCGTCGGGCGAGTAATCCGGACCGTCATCCAGCCCTTTTTCGCGGGTGAGCCTCTTTTCAGGGCCGCCATCAGCGGGAACGGTGTAAATGTCAAAATCTCCGTTACGCAGCCCTACAAAGGTCAGTGTCTTGCCGTCAGGGCTCCAGCCATGCCAGTAGGAGGGTGATTGGTGAGTGAGCTGCCGTAGCGGGCCTCCTTCGGCAGGAGCGGTGAAAATATGAGAACTATTGTTGCCGCTGCTGATGGCCAGCTGCGAGCCGTCCGGAGAGAAACCGTGGTCGTTGTTGGCCTGCAAGGTATTGTCAAATGGTAATTCGTCCGTCACCCGGTCGTTTAGCCAGTACCGGTATAACCTGCCTTTTTTGTTGAAAAGGAGGTAATGGCCGTCTTTTGACCAATTGGGTGCTTCCAGCAGGGCGGCCTCGGAATACACCACGGTCCGCTTGCCGGTAGCCACATCAATGATTTCAAGGGAGCTGTGTACACCGGCTGGGGCCTGTGCCTGAGATTGACCAGCATGAAGAAAAAAAGCAGCAATGCCTGTCAGCATATGTAGCAGTGGTATACGTGTAACCATATGTATTAGGCGCAATCAGGGTTTCAGGGGCGGAAAGTTCGTCTACAGGGGAAAGGCTATACTATCGGGTTGTGTTTTCATATACTGAAAGATAGAAAGTCTTTTTGATATGTACGCCTTAAATTGTCGTTTGCCTTAATTTTGTAAAAAACACAATTTGCGTAAAACTTGATTTGCGTAAAATGCACCTTTTGTAAAGTCACTTTGCCTGGAAGCATTTTGCATAGAGGTACTTTGTTTAGAAGCTCTTTGTGTGGAAATACTTTGCGTAGAAGTGCTCTATGTGGAAGCTCTTTGTGTGAAATTTGATTTGCGTAAAATGCACCTCTTGTAAAGTCACTTTGCCTGGAAGCATTTTGCGTAGAGGTGCTTTGTGTAGAAGCTCTTTGTGTGGAAATACTTTGTGTGGAAGCACTTTGCGTGAAACTATTTTGTGTAGAATTGTTATGTATAGAACCTCCGTTTAAAACATCCTTAAAAAACCACGATCTATGGAAAACTTCACTATTGAACAGGACATTCCGGTATGGTATGTAGCTGCGGCCAGTTTCCCGGAAGGCGTTCCGGCTGCATGGGCCGAATTGCACGGCTTATTGCCAGGATCCACAGGCCGGCAGTTTTATGGTATTTCCCATCCGGACCAGACTGGTAAAATCACCTATAAGGCAGGGGTGGCAGCAACTTCCCCGGAGGAGGCCTGGCAGTATGGCACACCAGAGGTGACGGTACGTAAAGGCGTATATGCGAGCGAAATGTTGCAACTGGGCTCCGATGCCGGCCGGCAGATAGGAGAAGCTTTCCTGCGGCTGCTGAAACATCCGGCCCTTGACCCGCAGGGATATTGCTTGGAAATGTATCTCGATGGGGGCATGGTGCGCTGTATGGTGCCATTGGTGGAGAAGTAGCGTTTCCTGGTTCATTAGCACGGCAGTGGTAATAACAGTTGATGGTGCTGATGGGCCAACGCTAAATGCGAGGGGTAACGCTGAGCATGCTGCCAGTATCGTGTTCCTGTGACAACCGGTTAATGATAAATGAAGTGTCCGGTGAGACCGGGGCATTTTTTTTGTGCCATTACAGGAAAAAGCTGCTATGGCAACAAAGAGAAAAGTATTGCGGCCCAAAAGGAAATGGTCTGCTCGGGTAACTAATACCAGCAATGCCATGGACCTGGAAGGAGGCGTATTTACACTACATGACCCGGCGGAAATTGCGGCGTCACTGAAACGCTCTGCCAGCAAGAGCACACGCCGGAAAGGAACTCCTTACCAGTCTGCTATGTCGATGTTGAACTTTTATATCAACAGGGCTGGCAAAAATCTCCCTGAAAAACAAAAAAAAGTGCTGGAAGAAGCAAAAGGTGAATTACGGAAAGCATTTCACCGAGAGTAACCCATTATCTTCTTCGATCGCTATCGACGGCAGCATCCGGGAACTGCTTCCCTGTAAATGCCGGCAGGGAAAAGCGGAAAATTGTTTTCCGCTTCATCCCTCAGTTCCGGCAGACATCAGTAAATGGGATCAATGGAAAATGCATCCCGTTCAACCTGGTATAACCGAATACCGGTTGATGGCCAACAATAGTTGATAGCGTGGTAAGGCAACTCATAGGCAGCGTAAGGATTGGTCTTTTCCGTGTTTGATTTCTAAAATATTTCCATTTGACTGCTATCCATTGTTCGTCTTTTTCCGGACAGGCGGCTGAATCGTGGAAAGCAGCGTTGATGCCCGGGGCATACATATGATGGATGAGCTGATATGAATCTAACGGGTTAGTAGCAGTAGTTCAGGCAGTTCCTGAACTTCCCTCTTGTTCTTCTTCAGGTTCCCATTCAGTGTCATCGGCCTCTTCATCGGAGAGACTGTTTTCTTCAAAATCATCTTCTTCCAGTACAGGATCGGTGTCTTCCAATGCCTCTTCTTCTTCTTCTTCTTCAGGGCGACCTCCCGGCCCGATGGCTGTCGGCATGGGTACTACTCTCAGTGTGGCTGCACTCGGGAAAAATGACGGGCGTTTACGCCGGAGGGTTGATGCAGGTGTTGGAAATATCATAAGCGTGATTTTAGTTTATGAAACCCAAAGACTACGCCATGATGCCAGATCATGTCCAATCACTGTTGCGGAAATAAATATGCGGAAACACTTACTCATCCAATAGGGGAAACGGGGAACAGAATGGGTGATATTTTACAGCATGTACCCGGTTAAATACGCTGCTAAAAGGCTGTACCCGTAAAAAAATAGTATCTTCGCCCGCATTTTTTAGTGAAAGCATCATGAAACTGGAAGAACAATTACAGCAAAGAAGCGGCAACCAATGCGAGTTGTGCAGCTCAACAGACAACCTCAAAATGTATGATGTGGCGCCCCGCTCCGGCGATGGCCCGGACAGCACGGTGCTGATCTGTGATAACTGCCGCGCGCAGATTGAGCGCAAGGCGGAGCTGGACAGCAAACACTGGAGCTGCCTCACCACAGCCATGTGGAGCGAAGTGCCGGGTATTCAGGTACTGTCCTGGCGCATGTTGCACCGACTGAAAAAAGAAAGCTGGGCCATGGAAAGCCTCGATATGCTTTATCTCGACGAGGAAACACTGGCATGGGCACAGGCTACCGGCGATCATGACAACGATGACGCTGTGGAACTGCACCGTGACTGCAACGGCAACGTGCTGCAAAACGGCGATAGCGTAACCCTCATCAAATCCCTTGATGTAAAAGGCTCTACCCTGAATGCTAAAATGGGCACAGTGGTGAAAAACATCCGCCTCGTGGAAGACAACATGGAGCAGATTGAAGGAAAAATCGAAGGACAGCTGATCGTGATTCTGACCAAATACGTAAGAAAACAGAACTAGTCTATCGTGGCATACTGATGGCTTCCATGAACTGTTTCAGATAAGCATCGCCGATAGGTACACAATGTGGCCCTGTGAAGATACGCTGCTTCTCGATGCTGTCAATTTTGTCCAGCGAGATGATAAAGGATTTATGTACTCTGATAAAACGGAAAGGCGCCAGTATCTCTTCAAAACTGCGCAGGTTCTGTAAAGTCATGATCTTCTGTTTGACTGTCTGGATGGCCACATAGTTGCGGAGCGCTTCTACAAACAGGATGTCTTTTACATCTACCCGTACAATTCTTTTGTCTGTACGCACAAAAATATAATCGGTGCCGGCCGGCTGTGAAACGGTGACCGTGCTGCGGGCCAGTACCCGTTGCACAGCCCTGGCAAACCGCTCAAAAGACACAGGCTTCAGCAGATAATCGATCGCTTCCCGGTCAAATCCTTCTAAGGCATATTCATCATAGGCGGAAACCAGCACCACCTGCACGCCGGGAGGGGCCAGCTGCATCAGTTCCAGGCCGCTGAGCTCCTGCATCTGTATATCCAGGAAGATAAGGTCAATTTTCTCTTGTTTAATAAAAGCCAGTGCTTCCATAGGGTTATGGAAAACCTTTACTAACTGCAGATCAGGCGTTTTATGAATAAACGATACCAATACCTGCGCTGCGAGTGGCTCATCATCTACCACGATACACTTTACTCCCATATCCTTTACCAATTGATCACTAAGTTACTGAAATATTCTGCTCCGGTATCCCTGATGTCCAGCTGATGATGGCCCGGATACAATAGCTGCAACCGTTTCCGGACATTGTCCAGCCCGATGCCGCCTGTTTTATCGCGCTGCTGGCCGGACACATAGTTATGCACGCTGAAAAGCAACTGCTGGTCAGTGCATGACAGCGTAATGGTGACCGGTTTCCCAGGACGGTTGCTGACTCCATGTTTGAACGCATTTTCCACAAACGGCACCAGCAGCAGCGGCGCGATATTTTTCTCCGGCAATATATCCGGTGTATTGAAGACGATGCCTTCCTGAAAACCGGTACGGAGCCGTTGTAAGGTCACAAAATCCTGTAGATAACTGATTTCTTCGCGGATAGGCGCCCGATATGCGATATCAGAAGGTTGGTCCACCATATATGCCAGCAGATGTGTCAGTGTTTTATTCGCTTTTACCACCTCCGGAGACCCCATCAGCGCGAGAGAATAGATGCTGTTCAGGCTATTGATCAGAAAGTGCGAATTGAGCTGCATCTTCAGAAAGCCGGATTCCGCCTGCATCTGCTGCTGTTGGAGCATGGCCCGTTTTTTCTCTTCCTGAAGCCACAGCTGGAACAGCCTGAAGGAAAAAGCAGCGATGATGATAATAAGGTTGTTCCAAAGTCCATTCACAAAATACTCTCCAAGGGTAGTGTATACCTCCACTTTTTGCCAGTTGATGAGCTGGTGACCTCTGTATAATATGTCCCGCGCAAAAAAGAGATAAATGAATCCGTATTTCAGCAGCGTAAATGCTGGTATGATCAGTAATAAAATACCGGCGGAGAGTAGCCGTCGACGCTTATCCAGCATGGGGGTAGCTATCCAGCGGTAGCAGCCATAAAACAGGAGGAAGTTGACCAGGCCCAGTGCGGCGCTGTTGATATGTACCATCCGGAGGGTTTTATCATTAAAACGGATGACCGTCATGAGGTTGCCGCTATATACCAGCACCAGCCAGCCGGCCAGTAACAACATAAAATCCCGGAAAGAACGGTGGACATCAGACATGATCGGGATACAGTTTAAATTGATAATGCTGTTCACGGGCGCGATCAGGCTGCACACTCAGCATGACCACATCCTGGCGTACCTGTACCCGGATGGCCACAGGGCCGCTGTTGTTATGGAACTGTTGCAGCACCGCTTCAGTAGTTTGCTGTAGCTGAAGGGCTGCCAGCGTACCTTGTTGCGTATCGCCGGTGATGACCAGCTCCAGCGGCTGGTGGTTGTTACACAAAGTACGTAGTTCCACATACCGTTCAAAGTTGAGCAGTTCTTTCGGAAGACTGACCGTGTCCTTTTCCAGCGCTTTGTCATACAACATGTAGCGCAGCAGATCTGATAATAACAGGATGGCTTTTACACCTTCCTGGTCACGCTTACGTTCATCTTCGAGAATAGGGGTGAGCTGTTGCAGGTTATGTAACAGTAACCGGGAATTTTCCTGCATCCGTATATAACGTGCCCTTGCTGCTTCTGCCGCGGATGCCAGCAGGCGGTCCTGTGGCCCCGTTTGCTGCCGCTGCAACAGCAGCCGGTAACTATAGGCCAGCAATGCTACGCCCAGTCCCGTTTTGGTGGCCATCAGGAAATACATCGGAAAACTATAGTAAACATGTGGTTTCCCAATCATAGAGTACATTCTGATCAGTACCTGGTCAGGAAACAGGAAATAACCAACGGCATACTTGATAACAGCAAACCCGCACACAGCCAATATACTCCGGATAATGACCTGCCCGTACCGCCGTTGTACCACAGGCTTCGGTAACCACACAAAGACCAGCAGGAAAAATAGTTGGAAGTTGATGAATCCATACAGGATATCCTGCACCAGCACCCTTTTCAATCCGAAAGACGAATTAAAACTAATCCTCAGAGATGGATAGGCATACAACAGCACCAATGCCATCCACACCACAAGGTGCATAAAATACCGGTATGGTTTATTATGTCGCATAAGTTAACAGTGGGTTGAAGATAGTATATGTACCCCTGTTTTCTGCATCTGTGAAGGCATATTTTTTTCGTCCCTGCGATGTGCCGGTTCGTCCTTTTAAAATGGACGGTGATACCTGTAAAACCCTTATTGCCGACGGGAAAGCGCTTATCAAGCCCTAAAGGCGTTCATCCCCGGAAAAGGGCGGGATATACATTTACGGTTCCGGTATGTCCATTATCCGGAAGAAAAAATAATACGATATCTATTTTGGCAACACAATGTTCGAGGGACAGTATACCAACCATAATAATCAACCAACCACTTGTATGAGAAAGTCAGTTTTATTTATCCTTTTATGCATGTCCGGTTTGTCCGTGTATGCACAACAGGTACTGAAAGGGACGGTCAAAGACGCCACTACCCGTCAGCCTGTTCCGGGCGCCACCGTGAAAGTGGTAGGCTCCGCCACCGGCGCCACCACCAACGAGAAAGGCGAATTTGAACTCAAGGTGCCGGCCAATGCACAATTACAGATCACTTCCATCGGTTTTGAAAACGTAATGGTAGCGGCCAGCCTGATCAGAGCAACACCCATATTCATGAAAATGAAAGCTATCTCGCTGACAGACGCCGTAGTAGTGGGTTATGGCACACAGTCAAAATCCAATGTCACCAATTCCATCGCTTCGGTGAAAGCCAGTGAGCTGACAGCAGAGAAAAACGTCGTCAGCGATTTTGGTAAAGCCTTACAAGGCCGGGTTCCCGGCGTATACATCGCTTCCCGGGAAGGCACGCCCGGCAACGCTTCCAGCATTATGATACGCGGGGCGCAGTCCGTTAGTGCGACCGCCACTAATCCGCTCATCGTAATCGACGGACTGGTGGTAGATGGCAATACCATCTCCATTAACAGCATCAACCCGCAGGACATCGAATCCATCGAAGTGTTGAAAGATGCTGCTTCTGCGGCTATCTACGGCGCGAGGGGCTCTACCGGGGTAATCATCATCACCACCAAAAAAGGAAAGGCCAACAGTAAACCTTCCCTTAACCTGAATATGTACACGGGTGTCAACAATGTGCCGTTCAGTCGGCACATGATGAATACCACGGAATATACGTCCGCTTTTAATGATTCGCGCAACAACCGTATCGGAGATATAGATGCGATACTGGCCAACCCGGGCTCGTTGCCGGCTAACCGTATCAAACAGTTGCAGGATGAAAAAACGGTGTTACAGGGCCAGCTGAACGGCCTGAAAATGGCCGACCGCAGCACCGACTGGCTCGATCGTATCAAACATAAAAATGCGCCGGTCAACAATATACAGGCGAGCATGAGCGGCGGTGGCGAAAAAAACAGCTACTATATGTCCCTCGGCCGTTATGCGGAAGTAGCTTCTATGGGCACTGGCCAATTTGAGCGTTACACCGGTCGCCTCGATGTGACGCAACAGGTGAACAACTGGCTGAAGGTAAACGGTAACATCAACCTGACACAGTCAGTGAATAAAAACATGGCCAATCCGGTTTCCGCGGCATTTTCGGCCCGCCCTGATACGCCGGAAGACCCTATGTTGCAGCCGGATGGATCATTGGGGTATTACGTCGGCATGCAACAACATCCGCTCGGCGCTATGATGGACAATAAAAACAAGAATAAAACCAACATATACCTGGGAAGCCTGTCGGCCGATCTGCAATTGCTGAAGGAATTGTCATTCCGCACGTCCTTCAATGCTACCAAGTATAATGGTCTGAGCAACAATTTCATGCCACCTTCACTGTACCTCGGCAATTTCAATAACGGGCAGCTGAAAATGCTGGGCACTGATAACTTCTCCTACAACTTTGACAATTACTTTACTTACAATAAGCGGTTCAATAAACTGGGTGTCAACGGTACACTGGGCTATACCTACTACAATAATGAACTGAATAGCTTCGGTTATGAGTTGTATGGTTTTCCGAAAATTGATAACATATCCGGAGGTGGAGCAGCCGCCATTTATGGCCCGTCTTCCAATATTGGCAGCCTCAATACCAGCAACCGCGAGATATCTGATGCCTACTTTCTGCGTACGGGTATAGACTGGGATGGTAAATATATGCTGAATGCTTCCTTGCGCCGTGATGGTTCCTCCAAACTGGTGAAAGATAACCGCTACAGCTGGTTTCCTTCTGTCTCCGCCGGCTGGGATATATCCCGCGAGGCTTTCCTGATGCAGCAACGTGCTATCAGTCAGCTGAAGGTGCGCGCCAGCTATGGTATCAGCGGTAACATGCGCCCACTGGGCTATTTCGATGCCCGCAACCTGATGAAGGCTACTTCTTACATGGGCAATCAGGCACTGATACTGAACAGCATCATCGGTAACCCGGATATCCGCTGGGAACGTACCAAACAGATGGATGCCGGTGTGGACGTGGCCTTGTTCGGCAATCGTATCACACTGACAGCAGACTATTATAACAAGACCACCGACGGACTGATGAGCAACACGGATGTGTCCTGGATATACGGCGCTGCCAACATGCCGGATAACATCGGCAGCATCCGCAACTATGGCGTGGACCTGCAACTGGCGGTCAACAGCCGCGCAGGTGCGGTCTTCGGTTGGAAAGTGAGCACCAATATGAACATCAATCGTAACATGATCCTGTCCATGAAAGACTCCACGGCTCCTTTCGGCTCTCTGATATTCGGCGGCCCACAGTCCCGCTCCAAAGTAGGACAGCCTGTAGGTTCTGTCATGGTGTTTGAATCGCAGGGCGTAGATCCGCAGACAGGTGATATGATCTATACCGACCGTAACAAAGATGGCCGCTGGGATTCTAATGACTATATATCCGTACCCATTGCACTGCCTACCTTCGCCGGCGGCACTTCGATCTCGTTATCGTATAAACGTTTTACGCTGGATGCACTGTTCACCTATGTAGTGGGCAACAAAGTATATGATTTCTATGAGCAAACACTGAGGAACTACAGCCTGGATAGCTACAGCGTGATGCCCAATAAATTCGATAATCTGGTCAACCGCTGGCGCAAACCCGGTGACGTAACAGATATCCCCCGTGCTGTGACTGGCGTACATGGCGCCGGACAGGTAGCTGACTGGAACAGCAAACCATCTACCCAGTTTATCACCGACGCTTCGTACCTGCGTTTGCGTAATGTCTCACTGGCGTATATGCTGCCCGCCAAAATATTACAGAAAGCAAAAATCAACCAGGTACGCATATATGGGTCTATGGAGAATTTGTTCACCATCACCCCGTACAAAGGCTTTGATCCGGAAGCCGTGTCCAATACAGGCATCGTTTCCACTAACCTGCCGAACCCGCGTTCCGCTGTTATCGGTATTGACCTGACCTTCTAATTGATGATATCATGAACAAAAAATATATACTTCATATAGCCGTTGCCGGTAGCATGCTGTTCGCATCATGCAGCAAAAATCTGGACGATGTGCAACCGAATACACAGGTGACTTTTGACCAAATCAACCGCAGCAACCTGCCGCTGGTGATCAATGGCGCTAAATTAGCACTCACCAACAATGCCCTGTACCAGATATATGGCTTACAGGATGTTATGGGAGATGACTTCCAGTCTATATCCTACGTTACCTACGAAGGCAACAATGTACCTTCTACGGACAACTCGCTCACCTTTGCCTACAGGCAGCCGTATCAGTGTATTGCCAATGCAAACATGGCTATTAACTTCGCGGCACAGCAGCCGGCAGGTGACAGCCTGATTACGGTCAATCTGGGAGAGGCTTATCTTTTGCGTGGCTACTCCTACATGCTGCTGACGGAAATGTTCGGTGATGTGGTGATCATAAAAGGAGGTGAAAACCCTAAAGACCATCCGGTACGCAATCCTGTCGGCGAAGTACGGCAGCTTATTGAGGCAGACCTGAAGGCTGCATCTACACAGTTGCCCGATTACAACGGTAAATCATTGAACGGCTCCAAACAGGCCGCACAGCTGCTGCTGGCCAGGTTGTACCTCAACCTGGGCCGTAACGACGAAGCACTGGCCTTGGCCAACGTGGTGATCAGCTCCAACCGTTTAACGCTGCAATCCAACTTCGGCGATATCTTCAAATCCGGTACGACCAGCCCGGAAGCATTGTACCGCGTTAATGAAATGTCTACTGTCGGCAGTGCATTGTATGGAATACCGGCATTATTTGGCCCCGGAAAGTATGCCGGCGCCGTTAGGGCAGGCAGTGGCAATACATGGGTAGATAGCACGTTGCTGAAAACTTATGATGCCAGCGACATACGCCGTGCTTTCTTCCTGAAAAACAAAGGTGGATCTATTCTGGATTCCGTCTATTTCGTGACCAAATTTCCCGAGGAGACTACGCCCTCTTATCCTATCTGCCGCTACAGTGAAGCTTTCCTGATCGTGGCGGAAGCTAATGCACGCAAGGGCGTGATCGATGTAACGGCGTATAACCAGCTGCGCGCGGCCAGAAAAGCATCACTGCGCAACAACAGCGACTTCGCCAATACTGCCGCTTTTCTTGCTGAAATTGAAATGGAGCGCCGCCGCGAATTTGTAGGTGAAAGACTGCGTTGGAGCGATATGCAGCGGTTCGGTAAAATGAACGCCTGGTTGCAGTCGTTCGGCCAACCTGCATCACATGTGCTGCTGCCAATCCCCACCCACGAGTTTGCGCTCAATCCTAATCTGACTCAAAACGCTGACTATAGCAAATAACAAAAAACATAAACTTTAAATAATCATCATTATGAGAAAAGCAGGAAGAACAGGTATTTTACTGGCCATGCTGGCCGCTCCGGCGGCACTGTTTGCGCAAGTAGGCAAACCAGTAAAATCCATCACTGTAAAAGGTACTGTTGAATTTACCGATCCGAATGCGGCGGTACAGAAAGTATGGCTTTCTAAAGATAATTTTAGCGGGAAACCGGTGATAGTGGATTCTACCGTGGTAGGAAAGGACAATACCTTTACCTTCAAAATTAAGCAAGACCACCAGGGGGTATATATGATCAATGCCATGTACTGGGACCATGCCACTTTCTGGAGTGATGCCGATGTATCTGTTGCTATGCGCGGGTATGATACAGCGAAATACAAAGTGAAAGTACCACACTACAACTATGTAGAAGGGTCTTATGATAATAACTTTATTAACATGATGGTCCTCAACAATGAGTTGAATT
The DNA here is from genome assembly GCF_012927205.1 of Chitinophaga fulva. Lineage (GTDB taxonomy): Bacteria > Bacteroidota > Bacteroidia > Chitinophagales > Chitinophagaceae > Chitinophaga > Chitinophaga fulva. The sequence continues at coordinate 3,154,359 of NZ_JABBGC010000001.1, forward strand.
ATCGCCGGCTGATCGATGAGTACAACATGGAGTATTACGCTAAAAAAGCTACCGATACTACCTGGGCCGCCTATATGAAAAATACGAAGAAGTACAACCCAATGCGGGAGGATTACCAGATAAGGGAAGAAACCCTCATCCGCTCTTTCATTGACCGGCCCGTGCTGGTATATGCGCTGAGAGGCATGGCTTCTACCGAGAGCACGCAGAAGTACGATAAGGCGATGAAGTTGCTGGAAGGTCTGATCGCCCGTTATCCCTGGCTCACGGAAGCGCAGAAATTGAAACAAACCATTATCACTAACAGGGCACAGGCCATGAAACTGAAAACCGGTGAACCTATGCCTTCTGTTAAGTATCCGAGCGCACAAGGCACACAGGAAGGGCTGGAAAAATACAAAGGCAAATACCTGTTGGTAGATTTCTGGGCCAGCTGGTGCGGTCCCTGCCGCCAGGCTATTCCCAAAGTAAAGGAACTGTATAGTGCCTACAAAGACAAAGGCTTTGAAGTGGTGAGCATTTCTATCGACACAGACAAAAACGCCTGGCAAAAAGCTATGAAGGAGGAGAATATGCCATGGGAGCAGCTGTTGAGCGATAACAAAGACAAAACGATGGAACAGTTCCAGTTTTCCGGTATCCCTACCATGTACCTGGTTGACCGTGAGGGTAAAATCCTGGAGCGTTTCACAGGCTACTCTGAAGAGGCGGAAGCCAAAGTAAAGGATATCGTCTCTAAAGGCACTAAAGCAGAACCCAAAAAAGCAGCGTCTGTTCCTATGACCGGCTTCTAATAAAATCAATACACCAACCATGAAAAAAACAACCCTGATGATCGCCGGCAGTTTACTGCTGGCGATCATTTCAAATGCCCAGGAGAAGGGCTTTAAAATTACCGCCGATATCAAAGGGCAGGAGGATTACCGGCTGGTGATCTCACGGGTATCTGATGGCAAACGTATCATGGATACGGCAATCTCCCACACCGGCGACCACTTCGTGTTCACCGGGCATGTAGACGAGCCTGCTATCGGAACGTTGTCTTCCTCTCATCCTGCTTCTCGTTTTGAGATGGTGAAAGGCGGTATGTTCATGCCGGCGCCCAGCCTGGATTTTGTGATCACTAATACGGACATCACCATCACTGCGGACGCTACGGAGCTGTTTAAAGGTACCGTCGCCGGTGGCCGGGAGAATAAGGAGCTGAACAACCTGCATAAGCTGGAAGTACCACTGATAGCACAGGAATGGGAGGCGCGGAAGAAGATGCCTTCCTTTAAAAAAGATAGCGTAGGCAAGGCCGCGTTATTGGAAGAACAAAAGGTGGCCAAAGCGAAGTTGCTGGATATCCGGAAACAGTTTGTTGCCAAACATCCGGGTTCTTTTGTCAGCGTGATGCTGCTGAGCCGGCTGAATGGTGATTACGACATGGCGGCATATGAACAGGCTTACAACAAACTGTCAGACACCTACAAAAATACTTACCTCGCTAAATACGTCGCTTCCCGTATTTCCGGCGCCAAAGCCACGGAAGTAGGCGCGAAAGCGATCGGGTTTACTAAAATAGATAATCACGGACAGCCGTTCACGTTAGCTTCCCTCAAAGGGAAATATGTGCTGCTGGATTTCTGGGGCAGCTGGTGCGGTCCCTGCCGGGCCAGCCATCCGCATCTGCGGGAAGTGTATGACAAATACAAAGACAAAGGATTGGAGATAGTAGGTATTGCGGAAGAAAAAACTGACGATGTGGCAAGGGCTAAAGAATCCTGGCTCAAAGCAGTGGAGTCTGACAAAATGAATTGGATCCAGGTGTTGAATAACTACAATAAAAAAGAGGCGGACATGGTCATGGCCTACGGTATTGACGGTTTCCCGACCAAGATTTTACTGGGTAAAGATGGAAAGGTACTGTTCAAAATCGTCGGGAACGGCGGTGATGAGCTGGACCAGAAACTTAAATCGGTGTTTGGTTTGTAATCGTAAAAGCCCTGCAGTTCGCCTGCGGGGCTTTTTATGCGTGACAATTATTGAAACCAGCTTAACGGTAAGCGGTGTGTACTGCTTTGGCCAATACATCCGGGCGGCGGTTGTAAGGCGTTACGGGTGCTACTTCCCTTTCTATATTAAGCAGTGTATATACCGCCGTACGGGCAGCCCTCACGGAGTATTCTTCTGTAAACACCATGTCCTGCGGGATTTCCACGAACTGGCTGATCATAGCCAGGTTGGTGGAGCCTCTGGGCACTACCGGTGGACGGTCGGACTTGGCATGTGGCTGAAACAGGGCATCGATGTAGGGCATCATCACCGGGATGACGTTCACTACGCTCTCTTTGATCTCGGCTTCATGTTGTTCAAAATGCAGGTGATGTATCAGCTCTGTGAGGATTTCCTCGCCGGTGCAGTCAATCATCCGTTTCTGTACAAAATCGCCGGTCTTATCGGGATAGAGGCCATAGCCCCAGAAGATGGTGGTGTCCTCGCCCTGCGCTTTAAAATGCGGTTGCGCCGCTACTACGATAGACATGCGCCAGGAGGAGTCGCGGAAGGTCATGAGTGCGCCGCTGCCGGGTTTGTTGCCGGAAAAGGCTTCGATAAGCTTCAGCATTTTGTTGCCCCGGAGCGTAGCGGTAAAGGAATACCATTTTGTTTCATCGGGTTTACCGAAGAAAGGGTCCGGGTTACCGAGGCGTGGTTTTTTAAGCGCGATTTTTTTCCAGAGCGCAAAAGAAGGCGGGTTGTCCGGCAGGTAACGGGCCGGCGTTTTGTAGTCGCCGTTGTTGGAGTTATCGGTGATACAGCCGTTGGTAAAGAAGCAGATATCACCTTCCTGTAAGGAGATGGCGCCTGTTTGTCCATCAGCATCCTGGTATTGTATAGCCGTTACCGTGATACCGTTGTCGTCTTTGAAAATGAGATCGGTCACGGTCCTTTGGAGGGAATAATCGACCCCAAATTTATCGAGGTGTTTTTTGATGGGGAGGATCACGGATTCATATTGGTTGTAAGGTGTTCTGGTGACGCCTTCCAGCGTGTCTATCCTGGAGAACTCCAGGATCATACGGTTCATATATCTTCTGAATTCGAAGAGGCTGGACCATTCCTGCCAAGCGAAGGTAGTTTGCCACATGTACCAGAAATTGGTGGTGAAGAAATGATCACCGAACCATTCGCGGATGGTCATATGGTCCAGTTCATGCTCATCGGTGAAGAAGAGTTTGAGCATCTTCATCCGGTCATCATGATCAAAGCCCATGGAATGCACGTCGAGGATCTTACCGTACTTGTCGATCAGCCTGGCTTTGGCGTGGGTAGGGTTGGCGTGGTCGAAGGCCAGTATCTCGTCTTTTACTGAAATATTGGGTACTTCAAGGGAGGGGATGCGGCTGGTAAGCTCCCAGAAATTCTCATATGTTTCTTCGTTGAGCATTCTGCCGCCGCGGCATACGAAGCCTTCCTGTTTGGCGCCGGAACCGTCGTTGCTGCCACCAATGATGGGCAGGGCTTCGATGATGTGAATATTTTCTCCTTTGAAACCTGCATCTTCAATCAGGTAAACGGCTGCAGCCAATGAAGCGAGGCCTCCGCCTATAAAATAGGCGTGTTTGTTGCTATCGTGCATAATCAATCAATTTAAGCGGTTTAACGGAGTTGTGTGAAGACTTAACAACCGGATGGTTGTTTTGTTGTGTCAGGGTTGCGGGATAACTGCAGTGGTGTACAGCGAGTACATTTTCCAGCCGAGTGTTTCATACAATGCTTTACCGGCGGGTGTGGCCACGAGTATGCCCTTTCTGATGCCACGCGAGACGGCTTCTATTGTAAGGGCGGTCATAACAGCGCTTCCCAGTCCACGGCGCTGATGTGCCGGCGTAGTCGCGATGCGGTCGTAAATAATATAGTCGTCAACGATAGCCAGCTGGCCATTGGCTGCTGTTTCGCCGTTGGCCGCGTATATGGTGGCAATGGGGCCGGCGCTGGCGGTATCAACAGAAAGGGAGTATCCTTCGGGCAACTGTACATGGGAAGGGCGTACAGGCAGGGTGCAGGTCATCATGAATCCGGGGCGCTGTATCTCCCAACGGGGCGGAAGTACGGGTCTTACGAGGGAGGCCGGTGCACATACTTTGAGAAAAACCGCCGGTTGGAAAATGGTGTTGGCGAAGTGAAATAACCCGGGGCCAAGTGCAGAAAAAACGTATCGCCTTTGCTGGTCGGGCCATCCTACATCTACCCGGAGTCCGCCGTGGTCGGCTATTGGAAGAGGGAGTTCCCGCGCCAGTGACCAACCTTTCAGCCATGTTTCCACTACATGAGGGTCTGCTTGCTCATATGTTTCATCTGTTGTCATGAGGCACAATAAAGGTAGGCATTTGATGTCTCCCAAAGACATCTGTTATAGTAAAATATTCAAATTCTGTATCTGTTACATGTTCTCACAGGGAGCTAATTTTGACATCAAAAATTGGAAGCCATGGAAACAGATTTGACTTATTTACCGCCCAACCTGCCAGCCCCTGAAGATGACGGCGCCTGTGATCATCTTGATGGCCTGCGGATACCGGATATACACTTACCAGCTACCGATGGCACCATGGTATCCCTGCAGGACATCCCGGGGAGACTGGTGATTTACTGTTATCCGATGACAGGGCCTTCACATATCCCGTTGCCACCGGGATGGGACGAAATTCCCGGCGCCCGTGGATGCACGCCACAGGCTTGCTCTTTCCGGGACCACTATCAGGAATTGCAGCGTTTACAGACAACTGTCTTCGGCATGAGCACACAATCACCGGAGATGCAGCGCTCCGAACAGGAACGCATACACTTGCCCTTCCATTTGCTGAGCGATGAGCATAGACACTTCAGCGAAGCGCTCAACCTGCCTATGCATTACGTGGACTCGCTGATACTCCTTAAAAGGGTGACGCTGGTTTTTGAAAACGGATACATCCGCAAACATTTCTACCCTGTATTTCCGCCGGATAAAAATATTGATGAAGTGCTGGCTTATCTGAAGACAACTACCAGGTAAACCTGCTTTTGTTTATTTTTGCAGGATGAATTACATCGATTGTGTTGGCCTGATTGTAGTAGAAAACAGGGAGCTGTTATTGGCTTTCAGTAAGAATAAAGGCGCCTGGTACCTGCCTGGCGGAAAAGTGGATGCTGGTGAAACACCATTGCAAGCTATGCAGCGGGAAATAAAGGAAGAGTTGAATATGGACCTCCCGGAAGACAGCCTGCAATGGTATTATCACATCACGGCGCCTGCTTTTGGGGAAAAAGAAGTGGAGATGCGGCAGAACTGCTTCCTGCACCAGTTGCGGCAAACGCCGCAACCATCCGCAGAAATAGGCGCCGTGCGCTTCTTCAGCCTCGAGACTTACAGAAAAGAACCACACCAGGTGCGCGGCGTATTGCTGGCATTTGAAAAACTGCAACAGGATGGCCTGGTAGATTAACTGCAACATATGAAAGTCATCCGTCATAACGACATTGTCAATATTATCCCAGAAGAAGGAGAGGAGATCACCATCCATCGGGAAACCGTGTACCCCAACAGGATCATTGTCTTCAAACGCTTGCCTGAAAAAGGCTGGCAGGAAATCCATTTCGATAAAAACAAAGGAACACTGATCAGCCGCGAAGAACGGGAACAAACACTCCCCGTTTTCCGCTATCATTTCGATGACGCAGGCATTAAAGCTGAAGTGCAACACATATTCCAGGATACGGCCCACTTTAACGGCTATACGGTGGAAGACGAGGATGCGGAAACCATACGCATCAAATTATTCCGCGATGGGAAAGAGTTGAGCCATGGCATCCGTGTGGAACGGATAAACGCCCGACCGCATAACTATTTCGAAGAGATGCGTCGCGATGTGGACAGCCTGTTGCAACAGGAAGAAAGCAACCGGAAATTTGATCTGTTCTTGCAGGAAACGTACACTCATTGGACCATGGAAGAAAAGGTCCATTATCACTACGGCCGCATCCTCTTCGAAGACAGGATGCAGGGCGGATATCCTTCCGGTTATACCAGTCCGGCTGCGCACTATTTCTCCAAATGGTTCATGAATACCTTTGAGCCTTATAACATCGACAGCATTGGTACTTTACAGGCGATCGCAAAACGGTTTGATCTCCATATTGAGGAAACCCTGCTTCGGGAAATGGTCCGGCACGAATTACGTAGTGACGAATGGCGGACCATTGCCCGTCAGCTGGGACTGCTGGACAAATAGCCGTTACCGGGCCGCAGGCTTTACCAATTGGTCGAGCTTTGTTTCCAGTGTGTCTATACGTTTCTGTTGGTGGATGATGTATAGCGTCAATTCCTCAATTTTCTCCAGCAGTTTGCGGTTCATCTCTCCCAGTTCTATTCCTTCCTGTGCTACGCAGGCTGCTGCCGGAATATTGGGCAGATGTTTGTTGGTCCTGATATACTCCTCCAGTGTCTGCAGAGAGGGCAGGTGATAGTCTTCCCCAAAAACATAATCGGGCCAGTTGCTGATGTTTTTAACGGTTATTTTTTGTGCCAGTATATTTCCGTTGACAGCCAGTTTAGCCCCGCCTGTCCGGTCAGTGCCGATAGAAACATTTCCCTGGTTATCGATGCGCAGGCCGTCGTAGTTATCTGCCCAGGGTGTAATCACAAAGCTGCCGCGCCCGCTGGTGCCGCCGGAATAAACAATGCCCTGATCACCGGGATGCATCATGCTGGAATAGTTTTGACCACCAAAGCTGCTGCTGATCAGCACAAAATGGCTGTCGTTGTTATACAGGGCGAGGGTGGGATCGGGGGAGTAACCAACCGGGTTGGTAGCGACGATGGTACCTACTACGTCCAGTTTACGGCTAGGCGTCCGCGTGCCGATACCGACGTTGCCATTGCCCGGAAAAATGTTGGTGGAGTCCTGTGCGCTGGCAGACAGTCCTGCCGCGGTTAACAAAATAAGAAGGGTCTTTTTCATAAGTAAAGGATGATTGTTGGCAAACAACAAAAGTATCCATTTTTTGTAATCCCGGTCAGAAAACTCTAAGTTTACAGCCCATTAATACTACGGCCATGCAGCGCATGCACGAATATCTCCGTCAACAGGTAAATATCTCTGAAGAAGACTGGCACATTTTTTCTGCCTGTTTTGAACCCAAAACCTATCCCGCCAAAACTTTCTATCTGCAGGCAGGGGAAACGGAGAACTACCTCACCTTCGTGGACAGTGGTGTGGTACGTTTTTATGTGGAAGATGCCAATGGCGATGAAACTACCGTCGGCTTTGGGTTTGATGGTTGGTTTATGTGCGTGTACAGTTCGTTCTATACCCGCCAACCTTCACGTTATTACGGTGAAACCATCACCGAAACAAGACTGTGGCGTATTCACTACGATGATATGCAGCGGATGTACGACCGCCTGAGGATCGTAGAACGGATAGGCAGGCTGGCAACGGAACAAATGCTGCTCTTTAAATCAGAACGGGAGCTGTCGTTGTTAATGAAGACAGCGGAAGAGCGTTACCTGGACCTGCTCAACAAATCTCCGCAGCTATTCCGGTATGTGCCGCTGAAACACCTGGCTTCCTATATCGGTATCACACCGCAGGCCCTCAGCCGTATCCGCAAACGTATTTCTTAACCCAGGTTCATCTGCCCGGGGATGTTTGTCCGCTACCTTTGCTGAAAACTATGTGAAGTGAGCGAAACAGACCCATTCCGTCAGATTACACGGGGCATTTACACCTGTCTGGAGAATACTGGAGGTGCATCCTATGATTTTAAGGCCGGTTATTATGAGCGGCTGGTCAGTACCCACTGGTTCAACCGCCTCTTTTGGGATACCTCCCGTAACGATTACCAGGAGTTTGCAGCCAAAGCTATTCTACGTACAGCCGGTACCGTGCTGGACATCGGTTGTGGCGGCCTTGCGCAGACAGCACAGCTGTACAGGGCCACCAGCAATGATTGTATACTGCTGGACCGCTCCCTTGAAATGCTGAAAATAGCGCGGGCCAGATTGTCTGCCGATAACGGCCAGCTGCCTTCCCACATACAGCTGTTGCAGGGCAACGCTTTTCAGCTGCCCTTCCCCGACAATACTTTCGATATCGTTTGCAGCTTTGGCACCATCCATCTGTTTGACAACAAGCGGGAGTTTGTGGACGAAGCATTGCGCGTGCTGAAGCCAGGCGGGAGGTGTTACTTCTATTCCATGACCAATGAACGAAAGATCAGCCGCGTTTTTATGTCGTCCCTGCGGCTGATACATGAATTCGGAGAAGTATACTCCGCAGCGCAAACATTGTCATTGTTCCATCAGCGGCCATTCCTCCTCCAAAGCCATCTGATTGGCAGTACCATATTCATTGAAGGACGGAAAATGGAATAAACTTACTGCTCAGTAGGCACTATGCGGGCCCGCGCTCTGGCAGACCATCCCACGATGATCAATGCCACTATGCTCCATAACAGCAGCTGCCAGGTGGCCATGTCCCAACCACCATACTGCCACGCTGCCACACCACACGAGGTGCCAAGGGCCGCGCCCATAAAGTAGGCGGTCATATATACGGTATTAAGCCGGCTGTGGGCATGTTCATGCAAACTGTATATCCGTGTGAAATTGGTGATCTGCGTGGCTTGTACGCCTACGTCCAGCAGGAAGATACTAACAGACAGCAACAGGATAGAATGTGGAAATATTTTCAGCAGCAGAATACTGACAATGACCATAGATACGGTAAATAACAGGGATTTATACACCTGTCCCTTATCTGCCAGTTTACCGAAGAGAGGGGCCGCCAGCGCTCCGCCGATAGCGATCAGGCCAAACAGCCCGATGCGGGAGGCGGAATAATGCAGCGGTGCAGCGCTCAGGTGAAAAGTCAGCGTTGTCCAGAAAGAACAAAACGTGCCAAACGTAAAAGCACCGAGCAGGGCTGCCTGGCGCAGTACGCTGTATTCTCCGATGAGTTTTATGGTAGATGATAATAGTTGTGGATAACTGCCCTGGAACTTCGGCGGTACCACCGGCAGGTAACGATACATGAGTATGGTCACGATGAGTACCAGCAACGCCGATATGGCAAATACGTAACGCCAGCCCAGCAGGTCAGACACGACGCCGGCCACTACCCGTGCGCCCAATATGCCAATGAGAATACCGGCAAACACGCGCCCTACGGTTTTGCCCCTGTCGCCGGTACTGATAGTTGCCGACATGGGCAACAGTATCTGCGCTGGCGTGGAACCAATGCCCACAAAAAAGCTGAGCAGGCAGATAAGTTGTATGCTGCGCGCAAAACTTAATAGCAACAACGAAAGAAACAACAGGCTGGTCAGCCCGGTGATCAGTTTTCTACGGTCCAGCTTATCTCCCAATGGCAGCACGAAAAACATGCCCAGCCCGTAACCCAGCTGGGCGAGGGTGGATATCCTTCCGGCTTCGCCGGCAGTAGCGCCGGTAGCGGCGCTGATATCATTCAGGATGGGCTGGTTGTAGTAGATGTTGGCCACCACCACACCGGCGGAAATAGCCATCAGCGGGATGGTGAAAGGATGGTAAGGCGTTGTTTTCATCTTACAAACCTACATTGGCAGGGCTGCGGAAAACTTGTACTTTTGAGGATATTACTTGTATCAAAATGAGATTGATCCAGCACGACGATTTGTTTATCCGGCATTTTCAGACAAAGGAATGGCCCTTTGAACTGCACAACCACAATCATTTTGAGCTGATCTTTATTCATCACGGAGAAGGTACGCACCAATTGAATGGGGAGACTTTCCGTTATGCAGGCCCCTGTGTCTATGCGCTGGCACCGGAAGATGAACACATCTTTTTCATTGAACAGGAAACGAAATTCACCGTACTGAAATTTACCAATGTATACCTGGGGCAACAATTACAGGCAGCTGCCAAAGAGCTATGGGAGCAACGTTTTCAGCAGCTGATCGTGGCTACGCGCTCGCATGGCGCACCGGCAGCCATGCCGGAAGCGCTGGCCCGTATTGGCAGTGTGATGCTGGTGATTGCGGCAGAATGGACGCTGCATCCGGTGCCATCCAACGAAGGGGTGTTACATTTGATACGGGGGGTGCTGGCGATGCTGGCGGAACTGCCCACGGAAACGGAACAGGGGCCGCAGCGCTCTGTGGCGCTCACACAGGCCATGCATTATATCCATACACATATCGCCAGTCCTGAACAGCTGCAGCTGGAGGTGATGGCGCCAGCGCTGCAAATGGGAAAGGCGCGGTTACAGGGACTGTTTAAACAGGAGCTGGGCACTTCTGTCCGGGATTATATCAATGAATATAAAAGCCGCCAGATCGAAAACAAACTCCGGTACAGTGACATGAGTATTAAGGAAATCGCCGTCCGGTATGGATTTGGCGACCTCAGTCATCTTAATAAGTTCTTCCGGAAAATGAAAGGTATCAACCCCCGCTCTTACCGGGCACAGTTAAAATCAGGTGAGGACGCCTGACAGGAAATCAGCATAAAAATCCGGTACGGGGCTATTACGTATGCCCGTTAGCGTTAATTTCATATCATATTCCACTTTCCGTATCGTTGCATGGAACAGTTCGGGCAACGTAGGTGCGTTCCTGTTACAGATCTCCAGCCGGAGGTAAGCCGCCAGCCGGTCGGGCTCTTTGCTGCGCCCTGCGGAGCCGGTATTAATAGCAATTTTCTGTCCGTTGCCAATGGCACGGATATACGACAGGTGCGTATGCCCGGTGATGAGGATATCTGCGCCGGCGTTATTCATCATTTCCAGCAAGGCTGCTTCCGGGTGATCGGCGTAGAGATAGGTCTCGTTGCTGTCGGGAGTGCCGTGCGCCAGTAAAATGCGGTAACGGCCAAAGCTGAGATGTAAGAGGGATGGCAGTGTGCGGAGGAACTGTTTGTTATCGGCCGTAATGGTGTTCCGGGTAAATTCGATGGCTGTCAGCCGGGCGTCTCTTTCTTCCGGGCCGTGTTTGGCCAGGGGCTTTACCGGCAGGTCAAAAGCGATGCGTTCATCGTGGTTGCCCATAATGGTAGGAATGCGCAGGTTACGGACCCGTTGTATCACTTCGTTGTGCCAGGGAGCTGCGTCGGTAAGATCGCCCAGGCAATAGAGCTGGTCGGCCCCATAGCGGGAAATATCTTCCAGTACGGCCTCCAGTGCGGGCAGGTTACCATGGATATCACTAATAACGGCTATTTTCATCATCCTCTCTTTGGGGTGAAGGTAGGAAAGCGGGAGTACAGAAAAGTGGTATCAATCGCAGGAAAAGTTGTACAAATATTTAGGGATTTTTTGATTTACGGATTTTGGAATTTATTCAGGCATTTTGCTATTTGGAGGTTTATCAATGATAACATATCCAAATAAATTCCAAAATCCGTAAATCAAAAAATTCCTAAATCTTATTTAGCTGGTGTGATCACGAGTTTCCTGAATTCGATCGGACCGTGGTCGCCCTGGATGTAGATCGGACCGGGTTCGCCTTCGTTGCTGTCCAGTGCGCCGCCGGTGATGCCGGGGATTTCCTGGTTGTTGATCACGGTTTTACCGTTTACTACGATGGTCACCATCCGTCCGATGAGCGTGATGTCGTAAGTCTGCCATTTGTCTGGACCAAGCGCGTTGATCTCGCTGGGTGCGAGGAAGCCGTATACGCCGCTGAACAGTACGCTGGACGGGTGTGTGTCCGGACTGCTGTCTTCGATTTGTACTTCATGACGGCCTCTCAGGTAGATACCGCTGTTGCTGCCTTTCTGGTATCTGAATTCAGCGTGCAGTTTGAAGTCGGTGAATTGCTGGTCGGAGACGAGATTGGCGCCGGAATGGGGGCTGGTAAGGATACCGTTTTTCACTACCCACTGGTTTTCTTTGCCTGCGGCTTTCCATCCGGAGAGGTCTTTACCGTTGAACAGGTCGATGGGTTTACCCCATGCTACTGTGCCGGTTTTTTTCATGTAAGGTGCTTTCACGCCTTTCCAGTTGTATTTTTTGCCTTCGCTGGTGGTGATGGTGCCCTGGATGCCGGCGTCGGTCAGTTCACCTTCGATGAGGAAGTCCTGGTTGCCGCCTTCCCACTGTGGTGGGATGGAGAAGCTGAATTTGCCATTGTCGAAATTGACTTTAGCAACGGGCCGGGCGCTGCCGGAGGTGCCTACAAAATATCCCACGAGGGTTTTGAAGCCGGAGAGTTTCACTTCCAGCCAGGAAGGGGCGGATTTGCCGTTTTCGTCGATGGTGATGTCCCAGCGGCCAATCAATGCTTTAGCATCTGTGGGCGCCTGAGAGGTGTGGGGCTGCGGCCGGCCGGATGCCATTGCCGGAGCCATGGCTCCCAGTGTTAATAAGCCGCTCATGCCGAGTACCAGGATGTTTCTGCGCATATGTATCATGTTTTTAGCTGATTCGTGAAATCTTTCAGCAGAACAAGATAGCGCTTATTCGCAGTTTTACAAATGCCTATCTTACCACAAACCGCAGGTATTTACTGAACACGCCCATGGTGGAGATGCCCTGGATGACGCACACAAATACGCCCGGGAGATCGTTGAGCCGGAAGGAGAAATTGGCGTGGCCTTCTTCGTCGGTATTGATCAGGTGGTTCCAGTACTGGGTGGTGTTGTAATTACGGGTAGTGACGGTGTCGCTGGCTTGTTGGAATTCCGGTGCCTGGTATACCGGCTTCACTTTTTTCACATAACCGGGTTCCTGTTGAGGGGCAGGTATTTTAGGTTTGGCGGCAGCGGGTGTGATGACGGTGGCCGCTGTTGTTTCTTCCGGCGTGAAGAGTGTGCTGTCAGCCATTTCTTCGGGGGTATAGGGGTAGTTGATTTTAGCCAGTTGATAGTTGACTCTTTCAATATCATTCAGAAAATTGATTTTAAATTCAGACTGGTTACCTTTCACCACGCTGAGGATGGCATCTGGTTGCCCGGAAGCGGTGTACAGCTGGTAGGAGTTGAGGCAGAAAATGCCGTCTTTATTGGTTTTGAGGGTAATCATTTCATTGTTTTTCATCAGCAGCATGGGGATGGGCTTTTTCACTTTTTTAGTGCCTTTGGTGACGAAGCCGCTGACCGGGTTGAGTTCCTGTTGCGCAGTGGAAAGATCTATCGAAGCGGGGAGCCGGTACTGGTCGATGTAATAGTAATGGCAGATATCCCATTTGTCGTGTTTGCGCAGTCTTTTTTCGCATACGCAGGCCACGGAGAACAGTCCCTGTATGGCTTTGCCGGTGGTGTCGGTCAGTACCACGCGGCAGTTGACCATGCCTCGTTGCTGATAGGCAGCGGAGTCTGTTTCCAGCTGGATGCAGATATTGGAATCAGGTATTTTCAGTGTAGCCGTGCGGGCGGTATCGGCCGGTGTTTTTTTCATTTTAAAGGGGGGCTGATGTGGTTTGCGGACAGATATCCATTGCTGGAATTCCTGTTCGTGGTTATCAGCGATGTAGTTGTTGGTGTAACCTACGAGGGCGTAGTCGCCGGCGGGGAGGCTGTCCGGCAGGTCCAGCATGCCTTTGCAGACGCCGCGGTCAAATGCAAAACGTTCGTTGAGTACAGGTTTATGGGTGTTGGGATTGATGAGTGCTACGAAGAGTGTATGATAGGGAAGGGTATCAGTAGCCTGGATATTGAGCAGGTAGCCGGTGAACCATATTTTTTCTGTGGGCGTATAGACGTGTTTGTCCGTATGGATGTACAGTCCTGTGGAGTTGATGTCCCTGTTTTGTGCAGTGCAGGGTGCGTACAGAAAAATGCTCAGTAGCAGCAGTGTAGCGTTTTTCATAGTGGTCTGGTTAGTTGTAGTCAACAGTTTGCGTGGAGGCCGGGAAGGGCCGGTTAATAGATGGTGGTGGAGCCGGTGCAGTCCTCACCATGTTACTGCAATACTACAGCAGAACCAACTTTTAAATCTCCTGATTTCCCTAAAAACCAACGATTAACGTCGGATTAACATGTTGTTAGACAGGCCCTTCCGTAAAAATACCCTCTGTCCTGTGATTTTTCTCTTTATCCGGCGAACAATTAAATAGTAACATTATTTTTCACCAATGGATTCAGTTATCACAGATCAGTTCCTGGCCGTTGTAGAGGCACACAAGGGCATCATTTACAAGGTGGCCAATGCCTGGTGCAGGCAGGCGGAGGACAGGAAAGACCTGGTCCAGGAGATCATTATACAGTTATGGAAAGCATTTGGGCATTATGATAGCGGGCAGGCGCGGTACAGCACCTGGATATACCGTATTGCGCTGAATGTGGCCATTTCCTTTTACCGTAAGGAAACCCGCCGTCAGGCTGCAGCGGACAGGCTGGAAGCTACGGTGCTGGAAATGGTGGACAACGGACCGGCAACGGAAACAGATGAGCAGTTGCAATTGTTGCAGCGGTTCATCCACGACCTCCGGGAGCTGGACCGTGCGCTGATACTCTTATACCTGGAAGAAAAAAGCCACCCCGAAATTGCGGAGATACTGGGCATTTCCGTGACGAATGTGGCGACGAAGATTGGCAGGATCAAAGTATTGCTGAGACAGCAATTTTCACGTATTAAAACGTAATCGTCATGCAAGACACAGACATCATTCATCTTTGGAAATCGTACGAAAAGCATTTGGACGAAAACCTGTTCCTTAACAAAAAAAACGCAGCAGAAATTACCGGCATTAAAATCCATTCGTCTATCGCCTCCATGAGACCCATTAAATATTTTGCGCTGCTGGCGGGCATTTTATGGGTGGCATTTATTGATACGCTGCTGGTCAGCATGTTTAACACCGCCAGTCCGTTTTTCCTGGTGTCAATGGGCATTCAGTCCCTGCTCACCACCATCGCTATCGGTATTTATCTCTATCAGCTGATATTGATCGAAACAATAGATATTTCAGGGCCCGTACTGGACACGCAGGAAAAACTGTCCGGGCTGAAATCCTCTACCTTATGGTGCGCCCGTTTGTTATGGCTGCAACTGCCGGTGTGGACTACCTTTTACCTGCACGCGGCCATGTTCATTAAAGAGAATGCATGGCTGCTGGCCATACAAGGGATCGTGACGGCTGGTTTTACCATCGCGGCGATCTGGCTTTTTGTGAATATCCGTTATGAAAACAAAGACCGTAAATGGTTCCGATGGCTCTTTGAGGGAAAGGAATGGACGCCTGTGATCCGGTCCCTGGAAATGTTGGAAGAAATAAAGGCATTCCGGGAAGGAAAATGAGCGGGTGGAGTGAGGCACGATGGTCTCTTTCGTATCGTCCTCGGAAACATCTTCGGAAACATCTTGAAGACATCCACGGAAATATCTTCGAACGTAATCCACACGATCAAACAAATCGTAGCCCAGGGCTTTAGCCCTGGGACCATGGGCATCACGGTTGCTGGCGGCGCAGGGTGTATTCAGGCCCGCCGGTTTTTTCCGCCTGTCCCGGGGCCTGTATGGAGTGGTCTTGCAGTTGAATGGTGTTGTCATCAATGATGGAGAAGGAAGTGCCCCGGTCAGCCAGATTTTTATAAGCCAGGTAGATGCTTTTGCTGACACCATCATAGCTCCATTTACCGGTATTGTCCATCTCGTGTTCCGGCTTGCCTTCTTTGGACAGATAACTTTCTTTCATGGTGAAAGTGGAGTCTGCATGGAAGGTAATGGATACGTCCCTTTTCTGGGCGCCACCGGGAATAGTGCCCTTAAAAGTGCCGGCATTAAAAGCGGCTGTTTTAGGGAAAGGCTCAGGTTCGGGAGCTGTAGAATCAGGCATTTCTTTTTGGCTGGAAGTATTGCTGTTGTTGCAGCCCAGTGTGATAGCGGCAGCTACCGTACAGATCAGGAAGAAAAAAGGTGTTTTTTTCATACAGCAGTTTTATGCATTAACAGCGGTATGCCCGGGTTTGTTTGACGGGAAGGGTCAGTGTGCAGAAGTTTTGGAAAACAGGTTCACGATGATCACACCAACGATGATGAATAATAACCCGATGATGGCCGCGGTGTCCAGCTTCTGGCGGAACATCACCACCCCGATGATGGACACCAGCACAATACCGAGGCCGGACCAGATGGCATACGCAATGCCCAGCGGGATTTGTTTCAGGGTAAGGCTCAGGCAATAAAAAGCAATGGCGTAGCCGGCAACGACGGTGACGGAAGGCCAGAAACGGGAAAACCCTTCGGAGGCCTTCAGGGCGGAAGTCGCGATCACCTCTGCTACAATGGCTATCAGTAATAGTACGTATTTCATCAGCTTCGGTTTACGGCTAAAATAGCAGATGTGCCCCGGAAAAAAATTTTTTTATCTGATGAAAAAACAGGCGCTTCATACAAAAACGTATAGGCATCAAGGAGTTACCGGCAGTAGTCCGGGACACTACATCCTGCTAAAATCGTTTATCCCCGGTAGTTAACCTCAGGACATGCGCTAACAGGGAGACGGACCGTTTAATCCAGTACCGGTTATTCTTTTTCGGATAACCGGTTTTGCTTAAATTAGCATTTCCTATACTTTGTGTTTACTTATGTCAATGACCAAACTGATTGCTGTTGCACTGTTGAGTACTTTGCCCCTGACCACTGCCGCCCAGAAAGATTCCCTGCCGGACAATGGATTGAAACCCCTGCAGATAAAAGGCAACCTGATGCTGCCGGGTATCGGCTTTTCGCTGGAGAGGAAGTTGTCGCACCGGACCTCCTTACACGCGGAGATGGACCTGGTGGGTTACTATTACTATACCTACAGTGATTATTACGGAGGTGACTGGGGATATGAACTTGTCCCCGTAGCCCGACTGGAAGAACGTTTTTATTACAACCTGCGTAAACGCCTTGCCAGAGGCAAATCTATGCGCAACAACAGCGGAAATTTCTTCGCTATCAGCGGGAGCTACTTTTTTGGGACCGTTGCCAACCGTAACATGGGGCGCAGCCAATGGGCATTTTCCTTACAGCCGCTATGGGGGATGCAACGGGGCGTAGGCAAACATTTTAGTTTTGATGCCCGCTTTGGTCTCGGCCCTGTATATTATAGTGATCTCCGCAGATGGGAGGTACAACCCCGCGCGCAATTAATGTTAGGATATGTTATCAAATAAACGTACACGGCTATACGCTGTCGCACTGATGTTGCTGTCAATTGGCTGGACAGCCTGTTCTCAGGGGCCTCTTAAAGGGTTTAGTGTTAACGGAAGAGAGCACCGGTCGGACTATATCCCTATAAAAGTGAAGAAAGGGCGGAAAAAAATCCATCCGTCGATGTTGTTCAACGAAGCGATGCGGGACTACTGGATTACCCGGAAATGTTTTCCGGCCACGCTGCAGCAGTTTGAGTATTCGGGCGACAAAGCCCGCAGGGCGGTGAAAGATATGCGAGAGTCAGGATTCACCCATCTTGAAATAGGTTATTCGCTGCTGGATTCGATGGAGGTGTTTTTCCGGCATAAACCGGTATTTAATCCCGTTATCGACGATGCTTCACTGGCCGTGGACGCCAGCGGGAAATTTATATACACCGCAAAAGATTCTTCGGTATTTAATATCACCAAACTGGACAGGGGATTGTTTACACGTTAAGGATGTCCTGTCAGGGCTTCCCGATTTTTTTAGTTAACTTGGATAGCTAACCAAGACCTGTTCCCATGAAAATCGCTACTTATAATGTCAATGGCATCAATGCCCGTTTGCCGGTGCTGTTACGCTGGCTGGAAGAGTCTGCGCCGGACGTGGCCTGCCTGCAGGAGCTGAAAGCGCCACAGGAGAAATTTCCGGAACTGGCTATCCGGGAGGCGGGATATGACGTGATATGGCACGGCCAGAAGAGCTGGAATGGTATTGCGATCCTATCGAAAGTGGGAGTGCCTCAGGAAATCAGAAGGACGCTGCCGGGAGATGAGGAAGATGTGCACAGCCGTTACATGGAAGCTGCTATCAACGGCGTATTGATTGGTTGTCTGTACCTCCCCAATGGCAATCCTGCACCAGGGCCTAAGTTCGACTATAAGCTCAGCTGGTTCAAAAGGCTGACGGACCATGCACAGGAACTGCTTTCGCAAAAAACACCGGTCATCCTTACCGGCGATTATAATGTGATGCCTACTGACCTCGATGTTTACAAACCGGAGCGCTGGGTGGATGACGCCTTGTTCAGGCCGGAAGTAAAATCGGCTTTCCATACG
This sequence comes from Chitinophaga fulva, assembly GCF_012927205.1. Lineage (GTDB taxonomy): Bacteria > Bacteroidota > Bacteroidia > Chitinophagales > Chitinophagaceae > Chitinophaga > Chitinophaga fulva. The sequence goes on from NZ_JABBGC010000001.1 coordinate 3,172,543, forward strand.
CTGGTGGCGCAAGGCTGGACAGATGCCATCCGCAAGCTGCATCCCGACGAGAAGATTTATACTTTCTGGGATTACTTCCGTAATGCTTACGAAAGAGATGCCGGCCTGCGGATTGATCACTTCCTGCTAAGCCCCGAGGTAGATAAACGCCTGGTTGCCGCGGGCGTAGACCGTCACGTGCGGGGATGGGAGAAGTCCAGCGACCATGCGCCGGTATGGATAGAGCTTAAAAGTGTATGATCACGCTACGCTGACTTTCTGTACCGCTGTCAGTACTTCCAGTAGTTCAGCCTGCAAGCTTTGGCCTTTATCTTCATTGTACCACTGCTGCAATTCGATCTTCGTCCGTTCAAAGTCTGCTTTCTCTGCTTTCAGCTGGTTGTACAGCACCTGGCAACCGGCAGGCCTGGGGCCCCATACAGCCATATCGTTACCATCGTTGTCACGAATAATCAGTTTGGGGATGGACTTGGTGCCGTTGGTCAGATATTGTTCGATCAGGAAGGGCGGCGTATCGCGTAACTGTATGTCGATCGTGATCAGCGGATTCAGTGCTGCTATTTTGTGAAGGAAAGGCACAATATGTGCTGCATCGCCACACCATGGTTCGGTGATGATCACCCACTGTTGCGGTGTGGTGATATCTTTTACCGCAGCTGTGACAGCGTCCGTAATTACGCCGGTTTTCAGCCAGCGTTGTTGTCTTGACCAGTTGAGTTTGGTGTAATTGAAATAATCCGGGTTGTTGTAAGGAGCCTTCGGTTCCGCGTCTTGCAGGATGTTTTCAAACAGCTGCAAATAGTCTGTAAAGTTCATCTCTCACATTTTTATTGTTGAAGGCCGGAAATAATTTTCCGGAAGGCAGCAGCGGCATGGTGTACTTGTACGCTCCATTCTTCTGCTGCACCGCCATCGGCGCCATCCGTGATATATTTCAGGCACAGAAAAGGTATATTCTCTTTCATGGCGACCATCGCGAGGGAGTAGGCTTCCATATCGATCACATTGTAATCGACAGTGGTGTGGCCTGTCTCGAAGTTGTCGCCTGTACCGCAGATGCCATGCTGAAAGCCGTCCAGGTGAAGGCCGTACTCCAGCACTGGTTCCAGGTCGGAGAAAGGCGTTTCATATTTACGGTAGCCGAGGCCGGTAACATCCATGTCCCGTTGTATAAAACGGTTGCAGCATACTACCTCGCCGCGTTTGAAAGTGTTACTGCCGGCAGAGCCCAGGTTAACGATCAGTCCGGGTCTTTCTTCCTGTATCTTTTTAGTCAGGTTAAAAGCAGCGTTCACCTTTCCGATGCCGGCAATCAGGATATTATCCTCGTTGAATTCTTCTGCTGCTTCTGAGCTGAGGGCAAAGACAAAAAGTGGTCGCTGGTTCAACAGGCTGGTGATATGCTGCGTCTGTACTGACGGTCCCTGGATCATATGTGTTCTACGGTTGTGTTGGTAATTAAAAACTGCCGCAAAGTTACGTTAAAATGCGGTACCGGGGCGGTGTTTTGAGGGTGTGGTTACCTGAGGGATACCGGTGTTATTGACTTACATTTATTACTTTAGGCATACTATGGGCCCACAGCAACAATTTAATGACACCCTGCAGCAATGGGTGGCCTTTCTCGACGATTATTCACTGGAGATGATCTGCCGGCCTACGAAGGCGGCGGCATGGTCACTCGGGCAGGTATATATGCATATCATTGACGATACCGGCTGGTTTGTAGAACAGGTCGCTACTGCCCTCGTAAGCCAGGCGCATCAAGATCAGGAAATGACGGAAGAAGGCAGGCAGATACTGGCCAACGGCTTTCCGGATATACAAATCGCAGGGCCGGCCACCAATACGTTTATTCCACAACCGGAAAGCCTTGACCAGCTGCGGCAAGGATTGTTGTCCATTCAACAGGCGATTGCGGAACTGTGCCGCGATGGTGATTTTGCTTGCGCGACGGGCAAAACGAAGCATCCGGGCCTGGGGTATTTCACGGCAGCGGAGTGGTTGCGTTTTGCGGAGCTGCATATGCAGCATCACCTGCGGCAGAAAAAAAGAATTGATGCGGCGTTGTTTGCCGGCAATACCGTGAACAAATCGGTCTGTATTCAGGCATCGGCAGCCACGGTGTGGGAGATGTTGACCAACCCTGAAAAAATAGGGCGGTGGATGATGGACACGCCGGTGCATATCGAGTCCGATTGGCAGGTGGGCAGTCCGCTGGTATTTACCGGCGATCTGCATGGTATTGCTTATGAAAACAAAGGCGTGATATTACAACTGGAACCGGAAAAACTGCTGGTTTATACACATTGGAGCTCCCTCTCCGAAAGGCCGGATGAACCGGGGCAGTACGGCACTATCACTTTCCGGTTGACCAGCACCACAGCAGGCACGGTGCTGGATTTTACCCAGACGAATACCGGCAAATATGCCACGGACCGGCATGTTAACTACTATTGGGGTACTGTATTGGTATTGATTAAAAAACTTTGCGAGGCAACGGTCTAAAGACGGGCTTTATGCCTGTCGCCCCAGGCTTGCAGTTGCTGGAAAATAGGTTTTAATTCATGGGTGCTTTCCGTCAGCTCGTATTCCACGCGGGGCGGTACTTCCGGGTAAACGGTGCGGGTCACCAGTCCGTCTTCTTCCATTTTACGCAGCTGCAGCGTCAGCATTCTTTCCGTGATCTGCGGTATTCTCTTTTTCAATTCCCCGAAGCGCAACCTGCCTTCGAACAGATGACAACAGATAGCCAGCGTCCATTGCCCGCTGAGCAAGTTGATGGCATAGACTTCCGCGCATATTTCACCAAGACTGTTTTTGTTGGCCTGATGGGTAGAGTTTTCCTTGATTTTACTCATACTTACACAACTGTTAGTATCCTACAATTGGGTGCTAAGATACAACACAATAGCGGATGGCTTTACATTTGCACCTGTTGATAAAAACAAGACAAATGTACACACGAATGATCGCCCTGTTGTTGTTGATAACAGCATTTTATTTTCCTGCACAGGCCTATGCTGTAAAACCTTCTGCCATGAACACCGCCAAAGATACCACTGCTGCGGTGAGCCTTTATGGTTTCCTGCGTCCTAAAAAAGAACATGCCGCCACGCTCCGGCGTGAGTTGCTGGCATTGGTAGCGCCTACCCGCGCGGAAGCCGGTAACCTGGTGTATAATATCCATGAAGAAAAAGATGGCGCTATTTTCATTTATGAAGTATGGCGTTCACAGGCCGATCTGGATAAGCATATGCAGCAGCCGCACCTGAAAAGGTTTATGGGACAAGTGTCTGCATGGCTGGCCAGTGATATCGAAGCGTATTCCGGTAAACTGATCACGCCCGTAAAAAAATAAGGGCTGTCGGTTTTGTTCTATTTTCCGGGTACGGCGACAGGTAATTTTGAGTAAAATTAAAAACAATGAAATACCTGATCATACTCGTTGCCCTGTTAAGCGTTGCTCACATTGCCACTGCCACTACTCCTACTACTCCGGAAGAAGATAAAGGAAAAGCCCTGCTGGTGCTTCAGACCAAATGCAATATTTGTCATGTCCGCAATAACCCTTTCCGCATTTTCAAAGAAAAGAACATGGAAAGAAATGCAAAGGATATCTATAAACAGGTATTTGTAAAAGGACGTATGCCACTCGGCAACGAAGTGAAGTTGACAGAAGAGGAGCGGGAAACGCTGAAAAAGTGGCTGGAAGCGAATATACATTAAGGACATTGCAGACGCGGCGCCGGGGAGTAGTGCGGCTGTTCTACGCCCGTGCGCCGCGTTTGTATTGGCGCTTTTCCCTCAAATGTTCCACTTTATCCCTTTCTGCTTTTGGTACTTCTCCTTCCCTTTAATAGTTTCCTACCCCCTTACGGATTTTGTTGGTAGTTTGTATGGTATTGATAATCAATATATTAAAATATCTTAGCAAGATCCGTATAGTAAAATTGCAAAATTTGCATAGTTTTTATGGGTTTTCATTAAGTATTTCCTGTTTTTATTGAAAAAATATTTCAAGATGTGATGATTTGTTAGTGAATATTTATAGTTTTGCATTAAACGTTGAAATATATCCAAAACAATCTTATATCAACTAACAAAATGATCACACTAACTGCAAAAACAAACGATATCCTCCATTTGGAGAAGGGAATATCCCTCATTAAAGATTATTTCCCGGCACGATTAAGCCAACGGCTGTCGCTGACTAAAGTGTCTGCCCCTTTGTTCGTTCAATCCGGTACAGGATTTAATGATGACCTGAACGGCGTGGAAAAACCCGTAAAGTTCAACCTGAAAAATATTCCCTATCCGGTGGAAATTGTTCAGTCACTGGCGAAATGGAAACGTATGCGCCTGCATCAGCTTGGACTGGAGCCGGAGCAAGGCATCGTGACAGACATGCGGGCTATCCGTCCGGATGAAGTCGTGTCACCTATTCACAGCTTTTATGTGGACCAGTGGGACTGGGAAAAACGTATCCTGGTGGAACATCGCCGCATCAGTTACCTGAAGGAGACGGTAGAGCAGATCTATCAGGCAATTCTGGATACCAACGCCATGTTGGAAGAAGCACACGAAAAGTCACTGGACCTGCCTTCATCTGTGTATTTCATTGATAGTGAAACACTGCTGAAACGTTATCCTGGCCTTACACCTAAAGAAAGAGAAAACCACATTGCGAAGGAATATGGCGCCGTGTTTATCATGGGGATCGGCGGTCTGCTGTCGGATCGGGCAGTGCATGATGATCGTGCCCCTGATTATGATGACTGGTCTACAGCCAACGAAGAAGGATTCAATGGTCTGAATGGGGACCTTATCCTGTGGAACCCGGCCATGAATAGTGCGCTGGAACTGTCTTCCATGGGTATCCGGGTAGATGCGGGTGCTCTCCGTGAACAGCTTTCGCTGAAAGATTGCGGAAGCAGAAGTGAATTGTTGTTCCACAGCAATGTATTAAACGACGTATATCCGTTGAGTATGGGTGGCGGCATCGGGCAGTCCCGCCTGTGCATGTTCCTGCTGCAGCGCAAACATATCTCTGATGTACAGTCTTGTATCTGGCCGGAAAATATTTAAATATTTAAATATTGAAATATTGAGAAGTCCCAAAAGGCGTGCGGCTTTTTGGGACTTTTTCATGATGGGAGTTGTAGTGATGACGGGAACAACGGAGACGCCTATATGATGCTACTGCGCAGTGATAATTTCTTCCACCGTTCTTCCAAAAACAAAAAAGTCTCCCCATCATACATACATAATTGTATTATAAAGAAAAAAATATGGCCGTTGCCGTGAATTTACTATTGTTTGAAACCTGCTTTTCCCCTTATCTTTAACAGAGAAATATGTCAACTAGAATCTAAACTAAATCTAAAAAAAATTGTCAACCTGTATACCCGGCCCTTTATGAGGGAGCATCTATCTGTACCTGTTTCCAATCAATACCAGTTTATAGTTCAGGGCTTCAGTCCTGGGGGAGCAGCACAGCGATGACTTCTACATCTAAACGCGCATATCAACCAAATTTCGAGATCAATTAAAACAAGAAAACATGAGAAAACTTCTCTGGTTATCGGTGATGCTATCACTGGTGACGCTGTTGTCTCCTGGGTCGGCTTATGCCCAGAAGATGAAAACAGTGCTAGGCACTGTATTGAGTGAAGACGGCAGCCCCATGCCTGGTGTCACTGTAAGGATCAAAAACACGAACCGTAATGCTTTGACGAATGCTTCAGGCATATTCCGCATTGAGGCAAAGGAGGGGGAGAGCCTGGAACTTTCCTTTATCGGTTATGAAAACAAAAGCGTCAAAGTAGGGGAGGGCAGTGAACTGACCGTTCGCATGCAAACGTCTGCCAGCGCGTTGGAACAGGTGGTGGTAACCGCTATGGGCATCAAAAAAGAGAAAAAGGCGCTCGGCTATTCGGTGCAGGACATTAAATCCGCCGAACTGCTGAAAAACAAAGATGCTAACCTCGTTAACTCCCTCAATGGTAAAATTGCGGGCCTTAACATCACCAACTCCGGCGGTGCGCCCGGTTCTTCCGCCTCTATCGTTATCCGCGGCGGTACTTCCCTGGAGCGCGACAACCAGCCGTTGTTCGTGATCGATGGCATGCCGATGGACAACTCCACCGGTCAAGGCGACAACAGTGCTTTCGACGGCTCTGTCAACATTTCCACCACCAACAGCAACCGCGCGATGGACATCAACCCTGAAGATATCGAGTCCATCTCTGTGCTGAAAGGTCCCGCTGCCGCTGCGCTCTACGGCCTGCGTGCTGCTGCCGGCGCCATCATCATCACCACCAAAAAAGGTACCGCCGGCAACGTCACCGCTTCTGTGACCAGCCGCTATCTCAATAACTGGGTAAACCGTTTGCCCAAACAACAGGGCCGTTATAAACAAGGTTCCTATTATAATGGCACGTTCAACGGCCAGACAGCTTTATCCTGGGGCGATCCGTTCAAAGATGGAGAACAGGTTTACAATAACATGGGTGATTTTTTCCAGAATGCCCATGCTTTTGATAACAGCTTCACGGTTTCCGGTGGTTCCCAGACGGGCAACTTCTTCCTGTCCGGTTCCAACCTTAACCAGTCCGGTGTAGTGCCCACGACTGACTATGTGCGGTCCACCGTGCGATTCAACGGAGAGCAGAAAATCGGCCGCTTTACTTTCGGCCTCAATGCGTCCTACGCTACCAGCGCTACGCAGAAAACCCTTACCGGTACCGGTTTGTGGGGGTCTAACGGCACCGGCTATATGGAAAGTATCATCGCCTGGCCCCGCAACGATGATATGAAAGTGTGGCTCAATCCTGATGGCACCAAACACCGGCTGTTGCCAGACCTGCCACTGGACACCGATGTGGACAACCCTTACTGGATCATCAATCGTAATCCGCAAACCGACAAAACCAACCGTTTTATCGGTTCTGCCTATGCCAGCGTAAAAATTACCAACTGGCTGGACGTGACCTATCGCCTCGGGGTAGACAACTATACCACACAGTTCCGTAACCTTATCCAGCCCGGTTCCAGCGTAAAAGAAGCGTGGCAGAAAGGTATGCTGGCCGAAACAGATAAGAACTACAGCTATGTGAATTCCAACCTGATGGTGACTTTCCACAAGACCTTCCACAAGGATTGGGATGTAAACCTCATAGCAGGTACGACTGCGGAAGACACTTATCTGAAATCCAATTCTGCCCGTGCGGAAAATTTCTCCCTGCCTAATTTTATCAGCATCAATAATGCGGATAAAAAGAACCAGTATATCAACCAGGCCATCAACCGTAAACGCCTGGCCGGTTTCTACGGTGACTTGCGACTGTCTTACAAGAATATTGTATACCTGAGTGCTACGGGCCGTAACGATATTTCGTCTACGTTGCCGGAGCAGAACCAGTCGTTCTTCTATCCTTCCTTCAGCGGTAGTTTGGTCTTCACAGAACTGTTGCCTAAAAACGACATCCTGAGCTTCGGTAAAATCCGCGCTTCCTGGGCACAGGTAGGTAAAGATGCGCCGGCCTATCAGACGCTGACTTACCTGTTTGGCCCCGAGCTTACTATTGGCGGCGGCTATCGCAACTTCTGGTCACGCGGTAACCCGAACCTGAAGCCGGAGACCACCACCTCTACCGAATTCGGCGCCGAGCTGCGTTTCCTGAAAGGCCGCCTGGGACTGGATGTGACTTACTATCAGAACAGAAGTACAGACCAGATCCTGACACCGCGTGTAAGTAATGCCACCGGGTATATCCTCAGCTCTGTCAATACCGGCGAGATACAGAACAAAGGTTTTGAGGTCAGTATCAATGCAACGCCTATACGCAACAAAAACTTCAGCTGGGATGTGATGCTGAATGCTTCCAAAAACAAGGGTGTCGTGAAAGCCCTGCCGGGTGCACTGCCTATCTTGTACGTGACCGACGTGCAGGCGGGCAATGCCAAAGCCGCCTCTTTCGACGGCAGCACCTTTATGGGTATCAGCGGCTCCAAATGGCAGACCGATGAAAACGGTAACCTGCTGCTGGACTGGAATACCGGTTATCCGCTGACATCTACCTCCACCACTTCGTACGTGGGCAACCGTGAGCCGAAACTGCTGGGCGGTTTAAACAACAGCTTCAGCTACAAACAGTTTAATTTCTCTTTCCTGTGGGATTTCCGTATAGGCGGCGACGTGTATAACGGTACCGAATACCTGCTGACAGCCTATGGCCTGAGCGAGCGTACCGCCAACAGAGGAGAAGACGTTACATTCAGCGGCATGGCGAAGAATCCGGCTACCGGTAAGTTTGAGCCGGTGACCAAAACAGTAAAAGCCACAGAGAAATATTACCGGGACATCTATACCAATAACGCACCGTTCTTTATTGAGAACGTGAACTGGATGCGTTTGCGTTCCGTATCGCTTTCCTATTCACTGCCTAAATCAGCCCTTACCCGTGCCCCTTGGTTGAAAGATGCTACCATTACCGCTTCTGGTACTAACCTGCTGCTCTTTACCAACTATTCCGGTATGGACCCCGAAACCAGCGCCGCCGGCGCCGGTGTGGTGGGATCTGGCTCTGTAGGTATTGACTATTGCGGCGTACCGGCTACTTCCGGTTTCGCGATTGGTATAAACCTTAAATTTTAAATGTTACGGAAATGAAAAGAATCGCATATATACTCAGTCTGTCACTCGCTTTCAGTTCCTGCAAGAAGTGGGTGGATATCAACGATAATCCTAACAGTGCCAATTCTACCGTGCCGGCAGCAGAGCAGCGCCTGCCCTCGTTGTTGGCGCAGTTCAGCGACGCCTACGAAAGTACCGGTACCCGCACTGCTTTCCTCGGACAGCAGCTGGCTACCGTATATGCCAACGGTGGCAATAACTATAACCTCACTGCCTGGGTGTCTAACGGCGCCAATGCGGGCTGGCCCTGGCAATGCTGGTACGTGAACACCGCGGTGAATGTAGCGCCGCTGATCGCGGCCGCGGAGAAAGTACAGGCCTATCACTACATGGGCGTGGCTAAAATCATCAAGGCATGGGGTTTTGGTACGCTGGCAGATGTATACGGTATGCTGCCTTATGATGAATTTGATAATCCGCAGATACTGACACCTAAGTTCGATCAGGGTGATTATATCCAGCAGAAAGTACTGGGCCTGCTGGACGAGGCTATTGCTGACCTGCAGAAAACACAAGGTATAGCAGCGCCAGCGCTGTCTGTCGGCGATACCTACAACAATGGTAAAGTGGACAACTGGATACGGCTGGCTTATGGCCTGAAAGCACGTTTCCTGTTGCACGCTTCCCAGCAGACCGGGTTTAATGCCCAGGCTGTGCTGGATGCCGCTGCTAAAGGCCCGCAAACAGAAGATCAGAGCACGGTACGGCAGTATATCGATGAAGGGCCGGATGTTCCGGCTACCAATAAGGAAGCGTTGCAATACTCCAATACAGGGCTTACCGCCAGGGTGACCAAACTGTACATCGATTATATTTCCAACAAATATACCGGCGCCCCCACCGGCGCCAGCAATATGGAAGATCCCCGCCTGGACTCGCTGATCCCCAGCCAGGCAGACGGTACCGGCGTGTTGCGCCGCACCATGGGCGTAGACATGGCCTCCAGCGTGCCTACGAACGGACCGCTGTCCTATACTTATAATGCCAAGACGAACAGCTTCAGCAATAAGGACTCCATCTATGTAGTGATGCGTAGAGTGCCGGCTATTGCTGGTGCTAACGACCGTATACAGTCTACCGGCACCTGGTATACCCGCCGTGGAAGCAAAGGGTTGCTGCTGACCAACGCAGAGATGCGTTTCATCCAGGCGGAGCTGTTATTTAAACAAGGGAATAACATCGAAGCGCTGACGGCCTATAAAGCTGGTATTCGTGCGCATATGAGCCTGATGGGCATTAAAGCGGGCGTTATTGACGCTTTCCTGAACAGTACTTCCGTAGAACAAGATGCGGCCAAACTGACGCTGAGCAATATCATGATCCAGAAGTACATTGCGCTGTCCTATTCGCCGGAACTGTGGTCGGACCTGCGCCGGCTCAACTATTGTGCGGATGGTGCGGGCAACTACAACGAAACCGTAGGCGTGTATAAAGGCTTTAAACGCCCTACCCATGTTAATAGCCTGTATTATCCGGCACAGACGGATTGGCCCCGCCGTTTGGCCATTGCCAGCTATGAAATCAACTACAACATCGAGCAGGTATTGAAGGCAGACCCTACGGCGAATACGCCCGCTTATCTCACCAAACCGGTATGGTGGAACAAAGCACAATAAATCTTATATCGCATAAAAAACATACAGCCGTCTCCGTAATGGGACGGCTGTTGCTTTTAAACAGGGTTTCCGGTTAGCGGCCCAGGAAGGTATCTACCTGGTTGAAGAACCATTCAGGTTGATCAGTCATGATGAAATGGCGGGCATCATCTGACATCGAAATAACAGCTTGGGGCGCCTTCTGATATTGTGAGCGATAATTTCCCAGCACCATGTCGCGGCTGATGCCGTAGTTTTTATAACCTATCCAGTCTGCCAGCACCAGCAAGGGACAGGTGATCAGGTTCAGCTGCTGACGCAGGTCGGTGGTGTACAGTTCATACATCACCTGTGCCTGGGTAGGGGCATGGCTGCGCATCGCCATATCCATCACAGGGACACGGTTGATGCTGTCGGTGATCAGGCTGGGAAGGATCATCAACTGGCTGGCACGTGTTTGTTCCGGTGTCTGGGTGGCCATACTTTTTTGTATGTTGGCGGCTATTTCGCGCGTTTGTTGCGGGGTAGCGTCCGGGCCCATGGCGAATGCCGGGAAGAAAGGGCCGGCGCTGACAGTCACCACTTTTCCTGGCAGGTCGGGGTACAGGATGCTCAGCTGCAGGGCTATCCAGCCGCCGAGGCTATGGCCGACGATGGTGGGTTTTTCCAGTTTATTATCCCGGATAAATCCTGCCAGCTCACGGGTGATGGTTGTCATCATGCTGTCAGACTTGATGGGAGGCTGTCCGGCAAATCCGGGCAGTGTCAAGGCATAGCAGGTGTAGTGATCACGGTAATGTGCAACAGATTTGTCCCACACTTCGCCAGAGCAATACAGGCCGGGGATGAAAATAATGACTTTGCCTTTGCCTTCTTTTTTGATGCCGAAGGAATAGTGCTGTGCATGTACTTCGGGCCTGATCATAGCCAGATACAGGCAAACGAACGTGAAAATGCGGACAGGTACGTATTTGAAAAATGGTATCATATAGCGTTGTTTTATTGGTTGAAGCTGGCACAAAGTGAATTATTCTGCAGGGATGATAAAAATCAATGTGACAAAAAGCCTGTTATCAAGGATGAAATAGTGCTTTCAGCAGATGTGGCCTGTTGGGCTGCCCAGGAGTGGCCCGACACAGCATTTAATCCATCCGTAGCCTGTTTTCGTCAATAAATGTTGTTAACTTACCCGGAGCATGCTACTTTGCCTGACTTATGCGACAGTTTTTAACCAAATATAAAGGGATGCACATCCTGTTTTGGATGTGTAGTCTCACATTCTGGACCTATTCCACGTGCAATACCTACCATGTGTCTGTATGGGAATCCATGCGGAATAACGGGATATGGCTGGTGCTTCAGGCCATACTGGTTTACTCCATTATCTATTGGCTGATGCCGCAGTATTTCTACCGCAGGCAATACTGGCGGTTCACGCTGGCCTCGACGGCATGTTGGCTCGCTATGTCTCTGCTGAATGCCTGGGTGATGCTGTCGCTCGTGAAATCAGATCATCCACAGGCGCAGCTGGGCAGCGTTTTCTCTTTTGCCGTATTTACATCGATGACCAATTTTTACGTTTGTTTTGTGTTTATCGCGGCCAAAACGGTTAAAGATAAACTGGAGGCCGAACGGCATCAGCGGGAAGCAGACAAGGAGCGGACGGAAAATGAACTGCGGTTCCTGAAATCACAAATGAACCCGCATTTTTTGTTTAACGCCATCAACAGCATTTATGTGCTGATACGCAAGGACCAGGAGATGGCGGCTGGCACATTGGCTACTTTTGCAGATATGCTGCGTTATCAGTTGTACGAATGTAATACGGAAACCATCCCGGTAGAAAAGGAAATAGCGTACCTGAACAACTATGTACAACTGGAGCAGCTCCGGAAAGGAAAAGCGTTGCAGCTGGATTACCAGGTAGGGGAGAATGTCCGTCATTTTTCCATTGCTCCGCTGCTATTAATTCCTTTTGTGGAGAATGCATTTAAGTATGTGTCTACCTACACTAATCAGGACAATCATATCCGGTTGACACTGGACTACCAGGACAACAATTTCCTGCTGGAAGTGGAGAACAGTGTGGAACCGATGGCCAGCCGGCCGGTGATGAATGGTGCGGGCGGTATCGGGCTGGAAAATGTGAAACGCCGGCTGGAGCTGATCTACAAAGGGAACTATGATTTACAGATCACCCCGGGTGATCGTGTTTTTACTGTAAAACTGACCATAAAAATAATATGAATCTGCGTTGTATTATTGTTGACGATGAACCACTGGCCAGAGAAGGGCTGGAGCTGCTGGTCAGGGAAACCGGCTTCCTGGACTTCCTTGGCGGATGCTGCAATGCCATGGAAGCCAGTCAGGCGTTGGCGCGCGAAAAAGTAGACCTGATGTTCCTCGATATTGAAATGCCGCGTATCCGTGGCATCGATTTTTTGAAAGGGCTGGCATCTCCTCCGTTGGTGATCATTACTACGGCTTACCCGAATTTTGCATTGGAAGGTTTCGAGCTGAATGTACTGAATGTACTGGATTACCTGGTGAAACCTATCACACCGGAACGTTTTCTGCGTGCGGTCAACCGGGCACGGGACATGTTTACAGTCAAACATACGCCCGCGCCGGAGGTGGATTTTTTCTTTATCAAATGTAATAACAGCTACGAAAAAATCAACTACGATGATATTCTCTATATAGAAGGCACACAAAACTATGTAACGATCAATACACGGCAGGGCAAGTTTATGACGCTGGCCACAATGAAATCGGTGGAAGAACAGCTTCCTGCGGGCCGGTTTCTGCGTATACAGAAATCGTTTATTGTAGCGGTGAACAAGATACAGTCATTATCAGGAAATGAAATTACCATCGGTTCCCATAAAATCCCGGTGAGCAAGATTTACAAGGATGAGCTGATGCAGCTGATCGACAAACACCTGATCAGGAAATAAAACGGGTGCTTAATATTTATCCTTTCTGAAAACGGGCGACCATTTACTTTTAGGTTCAAAATGTTTCCAGAGGAGAGCAGAAATTTCCCGGATCATGTTTACCGCTTCATTGTCGGCCACCCAGCGTTGGTCCTGGATGTTTTTGGTGCCGATATAGAAAACATAATCTCCGTGCGGCGCATTGACCAGCACTACTTCTGAACGGGATTCGTTGACAGAGCCGGTTTTGGCAGCGGCCTGTACATAAGGAGGGATTTGGGTGAGCGCCTGTTCATCGTAGTAGCCTTTGGTCATGAGGCGGTACATCCGTTCACTGGATGGACGGCTAATGACTTCTCCCCGGAAAATTTTTGCCACGAGGGTCGCCATTTCACGCGGGGTAGTCTGGCCCCAGCCGTATATTTTCCGGTTCTCTTCCCGGCCAGGGGTACGGGAGTTTACGCGGGTATCTTTTAAGCCATATTTCTCCAACAGGGCGTTGACGGCGGCGCCGCCACCTGCCAGCTGCTGGTTCCAGAGGGAGGTGGTATTGTCGCTGTAAGCCATCATTAAGGCAGCGAGTATACTGACTTCTGTTTCGGAGCTGTCTTTGAAAAACTGCATCAGGCCAGAGCCGCCGGTTTTGGCGGAATCGCGGTATATCAATGTCTGGTGGTAACCCAGCTCTCCTTTGTCTAGTTTGTCGAACAATCCTACCAGCAGCGGGATCTTTACAATGCTGGCGGTGGGGAAAATGGTGTCAGCATTGATAGCTGCCCATTCGCCTGTTTCTAACTGCTGCACATACACGCCGGCGGTGCCTTTGAACTTATCGACGATCTGCTGCAATCCTTGCTGTAACCGGGCATCCGGTTTTTTCTTCAGTTGCGAAAAGGTAACGGCTGGCCATAGCAGCAATGCCAGAAGCGTGAATCTATGCATAGGAATGATGAAATTGTACGGCAAAAAGATAAAAAGAAAAATGGATTAATAAAAGTACCTTGTCAATAACATCCATTCCTTATGCGTCCCTGTCTCCTCCTTGTTTTGACGGCCATCGGGCTGATAACCTATAGTTCCTGCCATCAGTCGCCGCCCACACCGGTTAAAACAGATAGTACCGAAATAAAACTGGTTGCTGGTTTTCAACAAGGCGAAGCGCTGTTTCGCCGGTATTGCGCCAGCTGTCACCGGTCTCCCAAAAGAGGGGGCCACCACAATGAGATGTTGGTCGGGTTGTTTGAGAGAATGCCTGCACCATCAACGCAGTATTTTATCCGGTATATTCAGGACAGCAGAGCGTTGGAGCAAGCGGGAGATCAATATGCTGTTGCGGTGGCGCGGGACTATAACCATACTGCGAATCATCATTTCAGGGACAGCATGACGGTAGCGGAAATGAGAAGCTTGATCGTATACATTCGTGTTATGGGCAGCAGATAAGTTTAACGCAGAGGGTCTCACGTTTATAGAGATTTAACAACTGATCAAGTGTGGTTCCGGGTATCTGTGCTTTGATAAAATAGGTGGTCGCAATGGGCATATCTGCTCGGTATAAAGGATAAGGCGAAATTAATTACATTAGTGTCTCAAATATATAAAACCTATGAAGAAATGTTTGTTTGCCTTTGTATTGAGCATAACATCTTACGCTGTACAAGCACAAGAAACTTTAGAGACCGTAACCCAAAGAGGAACGACCACTACACAACGTATTGTCCTAGGGACAGTGGACGACGGTTCCACCAAACTTCAGTTGTTGGATGGTGGCATGACGATCAACGGAGGATTGAATAATCAGTCTGCCCGCCCTCCGCTTACAGCCGGAACGGGGTATGAGATCAGGGCACGCAGCAAAGATTATCATACGTTGGATGATGGCTTTCTGCGGTTGACTGCCGGAGGTGGTACTAATTACCCCACAAAATCCTTTATTGAGCTTTCCGGGTACTCAACGGTCCCTGAAATGAACCAAAACATTGTGATCGGGACAGCTGGCACAGAGCGGATACGCATCAGTCCCAATGGCTATGTAGGTATTGGTACCAATAAACCCTACTCGATGTTGTCTGTAGCGGGCGACATCATGGCTATGCGGGTAAAGGTAACGCGGACAGGCTGGGCAGATTATGTATTTGACTCCGCGTATGTGCTGCCGTCGCTGGAAGCAGTGGAAAAACATATCCGCCAAAACAAACATCTCCCGGGCATACAGGCTGAAGCAGTGATCCTGAAAGAAGGGCTGGATTTAGGTGACATGCAGCAGCAACAAATGAAAAAGATAGAAGAGCTGACTTTGTACCTGATAGAACAAAACAAGAAGATGGAGAAGCTTCAGCAGCAATTGTTACAGCAGGAAGCCCGTATTAAAGAACTTGAAAAGAAATAACATATGCAATATTCATTACCTCACTTCGGAGAACTCAGCCTGGAACAGCTGGAAGAATACTATAATGTGGAAACCGCCGCCGGCGTTAGCCTTGACTTAAACTTTGAACATACCCGCATAGATATAGAGAGGGCTGATCTTCTCAAGTCGTGGCTGGAGGACCTTGACTATTTCCAGCAGCAGAACAAGGTAGCTATTCAGCATGATTTTAAAACAGGAGAAGGGGAAGTACAGTCCTACATCCGTTTTTACATAGAAGAACTGGACGAAGAGCAGCTGGCCGACATTGTAGGTGATGCGGAGAGCGACGAAGAAAAGTCAGCAGTGCTACTGGATAAACTGCGATTAAAGCGGTTGGGCTTTTATCCTGATGGCAAATATGGCACCCCCAATTTTGCTATTTTCGACTATACGATTGATATTGACGGCGAACCCTGTAACCAGCTGTTGGTGATAAACTGGAATGATCAGCGTGAGATAGTTGAAATCACATGGGAGAGCTAACCGCTGTTTCCTGTTGCGCGATTTTCCGCTGTTTGTTGCCCCAGTCGCTTAGCTGGCTTAATATAGGCTCCAGTTCCCGCGCGGCATCTGTCAGTTCATATTCCACCCGGGGCGGTACTTCTGCATAAACAGTCCGTTTTATCAGTCCATCCTGCTCCATCGTCTTGAGCTGTAACGTCAGCATACGTTCTGTGATATACGAAAACTCTTTTTTAAGCTCGCTGTAGCGCATTTTGCGTTCGGCGAGCTTGTCCAGTATCAGTAGTTTCCATCTGCCGCCCAGCATGTAAATAGCATAGGTAAGATCGCAGCCGGTAATGCATTTTTCATTGCGGCTATAGGTCGAGTTTTGTTTTCTGTTTGCCATTACGCACATATTTGTATGTACCACACAATTGATTGTATACAACATAAAATTAACGGTTGCGATTTACTTTTACAAAGAATTTCAAAACAACAGTTATGGACCTCTATTTAAAAGGAAAAACAGCAGTAGTAACAGGCGCTAGCCAGGGTATGGGACGTGCCATCACCAAAGAACTGGCAGCAGAAGGTGTGAAAGTATTGGCCACCGGAAGGAACGAAGATTTATTGAACAGTCTCCGTGAGGAAGTGCTGGCAGCAGGTGGTGTGGAACCGGTGATATTGTCACAGGATTTTATGGCGGCTGATGCGCCGGAAAAAATAGCCGCTGCGGCATTCGCTGGACTGGGGCATGTGGATATTCTCGTCAATAATGCCGGTAAAAGCGTGCCATTGGATGTTATCGGAGCTGATAAAGACTGGGATGCTTCTTTTCTGCTGCATTTCGACCGCCTGCGGCAGTTGACACAACAGTTTCTCCCTCAAATGATCGAACGCCGCGACGGTGTTATCCTGAGCATCACGAGTACTTTCGAACTGCGGACCATCAATGCCTCTTCAGTAGCCAAAGCCGCCGTAGTAGTATGGTCTAAACAGCTGGCCGGCGAGCTGGGGAAATATGGCATCAGGGTCAATAACCTGCAACCGGGCCTGATAGACACGGAAAATATCCGGCCATATTTTCAGGGTGAGGAACGCCAGCAATTCGCATCGAAAGAAATACCGCTGGGTGATTTCGGGGAAACACAGGATATCGCCAATATGGTAACGTTCCTGGTGTCGCCCCGGGCCAAGTACGTGACCGGTACCATGGTGGGAGTTGACGGGGGGCTGCGTTACGGCGCGTTTTGATGACTGACTGTCACTGCAAAGGCGCCTTTGCAGTTGAAGTTGCCATGATTTCTCATAATCATACACCCTAACAGGATTTATTTTTTATAGAATACCGAAGTGTCAACTTTTTCAGCGCGGGTCATCCATTCCGCCGGAATAGTATCATCCCCCGCGTATAACACCACGATGCTGCCGGTAATGGCAGCGATGGTGTCGCGGTCCCCGAGGCCGCTGACAGCTGTCCATAACGCATTTTCATAGTGAGTGAGATGATGTGCCGCACACCATAGCGCGAAGGGTACTGTGTCTGCTGCGGTGAGCAGTTTACCGTTGCCCAGTATGGACACAACAGTCCGGATGTCGTAGCTGACCGGCAGGGTAGCGGCTTTCCTGATTTTATATTTGATGTCGCTTTCGGGGAGATGGTGAATAATAAAATCAAAGAATACGGAAGATGTGAGGGCTGTCCTGTTTGCCCGGGCTTCCGCGCAACAGCAGGCTCCCAGCGCAACAGCGATGGCGCCCGCAATAGCCTCCGGATGGGCATGGGTCACTTCGGCGGCCAGCCGGGCCTGCGCCACCACTGTGGCCGGATCACCGGCAAACCAGGCGCCTATGGGGCCTGAACGCATCGCGGCACCGTTGCCGGCAGAACCCATTCCGTCAAACACCGACTGGCTCACCGTTTGCCATGGTGATCCGGCGGCGATGTTCTTCATGATGGAATGTGCCGTGCCACCGTAACCCCGGTAGTCGTCCAACAGGTAGTTATGTGCCAGCTCCTTCGCCAGAAAATCCTGATCGATAACGCCGCAGGCCGACAGCGTACGGAATACGCCAATGCCCTGTACGGTATCATCGGTAAATAACCACTCACCGTCTTGCAGTGTTTTTTCTGCAATCCTTTCTACGATTACAGTCTCTTTTCCGAAAAATGTTTCGCCGAAAGCGTCGCCGATGGATAATCCCCACAGCGACTGCCATGCCAGCTCCGGTGTTCCTGGTTTCATCATGGTGGAAGATAAGGCTTTTGCTGATTTTTGTGGTATTTTTGACATACCATGTCCACCGTATTAAAACAACACATCCGTAAGTTTGTGGATGTCAGTGATGAAGAACTGACTTCCATCCTCTCTTATTTTGAAACTGTTTCCCTGGCTAAAAAAGTCAACCTGCTGGAAGAAGGCAAAGTTTGCAAGTATGACTATTTTGTGGCGAAAGGCTGCCTGCGGTTGTTTTTTGTCAACAGCAAAGGCGTGGAAAAAACGATCCAGTTTGCCATTGAAAACTGGTGGATAGCAGACTATACTTCGCTGCAATTACAAATACCTTCTGAGTTTTATATACAGTCTGTAGAAAAGTCTGAAGTGCTGGCCATCAGCGTAACCAACCGCGAAACGATGTTGGCGCTCTTTCCCAAGATGGAACGTTATTTCCGGCTCGTACATCAGAAAGCGCATGCCGCTGCCCAGTACCGGACCCGTTACCAGGGAGATTACACCAAAGAAGAGCTCTACCTCCATTTTAGCCGTAATTTCCCTGAATTCGTACAACGGGTGCCGCAACACCTGCTGGCCTCTTACCTGGGCCTTACCCCCGAATATCTCAGTGAACTAAGGGCCAAACGCATTTCTTAATCCAGCTTAAGTTTTTCCGGCAATGGGCGTTGTAGTTTTGTGGTGTACTAAAAAATAACAACCATGAGTCAACGCCTCAATATGAAAAAGTTAATCCCTGAAGGATATAAAGCCATACTGGCTATGGATACTTTTCTGGCCCACAGTCCCCTGAAGGAATCACACAAAGACCTGATTGATATACGCACTGCGCAAATCAACGGCTGTGCTTACTGTATGGACATACACAACCGTACGGCGCTGCAGCACGGGGAAAGCAGTCAGCGGTTGTTTGTACTGAGCGGCTGGCGCGAAGCAGGTCTCTTCAGTGATGAAGAGAAAGTGATACTGGCCATGACGGAAGAAATTACGCTGATTCATCAACACGGACTGAGCGATGAAACCTATCAGCTGGCTTTGCAATATTTTGATGAAACCTATATCTCTTACCTGATTACGGCCATCATCTCTATTAATGCTTTAACGAGAGTAGGAGTGAGCACACATTTACAAGTGGTAAAGGTCAACGAATAACATCCATAACAGGCAAAATCGCAGCAATAGTACTATTGCTGCGATTTTGCCTGTTACATCTTTTACTTTTACTGATTTTTCAGGGAGAAGTACAAAATTTATACGGTGATACCGGGCGACATTTGTGTTGACAAACAGCCCGACAGTATGAGCAATCGCAGAACATTTATTAAACAGACCAGTGCCGCTGGCGCACTCAGCGTCCTACCCTTTACCAACCTTTTCTCCAACATTCAACAAACAAAAACGATGAACAATCCTACGCACTGGGCTGATGGCTCCCGGCTGGTGGTGTCCGTATCCATGCAGTTTGAAGCTGGTGGGCAGCCGGACAATGCAGAAAGCCCTTTCCCGCAAAACATGCAAAAAGGCTACCGCGATCTGCCTGCGGCCACCTGGTACCAGTACGGCTACAAGGAAGGTATCCCCAGGATGCTGGACAACTGGGATAAACTGGGCATCAAAGTGACTTCCCACATGGTGGGCACGGCGGTGCTCAATCATCCGCAGCTGGCGAAGGAGATCGTTGACCGCGGCCATGAAGCAGCTGCGCATGGGATGAACTGGAGTTCACAGTACAACCTTTCCTATGAAGAGGAAAAGAAATTTATCAAAGACGGTGCAGATGCGGTTAAACAGGTGACGGGCATGATGCCGGTGGGCTATAACGCCAACTGGTTGCGGAGAGGGGAGAACACCCTGAAGATATTACAGGAACTGGATTTCATTTATCATATCGATGACCTGAGCAGAGATGAACCATTTGTAATACAGGTCAACCAGAAAGATTTTGCGGTAGTGCCGTACACCTTGCGTTGCAATGACATCCTGCTGATCGAAGGAAAGAATTTTTCCGCGGGTCAGTTTGTTGAGCAGGTGAAGATGGAGTTTGACCAGTTGTACCTGGAGAGTGCGCAACGCCGCAGACAGATGTCCATCAGTTTTCATGATCGTATCGGCGGTACGCCACAGATGGTGAAAGCTGCGTATGACATCATCCGTTATATACAAGATCACAAAGGTGTGCGCTTCAAACGTAAAGATGAGATAGCGAAAATGATTCTACAGGATAAAACGGCGGTGAGGGAGTAACTAATGATATAAGTCTCAGAAACAAAGCTATAGCTTTGCTCAAATGAATTATAGCCCGGAGATATAGTCTCTGGGTTATAGCGTATTATAAATGTTTTTTGTGTTGGAAGGTTTGTAAAAAATCATACAATGAATCTGCATCTTTAAAATAATCGCCCAGAGCATAAGATCCTCTCTTGTTATTGTTTATCCTGCCAAATGAAAAAGTATTATCATCTTTTAGCACCATTAAGATGTCTTGATCTGCATTGACGGTGCCAATTTGATATATTCTGCTTGAAGTAGCGATTCCTTTTATGAACCCGGGATCAATTGTCCGACTGTTGAATAGTTGTTCCAGTTGATATAATTGAACGTTATACCCATTAATTGTACGATTCAATCCGTTGTATATCGAGTAAAACTCATATAACTCTTCACTTATCGGGACGTGGGACACGTATTCTGCGGCATATAAAGGGTTGGTGTAGGTTGCGGGTAGCGGCTCAGGATCAGGTAATAACTTCAGCCACTCGTTTTTCCGGAGGGTTTCATATTGGTTATATAAATCGTTATTCCGGATACCGGATTCTCTCGAATGATAAGACTCAATTATTTTGTTACCCTGTATAATCGCGTTGAGTTTTTCAGCCCTAAGATCTTTGCAGTAGTAAGTAAATGATAAATAGACATAAGATTGGTTATGTTGAATTTCAATATTCAGACGTTTTTCTAATCCGTTGACAAAAATTCTCCCGAGTTCTTGTTCTGAACAATACACAGCATTGTGTTTGAATTGAGTTTGACCGATTGTTTTTCCAGGATAAATCCGACTTATTCCTTTTATTTCTAATTCCCACCCAACGTTTTCTGCAGATACATAACTTTCATTATGAAGAAAAATGCAGATGCAGCAACTATTTGCAAGTAGCATTTGATCAGCTGCAAATAGCTCTATCCGGGTGGTTAAAGCTGGCATGTCTCGTTTTCGGAACAGGGCTTCTACTACCCCATGAGGAGCTGCCTTAGCATCTCTTTCCAACCTGATGTAATAAATCCCTTTTTCAGTGACTTGGTGAGGAGGAGTCATACTTTGAGGGATTTCCAGTATGTACACTGATCCACCTTCAATATAAATTTCCTGTATGCGAATAGCCGTGGGAGAGGGCATTATATTGCCGGCTATGGATCTTGTCAAGGTGTCTTTACTCAAGATTTTTGTGCAGGGAGTTAAAGCGCCTTTACAGACCTTCATTTTAAGATCATTTTCCCGTTTGGATTCTCTGGGAGCTCCAATAATAAGTAGCCCTCCCTCCGTATTTAGAAAGGCGGCGACTTCCTTATAAACATCTTCAAAGGACGTTTCTCCCGATTTGAATTCAAGCACTGCATTCTCTTCCTGTTCAGTGCTGAAGAATATCTCGAGGTCTTGCTTCGTTATATTATAGATCTCTTTCTGAAAAATAGCATTGCTAAAGCTCATGGGTTAAAAGACTGGTTGAACAATAGTGCGGGGCAGGGAATTTGCCCACGCACTATTGAAGATACAGAATTTTTGCCCCATTTATTCAACCTGCCTCGAGAATTAAGGGGGTACTCGCTCTATTTAATATGTCTTGTCTATCTCCTCCAACAGACTATTGTGCACCGGTTGCCATCCCAGTTCCTGCCGTGCTTTTGTTGCACTGGCCACAATATTGGACCCCAGCCCAAAATGCGCCATGACAGGGCCCCATATCTCAATGGCTTCACCGATGGAAATGGATAGCACTTCTTTTTGAAGCCCCAGTGAATGACTGATCTGTTCCGCAATGGCTTTAAAGGATGTTAACCCGTTTTCGGCGTAGTAGAAAGATCCTGCGGGGGCTTTGCTTATCGCCAGCTCATAGAGTGACAATAAATCCATGATGTGCACATTGGAGGTAAGATGGACGCCTTTGCCTACCATCACGGACTGGCCGCGTTGTTGTGCTTCTCTGATCAGTGTGGGGATCTGATCGCTTTCCTGTTTTAGTGCCAGCCCTTTTCCATAGACCATCGTAGGACAGATCACGATCGTATGCACGCCTTTTTGTGCATAGTTCATCACCTCCTGGTCAATCAGTACGCGGCCTGCTCTTTCCAATAATGGCTTTTCGATAATGTCCGTGTAGGTGTTGCTGTTAGCATGCTGTCCCGCTGCCTTATCGCCGAGTATACCGCCACCGGAGGTGTGGATATACATCTTCCCGCTGCCTTCCAGCGCTTCGAGAATAGTAGTTACCAGGAAGGGGTCGTCGGAGCTGGCTACGTTGATCACGATATCAGCTGCCTGCAACTCGGCTGTAAATGCCGGATCACCAGTCATTAAACCGGCTGTGGCTGTAATGCCCAGTGCTTTGAGCCTGGGGATATCTGTTTCCCTGCGTACCCGGCTGTAGATCTCATAACCCTGCTGCTGAAGATGAATCGCCAATGAGCCGCCAATATAACCGGTAGTGCCAAGAATGAATACGCGTTTTGTGTCCATATATTTTTTAACAGTAAAAATGGAGGATGAGGTAACAACGGTCAACCCGAATCTTGCTTTTTTTCATGAACAGGCACAGCGGAGAGGGGATAGCTCTTCCTCCTCCGCCGACAATTAAAGAAGGAGAAGACTTCTTACTCGTCCATTAATTCTCTTTCCATTTCTTCAATTGTGGGCAGTTGAGTTTTAAGGTCGTCAGGGATGATTTCTGATAACTCAAAAGAACTAATGCCTATAGGTTTATTCAAATCGCGAAGCGCATATTCCACTTCTATCTTGTCTTTTAATCTACATAATATTATCCCAATAGATTGGCTATCAGTGTTTCCAGCTCTTTAGTTTTTGAAATCAGCAGCCGCTGATACGACCAGGGCAATTGTGCCACAGGCTGTGGCACAAATTCAAATTGTTGGGAGAAGAAAGCATACCATTGTCTGATTGTATACAAATTTCTATGAGAGAAGCCATTGATCTGGGGAAAACTTTTCTTGAGGTCGCTAGAAAGCTGTTCCAAAAAAATTATCGCCCCATTTGTATGCAGTCTGTTTAGAGGTTGTTTTACCTTGTTTTTTTATTTCCACTAGCCAGTAACATTTTTAAATATCAAAATGATTGTTGCAGTGTAGGACGACATAGCAGTGGTCAACCCGAATCTTGCTGTTTTTCATGAATTGACACAGCAGTGATGACAGAAATGGCGTCTTAACAATTATTTTATATGCGATCTTACCCGCTGCTGATTACTTTTGGATGGAAAAGAAACATATGGCTATCGAAAAGGGGGGACTTCCGGATGAAGGGCTGCTGGTAGAAAGGCTGCGGCGGGGCGATGAAAAAGCCTTCCGTGCGCTGTATGATTTCTATTGGGAGAAACAGTACGACCTGGCTTATTATAAGCTGGGCGAGAAAGCGTTGGCCGAAGAGATCACCCAGGAAGTATT
Source organism: Chitinophaga fulva (assembly GCF_012927205.1). GTDB lineage: Bacteria > Bacteroidota > Bacteroidia > Chitinophagales > Chitinophagaceae > Chitinophaga > Chitinophaga fulva. The sequence continues at coordinate 3,196,533 of NZ_JABBGC010000001.1, forward strand.
TGTGGCCCTGTGGTTGCAGCGGGAAGAGCTGGACCCACAAAAGCCGGTGGGTGCCTGGTTGTATGGCGTTGCCAAAAACAGGATATTGAATACCTACCGGAAACAGTTATCCCATCATAAATACCTGCAACAGGCCCCTTTGCAGGAAATTACTCATAACACCACGGAACAACTGTCCTTTAATGAACTGAATGCCGCTGTTCAGCAAAGAATCAGCGAATTACCCGATAAATGCCGGGAAGTATTTACCATGAGCCGGATACAGGGCTTCAATACACAGCAGATCGCTGAAATGCTCAACATCTCCCCCAAAACTGTTAACAACCACCTCGTAAAAGCACTCCGCATTATGCGGGTGAACCTGAAAGATTATATCACCCTCTTGATCCTCTTATCACTCCGCAGGTAACATTAATTTAACGTAGCACAGCGTAGGTGTAAGTGCCCGCTTGCGGTAAGTATGATTGACACCGGCCATCAGCCGGCGTTGTAATTGATACTTCCATGCAGGACAGGAATGAATTAAACAGGCTTATCGATAATTACCTCAACGGAAAAGCCACTCCGGAAGAAACCATCTGGCTCAACAACTGGTTCGAGCAGCTGCATACGCCTGGTAAAGACAAGGATGCTAACCGCCAGGAGCTGGGACAGCGCCTCTTTGAGGCCGTACAAGCCCGGCTGGATATAGCGGTACCACAGGAAGAAACACTGACCATTCGCCGTAGTTCACGGGTGGTGCGTTGGCGTATTGCCGCTTCCGTTATCTCCGCCGCACTGTTGGCGGGTGGTGGCTGGTGGTACCAGTCGGCCGTGAAAGCACGCAAGCCGCTGGCCAAAATGCTGGACCTGCGCACGCAAGGCGGGCAGATGACCAAAATCACGCTGACAGACAGTTCTGTGGTATGGCTCAATGCCAACAGCCACCTGTGTTATCCCGAAGCATTTACCGATGACCGCACGGTGTATCTCCAGGGAGAAGCTTACTTCGATATCCATCCTGACCCCGGACATCCTTTTATTATTGAAAGTGGCGGCTACAGGACCAAAGTGCTGGGCACCGCTTTCAGCATCCGCGCTCATGCTGCGCCACAGATATACAAAGTGACCGTGGCCTCCGGGAAGGTGGCCGTATTTAAATCAGCCGACAGCAGCCGTATCGCTTACCTGACAGCCGACCAGGAGTTGCGCATCAATGAGGATGCCGGCACGCAGCAGGTAAGGACCGTGCACGCACAAACTAAAATGTCCTGGAAAGAAGGAAGCCTTACTTTTGAAAAAGACTTCCTGTCGGAAGTGGTGATATCCCTTCAGAACCGCTATGGTACAACTTTCTCCTTCAAAAAGGCACAGCTGAAAAATATGGAAATCAGCGGCATTTTTGATCACTCCCAATCACTCGACGACATCCTGAAAATATTAAGCAAAGTATACGGTCTGCATTTCAACAGGCAGGCAAACGGTATGATCCATATTTCCTGATCACTAAAATCCACAGCATGGAAGAAAGATTTACATAACACGGCAAAGAAAAACCGGATCACGCAAGCGTACCCGGTTTAAGGTGCGATGCTGATGATACCAGGCCTGAGAAACCGCATCATCGCGTCGCTGTCATTAACTAACCCGAAGGATTAACTAATTAACAAGGTAAAAGTATGAATTTTTTCCTGGGGAAACCCTGCGCTTATTTTAAATGGGTTATGCGTATCTCCTTTTATGTAATGGTGGCTTCCATCGTTACTACAAACCTGATGGCCAGTGTGAGCACCAAAGGGCAGTCCGTGGAACGGATACGCCTCTCGGCCGATTTCAGGAAGACGCCGCTCCGGACAGCATTGGAACAGCTGTCTGCCAGGTCCGGTATACGGATCTATTTTAACGATGAAAAAGTGGATAACGCGCAACGCGTATCTATCCATACCGACGATGCGCCACTGCTGGAGATCTTGGACAAACTACTTGCCCCGGCCGGACTGGCAGCACAGGTGTATAGCGACAATAAAATCACGGTCGTGCCCCTGAGCGCCATTCCTCCGCCGGTGAAAGGTATTGTGACGGATAAAAACAACGGCACGCCCCTGCCAGGTGTAGGCATCCGTATCAAAGGCCAGAGCACCGGTGTTATCACCGACGGCTCCGGTCATTTCAGCATCAGCATCCCGGAAGAAGGCGCTGTACTGGTGATCTCCTATATCGGTTACCAGCAACAGGAACTGAAAGTGGCGGCAGGCACCACTTCCCTGCAGATTGCGATGAAACCTGCCCGTACCCAGTTGAATGAAGTACAGGTACAGGCACGCCGTAAAACCAACACGGAAGCCTCTGTGCTCGCAGAAAGAAAATCATCTGCTATCGTACAGGACGCCATCTCTGCAGTCAACATCGAAAGGACAGCGAGCATCACCACCACCCAGGCGCTGCAACGGGTGTCCGGTGTTACGATCACGGATGATAAATATGTGGCTATCCGCGGCCTGGGCGACAGAAGCGTGATCGGACAGCTCAACGGGGTGCGCCTCGCTTCCTCTGATCCTGACCGCAGCGCCATTCCACTGGACCTCGTGCCGGCGGCGCTGCTCGACAATATCACCATCTATAAAACCTATACGCCCGATAAACCGGCCGATGCTGCTGCGGGTATCATCGAACTGAAAACCCGCTCCGTGCCGGATACAGCGGTGCTCAGCATCATCGCGCAGACCGGCTTCAATTCCAACATAGGACTGGGCGGAAAAATCAACAGCTTCAACAATGCTGATCCCGGTTTCTGGGGCCAGAAAGTGAAACAGGCCGGCCTGTCAAAAGATTTTATTGCGCTCGGCAGCCAGTACCCCGGCGGCTTCTCGCAGGTACAGTCCATGATCGCCAACAGCGGCAACGATCCACAGCTGAAGCAGGAAGTGAACCGTATCAACAATATCATGCACGGCTTCGACCCGGTGCTCACTACCCGTTACGCACCGGCGAAAATGAACCAAATATACTCCGTGACCTACGGCAACAGCTTTAACGTTTTCCGCAAGCATAAGCTCGGTGTGATCGCTGGTGTTAACTACTACCAGCGGGCGACAGATATCCACGGTGGTGACCTCACCCAATGGAGCATCTACCAGGGGGTGCTTACCGGGAATAACCAGGTGAACAGTACCCGCATCATCCCTAATTACATCACACCTAATAACATCAACCTGGGGAAGTATATCTCCTACAAGGAAAATACCGGTACCTCCACGCTCAACTATGGATTTCTCGGAGGGCTCACTTACCGCTTTAATCCCCGTCATGAAATCAGCATGCAGTACATGGGCAGCAGGGGAGCGGAAGTACAGGCAACTAATTTGTATGGCGCCTATGAGTACACCGGTTTATCCGGAGATGTGAGCAACATTGTGTATTCGCTGAAGCGCAGCTACCGTACCCTCAATACCTTTAACCTGCAGGGGGAACATAAACTGACAGCGGGCGAATACGCACCCCGGTTGAGCTACAACTTCGCCACTTCTACATCCAGCCAGGATGATCCGGACTACCGCTTTGTGAACCTCGCAGCTTATACACCCGTTGGCGGTGGTGCTATCAGTGTGCCCGGCAGCCTGCCTAATTCCACTGGCGTCACCGGCACACCGGTATATTATTCACTCGTGTCTGGTTATGTAAATGGTTACGGCCCTTACGGCATTATTCAGGCCGATCCTAATGGACGCCGTTATCGCAGCCTGAAGGAAACGAACTATAACTATAAAGCCGATCTCACGCTGCCTTTCCGCTTGCTCGGTAAACGGCAGGAATTCAAGACCGGCGTCAACTACCTGTTCCGCGACCGCAAATTCACGGAGAACGTGCTGTCACTGCCGGGTTCCAACTTTTCGTCTGCCGGCAACCAGGCACTGTATACCGTTCATGGTAACCTGGACCACCTCGTAGGTTATGACCAGATCGGCATCAAACAGCCCAGCGGCCCTATCGGCGAAGGTCAGCCTGCTGTTGGCGGTTTCCTGTACAATGCACAGAAATCTCCCAACAACTACAAAGGCTCTTTTGAAACACGCGCGTTCTATGGTATGCTCGACTTGCACCTGCTGGACAATCTGCGGTTGACAGGCGGCGCCCGTTTTGAGTTGACCGACATCCGCACGGCTGTGGATACGGCTGGTGTTTTCCTCGATCCTGCGCTGACCACACCCAACAAGGACGGTCAGACGGTGAAGCTGGTATTCACCCAACCATACTCTATTTATAAAACAGATTATAAGCCCTACTATTCCCTGAACCTTACCTATACCCTGCAGGAAAACATGAATTTCCGCTTAGGGTACAGCACCACGCTGGCAAGGCCGGAGCTGCGTGAAATCACCAACGTGTTTGAGTTTGATCCGTTCCAGTTTGCACTGGTAGTAGGTAATCCCAAACTGGTGAACCAGTCCACTACCAACTACGATTTCCGCTGGGAATGGTTCCCTCACTCCGGTGAAGTGATCGCCGCTTCTGCCTTCTACAAACAGATAGATCACCAACTGACGAAAGTGTATACCCAGAACTCCGCTGGCCTGGACGCCCGTTTTCCCGAATTCCCGGCCATCCGCTTTGAGAATGATCCCAACCGCGGACAGGTATATGGCATCGAGCTGGAAGTAGTGAAAAATCTTGGTAGATGGTGGTATCCGCTCCGGAACTTCAATCTCGGTTCCAACCTGCTGCTGGCACAGAGTGAAATCAAAAAATCACCTGAACGGCTAAACGATTCCCGGATCGTCGATCGTCGTTCTCCTTCCAACAGCCCGCTGTTTGAACAGGCACCTTATTCCATCAATGCTTATCTGAACTATAATAACCCGCGTACCCGCACGGACCTCACTCTTACGTTCAACGAAGTGGGAGAGCGGTTGATACAGATCAACCTCACCGGCGAGCCCGACCTGTACAGCAGACCAGCTCCCGTACTGGATTTTGTTTTCAGTCAATATCTCACTAAAAGATTGCAACTGAAAGGATACGCCAAGAATATCCTCAATCCCGCCTGGAGAGAGGTGTATGCCAATCCCGGTACCGGTGGAAAGTACTACGGTAACACGTATATCCGTCGCAGTTACTACAGAGGTACGGAGTTTATGCTGGGGCTGAATTATAATATTTTCTAAAGGGAATGACCGCAAAATGAAGATAATGCAAGCAGTAAAATATTTTTTCCTGACATTCCTTCTTGCCGGGCTATGGGCCTGTAAGAAAGACAAAGCGGACTACCTGTTCCAGGAACTACCGCAACAGCCGCCGCTGACGGCATCCACCGCGCGGTTGATGAACATGGGGCGGACCGCCACAGAACTGATCATCAATGATACGCCGCTGACCAGTTTCGTCCAGCCTAACATCGAAGGGTATTATCTCGACGCGCGGCCTACGCCGTATTTCCAGAATGGCCGTATGGGCGCCAGTTATACCATCCCGCAGCGATTTATCGGTGCGAACGGTAATGCACATATTAAAATCGGTAGTATGATTTACGGTCATAAGGAGCTGATATATCCCAAGGAATTTGATATCCATGAGGATGTAAACAATCCGACTGATTTCTATAATGTGCTGTATGGCCCACATGGCGGTACCACCCTGCTGGGAGACGATTCCTTGTTTGCCATTCCCCGTTCTATCTCTCCTCCGGCCAATCCGGAACATTTCAGGATACGCCTGCTGAACCTTGGCTCTGCACCGGATGCAGCGTCTCTCGAAGGAGATATGTCACTCGTGTTTGCAGACGGCACAAAAGTGAGCGCCGCCACCAATAATGTAGTATCCGGGAAATATTCCGATTACATAGAGCTGCCTTATGGTACTTACCAGTTTAAGGTGATGACCAACGACGGCAGGCTGCTGCCGGCTGTGAGAGTGAATGCGGAGGAGCTGCTGAGTACGGTCAATAGGACCACCGGCACCATGACAACCGGAAATAATCCGGTCGTTGACAGCCGTCTCACTTATGCGCCTGTACGCACTTTCCAGCCTGGCGGAGTGTACACCATCATGGTATGCGCCAGTATGAGCTTCAGCTCCCTCGATGCAGGCAGCAGCGTTGCTTCTCCGGCGGGTATCAACAGTTACCGCATCATTGCAGATAATAAAGAAGCGTTGAATATTACCTATGGCCGTTTACAGGCAGTGAATGCCATGCCGGGCGTATCCGTTTCCGTTAGTGCAGATAACAAACCATTACAGGAAGGCGCTTTAACTTTTGCTAAAGCTACTGCCTACAAAACGTTGGTCAATGGTACGCACACCATACAGCTAACAGATGCCAGCGGTAAGAAACTGGCAGAACAGGCACTGACCATACAAGGCAGCGACAACTACACCGCGTGGGTATATCCCGGAGAGAACGGTCAGCCCGTGCTGAAGTTGGTGGCCAATAACCTCAGCGGCAATTTTTATCTCAGCAGCAACCCCAAAGGGGATGATGGGAGCAATGACCAGTACACTTATTCCATGCCGTTCAAGGTACGTTTCCTGAACCTCTCCACCGACGTTCCCGAGGTGACCTTTACAGAGGCCAATGGCACGCTGTTGAATGATTTCCTGAGTTTCAGAGGCAGCTGCAGCCAGCATATCAGAAGAGGACAGGTGATTACCGATCAGCCTTATATCTTTTTCTCTCCTTTGACCGGTATAAAAAAACTGGGCATATATGCTTCCCAGCCGGGCGTATTGCCGGGGGACTGGATACAGGACATCCCGCAGTTGTCCGGTACTGACTTTATAGCCCGTCCGGAGTTATATGCCGGCGTAATACCCGCCTACGAAACAGGCGTGTATACCGTAGCGCTGACAGGCAGCCTGCATCCGAAAAATGCCGGTGAAGCCGCGGCCAGCATGATTATCATCAAGCATAACCAATAATGATCTATGAAGCAGGTATATAAAAACAAGATCCATTTTTTAGGGGGACTGATCGCGTTGGTTTGTATCCTGGCAACAGGCTGCCGTAAAACGGATTTCCCTGATGTCAGTTCACCGGCTTATCTCCGGGTATTCAACTGTCTGACCTATAACGTCACCATCGATAATAAGGATGCGCCACAGCCTTTCCTGACCATGCTGATAGACCCTGTGCTGGATGCTTCCGGAATGCCGGTCAACGCAGACGTTACCTTCGATTTTATGGCCACCAGGGGCCCGCTGGCAAGACCTTACCCGGACGCCGGCAATACCGCCCTGTGGCAGAAAGAATTTCCCGGTACGGCTAAAATCTCGGTAGGGCCTATTGTAAACGGCTACGACCTCTCCGGTTATGGAATGGTGAAAAGTGGCACCCACCGGTTTATGTTCGTATCACGGCCACGCAGCAACGATCCCTTCTATTCCCTGCCGGCCAGCGCCAGGAAAGGAATACTGGTAGACACTACCATCAACCTCGAACAAGGCGAGATCTATACTATGAACATACTGGAGAAATCAGTATACACACGGAAGACCGGTCTTTATCTCCGCAAGGAAATATTTACCAAAATACCGCTGTCGGATTCACTGGTGTACACCAACTTTTATAACCTGAGCTCAGAAGGATATGCACAGACATTCGTGTTCAGTGATAACAGTAAAAATACCTGTATCAGAGATACCATGAACGTCTTCTATTCCCTGTATGGAAATGACCGGAAAGGCATTAAAGGGTATACCAATGCATTTATGACCGGCATGACACGCTCACAGGACCCGGTGGTGCATCCTTACGGCAACTTCCCGCTGTTCCCGGACTCCACCGCCAGCCATATTTATGCTGGTACTTCAGGTCAGATGTTCAATATCCTCAGTCCCGGTACGCCGCCCGACCAGGGCGAACAGTCAGACGACAGCAAAGGCAACTATACCTCCTTTGCATTAGGCCCTCAGGCGCCGGTGGCCGTGTTTAATCTCGGTGGCGATGTACGCACCGGCATGGTCATCTCTGTTTACTCCGGTATCTATAATCCGCGGTCATTTGCTACCGTCAATACAGTAGAGTATGTGAATGGCAATATGTACATCACCACGCTGCAACGCCGTTATGATCCGCCTGTCTATAAATAAACGAATCATGAAAAGATACTTCATCACTTATATTTCCCTGTTGGTGCTGCTGGTGACCGCCTGTAAAAAGATAGATGTTACCGGTGACGAACATACGTCCGACATCCGCACGATAGGTGACTTTATACACAATAACTATGACCTGAGCCTGTTGTCTGCCGCCTTGCAGCAAACAGCGCTGCTGGACAGCCTGAATGCAGAAGGGCCTTTTACCATATGGGCGCCGGACAACAAGGCGTTTAACAACATCGGTATCAACAAACCGGATGATTTCAGTAAGCTGAACAAGGATAGTCTTCGTACAGCCCTGAAAAACCTGATGCTGAAAGAACGTATATACACTTCTGTTATCCCTGCACAGCTGGACAACCGCTATACCTGCCTCGGCGGCATGTCGTCCTACATCTCAGTGGGCGTAATAGGTACCAACGCCGATGCATTTCCCACCGCCTTCAATGGCAGTATGGTGTACGATGTCGGCAAACGTAACCTGGCCATGAAAAATGGCGTGATACATATCCTGAAAGCAGTACCCAAATATAACGGGCAAAGCACGCAGGAGCTATTGGCTGCCGATACCACCCTGTCCATCTTCGTGGCTTTATTGAAGAAAACCAATCAGTGGGATGCCCTGAAAGCAGAAGGTCCGTTTACCGTGTATGCACCGGTAAATGATGCTTTCCGCAGCTTTCAGCTGACACCTGACAGCATCGCCAGAATAGACCTGAGCCGCTACAAACCACTTGCTTTTAACGTGTATACGCTGGGGTTAAAACCGCACCATATCCTGATGAGTGACCTGATCGTGATTGGCGCCAGCAGTGCCCGTATTGATCTGGGAGATGGGTATGCCATCAATCCCAATCCCTACGGTGGCTTTAATGTCTATGCGCCTCCGGGAGCAAAATGGAACTATCATAGTCCCAGTGGGGTTGTCATTGCGGATGGTGCAAAAGGACAGGATATCATGGCCACCAACGGGGTGATCAACCGTATCAATAACATCCTGTTGTACCCTGACTCACTTTTAATCAAATAAAACCGGAAATGATGAAGAGACAATATTTCATATATACGTTTGCGTTGTTCCTGCTGTTTCTCTCCGCCTGCCGGTTAGAAGATGCACAGGTGGCACCGGTAGGCAAGCCGCTGGAGTATGCCGGTCCCACCCGAAAAATCCGTGAGTTGCTGGATAGTACCAATCTCACCGTTTACAAGGCTATCTGGAAAAAAGTGAATATGGATTCCGTCATTGCTGAGGGTTACTGGCAGGCCTATACGCTGTTGGCCCCTACGGATGAAAGTTTTGCCAAAGCGGGTATCACCGTGGATAAAGTGAAGGATATGCCGGTGGCCGATCTCGATACCCTGTTGTTTTATCACGTGCTCGACAGCTGGATGTCCGGCGACCAGCTGAAAAAGCTGACCGGCAGCAACAATATGCGTTCGCTGCTGCGGCGTACAGACCTGCCGGGATTCTATAGCAATGACCCTTATATCTACGCGCAATACCTGGGCTATCACGACGGCAAACTGATGATCAATGGGAAACCTTATGCGCTGAAGCCGCTGGAAGCTATCAACGGTACCATCTATATACTGGATGCCGTGCTGAACAAGCCGGAGCAGGATATGTACGATTACCTCCTTGACAAGCCGGAATTCAGTTACCTGATGGAAGCTTTCCGTATCAGCGACAGTATTTACCAGTCGGCATGGAAGCAGCCCCAGATGTTGAAACTGCTGAAGACAACATCGGAAAACAAGTCGATCACGCTGTTTGCGCCGACCAACCGCGCCTTTCAACAATCCGGATTTAATACGGTAGATGATCTTCGGCAAAGAGCGCTGCGTTATGAGGTAGGATATTCCTACTACAATGATGACATGTATTACGTGAGCCCCACCACTTCACTGGACTCCGTGCTGTCAGCCAATCATCTGGATTTTAACAGTGCTATGAGGGTCAATTACCCACTGGTGCTGTTCTCTAACGATCTGACGGATAATGCCACACTACCCGGTTTCCAGATCAGACCGGGATCACAATATCACGAAGGGCCGCAGTTTGTCCGGCTTTCCTTTACCAACAACGCCGGCAGCATTATGGTGAAGCAGTTCAATACATCCCTGCCTGCCCGCAAACTGGTAACAACCGACCTGCTGTTCCGCAACGGGGTTATTCATGTGATAGACGACGGTCTGTTTATGCCATAAGGCTCATCAAAAACATTTAACAAGATGAAGAAATATATATTGTTTGGGTTGATGACAACCGCTTTGTTTTCCTGTAAGAAGGACGACGACAACCTGTCCAGGCCTGATAAAGACAACAATAATATCCTGTACGTGATCGAGGATAACAAGTTCAATTTTTCTTATTTCAATACCGCATTAACGGTGACCAATTACGGTCTCACTTTCCGCGAAAAGGGGCCTTATACCGTACTGATACCGGATGATAACGCCTTTCAGAAATCCGGTTATAATACTGCTGCAGATGTGGCCAAGGAAAAGGGAGGGGTGCTGATGAACCTGGTGAAATATCACACCCTGCCAGGACAATGGCAGCTGGATAAACTGCCTTTCCGGTTTAACCAGCCGGTTACCACCGCTATGGGCGCGCAACTGTATGTTACCCACTGGGTACATGGAACAGATACGGTCATCGTGGTGAACGGCACCCGCGTGACCGCGCTCAATATGCCTGCCGGCAATGGACTGATACAGGTGATCAACACCGTGCTGAATCCACTGGTGCAGGATAAGCTGAGTGATGCCATAGCCGCAGAACCAACGCTGACATATTTCAACGCTGCACTGCAACGGGCAGGTTTGAAAGACCTGCTGAAAGGCGACGGCCCGCTTACGGTATTCGCCCCCGGCAACAGCGCTTTCGTGGCTGCTGGTTTTCCTACCACCGACAGTATTGTGCAAACCGATCCGGCGCTGCTGCGTAACCTGCTGCAGTTCCATATGCTGGCCACCCGCCGCTTCGTGTATGATTACGTGTTAACTACCGATAACAGCAACCAGACGCAGCAGAATATGCTGAATAGCAGTACCACCACTGTTAACCTGCAAAATAACGGCAACGACTATAGCATTACCATCCAGGGGACCGGTAACCGCCAACCTGCACAGCTGTTGAAGTCCAATGTGCTGACCAATAACGGGGTACTGCATATCATCGATCAGGTACTGACAGAAAACTTCTGATGCGTTACTTAAAATGATCCGAAAATGAAAAAATTATATATACTATTAAGCCTGCTGTGTGTACTCATTGTCACGCACCTGCGGGCACAGGAAACCAGCGGACGGCTCGACGGGCGCGTACTGGATGGTAAGGGGCAGCCTGTTCCCGGTGTAACGGTACAGGCCATACATACGCCTACGGGCACACGTTATGGTACCGTGGCCAGTAATGACGGCCGTTATCACCTGCCGGGACTCCGCATCGGTGGCCCCTATACGGTACAGGCTTCCATGATGGGAATGGGAACACAAACAAAAGAAGGCTTGCAGATAAGACTGGGGGAGCCTTTGCAGCTGGAACTGATATTGGAAGATAAACAGAAACAGCTGTCGGAAGTAGTGGTGAAAGGAAACAAAGTGGCTAAGGCCAGTACCTATGGTGCCGGCCAGAACATCAGCAGCACGCAGCTGAAAAACATGCCTACCGTTAGCCGTAGCATACAGGACATGACGCGGCTGGTGCCGCAGGCATCGAAAGATAACTCTTTCGGCGGTACGAATTTCCGCTATAACAACGTTACCCTCGACGGCGCCATCAACAACGATGCGATAGGCTTCAGTCCTTCTACCGGCGGTATTACCGGTACTTCCGGCATGCCCGGCGCCAGCACGCATACCAATCCGGTGTCTATGGACGCGATCGAGGACATGCAGGTATACCTCGCCCCGTTCGACGTGAAGATCGGTAATTTCACCGGCGGCAGTATCAACGCGGTCACCCGCAGCGGTACCAACACCTTCACCGGTTCCGTATATGCTTTCGGCCGTAATGCCGCTATCACCGGCAAAGACAGAGCCGGCACCCTCGGCAAAATGAACAGTGACTTTTACGATTATCAGACTGGTATACGCCTGGGCTTTCCTATCATCAAAGACAAACTGTTCTTTTTCACCAATGAGGAATTTACAGGTCGCCGTGATCCCACGCAGCTGCTGGCCGGCCAGCCTGAAACAGCGCAGATACTCAGCGCGAAAGATGAGCAGGATATCCGCAATGCTACACTACAGCGTTATGGCAATGCCTTTGATCCCGGTACCGGCGGCGCCTTCAGCGCCAAAAGCAACTCCTGTAAATTTTTTAATCGCCTCGACTGGAACATCAATGACAAACATCAGCTGTCTATCCGCAATAACACTATCCTCTCTGAGGCCATGATGATGGACCGCGACCAGGCTGATTTCCGCTTCACCAGTATGGCTTACAAACAGACCAACAACCAGACATCGACGGTGGCGGAGCTGAAATCCCGCTTCACTCCCCAACTGGCCAACAGCCTGATCGTAGGTTTTACATCGGTGAAGGATAAACGTGATCCGCAATCCGATCCGGCATTGCCGCAGGTGCAGATCATGGGCCGCACACCGGGTACTACCATCTACCTGGGAACAGACAGGGAAGCAGCTATTTTTAACATGCAGCAACGTACCTGGGAAATCACCGACAACGTGACCCTCTACAAAGGAAAACATACTTTCCTCTTTGGTACACACAATGAGCTGTATCATATCAACTATGGCTTTGTGAACAGCTGGAACGGCCGGGTGGACTATCTCAGCATAGATGACTACCTCCAAAATAATCCATGGCGCGTAAGAGGCAGCTATAACTATACTGACAATAGCAGAGGTTATATCATGGACCATCCGCAGTCCTTTAACCTGGATATGTTAAGCGCTTATGCACAGGACGAAATTCAGCTGACAGACAAACTGAAAATTACACCGGGTATCAGGGCCGACTATACGTTGTTACCGGAAAAGCCCACACTGAGTGACAAAACCCAAACCGCCCTACAGGACGGCTTCCTCGGTACGACTTATTACTACACGCCACTGAACCAGATCACGAATCACTACTTCAACCGGGTACAAATCTCTCCGCGCCTGGGTTTCCGTTACGACTGGATGGGTAATCAACGCCTGATTCTCCGGGGTGGCATCGGTATGTTCACCGGCAGGATTCCGCTCGCCTGGCTGGCTTATGCTTACTACAACAATGGCGATACTTACGGCGCATTCGATCAGAAAGCAGACCAGCAGGCATTCGTAAAAGGCTCTGATCCGCTGAAAGGCGGCAGCAATGGCATCGGCGGATTTATTGAACAAAACGGCGCCGTGCTGAACAACAAAAACACCGGTAAAACACAGGTGGACGTGGTGGATAATAACTTCGTAATGCCAAAGGTGCTGCGTACCAGCCTGGCCGCTGAATATACCACTACGTCAGGATATAAATTCACGGTAGAAGGTATTTATACGAGGAGCCTGAAAGATGTAATGTTCAGACAGGTAAACATCAAAGATGACCCGCGTTATTTTGGATATGATACAAATCAGTCACAGCCTGTGTTTGGCGGTAGTGTAGATCCCCGCTTTGCCAATGCTTACGAATTAAGCAATACCAATAAAGGTTACCGCTACAGCCTCACCGGTAGCATCAACAGGAATTACGCTTTCGGGTTAAATGCCGGTGTGTCTTATACCTATGGGGAGTCAAAAGATGTGTCCAACGGTATCCGTAACTCTATGGAGAGCAACTGGCAGCTGAACCAGGCGCTGAATCCCAATAACCCAGACCTCGCTTATTCCAATTTCGATATCCGTCACCGCATCGTGGTGCATGTGGATTATCGCAAGGCATGGGATAAAAAATGGATCAGCAGTTTCGCCTTGTTTGTCAGTGCGCAGTCCGGCTCTCCGTTTACCTACGGTATCGTGAACAACAGTATCCAGGGACTGCCGCAGCAGGTAAGCCTGGTGTATATTCCACAGGCCGCGGAAGCTGCCCGTTACTTCCAGGATTATACAGATGCAGCGGGTAACGCCATAACAGCTGCCACACAGGCAGAAGCCTTTAATCGCTATGTGGATGGAAACGCTTACCTGCGTAGCCGTCGCGGTGATTTTACTGAAAGGAACGCCGGCCGCACACCATGGAATACACAGGCTGATTTCCACTTCGGACAAGAGTATCATTTCTCTGACCGCCCGGGCAGTAGCTTCCTGACCTTTACGCTGGACGTGATGAACCTTACCAATCTGCTGAACAAAGACTGGGGCAGGGCGTATTTCTCGCCCAATACGTTCAACTCAACTGCCAGTGTGGGATTAACACCTTTTTATCCCGGCCGGCAGGGCAAGGAGAATTATCCGGTGTATATGTTTGCTGATCCGGGTAAACCTTATGCAGTTGATTTCTTTAACTCCCGCTACCAGCTGCAGTTAGGGATGAGGTATTCATTTTAGGTAATCGATATCAAATTAAAAGTGATGAAACATTTTATATATTTTTTAGCGGGTGTCATGATCATGCTGGCTGCCTGCAAAAAAGACCATAAGGAGGTAGAGACGCCGCTGACGGTTTCCGGTTTTATGCCGGGCAGTGGTAACCCTGGCACGGTGGTGACTATACGGGGAACAGGGTTCAGTCGTACGCTCGAATCCAATGAAGTAGCTTTCAATGGAGCCGCTGCCCGTGTAGTGAGCGCCAACGATTCTGTATTGGTGGTACAGGCCCCTGATAAAGGGACTACCGGCCCGCTGACGGTAAAGAACGGCGACCGCACCATACAGGGCGGCACCTATACCTATCAGGCGTTGAGCATTCACCATATTGCACCAGCCAATGGTCCGGCAGGCACCAATATCTACATTTCCGGTGCTGGTTTTACGGCGACCGACGGTCCTGCTGAAGTGACTGTCAACGGGCATACGGCGATTATCGCCAATTCCAACGATACCTTGCTGGTGGTGATTGTACCGACAGATGCAGGCGCTGGTGAGATAGAAGTGAAGGTGAATGGCACACACGCTACCGGTCCGAAATTTAATTATCAGTCTATCACACAGGTCAAGCCGGCCAAAGGCGGCGCTGGGACACAGGTTACACTGACCGGTACCGGTTTTGACCAGGCGGCGGCCAACAATCAGGTGTCCTTCAACGGAGCGGCAGCTACCGTGGTGAGTGCCACCGCCACTTCGTTGGTGGTGATAGCACCGGCCAATGTAAAAACCGGTCCGGTGTCGCTGACGATGAACGGACAGAAAACCACCGGCCCTGTATTTATACAGGTGCCGCCGCCTTCCATCAAGACGGTGGCGCCGCTTAGTGGTCCTATTGGCAGCACGGTCACCATCCAGGGTGATGAGTTCAGTGATATCACCGATGAAGATTCCGTGTTTATCAATGGCACGGCAACGCCTATACTAAGCGCTACCAAAGGGCAGTTGATCGTTACTGTTCCTCCCGGCACCACATCTGGTACGCTTAAAGTAGTGGTGAACGGCCAGGAAGTCAATGGGCCGCGTTATGCGGTGCAGGCGCTGGGGGTATCGCAGCTATTGCCCGACAACGGATTGGCAGGCACCGTGATCAAAATCAGGGGTACCGGCTTCGACCCTGTGGCGGCCAATAACAATGTAACCATCAATGGACTGGCGCTGACGATCAATACAGCATCCGATACGGTGTTAACGGCTACCATACCTACCGGCATAACTACTGGTCCGCTGCAGATTACTACCGGCAGCCTGTCGGCGACCGGACCGCTGTTCCGCAGAGCGGGTGTGAGCCTGTTCTATCAAGGAACGATGGTCGTGCCTAATCAGCGAGGCATGGCGATCGACAGCAAAGGATATGTGTACCTGAGCGCTAACACTAAAATTTACAGAATCAATCCGGACGGTTCCGGTGGTACGCTCTTCGCAGGTGGTGACAATTCCGGTAATGCCAATGGCACCGGCGCTGCGGCGCAGTTCAACGGTATTTGCGGCCTTGCTTTTGATGCCAATGACAACCTGTATGTGGCCGACGGCTGGAACAACAGTGTGAGAAAGGTGACGCAGGCAGGAGAGGTGACGACCTTCTATTCCGGTATCGAGAACCCGCCACGTTATATTACAGTCGATCCGTCAGGTAATGTGTATATCGGTTCTGAATACAACGGCACTTACCGCATTTCCGCCGATGGCTCCCAGATCAAACAGCTGTCCAGGGGTGGATTCTCTTCACAATTCACTTACGTGAACGGGTCTGTGTTCTGGTCCAACACGGATGGCGGTGCCGTGTACCGCTACAACAGTGTTACCAGTGAGGTCGGACTGTTTGCCGGTACCTTCTTCCAGTCCGGTTATGTGGACGGGCCGCGCGGCGTTGGTAAGCTGGATGGCCCGGGCACGTTGGTATATGATCCGGTGAGCAGATTGATCTATGTGATAGATGGCAACAATGCTTCTATCAGAAGTATATCACTGGCAGATGGTACCATTAGTACGATCACGGGCTCCGGGGGAACTTATGAGCCATGGCATACCGGCAATAAGAACGGCACCTTGCAGGAGGCCCTTATTTCACCGGCATCGGCAGGGTCTATGGCAGTAGACCGGCAGGGGAATATTTACTTTGTGGAAGATTTCCTGCGCCAGATCAGGAAAATAACGTTGCGCTGAGAATAACCCGGCTATGTGAAAAGGTTCGTTTGTCTATGGATGAACGAGCCTTTTTTCAGCTGAAGAGGAACGTAAAAATCCGCTCCGGCAGGCCGGAGCGGACACCTGTTATATTCAGATCATTTCAGAATGTGTTTTTTTCAGACAAGTTACCGAATGATGGTAACGAGATTTTTCAATATAACCACTGTGCGGCTATCTTATCAAAGTTAGACAATACAGTGGCGCCGGAATTACACTGGCCTGCATTCATAAGAGAATTTGCGTCAGTAATAGGTGTGCCGGGGATTTGCATGCCACCGGTCTGATTGGTGTGCATGATGGAAATGTTATGCCCTATTTCGTGCGTAATAGTGCGTTGACGTTGTGCAAAGCTGTTAGGGGCAATATATGCTTTGTTGATCTGGATGAGATTACCCGCTTTACCACCGGAAGGGAAAGTGCCCATGCCACAGATACCTGCACCAAGATTGGTATCCTTGATTAATATGTCATAGGATGTACCGGTAACGATGCTGACGTGTAGGGCAATAGCACCGCCGATGGTGTTCCACTGGTTAACGGCAGAATTGATTTCCGGCATCATGGAAGTCATGCTGGGGTCTACTTTGATACGAACATTCAAAGCGTTGGCAGCGGTCAGTTTGCTACCTGTCCATTGTTGCTCTGTGGTGGCTTTGCCATCAGGTACTTCCATGTCTTTGGGGAAGCGGATGTCTCCATCAACGATATAGGCGTCGCCGTTATCAACGATGTCATTTTGGGAAAAGCCCAGGCGCTGAATGTAGGTGAACACTTTGTCTGCATTATCCTTTTTTTCAGGAGCTACAGGTGCCTCAGCATTTTTGCTGCATGATGCCAATAGTAATGCTGACAGTACGATAGAGGTGAGTGTTTGAAGGCTTTTTTTCATGGTTAATTTAATTTGGGTGATTGAGGGTAACGATCAGAATATACAGGATAACATGTCCAGTAGCGGAAATATGGCTATTTCGCTTCACTACCGGAATATTTTTGAGTTTTCAAGCTGGGTACTATTTTATATGCATAGTTTTATGTGCGCTGACGGATTTTAGTTGTTTGAAACGCAATAACAGCATAGCTTTTCGGGCATAAAGAGCATGTGTGATATTCCTATCGCGCCGACAGATGTAGAACTATGAGTATTGTTGATAGTAATATAGGTTTACGAAATAATTTTGTTATACGGGTTCGATCAGATTTTCGTTGTTCTTGAGGGTCTTGAAGCGTGTGCCGTGCTTTCGTGTACAGATATTGAGACTGGTCAGCAATAATACAATAAGCAATTCAAAAAAAGAATTTTTTTTGAATGAAAAACATTTTTACCCGGACGGTAATTGTTTTGATATCTGATTATTGGCAGTGTGCCCGGGCATACTGCCAATAATCAAATATCGAAATGTCTAAATAAAATAATGGCGAAATGTTCGTAACCATTGCTTTTCGCGGTCCCAGAGCAGTACGTTCTTTTTACCGGTCAACAGTTCGTAGAGCTTTTTTATTTCGGGGTTACCGGCAACATGTTGTACCAGGAATTCAAGCGCCACGATAATTTCTGTTTTACCATCGGTGCTGATTGCTTCTATGGCCCTTTGTTTGGCAATCAATTGTTTTACACGCCGGATAAGATCGGGCACTACTTTTTCATCCCCATATTTAATCACACCGTGCAGGGCAGTGAATTTATTTTTCCCCTGTTCCAGTTGTTCGCGAAAGAGGTCCAGGTAAGAAGCATCGCTTAACTGAAGAATGGCGCTCAGCGCGGTGCCGGAGACATCCTGCTTTTTATGTTCCAGCAATTTTACGAGAGAAGGCAGGCTGGCCGGTGACCCGGAAGTGGACAAGGCCATGTTGGCATATATCAGGTCGTATTCATTTTTGCTGGTACTAAGGACTTCCAACAATGTTTCTTCAGCTGTTTTTTCAGCGGAGCGGGAGAGTGCCTGGATAGCGCTTTGCCTGATCTGCCAGGCACTGCTTTTGACCGCCTGGACCAGGGGCGTAAGATCGGTGCCTGCCGGCTTGTGCAAATAAACGATCTGGTCCAGCATGGAGGACAGGATATACTTATCCTTTTCTTTCGCTACCCGGGAGATAAGGAATTCCATTGCTTCCCGGTTGTTGGTGTTTTGTCCGATATGTGCGAGGGTGAAGTAAGCGCTCTTCCGTCGCTTTGCATCTTTCTCTGCATTGATGAAAGTTATCAGCTGTGGGATATAGGCCGTATTATCGAGTTTTTCCGCTTCTCTCAGCGCAGCCCACGATATGGTGGTGCTGCTGCTTACACCCGGCGGCGGAGGCCAGTCACTGGTGTCATTCATGCGGTCGATCAGTTCTATCAGGTATTGGTCCATGGCGGATGAAAGAATTAATGAGGGGTTAAATATAAGGAATTGTCCGCTAGGATGTTATATCATACGGCTGATGAGGCGCCGGTGCCTCATCAGCCGTATGGATATCAGGCTGCAGTGCGGCGCCTGAATTGAAGCGTGATCAGTATCACCACACAGGTAGCCAGAACAGCCCATGGAAAAGATACGGGGCCGTACCGGTCCAGCAGTACGCCTCCTGTGATGCCGCCCATCGCTACTGCCAGGTTAAATACGGTGACAAACATGGACTGGCCCACATCGCCATGGATGCCGGTATGGTCGGCCATTCGTTTTTGCAGCAACGTAGGAAGTCCGCCGAAGGATATGCCCCACAGGAAGACGCCTGTATAGAGGAAGAGACGCTGTTCAGGTGCTGCCATCAGTGCTACAGCGCCCAATGCAAACAGTAACAGGCTGATGAGGACCAGCGAATGCAACCAGCGGTCTACCAGTGCGCCAACGATGAAAATGCCCAGGATAGCGGAGATACCGAAGAAGAACAATATCATGTCTACCGCCCCGGCCAGTCCTGCGCCGGAAAGGAAAGGCGCAATGTACGTGTATAGAATGTTGTGGGCCAGTACCCATAAGAACATAGCGAACAGCAGTGTCCTTACGCCATGCAGCATCAGGACGCCGTAAATATTTGTTTTCTTTTTTTGCTGTACCCCGGCAAAATCAGGCATGCTGCGGATAATCCAGCCTACCAGCAATGCAGCGGTGACTGTCATGATCCAGAAGGCGCCGTTCCAGCCCAGTTGTTTGCCAATCCACGTGGCCAGCGGTACGCCAATAGCGAGGGCAATAGGTTGCCCCAATCCCACCAGTGCCATGGCTTTGCCCTCCATGGCAGGCGGAACGATCCGTTTGGCATAACCGATGAGCATGCCCCAGGTGATACCGGCAGCCATGCCGGCGAGGAATCGTGCCACCAGCGTGATGGCATAATTGGTAGATAACGCCGTGACGGCGTTGAAGACAAGAAAGCCGGTGATGGCCAGCAGTAGTAAACGTTTGCGTGGCCAGTGCAGTGTGAGTGCGATAGCCGGAATGGCCGCCAGTACTGAACCCAACGCATATACGGAGATGAGTTGTCCTGCATAGGAGGCTGTTACCTGCAGCCCACGGCTTATTTCGGGTAGAAGCCCGGCGGGCATGGTTTCCGTCATGATGGCAATAAACCCTGCGAGTGTCAACGGCAATAGTTTCCGGATGGGCAAGCGCTTGCCCGTGGCCACTTCAGTGAGTGGCCTTTCAGTGGTTTCGATCATATTTTTAAAGTTGATTGGCTTAAGTCAGCCTCTGTGTAAATCTTTTATTATTGAATGATTGTTCAAGAATAGAGAATAAAAAAAGCTCATCCGGATGAGCTTATGTTTTTAATTGGTCAATATACTGATCAGTGTATTTTCGAGGCTTTCCAGCATGGCTTTATCGTTATGCAGCAGTTGCATTTGCCAGATGCTGGCAAAATTGGCTACAATGAAAGTGGCCAGCTGTGTGGCGTCTTTACTGCGGCTGACCTGCTTTTCGGCCTGCGCTTTGTTGATCCAGCTGGCCATCATATTGACCATGGACTTATTCTGTTGTTGCAGAAACACCCTTACTTCCGGGTCTTTACCAGCCAACTCAAAGGTGGAACGAACTACCAGGCAGGCCTTTTTCTCCTTGAGGGAACGCCTCACCGCCGAGTGAATAATGGCCTTGATGGCGTCGAGGGGAGAGGCTGCACTACGGGCTGCCTGCTCATAATCTTCCATCGTTTGCACGCTGTACATTTTCAGGCTTTCCAGGAACAACTGATGTTTGTCCCTGAAAGTACCGTATATACTGCCGGGATTCAAAGACATAGCGTTGACGAGGTCCTTCATGGACGTATTGTAATACCCCTTGTCCCAGAATACGTCCTTTGCATTTTCAAGGCGTTCTTCCAATACAAATTCTTTGTTCCTTGCCATAATGATGCAAAGATATGTTTGTTGAATGAATGTTCAAGAATTATTTTTGAAGCCGTTATTTGCGGTTTAACCGTTCGAGGAACTGTTGCCGGTAGGTGAGCCCTATCGGTAATGACAGTTTATGTAACATCACCATGTTTTTTTCGTACATCGTAATATGCCGGAGGGATATGACATAAGATTTATGTATCCGGATGAAATGCTGAGCAGGCAATAGTTCCATCAGTTCGTTCATGCTCATCAGGGCCATCAGTTTTTTCTCTGCCATATGAAACTGCATATAATTGCCGGCAGCTTCAATATACAGGATGTGATCTATCCGGACGCGGTGCCACTGCGAACCGCTTTTGATCACGATCTCCTCGTCCGCAGGGGTGCCGGTTGATCTTGTGTTGGCGGCTGCGATGGCTTTATTAACAGCTTTCAGGAAGCGGGGATAGTTAATGGGTTTTAGCAGATAGTCAACAGCGTTATACTCATAACTTTCTGCCCCAAATTCTGCATAGGCGGTGGTAAACACCACCATGGGCTGCACTGGCAGGGAAGCCAGCAGGTGCATGCCGGACAATCCCGGCATATTGATGTCGAGGAACAATAGATTTACCTCCTCCCGCAAGAGATAGTCCATGGCTTTAAATGGATTGGTAAAGCTGCCGGCCAACTGAAGCTGGGGCGTTTGTTCAATGTACCGTTGCGTTAATGCCAGGGCTAAAGGTTCGTCATCCACCACTATACATTTCATGGCTGTTTAAATTTATTTCAAGCAGGATATCAAAATGATGATCACTGTTATGGATATGCAGTTGATGTGCTGAAGGGTATAGCAACGAGAGCCGCTTTTTTACATTGGCCAGTCCTACGCCGCCCACCTGCGGCATGGCTGCTGCCGGCGTTCCTCCTGCACTGTTTTTTACATAGAAAGATAATATATTGTCCACCACTGATAACTGTATGTCGATGTAGGAGAGTTCTCCCAGCCTGATGCCATGTTTAAAGGCATTCTCCACAAACGGAAGCAATAACAGCGGCGCAATTTGATGATGGCTGTCTGCCTGGTGGTGAAACCGGATATCCGCCCGGATCTCATCGGATATCCGGTATTGTTGCAATTCAATATAATCTTCGATGTACGTGATTTCCTGCTCCAGCAATACCCGGTCTTCATTGCTTTCATACAACATATACCTGATCAGGTAGCTGAGTTTATCGATAATACCAGCGGTACGGGCATCGCCATATAGGGTGGCGCTGGCATAAGCGGTATTGAGCGTGTTGAAAAGAAAATGTGGATTGATCTGCGCTTTCAGAAAGTTCAGTTCAGCTTTCAGTTTTTCCTGTTGCATCACCTGCTGCTGCGCTTCTTTTTTTATCCAGGTACGTGTGAAACCATATCCCATGGCGAGGCTTAGCAGGATGAAATCGAAGACGATATTAATGATTATCTGCTCTTCAAAAGGTTCTTTTTGTGTAGACACGATGCTGTCAAAAAAGAGAAAATCGATCACAGACTTCAGGATAGTAGTGCCAATAAAAAGTAACAGCAGTTGTAACACCAGTGGTTTCTTGTTTTTCAGTGCTGCTCCCCGGGGGATCATGATGAGCGATGCTGTATAAAACATAGCAGCATTGATCAGCGTACCCACCGTCAGCGGATAAAAAAGCGTATGCTCTCTGCTGCTGAAAACGCCAATGGTATTGGCTACAAAGGCAAAGAGCAGATAGGCGCCGGTCCAGATGAACACGTGAATGATAACCTCTATGCTTTTTCTTTTCAAGTGCGGTGATTTGCGGATGAATGTAAAGCTATTCCGGTGTATGGGGAAAAAGAGTTGACGAACTGTTGTTTTTTTATTTGAACTGCGTTGACAGTTTTAACCGGAAGGTACGGATAGCCGTCCCCGTTGTTGGTGTAATGGCCGTGACCGGCGTTGGATACATGGCTAAGTTTGCCGTAAATCACAACACATGAAACGGTATTTTACATCACTCTTGTTACTAACGCTAACGTCTTCCATCAACGCACAGGACCTGAAAGGTATTTGGGTAGGAACGGTGAACCTCACCGGGATGGAGCCTCCGGAAGTAGCCTTTGAAATTTCTGCGAACAGCGCGGGACAGCTCCGGTCACGCATGCATATCATCAACCAGAAGGTTTTTAATATCGAAACGGAGAACCTGGTCGCCGCCGGGGGACAGCTGAAAATGGACATCCCGGCCATGAGCACACATTATGAAGGCCGGCTGATCAACGACAGTACCCTTTCGGGCTTTTTCCTGATGAAGGACAAACGCAAATTTTCATTCGAGCTGAAAAAGCGTGACGCGCTGCCGGTTGCTGCGCAGAAGCGGCCGCAGGAGCCGGTCCCGCCACTGCCGTACCAGGAGGAGGAGGTGACGTTTGAGAACCGCCATGCGGGCGTATCGCTGTCAGGTACGCTTAGCCTGCCTACAGGGAAAGGCCCCTTCCCGGCAGTGGTGCTTATTCCCGGTTCCGGCCCCAGTGACCGCAACGAAACAATTTTCACCCACAAGGTTTTCCTGGTGCTGGCGGATTACCTCACCAGGGCAGGCATCGCGGTGCTGCGGGCAGATGACCGCGGCGTGGGTAAAAGTACCGGGAATTATGAATCTGCTACCAATGAAGACTTCGCGGAGGATGCGCTGGCAGGGGTACGTTACCTGCAATCCAGGAAAGAAGTGAATCCTCGTGCCATTGGACTGATAGGGCACAGCCTCGGCGGAGAAATAGCGCCTATCACCGCGGCTTCACCAGATGTGGCCTATGCGGTGCTGATGGCCGGCAGCGCGTCGGATATGGCCACCGCCTATAATGAATCCATCACGGCCGTCGGCAAGGGGAGTGGCGCCAGTGCAGCGGCTATTAAAGTAAACGTCAGGCTGATGGACAAAGTCCTGGAAGTGATAGGAGCGGAACCGAATGACAGCATCGCGAAAATAAAACTGGCGGCGGCATTGCTACCGTTCGATAAGGAGGTGGCCCAACTCTCTGCCCGCGACCGGGAAATCATGGAACTAACGCAACCTCTGCATGCAGAAGAGTTTTATCCTTTTTTGTCAGGCCCAAGGCGGGCAGACTTTTTCCGTAACCAGGCCGCGATACTGCAAAAAGTGAAATGTCCGGTGTTGGCCATCAACGGCAGTAAAGACGTACAGGTGTTGCCGGCACAGTTGCCCCGCATTGAAAAAGCATTGCGTGACGGGGGCAACAAACAAGTCACCATTAAATTGTTTCCCGGGAAAAATCATTTGTTCCAAAACGCTAAATCAGGGCTTCTTGCTGAATACCCGGACATTGAGCAAACGATCGCTCCTGATGTATTGGCTTATATGGCAGCATGGATAAAACACAGGGTCTATTAATTAATAGCGGCCATTATCAAATGGCCGCTATTATATGTTTTACTCTGCCTTCAGGCTTTTTACCGGATCTGCCAGTGCTGCTCTGATGGACTGAAAACTCACGGTTATAATGGTAATCGTCACCGCGCCCAATGCGGTAATGAGCAATACGCCGACGCTGATATTGATCCGGTACTCATATTGCTGTAACCACCGCTGCAACACATACCAGGTGAGTGGTGCGGCAACGATACAGCTTAATACCACCAGGACTACAAAATCTTTGGAAAGCAGCAGCCACACCTGGGATATGGAAGCTCCCAACACTTTCCGGATACCGATTTCTTTGGTGCGTTGCTCTGCCATATAAGCCGCCAGGCCGAAGAGGCCCAGGCAGGAAATGAAAATGGCCAGTACGGCAAACACGCCGGCCAGGTTACCTACCAGTGTTTCGAACCTGAACTTGTCGGCATACGCATCGTTGATGAACTGATACCGGTAGGAATAGAACGGGTTATGTTTGTTGAAGACGGTTGTCAGTGTGGCGATCGCTTTATCGGTAGGTACACCCGGCGATAAGCGGTAGGTGATGACATTCGCCCAATCAGGATTGTAAAGGAACATGCAGGGTGGTACTGATGAATAGGGAGAACCCATCAGGGCGTCTTTTACAACACCAATCACTTTCTGGACTTTCACCGGGTCGCTCCAACGGATGATCTGATCGATAGGGTCTTTGAGGCGCATACGTTTAACGGCCGATTCATTCAGTATCACATAGTTGGTGTCAGCTCCCAGGTTGCCGGAGAAGTTCCTGCCGGCAACAATCGTCATGCCGGTGGTTTTAAAGTAATCTGCATCGGAAACGGCGGTGGTGCCTAATTCCAGCGATTCGCCGGGTTGTTTGCCCTGCCATTCCCGGATGTTATTGGTCATCCAGATACCGGTAACCGGGCTGGAAGACTTAGTGACGCTGGCTACCACGCCGGTTTGCAGCAGGTCGTTTTTCAGCGCTTCGTAGTTTTGGTTTATGTCCGGACTGTTGTCAGTCATCATCAGCCGTTGCGCATCGTAACCGGTAGGGCGGTCTTTGGCATGTTGTATCTGCTGATAGATGACAATCGTGCTGATCATCAGTGCAACGGAACAGGTGAACTGTACCATCACCAGCGCTTTTCTCGGCAATGAGGCGGCTTTTCCGGTTTGCATGGTCCCTTTCAGTACCTTCACCGGCTGGAAGGAAGAGAGATAGAACGCTGGCCTTCCTCCTGCCAACAAGGCTGTCAGCAGCACATAGGCCATCAGTATACACCAGAAAACAGCACTGTCGTAAGGGATACGGATATGCGTGTTGGTAAGGGCATTGAAAGCCGGAAGTGTCACCTGTACCAGCAGCAACGAAATCATAAAGGAGATCAGGGTAATCATCAGTGATTCCAATAAGAACTGGAATACAAGGTCATTGCGGTGAGAACCGATCGCTTTTCGTATACCCACTTCCCGTGCCCGTTTTTCAGAACGGGCGGTAGAGAGGTTCATAAAATTGATACAGGCAATCAACAAAACCAACAGCCCGATAATACTGAACATCTTCACATAGTCCAGTAATCCGCCTGCAACTACGCCGTTCTTAAATTCTGCCTGCAGGTGCCACTGTTTCATCGGTTGCATGAACAGCTCGCTTTTGGCGATGCTGTATTCGTCCACGCTATATTTTTTCAACAGCATCTTCATGTTGGCAGATACCTGGTCAAAAGAAACATTAGGCTCGAGGCTTACAAACGTCTGGAGACTGTTGTTGCCCCATTGGGTGCCCCAGTGCTGCACTTTTACCATGTAGTCCAGTGGTATGATATAATTGAACTGGAAAGTTGAGTTGGTGGGTACATCTTCCAATATGCCCGTCACTTTTAAGTCTGTCTGGTTATCGATACGGACGATCTGATCGATAGGGTCTGCATCACCGAACAGTGATTTTGCAGTGGATGCTGTGAGTACAATGGAATGCATGTCATTCAGCACATCGCCGGCTTTGCCACGCAACAGCGGATATTCAAACACTTTCAGGAAATCGGGGCCGGCTGTTACGCCATTCAGGTACAACTTTTTCTCCTTTGCCACCAGTCCGTGTGAGGATGTCCAATCTGTTTGCACTACATACCGGACACCGGGGACTTCCTTTTTTAGTACTTCCGCCAGCGGATAGGCGGTAGACCGCTGCGTGAGGATATCGCCGTTATAAACGGTCCTGTACATTACCTGGTTAGTATGCTGATAACCCGGCAGAAAACGGTCATAGGAAAACTGGTAGTGTACCCATAACCCAATCAGCAGCGCTACTGCCATCCCGATGGCCAGTCCGAAAATGTTCAGTGCGCTATAGGCTTTGTGGTTGATCAGGCTGCGCCAGGCTGTTTTGAAGTAATTCAGCAACATGAAAAAGGAGTTAGTCTGCGGTCAGGTCTGAATAATAATGCCATAAAATAATCTATTTAAATGTAATGAATTATGATTTATAAAATATTTTATATTGTTCGGTTTTAAAACAACTATGTCCGGTTTTAACAGGCTTATTATCTTTGAGACAAACTATCTGATTAACCGGAGCCAGCACGCTTCCCCTACGTGGTGATCCTTCATCCTCCAAACAACCTGTAATATGGGCAAAAGTAACAGTAACAAACAGAAATTATCACCGGAGCAACAGGCTACGCTGTTGGCTACACTGAAATCACGTTTTGAAAAAAACATGCCGAGGCATAAAGGCCTGGAATGGAAAGAGGTGGAAGCAAAGCTGAAAGCCAGCGGCAACAAACTATGGTCGCTTCAGATCATGGAAGAAACCGGTGGAGAACCGGATGTGGTGGGGTTTGACAAAAAGACGGGGGAGTACACATTTTATGATTGTGCCGCGGAAACGCCCGCAGGGCGAAGGAATGTGTGTTACGACCGGGAGGCGCTGGACGCCAGGAAAGAACATAAACCGGGAGACAGTGCGTTGGACATGGCAGAGGCCATCGGCATCACCTTGCTGACAGAAGAGCAATACCGGGAATTACAACAGCTGGGGAAATTTGACCTGAAAACATCCAGCTGGATAGAAACGCCGGCCGCTATCAGGAAATTGGGCGGAGCACTGTTTTGTGACCGCCGTTATGATCATGTTTTCGTTTATCATAACGGGGCATCTTCTTATTATGCGGTAAGAGGATTCAGGGGGGCGTTAAAAATATAAACTTACGTTGAATACTATACGAAAATGACCAGGGCTTAAGAAGGCTTGATTTTTGCAATCAGGCCTTCAAAGTCTCTTTTGAATGATGACAGAGAAAACCTATATCAACCGGGAAATAATATCGTTGTTTGATTATACCAACAATTCCGGCGCAAAAGCATCCCTGAATGCGCTGTTTGACAGAGCAGGGTTGACCCGTGATCATGTGATGGCCAGACAGGTATTACTGCGCGCTTTTGTGGAACAATGGGATATACTGGAAGATCTCAGGTATCAACGGTACGATTTTGAGGAAGTTCACCGCTTCACCACAACGTTGAAACACTACTACGGAGAAGAAGGGCCGGACAGGTTTTTTTTGATGTTCAGTAAGGATAAACACCGCCTGAAGGCGAGTTGTGCACAGACGGTCCTGTTTTTTGATCGCTTATACAAACAATATTTTGAGAAGATAGAACAGGTGAAATTTCCAGGGGCATTTCAATCTTGTCCTGAAAGGATTTGTACCTTCCTCTCCGGAACCGAAACCGCGCAACTGGCCATGGCGGTAAGCAGGGGAACGGCGTTATCCATCCATGATATTTCCGGGTTGTTGAAATGGCTGCTGAAGAAGGATGCCAGCCATGAGCTGGAACATTTCTGGCAATCCTTGTTTGAGTTTGAAGCTATCTGGTCGGTGGCGAAAGGCATTAAAACACGGAACTTTGTTTTCCCGGTATTCACGCAGGAGGTATTGCTGTTGGAGCAGTTTTATCATCCCATGCTCAAAAATCCTGTCCGCAATGATTTCAGTACCCGCAACAATGTGATGTTGCTGACAGGGCCTAACATGGCTGGCAAATCCACAGTCCTCAAATCTGTCACTATTTGCGTGCTGCTGGCGCACCTTGGCCTGGCCGTGCCGGCACAACGATGCGAAGTGCCATTTTATGATGAGTTCCTGATTTCCATTAACGTGACGGATGATATCCAAAGTGGTTACAGCCATTTTATGCAGGAGATCATGAACCTGAAAACGATCATGCAGCAGGCTGTAAAAGGGAAAAAGTGTTTCGCGGTATTTGATGAGCTTTTCTGCGGAACAAATATTGACGACGCGATTGATATCACCTGTTCTACGGTAAAGGGATTGTCACAACAGAAAGGCTCCCTGTTTATGGTTTCCACACATCTCTATCAGCTCGATGATCTCTTGCCCAGCGACAGCTTTGAAGCTTATCAGTTGGAAGCCATGATTGAAGAAGGGATGCCCAGGCATACCTACGTTTTGAAAAGAGGTTGGTCGCGGCTGAAGTTTGGTAAATTACTGTTTGAAAAGGAAGGACTGGACAGATTGCTGAATGGGATACCGGGATAAACCTGGACGGAGGTATTTGATAAAGGCAACCTGAAAAAATCCATGTGACCGGAATAGGACCACTGCCAGTGATCTTATTCCGGTTTTATACTTTTAACCGGATTAGCGAGTGCCGCTTTGATGGCTAGTGAGCTGACCGTTAAAAGAGCTATGATGATCGCGAGCATACCGGCTGCGATGAATATTCCGATACCAGGTGTTATCCGGTAGTAAAACTCCTTCAGCCATTGTTGACTGATCCAGTAGGCAACAGGGGAAGCTATCAGAACGGCTATCACCACCAGTTGCACAAAATCCCCCGATAGCAATACTACAATATTGCTCACAGAAGCACCCAGCACTTTCCGGATACCGATCTCTTTGAAGCGGCTTTCAGCCATAAACGCTGCCAGCCCGAATAATCCAAGGCAGGAGATGAAAATGGTGAGTCCTGCGAAGATGGCCGCCAGTTTACCGGTGAATTGTTCATTCCCGAATTTGCTGGCATAGGCGTCGTGGGCAAAATTGATTTCCAGAGGAAAAGCGGGGTTATATTTTTTGAACACCTTTTCCATGCCAGCAATATTGGCGGCAAGGGGCTGTTGATCGTTCAGCTTTACGAGAACCGTTCCTGTCCAGCTTTTCGGGCCTTTTATGATGATGGGCTTTACGGGCATGTACGGTGACTCCTGTATGAAATCTCCGACTACGCCCACTACATGAAAGTTGTCCGGGTCATCAAAAATTTCCTGTCCGATGGGATCTTTAAAGCCCATCAGTTTCACGGCCGCTTCATTGATCAGGCAGGCGGTGGAATCAGTGGGGTATTGTTTTAAGTCGATGTCTCTGCCCTGTATCAGCCGCATGCCGGCTGTTTTGACCAGGTCGCCCTCCGAAGTATACCGGTTCACCTGCACCTTCATGTTTTCCGGTTTGCCCTTCCAGCGCAGGCTCAATCCATACGCCCAGTTTTCAGATAACGGCGACATGACTTTGGATACGGAGGTGGCATAGCCTGAAGCAATCAGTTCCTGTTTGATCAGGTGGAAGTTCTTGTTCATTTCATCATTCAGGAATACATGCACGAGATTGTCCATGTCGATACCGGTTTTCCTGTTCTCCCCATACCTGATTTGTTTGGTAACAACGATCGTGCAGATGATCAGTACAATGGCGAAAGTAAATTGTAATACCACCAGGGCACGGCGTGGCGTGATGAGCGTATGAACGCCTTTGTTCGATCCTTTGAGTGCGGATACGGGTTTGAAACCGGAAAGGAAGAAAGCAGGATAACTGCCGGCCAATGTGCCGGTCAGTATGATGAAACCAATACCGGACAACCAGTAATATGGGTTACTATATTCCAGGTGCAACTGTTTGCCGGTGATCTGATTAAAAGCAGGCAGGCTGATGGCCACAATAAGCCACGCTATCAGACCAGCTATAACGGCCAGTGTGATAGATTCTGTCAGGAACTGGAGGATAAGCGAATGTTTCTGTGCGCCCACTGCTTTACGTACGCCTACTTCCTTAGACCTTTTACCGCTTCTGGCAGTGGACAGGTTCATGAAATTAATACAGGCAATCAGCAGGATAATCATGGCTACCAAAAAGAATGTTCGTACGGTGGTAATGCGGCCACCCACCGGTATGCCGTTCTCAAAATGGTCGTATAGCCGTAGGCGGCTGACAGGGTACAGGAATGATTCGGTGCCGGCATCTTTGGCATGTTCGGGGGCTATACGCCGGATTTTCCGGTTGATTACCTCCATGGAGGCGTTGGGGCGCAGCAGCGCAAAAGTAGAAACGGAAACGTTGCTCCAGTCTTTATCGATATGACCGGCCAGTGTTTCTTTTTCGTAGGAGAGCAGATACTCCGCATAGCTGAATTGTGTGTTGTCCGGAAGGTTCTTCAGGATGCCGGACACTGTATAATCTACGCTGCCTGCTTTTATTATTT
Organism: Chitinophaga fulva; assembly: GCF_012927205.1. Taxonomy (GTDB): domain Bacteria; phylum Bacteroidota; class Bacteroidia; order Chitinophagales; family Chitinophagaceae; genus Chitinophaga; species Chitinophaga fulva. The sequence continues at coordinate 3,227,542 of NZ_JABBGC010000001.1, forward strand.
TCCCTATCGGGTCATCATGTTGAAAAAGTTTCTGTGCTAATTTTTCCGTGATGACAATATTGTTCGGGTCTTTTAATACAGTTTGTTCGTTTCCTGCCAGGAGCGGGAAGGAAAACATGGAGAGAAAACCGGGATCAACCACCGCACCGGCGGACATCAGTTTTCTGTCCTGTTGCGGGGCCAGCAGCAGGTTGCGTGTCCAGCGTACACGCGTGGCTTCTTCTATCTCCGGGTAATCGGTTTTCAGGGAGGGAGCCATGATTTCCGGGGTAATGGCCATGGACCTGATCTTACCTTGTATGCTGTCGTTGGACCATACCTGGTATAACCGGTCTGATTTGCTATGGAAGCGGTCGTAGCCGACTTCGTCTTTCACCCATAGTAAAATAAGGATGGCACTGGCCATACCAATGGCTAATCCGCCGATGTTGATCAGCGAAAAACCTTTATTGCGGAACAGGTTCCGAATAGCGATGTTGAAGTAGTTCCTGAACATGTTACCCGGTACGACGAAAAAGATGCCAGCCTCTTAAGTTTTTGGTTATAATAGTATTATGAGTTGGTAAACCTCCGGAAATGTCCGTTTTTGGTACAGGGAAATGTACGATTGCGGACATATTAATTGCGTCGCTAAAATAGCGGTATAACCGCTGCATAACCGCTGCATAACAGATAGCTCTTAAGGTAAATTCTATTTTCGTTGCTTAAAATAATTTTATGGGCAAACGGAAAAATATAGAGCCATTACTACAATTTCTAAAGCGCCGAGACTTTTTATCAAGCCTTGTTTTGATAGTTGTCACACTGATGGAAAAATTCAATTTCAATTTTTTGGATGCTCCTAAATTTTGTGGTTTCTTGTTTGTCGCAGTCGGAATGAGGATCTATTACGGAATGCAGGAGAAAAATGGTATCATCAAGTGGTTGATTTTGCCACTAGGATTGCTGGTTGGGTTGCAGGTACTAATATGGGGTCTTAGCTTTTGGCGTCCCAGCCCTTTGCTGACGCTGGTGTCGGAACTTATGATACTTTATCTGTTTAGCTTTCTTTTACCCGGATTGGTGGATGCAACTATCCATTTTTATAAACAGAAAGGTTGGCTTAAAAAGCATAGTCCTATGTTGATAGCATATCTCGGTATTTATACAGTGCTGGTTCCTGCAATTCTTGGTCATATGTGCACTACATGGACCTTAATCGTCCGCTAGAGATTTCATAAACCCTCTGTTGGCGGGTAAAACCAACAGAGGGCTGTTGATCACCCATGCTGTGACTTGTATAGCTCCGGCAGGAACTGCCCGAGGATGCTCATTTCTTCGTGGCAATGTTTCTGTAAACCGATACCTACTTCATCAGGGTATATGCGTACCCGTGTGTCATAGTCATTTTGCAGATGGTTGTCAGCGAAGCAGCCGAGCCAGAAGCGGCTTCTCATTTCGCAGCCGTAGGGGGTGTCTCTTACGAGGTGGACCATTTTAGCTGTCCAGCCGGGGGCGCCATCTTCTCCGAGGCGCGCATGTACGGCGGTGCTCACGCCTGCCGCTGCAAAATGTTCGATTGCCAGCAGTTCAGCAGGAGGGCGGAAATTGATTTTCAGTTTGTGTACCGTATCACCGCCCAGCCTCTCATGTGCGATGTGGGTGCCTCCGATATAGTTGCCGGTGCCACGTTCCCCTATCCAGTCGCTATACACATGATCTTCCGGATGCCATTGTTTGTATTGTTCGGTGGTATGCACGTAGCTGAACCACCAGTCGATCATATGTCCTTTTACGTTAATAAGGCTGCTGCGTGCGGCTACTAAAAGAATACCGTTGTCGAGTCTTTGGTAACCGGCTTCAAAAGGCAGGTAGCCGGGTTGCAGGAGTTGATTTGCTTCTTCTGGTTTCATAAAAATATATTTCAGGATTATTGATTTTTTTTCATTGACGGGATGATGATCATCAGGGAGATGATAACACCGCCGATACCTGTGAACAGGAAGAGGTGCGGCAGTATCACAACGAAGACGGCGAGGAACTGTCCTCCGAAAACAGCCATGGCATAATATCCCAGGCTGGCGCCCCGGTTGTCGGCAGTGCTAACGTTGACGGTCATATGATTTAATAGTGGTATGGTAAATCCGAATCCGCCGCCAAGACAAAGGGCTGCGAGCAGCAGCGGTGGCAGTTGACCGGCGCTGTTCAGTAACAGGTTCCCGGCTGCCAGCAGCGCAAAACCGGTAGCAAGCGTAAATCGTTCTGAAGTACGTTTTACCATTACTGTTAGTCTGCCTGCGGCGATCACCGCCAGCAGGGACACGGCGCCCATATAGTAGCCCGTCTGCGTGGCGCTGAATTGAAAACGCTGGTGCAGTAGTTCCGGCAGTTGAAGGATACACGTGAAAAAGAGCAACATGGCTGCCGCTGCTCCGGCTACAATCACATAGACTGCCGCGGGTGCTGTCCCCTTACCGGAGCTGTTTGCCGCCTGGGGTTGCGGGCTTTGCGGAACGGTGCCCGTCATCATCAGCCACAGTACCCATGCCAACAGATAAATACAGAAGGGTAGCCGCCAGTCGATATCGCCAAGTATGCCGCCGGCGAGGAGGAACAGCGCGCCACCTAGTTCAATGGCCATGCCTTGCGCTGCCATTATTTTGAGCCGTGCTTCTCCCTGAAAATGGGTGGCCAGCAAGGCGGTGCCGGCAGCCATGACGGCTGCGGTTGCGCCTCCCAGCAGGAAGCGGATAGAGAGTATCAGCATGGGGGGCAACGGAAGCACCGCTGCTATGCCCAGCAGGCCGTAGCCTGCCAGTCCGGCCTGCATGGTGGTGTAAGCACCCCTGCGGTCTATCAGTGCCCCGGTAAGCGGAGAGAATACTATCACACCCAAAGATGGTAAAGTGATCAGCCATTTGCCCATCGTGTCCATATGCAACCGGGGGGCTATGATGTTGAGCGATGGCGCAATGGCCGTTCCTACCATAATGGTCAGGCAGCTGGTCAGCAGGAGCGTGGCGGTGCCTGTTACAGATAATTTCTGCATAAGTATTGAAATCGGATGAAGAAGAGGCTACCAGAGCTTGGGCGCGTGGTCGCCGTTTTGATTTTCCGCGTAATAGAGCGATGGCAGAAAGTGGGAGAGGTAGCTGAACTCGGAGTAACAATGTACCATCAGTTGTAACCCTGTCTCGTCCGGTACAGGATGTTGTGCGCCAAGGTAGAAACGGCTCCGCAGCACGCAGCCCCATGCTGTATCGCGCAGTATGTGAAACATGTAGCCGTCAAGGGGATCTCCGTTGGCGTCCTGCGGGGTGTCCTTACCGAAGCCGATACGTGCATATACGGCGGCGGATACCTCGTTCCGCGCATAGGCTACTTCCAGCTGATGCGGGTTGAATACTTCCGCCGGATGATGGAACTTGATGGTGGCGGGCACGGGTGGGATACTACCCAGCGACTCGGTGGCCTGGATAGTGGCGCCAATATAGTTCTCATGCCGCTTCCAGTGCTGGTCCCAGCCACCGTGCTGCACGTGGTCATGCGGGTGCCACCATTTGATATGCTGCGTGGTCTCGAAGAATTTAAACCACCAGTCCACCATACGGCCCCTGCAACCGTGGAGGTCTGTGCGCACGGATACCTGCAACATACCATTGGATAAACGATGGATGCCTGTTTCCAGCGGCAGTGGCCGGGCTGAGAGTAAATGGTCAATATCTGTAAACAGTTCTTTCTCCAATGCTGTTCCTGTCTTCATATGATCTTCTTTTTGATGAATGATTAAAATGACAGATCAAATGTAGACTGGACAGGAGGTTGGAAAACTTGATCAGGGTTAAGTTTTATGCTGGCTTTTTTTGAGTATGCGGCTATAGGCTTCCGCGGTAATGCCCAGGTACATGGCGATATGTTTATAGGGTACCAGCCGGATAATATCGGGGTAATGTTCCCGCAGCTGGTGCACCATTTCTTCTTTACTGTAGAGGAGTTTCATATCGGTCAACCAGATATCTTCCGCCATGATCTCCAGGATCATTTTCCTGAACAGCACACCGGGGCCATTGCTCCGGTAATAGTGCCGGAGAAACTCCACCGCCGGGATACTGATCACCTGACAAGTAGTAACGCTCACTATCTGAAACCGGGAAGGCACCTGTGTCAGCAGGCTGTCGAAATTGCTGCAAAGGGCGCCGGGGAGAAAGAACCGGCCAATCACCGTTTTGTCTTCCACACTGAATTCGGAGGCCAGAATACCTTCGGCTACCAGTAATACTTCTTCACTTCGTTTACCTCTTTTCAGGATGACTTCATTCTTTTTATAAGTGCGGACACTGGCACTGTCCATCAGGCTGCCCCATTCCGGGTCTTCCGGCTGAAAAGAGGGGCCTGCCTTCATTTGCAGGTAAGCTGTTATCTCGTCCATGGTGGTTACACTCTCCGGGCGAATATAGCCATAATAATTTTTTGAGGTAACTTACATACAAGCGCTGATTTTTTATGAAGATGGACACAGACATATTATCCTTCCTGGACGCTTATCCCGCAACAGTGGCCACCCGGGTGAAGGGCCTGCGCGACATGCTGCCAGGTATCATGGAGCAGCTGGATGTGCCGGCCAAAATGATCGCTTATAGTTACGGTCACAAATACACGGAGATGATCTGCACCATTATCCCTTCGCAAAAGGGCGTAAAACTGGGGTTCTATAAAGGCAACGAGCTGCCTGATCCTGCGGGCATATTAAAAGGTACCGGTAAAATATCCCGTTATGTGGAGATTCCCGATGAAGGCGCCATACACAGTGCCGCGCTGAAAAAGCTGGTGGACGCCGCGCTGGCGGCATATAAGAAAAGGGTATAACAGCTTACAGGTGAAAAATAAGTAACGAAAAAATAACGCAACGCGACTGAAATGATGACCTATTTGTACACGGCACAAATATCTATTTTTGTTCACTCGGTCAGGAGGAGGATAGGATTACGCTCGCCTATGCCATATATGCAAAAGACAGGCCCTGGATTGAATATCCCATATACTTCGGCAAGTAGCGGGCTCTTACGCCTGATGACCCTGAAAGCGGGTGGTTACTGTCAGGTGGCCCTGAAGCATGGCTGGTGGGCGCAGGGGGAAAATATTTTGACGATCCTCTTGCTAAAACGAATAATATTTACATTATATTTATGGCTCCTTTGAAGGTCATGCCTAAAAACTCACTAAGTGCAAACTATCACTGAAACAGCGGAAAACACGCAATTATTCGATTATGCTCATTGGAATGCTCAGTTGCCTACGCTAAGCAATGATTACCAGGGGGCCAGTCCTTATCCTCATATTGTATTGGAAAATTTCATGAATCCCGATGTGTTGGCTACCTGCGCCCGGGAGTTTGATAAATTGAATGAGGAAGAAGGATGGATCAACTATGTTCATTACAATGAAAACAAAGCCGGGTTGAATAAACTCGACCTCTTGCCAGCCACTATCAAGCGGACGATCAATGAACTGAATTCTCCCGAATTCCTGGAATTTCTTAGTACGTTGACGGGCATCAAAGGTTTGATGAAAGATGACCTCCTGGAAGGAGGCGGCATACATCAGTCCAAAAGAGGCGGTTACCTGAATATCCATGCCGATTTCACGGTACATCCGCACCATCGTCACTGGCAGCGCCGGGTAAATGTGCTGGTATACCTCAACCCCGACTGGGTAGAGGAGTGGGGCGGTAAGCTGGAACTGTGGGATACACAGATGAAGGCTTGCGAAAAGAAAGTGTTGCCCATTTTTAATCGCTGCGTGATTTTTAATACAGACGCCGATTCCTACCACGGCCATCCGGAACCGACTACCTGCCCGGAAGACCGCCACAGGAGATCCATCGCGCTGTATTATTATACCGAAGAAGCTCAGCCTTTCCGCAGAGCTACCCATTACATGGTACGCCCCGGGGAAGAGAAAAAGAAATTTATGGTGAAACTGGATAATACCATGGTGGCTGTTTATACAGAAATCAAAGGTATGCTGGGGTCAAACGATAAAGTGATCAGTAAGGTATTGCGGTTCTTCTCCCGTAAGAAAAAGAAATAGCATACCGGCTTCAAATAATAAAAGAAAAGGCGTTGAAATTATTTCAACGCCTTTTTTTTATCCTATAACCGGTTACTTCACCGGTATTTCTCTTTTCAGGAATACAAATCCATTCTTACGATACAGCTCTTTTAAGGAATATTGTTTGTAATCATCTACCCGGTCTACTTTGGTGACAAAATAAGTCGGTTTGTCAATATCGCCTGATAACAGCCAGGATTCCTCATAAGAGTTTGGATTCGTTGGCTTCTCTTTGTGGGTATAGAAGAAAGGGGCGTAGCTCCAGTAACCTAAGCAGGTCACATAACAATCTTCTCCCTGGCGCTGCTCGAAAAACTCAATTGCGGCGGCTTGTGAGTACTTCTCCACTTTCGGCACAATGATAGCGGCGGCCATGAAAATAACCAGGCCTGTTCCTACAAAGTAAGCGGTGGCAGCTTTGATAAAGGCGTGTTTGCGCAACTGTATTAATCCTATAATAATAGTCACTACCATCAGGATGCCCACTGAACCTTCCAGTCCGCTCCAGTGTACATCGGCAGCCATATTGGCCTGCGCAAAGGTGTCGTGAACATAAGGTATCAGTCGTTTGATATTGAGGGCAATCAGCGTAACAGCCAGCAGTACGATGGCAATAATCGCTCCCAGGATGGTGGTTAATACGCCCACATATTTTTTGTAATCCATCTCTTTTCTATCCCATTTATAAAAGGAATAGGCGGCGAGGAAGGTAACCGGGAACCAGGCGAGCGACGAGTAGTGGATAATACGGGATTGTACTATGGTAAACAAAACCGTTACCACCCAGAACAACAGGATCATCCAGATTTTAAAATCTTTATCATACTTGCTGGTGTAACGTCCTTTGAAGAAGGCGGGGATCGCAAAAAGAGAGGCCGGGAAACAGCCGATGAGCAGCACTATGTAGTGATACCCGAAGAAGCCTGCCTGTCCGGCATCGTGAGTGGTAAAGAGACGGTATTGGTACTTTAAGAACTCAGTAATAAACCACGGGCCGTTTTTGGCTGTTTCGTATCCGTACCAGGTGAGGGTAACCAAAGCTGTCACGATCAGGAACAGCAACGCATGCCACCAGTTAAAATAGATCCTGAAACGGTTGTAAATGAAATACACGCCCAATACCATCAGGAACACCATCAGCGCTACCTGTCCTTTGGTAAGGATGGCCAACCCCATAAAAATACCCGACCAAACGGCATAAACGACCGGTTTTTTATCCAGCCCTTCCTTATCAAATCCGTTTCGCTTCCAGTGGTACAATATGAAGTAGTAGAGTGCCAGGAAGGTAAACAGGTTAAACCACGGATCGATAATACCGGATTTAAAGTACATATTAGGGAAAAGGGAGCCGCCAAAGGCCAACGCCCAAAGAATACCAAACTTTCTATCGTATAACCGGGTACCACAAACGAAAAGTACTATCAGCGTTACGATGCCACAAACAGCGTTGGGAAAGCGTGCAGCAAATTCATTGACCCCAAATATTTTCATGGACAAGCTTTGCATCCAGAAGAACATGGGCGGTTTCTCCCAAAACGGCTTAAAATTGACATAAATCCTGGTATAATCGTCCAGCTTCAGCATTTCCCTGGAACATTCAGCAAAGTTGATCTCGTCCCAATCGAACAGGTGCACACGCCCCAGGAAAGGAATGAAAAAAAGCGCTGCAATCACGGCCAGTAATAGAATAGTCGATAGTTTGGGTGTACGCATATGTACTATATGTAAATGATTGTATTGAACAAATATATGTTGGTATATTATCATTTACAAATCTGCCGGGGAAATGGCTGCCATCAATCCCCTGCTGCCTCCCTGGAAAGGAAGCAGGCAGGGGGATTTGATTCAGGGCTCAATTATACTTCAGTTGGATAGTGATTTTCCATATACCAGGTTTCCGGATAGCAAAGTCAAACCAGAAATTAAAGTAATCGCCATTAATATCACCGTTGTTGTACAGGTCAATTCTGCGCACCTTGCCCTGCACATAAGGTATCGGAAAGGTCTCCACTTCCAGTTCCAGGTGGTCCGGGAAAGCGGTGTACTTCGTCGGGTTGTTCAGTCCCAGGTGATGCCAGTCCCTTAGGTCCTCCACTGCGGGATCAGTGGAGTAATCATATCCTATCAGTTTTTCCGGGTCAACAGGCGTGCCGTCTTTTTTTAAGACATATACCAGGATTTTATTACCGGTTTCTGACAACCTTTCAAAAGTGCCGTCAATACCGGTTAATTTCCCATCAATACCGGGCGATAAAAAGGAGTAGGGCAATGCATAGCTGATATCCAATTTCATGGCACTTTTCAATAGTTGCTCGCCTGCACTGTTCTTCACTTTTACATCAATGAGGTATTTGCCTTTGGTAAGCCGGAAGGAATCCGTTGCTTCGGGATATATAATGATGTCGCCATTCTCCGGGTTGATATCAATAGCGGGGCGGTTTACTTTGGTCCGCTTACCATCTGTTTCCTGTGCTGTTTTATCTTTATCGGAGTACTCAGCATTCCAGAAGTAAGTATCTACCCTGTAGTTCATCACTTTGTCGGCTATATCACCATTTTCATAACGGATAGCCTCTATGGTAAACTGCAACGGCTTGGTGGATTCATCTGTTACCATGGCGCCTGTCCGGATAAGTGTTGCGCCAACACTCACCTTGACCGATGGATTGGTGTATTTGAGCGCCGGACTTAAGAAACCATCTGTCTTGTCTTTCTCGCAGGAAATAACAAACAGCGGGACCATCAGCCACAACAGGTATTTTATTGTCAGTGTTTTTTTCATGATGATAATAATTGAAACATGATGTAATGGCTGTATCCTATCGGTTATACAGCTGCTTTAACCCGGCACCGAAACTGGAACCTTCATTCAGCACATGTACAACGGCATTGGCGGTGATCAGGTTATGTGTCTGCATCTTGCCGACATATTTTACGGTATCTGTTCCGGGGATTTTGAGGTGTTCAAATTCAATGGTGAAGGCCGACGTTTGTATTGTGCTTCCGCCGGGTTTTATCCCGCCGTCAGTACCATAGATGTATAAGCTGTCTCCGTTGCCGGCACGGTAGAATTTCTTCTTGTCCTTTACAGCCTGCTCCAGCGTTATTTTTGCGTTGGGGATAATAAACCTGTTGAGCAGCAACAGCAAGGTGTCTTTCGGAATTTCGGCCAGTGGTTTGGGGGCTTGTTTGTCATCCGGCACATAATTCAGCTGGAGGCGCCTGATGCCTTTATTAGGCACTGCAAAAAAAGTGATGTTCGCCTGGTTGACAAGCGCCTTTGAATTGGTGAGATCAATGATCTTTACCAGTGAATCAAACATGTGGTTGGACCTGCTCGCGAGAAAATCATATACAGAAAGATTTTTCTCGGCTTCTGACTGGCCTGACAACCCTCCGTCCATATAGTAATTGTCCTTTCTGCAGGAAGCCAGTGCCACAGCGGCAGCTATTATAACTAATACGATTGTTCTAATTGAAATATTCTTTTTCATACGATATCATTTTCAGGGACTGTAAAAATTATCTCCAGAAATCGTTTTGCGTGATCATAAAATTACTTTTCGCGATGATGTTCTGATCGATCGGAAGCAGCCATGCACCGCGTTCGTACCAGTCGGTCATGGTAATCTTCGAATCTTTGTTCAGCTTCCTCGTCCTTACCAGGTCAAAGAAATACTGCCCTTCTCCGATCAGCTCTTTCCTGCGTTCCAGCAGAATAGTATCTCCCAGGATGCCGCCGCCCGTATAAGCGGGAGCAAAGGCCCGGGCCCTTACCTGGTTCAGGAGCAAAATAGCTTCGCCGGTCCTGCCTACCGACGGATGGGCGAGCGCCTCTGCACGCAGCAGCAGGATATCCGGCAAGCGGGTAATGATAATGTTGGACTCATTGATATTTTGTGAAGAGGTATCGCCTTTCAGTTGTAACGTTCTGTATTTGCCTAGAAATACCCGCTTTTCAGCACCTACAGGTTGCAAAACAGTTTCTTTGATAAACCAGGTAAAGAAGCGTGCATCACGGACAGCTGTAGGGAACATGGTCGTGAGTTGCACCTGGGAAGGAGAAAGAATGAACCTGTCAGTTCCACCACCGCCATCTGAAGCATCGGTGTACCAGGGCCTGCCCAGTGTTCTGTTAAATACGCGGTTTTTCTGCAATTCCCTCGAAGCAGCATCAAAATTGAGTTCGAAGATGCTTTCTTTTGATTTGCCAACGAAGATGCTCAGCAGGTTGGTGGTATCAGTAACAAGGCTATACGTTCCTTTGGTAATAACACTGTCGCATAATTTTTCACAGCCGGAAAAATCCTGCAGCCATCCTAGCACGTGCGCCTTGATAGCCCATGCCGCACCCCTGGTAGCTCTCACTGCTCTGTCACCATCGCCATAGTCAATGTCCAGGTTGGCAATAGCCACGTCCAGGTCTGCCTTGATCTGATCGAATACTGCTGCCTGCGGTGTCCTCGCAAGATTTTCTATATTCACGCTTTTAAGGTTCAGTGGTACATCCCCCCAGAAACGCACGAGATAAAAGTAGGTGAGCGCACGGATAAAACTGGCTTCCCCGGTATGTCTTTTTCTGAGCTGCTCGTCGTAATTATTGATCAGCGGAATTTTTTCCAGTACCAGGTTACATTGTGCTATCACGGTGTAGAACTGTGCCCAGTTGCCACCACCGTTGTTGATAAGGGCATTGGCCGAATTGGTGGCAATGGGTGTTTCCACACGAACGTTTACACTCTGGCTATAGCTGGAGAACACATCTGCACGTACATCGCCCATGAGAAATATCTTATCGGGAACGACTGCACGAAGAAAGGAGTAAGCTGCGGCGATCCCTTTTTCCACGTCTGCGGAAGAGGTAATGGCATTCTCCGCGGTAGGCAGTTCTATGACGGCAGGTTCCAGTATCTTTTTGCAGGAGGAAACGAACGCAACAGACACCAGCAAAACGATGATCAGTATATGTTTTGGGTAATATATCTTTTTCATATGACTAAAATTAAAAGTTGAAACCACAGTTAAATTTGTAGGGGATCGGGTACCCGTTTCCAAGGTCATAACCGTAACTGTCTACGTTCTCCGGATCTACCCCGCTGTACCTGGTGAGAATAAACACATTGTTCATACCACCGTATACCCGCAACCTCCTGATGTGTAAACGGCTCAGCATGGAGGTGGAAAAATCATAGGCGAGGTTGACGTTATTGAGCCTGATAAAGCTGCCGTCTTCCAGGAACAGGTCTGTGTTGGTTTCGTAGTTGCCGATGAAATCATAGCTGGACAAGCCATAGTACCGCCATGGATTCAGTACTGGGTATTTGGCATGGGTATGATCGGGGCGCCAGAAATCAAGGTCCGATACGTCCAGCAGGTTTCTTTGTCCGCCGGGATAGTTCACATTTTCGCTGGCAGTCCAGCTGACGGCTTTGATACGGTCGGCCAGTACTTTATTGAAAACTTTTCCGCCAACAGAATAGTTGAAGAAGAGGTCCAACTGTAGGGTGGAGTTGTTTTTGAACCGGTAACTGAAATTGTGTGAAAAGCTGCCGGAAAATTTAGGATTGGGGTCGCCGCAGTAAACACGGTCTGAATTGTCCATCACACCGATTCTGCCATCGCCATTTACATCCAGCAGCGCAATGTCTCCTGCACGGTACGGGTCCTGCGAGGCAAAGCCGCTTGTATTGGGATACAGCCGGGTGCCGGTATATTTATTGACCGGAACAGATGCATCATCCGGATATACTCCCAGGTACTTCAGCAAATAAAAGCCATTTAGCGGACGGCCTATCTGCAGGTAAGGTTGACCAACGGCATAATTGCTCCTCGACACACTTCTGCCGAAATCGGGTAATCGCGTCAGCTCATTGCGGTTGACGGCGCCGATGAAAGTGGTGGAATACTGGAAATTTTTCCCCGGCCTGGTAATATAGGCGGTGATAGCGGCTTCGTAGCCATAGTTCCTTACAGCGCCACTGTTGACAAAGCGGGACGCATATCCGCTGGTGCTGTTCAATGCATCCGGGAACAGGAAGCCGTCGGTGTTCTTGTTGTAATAATCGAGCGTCATGGTTAACCGGCTGTTGAAGAACTCCAGGTCCAGGCCAATACCCTGATCTTTGGTCGTTTGCCAGGTAAGCTGAGGCAGCGCTATACCGTTGCCACCACCGTAGTTCGGCGCCAGCAGGGGTACATTGTTGTAAGTGGCATTATCGCCGCTCTTTGTTTGATAGGCTCCTACTGCCAGGTAGTTGTCTTCATACTGCGTACCGGACTTCCCTGTACTAGCCCTGATCTTACCGAAGTTCAGCCAGCGGCCGATATTTTTGCGCACGAATTTTTCTTCTGTAAACACCCATCCTGCTGACAGGGAAGGGAAATATCCCCATCGGTTGTCCTTACCGAATTTGGAAGATCCGTCAGCACGGATCACCCCTTGCAACAAATATTTTTTATCATAGTTGTAAGACAGCCTGGAGTAATAGGACAGCAATCCATATCTGATATTATGTGTTTCCAGTTTGAGGTTGGACTGCGGATAACCCTGTATTACCTGCTGTGCGTCGCTGGGTCCGCCGGTGGCAGCACCCAATATGTTATTGTTCTCACTGGTGTTGATGGTATTCCCCACCACAACATCAACGCTATGTTTGTGGAACGTCTGGTAATAGCGGAGGAATGTTTCGCTCAACAGGTTGACCCTTTCCTGTGAATAATAGGACGCTGCCGCTTTATTGTCCGTCCTGGTAGCAGACGGCTCAAAGTTGCGTGTGCGGTAGAATTCATAGTTACCAGAGGCCCTGGAGGTAAGGTTCAGGAATTTGAAGATATCATAACTTACTTCCAGTTGTGCCAACACTCTCCTGGTAAGATCGATGTTCACCCCCTTATTATACGATTCCAGGAATGAATCAAAAAAGCCGCTATTGGGGCCCGGACGGAAAGAAGAAGAGAAGTTGTTGCCCACTACTGCGGCATTGTAGGTATCGCCTCTTTTCTGGCTGGCGTCTGTCTGGCTTAAATTGGCACGACCGGTAATCGTTAATCTCGAAGTAGGTTTGAAGATGCCGTTATAGGTTAAAGAGAACCTGGAGAAACCGGAGCCGAGCACAATGCCTTTCTCCTTGTAATAGTCCACTCCAATGCGATAGCTGGCGTTTTCCGTAGCGCCGCTGATACCCAGGTTTATGTTTTTTAGGTCAGCATCGCGGAAGTATAACCGCTGCCAGTCGGTAGAATTATTATAGAAACTGTTCAGGCTATCTGTGAGTTCGATAGGCATATCGGTAGATCCTCCGCCTACCTTGGAGGATTTATATTGATTATAGAGTGCTATTTTATAATCACGTTCTGCTTTACCTCCCAGCGTCTTACGGAGAGAAGGGTAATAGGTTAAGCCATATTGTGCATTAAGCGTTACAATAGGTTTGCCTATTTTACCGCGTTTGGTGTTGATGATGATAACGCCGTTGGCGCCTCTTGATCCGTAGATAGCTGTTGCGGATGCATCTTTCAGTACATCTACCGATTCCAGGTCAAAGGGACTGAAACCTGCGAGCACACTGGTAATTGCCTGACGGGGATCAGAAGGGTTGAATACATCCTGTTCCAGCGGCACCCCGTCAATGATAAAGAGGGGCGTGCTCACCACATTCGAATTGGCGGAATTGGAGAAAGAGGCAAGCCCCCTGATCTGTACCATGCTGCGTCCTCCTGGCATACCGGAATTATTCTGTACCAGCAATCCCGGTGCAAGGCCCTGCAACAACCCCTCAATAGAAGCGCTGGGTTTATTTTGTAATTGAGAGCCTTTGATGGTGGAGATGGCCGCCGTGGTTTCCCGTCTTTTTTGGGTGCCATAACCTACTGTTACGTTCACCTCCTGTAGTTGAGAAGAGGTAGGTTGCAGGGTAATGAGCAGGCTTTGTAAGGTGTTTCTTACCAGCTGATGTTTCTGGGAGGTATTGCTGACGCTGATCTGGCCATTGTTTAGCCGGAGCACAAGCGGATCAAATCCGACGGAAGTGATAACGAGCGCGCCGTTCTCCGGAACACGTGCGAGACTGAATTTCCCGTTTTCATCAGCGGTGGTGCCTTGCCGGGAGCCCTGTACCATCACGGTAGCACCGATAATAGGCTGATTGTCCGGACTGAGAATACGGCCGGCGACCGATACCATCTGCTGCGTTGCCTGCTGTGCAGCGAGCACTGTGACGATCTTGTCATTGATTTCAAAAGTAAATGGTTGGTCCTTGAAAACCTGTTCCAACGCGTTTTGCAGCGAGGTGTTCTTCAGGTTTACGGTCACGGGCAGCGCATTTTGGGCAAACCGTGCATCGAACACAAAGGAATGTCCTGTTTGGGCACGGATAGTAGCAAGTACCTGCTCCAGCCGGGCGCCCGTGACCTGGATATTTACTGGCTGTGAAAAGGCCGCTGCAGTAGTTTCCAGAAACAGGCAGGCCGAGAGTATGACCCAACGGGCATAGCTCTTCCAATGGCCCACCACGTGGCCACATGTAGTCCTCATAAAAATTGATTTTGGGTGAGTGAATCTTGGTTGATATCCCCCGGTTATTGTTTATCTACTGATAACCGGTCATTGTTCAGTTTAAACTTTATATTGCTTGTTTTCTCAATGGCGCTTAAAAGCTGTGGCAATGGCGTGCTTCGTGGCAACTGACCATATAATCTTCCGGCGGGCAGAGAAGAAAAATCTACCTCCACATCATACCATCGTTGCAACTGATGCAGTACTACACTGAGTTCCGTGTTGGAGAAATAAAACAGGTCTGACATCCAGGCAATACCTTCCTGTGGGTCTGTTTTTTTTACCCGCAGCAGACTGTTTTCCAGTGTCGCCTGTTCTCCGGGAGCGAGTACGGCTGCTTTGCCGCCGTTTTCCGGTTCAATGCTGATGCTGCCTTCTACCAGGGAGGTGTTGGTATATGGTTCGTCCGTATAGGCTTTGACGTTAAAGGAAGTCCCCAGCACCCTGACGGCTTGCTGGCTTGTTGCTACCAGGAATGGTCTGTTGGCATCTTTGGCCACTTCAAAATATGCTTCTCCGTCCAGCTCTACTTTCCGCTGTGCATTATTGAAAAGAGTGGGGTAACGCAGGGAGGAAGAGGCATTGAGCCATACCCGCGTACCGTCGGGGAGCACTACTTTAAAATGTTTACCTCTTGGTGTGGAGAGCGTGTTATACGTGGTGGTGGCTCCGCCCGTTGTTGACTGCGCGATATAGGTAAGCGTTCCTTTTTCACTGTTGACGGCCTGTGTGCCCTGCTGGTCAATGACACGCCCGCTGGCAGTGGTGTCCAACGTCACCTGCCGGCCATCGGCAAGTACCAGCGTAACGCCGGCATGTTTATGTATAGGTCCGGCGGCAGCCAGTGTTGCTTTTTCACCTGTATGACGGGATGGTATGAAAAAACGATAGGAGATAACAGACAACAGCAGGGCCAGGCTGGCGGCGGCCCCGATCAATACCGGCTTTAACCGGAATACGGGCTTCTTTTTCCCGGTTTCCTGCATGCCACTGCTATGGGCTATCCTGCTTAGCAAAGCGGCTGCTTCGCTGGCGGAGAACATGTTTTCCTGCGCGGCGGTGAGGTCCGGCAACTGCGCAAACAGTTCATCATACCGCTCCCTTGCGCCAGGATCGGCGAGTAGCTCATGCAGCTCCTGCCGCTCCGCGGGGGTAATGCGGCCATCTATAGCCCGGTGAAACAAATAATTCAGCCTGTCTTCCTGCATAGGGAGTCCTTTGATTTTGGTTGTCTGTATATATAAAGACAACAAAAGGGGCAAAAAAGGAGATATGGAAAGGAAAATATTTTTCGCTATTTAAAAAAATCGCTGGCGGCGAGCGAAAATAATATGGTGACACGTAGACTTATAAACTGATGGATAAACCTAAGTGCCAGCTGATTGTATTTCTTTACAGAATCGGTGGACAGGTTCATACGGTTGGCAATTTCCGGGTTCTTGTAACCCTGGGCCCGCAACAGGAAAACGGTCCGCTGCTGCGCGGGAAGCGCATCTATGGCTTTATCCAGGATATCCAGGCGCTCATCGGACTTGTTGTCCTGCTGTAATACGTTCCTGAAATATTCTTCCTGTTTCTTTCTTTCTGTAACGAGCTTTGTAAGATAATTAAGCGTGTGATTCCGTAAAATGATAAAGAGGTAGGCGTTGAACTGTTTGACCTGCAGGAGTTTTTCCCGGTCTTTCCACAGCTTTACAAATACATCCTGCAGTATTTCCTCTGTTTGTTCCCGGGAACAAACAATCGCATTGATGACAATGCCCGCGTTGTTAACGTAGCCATGAAAAAGCTGTGCGAACGCCTGCTCACTGCCGCCGGCAATTTGTCTTATTATTTCCTGCTCATTATCTATACTCTTCAGACTCATGGTTGATATAGAATATTGGTTGGCTGTGATTTTGGTAAGTCTGGTGGGATACAAGGCAATATTAGCTATCCTGGTTGAAATAATGAATTATTTTTTAACATTAGACTATTGTAAATTATCCGTGTAACGAATTTAATCAAAAAAAAACCGGACAAAGGAAGAATAATTCCACTTTGTCCGGTTGCCGCCGGAAGCGAGCTTATTATTGGGTCGTTTTCATCAATATCCGCGGGCTCTTGTCAGCCGTACAAACAATTTTTTCCCCGAGCCATCACGGTTTGTTTTATACAAATTCCAGGTGTTGGCATCTACCGCCTCCAGGTGAAATGACATGGAAGGCTTCGCTAGTTCTGTTCTTACCCAGCGGGGGAAGGCATTCGCAGCCCTGGCATCTTCCCAGGTCCTTATCGTCTTAAAAATCTCGTTCTTCTGAGGGCAGCTCTCCACATCCTTCTGGTTCAAATATAAACTATAGGTGGTGCCTACCCCTACGGAAATGGCCTGTATGTGTTCATATTGTATAGCGGTTGAATGGGCCTTGATAGGGAAATTACCGCCCATGCCTACCGGGAAAAAGTTGGCATAAGTAACGTCCCGGAGATCTTTACCCTGGCTGGTGGTGCTTCCCCACTCCCTGGTATCGGCATCGTACAGGTTCTTTCCCCCGCCTACATTCCAGATACTTTGGTAGTGCCAGGAACCTTCCGATAAAGTAGCGCCGGTAAAGCGGATGGATGGCAACCCCAGCTTAGCGGCTCTTTCAAACATCTTGCGGAAGAAACGTTTGGCGGAGTAGTAGCCATGTCCATTGTTAAACAGAAACTCCTGGCCATCGAGATCATAGTATCTTAAGCCATTGAGGTGGCAGACATCCGCATAGTACGCCGCAATTTCATCCTGTAACTGCATATTCGGAATGATGCCGTCATATCCATAATTAATTGTTACCTGGAGTTTATAGACGGTATCCCTCACCTGATGGCTGGCTGGTTGTGTATGCCAGTAGCCCCGTTTTACATTGAGCAGCCGGTAAGGCGCCTTATCCGAAACGCCCAGGTAGTGGATCAATTCCTTCCCGATTTTTATCATATTGAGATTGGCGCAATGTCCTTCCCAGCTGGCAATTTCTTCCAGGTGCTTAGGGTCATCCACTACAATGATGGTGTCGGTAGGGCTAAGGGCTGTCATCAGCAAACGGCGCTGCTGGTAGCACAGGCTGTCACTCGGTACAGGGCTTGCGTCCAGGGTACCCGGCGCCAACGCATTGGTGATCGTGGTCCTTCCTATGGTAACACCATGTTTAGCGGCCATGTCGGCAAATGTTTTGTGCGACACGTTGCCTGCGGTCAAATGTATGGGCTGCTTCTCAAAATTCTTTCCATCGATGTAACCACTATTGCCCCGGTCGGGTCTTAAGAAACCCTGATCATATAAGCTGATGGTCTTAAAGCCCAGCCTCGCCGTATAGGATATAATGCTGTCATACAAATTGCCGCTGGTAATAGCGTCCGGAACATAGGCCGCCGGGTCTTTTACCCATCTGCCATTAATCGTTGGATAAGGAAGTTGCTCCGACAGTACAATACGCTGTACCACGTCCAGCAAAGCAGTACTGTCCGGGCTGCCCCATAAGGCGATGGAAGAGCCTATATAATCCACTCCCGGTAATGGCTGCACTTGTATGTGGTTAGGAATGTTGGCCGGCATATTTGGGATCAGCGAATAGTTCACCTCTCTTTCAAAAGAGCGGTCCCTCGACTGGTAAATAATGGATATCCTTCCTTTGGCGTCAACGCTGGCCGCATTGCCATACATGATCCTGTAATAGGGTTCCTTGTGGGCATAAAAAGCTACGTCGCTCACGCCATCGCCGCCCAGCGAAAATACCTGGCCTTCATGCAGACTGTCAGGCAAGGGGTAACGTTTGGCATCAGGAGAATGGATAATATATTGGAACGGCGCCGCGTCAGCGATAGTTTCCGCGGTCCCTCCCAGGGTATTGTCATTTAAGGCAAACATGCCAATGGCGTAATTCACGGCACGACTGGTGTCGCGGCTCACGCCAATGATTTCGCCGAACAGGTTGGTGATATTGGTATGATACGCCCCCCATTGAATGACATCGATGCCATTCCGCGGAGCAAGCGATTGCAGGGTTAGTTTGAAATATTTTTCCTGTGGCAGAATGGCAATTTTTGCCACTGATCCGTTGGCGTAACTAAGCAACAGGGTTTTATCACCCTTGTTATAGGTAGCTTTTATGGGTTGATAGGATACTTTTTGCTGGCTGTTATATAAGCTCATCAAAGGAGAAGGCTTGTCGGCCGGACTGAATTCCCTGTTGGGTGTCACGGTGGTATTCTTCATACTGGTGATCCATCCCTTGCCATCAATGTGAATTTTAAAATAAGCAGTATTAAAATCACATTGCGCAAAAAGGCCGGTGGTAAGCGTGCATGCAGTAACCAGCGTAATAATTTTCTTTATGACCATTGTGTAAAAATAGGGAAGAAAGGGGGCGGAATACAGTGCGAAATTAGCTAATTCCTATGTTTTATTTGCCCGAGGGCCCTTCTTCCCGCACAACAGTAGCAGATTTTACGCCGGAGCGGTAAGGTGGCTACTGCATGAATTTCCGGATGTTGTTTTCCAGCTGTCCCAACCTTTCCTGACCGGCCACATCGTTGGCAATAAGAACGATCCCCAATTGTTGGTCCGGGTACAGGGTACAAAGTGTATTGAATCCAAGTTTGGTGTTTCCGTCGTGATAAAAATAACGTTGCCCGTTTTCCAGATTTGTCATCCAGCCGAGGCCCAGCCCAAACCCGTCTGTTGTTTTATGAAAGGTGATCTGATGAGACAGCTTTACAGCCTTGTTTTTCTCTGCCAACTGAGCCTGCAGATAACTGACCATATCACTGATCGTCGCATTCATGGTAGGGCCTATAAAATAGCCTTCCAGGTTAATGTATGTTACCTGGTTGCCCTGGCGATTGTATCCCTGCGCCGCATGGCTTAGCTCAGCCTGGGTAAGTATAGGCGTGGTATGCGACATGCCAAAGTGCTTTTGCAGGTAGGTGGTTACTACCTGGTCATAGGGCTGCTGATAAATCCGTTCCACTATCCATGTCAGTAACATATAGGCTGCACTGTTATACCTGAACCTGGCGCCTGGTAAGGTGTCGGGCTTCAACTTATGAAGGTCAGCGAGCAGGCTGTCCTGGTTGTAGGTGGCGAAAAAGGCAGCCTGTTCAGGGAGTGATTTCCCTTTGAGGAGGTTGGCGGCCCAGGAATAGTCATGAAACGTGGTGGGCAAGCCGGAAGTATGATTCGCTAAATCCACCAGCCGTATGGGCTGACCGTTGAATTGCAGATTGTCGAATGTTCCGGGTAAATATTTCCGGATATCGTCCTGGAGGTCCGCTTTTCTGTCAACCACCGCCGCAGCTAGCATGGTTGCAACAAACGTTTTAGCCACGGAGCCGATATTATAATAAAGCTCCGAAGGCATAAGCTGGCCACTGCCTTTTACATTTTCGCCATAACGGTATAGCTGCCGATGTCCGTTTTGGGTTAATCCGATGACCAAACCATTGGCAGAGCTGTCTTTCAGATAAATCAGCGCTGCCTGGTGCACCGCTGAATCAAGCTTGCTTTTTAAGGGATTATCAGTCAGATTGTTTTGTTGGGCACGGGTTTTAACGCCTGCGAATAAACAGGTTATGGTGATGACGCTTATGCTAAGGGCGCTTTTCATATTTTGTATGTTTATAGTAAAGTTGGACCGGCGGAGTTTGGTCATGTGAATATAAGTAAACGGATAACAGCAGGCAATAAGGGGCCATACATTCCAGTCATAATATCCCCCTCATAATGTCGTATCTTCCTACTGTGGTTGCGAAAAACCATGGTTATCTTTATCAAACAGAATCCAAAAAAAAATGAGGAAATTAATTGCGGCAATCAATATGACGCTGGATGGCAATTGCGACCATAGGGCGGGGATAGCGGATGATGAACTACATCACCATTATACGGAACTGTTACGCCATTCCGACACCGTCCTGTATGGAAGAATAACTTACCAGCTGATGGAAAGCTATTGGCCGGATGTGGTGAAAAATCCTACCGGCAACCCATCAACGGATGAATTTGCGGTAGCAATGGAGAATATCTCCAAAGTGGTTTTTTCCCATACGCTGAAACATCTTGACTGGGAAAGCGCCACACTGGCGAAGAGAGACATTGAGGAAGAGGTTTTAGCGCTGAGGCAACAACCCGGCAAAGATATTTTGGTAGGCAGCCGGAGCTTAATTATAACCTTACTGAACCTCCATTTGATTGATGAATTCCAACTCTGTATTCAGCCAATTATAGCAGGAAAGGGCCTGTCATTATTCGAAAACATCAACGATAGAATTGTTCTTCACCTCAAAAAAACAAAGACCTTTGGCTCAGGCGCGACCGTGTTTTACTATGAACCCCGTAAACCGTGATGTTGCGGTATATCGTGATTACTTTATCCATGCTATCAGCGTTACAGCGCTTAGCCACCCCATAATGAGCACCACGCACCAACCTATCACCTGCATCCATACCGGGTACCTGTAGTCGCGCATCAGTTTCTTTTTTACCGTAGCTATCAATATAACGGCCAATGCTACCGGTAAGATAAGGCCATTTAATGCACCGGCTGTAATTAGGAGCTGTACCGGGTTTCCAACGAAAACAAAGATGATGGTGGAGAAAACAATAAAGAAAGATATGACCCAACGTTCATAGGCTGATATCAGCGGGTGAAATGTTTTAAGAAAAGACACAGAGGTATAAGCAGCGCCCACAACTGATGTAATGGCTGCGCTCCACATGACCACCCCGAAGAACCGATAGCCTGCTATGCCCGCCACTATGCGGAATACGGAAGCCGGTGGATTGCTGCTGTCCAGTGAAATGCCTTTGGTCACTACGCCCAGCGTGGCAAGGAATAGTACGGTGCGCATAATACCGGTGATGATGATGCCGCTGACAGCGCTCTTGTTGACCAGCTTTAGCTGCCCCGTTCCGCTGATGCCTGCATCCAGCAGCCGGTGTGCGCCGGCAAAACTGATATAACCGCCAACGGTCCCGCCAACCAGTGTAATGATCGCTTTGGTATCGATAACGGAAGGCCAAACGGTTTGCCGGATGGCTTCTCCAAGTGGAGGCTCGGAGCTGATGGCGATGTAGATGGTCAGCAATACCATCAATAGGCCCAGCCAGCGGGTAAACTGATCGAGCATATACCCCATCTCCTTTATCCAGAAAACGAACAATGCAATACCACAGCTGAGTAGCGCTCCATAAATTGTGTCCATGCCTGTGATCACCTGTATGCCTAGTCCGCATCCGGCTATATTTCCGATGTTGAAAGCCAGTCCGCCAAGTACTACCAATGCGGCCAGCAGGTAACCCAGTCCCGGCAACAGGTCATTGGCGAGGTCCTGCGCGCGGCGTTCCGTGATAGCCAGCACACGCCATATGTTGAGTTGCGCGCCGATATCCAGTAAGATGGATATCAGCACCACAAAGCCGAAAGCAGCGCCCAGCTGCCAGGTGAAAACAGTGGTTTGTGTCAGGAAGCCCGGCCCGATAGCGGAGGTCGCCATCAGGAAAGCGGCGCCCATAATGGCGGAAGATTTTTGTTTACTCACGGATGTTGGATAGTTAAATGATGATCAAGCAAGGCTGTATGTATGGCGCGGGCATATTCCAGGGCATGTGCACCATCTCCGTGCAGGCAGATGGTTTCCGCTTTCAGCGGAACAATTTTCCCGGACAGCGCGGTCACCTCCTGCCGGGTGACCATTTGTAATACCTGTTTAACTGCCAGCGTTTCATTTTCAATCATAGCGTCTGGTTGTGAGCGGGCCGTCAGTGAACCGTCATCCTGGTACGTTCTGTCGGCAAATACTTCGCTGACGGTCTTCAGTCCGGCTGCTGCCGCTGCACTGATCAGCAAACTGTTACTCAGTCCGAAGAGCCGTAAACGGCTATCGACATCCTTTACGGCTTTTGCAATGATTTGCGCCATCGCAGGTATACGGGCGGCCATATTATACAGTGCGCCATGTGGTTTTACATGATGCAGTGGCACGCCATGGACGCGGCAGATAGTCTGCAGGGCATATATCTGCGCGCACACCAGGTCATAAAGCGCCGGATCTGTGAGCTGTTGTTCCCTGCGTCCGAAGTGCTCCCGGTCTGCAAATCCGGGGTGTGCTCCTATGGCTACTTTATGTTCTGTTGCCAGCAGTACGGTTTTGTTCATGATGTCTGCATTGCCGGCATGGTAGCCACAGGCAATGTTGGCACTGGAGATAAAGGGCATGATAGCTGCGTCATTGTCCAGCCCTTCGCCCATGTCACAATTAAGATCAATATAATTCATATGGCAATAACCATTTTTCCAAATGTAACTGACAGGCATGCCGGAGGTAGCGTATCGCTTTTTCCTGTTGCCATAAAGCTTGTTCCGCCGCTTCAAGGCCGGTGATACTGAACTGCAATGATTGCCCCGGCTGATATTGGGCCAGCGTAGGCATATCGGCGGTCATGACATGTGCTGCTACCGGATAACCGCCGGTAGTCTGATGATCAGCCATCAGTATGATCAGCTGACCGTCGGGGAGGAGCTGTATGGCTCCTCTGCATATACCGGCAGACAACTGTTCCTCTTTTTTAATGGTGTGCAGGGGCGCACCATTCAGCCGGAATCCCATACGGTCGCTGTGGGGACCTATCCGGAAACTGCTGCTGATGAGTTGTTGTTGTGACGGAGCGTCCAGCATATCCCAGCAGGCGCCAGGCAATACGCGGATGGTGTCTTGTTTATTGTACAGGTGATCAGTGGCTGCTGTCCATGGGAATATTTTCGGTTGTTTCTCACCGACAGGCTGTGGTGATGTATCGAAAGGTAGTTTATCGTTTTTCCGGAGGGCCCTGCCTTTAAAGCCACCCTGCGCTACCTTAAGATGTGTGCTGCAGCTGCCGAGCCATGGTGTCAGTGAGAAGCCATGACGCACAGCCAGGTAACAACGTGCTCCGGTGCGTAGTTTTTCAAAAGCAAGTGTGGCGCCTGCATGAACATATAGTAGTTTGTGCAGTGGTACGGCCTGTCCGTCGATAGTCGCGCCGAAATCCGCTCCTGCCAAGGCAATCAGGGCTGGGGTTTCAAACAGGTATTTGCCTGCGGGAAAATGTAATTCCAGTACCGCTTCATTGCCAGGGTTACCAGTGAGTGCATTTGCTACGGCCATGGCTATACGGTCCATGACACCGCCGGGATTGATCCCCAGGTGTTGAAAACCATATCTGCCGCTGTCCTGTATGGTGTCCATGATGCCCTGTTGTAATACTACTATGCTCATGGCTGCTGTTGTATCTGTTTGAAAACTTCCAGTGTAACTGGTATGAATTGTACACGGTCTCCGGGCCGGCAATAACAGGGATCTGCCCTGGTGGCATCAAACATCCGCAATGGTGTTTGCCCTATTATATTCCAGCCTCCGGGGGAGGCCAGTGGATAGATGCCCGTCTGTATGCCTGCGATGCCAACGCTGCCGGCGGGCACGTGTAGCCGTGGCTGTTGCCTGCGCGGGGTTTGCAGCGCTGCACAGACTTCTCCCATATAAGGAAATCCCGGCAGGAAACCTGTCAGATACACCGTGTAAATTGTCTGTGAATGCCAGGCGATGATATCTGTGATGGTTACATTCCGGGAAGCGGCCATCTCCGTTATGTCCAGGCCCAGGGAAGGATCATAACATACCGGAATTTGCAGCTCCCGGGGAGCAGGAGAGGCGATGGCTTCCTGCGTCGTGGTTTTCTCCCGGATATAGGCCGTCATCCACTGCAACCCTGGTACACGTTCGTTGCACCTGAGCTGCGCCGCATCATACACGATGGTCAAGGAGGCATATGCCGGTATCAGGTCAAGGATATAGGGACATGACCGGGAGAGTAGGCTATGATAGGTTTTCATGACTTCCTGATGGACTGCCATACTTATTTTCTGCTCCCATTTCAGGATAACAGCACGGTCTCCAAGCGGATGTACGGCATAATCAGGATTCATAGTAACCAAGATAATGAATTTCTGATTGGTATCAGGGTGATTTATTACCTTAATACATCATAACCTTGTTCTGTATTAATTTATCAAGTGCCAATGATACTGCTATGAACAGAATTATTATATCCCTTACGCTATTGCTCTGCTGGGGCGCCAGTCAAAAAACCAGTGCACAGCAATCTCAGTCACCCTTCCGGTTTAAAAGTTATGCCAGAACGCTGAATGTATCTCCCCATGGGAGCATGTCCATCACCACGAGGGCCGGGGAAATCGCTTATGCCGACTCGGCCAGTGGACTATGGCGCAGTATATCACCCATGGATGGAGGAACGAATTCCTATGGATGGTTATTGGAACGTACAAATCTGTTTAATAATGATACCGCCTTTACATCAGGGTTCATCGAAAACGAACGTAAATATGATGTCATTTACAGAACGGAGAATGGGGGAGAGAACTGGACCCGGGTGTATTTCGGACAGGACGGATGGATAGATGCAGCTGTAAGCCTTTCCAATGGGGAAGCCTGGATGACCGTCGCAGGAAAAGGTATTGCGCATACAGCTGATTTTGGAAAAACCTGGGAAATTTCACCGGTAGCGGATTTGAAACAGCGTTATACCAAAATGTTTTGCAATAATAAGCAGGAAGGAATAATGGGGGCTGGTTGGAACTCGCTGGCTTATTCTTCCAATAACGGTAAAAGCTGGAAGTTACTCGCTACTCCGTTGGACCAGAAAAAATATAATAAGACAATACCAGATAAGCGGCCGGAGTTTGATGCTGTTGCCATCTTTAAAAACTACTTTCTCGTGAAACAGGAGGGGCTGGTTTTTATTTCTGAAAAGGATTCTTTAGCATGGAGGCATATCAGGAATATAGAACATTTTTACGTAGATCCGGAACATGATGAATTGTACCTCCGGTTGAAAGATAAATCTATTGTACATGTAGATGAGCGACTGGACACGGTTGCAGTAGGTAAAGTTACAGATGAGCCATTTTCGGGAACTTGTATAAACCGTAAACTTTATTTGCTCGCCGGTAATAATCTTCTTTGTATATCGGGAGATAAAAGTATGAAGCAGTTTCCTATCCTGAGCGCAGGTGTTACTAAGGAGGAACCTTCAGTATTTGGGACATCTCCCGATGGTAAATACTATTATGGTATTTCTGGTGATGTAATTTATAAAAAGAAACTGGAAAAGGATAAATGGGTGCCTGTACTGAAACTTCGGCTACAGCCTGATCTCAATACATTGACATTTAATCCGCAAAAGAATGAAATCGCATTCGGGGCGAACAACGATTCTATTTATCATGCAGATATAGACAATGGTAAGATGAGGGTTAATCGGAGTGGGCAATATCTATCCCTGTTTCAGCAGCATCCTGTTAGCCGGATAATTGTCTCTTTGGGTAGCCAGGGTTGTTTTCATGGCTATAGTGACAATCTCGAATATGAGAGAAACGGGAACGAATTTGTATTGATGGATAATAATTCCAAAGGAACGGATCATACAAAAAAAATAAATTCTTCGGTGGAGGTAATACAGGCAGCTGACGTGGACCAGTTGGTGAAAGCTGTATGTAATGATAACAAAAGGATGCCGGGCATTGTTGATTTTGGATTTACGCAGAAGGAATATGAACAGTGTAAAAAGGATATTCAGGCGTTTAGTGTTGATAGAAAAATAAAGAACGGGCCAGGAAAACCTTCTTTCTACATCGGAGAAAATAATGTTGATTTTAATAAACTGATTTTATTAGTAGACAGTGTCCAAACGCTGGACAGTGCTGCTATCGGTAAAATCCTGCTGAATAGTGATCCTTTCATAAGTACTACTACCAACTGGATGTCAATCATGCTGGTGAATGATAATGAGGAGGTTTTGCAAATACAGTATTCCTATTCCGGATATCCCAATGCCATGCGTTTACCATGTGCTTTGGTTTTTAATGAAGAAAGGTTGCCTGCGTTTACACCGGAGATTACCCGTTTCCTGGATAAAAATTGCCCTCCCTTAATGAAAGACAGGAACCGAATGCCATTGTTGTATGATATGGTAAAGTACCTGTATTCCTTGAAGATGGAATAAATAAGGGATAGTCCAACGTATTACAATCAAAAGCGCAGGCACTACTGCCTGCGCTTTTATTTCCCGAATACCTGATTTAACACCAAGTACCTCAGCAAAAGTAGTTTTAGGCAGCTCTGCCATTCAGCGGGTAAAACCAATGAAAAACGCCTGATGGCAAAAATATTTCCCTTGCCGCTGTCCAATTTCCCTATTCCCGGTTGTTTTTATAATGAAACAATTTATTCCTGACAATAATATTTTTACCATGAACAGAAGAAAAGCAATTTTTGGATTGATGATCCTCTGCAGTGTTGCACTTCCGGGGGTAAACTACGCTCAAACGCCGCCAACAGTAAATAAATCAAAAAAGGAGGTAATTATGACAACCGAAAAAAACAAAGCAAGGGATGAAGCCCGGATTCGGCAACAAATCGACAATTTTGTTAAGGCGTTTCGCACTAAGGACTTGAATTTGATGATGTCTCTTTACGCTCCTGGATTCGTAGCGTTCGACATCGTGCCTCCGTTGCAGGACGTGGGAACGGATACGTATAGAAATGTTTGGGAAAAAGTATTCGTTTTTTTTCAGAACCCTATTGATTTCGAGACACGCGACCTAACCATTGCCACGGGCACTGACGTGGCATTCAGCCACCAGCTCCTTCGGCTACAGACAACAATGGCGAACGGGCAGAAGGTTGATCGTTGGGAACGTCTAACCTTTTGCTTCCGTAAAATTGATGGAATTTGGCTGATTGCGCACGAGCATGTTTCGGTGCCTGCTGACCTTGGCAGTGGTAGAGCGATACTGGACCTCCAACCTTAAATAAGACCTTATCCACGATCAGTCATCGCATATTGTTTTCAAACCTCCAGATGTTTATCCGGTAAAACAAAATGTCTGCTTAAGTGTTTTACCTACAATAGATAAGCTTAATCACGGTCCGTATATATTATCATATTATTGGTCATCACCTACCAAACAAAACCCGCAGCTATTGCTGCGGGTTTCTTTTCATTCGTCGGGATGACTGGACAAGATTTGTATATTTTTTAGACAGTGGAACACTTTTACTTTAGCATCATTATAAACTTAAAAAATAAAATAATGCAAGCACAATTAATCACGTATCAATTAAAAGATATTTCTCAAGCGGAATATCTTAAGCAAATGGTAGAACCAGATGCACCAATTTTAGCGGAAGTAAATGGGCTTATTTCAAAAGTTTGGTTGGCAGACGAAGAAAAAAATACTTTTGGCGGCTTCTATTTATGGGAAAACAAAACCGCAATGGAGGACTTTATGCATTCTGATCTGGTAAAAGCAATTGTAAGCCGACCGTTCGTAAAGAATGTTTCTTCAGTTGACTATGAAGTAAATCAAAAGGCTTCATTAATTACCCGGGGACTCAAATAGGAAGTAGATCTTCTATTGTGGTGACAGAAGCACTATCGCTAACATAGGTTTGGCGTAATGGGAGGCTTTGCAAATACAGTATTCGTATTCCGGATATCCCAATGCCATGCGGGGGATAGTCCAACGTATTTTGATCAAAAATGCAGGCAATATCACCTGCGTTTTTGATTGACAGTCCTCTTTTGAATTGGTTACATGTTTCCTTCCTGGGTCTTATCCCTGTTCCAGTTCCATAAACTAAAGCCTCAGGCCACGACAACAAAAATCCCTCCTATCCATGGTGTTGCTTTTAATGAAAGCGAACTATCCACTACCATTCCTCCGATAAACGAGCCGGCAGCAGCGCCTATATTGAATGCGGAAACACTTAATGCGGAAGCAATACCACCACTTCCGGGAAATTTGCTTTCTGAAAATTTCACTGCCAGTAACTGTAATGCAGGAACGTTGCTGTAGGCAAAAAAACCGAACAGCAATAACGCGACGATAATAACCGATTGGCTCATCATCACAAACGACAAAATGAATAAGATAATGGCGTGAAAAAGGAAAAGGAAAACCAGCACTTTTGATGGTCTATGGTTGGAAATATGTCCGCCAACGATATTGCCCAATGCCACACCTATGCCAAAAACCAGTAGTATATAATTGATGGTGCCCAATGAAAACCCTGTGATGTTTTCCAATACTGGTGACAAGTAGGTGAATAGTACAAAAGTGCCTGTATAGGCGAAGATGTTGGCCAAAAGTACAATCAATACAGCACGGTTTTTTAATACTTTGGGCAGGTCTTTCAGTTTCAGCGTATCAGTGGGTTTAGGCTGTTTAGGAATGGAAAAGCTTAAAACAATCAAAGCTGCCAATCCCCAGACTATAATTGCCAAAAATGTCATTTTCCACCCATAACTTGAACCGATGTATGTACCTAACGGCACCCCGACGACTGTTGAAATCATCAGCCCTGCAAATACTAAAGCGATGGTGGTCGCCTTCCGGTTTGGTGAGACCATATTGCCTGCTATTACGACCGCATAGGCGAAAAATACGCCGTGCGTGGTTCCTGTAATGACGCGACTGATTTGCAATAGCAAAATATTATTGGCAAAGAAAGCGATAGCGTTTCCTGTAATGAAAACCGCAATGGTAACCAGTAACAATTTTCTATGGTCGGTTTTGCCTGTCAACGCTGTAAATACAGGGCCGCCGATGGCGACACCCAAAGCATATAACGTAACCAATGTGCCCGTAGAGGAAATAGAAATGGCCAAATCATTGGCGATAGCAGGCAGTAAACCTACGAGTACGAACTCCGTTGTACCGATAGCAAAAGCACAAAAAGTTAATGACCAAATAGCAAATGGAATTTTGGAGGATGATGGCTGTCCTGTCATTGTAGAAGAATTTTTGCAAAATTCTCCTTAAGGACCAGGGTGGGGAAGGATATATGTCACAAAATGGACGTGATAAATATCACGGCTGTTGGGACGTTAGCCGGCTCAGTGTTTCCCTTGTAATGCCTAAATAAGAGGCGATCAGGCTTTTCGGTACCCGTTGCAATAAGCCGGGATATTGCTGTTGTAAATATTCGTAACGTTCTTTTGCATTAAAGCTGATGAGCGACAGGATGCGGTTTTGGGAGGCGATATAACCTGCGGTTGTTTTCCTGCGAAAAAAATATTCCATTTTACGCATTTCGGTGCAGAGCTTTTCCCGGTTTTCCAGAGAGATAGCCAGCGTTTTGCTGTCCTCCAGGCAATCTACGTTCAGGGTTGACTTTGTTTGGTTGTGAAAAGCCTGAGGGTCGGAGATCCACCAGTTTTCAGTTGCAAAGAGTACAATGTGGGCTTTGCCTTTGTCATCTATGCTCCATGATTTCAGCAGGCCGCTTAACACGAAGTAATCGTTCCTGACATAATCGCCTTCCTGAATAACATATTGGTTCTTCAAAAATTCTCTGTAAGTGAAATGTGACAAAACGTGTTCGAATTCTTCGTCCGTCAGTGTTACGATTTCTTCGATATGCTGCCTTAGTTTTTCGCTCATTTTCGACGTCAGGGAAGTTTATATATGCTTCAAATTTACAAATTATTATATGCTGTGTGCGTTTTAAAATGGCAAATTCATCCAAACCTTGCCACCAGAAAATGTCCCTTGAACATACCACTGTGTGGAAAATAATGCCCATGCCAGGCACCTGTTATTACGCCGTCAAAAAGAGTGTATAGCGGCACTTCACCTTTACTTGTCTTCCAAATCGCTTTCGGTGTGCATAGCGCAAACCCAACCTCCATTTTCTTTTATCCAGGTTGATGTACAGGCGCATTTCATTACCTGTCCATCGTAGTCCAGTTCAATCAGATAGCCAATCATCGCATGGTCCTCGCCGGTTTGTACCTGTTCGTCGGAAGTGCTTTTTACCTTCATGGTTTTGTTGCTACCCTGCTCGAACATTTTTTTGAAACTGGACTCGTCAATGCTCGCCACACCTCGCCTTCCTGCTACAATACAAGGAAACTTTGTCAGGCTCCTCATCGTTTCATAATCCTTTTTGGACATGGCGTTCCAATACTTTTTTTCGAGATCAAAAATTTCATTTTTCATAACATCTGTTTTGAATAGTAAGACAAAAATTAGGCCTGGCCGGCCATTAAGGATGTTAAAGCAAAATGGCACAGCACGGGGAAAAACTCGTTTCGCAGGTTATGTGGTTTGCACAGATAAAAAACGAGCAGATGTTGGAGTTGCGGGCAGGTATCGTAACCTCCTGAAAGTTGGCTGTCGCAAGGGACGTATCGATAGATCGTTAAAGGAAATCCGGCAGGTAAAACCAATAAAAAAAAGCCAGATGTACATCACTGTACGCCTGGCTTCTTGTCGGGATGACTGGATTCGAACCAGCGGCCTCTTCGTCCCAGATTTTATTTGATATGTATTTTAATTAATTGATAATTCATTTGTTATGAATATTTTTGAGTTTGATCATCCCAATAATCTGTCCCGTTAAACAAATGATAATTATTTGTTATGCAGTGGTGTAATTATTAAGTGGTATCAAAGGGAATAAGCGAAATAAGTAGCAGATGTTCAAAGAGGTATCCCATGTTATTTCAACTTCGATATCATGATTTGGTACTGGTGTTTTGGCAATTATTGCATTAGTATTGCCAAAGTTTTGTTTTGTTTCTAAAACAAGCTATATTCGCAATAGTTATGAAAAATCCAGATTTAATAATTTGTCTGCGAAAGTATTTAAACGGAAAGCAGGATTTTACCACCAAAGAAGTGACAGGTGTACTTCAGAAGTATCTTCCTGATTTGTCTGGCAGTACGATAGCGTGGAAGCTTAATCAACTTAAAAAAGATAAACTACTCTATCAAAAAGGTAGAGGTCTATATACCTTTGATTATAAGCCTAAATTTTCATTAGATCTCAGCTTAAAATCTAAAAGGATTTACAATCGCGTAAAAGGCATTTATGCTGGTGAAATTGTCATGTGGGATACCATCCTACTGAGTGAAATTAGTGGTGAGGAGATCTCCAAGTATTGGATATTCCTTGCTCTCAATAAGGATGATTTGGACTTCTTATTCGGTGAAATGCTCTCCTTTAGTAAAAAGGTTTATCTACAACCGGACAAGGAAACTACTGCCAGATACCTTCTTCCTCAGGATGAAGCGATTATTCTCATTTCTTTGATCTCTGAGACTCCAACGGAGCGGTCAGGCGACTACTTGTCTCCCACCATTGAAGGTGTATTGGTCAATGCATGGTTTGAGTATGAGCAGTATTTGCAACCTATTGGATTAGACATTCATAAATTGTATGAACAGGCATTTGCCAAATATAATGTGAATAAAAGCAAACTACTACGCTATGCCGCTAGACGGGATAAGAGAAAAGAAATTAACGAACTATTAAACACTTTGGAATAATGATAACAGATGAATTGGTAGAAGACGATATTGTTTTGGAAGACAACCAGTTGGTATGTATCCTCACTGGTGAAGTCAAAAAGGCAAAACCACAGGAAGGTAATCTGCAATCAGTAATTCTGATGCTTAATGAAGAGTATGGTTTTGATCTTGCCGACATGGAGCGTGATTTTACCATCCAATACACCGATGCCGATACTGGAAAGTCAAAAAAGCAAAAGGTCGAGCTGGTTGTATTTGAAAAAGGTAAACCGCATGGGAAGGATTTCATCATCCGCATCTGCGTAGTTCAGGATGATAAAGTGAAAGATACTGATAAGAAG
This sequence comes from Chitinophaga fulva, assembly GCF_012927205.1. Lineage (GTDB taxonomy): Bacteria > Bacteroidota > Bacteroidia > Chitinophagales > Chitinophagaceae > Chitinophaga > Chitinophaga fulva. The sequence goes on from NZ_JABBGC010000001.1 coordinate 3,259,917, forward strand.
AAGGGGGTAAAACCCACATTGGAAAACGCCATGGGGGCGGTGGTAAGCTGTGAGTTTGGTCTTTGGGCAAATGGCTCCAGCTATCATTACTTGCAGAAGGAAGATGATGCCATGGGCTTTGACTATGAGTTTGTAGATCTTTCCGATTTTCCTGGAGAGGGGGAAACACTTGATGATCTTGACAGAGCAGATCGTTCCTCAAGTAAGAAGCCTGCCAATGACTCGCTAATTAAGGTTTTCAAGCGTTCTCACGACTATATTTATGGCAATGAAGGACGTAAGAAGGACGCCTTTTGGCAATTGTTAAACCTGATCTTCTGTAAACTATATGATGAGAAACGCAGGTTCATGCTCTCTGAAGATAGCTATCGCAGAAAGTTTTGGGTTGGCGTAAAAGAACAAAATACAGAAGAAGGACGTAAAGCGGTAGCTAAACGAATTAAAGGTCTTTTCAAAGAACTGAAGGGTGATGGAATATTTTCAGAAGTCTTTGACGGAAATGAAGCTATTGGCTTAACGGATAAAGGAATTGCCTTCATTGCCGGAGAGCTTTCCAAATATTCCTTCCTGGATGCCTCCGTGGATGTGAAAGGTATGGCTTATGAAACGATTGTAAGCAACACACTGAAACAGGCAGCTGGTCAATTCTTCACACCAAGGAACATTATCAAAGCAATGGTAGAGATGATGAATCCGACAGAAAATGATCGAGTGCTTGACCCTGCGTGTGGATCGGGGGGCTTTTTGGTTATGGTCCTTGACCATGTTAGAAAACAAATTGCCGCTGAGTTATATCCGGATTTAGACGGACCATTACTGGCGGAGAAGTTCAATTCTGTGGAAGTGAGCCAGCGAGTTAAGTTGTATGCTGAGAGAAGCATTTTTGGCTTTGATTTTGACCCTGACCTGAAAAAAGCCGCTAGAATGAACATGGTGATGGCGGGGGATGGACATGCAAATATCTTTCATGTCAACTCCCTGGCTTACCCAAATTGGGAACATCCCACAGAGATTGAAAAAATTCAGGCTGCAATTGGGAACAGCCTGTTAGAGATGAAGGATATTGAAAGTAGCTTTGGTAATGATGCACGTGAAAAATTCGACATCATTTTCACCAATCCTCCATTTGGGGCGAAAGTAAAAGTAGAACCGGAAATTGCCAGCGGGTATTACTTGTCCAAATACAGTGATGCCCCGGAAGTATTGTTCATTGAAACTTGTTACAACTTCCTAAAACCTGGTGGCAAAGTAGCCATCGTATTACCTGATGGAATACTTGGAAATCCCAACACGCTCCCTGTCCGGGAGTGGATACTGGACAAATTCAAAATACTTGCTTCCGTTGACTTAGCTGTGGAGGCATTTTTACCGCAGGTGGGTGTTCAGGCATCTTTGCTCTTCCTGCAACGAAAAACGGAATTAGAAAGACAACTTGCTCAGAATAGTGCGGAAGACTATGAAGTTTTCATGGCTATTGCCGAAAGGTTGGGCAAAGATCGGAGGGGTAACCCTATTTATGTTCGTGACCAAGATGGGGCAGAGATTCTTTTTGATACGGAAACCCAATACGTGGTTCATAAAAAGGGGGGATCGATTGATGTGAGAATTAGAAGGGAAAAATCAAAACAGCTGGATGATGATCTTCCAAAGGTTACAAAAGAATATTTGAAATTTTTGAATGGAGGCTTATGATCACTGGTAGTATAAAATTACATAGCATTGATAAAGATTTACGGTTTAATGGGGCATACTTTTTAAACAAAGATGCGCTTAATAGCCGTGTTTTGGAGGAGAATATCGACGGCTGTTCTAGATTAGGAGATCTGGCAAAAGTTTGGAACCCTCAAATATTCAAAAGACAGTTCTGCCTACCAGGTATTAATGCTGTGCCTTATTGCCAAAGTAGTGATGTATCAAACACACTTGAAGGTAGTGAGATTTACGTAAATAAATTTCAAGCGGATAAGGTAGGATCAATAGTGGAGGAAAAACAAATTCTGATTACTGGCTTTGGTACCATCGGAAACATTCGTCTGGTAAATGAGCTCAGTAAAGGAATGTGTTATGCTAATAACGTGTGTAGAGTTGAAGCGAATTTTGATATCCCTTATGGGTATTTGTATGCAGTTCTCCTCTCAAAATATGGTCGTTCTCAATTAAATAAAAACGCTTCTGGTTCTGTAGTAAGATATATTGAAGCCCCTGGAATAAAGAAGACCCTTATTCCCAAACTTACTCCGAGAATTCAAAAACAAGTCCACGAGTATGTTGTTGAGGCATCTGCTTTAAGAGTAGATGCAAATAACTTCCTTCGAGATGTACAAGTTAAATTAAAGAATAAAGCCGGCTTAAAAACACTTTCAACATCTGACTATGAATACTTCGGTAGTCACAGTAATAATAGAAGAGTGTCCGTCTTTAAGAAGAAATTTAATGAAATATCATCTTTATCAATTAACGCATTTAACTATTCAAAGCGGATTGAATGTCTTGAAAACGAAATTAAGGAGAGTGAATATAAACTCCTATCAGCATGTTTAGATGAGAATCTGTTTTTTTCAAGTGGATCATTTAAAAGGCTGGAGCTTAGTTCTCCAAATTCTATCCGATTATTAAATCAATCAGATATTTTCAATTTAAGAAAGCAGGGCAAGTTGCTCGCCAATCTCTATGCTAAATCTGATAGGCTGGTTGAGTACGGTGAAGTCTTAATAGCAGGTGTTGGAACACTTGGAGAAGGTGAAACTTTTTGCAGAACAATATTCGCCAGTGAAGAACTGGAAGGGCAATTGATTTCAGGTGAGTTTATACGCATGAAAACAAATGACAAAGTTCCATCAGGTTATCTTTATGCGTGGTTGGCATCCGATTACGGTTTTCGGCTTATTCGGAAAACACAAACAGGAACAAAGCTTTGTAGGCCAATCCAGGAGCTGCTTAAAAATATTCCTGTCCCAATTATCGATGAGGAAGAAATGCTAAAAATTGATCGCCAGGTCAAAAAAGCGCATACCATGCTATATGAGGCATTAAATGCGGAAAACAAAGCAATCGAATTAGTAGAAAACGAAATTGAATCATGGCAAAAATCATAGTACCACCTTATTTTGAGTCGGTTGTGAATGCCGGAGAAAGGCGTTTGCTGAATTACTTGCAGGTAAACCTGCCAGATAGCTTTTATCTGGTACCTAATGTGGAACTTGCCTCCACCAATCCACGAAACAACCGGACACAATATTGGGAATATGATTTATTGATAGTCGCCCCGCATGCCATTTACAATATCGAGAACAAGGACTGGAAAGGACGAATCGAAGGAGACGATAACTACTGGTATGTCAATGACCGTCAGCGTCAGAACCCTTTAAAAACAGGAAGACAGAAAACGGCGATTTTAGCCTCCAAATTGAAGGAGTACGAGCCTGCCTGGGCAAGGGCGTGGGTGCAGAATATGGTTACCCTGTCTTATCCCAATACTTATGCTCCTTCTCTTTTGCAGGAATCTACCAAGCTCACTTTTCAGCTAAATGAAAGGCTGATCAATTATCTGACAGATCCTGAGCAAATTGGTAAATTAGAAAATGACATTGTTGATATTTATGAGGAGATCGTTAAATATCTTGATGGAAGCCAGAGCCAAAAAGCCCCGGACGAGAAACGGGAGGTAGAAGGTTATGAAATCATAGAAATACTTCAGCAGGAACCTAACTTCAAAGAGTATCTGGTAAAGCCCAAAGGAGTTACCACCGCTATCCGCAAAAGGGTCAAAGAGTATGCGCTACAGGTGGCTGGCCTTTCCCTGGCTGAGCTGATCAACCGGGAGGAGGTCATTAAGAATCAATACAAAGCCCTCCACAAGATCAAGGCGAAACCTTTTATTCTGAACGTGGAGTTCAAAATTGATGATGAAAACCATCTGTTTTATGAAATCTCTGATTTTTTAGATGAAAATTCTCTACGGGTAGAGGCCAGATCCAAGACCTTCACCTTTCAGGAAAAGCTGAGTATTATTCGGAATGTGATGGCCGCGTTGAAAGAAGCTCACAAAGAGAATATCTTTCATAGGGACATTAACCCGGATAACATATATATGAGCAGTGGTTACGCCTACCTGGGCAATTTCGGGAAGTCTTACTTTACCGATCATAACCAACAGGGCTATACGGTGATGGCCACTATCAATGAGTCCAATGCCACCCCTTACCACCCTTTGGAATTGATCGTAGGTGATGCCTCACGCGCCTCTGATATTTACTCGCTTGGTGTACTTATTTACTGGCTTTTTACAGGAGATGAACCTTTCAGGAACCCCTATGATCTTGATAGAATGGGTGGGAGACTACCAATAGATAAGTTGCCTACTACACGCAATAAAGCACTGCCGAAATGGTTGGATGAACTATGTCAAAAAACCATACTGACGGATGACCTAAAAAGGATGGATAGCATTGAGGAACTTGAACAGTTTATAGAAGATGCTCTCCGGGAAAATGATAGTGAGATTATCCGATCCAGGCGAATTACCCCAACACCGGCCACGCCATCTGCTGATATCTGCGAGCTAAAAGTTGGAGACAAGATCGGAGATTATGTTATCCATCAGATGCTTGGCAAAGGCGGTTATTCCAGAGTTTTCAAAGTAAAACACCAGCTCCAGGGCAAATACTATGCTTTGAAGCTCTTCCATGAAAGCGTAAACGCCAGTTCGGTTATAGATGAGTACAATGCTTTGGTAGGGTTAGCGCATCACAATATTGTCAAATTTGTTTGGAATGGAGAAACACCTAACGGACAGTTTTATACCTTAATGGAGTTTTTGGAAGGTGAAAACCTCAGCACCTATTCTAGAACGGATGCAAAGCTTCCGATATACCGGGTATATCAGCTCGCCAAAGATATACTCAGTGCTTTGGTTTCCATGCAAAGCCTAGATAAACCCATTCTGCACCGGGATATAAAGCCTCAGAATATCATCTGGGACAAAGAGAAGCGTTTTGTACTAATTGACTTCAATGTGGCCTCATTTGTAGATGATAACCAGGATTTTGTTGGTACAAATCCTTATTTGGCACCAGACCTCATTGCAGAGGGATATAAAGTAAAATGGGATGAATCGGCAGACACATTTGCACTTGGCATTACCCTTTATGAACTGGTATGCAAACAGTATCCGTGGAGCCCTAAGAGAATGCCTGCCCTCAGCATAGATCCTACCAATTCCAAAGATGTTGAACCAAGAATCTCTGATGCTTTTGCCTTGTTTCTAAATCGGGCAATATCTCCACGTTCTGCAAACCGGTTTCCCAATGCCCAGGAAATGTTAGATGCCTTATTAGCTGTTGGTGAAGATGGTATCTTACATGAAACTCCAACAATCTCTCCTGCAATAGAAACCAGAGATGAAGGAGGGGACTTTATCAAGTACATCAATTCACTATACAGTCAGTCTAAAGGTGGAAACTTTGGTACACGGGCCAGTGAACATATCAGTGAGTATGACCGGTTAACCTATACTCCTTCTAAATTGGATAAGAAATTACTGCCTGACATCCTTGATGGTAAATATAAACTCCTGATTATAACCGGAAATGCAGGTGATGGAAAAACTGCTTTCATCAAACGTGTTGAACGCGATCATTCGATAGAAGACCTGGATACCCACAAACATAAGAATGGAGCGAGGTTTAAGATCAGCGGTGTTCAGTTTGAGAGCAACTACGATGGTTCTCAGGACGAAGATCAACGGGCGAATAATGATGTGCTGGAGCGCTTTTTTGAGCCATTTGAAGGTTTGTCCAATTACAATGATGCTAAAGAAGGACGTATCATTGCCATTAATGAAGGACGTTTGGTAGAGTTCTTAAAAATAACCGGCAAACACAAATCCCTTCATGATACTATTGAAAATTACTTCTACAATGAAGGACATCATGATCTTCCTCCCGGACTGATGATTATCAACCTTAATTTAAGGTCGGTGGCTGCCCTGGATAATCAGGAGTCCAGTCTTTTCAGAAGTCAGGTGAAAGCCCTGACGCAAAAAGAGCTATGGACAAAATGTGCGGCCTGTCCTCTTGCAGGCAAATGTTTTATCAGGTATAATGTATACTCCTTTAACGATACAGCATCCGGAGAAGAAATAATTACCCGCATGGAATGGTTGTTAAGAACGGCCAGCCTCAAAAGAGAGCTGCATATCACGATGCGTGATTTGCGTTCATTTATTGCATATGTACTCACCAGAGACCATGAATGCTCAGATATTGGACAATTGGTGAGGGAAAGCCAGCTTCAACCGGAAAATTATTGGCAGTATTATTATTTCAATATAACCAATCCATCTGTTGACTCGGGTAGCCAGGACCGATTAATAAAACTACTGAGGGAAACTGATATTGGTGAGGTAACAATACCGGATAAAGACCGAGATCTGTTCTTCGGCCAGCATGAGCCGAGTGAATATTTGGAGTTTTCTGATCGTGAATATACGCTGATTGATGAGTTTAACAACAATAAAATATGGGTACCGGCACATGAGCAAAACGACTCATTGATTAAAAGAATCAGGATCATCCAGAAAGTATTCATCAGACATCAGTACTTTGAAGGTAAATCACAATTGTTATCGGTAGAAAATGGATATATACCAACGCCTACCGAATCGGAAGAGGTCATGCTTCCTTCCTATCTTCTACGTCTGCCATACCAATCGGTATTTAAATTTGTGAGTGTACTCTCTAAAGAAGATGAAGGCGCGAATACCAAAGTCAGTATATCAAGGGCTATATCCTTAAATGAAGGATGTGATAATCCGGGGATAGATAAAGACCATCTTGTACTAGCTTCAACAGATATTCGAGATCCATACAGTAAGTCCTTCAGACTATTTAACCTCAATGATTTTGAGCTGTTTGTAAACAGAACTGATCATTTGGTAAAGTACTTGGAATATGAATCCGATAGCTTAACCTTCAGACATAAAAAAGAAAAACATATCAAGCTTATCATCTCACTGGACCTGTACGAAATGTTATACTTCATACAACAAGGATTTAGCCCGTCGCTCAATGATTTGAGAGGTAAGTTCATAGAATTGATCATTTTCAAGAATTTGCTGGAAAATCTTATCTATACAGAAGTAGTGGTGACAAGCGATAATTTGAAATTTTATAAAATCAGGAAAGACGAACAAAATCGCCTTTCCTTTGAACCCTTGCAAGTATAGCTATGGCCATTAAATTAAATAAAGAGGAAAGCCTTTTCCGTAATGAGTTGATATTTACGGTGGACGCCAAGGCTGTAAACATAGACAACACACTTGTTAACTTGTTTATGCTTTTGAAGCATAATGGCATGCGTCCTAAACAAAGAGCAAGACCTGATTCTAATTCCTTTATCAACCTGGAAACCCTGAAAAAGGTACTTTCTAAACTGGAAAAAGAAGGCGCCATAAAAGGGTTTAATGATAATCAGGACGCTGCGGAAATGTGGTTGCGTAGCAATTTAGTCAACATGGTGCATAGGGGAAACCTTGATAAAGAGAAAATATCCTCATTAAGGCCAATTCACCTGGAAAGTTACAGGGTTCGAAATGCTGCTAATACCAGAGATTACAATACAGCTGATCAGGTTTATTTGATGCTTGGTGCTACGCCAATAGTGAGGGAGGACTTGAAAAGCTTCTTGATGGAAGGTTGGGACCAGACGACCAGTAAAATTAATTCAGGGAATTATCTTGACGTAGATAGTGTTGGCCTGTTACATATTATCAAAAATATAAACCCCGGTTTCCTTGAAAGTAGTTCTAACCTGAATCAGATCAAGCCTCTTCTGAATGAACAGGCAGAACTTTATTGTGATGATGTTCGCAGACTGCTGGTATACAAACGGCTGATTCCAAGAAATGTCTTAATAGATTATCTCAAGACCATTACATCTTTTCACCTCTCCATCTACATACAAAAGTTAATTCATAGTTTGCCACGTATGGTGGAGGAAGGTACTAGCAGCATCGGAAACGATTGGAATATTGTAGTTGATACTACAGATGATATTGAAAGTAAAATCGCCCGTATTTCAGCGGAAGATGCAGAAATCCTGAGTAACAATGTTTACGACTATATAAAGGCCACTTTTCAGATCAATGCTGCGCTGAGGAAGTTAAAGCTCGATAAAATCAACTCGGATAACCTCCGCAGAGCCCTTGAACTATTGAAAGAAAGAACGCAGGATTTCGAGATATACTTCGAAACCCAATGGGATAATCTCTGTCATACACTTGATAGAGAAGATAGAAGTATGATAGAGGAGTGGGTGAAATATGAGAATACCTATTTCGACAAATACATTGAAGCAATCATAAAAATTAGAGGAAGTTATCAATTTCGTTTTCACCGGGAATTGATTGATAACCTATGCCAGAAGAATAATGAACGGGGTTTTCTCGCTCAGGGCCGGGGACGGAAACATCCAAGGAGGTTTGTTTTGGGAACAAGATTGTTAGAGACACTGGTTCAGATTCTTGTTCTTGAATCAGACGGTTCAAATTTCCAGACGAGAACTCTCTCTATTGAAGAACTGATGCAGAACATCAGTGATCGCTACGGATTAATCATCAATGGATTAACGGAGGAACGATTTAAAGAGGCTGATCTTAATACTCACCTTGCCTTTAAAGAGAATGTGGAGGCTTTTAAGCTGAAACTTAGGCAAATAGGCTTTTACAATGACCTTAGTGATGCTTATATCCTTCAAAGAATTAGACCACGCTATGAATTAAATGTTAAGTAAATGCAGATGACAACCCAAATAAACACCTATTATCAGCGGATCATCGACCTGATTCTTGAATTATATCATGATGATTTGAGCAAAGCCATTCCTGGCCATTGCATGAAAATCACCGGACTGGGACTTGCCGAGGTAAAGTTTTTGTGGAGACAGATAAAAGAAAAGTATAGCAATATCAATACATTCATCGTAAGTGGAGACGTCCCTGCAGATGAGCGGTTTATTTCTGCTACCAAGCTCATAGAGCTAAGAAACAAACAGGACGCCCCGCTGCTTGTCCTAATACCTTCAAATAGCAGGACATCTGCGGAAGATTCTTATGGTAATGCTACCTTCAAGGAAATTTCACTGGAAGGAATTGAAGAGAAGTTGAAAGACCGCCTGATAAATGACATACCTGCTGAATATGCTGCAATCCTAAAAAATGAAATTCTCGGATATTTGAGCCTATATCAGATTGATTCAGTAAGTGTGATCAATTATCTGCTCTCACTGCAGGAAAAAAGTTATTCAAAGGAATCTGTTGGTAATCAATTGTACCTGTTGAACTTATTGCCGGATTCCGCTTTGCTCGATAAAAGTGATAAGATAAGATCGAGGCTGAATTTCAATTCAAAAAGTATTGATCTGCTGTGCTCATTCTATAAACCGCTATACGACCGTATTATAGAGCTTCCTTTAGAGCCTGACTCTCTTCAAAAGGAATTAGTAAATTTTATTAAAACAGAGAATAATGCCAGATGTGCCGCTGATATCGGCTACCTGATATACAGCAAATATACCCACCTGAACTTTGGAAAATGGCAGATTCCCGATCTCGACTTTTCTCATATTAAGCTTTATGCTAAGGAAATCAGTTCTGCTGATCTTTCTATTGAAGAAGGCCGACTCGTACTGAAAGCCAGAGCTAATTCAACCACTAAAGTTAGAGTCCGGGTTACCATGAGTCAAGATCCTAAAGACATATCCGATCTCGCTTACTTTAAGATCATTCTGATGGCTGTTAATGGTGGCGCCGGCGAGGAGATACAGATACTTCGTAAAGTTAGGAAAACCGCATCCAACCGGCCATATCGTGATATTACTGTTGATTTGAATGGGAATATTTTAGAAGAAGGTGCTTACTTCTTCAAGGTGTGGGCAGAAGATGAGCATGGTAATATTCTCAATAACGATGATGATTTCAAAGAACCCAGGATTCAGGCTGCTTGGGAGGAGGCAAAGGTCAACGACAACACTGTTTCAAAACAGTCCTTTAATTATAAGTTAACCTGCGATACAGATGATTTTGTCTATGTAGTGGAAGAAAATCCGGAGCGTGAAGAGAATCAGAGGAAAGATAAATTGAATAATGTCTTACAGGCCTACTTTAAGCTGCGGATCGATAAATTGAAATCCGGAATGGAGCCTGATGTGCCAGTACCATCAGAAACATCCAATATATGGATTACGGAACCGGGCAAGCATACTTCAACGTTTCATATTAATTATTCTGATCGGCATAATTATCAGGTTAATCTATCCTCTAAGTTGAGGTTTATAGAGGATACTATTTTAAAAAATGGAGATCACTTTGGATATGTAAAGGCAACACTGAAAAGCAATTCATCCGCCGTAGGATTTAAGAATATTGCATTTATAATAAGTGAGGTGTCTTCCATAGTCCCCAGGGATATCCTTGCATTGCGTAGCGAAATTTTCAGAAAGATAAGGCGGTCCAATAAAACTGATAATGGAGTATTAGAAACTGCAGATATATTCAACTTCACTGATATAATTCGGTCGTACCTTGAAAAAATCAACAATTGGATTGCTTCTCTCCAAAAACAAATTTTGAAAGAAGAAACGGAAGGTGCCGAAAAGTCCGGTATTCAGGATTTACTGGTTGAAATTCAGATGCTTGACCTGGTAAAAATCAGGAGCAAGCTCCCGGATGGTAAACCGGCTGAAGCTTTCTTGTTATCACCACTACATCCGTTACGGTTAGCCTGGTGGGTTCAATTAATTGATACATTTTCTGATTGGGAGAAAAGAACACACGATTATCATAGCTATAGAGATGCATGGGCTAAAGGACTATCGGATCTTTTTGAAGGGCAGCTGACACCAGAAAACAATCCATTGGTCCTGGTAGAGCCCGATACATTTAAAGCTTTTCATTACTCTGGTGAACTTGCTTATGGATGGGCACTTTATCTCGACGTGCTTACCGAAGAGTCAAAAAACGGAATGACTTCTGTTTCACGGCAGATGAAACATTATTTCCGTCAGCTTTTCAATATTACAAAGGAAAACTATGTTGAAACAGAGGTAAGCCAAAATCTGGTTGTTAGACATATCAAGAACTACCTCGCTCAGCACCCATACACGGATAAATTGATTATTAATCTTTTTAATGCGGGCGATGCAGGTGTGTTTGCAGATTCTTTGGTTGAGTTGGAAAGAGAGATAGGTTTTCAGAATATCAAGTATGAAGTCAGGATTTTCAAAGGTGATGATAAGATTATTGAACATGGCGAGGCACTGAGGACATTAATTAACCCGGAGTCTAATATTTCTGAGGAAGCGGAAGCGTTCTCGCAGCCATCAGCAAATAGGTTGTTCCCCAAAATGAGATTTTCTATCAATAGTATTTCAGATTATCTCAAGTCACCGACACAATATTCAGCACATTTGAGCTTCCTGATTGGCCCATTCTCTATTACGGTTGAATTGACTAAACCATACAAGCAGGATAGGAACTTTTACTTAAATGGGCTAATTGTTTCTCCAACAATTGCTGTTGATGACATCGGTAGTGAAATTAAATGGAACAGGTATATAAAAGGCAATGAAATATTGCCGGATTACAGCGGGTCCGGAACAATTGGGGTGAATTTGTTTGGTCGTCTACAGGCCTTTATTGCCGGCGCTTTAGCGTCCAGATTCACGGAGTCTATACCTTCCACGCAACTCCGCCTGAATGATAAGGACAAGGTTTTGCTAACCCATTTGCATGACTATTCAGATTGGGTTATTACATTCGACAAAAACCTTGGACCGCAGGTATTTGATCAACCATCTAAAGACGGGAAAATTCCGTTTCTTTTAGATTATGTTCCTGGTGAAGAGATCACAGGAATTTCATCCTATCTGACTACCAGGCCGACGTCTGAAATTCTGGGGCTTTTAGGTCCTCATTTTGAAGAATTTAATGTTGACATTCATGACCCAAAGGACGAAAAGCAAGTCAAAATACTTTTGGAAGATTTGAGGGCAGTCTCAAGTTCCCTGGTGTTACAACTCAATTCTTCTAAGAACAAAGCATTTGAAGTAATAGGTTCAGCATTCACCAAACGGGTTTTGGAAAAAAAAGGATTACTGGAAGAATCTTTCCTTATTCCAATAGATCTTCATCATAACCTTTTTGAAAATTTACCAACTGAAAGCAAAAGCCGGGCAGATAATCTATTGGTTTCCATTAATCCGGAGAGTAGAGACATTCAAATCACCGTCATTGAAGTAAAATGCAGGAGGAGTCTGGGAGTGGCTGAAACGGATGATTTGAAAACGAAAATGCGCCAGCAAATTGAAAACACAATTTTGGCGCTTCGCCTGCATTTTGACCCTGAATATCATTTGTCATTTGACCGCTTAGATCGGGAGATTAAAAATAAGGAACTGAAATCCTTGTTATGCTTTTATCTTGAAAGAGCTTATAGGTACGAATATTTGAACGAGACTGCCTATGTGGGCTATAATACATTTTTACAAACGCTTAATGCTGGATTCAAGCTCTCATTCAAACAACTCGGCCTTATCTTTAATTTCTCTGCTGAAAAGAAACACCATAAAGAGTCAATCGACGATGAACTCACCTTCTTTACTTTTGGGGGTAATCTGATTGAGCAGATTCTTGACCCTGCTTCTGATTTAAACACCAAACGCCTGGAGGATCGTGAACTGGGTATGGAATTAAGTGAAGCTATCGGAATGAATACCAGGTTAAGACCTTACATACAAAAACTTAAATCAAGAGAGCTTCATGATCAGAAGGACGAACAGGTACCAAAGCCAAACGATGAAAAACCGGATGGGGAAGATGGCGGAATAGCAAAACGGATAGAGGATCCCCTGGATAATACGCCGGGCAGCCCATCTATGACCGTTGATAGATTACAGGAACCAGACGTTCCACAGGCTGTCGATAATGATCTTGATTTACACGCCCATCCGCCGGACTATGATATTCTAATCGGGAAAAACTCAGAAAGCGACCAGTACGGCATATTGGGGGAAAGCGTCCATGGAAAGAAGATCGCCATAGATTTAAGCGAAACCAATACCATAAGTTTATTTGGAGTTCAAGGAGGTGGCAAAAGCTACACCATAGGAACAATATCAGAAATGGTATTAAAACATTTCAACAGGATAAACAAGCTCCCTTCCCCATTAGCCGGAGTCATTTTCCACTATAGTGAGAGTATGGATTATGAACCGGAGTTCACATCTATGAAACAACCGAACGACAAAGAGGCTGAACTTAAGAAACTCAAAGAAAGATATGACGCAAATCCTGATAAAATTGAAGATGTCATTATCCTGACGCCTAAAGATAAAGTTGAGGAGAGACGTGCTGAATATCCATCTATTGAGGTGAAACCAATAGCATTTAATTCAAAAGAATTAAATGTACAGGATTGGATGTTCTTGCTGGGTGCTGTCGGGAATGACTCGACCTATATAAAGCAGCTTAAAGCAATCATGAAAGAGCTACGGAAAGATTTATCACTCGATGCGATTGCTCAAGCTATAGAAGAATCGGCGCTTCTCTCAAATGCACAAAAAGCACTTGCGAGACAAAAACTGAGCTTTGCCCGTGAATACATTGATGACAAATTTACATTGCGTGAAACATTAAAGCCAGGCAGACTAATCATTGTCGACCTGCGTGATGAGTTTATTGTCAAGGATGAGGCGTTGGGATTATTTGTAATTATGCTGAACATCTTTTCTGCCGTAAAAAATGTTAACAATGCCCACTTTAATAAATTTATAGTATTTGATGAAGCGCATAAATACATGGACAATAAAGATTTGACGGGGAACATCGTAACGGCCATCAGAGAAATGCGACATAAAGGAGTGAGTATTATGATAGCCAGTCAGGACCCGCCAAGTCTACCGAACGAAATTATTGAGCTTAGTTCCATTGTACTGCTTCATAAGTTCAACAGTCCGCAATGGCTAAAGCACATTCAAAAGTCTATAACGCAATTATCATCGCTTGCACCGACAGATATGAGTTCTCTTTCGCCGGGAGAAGGTTTTTTATGGGCGACTAAAGCTACGGACAAGGGGATCTCATCCAAACCACTGAAAATTTCTACCAGACCAAGGGTAACCAGACATGGCGGTGCAACGATAAAAGCAACTGGAAAAAAATGAAAGCTTTAACAGTATCACATGCAGGTAGGCGAGGTATAAATCAAGATTTAATCCTTGAGTATGTTGCTATTGATGGCTCCTATCTTTTTGCTATAATAGATGGCATGGGAGGGTATGATAATGGAGGAATTGCTGCTGAAATAATTGAAGAAAGTATTGAAACCTACTTATCTACGATAGATACCATTGATACTTTTCATATTCAGAAGGCTATTAATAAATCAAATTTGGCAATCAGGCAACGGAAAACTGTTTTGTCTGACAATATGGGCGCAACCATTGGCGGGATCATTTTAAAGAAAAATTCCGTTTCCTATTTTTGGGTGGGGGATATCAAAATATTTCATTTCAGGGATAAGAAATTACTTTTTGAATCCATGCCGCACAGTTTAGTTAATGATTTAATAGGCAATGGTTCGATCACTGATCCTACTCAATTAGCGAAATACAGGCATGTTGTTACCCGGTCCATACAAGGAGATATTAAAACTTCTCAAGCAGAGATTAACATTGGCGCCTTTCAGGAAAAATCAGATATGGTGATAGTGTGTTCAGATGGTGTACACGATTTATACGATGGAATTCAGATTGAAAATCTTTTAACGAAGAGTAAAACTTTTGAGGATTTGTTTGAATCGATGACATCCAGGCTTTCACGTGAAGCAAGTGACAATTTTTCGCTGGGTTTGCTTTTCATGTAGGCGCTTGCCTATTGACCTTATCCAGCTGTAAAACCAATAAAAAAGCCAGATGTACATCATCTGTACGTCTGGCTTCTTGTCGGGATGACAAGATTCGAACTTGCGGCCTCTTCGTCCCGAACGAAGCGCGCTACCGGGCTGCGCTACATCCCGCTTTTGCTCGGGGCCACAAATTAACCACGATTTTCTTAAAAATCCAACTTTTTTTAAGGTAAAAGGCGGAACATTTTACTATATTGAATTCTGCCGGAAGTTACCCGGAGCTGCACCGGTAAACTGTTTGAACTCTTTGATCAGATGGTTCTGGTCGTAGTAGCCATGTTCCAGTGCGATGGCCATAAAATCCGCCGGTTGGGGATGCAGCAGTGGCAGGCATGCCTGCACAAAACGATGCTGCCGCAGGAATACTTTGGGCGAGAGACCGGTGTAGAAGCGGAAGTTACGCTCCAGCCATTTGTAGTTAACGCCCAATAACGAGGTCAGTTCCTTCACAGTGACGACTCCCTTACATTGACAGATATACGAAAACGCGGCTTCCAGCAAACCGTTATGCCCTGGCTGTTCCGGCAGTTGCGTAGCGGCCCATGCCTCCGCGGCTTTTATTTTCCCAGGCAGATCAGGAGCCGCTGTTACCTGTTGCAGGAGGGTAGTGCCATCGCGCCCCAGCATGTCCGGCAGGCTCCAGGCGGAGCCTTGTTGTAAACGTCCGGGCAATAGCGGCCAGCGTTGATAAAAAAGCACGGGGTTGAACCGGATGATGAGCAACTCGCCATACGGCTGTTGCAGTTGCAGTGTCGTCTTTTCCAGGTACTGGCTGCTGATCCAGGCGCCGGTGAGGGTGACGGTACAGTTACCAGTGATGAAAGTGACCCGGTCATCCGGATGCGGCAGGAAAGCGATGGCCGGCATCCCGTCGCTGACAGCCAGGCATCCTTCCTGCAGCCGGCTGGCGGGCAGTACATAAAAACCGGTGATCAGCCGCGACAGCGTAGCGGCCGGCCGGATCATCTCCAGGCTTTGCATGTATTGGAACAGCGTCACGGGCATATCACAAATGTACAGGCACAGGTGCGGCTGGAGAAATAAATTAATGTCTAATATTTACTACACGGCTATGGAAGGTCGCTGCATTTTTGTGGTCAAAAACATGATACTTCCTATTATCGCTTACGGGCATACGGTATTGCGTACGACCTGTACGGACATACCGGCGGACTTTGACGGTCTTCCTCAACTGATGGCGGATATGTGGCAAACGCTGGAGTCATCCAGGGGCGTTGGTTTGGCGGCACCGCAGGTCAACCGGCCGCTGCGGCTGTTTATCGTGGAAAGCCAGTCTACTTTTGAGCATCTCGATGAAGATGAACGCCTCACCCTTTTCCCTGATGGCGGCGGTATCCGCGAAACCTTCATCAATCCTGTAATTACGGTGGCATCAGCACAAACCTGGGAAGACGAGGAGGGATGCCTCAGTATCCCTGGCCTGTGGGCGCGGGTGAAACGCCCATGGAGCATCACTATTGAATACCTGGATGCCACGCTGCAACGGCAGGTACGGACTTACACCGGCCTCACGGCCAGGATGGTCCAGCATGAATATGACCACCTGGACGGCCGCCTTTATTTCGATCACCTGCCGCCGTTACAGAAAAAGCTGCTGGCGGGTAAACTGGAAAAGGTGCGTAAAGGCCACTACAGGGCCGCCTACCCGATGAAATAAATCGTACCTTGCCGGTATGAAAATGAGCCAATATCTGCGGCAGGGGAAGTCCGAGAACTATCAGGATGCGGAAGAGAAAGGTCTGCTGAAAGCGGGTGACGTGGCGCGCCTGCTGACGAAAAAATTCAAGGAGAAAATATCGGCAGCGGAACTGACACCTTTTGCTTCGGAATGGCATCATGCCGGGGTGTTTAAATCCGGTAGCTCCCTCAAAGGAAAACGGATCTACTTTTTTTCACCGGCGGCTATTGAAAAGATAACGCCGGAGCAGGTCCTGGCCGGCCGTCAACAACCGGTAAAGGATACACGCGCGGTGAAAGGATGGTACCCGCAGTATTTTCGTATGACCGACCCCGTGAGCCGGCGTACTTACAATAAACGTTTTGTGGGCATCTACGAAGGACCAGCACATAAAGCTCCCAAAGGCTTTAAAGCGTTGCCGGAAGAGACGTTTAAAAAAGCCGTGCAACAGAAGGGAAAAGAGCTGAAAGCTGGGGAGGACCCTGTCTTTTAAGCCTGTATCTCTGCTTTTATCTGACGGTAGCCTGCGGTAAAAACGCCTGCGGGCGAGTAGCGTTCTATGCGGTCAAGGATTTCCAGGAAAGGTCCCTTTCTGAAAAAAGGGCGGTCCAGCTTCAATTTACGGTCGCCATAACGGATGGTTAACTGCACTTCACTGTAACGTCCTACACGCGCCATATCTATGCTGGTTATATCTGCCCAGTGAAAATGATGCGGCCGCAAGCCCCCGGTAAACGCCACCTCCTGTGGACTAAGAACAAGCTTCAGCCGCGTATAGGTGTACATGGACCACGCCAGGAAAAAGAAGGCGAAGCTCACGAAAATGATGTTCTGTCCTTTGATCTGCGTGAATTCCACATAAATAATGAAGACACCCATACACAACATAAACACGGCGCCAACATAACAAAAGCCCCGAAACCAGTCCGGAATGGTAAATGTTTCCTGCATATAACGAATATATTACTTTCGCGCATGCTTTGTCGTTTTGCGCGAAAAAACGTATATTAAATACCGAAATACGCCATGGTATGAAAAGTTTGCCAACACTTCCGCTGGTCGCAGACCAGCCCCGCTTCAGCCTACTGGACCCGGTGCGGAACAGGATTGAACTGATCATTTTTTGCAGTGTTTTCAGTTTTTGCTTCATGTATATTTTCCTGCCCTTTAATATCAATATGTGGTATGAAGGACAGCATCTGCACCTGGTGGTGTTCTTCGGTATATTTACCGGTTGCGGGATACTGGGGCTCACCATTTCGCAATTCCTGCTGGCAGGCTGGAAGATACGCCGCAGGCTCACCAACGCTACCTATCTTTTCTGGCTGCTGGGCGAAATTGTATTGGTGGCATCTATTGTTACCATGGTAGACGTGCTGCTGACCGATACTTTTTTCTTCACCTGGAGCGAGTTTATCAACACCCTGCGGTATACCGCACTGATTATGCCCCTGCCATATATGATCTCCCTGCTCTGGTTTTTCTCCCGGGAGAAATATAAGCAGTTGAAATCACTGGAAAACAGGGTGTCACAAACACCGGTACCACCTGCCCCGGTGGTGAGCATACCAACGCCTCAGCCGGTGCCTGTGCCGGACAGCTGCCTGCAAATCAAAGATGAACAGGGAAAGACAGTCCTGTCGGTACATCCGGCCAAACTACTCATGATCAAAGCGGAAGATAATTATGTACAGGTGTTTTACCGCAACGGTACTACCATCAGCAAAGAACTGGTGAGGGTGCCCCTCAAAAAAATGGAAGTACAACTGACGGCCAACGGCTTCGCCCGGGCGCATCGTTCCTATCTGGTCAACCTGTCTAAAGTGGTACTTTTTAAGAAAAATTCAAAAGGCTGCTTTTTACATATCGAAGGAATGGAAGATACCCCCGTTCCCGTATCCGGAACTTACCTGCCGGTATTTCAGTCAGCCTTCGGCTGATGATATACCGCATACCGAAAGCGAGTCCTCTATAATCACGAAATATCAAAATAACAGCATATCGAAATGGCAAAATAATCAACAGCCTGTCCCTCAATCGTCATCAAATATCGACATCTCAAAATAACCCAATTCGTAAATCTAATTTTCACCCCATATGTGCCTGATTTCGCCCCAAACCCGCCGCCGTGGGCATGTTGCCACGGGTGTTTTTGGTAATATCGCCTTTGTCAACCTGTCTAAATTCCACCCTGATGTTCAAAGTCTTATTATCAACCATTATTTGTCTGATGGGTTTTATCCATCTGTCGCAGGCCCAGATCACGGTCTCGGGCAACGTGCGCAATGCGGACACCAAAGAGGTGGTCCCCGCCGTATCAGTGACCATGAAAGGAGCGCCTAACGGCGACTATACCAATGATCAGGGAAACTTCCGCTTTTCTGCAAAGAAACAGTATCCCGTTACCCTGTTTTTTTCATCCCTTGGATTTGAAACCAAAGAGGTGACCGTCAGTAGTGCCGGTACACTGAAAATAGAGCTCACCCCCGTGTCTGTACTGGGACGCGAAGTGGTGGTCTCTGCCAGCCGCTTTACCCAAAAGAAAATTGAATCCCCCGTCACCATCGAAAGAATCAGCACCAAAGAAATCATCAACTCCCCCCAGCCCAGTTATTTTAATATGATACAGGGCCTCAAAGGAGTAGATGTCACTACCTCCAGCCTCACCTTCACCACCATCACTACACGCGGTTTTAATACCAGCGGTAACACCAATTTCACCCAGATCGTAGACGGGATGGACAACCAGGCCCCCGGCCTCAACTTCCCGCTCGGCACGGCTATCGGCCTCACTGAACTGGATGTGGACAACCTCGAAGTGCTCTCCGGCGCCTCTTCCGCCCTCTACGGCTCCCGCGGCCTCAACGGCACCCTCGTCATGACCGGCAAAGACCCGTTCAAATACCAGGGCCTCAGCGCCCAGATCACCCAGGGCGTGAACCACGTCAGTAAAGGCAAATCCAATGATCCTTTTGGACCATCACCTTATTACGACTGGACCGTCCGCTGGGCTAAAAAAGTGAACGACAAATTTGCTTTTAAGATCAACGTGCAGTACATACAGGCTAAAGAATGGATGGCCACCGATACCACCAATACCAATGGTCCCGGCGGCCCGCTCACCGACCCCAAATACAACGGGGTGAATATGTATGGCAGTAAAACAACGGTAGACATTAATCCGTTCCTGCAGGCAGCTCTCCAACAAACGCCGGAACTGGGGCCTCTCATCAACCCGCTGCTGGAAAAAGGCAGCAACTATGTGGCCCGCACCGGTTACCCGGAATACGGCTACCTGAGCAACGACGCCAAATTATTGAAGGCCAACGTAGAGCTGCGCTACAAAATCCGGCCACGGCTGGAAGCCATTATTTCCGGCACCTTTGGTAAAGGCAATGCGGTATACAGCAACGACACCCGCTATGCCCTTACCAACTTCGAGCTGGGCCAGTACCGCGCGGAACTGAAAGCGGAACACTGGTTCCTGAGAGGCTACACCACCCGCGAAAACTCCGGTAACACCATTATCGCCAGTCCTACAGCACAACTGATCAACGAAGCCTGGAAGCCCAGCTTCAACCCGGCTACCAGCGACGGCTGGTACCCGCAATACACCGGCGCACTATTGGAAGCGATGGCCGGTGGTAAGAGCTACCTCGACGCAAGCAACATCGCCCGCGCTTTTGCTGACCAGGGCCGCCCGGATGCGTCCAGCCCCCTGTTCCAACACCTGAAAGACAGTATCTCCGCCCTGCCCACTTCCAAAGGAGGCACCCTGTTCCTCGACAAAAGCAAACTGTATAATGTAGAGGCACAGTATAATTTTACCCACCTCGTGAAATTCGCGGAACTGATTGCAGGCCTCAACTACCGCCTGTACCGCCTCGATTCCAAAGGCACCCTGTTCCCCGACAACGACGGTCCTATCGATGTGGCAGAATACAGCGCTTATGTGCATGCTACCAAAAAAGTGCTGAAAGATAAACTGAGCCTGAGCGCAGCTTTCCGTTATGATAAAAACACCCTCTTTGAAAAGCCACGCATCACCACCAGGGCATCGGCTGTAGCAGAGGTCAACCGTGAAAGCTTTATCCGTTTCTCTTACCAGAACGCCTATAGTTTCCCGTCTAATATTCAGGCGCTGCAAAGCACCCCGGTAGATTATAACAGCTTCGCCTCCGGCGGCTCTTCCAGGTTGCTCAATGGCGTGTACCAGTTCGACCGCTACCCGGCCTATACCCTGGAAAGCGTTACCAAATACCAGCAGAGCAACAACCCGGCAGACCTGCAAAAGTTCGCGCTCAACGATATCAAACCACAATCCGTTGATGCCTTCGAGTTAGGTTATTCCTCCCTGATCGCTAAATGCGTGCTGATAGATGTGCTGGGCTACTACGCCACCTGGAAAAATTTCATCGGCTATGTGAACGTGGCCAATACGCCCGGTACCGACAATCCTACAGCATTTAAGGACCACAGCACCTATATGGCCTATAACATCGCCTACAACGGCGCAGAGAAAGTGAATACCTATGGTTACGCCGCCAGCGTCGCTGTGGACATGACACACAACTTTATGGGGAAAGTCAATTTCTCATCTGACTTCCTAAAAAACAGGAACAACAGCCAGGTCAACAATTTTAATACACCTAACTATAAATTCAATATCGATTTTGGCAATACCGGTTTTGGCAGCAAAGAGCGTTTTGCTTTCAGCACAACTTTCCGTTACCGTCCGGGTTATTTCTATCAGATAGGGTTCGCTGCCGGTAACGTGCCAGCTTCCGCCGTGATAGACGCGCAGATAAGCTACCGCCTGTTGCAGGCACATTGCAGGGTTAAACTGGGCGGTACCAATATCACCAATGTGTATTACCGTAACGGCTTTGGCAGTCCGGCCATCGGCGCTATGTACTATGCCAGCTTTGCATACAACGTATTTTAATCATTTATAAAAATGGAAATCAGATGAAACGATACAACAGATATCCTATCCTGGCCCTCGCCCTGGCAGGCCTGCTGATGGCATGCCACTCGTCGCAGGAAGACAAGGACGGTTACAAAACCAAACTCACCTTCGGCCCCGGCGATGAAACCAAAATAGCCGAAGCTTTCCTGACCCTCAAAGACAGCAGCAGCATCTTCCTCAAAGAAGGGACTTATAAGTTTGATAACCTGAGCATCGCACAGGTGAAACATATCCGCATAGAAGGCGCCGGTCCGGATAAAACGGTGCTGGACTTCTCCTCCCAAAGCCAGGGTGGTGAAGGTATCCGCGTGACAGACGTGAACGGATTTTCCATTCACGGCATGACACTGAAAGACTCCAAAGGAGATCTCATCAAAATAAATAAAAGTCAGAAGGTGGTCATCACCTACCTGAACGCCATATGGTCTGTGTCAGATTCCACCAGCGGCGGTTACGCCATCTATCCGGTGATGTGTAAAAATGTACTGATAGAAAACTGTTACGCACAGGGTGCTTCCGATGCGGGCATCTACGTAGGACAGACCGACAGTGCTGTTGTACGCAACTGCAAGGCCTACAAAAACGTGGCTGGCTGTGAAATAGAAAACACTTCCAACGCACAGGTGTATGACAATGACTTCTATGGGAACACGGCCGGCTTCCTCATTTTTGACCTGCCCGACCTGTCCCAGCGCGGCGGACATGTGAAGGCCTACAACAATCATTTTCACGACAACAACGAACGCAATTTTGCCAAGGCAGGCAGTTTCGGATCTACCTGGGGCGTGGGGAACGCTGCTCCCGGCAGTGGAGTGGTGATATTATCGGCCTCCGATATTGAACTGTACAACAACCGTATCATCAACAATAATTCCAGCGCTATCTCCGTAGTGTCCGGGTTTTTTATTGATCCCAATGCGGGAGCTAAAATGAATGATCACTATGACCCTATACCTAAGAACATTCGCATCCATGACAATGAAATGCAGGTGGGCGACAGCTTTCCACCAGCTGTCTATGAGCACCATACCGGCAAAATATTGGTGGGGCTCGAACAACAGTTGAACGCGCAGGACCCTGCCCGTAAGAATGCCCGCCTGCCTTTCATTACCTACGACGGTATCACCAGCAATGTGCTCACAAAAGGTACCGCCGCCAACCCCGATTCCATCTGCATCAGCCAAAAACAACCTAACCTGTTTGTGAATGTGCGTGCACTACAAATGGGGACTAAAGAATGGCGTCCTGATACAGATGTGACACCGTTTTTGTGTAAGTAAAAGTTTGATTTTTTGATTTTCGATTTTTTGATTTTCGGATGTCGCTCACCAATATTTGTTTTTAATTTTTTAGCGAGATGAGGAAGCCTTGTTTGCTGTTATTGATGTTTGTTTCACTGCTGGCATGGCTCAACAGCTGCCAGCAGAAACCTGCCGGGCAGGAGAATACCGGTTTTCAGTTTAAAGCAAAACTGTCTGATTATGGATTTTTTACCGGCGATCTGAAAACACTGACGCCCCGCAAAGGAGTGGTGCATTATGAGTTGTCAACGCCGCTGTTTACCGACTACGCAGTGAAAGACCGTTTTGTCGTGCTGCCGGAAGGAAAAACGGCGAAATATACAACCCATGGCGCGCTGGATTTCCCGGATTCCACTTTTATCATCAAAAATTTCGCGTATACCAGTCCGGAACACAAGAAAGTAATGATAGAAACCCGGCTGCTGTTTAAAGATCCGGCAGACAAAGGCTGGAAAGTGATGAACTACCTCTGGAACGATCAACAGACAGACGCCGTGAAGTGGATACTGGGCAAAAAAATTCCGATCACCCTGCTGGACGATAACGGAGAGAAAATTTCCACTACGTACCAGATGCCCAATACCAATGACTGTAAACGTTGCCATATCAACAACAGTGTGCTGACACCTATCGGCCCGAAGGCACGTAACCTCAATTTTACATTGGTAGGACAAGCGTCTAATCAGCTGCAACAGTGGGCTTCCGCTGGTCTGCTGCAGGGACTGCCGGCATTGAAGGACGTACCGCAGTTGCCTGACTGGAAAGACAGTGCGCATTATTCCGTTGACCAGCGTGCAAGGGCCTACCTCGATGTTAACTGCGCCCATTGCCACACCAAAGGCGGCGATGCGTTTAATACGGGCCTGTTCCTGGAGTATGAGCAGACCGGCCATGACCAACTCGGTATCATGAAACAACCAGTATCGGCCGGCGGCGGCGCCGGAGGACTGGATTATGACGTGATCCCCGGTGATCCGGTGCACTCCATACTGGTGCATCGCATGAACAGCACCGAACCAGGTACCGCTATGCCGGAACTGGCACGCACCGTGATCCACAAGGAGGGCGTAGCGCTGATACGCCAGTGGGTGGCAAAAATGCCGCTTTAGATTAACAGCTGCATATCTCCATACCATCGCAAATAGAAGAGGCCGGCCGATTTGGTCGGCCTCTGTTGTTAATACGCTTTGGGAAAATGGTAATGTCGTAGCCCCAGGGCTTTAGCCCTGGGATGGCGAGCATCAATTCCCAATCATCAATCGCTCATCAATTCGCAATTCCAATTCGTGATTATCATCCCCATTCAAATCCCAGGGCTGATGCCTTGGGCTACGTTGTTTTTCAAGGTCTTTCGATGCATAAGAAAAAAGTATTGGTTTAGGGTTTATTTTACGGCGGTTGGCAGGGAGATACGTATAGGATATACGAAGGATAGGTGAAGGATAAGAGAATGATACCACTTCAAAATAATGTAAATCAATGGATTGTAAATATTTGAAAAATAATAATATCTCAAAAGCTGGTGGTATTTTATCTTAATTTCTTGTTTTTTCTTTATGCTCTTTGTTCTCTTTACAACCTCTGCGAGACTCCTTTGCGCCTTTGCTGCTTTGCGAGAACCTTTTGCGCCTTTGCAAGAACTCCTTAGTTTTACGGGGAACAATGATCGAAGCTACATGAATAGCGTGCCATCAGAAATTGTCATATGTGAGCGCTTGGCGGCGGGGGACGGGGATGCATTTACCTGGCTGTACGAACATTATCAACCAAAACTGTACCTTTTTGTCTTCCCGTTGACGGGTTTTTCCAGGCAGGACACCGACGAGGTGGTCCAGGATATTTTTGTAAAACTATGGCTGAGAAAAGAAACACTGGTCACGGTGCAGTCGCTGCAGGCCTACCTTTTTATGATGGCCAAAAACCGGCTGTATGACCTCCGCATGGCGGCTGCCCGGCAATCCAAAGCCCGCGACGTGTTGTTACAGCAACAGGAGGAAGCGCACTCGGATGTACAGGAAAAAGTACAGTTCAACGAATACCATGAAATTGCCCGCAGGGCTATCGACGGACTGACGCCGCAGCGCCGCCGTATCTTTATGCTCCGCAATGAAGGCGGCCTCTCGCTCGATGATATCGCCATGGAGTTGAATATCTCCAAGTTTGCCGTAAAAAAACAATTGTATGAGGCGGTACGGGATGTAAAGACTTACCTGAAAAAACATGCCGGTCTGGATGCAGTTATGCTGACCCTCATTTTCACCTCTCTGAAATAATTTCTCAAAAAAATATTTTCTTTCAGGTGTCCTTTCCGGATTCCTGTCAGTCTTATTATTAACAGCATTATGGAACAGGAACAAATCTCAGCCTTACTGGAGAAATTTGCCGGCGGCAATACACTGACGGAGCAGGAGCAACAGGCCTTATCGCAATACCTGTCGTCCTTGCCGGATGAGCAGTACCGGGCATTGATGGACGGTTACGAGCAGGTGGTGCTACAGGCGCCGGTGGCCCCGGAGCCGGACAGGCAGCTGCTGGCGCAGGTCCGTGAAAGGATAGCGGCGCTGGAAACGGAGCCACAGCCGGTAGTGCGCTGGTGGCGGTATGCCGCGGCAGCCGCGGTGCTGGTGGGGGTACTGTCTGCCGGATGGTATTTCCTGGACCAGCGGAACAAGGCTGCGGATACAGCGATAGAGGCAGACCAGCTGGCCCGGCACGATATCGCGCCGGGAGGCAACAAGGCGGTGCTCACACTGGCCAATGGCCATACCATCGTACTGGACGATGCAGAGAACGGAACGATCGGTCAACAAGGCGCTGTGAAAGTCATTAAACTCAATAACGGCCAGCTGGCCTATGCCGGAGAGGATGCTGCCGCTGCCGGGAAAATACTGTACAACACCATCGTTACGCCAAGGGGCGGCCAGTACCAGGTGGTATTGCCCGATGGCAGCAAGGTGTGGCTCAATGCCGCTTCCTCCCTGCGTTTCCCGGTTACCTTCCGGAACGACAGCCGGGAGGTGGAACTTAATGGGGAAGCTTATTTTGAAATTGCCAGTATCACAGCGCCATCAAAAGGCGGCGGTACACATAAACGCCCTTTCCGCGTGAAAACAGGTGATATGGCCGTGGATGTGCTGGGCACCCATTTTAATATTGCCGGCTACAGCGATGAACAAACCATCAAAACCACCCTCACCGAAGGTTCGGTGAAACTGGTGAAAGGTAATGCCAATACAGTGATCCGCCCAGGCGATCAAGGTATTCTGTCTAACAACGCGCAGGCATTTACCGTAGTGCCGGCCAATGTGGAGGAAGTACTGGCCTGGAAAAACGGGTATTTCTTTTTCGATAAGGCAGATATACAAACCGTTATGCGGCAGGTGGCCCGCTGGTACGATGTAGAGGTGGCCTATGAAGGTACGCCTACTGCCCGCGAATTTGTGGGCACTATCAGCCGGCAGGAAAAACTGTCGAAAGTGCTGCGCCTGCTGGAGTTAAGTCATGTGCATTTTAGAGTGGAAGGAAGGAAAATTATAGTCGTCTCGTAATAAAAAAACATCAACCAAAACCGGCAGTTATGAACAAAAGTCCGTGAACAATGAACTGCCCGGAAATAAAAAACCAGGAGCGTTTCGACCCGCCCCTGGTGGACTATTGCCGGGAGATTATCAACCAATGTTTCCGCTAAGATCAATCGATTATTTAATTCCCTAACACAACAAATGTATGCATTCCCTTCGTTATGCAAAAGCTTCGCCACCAAAGGGGCTTTTATCAAGTAAAAGTCTGCTTATTATGAAATTGACTGTACTGCTACTGGTGGCTTTTTTACAAGTTAATGCCATCGGCTATTCCCAGGCAATCAGCCTGTCGGGAAAGAAAATGCCACTGGAGAAAGTCTTCAGGGCCATCGAGCACCAAAGCAATTACCGGTTCTTTTATGATTACCGGGAATTGAAAACATCATCGGCCATAGATGCCGATTTCAGCAAAGCTACTGTTCAGGAAGTGCTCACCGCCTGCCTGAAAGGCCAGCCCTTTACCTTCACGATCGAAGACAAAATGATCGTTATCTCCCGGAAGCCGGCAACACCGGCTACTCCGGTTGTCAACGCGGTTGTGCCTGCAGACATCCGTGGCACGGTGAAAGATGAACAGGGCAACCCCATCCCCGGCGTATCTGTCGGCGTAGTAGGCACGGCCCGTGGTATTATCACCGATGCCAAAGGTGCTTTTGTGATCAGGGCCACTGCCGGCGAAACGCTGAAATTCACGATCCTGGGCTATAAGCCGTATACGGTGCAGGTAGGGGAGGGCACTACGCTCAACGTGGTATTGCACCCCGAAGCCAGCGCCATCAGCGAAGTAGTGGTAGTGGGTTATGGTACCCAGAAAAAATCACAACTCATCGGATCAGTATCGCAGATCAACGCGGAGAAAGTCAATAACAGGACAGTGCCACAACTGTCCAACGCCCTTACCGGCCAGATGCCCGGCGTAACGGTGATACAGCGCTCCGGCAGGCCCGGCGCGGCTGGCGGCGAAATACAGGTGCGTGGCGTGGGTTCTTTCGGTGCAGGCCCTGGTGCGCTCATCCTCGTGGATGGGATGCCGGTCAACTCCTTCAATGATGTAAACCCCAACGATGTGGAAGCGGTATCTGTGCTGAAAGATGCTTCTTCGGCCGCTATCTACGGCGCCCGGGCGGCCAACGGCGTGATACTCATTACCACCAAATCGGGTAGCGCCATCGGTAAACTCAAACTGAACTATAACGGTTACGTAGGTACGCAGAAACCAACGGCACTGCCGCAGTCTGTCAACTCATGGGAGTATGCACAAGCCATGAACGAAGCGGTGCCCGGCTCTTATTCGCCAGCGGAGATACAACAGTTTAAAGACGGCAGCAATCCGGACAACTATCCCAACTCCAATTTCTACAAAGATTTCTTTAAACCATACGGTATACAAACAGGCCATAACATTTCCCTGGCCAATGGTAACCAGGTCAGCCAGTACCAGCTGTCTTTCGGGTATATACGGCAGAACGGTATCGTGGAAAGGAACAACTACGACCGCTACAACGTGCGCCTGAACATGCTCACCAATATCACCCGCAAACTGAAGCTGACGACCCGTATTGCGTCTTCCCTGTCTACCACGAATGAACCGGCGCCTCCCGCAACATTGGATTACAACAACATGCTCGATATGATAGGGCAGGTGGTACGTTACGCGCCGATATATCCTGTTCGCATGAGCAATGGCGACTGGGGCGTGGGCATCAATGGTAAAGGCACACCGGTGTCCAATCTGGAAAGTGAATCTTTTTATAAAGAAAAAGGTATTGACCTGAATGGCAACCTGCGGCTGGACTGGAACGTGATAGAAGGCCTCAAGCTCTCTGCTGTAGGCGGCGGTTACATCAACTACGGCGATAACAAACGTTTCCTCGCTACGCAATATCTCAATGCCAATACCATACTAGGTCCGTCCACTTTAAACCAGGGTACGCGCAACTCCAATTACAAAACCATGCAGGCGTTGGCGGAATACAATAAACGGTTCAATAAACACAGTTTTACACTGTTGGCCGGTTATTCCTTTGAAGAATTTGTGGTAGACTCTGTGAGTGCTTTCCGCAGAAACTTCCCCGGTAATTCACTGACGTCTATTAACCTGGGATCGGCTGACGGTCAGACCAATGATGGCGGCGCTGCTTCCTGGGCTTTGTCTTCCTTCTTTGGCCGCCTGCAATACAACTTCAATAGCAAATATTTTGCAGAAGGCGTGCTGCGTTATGATGGCTCCTCCCGTTTCCCTGCCACCAAAAAATATGCGTTCTTCCCCGCGATGGCAGTCGGTTGGCGGATTTCAGAAGAGCCATTTATGAAAAACAATATTAAATGGGTAGATGAACTGAAAATAAAGGCTTCCCGTGGTACGCTGGGTAACCAGAACATTGCTAACTACGGCTGGCAGAACATCCTCAACACTGGTACCAGGTATAACTACAGCTTCGGTGATCAGGTAGCTACCGGCGTGATGTTGGTGAACCTGGCAGATCCTACGCTCCGTTGGGAGTCTACCCGTTCTACCGATTTGGGTGTGGACTTTACCTTGTTGCACGGATTGCTCACCGGTAGTGCTACTTATTTCGATAAATATACGTACGATATCCTCGTAAGCCCGGCCGGCAGCGTATCCAGCGTACTGGGCTTTACCGTGGGGGTAAAGAATTCCGGCAGACTGAAAAATACTGGTTGGGAGTTTACCCTGGGGCATCATCATACCGTGGGTAAATTCAGTTATAACATTGATGGTAATTTCAGCATCATCAACAACAAAGTACTGGATGTGGGCGTAGGTAACGTGGTACAGCCCAATGGGCTGGTAGGTAATGCTAATACGCCGTTGTTTATCGGTTATCCGGTGAATGCTTATTATGGATATGTGGCTGACGGATTGTTTGTAGATGCCGCTGACGGAGCTTCCTGGGCAGATCAGTCGGCACTGGGTTCCCAGAAGAAGCCGGGCGATATCCGATACAAAGATATCAGCGGCCCTGATGGCAAACCAGATGGTAAGATCACGCCGGCGTATGACCGGGTGGTGCTTGGCAGCCGTATCCCGCGGTATACTTTCGGTCTGAACCTCGGTGGCAAATACCGCAATTTTGATCTCAATGTGCTGATGCAGGGCGTGACCGGTGTGAAAGGTTACCTGGAGGGCTACGCCGGTATTGCGTTGAACAATACCGCTACTGTACAACGCTGGCAGTTTGACGAACGCTGGACACCGGAAAACCCGGACCGTAACGCCAAATATCCGCGCATGGAGCTGGTGCCCAATACCGGTACCGGTAATACCGTTGCGTCTTCCTACTGGATGCTGAATGGTTCCTATCTCCGTATCAAAAACATACAGCTCGGCTATACGCTGGCCCCGGCTGTTACACGGCGTATAGGCATCGACGGACTACGTGTGAGCCTGGCCGCAGAGAATTTGTTTACGTTCAGCCGTTACCGTAAGGGATGGGACCCGGAAGTCAATACCGGCGGTGCCTACTATCCCATTTTGCGTAACTATACGTTGGGTGTAAATGTTAGTTTCTAAATCTTCAAACGACTGAAAAATGCGAGTACATTACAGATATATAATAGCCGCCTGCCTGTTGTTAACGCTGGGCAGCGGTTGCAGCAAAAAGCTGGATAAAGCGCCACTGTCGCAGTTCTCCAATGAGAGCTTCTGGAAATCCGAGGGCGACGCCATGCTGGCGCTGGCAGCGGTATACCGGGGTAATATCGCCGGCGGCACTGAAACTACTATGTCCGACTGGTGGTCCTATTATGGGCTGTTGCTGCTGGACATGTCTACCGATAATCTCTATGACCGCCGCGGTGACAATTCTGATGTGAGCAAACTAACCAACGGCGGTCTCACAACCACTAACGGTCAGGTAGCTATCTACTGGACCTCGGGTTATACCCGCATCGCCCGCTGTAACTACTTCCTGGAGAACGTCAACCGGGTACCGGCATCTCCCGAAAAAATCAAAAGAATGACAGCAGAAGTCCGTTTTATCAGGGCTGCCATCTTCTTTTATTTCTCCCAGTATTTTGGCAGTGTGCCGCTCACTACCAAAACCATGACGGTGGAGGAGGCGAATTCCGTGAAAAAAGCCACCAAACAACAGCTCGTTGATTTTGTAACAGCCGAGCTGACAGCTGCAATAGCCGATCTGCCAAGGTTTAAAGACATCGCTGCCACCGAAAGAGGCCGCGCCAGCAAACAGGCTGCACTGGCATTCCTGGGCCGCCTGCAACTGGCTGAGAAAAAATACAGCGATGCTGCAGCAACCTACAAAACCATCATCGATTACAACGACAATCTCATCGATCCGAACTATAAAAGCCTTTTCGATGGTACCAACGAAACCAGCAAAGAGTTGGTCTTCGCTATCCAGTACGTCCCTAACTTAGTCCCCAACGGGATGTTGCAACATTTCTTCCCGGCCATCAACAGCGGATGGCACCTGCTAAATCCGCTGGGCAGCCTCGTGGAAAGTTATGAGTTCAGGGATGGCACGCCTTTTTCGTTTACAGATGCCCGTTATAATCCAAAGGATATCGGCCAGAACCGCGATCCGCGGCTGACGTACACGGTACTCTATAATATGCAGACGTTCAACGGCCGCCCTTATATCTCTCATCCGGATTCCACCAAATCGGTAGATCAGCTCACGCTGACCCGTCAGGCTACGCGTACCGGCTATTGCATCCGCAAGTTCCTGCCGGATAATTTCTCCGGCGACTTACAGAATTCGGGCATCGATGTGCCGGTGGTCCGTTATGCGGAAGTGCTGCTCAGCTACCTCGAAGCAAAACTGGAGGGCGGTGAGCCCATCGATCAGGCCCTGCTGGACGCTACCATCAACCAGGTGAGAGGTCGTGCTGCTGTAGGCATGCCAAGGGTAACGACCACCGATGCGGTGGCGCTGCGCGTGGTCCTGCGCCGCGAACGTAGAAATGAACTAGCTTGCGAAGGGCTTCGTTATTGGGACCTGCTCCGCTGGGGGACTATCGCACAGGTGATGAATGGTGATTTTTATGGGGCGCCTTTCCCGGGAGCAGTAAATTTGCGCAAGAAAGGCTCCAGTGTAGATCCTTACAGCCGCTGGTTCGTAACGACCAAAGCTTTCCGCGCCGGTACCGATGAAAAATGGCCGGTGCCGCAAAGCGAACAGGACATAAATCCTAATCTGAGATAATATGCATTACGTGAAAAAATTACTCTTTACCGCCGTCCTCACGGGCGTGGCCCATGTGGCGGTAAAAGGCCAGCAGAAAGGACAACAGCCCAATGTGATCATCATCTATGCAGATGACCTGGGATATGGGGATATCAGCTGCAACGGCGCCGCTCGTGTGAAAACGCCGCATATCGATCAATTGGCATCGGAAGGGATACGTTTTACCAACGGCCACGCGACGGCTGCTACGTGTACTCCTTCCCGTTATTCCATCCTCACCGGTGAATATGCCTGGCGTAAAAAGGGGACCAATATACTCCCCGGCAACGCGGCGCTGATTGTGCCAACAGACCGCACCACGCTGGGCAAAGTGTTCCAGCGCTCCGGCTATCGTACGGCCTGCATCGGTAAGTGGCACCTCGGACTGGGCACACAGGGAGAACCGGACTGGAACGGGGAAATCAAACCCGGTCCGCTGGAAACAGGCTTCGATTATGCGTTCTTTTTCCCCGCTACGGCCGACAGGGTGCCTACGGTATATGTAGAAAACCACCGCGTGGTGGCCCTCGATCCGAAAGATACCATCCAGGTCAACTACCAGCATAAGATCGGCAACGAGCCTACCGGCAAGGAAAACTCGGAGCTGCTCAAAATGCATTCTACCCCCGGACAAGGACATAATCAGACCATCGTGAACGGCATCGGCCGCATCGGCTGGATGACCGGCGGTCAACGGGCCCGCTGGACAGACGAATCACTGGCCGGCGACTTTGTGAACCAGGCGCAGCACTTCATCGAAGAACACCGCCGTCAGCCTTTCTTCCTTTACCTGGCGCTCAGCGATATCCATGTGCCACGCATGCCGGACACCCGCTTCAAAGGAAAAAGTGAACTGGGCTACCGCGGCGACGTGATCATGCAACTGGACTGGTCAGTAGGAGAGATCATGAAAACGCTCGATTACCTCGGCATCGCTAAAAATACCATTATTGTTTTCAGCAGCGACAACGGCCCCGTGCTGGATGACGGTTATCTCGACGGCGCTGTGGCCCAACAAAACGGCCACCAGCCGGCCGGCGCCATGCGCGGCGGCAAATACAGCATCCTCGAAGGCGGCACCCGCGTACCTTTCATCGTTCGTTGGCCCGGCACCGTGAAACCTGGTGTTTCCGGTGCGCTGGTAAGTCAGGTCGATCTGTTGGCTTCTTTTGCAGCCATGCTCCGCCAGCCGTTGCCCGAGAGTGATGCACCGGACAGCTGGAACATACTGAGCACTTTGCTCGGAAAATCACAACAAGGCCGCAGCAGTTTTGTGGAGCAAGCCAATACAATGGCGCTCATCAAAGGCGACTGGAAATACATCGCGCCACAGCGCGGGCCTAAACTGTTCGAGGCGGTGAATATTGAATCCGGACTGGATACTATTCCCCAGCTGTACAACCTGAAAAACGATCTGGGAGAAAAGAACAACATGGCTGCCGCACATCCTGACATGGTGAAAGAAATGTCCTCCATGCTGGAAACGATCAGGAGCAGTGGCCGCAGCCGCTAAAAAACATCGCCCATGAAGCAGTATTTGTTATGTCTGAGTGCTTTCCTCGTCACTGTCACCGCTTCGGCACAGTCGGGGAAAGCGCCCCGGCCCAACGTGATCTTTATCTATACCGATGATATGGGCCGCGGTATGTTGTCCGGCTACGGTCAACAGATCGTGAAAACACCCAACATCGATTTCCTGGCACGTGGCGGTATGCGGTTTGACAACATCTATGGCAGCATGTATTGTGCGCCTGCCAGGGCCAGTATGCTCACGGGTTACAGCGATGTGAGAAAAGGGAAGTTTACACTCAACCGCGCCGGTATCTATATTAACTATCTCCAGGGCAAACTTACCCTGCCGGAAGTAGATGAGCGCCTCGCGCTCTTTGAACAGTCGGAACATCCGGGAATGGTGCTGCCACAGGTGTTTAAGAAAGCCGGTTATGTGACCGGCGAAATCGGTAAACTGGAATGGGGCTTCGCCACATCACGCAAGCAGATGACCGCCCACGGGTGGGACTATTATTATGGCTACCTCGATCACCGCATGTGCCACGGTTTCTACCCGATGGTCATGTTTGAAAACGGGGAACCGGTGCGCATCGCCGGCAATACGCGGCCAGACTCATACCCCGACAGCGCAGCCTTGCTGAACGGCAAAGAAAAGCCGCAGTATGCCGAAAACCTGTTCATGGATAAAGCCCGGCAGTTTATTGTCGGCAATAAAGACAAACCCTTCTTCCTGTATTACCCGACCAACCTGCCACACGGACCGGTATCCGTACCCGCCATTGATCCTGCATTTGCGCACAATGATCAGTTGACGGAACGCCAGAAGATGTACGCTTCCATGGTGAAAATGGTGGACGATAACGTGGGGACCTTTATTCACCTGATAGATTCATTGGGCCTTACGAAGAATACCCTGATCATCTTCGGGTCTGATAACGGTCATTGGTTATATTATGAAGGCAAACAGCGGCGCATTGATAATATTACCACACGCTTTTTCAGCGATGATGGTGCGGATATCTTTAACGGTAACAGTGGTCTGGCGGGTCTGAAGGAGACCAACTGGGAAGGCGGTGTAAGGGTGCCGTTTATCTGCTATTGGCCTGGCAAGGTGCCGGCTGGAACGGTAAACCGCAACCTGGTAGCTGGTTACGACCTGTTGAGCACGATGGCTGACCTGCTGCAGGTGCGCGTGCCCGATCAGAAAGATGGCCGTTCTTATCTGCCGTCTATGCTGGGAAAGAAGGCTGTGCCCCGTGATAAAGTGGTGTTCTCCTCGTTTATGGGCCCGGCACTGGTCACCCGTGACGGCTGGAAGCTTCGCACCTATCTGCTGGACAATAAAAATATCTTCCAGTTATATCATCTGCCAACAGATAACCGGGAGACAAAAGACCTATCCGCGCAATACCCTCAAAAAGTGGATTCGCTCAAACGGGTGCTGACAAAGGCCTGCGACGGGCAATTGCAGAACGGGATATTCTATTTCAACCGGCTGCCGGCCACGGCGCTATAGCATTTAGGGATTTTTTGATTTACGATTTTTTGATTTCATAGATCGACAGTAGCGAAGACCAAAGCGGGTAATAGAACCGCTTTGGTCTTCGCTTTTTTATTCGCGAAATCAGAAAATCGTAAATCAAAAAATCCCAAAATGGCTTCGTGTCGGTTTTGTTCTATTTTCCGGGTATCCGGTGTGCTAGTTTTGACATATAAAAACAAACAAACCATGAAAACAGCACCCGTTTTAATATTAGGAGGTACCGGTAAAACCGGCAGCAGGATCGCACAACTGTTAGATGAAAAGAAATGGCCTTTCCGGATTGGCTCCCGTTCCGGTACACCGGCATTTGACTGGGAAAATCCCGCTACATGGCGGGCTGCGCTCGACGGCATTTCGTCCGTATACCTGAGCTATTACCCTGATCTCGCAGTGCCTGGCACAGCAGACACTATTAATGCCTTTGTGCAGCTGGCGGTCGTTGTAGGCGTAAAGCGGATCGTATTACTGTCTGGTCGTGGCGAGCATGAGGCTGAGGCTTGTGAGGTGGTGGTGAAGAAAGCCGGTGTGGAATGGACTATCCTCCGCTGCGCCTGGTTCAGCCAGAATTTCAGCGAAGGTTACCTGCTGGAGCCTTTACAGGCTGGTATTGTGGCGCTTCCTGTGGGTAATGTGCGTGAACCCTTTATCGATGCCGACGATATCGCTGAGGTAGCGGTGGCTGCCCTGACCGAAGACGGGCATGCCGGAGAACTGTATGAACTGACTGGTCCCCGTTTGTTGACCTTTGCCGAGGCGGTGGCTGAAGTGGCCAATGCAACGGGCCGGCAGATTACCTATCAACCGGTGAGCCTGGGCGACTATACTGCCATGCTGAAAGAGTATGGCCTCCCGGATGACCATATCTGGCTGATATCCTACCTTTTCTCCGAAGTGCTCGATGGTCGTAATGAAAGTCTGACCGACGGGGTACAGCGTGCACTCAAAAGGGCTCCCCGGGATTTTGGTGACTATGCACGTACTACTGCCGCGTCCGGAATCTGGAATCAACAGTAATCAAATCCGGAAAAATATCGGAAATCCGGAATGGACGATGATCAAATCGGGAAAATATCAGGAACTAATGATTAGTTCCTGATATTTATAAAATATGTAAATGATTGATTTTTAGTGTTAATTGTTTATCGAGTACAAGTTTTTCCGCTTTGCGTAAATGGTTTTCCCGATTCGCCGGGTATATAAATCAACCTTGACGTTCCTTTGCGCAAAATTTATTGAACGTTGAAAAAATTATACTTCATTATTGGTTTGGTTTTGATGAGCGTAGCCGCTATGGCGCAGAACGGTGTTATCAAAGGTAAAATCAATACAGCCGATGGCGAACCTGCAGCATTTGTTACAATTGGATTGAAAGATACCAAAAGAGGCACCGTTACTAATGAAGACGGTACTTTCTCCGTTAAAAACGTTAAGCCGGGTGTGTATACCCTCGTTATATCCTGTACTGGTTGCCAACCCATCCAGAAAACAGTTACTGTAGGACCTGATCAATCTGTAGAAATCCACCTGGACCTGCAGAACACGTCCAGCCAGCTGAATGAAGTAGTAGTAGACGGGACACGTACCCGTACGATCAACCGCAAACCGGTGTCCATCGGCAAACTGCCGGTACCGGTGATGGACCTGCCTCAGAGCGTGGCCATTATTGGTCACGAAGTACTGGAAGACCAGCAGGCACAACGCCTCAGCGATGTGGTGAAAAATGTGAACGGCGTATATATGGCTTCTCAGCGCGCTGGTACACAGGAAACTTTCAATGCCCGCGGTTATGGCTTCTCCAGCACCAACATGTTCAAAAACGGTACCCGTGTGAACTCCGGTGCGATGCCTGAAATGAGCTCCCTCGAAAGAGTAGAGATCCTCAAAGGCAGCGCTGCCATCCTGTATGGTAACGTAGCCCCCGGTGCGGTGATGAACATGGTGACCAAACAACCGAAATTCAACTTCGGTGGTGAAGTAAACCTGAGAGCTGGCAGCTATGGCTTGCTGAAACCGGCTTTCGATGTGTATGGTCCTATCTCTTCCAAAATTGCTTACCGCGTGAATGGTACCTTCGAGACAGCTGACAGCTACCGCGACCAGGTACATTCCAAAAGATATTATGTAAACCCTTCCCTGTTGTTCAAACTGAGCGACCGTACCGAATTAGTGGTACAGGGCGATTACCTGAAGCACGACTTCACACCTGACTTCGGCCTGGGTTCCATCGGTGATACGGTGATCAATAGAGCATCACGTAATACTTTTTATGGTGCACCATGGCAGTATGCCCGCACACAGCAGTCTACCGCTTCTGCCAACATCAAACATAAATTCAATGAAAACTGGTCTATCAGCGGTCTGGTATCTTACTCCAAATATGCCCGTGATTATTATTCTATTGAAAGAATTCAGGCAAAGTCAAATGGTGACTGGGCTCGTCCGCTGGGTAAAAACGCCACCAATGAAGATTATTACGCTGCCCAGGTTGACCTGACCGGTAAATTCAAAACCGGATCTGTGGAACATACCGTTATGGCTGGTGTGGATGCAGACCGTTACCTTACCGGCCAGTACGGCTATAAGGTACCTGCTTCCTATGATGTTATCAACGTATTCGATGATTCAAAATATGTCCGTCGTACAGATATGCCGGATGCTCCGTTGGTGAGTGTAACCAACACGCCTATCAACAGGTTGGGTGCTTATGTTCAGGACCTTGTCAGCATTTCTGAAAAACTGAAGGTACTGGCAGGAGTGCGCATGTCTTATTTGCAAAATGAATCGCCGGTTACTTACAACTTCGCAGATGGCAGCCAGGCAAGAACCGGTTCCAAATACGATAATGCAGTATCTCCCCGCTTTGGTATCGTTTACAAACCGATTCCGACAACTGCATTGTTTGCCAGCTATTCAACTTCCTTTACACCTAATTCCGGTACAGATATATGGCTTAAAAACCTGAAGCCGTCTATTATCAGTCAGTACGAAGCGGGTATTAAGAACGATTTCTTTAAAGGGCTATTGTCTGTTAACGTAACTGTATACCGTATACACAACAGCAATTACGCACAAACTGCACCACTCGACTCTAATGGTAATGAGAACAGCAATACTGCCTTCAAAGCACTGATTGGCGAAACCCTCAGCCAGGGCGTAGAAGTAGATATCGCTGGTCATCCGCTGCCAGGCCTGGACGTAATTGGTGGTTACAGCTACAACAATATGACCGTTGAAAATACACCTAATACCAAAGGTTCTGTGATTGCCGGTCAACGTCTGGTAGGTAATCCTAACCATACTGCCAATGCGAGCATTTTCTATACTTTCCAGCAGTCGGCTGTAAAAGGCCTGAAACTGGGTGCTGGTTTCTATTACATCGGTCAGCGTTTTGCTGGTTGGAACAATACTGTGCAACAAGCCCAGACATATGACCGTCTGATCTCCGTACCGGGTTATACCACCCTCGACCTCAGCGCTGGTTACTCTTTCAAACGTTTTGCTGTAATGGGTAAAGTATCTAACGTTACCAATACTTACAACTACTACGTGCACGAAAACTACAGCATCAACCCGATTCCGCCTACACAGTTTGTAGGTACTGTTTCTTACAAGTTCTAGTGGATACTTTTTTATAGCCAGCAAAGAGGCTGTCTCGGTAGAGGCAGCCTCTTTCGTTTTTTCACATCTCCGGAAAATCAAAACCTGCAACGGATACCTGCGCTGATATACAGATTCGTTGCCAGCCGGTGTTCCGGACGGGTAGAGAATATATCAGATATCTTTTTATCCCTGAAGGTAACGGAGCGCAATAGCACCGTGCCACCGGCGAGATTGAAGTCAATTTTTTTGCTGAGATGAAGGGTGTTTTCCAGGCCCAGGCTCATTTCCTGGTAGCCCATCAGGCGTTTACCGTCTTTTCTGTTTTCCACATCATAAGCGCCACCGTTGAAGCGGAAAGCGAGCGCCAGGTCGTCGTATTTGTTGAGGGAACTGCTGACACTGATTTTTTCGGGGAAGTTGATATCTACCCTGAACTTGTTGCCGGTGCGCCACTGTACCAGCAGGGCGGGCAGTATCATGGGAGTACCGAAACTGTTGGTGAGGGCGGCGCCCACGCCAAGGTTTAGTTTGCGGTTGATTTTGCGGATGAAGATCACACCGCCGGTGATAAAAACATCTTCGTAGGTGATTTTCTCCAGGTCGGTATATAATCCTACAGACACCATGCCCATCAGGCTCCATTTGGGATTGAGCGTACGCATATGTTGCAGCGCTATTTCCCCGCCGAACAACTCTTTCGGGAACACATGCTGTTCGTAGTCCTTATTGGAAAAACTGGTGTAAGTGCCCATTACGCCAAGGTTCCACATACGCATCTTGCCAGTGGTGGTATCTATCTTTTGTGAGAGCGTGAAACCCGCTCCCAGTGTGAAACGGCGTTGTACAGTAGTAGCAGGCATTTTGAGGGAATCTTCCGGACGGATATAATGACTGGAAGGCTGATAATCGGCATTGATGGCGATACCCGGACCATTGAGACTGCTGGCGCCCAGCTGCGCTCTGGCACTGCCGGCCAATAGTAAAAGGCCCGGCAGCAGCCAATAAGCAGGTTTGTTAAGGACCGGCTTTTTAATAAGCCGTGTCTGAATGCTGGAAAGTAGGTGTACCATATCGAAAAAAAATATTCAGTTTCGATATCGACACCTTACTTCTTATCTACCCCTATTTACTTGCAGGAAATTTTTGAAAGAGGCTCCACATCAAATTTGAGCGCAGCATCATTACCGGCGAAAACGGGGATGCCTTCGGGATTAATGCTGTCAGGCACCGCTTCATAGGCTTTGTCATCCTGCAGTTTGAACACAACGGGGCGTGTGCTTTGTACGCCTTCGCTCATAAAAGTGTATTGTGCATGGATAATATTATTGCGGATGCTGCCGCTGATGGTGCCGGTGTTTTTATCTTTTTCAAAATAACGATAGCTAAGGTCTCCGTTGATGCTGGTATCTTGTATGTGTACCTGTAACAGCACGCTGTCTTTGCCGGTGGTCTTCAGGAAACAGGCGTCGCTGTTGCCGCTGATCATCTCAGTTTTTAAACTGTCGGTATTTTTATTAGCTTGGTTGCCCGACTGGCTGCAGGAAGTGACCACGGCGGCCAGTAACAAAAAGAATGGAAGTGTTTTCATAAAATTTAGACGTTTGAAAAATAAAAGTAACCAAATGACCAAATTTCTGCCTGTTTTCCTATTGTTATTTTTTTTACGGGGGATGTGTGCTGCCTCGCCGGACACGGCTGCTGCCGGCTGCCAGCGCTGTATCGTACTGGCTGAACAGGCGGAGCACCGCATCGCTATTGCCGATGTGGATTCCGGGAAAATTATCTGGGAATGGAAACCTGCGTTGTGCGGCGTGCTGCCGGAACATGTAAAATGGTTCAACAATCCCAGCGAAGCCAAAGCGGTTCACAAAGGGAAATATATCCTCATGACCGCCTCCGGTGGCGGCGTGGCGCTCATCCGCATCGCTGATAAAAAGACGGTCTTCTACGGCTATGCTGGCGGGAATACCCATTCCGCCGCCATCCTGCCGGATGGCAATATCGTCAGTGCTTCCAGCACGGGCAACTACCTGATGTTGTTTAAAACGGATACTACGGGATATAATGCCAATGCCTATACGAAAAAGATACCGGTGGCCTTTGGGCATAATGTGGTATGGGACGCGGCACACAAGCGGCTGTGGACGGCCGCTATGGACAGTATGATCGTGTACCGTTACAACTACGACCGCGCGGCGCCGGACCTGTTGCGTGATACCAGTATGCTGTTGCCCGGTACGGAAGCGCATGACCTGTACCCGGAATATGGCACCAACAGCCTGTGG
Organism: Chitinophaga fulva; assembly: GCF_012927205.1. Classification (GTDB taxonomy): domain Bacteria; phylum Bacteroidota; class Bacteroidia; order Chitinophagales; family Chitinophagaceae; genus Chitinophaga; species Chitinophaga fulva. The sequence goes on from NZ_JABBGC010000001.1 coordinate 3,300,577, forward strand.
CTGACCAATACCACCCATGTCTATCGGTTTGATGTCAATACCCGGCAACTATCTCCCGCACCGGTGATACAGGAAAATATCAAAAGTGTATCCTCCGGCCCGGCACAGCCCAGGGCTTCAGCCCTGGGGTACCCGGTGATCGTCTGCAAGCCCAAAGTGTCCTGGTGGACGGACGAAGTACTGGATGCACAGGGAAAACGGGTGTTTATACAGGCAGGGCTGAAGATTTATAAGGCCCGCTGGGTATTGCCGGACCCTTTTAGTGAATTGGCACGGTAAAAGCAGCCCCAATTTTTATTTTCGTACTTTTGCCGCAAATGCATAAAGGAACATACTCATTAGGAAATATTCTTTCCAATCTTAAGATCGACGCGCTCAACGAAATGCAGGAGGCATCTGTAGCCGCCAACCAGCAACAGCAGGACGTTATCCTGTTGTCAGCCACCGGCTCCGGTAAAACCCTTGCCTTCATGTTGCCCGTGCTCGACCGGCTGGACCCGGACCTGAAAAAAACACAGGCTATGATCGTAGTGCCCTCCCGTGAGTTGGCGTTACAGATAGAAAAAGTGTTTAAACTGATGGGCACCGGCCATAAAATCACGGCCACCTATGGCGGCCACCTCCGGGAAACAGAAGAAAACAACCTGGTACAGCCACCAGCCCTCATTGTAGGCACCCCTGGCCGTATCGGCGATCATATCCGCAGAGGCAATATCACCACCGATACCATCCAGACGCTGGTGCTCGATGAGTTTGATAAAACCCTCGAACTGGGCTTCCAGGAAGAAGTAGGCTTCATCGTCGAATCACTGCCGAATGTGAAGAAAAGGATACTCACCTCCGCCACCGAAGCGGTAGAGATTCCCGACTTCGTGCAGCTGAACGAGCCGCAGAAACTGAACTTCCTGCCGGAAGATGGCACGCCACAAGCCCGGCTGACCTACAAACAGGTGCTGTCGCCGGAAAATGACAAGGTAGATACGCTCTTCCGCCTGATCTGCCACCATGGGAACCGCTCCACCATTGTGTTCTGCAACCATCGCGATGCGGTGGAACGCACCAGCACCATGCTGAGCGATAAAGGTATCCTCAACGAGTTCTACCACGGCGCCATGGAACAGCGCGACCGCGACGCGGCCCTGTGCAAGTTCCGCAACGGTACCGTTAACGTTCTCGTTACCACCGACCTGGCCGCACGCGGACTGGACATCCCCAATATCCGCTATATCGTGCATTTCCACCTGCCGCATACAGAAGACAGCTGGACGCACCGTAACGGTCGTACCGCCAGAATGGAAGCCAGCGGCACCGCCATCGTCATCCTTGCGCCAGATGAGAAACTGATGCCTTACGTGACTGAAGACATAGAAACCATCGAACTACCGGAGACGGCTGTCCTGCCGCAGAAGCCCAAATGGACTACGCTGTACATCTCCGCAGGGAAAAAAGACAAAGTCAATAAAATTGATATCGTCGGCTTTCTTACCAAAAAAGGCATGCTGAAGAAAGAAGATGTGGGATTGATAGAGGTGAAGGACTTCTTCTCTTTTGTGGCTGTCGTGAAATCAAAGGCCTCTCATCTTTTGCAGTTGATTAAAGACGAGCGGATAAAGAACAAGAAAGTGAAGATTGAAGTAGCTAAATAATTATGATAGCAGAAGGCCGGAAGTGATTCCGGCCTTTTTATTTTTTGGTCGCCGGCAAAAAGGCAACAGCGGATTCTTTGGACTTACTCGTACCGGTGCGTTACCTCAATCAGCCCCACAATATTGTCATTCATGGCTTCCAGCTCTTCTGCCGGTATCCACAATTCATCATGAATAACGCCACCGACGTTCTGCACCGGGTAAGCTTTCAGAAAATCAGTATTGACTTCAAAGCGGGTCACGTAGCCTTTGCCATAAGCGGGCACATTCCATTCGGTGGTGATCTGAACGGCATATGCTTCGTTCATAACAGGATAGAAAATGGGTTGCTCCGGCAGGCGGGGAGGAAAACGTTTCCAGCCGGATTGTTCGATCAGCAGCAGTTCTGCTTCTCCTACGGGGCGGTATAAAGTAGTTGTCATAAGGGGTTAAACAATTTTTAATGATAAGATCGTCCGTTCAAAAGTTTGTTTCAGTACAGCCTCGCTCAACTTGAACGGTTTGTCGAAGAAAGGGTTGTTATGCACATGGAAACCGACGAGCGTATAAAATGGCCCGTAAGCCAGCGCCCAGTATACTTCTACCGGAAGATCGGCGATCTGTTTGCGGCGTATGGCATTGGCCGTAAACTGCTGCATCGCTTGCCTGAATGCATCTTTCCCGATGGCTGGATGGCGGATCAGCGGCGAGTGACGGAACTGCTCGGAAAACAGGTAGTGCAGCGGATACTGCCGGATATAACGGTAACGGTTGACCCATTGCAGCCAGAGGCCCGCTTCAAAGTCCATTTCCGGATCAAAGTCCTGTAGCGTTTCGCGGACAAATACCGCCATCACATCGATGTACAGCTGGTTGAGCAGGTCTTCCCTGTTTTTGAAATAGATGTATATCGTAGATACGGATATGTCGACCGCTTTGGCCAGTTTGTGCATACTAAGGCCATCGAAACCTTCGTGCACGATCATTTCGATGGCCTTTTCCTGGATAAGGGCGGCTTTTTGCTCGTCTTTTACACGCATAACGCCACAAAGATAAGCGAATAACCGTTCGTTTTATATTTTAGTGAAGAAAATTCAGACTGCTGCCGGGATCTACTTCATAAGGCGCTTTACCGGCTTCAAATATGCGGGCAGTGGGCCTGCCTTCCAGCGTGATGATATCGCCTTTTACCAGTATCCAGCCGCCTTCGCGCAGTCCCAGTACCGGCGTGGCATGCTGGGTATGGAACTCTTTAATACGTGTTTCGCGTGTTTCGCCCATATGTGGCAGATCGGGGATAGGATCGAGGTAGTGCGGGTTCAGGTTGAAAGGCACCAGTCCCATCGTCCGGAAATCAGGCGGATGCACGATCGGCATATCGTTGGTCGTTTGCATGGAAACGCCGCCGATATTACTGCCGGCACTGCATCCCATATACGGACGCCCTTCTTCCACGGCAGCTTTCAGTTTGTCCATCAGTCCGCGTTCCAGCAGTTCTTTCACCAGAAGGAAAGTATTGCCACCACCGGTAAAGAACCCCTGTGCCTCACGGATGGCCGTAGCAGGATCAGCAAAAGTATGCAGCCCTTTCACCTGTATCTGTAACGGTGCAAAGGCCGCTGCGGCTTTTGCGGTGTATTCATCATGGGAAATGCCACCCGGACGGGCAAAAGGCACAAAAATAATTTCACTGACACCAGCGAACAATGTCTGCATCACCGGTTGTAAATAAGCCAGATAACCTTCTCCATAAAGGGTAGACGTGCTGGCCAGGACAATATGCTTCATATAACGTTTTTCTCGAAGGCCAAAATTAAGGGTTCAGGCGGAGAAAAACAGGCTTATCCCGAAGCAGAAAGCTGATTAATCATGATTAACATCTCCCTATTTCTTCTTTTCCCTAATTATCACGATATTTAACGATACTATTCACTTAACCTTATATACGTTATGGAAATCAACCTCAGGGGGCTCTCGGCCCTGATGATCTCAGGCGCTGCCCTGTTGGGCGCCTGCAATGGGACAAACGCGCCTAAAGAAAGCAGTAAGACCGGCACAGATACAGCCGCCGCTATTACCGCCACTACTGCTCATGCTTATGGACAAGCAGACGGACAGGAGGTGTTGCAATACACCCTCCGCAATGCTGCCGGTATGGAAGTTAAAATTTTGAACTATGGTGGTATCATCACAGATATCATGGCGCCAGACAAACAAGGACAGAAAGCCAATGTGGTATTGTCTTACGACTCGCTCAGCGGCTACCAGCAAAAAGGGCAGCCTTACTTTGGCGCACTGATAGGCCGGTATGCTAACCGTATCGCGAATGCCAAATTCAAACTGGATGGTAAGGACTATTCGCTGGCACCTAACGATCACGGCAATACGCTGCACGGTGGTGTTAAAGGCTTTGATAAGGTGATATGGTCTGCCGCACAATCGGGCGACAGCTCTCTGCAGCTGGAATATACCAGCAAGGACGGGGAAGAAGGATATCCCGGCACTATGAAAGCGACGGTGTTATACACGCTCATGCCGGATAATGCACTGAAGATCCATTATACCGCTACCACTGACAAAGCTACACCGGTGAACCTCACCAATCACAGCTACTTTAACCTCTCCGGCGGAAAAGACAGCACCATCCTGAACCAGGAACTGGAACTGAAAGCCAGCCGCTATACGCCGGTGAATGATAAACTGATCCCCACCGGTCAACTGCAACCGGTGAAAGGCACCATAATGGATTTTACTGCGCCTAAAAAAGTAGGAAAAGACATCGCTGCGGTGAAAGGAGGATACGACCACAACTTTGTGCTCGACAAAGCAGCGGGCAACCTGGAACCGGTAGCTACGCTCTATGACCCTGCCAGCGGACGTTTTATGGAGATGTCCACGACGGAGCCGGGCGTACAGTTCTATTCAGGTAATTTCCTGGACGGTACGTTGTCTAATACCCGCGGCGGACAAAAATATGTGCAACATGCGGGGCTGTGCCTGGAAGCGCAACACTTCCCTAACTCCCCTAACCAGTCCGATTTCCCCACGGTGATCCTGAAACCGGGAGAAACGTACGAACAAACAACGGTGTATAAATTCTCCACCAAATAATAAAACAAAACCGGTGTTGCGGCCATATGCTGCAACACCGGTTTGTTTTTAGTAGTTAGGATTCTGTACCAGCGTACCTTTGCTCTTATCTATTTCCGTTTGCGGCATCGGGAAATAATAATGTTTAGGCCGTATAAATTTGCGCGGTGATCCGCCTCTGCTCATCTCCGTACCATCATAAGCCAGCTTGGGCTGATTGTTGATGGCCACAATGTCAACCAGCTTCGCTTTGTCCCATCTCAGCAGGTCCTGCTGCCTTTCGTTTTCTCCACACAGCTCTACCCGCCGTTCATGCATCAGTTCTTTCATACCGGCATTATGCACTGCTGGTAAGGCGGCGGAGGCACGGGTGCGTATAGCCTGTATTTCAGCATCGCCGGCGCCGGGGCCGTTGAGCCGTATCTTCGCTTCTGCCACCAGCAGATAGATGTCCGCGCTGCGCAGGAGCGGGGTTTTAAGCGAATAGTTAAGACCTCCGGAAGGTTTCCACGCACAGAATTTTTTGTAGTGATAACCGGACCAGGAAAGGTCTGCTGTAGCGGTTTCTATGCCGGTGCCCACATTAACCTTGTCGCCAGGGGCCATGATACAGATTTCTTTCCGGGGATCACCTGCCTCAAACTCATCTACCAGCGCTTTGGTGGGATAGAAGAAACTCCAGCCGTTCCATTTGCGGGGTGCATGGTAAGTGACGAAGTCAGAGTAACCAGCCCCGTCAACGCTCTGCACGGCGAACAGCATCTCGGAGTTATTGCCGGTAGCTACGCTGAAGTTATCGGCATACCGTGGCGCCAATGCATAGTTGGCGTTGTTGATGACTTTGTTGCCTACGGCGATGGCCTTGTCCAGTTGTCCCCATTCCATATACAGCTTGCACAGCAGGCCCCATGCAGAACCTTTGCAGGCACGGCCTTTATCGGTTTCGCTATAGGTTTCCGGCAGCTCGTCTGCGGCCAGCAACAGATCGGATTCTATCTGTTTGCGCAGTTCATCGGAGCTGACTTTTGGTTTGTTATAGTTGACTTTCGTCACATCATCTTCTGTGATGATGGGCACTTCTCCATATATCAGCAACAGGCGCCAATAAGCGAAAGCGCGGAGGAAATGAGCCTCTCCGAGGCAACGTTGTTTGATGGCGGCGTCGATGCTGCTGATCTTCGGAATATTGATCAGCGCACTGTTAGCGCGGTTGATGGTTTCATATTTCCATCGCCAGCCGGCACGCACGGTAGGCGTGGAGGCGTCGTAAGTGAATGCCTCGATAGCGTCATCATAATCATGGTCGCCACCACGTACCTGGTCATCTGAACAGTTATCAAAAACAAATTCATTGAAACCGGTAAAATCTTCTTCCAACAGGATGTTGTAAATACCGGTGATGCCTTCTACGGCCTGGTCCTGGTTGCGCCAGTAGTTGCCGGTGGTGAAGTTGCCCTGAGGCTGTACATCCAGCACATTTTTACAGCCGGATAAAAAGGTGGCGGCGGTAAGGCCGGCCAGCAGTATATATTTCATTGATTGCATGGTCGTCAGTTTTAGAAGTTGAGCGTAGCGCCAAAGGTGAATGTTCTTGCCTGCGGATAGGCGGCCACATCTACGCCGCGTTGTTTGTTTCCGTCTTTGGTGTCATCATTATAACCCAGTTGCGGAGTAAGCCCGGAGTAGGAGGTAAGGAAAAACAGGTTCTGCGCGGCTACGTATACCCGTACATCGGAGATGCCTGTACGGCCCCATACTTTAGACGGAATCGTATAGCCGAGTGCGATATTACGCAGGGAGAGGTAATCACCTTTCTCCACGAAACGGTCAGAAGTGCGGTTATTGCTGTTGTCACTGGAGAGGCTCATGCGTGGCACGCTGTTGCTGGTGCCGGGGCCATGCCAGCGCTGGAGCGCTTCTGCATACATGTTGTACGGGTAGGTGGGGTCCATGCCCTGCATTTTATCGGCGTTGTACAGTTTTATGCCGCCTACACCGGCAAAGGAAAGGCTCAGGTCAAATCCTTTATACTGTGCGCCAGCCTGGAAACCATATACTACGCGCGGATTGGGATCACCGAGGTTGGTACGGTCCAGCTCATTGATGATACCATCACCGTTGATGTCCACAAAACGTACATCACCGGGTTTGATGTTTCCTTTGTTGGGATCTTTGGCGATATAAGGATCACCATCGATTTCCTGTTGGGTTTGATAGATACCATTTGTTTTCCAGCCATAGAAAGACGCCAGCGGCTGTCCTTCGTAGGTGCGTGATATCTCCTGGTTTTGCCGGCCGTAGTTGGTAGAGGAGATATAGGAGCCGGATTCATAGAGCCGGGTAACGGTATTTTTGATAAAGGACGCATTGGCGGAGAGGTTGTAACGGAACTTTTCGTTGCCGCCCTGGTAGCTGACTTCCAGCTCCCATCCTTTGTTGTTCAGCTGACCGATGTTCTGGTCAGGGATAGCAGCGGTGCCGTGCAGGTCCATGGCTGCGGCGGGCACCAGCATGTCTTTGGTGTTTTTATTGAACCAGGTGATGACTGCATTCAGCCTGTTTTCAAAGAAGCCGGCTTCCAGGCTGATGTTGGTCATTTCGGCTTTCTCCCAGGTGATGCCGGGGTTGGCGAGACGGGAATTCCATATGCCTACATAGGGACTTTCGCCGAAGTTGTACCGCCTGTCTTTGTTCACCGGTGCGAGGTATTGGAAATCGCGTACATTCTGATTGCCCAGCTGGCCCCATCCGCCGGTGATTTTCAGGTTGCTGACGAACTTCACGTTGTCTTTAAAGAATGTTTCATCCGAAACGCGCCATCCGGCAGAGAAAGCGGGGAAGTAGCCCCAGCGTTTGCCTGGTGCGAAGCGGGAGGACCCGTCGGCACGGAAGGTAACGGTGAGCAGGTACTTTTCCTTGAAGCCGTAGAATCCTCTTACAAAGCCTGATGCGATGGCATTTTGCGGGTTGAAGTTGCCGCTGGCGTCATGGATTTCGTTGCCGTTGTCGAGCACCCGTACGTCCGGTGATTCGTCGGCAAAGCCCCAGCGTTCGCCCTTAAAGAAGTAACCTTTGGCTTCCTGTTGGGAGTAACCGCCGGTGAAGGTAACGTGGTGCTGATGGAAAAATTTGTTATAGGTAAGAAACACTTCACTCAGCTGGGAGCTGTTGGACTCGCTGCGGTTCCACAGTTGGGCGCGGTCACGGGCACGCGTCTGGTCCAGTACTTTGGGTACGAAGTTGGACTGGTTGTAGATGCTGCCGTCATAACCGTAGTTGCCACGAAGGGTAAGGCCGTCCAGGATTTCCAGTTCTGCATATACGTTGGCCAGCATGCGGTAGTTCTTCGCCCATCCGTCGGTGGTTTGTGCGGTAAAGACAGGGTTGTTGATATCTCCCAGTTCATTGCTGGCTTTGGAGGAGCCGTAGCTGCCGTCCGGATTGAATACCGGGATGGCCGGATTAAAACGCAGGGCGCTGAAGATAAGGCCCGTCTGGGAAGAGTAGGTGTCGAAGCCTTCATTCTGACGGTAGGTCAGCTGCAGGTTTTCACCGACTTTCAAACGTTTGCCTAGTTTATGTTCAGAATTGATGCGTACGGTGTACCGTTTGAAGTAGGTGTTTTGAATAATGCCTTTTTCATCGTAGTAGCCGGCGCTGAAGAGATAGTTGGAACTGCTGTTGCCGCCACGGAGACTCACATCGGCGTTGGTCACCTGGCCGGAGCCGAGCAGGGCGCGCTGCCAGTCGGTACGCTGTTGGGCATAATAGGGATCGTTCCAGATGGGATCTATCTGTTTGCCGTCGTTGGTGTAACGTTCTTTTTTCAGCATCACGAGCTCGGGTGCGGTAAGCAGTGGAATGTAGCGGATAGCATTGGATACGCCTTTGTATACGTTCACGGATGCTTTCAGTTTTTCACCGTAATTACCTTTTTTGCTGGTGATGATGATGACGCCGTTGGCCGCCCGTGTACCGTAGATAGCAGAGGAGGAGGCGTCTTTCAGCACTTCCATGGAAGCGATGTCATTAGGGTTGATATCGCTGAGGCCTCCGGCAGGTACACCGTCTATGATGACCAGCGGTTCTGCGTTATTGATGGTACCGGTACCGCGTATACGAATACTGGGGGCGCTGCCGGGCTGTCCGTCGGACCGTACGATGTCTACGCCGGTAACGCGGCCCTGCATGGCCTGGGCAGCATCGCTGACCGGCAGGTTTTTGATGTCGGCGCCTTTTACGGAGGAGATGGTGCCGGTGAGGTCACGGCGGGTTTGGGTGCCGTAGCCTACTACCACTACTTCGCCCAGCCCTTTACTGGTGGATTGCAGCGCGATGTTGATCACGTCCCGGTTGCCGATGGTGATGGTCTGTGCCTCGTAGCCCAGGAAGGAGAAGGTCAGCGTTTGTGCCGTGGCGGGTAACGGTAACTTATACACGCCGTTGGCATCAGTGCTGGTGCCGGTGCTGGTACCAGGCACGGTGATGGTCACGCCCGGCAGGCCCTGACCGTCAGTGGCGCCGGTTACTTTGCCGGTGATCGTTCTTTGTGCCATGGCCACTGCGGTGATTGCGCAGAGAAAGGCCAGCAAAAAGCCCGTTTTTCTAAGAAAGGAAAACTTCATAATGAATTGAAATGAGCGGTGAATGAAAACTGTTTGTAAGCGTTATGATGGATCGTTCTGTCAGGCAGTTGGTCTTTTATACTTTGGGATAAATAAGGTTTAGTTTTTTGGCAAAGGTTTGCATTGATACGTTTTCACATAACCGGCCCCGTTAGGTTATCGTTACAAGCGCTTTCCTGGTCCCGTGAACTCCACTACACTGCCTGCGCCTTAACTATATCGATTTAGCTAAAGAGGACCGCTTTAACATCTCTCTAAAAATGCAAGCGCTAAAATCTTAATGGAAAATACAGTTGTTGGTTTTTCTTTTTTGGTCGATGCTGTTTGGTTTTAAAACAAGTTAATGAATTATGTAAATTAAGTGTATAGTTTTTTCTCAACAGGTTACAGCATGTTAATTATCTATTAACAGTTGGCTGAAAAACATCAGGCTGCCTGCCATGGAGCTGAATTTCATGGTACACGTTCGCTGTGAGCGCCGATACCAGACTGTTTCCACTATTGCCGCATGCAGCCAGGGGATATTTTTTACTGAATATGTTCAATGAAAGTCAGGAAAGTTTTGCTCAGCTTTAGGATGGGTTTATTCACAACAGGTGATATGTTCACGTGTGCTTTACGCCTGTCCCAGGAATCTTTAAGTATTTATCCGTTCGGTATTCAGCCTCAGGTCCTTTGGCTTATCCGTCAACTGTTGCGCAAGCGTTGCTGATACGTTTCTTTTTGCATGCTGTAATTTTCCCTGCTATGATGGTGCAGTAGCTGTGCTGTTTCTTATCATGCTCATATAATGTTAGTGGTTTCCGTATACAATAGTTATCTATATCTATACATTTATCCAGCCTCATACCATTACTGGCCATCCGCCAAAACCTTTCTCTCCGCCAAAACCTTCTCCTAACTCCAACCTTGTAAAAACATCAACATGAAAGATCGCTTTGAAATACAAAGTACTTTCTATAACTTTGGATTTTGTAATCCTGTTAGTATGAATGAATATCCCTCGGGCACGCTGCTCGTTATTTACCGTATTGGCCTTCTCTTGTTAGCTGCTTATTTAGCCTTTTTGGGGTTGTACTATTATTTATGGAACGAAAATGGGCTGGAGAGAGAAATAGTATTCCTGACGGTGGCAAATGTTATCTGGCTGGTGGTAGCTGCCATCCTGAAAGGGTTAAAACGGGGATGTCCGCTCAGGCGGAAAATAGCAGCTGTATGGCTTTGTATGTACATGCTTTCGGCGCTATGGGTGAACAATACCATGTACCATGCATTTGCATCGTCAGCAGGGTGGTATGCCATTGCATTGTTGCTGATATGGTTGAATACCTTCCTGTTGTCTTACTTCGATGATATGTCAGCGCGTTTTAGGGAAATACAAGCTTTTGTATTAGGCATCACTACCTGGATTTTATTGTACCTGATTATATATCTGGGTCCCGTATACCCGTTTGCGTTAATGGCTGCTTTTGTTTTTGGTATTTCGCTAACGGTATTTGCCCCCCTGGCGTTGACCTGGTATAACTGGCGGACGATCAGGTATATGCTTTGGCAAAACAGCCGATATCGTTGGGCCTTCCTGCTGGGGGCCGGCATATCTTTGATGATCGTTACCTGCTTCTGTATTTATTTCGGTGTGGTGCAGCACAATATAGAGAGACGTTACGAGCAACTGGTAAAGAGCGCTGCTGTTGAAGACCCGGAAGCGGCGCTTGCCCGCGAACTTTCCGGTGGCTTCATGGAAAAACGTGTGTTGAAAGCGGGTATCGTATATACTACGCCGTTATTTCATCCTACTCAGTCATTATTTGGAAGCGATGAAAGTGAGGACCTGGACATGTCCAAAAAAGAAATACATGATCCCCTGATTATGATAGCTGCGCTCCTTTGTGGAGAGTCTTCCATTTCGCAGGGAGACAAGGAAATAATTGTCCGGCTAATGTCCGGTGAGAAACTGCCGCCACGACCCAAATTCATACCACCGGTCATTGTCGATACCACCGAAGGCCATACGACCTGGCATCTGCCTTCCGCACATATGGCGGACGATTGATGGTCATCGCGGCTACTGCAACGCATACACGATAATATTCACGCCAAACTTCGTATTGTCCTCTGCCAGAAAACGTTTGTTCCGGAAATCATAATCCCATTCACAGCCGTAATCTTTATTGCTGTACAACACGCCAATACGGCCATTCACTTCAATGGCTTTCAGGTAATCGTGCACCAGGTCATCGCCCCAGCCGTTCAGCTCAAAGGAAGTATTGGGCGGCCCCTTTTCAAATTTGAAGAAACTGTTGTAGACGGCATGGGTGGAAGGGATTTTTTTTAAGGCATGTGCCCCAAATAACTGCGCCATCTGTGTTTCAAAAGAACGGGCAAACAGTCCGTCGATATCGTGGTTGCAATCATCCACAAAAACAAAGCCGCCCCTGTTGACATACTGTTTGAAGTTGGCCGCTTCTGCTGCGTCAAACTGTACCAGCTTATGCCCGCTGAGATAACAAAACGGATATTGAAACAGCTCGCTGCTGCTGAGATCTATCACCTTCTCCTGCATGGCCACCGGGATGGTGGTATACTCAATCAGTGAATTGAGCAGGTTGGAAGGCATCCGCTGATCAGTGTCCCAGTCGCCCGACCGGTATCTTAATCTCACAAATGTAAATGTATTCCCTTGCATGCGTTTATCATTGGCTGTTGCCGTCAGTCTAATTTTTCTTCAATTTCATATTTTTATTTCGTTATTTACTAATTTATTATTTGGTTATTTTGTGTGAGAAGAAACCTGCGGGAAATTTAATAACCCGATGCCAAAATCAGAAAGAAATCAAATGGGTATACAATTGCTGGAGAAATTACCGCTGCTTAAAGAGGAAATCAGAAAAGTTATTGTTGGCCAGGAAGCCGTGCTGGATGAAGTGCTGGTAGCCATGATGGCCGGCGGCCATTGCCTGCTGGAAGGCGTGCCGGGACTGGCAAAAACATTGATGGTCCGCACCCTGTCACAGGCATTGCACTTGTCTTTCCGCAGGATACAGTTCACCCCCGACCTCATGCCCACTGATATCATCGGCACGGAAGTGCTGGAAGAAGATCATGCTACAGGCAAAAGGTTTTTTAAGTTCAACAAAGGCCCCTTATTCGCCAATATTATATTAGCTGACGAAATCAACCGTACGCCACCCAAGACGCAATCCGCGCTGCTGGAGGCAATGCAGGAGTTTGAAGTCACCTATGCCGGGCAAACCTACGCACTGGACAGGCCGTTTTTTATCCTGGCCACCCAGAACCCGATAGAACAATCCGGTACCTATCCCTTGCCTGAAGCGCAGCTGGACCGTTTCCTGCTGTACGTCAAAATAGGTTATCCGACTGAACAGGAGGAAACCGCTATCCTCACAGGAACTACCGGCACTCGTAAAGTTGACGTGCAACCGGTGCTGGATGCCAATGATATCAAACAATTACAACAACTGGTACGGGAAGTATCCATCGATGCGGACCTGGTATCCTGGGTAAGCCGGCTGGTACGTAATACCCGTCCGGATACGACCACTGTCGACTATGTAAAAGAATGGGTGCGCTGGGGCGCCGGTCCCAGGGCCGGACAGGCACTGGTCCTCACCGCCAAGGCACACGCATTGCTGCAAGGCCGCTATGCTGTTACCACCGCTGATATCACCGCGATGGCTTATCCCGTTTTACGTCACCGCATCCTTATGAACTTTAGAGCGGAAGCGGAAGGAGTGCATCCCGATAAAGTCACAGAGAAACTGTTACAACAAGTTGAACGAACGGCCACCCGCTTATCCTGATCATTATGAGCAACCTGCTGGACCCGAAAGTATTGCTGGCCATCAAAGACCTGCCGCTCGCTGCTAAAACAGCGGTCGATGGTTTTATGGCCGGAATGCATGCCAGCAGAGTGAAAGGGGCAGGGCTGGAATTCAGCCAGTACCGCAGCTATCAGCCGGGAGATGATCTTCGTTGGCTCGACTGGAAAATGTATGCCCGCTCCGACAGGTATTATATCCGCGAATCAGAAATGGAAACCAGCATCGACATCAGTTTTTTGATAGATGCCAGCAATTCCATGTTACATACGGAAGACGGTATTTCCAAAATAGATTATGCCCGTTACCTGGCAGCCTCTCTCGCTTATCTGGCTCACTTGCAGGGCGATGCAGCAGGACTGGCAGTTTTACATAATGGCCGGTTGCTGACAATGACCGCCAGAAGAGAGGCGCAACACATGGCCCGCCTGTATTACCAGCTGGAGAAAATACAGCCCGGCGGCACTTTTACGGAGCCAGCCCATTACCGTGATCTCTTCAGTGGCCCGCATAACCGGCAGTTGCTGGTATTCATTACTGATTACTATGAACAATCAAATGAAATCACCACGCTGTTGCAAACCTTATCTGCCCTGGGACATGAGATACTCGTGTTTCATTTGTTAGGAGACAAAGAACGCCGCGGCGATTTCCGTGGCTACGACGCGGTAGAGGACCTGGAGACAGGTCAACGGCTGGAACTGACGGGCATAGCAGATACCGACTATCCTTCAAAGCTTGAACAATACAACGATCACCTGCGTACACAGTTGTTGCAGCGACGTATCTATTACCGGCAACTCCTTTTGCAGGAGCCACTGGATACGGCCCTGCGCGACTTTCTGAACCAGCGTAATAAAATAAGAAAATAACAAAATAAAAAAATAGCAAAATAATTTGTGCTGCACCTGCTACAACCCATATGGATGACACTCGCCACCGGAATAGCTGTTCCGGTGTTTATCCATTTGTGGCATCGTCGCCCGGGAAAGGTGCTCCGCATCAGTAGCGTGCAACTGCTGGCGGCTTCTTCTGTACGGCATGCCCGCAGCTGGCGTTTGTCTGACTGGTGGCTGCTGTTGCTGCGCTGCCTGCTGATCATCCTGCTGGCATTGCTGCTGTCTCAACCGGTATGGCGTCAGCCGCTGACTGCCCGCACCGTGAAAGGCTGGGTGGTAACGGAGCAGGCGGCATATCCCGCTTTCCGCCACCAGATCGATTCCCTGTTGCAGCATGGTTTTCAGCTGCATGCCACTGATACCGCTTTCTCCCGGCTGCGCCGGCCGGAGGAGCTTACGCCGGATACATCGACCACCTCTTACTGGCAACTGTTACAGGCGCTTTCCCAAAAGGTGCCGGCTGATTTGCCGGTGTACCTGTTCACCGGCAACCGCCTCGCCCGTTTCTCCGGACCGATGCCGGCCGTAGCGCTAACGCTGCACTGGCAAACCATGACGCCGGTAGATTCGGTTGTTAACTGGAACGACTATACGTATCTGCTGGACAACGACAGCCTGCGCATACGAAAGGGGCGAAGCTCCCCATCAGGGACTGTTTTTAGTTATTACGATACCCTGCGGGGTAATAATGATACCACCACTTTACATTGTACCATTTATACGGATAAATATCCGGAAGATGCCCGCTACCTCGAAGCCGCATTGAAAGCGGTACAGCAATATACCCACCGGAAAATTAGCCTGCTGCTTGTCAGACAGGTAACCGCTGTTCCTGCTTCGCAGGACTGGCTCTGGTGGCTGTCGGACAGTCCATGGCCTGCCGGTGTCAACGCCGGAAGGACCATCCGTTATGCCACTGGTAAACCACAGTCCGTATCCGGCACTATCGGGAACACCAATATTCAGCTATTCCGGCGCCTGCCGGTAAACGATACTACCGGCGCCACGTGGCTTGACAGCTACAGTAACCCGCTGCTGACAAGAGACAGCCTCTACACTCATTTTGATCCAACATGGAATGAACTTCCCTGGAGTGGAGAATTCCCGGAAAAGCTGCTGGAACTGATGTTCCCGGCTACCTGGGCGAAACAATATGACCGCCGCAGTATAGATGCCCGGCAACTGGTGCTGCCGATGCATGCAGCTGCTGTTAAACCGGCAGTCTTGCCACAACAGGAAACCTCGCTGGAGAAAACAATTTGGATAATCCTGTTCATCACATTTTGCGCTGAACGATATCTTTCATCCAAAACAGCTGTAAAAAGTGAGTAACGTCAACGGTCATATGAAAATAGCTGCCATCCGTGCCCGCTGGGTGCGTAGCCAGCTATTGCGTTATGGCTTGTTGTCAATAGCATTGGCAGCGCCGTTGGCGCTGTTTGGGGCCGTACCGGCTATTGTCGGGGGAGTATTGGCGCTCACAGCTCAACTCTGGTGGCACCAGCCCTGGCGCCTGCCGGAGGAAGAAGTGGCGCGTTACCTGAACCAAACATTCCCGGAATTGGAGGACAGTGCGACCTTGTTCTTAAAACCCACGGCGGACCATAACCTGTTGGGAACCCTGCAGGTAGAAAAAATTGCGCCAGCGCTGGAAAACCTGCAACTGCCCGGGAAGTTCTACAAACCGCTGCGGCAGGCGGCCATGACAGCTTTGTTCATGCTATTGTTCACACTGGGTTGGTATGGGCTGAATACCCGCATTACATCGCTCCCGGCCGGTATGACAAATACAAACGCCCCAACCAATCACCCGGAGAAAGTATTGCCGGGTATCAACGGGATACAGATCACCTTGCAGCCGCCGGCGTATATGCGCCGCCCGGCCCGCACGCAATCGGCATTTAATATTACTGCTCCCGACAGTGCTTCGGTAAAATGGACGCTGCATACCAATAACCAGGTGCAGGAACTGACATTGTTGTTTAATGACAGCACACGGCTGGCATTACAACCAGATGCGTCGCATACCACGTGGACGGCTACACGGACTGTGCACAAGTCCGGTTTCTACCAGGTGTCCATGAACAGCCGCCTGTCTGAATTATACCAGTTGCAGCTGATACCTGACCAGCTGCCGGTAATACGCATGACCAGCCCTAAACCTTATACAACCATAGAATTCGGGCAATCCACTAAAGTTAATGTGCAGGCTGCCCTGTCCGACGACTATGGCATCCGGAATGCATACATCTCGCTCACCATTGCCAGCGGCAGCGGCGAAGCTGTTCGTTTCAAAGACCAGGAATTGCCTTTCGATAATAACTTTAGCGCACAACTGCCCCAGTACCAGGTCAGCAAAACACTAAACCTCTCCGCCATGGGGCTGAAGCCGGGAGATGAGCTGTATTTTCATATACGCGTGACCGATACCCGGCGGCAGGAAAACCGCTCCGACGTTTATATCGTAACACTGCCGGACACCGCACAGCTCTTCAGTATGGAAGGCATGGTGACCGGTGTGGCCTTTAAGCCTGAATACTTCCGCAGCCAGCGTCAGATTATCCTTGATGCCGAACAGCTGCTCCGGGAAAAAGACAGCCTCGGCAAGGAAAAATTCAACAGCCGCAGTAACGATCTGGGCACAGACCAGAAACTGCTGCGCCTGCGCTATGGTAAATTCCTCGGGGAAGAATCGGAGTCCAATATAGGCGATCCCCGTGTGGCCGCGGAAGAAGGCCATGATGACCACGACCATGATCATCATGGGAAAGAAGAGCATGGGGCAGCAGACCCCAAAGACTTTGGCAATGCCGCCAAAGTGCTGGATGAATTTACGGACAAACATGACAACGCTGAAGATGCCACTTTCTTTGATCCTGAGATAAAAAAACAACTGAGAGCCACTTTGACCGAGATGTGGAAGTCGGAATTGCAGCTGCGACTCTATAAGCCGCAGGAGGCATTGCCGTTCGCTTACAAGGCGTTACGCCTGCTGAAAGACCTCCAGCAGCAATCCCGCGTATACGTGGCTAAAACAGGCCTTAAAACCACGCCGCTGAAGCCGGAGAAACGGCTCAGCGGGGAGCAGGATAAAATTCAGCCACGGCAACAAAAGGAAACGGTCACCTACCAGGACCAGCTGCTGGCCGTGCGTCAGGCGTTAGCCGTCCTCGATGCTATGAAGGCTGGCGATACCAATGTGAATACGGCCGTTCTCCGTGATGCGCAACAGGTGCTGACCACACAGGCTGCCGCTACACCGGCGGTGTACCTGCCCGCATTGGAAGCCATGCGCCGCATACAAATGCATAAAGGCACGGAGAAGGATATACGTACTGCTCAACAGGGGCTCCAGAAGATATTGAAAGCGCCGCCGTTGCAACCGCAATCAGCACCGGCGCCAGTATCTCCTTCGTTGCCGCAACACTATTTCCATAACCTTAAAACCGGTACGCCATGACCAGCTGGAACTACTTCCTGTTAGTCGCGGGCCTGGTGGCCGCCGGCTGGCTGATTACACGGGAGATACGCCGTCCCAGGAAAGACCGGCTGATAGGACGTGTAACCGCTACCGTTATCGCTGTAGTTTGTGTAGTGCTGGCAGGCTGGCCGTTGTACGTCTCCCATAAAGCGTCGGCACCGAAACAGTTGGTGCAGGCGGAAGCCCCGGCCACGGGCATCATTGCCTGTGACTGGCCCCGGAGCCTGACCTCCGGCAGCGAATGGGCAGTGCAGGGAAGATACCGGAACACCACAAATAAACTTGTCACCTTACGGCTGGCTGGTTTTGATACCACGCTGGACTCCGCGGTGATAGCGCCTCAGCAAGACTCCTCTTTTTCCCTCAAAGCATGGCCTTTACATCAGGGACGGGCGGTATACGGGATTACCGCCATCTCTGGCAGGGATACACTGGAACAGCAGCCATTGCCGCTGGAAGTGAAGTCCGCTGCGCCGCTTACAGTGCTTTTCCTGGCACAGTCCCCCGACTTTGAAAACCGCTTCCTGGCTGATTGGCTGGTGCAACAGGGAAATGCCGTCGCCATGCGTACCCTGGTGGCGAAAAATAAATACCTGCTGCGTTTCTCCAATTTCCCGGAGCAGTCGCTTGATGCCCTGACGCCAGCCCTGCTGGCTAAGTTCGACCTTGTGGTGGCACAGGGTGGGGCTATCGACAAAAATACCCGCGCCCGGCTCGAAGATGCAGGCATCGGACTGGTATTAAAAGCAGACAGCGCCGGCACACAGCCACGGCCCTTGTCCCTGAAGCTCCGCTCAGGACAGCGGTTACCTGTCTTGTCAACTGATCCCGGACAAGTTTTGCCGGTGGGCAACAATCAGCTGCCGCTGGTAACAGACAGCCTGCATCGCGCTTATGTGACCGTATCGCTCGCAGGTGCGGGCAAACTGGTGCGCACACATCTCCTGAATACCTATAGCTGGCAACTGGAAGGGCAGTCAGCTGCTTACGGACAGTATTGGTCGGCCATCCTCGAAGCTGCCGCCCGGAAAAAGGCCGCTGCGGAAAAAGTAACTTTTGCTCCGGCCATAGCCCATGTGTACCAGCCGCTGGACATACAGCTGGAAACTACCGCTACACCGGTATTGCGGGCGGGTGGCATCGCCCTGCCTGTAGCGCAGCATCCCTGGCTGGCTTATCGTTATACCGGCACCTGGTGGCCCGTAAAATCCGGCTGGCAACAAATCGTTACTGGTACGGGCACCTCATGGAATTATATTTTTCAGGAAGATGACTGGAAAAACCTGCCTGTCACGGTGTACAGAACAGCTGCACCAGTATCCCGGCAAATGACCCTCGTACGGCTGTCTCCCGTTTGGTGGCTGGTCCCGCTGTTCCTCGCGCTCATCTTTTTATGGTGGGAAAAGAAAATGTGACGAATGGCTAAAAAAAGTAAGAAAAAAAAATTAGCTTAGGATTCTATAAGGGTTACAAGGTTTTATGCTCATGAGAATTGCATCACCATGCTACTGATGGTGCATGGAATCACAGATACCCACTGTCAACTAAAATCTAAACCAAACTAAACCGGAGGACTTTCAATTGAAACGTAAAGATTTTATCCAGCTATCCGCTATGGGGCTGGGAGCACTTGTCCTGCCGAATTTTTCCGCTTTCGGCACACCCGTCGACCCATCACGCTTTCTCAATGATGGCATGGACGTAAAAATCAAGAAACAACTGGCAGATGTGGCGCTTAACACCGCCCGCAGCAAAGGAGCCACTTATGCAGATGTACGCATCGGCAGGTATCTCAACCAGTTTGTCGTAACCCGCGAAGCCCGCGTGCAGAACATTGCCAATGCGGAATCTTTTGGCGTGGGCATCCGCGTGATCGCCAACGGCTGCTGGGGATTTGCTGCTACCAACGTGGTCACGAAAGAAGCCATCGCTAAAGCCGCGGAAAGGGCTGTGGCAGTGGCTAAGGCAAACTCCCGTGTGACCACCACGCCTGTGCAGCTCGCCCCGCAAAAAGGCTATGGTGAAGTAGCGTGGAAAACGCCCATCGTACAAAATGCCTTCACCATTCCGGTGAAAGATAAAGTAGACCTGCTCCTGAATGTGAACAGTATCGCCATGAAGGGCGGCGCCAACTTTGTCAACTCCGCCATCCTGGCCATTAATGAACAGAAATATTTCGCCTCTACGGACGGCTCTTATATCGATCAGGATATCCATCGCCTGTTCCCCACTTTTACGGTCACTAAGATTGACCGCGGCAGTGGCAAATTTGAAACCCGTAAGTCGCTCAGCTCTCCTGTAGGCATGGGGTATGAGTACCTGACGCCTACGGCAGATAATAAAGTTGGCGGTATCGTTACCCGTTATAAAGACAGGTATGATATGCTGGAAGACGTAAAAAATGCTACCGCAGATGTTGACCAGAAACTGAAAGCCAAATCAGTGGAACCAGGTAAATATGACCTGGTGCTCGATCCTTCGCATCTGTGGCTGACCATCCACGAATCGGTGGCACACCCCACGGAACTGGACCGCGTACTGGGCTACGAAGCCAACTATGCAGGCACCAGCTTCCTCACACTCGATAAATGGAAGTCACGCAATTTCCAGTTTGGCAGCAAACTGGTCAACGTAGTGGCGGATAAATTACAGCCCGGCTCCCTCGGCGCTGTAGGCTACGACGATGAAGGCGTGCAATGCGGCAAGTGGGACCTGATCAAAGACGGTGTGCTGGTCAACTATCAGGCTATCCGTGACCAGGCGCATATCATCGGCCTCGATCACTCACAGGGATGCTGCTACGCTCAAAGCTGGTCTGATGTGCAGTTTCAGCGTATGCCCAACGTATCCCTGCAGCCGGGAAAAGAAAAACTCAGTGTGGACGATATGATCAAAAACGTGGAAAAAGGCATTTACATCATCGGTGACGGCTCCTTCTCCATTGATCAGCAACGGTACAATTTCCAGTTCGGTGGACAAACATTCTACGAAATCAAAGAAGGAAAGATTGCCGGTATGCTGAAAGATGTGGCCTATCAGGCCAATACGCAGGAGTTCTGGAACAGCTGTACGGCCATCGCAGACAAGAGCGACTACCGCCTCGGCGGCGCTTTCAACGATGGTAAAGGACAGCCCGGCCAGTCCAATGCCGTGTCCCATGGCAGCTCCACGACCCGTTTTAATGGTGTAAATGTTATTAACACAGCAAGAAAAATCTGATCTAACGCACATGGCTATATTAAAAAAAGAAGAAGCAAAAGCATTACTGCAAAAAGTGCTCGCTCACTCCAAAGCAGATGAATGCGAAGTGTCGCTCCGCGGGGAAGAAGGCGGCAATATCCGCTATGCGCGCAATGCCATTTCCACAGCAGGAGATATCGACAATACCACCCTGTCCGTAACGTCTTACTTTGGTAAACGCTCCGGTACTGCTACGATCAATGAATTCAATGATGCTGCCCTCGAAAGGGTAGTGCAGCGCGCGGAAGAGCTGGCGCGCCTCGCGCCGGAAAATCCGGAGTATATGCCGCTGCTTGGTCCGGCGGATTTTAAGGAATCTAAAACCTATGTGCCGGCTACAGCGGCCATCACACCGGATACCCGTGCAGACGCTGTTGCAAAAAGTATACAGGTAGCGAAAGAGGCACAACTGGAAGCGGCCGGTTTTATTGAGAACACCACCAGTTTCTCGGCCATACTCAATTCCAAAGGATTGTTTGCCTACGATACTGACACTAACGTAGTGTTTACGATTACTACCCGTAACAGTGCCGGTACCGGCTCCGGTTTCGCGGCCCGCGGGTATAACGATATCAGCCGGCTGGATACGCTCTCCGCTACTAAAACTGCGGCTGCCAAAGCCAACAGCTCCGCTGGCGCCAAAGCGATAGAACCAGGTAAATACACGGTGATACTGGAGCCGGTGGCGGCTACCTATATGCTCGAAAATATGTTCCGGGGCCTCGATGCCCGTAATGCGGACGAAGGTCGCAGCTTCATGAGCAAACCCGGTGGTGGCAACCGTATCGGGGAACAACTCATGGACGATAAAGTGACGATCTATTCTGATCCTTTCCATCCCGATCTTCCCGCTTCTACCTGGAACCGCGATGGATTCCCCCTGGAGAAAACAGCCTGGATAGATAAAGGCGTGGTGAAGAACCTTGTTTATTCCCAGTACTGGGCTAAAAATAAAGGCGTACAACCGGTACCCCAGCCATCCAATATCATTATGGAAGGCGGCAATGCTTCGCTGGAAGAACTGATCAAAAGCACAGAGAAAGGTATCCTGGTGTCCCGCCTCTGGTATATCCGGCTGGTGGACGCGCAAACATTACTGCTGACAGGCCTTACCCGCGACGGGACTTTCTACATTGAAAACGGTCAGATCAAATACCCGATCAAAAATCTCCGCTTTAATGAAAGCCCGGTGATCATGCTCAACAACGTAGAGGCGCTCGGGAAAACGGAAAGGAGCATCAGTATTGAGTCTTACCGGAGTTACCTGATCCCGCCGATGAAGATCAGGGACTTCACCTTTACGTCTCTTTCCGACGCTATTTAAAAGATTATCTTGATTGAATTGATGGATGTTTTGTTCGCTGTAACTTGTTATCTTTAAGAATAATGAAGACAGCCAACGGGACATCCATTTCTTTTCGATAATACACGTCACCCAAATTCTTAACACCAAATATGCTCCCATGTAACAAAGCTCAACACAACGTACTAATCCCTTATTGCTAACATTCAAGATCACTCCTTTAATCCTGCTATAATGAAAAGAAGAGAATTTCTCCATTACACAGGCCTCGGATTGGGCGCAGGGCTGCTGTCCCAGATCCCGATCATCGGAAAAGCGGTTCCGCTGGAAGCTCCCTGGTACACCATCGACGTGGCAAAGAAAAAAGAGCTCGCCGATGTGGCCCTCAACGCTGCCCGCAGCAAAGGCGCTACCTATACCGATGTACGCATAGGCCGTTATCTCAACCAATTTATCATCACCCGGGAAGACAAAGTGGAAAATGTGGTCAACACTGAATCCTATGGCATCGGTATCCGCGTATTGGCCAATGGCAGCTGGGGCTTTGCCTCCACTGACCAGATGGACAAAGACAGCATCGCCCGCGCTGCTGCCACCGCTGTGGCTATCGCAAAAGAAAATGCCCGCCTGCTGACTACTCCCGTACAACTGGCCCCACAAAAAGGTTACGGCGAAGTCAGCTGGAAAACACCTATTGAAAAAAATGCTTTTGATGTACCGGTGAAGGAAAAGGCAGACCTGCTCCTCTCTGTCAGCGATGCTGCCATGAAAGGCGGTGCTGATTATGTAGGCTCCTTTATGTTCCTCGTAAATGAACAGAAATACTTCGCTTCTTCCGACGGGTCTTATATAGATCAGGATGTACACCGTATCTGGCCTACGTTCCAGATCACCAAAATAGACAAGGCCACCGGCAAGTTTGAAACACGCAACGCCCTCAGCTCCCCCCGTGGTATGGGCTATGAATACCTGATCCCCCGTGAATCAGATAAAATACGCGGCGTAACAACGTTATACCGTGACCGTTATGATATGCTGGAAGACGCCCGCCAGGCAGGTACCCAGGTGGGAGAGAAGCTGAAGGCCAAATCCGTGGAACCTGGGAAATATGATCTGGTGCTCGATCCTTCCCACCTGTGGCTGACCATCCACGAATCGGTAGGACACCCGACTGAACTGGACCGCGTATTAGGCTATGAAGCCAACTTTGCCGGCACCAGCTTCCTGACGCTCGACAAATGGGAAACCAAAAAATTCCAGTTTGGCAGCCCGCTCGTCAACATCGTGGCAGATAAAACACAACCCGGCTCCCTCGGCGCCGTAGGGTATGACGATGAAGGCGTGGCCACCCAGAAATGGGACCTGATCAAAAACGGCGTACTGGTCAACTATCAGGCCATCCGTGATCAGGCACATATCATCGGCCTTAATCAATCACAGGGCTGTTGTTACTCGCAAAGCTGGTCAGATGTACAGTTCCAGCGTATGGCCAATGTATCATTGCAACCTGGTACTGCTTCGCTCACACCGGCAGAACTGATCAAGAACGTGGAAAGAGGCATCTTCATCGCAGGCGACGGTTCTTTCTCCATCGACCAGCAACGCTACAACTTCCAGTTCGGCGGCCAGCTTTTCTACGAGATCAAAAACGGTCAGATTGTAGGGATGCTCAAAGACGTGGCTTACCAGAGCAACACACAGGAATTCTGGAACTCCTGTAAAGCCATCGCCGACAAGAGAGACTACCGCCTCGGTGGCTCTTTCTTCGACGGAAAAGGCCAGCCCTCACAGGTGAGCGCCGTATCCCATGGCTCAGCGACTGCCCGCTTCAATGGCGTAAACGTTATTAATACAGCTAGAAAAATTTAATATATGCCGATACTCACTAAAGAAGCAGCACAGGCATTATTGAAAAAAGTGCTTGCTTATTCAAAAGCAGACGAGTGCGAAGTCTCTATTTTTAGTGGCGACTCCGGCAATGTGCGTTATGCCCGTAACGAAGTGTCCACCAGCGGCGCCAATAGCAAAAACATGCTGGTCGTTTCTTCCGCCTTTGGAAAAAAACTGGGCACTGCCACTATCAATGAATTTGATGATGCCTCGCTCGAAAAAGTAGTCAGAAGAGCGGAAGAACTGGCGCGCCTGGCGCCGGAGAACCCGGAATACATGCCTATCCTAGGGCCGCAACAATATGGAGAGGGTTCTGGCGGCTATAATAAGGATACAGCAGCAGTAGATCCTGCTTTCCGGGCAGACGCTGTAGCCAAAAGCCTTACCATCACCAAACAAAATAAACTGGTGGCGGCTGGTTACCTGGAAAATAATATGGCCTCCTCCGCCATGATGAACTCCAAAGGACTGTTCGCATACAACAGTTCAACAGACATCAATTTCAGTATCACGGTCCGCTCGGAAGACGGTACCGGCTCCGGCTATGCCTCTAAAGCATACAACGATGTCCGGAAACTGGATGCGGCCAAAGAAACCAGTATCGCGGCACAGAAAGCCAGCGGCTCCAAAGGCGCCAAAGCCATTGAGCCAGGCAAATACACCGTGATCCTCGAACCGGCAGCTTCCATCGTACTGATCGAACAGCTCATCAATAACCTCGATGCACGTAGCGCGGAAGAAGGCAGGAGCTTCCTCAGCAAAGCCGGCGGCAAAACCAAGCTGGGAGACAAACTGATGGACGACCAGGTGACCATCTATTCTGATCCCTGGCATCCGGATATGCCCACTTCTCCCTATAATAACGATGGCCGGCCACAGGAAAAAATCACCTGGATCGATAAAGGCGTGGTGAAAAACATGTACTATTCCCGCTACTGGGCGCAGAAGGACAATGTAAAAGCCATTCCCGGCCCGGATGGATTTATCATGGAAGGCGGTACCGCTTCCCTGGAGGAGCTGATTAAAAGCACGGAGAAAGGTATCCTGGTAACCCGCCTCTGGTACATCCGCCCGGTTGATCCGCAAACTCTGTTGTTTACAGGTCTTACCCGCGACGGGACTTTCTACATCGAAAATGGTGTGATCAAACATCCGGTGAAAAACTTCCGCTTCAACGAAAGCCCGGTGATCATGCTGAACAACGTGGAAGCACTGGGCAGGCCGGAAAGGGCTGTCAGCGGGGAAAGCAACCAGAGTGCCATCCTCCCGCCCATGAAACTGCGTGACTTTACATTCACCTCTTTATCAGATGCTATCTGACAACAAAGGCAAAATAAAAAAGCGAAGGTCAACAGGCCTTCGCTTTTTTTATGATTACATGATCTCTTCTGTTTCTTTATGTCTAGGATGATACCAGATGTAATAGTAGGCCAATATCAACAGGCCCGACACAAACGGTATCAGTGCCAGATGTTTGTACGTGACCGCTCCCCATATTGTCAGCATATCAAAGTGGAAGAACTCGCTGATCATCCAGTAGGAGTTGGCCGTTATCCACAAGGAAATAGCCACATTATGGCATAACTCCGACATAAACTGCCGCGTACGCCAGGCAATCACAATGGAAATGATCAGCGTAGGAAAGATCATGGCCACACCCAATGGTTTCCATATCATACACCAGCTGATATCTTTTAATAACCAGAATACGATATGCATGTTTTCCATTTTCCGGTAACTCAGGGGGATACTGTATACCGGAGCATCTTTGATGTCTTCACTCATGCTGTGTGTCAGATTTTAAGTTGATAAGACCGCAAAAATATAAAAACAGCTGCACAACCAAAGGCGAAATTTTGCATAGGAATAAATGTTTATATTCGCTGGCATGAACGAATTTTACTGGTCATTCCGGAACACCCGTTTTCATGGCATCAGCTGGATACCTGGGCAATTCAGCCGTGTGATGATCATCGTGCATGGCATCGGTGAAGAGGTAGGCCGGTACGATCATGTGGCCCGTTTTTTTAACGGGGAAGGATATGCGGTACTGGGCATCGATCATTATGGCCATGGAAAGACTGACGGTAAACGGGGCGCTACACCCGGTTTCGAATACATGTTCGACTATGAGGCGGCTTTCCTGGCTTATGCAAAAGAGTTGTACCAGAAACCGGTGGTCATGTATGGGCATAGTATGGGCGGCGGCCTGCTGACCGGCTTCCTGTTACGCAGGACCCCCGATATCCTGGCAGCGGTTATTTCCGCGCCGGCGCTGATCGTCGCCAAACGTCCCGGAAGCTTCCTGCATGGCCTGCTGCGGGTACTGAACAGGATCGTGCCTAACCTCCGGTTGAACCAGGGCCTCGATATCACCAAAATTTCCCATGACACGGATGAAGTGGAGAAGTTCCGGCAGAACCCTCTCCGGCATGATAAGATGAGTGTACGCCTGGCCAGTGATATGATACACAACGGCCTGTGGTGCCTGGAACATGCTCAAACCCTGAAAATACGCTCCCTGCTGATTCATGGTGGTGAAGATGAATTTACCGCGGTAGACGGCTCCCGGCTTTTCGCTGAAAGAGCACCGGCCAGCCTGCTGACCTACCGCGAATGGCCCGGCGATTACCATGAGCTGCATAATGAAATAAACCGCCAGGAAGTACTGCTTTTTGTGGCAGGATGGTTAAGCGCTTTACGCTAGTGCAGATACCCTGCGTAGTAATGACCTACTTTCGTATTGAACAACAGTTAATATCCTATGGCCATCAGAAAACGAAAGGAGAGTGCCGACCTTACCGTTAACCCGGGATCGGACGTTATCCTCAACATCACCATCGGTAATGCCCAGATTGGCGCCAGCGTGGTCCGCTTCGACAAGGATACTGACGCCCTCGCAAAGGGCGAGATCCGCAACCTCCGGCTTGGTACAGCGGCAGACCTGAAAGGGAAAACGCTGAAGGTGACCACCAACGTGCTGGACACCAACAGCCTCACTAACGGCATTGTCGTTACCTACGCTTTCAGCACCTGCACCCCCTCTGTTATCCTTTATCAGGATGAAGTGAAGACAGATGGAGATATTATGTCTTTTTTGCTGGACTTTAATTTTAAGTAAACCATGAAAAAGTTATTCTGGTGGGTGTTGCTCCTCGCAGCCGCCCATCCCGGCTATGCCCAGTTAAAGGATTCCCTGAAGATATCCGATATGACTATGCCTTCGTCACCGGGACTCATACTGGCCGACAAAGCACCGGCAGCTATCGATAAACCCAGCAATCCTAAAGCCTTTGGGATCAGCCTCATTAACCTGTGGCAGGGTGGTGCGATAGATGTAACCCCCTACTGGCTGACCAACAAACCTAATCTCACTTTTGAACGCTATCTGAACAACAAATTCCCGATACTGCAAACATTCAACGTATCGGCAGCTACGTTCAGAACAGATACCACTACCAGTATCTCCGCAGGCTTCCGCACACAGGTGTTCCGGTTTTATTACCGCCGCAACCGCGAAGCCATGCTGCAAAAGAAAAAGGAAATAGAAGCCCTGCTGGCAGTGGAAGATCCATCGCAACTGGATACCGTGGCACTGGCCCAAAAGAATAAGGAGTTACGCGATATGTTTGATGTGCAGCGCAACAAAGGCCTCGTCATCGTGGAACTGGCAGGCGCACTGGCTGGCAGCGCACCGGGCAACCGCTTCAAGGACCTTGCCTCCAATCGCTCCGGCATATGGACCAACATCCGTTGGGCGCCGGGCAAATTCCCGCTCGATTTCATCGCCCTCGGCCGCTATATCTGGAACAGCCAGGACGTCTCCATCGGCAGCTTCCCCTATAACAACCAGCTGCTGGACTATGGCCTCTCTGCTAACTACCAGAAAGGCCGCTTCGATCTCTCCGCAGAGTATGTGAACCGTCACGATCTGAAAAACGGCCAAAACTACGACCGCCTCGCCTTCGTGACCAACTTCATGATCAGCGATAGTTTTTATGCAGTAGCTGCCTTCGGCAAAAACTTCGACAAGCAGGATAACATCCTCGCTATTCTGGGCATCAAATTTGCGCTCTCTAAAGAGATTGTACGTCTTAACAACGGTCACTAACTAACCCATTATGAATAAGCCCCCGGTGAAATCTTCACCGGGGGCTATCTGTTTATGCTTGTGTCGTATAACTCCCGAGTTGTGTTGTCCCACTGCATCACGACAAGTAATCTCTGTCACTAACGAATTTGAACAACATCGTAGCCCAGGGCTTCAGCCCTGGGAACCCTGGCAATTATGGGTTCGTAGACCACATAGAAGCCGTCTTCAGCACCACTCTTCTGTTCATCTTCAGTTGCGCTACAATCAGCTCTGCCAGGTCTTCAGGTTGCAACACTTTCTCCGGGTTGCCGTCTGTCAGGTTAAGTTCTTTGGCCATGTCAGTAGCGATGGTGCTCGGTGTGAGCGCGCTTACACGGATATTGTGTTTTCTCACTTCCAGCATTAATGATTCGGTAAGACCGAGCAGCCCGAACTTGGAAGCGCTGTAGGCGCTGGTGAGTGGAGCACCACGTTGGCCAGCGGTAGAAGATATGTTGATGATATCGCCGGTTTTACGGGTAATCATATCAGGCAATACAGCACGGGTTACGTAATATACGCCGAGCAGGTTCACCCGGATGATGTCTTCCCATTGTGTGGGCGTGAGGTCCATGAAGCCGCCGAAAGCCGCAATGCCGGCGTTGTTGATCAGGATATCGATACTGCCCAGTTGCTGTGTGAGACTGGCAACCGCTTTGTCCACTTCTTCCATCACCCCTACGTCTGCGATAGCGTAGGCCGCCTTCACACCGATATCAGTGAGTGTTGCAACGACTTCCTGTAATGGGCCTTCGCTGCGTCCTATTAAAGCAATGTCTGCCCCTTCCTGTGCCAGCGCCACCGCTACAGCACGTCCAATGCCTTTGCCACCACCGGTGATCAGCACTTTTTTTCCTTGTAATGATTCCATATGAAACTGCTTTTAAGACCACAAAGATAACATGCATGAAGCGAACAGCAGGCAGGAGAACGCGTTAATTTTTGTTTATCTTCGTTTTTCTAAGGCTTTACACGTATGATAACAATTTCCAACGATCAGCTGACTATCTCGCTGGCTGCCGCCGGCGCCGAACTGCAACACATCATCCGCAAAGACAACGGACTGGAATACCTCTGGAGCGGCGATCCTGCTGTATGGGGGAAAAAAAGCCCGGTGTTATTTCCCATCGTAGGCGGATTAAAAAATAATACGTACACGTATAACGGTAACAGCTATACGCTGGGAAGACATGGATTTGCCCGTGAACAGGAATTTGAAGTGCTGGCACAATCCGCTACGGAAGTAACTTTCCGGCTCACGGACAGTGAGGCTACTATGGCCGTATATCCGTTCCAGTTCGATTTTCGTGTACGCTACATGCTGGACGGCGATACGCTGAAAGTAACCTACCAGGTGCAAAATACAGACAACAAGGAGTTGCTGTTCTCCGTGGGCGGCCATCCGGCATTTAAAGTACCCCTGACAGATGGTACAGACTACGAAGACTATTTCCTCACCTTCAACAAAACTGAAACAGCGGGC
Source organism: Chitinophaga fulva (assembly GCF_012927205.1). Lineage (GTDB taxonomy): Bacteria > Bacteroidota > Bacteroidia > Chitinophagales > Chitinophagaceae > Chitinophaga > Chitinophaga fulva. The sequence goes on from NZ_JABBGC010000001.1 coordinate 3,330,184, forward strand.
CGTTATCCATTGTCACCCGGTGGACAAATAGAGCTGCAGCCCGTGCCCATGCTGGACCACACCCAACATTTGCCACTGAAAAAATCATTGTTCCTGGAAGATGCCCTCGTCTTTAAAAAACTGGCATCTGATGCCATCAGCATCAACAGTGGTAAAACCCCGCATGGCCTCACCGTAACATTCGGCGGTTTCCCTTTTATGGGCATATGGGCGGCGAAGAACGCGGATTTTGTGTGCATTGAGCCGTGGTGCGGCATTGCAGATAATGTGGCCGCTACCGGCGAACTGGCGGAAAAAGAAGGCATCAACCGGTTGGCTCCCGGGGCTTCATTTGAACGTACCTGGACAGCGACCTTTTTCTAATCTATACCATGAATTATAAGATCATCCAGGATGAAGAAGCCCTGAAAGCCTTCATCGACTGGCTCCCTGATTGTAATGAACAGGAACAATACTATCTGTCGCTGCTGGCCCGCACCAAATATCTGGAAGAAGGCCACGGTTTTAAATCAGACAAACAACAACTGAAACGGTTTACCAGCAAAAAAGAAAACATGCTGGAGAAAATCCGTCAGCTCGAATGTGCCGTAGGCGCTTATACCCAGCGGGGAATACTGGTCCCGCAGGAGGCCCTGGCATTGTACATCAGCATCAATCCCCGTGATCTGTGGAAAGCTACCTTTGCTTCACTGGTCACCTTCGCGGAAAATATTCAGGCCAATGCCAGCGCGAAAAATCCACATCAGGAGGTGATGAGCGCTATTCAGCAATCCTGCAGCAATAAGTACTACATGGATATCGATGTGGATGCGAAAGACCCGGCTATTCTGGAAAAAATAAAGGAATATGTTAATCCTTCCTGCCTGACGGTAGTGGAAACAAGGGGTGGTTATCATGTGTTGGTGGAACTGGCAGCAGTGGACCCCGCTTTGCGGAAATCATGGTATCCCAATATTATGAACCTGCCAAACGTAGATCAGAGCGGAGATAATATCATCCCGGTGCCGGGCTGCACGCAGGGCGGGTTTACACCGAGGTTCATTTAAACAACATAACAAAAAGCTTACCGCTGTTTCATCTCAGGAGCTATAATAAATTTGTAGTTCCTGAGGTGCTATCGTCTACCAGTTTTGATTCAACCTTAAAATCAGTGTGATTGGGAACGCCTGCATTTTCAAACCAATTAATTTCTTTTAGATTCATCTTATTACCTGGCTGAAAATCAAACTAGTGCTTATTTTTTCTCAAAATAGGACACGATTTTTTTTGCAATATCCTGCTCCGGATCAGGTGACTTTCTGTAATCGTAAAACCTCAAAAGGGGACCTTCAGCGTATTTGTTTACCAATACAGGCAATTGCTCGGAAGCCCATTGCTTTGAATTTGACAGATAAGCTGCTATGTAGGCAATAGCATATGCATCTTTAAGACAGATAAGAAATTCTTTGTTGTCAAAGTATGGTAATAATGACTTGTAATCTTTACAAAGAGCTGTTGCCAGGGGCAAAACAAATTCATCAAAATCAGAAAGGATATGTGATACTACGTCTTCTGGTTTTACAGCGGCACATACGATATAACGATCATTCCTGTTTATTGATTGGGGCAAAACATACATGTCTTTGCCAAAGTACAACAACGGATGGTCCATGGAGCTTGTGCCCGTTTCCTTTTTAATGTTGTATATCTCTGTGTTATTGACCGTTAAGGAGGTAGCTAAGCAGAAAAGCTCCTTTCTCCTTAATACCGGCATTTAAAGTATCAAATCTAATTTCAAAACTACTTTCATTTCCAAATGTAATTTGCATCCTGTCTGGCTGAAAAACAGATTTAGCTGATAAACCATGATACTTTTCTTCCAGTTTAGCTGATAGCAGGTTTAATGTTTCTTTTTTCATATTTCAATAATGTTGGGTTATTTCCACACATCCTATTTTCAGCAACAGGATGGGCAAAAAAACATTGGGGCTGACCTTTTTCGATCAGCCCCAATGACATACACGTTAATAAATGGTATCAATAAACCAAATATCAAAATGGCTTAATTTAAAAATTATATCCGGCTTTCAGGCCAAAGAAGCCATGGGTGCCATCTTTAAACCAGGCTTCATATTTTCCTTCCACATCCAGGCCCAGTAAACGGATACCGATGCCGGGAGCGAATAACCCACCCATACCATTGTTGTAATCGCCGGTAAAGTTCACGGTACCGCCTTCTGCTTTTACATACAGGATAGATATCAGGTTGTAGCGAAGACCCAGCCTTACCGGTATCGCTTTCACAGAAGCATACTTAATGTTGTTGTCGCTTTTGCCTTTGAAATACATAAAACCGACAGAACCTACAGCGGTCAGTCCTGCCACGAGCTTCACGTCAGCACCCAGTCCAACGCCGAAACCAGGCTTGTGGGTGTTGGTGAAATCACCGGTAGGAAAACCAGCTTCTACATAAGGACCGATACTGAATCGCTTTAACTGTGCCTGCGATTGCTGGGCACCGATGCATACCGTCAACATGACTGCGATAAACGCCAGGATGTTTCTTTTCATAAGAACAAATTTTCAGAGGAAATGGTGGTAGTATTCGTAATAGTCCCAAAAATAAGGAAGAATTACGAATTCAGCACCGCTTCCTTCGGAATAGGCAGCTGATGCCCATGGCCATTGCCGTTATACTCCGGTGGTACCGGCTGGTCAACGGCTATTTTCGGAGGCATCAGCTTATACACCACCGGTGTAACAATTCTTGATAAGAGGGTAGAGCTGATCAGGCCTCCTATCAATACAATGGCCAGCGGCGCAATCATGGGATTGGTGGAGATAGCGATAGGTATCAGCCCGCCGATGGCGGTCAGCGATGTTAACACAATCGGCAGGAACCTGATCTCGCCGGCTTCCCGTATAGCTTCTTCCAGTGATTTGCCCTGTGCCCGCAACTGGTTGGTGAAATCCACCAGCAAAATGGTGTTCTTCACTTCAATGCCCGCAAGGGCAATCAGTCCAACGATGGCTATAAAAGAGAGCGAATTGCCTGTCAGCCACAGGGCCACGGCGGCACCCACAATTCCCAGCGGGATCACGGACAACACGATCAGCGTGCTTTTGAAGGTCTTGAATTCCAATACCAGTACGGCAATGAATAGGAATATCGTTACGATGATGATGCTCATGAAACCACCGAAGGAATTGTTCCTGCTTTCCACTTCACCCCCCATTTCGTAGGTATAACCTTTCGGAAGCTGCAACTGGTCCATCTGCCGGATAACATCATTGATAACACGGTCTGGCAGAAATCCTTTTTTTACAAAAGCACCTACTCCCACCAGCCTGTTTTTCTCCTGGTGATTGATGCTCAAAGGGGAGGTCTCCAATTTTACGCTGGCTACCTGCGACAGCGGAATGGCGGTACCGGCAGCATTGTTCACGTACAGGTCCCTGAACACGTCCAGTGTGGGTTTGCCGCTTTTTTGTTTGGTGACAAGGATGTCATAATCCGTATCGTTTTCGTCATTGTACCGGCCCAGGTTAATACCGGCGATGGCTAAACGTACTGCCCGGTCTATATTAACAGTGGGAATGCCCAGCTGTTGCGCTTTTTCGCGGTCAATATTCACACGGATGTCTGATTTCAGTGTGCTGACCGGGTTGTTGATATAGATGGTGCCTGGTGTTTTCTCCAGCATTCTTTCCACCCGTCCGGCCAGTGTACGCAGGGTATCCAGGTTATCGCCAAACAGCCTTACTTCCACGGGAGCGGTAATAGGAGGGCCCTGCTCAAAGTTCTTCACTTCCACTTTGGCGCCGGGATAAGGCGTCCATTTTTTACGGAGTTTTTCGATCAGGGCTAATTTATCATCCGGACTGGTATTCGGGTCCAGCTGGATAAACAGCTGTGCATAGTCGCTGTGCTCATTTTCCTGTACCTCGTTGTAATAGATGCGGGGATTGCCTTTCCCGATATTGCTGGCTACATAACGGATACTTTTTTCCTGTTTCAGCTCTTTCTCCAGCTTTTCCACAATGCTGTTGGTATAGGCGAGATTGGACTGGGGCGGCGTGAGCACGTTGATCAGGAACTGTGGCTTCTCTGAAGCAGGGAAGAGGCCAAAGCCCACTGCTTTCATGAGTACCATGGAACCGCCGAACAGTACCAAAGACACGAGAATGGTCAGCACCGGGCGATGCAGGGCTTTATCCAGCAGTCTGGCATAACTGCCATGGATCAACTTTTTCAGCAGGCGCATGAAGATGTTGCCTTCAGGATGACCGCTATGTGTTTTCAACAAACGGCTGGCAAGGAAAGGAATGATCGTCAGCGATACCACCATGGAAGCCAGTACGCTGAAGATCACGGCCAGCGGCATACTGCGGATAAAGTCACCGCTGCCCTCCGGCAGGAACACCAGCGGCATAAACGCGATGATAAGCGTGGCGGTGCAACCGATAACGGCCATGCCTATCTGAGAAGTGGCTTTCAGTGTGGCTTCCATCCGGGAGTGCCCTTCCAGCATCCAGCGCTCTATATTTTCAATCACCACGATGCTATCGTCTACCAGCAGGCCGAGGGCTACCACGAGGCCTACGATGCTGAGCTGGTTGAGGTTGTAGCCGAATAGGCGCAGCAGTACAACACCAATGGAAAGGGACAGGGGAATGGAGATCATCACAATGAGCGCTGGGCGCTGACCTAACGGTAACAGGGTAAACGCTACCAGTGCAATCGCGATCAGGAAGTCTTTACCAAGGCCGCTCAACCGGTGGTTCACGGCTTCTGCCTGATCAAAGTACTGCACCATGTCTATGTTGGCGGGCAGTGTCTTTTTAAACTGCTCAATGACGGGTTTGTATTTCAGTTGTGTTTTACTGATATTCTCTCCGGCTTTCTGTGCGGCAGACACGCTCACACTGCGGTGCCCGTTGAGCCGGGCGAAATATTTCTCATCTTCAAAACCATAATACACCCGGGCGATATCTTTCAGGAAGATATTTTTGCCATTGGCGGCGGTAACAATCGTGTTGGCGATTTCGTCGATGTTTTTGTAGTTGCCGCTGGTTTTGATATTGAAGCTTTTGTCGCCCGCATCGATGCTACCGCCGGGGATATTGGCCATCTCACCCTGGATAGCGGCCATCACGGTGCTGGAGGGCAGATGCAGCTGCGCCATTTTGTCCAGTTCCAGTTCCACACGTACCTGCTGGTCGGGGAGGCCATGTATCTTCACATTTTTGAGGCTGGAAACTTTTTCCAGGTCTTCCTGTAATTTTTCGGCATAGTATCGCAACTTATCTCTGGAAGCATTTTCTGATATCAGTGCTATCTGGAGTACGTTCACATCAGAGGGCTCTTGTTTTTTCACTTCTATGCTGTAAATGTCGGCGGGCAGGGAAGCTTTTTTGTTGTTGATTTCCCTGACCAGCTCCTGGTATTTCTGGTCTACGTTGGATTCGTATTTGTATTCCACGCGTAGTACGGCCACACCATCGCTGATGGCGGTGCGCAGCCGTTTGATATCAGCGAGGCCATAGATATCTTTTTCGAGTGGGTCTACTACGAGGTCTTCCATGTCTTTGGGACTGGTGCCGGGGTAGATGACCACTACGGTGAACTGTGGTGCCTGCATTTCCGGGTCTTCGGAGCGGGGCATATTGAGGATGGTTGTGATGCCGAGCACAACGATCATCAGGAAGATGACGAGGGTGAACTGGTAGTTCTTGACGGCATAACCGGATATTTTCATGGCGGTAGTGTTATTGGATGATACGGATGCGGGATTCGTCCTTCAGGTAGGCGCTGCCGGAGATGATCAGGGACTGGGCCTGTTCCATGCCCTGGCTGATGAGCACCTGGTCTTTTTCCATGCCGGCGATGGTGACAGGAATGCGGCGGGCGGTTTTGTTGTCGTTGGTGACAAACACATAGCCGCTGTTACCGTTGCCATCGAGCAGGGCGGCGTAGGGGATGCTCCAGGCAGTGCCGCCGCCGGTGCCGCCTGCGGTGATGTGGCATCTGCCGAACATACCGGTGGCAATGGCGGCGGGCTTGCTGCCGCTGAGTTGTACGTCTATCACGAAGGTGCCGCTGGCGGCATCAATGCCTTCGGATTTGCGTGTTACACTGCCGGTGAAGGTTTCACCTGGCAGGGAAGGGGTTTCAACGGTAGCTTTGTCGCCGGTGCTGACCTGTGCCCACTCTCTGTCGGTAACGCCTATACGGAGCAACCAGTGGGCGCTGCGGGCGCCGTTGATTTGTAATACGGAAGTTCCTGCGGAAACAAACTGGCCGGGGTTGGCGAGTTTGCGGAGTACGTAGCCGTCCTGTGTGGCGCGGATGGCGGAATAGCTTTTGTTGAACTGAGCGGAGCTGAGTTGCTGCCTGGCCATGTCCAATGCTGTTTTGCTGTTTTGCAGCTGTTCCAGGGTGGCCACGCTGTCATTGTGCAAATTGAGCGTGCGCTGATAGTCACGTTGTGCTTTTTCAAATCCCAGTTGCGCCTGTTGCACCTGCGCATCTATCTCGGTCATGTTGAGGGTGGCCAGCAACTGTCCGCTGTGAACGGCATCACCTTCTTTGACGAGGATGGTATGAATGATACCATTGGTTTTGAAAGACAGGTTCACTTCATCATCGGTGGTGAACTGCCCGGATGCATGGATGGATACGGCGCTGCCACGTTTCTCCAGCGGTATCACTTTTACCGGTATCACATCGGTGCTGTCTGCATTGCTGGCAGCGGTCTTTTTGTCGCCGCAGGCAAAGAGCAGCAGGGAGAGTGGAAGCAAAAGAAAAGTATTTTTCATGGAGGTATTTTTATAGTTGAACGGATTCGATATTGTAAGAGGCTTGTGCACGTTCTACACCGGCGTAAGCTGTTTGTACGGCGGCCTGTGATACGGCCATTTGTAGTTGTGCCTGCGTGAGCTGGTTTTGTGCATCCACCAGCTCGATGTAGAGCAGCTGTCCTTCCTTGTATACTTTCAGTTGATCGCGGTAATAACGCTGTGCGAATGACAACTGGCTTGCTGCAGTGGTCAGGTTGCGCAGCGCGGTACGATAGTTATTGCCGGCCTGATATAATTGTAGCTGCAAAGCGTCTGTAGTTTGTGCGGTGGCATTCTCGATGGCCTGTATGTCGAGTGTGGCCTGCTTGATGCGGTATTTGTACTTATGGGAGCCAAACAGCGTCCATTCGAGGTTCACGCCGAAGAGGTAGTAGCGGGACTTGTCATCGAAACGGAAGCCTGTGGATTGTGAGCCGAGATCTAGAAAAGTGCTCAGGCGTGGGATGATATAGGCTTTCTGTAATTTTTCGTTTAGGCGGTATGCGGTAGCGGCGCTTTTGTATTGCTGTAGCTCTTCTCTTCCGCTGATGTTACTGCCGGTGAGGGTAGGAGGCGGGTTGATCAGCAGGCTGCTGTCCAGCGCAATATCCGCGTTCAGCTCACGGTTCAGCAGGAAGTTGAAATACGCCTGGGCGTTCTGTTGTTCGTTAAGTGCCTTGCTGATGGAGGCATCCGTTTTCTCTTTTTCGGTCTGGGAGCGGTATAGGGCGGTGTTATTGCGGACACCGTTACGTACCATGCTTTCATTGATGCGGATACTTTCCTGTATCAGGGAGAGGGCGTTGCGGTAAATGGCTACGGCCTGCGATGCCTGATAATACTGGAAGTAGGCGGTCTTGATGTCCTGTACCAGTTGTCTTTTATATACATTGATTGCCGCTTGCTGCCGGGTCAGCTCTTCCTTTTTGATCTTCTGGTTGTAGTAGATCTCCGCATTGATCAAAGGTAGACTGGTCCTGAATTTAGCGTCATAGAAGTTGTCGGGGTTCAGCAATACGGACACGTTGTCCACCTGGGGAAACTGGTGACTGTTGGTCAATTGGTTCAGGCTGGAATACACAGGATTCAGCAGGTCGCCAATGGGCATGTCGATGGTGCGGCCGCCGCCGGCTTTGGTGTAGCTGCCCATGAAGGTTACATTGGGCCCAAAAAGACTTTTGGCTTCCTGCAGTGCTGCCAGTGATTTGTCCAGCTGAAAACGCTGGTCCTTCAGGCCTTTGTTGTTGGTGAAGGCCTGCCGGATATATTCGTCGAGAATACCGGCGCTGTGCTCGAAGCGGGAGATAGTGCTGTCGCCGTTCTGTTGTGTAGCCGGACGTATCGCGGCCGCGCCATCAACAGTTGAGTACGATACCCCAGGTGCTGCCACTAGTGCGTTTTGAGGAGGAATTCCTTTCCCCGCATATTGGGCCATCACACTCAATCCCGCGACCAGCAACGGTATTAACATTGCTCCTTTTGTGATGATTGTTGACATAATGAACGGTGTTTATTTATCTTGAAAAAAATAAGCCCGAAGGGCAGTGATTGTCAATGTTTATATACTGAACAGTGTTTAATACTGGTGCTTTAAAAAGGCCCATGGGCCTTTTTACGCGCTGCTTTATCAGCAGTCTGACATGCTTTTCTTTTGAGCGCTTTAACTTCGCTTCAGATATTTTCCTGTTGTCTGTAATTACTTTCCAGTGTTTCTGCCACTTTCAGTCTTTGTCTTTCTCGTAACTTTTCTGCCCTTCGGTTTTCTGCTCTGAACGTTTTCTTCTCCCCGCGATTTTTCTTCCCCTCGGTCTTCTGCTCTGCACTTTTTCTTCATCTTGAGACCTTCTCTCTCTGGTCTCCCTTATGCTTCTGGCCTTTCCTTTGCCTCAACACCTGACTACATCCAGGTATGCCTTGATAGAATCATCTATACTGACATTCAGTGTTTTTTCCGGCAGCTTGCATACCTTCAGCCGCGAACGGAGGTCCAGGCTGATCAGGCCGTGCGCAAAGGCCCAGATAGACATCGCTGCAACGGTAGGGTCCTTGAAGCGTATCACTTTCTTCTCCACACATTCTGCCACAAGATGGTACAATGCATCATAGGCAGAATCACCGTTTTTCCATTTTTCTTCTTCGCCTTCCGCATTCATCGGTGCTTTGATGATAAACATCAAATCATATAACTCGGGATTCTGCCGGTAAAAACCAATGTAAGCCCATGCAAGTTGTTCCAGCCTTTCCAGCGGGTCTGCCGCGGTAAGGTTGCGCGCAAAATGCTCCGCCAGCATGGCAAAAGCCTCCTTCTGCACGTCATATAACAGCTCGTCTTTGTCTTTGTAATACAGGTAAATAGTGGCAGGGCTGTATTCTATCTTGTCTGCTAGATTTCTGATAGATACTTTTTCGTAACCCTCTTCCACAAACATTTTAATCGCTGCGTCCACAATGCGTCTGCGCATATCTGCCCGCTCACGCTCTTTTCTTTCTGCAATGCCCATGTGAGAATGTTTACGCTGCAAATATACTGAACGGTGTTTATTTTCCAAATCGTTGATGAAAGATTTTCACTCTTTATTCTTAATATATTTTAAATGAATATGTTATATATGTTGTTTTTGTTTTTGGGAGACAACTAAATATGCCTCACTCCAAAGTCTCCCTGAAAAGCAAAACAATCCTCCCTTAAAATTTCAGCCAAAGCACCAGGTACGGTAGTGGTGATCTTTTGATCGCTCCACGTACAGGAAAGTCTCACCGTGATGCTGTGTTGGATGTATCGGTTTTGCTTTGTCAATGACCGCGTCCTGCACAACGCGCGTGGAATATGCCCGGTCGGAGGGCCTGGTTTCATCGATATAGGTTAATGGTTCCCTGTCGCGCAGGTACGTTACTGCAACCTAACAGGACAGCACGTTGTTATCCAGATATATGAAACTATCACCTGCAAAGAGATTATATCTCGGTCTGGCTGCTGTTACCTTGCTCATGCTGCTGGGTGGCATTCTTTCCTGGTGGCCCTTCCCGCTACGTTCACGCGTTACCGGCTTTATACCCCCATTGAATACTGCTATTATCATCTGCATTGGTTGTATTCTGATGTATTTTTTTTACAAAGAATTTTATCATGGACAGCTGGTCCGGAAAAAACTCAACAGTAAACTGCAAGAAGTGGTCATGCTCAACAGGGAATCGAATGACCGTAACTGGTTGCTCAGTAGGCTGAACGATATGAAGGAAAACCTGCTGGGCATTCATAAGCCGGAAAGCCTGGCGTATAAATGTTTGCTGTCATTCACGGAAAATGCAGGCTTCGTGGCGGGTGCGCTGTACCAGTATGAAAAAGACGAGGCTGTTCTTCGCTTGTGCAGCAGTATTCATCTGCCTGCAAATATTCCGGTGCAGTTTGCGCTTGGTGAAGGTCTTCCTGGCAATGCGGCTACCGGTAAGGATATATGCATCATCAGCCAGCTGCCTGTCAACTACCGGGGTATGGTTGCCGCTGGTACCCGGATATCTCCCGGTATGCTGGTATTTGTTCCGCTGTTAATGGGAGACGAGTTAATCGGCGTATTGGAACTGGTAACGGCCAAACCTGTTACCCCACTTCAGTTGCAGCTCCTTGAACTGGTATCCGGAGATGTGGCTGTGGCGCTGCATGCGGCGTACGAACGTGAAAAAGGACTAGTCCTCTTGCAACAGGTACAGGAGCAGAGAGAAGTCTTGTATTGTCAGCAGGAGGAGCTACGCCAGTCCAATGAAGAGCTGAGCCGCCAGTCTGAAATTCTTCAGGCATCTGAAGAAGAGCTGCGTGTGCAGGAAGAAGAACTGCGGCAGGTCAATGCTGAAATGGCGATGAAAAACACAGAACTGGAAACCGCCCGCCAGGCCCTTTCTCTCAAAGCAGCAGAACTGGAAGCCAACAGCCGTTATAAATCCGAATTCCTGGCTAATATGTCGCACGAACTGCGTACGCCGCTCAACAGTGTGCTGATACTGGCTAAAATGCTGGAGGAAAACAAGGAAGGTAATCTGTTCCCCCGTCAGGTGGAATATGCAGAGATCATGCATAAATCAGGTTCAGACCTGCTACGGCTGATCAATGATATTCTCGATCTCTCCAAGATAGAAGCTGGTAAGGTGGAGCTTGCGCTTGAACCGGTGCGTATTGCGGCCGTTATCGAAGACCTGGATAATCTTTTTGGGGTAGTGGCCCAGCAAAAACAAATACAATACATCACGGAAGTAGCCGCAGCCGTACCGGCAGAGATCACGACCGACAGGCTGCGGCTGGAACAGGTAATACGCAACCTGTTGTCTAATGCTTTTAAGTTTACGCCAGTCGGTGGGCATATCAACCTCTCCTGGTACTTGCTGCCTGAAAATGCGCTTTGTATCAGCGTTAAAGATACCGGACCGGGCATCCCCGCAGAAAAACAACAACTGATCTTTGATGCTTTTCATCAGGGAGATGGCGCCACTACCCGGAAATACGGCGGTACGGGCCTGGGGCTGTCCATTAGCAGAGAACTGATGTTGTTACTAAAAGGGGCCATACATCTCGAAACCAGCAGCTCACAAGGCAGCACGTTTACCGTGATACTGCCACTGAATGCTGAACCACTACAACTCCGCGATAACGAAGCGCCTGCTTTAATACGATTTCCAGCCGAACAAAATGATGACCACCGTCATCTGTTTGCCGGCGGTCAACAAATACTGGTCATCGGTACGGAAATATTCGCTGGCAATAAACTGAACGTCCATTATGATGTGGCCGTCAATATGGCTGCAGCAGCGGATCTGCTGGCAGTTGGGAAATACGATTGCATCATCCTGGACATGGGTTGCCACCCGGAAGCAGGTAAAGCTGCCCTTGCTGATTTAAAACAAATGAACACTGTGGCCCCTGCGCCTGTTATTGTATATATCGATCAGGATATATCAGCTTCCGAAGAACAACAGATTAGAAAACAGGTGGCAGCTATTATACGTAAAACCCCGTTCCTGACAGATCGCCTGACCGATGAACTGGAACGATTGCTGAATAACAGAAAGCTGCCGGAGGCTGCTCCTCATCCGCATAGCCATGCCCCTAAAAATTTACTCGCCGGAAAACGGGTGCTGTTGGTAGATGATGATATGCGCAATGTATTTTCTATGAGCGCATTGCTGGAAGAACAAGGCGTCTGTGTACTTACCGCCGCAGACGGCAGAGAGGCGCTCTCTGTGTTGGACTGTCATCATAGCGTGGATCTGGTCCTCATGGATATGATGATGCCGGAAATGGACGGTTTCGAGGCCATCCGGCACATCAGAAACGACCGGCGATTGATGCAACTACCTGTCATTGCCATCACGGCTAAAGCGATGCCGGGCGACCGGCAACACTGCCTGGATGCAGGCGCATCGGATTATATCGCTAAACCGGTAGATAGCATCAAACTATTATCACTATTGCATGTTTGGTTATCCTGAATTGATAAATACTTCCGATACCTATGATAAAAGAAATCAGTAATGAAGAACTGGAAACATTAGTTAGCCTTATTCACCGCCAATATGGCTACGACTTCAGCGATTATGCGCGCTCTTCCCTGAAGCGCCGCTTCCAGCGCTTTATGGGATACGCTTATATAGGCGGGGTGACAGAACTGTCAGACAGACTGCTACAGGATGCGGCATTCTTTGAGCGCATGGCACAGTTCATCACCGTCAATGTAACGGAAATGTTCCGTGACCCGCTCTTCTATAAAACACTCAGGGAACTGGTACTGCCCCGGCTGGCGACTTACCCCATTATTAAAATCTGGCATGCCGGCTGTGCTACAGGCGAAGAAGTATTTTCTATGATCATTCTTTTACAGGAAGCCGGTCTGCTGGAACGTTGCCGCATATATGCCACGGACCTCAATGCTGTCAGTCTCCATAAGGCGGAAAAGGCGCTCATACCCTTGAAATGTATGAAAGACTATACCCAGAACTACCTGCAGTCAGGCGGAATGGAAGATTTCTCCAACTACTATATGGCAGATGATGAGCATGCTGTTATTGATCAGGCGCTGCGTCGCAATATTGTTTTCTTTCAACACAACCTTGTCACTGATCAGGTGTTTAATGAGTTCCAGTTGATCTGTTGCAGGAATGTATTTATCTATTTCAACAAACAATTACAGGACCGGGTGCTGCGGTTGTTTTACGACAGCCTGGCGCCGTTGGGCTATCTCACCCTGGGATTAAAAGAATCAATGATGTTTTCCGAAGAAAGCGCCCGGTTTGACGCCGTTAGTGCTGTCCATAAAATTTTCAGACGTAAAAGCTAAATCTTGCAGATAACATCACCATATGATATGATCGCCATTGGTGGCTCCGCCGGCAGTTTGCCGGTGCTGGCTGAATTACTGGAACAATTGCCGGTGTCCATCGACTGCACGATGATGATCATTGTACACCGGCTGAAAAATGTGCCCAGTGACCTGGACCGCCTGTTGTCACTCAAAGCGCCCATCATTGAGCCGGAAGATAAACAACCAATATTATCCCGCAGGATATATCTCGCACCACAGAATTATCACTTGTTGATAGAAGATGAAGGCACTTTTGCATTGGATTATTCTGAGCCTTTGCATTACAGCCGGCCCTCCATCGATGTGAGTTTTGCCAGTGTGGCGGAAGCCTTCGGGCCACGCGCATTGGGCATCCTGTTGAGCGGCGCCAGTAAAGACGGTGCTGCGGGTATGCAACGGATCATCGCGGCAGGTGGTACCGGTATTGTACAGGACCCTGCTACAGCCTTGTTTGACACGATGCCACTGGCTGCCCTTGAGCTTTGCCCGGAGGCACTATCCATGAGCATTACAGATATGGTACATTTTTTAACGGAACTGAAAATGAGCGCAAAACATGACCAGTGATCCCCGGAATAGTTTTGCCATTTTACTGGTAGATGATAAAATGGAAAACCTTATCTCCCTGCAACGAATGCTGGAAGGGGATAACCGTTACTTTCACCTCGCTACGTCGGGCAACGAAGCGCTGAAAACAGTGCTCCGCAATAACGACATCGGCCTCATACTGCTGGATGTGCAAATGCCGGAAATGGACGGCTATGAGGTGGCCCGCCTGCTGCAGCTCAATCCCAAAACCCGCGATATTTCCATCATTTTCGTCACCGCTATCAATAAGGAAGAACAAAATGTCATCCGTGGTTTTTCCGCGGGAGCGGTAGACTACCTGTCCAAACCACTCGATGTAAATGTCACCCGCGCAAAGGTCAACGTATTTGAAAAATTATATTTCTCCCGGCAGGAACTGAAAGACGCGTTAGCAGAAAAAGAAAAAATCAACAAACAACTGGAGCGATTTACCTACATGGTGGCACATGACCTGAAATCTCCGCTGGCCGGCGCTATCAGCATGTTGTCCATGATCAGGGAGGAGGACTGTATACAACAGTCGCCGGAAATAAAAGATCAGATGACCACCGTGCTCAGTGCTACTAATCATCTTACGGAAATGATCTCCGCTATACTGGACTATGCCCGGCAGAATGATACTACAGAGACGATGGAAACAGTGGATATAAAACTGCTGATCACCGATATTTCTAAGTTACTGTTCCTGCCGCCCAATATCCGGATTGTGGCAGATGGCCCGCTACCGGTGATTACCGCCACCAGGCTGAAACTGCAACGGATATTCCAGAATCTTATCTCCAATGCCATCAAATACAATGATAAAGCTGATGGACTGATTGCTGTGGGCGCCACGGACCGAGGCGAGTTTTACGAGTTTTATGTCAAAGACAACGGTCCCGGTATGCAGCAGCGGGATACGGACCGCGTGTTCCGCCTGTTTGAGCGGTTGGACTACAATGGTAAAGAAGAAGGCTCTGGTATCGGCCTGAATATTTTTAAAATGCTGGTAGAAGAACAGGGTGGAAAAGTGTGGGCCGAGTCGGAACCGGGACAGGGCAGTATTTTTTATTTTCTGTGGCGCAAAATCTGAAAGGTTACTCTTCAAAAATCCAAAGGCGGCCGCTGATACGCTGGGAAACTACCGGCAGGCAAGACACCCGGTACGTCCTGGGTGATTCCCCGTCCAGCTTCCATTCCCAGCCGCTGATAGCATTTTCCGGCGAGGCGAACAACTGTATGGCGGTATTGTAAATATCTTCTGTATTCATTGCTTTGTTACGCAGGTGTGTCATCGCGTCGGAGAGGATGGCGGGCAGCTGTTCGCCGGGCCCGGCTAGTTCAAGTATGTCTGCGGCCTTTTGATTTACCCAGCCCGCATATCCGTCATTGTTGATAAATACCACTGCGTGGGGCAGGCTGTGCAGAATAGCGGCAAACCTGACGGCTATGCCCTGGAAGTACAGCCGCTCCTGTGTTTGGGTGAGGATCTCCTTGAGCCGCAGCCGGATGGTTTCAATACAATCCTGAAACCCCTGGTCAAATTCCTGCGGGTCAGACCAGCCCAACAGCAACAGGCTGTTGTGAGGTTCTATATTGATCGGGATAATTACAGCACAAAGCAGGTCCTCTAATTGCTCCTTCAACGGATTGTCTGCCGGAAACTCAGGCCAGTAAATCGTTTTGAAGGCATTACGGTAAAGCAGCTGTCGTACGGGGTCGGGGTTTACGACTGCTCCGTTATGGAAATTAGGGGAAGCATTTTTTACTTTGGCGGAATGCTCATTCTCAAAATCCAGTTGCAGCGCCACATCTGCCTGCAGCAGATTTTTGACCAGCGAAATACTGAAAGCCAGAAAGGAGGAGATATGTTTTTCCTTATCCCAGCGGCTGGTCTGGTTGATAAAATCGAGTGCTTTACTTTCCCATTTAATCACGGTATAAAGGTTAAATACTGAATAAACTATACAAATGATTGCAGCGCAGCGATCACTTCATCTGGTGCGCTGATCTGCGGAAAATGGCCTTGTGCGTTTATTTTGATTCTTTTGCTGCCGGGAATATGCCGTTCCATATATTCACTCACGACTGGAGGCACAACGATGTCGTTGGCCGCCATCATGCCACTCACGGAATGCCCGATGAAAGTGGTATGCGTGCCCCGGGTGAAGGCCATGATGCCCGTCAGGTCTGTAACATAACCTTCCAGCGTTTCATAACGCTCATAGTTATACGAAGAAAGGTCTGATTTTCCACCACCTGCATTATCATACAGTACGATACGGTAATCCTGTTCAAAAGCGGGAACGATCTGGGAAAAGGACTGTTGGTCTATGCCAAATCCATGTCCGAAAACGAGTGTTTTACCAGCTTGAGGGTTACCGGCAAAATGGATATTATGTTTTTTGCTGAGGTCCATTTTTCGAATAGCGCTTTATCTTTTGCGATGCCTTTCGGCCGCAGCTTTCATAACGATGGTCTGTAACGTTTTCAAATATAAGTAAATAGTTCCGTTCGGAACTATTTACTTACAGCCAGTACCCGGAAGGTACCTGGGGCGATGCCGGCTTTTCCGTCGGCACCGGCTGCCTGGCGGTCGGCCACGGGCAGAAATACGGTATGGGTCAGCGGGTCGACGGTCAGCGTTTTGGCGCCTTTGGCGGTGGGTACCTGGGCCACAAGCTTGTACTGATCAGCTGTCTCCTGATGGTATACAGACAAATTACCTTCGCCGTTGGCGGCAAACACCGTTTGCTCGGCAGCATCAAAGGCTACGCCGTCACAACCATCGCCAATAGGCAGGGTGGCTATTATCCGGCCATCATGCTCGTCCAGCACAATCATCAGCTTGTTGTCACAGCCGGCGAAAAGCCGGTGATGTACGGTGTCAATGGCCAGCCCGGTAGGCGCTTCACCTTTGCCCAGCGGCCACTCTTTTTCTACCCGGAAAGTGGTCATGCTTACCACGGCAATACGGCTTTTGTCTTCCAGGTTCACATACAGGTGGCCTTTCCCGTCGGAAACAGCCGTTTCCGGCCTCGCCTGTAAAGGCACGGTAGCCACTACTTTCTGCGTATTAGGATTGATAATGCTCAGGTCTTTGCTGGCGCCGTTACAGGTGATCACCTTATCAGAAAACGGTTCAAACAGGATGGCATCCGGGTTGTTGCCAACAGGAATTTCGCCCTGCACCTGGTTGGTATGCAGGTCAAAAACAGTAACGGTGTTGAGCTTGCCGTTGCTGATGAAACCTTTCCCGAATGGTACGGCGAAAGCCGTCCCGTGTACCCCCGTGGTATGCGGGATGACACCCACCTCGGCACCGGTGGCCTTATTCAGGATATTCACTTCGGTACCGTGCGCAATGTATAACTGTTGCGTTACAGGACTGACAGCAATGTAATCCCATTTCCCGTCGCCTTTTACGGGATAGGTGGCGGATACATGCCAGGAGGATGTTTGCGCGGATGTTGAGATAACAGTGAACAGCAAAACCGGCAACAATAGTTTTTTCATATCAGGAGCTTTTGTCTTCAAAACTCCGCTTTAATTCTGGAGAGAAACTGTAGGCGGATATATTATCTTTGCGGCCATGAAAGCGTTTATTTTCGATCTCAACGGGACCATGATCAACGACATGGAATTTCATCTGGACGGCTGGCACAGCATGTTAAACAAACTGGGCGCCAATATGAGCCGGGAAGAAGTAAGAGGCCATATGTACGGTAAAAATGAAGAACTGCTGGTGCGCATTTTCGGAAAAGACCGCTTTACCCTGCCGGAAATGCTGGATATCGCCCATCAGAAAGAAGTGCTGTACCAGGAAGCTTTCCGCCCTCATCTGGAGCTGATTGCCGGTTTACCCGTATTTCTCCGCGAAGCGGCTGCCAAAGGTATCCCGATGGCCATCGGTTCCGCAGCCAACCGTTTTAACATCAACTATGTACTTGATAACCTGCAACTGCACGATTTTTTCACAGCTATCGTCAGCGCAGAAGACGTAACGACCAGTAAGCCCAATCCTGAAGTGTTCCTGAAATGCGCGGCTGCTTTAGCTGCTGCACCGGCGGACTGTATCGTTTTTGAAGATGCGCCTAAAGGTGTGGAGGCCGCACTGAACGCGGGTATGGAGGCTATCGCGTTAACGACCATGCATACACGGGAAGAATTTGCCAACTATCCCAATATCAGGGCTTTCGTGTCTGACTATAATGATCCGGTGTTACAGCAACTGCTAACAGCATAACCCACCAAATGTTTTTTTAATATCATCCTGGTGACATAAATTGCTGCTGTCAACTGTTTAACTGTTATGAAACATCATACCGGGTGGTCTTCCCTGCTGGTAACGGTAGCAAACATTATCTTCGGTTTCGACGGTCAGGACCTGAAACTGTTACTGGTAAAGCATACTGAAGGGCCCCTGAAAAACAGGTGGTGCCTGCCCGGCGACTGTCTGCAATCTTCGGAAAATTTCGATCAGACGGCTGCCCGCATTCAGCAGACACTTACCGGCCATGAAAAAATCTACCGGGAACAGCTGGGCGCCTTCGGCCCGTCTAAACGCACTGCCGGTGAACGGAAAGCGTCTGTCGCATTTTTCTCACTGATGTATATCCGCAGAGAGAAACTGTTCCCGTTGCATGGCGGTCGCCCGGAATGGCACTTGTTTCAGGAGCTGCCATCGCTACCCGCAGATCATCATCATATACTGGAAGCGGCATTGCAGCATATCCGTTACCAGTCATCCACGCCTCCGTTGCTGTTCAAACTGCTGCCGCCAAAATTTACCATCCCACAACTGCAACTCCTATACGAAATGGTGCATGGGCATCCTTTCGATAAACGGAACTTCAGCCGTAAAATGCTGTCCACCGGTTTGCTGATAAAACAATCAGATAAGGAGAAACTGAGCTCGAAGCGGGGAGCATTTTATTACAAGCTATAACCGCTGATAGACAGGATTACTGCTGATCTTCCTGATTTTCGAAGATTGTTATATGTTGTAAACCAGATTCTTTCTTTTACTTAGATTGATAAAAATGGGACAGCCATTGATTTCTTTATCAATGGCTGTCCCATTTTTATTAAATCCGGTTACATAAGCAATTTATTTTGATCTTCGGGAGTCAGGGGAATCAGCGGTAATCATGTCCATCACAGTCAATATCTTCTTAAAGATTTCATTGTTCTCATACACGCCCTGGAACTCCTGGCTGTTGGGGCCGTAGGCAAAGACCATTACGGGAATGCCAGTATGGTCATTGGTTGCAAAATGGCCGCGCAATGTGCCATTGGCAATGCTGCCATCCATCAGGGCGAGGCCGCCGGTTTCGTGGTCCGCGGTAACAATGATGGTGGTCTGTTTGTCTTTATCCGCAAAGCGCAGGGCTTCTCCGATCGTGTCGTCGAAGTCCAGCATTTCCCGCACGAGGTAATCGAGATCGTTATGATGACCGCCATGGTCTATACGGGAGCCTTCTACCATCAGGAAGAAACCTTTGCCGGAAGCGTTGAGTTGCTGCAACGCCTTTTTAAGGGCGTCTTTAAGATAGGAGCCACGGCCGTCGCGCATGGAAGTAACGGTTTTGTCAGAAAGGATAACGAGGGTACGGCCTTGTGTGGTGGCGTCCCAGGCATTGAGATCATCATAGAAACGAATGCCGGACTGGGCAAGTGTTTGACGCAGGTCTCCCTTTACATCGCGGGCAAAATCTTCCTTGCCGCCGCCAACAGCCAGCTGCAGTTTGCTGTTGATCAGCTGTTGATGGAGGATTTGCGTGTTGTCGCGGTCAGGCGTGTGACCGTAGAAGCCGGCGGGCGTGGCGCCCGTAATTTCTTCCGTCACGATCACGCCGCTGGGAATGCCTTTGGCAGCCAGTAGCTCAGGCAATACCGGAATAGCATGGTACGTATTGTCCATCCCTATTTCCCGGTTGTTGGTTTTAGAGCCGGAGCTCAGGGCGGTGGCGCCTGCGGCGGAATCAGTATGATAGTTATCGGTGGAAGCCGTTTTGGACAGGCCCAGATGCCGCATCCGGAACAGGTTCAGATCACCTTTATTGGCGGTATAGCCGGCAAACATCTCCGCCAGACCGGTACCGTCGCCGATGAAGAGGATGACGTTTTTGGATTTCACGCGGGTGGCGTCAGAGGCATAGGTAGGTGTATATACCGGGTGTACGGGCAGATTGCCGGTGCTGGTGTTAGCCGTGTTTTTAAGCACGTCTGCCAGTTCTTCGGGATAGTCTGTGCCAATCACATCGGCGCCCAGGTCCATCAGTTTGTAATAGCATGTTTTGGCGGAAGGGGCGCCCCAGAAGCGGAAAGGAAAGCCCTGCTGGTGCACTTTGGAGATCACGCCTTTTACTTTTTCCAGTTCTGCCGGCAGGAAAGTGCCTTTGCCATTCCATTTGCTGAACAGGTGGAAGTCGGTGCTGACCAGTGCCACGCGCTGTTTTACGGCAGCAGGGTAGGTGCTGTCCGGACGGCCGTCGAAGAAAAAGAGTTTATCGAAATCTGACCAGGCGCCTACTGGTGGAATGTTTCCGGAAAGGATCACCTGTACCGCGTTGGGGTTTACCGACGGATCAAAGTACTGGCGATAAGGGAGCAACAGTGTCTGCAAGGCCTGCAAGGTAGGCACGCCGGCAGTTTTGATGTCTACCAGCAACCGCAGGGGAGTGCCGTCTGCATAGGCTTTGCCGTCGTTCAGGGCAAACTGCCGGATGACCGGCTCCAGGTACAGTGTTTTGAAAGTCCGGTTGGACTTGATATCCCGGGTGTCGTGGGCCACATATAATTCACCGTCTTTCAGGTGGATGTCTGCCTCTATGTAACCAAACTGCAGGGCTGCGGCCTGATAGAAAGGTGTTTTGCGTTCGTAGTCGTTATGGGAATGGGCGTTAGCCAGGGTGTAGGTTTTCGTTTGGGCGTAGGTGTTAACCGACAACCACGCGCTGCATAAGAGAATGATTTTTTTCAATTGTCTGGATTTTAACGGCTTAACTATGAAAAGGAAGGGGCAAAGGTAGTCGCTGGAAGGGTTCCTGTAGGGCCCCCTGTTTTATGTTTATGTTAATTGTCCACCTTAAATCCCTGTAGAAAATCGATTTAGGAGCCAGGGGTAAAAAAACAGGCTATAGGGTAGGCCAGTTTTGTACCAGTTCTTTCAGCAGCCGCTGGCCTTCCAGCCATTCTCCGAGGTTGGAGCTGGCGTTGATATGCCCTTTGGGGCCGGCATTGACAAACCTGCTGCCCCACTGTGAAGCGAGGAAAGAAGCACGGGTAATACCGCAATAGTCGTCATTGGTGCTGGCTACCACAATACTGCGGAAGGGCAATTCCTGTAAAGGGATAGGGGCGAAACCAGTGGCTTCGGATGGGAAACCCGGCCTCTCTGCATCGGCAGGGGCTACCAGCAAAGCACCGGTGATGTGCAACCGCGTTTGTACCGCCCAGTGCGCCAGGGCTATGCAGGCAAGACTGTGCGCGGCAATAACTACCTGGGGACCGGCTTCTGCCACCGCTGCTTCAATGGCCGCCACCCAGTCTGTACAAACAGGACGGTCCCAGGAATGCTGCTCTATCCGCCGGGTGCCGGGTATGGAATGCTCCCAGAGGGTCTGCCAGTGCAACGGGCCGGAACTGCCCAGCCCGGGAGCAGTCAATACTTTTATTTCCATGCCAAAACGGTTGTGAAGTGTTTAAGTTGGTTGCTGAAGATAGCGCTTTTGCATGATTTCCGGAAATCACCTCCTGAAAACCAGTGACAGCATGCGTATGGCCACGACGATTACTATCCCCCCCAAAAAAAGAAAAAAGGTCGAAAGAATTCGACCTTTATCGCTAAAATTCCACGTTATGGCACTCAGGTCCATAAAAAGTTGAATCAGTTATCTTCCGGCGAAACCGGGATATATATAATTGATTAAAAGCTTTTACCGGGTACAAAAGTAGGTCATGCTAAATCTATTGTCAAGTATTTAGCAGATATTATTTTGTTAAAAGATGAATGAGTCTTGTTAACAATATATGCGGATAATTTAATACGATTGTATTACCCTTTTACAGGGATAATCTGTATTTTTTAGCCCTAATTCCATGTGATGATAAAACAATTCCTCGCGGTAGTATCCGGCTGCATGCTGGCTGCCCTCGCCGCCAGCGCTCAACAGGACCGCCGCCAGCCGGTGGTGACGCTGGATTACCACTACAACTACGAACACAAAAAAGATAAAGCCGGCAATACCATCCGCTGGCACTATATCTGGGACGAAAATGATAGTGGCGGCCTGTCCATATGGGGCCATATCTTCGACTCACTCGGCATCCGCCGCGATACCCTCCACGAAGCGCCTACAGCAGCCAATCTCCGGGGATCAGATATCTATATGATCATTGACCCCGATACGGATAAAGAATCGCCCGCACCCAATTATATGGATCCGGCAGCAGCTAAAGTTATCTACAACTGGGTGAAAGCAGGCGGCGTCCTGGTGCTGTTACAAAACGATTCGCTCAATGCGGAGTTTGATCACTTCAACCAGCTCAGCGACCAGTTCGGGATTCACTTTAATGGCGACAGCCGTAACCGCGTACAGGGCCGTAACTGGGAACAGGGCGCATTTGTATTGCCACAAGATCATGAGATCTTCCCCGGAGTAGGGAAAGTATACATTAAGGAATTATCTACGCTTACGCTGAAAGCACCTGCTAAAGCAGTTTTTAAGGATAATGGCTTTAACATCATGGCAGTGGCCAAAGTAGGGAAGGGGACTGTCTTCGCTGTCGGTGATCCCTGGTTCTACAACGAGTATGTAGATGGGAAAAGGCTGCCAGCTGAATACCGCAATTATGAGGCAGCGGCAGCACTCACTGCCTGGCTCAAAAAACAGATACCGGCAAAACGTTAAGGTTTGGTGTTCAGAAAATGAAGGTTCCTGCGGATACCGGCATACTTACTGCGTTTTAAGGGGGAGTGCCGGAAAATTTCCCGGAAAGCCTCTTCTGTCATATCTTCCCAGTCCTGTGTGCTGAAATTGAGGATCGCCGGTACAGGCGTAAATTCCGCCTCGGAATGAGCCTTGGAGAAACGGTTCCAGGGACAAACATCCTGGCAGGTGTCGCACCCAAACATCCAGCCGTCAAACTGGCCCTGCATCTTTTCGGGGATCAGCTGCTCTTTCAGCTCTATCGTAAAATAAGAAATACAACGACTGCCATCCACCACGCCGGGCGCTACCAGCGCCCCGGTGGGACAGGCATCCAGGCAACGGGTGCAGGTGCCGCAGTAATCACCGACGGGACTGTCATATTCCAGCGGTATGTCCGTGATCAGTGTGGCGATAAAAAAGAAAGAGCCTGCCTGTTTGTGGATGAGGTTACCGTTCTTGCCAATCCAGCCAAGGCCGCTACGGCGGGCCCAGCTGCGTTCCAGCACCGGAGCGGAGTCTACAAACCCGCGTCCCTGCACCGGCCCGATATGTTCCTGCATCCGCAACAACATGGTTTTGAGCCTCGCCCGGATCACTTCGTGGTAGTCCTGTCCATAGGCATACTTGGAAATTTGAGGCGCGTCCGGCCGCTGCCGTTCGGACGGGAAATAGTTAAATAACAGCGTGATCACTGACTGAGCACCTTCTACCAGCTTACGGGGGTCTATCCGCTTGTCGAAATGATTCTCCATATACTGCATGTTGCCATGCATTCCCTTATTGAGCCAACGCTCCAGCCGTCGGGCATCATCGTCCAACTGCTCCGCCTTTGCAATGCCGCAATGGTCGAATCCCAGTTCAGCCGCCAGCTGTTTAATATATAAGGTATTGTTCATTCCCGCAAAATTACGGATAACAAACACGCGATGCATAATTTCTATTATCTTCGTTTCTCAATCCCCTATACCTATATGAACTGCAAGTCCGGTTTATTAACCTTTGTTCTGGGTTGTCTCTATGCCATAACAACCCTTGCGCAGGATGGCGCTAAAATTAAATATGGTAAAGTTTCCAAAGAAGATTTTACAGTTGCCCCCGTCGCCGGCGATTCCGGAGCGCATGCTATCATCCTCTCCAGGATTGGCTCCTCCCGCTTTGAGTCTGATGGAAGCTGGTTCCGGATGGTGTATAAAATCCATGCCCGTATCAAAATCATCGACAAAAACGCTTACGACCTGGGCACAGTAAAAATAGGCCTGTATAAAGACGGCTCCGATGAGGAAAAAGTACAAAACCTGAAAGCAGCTGCCTACAACCTTGAAAATGAGGAAGTAGTGGAAACAAAAATGGACAGCAAAAATGTCTTTACGGATAAACAGGATAAAAACTTCGTCGTGAAAAAATTCGCGATTCCGGCCGTGAAAGAAGGTACTATTATCGAGTACACCTATACGATTTTGTCTCCCTACTACCATCGCCTGCGTTCCTGGGAGTTCCAGGGACCTTATCCTGTCCGCTACAGCGAATACAGTGTAGGTATCCCGGAGTATTTCGATTATATCCAGATTCCCCAGGGATATGAGAAATTCGTGTTCTCCAAAGAGCAAAGCCGTACTACGCTTACTTTCCGCTCGGAAGCCAGTAATGGCTATGGCGGTGCCGCAGGCTCTCCCTCCCAGGTAACAACCGTCACGCCCAGCGTAATGATCTATAAATGGTACCTGCAAAATGTACCGGCTATGCGGGAGGAAGATTACATCACCACGACTGATAACTATATCAACAAGATAGAATTCCAGCTGGCTTCCATTAACTGGCCTAATACGCCTCCCAAACCGATAACAAACACCTGGCCTAAACTGATGGAGGAACTGATGAAAGATGAAAACTTCGGTTCGGCCCTGGGCAATAACAACGGCTTCCTGGGTGATGTGGTGGATGGTTTGGTGAAAGATGCCAAAACAGACGAGGAAAAAGCGAATGCGATCTATCACTGGGTAAGAAGCAATTTTACCTGTACCCAACATTCCGGCGTGGGAATTTCCAGGACATTGAAAACCATTTTCAATAGCAAAAATGGTACAGTTCCGGAAGTAAATCTGCTACTGGTAGCGATGTTGAAAAAGGCAAAACTGGACGCTTACCCGGTTATCCTCAGCACCCGTGATAACGGTCATATCTATCCGTTCTATCCGCTGCTGTCCCGCTTTAATTACACCATCGCCGGTGTACGGCTCAACGATAAGTTTGTCAGCCTGGATGCCTCCGACCCGCTGCTGGGATTCGCCCGCCTTTCTCCCAACTGCTACAACGGGCCTGCCCGTATTGTGGATGAAGGCGCTTCCGGCGTATCTTTCGAAGCCGATTCCCTACGCGAACAAAAGTTCACCAGTGTGATGTTTGGCAAGCTGGAAAACGGCATGCTGGAAGGGTCTTTCCAGCAAAGGCCTACCTACTTTGAATCCTACAAAGTCCGCAAAACGGTAAAGGAAAAAAATCAGGATGAGTTCTTCGATAAGATACGTAAAGGTTTTATAGGTGAAGTGGAGCTGGCCAACAAAGAGATCGAAGACCTGAAAACACTGGAGTCTCCTGTGTTGCTGAAGTTTGATTTCAAAATCAGGCTGGACAATGATCAACTGGTATATATCAACCCCATGTTTACGGAAGCTAACCGTTCCAACATTTTCAAATCAGCGGAGCGCAAGTTCCCGGTTGAAATGGAATCAGTGTTTGACGAGATCTATTCTTTTAACATGGAGGTGCCGGAAGGATATGAAGTGGATGAGCTCCCGAAACCGGCTATGGCAAATTACAACGAAGACGAGGGCGTTTTCCAGTACCTGATCCAGCAGCAGGACAACCACATTCAGCTGCGCTCCCGCGTGAAACTTAACAAAGCCAACTTTGCGCCGGAAGACTATCCGTCCCTGCGTGAATTTTTTGATCTGATCGTGAAAAAACAAGCCGAACAGATCGTCTTAAAAAAGAAAAAATAACCCCATGTATAAATTATTGTCATCCCTTGCGGCCGCATTGTTATGCTGTACCAGGCTGATGGCCGGTGATCCGGTATATCCTGTAAAGGCCATCCCGGACTCTATGAAGGAAAATGCCCACCTGGTAAAACGGTTCGAGGAAATTGTCCAGACCATTTCCGGTCCGAAGGAAGTGAATGTGGTTACCCGCTATGTGCTCACCGTGCTCGACGAAGAAGGGGCAGAGGCTACTACGCTGGTACAACACTATAACAAACAGATAGAGGTAAGGTCCATCAGCGGCGCATTGTACGATGCTGACGGTAAACTGGTGAAAAGACTGAAACAGTCAGATATTAAAGATCTGAGCATGGATGGTGATGGCAGCCTGATGACCGACACCCGCTACAAAGTACACCGGTTCTATCATAACATTTACCCCTACACGGTGGAATATGAAGTGGAAGAACGGATAAACAATACCTATAATCTCCGCTCCTGGGCGCCGCAGTCTGAAAGCGACTGTACGGTGGAATCATCACGGTTTGTAGTGGTAACGCCGGCGGATTATAAACTGCGTTACCTTGCCTCCCGTGTCAGCGATAAACCGGCTGTGACGGAAAAAGGGAAACTGGTATATACCTGGGAAGTGAAAAATATTCCTGCTTTAACAGAGGAATCTTATGCGAGAGAGTTTGTAGAACTGAATGCCAATGTGCTATTATCGCCTTCTGCTTTTAAGATCGATGATTATGAAGGCAACGGTACCACCTGGGAGGGACTGGGCAAATTCGGTTATACCATCAATGCCGGTAGGGATGAACTTCCGGATAATATCAAACAGAAGGTACAGGAACTGATAGCCGGTCAATCTTCCAAAACACAGAAGATACAGACGTTGTATAAATGGTTGCAGCAAAACTACCGTTATATCAGTATTCAGCTGGGCATCGGCGGATTACAGACCTTTGATGCCAAAACCGTTGCAGCAAAAGGTTACGGAGATTGTAAAGCGTTGTCCAATTACATGATGGCGCTGTTGAAGGAAGCAGGTATTAAATCTTACTGTGCCTGGGTAAAAGCAAAAGAAGGCGAGAAATATCTCAATGAACAATTTCCGGATGACGACTTCAATCACGTGATCCTGTGTGTGCCGGATAAAGATACCACCTGGCTGGAATGTACCAGCAATACGCTTCCTGCAGGGTACCTGGGCGGTTTTACGTCTGACCGGGCGGTATTGCTGCTTACAGAAGAAGGTGGAAAACTGGTGCACACGCCTGCATTGGGTATGAAAGATAACCGGCAGGTACGTACTGTTAATGCGGTGATGCAGGACAACGGCAACCTGAAAGTGTCAGCCGTTACAATGCGCAGCGGTGAGGAGCAGGAAACGCTGCATGACGCGCTGCATGTGCTCAGCAAAGAAAAACAACTGGAGGTGATGCGCAAATCCCTTGAGCTGTCAAGCTATGATGTGGGTAAATTTGAATGCAGGGAGATACCTGCGGTTGTTCCCGAGATTGAAGAACAGTTGGACCTTAACTGCAACGCCTATGCAACGGTAACGGGCAAACGAATTTTCATTGTGCCTAACATCCTGAACAGGGCAATACGTAAACTGGACCCTGATAGTAGCCGTCTCTCTGATGTAGTGCTGAAATTCGCGTTTGAACATACCGATTCTGTCAGCATTACCGTGCCGGAAGGCTACAAAGCGGAATCGATGCCTGCGCCGGTTTCCCTGCAAACGAAATTCGGTAGTTACAGTGCCACCGCCACCATGAAAGGGAATACTATCACGTATATACGTAAACTGCAAAGGAAAGCCGGTACTTTCCCCGCTACTGACTACAACGAGTTTGCGAAGTTTTATACCACTATCTATCGGGCAGACCGCAACCGGATGGTGCTGATAAAAGAATAATGAAAGATTATATAAAATCAAAAGCGTCTGACAATCCATTTGTCAGACGCTTTGATTTTTATACAATCTTCGCACAGATCTTCGTTAATCAGGCGAATCAGTAGTAATCATGACCATCACAGTTTATTTTTCCCGTACGCTCACGGAGATGTGCCTGTCTTTTTTCCTTTCTTCGTCCGGAGCAGTAGCTTCCGCTTTGGCAAACTGTGAGCCGTAGCCTTCGGCGCCAAGCAGCTGTTTCATGTCTGCTTTTTCATTTTTCAGCGCCGTTTCCACCGCTGTGGCGCGTTCCTGCGACAGTTTCAGGTTTTTGGCGCTGTCGCCGGTACGGTCTGTATAACCACCGATCTTGATTTTGGATTTGGGGAAAGCTTTGAGAATAGCAGCGATGTTTTTCACCTGTTGCATACTTTCCGGTGTGATCTCTGCGCTGCCGGTTTTGAAATTGAGGTTATCGAAGTCAAACCAGACATCTTTTCCGGCCGGACGGGTGTCATCTTTAAGGAAAGTCACCAGCTGGTCTTCAATACCACCCTTATAAGCCTGAAGCACAGTGCCATCGGGCAATGTTACCTGGATGTTTTCACGGCTTACAACAGGACCGCCTTCTGTTACGTGGGCAGCAGCGGAATCTGCCAGTTGACTGGTGGTGATACTGTCAGTGACAGCGGTGCTTTCCGGTTTGTTGCCACCACAGCCTCTCATCAGGTACCACAGCAGGATAATGGCCACCAGTATCAGCAGGAGCGACCAAATCCAGCGGCCGCCACTGGCTTGTTTAACGGTATTGGCTGCGGCTGTTGCTGCTCCGAGACCGGCGCCTCCAATGCCGGCAGCGAGGCCGCCCAGTTTTTTGCCGAGGTCGCCGAGGCTGGAGAGGCCTAACATGCTGGCCAGGTTAAGTCCGCCAGGCACGGCGTTTAATATGCTGTCTTTTTGTGTATTCAGGAAGGAAAGGAAAGAATTGGGGGTAAGGTTGTTCTGTGCCGCATATTGCCCTGCTGCGCCTAATGTGGCGGGAGTGGCTGTTTGCAGTAAGGTGCTCGCAGAGGATTCCTTGATGCCTGCAAAAGACGATAACATACCCGTAATGGAGCTGATTTTGTCACCAAAGAGGCTGCGCAACAGGTCCCCTCCTTTGGCCAGCAGCCCGCCGCCGCCGCTTTGTAAAGCGCCTGCTACGGCTGATGGATTGGCGTCACCGGCTACGCCTTTGATCATATTCAGTAAACCACCGGCGTCTCCACCAGAACCGGCCTTATTTAACAGCCCCGTTAATACGACCGGTATAATCCCACTTAATGCTTTTTGTATGCCGCCTTCGCTTTCTCCCAGTTGTGAGGAAGCCTGACTAACGACATTACTGTTAAAAATACTTTTTGCACTTTCAAGTAAGTCAAATGACATAATTGTAGGGTTTAATGATGAAGAAATTGTGCTGGAACAGATTGGAATTCAACTGACCTTATAACAATCACTACTGCGAGGTTGTTTGATGTTTTTCAAAAAATGCTTGGTAGCTGAGCCATTTTTTCGTATTTTTGCAAAGCTTAACGCAAAATCCGACTGTTTAAAGTGCCTTCCGAGCACAACGCATTACGCTATAACGGTCAATATTTTATTGGAAATTTGATCATTTGTCGGGCCATTTCGCGCCCGGTTTTCCTTTTACGCTCGCTGTCAACAGTACAGTGGCATGCTCATAGGTCCCCTATGTCGCCCAGGAACAGATCAGCTTAAACATATTAAATAATTGATGGCTATGATGAGATCATTGCATTGGTTGTTGCTATGCTTATTGCTTCTCTTGCCTAGTTTGGTTATTGTTGCACAGGATAGTACGGAAACCAGAAAAACGGATAAACCCACTTTTCACATCGGAGGCGCACTGCGCTTCAACTATAACCTCTCGTCCTGGAAAAAGGAACAGATGAAAAGAGGAGGTGACTTCGGCTTCGATATGTTCCGCGTAAATGCAGACGCCTCCTGGAAAAAATTATCGCTGCACGCTGAATACCGCTTCTACTCAAAAGATTTTGGCGGCAGTTTTCTCAAAGAAGGATATGTGCGGTATCACTTCAACGATAGTACGCACATCGATATAGGGCTCACACAGGTACCCTTCGGTAACGTTACCTACAATTCCCATAGCTGGTTCTTTAACCTGCCTTATTATGTGGGAAAAGAAGATGACTACGATATGGGGATCAAGTTTGAACGCCGCGCCAACCGCTGGCTGTATCAGCTGGCATTTTTCAAAAATGCGGAAGAGCTCAACTTTGGCGATAAGTCAGCCATTGACCCCGGCCGCTATTCCTACGATGTGGCAGGCCGCAATAAAGAAGTCAATCAGGGAAATGCCCGCGTGGAATATTTCCTGGATAAAAATAACAGTATAGGCGCTTCCGTAATGCTGGGCGGATTGTATAACATCCCCTCCGGAAACATGGGAAGCCACTGGGCCGCGGCGGTACACAGCAATCTGAACAAAGACCGCTGGAACCTTAAACTGCAATCCATGTATTACCGTTACAATGTGGCAGACTCGGCTCATCTGGAGAATCATGTGGAAATGGCCGCCTATGGCTCCTCCTATCAGGTAGTCACGGAAGCATTTATGCATACGGCCTCCCTGTCCTATACACAACCGGTACACTGGGGCCCTGTCAGCGCATTGACGTTTTATAACGATTACTCCTATATGCAGAAACAGGGTAAAGGGTTGCATAACTCCCAGATGAACGTGCTGGGATGTATGATTACGGCGGGCCACATATTTACTTATATCGACTGGGCTGCCGGTAAAAACCATCCCTGGCTTGGGCCTGTATGGGATGAAGCCCTGGCTACAGGCACACCCGATGCACGCTGGCACAGCCGCCTGAACCTGAACATCGGGTACTATTTCTAAACGCTAAAATCACGATGATGCCTAAACTAAAAATAGAAAACCTTACGCTGATCTTCGGCCGCGAACAACAAGAAGCGCTGCAGATGCTCCAACAGGGCAAATCAAAGGCGGAAATACTGGAACATACCGGTGCTACCATAGGTGTGAAAAACGCTTCCTTTGAAATTGAAAAAGGAGAGTTTTTTGTGATCATGGGTCTCTCCGGTAGTGGTAAATCCAGCCTCTTGCGCTGCCTTAACCGCCTCATAGAGCCCAGTGCCGGCAAGGTGCTGCTCAATAACGTGGATATCACGGCCCTCCCTGATGCGGACCTGCAAAAGGTACGCCGCAAGGAAATAGCTATGGTGTTCCAGAAATTCGGCCTGCTGCCGCATCGCTCTGTATTGGAAAATGTGGCTTTCGGCCTCGAGCTGCAAGGCACGCCGGCAGCGGAAAGACTGGAGAAGGCGCGTAATGTGATCGAACTGGTAGGCCTCAAAGGCTATGAAAATATGATGCCCGCTGAATTGTCGGGCGGTATGCAGCAACGCGTAGGCCTGGCCCGTGCTCTGGCCAACGAGCCGGAAGTACTGCTCATGGATGAAGCCTTCTCGGCCCTGGACCCACTTATCCGCACGCAGATGCAGGATGAACTGCTGGACCTGCAGGAAAAAATGCATAAAACCATTGTGTTCATTACCCACGACCTCGATGAAGCTATCCGCCTGGGCGATCGCATCGCTATCATGAAAGACGGTGAAGTCATTCAGATCGGTACCCCGGAAGAAATCCTCACCACACCGGCCAATGAATATGTGAGCTCCTTCGTGGAAAAAGTAGACCGCAAAGCGATCATCACCGCTTCTTCCCTGATGGATACCAAACCCACTACGGCCGTGTTCCGGAAAGACGGCCCGGAAGGTAGTCTCCGTAAAATGAGGGCCACCGGCCTTAAAATACTGCCGGCTGTTACGGTAGATAAACATTTCCTTGGCTTTGTATACCTCCACGAAGTGCTGGAAGTAAAACAACGGGGGGATAAAACCATCGAAGCGGTCATCCATCGTGATGTACCGGTAGCACATCCGGATACTACCGTGGAACAAATGCTGCCTTTCATCGCGGAAACAGATAAGCCGGTGGCAGTTGTAAACCCTGCCAATAATAAGCTGCTGGGGCTGATATCCCAGACCTCCCTGATAATTGAAACCATGGGTAGCCAGGCTAACCCACAAGCATAAACGAATTTTGTATGATTAGAATCGGAAAATATATAGAACAATTTATCAATTGGCTCACGCACAATTTCAACCCCTTCTTTAAGATGGTGAAAGTTGGCGTGGAAACCATGGTAGATGGGGTGGTGGGACTGTTCACCTTCCTTCCCTTCTATGTGGTGATTGCACTGGTGGCTATTCTCGCCTGGCGACGCGCCGGATGGGGCATCGGTGTGGTCACAGCATTGGGCCTGTCCCTCATCTATGCGATGGGCTACTGGGTGCCTACTATGGAAACACTCTCCCTCATATTGGTGTCTGCCTTTATTGCTTTGATCATCGGTATTCCGCTGGGCATATGGGCGGCAAGAAGCAAAACAGCCGGCCGCGTGATGCGCCCGCTGCTGGACTTCATGCAAACCATGCCGGCCTTCGTGTATCTTATTCCTGCGGTACTTTTCTTTGGACTGGGAAAAGTGCCTGGTGTGTTTGCGACCATTATCTTTGCTATGCCGCCTGCGGTAAGGCTGACTACGCTGGGCATCAGCCAGGTGCCGGAAGATATTGTGGAAGCTACCCGCTCTTTTGGCGCTACGCCACGGCAATTGCTCTTTAAAGTGGAACTGCCGTTGGCATTGCCGACTATTCTGGCAGGCGTCAACCAGACGATCATGATGTCACTCTCTATGGTGGTGGTATCGGCGATGATCGCGGCGGGCGGCCTCGGAGAAATAGTACTGAAGGGCATTACCCAGCTCAAAATAGGATTGGGCTTTGAAGGCGGTATCGCCGTGGTGATACTGGCCATTATACTAGACCGTATCACACAATCGTTCGGTAAAAAGAAACTAAAGAAAAACGCTAAATAAACATAGTATGAAAAAGATTCTCCTCCTCGCGCTGACTGCGGTAACGCTGACTTTTGCCGCCTGTCAGCAGGGCGATAAAAAAAGCAGTAAGAAAATTACCATCGGTTATGTCAACTGGGCGGAAGGGGTAGCCATGACCAACCTGGCCAAAGTGCTCCTGGAACAACAAGGCTACACTGTCACACTGAAGAATGCCGATGTGGCACCCATTTTCGCGGCTGTCGCCGGCGGCGATGCTGACGTGTTCATGGACACCTGGATGCCTGTCACCCATAAAACATATATGGAAACGTTCGGTGATAAAGTTACGGTGCTCAACACCAACTTCGACAGCGCCAGAATAGGCCTGGTGGTGCCAGACTATGTCAGCGCCCGCACCATCGAAGATCTCGCTAAACAGAAAGCTGCTTTCGGCGGTAAAGTAGTAGGCATCGATGCCGGCGCCGGTATCATGACCAAAGCGGAAGATGCCATCCGCGCATACGATCTGGACTATGAGTTACAGTCCTCCAGCGAAGCGGCTATGATAGCCACCCTGAAGAAAAGTATCGATGAAAAAATGCCGGTGGTGGTAACGGGTTGGGCGCCACATCACATGTTTGCCCGTTTCAAGCTTCGTTTCCTGGAAGATCCTAAAAAGGAGTTCGGTGAAATGGAAAAAATAATGACAATCGCTAACAGCGAATTCACTGTGAAAGATACGGTAGCAGTCAATTTCTTCCGCAAGTTCAAACTCAATACGGAAGAGTTAAGCTCCCTCATGAATGTCGTGGCCGATGCCGACGGCAGAGAGGATGCTGCCGTGAAACAATGGATCAGCCAACATGAAGCGCTGGTAAAAGAATGGATGTAATAGCGTAGCCCAGGGCTTCGGCCCTGGGATTTGATAGAAGGATGATTGAAAAGGGCAGACACCTCGAGGTGTCTGCCCTTAATTTTTTATTATTTGTTATAACCTCGCTCCAAATAGCTACAAGACGCGCTACATTAGTATACCTTACTGCTGCAATAGATAACTGAACAACATCGTAGCCCAGGGCTTCAGCCCTGGGAACGGAATCGCATATTAATCAACAATCTGTTGCCGTTGATTCCGGAAGATCGTCAGCTTTTTAGCTTTATCACCCTGACGGCTATACGCATTCAGAAGATCACTCACTTTTTGCACAGCTGTATCTCCTGCTTTTAAGATCACATCGCCAGCCTGTAACCGGTAAGGGAAATTGTCCGGCACGCTCATAATGTATACGCCGTTATTGTCCGGTAATCCCGCTGCCGAGCGTTCTCCCAGTGTTTCAATGTTTTTGATGCGGGCGCCCAGCCAGGTGGTTTCGGAAGTGGTGAGCAGGCGTTGTTGCGCCAACATCGGCAACGGTGCTTTTTTTGCAAGCAGGCGCAGCTCCGGGGACACTACGCCGAAACTGTCCATCGGGAAGTTGTTGAACACGATCCGTAGGGCAGGAGAGCCGGCTTTTACCCGGTAATCGCCCGCGATCGGATTGACAAATCCGGGGTCGCCCGAGAGGGAATGTTTGTCAGTTTCTGCGGGAAGGGCCGTGTTTTCCGGGAATAGATTGTTGTCTGTTTCATCGCCCCAGTAACGGATGCCAATGGGTTTGTAGGCAGTGGTGACGATATTGTGCCGGAAGATATCATGGCTGTTTTTAAACCATACATGCGGATGGAAAGAGTTATTGAGGATGATGTTGTTCTCTACGGTCCTGTAGAAACCTTCGCGCAGTTTAAGGCCACCATTGAGGCATACGTTATTGTAGATATAATAATTGGAGGAGCCATCGTCCAGGTCTATGTCCCAGCCGTGATCGCAGCGGAAGCGGTTGTAGTGCAGCCGTGTGGTGTAGAGGGCGTCCAGCAGGATAAGCTCCGGACGGGCTGCTGTAAGGCTGTTCATGGTATCACGGTTCGGATGCCAGTAGCGGTCGCGGCCCCAGGAGTTGAACGCGCCGTGGTCACCTGTTTCCAGTACGGTGTTAAATACGTCATTGTACGCAATGTCATGGCCGCCGAAGGTACCCTCACTCACGTTGATGCCTGCACGCGGTACATCGTAGATGGTGTTATGTAGTACGCTGATGTTCATGGCCATGGACAACTGTACACCGGCTGTTTGTTTTTCGATGGTGCCGGTGCGGTAAATCAGGTTGTTGTAGGCGGTACAGGAGTCGGGATAGTGGTTGGTTTTAGGCCCGGGTACGGTATCAATGGTGGCCAGCGGCTGTGACTCATTGTATTCAAACAACGGGGAACGAACGGCATCCGGATTGCCGACAAAACAGATACCGCTGCCACCTGCATCATGGATATGGCATCCGCTGATGAGGGCGTGGCGGTTATAGTTGCTCACGAAGACGGCGTTGCCGCCGTTATGGTCAAACTCGCAATCCCGGATGGTGCAGTGTTCGGTGCCGTCCAGCAGGATAGTGCCGCCGCGGTAAATGGTCCAGTCGCTGCGCAGCAGCGGTTCCCGTGTATCCATGAACGTAGGGGCGGTATGCGCAAAGCGCAGATTAGCGATGGTAACATTCCGTACTGGGTTGTCTGCGCTGCCTTTCAGGGCTATCACCTGCTGCAGCCGTGACACTACCACGCTGGCTTTGGACAGGCGGGTACCGGGCGCCGGTTTATAATACAATGTTTTATTAGGTTGATCATAGAACCATTCCCGGGCGGTGTCCAGCTCTTCGAAGATGTTCTCCACAAAACGATGGGTGGCATGCATGCCCATCTGCCGGTTGTTCTGATAACCACCTTCCAGTTGCAGGGTATTGTCTGGGTTTACGCCGGTGATGCGGTAGTGGTAGCCGCCCCATTCTCCTTTATGTAAGGAGTGAACATACCCGCCCTGCGGATGTTTCCAGGTTTTTATCCTTTCGGGGCTTAGGGCGTCGGCGGCACTGCCGTTGTAATGCCGTGCGCTGCTGTCATAGTTGGGATAGCGGGC
The DNA here is from genome assembly GCF_012927205.1 of Chitinophaga fulva. Taxonomy (GTDB): domain Bacteria; phylum Bacteroidota; class Bacteroidia; order Chitinophagales; family Chitinophagaceae; genus Chitinophaga; species Chitinophaga fulva. Next base: position 3,365,696 of record NZ_JABBGC010000001.1, read on the forward strand.
GCGTACCTGTTGTATGTCATTGATGTACAATTGATCAAAGTTGTAAGGCAGGTCGAGGGTCGCTTTATAGATACCTTTTTTCCAGCGCCGCCATTTAACGGTTACAGGTCGGCCGCCGCTGAGGGTGACGCTGTCTCCCGGATGGGTAGGCATAAAAACAATAGCGCCGTTACCGTTAGCCAGTTCCGGCGTGATGACCAGTGTGGTGTCTATATAGTAAGTGCCGGGCTTCGTAAACACGATGGCCAGTGTTTTACCTGGGTAAGCTTCCCGCTGCTCCCGGAGAAAGTGCTGTACCCGGCCCGCACTACCGTAAAGCGGCGGCATATAGTCCGAAATGTCTGCGGGTATATATACGGTGTCGTTAGACACACGCCCCTGGGCCGCGGTGGCCAGAGACCCCGTCAGGGACATCAGCAGGAGAAGATAGAGGTTGATAGATTTCATTCGCTCACATATTAAAGAAACGCTAATATACGGTGTTGATTCAAAGTCTTTAATGCAATTTTAGCAGTTAATAACCTTATCTTCTGCTAAAAATGCAGGAAACTTATACATAATATGTCATAATTTCCGAAAAACAACATTGGTTCAGGCTTTGTTAATACAACAGCACGTTTGTAAATCACTAAAAAAAGGAGCAAAACATTAATATATGAATCTGAACAACTTCACTATAAAATCGCAGGAAATACTGCAACAAGCACAGCAACTGGCATTTAATAACCAAAACCAGGCTATCGAAACAGGGCATATCTTAAAAGCCCTGCTGGAAGATAACGACAGCCCGGTGGAATACCTGCTGAAAAAGAATGCTGTCAATACCAGCCTGCTCAACACCAAACTCAATGAGCAGCTGCAGAAATACCCTAAGATCGTGGGCGGCGAAGCCGGACAGGTATTAAGTCGCGACGCCAACAACGTTTTATTGCGTGCAGGCGCCACCATCAAGGAGTTTAAAGATGAGTTTGTAAGCGTGGAACATCTGTTGCTGGCCCTCCTCGGCGGTAGCGATGACACCTCCAAACTGCTGAAAGATGCTGGTCTCACCGAGAAAGGCCTTAAAGCAGCTATCAAAGAATTACGTAAGGGCGAGACCGTTAATTCCCAAAGCGGCGGCACCCAATTCAATACATTACAGAAATACGCTAAAAACCTGAACGAGCTGGCCCGTGAAGGCAAGCTGGACCCGGTGATCGGTCGCGATGAGGAAATCCGCAGGACCCTGCATATCCTCTCCCGCAGATCTAAAAACAACCCGATACTGGTAGGTGAACCAGGCGTAGGTAAAACCGCTATCGTAGAAGGGCTGGCACATCGTATCCTCAATGGCGACGTGCCGGAAAACCTGAAATCAAAAACCATCTACGGCCTCGACATGGGAGCACTCATGGCCGGCGCTAAATATCGCGGTGAGTTTGAAGAAAGACTGAAAGCAGTGGTGAAAGAAGTGACCGACAGCGATGGGGACATCATCCTCTTTATCGATGAGATACATACGCTGATCGGTGCCGGTGCCATGGAAGGCGCCATGGACGCTGCCAACATCCTGAAACCGGCCCTGGCCCGTGGTGAGCTGCGTGCTATCGGTGCTACTACGCTCAACGAATACCAGAAATATTTCGAGAAAGATAAAGCGCTGGAACGCCGCTTCCAGAAAGTATTGGTAGATGAGCCCAGCGTGGAAGACGCCATCTCCATCCTCCGCGGCCTGAAAGAAAGGTACGAAAGCCATCACCATGTACTGATCAAAGACGAAGCGATCATTGCTGCAGTGGAACTGTCGCATCGCTACATCACCGATCGTTTCCTGCCCGACAAGGCGATTGATCTGATCGATGAAAGTGCTGCTAAACTGCGGCTGGAAATGAACTCCATGCCGGAAGAACTAGATGAACTGGAAAGAAGGATTCGTCAGCTGGAAATCGAAAAAGAAGCGATCAAAAGGGAGAATGATGAAGATAAACTCAGGGAACTGAGTGAAGAAATAGCCCGCCTCAGCGAAGAACGGAATACGTTCAAAGCCAAATGGCAGGCAGAAAAAGAAGTGGTAGATAAGATCCAGGGCGCTAAGTCAGCCATCGAAAACCTGAAACTGGAAGCTGAACAGGCGGAACGTAACGGTGATTTCGGACGCGTGGCTGAAATACGCTACGGTAAGGTGAAAGAACAGGAAAAACTGGTACAGGACCTTACGGAAGAACTGAGTACAATATCTGCGCACAACAAACGTCTTCTTAAAGAGGAAGTAGATGCGGAAGACATCGCGGAAAATGTGGCCAAAGCGACCGGTATCCCAGTGGCTAAGATGATGCAGAGTGAAAAAGACAAGCTGCTGCATCTCGAAGAAGAGCTGCACCGCCGGGTGGTTGGACAGGAAGAAGCGATCATCGCTGTGTCCGATGCTATCCGCCGCAGTCGCGCTGGTTTACAGGACCCGCGCAAGCCTATCGGCTCCTTTATCTTCCTGGGTACTACCGGGGTGGGTAAAACCGAGCTGGCCAAAGCATTGGCTGAATACCTGTTCGATGACGATCAGATGATGACCCGCATCGACATGAGCGAATACCAGGAAAAACATTCCGTAAGCCGCCTCGTGGGCGCGCCTCCGGGATATGTAGGATACGATGAAGGTGGTCAGCTCACAGAAGCCGTACGCCGCAAGCCGTACTCTGTAGTGCTGCTCGATGAAATCGAAAAAGCACACCCGGATACTTTTAACGTTTTGTTACAGGTACTTGATGATGGCCGTCTGACCGACAACAAAGGCCGCGTGGTGAATTTCAAAAACACCATTATCATCATGACCAGCAACATGGGTAGCCATATTATCCAGGAGAATTTTGAAAACATTAACGATTCCAACAGAGCGGAAATAGTAGATAAAACCAAGGAAGAAGTAATGGGGTTGTTGAGGACCACCATACGGCCGGAGTTCCTCAATAGGGTAGATGAAGTGATCATGTTCCAGCCACTGATGCGGGATGAAATTAAAGGAATAATTAACATTCAGTTACAGCAACTGAAGGACATGGTGGCAAAAAATGGCATGATATTGGAATTTTCTGACTATGCAATGGAATATCTTTCTGTACAGGGTTATGATCCGCAGTTTGGAGCAAGGCCACTGAAAAGATTAATACAGAAAGAAATCATCAACCTGCTCAGCAAAAAAATACTGGCAGGGGACATTGATAAATCCAAACCCGTGCTGATCGATGTGTTCGACGGCGTGGTTGTCATCAGAAACAAATAATACAAGCAATTCTAAATACGACGATACATAGTTAACGATAAACCCCGCGATTCTTCGCGGGGTTTTTTATGCCTTCTTTTCGGTAAATTTGAATGAATCAATATTTGTAGCGCTATGATAGGAGAAAGAGAACGGAAATTCATGCAATATGCAGTGGCTTTGTCCCGCAAGGGGATAGAGCAGGGAGATGGTGGGCCTTTCGGGTCTATCGTTGTAAGAGGAGAGGAGATTATCGGGGAGGGGTGGAACCAGGTGCTGTGCGAAAATGACCCTACCGCTCATGCGGAAGTAATGGCTATCCGCGATGCCTGTAAAAGGTTAGGTACCTTTCAGCTGACGGACTGCGAAATCTATACCTCCTGCGAGCCTTGTCCCATGTGCCTGGGAGCTATCTATTGGGCACGGCCCTCAAAAGTGTATTACGCCAATACCAAAGAAGATGCTGCGGCGATCGACTTCGATGACTCTTTCATTTACCGTGAGATCGCAGTGCCGCATGAAGAAAAGAAAATCCCGCTGATTGAATTGCGGGATGAAGAAGCGCTGAAAGTGTTCCTGCAATGGAAAGCGATGAATAATAAAACCCTGCATTGAGCTATTTAGTCATTTAACTATTTTTTTATGGATTTAAGAATTTAGGAATTTTTTGATTTTGAAATTTATTCGCTGACATCACTCGCTGCATTCCAAATATCAAAGTTCCAAAATCCGTAAATGACTTAATGTTTTATAGCAAAATGGTACGCCCAGAACATCGCCAGTACCAGGAAAATGATACAGAGGATGATAACGGCGAGGGATATATAATTTTCCGTTTTCCTGCGGGTGCGGTATTTCTTCCGTAATTTTTTCAGGACGTCCCATTTCATTTCACTGATCCATCCGGGAATTTTTTCCTTGTCTTTGATATTAGACAGGCCTTCCAGGGCTTCACTGCAAAACTCACAATCAGTCAGGTGCATTTCCACCTCGTGCTGTTCTTCCGCAGACAGCTTGCCCTGCACATAGTCCAGTAGCTGCTGTTGTGTAGGACAGCCCGTTGTGACAAATATATCATTGAAATGCTCGTTCATATCGTTATTTGATGCAAATTAACGCTTGTTTGCGCGTTGTTGTTTTTCCAGTATTAATTTGAGATTACGTTTGCCATTCTGGATATAGCTTTTCACCTGCAACAGGCTGTAACCGGTCTGGTCGGCTATTTCCTGGTAGGATTTCTTTTGCAGGTAGAAGAGCTCTACGCAGACCTTCTGCTCCGGGTTCAGAAAAGCCAGGGCCTGTTCCATACTGTTAAGCATCAGGTCTTTTTCCTGATGCGACCGTTGATCTTCCTGATCTGCGGCCAGTTCCCCGGCATGTTTGTCAGTAATCTCTTCCCGATATTTCAGATGATGCTGCCGTAACTGCATGAGGCAATAGTTTTTGGCAACCTGGTATATCCAGGCGCGAAAAAACTGTATCTCATGTTTGTTGACGTCAGACAATACCTTAAGAAAAATCTGTTGCACGGCGTCGCGTGCATCTTCTTCATTTTTCAGGTATTTCATGCACATACCCAGTAATAGCAGGGCATATCGGTCAAAAAGCACACCTATCCATTCACTGTTTTGATCAGTTTTGAACCGTTGCAGTAACTCCTGGTCTGTTAGTTGTTGTATCGCTGGATTATTCACAGGCTAAAAAGAATGCTGCCTGTAAGATGCAGACAGCTAAAAAATCCATAAAACTAAGAAATTATGGATTGTAAATATGTATACTTAAGATAATTCCAAAGGCAGTGATCAAAATCAATGAATAGCTGAATATCAAAATCACACAATATTACATGCTGTCCAATGCCTGTTGCGCGTTGTTTTTGAGAAAACCGTCCATCCGTATTACCTCGCGGAACAGACGGCGGGCTTTGCCCATTTGTCCTTTGCTGCGGTAGCAGATAGCCAGCTGATAGGTGGCCATTTCTGCGTATTTGCCGGAGCTGTTGGCGGCAATCCGTTTGTATCTGTCAATGGCCTCGCCGAGGTTGCCCTGTTGTTGGTATACCATGGCGGCCTTATAGAGATATTCGTCACTATTGATAGGCTCAGCGGCAGGAGGGGCTTCTTTTTTAGGCTGTGGCGCCGGTTCTTTGATTTCCTGTTTGGGTTCAGGTTGTGGTTCCGGTTTTTTGTTGTCGCTGTCATTTCCCTTTTCCTTCTCTTTTTTCAGGGAGTCCTGTTGCTTCTGAAGGGCCAGGGCCTTGCGGATGCTATCGGCAGCATGTTTTTTCTGCTGTGCTTTCAATGCAGCGGCTTTGGCTTTGGCGATGGAGTCTGCTGCTGTGGGGCGTGGTGGTGCCGGTGCGGCTGTTGCCGGCGGATTGGCCGTGGTGGCAGCAGGTTTGGCAGCCGGAGTGGTGGTTGCAGGCGTAGCGGCTGTCTGATGACCGGGCGCTGGCGCCGGCTGTTCCGATGTAACGATAGGCTGATTGGTCACTTCTCCGGAAGGGGGAGTGGCCGTGTCTTTCGCGGCAGGCTGTGCAGAGACCAGCGTACGGGGCGGTGGCGGCGGTTGATTGCGCAGATGGCCGCGCAATACATACACGCTGGCTATCCCGATCACCAAAAAGGCGATCAGCCAGAAATATACCAGCAGGCTTTCCTTGGTCTTTTCCTTTTTGGTGTACTGCGCCACCTTATGGACATGGGAAACCGGTTGTATACTGTCATGTATAAAACGCTGGAGTTTTCCGGTCAGGTCCTGGTACTGCTCATTACCCTCCTGTTCCAGTGCCTGTAGCGCGCCAAAACACAGGTCGCAGTCGGCAAGATGTTGCTCTACGAGGTGTTTTTCAATGTCTGTCAGCCTCCCTTCCATATAGCGGGGCAACTGATCTTTGCTAAGACAACGGATGCCGGAAAATACCTTTAAAATTTTTTCATTGTTTGGTTTACTACTAAACATAACCCTGATTCATATATAGCTTGGCAAGTTTCCCCTTGGCTGCTTTCAGCTGGTCCCTCAGTTTCTCACGTGTTAATCCCATGGCAGCGGTCAGATCGGCAAAGCTTTTATTATCAATATAGAACTGTGTTATCAGATCACGGTCGTCGGCAGTCATCCGCTGAAGGGCCTGTTCGAGCCTTACGGCCAGGTCCTGGCGGTCGATGATATTGGTACCTGCTTTTTCGACTTTGTTCTCAATATGCAACAGGTCCCTGCCATCCCGTGACGGGTAGAAGGGGATATTTTTGTCAGGATTATTGAAATATCCTTTCTGAATGTGCAATATCCATTCGTTGGCTTTGTAAATAGTCTGGGTTTTAAGACTGGCGCTGAGCCGTTGCAAAAGGGTGGGAAGTACGATGTTGGGGTCTGGCTTTGGGGCTTTATCCAGATAAGGTAGTGTAATGGCAACCAGTAAATGACTATACCTGTCCATTAGTACACCTTCTGCTTCCCGGTCTTGCTTCCGGGCACGGGATATAAGTTCCTTATCTGATAAATTGGTTAACTGTTGGTGCATAAACTTAATACTCTATATTTACGTATAAAAGCGGAAAAAGTTCATTCAGACGCGAGATTATTGGATTAAAAAACGGAATTATACAATTAATATGCCATACGCGATCGTTGTTGTGCCTGTAGCACCCCTCAGAGCCACCGCCGCACACAGAAGTGAAATGATTTCCCAGCTGCTTTGGGGCGAAGGCGTGGAAATCGTCAACACAGCCCCCGATGGATGGGTGGAAGTGGTGAACCAGTATGACGGTTATACCGGCTGGGCTTCTCTCTCTCATCTTGAAGAAGTATCCGAAGAGATATACCAGGCCCCGGCTACCCACTACCTGCCGGAATGGAACAATGAAATTCTGCTCAACGGTCAACCTATGATCGTACCCTTCGGTTGCTTGCTGAAAGGGTATACCAACCTTTCAGCAAAATGGGGAAATACACAGGTGACTTTACTGGAAAAACCTCACATATTACCTGCTGCAGGAACACCGGTGAAGACGAAACATCTGCTGGCAGATGCAATGAAATTTCTGAATACGGCTTATCTCTGGGGCGGCAGGAATGTTTTTGGGGTGGATTGCTCCGGTTTCGTACAAAATGTATTCAAACTGTCCGGGATACCTTTACTGCGGGATGCGTCTCAACAAGCTACACAGGGTACCACGGTTGACTTTCTGCAGGAAGCCCGGCTGGGGGACCTCGCTTTTTTTGATAACCCGGAAGGAAGGATCACCCACGTAGGACTGTTGCTCGATGATCACCAAATCATCCACTCTTCCGGAAAGGTACGCATAGATCCGATTGACAACCAGGGTATCATTAATGCCGATACTCATGTCAGAACGCACCAACTGCGGATTATCAAAAGATTCTTCTGAAAATTTTGGGATTTTCGATTTTGGGATTTTGAGATTTTGTCGGACATCTCCCGAAATCCCAAAATCCCAAAATCGAAAATCCCAAAATCGATTATTTAGCTCTGTTTGAAGATTTTTCTGTAATCTTCAAAGCTCTGGTTAATGATCTGTTCAGCTTTTTCCTTGTTCTGGAATTCTTCCACGATCACAGATTTTTTCTCCAGTCTTTTGTACTCTTCAAAGAAGTGTCTCATCTCATCAATAAAATGAGGAGGCAGTTCGGAGATATCATTGATGTGGTTTACGCTCATATCGTTAGCTGCCACGGCGATGATTTTGTCATCCGCCTCGCCACCGTCTACCATCTGCATTACACCAATCACTTTGGCTTCAACGATGCACATAGGCACACATTCCACCTGAGACAGTACCAGGATGTCCAGTGGATCGTGGTCATCGCAGTAGGACTGAGGAATGAAACCATAATTGGCAGGATAGTACACGGAAGAATATAAAACGCGGTCCAGTTTCAGCAGGCCGCTTTCTTTGTCCAGTTCATATTTGGCACGGCATCCCTTTGGAATCTCGATAATAGCATTTACAATGTGTGGCACCTGAGATCCAGGGCTTACACTGTGCCAGGGATTTGTCATCATAATAGTCTACTTTTCTGCTTTTAAGGTTTATTGTTCAATATTGTATTAATGTTTGAAAAGTGAATACAGTATTCACCTCACTTTTCATGAGGATATGGTCAGTGGTTTCCCTCGTTGGCCTTTGGAAATCAATCACCCCTGCCCATTCATGCATCGGCAAAATTAAGGCAACTGATGGTTAATAGCTAAAAATTATCCCTTTCTTACTTAAAAAAGCGCCGAAAGAGGCAAAATCATTTAACTGCAGGAACTCCCATGCCGCCGGCAGTGGTGTCCGGCGTTAGTACAGTAGTAGAGTCCAGGCCCTGACTGGCCGGGGGAATATAGTTAGGTATGATACTTTCAAATGTTAGTGAAATCTTCCATTGACCACTTTCCTTTACCAGTTGCAGGATTTCCTGCTGATTGGCGGAGGAGTTCTGGATGGTCACGGAAGCTTTGTTGCCGTTTTCTTCTACGCCAACGACTTCTATTTTGGCCTTCCGGATTTTTTCCCTTTCCGCATCGCTGCGGCGGCCGTCAAAAATGGAGTAAATCTGTATTACCTGTTGAGACTCTTTGGTGGCATAATCTCTTGCCTGGTCGAAGTTCGAATCCTGTATAGCGTGCATAAATGCCAGCGCTACCTCTTGAGGGGTGGCCCGTTTCTTACAGCTGCTCAGCAGCATCATTCCCATCACTGCCAGTGTCAGAATTCGACGATAATTGGTCATGCGGTCGATAATTATTATATCAGAACAAAAATAGGGTTAAACATTCAAATCTGCAAAGTACTATCACCGCAATACTGAATCACAGGCTTCCGAACTGAATTATCCCCTTAAAAACCAGGTAACTTACTGCAAAGACCGTTAAAAAAGCGTTAATATTAAAATATTTTTTGATTTTCGATTTAGGGATTTAGTGATTTCGTATTCAAATCAAAAAATCCCCAAATCAAAAAATCGTAAATTTTTTAATCTCTCTCCTTGTCTGCCTCATATGCCCGGATAATGGCTTTCACCAGGCGGTGGCGCACCACGTCTTCCTCATCCAGCTCTACAGACCCGATACCATCGATATTACGCAGGATACGGGTAGCTTTTTCAAGGCCCGATTTCTGGTTCTTCGGCAGGTCAATCTGGGTAAGGTCGCCAGTGATGATGGCTTTGGCGGAGGCGCCGATACGTGTCAGGAACATTTTGATCTGCAGGTCAGTGGCGTTCTGCGCTTCGTCCAGGATAATAAAGGAATTATCCAGTGTACGGCCACGCATATAGGCCAGTGGTGCTATTTCTATGACACGGTTGGTCATATAATAGCTCAGCTTCTCTGCCGGGATCATATCGTCCAGCGCATCATATAATGGCCGCAGATAAGGATCAATTTTTTCTTTCAGATCGCCGGGAAGGAATCCCAGGCTTTCACCTGCTTCCACTGCCGGACGGGTAAGAATGATTTTTTTAACAGCTTTGTTTTTTAATGCACGTACTGCCAATGCTACCGCCGTGTAGGTTTTACCCGTACCCGCCGGTCCAATAGCAAATACAATGTCATTCTTGTCCGCCAGTGCGACCATTTTTTTCTGGTTGGCTGTACGGGCCCGCACAGTACGGGCATTCGGACCAAATACCAGCACCTCGTTAGGGTTACGGTCGCTGAAATGATCAACTGCCGTTCCCTCTTCATCCCCTAGTATCTGCTCAAAGTAATTCTCTGTCAGATTACCATTACGCTCGAGATATTTTACGATTTGACTGATTTTTTCCTCCGCTGTGGCCACTTCTTCCGGCGCCCCACTCAATTTTAACTGGGTACCCCTGGACAGGATCTTCAGCAGCGGGAATTTTTTCTTCAGCAAATCCAGTTTTCCGTTATTAACACCGAAAAACTCAATGGGATTAATACTATCTAAGTTAATAATGGATTCAGTCAATGATTCAATGATTTAAAGTCCAGGAAAATATTCGAAAATTCTCACTCCGAATATATGAATTTAAAGACAACCTGGAGAGCAGTATTGTTAAGCAATCACTAAATTCTGTAACCGTTTTGTTTGAACGCTTCCACTTTCGCAGCAATGGCATCGTTGGTCAACGCAAACATACGTGCAGCCAGTACCGCAGCGTTGCGCGCACCTGCTTTACCTACTGCCAGAGTACCTACCGGTACGCCCGATGGCATTTGAACAATGGAATACAGGGCGTCGATACCGCCAGGCAAACCTCCTTCCAAAGGTACACCTAACACCGGCAGGGAAGTGAAGGCAGATACTACACCAGGCAAATGCGCCGCCATACCGGCTGCCGCGATCACCACGCCGAAACCTTTTTCCTTCGCAGTAATACACAGTTCTCGTACTGTTTCCGGATTACGGTGTGCGGATGCTACTACCATTTCACCTTCAATGCCAAAGTATTGGAGATATTTTTGTGATTCTTCCATTACTGGTTTGTCACTCTCGGATCCCATGATAATCAGAACTTTCATTAATCGATGTTTTATTTTATGTGAAAATTAGTTTATTTGTAGCCCCGGCTCTGCCGGAAATTGAATGCGAAGATATTGATCAATCAACAAAATCTGAAAACTGAAAATCCACAACTGGTGGATAATTCCCTGAACAACAAGCACTACCGGAAAACAATCGGTTTTAAAAAACAGGAAAATCATACCGGAAGTTGTACCTTTTACTATTGTAATGACGCTTTTTTGTCATATAATGTCTATTTTGAGCTTAAATACACAACGATCTTAGAATCCCGCTAGTAATTATAAATGAAGGACGTTATGCTGGAACAGCATTACCGGCATCTGCAGCATCTGGAAGCTGCCATCAATGCCTGCGCATTGTCTGTGAACTTGGATGCCGCTGAATGCATTACTACCCTGAACCCGCGAATGGCCAACGCTTTGCAGCAACCACCGGAACTAACCACCGGACGCTACTTCAGGGAACTGCTCTTGCCCGCCGATGAAAAACAGTGGGCCCGGATCTGGCAACAACTACAGACCGGACAATCCATACAGGAGCAAATCTGCTTTCTGCTGCATGGGGACACCCAACTGTGGCTGGAATCAGCTATCTATCCGGTAATGGGCAACGATGGCCTCCTGCAGGAATGCCTCCTCGTAGGCCTCGATATCACCGACCGTAAACTGCCCGAGCTCCGGGTCATGGAAGATGAACAATATTTCCGCCAGATACTCGAAAACCTCCCCGTAGGCCTGCAACAATTCGAACCAGACGGCACCTGCGTGGAGATGAACAGCCGCCAACGCCAGATATGGGGCACGCAACACGCATTCCTCCATAACCCGGAATACAAATGGCTGCAAGACCCGTTCTATCGCCTCAATGGCCTCGCCCGCATGTTTGAGGAAGCCCGCGATACAGGTAAAACACTGAAACGCGAAATTCTGCTCAACTACGCGGAAAAGAACTACGGCAACGTTACCCGCCTGTTCCCACTGTACTACGAAGCCACAATCTTCCCGGTAACAGACCGGCACAGCAGAATGGCCAACTACTTCCTCATCCTCGACGACATCACGGAGAAAAAAGTAGCGGAAATAAGCCTCCAGAAAAGCGAAAGACTACTCGACAATATCATCGAAAATTTGCCCATCGGCTATATCCAGTTCGATAACTTCGGCTTTATCCGCCGCATTAATCAAACGCAGCGATTTTTCTTTAATACCCCGCATCCTGCGGCCCGCCGGAACTTCAACGTAATGAACGATGAACTGGCCACCCGCTTTGAACTGGACAAACTGTTCCTGCAGGCGCTCGAAGAAGGGAACCCGCTACGCGTGGAAAAGAAAATTGACTTCAGTCAGGATGAACGCTGGACCACCGTTGGCCGTGAAGTGTACCTCGACCTCACCGTATTCCCGGTAATTGAACCGGTGGACAAAGAGATGATCGTGGTAGCCCTGGTAAATGATATCACAGATAAGAAAGTGCAGGAACTGGAGAATGTCAAAAACCAGGAATTCCTGCTGCAAACAGGCGAAATCGGGAAAATCGGCGGATGGGAAATGGACCTCGATACAGAAGAAGTACGCTGGTCTTACGAATCCCATAAAATACACGACACGGAACCGGATACGCCGATCAACTACCGGATGGCCATAAGCTTTTTCTCGCCGGAATCCCAACCGGTACTGGAAGGACTGGTGAAACAATGTATTGAAACCGGCAAACCGTTTGACGCACAGCTGACCATCATCTCTGCCAAACAACAAACAAAAAGAGTTCGTTGTATCGGTCAGCCAGGATATGACAATGGTATACGTACACGCCTGTTCGGGGTGGTACAGGATGTAACAGAACAATCGGCCATCCGGGAAGCATTGACCCGCAACACGGAACTGATGCGCCTCTTCTTCGATACGGTAGACATGGGGTATGCGGCGATGGAGAAAGATGGCAAACTCAACTTCCTCAATCAGAAAGCCGAGAAAATGATCGGCCAGAAAGTAGATATAGGCGGCAATATTTTCGAAGTGTTTCCCAAACTGTCCGGCACCGTGTTCTACGCACGTCTGCAGGAATGCATACAGCTGCAACAGTCACAATCTTTCGGTATTTATTTCCCTAAGCCGGACAAATGGTATGACTTCCTCCTGACACCCATGCAGGATGGCGGTATATCGGTCTTCATGCGCGACATCACGGAAAGCCGCAAAATGCAGAAAGACCTGCGCAAAGCAAATGACCAGCTGTCTAACCTTAACAAAAACCTGGTCAACCAGAACAAACAGCTGGAAGACTTCGCCCATATTACTTCCCATAACCTGCGTGCACCGATCGCCAATCTGCGCGCGCTGATGCAGATGCATAATGAGGCTTCCTCCCAGCAGGAAAGAGAGCTGTATCTGGGCATGCTGCACGAGGTGATCAAAAAGATCGATGAAACGCTCAACGACCTGGTGGAAGTGGTGCAGATACGGAAAGATGTGAATGTGGAAAAAGAAAAACTGTTTTTTGCAGAGCGGGTACAAAAAGTGAAAGATATTCTGTTGGTAGATATCGAAACCAGTAACATCAAAATTACCTATGATTTTGACCAGGCGCCGCAAATAGAGTATCCGCGGGTGTATCTCGACAGTATCCTGCAGAACTTTATTACCAATGCGATCCGCTATCGTTCCCCCGAACGGGAGCCGGAATTGCATTTACAGACATTGAAAGAGAACGATTACATCGTGCTCACGGTGCAGGACAATGGCATCGGTATCGATATGGAACGTTTCGGCAACAAGCTGTTTGGCTTCCGGAAAACCTTTCACCGTAACAAGGATGCAAAGGGTATCGGATTGTTTATCACGAAAACACAAGTGGAAGCAATGGGTGGAAGTATCAAAGCGGAAAGCAGGCCGGGACAAGGAACCAAATTTATTATTACATTTAGGCCGGAATAATCCCTTTTATGAAGCTGATCAATATGATTTTTATAGTAGACGACGACCCAATTCACCAGCAAATTGCTAAAATCATGATAGAACGGCAGGGGATATGCACCAATATCAGGGTGTTTTCAGATGCGCAGGATGTATTGGACCATATCCGGCAGCATGCAGATAAGGTGGACGAGCTACCCGACCTTATTCTGCTGGACCTCAATATGCCGATTATGGATGGCTGGGAATTCCTGGATGAATACAGCGTTTTCCATGACCAGCTACCCAAACAAATCCGCATCTTCGTGCTGACTTCTTCTATTGATGAGAAAGACAAAGAGCGTGTTCGTCACTACCCGGTGGTAAATGGCTACCTTACCAAACCCCTGTCCAAAGAGATTATTGAGCACCTCTCTTAAGTGTAGCGATTGTTTTTTCGGGATCTGCTGAAGCAAAGATGGAGCTGCCTGCCACCAGCACATTAGCGCCTGCCTGCACCAGCTGGCCGGCATTCTCTGTACTGATACCACCATCCACTTCTATCAGGGCCGTTGCTTTATTGTCTTTGATCAGCTGCCGTACCTGTCTTATTTTCTGATAGGTTTGCTCAATGAATGTTTGTCCGCCGAAGCCCGGATTGACACTCATCACCAACACCACATCAACATCGCGGATCACGTTTTCCAGTACCACTACCGGCGTATGCGGATTGAGGGCCACACCGGCTTTCATGCCCAGGCTTTTAATCTGTTGGATGTTGCGGTGCAGGTGTATGCAGGCTTCTGCATGTACGGTAAGAATATCTGCGCCGGCTTTCTTGAATTCGGCTGCATATTTCTCTGGTTCTTCTATCATCAGGTGTACGTCGCAGGGCTTGCGGGCTACCTTTTTGATCTGTGCGATCACTGGCAGGCCATAGCTGATATTGGGCACAAAACGGCCATCCATTACATCGAGGTGAAACCAGTCAGCTTCGCTGCGGTTCACCATTTCCACTTCTTTCCCCAGTTCAAGGAAATTGGCCGCCAGCAAGGACGGCGCTATCATTACAGGAGCGTTTTCCAATAGTAATCGGTTTTATATACTAAATGTAAGCATTGCGGGGGACATAACACGGGTGGCGCTTTTAGCGGCTCAATCGTTGCATGGCCTCTTTTGCTTCTTTAAAATCTTTTCTGAAAGATGCCGCTTTGGCATAATCGTCTATCGCCTCTTTTTTATTGCCCAGCTGTTCCTGGCACCTGGCCCGCTGATAGTAAGCCTGCGCATCGGTGGGAGCGGCTTTGGCCGCGAGGTTATAGAAGTTATAGGCTTCCTTCCATTGGCTCCTGCTGCTGTGAATATTGCCCAGTGCCATGTAGGCGGGTGCAAATCCGGGATCGGCCACGATACATTTCCGGTAGGTGTTCATGGCGGCATTGGTATCACCCAGTTCTTCCTGTACCTGTCCTGCATCATAGAGCGGTGCTGCATTGAGGGAGTCCTGGTGCCATGCTTCCGTATAGTAACGGACAGCTTCCGGTGTTTTGCGGGCACGCAGCAGATCGGCCAGTTCCATCACGGCTTCATACTCTGCATGCGGTCCTGCAGCGGCGATGGCTGTTTTCAGGTGCTCGACGGCGGCGGTAGTATCCCGACGGTCTTCTGCCATCCGGGCCTTCAGATAAAAAGCTTTGGCCCTGCCTTCGGCGGTGCCGGCCAACACATTAGCCAGGCTGTCTGCCTGCGCGGTATGTTTGTTCTCCAGCATGGCCGTGGCCAGTTTATACTGAAGATACGTATAGGTGGGAGCGTTAGCCAGCGCTTTGCTGAAATAGCGCTCTGCCTTGTCGTAGTGGTTCTCCAGCAGCGCGGCTTCTCCTGCACCTGCCCAATAGTCGGGGTTCGCCGGTTTCAGGCTGGCAGCTTTTTCGAAGTCCGCTTGCGCGAAACCGGGATTGGTATTGAACAGCAGCAATGCGCGGCGGTAGTACAGCGCGTCCTGGTCCGGGAAATGTTGAATAGAATCTGTCACCGGCCGGATAATATCGCTATACAGCACGGAGTCTGCATCAGACTGCTGTTCGGGCTTTTTGTGGTCATTATTGCAGGCCACGATGCCAGCCATGGCCACCAGGATAGGTAAATATTTCATACGCCGCCAAAACTAAGAAATCCTTAGCGCATTAACCAGTTTTTGAATGCGTCATAATCTGCCGGTAACAACGTGGCATTTTTTTCTTTGCCATAGAGCGACATCACGCGGGGTGGTGTGTGAATTTCGTCACGCACGGCTTTGGGCGCGGTATCTTCAAATTTTACCGGGTGGGCTGTTTCCAGGAATACGCCGGTCAGCTCAGGGGCTTCAGCCAGGAACTGTTGCAGGCCGAGGTAACCTACGGCGCCGTGAGGGTCCAGCATATAGTGGTGTTCTTTCCATACCTGTTCCATGGTACGCGCGGTGTCCTTGTCGGTGTACGCGTAAGCGGTGAATTTTTCTTTTAATGCCGGGAGGCTGTTGCCGAATAACTGTAATACCCGTACGAAATTGCTGGGGTCGGCCACGTCCATGGCGTTGGAAAGGGTAGGCACGGCTTTGCCCGGTTCGTATTGGCCGTTTTGCATAAAACGGGGCACCGTATCGTTGATATTGGTGGCAGCAACGAAATGAGATACCGGCAGGCCGATGGCGGCGGCCATCATACCGGCGCAAATGTTGCCAAAATTACCGCTGGGTACAGCAAACACCAGCCGCGGATGAGCGGCTTTCATCTGTTTGTAGGCCAGGAAATAATAAAACATCTGCGGCAGCCAGCGGGCCACATTGATGGAGTTGGCGGAGGTGAGCTGCCGGTGCGACTGTATATCTGCATCGAGGAAAGCGCTTTTCACCATACGCTGACAATCATCGAACGTACCCTGTACTTCCAGTGCCCGGATATTGCCGCCAAGGGTAGTCAGTTGTTTTTCCTGTAAGGTGCTTACTTTTTTGGAAGGGTAGAGGATAACCACATCCACACCGGGAACATTATAGAAACCGCTGGCCACAGCGCCGCCGGTGTCGCCGGAAGTGGCTACCAGTACGGTTACCGGACGATTACTGCTACGGCGGAAATAACCGAGGCAGCCAGCCATGAAACGGGCGCCTACATCTTTAAAGGCGAGGGTAGGGCCGTGGAATAGCTCCAGTGCATAAGTGTGGCCGGTGACCTTCTGTATCGGAAAAGGAAAATGCAGTGTATCGTTCACAATCTTTTTCAGTGCGGCCTCGGGTATCTCATCGCCGATAAACGGACGGATCACTTCGTAGCCAATCTCCTGGTCCGTATAGGTGTGCAGGTGAGTGATAAATTCCGGGTCCAGCGAAGGGATCTGCTCCGGGAAGTATAACCCTTTGTCTGGTGCAATGCCCTGTATAACGGCGGTTTCGAATGATGCTTTATGCTGTGGGTCCTGTAAACTGTAATACTGCATGCGATATGGATTGGTGAAAATTAGTCAATGATTTTAACGCCGGCGGTGTTGATGCGTGATACATATATTTTATAGTCCACTCCCAGTGGCGCATATACGTTGTTCATCGTCTCGGCTACGCTACGGGCGTTAGCTTCGCCTCTGCAGAGCATGAACACGGACGGCCCGGAGCCGGAGATGCCACCACCGAGAGCGCCGGCTTCTTTGCATTTGAGCTTCAGCTCCTGGAAGGCCGGAATGAGGATGGACCGTACTGGTTCCACGATCACATCTTCCAGTGAACGGCTGATCAGGTCATAGTCTTCCTGGTAGAGGCCTGCTACCATGGCGCCTACATTGCCCCATTGGCGGATGGCGTCTGTCATCAGCACTTTCTGTTTGAGTATTTCGCGGGCATCGGAAGTTTTGACTTCTATCTGTGGATGGATAACAGTCACCCATAGTTCTGCGGGCGTATGCAGCGTGGTGATGTCCAGCGGGCGGTAGCTGCGTACCAGCGTGAACCCGCCGAGGATGGCCGGCGCCACGTTGTCGGCATGCGCAGAGCCACAGGCCAGTCTTTCTCCTTCCATGGCGAAGCGTACCAGTTGTTTTTTGTTGAACGGTTCACCCAGCAGGTGGTTGGCGGCTACTACGGCGCCGGCACTGCTGGCGGCGCTGGAACCGATGCCGCTGCCGGGATGGATATGTTTGAATATCTCTATTTCAATACCTATATCGGGGTGGTCATATTTCTGCAGCAATGCCTGGACTGCCACGCTGGCCACGTTTTTGGCCGGGTCAACGGGCAGATCGGCGCCATGCACGGCTTTGATCCTGATGCCGGGTGCACTGGTGCGGCGAAGGATCATCTCATCGCCGGGAGCGTCCATAGCCAGACCGATAACATCGAAGCCGCAGGCTACATTGGCAACTGTGCCGGGGGCGAATACTTTTATACTTTCCATATGGGAAGGATTGCGTTCATTAATTTAGTCATTCAGTGTTGCTTGTACAACGAGGTTACAGAGATTTAACAGGCCATCATAAACGGGCTGACCGGATGATGTCTGCGAAAATTCCGGAAGCCGTTACGTCTGCGCCGGCTCCTGCACCTTTTACAATCAGCGGTTGCTCCTGGTACCGGTTGGTAGTGTAAAGCACGATGTTGTCTTTGCCTTCCAGTTTATAGAAAGGATGGTCCGGCGCCACGCATTGCAGGCCTACAGAAGCCTGGCCATCAGCATAGCGGGCCACAAACTTCAGCCTTTTGCCGGCATTGGCAGCTTCGTGGTACAATTGCTGAAAATGACCGGCATGTTCATCCAGTGTTTCGTAGAAGTCAGCTACGGATGGTGCATCCAGGCAGGCTTCCGGCAGGAAGGAGTGATTGGTGATATCATCCATTTCGATAGCGGCGCCACTTTCGCGGGCCAGTATCAGGATTTTGCGCATCACGTCTTTGCCGCTGAGGTCTATGCGTGGGTCTGGTTCGGTGTAACCTTCATCCTGTGCAGCTTTCACCACACTACGGAAACTGTTTCCGTTCACAAAATGATTGAATACAAAGTTGAGGCTGCCGGAAAGTACTGCCTCGATGCTTTGTACCCTGTCACCGCTCCTGACGAGGTCGTTGAGGGTGTTGATGACGGGCAGACCCGCGCCTACATTGGTTTCAAAGAGGAAAGAGGCATTGTATTTACGGGCCAGGTCTTTCAGTTTTTTGTAGTAGGCATAGTCTGAGGAGCAGGCTATTTTGTTGCAGGTCACCACGGAGATGCCATGTTGCAGGAACTCGTGGTACACTGCCGCAACATCACCGCTGGCGGTATTGTCTACGAAAACGCTGTTGCGCAGGTTCATGGATTTGATGCGGTCCACAAATGCGGATAAATCCATGGCGTCGCCTTGTGCCAGCTGGTTTTTCCAGTCGTGGAGGCCGATGCCGTATTCGTTGAACAGGGCATTTTTACTGTTGGCCATACCGGCCACTCTTATCTGTAGTCCCAGTTCTTCCTGCAGGTAATGTTGTTGCTGTTGCAACTGCTCCAGCAGCTTGCTGCCTACATTGCCTACGCCGGCCACGAACAGGTTGACCTGTTTGAGTGGTGCTTCGAAAAACGCTTCATGTATCAGGTTGAGCGCTTTTTTGAGATCGGATTTATTGATCACTGCGGAAATGTTTTTCTCCGTAGAGCCTTGTGCGATAGCCCGTACATTGACGCCGTTGCGGCCGAGGGTGCCGAACAGTTTACCGCTGGTGCCGTGGTGGTTTTTCATTTTGTCGCCCACTACTGCCACAATGCAGAGATCCTTTTCTACCTGTAGCGGATCGATGCGTTTTTCGTGTATCTCCTGTGCAAATTCACTATCTACGGCAGTTTTGGCTTTCAGCATATCTGCTTCGTGTATACCTACCGTGATAGAATGTTCAGAAGAGCTCTGGGTAATGAAAATAACGTTGATGCGTTCCTGTAAGAGCGCTTCAAACAGTCTTTTAGAGAAGCCGGGGATGCCGACCATGCCGCTTCCTTCCAGGGTGAGCAGGGATATATGTTGAATGCCGGATATGCCGGTCACCGGGAAAGAGCGTTCTTCAGTGTCTTGTATCAGGGTGCCGTAATCGTCCGGGGCGAAAGTGTTTTTGATCCAGATGGGAATTCGTTTATCCATCACCGGTTGTATGGTAGGTGGATAAATTACTTTAGCGCCAAAGTGCGATAGTTCCATCGCTTCTTCATAGGAGATGTGGGCGATGGGGAGGGCCTGGGATACCAGCCTGGGGTCGGCGGTCATCATGCCACTCACGTCTGTCCAGATGTCGAGCAGGTCGGCGTGTACCGCTGCAGCAATGATGGCGGCGGTATAATCGGAGCCGCCGCGGCCGAGGGTGGTGGTGTCGCCATTGGAAGCTGCGGCCACAAAACCGGGCAGCACTATATAGTCAGCCGGATGTTGGGCAAAGTATTCTGTAATAAGATGGTTGGTAGCCTGGAAATTAACTGCTGCGTGGCCATAGTTGTTGTCAGTAACGATCAGTTCCCGGCTGTCTTTGCAGGTAGCGGAGAAGCCTTGTTGTTTGAGTTTTTCCGCAACGATCACGCAGGAGATCAGTTCGCCGTAGCTCATGATTTTGTCGAGCGAGCGGGCGCTTAGTTCTCCTACCTGGAAGATGCCGTCACACAGGTTTTCGAGGGCGTTGAGTTTTTTCTTCAGTTGGCTGATCATGCTGCTTTGCGCAGTGATAGGGAACAATTCGCGGATAGTGTCCAGGTGCCTGTTTTCTATTTCCTGTAGTACGGACTTGTATTGTTCCTGGCCTTCACCGGCCAGCTGTCCGCAGCGTATAAGCTTGTCCGTAGTGCCGCCCAGCGCTGATACAACGATGGCATAACGGCCTGCCGGCTTATTTTTTTGGAGGATTTGACAAACCTGGTCAATGGCTTTGGCACTTCCAACGGAAGTACCGCCAAACTTAAGTACTTGCATAGTGAATAAAGTTTATACGAATGGATATTCCGGGTTTCCGGTTGTTACCACGGGTGTGGTCGCTGGATGATATGTGAAAACTAACCCCGCATTGGGGTTGTAATGGTGGTGGTCGTGATAATAGTGCTCAGGCACCCCCGTTGGAAGGAGGGAGTGGCGGAGGAGAGATGATATGTAGCTACTGCTTGCACTATTATGACGATTGTGTAACAAAAGTCTGGAATTCTACCGGTAAATAAAAGTGCAGTGGGTATATTTTCAAATTATCTAATTAATGTAGTTATGGTTAGATTTTGTTTAAATATTTTGGTTTATAGTGGATTTTAATATCGTTTATTGCGGTTTTGTTTGAAAAGGTTGATGCTTATTTCTTTAATATACATTGCCTGAAAGTATTTGATAAGACAATATTGTGACAAATATGTCCAAAAATAGTTGAAAAATGAGCCCGGGTTTTGTCACGGGAAATGTGACAATGGAAAAGGTCAAACAAAAAAGAGGCTAACCTTTACGATCAACCTCTGCTGAATAAATAACCTGAAAAACATCGTAGCCCCGGGCTTCAGCCCGGGGAATCGGAATCCGAATGTCGATTGGAACCGGAACGATTAATAATAAATCGTCTCCTTACACTCCGGCATATGCAATTCATTTTCCCCGAACTTAAATGTATCCAGCAGGGGAAGGGTAGTAAATGTATGTTTGTATTGCTTGCGGCTCTTCTTGGGCTGGATACTTTTCTCTTCATCACAGCCGCCGTCAGGAACGACCGAAACCACCACGTCGCCGGTAGAGAAATTAATTTCGAAAATCTGTGCACCCCAACAGTTTGTGTTCAGCGAGGTCCTGGAGCCAATCAGGTACCAATCATTTTGCTGAAAGCGGAAGATATGGGTGTATTGTGTCAGGTTCCTGCCACCGGGATACTCTTCCTGTTTAAGCACGATGGTATTGCGGTTAATTGCAAGGTCCTTAACATCCGTGTACTGCGGCATGGAATGGGCGGGCAGGATAGCCAGCACTTTTTGTTTCCACAGACTTAATCCACCGTCTGTTATCCGGCAGATATATAATATCCTTTTAAAATTATCCTCCTTGTCCGGCTCCGTGTCATAGATCATCACCTGTTCATCCTTACCATCCTTGTCCAGGTCACCGGTAGCCTCGGCCACCTTTTTATAGCTTTTAGGGATGTTCAACAGTTGGTTAGGCGCTTTTGTCTGTGCCAGGACAGTGAAGGGCAACAAAAACAATAACAATAGATATTTCATGATATATATAGTAAAGAACACTAAGATAGTTTTTTATGAATTGCCATAAAAACGGCGTGTACGGTTTTGGGTGCTAATATTTTTTTGCTAAAACAATAATTTACTTGGAAGGAAATAAAATATCCTTAACTTTAGCTGACTAAATTATTTGCCACTTGTCCGTTTCACTGAAATATACAAGCAACAGTCAGCTTAACTACTACTTTCTCATGGCCACTCTCGCCATGGATTCGGCTCTGGCATAACCCTTCCGAAACAGCCCCTTCCGGCTGCTTTTCCTGTTTATATCGCGTAACTTTGTAATAGCTTTTTCCTATCGCTATTGCTGCATTGCGCACATCGTTTTACCGGCAATTTGTCTTTTAGCATCAGCCTTTATTGTGCTGCGTGATAATATCCAATACAGCAAGTTTTTGCAGCGTCATACACCAATTCAACTTACATACACCAAAACAATCTTTTAATCAATACGTGTCATGCCACATTATCATCAACTAGGACAAATCCCATATAAACGACATACCCAGTTCCGCAAACCGGACGGGGGACTGTATTCGGAACAATTGTTTTCTACGGAAGGTTTTTCTTCCAATTCCAGCCTGCTGTACCATTGCCATCCGCCTACTGAAATAGTGAAAGTGGATGAGCCATACTCTGTTGCTCCGAAAGTAGCGGAAGAAAAAATGCTGAAACACCGCAGCTTTCAGGGTTTTAATATTCAGCCGGAAGATGATTTCCTGAAAAGCCGCAAAGCCGTACTGGTAAATAGTGACCTGCATATCGTATTGGCTGCGCCACGTAAAAGCATGGAGACATACTTCTACAAAAATGCGGATGCGGATGAAATGATTTTTGTGCACGAAGGCAGCGGATTGCTGAAAACACAATACGGCCAACTGGAATTTGGCTACGGTGACTATCTGGTGATTCCCCGCGGGACCATTTATCAGATTACTTTCGCTACGGAAAACAATCGTCTTTTTATCGTGGAATCGTTTAGCCCTATGCGTTACCCGAAAAGGTATCTCAGCAAATACGGGCAACTGCTGGAGCACGCTCCTTATTGCGAGCGCGATATCCGGCAGCCGAAAAATCTCGAAACGATAGACCAGGAAGGGGATTTCCTGATCAACATAAAAAAGAAAGGCGTGATTTACCCTATTCATTATAAACATCATCCTTTCGATGTGGTAGGGTGGGATGGTTGTGAATATCCTTTCGCCTTCTCCATTCACGATTTTGAACCTATCACAGGCAGAGTGCACCAGCCACCACCAGTACATCAAACCTTTGAAGGTAATAATTTCGTAGTATGTTCCTTCTGTCCGCGTTTGTTTGATTATCATCCGCAGGCTATTCCGGCGCCTTACAATCACAGCAACATCGACAGTGATGAAGTGCTCTATTATGTGGATGGCGACTTTATGAGCCGCAAACACGTTACCCGTGGCATGATCACGCTGCATCCGGCCGGTATTCCGCATGGCCCGCATCCCGGAGCGGTAGAGAAAAGCATTGGTGCTAAAGAAACCAAAGAGCTGGCAGTAATGGTGGATACCTTCCATCCCCTGCAAATCACCGAGGTGGCGCTGGGTATTGAAGACGGCGGATATGTGATGAGCTGGGCAGAATAAAATATAGTATCAGCAAAACGATCAACAGATAAACACCAAAACAACTTAAACACCAAAACAACTTAAACAACAAAAATCTAAAACACTGAATTATGGAAACCGTAGTAGCAAACGCTTCTAGCCTGACCGGTCAGCAGGACTTTCTGCCATTGAACGGTACTGATTATGTTGAGTTTTACGTAGGAAACGCAAAACAGGCAGCCCACTATTATAAGACCGCTTTCGGTTTTCAGTCAGTGGCCTACGCCGGCCCTGAAACCGGTGTAAAAGACCGGTCTTCCTATGTGTTGGTACAGAACAAACTGCGCTTCGTACTGACCACCTCCCTGTTGCCCGATACCGACATCGCACGCCACGTGGCCAAACACGGCGATGGTGTAAAAGTGCTGGCACTCTGGGTAGACGATGCCCGTTCTGCTTTCGAAGAAACCGTTAAACGCGGCGCTACACCGTACCTGGAGCCAGTAGTGGAAAAAGATGAGTTTGGTGAAGTGGTACGCAGCGGTATCCAGACTTATGGCGATACCGTACACCTCTTTATTGAACGTAAAAACTATAACGGCCCGTTCCTGCCCGGTTACAAAGAATGGAAAACTGCCTACAATCCGGCAGATACCGGTTTGCAATATGTAGACCACTGCGTGGGCAACGTAGGCTGGAACGAAATGAATACCTGGGTGTCTTTCTATGAGCGCACTATGGGCTTCAAAAACCTGATCTCCTTCGATGACAGCGATATCTCTACCGAATACTCGGCACTCATGAGTAAGGTAATGAGTAACGGTAACGGTCGTGTGAAATTCCCGATCAATGAGCCTGCTGAAGGAAAGAAAAAATCCCAGATCGAAGAGTACCTGGATTTCTATGGCGGCCCGGGTGTGCAACACGTAGCTATCGCTACCAATGATATTATCAAAACCGTTTCCGATCTGCAGGACCGCGGCGTAGAGTTTCTGACCGTGCCTGATAGTTACTATGATACACTGCTGGAAAGAGTAGGTGCCATCGATGAGTCTATAGAACCGCTGCGTAAGCTCGGCATCCTGGTGGACCGTGATGACGAAGGGTATTTGTTGCAGATTTTCACCAAGCCCATTCAGGATCGTCCGACCGTATTTTTTGAAATCATCCAGCGTAAAGGTGCCCAGTCTTTCGGTAAAGGCAACTTCAAAGCTCTGTTTGAATCCATCGAAAGAGAACAAGCCCTGCGCGGTAATTTATAATTGTTAAGATAGAACAGCGGCCCAAAGCCCGGCTTTGGTTACAACCTCCATCGCAAGCCTGCTAAATTGCTGAAGGCTAAAACAAACACAACTCCTGCACCGCACTGTGGAAACGCAGTGCGGTTTTTTATTGCACTTGATGACATAGAGGGCCCGGCACTATGGGTTTGTTGCGGCATCCGCAGGTTACAGGCAATATACCCAGGTGATTCTTTACCATCTTTTGTGCCGCCACCTTCCGGCTTTCCTTTTTTACAAGCGTACTCATCAGCTGTTCTTTAGACCTGTCTTTATATCTTCCCAGATTGTTATAAAAACAAAATATATATTATAATTTATAATGTATTTTTATTATCTTCACTAAAACCATTTTACGTCGTTTTCCGTAGATATATCCGACGAAAATCAATGCTTTAATAAAAACCATATTCCCTGGCTTTTTCCCTATTTGTATATATAATATTTTAAAATATTTAGATAGATAAATTTTTAAATATATACACCTATGCTACATTATGCCAACGCCCAATGGGCTACCTGCGCCTTGTTGTTAACATCAATGGCCTTCGCTACTGCTTTCCGGACAGATAAAGACACGCCCGGCGGCACTTATTTGCACAAAATATCATCTCCGGCAGGCAATACCTCGCTGGAGTACAACCCGGACAAGACACTCCGTAAGATCGTTCAGGTACATCAGGCGGAAGACGGTTCCACCTGGCAGGATATACAGCTGCCGGTATATGAGAACGGCCGCCTCGTTAAAACACTCTCCACCGACGATGCCACAGCCCTCACCGGCGATCTGAACGCGACCTTCAGCTATGCGCCCGGCGGCAATCAACTGCAAACGATCAGCTATTACCGGAACAATGCGGTATACACCGTGGATTCCCTCGTGTACAACGCTGACGGGAAAATCAGTGCACGTTACCATCTGGCGGTGCAGCCGGCTAAACGGGAAATCACCGGTTATCAGCAGTATACCTGGGATAAGGACAATAATGTGGCCCAGATGGACAATTATGGCAAACAGCCCGGACAAAACCGTTTTAACCTGACCTCCACCGTGACTTATACCTACGACCGCCAGCAGAACCCGCAACAGCTTTGCCCTGAACTGGCTTATCTGATGGACGTGACACCCGCCAACCTGTCGGCCCATAACGTACTGTCCGAAAGCATCAGCACCGCCCATTCTTCACGGACTTACACCCACACCTATACCTACGCCTACAATGCCAGCAAGTACCCGGTACGCGGCACCTTCCGCAATTGTATGGATGAAGGAACTGTTAAACTGGAATGGACAAAACTTTAAGGATAACAATATTCGCGTAACTTTACAGTACAATATTCATATTAACTGTTTCGTTTTTTTATGAGCATACAAACACTGTTTGGCGTACTGTTTTTATTAGGTGGGATTTTTCAGGCATTTACGGCGATATTGATCTATCAGGGGCACAAGCACTATATATTGAAGATAGCCAACAGAAAGGTAAGTATGGTGATATATTTCATTTTGTCATTCTTATTGTTTTATCTTGCCTACGTAAATCTGGTGTAATTCTTAAAATTTTGTGAAATCTGATATGAAGCGATTTATTGTTTTGGCTATGTTGTTGTTGGGGGTAGGTACCCTTTCGGCTCAACAGTCTTTCCTGGATAATCAGAAAATGTTCCCTAAAGTAGGGGAGGCATACCGGGAAAAAGAAGAACTACTAAAGAAGGAATTTGAGAAAAAAGGCCTTACTTATCCCGCCAAATACATTTTTGTCCGCTCATTCAAGCTGGACAGTGAAATGGAAATTTGGGTGAAAAATAGTGTGGCCGATACGTTCCGCCTGTTTAAATCGTACCGGGTATGTACCCTGTCCGGTAAAATGGGGCCTAAAAGAAAAGAAGGCGACCGTCAGGTGCCGGAAGGATTCTATTATATCAACGACTTCAACCCGAATAGCAACTATCACTTGTCGCTCGGTATCAACTATCCCAACTTTTCCGACCGCATCCTGAGCGATCAGAAAAAGCCGGGTGGTGAAATCTACATCCATGGCGATTGTATCACTGTAGGCTGCATTCCATTGACCAACGAATTCATCGATGAGGTGTACATCCTGGCTGTAAACGCTAAAAATGCCGGACAGGACTTTATTCCCGTGCACGTGTTCCCCGTGAAATTCGGTAACAGCCGGTCACTGGAGTACCTGGGCAACTTCTCCCTGACAGACAATTCCTCCAAACAGTTCTGGACAGAGTTGAGGTCCGCATATGATTATTTTGAGAAACACCACCGTCTGCCGGTTGTTATGGTAGACGACAGAGGCAAGTATATTATGTAGGCCGGGAAAGTCTTCCTGACCACTGGTAAAATAAAACGAAGATCCGGGCATATAATAATTTGCCCGGATCTTCGTTTTTTTCAACGATTCGGCATCTATCAAGCGTATTTCATCATTATTCTATTTGTTTTTTAGATTTTTTTTTTGAAACTTGTCCGAAGGTCAAATCAATATACTATTTATGCACAGAAGAGACGCAATCAGGAATGTGGCGATTTTGTTGGGGACTGCCATTTCCGCTTCCACGTTATCAGCATTAGAAAGCTGCACCGGTTCCGCACCGAAAAACTATGATTTGCACAAGCCTGAAACCAAAGCGTTACTGGCTGAAATAGCGGAAACCATCATACCCACCACCAGTACTCCTGGTGCCAAAGCCACCAAGGTTGATGATTTCATTGTAGTGATGATGAACGATTGCTACAAAAAAACTGACCAGGAGGTATTCCTCGAAGGCCTGAAAAAAATTGATGCTGCCAGCCAGAAACAGTTCAAAAAGAACTTTATGGACATTACCCCTGAGCAGCGTACCGAATTACTCACCCAGATCGATAAAGAGCGGGTAGAGTACAACAAACGGAAAGACAAGAAAGAAGGCGACCCTACCCACTACTTCCAGTACCTGAAGGAACTGACCCTGCTGGGGTATTTCACTTCCAAAGAAGGCGCTACACAGGCATTACGCTATGTGCCGGTACCTGGTAAGTATGAAGGCTGCATCCCCTACAAAAAAGGTGATAAAGCCTGGGCCGTTTAAGCTGTCATTGCAGATAGACGGAATGGCTGGCCTGCGCCGGCCGGTATCTTTCTTTTCAAACCCATAATGACTTTCCATGAACTTAAATATCAAAGCACAGGAGCAGAACACCTACGATGCCATCGTCATCGGCTCCGGTGTAAGCGGTGGCTGGGCTGCCAAAGAACTGACTGAAAAAGGCCTGAAGGTATTGATGCTGGACCGTGGCAAGAAACTGGAACACGTGAAGGACTACGAAACAGCGACCAAAGACCCATGGGAATTTACTCACCGTGGCCGCATAACGGTAGATCAGCGCGAAACCCATCCTAAACTGAGCCGCGATTATCCATATAGTGAGCACAACGAAAAATACTGGATCAACGACTCTCAAAGCCCATACAACGAAGTAAAACGCTTCGACTGGTACCGTCCGGACATCGTGGGCGGTAAATCCATCATGTGGGGCCGTCAGTCCTACCGCTGGAGTGACATTGACTTTGAAGCCAACCTGAAAGACGGTATTGCTGTTGACTGGCCGATCCGTTATAAAGAAATTGCGCCCTGGTACGACTATGTAGAGAAGTTTGCCGGTATCAGTGGCCAGAAAGAAGGACTGCCTCAACTGCCGGATGGCCAGTTCATGCCCGCTATGGAAATGAACTGCGTGGAAAAAGACGTGAAAAAAGCCATCGAAGGCAAATATAAGGGCCGTATCATCACCATGGGCCGCGTGGCAAACATTACCAAGCCACTGCCCGGCCGTGAGAGCTGCCAGTTCCGTAACCTGTGCAGCCGCGGATGTCCGTTTGGCGCCTACTTCAGCACCCAGTCGTCTACACTGCCGGCAGCCATGGCCACCGGTAACCTGACGCTTCATCCGGATGCCATCGTAAACTCCGTTATCTACGACGAGAAACAAGGCAAAGCAACCGGTGTAAGGGTGATCGACAAAAACACCAAAGAAATGGTGGAATACTACGCTAAGATCATCTTCATCAACGGTTCTACACTTGGCTCCACCTTTGTGATGCTTAATTCCACTTCTTCCCGCTTCCCCAATGGACTGGGCAACGACAGTGGCGTACTGGGCAAATACCTGATGGACCACCATTTCCGTACAGGCGCTTCCGGTACCGCAGAAGGCTACGATGACAAATACTTCTTCGGCCGTCGTGCAAACGGTATCTACGTTCCCCGCTATCGCAACATTGGTAACGACAAGCGCGACTATCTCCGCGGTTTCGGTTACCAGGGTGGCGCCGGTCGTGGCGGATGGAGCCGTGGCATCGCTGAAATGGGCGTAGGTAAAGACTTCAAGGAAATGCTCACCGAACCCGGCAACTGGAGCATGGGCCTCGGCGGTTTCGGTGAATGTCTGCCGTACGAAGACAACATGGTCACCCTCGATACTTCTGTGAAAGACGCATGGGGCCAGCCAGTGTTGAAATTCGATGCCGAATTCAAAGAGAACGAAAAGAAAATGCGCGTGGACATGATGAACGACGCTGCCGAAATGCTGGAAGCGGCCGGTCTCAAAAACGTGAAAACATACGATAACGGCTCTTATCCGGGGATGGCCATCCATGAAATGGGTACCGCCCGTATGGGTCGCGATCCAAAAACTTCTGTGCTCAACGGCTTCAACCAGATGCACGCAGTGAAAAACGTGTTCGTAACAGACGGCGCCTGCATGACCTCCGCGGCCTGCGTAAACCCGTCCCTCACCTACATGGCCCTCACCGCACGCGCTGCTGACTATGCTGTGAAGGAACTGAAGAAAGGCAACATCTAATTATTTGATTATCGACATATTGATCATTTAATTTTTGATTTAGTAAAATTTAGGGAAAACTGAAATGCAGCGGTATCACTCGCTGCATTTCAATTTTTGATTCCACACCACACTTCAACATATCATGAACCTTAATATAAAAGCGACAAAAGAAAATACCTACGATGCTATCGTGGTAGGCTCCGGTATCAGCGGCGGCTGGGCTGCCAAAGAGCTCACGGAGAAAGGATTAAAGACACTGGTGCTGGAAAGGGGCCGTAATGTGGAGCATATCAAGGATTACACCACTGCTACCATGGACCCCTGGGAGTTTAAACACCACCTGCAGACCAGCAATGAGATGCGGGAAAACCATCCCATCCAGAGCCGTTGTTATGCATTTGACGAAGCTACCCAGCAATTTTGGGTGAATGATAAAGAGAACCCTTACAACGAAGTAAAGCCATTCAACTGGCTGCGCGGATACCATGTAGGTGGCCGTTCCATCATGTGGGGCCGCCAGGTGTACCGCTGGAGCGACCTCGATTTTGAGGCCAACGCGAAAGACGGTCACGGTGTGGATTGGCCTATCCGCTATAAAGACATCGCGCCTTGGTACGCCTACGTTGAGAAATACATCGGCGTAAGCGGACAGGCGGAAGGACTGCCGCAATTACCTGATGGTGTTTTCCTGCCTCCCATGGAAATGAACTGCCTGGAAAAACACGTGGCTGCCCGTATCAAAGAGAGATTTAATGACCGCATCATGACTATCGGTCGTGCTGCACATCTTACCAAAGGCCTCAATAACCGTGGCCCTTGTCAATACCGCAGCATGTGTGCCCGCGGTTGTCCGTACACCGGCTATTTCAGCAGCAACGGCGTTACCCTGCCGGCTGCCGCCGCTACCGGTAACCTCACGCTGCGCCCGGATTCCATCGTGCTGGAAGTGCTGTATGACAAAGATAAAAGTAAAGCTACCGGTGTTCGCGTGATGGATGCGCATACACTGCAAACAGTAGAGTACTACGCTAATATCATCTTCCTGAACGCTTCCACGCTGGGTACTACCTGGGTCATGCTCAATTCCGTATCTGACCGTTTCCCTAATGGCTTCGGTAATGCCAGCGGACAGCTGGGCCACAACCTGATGGATCACCACTTTGGCGTAGGCGCCGGCGGAGAGTTTGATGGCTTTGAAGATCAATACCATGGCGCAGGCCGTAGGCCCAACGGTATCTATATTCCCCGCTTCCGTAACGTGAACGAACAAACGAAACAGAAGGATTACGTTCGCGGGTTCGGTTATCAGGGTGGTGCCGGCAGAGGAAGAGGCGAAAGCTTCGACGGTATCGGCGCAGCATTAAAAGAAGCACAGGAAGGCCTCGGCAAATGGGGCATGGGTATTGGTTCCTGGGGTGAACACCTGCCATACTTTGAAAATAAAGTATCGCTCAACAAAGATAAAAAAGACAAATACGGCCTGGCTACGCTCGATATCGACTGCGAATTCAAGGAGAACGAAAAAGCCATGCGTAAAGACATGCAGGAGAGCGCCAAAGAAATGCTGGAAGCAGCCGGACTGAAAAATGTACATGGTTATGACTCCGCACCACCTCCCGGTCACTGTATCCACGAAATGGGCACCGCCAGGATGGGTAAAGATCCGAAAACCTCCGTGCTCAATGGTTTCAACCAGGTGCATGAAGCGAAAAATGTGTTCATCTCTGATGGCGCGTGTATGGCTTCTTCTTCCTGCGTAAACCCATCTATCACCTACATGGCGCTGACAGCAAGAGCCTGCGACCACGCAGTAAGTGAACTGAAGAAAGGAAACATCTAAAAAAGATAATTGTATTCAAGGAAAGCGAAGACCCTGGCAGGAAACATTTGCCTGGGTCTTCGCTTTTTTGATACTTTGCAACAGCTTAACAGTGGACCAATGAAAAAAACAATACTCGCACTGGCTTTGTCCTGCTGCCTGGGACAGGCCGCATCTGCGCAACAAAAACACACTTTCGCCTTCAGCAAATCGGAGTTCCTGCTGGATGGTAAACCATTCCGGATGATCAGCGGGGAAATGCACCCGGCGCGTATTCCGCATGAATACTGGCGTCATCGCATTAAAATGACCAAAGCCATGGGCTGTAATACTATTGCCGCATATGTGTTCTGGAACTACCATGAGCAGGCAAAAGGACAGTTTGATTTTAGTACCGGCAATCACAACATTGCGGAGTTTATCCGCATAGCACAGGAGGAGGGCATGTGGGTGATACTGCGCCCCGGTCCGTATGTATGCGCCGAATGGGAGTTTGGCGGACTGCCTCCCTATCTGTTGCAGACGCCTGATATCAAAGTACGCTGCATGGACCCGCGTTATATGGAGGCGGTAACACGTTATGTAACGAACCTCGCCGCTGAAGTGAAACCCATGCTGGTGACCCAGGGTGGCCCGGTAGTGATGATGCAGATCGAAAATGAATATGGCAGTTATGGCAATGACAAAAATTACCTGCAGGCACTCAAAAACCTATGGGTGAAAAACGGCATCGACATACCTTTTTATACTGCTGATGGCCCTACTGCCTTTATGCTGGAAGCTGGCACCGTAGCTGGCGCCGCTATTGGCCTGGATTCCGGTGGGTCGGAGGCTGACTTTGCGGCGGCTAAAAAACAAAATCCCAATGTACCGGCCTTTAGCAGCGAATCGTATCCTGGTTGGCTGACGCATTGGGGCGAAGCCTGGCAACGGCCAGGGGCGGAGGGTATCGTGAAAGAAGTGAAGTTCCTCATGGATACCAAACGTTCGTTCAATCTGTACGTGGTCCATGGTGGTACCAACTTCGGTTATACCGCCGGCGCCAACTCAGGTGGTAAAGGCTACGAACCCGATGTGACCAGTTACGATTATGATGCACCGATTAACGAACAGGGAAGGGCTACGCCTAAATACGAAGCATTGCGCCAATTGCTGGCTTCTTATCTCCCTAAAGGCAAAAAATTGCCCCCTGTGCCGGCACCCATTCCCGTGATCAGCTTTCCGGAAGTGACCCTGACACCCTTTACCAGTTTGTGGGACCATCTTCCACAGGCAGTGCATGACGTACAGCCCCGCCCATTTGAGGCTTATGGCCAGGATTATGGCTTGATGCTGTATAAAACAACCCTCATCGGCCATAAAAGCGGAAAACTGGTGATCAGGGACCTGCACGATTATGCTACTGTGTTTCTCAACGGACAATACATTGGTAAAATAGATCGCAGGCTGGGAGAGAAGTCAATAGAGCTGCCTAAAACCGACGTTGCTGATCCCATCCTGGAAGTGCTCGTGGAAGGAATGGGGCGCATCAACTTCGCTGACGCGATCATAGACCGTAAAGGCATTACAGAGCGGGTTACGCTCAATGGTATGACCCTGATGAACTGGGATGTATATGGTTTGCCGCTGACAGACAAAGATGTTGCTGGTCTTACCGCTTCCTCCGGGAATACCAGCAAACCCGGACAGTTTTTCAAAGGTGCTTTCAACCTGACGCAAACCGGCGATACCTACATTGATGTATCCGCGTGGAAAAAAGGGCTGGTATGGGTAAATGGGCATAATCTGGGCCGCTATTGGGAGATAGGCCCGCAGCATCGTTTGTATTGCCCCGCTTCCTGGCTGAAAAAAGGCAATAATGAGATCGTTGTGCTGGATTTACACCAGGACAAGCCCGCTGTGGTAAAAGGCGTGGAAACATTGTACTAGTAGTATGCTATATCGTTATATAGGACCCCGGACTAATTACAGTTCGGGGTCTTTCATTGAAACTACACTCATATCATTGCACAACTCCATTTTTTTCATTAAAACAGCCTGAATAACATCATAGCCCAGGGCTTCAGCCCTGGGTTTCCGGGGGGCGGAGAAATCCGTGAATCCGTGTGATCGCATCGGAATCCGCGAATGCGGATGGGGATTGGGGCTTTGCCCGCGGGCATATTTCATCCGCCGGGCTGAAACCCGGGGCGGCAGGGCGGTTTGAATTCCTGCTTGATATTCCCGGTTAAATTGCTTAACTTAGGTAAACTTGGTTTTTCATATTTCTTAACCTTCTAAAACAGGCTTGCCATGGGAAAAGTACGTAATATCCTGCAGGGCAAGGGTCATGCAGTTTACTCTATCCGCCCGGATAACACCGTTTTCGAAGCCCTGCAAATGTTGGTAGACCGTAATGTGGGCGCACTCACCGTAGTAGACGAGCATGACAGATTCCTCGGGATCTTTTCTGAACGGGATTATGCCCGCAGAGTTATTTTAAAGGGTCGTGCGTCCAAGGAAACACTGATCCGTGAAATCATGACAGAGCGTCCTATCACTGTTACTGAAGACGACTCTATTGAAGACTGTATGGTGAAGATGACAGACAAACGTATTCGTCACCTGCCTGTTACCGATGAGCAGGGAAGACTGATGGGCCTTATTTCCATTGGAGACGTGGTGAAATTTATTATAGACGATCAGCGCCATATCATTACCAGTCTTGAATGTTATATTACCGGCACGCATACATGATGCAGGGAAAACATTTTTGTTTTTTTGCCGGATTGTTTGTAATTTCAGATTAACATATAGCCTATACCGTTATGAGGTTTCTGACGTTATGATAACTAACTATGAAACAATATTTTCTTCCTACCCCAAAACGGTTTTGATTAAAGACACAATTCTTCAATAGCAGACTCAAAAGATTGGTAATAAACGGAACTTTAAAGCCAATCGCTCGGGAGGGCGAACACCTTGCAAAGCGCTGTTAATGATACCATCCCTGTTTGGCCATTTGTAGCATATGGCGGCATAGTATTGATACTGGTTAGTCTCATACTGGGGCTGTCTTATGTACTTGGGCAACGGCATAAAGACCGTGCTACCGGTGAAGCATATGAATCCGGTATAGTTTCCACGGGCTCTGCACGACTTCGCTTCCCTTCTCAATTCTACCTGATAGCGATGCTGTTTGTCATTTTTGACATTGAAACAGTATTGATCATTTCCTGGGCTATCGCCTACCAGGAAGTGGGATGGGTAGGCTTCGCAGGCGTATCCGTATTTATTCTCATCCTACTGGCCGTGTTGATATACGAGTGGCGGAATGGTGCGCTGGACTTCGGTCCGGATGGCCGGAAGATTTTACGCGCATACAAGAAACGCAAAAAGGAAAGCCAGGCACAAAACGATTCTTTTACGCCGCTTCAACAGCAACAGGCCGTGACCTAATACCGTATGCTCCGTGCTCATTGTTCAACAATAACACCTGCATAATATGAAATGGTGGTTAACAAAAGCCGGGGACCCCGCTGGTAAAACAGCTGGTAACACCTCTATGGAAGACGTGGTGCAACAAAGCGTGTTGTTCTCCAGCGTAGAACGCCTCCTCGGCTGGGGACGGCAAAACTCCATGTGGCCCTTTCACTTCGGTCTGTCTTGTTGTTTCGTGGAAATGGCCACTGCCATGACTCCCAAATACGATCTCGCCCGTTTCGGCGCCGAAGTGATCCGCGGTACTCCCCGTGAAGCAGATGTGATGATCATCGCTGGTACCGTATTCATCAAAATGGCGCCCGTCATCAAACGTCTCTATGAACAAATGATGGAACCCCGCTGGGTCATCTCTATGGGTTCCTGCGCCAATTCCGGCGGTATGTACGACATCTATAGCGTCGTACAGGGCGTGGATAAATTCCTCCCGGTAGATGTATATGTACCCGGATGCCCGCCACGGCCCGATGCTTTCATGCAGGGACTGCTCCTGCTGCGCGACAGCGTAGGCAAGGAACAACGGCCACTCAGCTGGGTAATCGGCGATCAGGGCGTGATACGCCCGGAAAAGACATCCCAACGGGACCGGCTACACGATCATAGACAACAAATGACACAGTTTAAAACACCCGACGAAATATAAAATTATTTACTAACAGTAACGGTTGTATGAATAATACTTAAGCACGAACGAACCAACAACAATCCTGTCCCTCACAGTCAAACTTAATACGCCATGCCAGAGAGCATTGTAGCGGAATTAAGCTCCCGTTTCGGCGAAGATATCATCGCGCCGCTCACTACACGGGATGAGACGCCCACCCTCAGGACGCCACAGGAGAAGATTGTGGCCATACTACAATACCTCAAACACGATATCAAAATGCCTTTTCGTATGCTCTATGACCTGACGGCCATCGATGAGCGTGCGTACAAAAAAGAGCAAAACGGCCACAAGCCATTTGATTTCACGCTGGTATATACCCTCTTCTCCTTTGACAGAAATCAGTTCTTACGCCTGAAAGTCGGCCTCCACGGCGAATTCCCTTCCCAAGACACCATCACCCACCTATGGCCTGCTGCCAACTGGTACGAAAGGGAAGTGTTTGATATGTTCGGCATCCGGTTCAACGGCCACCCGCATCTGCAACGTATCCTGATGCCCCGCACCTGGCAGGGCCACCCGCTTCGTAAGGAACATCCTGCCCGCGCTACTGAAATGGGGCCGTTTAAACTCTTCGATGAAAAGGTAGACCGTGAACAACACGCTTTGCAGTTCAGTCCCGAAGAATGGGGCCTGAAGCGCCATAGCGACGATGCCGACTTTATGTTCCTTAACATCGGTCCCCAACACCCGGGCACACATGGTGTGTTACGCATTATCCTGCAACTGGATGGTGAAAACATCGTCGATGCGGTACCGGATATCGGCTTCCACCATCGTGGCGCCGAAAAAATGGGCGAACGGCAGTCATGGCATACCTACATCCCTTATACTGACCGCATTGATTACCTCGGTGGGGTCAACAACAACCTGGCTTACCTGCTGGCCGTGGAAAAGTTGGCCGGTATTGAGGTACCGCTGAGGGCACAGGTGATCCGCATCATGCTTTGTGAACTGTTCCGCATTGCCAGCCACCTGGTATGGTACGGCACTTTTGCACAGGACCTCGGCCAGCTGTCGCCTGTATTTTACATGTTCACCGACAGGGAGCGGGTATTTGAAATCATCGAAGCCATCTGCGGCGGCCGCATGCACCCCAACTGGTTCCGCATCGGCGGTGTGGCACAGGACCTGCCCAAAGGATGGGATACGCTGGTCAAAAATTTTGTGGAATACTTCCCGCGTAAACTACGGGAGTATGATAAGATGGTGATGAAAAATTACCTGTTTAAAGTACGCACCAAAGGTATTGGTATTTATACACTGGAAGAAGCCATAGAGTGGGGCGTTACAGGCCCCGGGCTGCGCGCCTGCGGCCTTGAATGGGACCTGCGTAAGAAAAGGCCCTATGGCGGCTACGAAAACTTTGCTTTCGAGATCCCGGTCGCCCATAATGGTGATTGTTACGACCGCGCGGTAGTACGGGTGGAAGAAATGCGGCAGAGCCTCCGCATTGTACAACAATGTCTGGAATATATGCCTGCCGGCGATTTTAAATCGCACCACCCGCTGGCTACCCCGCCGGTAAAACAACACACCATGCACGACATCGAAACGCTCATACACCATTTTCTCAATGTCAGCTGGGGACCGGTTATACCACCGGGAGAAGCCATGGTATGCACGGAAGCTACCAAGGGATGGAACAGCTATTACCTCATCAGCGATGGTAATACCGCTTCCTACCGTACCCGTATCCGTACGCCGTCATTCCCCCATATGCAGATGATACCGCTCATCAGCAAAGGTTACACCGTGGCCGATCTATTGTCAATACTGGGCGGAATGGATTATGTGCTGGCTGATATAGACCGATGACATTTAGCCATTGGGTTATTTGAATACTTAATTATTTCAGTAACGAATGGCGACGTTGCCAAGCAACAAAATATCAAAATAACAAAATATCAAAATTTCTGAATGATATGTTGTCTGCTATCGAAATAGAAAAGATCACGCACGAGCTGCAACAGGTGCCCGTCAAAAAGGCCGCCTGTATTGAAGCACTCAAGATTGTGCAGCAGGAGCGGCGCTGGATATCTGATGAAAGTGTGGCTGATATCGCTGTGATACTGGAGATGAGCACCGCTGAAGTAGATAGCGTGGCAACTTTCTATAACCTCATCTTCCGCCAGCCGGTAGGCCGCCATGTGATCCTGCTGTGTGACAGTATCAGCTGTTACGTGATGGGATATACGGGATTACGGCAACGGTTAAACGAAATATTACTGATTGGTTATGGGCAGACAACACCCGACGAGCGGTTTACCCTGCTGCCCAACGCCTGCCTCGGTACCTGCGACCATGCGCCGGCGCTGATGATAGACGACGATCTGTACCGCGACATCCAACCGGGAGACCTGGAACAAATACTGGAAAAATATCACTAACCCAATTTTATATACGATGGAAAGACCACTCACACAACATATTCCTGACAACGGCGCTGCCCTGCATCTCCGGGAGTACGAAGCCGTGGGTGGTTATACCGCCTTGCGCAAAGCGTTGCGTGATATGGAGCCGGCACAGGTCAGCACGCTGATCAAAGATGCCAACCTGAAAGGCCGTGGCGGCGCCGGTTTTGCTACCGGGGTGAAATGGAGCTTTGTGCCCATGAACGTGCCCGGTCCCAAATACCTGATCGCAAATGCGGATGAAATGGAGCCAGGCACTTTTAAAGACCGCTGGTTGCTGGAAGGCAATCCGCATCAGCTGCTGGAAGGTATGATCCTCGCAGCTTATGCTATCCAGGCTACAGATGCATTTGTGTTCCTGCGCTGGGCTTACAAGGATGCTGCCCGTGAAATGCGCCGCGCTATCGCCGACGCCTATACGGCAGGGTATCTCGGTAAAAATATCCTGGGCAGCGCTTTCAGCCTGGAAATGCAGCTGCATACGGGAGTGGGCAGGTATATGTGTGGAGAAGAAACCGCGCTGCTCAACTCTCTCGAAGGCAAACGCGCCACCCCTCGCGCTAAGCCGCCATTTCCGCAGGTAAGCGGACTATTCGGAAAACCTACCATCGTGAATAATGTAGAAACCCTCTGTTGGATTTCCCATATCGTCAATAATGGCGAAGCATGGTTTAAATCCCTGAGTTACACAGCCGACGGAGGTACGAAAATTTATGGCGTCAGTGGCAGGGTCAATAAACCCGGTGCATGGGAGCTCCCAATGGGTATTACTATGCGCGAACTATTGGAAGAACATGCCGGCGGTATGCGGAACGGCTATCGCTTTCGCGGGGCCTTGCCAGGTGGCGCGTCCACTGATTTTCTGACTGATGCCCACCTGGACGTGAAAATGGATTTTGCGGGCGTGGCTGCCGCTGGCAGCAGGCTGGGTACCGGCACGATGGTCGTACTCGACGACCACACGTGCCCCGTCGGTTTTGTGCATAACCTTGAGCACTTTTTTGCGCAGGAGTCCTGCGGCTTCTGTACTCCCTGCCGGGAGGGACTGCCCTGGACGGAAAAGATATTATGGTCGCTGGAAAACGGTACCGGCGAACCGGCTGATCTGGAATTGCTGGAAAGACATACCAGGCTGCTGGGGCCCGGCAATACGTTCTGCGCCCTGGCGCCCGGGGCCATGGAGCCCCTGCAGAGTGCCCTGAAATATTTCAGGGAAGATTTTGAACAACATATCAAAGAAAAAAAATGTCCGTATGCCCATCATCAACATTGATAATATTCCATATGAGGTGAAGGAAGGAAAAAACCTGCTGGAAGCATGTTTGTCGCTCGGCCTCAACCTGCCTTACTTCTGCTGGCACCCGGCCCTCGGTTCGGTAGGGGCCTGCCGCCAGTGTGCTGTCAAAATCTTTAAAGATGAACAGGATACCCGTGGTAAACTGATGATGGCCTGTATGGAGCCTGTGAAAGACGGCATGCGTTTATCCGTTAACGATAGTGAGGCGGTGGCTTTCCGCGGCCATGTCATCGGATGGCTGATGACCAACCACCCGCATGATTGTGCGGTATGCGATGAAGGCGGTTCCTGCCATTTGCAGGATATGACCGTCATGACTGGCCACGCCTACCGCGATTATCATTTTTCTAAAAGGACCTACCGTAATCAAAATCTCGGTCCTTTCATCAATCACGAAATGAACCGCTGCATCCAGTGCTACCGCTGCGTGCGTTTCTATAAAGACTTTGCCGGCGGTAAAGACCTCGATGTTTTTGCGGCACATAACCACGTTTATTTTGGCCGCCAGCAGGATGGCACGCTCGAAAATGAATTCAGCGGCAACCTGGTGGAGGTCTGTCCTACCGGTGTATTCACCGATAAAACACTCAAGCAGCATTATACCCGTAAATGGGACCTGACCACGGCGCCGTCCATCTGCCAGGGCTGTGGACTGGGATGTAACATCATTGCCGGCGAACGTTATGGTTCTTTGCGGCAGATCACCAACCGTTACAACGGGGCGGTGAACGGTTATTTCCTGTGCGACAGGGGCCGCTACGGATATGAGTTCGTGAACAGTAAAGACCGTATCCGTGAGCCGTTGGTGGTACATGCTCCGGATGATAAAGCCAATGGCCTGCCCGTGCTGCAGCATGTGCGGAACCGGATGAAACCCGGAAAAATGATCGGTATCGGCTCTCCACGGGCTTCTGTTGAATCGAACTATGTGCTGAAAGAACTGGTAGGAGAGCATAACTTCTACCTGGGCATCGGGGAAATAGAGCATGAGCTGATCCGGCTGATGCTGAAATTATTAAAAGAAGGCCCGGTGCGGTCAGCTTCTTTACAGGAAGCGGCTGCCGCTGATGCGGTGGTGATACTGGGAGAAGATCTTACCAATACTGCCCCGATGATGGCCCTGTCTGTGCGTCAGGCGGTACGCCGTATGCCGGTGGAAAATGCAATCAGCAATATCCACATGCCGGCGTGGCAGGATGCAGCGGTACGGGAAGCTGTACAGGAAAACAAAGGGCCGCTTTTTATCCTCAACGTAGTAGAAACCAAACTCGACGAAGTGGCGACCGGTGCTTATCACACCGCGCCTGATAATATTGCGCGTATAGCCTTTGCTGTTAGTCATCTGTTAGACGGTACCTTACCGGAAGTGACGGGGATGTCTGATGAGGGGAAACAGGCCGCTGCTACCATCGCTGCTGCGCTCAGGGGGGCGAAGAGACCGCTGGTAATAGCCGGCTATGGAGGCGGTAGTGAACAGGTGATCAGGGCTGCGGCCAACCTGGCCTGGGCCCTGAAGCAGCAAGGCGCTGACGCGATGCTGTCTTTTACGGTGCCCGAATGTAACAGCATGGGCCTCGAAATGCTGGGAGGCCTCCGCCTGGAATCGGCGGTAGACGCGGTGTTGAATGGCAGTGCGGAAACGGTGCTGATCCTCGAAAATGATCTGTACCGCCGGCTGGACCTGCATACGGCCAACCAGTTCTTTGGGCATTGTAAAGAAGTGATCGTGCTGGACCATCTGCATAACCCTACTACAGAACGGGCTAATATCGTGTTGCCTGCCGGCACTTTCGCAGAAGCTGACGGCACGCTGGTCAACAATGAAGGCCGTGCCCAGCGCTTCCTGCAGGTACTTAGTCCCCAGGGATCCGTACAGGAGAGCTGGCGTTGGCTGTTACAACTGGGGGATATCTGCGGCCATACGCACCTCCGCTCGTTATTACATTATGATGATCTGCTCAAAGCCATTGCGGCCAAATATCCGGTATTTGCCGGCATCGATACCATCACGCCACCAGCTGATTTCAGGATAGCCGGACAGAAGATACCCCGAGAACCGCATCGCTACAGCGGCCGCACCGCTATGCTGGCCAATATAAATGTGAGTGAACCTAAACCTGCGGAAGATGGAGATACTGCGCTGTCTTTCACCATGGAAGGATACCGTGGCGAACCGCCTTCTTCTGTCATCCCCTTCTTCTGGGCGCCGGGCTGGAACTCGGTACAGTCGGTCAACAAATACCAGGTGGAAACCGGTGGCTCCCTGCACGGCGGCAATCCCGGCAAACGCCTGCTTGAGCCTAACGTAAACGGTCAAACGAAATTTTATACCAATATACCCGACCCGTTCATACCGGTGGGTGGGCACCTGCTACTGGTACCGCTCTACCATATTTTCGGATCAGAAGAGCTGAGCATTCATACGCCGGGCATTGCCCAACGGATGCCTGCTCCTTATATCATGCTGCACAGTGAAGACGCACGCCGTTTTCAGGTGGCAGCCGGACATCTGCTTTATTTCATGGATAACGGACACCAGTATGCGCTGCCGGTAGTCATCAACGATACCCTGCAAAAAGGGGCCGCCGGTATCCCGGTAGGGCTGCCGCATATGCAGGTGGCGGAAGCGCCGCAACTGGTTAAAATTTAAAGCTATGATAAACGCCTGGTGGATTATAGGAGGAGTACTTTTTGTACTGTTGAATACAGCCGCAGGACTGATATGGCTGGAACGCAGGATGCTGGCCCTTTGGCAGGACCGCTACGGTCCCAACAGGGCAGGCCCTTTCGGTCTGTTTATTGTGCTGGCAGACACGCTGAAGCTGTTTTTTAAAGAAGACTGGATTCCGCCGTTTGCGGATAAAGTGGTGTTTGTATTTGCGCCTGCCGTGGTAGTGGCCAGTGTGCTGATGAGCTTTGTGATTGTGCCCTTTGCGCCAGGTATTGTAGTGGCCGACCTGAACATTGGCATCCTCTTTTTCCTCGCCATGTCATCGTTAGGCGTGTACAGCATTGTGCTGGGCGGCTGGGCCTCCAACAACAAGTACGCCTTGCTGGGCGCCATGAGAGGCGCCTCGCAGATGATCAGCTATGAGGTGTTCATGGGACTGGCATTGATGGGCGTGGTAGTGCTCAGTGGTAGTTTTAACCTGCAACAGATCGTCGAGTCGCAACGTACCGTGTGGTTTGTCATACCGCAGTTGCTGGGCTTCCTCATTTTCATGGTGGCAGGGGTTGCGGAAACACACCGTCTGCCTTTTGATATCCCCGAGGCAGAAAGTGAGCTGGTGGCTGGTTTTCACTCGGAATATTCCGGGATGAAGTTCGGTATGTTTTTCATCGGCGAATACCTGGGTGTTACGCTTATCTCCGCCATGGTGGTGACGCTGTATTTCGGAGGCTGGCTGGGACCATCATTTCTGCCGCCTGTGGTCTGGTTCGCCATTAAAACGTTTGCATTCATCTCGTTATTCATATTGC
This sequence comes from Chitinophaga fulva, assembly GCF_012927205.1. Lineage (GTDB taxonomy): Bacteria > Bacteroidota > Bacteroidia > Chitinophagales > Chitinophagaceae > Chitinophaga > Chitinophaga fulva. Next base: position 3,408,403 of record NZ_JABBGC010000001.1, read on the forward strand.
TGCGGGCATCTATGCCGCGGCCACGGTACGACCAGCTGATGGAATATGGCTGGAAAGTGTTGTTCCCGTTGTCGTTGCTGAACCTGCTGGTGACAGCAGCAATCAAACTCTGGTTAGTAACTAAATAACTAAATACCAAAATGTATGTTTAGTCTATTGCGTAGTATGTGGCTGGTGTTTCTGCATATGTTCCACAAGCGGGACACATACCAGTATCCGGAACAGAAGGCACCGCTGCCGGCACGGTGGAGAGGCCGTATCGCGCTCACGCGCGATCCTGACGGAGAAGAACGTTGTGTGGGCTGTTACCTCTGTGCAGCAGCCTGTCCGGTGGACTGTATCTCTTTACAGGCTACGGAGGATGAACACGGGCGGCGATACCCGGAATTTTTCCGGATTAATTTCTCCCGCTGCATCTTTTGTGGATTCTGCGAAGAAGCTTGTCCTACATATGCTATTCAGCTGTTGCCCGATTTCGAAATGGCCGAATATAACCGTCAGAACCTGGTATATGAAAAACATGATCTGCTGATCCCCAGTCAGGGTAAGTATCCGGGATACAACTATTACAAAGTGGCGGGCCTTGCTATTAAAAATAAAGACAAAGGAGAAGCGGAACATGAAGAACCACCGGTAGATATTAAAAGCCTGTTACCATAAATCTGTAGTGTTATGGACATCGCATTTATCGTTGCTGCGCTGATAGCCGTGGCGGCCACTGTAAGGGTCATCACCTGTTACAATATCATGCACGCACTGTTATACCTCGTGGTATCGCTGCTGGCGGTAGCAGTTGTATTGTACACCTATGGCGCGCCGTTTATGGCGGTGCTGGAGATCATCATTTATGCCGGGGCGATCATGGTGCTCATTATCTTTTTTGTGATGATGCTCAACCTGGGACTGGAAACAGCAGAACATGAAAAAGCCTGGCTGCGGCCACGGATATGGATTGTGCCGGGGATATTTTGTGTGGTGCTGCTGGGGGAACTGCTATACCTGATCCTGCAAAACAAGCAACCATCAGCCGGTATTCAGGTAGTGCCACCCAAACAGGTAGGCATGGCTTTATTCGGCCCCTATCTGATCGCCGTGGAGCTGACCGGTATCCTGTTGATGGCGGGTATTGTAGGCGCGTATCACCTGGGACGGCAGCATAAGAAAACTGTACATCGATTTCTTGAAAATAATCTGAACACATGAACCTGCATCCTACAACGGCGGGCCTGTTACTGGCCGGTATCCTGTTTGTGCTGGGATTGATCAGCGTATTGATCCGGCGCAATATCATCTTCATGCTGCTGTCGGTAGAGATTATGCTCAATGCCGCGGGACTCGCTTTTGTGGTGGCTGCTTCCCACTGGGGGCAGGCCGATGGGCAGGTGATGTTTATGTTCATCCTCGCGATGGCTGCTGCGGAAGTGTCGGTCGGGCTGGCGCTGATTTTACAGCTGTATCATCAGCTCCGTACGCTGGACAGTGATGAAGCCAGCAGGATGAACGGTTAATGAATCATTATCACCATTAAAACTTTAACAGATGTTGCCTGCACTCATACCTGCCATTCCTTTTCTCGGCGCATGTATACTCATGCTTTGCTGGAAACGTATAAGCCGTAGTGCCGTTACCGTTATTGGTTGTGGCAGCGTGGGCTTATCAGCCGTGGTGGCGCTGGTGGTGGCGGCAACAGTAGCTTCTTCCGGGAAAGAACCGCTGGTGCAGCATGTGTGGCAATGGATACAGGTGCCGGGCTTCGCTGCGGGCATCGATTTCCGGATGGACGCTTTGTCGGTGGTGTTTACACTGGTGATTACGATCGTTGGATTTTTAATACATGTATATGCCACCGGTTATATGCATGATGACGAAGACTATGGCCGTTTTTTCGCGTGCATGAACCTGTTTGTCGGTTCCATGCTGGTGTTGGTCATGGCAGATAACCTGTTGCTGTTGTACCTGGGCTGGGAAGGTGTGGGCCTTTGCAGTTACCTGCTGATCGGCTTCTGGTATAAAGATCCGGAGAATAATTATGCGGCCCGTAAGGCATTCATCGTAACGAGGGTGGGAGATACTGCTATGGCCATCGCTTTGTTCCTCCTGTTTGAACACATGGGTACGCTCAATATCCAGCGCCTGTTGCAGGAAGCGCCAGTGTTGTGGGCCAAGGGAGATCCGATGGTGACCCTTATAGCCTTGCTGCTGTTAGGCGGTGCGGTGGGCAAGTCAGCACAACTGCCGCTGCAGACATGGTTGCCCGATGCGATGGCCGGCCCTACGCCGGTAAGCGCATTAATCCACGCTGCTACCATGGTGACAGCGGGTGTGTACCTCATAGCGAGAATGCATGTGATATTTGAATTATCGCCTGCTGCACAAACCGCTACGGCCATAATAGGCGGCGTTACGCTGCTGATGGCAGGCGTCAGCGCCCTGGTGCAGACAGACATCAAACGGGTGCTGGCATATTCTACCATCAGCCAGATCGGATATATGTTCCTCGCGCTGGGATGTGGCGCCTGGTCGGCTGCTATTTTTCACTTTGTGACGCACGCGTTCTTTAAAGCTTTGTTGTTTATGGGCGCCGGCGCAGTGATCGTTGCGCTGCATCATGAACAGGATATGTTTAAAATGGGAGGACTGAAAAAAATGTTGCCCGGCGTGTTCTGGGTATTCCTGATCGGTTGCGCATCGCTTACCGCCATACCATTTGTAACGGCAGGCTTCTATAGCAAGGACCAGATCATCTGGCTGTCATGGGCCGCTGTCGGCGGACATAAAGCCTATTGGCTGGCTGGCGTGCTGGGAGCGCTGCTGACAGGCATGTATACTTTCCGCATGTTTTTCCTGGTGTTCTACGGAGAAGTTAAAACGAAAGTACATCATATACCCGGCCCCGTGATGATGGTACCGTTGTATATTCTCGCCATGCTCTCTACCATAGCCGGATTTATTGAACTGCCGCATACGCTGGGGCATGTAACGTTATTCAGCAACTGGTTGGCGCCGGTATTGCCCGCGGTGCAGATGGCGCAGGAAAGTGTAGCCCTGGAATGGGCATCCCAGTTGATATCGGCGGTATTGGCGCTGGGTGGTATATGGCTGGCTTATGTGTGGGTCGTGAAAAGGCCGCAGGGCATGGTGGATTTCCTCAGCATGCCAGGGCAGGTATGGTTACAGGGTTTCTGGCGGCGTGGCTGGGATATAGACGCACTCTATGATGCGCTGATCGTACAGCCTTTTGTTTATCTCTCTAATATCAATCGTAAAGACCTGATCGATAAAATATATACCGGAACGGCACAACTGATGGAAGCGTGTCATAACGCGATGGCACGTACGCAGAGCGGCATACTCCGATGGTATATCATGGGGGTGGTATTGGGTGCGGTGGCCATCTTGTCAGTATTGATATGGCGGCTACATGAGGTTTCCTAACGTTAACGGCTAAATGTTGAAACAATGATTCTCCTGTTACTGATCATCATTCCATTGGCTGGTGCGCTGTTATCCTGGATAGCAGCATCACGGAATGCGCTATGGTCAAGGTATATAGCGCTGGCGTGCCTGCTGATCGATCTGGCCATCACAGGTCAGATATGGGCTACGCATGAGGCTTCCGGCGGACGGTGGTTATACCAGTACAAAGTGGACTGGGTGCCACATTTTGGTATCAGCCTTAACCTGGCCATGGATGGCCTGTCATTACTGATGCTGGTACTTACGTTTTTCCTCGGGGCACTGGCGGTGCTGATCTCATGGAAGGAAATCAACCAGCGGGTGGGCTTTTTCCATTTTAATCTGCTGTTTGTGTTGGCAGGCATCACCGGTGTATTCCTGACCATGGACCTTTTCCTCTTTTATTTTTTCTGGGAGATGATGCTGATACCGATGTATTTCCTGATTGGTATCTGGGGACATGAAAACAGAGAATATGCGGCCAACAAGTTTTTCCTTTTTACACAGGCCGGCGGTTTGCTGATGCTACTGGCTATTCTGGCATTGTACTTTATACATGGTGCTAACACCGGCGTATATACGTACGATTATTTTTCGCTGCTGCATACCCCTATGCAGCAGGAAACCGCCCGCTGGCTGATGCTGGGCTTCCTGATAGCTTTCCTGGTGAAGTTGCCTGCTGTGCCTTTTCATACCTGGCTGCCGGATGCGCATACTGAAGCGCCTACAGCCGGCAGTGTGATTTTGGCGGGGCTGCTGCTGAAAACAGGCGCTTATGGTATTCTGCGGCTGGTATTACCGCTTTTCCCTGAAGCATCGGTATACTTTGCGCCGTGGATCATGTTCCTCGGTGTGCTGGGGATCATCTATGGCGGTATGCTGGCATATGCACAAACAGACCTGAAGCGGCTGATAGCCTATACCAGCGTGAGCCACATGGGATTTGTGCTGGTGGGTGCTTTTTCTTTTAATGCGCTGGCCTACGAGGGGGTAGTGATGCAGATGATTGCACATGGTATCAGCACCGGAGCGTTGTTTATCATCGCAGGTGCGCTGTACGAGCGTATCCACACCCGCAACATACTGGAGATGGGTGGGCTGTGGTCCAGGATGCCGGTCATGGGAAGTGCCGCCATGATATTTGTGATGGCATCGTTGGGCTTGCCGGGGCTGGGCAATTTTGTAGCGGAGTTCCTCATTCTGCTGGGCAGTTGGCAGGCCAACCGCTGGATAACCGTTTTTGCGGCTATCGGGTTGGTGGTGGCTACGGCCTATTCCCTGCGTATTATGCAAAAAGTGTTTTTCGGGCCGGGCAACCAGCAATATGCGCCGGCAGACCTTAACAAACGGGAGCTGGTGATCATTGTGGCATTGGTGATGGCCATTCTTTTATTGGGATTACATCCGCAACCGGTTTTGAATACTTCTCAAAAAACTGATTATGTCGTTCGCTGATTTCATAAGCCTCGGGCCATTGATCACCCTGTTTACCGCGGTGGTGATCTCCATGCTGTTGATTGCTATCAGACGCAATCACCGGATTACGTATGCCTTTTCACTATTGGCCTACCTGATGGCGCTGACGGCTATCATACCGGCGATGTTGTATATCCCCCATGCCGTGCCGCCGCTGTTGGTGGTAGATGAGTTTTCACTCTTCAATACCGGACTGGTGCTGACTTCGGGTTTTATCATCTTACTGTTATCCTACAACTATTTTCAAGAGCGGGAAGAACGCAAGGAGGAATATTACCTGCTGTTACCGCTGGCTACCACCGGGGCTTTGGTACTGGTGGTGAGCCGCCATTTTATGTCTTTGTTCCTTGGCCTGGAGATACTCAGTATCAGCCTGTACGGACTGATAGCCTATCTCCGGGCACGCGAACGGTCAGACGAGGCGGGCATCAAATACCTGATACTGGCGGCATTGTCTTCTGCGTTCCTGTTGTTTGGTATGGCGCTCGTATATGCGTTTACGGGGCATATGGATTTTCCGGGCATTGGCGCGGCCCTGCGACAGGCGGGATATATACCTGTCACCGTGTTGGCAGGCTTCGGTATGATGCTCATCGGCATCGGCTTTAAACTGGGTGTGGTGCCGTTCCACATGTGGGCGCCTGATATCTATGAAGGCGCTCCGTTGCCGGTATCGGCTTTTATCGCTACCATCTCCAAAGGAGGCATGCTGGTGGTGCTGATCCGTTTTTATGTGGATATTCACGGCAACGACTACTCGATGATATGGTGGATGCTGGCTATTGTGGCGGTGGCTTCTATGTTTGTGGGCAACTGGCTGGCGTTGACACAACAGAATATTAAACGTATACTGGCTTATTCTTCTATCGCCCATATGGGCTACATTCTGGTTGCTTTTCTTTCAGGTGTGCAGACAGGGCTGGAGGCAATTTCTTTCTATCTGGTGGCTTATTTTATTACCAGCATTGGTGCCTTCGGTGTGTTGATTGTCATGAGCAGTAGTGTGCAGGATGCGGAAACACTGGACGATTACCGCGGTATGTTCTGGCGTTATCCCTGGGTGGCGACGGTATTTACAGCGATGTTGCTGTCGCTGGCGGGCATCCCGCTGACGGCCGGGTTTATCGGGAAATTTTATATCGTGATGGCTGGGGTGAACGGGCACATGTGGTTCCTGTTGTTTATGCTGGTCATCAACAGTGTGATTGGTCTGTATTATTATATCCGCATTATTGCCATGATGTTTAAAACACCGGCTACAGGGGAGGTGACTTATATCAAACCCTCGCTGCCTGTAGCCGGTAATATCACGCTGATGTTGCTGACGCTGGTATTGATTGGACTGGGGGTATATCCCACCGCGATGATGCAACTGATCCAGCAGATGATGAAAATGATTGTTTAACCTGCCCTTTTCTGTTCATCACTGGTGCCTGTTTTTCTTTCACGGGCGGCTTTGATGCTGCTGCTGCCAAAGCGATAGCTGAAGTAGATGCTGGCTGTCCTGAACTGCCATGTGTTAAAGATGTGCAGCGCCAGGTTGCTGTATTGCGCAATACCTCTGTAGGATTCATTCCGCAGGATATTGTTGTAGTTGAGTTTGATGGTCGCTTTTTTATCCCAGAAAGTTTTCTGTATGCCCAGGTTCAGGTTGTATTCCGCATAACCCTTGAAGATGGCGTACACAAAGGGTGAGTTATAGTAACCGGCTACTTCCAGTTTAAAGTCTTTCGGCAGCGTGATGGTATTGGTGCTGTTGAAGCTGTACGTGAAGCTGCTGGTCATCTCCGGCTGGTTCTTGTTGTTGTTGAAGTAGTAATCGTTATAGGCAGCATTCAGGTTGTTATCGCTCATCCACCATTTGGTGACCTGGAAAGGCAATGTCACAGCGAGGCTGTACACATGGCTTTTCTTATAGTTCATCAGGGTGCTGGTAGATGTTTTGGCGCTGTCGTCCTGGTACAGGAATTCGTTGATCACATCGGTGGTCCGGTTGTATCCCAGTGTGGCGATGTATTTGTCTTTGAAGGTGTACGCCAGCTCCACGTTGTTGGTGTATTGTGGTTGCAGGTACGGGTTACCGCGGAAGAAAGTATATCTGTCGAGGTAGAACATGAACGGGTTCAGCTGGCTGTATTCCGGACGTTCAATACGGCGGGAGTAAGCGAGACTAATTTTGTTGTTATCGTTCAGTTTTTGATCGATGGTAAGGTTGGGGAAGAAGTCGGTGTAGTTACGTACAACCTGGCTTTTGAGTGTTACAGAATACCCGTCAGATTTAGTGTTCTCTACCCTCAATCCTGCCTGGATACCGGTTTTGGGCGTCAGTTGTTTTTTATAGCTGGCATAGGCTGCATATACATCTTCCTGGTATTTAAATTCATTGCTTTGGCTGGGTGCAAAGATATAATCGCCGTTTTTGAGGGAATCATAAGCCAGTCTGTTGGTAGTGGTCACCAGGCTGGCTTTTAAACCAGCTTCTACTTTTCCGTTTTTGCCCAATGGCCAGGCAAAATCGCCTTTCAGGCTTTTGATGGTGATTTGTGTGCCGCCCTGGTTGCGGATGCCATTAGGATTACGCACAAGCTTGCTTTTTACGTCCAGCATACTGTCGTTCAGTACCAGGGACCGGTCGGCGTTGAAGCGGGCGTAGTCGGCGTCTACACTGTATTCGCGGCCGGCCGTATCCAGTACTGCCTTGTAATTCAGGTTGATGGCGATATTATTGAAGTGGTTATTGTTAGTCGTGTAAGAGTTGACGATGGAATCAGCCGGTGCGCCCGGTGTATTCATGAAATTGGTATTGCTGTAAATCTGGTTATTGAAACGGTTCTTGAACCCATTAACCAATACACCTATGGTGTGTTTGTCATTAAGGAAATAGTCGAGCCCGATTTTAGCGGCATTGCGCTGGAACCGGTTCCGCTGGAAGATGTCCTGTGTTTGTTCGGTGGTAACGCCTTTATCGTTGAAGGCCCTGCTGTATTTACGGGTGATCTGGAAAGGGCGGTCGGTCCTGCCGAGATCACCAAACAGGTTGAATTTGGGCGTGCGCCAGTTGAAGGTGCCGTTGGCGCTATAGGTGCCGTAGCGGGACTGTGACAGGGTGGCGTTCACTGTACCATTGATACCGGTGAGTTTCCCTTTTTTTGTTTTTATGTTGATGATCCCGCCATTGCCGGAGGCGTCGTATTTCGCGGACGGGCTGGTCAGGATTTCTATTTGTGCGATAGACTCCCCGGGTGTGTTTTTCAGCAGGTTGGTCAGGTCTTCGCCGCTGAGGTAAGTAAGTTTTCCATCGATCATCACAGTTACCGTCTGACCTTTCATTTTCACATTTTCATTGTTATCGATCTGTACGCCGGGCGCCCTTTTGAGGATGTCGAGCGCGGTGTTGCCGACGGCGGTAACGCTGTTTTCCACATTGAGTACGGTCTTACCGGCGCTTTTTTCGATGAAAGGCTTGGTGGCGGTCACATTCACCGTTTGCAGGCTCTTGGAGAGCGGCTGCAGGGCAATGGCCGGCAGGCTAACGGAGGTATGGGAGGCGTCCAACGCAAAATTAGCGGCATAGTGGGTGGTAAAGCCCATCTGTGACACCTGCAGGTAATACTGGCCAAAGGGTATTTTTTCAAAACGGCCTTCCCCGGATTCGGAGCTCATTTCCCCTTTTACCTGTACGGAGTCTTGCGTTTTGCGCAAAAGCACGCTGGCAAAGGGAAGTGGCTTGCCGGAGGCGTCTGTTATTTTAAAGGAAATGGTGCCGGTGGAACTTTTTTGTGCGAAAGAACTCATGATAACGGACATAAGTATCCCCAGCACGATGATGAACTTTTTCATACTATCGTTTAGATTTTCTCAGAAGCGATTCCAATAAGTTGATTAGGAAGACAGTCTATCGGTTACTGCCGGATCTGGTTTTGTGAACGGTATATATCGAATATAGTTTTTACAGCATCTCGAATGGGTTCGGTCCTCAGCTGCGCATTATCGGGGGTAACGGTTGCATTGGCCTGGGCGGTGGGTGGAACACCAGGGCAGTTGGCATTTGTTATCACAAATAAAGGCAGTATGTCTGGTGGACTGCTCTGTACCGGCGCCATATCTTTCAGGAGGCCTTTAGAGGCAACAACCAGCGCGATACAGCAGGTAACTATCAGCAACAGGGCGGCTTTTTTCATATCATAGCGCATTTAACATCTTAAAGACGACCTGTCTGAAAAAAGGTTGCACCTCCGGGCAAAAAAAATTTTTCCAGCGGGTGCAGGGGGGCACATATCCAATCTCAAAGCAGTGGAAACCAATATAAAATTAAGCAGGGAGATTATTCTAAAACGGGGAATGGTATGGCTGTTAAAATCCGGGGATGAGCGGTTAATTTTTGTGTGGTATTATCGAGCCGGGAGGGGAATGCCGAAATCAGCCACCATCCTGGAAGTGATGGTGGCCGACTTGATGATTTATTTCTTTAAAAGCCGTTGTACGGTTATGCTGGAACGTTGTTCCAGCAGCACGGTGTGGTGGTTGCTGAGGTCTTCCAGGAGGCCGTCCTGGTAGTAGCGCACGGTCAGCAGTTCAAGGGATTCGTTATAAGAGATCTTAAAGTCGTTGTGCAACGCTTTGATCAGCAGCTCAATCTTTTCCGGGTTGTGGTCAATACAGCAGGAGAAGGTGATGGCGCCATTCTGCATCAGGTTGATCTTCACTTTCAGCCGGTGGAAAGTTTCGTAGATATCGCTGATCTTATCTTCTGTGATAAACGCGTAGTCTTTGGAGGTGAGCGTCAGCAATACCTGGTTCCTTTTCAGTACGATGATCGGAGGCAGCTGTTTGGTGTCTGCCTGTTCTTTGATAACGGTGCCGGGCAGGTTCTTATCAAGGAAACATTTCACCAGCAACGGTATCTGTTTGTTCTGTAAAGGTTTGATGGTTTTCGGGTGGATCACCTGGGCGCCATAGTAGGCCATTTCAATCACTTCCCCGTAGCTGATCTCCGGAATATTGACGGTATTGGGGAACAGTTTAGGGTCGGCATTTTTAAGGCCTTCCACATCTTTCCAGATGGTTTGGCTTTCTGCGTCGAGCATATTGGCGAATACAGCGGCGGAGTAGTCGGAGCCTTCTCTGCCAAGGGTAACGCTCTCGTTCTGGTCGGTGCTGCCGATGAAGCCCTGCGCAATCACGATGCTGGTTTGATTAAACAACGGCACTACTTTGTCGGTCACCTGTTTCTGGGTAAAGGCCCAGTCGATATTGGCATCCCGGAAGTTATCATCGGTACGGAACACGTCCCGGACATCTACCCAGGTATTGGATAAACCTATGGTGTTAAAGAAGGCGCTGACGATAGCGGTGCTGAGTAGTTCGCCCATGCCCACCAGCTGATCGTAGTAGTAGTCATACGTCCGTAACGGTTTTTCGCCCAATGTCCATTCCGCTTCGGTAAAGAACTGTTGCAGTTGCTGGAAAAGCGGATGCTGACGGGAACCCAGCAGGGACTCGGCCACCTGGATATGGTGTTGCTCCACATTGTACAGCAACTGAGCGGCGATCTCCCTTTTACGCATGTAAAAGTTCTGCGCCACCTTTTCCAGTTCATTGGTCGTTTTACCCATAGCTGAGATAACGATCAGGAGTTTATCGTCCGGAAATGACTGGACGATCTGTGCTACTTGCTTAATGCGTTCAACACTTTCTAAACTTGCGCCGCCAAACTTGAAAACCTTCATATGATAGTTTGTCCTTTTAAAAAATTATTTGGCAAAGTAAGGCAAGTTTAGAATTGTTTTAAAATCTGTTTACAGAGAAATGACATTTCCCTTAAAATAAGCGCTTATTCCTTTAATTTCGTCCCGGAAAACTGAAATAACGTTATGAATCACAAGGAAAAGGTAATGACACTGGATGAATTCACCATCCAGGAATTACGTAACTATCCCGGTGCTACCGGCCAGTTGTCAGGTTTACTGCGTGATATTGGTCTGGCGGCAAAAAGGGTAAATGTGGAAGTAAACAAGGCCGGTATCGCCGATATTCTGGGTGAAGCCGGGAAAACCAATGTTCAGGGTGAATCCGTAAAGAAGCTCGACGAATTTGCCAATGCACAGTTTATCAATTCACTGCGTACCAGCATTTACTGCTGCGGAGTAGCCTCTGAAGAGGAGGAACACTTTATCGCCTTCACAGACGAACACTCAAAAAAATCCAAATATGTGGTATTGCTCGATCCGTTGGACGGCTCCAGCAATATCGATGTGAATGTTTCCATCGGGACCATTTTCTCCGTTTACCGCCGCCTGTCGCCGGAAGGGGAGGAATGTAACCTGGAAGATTTCCTGCAGCCGGGCACGCAGCAGATTGCTGCCGGCTATATCATCTACGGTTCTTCCACCATGATGGTGTACGCTACCCGCCGCAGTGTGCAGGGCTTTACCCTTGATCCTTCCATCGGGGAGTTCTGCCTGTCGCACCCCAACCTGAAATGCCCGCCGGAAAGCGATATCTTCTCTGTCAATGTAGGTTACTATTACCTGTATGAAGAGAAAGTGCGCCAGTCCATCGACCATTTTATGGCGCGGGATGAAAACGACCGCATCTACCGGCATCGTTTCGTAGGTTGCATGGTAGCGGAAATACACCGTACACTGATACAGGGCGGTATCTTCATGTACCCGGCTTTCGGCAAGTACAAGTCAGGCCGTCTGCGGCTCTGTTACGAGTGTAACCCCATGTCTTTCATCATGGAAAAAGCAGGTGGCATGTCTATGGCCAACAGCCGTCAGCGCCTGCTGGAGCTGAAACCGGTGCAGCTGCATCAGCGGGTGCCTATTTTCATCGGTTCCAAGAATATGATGGAGACCTGGAAAGACATTATGAACAAATAGCGGAAAACGCGCTTTGTTAATTGCATATTGAAAGAGGCCCGGGCGTACAATAGTAACGTCCGGGTCTTCGTTTTTTTAATGCGCCGTAAGAAAGTTATCCACGCTGGATAATTTGGTACAGCGCTTGCTTGCATTCGGGAAATTATCATTATTAACCATCAGTTTTTATGTCCATTTTGAAAAGCCGCAGTACCCTTGTATTACTGCTCGCACTGTTTGCCGCATTTCAGGTAAGCGCGTGTTCACGTGCCACCAGCCGTGCAGACAGCACCACAACAGGAGGAAGTCTTGAAGAACAGATCCTCTACTACACCAACAAATTCCGTCAATCCAAAGGACTGAAACCGCTGCAACTGGATGAGACCATCAGCCAGCAGGCGCGCCGCCACAGCCGCGATATGGCTAATGGCAGCACAGGCTTCGGGCACGAAGGTTTTGAGGACCGCGTGGCTTATGTCTCCAAAAAGATGGGCAGGGTAGGGGCCGCCGCGGAAAACGTGGCATATGGCACCCTCGATGCCGAAGCCGTAGTGGATGGCTGGATCAAAAGCCCCGGCCACCGGCGCAATATGCTGGGTGACTATAACCTGATCGGGATAGGTACCGCCGGTAAAGGAAGAATTACCTTCTTTACACAAGTGTTCATCAAACACTAAAACAATTGCGAATTACGAGTGACGAATTACGAATGGAGTGCCTGTTTTATGTTCGAGTTTTCTATTGATAGATAATAAGATATATAGCTCGAATATTTCTATGCTTAAAAGAAGCAAAAGCTAAACAACCCTCATTCGTAATTCGTAACCCGTAATTCGTAATTCTTTTATAATTTGGTGGCATGGAAAAGAACAAGATCATTGAGGTGAAGAACCTGGTGAAAAAATACGGGGAATTCACTGCAGTAAAGGGTATCAGCTTTGATGTGTACGAACATGAGATATTTGGCCTGTTAGGCCCTAACGGCGCCGGCAAGTCCACTACCCTGGAGATCATTGAAACATTACGCGAAAAAACAAACGGCAAGGTGACCGTCGGAGGATTCGACCTGGACGCCGCCCCTAACGATATTAAAAAAATCATCGGTGTACAGCTGCAAAGCTCCGGTTATTATCCCGGACTGAACCTGGTGGAACTCATCGAGATGTTCGGCGGATTGTACAACCAGCCGGTGGAACCCATAGAACTGCTGCGCCTCTTCAATCTCGAAGACAAGGCTAAGTCCAAATACAAAGAACTTTCCGGTGGCCAGAAACAACGTTTCTCTATCGCCACCACCCTGATCAACAAGCCCCGCATCATCTTCCTCGATGAGCCCACTACCGGCCTCGATCCGCAGGCAAGACGTAATCTGTGGGACCTCATCCTGCAGGTACGGGCACAGGGCACTACCGTTGTGATCACCACCCATTACATGGATGAAGCTGAATTCCTGTGCGACCGTTGCGCCATCGTGGACAGCGGAGAGGTGATCGCCATTGACTCGCCCGACGCCCTCATCGATAACCTCGTGTCTAAAGGGTTCGAGCGTAGTAAAGAAGTGAAGAAAGCCAACCTGGAAGATGTGTTTATCCATCTCACCGGGAAAGATCTTCGCGAGTCTTAATAAACCCGCTTATGGAAGCATTACAATATCCTATCGGTCGTTTTGAACCGCTGCCGGATTATAGCCCCGCCATGTTGCGGGAATATGTCAATGATATCCGCGACCTGCCCACCCTGGTGGAAATGGCCGTGCAAAGCCTGGACGCTTTCCAGCTGCAGAAGCCCTACCGGCCCGGCGGATGGAATATTCAACAGGTGGTACATCATCTGGCAGACAGCCATATCAACGCCATTACCCGCATGAAAATGGCGCTGACGGAAGAAAAACCTATTATTAAACCATACGATGAAGCTGCCTGGGCTGAACTGGAAGATGTGAAAAACACACCCATCAACGTGTCGATCACACTGCTGCATGCCCTGCACACCCGTTGGGCCAACCTGATGGACCGCCTGACACCCGAACAATGGGAACGTTCTTTCATTCACCCGGAACATGGCCGGCGCTTTAACCTGAAAACCATGGCCGCTAACTACGCCTGGCACGGAAAGCACCACCTTGGCCATATCCAGGGACTGAAGGAACGCATGAACTGGTAAAGTATTATTATGAATATGGATTGGAAACTGCTGTCGTCTGAATATCTCTTCAAAGACGATTGGTTAACCGCACGCAAAGACAAATGCATTACGCCGCAAGGAACAATTGTTGAACCTTACTATGTACTGGAATATAACGATTGGGTAAATGCTGTGGCCATCACAGAAGACGGTCAGGTGATCATGATCCGCCAATACCGTCAGGGTATCGGTCAAACACTGCTCGAAATTCCCGGCGGTACCATGGATAAAACAGACCCTTCGCCGGAATTTGCCATGGAACGTGAACTGCTGGAAGAAACCGGCTATGAATTCAAAGAATTGATATCACTGGGGAAAGTGGCTGCCAATACGGCCTCCAGCAACAACTACACACATATGTTCCTCGCTACCGGCGGCCGTAAAGTGAAAGAACAACAGCTGGACCACCACGAGGAAATTGAAGTGGTGCTGATGTCTGTTCCCGATGTGCAACAGCTGATACTGGACAATAAAATTGTTCATAGCCTGCATGTGACCGGCCTCGTGTACGCACTGATGCACATGGGATGTATGGAAATGAAATAATTACATCGCTTCTGCCACAATAAAGAAGCTGCCACATACCAGGATCATATCTTCCGGTTTGGCATGCTGGCGGGCTGCCTGCAATGCGGCTTGCACCGACTCGTAAGCCCTGCCCTGCAACCCATGCCGGGCGCCCATTTCAGCCAGCGCTACTTCGTCCATGGCCCGGGGTATTTGTGCCCTGCAGAAATAATAAGTGGCCGTGGACGGGAAAAGCGGCAGCACATTGTCTACCTCTTTATCTTTTACAAAACCGGTGACAATATGCAGCTGCTGGTAGTTGACATGCTCCAGTTGCTGCACTACCTCTTTGATGCCGGCTTCATTATGGCCTACGTCCATCACCGTGAGCGGATGATCGCTCACTACTTCCCAGCGCCCCCGCAGCCCGGTCAGCTTGCGTACATGCGATAAGGCGGCTGATACATGGTCCCACGTAATATGCCAGCCCTGCTGCTGCAATATTTTGACGGCCGACAAAACGCCCATCACATTTTTCTCCTGGTATTGCCCACTAAGGTCCAGCCTGAAGTCATACATGATGCCTTTTTGTGTGTCCAATACCATTAGGTTGAGATGGTTGTCTTTAATAAGGATGCCGTCCACCATCCATTCCTGGTCTGCAAAATGAATAGGGGAGCCGGTTTCAACCGCTTTGTCACGGAATACCCACTTGATTTCAGATTGCGTTTCGCTGATCACCACCGGCACACCGGGTTTGATGATGCCGGCTTTCTCGGAGGCAATCAGGAAAAGAGTATCTCCCAGAATATTTTTATGGTCAAAGCTGATATTGGTAATGACAGACAGTTCCGGCGTGATCACATTCGTACTGTCCAACCGGCCGCCCAGTCCCACTTCTATAATAGCGATGTCCACTTTTTCCTGCGAAAAATATTGAAAGGCCATGGCTACGGTCAACTCAAAAAAAGAAGGCGCAATGGTTTCAATGAACGGCCGCATATTATTGGTGAAGTCCACCACAAAGTCTTCCGAAGCTACCTGCCCGTTAATACGGATACGTTCCCGGAAGTCCAGCAGGTGCGGGGAGGTGTACAAGCCGGTCTTGTAGCCTGCCTGTTGCAGGATGGCCGCCAGCATATGACTGGTAGAGCCTTTACCGTTAGTACCGGCAACGTGTATGGTTTTGAAGGTATGCTGCGGATTGTTGAGCTGTTGTAATAGAGCGACCGTATTGTGCAGGTCTGTCTTATAAGCACTGGCCCCTACTTTCGTAAACATGGGCAGCTGTGCGTAGAGATAATCCAGTGCTTCCTGATATGCGTTCATAAAGGTAAATTAATAATTTACCGGACATCCCAGCTGGCCTTTGCTTTTATCGCGTTTACCCAGCATGCCCGGATTGAGCCGCAAAGCTACGAAAGCATCTGAATGGTTGATGCGTTGTTGGAAAAGCGTGGTAAAAAGACTGTAGGAACCCACTACCAACGGACCGATACGGAAGCCAGCCCCAACATCGGCCTGCCCGTTGTGGTTAATGACAAACGGCATATAGGCACCAAACAGCTCGGTTTCGTAGCGTGGTGTAATTAACAACTGGGTCATGGCATATGTTCTGGCCAGTCCGTTTTTTCCCGCATTCAGTGCAATGACGGCATTGGCGCTGACAAAGAAACGGCTGTCGATGTTATAGTCGGCCATCAGGTTGAGAGAGGCGGGTAAAACCATCACAAAGCTGCTGTCATCATTGCGGATAGGCGTGAAATAGCGGTTCAACCGACGGGAGTATTGTTTCAGGCTTTCTTTGTCTTTGTAAGTGATATCGTTCGGGTTGATATTTTCTTTCTGGAGATCGAGATCAGTGTTATAGGCGCCCTTTTGATATTTAATCCGGCCGATGTCGTTGATAGACAGGCCAAGGCGGAATTTATATTCATCGGCGTCGGTGCCTTCAAACTTACCGAAGCCGCCGTTGTCGGGGCGGTATTCATAAATAACGCCAAGGTCAAAGCCTACGCCGTTGTTATGAAAGAGCTGCAGGTTACGGGTATACGGTTTTTGCCAATGGTCCAGTTCTTCGCTGTAGGCATAACGGAGCGTACCACTGGTGATGTCTGCATTGCGTTTGGCATTGAGTACAAAATTAACATCGGCAGCCTGTGCATAACCCGCTGCTATACCACTTAGCAGTTTTACAGTAACGCCGGCTTTCCAACGGCTGGTGTATCCTTCATGAATGGTGCGGGCATAGCTGAAGCCCAGCTCATTCCAGGCGTGCATGCCAGCGCCTACTTTTTCGAGGGTCAGATTTTTACCGCGGTATTGCAGGTTGGGAAAATCGTGTCCGAAGAAATTGGCGAGTGGAGTGGTAAGGTTCCCTCCGCTGGCACTGGCGCGCACCCGCCACACGAAGGAAACGGATTGTTTTTCGTCTATTGTATATAATACAGAAGGCATGACGATTTCGGCCATTCCCCATCCGTTCTGCTTGCGGTTGGCGGTGCTGTCCAGGAAATAATCCTGGTTACGCACCCATTTGTTGCTCGGAGGAGGATTTAACAGGACGGATTTAGGCACTTTCACATACGTGTTGCCCCCTTTGACATCGGCGCCGATGATGTTTACGTCCCACTTGTAACGATACCCTGCTGCGCTGGCGGGGTTGGAGAGTACACCATAAATACCGGCATAGTTGCTGGTATTGTAACCGGGAAATGATTGGGCCATGGCGGCATAGGCCGGCCATAAAAATAACATAGTGCTGAACAGGATTCGGTGCATTCTCATCGTTGGCGAATAAAAAAACGGGTTTCTCAAAAAGATTTATGATCCACTTTTGATAGCATAGGATATAAAAAGGACATTTTTTGATCTCCTCACTTCCAATCAAAAAATCCTTCCATCAAAAAATCACAAAATGTTGGCTATTCTGCTTTAAAATAAAAGCGGATAGTACCGAACTGCACTTCAGGCGCGTCCGGATTGGCATTGTATTTTAACTGACCGTTGAGCGCAGCTTTCCGCGCAATGTCTATCAGTTGCGGATTGCTGAGGGTAGACCCTTTCATGCTGAAGGTGGCCGCGATCACATTTCCTTTCTGGTCTACTTTGATATTGACAGCTATGTAGCCGGACTCGGTGCCGTCGTAGGTAACGCTCGGCCGGCTGATAAGATTACGTCCATTGAGGCGGAAATCGGAGCGTCCGCCACCGAGGCCTCCGCCCGTGTAGCCTTTGGCGTTAGGGTCGCCATTGAGCTGGCCTCTGTCACCGGGTTTACCGGTATTGCCCTCGCCCGTGGAGTTATTGGAGCCCTGTGCGCCATTGCCACTGTTGGCATTAGTGCTGGTGCCGCCGGAATAAACCGCTTTAGGTTGGGGTTTGGGTGCAGGAGGAGTTGGTTTGGGCTCTGCTGCCGGCTTCTTCACCGGTTTGGTCACCGGCTTGGGTTCCAGCTTTTTAGGCAGTTCCTTTGGTTTTTCCACTGGCTTCTCCGGTTTTTTTATTTCCGGTGCTTCTTCATCATCCTGTGTGGCTACTTCCTGCGGGGCGCTGTTATCTTTTTCAGTGGCAGCGGGTTGTTCACTTTCCGCGGGAGCAGGAGTGGACGTTGCTGCGCTGGGAGGATTGGGGTTGAGTGGCTGCTCATCGCCCATCCCGTCATCGGAGGTACCGAGGTTTACTTCCATCCCCAGGTCCTGGTCGGGCAGGGGCGGTGGCGCCGAGAAACCGGCAAATACCAGTGCTACTAACAGCAGCGCATGTACGCCGATCGTTACTCCTAATGCCTGAATATTTTTTTTACGGTTGTTTTCCTCCATGATAGCTGATTAAGCGCCAGTAAGCGTCAAAGTTAAACTTTTGAATGAAAAAAAATATAGATACAGCGATCTGAATTTATCATCTTTGCAAAAACTATGCTGTTAATCCTAATTGTTGCATTTTATTTTGCGGCTGTTGTATGAATTTGCTCAAACAAACTATCCGTCTTTACCAGAACGCCTATACGGGACTTTCTCCGGCTACCTGGTGGCTGTCACTGGTGTTGCTGATCAACCGCAGCGGCGCTATGGTGGTTCCCTTCCTGACAGTATATTTGACGGCTCATCTGCATTTTTCCATCGCTCAGGCCGGACTGGTCATGGCCTGTTTCGGTAGCGGCGCTATTGTAGGCGCTATGTTGGGCGGTTGGCTGTCTGACCGTATCGGCTTTTACCAGGTACAGTTCTGGAGCCTCCTTTCTAACGGTTTATTGCTCATTTTATTGGGACAAATGCGCACCTTTCCGCAGATATGCCTGTGCGTATTTGTGTTAAGTTCCGTGGGAGATGCTTTCCGCCCGGCCAACAGCATCGCTATTGCCGCCTACAGCGCGCCGCAGAACCGCACCCGCTCTTATTCGCTCAACCGCCTGGCGGTCAACCTTGGATGGTCGGTAGGGCCGGCCCTGGGAGGGATATTGGCCAGCATCAGTTACCAATGGCTGTTCTGGGTGGATGGTGGCACCTGCATCGTGGCGGCCTTGCTGATGCGTATTTTCCTGCCGCCGGTGCCGGCGCCGGCTAAACCGGAAAAAGCGGCTGCTACAGGAAAAACGGAGAGGGTATGGCAGGACAGCCTGTATCTCTGGTTCCTGTTATTCGGAATGATCAACGCCATCTGCCTCTTTCAGTTTTCCAGTATGGTGCCGCTTTATTTCAAAGAGGTGATACACATGGAAGAATGGGCCATCGGGCTCAATATGTCCCTCAACGGCCTGTTGATCGTGATGGTGGAGATGGTGATGATACATCATCTGGATGGTAAACTGCCCAACCTGTCATATGTCTCCAGGGGCGCCATGATGGTGTGTTTAGCCTACCTGTTGCTCTGTGTGCTGCCACCGGTATGGGGTATAGCCGCGGTGTTTATGATAGTAGTCACTTTTGGGGAGATGCTCTGTCTGCCTTTTATGAACAGCTTCTGGATTAGCCGCAGCCAGGACCACAACCGTGGGCAATATGCTGCTCTTTATACGATTTCTTATTCCCTGGCTACGGTAGTGTCACCTACCAGCGGGGCTTTTGTTGTGCAGCACGTAGGCTTTACCTATTGGTGGGCTATTACCGCAGGAGGCTGTATCCTCTCGGCTTTAGGGTTCCGGTGGCTGCAACGGAAGCGGGCACGGGCAGAACAAATGGTAGCAGCGTAATTGTTCAAGACTTAGCGGATATTGTCCGGGAATGACTAATTTTGCCCAAAAAGGAGTAAAATTGGTAAATGAAAGTAATTCAATTTACTGTTCCGGTAGCTGAGGAAGGGTCTGTGGTCATCCAGGAGGACATACTTCCTTATTTCTACAATTACCTGCACCGTCATAAAGAGGCGCAGCTTACCCTCATCATCAAAGGGGAGGGTACCCTGATTGCGGGCAGTTACACGCAGCCGTTCAAAGCCGGCGATATTTACGTGATCGGCGCCAACCAGCCGCATATGTTCAAAGGCGATGCCCGCTACTTTGAAAACCTGAAAGAAAAGAACATCCACGCTATCCATATTTTCTTCGATCATGATAATGCGCTGAAAGGCATGCTGGCATTGCCGGAGCTGGAGTCTGTCCGTAAGTTCCTGCAACTGACCCGTTCCAGCCTGCAACTGCCGGCGGTTTATGAGGAGAAAACTGCCGTGGAAATCATGCGGCTCTGTAAGCTCACCGGGGCGGAAAGGCTGTTTGCCTTTATGTCGCTGCTGACTTATTTCTCCCGCCAGGTGAAGGACTGGAAATCGTTGTCCACCGGCTTCCTGCGTCATGCCTACAGCGAATCGGAAGGGCTGCGGATGAATGATATTTACCAGTATACGCTGGAGCATTACGCGGAAAACATTTCTCTGGCCAGAATCGCTTCGGTGGCACATCTGACCACCTACGCTTTCTGCAAGTACTTCAAGAAACATACCCGTAAAACTTACCTCGAATTCCTCAACGAAATCCGTATCAATGCGGCCTGCAAGAAAATCATCAATGGCGATGCGGAGAGTATAGCCTCAGTGGCATATGCTACGGGGTACAACAATCCCATCACTTTCAACCGGGTATTCCGGAAAGTGACAGGCATGTCACCGTCTGCCTATGCGCGTCAATACCGTTTCGGGCAAGAGAACGCGCAAAGGAGCGGCTTTATCAGTGAGTGGGAGGAAGTAGCGCTTTAGTGAGCGAAATCTGCCATGTAATCGCCTTTGATACGTTCCATGGGTGGGTTGAAATAACCAAACTTCAGGTCCGGAAATTCTTCCTGTATCATTTCCTGTAACTGCTTAATGCCCATGCAAGGGCCGGGGTCCGTAATGCCCAGTTTGCCCAGGTACCAGTCAGGATCAATATTGAAATTACGCCACTGGATCATGTTCAGGCCGGTTTCCCGGATCAGTTTACGCAGGGCTTCATATTCCTCTTCTGTGTCGGTCATCCCCGGAAAAACAAAATAGTTGATAGAAGTCCATCCGTTAAATTCCCGCACCACTTTCAGGCTTTCGATGATATCCTCAAATGCATAGTTATTGGGACGGTAATACGGTGTGTAATACTTTTCCTGGGCGGAATTGAGGCTCACACGGATACTGTTGAGGCCCGCTTCACAGAGGGCACGTACAGCATCGGGTTTACTGCCGTTGGTGTTGATATTGATACTGCCTTTAGGCGTATGCTTGCGTATCTCAATGATGGACTCACGGATGGTTTCCCACATCAGCAGCGGTTCGCCTTCGCAACCCTGGCCGAAGCTCACGATCGGGTAAGGGGCTGTTTCCAGATGGGGTACGGTAAATTCCACGATTTCTTCCGCGGTAGGCTTGAAGCGGAGGCGGTCCTGTGTAGATACGATGGTCTCGTCTTCCGGCTGGAAGGAGATACAACCTACGCAGTTAGCGTTACAGGCCGGAGAGGAAGGAATCGGGCATTCCCATCTTCCCATAAAATAGTTA
This sequence comes from Chitinophaga fulva, assembly GCF_012927205.1. Taxonomy (GTDB): domain Bacteria; phylum Bacteroidota; class Bacteroidia; order Chitinophagales; family Chitinophagaceae; genus Chitinophaga; species Chitinophaga fulva. The sequence continues at coordinate 3,429,849 of NZ_JABBGC010000001.1, forward strand.
CGGGCGGCAGGACATTCGTAAGTAAGGGCGCAGTTTTCTGCCAGGTGCTTCACCAGCCTGTTATGCGGATAAGCTTCTATCAGCTGTTTAACGCCTTGTTTTACTTTTTTGGCATCAAAGCCGGCGCATTCCTGGCGGATATCGGCTTCGATACGGGTGGCGGGCACATAGAACTTGCCATCGAGCCAACCTACTGCGGTGTAACAAAACAGTGGCAGGGTAGGAGCGTCAGGCATGGTTTCATACGCTGCGAGGTAAAAACCGGTATGGGCAGGCGGAATAAACGCCGCTACGGCCCAACCTTTGTCACACAGGCCCATTTCGCCGGTAGCAACGTCTATACCGATACCACGGCGGCCGGGCAGTTCATACAGATTACCGCCTTCAGGAAGCTCGATCCATTCTTCAGGATCAACGGGGAAAGCATCCCAGCCACTACGGCCTACCACCTCCATAGAGGTGTCTTCAAAGATGTTTCCTTTCCCGTCGGAGTATAATATGTAAGGTGTTTGTTTCAGCATAAATTTATTTATTCATTTTACTATTTTGCTATTTAGATATTCTATCGCCGTTTGTTGTTAAGCCAGTGCTAATCAGCCACTCAATGATAAAATATCCAAATAAAAAAATAGCAAAATCTATTTAAGTCTTTCACGGAAAAATCCGTTCATTTTTTCACGTTGTTCCTGTCCGGGTTCATCCAACACTTCCAGCTGGATGATCTTGTTGGATTTGAAATCCATGGTGAACAGGTCATTACGCAAAATTACATTATTCAGCTCGTTCCAGCCAATGCGTTTCTCAGAGAACGTAGTAGGCAGTGTGATGCCGGTATTGTCCATCTTTACATATACTGGCTGGAAGATTTTGTATTCCATCCAGCCGATGTAGGCTATACCAATGCCTACCACGAACATCAGCAGACCGGTAATGGGCTGCTGATGTCCCAGAAAATACAGGCTGCCGCTTCCGCAGATGAATGCCTGTATAAGCCTGGCGATACTGTTGGTTTCACTGAATTTCCGCGTGCGCTTCACGATAAACGGGAAGGCAAGGGAAAGAAGTCCCACGGCCATAAAGAAGCCTACCAGCAACCAGTTGGGCTGCGCTCCTCTATAACTGCCAATGGCATCGAAGAGGAACAGGATGCCTACCAGGCCATGCATGACCGGCAATAGCCGGAGCCTGCTGGATGTTGCCGGCTGCAGGATACGCAAACTATACATAAGCTTATGAATTAGCGCTAACCAGCAGGTTACAGAGTTTGAACAGTACGCGTGCACCTACGTTTGCGTCCCAGTCGTCATGAGAAGCGCTCACCTCGTTGAGGTCAAAGCCAATCAGCTGACGGCCGCTGGCCAGCAAGCGTTTGAAAAGATAATATACCTGCTCTGCCTCAAAACCGCCGGCTACCGGTGTACCGGTGTGCGGGCACAGTTTAGGGTCAAGGCCATCGATATCGAAACTGATGTACACCTGCTGTGGCAGCGTTTCTACAATGCTGTCGCAGATGGATTTCCAGGTTTCTCCTTCAAACTGGCGTTCTTTGATCTGTTTGTCGAAGAAAGTCACCACACGGCCATTGCTGGCGTTGATATAATCCACTTCTTCCTCACAGTAGTCACGGATGCCCACCTGTACCAGTTTAGTCAGTTGCGGCACTTCCGCCAGTGCATTGTACATGATGGAAGCGTGGGAGTAATGGAAGCCTTCGTAGCCGTCACGCAGATCGCAGTGGGCATCTATCTGAAGGATGCCAAAATCGCCTTTATGTTCGCCGATGGCTTTGAAGAAGCCCAGCGGGGTGCTGTGGTCGCCACCAAGCAGACCTACCAGCTTACCTTTTCCCAGCAGCTGTTTGGTCTGGTTGTATACCCACTCGTTCATGGCGCGGGTACCATTGTTGACATCTACCAGCGTTTTCTTCAGGAATTCATTTTCAGAGATATCTCCGCCTTCGGTCAGGAATTTCAGGTACAGTTCCGCTTCCTTGCGCAGGTAATCACTGCGCAGCAGCAGGTGTTTGTCTGGTTCACGCATGAAAAAGCCCTGTTTCCAGCCATCCTTTACATCGGCATCGTACAGGTCAACCTGGAAGGAAGCCCTGAAAATACGTTCCGGTCCGCGTGCTGTACCATTACTATAAGATACGGTCACTTCCCAGGGTACTGGCAACAATACCAGCCTGGCCTCTTCTTCAGAAAAAGGCAAACCAAAAACGTTGTTGGACAACAGCCCCACCGAGTTAGGGTCAAATTGAGATAAATCAGCCATGATATAATCTTACTTTTCAAAATTCCGCGCAAAGATAGGATTATGTTTACTTACAGCCTTCCTTCCCATAAAAAGAATTGCCTTTTATATAAATTTTGTCGGAAGACGGTCATTTTGCGTTAATTTTGCCCCGTGAATTGGAAAGAGATAAATGCAGGTAGGGTAAGATAAACGGAGAATCGTTGCTGGTAGCGGATTTTACAACCTGTGTCACAACAATAGGGAAGATAATTTTCATATGAAAAAAACAAATATTATTCTGCTGGTGGTCATTGCGGTTGCAATAGGTGTGATTGTAACCATGGTAGGCGATTTTAGTACCTATGAGACTTTTGCCACAGCGCGCGAGAAAGAGGGGAAAGAGTTCCATGTGATCGGTAAGCTGGACACCCTGCAGGCGATGCATTACGATCCTATAAAGGATGCTAACTTATTCAGCTTCTACGTACACGATAAAACAGGCGAAACCCGCAAAGTCGTTTTCTACGGCGCCAAACCTACAGATTTTGAAAAAGCGGAATCCGTGGTCCTCACCGGAAAAATGAATGGAAATGAGTTCCATTGCAGCAAAATTCTCATGAAATGCCCGTCTAAATACAAAGACGATCAGGTTGTAGTGAGCAACAAACAGCTTTAAAAATTTTCAGATTTAAACATTTTGTCATTTAGCTATTGATTTTCAATAAGAAATAGTTAGATAATAAAATATTTAAATTCTTCAATCTATATATCATTTCTCATGAAATTTGAAGGGGAACACTTATTGCCGGGCCAACTGGGCCATTTCTTCGCCATTCTGGCATTTGTAGCATCATTGGTAGCGACGATCTCTTATTATAACGCTGTTAAAGTCAAAGAGCCGCTGGTACGTGATTCATGGAAAAAGCTGGCCCGCTGGTCATTTGTGATACAGTCAGCTGCCGTGATCACCGTATTCAGTTGCCTTTTCTATATTCTTTCCAATCACTACTTTGAATATAAATACGCCTGGCGCAATACTTCCCGCGACCTGCCTACACAATACCTGTTCTCCAGCCTCTGGTCTGACCAGGAAGGCAGCTTCCTGCTCTGGAGTATCTGGAACAGCATTCTCGGTATCATCCTGATCCGCACTTCCAAAAACCTGGAGGCGCCGGTCATGACGGTATTCTCCCTCGCACAGTTGATCATGGCGAGCATGTTGCTCGGTATCTTCGTCCTGGGCTATAAAGTGGGCAGCAATCCGTTCATGTTGCTCAGACATGCCCCTGAAAATCAGGCTGCGCCTATCTTCCAGGAGGCTAACTATATGCAGCATATTCATGATGGTAATGGGCTCAACGTCACGCTGCAGAACTACTGGATGGTGATCCACCCGCCTGTACTGTTCCTGGGCTTTGCTTCCATGATCATCCCGTTTGCCTTCGCTTTCGCCGGCCTCTGGACCCGCGATTATACCGGCTGGGTAAAACCCGTGCTGCCCTGGACCCTCTTCGCGGTGGCGCTGCTGGGCACCGGTATCATGATGGGTGCCGCCTGGGCATATGAGTCGCTTAACTTCGGCGGTTACTGGGCATGGGACCCGGTGGAAAACGCTTCCCTGGTGCCCTGGCTGACGATGGTGGCGGGCTTGCATACGCTCCTGGCTTATAAACACACCGGCCATGCGCTGAAATCGACTGTCTTTTTCTTCTTCATATCCTACGTGCTTATCCTGTACTCCTCCTTCCTCACAAAAAGTGGCGTACTGGGAGATACTTCCGTGCACTCCTTCACTGATATGGGTATGACAGCCCAGTTGCTGTTCAGTATGCTGGTGTTCACCGTGCCTTCCATCTTCCTGCTGATTGCGCGGAGAAAAGAAATACCAGGCAACAACAAAGAGGAAAGCACCTACTCCCGTGAATTCTGGCTGTTCGTTGGCTCACTGATCCTGCTGATCGCTGCTATCCAGATCACATTTACCACTTCCATCCCGGTATGGAACAAGCTGTTGTCTTTAACCGGGCTGAAAGGACTGTTCAAAATGGATGATATCGCGCCGCCATCAGATGTGATGTTCCATTACAATAAAATCCAGATCTGGATCGCCATCGTACTGGGCGTACTCACCGCCGTGGTGCAGTTCCTGAAATACAAAGACACCCCTAAAGGTTTCTTTACCCGCAAAATCTGGGTGCCTACAGCACTGGCGATAGTATTCACAGCCCTGATCGCCTGGAAAGGCCCTATCACTTACGATAACTACGGTGCAGGCTTCCTCACCGCTATTTATATCATGCTGTTCGCCAGCATCTATGCGATTGCCGGCAACTTTACCTATATCTTCAGTGGCCTCAAAGGCAAACTGAAAAATGCCGGCGCCTCTGTAGCGCACATCGGCTTCGGCATGGTGCTGCTGGGTGCATTGATCTCTTCTTCCAAAATGGAAGTGATCTCCATCGACAGAATGAAGATGCTCAACGATGGCTTCTTCCGTAAGGAAAGTAAACAGAACCCGCGTGAGAACATTATGCTGCCGAAAGACGTGCAGGTGCAGATGGGCGACTATCACGTTACCTATGTAGGTGACTCCACCGCAACAGGAGATCCTAAAACCTACTATGTGATGCACTATGAGCGCAAAGACAAAACCACCGGCGAAGTGAAGGAAAGATTTACCCTCTATCCCGATGCGTTTGTAAACCGTAAGGAAAATGCACTGTCATCTAACCCGGCATCCAAACATTATTTCACAAGAGATATCTTCACCTATGTGTCTGCTGCGCCTAACAAAGCGGAAGCTGCCACTGCGGACACGACGGCTTATGTGGCACATGAGATAAAAGTAGGCGACTCCATTTTCTTCTCTAAAGGTTTCATGGTGCTGAAAGCATTAGAGCCGGCGCCTAAAAACAAAAACTACATCGCAGAGAAAAATGACCTGGCAGTAGGCGCTAAACTGGAAGTGCATACGCAGACAGATGACCACTTTAACCTGCAACCAATTTATTTCATCCGCGACAGCAGCTATCAGTACAGCGTGGAAGACACCCTGGCACCGCTGAACCTGAGCGTTCGCTTTACGAAGATCATGCCCGCGGAAAATAAAATTGAGCTGAAAGTGAAAGAGGCGGCCGGTTTCAGCGACTATGTAGTCATGAAAGCGCTGGTATTCCCATATATCAATGTGTTGTGGCTGGGTGTTATCATCACGATCGTAGGTACCGGTATGAGCATCGTACAACGTACCAGGAGAACAGAGAAAAACGCCAATGCGTCAACAAAGAAAACACCGGTAAATATTTAAGGATTTTTTGATTAGTTAATAAAGGGGATCCGGATTGCTTGAAAATTTTACGTAGATTTTCAGGTAATTCAGGTCCCCTGGTCATTTAAATCAATTCATCCCGCTATGAAGCGATCGCTGCGCATATCGTTGCTCCTTATCGCCTTATTGGCCGTATTATTCCTCGTGGGCCCGCATCCCGCCGCTCCGGTGTATTCACTCGCCCTGCCGGCGGTACCGCAGGAAGGCCGCGCATTGGAACAATACATCTACGACAAGGAAGCCACTCACCGGCTGAAGCCCAACAATGAAGCCCGGATCGTGTGGGCTGATTCACCTTTTCATACTACGCCTTATGCGGTGGTGTACCTGCATGGTTTTTCCGCCAGTCAGGAAGAAGGTGACCCTATCCACCGCGACTTTGCCAAACGTTATGGCTGTAATCTGTACCTCAGCCGGTTGGACGGCCACGGCATCGATACTTCAGATGCGCTGCTTACCATGACGGCCGACGGGCTGTGGCAGGATGCCAAAGAGGCTTTGCAAATAGGAAAGGCATTGGGCCGGAAGGTAATCCTCATGGGCACTTCCACCGGCGGCACCCTGGCCCTGAAGCTGGCCGCCACCTATCCGCAGGACGTATATGCCGTGATTAATATGTCGCCTAATATTGCCATCAACGATGACCTGGCCTTTCTGGCCAACGATCCCTGGGGGCTGCAGCTGGCCCGGCTCGTGAAAGGAGGCAAATACAAGGAGTCCAGCGATACCAATGCCGTCAGGGCGCAGTATTGGAACAACAAGTACCGCCTTGAAGCCGTCGTGCAACTGCAAAATCTGCTGGAAACCTCCATGACGCCCGCTACTTTTAAAAAGATACATCAGCCGGTATTGAACCTGTATTATTATAAAGATGAATTGCACCAGGACCCTACCGTTCGTGTATCCGCCATCCTTAAAATGGAGCAGGAGCTGGGCACGCCCGACAGCCTGAAGGCTGCAGTGCCCATTCCAGGCGCAGGCGCTCATGTGATGGGCAGCAGGCTGACAGGCCACGATCTGCCCGCTGTGGCAAATGCTGTTAACCAGTTTGCCGATTCCGTATTGAAAATGAAGCCGGTGCATTGACCGGTTTTTCAAGCCCTTTTTAGTTGTTATTTAATCTGAAATGTTTTTTAACTTGTGGTAACATTTACCCATTAGCATCGTTAAAAAAGTATGCATCGCCGTAAAATCCTTTTATCCGCCATCCTGGTCCTGGGCATCCTGTTTTGCCGGCAGGAAGCCAGCGCACAGTCGCAGGCGCCACATGGCGTGGATACCGTGGCGCTGCATGCGGTCGTGGTAGGGAGTGATACCATCCCGGTGATCACACTGGCTATTTTCGATGTGGTGGAGCGAATGCCCAAAGCCCTGCGGAAAGAAAAAGAACGTTATAACCGCTTGCGCAATGCAGTATACGTTACCTATCCATACGCCCGCACCGCTGCCCGTCTCCTTAAAGATGTGAACAGCCGCCTCGCTACCATGTCTTCCAAAAGAGAGCGTAAAGCTTTCCTGGCCTCCAAGGAAAAGGAAATGAAAGAACAGTTCGGGGATAAACTGCAAAACCTCTCCGTATATCAGGGTAAAGTCCTCATGAAACTGATTGACCGCGAAACGGGGCAGAACTGTTACGAGATCATCAAAGAGCTCAAAGGCGGTTTTAATGCCCGCGTATGGCAAACAGTGGCATTCTTCTTTGGCGGTAACCTGAAAAGCGACTACGATAAACAGGAAGACAAAGACATTGAAGTCATTGTCCAGGAGCTGGAAATGTACCAGCGGTACCGTGCTTATAATTAATATGGCTATCTTAGCTATATGAAGAAAGCTCGGATATTGTTATGCAGCCTGTTGTTGACCACGCTGGGCGCAGTGGCACAAAATGAAGAAACTGATGTGCCGGTGTACGTAATAGACAGTGTACTGGCAACGCCCGCCCTGATGGAAAACCTTCCCCCTGACCAGATCGGTCTGATCACCATTGCACACGGACAAAAAGCTATTCTGAAATATGGCAGCCAGGCTGCCAACGGCGTGGTATATGTGGAAACCAAACCCTTTGCCCGTAAAAGGGTGCGTCGCCTGCTCAGCGCTGCTGCGCCGGCATACGATAGCCTGTTGCGCCGTTATGGCAATGACAGCAGCTTTCAATACATCGTCAATGACCACCTTATTACGCCTACAGACGAAACCCGCCTGATGACGCTGGACAACAAAACCTTTGTTTCGCTGGAAATCGTTTCCCCTAAAGTGTTGGAAGAACGCTATCATATCAAAAACCGGCAGGCTGGTGTGCTGATCGTCAGCACCGAAAAGTGATGCGGTAAACAATTATTTCCCATCTTTGCACCTCAATTTATTTACAGCATGAAACTGGATATACTCGCCATCGCTGTACACCCGGACGATGTGGAACTGGGTTGTGCAGGTACATTAATGATACACGCGCAGCAAGGCATGAAAGTAGGGGTTGTTGACCTTACCCGTGGAGAACTGGGAACCCGTGGCACGCCTGCGTTACGGGAGAAAGAAGCGCAGGACGCTGCTAAGATCATGGGACTGGAAGTAAGGGAAAACCTCGGCCTGGCTGATGGCTTCTTCAGGAATGACACCATGGAACAAATGGCGATCATCACCGCCATCCGCAAATACCAGCCTGACATTGTGCTGGCCAATGCGATGGATGACCGTCATCCGGACCATGGCCGCGCCGGTAAACTGATTGCCGACAGCTGTTTCCTGGCAGGACTGCGGAAAGTAGAAACTTCCGTGGATGGTGTAGCGCAACAGGCATGGCGCCCTAAACAGGTGTTCCATTTCCTGCAGGACCGTTATCATGAGCCTGATTTTGTAGTGGACATCACGCCGGTAATAGAGAAGAAACTGGACGCCATCAAGGCATTCAGCTCTCAGTTCCTGGCCCCGAAAGACAATGAGCCGCAGACTTATATTTCCGGCTCCGGCTTCTTCGACAGCGTTGTTTACCGCGCCAAAATGCTGGGTAAAATGGTAGGAGTGGACTACGCCGAAGGCTATACGTCTGCCAAAATGATCGGCATCCGCAATTTCGCAGACCTGATCAATGAAGTGACCTGATAACGGTCACGCCAATACGTAATCATGACCGGCACTGACCGGAAAGATACCGCCCCGGGGCCTTTGTGGTGCCCGGGGTTTTGTATTATATTGGATTGACAGGATATGCTGATTGTTTCATTCCCTTCGGGGCAAATCAACCAAAATATGCAAAAGATCATCTTTTTCCTCTTTTTCGCTATCATATTGCAGCGTGCCTCTGCGCAGCAGACAGACAAGCGGTTGTATGACAAACTGGCGCCATTGCTGGCGGCGCACCGCGGTCAGGCTGGCGTATATGTCCATCACCTGAAAACCGGCAGTACGGTGGCTATAAACGCCGATACGGTATTTCCCACGGCCAGCATGGTGAAAATGGCGATACAGGTGGGTGTTTTTAACAAGTTACAGGAAGGGGCGTTGCAGTACCGTCAGTTGTTGACCTACCGCGATTCGCTGTTGTACCCGGGAGATGACATCCTCGGTTCTTTCCGTGACAGCCAGCAGGTGACGCTGGACAAGGTGGTGATGCTGATGCTGACGATGAGTGACAATACCGCCAGTTTGTGGTTGCAGGCGCTGGCTGGGGGAGGGGCGCAGATCAATACGTGGCTGGAGGCGCATGGCTTTGCGCATACGCGGGTCAATTCCCGGACGCCGGGTAGGGCAGGGGACTGGAAAATGTATGGCTGGGGGCAAACCACTCCGCGGGAGATGGCCACGCTGATGGCGCAGATTTACAAGGGGGAAGTTGTCAGCCATGCGGCGAGTGAGCGGATGTACCGTAACCTGACCCGTAATTTCTGGGATACAGAAGGGTTGCGGATGGTGCCTCCGAATATCCGTACCGCCTCCAAAAACGGGGCGGTGGACGCGTCCAGGTCTGAAGTGGTCCTGGTAAATGCGCCGCACGGCGACTATGTGTATTGCATCATTACAAAAAACAACGCAGATGAGCGTTGGGACCGGGATAACGAGGCTTGGGAACTGTTAAGGAAAGTAGGGGGTGCAATATGGCAGCATTACGAACCAAACAGCAAATGGAGTCCTGACCCCGGTCTGGGGCGGTATTGATCGGCACAATGGGACCGGCTAAACACTAGATGAACAGATCTTTGGTAGCGTCAAATTCATCCTGTTTGATGATGCTGTTTTTAATAAACGGAATCAAAGCTAGTCCAATCGTAATAATCACCAGTAATACGTATTTTTTTTTCATTTCCATGCTGTTGTTTAATTTAAAAATCTCTGCTTATATAACTAAATAACGTGCCAAAAAGTTACAGAAATGGCATTAAAATGTTAAGTCCGGGAGATTTTTTTTGATTATAGGGAAAACGGGTGCGGATATCCTTCCTGTGCCTGCTAAAAGGAACATATATAGACAAACTCAATGTCACATTTTAAAAATCTATTTGACTAATAATGAATGTAAAGTGATCTTTGCGCCGGTAATTGATACAATGCCTTGTCTGTAAATCAAAAATCGATATAGAATTATGAAAAATGTTATTTTATCCGTAGGGTCTGAGTTTCCCGAATTCAAAAAAACGTCTGTTGTTTCCATCGAAAAGGGTAAAGAGTTTTATGATCTGTCTTCCGAAGAGCTGAAAGCTTCTGGCAAATGGATGGTGATGTTCTGGTGGCCTAAGGATTTTACTTTTGTTTGTCCTACTGAAATCGCCGAATTCAACAAACACTCCCAGGATTTCGCTGACCGTGACGCGGTACTGATCGGTGCTTCTACTGACAGCGAGTTTGTACACGCTGCCTGGAGAAGAGACCACGAAGATCTGCGTGATCTGAAATTCCCAATGCTGGCTGACACTTCCAAATCCCTGGCTACTGAACTGGGTATCCTGGAATCCAACGAAAAGGTGGCTTACCGTGCTACTTACATTGTAGATCCTCAGGGTATCGTACGTTGGGTGTCCCTGTACGACCTGTCTGTAGGCCGTAACGTAAAAGAAGTACTGCGTGTACTGGATGCACTGCAGACAGATGAGCTGTGCCCTTGCAACTGGAACAAAGGCGAAGCTACCCTGGCTGTTTAATTTTATTTGAATAATAATCCGCAAAGCAGCAAAGAGTCCTTTGCTGCTTTGTTTTAAATAAACGGAATAAATTATGTTTGCAACTACCAATCAGGATACGGCTGTTCAACTGCTGGAGGCCGTGGGCCTTGCAGGAATCACCCCATCCGCAAGCCTGCAGGCGCTGGTGAATGCCGATGCGCGTTACCTGAAAGACTTAAAGATAAACGTTACCAATGCCCTGAACGCGGGCACACTGACCAAAAAAGAAGCTTACCTGATCGGGGTGGCTGTGGCGGTCAACGATAAACAGCCTGTGCTGCAGGCTTCCTTTGAGAAACTGGCCACCGCTGAAGGTGCTACCGAAAAGGAAATTGCAGAAGTGATCAGCTGTACCTCCCTGATGAGCGCCAATAACGTGTTTTACCGTTTCCGTCACTTCGTCAATAAAGAGTTTTATACCGCTACTCCCGCTGGTATCCGGATGAGCATTATGGCCAACCCGGTAATCGGCAAAGAATTTTTTGAGCTGTTGAGTTTGGTGGTATCTGCTTTGAATGGATGCGAAATGTGCGTAACTTCGCATGAAGAAGCCGTACTGAAACAAGGTACAGAACAGCTCCGTGTGTTGGAAGCGGTTCGTCTTGGTGCTGTACTGCGTAGTCTGGTCGTATTGTTATAAAATTTATATAAAAAATATTGACCTCGTCCGGACAGATGTAAATTTGTCCTGCAACAATTGATAATCAATGGTTTGCACTGTGTTGGTTTTCTTACTTGACACCTGGGATTAAACGGGTTTAGCCAGATTGTGAATAAATTCATCTAATAATATTTGCAAAATCAATAAAAAAGTTTGACTTTTGCATTCCTAAATTTTTTAAATCATGGCAAGAGTATGTCAGGTGACAGGAAAGAAGCCGATTACAGGTCACCATGTTTCCTTCTCCAACATTAAGACAAAGAGAAGGTTTCTGCCCAACCTGCAGAAAAAGCGCTTTTTCCTCGCGGAAGAAGACAAATGGATATCTTTGAAGGTATCTGCTGACGGTTTAAGAACCATCAACAAAAGAGGTTTGTATGCAGTAGTCAAAGAATTGCGTGCAGCTGGTACGGAAATCTAATTCTAAAGGACTCACTTAATTTGTATACAAAATGGCAAAAAAAGGTAACAGAGTACAGGTAATTCTGGAATGTACAGAGCATAAAACCTCTGGTCAACCCGGAACTTCCCGTTATATCTCCAACAAAAACAAAAAGAACACTCCTGAGCGTCTGGAGTTGAAAAAGTACAATCCTATTCTCAGGAAAGTGACTGTACACAAAGAAATTAAATAAGTAATTGTGAAATGGTGAATGGCTGTTCTGGATAGCCATAGCGCCATTAGACCATAAAAACAATAATACAATGGCAAAAGCAGCTTCAAAGAACTCGAAAGTAAAAGATGCTAAGGCAGCAGCTGAATCTAAAGTGTGGACTAAGGTAATCAGAGCGGTACGTTCTCCTAAAACCGGTGCATATACTTTCAAAGAAGCAATTGTGCACAAGGACAAAGTTCAAGAGCACATTAATCAAAAGTAATTCGGCTTTACTAATAATACTGAAAAGCTGTCCCCTTAAAGGACAGCTTTTTGTGTTGTTACCAGGCGTGTCCCTCAATATTACCATAAGATTGTCTCTTTATCCCCTTGGGTGCGATTGTTAACACAAAAGCTGTATTTTAGCAGCCTGTTTGGAACAGTTCGAATGCTGCCTGCCAGCACCCGGATAATGCAGATAAGGGAATCAAAGATTCCAGCCCAATTAAACTAAACTATGAGCTTTTTCAACAAACTATTTTCCAGGGAAAAGAAGGAAAGCCTTGATCAGGGGTTACAGAAAACCAAAGAAAGCTTTCTCAGTAAGATAGGACGTGCCATCGCCGGTAAGTCGACCGTAGACACCGAAGTACTGGACAACCTGGAAGAAGCCCTGGTTTCTGCCGATGTGGGCGTTGATACAACGGTTAAAATCATTGACAGGATCGAACAACGGGTAGCTAAGGACAAATATCTGGGAACCAGTGAGTTAAGCAGATTGCTGAAGGAGGAGATTGCAGCTATCCTGGTGGATGCGCCCGATAGCGGCTTCCGCGAATTTGATGTTCCCGCCGGTAAAAAGCCTTATGTGATCATGGTCGTAGGGGTGAACGGAGTAGGGAAGACCACCACTATTGGTAAACTGGCATATAATTTCAAGAAAGCCGGCAAATCCGTACTGTTGGGCGCTGCCGATACTTTCCGTGCCGCCGCCGTAGATCAGCTGACCATCTGGAGCGAACGCGCAGATGTGCCTATCGTGAAACAACAAATGGGTTCCGACCCCGGTGCAGTAGCTTTTGATACGGTACAAAGCGGCGCTGCCCGTGATGTGGACGTGATCATCGTAGATACCGCCGGTCGTTTGCATAACAAAGCCCACCTGATGGATGAGCTGGGAAAGATTAAACGGGTCATGAAAAAAGTAATTCCCGATGCTCCCCATGAGGTTTTACTGGTATTGGACGGTTCTACCGGACAAAATGCCGTGGAACAGGCCCGTCAGTTCACCGCTGCCACTGAAGTGACTGCATTGGCTATCACCAAACTGGATGGTACCGCTAAAGGCGGGGTAGTACTGGCCATCGCCAATCAATTCAAAATCCCGGTAAAATATATCGGTATCGGGGAAAAAATGGAAGATTTGCAAGTCTTTGATAAAGAAGCGTTTGTAGAAACACTCTTTAGTCTAAATGATTGATTATTATAGTATTGTGTGTGCTGTTTTGAAACCTGAATCAAGCCCACTTATAATTTTACTTTAGGTAAATGAGATATCCGGGCTTAACTTGTTAGCCCGGATATTTAATTTTTGGCCACGTTTTCGCTCTTTACATTTTGTCCGTTTATAAGTCTGCATTTGTTACATTTGAATTATAGTATTTTTTTGTAATCCTACTTAACAATTCGTAGTTATGATCATAAACAACATAGACCGAGTTGACGACATCACACCTGAGGAGTTTCGCAAAAATTATTACTTACCCCGTAAACCCGTTGTCATCTCAGCAGCAGGGCTGAGTAAACAATCACCTGCCTACAGCAAATGGACCTGGGACTACTTCAAGCATATTGTCGGGGACAAGAAGGTGGGCGTTTACAATAATGAACGTGCCGGAGCCAATACGCTGGTGAATGGAGCGGATGACTACATTACCTTCGGAGAATATATTGATATGGTGAAAAAGGGCCCGGTACAACTGCGGATATTCCTGTTCAATATTTTTCAACACGCCCCCCAACTGGTACAGGATGTTGTTTGGCCCGACCAGTACGCCAAAGGTTTTCTCAAAAAATACCCCATGCTGTTTGTCGGCGGAGCCGGGTCAGTGGCACATATGCACTATGACATCGACATGTCGCATATCTTCCATACCCAGTTCATTGGCCGTAAGCGGGTATTGTTGCTGGAGAATAAACAGTCGCCCTACATCTACCGCATGCCTTTTACCGTGGAGAGCGCTGCTTCCTTTGTCAACTGGCATGAAAAGCTCGATGAGGAACAGTATCCGGCGTTAGCGCATGCCCAAGGGCTGACAACTATACTGGACCATGGTGATACCCTCTTTATGCCGGGTGGCTACTGGCATCATATGGAATATATGGATGGCGGCTTTGCCATGAGCCTTCGTGCTCTGGACGACCTGGCCGGTAAGCTCAACGGGCTATACCATATAGTGGGTCTCCGGGGCATCAATAACCTGATGATCAAACTGGCGCCACAATGGTGGTACCACAAAAAACGCGAACTGGCCTACCAGCGCGCTGATAAGACCCTTTCTCATTTAGCCATCTAAATATTTAGATATTTTATTATTTTATTTACGGATTTTGAGATTTTTTGATTTGGGAATTTAACCGGAACATTGAATAACATTAATTTGTCAATTTAAATATTTATATATAAATGTTGGTCTTCGACCTGGCTAAATTCCCCAATCCCCAAATCTCAAAATCCGTAAATCCAATGATAAAATGACCAAATAGCCAAATAACCAAATAATTTCCCTACCTTTGCACCTTCCTTACTCAACCCCCACTAAGGCTCAAAGTCACGTACAGTAAGTCTGCTGTTTTATACAATTAGTGTCTGTGTGTCTTCGTGGCGGTAGCGGGCCGAAAAACCGGCCGCATGCTCTAAAACATTCGCCCTTGAAGACGAAAACTTTAAAGAAAGACAAGGTTAACATTATTACGCTTGGTTGTTCGAAGAACATGGTAGACTCAGAAGTGCTGAGCGGGCAACTGCTGGCCAATGAGATCGATGTTGTACACGAAAGCACCAAACGGGACCACAACATCGTGGTAGTGAACACCTGTGGGTTTATCGACAAAGCCAAAGAAGAATCCATCAATACCATCCTGGAACAGGTTGAACTGAAGCAACGCGGAAAGCTGGACAAAGTATATGTGACCGGCTGTCTGAGCGAGCGTTATCGTGGCGATCTGGAATCAGAGATCGGCGGCGTAGATGCCTGGTTTGGCACCATGGAACTGCCTCTACTCCTGAAAAAATTCGATGCTGATTACCAATCCGAACTGATCGGCGAACGTTTATTGAGCACACCTTCCCATTATGCTTATCTGAAGATCGCGGAAGGGTGTAACCGTACCTGCTCCTTTTGCGCTATTCCCCTGATGCGCGGCGGCCACGTGTCCCGCCCTATCGAGGAACTGGTGAAAGAAGCGGAAAAACTGGTCCGTTCCGGTGTAAAGGAAATCATGCTGATCGCGCAGGAGCTCACCTATTATGGCCTGGACCTGTATAAACAGCGCCGCCTGGCCGATCTTATGCGCGCACTGGCCCAGGTGGAAGGCCTGGAATGGATACGCCTGCACTATGCTTATCCCACCAAATTCCCGATGGAAGTGCTTGATGTGATGAACGAGTTCCCTAACATCTGCAACTACCTCGATATGCCTTTGCAGCATGCTTCCAATGCCATGCTCAAAGCCATGAAACGCCAGATCACCCGCGAGGAAATCGAAGAGCTGGTCCACCAGATCCGCGCCAAAGTACCCGGTATCTGTCTCCGTACCACCCTTATCGCCGGCTTCCCCGGTGAAACGGAAGACGATGTGGAAGAACTGAAAGGCTTCCTGGAAAGAATGCGTTTCGACAGAGTGGGTGTATTTACATACAGCCATGAAGAAGGAACCAGCGCTTATGAGCTGGAAGACAATATCCCTGCCGAAGAGAAAGAAAGAAGAGCACAGGAGATCATGGAAGTACAGCAGGAAATCTCCCTGGAGAAAAACCAGGAAAGGGTAGGTAAAGTACTGAAAGTCATCGTTGACAAAAAAGAGGCAGGTAGATACCTGGCCCGCACCGAGTTCGACTCCGTGGAAGTAGACAATGAGGTGATCATCAGTACCACCAAACGCCTGAAACCCGGCGAATTTGTGAATGTACTTATCACCAAGGCGTTTGACTACGACCTTGAAGGTGAACTGGTATAGAAAATATTTAAACAGCCCGCCGCCCGCAGGCGAAGGGCCTTACATGGCTCCCGACGGAGCCCGATTAATGCAAATCAATGACAACATTTGAATCACTGGGCTTACAAGAGCCTATTTTGAAGGGAATTACGGACCTGGGTTTCGTTTCCCCAACACCGATCCAGGAACAGGCTATTCCCGTTCTTTTAACCGGAGACCGCGATTTTGTGGGATTAGCCCAGACGGGCACCGGTAAAACCGCTGCTTTTGGCTTACCATTGCTGCAGCAACTGGACCTGAAAATCAACAAACCACAAGGACTGATCCTGTGCCCTACGCGTGAACTGTGTCTGCAGATCACCAACGACCTCAAAAACTTCAGCAAATACCTTGGTGAAGTAAACATTGTGGCGGTATATGGCGGTTCCAGCATCGTGCAACAGCTGCGCGAGCTGAAAAGAGGCGTACACATTGTGGTAGCCACCCCAGGCCGTCTGCTCGATATTATCGATCGTGGCGCCATCAACTTCGATAACGTACGGTATGCCGTACTGGACGAAGCCGATGAAATGCTGAACATGGGATTCCAGGAAGACATCAACAGCATCCTGTCCAACACGCCGGAATCCAAAACAACCTGGCTGTTTTCCGCTACGATGCCACAGGAAGTGCGCCGTATCGC
The DNA here is from genome assembly GCF_012927205.1 of Chitinophaga fulva. GTDB lineage: Bacteria > Bacteroidota > Bacteroidia > Chitinophagales > Chitinophagaceae > Chitinophaga > Chitinophaga fulva. The sequence continues at coordinate 3,446,722 of NZ_JABBGC010000001.1, forward strand.
GAAAAAATACATGGAAGATCCGTTTGAGCTGACCGTTGGTACCAAAAACAGCGGTAACGTCAACATCGAACACGAATACTATGTGGTACGCCCACGTGATAAATACGCTGCCCTGAAACGTATCGTGGATTATAACCCCGATATCTTCGGCATCATCTTCACCCGTACCAAAATTGAATCTCAGGAGATCGCTGAATCCCTGATCAAGGATGGTTACAATGCTGACGCCCTGCATGGCGACCTGACCCAGCAGCAGCGTGACAAGGTGATGAAACGTTTCCGTGAAAAAGCCCTGCAGGTACTGGTAGCTACCGATGTGGCTGCCCGTGGTATCGACGTTGACAACGTAACACACGTTATCAACTACGACCTGCCGGATGACGTGGAAAACTACACACACCGTAGCGGCCGTACCGGTCGTGCCGGTAAATCCGGTGTATCCATCGCTGTTATCAGCAGCCGTGATACCGGAAAAATCCGCCAGATCGAAAGAGTGATCGGCAAAAAATTTGTGAAAGCTGAAGTGCCCGATGGCTTCGCCGTTTGCGAAAAACAACTGTTTGGCCTTGTGCATAAAGTACACAACGTTACTGTCAACGAAGAACAGATCGAACCATACCTGGAACGTATATACGAAGAGTTCTCCACGATGACCAAGGAAGAGCTGATCAAACGTTTCGCTTCCCTGGAATTCAACCAGTTCCTCGAATACTACCAGGATGCTCCGGACCTGAACACGAAAGATGACAAACGCTTCGGTGAGGATGGTCGCGGTGACCGTCGTGGTTCCGGCAAATACACCCGCCTGTTCATCAACCTCGGTTCCGTAGATGATTTCAACCGCGGCGACATGCTCCGTTACCTGTGTGATAACACCGGTGTTCGTGGCAACAAAATCGGCCGTATCGATCTGAAAGGTGTTTACTCTTTCTTTGAAGTGGAAAATGACGAGCTGGACAAAGTGACCCAGAGCTTCAAAAAAGTAGAATACAATGGTCGTGCTGTACGGATTGAAATGTCTCAGGACGGTGACAAACGTGGCGGAGGCGGCGGTGGTGGCCGTTTCAATGGCAACAACCGTGGCGAAGGTGGTCCGCGTAAAAAGACCTGGACCTCTGGTGGTCCGCGTTCCGGCGAAAAACGTGAGTTTTCCGGCGGTGGCAAACCTCCGTTTAAACGCAAATACTAAGTCGTTTTAATATTTTGATATTTGGGTATTTTGATATTTGGGCTGCCTGGTGCACCTGAATATTGAGATACCCAAATTTTTTTTGGTGTCGCAGTGGTCCGGTCGGAAAATCTCTCAAATACCCTAATTTCGCAAATTCTTAAATCTCAAATAACCAAATACTAAACGACAAAATAGCCAAATTTAGACTATCTTGTTTATCCAGACACCCAATTCACACGTTACTATGACCGGAGTTATCAATCGCCCTTTGCAGTCAGTAGAACCATTTTCACTTTTTTCCTCCGGAGATATTGCCCTGTTTCAGGCGGGGTCACATTACCGGCTATACGAAAAATTCGGTGCACACACGCTCGAGTACGAAGGCGTAGCAGGCACCTATTTTGCCGTATGGGCTCCGGACGCCGCCTTTGTGGCCGTCATGGGTGATTTTAACAACTGGGACCATTACTGTCATACCCTTTTGCCCCGGTGGGACAGTTCCGGTATCTGGGAAGGGTTTATTCCCGGTGTGGAAGCCGGTAGCCTGTACAAATACTTTATCCGCTCCAACAGCGGGGAAGAACTTTTTAAAGGTGATCCGTATGCCACCCGTTGGGAAGTGCGCCCTAAAACAGCTTCCGTGGTGCATCCGCTGGACCATACCTGGCACGACAAAAAGTGGATGCAGGGCAGGAAGAAACACAATCAGCTGAGCAGCCCTTTTGCGGTATATGAAGTGCATTTAGGGTCCTGGCGTAAGCCCGATCCTAATGACGAAGAAAGCTTTTATTCCTATGGCGAAATTGCCGCCATACTGGTGCCCTATGTAAAAGAGATGGGCTTCACGCATGTGGAGTTGATGCCGGTGATGGAACATCCGTTTGACGGCTCGTGGGGATATCAGCAAACCGGTTATTATGCCGCCACTTCCCGGTTTGGAACTCCGCAGGATTTTATGGACATGGTAGAAGCCTTTCACCAGGAAGGTATCGGGGTGATCCTCGATTGGGTGCCTTCGCATTTTCCGCATGATGCACATGGATTGTACCGGTTTGATGGTTCCCATGTATATGAATATGCAGATATGCGCAAAGGATATCATCCTGACTGGAACAGCTATATCTTTAATTATTCCCGCAGCGAAGTGCGGTCATTTCTGCTCAGCAATGCTATTTACTGGTTGGACAAATTCCATATCGATGGCTTGCGGGTAGATGCAGTGGCCTCTATGATCCACCTGGACTATTCCCGCCAACGAGGCGGCTGGGAACCCAACGAACTGGGTGGCAATGAAAACCTGGAAGCGATCAGTTTCCTCAAAAAACTGAATGAAACTATCTATGCCCTGTTCCCCGATGTGCAGACCATTGCGGAAGATTCCACGAATCATTATGGCGTGTCAAGACCTACGTTTGTAGGTGGGCTTGGCTTTGGCATGAAGTGGATGATGGGCTGGATGAATGATACGCTGGATTATTTCAAAAAAGATCCCCTTCACCGGAAATGGTATCAGAACGATCTGACCTTTAGCCTGGTGTATGCTTTCAGCGAGAATTATATGTTGCCGCTGAGCCATGATGAAGTAGTACATGGCAAATCGCCGTTGCTGTATAAAATGCCGGGCGATGACTGGCAGAAATGCGCTAACCTGCGGTTGTTGTACGGTTATATGTATACCCATCCCGGTACTAAATTATTGTTTATGGGCGGGGAGTTTGGACAGACTTCCGAATGGAACTACAAACGGGAGCTGGACTGGCATCTGCTGAAATATGCTACACATAAGGGGATACAGGATTTTGTAAAAGATATCAACCGGCTGTACCGGGAATCCACTGCTTTGTATGAATTACAGTTTGAAGGAGACGGTTTTGAGTGGATGATAGTCAATGATTATGACAATTGTGTGCTGGCTTATATGCGCAAAGGTAAAGCAGTAGGTGATGTGATGCTGGTCGTGCTGAATATGACACCGGTGCCCCGGGAACAGTACCCGGTGGGCATCCCGCTGGGAGGTTTATGGGAAGAAGTATTAAACAGTGATCATCCCCGGTATTATGGAAGCGGGGTGATAAATACCGGTCAGCTGCAGGCAGCAAAACAATTTTATAATGGCCGCGAATACACCCTGTCCCTGCGTATTCCGCCACTGGGCGTAACCATATTGAAACCCGTTACTGCATAATTGTTTGACATACATGTTATTTGAATCCGGTATCCGGCACTGTCCGGGTACCGGATTTTTCTTTTCATGTCTTTAAACCTTTTCCTTTTTGTTCCATCTATTATCATGACGTTTGAGAGACTGCAATAAGAGGAGAGATACAAGCGTTTTTGAATAGCATATAGCAATTAGTCATCGCCTGGTTAACGAATACCGAACACGCCGAAGAAGACCACTAATCAGCCGGAGTAATACCGGTCCTATCTGCTAAGTGTTATCATGCATCAGCCATAATTTTTTTATTGTATAAAAACCTACAAAGTATGAAAAGTACTCTCCTTAAGCGGGGCTTGCTGGCATTATCTATTCCATTGCTGGCCGCCATCCTGCTGTACTCCTGTAAAAAGGACCAGTCTTCATCTACAGAGCCGATTCCCCAAAATCAGCAGAAGGTTAGTTTGTTTCTTTCAGATGATCCCGGTTTGTTCGACAAGGTATTGCTCGACATCCGTAAGGTAGAGGTATTGGTAGATACCTGCGGAAAGACAGACAACGACATCTGGAATGACAGTGACCGTTGCTGGTGGGATGAAGATCATGATCATGACCGTCAGGGCCGTGACTCCTGCCTGGTATGGGATTCGCTGAGCATTCATCCGGGCGTGTATGATCTGCTGACCCTCCGGAATGGCGCTGATACTTTGCTGGCCGGTGGCCTGGTGAAGAAAGGCGTGATGAAACAGATCCGTATTACTATTGGTAGTAACAATTCCCTTGTGAAAAACAATGTGACTTATCCGGTTACTTCTGTGTCCGGCCAGTCAAAAATTATTGTAAGGATCAGGCATAATGAATGGGACGAAGTGTCTAGCGATAATCTGCAGCTGTGGCTGGATTTCGATATACAACGCTCCATTATCCGTACCTGGAACGGTAAATTCATTCTGCGTCCATACATTAACGTATTCACTATCCTGAAAATGGGCAGTCTTTCCGGCCGCGTTACGCCCTGGGATGCCTACCCTGTGATCTCCGTTTACAACAGCAACAAGGACACACTGTATGCTTTGCCCTGGAGAAGCGGTGAGTTTAAAGTGCGCGGTTTGAAAACCGGTACCTGGAATGTTTATGTGAACACATCCAATGGGTACAAAGACACTACCATTAACAATGTGACCATTGAGCGGGGTAAGGATACCAAGCTGGGAGATATTAAACTACATAAATAGTAACGCAACTAAAAAACAGCGAAGCCGGTGCACACCCCATGATGCACCGGCTTTTTTATTGTCCGGAGAAATACATGTCAGAATTATTTAACTTGTGATAAAATAACAGCATATGCGAAAAATAATAGTGGGGACATTCATCGGGCTAATGCTGGTAACAGCAGGTTATGCGCAAGGGCAGGCCGGGCAGCCTAAACAAACCAGGAACCAGAAAGATGCCCAGCAGCGTAAGCAGGGCTATTGGATAGAACAAGTGGATGAGCTGCGTGGCGAGCCCGGGTATATCTGGGAAGGAAGTTATAAAAACGGCCGCAAGGAAGGCGTCTGGAAGAAAACGTCTCTCGGTGGTAATATCATCGCTGAAGAAACCTATAAGAACAATGTGCTCGACGGTTATTGCAAATACTTTTATCCTAATGGTAAACGTGCGGAGGAAGGAGTTTATATGGCCACAGAAATAGAAGGGCAGAAAGATACCGTGATGGTGGTAGACCCTGTAAGTCAGCAGGAAACGCCGGTGGTGATTGTGCGGCAGGGTAATTCCGTGCGCAACGGCGTATGGAAGCTGTATGACGAAGATACCGGTAAAATGGCGAAGGCTTATTACAAAAGGGGAGAGCTGGTAACGCCGGAAGATATTGGTGAAGACAGTACCACTGTCGCAACGCCCCCTGCGTCACCTGCTCCTGCGACTTTGCCCCACCAGGACGCGGGCAAGCGGAAAAAGCGGAACTAAAAGGGTTGAACAAAATGAACGGGTTTTTGCACCAAAATGAAGGATAAAAGTTGTCCATTTTAGCTTTTTATTTTGTACTTTCATAAGGGAGTAAATGACGAATAAGGCTCTGGTGGCAATGTTTGCGCTATTTTATTGTGAATCCTTTAATTTGTTCGTATGAAGAACCTGATAATCAACCACGGAGATGGACCTCATGAATTGAATGGCCTGGAATCCGCTCCTGACAGAACTGAGATTTTGTTCCGCGCAATTTTTGTGTTGTTGGTTTTTTGCGCGCTGATCTCTATTTTCTTTTTGTCGATTTTTTATTGAGCTGTATATACCCGGATATTTTGACATGCAGGTATGATTGGGAACAACCTGTCACTTTCCCGACATGGTCCGCATAACAGGATATCCGGATTTTTTTGCCGCTGTTGCTAAATGGATTTTGTTTCTGAAACGCTTTGTTGACCTATGTTTCGGAGGACTAAGATTTTAAATTGCCGGAAACCTAACCACGCTATAATGCCAATTTCTTAATTCAATGTTAACGAATTCGTTCATTTTGTTCATTCTGCCTTTCGCGGCTATCTGAATTTTGTGCATAGCATTTAAGCCATTAATTTTATGGTCTCTAAAGTTGGCATAGGTTAGGAACCCGGCGGCAGATCTCTATCTGAGAGCCTTTTTCTTTTAAAACCTTCTTTCGCCAGTTGTATTGATTTTCCTTCTTTTATTTTATGCGCCCAGATAGTTGACAGCTGAAGCTGTTGCGGATAGGCGTGAACGTTGCAGACGATGAGCGTGCACGTGTTTACTGATGAGGTAACCGTGGGCGATGAATTGCATATGGGTAACCAGTTGGGAAGACCGGTACGATGACCTGCATACATGGGATCAAGTCGAAAAGTAGGGGGATGGAATAAAAACACATTGCCTGTCGACAGCAATGAGAAAGGAGTGTTTCCCTGGATATATCGCTATGGTACATACAGCACGCCTATAGTAACCCAGGGGTAAAGGTGGACTTGATGCGGGAGTGTTCTTTGGATGTATAGTTTTAATGAAATATAAAAGGAAGGATGGAGAAGATGCAGGACATGCATGTAAAGGCAGACCGTAGGTTAAGCCTGCGGATAATAGGTTGGAGTATGTAGTTCAAAGGGAGTTCTGTTTATTCATCAGTATACAGTTGCCAGGCAGGATAACGGCTTATTCCCGCTGGATGACAGGGAGCAGGAGTTGCACTGATGCAGCGGCAGGTATTTTTTCTGATAGCAGTTTTAACCGGGGGAGTTCCGGACAGATCTGTTTGTGCAGGATCTCCGGCAGGGGTTGTGGCGGCTCTGCTGCAATAATATCAGCGGCGAAGTATTTCGTGTTGCAGGAAGGAACATGCTCCTGTATACCTCTTACCTGTAGAACAACTATCAATGTTCCTTTACCCGGTACGTCCACATTACATGCTGCTCCTTTAAAATCTTCTCCGGTTTTTACTATGAGTACAGCGCTTTCTGTACCTACTACCTGGTGTGTAGCGAAATGTATACGGGCGGCGATCACTTTTATTTCCAGGCTGTTGATGCCTTTGCATGCAGGTAATGCCTGTGGCGAAATGTACAGGATGCCATCATGGGAAAGCCTGGGTGCATGGATGAGAAACCTGTCTGTTCCCGTATGCCGGTTGAACCTGAAGCCGGTAATGCTCCTGATGTTATTACCGGTGGCGGGAATGAGTGCGCTGGTTAGCCTGTTGATATGCCCGCTATCGCAACCAGCGTCCAACCTGCCGGAGAAAGCACTGCGGATGAGCGCTCCTTTTTTGCTGGCCACGCCAAATCGTTGAGCAGCCCTGCGGGTAGCTACCGTCTGCCGGACGTATGAAGGCATGCTTCGCAGGAAGTGTTTGCCATTACGCCTGTAACCGATCAGGTTGCCGAGCCTGCCGGTGAAGGTGATGATAGAAATCTGTTTTGCCATAACGAATGATACTGATGATAGCTAAAGATAGCATTATCAGCAAAAGCCATTTGATGGCTATACTGAAGATTATCCAATAGTAGGGTCTGGCTGCAGGGAAAATATTCAGGGGGAGTGCATCAGGCATTAGATATCCGTTAAAGCCGGGTGAACCAGGTTTAGAAAATTTTGAAAATACAAAACAAGAAAACAGATACACCGTTTTTCGGTCCCCAACTTTTCAACTTGATCCAGAACCAGTTAGGAAGACCGGTGTGATCGTCCTGAAAAAGAAAAACCGGTCATGGACATCCATCGGGATTCACATGACCGGCCTTGCAACAAAATATATTATGCTTTGTGGATCGTAATATTTTCGAACCCACGGTCAGCTATAAACGAAATAGTGCCGTCGGGTAAATAATTGTTGTTCGTTAAGGTCAGTGGCGTTCCGTCTATCAGTACAGTACCTGCTTTGAAAGGCAGTCCGTGCAGTATAATACGGTGATGGGTATACGCTACTTCATAGTTGACATAATATTTTTTCTTCAGCATAAATTGTTCTGCAGAAGAAACCTGTTTGAAGTTGATCACATTATACTGGCCGTTCTTGTAGCCATAGTGATCGCCGGCATCTTCATAGAGCGTGCTCTGTGTGGTTTCTTCGCCGTAATACACATGCAGCAGCATTTCGGTAACCGGTGTTTCGTACGTATGCTGCATCACAGGATATCGGGGAACGACGGTGCCAGCTTTTACAAACAGTGGCATTTCCTCCAGTGGTGTAGGTACGGTAACCTGTTGTCCGCCGTTGTATACGGTATCATTCCAGAAGTAAAACCATTTTCCTTGTGGCAGGTACACCGCTTTCTCCTTCATTCCTTCTTCACTGACATGGCTGATCAGCAGCGCGTCGCCCATCATGAATTCGTGGGTGCAGTTGTGCGTGGCAGGGTCATGTTGTGCCACGAAAGCAAGCGGGCGCAGCATGGGGGTGCCATAGGTGGCATATTGCCAGAAAGTGGTGTATAGATAAGGCAACAGTTCGTAACGCAGGGAAATGAATTTGGCCACTATTTTTTCATAGTCCGGACCAAAGCTCCATGGTTCCTGGTTGAAGCCGGTTTCATTACTGGCCGAGTGGGTACGCATCAGCGGGTGGAAAGTGCCCAGCTGTATCCAGCGGGTATAGAGCTCACCATCCGGTTCCCCGATAAAGCCGCCGATATCGCTGCCGGCGAAAGAGAGGCCGGAAACGGCAAGGCGCTGGCATTGTATGCTGGCCAGCCAGAGGTGTTCCCAGCTGGAGACATTATCGCCGGTCCATACTGATGACCAGCGTTGTGCGCCGGCGTAGCAGGAGCGGGTGATCAGGAAAGGCCGGTTAGGCAGCAGGTATTTTTTCATACCGGCAGCTGTGGCTTTGCTCATCAGGTGGCCGTATACGTTGTGGGCTTTACGGTGGCTTACTTCTTCGCCGTCGTAGTCATGCCGTACGTCTTCCGGGAAAGTGCCCATTTCAAAGACAGCCGGTTCGTTCATATCGTTCCAAACACCGCGGACGCCGGTTTCAGCAAGGCCTTTGAAGAGGCTGCTCCACCATTCCCTGACTTCGGGATTGGTGAAGTCGGGGAATACGCATTTACCTGGCCATACATCGCCCTCCATGAGCGCGCCGTCGGCCCGCTTACAGAAGTAGTTGTTTTTCACGCCTTCCTGGTAGATGCTGTAGTCCGGGTCTACTTTGATGCCGGGATCGATGATCACCACCACTTTGAAGCCTTGTGCTGTCAGGTCTTTGATGAGGCCTACAGGATCAGGGAAATATTCTTTGTTCCAGGTAAAGCAGCGGAAGCCATCCATATAGTCGATGTCGAGGTAGATGACATCACAGGGGATGCGGCGGTTTCTGAATTCTGCGGCAATTTCGCGTACCCGTTTATCCGGGTAGTAGCTCCAGCGGCATTGGTGGTAGCCGAGTGTCCAGAGGGGCGGCAGTTCCGGGGTACCGGTAATGCGGGTGTAAGAGGAGGCAACATCCAGCAGTTCGGGACCGTAGATGAAGTAGTAGTTCATTTCCCCGCCGCGGGCCCAGAAGCTGCAGGCGTCTTCCCGTTCTTTGCCGAAGTCGAAGATGGTACGGAAAGTATTGTCGAAGAAGATACCATACCCGATACCATTATGCAGCCCATAATAGAAGGGGATGTTACGGTACAGGGGATCAGTGTCTTTCTGATAACCGTAGGCATCGGTGCCGTAGTTTTCGAGGCGTTTGCCGCGAAGGTTTAGATCTGTGGGCTTATCGCCAAGACCGTAAAAACATTCGTCTTCCTGGACGAGTTTGCTACAATAAACGATTTTACCGCCTTTTTGCAGATAGTGCTGCCAGTGAAAGCCCATTTCATCCTGGTTGATCACTTTCCCGTCTTTATCGGTGATGGTGATACGCAGGTTGTCTCTGGCAATGAATACTTTCAGGACGTCGGTATATATTTCAAAAGTTTCCTCCCATTCTTTAATGCCAAAGGAGATAGGGGATTCTTCAAGTGTATCGCTGGTAGCGTAGGAAAAATCACGCTGGAAAGTGCCGTCGGCAGCGTAACGGAAACGGATGATCTTGTCGGCGATCACCCTTACTTCCAAAATAGTTTCGCTGGTGTAAAAACAAAAATAGTTTCCTTCTTTCTTCCATTCCCGGATAGCATCAGGGTAATGTTTAATACCGTATTTACTGGACGAGGTTTCAACTTGCATAGTCTCTTTTTGTGAATCACAGACAACAGCTGATGTTATTACCAGATTAATTTTGCCGGCTGTTGCATGGTCTTAAATTACATAAAAAAATCAGAGTAGTACAGACATTCGCGTTAGATGCGGATATTCCTGCGTTTACGATTTAAATCACTCGTTTGACAAAAAAGAGTGAAAATTGACTTGATTAGTTAGTAACTTCATATTGTAAATGTACTTTTTGCTTTAACCTATTTTTCCGGTGCGCCTTTCCAGGAGCACCTTTTTCATTTGAGAATTTTGTTATTTAGATATTTGATTGGCTTTATTGGCCAGAACCCTTGCCTCCACACAATAAACAAATAACCAAATATTTAAATTTCTAAATGAGCAATGGATTTGCCCGCCAAAAATAGGCGTTTTCCGTTTCTTGATTTTGCTGCGCAGTGAAATCCTTCTCCAATTTTCGTCCAGTCTTTGCCGCCGTTCACAGAAATATCCGTGCCGGAGGTGCCGGTAGTGACCAGTATCTGCGGGGTAAGCCAGGCAACAGCTGATTTGAAACCACCTGGCGCCGTGCGGGGGCTGGTCCAGGTGCGGCCGCCATCGCTGGTAAGCAGACAGTTTTGTTGACGAATAGTGTCTTTTCTGTAGTCGCCGCCGACTACGATGCCGGTACGGTTATTCAGAAATGCCACGGAAAAGGCGCCGGTGCTGGGTTGTCCCTGAAGCAGCGGCAGCGGCGTGCTGCTCCAGCGGGAGCCGGACAGCTGATGGAGGCGCGATACGGTGCCGCCGGTAACAAAGACGGTCAGCCCCTTGCGGGCGATGAGACTGGTGCCGCTGGCAGCGAAAATAGATTCTCCGGCAACAGCTTCGGGAGATTGCGCCGGTGTATCCAATTGCCAGGTATGGCCGCCGTCGTGCGTGCGGAGCACCGTAAAATGTTGCTGCAGCGGATCGCCGATGGCAATGCCTTCCTGCTCATTATAAAAAACAACGGCATCGAAGAAAATGCCGGGCGTAGCATTGAAATATACCCGCTTCCAGGACTGGCCGCCATCTTCCGTAAGGAATACATGGGCCGGCTCTCCGGCATTGATCACCACTGCTTTTTGATCGTTAAAGGCGTAGAGGGACCGCCAGTCGCAGCTATCACATGCCTTTATCTGATGCCATTCCCAGCTGTTGCCACCGTTGATGCTGCGGCCTACCATGCCACCAGTGCCGGAAGCCCATACTACGTCGTCACTCACGGCACTGAGGCCCCGTATGCTTTTCAGAGGAGGCTGCGCCTCCAACTGGCGTATTTGATAGTGCCGGTCATTTTGTGCCGATGCCCGCAGGCATATGGTTGTCAGCATCAGCAATAACAAGCTACGGGTCAGGATTTGTTTCGCGAAAATCATCGGCCTGAAAGCACCGGAAAACGAAAGTTGCGTGTAATAGAAAAGTATGGGCATTAATTATAATATTTATTTCCAATCTGTTAAACCGCAAGAAAAATACAAAATAGCTACAAAGTGTGGCGTAGAATTATATATTTGCAAAAACAGCCTAAACCAGCTTACTATCAATAACTAAATCAGCGTGCTTTATTCCCGCCACTTGAAAAGACTTTTTCACCTGAGCCTATGCGCCCTTCTGTTGGGCACCAGCATGCTATACGCGCAAGAGAAGCCGTATATTTTTGACAGCTACAGCGTAAATGACGGGCTTTCCCAAAGTACAGTCTTCGATATCACACAGGACGATCAGGGGTTTCTCTGGATTGCCACCCGTGATGGTATCAACCGTTTCGACGGATATACTTTCAACGAATACCGTTACAAGCCCAGTTCCCAGCTAAGAGCGGGAGAGGGGAAGGGAGAACTGGTACCCCGCGGCAGCAATGGTAACCGGGCGGTGATCAACCGGTTTGACCTGAAAGGATATAAAGGATACTCTTTCTACCGCGACAGCCGTCATCAGCTGTTGCTGGCCCATAACAATGGTATCAGCCTCTACGATAAATACCGTAATAATTTCCGCAGCGTATTGGTAGACACCTCTAATGTGAATGCACAGGAACGGGATGCCAACGTCAAATTCAGGATATTGGGCGAAGACCCCGCTACCCGGAGCATTTGGGTATGGCGGCCCATGAAAGGTCTCTATGTACTGGACGACAGCACTTACGCTACCCGCCGTATTATCTTGTATCCGCCTCAGTTTCAGCGAATGGGCATTATCCCTTCTGCGCTGCTGAAAGACGGTAATACCATTTGGATGAGCGGCGACGAAGGGGAACTGCTGGCCCTTGATATTAAAACGCTGCGGCTGCAAACCTACTGTCTGCCAGGTGTGGGCAAAAGCCCTATCATGCGCAACCTGAATGCGGATTCCCTGTTGATCGTCAGCGAAGGCCACATTATCGTCTTCAACAAACGCCGGAATAAATTCAGCGATCTGAGCTATGACTACCGCAATGAATGGGGGGATGCCTTTACGCCTATTGTGATGGAGATCGATCATGAAGGCAACGCCTGGATCGGTGGAACGGACGGTATTCTGATCTATAGCATCGCACGCAATGAAATTATCCGGCATATCGTGAGCTTCAATACTTTTGAAACACGCTCCTTTAACCTCGTCAGCTATCTCTACCGTGATGGCTCCGATAATATGTGGGTCGGCACTGACGGGGACGGACTGAAAAAATATTCTCCGCATAAAAAGGTGTTCAACCTGTACCGTTCTCCCTATATCTCCCATAATATGGTACAGGCCGTGTATAAACACGACGATGGTAAGCTGTATGTGGGCCTGATGCGTGACGGACTGAACATCTACGGGGATCAGGGCAAATTCCTGGAGCGTATCAGCAATGAGTTGTATCCGCATAAGTTTCCTGGCAACGATCTGGGAGCTATCTGTCGCGAAAATTTTGAGCACCTGTGGCTGCACTTTGCCGGGATGCATATCGGGTTGTTCAATGTGCAAACCAAAGGCTTCAGGGACCTGACCGCTAAGGTGGAGGCGTTGAAACTGCCACCACAGAAAGACCCGTTCCCCTTCCTGTTCAAGCGGGCCAATGGAGAGTTGTATTTTAATTATGGCCGTTACCTGTTGCGTTTTGAAGAACATGGCGGGTTTGATTATACTGTGTCTGTAGTACATGATTTCCAGGATGAAATGCTGACCACCTACTTCGAAGACCATATGGGCAATCAGTATGTGGGTACCAAGTCGGCCTTGTATATCAGGCATTTGGCAGAATCTCAATGGCGGTATGTGAAGTTGCCGGAAGGCACCACTGTAAAGGGGATCAACAAAACACCACACAAAGAACTGCTGATAGCGACCAGTAAGGGGTTGTTTGTATATGATGCTTCAGAGCGACTGAAAACACATTATAACAGCTACGACTATCCGAAACTGATCAATGATTACATGTATGGTGTGTTGCTGGATGATAAAGACCGTATCTGGGTGAGCCATAACAAAGGTGTTACACAGATCAACCCGGTAACCCGGGAAATCACCACGTTTAATCATGAAGACGGGCTGCAGTCAAACGAGTTCAACACCGGCGCCTTTTATAAGTCTATTGACGGGGAGTTGTTTTTTGGCGGTACCCGTGGCGTAAATGGTTTTTATCCGAAAGATTTCCGGAAAAACCCGTTCAATTCCAAGGTGATCATCCGCAGGATGGAAGTGCTGGACAAGCCTTATGAGTCCGATACCGCTATCTCGTTGCTGAAGCGGGTGGAGCTGCCGTACAATCAGAATACGATTGCCATAGAGTTTGTGCCGCTGGAATATACCAATCCGTTGAAAAACAAGGTGCAGTATAAGCTGGAAGGTGCGGATGAAGACTGGGTGGAAGCTGGTACGTTCAGGATGGCGCGTTATACAAACCTGCATCCGGGCAGTTATGTGTTTAAAGTAAAGGCCTCCAATAATGATGACAGCTGGAATACCACGCCTACCATGCTGGAGATACAGATCAGGATACCGTTCTGGCAATCGTTGTGGTTTAGATTTTTATTATTGTTGTTGCTGTTAGGCATTGCATATTATTTCTCCACGTTGTATCTTGATTATAAAATAAGGCATGAGAAACTGAAACTGGAGAAAGAGCAGGCAGTAGATCAAGAGCGGGCGCGTATTTCCAGTGATATGCACGATGATTTGGGGTCTGGTTTGTCCACGATCAGGCTGCTGAGTGAAATAGCCAAAAGAAAGATACCGGATACATCACAAACGAAAGAGATTGAGCGAATCAGTGAAACCGCCGGGGAGATGATCGACAAGATGAGTGAAATCATCTGGGCGATGAATTCCTCCAATGATTCCCTGGCCAATCTGATCGCGTATATGCGCAGTTTTGCTGCCGATTTCCTGGAGCATGCGCACATCTCGCATCAGTTTTTCTTCCCTGAAGTTATTCCGGACATCAAACTTAGCGGCGGTACGCGGCGGAACATTTACCTGGCCGTAAAGGAATCGTTGCATAACGTGGTAAAACATGCCAAGGCTACCGAGGTAATTATAGAAGTGAAAATGCATAAAAACATGACGATCATGATCAAAGACAATGGCAAAGGGTTTGACCAGGAGAAAGTCCGTTTGTTTGGCAATGGCTTGAAAAATATTCAGAAGCGGATGATGGCTGTGGGTGGTAATGCAGATATTACTTCCAACAATGGAACAATAGTTTTTCTCGATATCCCACTAAATTAACATACATTTGTTTTAAGTAACATTTAAGTGTTATAATTCCTATAAACATGACGGTATACTCAAAGAAGAAGTCCCAGGATAACATGGACATCATTTCTATTGCAATAGTAGAAGATAACCATGATATCCGCACGGCTATGGAATTGCTGATTAATGGTTCTGACGGTTATGCCTGTGTTGGCACCTTCAATAATGCAGAAACCGCGCTGGAGCAAATCCCTCAATTACTGCCTAACGTAGTACTGATGGATTTTAATCTCCCAGGTGGGATGAATGGTATTGAATGTATTGCCCGGTTGAAAGCAGAGTACCAGGATATGCAGTTTATGATGCTCACTGTATATGAAGATGATGACAAAATTTTCATGGCACTGGAAGCCGGTGCAAGTGGGTACATCCTCAAAAAAACCTCTCCCGGTGAGCTGTTGGAAGCCATCAGGGACTTGCATGAAGGTGGTTCACCTATGAGCTCACAGATTGCCAGAAGGGTAGTGGCCTTTTTCCAGAAACAAGCCAAACCTAATCCGGCACTGGAAGCATTGACCACCCGCGAAAAAGAAATCCTGGACCAGTTGTCCAAAGGGTTCCTCTATAAGGAAATTGCCAGCAACCTGTTTATCAGTATAGAAACAGTGAGACGGCACGTTCATAATATTTACGAGAAACTGCACGTCCGTAGCAGGACCGATGCGGTAAATAAATACTACAACCGCTAAATGCATCAGGGCTGACCAAAAAGTTGTAAAAGGCTTTTTAGGTTGGCCTTAGTTAATTTGCAGGTTGGGTAATTAATAAATACAGAAAATGGCAATTGAAGTGAACAGGGATGCCAACTTGAGCGGAGATCCATACGAGAATTTTCGGGCGTTATTGCAGCAGTCTCTGGTCTATCCTACTACGTATACTTTTAAGTTCATCGTTAAGGCAGCAGAAGAAGAAAAAATCGCTGAGCTGGAGTCGGTATTTGCCGGTGCTTCCGCGATGATCACTGCTATCAATTCATCCAACGGGAAATACAGGTCATTTACCATAAAGACACAGGTGCAGGATGAAGAAGAGGTGATCAATTATTATAAAGAGGTGTCGAAGATCGACGCTGTAATTATGTTATAAAGACCGTACGTTTTAATATTTTATAAGTGAAGCGATTATTGTTCTACTTTCCTGTGAACCCACTGGCGAAAAATGCAGGCAATGTGACCAGGGCGTTAGGTTTCCTGGAATATTTCAAGAAAAGGAACCTGGAGGTCGATTTTGTATCTGAAAAACATTGGGGCACTTTTACCGCTGAAGGAATAGCGGGATTGAAGGAAATAGGCCTCGTAAACGAGGTATACCTGCTGGAACGGAAACCGAAGAAAAAGGATCCGGTTTCCTATTTTTTTGGATATAAACTGAAGAACAAGTCATTCATCAGGAAGACCAATCCGAAAGGGGGGATTCTTAACCGGGTAACTTTACATCTGCAGCAGCAGTTCAATGATTTGCTTTCCCAAACGCATTACGATTATATTATCATCAGCTATGCTTTCTGGGCAGACCTGATCTATAAAAATCCCCTCGCTGCCAAATCTCTGACCATCATAGATACACATGACCTGGAATCTTCACTGCTGCAGCATGAAGATGGGTTTGACGTAAGTGTGGCGCTGGGCGATGAATTAAGGCGCCTGGAACTTTATGACCAGGTATGGGCTATTTCACCTGAAGAGTCTTATTTCTTTTCACAGTTCCTGGGTGATCGCGTGAAATATATTCCCATGATGTTGCCTGATCCCATACCGGTCAGCAGCAGCTCAAATCCGGAATTTGATCTGGTGTATGTAGCCAGTGATAACGCTAAAAATGTAATGTCGGCTGCCTGGTTCTTTGATGAAGTGTATCCGTTGTTGTCTCCCGGCATCAGGCTGGCGGTGGTAGGTTCCATTACTGCGCATGTGCCAAAGGACCTGCCAAATGTAACGCAGATGCCCTATGTTGAGCATCTTGAAACCATATATGTCAATGCCCGTGTAGCATTATCGCCCATGCTGGAAGGAACAGGGGTGAAAGTAAAAGTGGTGGAGGCCTTGTCACACGGTCTGCCGGTAGTATGTACGGAAAGAGGAACGGATGGCCTGCCGTTTAAAAGCAACAACGGCTGCCTGGTAGCTGAAACGCCCGGCCAGTTTGCACAATTCGTAGATCAACTTTTACAGGATACTGACTTCTATAAAAAGCAATGCGAAATGGCAAAGAACACTTTCCAGCAATGTTTCTCCACAGCGGAAGTATCCAAGCGCCTTGATACGGCATTGTCAATTACCGGATGAGGGCCTGTCGAAGGCGTATTTTTTTTCATAAGTCCTGAAGTACCGGTTTGCCAGCCACGGACTGATCCTGCTCAGGAATAAGCCGATTTGAAGAACGGGGACCCTCTTTCTATAAGTCTTATGGAGGGATGCTTTCTGCCATCCCAGGTCTGTACTGTGTTTTTGCAACAGTTTTATAAAGGCGCGGTAAGCTTCCTTTCCTGCAGTGTTGCTATACCTGTACAATTCGAAATAACCACCGTAAATGATCACACGGGCATTGTGGTAACGCATGAAATCGTTGCGGTATTCAGACCATATGCCTTTGGAACGGAGGAATGATTTCATTAGCTGGTCGGCCTGGTAAAAGAGCGCTACTTTATCTGCCCTGAAGCCGCTGTTCATGGTAGAAGCTTCTCCTTCCGTTCCCCTTTGAAGATAGTAGTACAGAAAACCGCTGATACACGCAAGCCTGGTGGCGTAATAAACCGCTTCCAGCATAAAAGGGGAGTCTTCAAAGATGCGCTGACGGAAACGGATGTTGTGGGTTTCGATCAGTGAACGTTTGTATAGCTTGCCCAGGGTAGCAGTATTAAGTGCTTCTTTTCTTACCGTGTTTTCAGCAAGAAAACAGGAGATGAGGTCTTCATGATGAAGTACGGAAGGGGCGTGTTCGAATTTGTATAGTTCTTCCAGTTTTCCATCTTGCTTTTTAACACTCTTGTAGCCAAAACAAACTATTTCTGCATTCTCCTTCAACGCCGCTTCAACTGCCCGTTCCAGGGTTACGGGGTCCATCCAGTCGTCACCATCCAGGAAGATGACGAATTCACCTGTAGCATGATCCAGCCCCTTGTTCCTGGCTGCTCCCTGCCCGGCATTTTCCTGTTGCAAGCACCTGATGTTCGGGTATTTTTCCGCTGCCGCCTGTAAGATCTCCAACGACCTGTCTGTAGAACCGTCGTTAATAAAGATCAACTCCGTATTGGAATAAGTTTGTCCAACCAGCGATTGGATGGTATTTTCCAGATATGGAGCAAGGTTGTAGACCGGGACGATTACTGTTACTAACGGAGATGGCATCCTGAAATATTTTATGGCTGGTTTACCTTTAAAGCAGCATCAATTCGTTGGTATACTTTTTCGGCTGCAAATGTTTTCCTGAATGAAGCGGCACTAAATGCACTTTGTTCAGCAAATAATGCAGGATCAGTCAGCAGGCGGATAATGTGATCTGCAAAACCAGCAGGGCTTTCCGATACGAGGCAGCCATTGTCTGTTTTTTCCGGTAGTCCGTCCAGTCCCCGTTCGTTACAAACAACAGGCTTCCCGTAGGAGAAGGCTTCCAGTACTTTTATTTTAACGCCGGTGCCAGCCAGCATAGGACATATCACCACCTTCGACGCCAGGTAATAGTCGCTCAGGTCTTCCACAAACGGAAGGTAGGTTACATTGCTGAGGCCCTGTGGAATATGCGCATTGATCTTTCCTATTATGCAGAGATGGTACGACTGCGGCAATAACGGGTACACTTTATCAAAGAACCAGACGGCTGACTTTTTATTGTTCTCATTGTCTGATGCTACATAGATAACATCGTATTTCTTTTCTGTCCGGCCATCGTCTTGCCTTGGCTCTTCCACCATAGTAGGGATGTAGAGCGTTTCTTTCTTAATGAACTGGCTGAAAAAATAATTCTCTTCACCTGAACAGGCCCATATCTGGTCGTACAGCGAAAGTCTTCTGATCTCGTCTCCCAGTGCTGCACCCACGTTTACGTTGTTATCCAGCTGGTGTTGTGAAGCCATCAGGTCATGTGTGTCCATGATGGTGCATGCGTCGCCGATTAACGGGTTGTCTTTAATCAGGTCTGCATAGTAAGCGTAGGAGATGATAATATAGTCGTATTTATTTTGTTGGAGCAGTTTGTCGAATTCCTTACGCAGATGCAGGTTCACGAGGTTAGGCAAGCCACCTTTTATAGGGTTGAGCTTACGGTTGAACAGCATGTGCGGCAACTTGTATTGAAAAAAGTAAACAAGCGGATTTTTTTTAGGAGGCTTGCGGAACCAGAACCAGGCATTTTCTACAAACCCGCTGTTTCTCACCATTTCCATTTCTTCGGGTGTTATCTTCTCCCAGTCGCCCTGGCGGGAAACCAGGTCTACTTTCATACCCCTGCTTTTAAAGTACCGGAGAAGGGTGATAGCCCGGGTTTGGGCGCCACTTTGCCGGCCGATAGGGTTATAAGGAAAGAAGTATAAAATGCGTTGCTGTTTAGACATGCTTATGGTGATTTACAAGATTAGTGTTTGTTGGCGCCGGTATAGTTAAGTGCTTTATCCAGCTTTTTGTATACGTTGGCTGCTGCGAAATTATTGCTGAACGAAGCGGCACTCAGTTCGCTCTGCGCTGTATGAAAGGCTTTATCTTCCAGCAATTTCAATATATAACCGGCAAACTCCTGTGGGTCCTGCGTTACGAGGCATCCGCAATTGTTTTTGTCCGGTAGTCCATCCATTCCTCTTTCGTTGCATACAACAGGTAATCCATATAACATGGCTTCCACCACCTTTATTTTCACACCTGTTCCTGAGAGCATAGGACATATCACCACGTTGGATTGCAGGTAATATTCGCTGAGGTCTTCTGCAAACGGGACCAGGGTGATATTTTTGTGGCCATCCGGGATAAAACGGGAGATAGAGCCGACCACACAAAGAGTTACGTGGTCAGGGACGAACGGAAATACCTGCTTGAAGAACCAGTCGGCCGCCGCAAGATTATGCGGGTTATGTGAGGCCACATAGATCAGGTCATATTTCTTTGGAACATCCTTCTTTATATTCGCCGGTTCTTCCACCATGGTCGGAATATATTTCACCTGGTTTTTCAGGAACTGGCTGAAGAAATAATTTTCTTCAGGAGAACATAACCATACCTGGTTGAACCGGGATAACCTTTTTAATTCATCACCCAATGCTATTCCCCGCTCTACGCCTTTGTCGTGCTGGTGCTGCGCTGCCAGCAGATCGTGGGTGTCGGCAATGGTAATGGCATTTCCAATACGTGGGTTATCCTTAATGAGGTCTGCCCAATAGGCATAACTGACAATGATATAATCGTACTGCTGCTGTTCCAGTATTTTATTGAACTTTTCCTGTAAATAAGGGCTTACATGGTTAGGGATCGCACCTTTTACATTGTAAAGCAGTTTAGGCAGTTTATAGGAGAAAAGATATTGGAAAAAATTTTTCTTTGCCGGCTTCCTGGGATAAAACCATGCATTCCTCACTTGTCCGCTTTCCCTGAATGCTTTTATATTTTCGTCTGACGTTACGCCCCAATAGTCGGTCAACGAAAAGAAATCAACCTCCATGCCCCGTTCCTTAAAATACTTTAGCAACGTAATTACACGGGTTTGTGCGCCACTGGTTTTCTCTATCGGATTTAAAGGAAAAGTGAAAAGGATTTTACTCATGTCAGGCTTACGATAATAAATTCGCGCAAAGCTAGAGAAAATAATGTAAATATTCTAAATGTTTGTTTTGTAGCTTGTTAGATATGTTTATTGATTTAATAAATATACTTTTCCAGTAAGTAATATTGGAGACAGGGGGGAACCGGGAGCTAATGGGCATTCATTTCAAAAGTGATCGGGGAGGTATTATTAAAACGAGGAGGGGGCGTAGAAGTTACAGGGGTATATTATTTAACATGGACAAATATCGTTCAAATAAAATTTGGAGCTGAGCTAAAAGCCCTTTTTGACTTTTAGCTCAGCCCCTTATAGTTCTTTACTTCGTTGCGTGTTTACGCAATAAGTGAGCACAGAGTACCACTGCGGCAATAAGAAGACATGCCGTTTTGAATAACAGACCAGTTTTCATAGGATGGGATTGTATGGTTAAATAATGTTTCCCTGTGTACAAAAACATGACACTCCTCTGAAGGCGATAGCCAGACTGATGCTCTTTTGTTGATAATAATGTAGGAAGACCTTGCTGTGTGTGACGAATTACCGCATCATTTGCCAGGAATCAAATTTCCGGATGAGGCGGAGGAATTTATTACCGATATTGTTTTCCTGTTCCCGGCGGATCATGTAAGTTGCAATAACTGCCGCGACCAGGGCGATTAAAACGAGAATGATAAAAAGCGTTTTCATAAGGACATAGGTTAGGATGTTTTCAATAAATGTGTCTTTAGTAAATATAATGAATTATTTAAATAAAAAATATTTTTTATAGAAATTGGTGAATAACACAATAAAAAAATCAGATAATATATCGATGTCCCTCCATCTACCCTAAAATTTAACATGATCAATACATTGATAATTAATAATCTAGACATATTGTATAACTAATACTTGGGATGATTCAATGAATCCTTTATTTTTGCCAGCAATCGGATTTTGCTAAAAGATTTAGTATCCTTGCAGCAGCTTTTTAAACCCTAGGAAAATAAATATTTAGGAAACTTTAATATAATATGGCAAACACGGATAAGACGGATAACAAAGATCTATTTGCTTCGTATACGGAAGACTCCATACGGTCACTGGACTGGCGGGAGCACATCCGCCTTCGTCCCGGTATGTACATCGGTAAGCTGGGCGATGGTTCCAGCATGGACGACGGTATCTACATCCTGCTCAAGGAGGTGACCGACAACTGCATCGACGAACATACCATGGGCTTTGGCAAGCAGGTAGACCTGAAAGTGACTGAGCACAGTGTGACCGTGCGCGACTTTGGTCGCGGCATTCCGCTGGGCAAGGTGGTAGACGTGGTGAGCAAGATCAATACCGGCGCCAAATACGACAGCAAGGCCTTCCAGAAATCTGTAGGCCTCAACGGGGTGGGTACCAAAGCGGTGAACGCCCTTTCCAGCTATTTCCGCGTACAGTCGGTGCGTGATGGCCGCATGAAAGTGGCAGAGTTTGAACGCGGCGTACTGGTGAAAGAACACAAGGAAACCGCCACTTCCGAACCCAACGGAACGCTCGTAACCTTCACGCCGGATGATACTGTTTTTAAGAACTATCGTTACATCCCTGAATTCCTCGAAAACCAGATCTGGAACTATTGTTTCCTGAATGCTGGTCTGACAGTGAGTTTCAACGGGAAAAAATACCTCTCCAAAAACGGTCTGCTGGACCTGCTGCAGCGTAAAACCAACGAGGAAGACCTGCGGTATCCCATCATCCACCTGAAAGGAGAAGACATCGAAGTGGCCATCACCCACGAAAACCAATATGGTGAGGAATACTATTCCTTCGTAAACGGTCAGCATACTACCCAGGGCGGTACGCACCTGGCGGCTTTCCGCGAGGCTTTCGTGAAAACGGTGCGTGACTTCTACAAAAAAGATTACGAAGCCACCGACATCCGGTCTTCCATCTGCGCGGCTGTCTCCGTTCGTGTACAGGAACCGGTATTTGAATCCCAGACCAAAACCAAACTGGGCTCACAGGTGGTGTTTGAAGGCGGTCCTTCTGTAAAAGCATTTGTGCTGGACTTCCTTTCCAAACACCTCGACGATTTCCTGCATCGCAATCCTGCTGTGGCCGATGCGATGAAGAAACGCATCGAGCAGAGCGAACGTGAAAGAAAAGAGCTGGCGGGTATTAAAAAACTGGCCAACGAAAGAGCGAAAAAAGCCAATCTGCATAACCGCAAACTGCGTGACTGCCGTTTTCACCTCAACGATGAATTTACCGGCAAAGAGAAAGCTGAACTGGAAACAAAACGGTTGGAAACGACCATCTTCATTACGGAAGGTGACTCCGCCAGCGGTTCCATCACCAAGTCCCGCAATGTGGAAACACAGGCGGTGTTCAGTCTGCGTGGTAAACCGCTGAACAGTTTCGGCCTCACTAAAAAGATCGTATACGAAAACGAGGAGTTTAACCTGCTCCAGCATGCACTCAATATCGAAGAAGGGTTGGAAGCACTGCGCTACAACAACATCGTGGTAGCCACCGATGCCGACGTGGACGGTATGCACATCCGCCTGCTGATACTGACTTTCTTCCTGCAGTTTTTCCCTGACCTGGTGAAAAACGGGCACGTATATATCCTGGAGACACCGTTGTTCCGCGTGCGTAACAAACAGCAGACCATCTACTGTTATTCCGAAGAAGAGAAACAGAAAGCGGTGAAAAAGCTGGGCAACAAACCAGAGATCACCCGATTTAAAGGATTGGGAGAGATTTCTCCGGACGAATTCGGCCGTTTCATTGGTGATGATATCCGCATTGAGCCGATCATCCTGTCTAAAGACATTCACATCCAGAAATTACTGGAATACTACATGGGCAAAAACACCCAGGCCAGACAGGAATTCATTATCAATAACCTGCGGTACGAAAAGGACCTGATTGAAGACGAAATATAAATAAACGAAGATGGGGCTTTTACACATTGTGTTTGGCGAGGCATCCGTGCCGGTATTAACCGAAGCCATCAGCATGGACGAAAAAATGCAGGGCGATCTGCTTTGTTTTGAAGATGATCTGTCTGTTGGCCCGTTGTTTATTCTGGACACCAAAGAAGGACAAGCCAACCGTCGCCAGTGGTGGCAGCAGCTGGCCGCTGTACCGCTGTTGCAGCAACCGGAACAGTTACCGGAACCAACCAGCCAGGAAGCTGCTGCCACACCTGCTGTGGAAGAAGCACCTGGTGATGCGGACAGGCTGAAAGCCCTGAAAACACAGCTGAAAGAAGATCAAACCCTGGAAGTATGGATATGGGCCGGTCAGAATGCCCGCGATGTATGCGGTTATTACTGGCTGGTAAGCCAGCTGTATGATTTTTCAGGCCGCATCTATATCATCTATCTGAATAACCTGCCTTTCCTGAATGAAAAAGGCGCTGTTTTTTATCCTACGCATCTGCACCAGATACTGCCCAAAGAATTCCTGAAGGCGAAAAAACTGGCCAGAGCGGTCTCCCTCGCAGAGTTTGAACTGGATGGAGAAGAATGGCATCGCCTCATGAATGAAAACGCCGGTATCCGGATGCTGGAAGGCGGTAAAAAAATCAAGGGAGAACCCACGCTGTTTTATGACAAGGAACTGCTGGCACAAACCGGTAAAGAGTTTGTCAAAGCATGGCGTGTGGTACAGCAAGTAACCGGCAAACTGAAATATCCGGTGATGGACCAATTCCTGGGATGGCGCCTGAAAGAACTGGTGAAAGAAGGCAAGGTGGAAAGCAAAGGTGACCTGAAAACGATCCGTGACTTTGAAGTGAAGCTGCCGGGAGAAGACAATAACACCGCAAATCCTGTAACGGAATGATAAAAGTAACCACCCTGTCTCTCGCTGGAGAAGACGACCGGGGAAGCAACTACCTCTGGGACTGTACCCGCACCGGAGAATTCATGCTCTGCTACCGGCATGCCGGCAGCAGCAGCGGCCAGCATTACCATACTGGTATCAGCGACAACAAAAATCCGGAGATCATGTTCCTGCTTACCGGTAAAGCACTGATACACTGGTGCCCGGTAGAAGGGGATGAAATCCGCACAATCGAAGTAGTAGCGCCCGCCCGCGTGGAAGTGCCCATCAACATATGGCACCAACTGATCGCCGAAACGGATTGTTGCTTTATAGAACTGAACTCCATGGCCGATGTACAGAAGGACAGCGTGCGCGTTTGGAGAACAGACCTTGAAAAAATGTTTATCGAAAAATAGTAAGCGTATTATACATGGATATGGAAAATATAACATCGGACGAATCGCTGCATAATATCACCCACGTGGGTGGTATGTATGAGAGTTGGTTTCTGGACTATGCATCCTATGTAATCCTGGAGCGTGCCGTACCCAGCGTGGAAGACGGGCTGAAACCCGTACAGCGCCGTATCCTCCACGCCATGAAAGAAATGGATGACGGCCGTTTTAATAAAGTGGCCAACGTGATCGGGCAAACCATGCAGTACCATCCGCATGGTGATGCTTCCATCAGCGACGCCATCGTAAATCTCGGCCAGAAAGACCTGATGATAGATACGCAGGGTAACTGGGGCGACGTTCGCACCGGTGACGATGCGGCGGCTGCAAGGTACATCGAGGCACGCCTTTCCAAGTTCGCACTGGACGTGGCTTTTAATCCCAAAACCACCACCTGGCAGCTGAGCTACGACGGCCGTAAAAACGAACCGCTGGCCCTGCCAATGAAGTTCCCGTTGCTGCTGGCACAGGGCGCTGAAGGTATCGCGGTGGGATTGTCCACCAAAATATTACCGCACAACTTCAACGAACTGATAGACGCCTCCATCAAATATCTTAAAGGAAAGAAATTTGAACTGTTCCCCGACTTCGCTACCGGCGGTATGGTAGACGTAGCCGCCTACAATGACGGCAAACGTGGTGGTAAGGTAAGGGTGCGTGCACATATCGAGGAGAAAGATAAAAAGACGCTGCTGGTCAAAGACGTGCCTTATGGCATCACTACCACCCAGCTGATGGAGTCTATCGTAAAAGCGAACGACAGCGGTAAAATCAAAATCCGCAAAGTGGTGGACAATACCGCCGCTGAAGTGGAAATTGAAGTACAGCTCGCACCTGGTATCTCTCCGGATATTACCATCGATGCTCTCTACGCATTTACCGATTGTGAAATATCCATTTCACCAAACGCCTGCGTGATCGTTGATGATAAACCAAATTTCCTGACAGCCTCCGACCTGCTGAAAGCGTCTGCTGACTTTACAAAAGAACTGCTGAGACAGGAGCTGGAAATCAGGCTGGCAGAATTACAGGATAAATGGCACTATACCTCCCTTGAAAAAATCTTCTTTGAAAAAGGAATTTACAAGGAACTGGAACAGAAGCATAAAGACTGGGAAACGGTGCTGGGTGCGATCGACAAAGGTTTCGCTCCGTACAAAAAACAACTGAAACGCGATATCACCCGCGAAGACATTGTGAAACTCACGGAGAAGCCTGTACGCCGTATCTATCGCCTCGATATCAATGAGCTGAATGAACAGATCAAAGGCCTGGAAGCGGACATCAAACAGGTGAAAAGCGATCTGCAAAATCTCGTGGAATACGCTGTGGCTTATTACGAAGGATTGCAGAAGAAATACGGTAAAGGCCGCGAACGTAAAACAGAAATCAAAACCTTTGATACCATTCAGGTTCAACAGGTGGCCATTGCTAATACCAAGATATACGTAAACCGCGCGGACGGCTTCATCGGTACTTCCCTGAAGAAAGACGAGTTTGTGGCAGACTGCTCCGATCTCGATAATATCATCGTATTCCGTCGCGATGGTAAGATGATGGTCACCAAAGTAGCCGACAAAACCTTTGTGGGCAAGGATATTATTCACGTGGACGTGTTCCGCAAAAATGATGAGCGTACTACCTACAACATGATTTATGTAGAAGGTAAAACCGGCGTAAGCTACGCCAAACGCTTCAACGTTACCGGCGTTACCCGTGACAAGGAATATGATCTGGCGCATAAAGGAGAGAAAAATTCCAAAGTGCACTATTTCACTGCCAACCCGAACGGTGAAGCAGAAGTAGTCACCATCAAGCTGAGCCCGAACTGCTCCGCCCGTAACAAGGAGTTTGACCTGTTCTTTGAAACGATTGCCATCAAAGGCCGTAGCTCTATGGGTAACCAGGTGACCAAATACCCGATCCGTGGCGTGAAATTCAAGGAAAAAGGCGTATCCACCCTGGCCGGCCAGAAAATCTGGTATGATTCAGAAACAGGCCGCCTGAATACAGAGGAGAGAGGCGTGTACATCGGCAGCTTTGAAGGAGAGGATAAAATCTTCGCGGCATTCAAAAACGGTACTTATGAGTTGACAAACTTTGAGCTCACCAACCGTTATGAATCCAACGATGTGGTGTATATCGAGAAATTCAATCCGGAAAAGATTGTAACAGCTATCTATTTTGATTCCGATAAAAAGCAGTTCAACGTAAAACGTTTCCGTATTGAAACGCAGACACTGAACAATAAATTCCTGTTCATTAAGGAAGGCAGCGGTAACTACCTGGAAATGGTCACTACCCATACACAGCCGGTGGTGTTGCTGAAAACCGGCAAGAAACGCAGCCCGGAAGAAGAAGAGATCGATCTCTCCGAATTTGTGGAAGTAACCGGCTGGAGAACAGTAGGTACACGCATCGCAGGAGATGACCTGATCAGTGCAGAGTTGTTGTCCGAAGATGAAGATCCGGACCCGAATGACGACTCACAGGTACAGGGAGAACTGTTTTAATGTAGAGATTTTTTGATTTACGATTTTTTGATTTCGTGAATCACCAGAGCGAATAAAAAAAGAAGACCGAAGCGAATATATTTGCTTCGGTCTTCTTTTTTGTTTGATCTACAAAATCAAAAAATCGTAAATCAAAAAATCCCTAAATATTTTATTGTTTCTTTTTCGTGGGTTGTTTTTTACTGGGTTCGGTCTGAAAATCTTCTGCAGACCGCGGGTTGGTCATACTCTTCTTTTTCTGGTCCAGCGGTTGAGGAACCGGAGCCCCTTTACCTAAAGGGATGGCGTCATGGAATATTTTGTTGACGTGCACCCATTTCCCGCCTTTCCATTTAAAGCCTTCATAGTCCATGTCGGATACGTAGGTGTATTTTTTTGCCGGCTCATTGGTTTCGGAAATCAGGTGATCAAACACGATCATGTCCAGTTCTTTGTTGTAGTTGAGCGTGGCAGTGCTTTCCTTTTTGTATTCGATGATAAGGCGGTTCCGGGAAGGCTTAGGCACTGAGTCTTCTGCATAGCTGAAGAAGGGGCCGCCAAAGACCGGGGTTCCGTTTTTAAAGGTGAGCATTTCCACCAGTTTTTTCTGGCTGCGGGGATTATTGGCGTCCCAGCCGAAGAGGGTGTAATACTCCTGGTTAAAGTAGTGCCGTTGTACGATGTTGTAATACAGGCAGCCATACCAGGCTTTGTTTCCGGCGATGGTGTCTGTATTGGTGATATAGTCTGATATATCAAACAGGGGGAACAGTTTCAGCTGGCCGTCCGGCGTATTCATCTGAATGGCGCCATAGTGGCGGTAAAAGCCTGTTTCCCTTTCCAGTGCCCAGGTGAAGACGCGGAAGCTGCTGTCTTGCGGATATTGTATAGACACGGTACGCAGGGAGTCGAATGGAAACCGGAAAGACCAGGGCGTTTTAAGGGCCCGTACCAGTGCCGGGATAAACTGCTCTGTAGCGGCTTCCCGGCCGGCATCGCCTTTCCCGGCGAATATTTCCCGGCTGAGCAGCTGCAGCGTGTCCTGATCTTTCCGCAGGCGTGCATAGCCGGCGGCATCAGGTCTTTGCGCCCATATACCGGTGACAGGTACAAGGAATAGCAGTGACAGTATTATTTTTTTTATCATATCTATAATACGGTTCTGGCTTTAAATTATTGTATGTCTTGTGCAAACCGCAGCAGGTCGGGATATTTTTTATCGATCAGTGGATTGGGAAAAGGTGTGTCCGGCAAGGTAGTGGCGATGAATACGGTCTGCATACCGGCGTTACGGCCAAACTGCATGTCGCTGAGGGTGTTGCCTGCCATCATGGCTTTGTTGAAATCAATTTCCGGGAAATCGTTTTTTGCCTGCATGGCCATGCCGGCGTTGGGCTTGCGGCATGGGCTGTTGCTTTCCACGTCCGGGCAGAAATAGATCTGGTCTATCCGGCCGCCTGCCAGCTGGATAGCATCCTGCATTTGTGCATGGATTTCCAGCAGACCGTCAACGGTAAGCATTCCACGTCCGATGCAGCGCTGGTTGGTCACCACAAAAATCCGTTCAAAGCGCCGGGCCAGCAGGGGCATAGCTTCCAGCACGCCCTCGCTGAAGCGGAACATGCCGGGATGAAGTACGTACCCGTCTTTTATTTCATCGTTGATAACACCGTCCCGGTCAAGAAAAAGGTACATATTTATATTTTGGAAAAATGAGCGATTGCCTTGTTATAGTCTTCCGGTATACCGATGTCGATAAAATAGGTATCGCTGGTATAGCCGTTGAGGTTACCCTGGGCGGCCTGTGGTTCGAGCACCGTTTGTTCAAAAGAGAATTTCACCGGCAGGGACAGGCTTTGGAGGAACGATGCGCTGGTCAGGTAGATGCCGCCGTTGATCAGGCCATGGTCGCAATATTGTTTTTCCCGGAACGCTTCAATTTTATTGTCGGCGTTGAGCACAATGCTGCCATAGCGGTCAAACTGCTGCATAGGTTTCAATGCCAGTGTCAGCGGGCTTGGGTTGTTACGGTTGAACCGCACCATCTGCAGCAGGTCTATGTCAAAGAAGGTATCACCATTCACGATGAACAGCTGATCGCCTTCCAGCAGCGGGAGGGCATGCAGGATGCCGCCGCCGGTGCCGAGCGGTTCCTGTTCTACGCTGAAGGATACACGTAGCGGCAAGGGTGTTTGCCGGCACCAGGTGATTACCTGTTCAGACAGGTAGCCGAGTGACAGTACTACGTGACGGATGCCTTGCTGGTGCAGGTATTGTAACAGGAAGTACAGAAAAGGTTTGTCGCCGATGGGCGCCATGCATTTAGGTTTGTCGGCTACAGCGCTGCGCAGGCGGGTGCCCAGGCCTCCGGCCAGTACGATACACTCCATACTCATTCGCCGAAGAGGTTATTTTCCACGATTTCGCAGATGATATGACCAACAGTAATATGTGCTTCCTGGATACGTGGCGTATCGGTAGAAGGGATATTGATCAGGTAGTCGCTGCCATCTTTCATTTTGCCGCCGGTGGCGCCTGTGAGGCTAACGATGGTCATGCCTTTTTCCCGCGCCACTTTCATGGCTTCGAGGATATTGGCGGAGTTGCCGGAAGTGGAAAGTCCTACCAGCACATCGCCGGCCTGTCCCATGCCGCGCAACATGCGGGCATACACGTGTTCATAGCCATAGTCGTTACCTACGGCGGTCATATATGACGTATTGCAATGCAGGGCTTCTGCATAAAGTGGTTCACGATCTTTATAGAAACGGCCGGAGAATTCAGCGGCCAGGTGTTGTGCATCAGCAGCACTGCCGCCGTTGCCGCAGAACAGTACTTTATGCCCTTGTTTCAGGCTGAGGCCGATCACCTCGGCTACCTGCTGGATAGTATGTAACAGCCTTTCATCCTGACAAATAGCTTCTTTCACAGCAATGCTTTCACGGATAGTCTGGGCGATTTTTGTTTTCATGTCGGATTGTTTTAAGATTAGATACTCCAGGTTTGAATACCATGGTGTGTGAAGGTATAACGTTTTACATCGCCACCAAAGCTGTTGAGTGCGTCTACTACTTTAAAACGGGTGTTTTTCGGGCAGTAGAAGATCATAAAGCCACCACCTCCGGCGCCGGAGATTTTGCCGCCACTGGCGCCAGCTTTACGGGCCGCTTCATAGATCTCGTCAAGCTGTGGGTTGGTGATCCCTTTCGCCATCTGTTTTTTGTATTCAAAACCGTAGTTGAGGATTTCTCCTATTTTATCGATGGAGCCGCGTAACAGGGCTTCTTTCATCATCACGGCCTGTTCCTTCAGGTGGTGCATGGCTGCGATGGAATCGTCCTTTTTGTCGGTCACGTTTTTCTGTTGTTCGGAGATGATCGTGGAGGACAGCCTGCTGGTAGATGTATAAAACAATACGAGATTGTTTTCCAGCTCATGCAGATGTACTTCCTTGATACGCAGTGGGTTAACGATCACTTTGTCATCGCCATAGAATTCCATGAAGTTGACGCCGCCGAAGGTGGCAGCATACTGGTCCTGTTTGCCACCGGCCTGCTGCAGGTCTTCCCGTTCGATGGAATAGGCGAGGTGCGCCATGTCGTATTCTCCGAGCGGCAGTTTGAGCCATTCGGCGAAGGCGCCGAGTACCGCTACCACCAGGGTGGAGGAGGTGCCGAGACCGGAGCCGGGAGGAGCGTCCACATAGGTGGTGAGCCGGAAGCCGGAAGAAGGCAGGCCACCATAGTCTTTTTGTACCCTGTTAATAACGCCTTTAAGGATATCCAGTTTGCCATCTAACGGCAATGGGTATACGGCATCGTAACTCAGTTGTTCTCTTCTGTCGGCTGATTCAAAAATAACTTTTCCTTCAGACAATGGTTCTATGGACGCGCGGGCATACAACGAGATGGTAGCGTTGAGAATGGCGCCGCCATACAGGTCGGAATACGGGCTTACATCGGTGCCGCCACCGGCCAGGCCTATACGTAATGGTGCTTTACTTCTGTATATCAATTTTTTACTTTTTTAAGCTGATGATCAGGATGCTGCTAATGTATGAATTTCCCGGGCCAGGCGCGACCAGGAATATTGTTGTTTTTCCTGTTGCAGGGCAGCGGTCATATCTGCTTCCCGGTTGTCTGTGAAATATTTTTCGATGGCAGTAGCGATGGAAGCTGGTTCAGGATCGCACTGGAAGCCTACCACACCATCGGGTACCATTTCCACGAGGCCGCCTACGCGGGTGACCACCATTGGTTTGTCAAAATGGTAAGCGATCTGTGAGATGCCACTCTGGGTGGCGCTTTTATACGGTTGTACCACCAGGTCGGCCGCACAGAAATAGTTTTTCACTGCTTCCGTAGGGATGAAGTCGGTGTGCATCAGCACCCGGTCACCCAGTTGAAGTTCCTGTAGCAGTTGCTGGTAGGGGGCGGCATCTTCATAATACTCACCGGCCACGATAGCGTGGATATCCAGCTTTTTCATGCGTTCGTCGGCCATGGCTTTCAGCAGCAGGTCGAGGCCTTTGTACTGACGGATAAAGCCGAAGAACAGGATATACCGTTTGCCTGGTTGCAGCTGTAGCCGTTGGCGGGCCTCCGCTTTGGAAACAGGTGTGCCGTAGTTGTCGTAGATCGGGTGGGGGATGAGCGAAGCTTTTTTAGTAGGCTCAAATACCCGCAAATCATCGAGCACGGACTGGCTCATAGCGATAAAAGCATCTACCGGTTTCAGGAAATATTTGGTGAATGCCACATCGCCGGGGCGTTTTTCGTGCGGTACCACATTATCCAGTACCGCGATTACTTTGGTATTGCGCCGTTTGCCCAGCCGGAGCAGTGTGCCCAGCGCCGGACCCATAACGGGCAACCAGTATTTGGTGATGATAATATCGGGTTTCATTTTCCGGATCTTACGCCCAACGATAAGCCAGTTGAGCGGATTCACGGAATTGATCAGCCGTTTTATCTTCAGGTGTTGTGGTGGAGGGTCGGTAGAGTACTGGCTTTTGCCGGGAAAGAGGAAGCCGGGGTATTGCACCGTGAACGTGAATATTTCCACATCGTCTGTCAGCTGCAGCTCTTCCGCCAGTCTTTCATTATAAGCAGCCAGCCCACCCCGGAAGGGATAGGCTGTGCCGAGTATGAGTATTTTCTTTTTAGTGTTGGCCATTAGTTGATTGATTTGTCCATTCTTGCCTCCACGAGGTAACTGTTCCTTTCGGGAGCATTACGGGTAACCAGTTCACCAATAAACCCGGTCAGGAACAACTGGGAACCGATGATCATAAAGAGCAGTGCCAGAAAGAAGATGGGTCTGTCTGTCATGTTATACTGATCATGGAAAATTTTAGCGAAGGCGAGGTAGAAGGCAATGATGAAACCAAAGAAAAAGAACAGGGTGCCTAATGCGCCGAAGAGGTGCATGGGGCGCTTGCCGAACTTACCGATGAACATGATGGAGGCCAGGTCGAGGAAACCGTTGATAAAGCGTTCCAGCCCGAATTTGCTGACGCCGTATTTACGGGCGCGGTGTTCCACCACTTTTTCACCGATGTTGCGGAAGCCGTTCCATTTTGCGATGACCGGGATGTAGCGGTGCATTTCGCCATATACTTCGATAGACTTCACCACTTTTTTGCGATATGATTTGAGGCCGCAGTTCATATCATGCAGCCTGACGCCGCTCATGCGGGTGGTGGTGTAGTTGTATAGTTTAGACGGCAGATTTTTCGTGAAAGCATTATCGTAACGTTTCTTTTTCCAGCCGCTGACCAGGTCGTATCCATCCTCCACGATCATGCGGTACAGTTCCGGGATTTCATCCGGGCTGTCCTGGAGATCGGCGTCCATGGTGATCACCACGTCGCCCTGGGCGGCATTAAAGCCTTCGTTGAGGGCGGCCGATTTTCCATAGTTGCGCTGGAACTTGATGCCTTTGATACAAGGGTTTGTCGTAGCCAGTTGCTGGATCACTTCCCAGGAGCCATCAGTGCTGCCATCGTCCACCATCCATACTTCGTAGGTGAAACGGTGTTCCTGCATCACCCGGTCAATCCAGGCGGCCAGTTCAGGAAGTGATTCTTCTTCGTTTTTTAAAGGAACGATTACGGATATGTTCATTTTAATAGAATAGTATTATGAGTGTTGTTGGTCCGGCGCTTTTTTACGCAGGATAAGCGATACTACAACGGCAACGCCAAAGAAAAATATGATATGTTTCAGGTAAAGCAAAAAGGACTTTGTAAAATTCACAGAAAAATCAGTGGTCTTGATACTGTCAATCTGCTTGGTAATTTCGTCCTGTGGTGCTTTTCCCCAACGCATGAAATGCTCGGTGTTGGCCAGTGTATAAGCTTTAAGTGCTTCCGGCAATCCTGGTTCCAGGTATTTGTACAGTACAAACTGGAATATGGCAGACAGCAGCCAGCCAATAACGAAGGTGGTGAATACTGGTTTGAGCACTGCTTTAAATCCGATATATCCTCCGTAACTTTTTTTAAGTTCTCTTCCTGCCAATGCTCCCAGAATAATAAAGAGCAGCAGCTGAGTCAGGTTATTCCACATCGAAAACAGGACGTCGTTTCCTGCTTTCCAGGCCACCACATTCAGCAAAATAAGAACAATACCGGAGATGAAACCCCATTTCACCCCGGGATTAGATGATTGTTGCATAGTGGTTTATTTGTTGATATGAAAAATAGGACCATTCACAGTAGCAATAACCCTGCCTTTCAGTGAGCTGCCAATATAAGCCGAATTTTTTGATCTGGAGGCGATATGGGCGGTAGTGAATTCCCAATCGGCTGCCGGGTCAAAGATGGTGAGGTTGGCGGCGGCGCCTTCCTGGATCACAGGTTGCGGCTGTTTGAAGATGGCGCGCGGTTTTTCCGTCAGCATAGCAATATGTTGTTCCAGCGGTAGTTGCGGCAGGTAGTGGCGGATGACGCCGAAGCTGCTTTCCAGGCCGATCATACCGTTTTTCGCATATTCAAACTCGACTGTTTTAGCGTCCCACTCCTGTGGCACGTGGTGGGTGGCAAAGCAGTCCACCGTGCCGTGTACGATAGCATCCTGAATAGCTTTTACGTCATCTGCGGTGCGCAGCGGCGGATTTACCTTCAGGTTGGAATCATAGTTTACCAGTTGCGCATCGGTGAGCGACAGGTGGTAGGGAGTAACCGAGCAGGTTACCTTGATGCCGTCGGCCTTGGCGGCGGCTATCAGTTCTATGGATTTGCGGGTGCTTACGCCGGTGATATGAATACGGGAGTCGGTGTATTTGGTCAGTTCAAGGTCACGTTGTATGATCAGCTCCTCTGCCAGTGCCGGTTTACCGGGCATGCCCAGCTGGGTGGAGTAGATGCCTTCGTGCATGAGGCCATGAGCGGAGATGCTCTGGTCGTCTGGCAACTGGATCAGCGTACCATCAAAAGCTTTGATGTATTGTAATGCTTTGAGCAGCAGGCCGGGGGATTGTACCGGTTTGAGGCCGTCAGAGAAAGCCACGGCGCCGGTTTGCTGCATCTCATACATTTCGGCGAGGCTGGAGCCTTCGAGGTTTTTGGTAACAGCGCCGATGGGCAGCACAGTGGCAGCGGCATGGCGGGTTTTGCTAAGTACGTACTCGATCTGCGGTTTGGTATGCAGGGCCGGTTGGGTGTTGGGTACTACCATCACGGTGGTGTAACCGCCTGTGGCAGCAGCTTTTACCCCGGTAGACAGGTCTTCCTTGTGTTCCAGTCCCGGATCGCA
The DNA here is from genome assembly GCF_012927205.1 of Chitinophaga fulva. Classification (GTDB taxonomy): domain Bacteria; phylum Bacteroidota; class Bacteroidia; order Chitinophagales; family Chitinophagaceae; genus Chitinophaga; species Chitinophaga fulva. Next base: position 3,481,704 of record NZ_JABBGC010000001.1, read on the forward strand.
GAAATGGGCGAAAATGTCCATCCAGCCCGCAGACACGTGCAGGTTCTCCCCGGAGATAACCGTTGCCCGCGCATCTTCCAGATGGTCGCCCACCTGTTGGATGATCCCGTTCTGTATGGAAATGTCTTTTTGCTGCCCGTGAAAGGGTGAGGAAGGCGCTATCACCTTTACGTTTTTGAGTAGTATGTGCATGCTTTACGTTCTATTCAATATCAAAACCTGTCCAAAAAATACAGGGGCAAATGTAACATAAAACTATTAATTGATAAAGCCCTCCCGTAGCCCTTTTCGAGCTTTTTGTTCAGGTTGGTATGATAATTGAAAATAGAGGGTAGCAGATCAAAATAACTCTAGGATGAATGATTATCTCATTAACCTTGTCACACGTATATGCGACCGCTCGGAACAGTTAAATAACTCCCAAACGATTAGCTGGCAGGCGCTCCGGGAGGCCGAACAGCTGGCCAACCACGCGTATGTGCCGATTCTGTACCAGTACATCGCAAACGAACCTGATAAGGAAAGACGCCGCGCCGCCGGCTTTATTATTATTCAGCTCTCCAGAAACACCAATGACCCGGAAGTGATCCGGTTTATGCTGGACCGCCTCCGGATAGAACAGGAGCCTGATATCATCACCGCTATCCAGCAAGACCTGGAACGCGGCCTGCCTATCCCCGGGTATATGAACCTGGACCCGTTGCTGAACAATGCCCTGTCGCTCAATAATAATGTGCGCCGCTCTGCGCTGTTTGCCCTCCGTGGTACCAATAACCCGCAGGTAGAAGAATTTGCACTGAATTTGCTCAAAAGAACTGTAAATGAATATGATATATATTATATAGTCCTTCTGATGCATAAGGTGGCCACCAAAAAAAGCCTGCCGGCGCTCAAACGCCTGCTGGAACACCCGCGCCAGGATATAAAAGGGCTGGCATTCGCTACGATCGCGGATATTGAAAAAGAGAAAGAAGCGCTGTTCTACGCCCGCTGCCTGCTCCGTGGCCAGCTGAAATCAGAAGCCATGGAGGCGATTTATAAATATGCGGACGAAAGTGCCATACAGGCTGTCATCACCCGTATTACCGAGATGCTCACCAAAAGACGCAGCAATGGCCGGCTTTCGCTGGAGACTTTCAAAAATGGCTTCACTGACCTGATGCTGGGCATGGAATTCCTTTTCCGCTTCCGTACCGCCAAAAGTGAAGTGAAAAAGACTTTCTCCTGGATCACCGAAAAAAGAGCTGAATACCTGCTGCCCGAAGAGCGCGAATGGATACATCGTAACCTTGTCATGAACAAAGGCTGATACCCCGTCTGCCCCGCATCTCTCCTCCTTTTATCCTGATATTTATCCGCATAGCTCCCCTAACGGTGGTGCTTACCTCGTAATTCTTTACATTTGGAACCTTAAAATGTAAGGATGAAAAGAGGACTGATATTGCTTTTGACTGGTTGTATGGCCGTCGGGGTACAACACGCCGATGCCCAACAACAGCTGTATACCATGGCACAGGCCACCAACGGCCTTCGTGCGGACCTGGCGCCGGAACGACTGAAACAATTTGAATGGGTGCCCGGCGAAAATGCCTACACCAGAGCAGTGATAGCCGGCGGCCAGCAGGTTTGGGTGAAGTACACAGTGCTGGGAGGCAAAGCCCTGCCTAAAACAGATACCCTGTTAACATTGAATACCCTCAACCAGCAGCTTTCTTCCAAAACACCTTTACGTGGCCTGCCCCCGCTGCACTGGATAGACAATACCCACGCCTGGTTTAGCATCGGCAATGACCTCTACAACGGTACTGTTCAAAACGGGACTGTCCAATTCAGCAAATGGTGTTCCCTGCCTCACGACGCAGAGAATGTAACGGTCAATCCGAAAAGCCGCTACATTGCCTATACAGTGAAAAATAATCTTTTCGTGCGTGCGGCCGATGGTCAGGAACAACCCATCACACAGGATGCCGACATCAATATCGTGAACGGTAAAAGCGTACACAGAGAAGAATTTGGTATCGACAGAGGAATATTCTTTTCTCCCAACGGCGACCTGGTCGCTTTCTACCGCATGGACCAGCGGATGGTGAATGACTATCCGGTCATCGATTGGTCTGTAGTGCCTGCTCACGCCAATATCATCAAATATCCCATGGCCGGTGGTAAATCCCACGAAGTAACACTGGGCGTTTACCAGCCATCTACCCGTAAAACCGTCTTCCTGAAAACAACGGGTGAAGCAGATCATTATCTGACCTGTGTTACCTGGGCACCTGACCAGCAGTCTGTTTACGTGGCACTGCTCAACAGGGACCAGAACCACCTGTGGCTGAATCAGTATAGCGCCACTACGGGAGAACTGATCAAAACACTTTTTGAAGAAACAGATCCCAAATATGTGCATCCGTCGCATCCGCTGACTTTTGTGTCCGGCAAACCCGATCAGTTCATCTGGTGGAGTGACCGTGACGGCTATACGCACCTGTACCTGTACAACACTGGCGGACAGCTGCTAAAACAACTCACCAAAGGAGATTGGGTAGTGAATGAATTGCAGGGTTTTCATGCTGCCGGCAATGAAGTGATCATCACCGCAGCCAAAGAAAGCCCGATGGAAAAACATGCTTATGCCGTAAACCTGAAGAGCGCCGCGCTGCGTCGCCTGGACCAGGCTGCCGGCTGGCATGATATTCAGGTGAGCAGCCATGGCGATTATATATTGGACAGCTACAGTTCCGGAGAGGTGCCATCCTCGGCTGTTATCACAGGACTGAATGGTAAATACACCGGGACGGTCTTGCAGGCAGCAGATCCCCTGAAAAATTTCAAACGGCCGGAAATCAGGCAGGTAACGCTGAAAGCAGATAATGGTACGCCGCTTTACGGTAAACTCATCTTGCCGGTGGACTTTGACAGTACCCGTCAATATCCAGTGATTGTATACCTGTACAACGGGCCTAACGTGCAACTGATCAAAAATACTTTCCCATACAGTGGCAACCTCTGGTACGAGTATATGGCACAACGCGGATACATTGTATTTACCATGGATGGCCGCGGCAGTGCCAACAGGGGTATGGCCTTCGAGCAGGCCACCTTCCGTCAGCTGGGCACTGTGGAAATGAATGATCAGCTGCAAGGCGTGGCTTATCTGAAATCACTGCCTTATGTGAATCAGCAGAAAATGGGTGTACATGGTTGGAGCTTCGGTGGCTTTATGACCACATCGCTGATGTTGCGTCACCCGGACGTGTTTAAGGCAGCAGTGGCCGGCGGCCCGGTGATTGACTGGAGCATGTATGAAGTGATGTATACCGAACGTTACATGGACACCCCGCAGCAGAACCCGGAAGGTTATGCCAATTCCAACCTGCTTACCAAAACAAAAAACCTGAAAGGACATCTGATGCTGATACATGGCACCAATGATGACGTGGTGGTATGGCAGCATTCTATTAATTTTCTGAGAGCCTGTGTAGATAATGGCGTACAGCTAGATTATTTTGTGTACCCCGGTCACCTGCATAATGTACTCGGCAAAGACAGAGTACATCTGATGCAGAAAATCACCGATTATTTCGATGCACAGCTGAAATAAACCAATATCAGTGTTATAAAAAGAAAGCAGCGAAGGAGATCTCCTTCGCTGCTTTCTTTTTATAACGTAGTACTACATGTTTTACATGCCTCCTGTTTTGGCGTCTTTAAATACGCCTGGCGTATAGACAATTTCTGAGAACGTGCTGGTGCAGTTTTCTCCCAGTGGTGACTGGGACGAAAAGCCAACCCTGATGGGAGCTTTAGGCACAAAGTTTACCAGCCGTACCGCTTCCCAGGTTTTCCCTTCAAGCGAATAAAAGAGCCCAAACATATTACCTGATTTCGCCAGCCGGAAATACACTTCGTTTTTGCTGGTAACAGCATTGTTGCTGTCGTCAGTATACGTGTTGGTGACGCCGGAGCAGACCGCGAGTTTGCCGTAATGGCTGTTTTCAAAGAGGAATTTGATGTATTGGGTGGAGTCTGCCATTACATAGATGGCGCCACCGTCATACGTTTTTTTGAAGTCCACTTTGATTTTAGCGGTGAGCACGAAGTTTTCATCCGGTTTAAAAACCAGGATGGGAGCAGTGGCAATGTTGTAGTTGCCACCGGGATAATTGTAAAAATCAGAGCCTTGTGCAGCGGTGATAGAGAGGCTGTCGGCCGCCACATTAAAGCTTTGCGGTGTGTTGATCCAGCTACAGGGATAGGGTATGCCTTTGATCCGGACGCTGTCTGCCGGAGTGGCTACAGCGCTGAAAAATGCCAGGACCAGGGTACCGAGTACAAAAAGTTTCTTTTTCACTATCGTGGTTTTAAAATAAATACTGGCGCCCAATATATAAACTAAAAATCAAGGAAACGATAAAACTACAGGGAGGACAAAAAACAACAACCTGACCGGTGATGATCAGGTTGTTGAGCAGGAGATGACAAACTGTTATTGTACAACAGTGTTACCATCAGCATTTACTACGAAAGTTTGTACAACGCCGTTTTTAATAACGCGTACAGTATAACAATCACCACCATTGTTGCACTTCATGGAAGTAACATCATACAGATCGGAGCCGTAGGTTGTTTTCAGATTAGACAGGATTTCGGCAGGAATATAATCCACCATTACCGGCAATGCTGTCTGCGGATACATCATGGTATTGTAGTAGGTAGTACCAGGCATGGGGTTGGTAGTATTCATCATGGTCATACCTGTTCTTTTTGCTTCTCTTCTTTCAGCTCTGGCTTCTTTCTTTTCGGCTCTGGCTTCTCGTTTTTCCTCTTTGGTCCTGTGCCGGTGACGGCTAGCGTCGTTGGCATGAGCAGGAACCGCTGCAAATACGCTGATTCCTGTGGCTAACAGATAAATCATCATCTTTTTCATAATCTTAAGATTTACAGATGAATAGATTTTTTGCGATATAAAGTTCGGCCATTTGGCTGGAAAACAGCTCAGCGCGGGGAAATGGAGGCTTTTACACAAAAATGGCATGACCACGGAATAAGGCGAGAACGCCGCGCTACCAAGGAAGAGAGAGCTAGTGCCGGATGATAATTTTAACATTCATTAAATAGGGAAATTAACATATGTAAGGCTTATCATCCGGCATGAGTAGTGTTTATTGATCTTTGGTCAGTTTGCGCAGGGTAGGGAGAATATGTGCTGCAAAGCGTTCCATGCCAACATCGGTGGGATGTACGCCGTCTACCGTACCTTCATGGTCTTCACCGAGGAAGCCGTCGCCGCCCAGGTAATAGAGGTTTTTAACACCGGCTTTCAGCAGATCGTTATAAGCCTTTTTCAGTTCCGCTCTTTTGCGGAATACAATATCACGTACATCTTTTTCGAAATAGCCATGTTCATACATGTAGTTCTCCACCAGCAATATCTTTGTTTGGGGTTTACAGGCGCGTAGTTGCGTTACCAGTTTCACCGCGCGTTCATGTATCAGTTCAGGGGAAGTATTCGGATTACAATCGATGACAATAAGCGATGGGTCTGTTTCACAGATGGCTTCGCCTACAGCAGTTTCAAACATGCCGTTGCCACTGAAGCCGAAGTTGACAATGGGGCGTTGCAGCAGGCGGACAAGTATGTTGGTATATGCCATGCCGGGCCTGGTAGCGCATCCGCCCTGGGCGATGCTGCTGCCGTAGTATACGATGGGTTTTTTGTCCAGCAACAGGGGCTGCTGTGGTTTTTCGATGAGGGCGCCTGCATTGACACCGATGGAGAGGGAATCTACACCGTCATACAATGGGAGGAAGAGCACATATTCGCGCCAGGTGCTGTCGCCTTTTTTGAGTATGGCACGTTCAGAATTAAAACCATTTTCAGGGATGGCACTGTTAACGAACTGCCATGTATTGTTGACCAGCGCGTAGAGATCGAGGCCTCTGATACCGGTGGCTGTCATATGGTTCATGGAAGTGTTGTTGAGCACTTTCCAGCGGGCGCCGATGGTGGTGGCATTGGTGCGGAAGCGGATGGCGATGCCGGCGGAATTGCGGCTTAGCGCCCATACGGCTGGCCTTACTGTTTTTTCGTATTTAGCCGGAAGCCGGTTGTAATTGGTTTCCTGATGATATTGGCCAATTACGGGGAACTCCCTGGCATCGTGGTAAACAAGGGTGGGTGTTTGTGCAAAGAGGCTGTTGCAGCACATGAGCACTGCTATCAGGGATAGCATCGTTTTGTTCATCATACGTGATTATTGGTTAGCACCGGACAAGATACAGGAAAAGAGAGATAAAAGTACGTTTTAGGGGCTTTACGCAAACGCTTGCGCGGATAACGCAAGCGTTTGCGTACACGGAATGTCGAAAGAATTCTCTAAAATAGTGGAGCAATTACAGAAAATAGATTCAGCTCTAAGCAGCAATTACAGAACAGCGAACAATGAGGTCGATTGCCTGTGCCACGGTATCTTACTGTGGCAAGGTTATCGCCAAGTCTCCTTTTTTTTACCGGTCGTGTATCACCAGCCGTGACTCCATAATGGTATTGGTATAGTCGTTGAGCGGATGTTCTCCATTCAGCAGCGACAGCAGCATATTGGTGGCTGCCTGCCCTTGTTCATAAGGAAACTGTTCCACCGAGGCAGCCGGCGGAAAAGCTGTATACCCGCTAACCGGCGTGTTGGCGTAAGATACAAAAGTAATGTCCTTATTTATTTCCAGTTTTCTTTTAAGTGCGTATTGAACAGCATCCATGGCCACATAGTCATTGAAGGTGACTACAGCGGTTACTTTTCTTTTCAGTGACAACAGGTATTCCATGGCGGCGTCTGTGCCGGCGGCGGTGAGATCGGCATTGACAATCAGTTCAGGGTCGTATTTGAGACGGTGTTTACGCAGTGCCTTGATGTATCCGGTAGCTCTTTCTTTGCTGGCTACCAGTTGTTCTGGGCCGTTGATCATACCAATTACCCGGTGCCCTTTTTTCAGCAGAAAATCCACTGCCTGTATGGTACCGGATTCCAGGTTACAGGATACGGCATGGATATCGTGGAGGTCGGGCACACGGTCGAAGAATACTACAGGAATACGTGCCTGGCGCAACATTTCAAAGTGATCGTAGTTGCGGGTGTTTTTACCGATAGACACGATACAGCCATCAACCCGGTGTTGTTTCATGCTCTGAATGATCTGCTTTTCCCGGGCTTCATCGTCATGCGATTGCCCCAGCAGCACAGTGTAGTTGTTACTGTAGGCGGTATCTTCTATACCGCTGATGGCACTGGAGAAGAAAGCTTCCGATAGTTCGGGCAACAGGATGCCTATGGTAAAGGTTTTACCCTGCTGAAAATAAACCGCCGTTTGGTTGCGCTCGTAGTTCAGTTCCTCTGCCAGCGCTTTCACCCGGGCTTTGGTCCTCAAACCGATACTGTGATGGTCATGTAAGGCCCTTGATACAGTAGATACAGAGATATTCAGCCTTTTTGCAATTTCCTTTATTGTTGGCTGACCCGAAGAAACCACCTTTCTCATACATTTTACAGCAATTAATGGAAAATAGATTCAGCAATACGCCCAGGTTGCCAAGTTACTTAGTTCTTGAATAACATTAACTTTTTTTTATGGGTTCGTTTAACGAATTGACTTTACATGGATTAACTGAAGATATAAAAAAGTAGTTTAATGTAAATGGATTAGAATTCTCTAATGCTTGTACTCTTCGGCTTGTTATTTGCTATTTTCGTGCATCCTCCATTGTACCTCTGCCATTTTTTATATATTTTATTTGTTAGATTAGTTTTATTTAAAATCTATTGTATGAGGATAGAACACTTAGCCTTGCCTGTGGCACTTATCACCATTATGGCCTCCTGCTCCGCTCCCAGGAAACTGAGAGAGTCTGAAGCAAGGTATGCGCGACTGGATAGTATGTACAGGGCTACTGAGAACCAGCGAAAAAAATGTGAAGAAGAAGCCGCAAGGGCAGCAGCTGCCTACAAAGACAAGATGGATAACCTGCAGGAACAACAGACCCAGCTGAAAACCAACAACTCACAGATGCTGGACCACCTGAAAGAGCTGTCTGTTATATCCAATTCCCAGGCGGAAAGCATTAAGAAGTCACTGGACAACATCGGTGCGAAAGATGCCTACATCAAAGACCTGCAATCTGCTATTGCACGTAAAGACTCCCTGAACATGCAACTGGTGATGAACCTGAAAGGAGCCGTTGGCAATATGGATGACAAGGACATCAACATCAAAGTAGAAAAAGGAGTAGTGTATATCGACATTTCCGATAAACTGCTGTTTAAGAGCGGTAGCTATGATGTGACCGAACGCGCTAAAGAAGTATTGGGCAAAGTAGCCAAAGTGCTCATCAATCAGCCTGATATCGAGTTTATGGTGGAAGGTCATACCGACAACGTACCTTACCGTCCGAACGTACTGCTTGACAACTGGGACCTGAGCGTGAAGAGAGCTACTTCTGTAGTACGTATTCTGCAGAACCAGTACCAGATACCGGCAGCACGTATGACAGCAGCCGGCCGCAGCGAATTCCAACCGGTAGCCTCCAACGATACACCGGAAGGACGCGGCGCTAACCGCAGAACACGAATCGTGATCCTGCCGCAACTGGACCAGTTCTTCAAATTACTGGAAAAACCAGCCGGCAACTAATCATATCCTGTTACAATAAAAAAAGAAGGTCTGCATGCTGTTATGCAGACCTTCTTTTTTTATTGTACCTTCCAGCCTTTACGTTTTTATATCATGCGAGAACCTTTATTCTGTGATCCGGCGACCGGCGTTTGTGAGATTCCCGGCGCCGCAGCAGCAGCCGGCGGAGAGCATACGACCTTGCCAACTGACAAGCCGCTGCAGCTCATTTATTTTACTGACCCTATCTGTTCCACCTGTTGGGGCATTGAACCGCAATGGCGCCGCTTAAAGCTGGAATACGGCCATTTGCTCGATATCCGTTATCATATGGGAGGGCTGCTGCCTTCCTGGGATGTGTACAATTCCGGTGGTATCAGCGGTCCTTCTGATGTGGCCCATCACTGGGAAGAAGTGAGTGGTCATTACCAGATGCCGATAGATGGCAACGTATGGCTGGAAGATCCTTTACCGTCTTCTTATCCGCCTTCTATATGGTTTAAAGCAGCGCAACTGCAGGATGAACATAAAAGCGTGATTTTCCTGCGCCGCCTGCGTGAAATGCTGTTCCTGCAAAAAAAGAATATTTGCCGCCCTGGACCAGTGCTGGCAGCTGCTACCTATGCGCAGCTGGACATTACACAGCTGCAACGTGATTTTGACAATACCGCTCCTGCGCTGTTTGAGCAGGACCTGCAACTGCGCGCGCAAATGGGCGTACGCGGATTTCCTTCCGTATTTATGATTAACACCGGTGGAAATAAAGAGCTGGTATATGGCGCTAAACCTTATTCGGTATTTATCACCACGCTGCATAAACTGTTCCCCGAAGCACAAGCGCGCACGTATCTCCGCGGACTGGATACTTTTTCCTATTTCCCGACACTGACCACCAAAGAATATGCGGTGCTGAACGACCTGACGATAGAAACGGCCTATACGCAACTGGATGCATTTCACCGGCACGGGCACCTACAGGTGACCATCGCCGGCGGTGGAGCATTGTGGACGCATTGATATATCAGGGCATTTTGGGAATTGGTGGTTTGGTGCCTTTACGGCCATATGCATAGGTGAGACTAAACATAAAATACTGGGCGAGGTTGGTGGTTTCCAGCCTTTCCCGGTAAGTAGAACCGTAGTAAGCTACCACACTTTTATTTTGCCGCAGCAGGTCGAATGCATAGAACTTGGCAGACAATGATCTGTTGGGGAGGAATGTTTTGCCGAACCATCCATTGAGCAGTGTAAAGTGTGTGGCGGCATCCGTATTGTTGGTGTACTGAATGTTGGAGCCAACATTAAAGTCCAGTGGCAGCCAGGCGCTTACATTGAGCGCAAGGGTATACTGAACAAAATCGGTGTAATGATCATTTTGCAGCGAAAGCATATTGCCCCTGTAATCTATGCCGATCCTCGTTGTGAACTCCATCCTTTTTCTCCAGTTGAAGGAAGCCGCCAGGAGCTGGAGCAGCGAGTATCTTTTTACAATGTTATCGAGGTGATTGATTTGTGAAATAGTTCTGTTGTATTCAAATGCGTTGCTGTAATTGACCGTAATACCGGGATTCTTGATCTTGAAGCCCAGCATGGTGTTGTCGTTAATGCCCCAGTTGCCGGACACGTTAATCGGCATGCTCACCTGTCTGCCGAGGGTATCCGTGAATACAGCCGTGGAAAATGAATGTTGGATGTATCTTCCTTCGAGGCTGTGCGCAAAGGCCATGCCTTTAATACTGTTGGAAAAATAACTGAACGAAAGGGAATTGGCGAAGGCATTGATCAGCCCCGGGTTGCCCAGCTGTATATACAACGGATTACTGTTGTTGTTGATAGGCCATAACAATTGGGCATCCAGCGGGAGCGTGATCCCGTTGAGTGTAATATTGATGGTTTTAAAAGGATCTATTTTGATGATGGCGCTGAGCGCGCGGTCCACATAGGTGGTGTGCCGCACGGCTTTATTGCGTGTGGTGTAGTTGTCGCTGGTGAGCGTACTGAGTGAAAGCCCGGCAGAACCGATGAGCATCAATTTTCCCCTGTTATAAGTCAGGGACGGTTTCGCAGTATGATTGATGATCCTGCTGTCAAACCGGTACGTCAATGAGTCATTCGGTATATAGTCGTGTTTCAGTATATTGAAATCGTAGGTGTTTTGCCGGTTCTTGGTGATGGCGTTCTGAATTGAATAGTAGAGTGCCAGTGACCAGTATTTTCCGATTGGCTCGCTGTATGTTGCGGATATGGAGCCACTGTACACCTCGTTTTTCGGTGATACATGCTGATTGATGGTATCTGCACTGTACAACGGGCGGAAAACATTGTTCTGGCTGATGTTGAACTGATAACTGTATTGCCAGGTTTTTCTCAGTGATGTTTGCAGAGATAGTATCCTTCCTGATTTACCGAATTTATGGGAATAGCTGGTAGTAACGTCCAGCGTTTTATTGACAGCGCTGTCGTTGTTGTTGAGCATGCCGGTGTTGAGCGTGTCCATACGGCTGGTGGTGGTGTTGTACAGGCGGTTGTTATGTACTTCTTTACTCTCCCTCTCCACCATTGCTGCCACAATAATTTTATTATTGATATTGGGCTGCATATCCATAAAGAGAATGCCGCCGTTTCGTTTGCTGATCTGGTGTTTTTGGGTATTGGTATGGTAGAATGTACTGCTGTCAGCAAAGATGTTTTCCCGCTCCTGTAGTTCACTGCTGGTCATATCCTGTTCCTGGTGTCTCAGGTTTACACTGAGCTTGATTTTCTTCCTGATTTCCATGGTGGAATAGGTGCCGACATTGAATATTTTATTGGTCCCCTGCTGACTGTTGCCCATGAAGCTGCCCTGATAGTTGGTACTGGCATCGCTTTGGGTGTTGTTATTATTGGCGAGTATGTCGCCCAGCATCGTGAATTTTTTTCGGAACATATTGAAGGTAGTGCCGGCGTTGTATCGGTCCTCTGTGCCGCATCCTCCGGTAACGGTGCCACGGACACCCTTTTTCATGGCATCTTTCACGACGATGTTGAGCACTTTTTCATTTTTACCGGGTTCGGTGATACCGGAAATATTTTTCTTGTCGGAGATCTGAATTTTTTCAGCGAGATCGGCTTTCAGTATTTCCATGACCCGTTTAACATTGCCCATGTTCTGTAGCAGCGAGCGTCCATCAATAAACAGTTCTTTGATGGGGGAGCCCAGGTAATAAAGGTTACCGTTGTCGTCCATAGTGAGCCCGGGTATTTTTTCGATGAGTTCATGCATGTTGGCATTGGGCAGGGTAGGCAGTTCGCCTGCGTTAAACTCGATGGTATCCTTTCGGATAGACATGAGTGGCCGGTCTGCTTTTACTTCCACTCTGCTGAGGCTGATGCTGGGTGACAGCTGTATATAGTTGAAAGTAACTGTTTTTACTCTGGGATTGACTTCCACGGGAATCATTTCAGTGCGGTTGCCCATAAAGCTGACCAGTAGCCGGTAGAAGCCGATCTGTACATTTTCAATCGTAAAATTACCATGTTCATCGGACTGTGTCTGGGCTTTTATACGTGCCTTTTCATCGTAGAGCAATACTGCTGCGCCGGGAAGCGTTTTTCTTGTGTCTTTCTGGTAGACGGTCCCTTTGATGGTATGTTGTGCGTACAATGTTGCGGAGGCACAACAACCCAGCAAAAGGAGGACCAGTTGCCGTTTGATTTGGTTGAATCCAGTTGTAGTGGCCTGCATTAGTTTTTCCTGTGCATGAGGGTATGAATATATTAGCGGGTTCTTCGAATTGTTTTGGTTATTCACCGCACGTGCCGACGGTATGATTCATTGGTGATTCGGGTCTAAGTTCGCACTTGTGGAGGGGATTGCGGAAATTCAATTTCGTAAACAGTTGTTAAGCGATTGTTATCGACCAACGATTAACAAAGTGAAATTTTAGAGTTTACAAGGCGTTGTGCTGTAAATTTGCGGGCTGTAGCAAAGCAAAGGTGATAAAATATTTTAAAAAATGATAAAATATTTTGAAGACAAAAGAACGGAGAAAATAACAGACAGGAAAACTACGCTGGAGCGGATATGGGCCATAGGAGGACAACGCGGGTGGTATTACGGCAACTGGATGTGGCAGTTGCGTGGTTATATGGACGAACTGGCGGGAGGCCCGGGCTTAAGGCGGGGCCGCAGGCATCCGTCCGATTTACAGGTGGGGGATTACCTGGATGTGTGGCGTGTACACATAGCAGACCGCAAAGCGGGCCGGTTATTATTATATGCGGAAATGAAGGTGCCGGGTGAAGCCTGGCTGGAGTTTAGGATAGTTGATGGCTATTTGGTGCAGACGGCCTCTTTCAACGCGAAAGGTTTAGCAGGAAAATTGTATTGGTATAGTATGTTGCCCTTTCACGGGTTTATATTTCCGGGAATGATCCGTAAACTCATTTAAACTGTGTTGCCATGGAGATCAAAAAGGAGATCATTAAGACACTGAAAGACCTGTTATTGAAAGCCCACGCACATGTAAGTTTCGCTGAGGCGGTTAAGGGCCTGCCGGCAGCACTGAGGGGTGTAGTGCCCGATCAGCTGCCTTACAGCATCTGGCAGCTGGTAGAACACATCCGGATAACGCAGGCCGATATTCTCGAATTCAGCCGCGATGCCGATTACAAATCACCACGCTGGCCAGAAGGTTACTGGCCCAAAACACCGTTGCCGGCCAATGATCATGTATGGCAGAAGAGCCTTGACCAGATCAAGGCCGACACGCATGCTTTTGTGGAATTGCTGGAGGCGCCGGATGCCGATCTGTTCCAGCCCTTCCCCTATGGCGATGGGCAACATCTGTTCCGCGAAGCGGTGCTGATAGCAGACCATACCAGTTATCATACCGGTGAGATTATTGCCATACGCCGGTTATTGAACGCCTGGAAGTAACCTCTACACTCTTTTCCAGAGGGTGTCCACAAACCACTTTTTGTTGTCGAAGAAGCGGGCAACGGGCTGAAATCCTGTTGCCAGTGCCAGTTGATCCGTTTCTTCGAGTGAGTATTTCTGTGATATTTCCATGTACAATGGTTCATCGGCTTCAAAGTTGATGCATACATCATCAATTTGCACCTGCTGTTTTTCCAGGCTGATCAAATAACTTTTGCAGGCGCCGGTACCTGGATCGTAAGTGGGATAGTGTTCAAATTTTTTGATATCAAAGTTAGCGCCCAGCTCAAGATTGATACGGGTGAGCAGGTTGAAGTTAAACGCGCGGGTGATGCCGGCGTTATCGTTGTAGGCGCGTAAGATCACCTGGGGATTTTTTTTCAGGTCGAAGCCTGTCAGCAACAGGTCACCGGGCAGCAGATAATCGCTGAGCTCCACGCAGAAATCATGTGCTGCAGTGCTGTTGAAATTGCCGATGTTGGCGCCCATAAACAGCACAACTTTCTTTTTATGGCTGTAGGTGTTTGCCTGTTGCAGCATATCGAAGTATTCACCGTTTAGCCCTTTCATCCGCAGATTGGGGAGTGTGACTGGCAGTTGTTGTTCCAGTTGCCCGATCACGTTGGCCGAAATATCGATGGGGAAATAGGTGAAGTCAGTTCCGTTGGAGAGCAGTTGCCGCAGCAGATGGATGGACTTGGTAGCGTCGCCGGCGCCCAGTTCCACCACGTCGAAGGTGCTGGCATGTTGTGCCAGGGCAGCCGCTATTTCGGCGGAACGGGAGGTCAGTATTTCCATTTCACAGCCGGTCAGGTAGTACTCTTCGCACTGCATGATCTGTTGAAACAGCCGGTCACCTTCTGCATCATAAAAATATTTGGAGTCCAGATATTTCTGCGGCGCGCTGAGTCCTTTTACTACTTCCTGATAAAAAGTGCTGGTCGCCGGTTTTCTTTTGCAGAGGACCGTACGGCCTGGAATTACAGTGGTTTGCATACGCAGTCTTTTTAGATGAAAGCCTATTTTGCCAGCCTGATACCGGTAAACTGCCATCGCAGGGAGGGATGGAAGAAGTTGCGGTAGGTAATGCGGCTATGATGAGGGGGCGTAACTTCTGAGGCGCCCCTGAGTACCATCTGGTTTATCATGAATTTGCCGTTGTATTCGCCGATGGCGCCGGGTGCTTTGGTGAAGCCCGGATAGGGGAGATAGGCGCTTTCCGTCCATTCCCAGCGTGTTCCCCACGACAATTGGGGGGCAGCAGCTTCCCATTCAAATTCTGTGGGCAGGCGCATCTCTTTCCAGGCTGCAAAGGCGGCGGCCTCATAGTAGCTGATATGGCAGAGGGAAGCATCCGGAAGAAGGGGTTGCAGTCCCTGCCAGTTGTAATGCATCCATTGGCCGTTGATATTGTACCAGTACATCGGCATTTCCACCTGGTTCTTCTTTACCCAGTCCCATCCTTCCGCGTGCCAGTAGCGGAAATCGCGATAGCCGCCGGCCTGTATAAAGTCGAGGTATTCCGCATTGGTGACCAGCGCTTCACGGAGGCTATAGTCACCCAGGTATACCTTATGCCGGTCCAGTTCATTATCAAAGCAGAACCCGTTACCGGAAAACCCGATGTCGTATACGCCTGCCTTCATCTCTAACCAAGAACCAGCCGCTTTTGTTGTGGCAGGCGATGTTTTAGCCGGGTTGTAGACCGGGAACAGCGGGTTATGCCCGAGTATGTATTTGATATCAGTATACAGCAGTTCCTGATGTTGTTCTTCATGATTGAGCCCTAGTGTGATGAGTGCCTGTAGCTCGGGTGTGTGCTCCTTGTCCAGAAATGTTTCCATGGCATCATCCACATGCCGGCGGTACCGCATGATGTCTTCTACCGCGGGCCGGCTCAGATTGCCGCGGTCCGTGCGGATCACGCGGGCGCCTACTGATTCGTAGTAACTGTTAAAGACAAAATTGTATTGCGGATCGAACTCCGTATAACCTTTAACGTTAGGTATCAGGATAAAAGTCTCGAAAAACCAGGTGGTATGCCCGAGGTGCCACTTGGGCGGACTAACGTCCACTACAGGCTGTACTACATAATCTTCCGTTTTGAGCGGCGCGCAAATATCTTCTGTCCGGTTACGTACGGTGAAATAATCTTTTTTCAGTTGCATGACTACTGGTGGTTAGTGATGATGTACGTATGTTGCTAAGTCGGATATACTGCTGATATGTAGCCTGGAAGCCTGTTCCCGGCGCATCATCAGCGCGTAGGTATTGTTAAAGCCGATGGGTTGCAGCCACCGGACCTGGTATTGTTCTGCAAATCCTTTCTTTACATAATCATATACTTTTTTACTGTCTCCGATGATGCTGTCTACTGTTTGCTGCGGCGCCTGCAGGATGACCAGCAAACCGGTGCCGGTATATTCCGGGTACATGTCTATCTGGTCGTTGACCAATGCATCGAAGACGATTTTGGTGCCACCGAGCCCCGTTTTGGTAGTGGCGTTCAGATCGGTATGGCCTTCGATCAGCATTTTGTACATGTTGGCCAGAATGTAGCCGTCGCCGAAAATTTTGGCGCCAATGCGGATGGTGCCTTTGGTGCCGTTCCTGGCTGGTTTCCAGAGCCGGGCCGACACGAGGAAATCTTTCGCTACCTGTTGCGGGTTCTGTTTGAGATAATCCACCCGGTAGTTGAGCTCCGTCATGATGCTATCATTAATTGTACCAGAGAGCTGGTCTAGTGCCGGCGCCAGCTCGGGATATTTTTCCAGCAGAGCCTGGCGGACAACGGGGGCTGCATAATAAGGCGGAAAAATATGTTTGTCATCTTTTAACACCACCAGGTCAAATGCTTTCACACGACCATCTGTACTGCTGCCGCTGATGACATCCAGTTTTTTTTCATAGGCTGCTTTATACATGATCATGTCACTGATCACCAGCGTACGCAGATGAAGGCCATAGACATTGCCCAGTCCTATGGCGCCATCTTTCCGGCCCATGAACTCAGGGGTGAAGCCTGCTTTAAGGCGGGTGCTGTAAGTGTCGGGCAGCAGGTAAAAAGAAGACAGCAGGAGCAGTACTGCGGGCAGCACCAGTACTGTTTTCCGTGCTTTGCGCATATTGAGCCGCTGCAAGCGCGACAGTCCCCAGTCGAACAGAATGGCGAGCAAAGCCGCGGGAATAGCACCGGCGAGCATCATATGGGTATTGTTGAGCGCGATACCGCCGAAAATAAATTCACCCAGTCCGCCGGCAGCAATATACGCCGCCAGCGTGGCCACGCCCACATTGATGACGGTGGCGGTACGGATACCAGCCAGTATGACGGGCATCGCCAGTGGCAATTGCACTTTCAATAACAGTTGCCGGGGGCTCATGCCCATGCCGGTGGCGGCTTCGGTAATGTTAGGGTCTACGCCCAGTATGCCAGTGTAGGTGTTGCGTACCACCGGTAACAGGGCATACAGGAACAACGCTACGATCGCTGGTTTGGGACCGATGCCCAGCAACGGTATCATAAATCCCAGCAACGCGATACTGGGAATGGTTTGCAGAATGCCGGTAATGCCGAGCACAGGGCCGGCCAGTTTTTTACGGCGGGAGATCAGGATACCCGCAGGCACACCAATGCATACGGCTATCAGTACAGAGATAAACGTAAGCCCGGTATGGGTGAGGGTTTGTTCCAGCAGCTTACCGGACTGCTGCCGCACAAAATCAAAAAACGTTTCAGGCGTGTCCATGCTGGCTGACAGTTTTTTTATAAGCGGTAATAGCGTTCATCAGGATGTTTCCGTCGAGGTGCTTGCCTTCTCCCCTGAAACTACTGCTGGCTTTGTCCCGGGTAAGGTTTTCCAGCGTGTCCCAGCAGTTGGTGTCAGCAGATAGAATGGTACCAGCCATGCCGCCGGCGCCATCCAGGTATGGCCATATATCGCGGAGCCGGAGTGATTTTAACTCCAGTTCCAGCCGCTGTTTGTCCAGAAAATGCCGCACAAAATCATTGGCCGGGTTAAACAGCAGTTCGGTAGCGGTGCCCATTTGCTGGATACGTCCTTCATTCATGATACAGATACGGCTGCCCAGTTCAAATGCTTCTTCCACATCATGCGTAACAAGAATAATGGTCTTGCTGTTCAATTCATCGAGCAGTTTAAATTCTTTCCGCACGCTGATACGGGTGAGCGGATCGAGCGCACCGAATGGTTCGTCCATCAACAGGATAGGCGGATCGGCGGCGAGTGCGCGTGCCAGTCCTACCCGTTGCTGCTGACCGCCGCTGAGCTGTTGCGGATATACGTAGGCGTAAGACGCGGGTGGTAACCGCAGCTTTTCCATCAGCGACAGCGCCCGGGAACGGATACGTGTTTTGTCCCATTGCAGCAGCTGCGGCACTACACTGATATTTTCAAGAACAGTATAATGCGGAAACAGGCCGGTGTTCTGTAACACATAGCCGATATTACGGCGTAGCGTTTCCGGTGTTTCGGTACTGATGGATTTGCCCTGAATAAAGATTTCTCCCTGGTCTGGTATCAGCAACCGGTTGATCATGCGGAGCGTGGTGGTTTTGCCGCAACCACTGGTGCCCAGCAGTACGAGTGTTTCGCCGGGCTGTACTTCAAAGGACAGATCGTTCACTGCATTTTTACCGTGACTAAAACTTTTTGAAACATGCGATACTTTGATCATAACAGATAGACGGTGTTGGGGAAAATAATACTCAGATTGACCTTTATTTTTCCAGTGTCATAAACAGGTTGTTAAGTGATTCCGCATAGAGGGGATGGGCGAAGATCATATCCCGTAGCTGCGTTGCCGTTATACCTCCAAGCATCGCCATTTGCAGGACAGACATGATTTCGCCTCCTTCCGTACCGATGACGGCCGCACCCAGCAGTTGCCCGGTATGCTCATGCACAATCGCTTTCATAAATCCGGCTGTTTCACCGGTTTCGATAGCCCTGGCTACTTTGTCCATGCCGAGGTGCGCCACTTTTACAGGATATCCGTCCTGACGGGCGCGTGTTTCGGACAGGCCGATACGGCCGAGTTGCGGATCGGTGAACATGCAGTAGGGCAGTTGCCTCGTTTTGATGCTGAGCTCAGCGTCTTCGAACAGGTTTTTATAGAGTAGGAGGTGATCGTTGTAAGAGATATGGGTGAAGGCGGGGCCGGGTTTTACGTCCCCCAAAGCATAGATGCCCGGGCAGCTGGTTTCCAGCTGGTCATTGACCTGGACGTATCCTTTTTCATCGAGGGTGACGTTGGTTTTGCGCAGTTGGAGCGCGGCTGTTTGTGGCAAACGTCCCGTGGCCACCAGCAGGTGTGTACCGGTGATGGTTTGGGATTTACCACCTGTTTGCACTTGTACCTGGATGTGGTCCTGGCTGCCGCTTATTTTCTCCGTAGTGGTAGCGGTGAATACCTGTATATCTTCCGCTTCAAGGATTTTTTTCATCACTGCCGCCACATCGGGATCTTCTTTAGACATCAGTTGCGGGCTTTTCTCTACCACGGTAACGGTGCTGCCCAAACGACGGTACAGTTGTCCCATTTCCAGTGCAATGTAGCTGCCTCCGAGGATGATGAGTTCCGGCGGTACTTTCACTTCGTCCAGCAAGGTGGTGGAAGTAAAATAGGGCACGTCGCGGAGACCCGGAATATCCGGAATATAAGGCGCAGCGCCGGTATTGAGGAAAATATGTTCTGCCGTGAGTTCCTGGTTGCCGTCATCATTCGTGGCCACAGAGATGGTTTTTATACCAGAGAATGACGCGGTGCCGTAAAAGATGGTGACACCTGCTTTTTCAAGGCTTTTGGCGGTACCATTCCTGAATTGTTCCACGACTTTGTTTTTCCGGCCTACAATGGCCGGCAGATCGATCGTGTACCCCATGTTGTTGATGCCCCAGGTTTCGCTGTGAGATAGCAGGTGGGCTATCCGTGCGCTGGCAATCATGGTTTTGGTGGGCGTGCAGCCGTCGTTAATACAGGTGCCGCCGAGCTGCCGCTGTTCTATCAGGGCTGTTTTCCAGCCTTTCTCCGCCATTTTCTTCGCCAGGGGATTGCCGCCCTGTCCTGAACCGATTACAATTGCGTCGAATTTCTGCATGACATTTATTTTTTCGTTTCGCGCCCCAGGGCTAAAGCCCTGGGCTACGATGTTGTTCAGGTTATTTAATGGAAAGATGTGATATGTAGGATTTATCTGTTTTCATGGATTATGCTTATGTCGAGGTGATTGTAAATGATTCATTCTTTTTGATTCCTGATTCTTTTGATGATGTTGTAGCTACCATGGTCTTAGTGAGGATAATAAGCTATTTTCATTCACAGGACCCGAAAAACATCGTAGCCCAGGGCTTTAGCCCTGGGGAACCGGAAATCCGAATCAATATTCATTCCCAAACGGGGTGACAAAACGTGTTTTTGACAAACATTTGAATCCGCGGCTTTCCGTGCCCGGTGCAAATGCCGTATCTTTGCGCTCCTGAAAATACAGATTTTGGTTAAGATTGACAACATAACACTTCCCGATTTTCCGCTGTTGCTCGCTCCTATGGAGGATGTAAGCGACCCGCCTTTCCGTGCCATCTGTAAAGATACAGGGGCAGACCTAATGTATACTGAATTTATATCAAGTGAAGGCCTGATCCGTGATGCGATCCAGTGCCGTCGTAAACTGGATATTTTTGAGTATGAAAGGCCGGTAGGCATCCAGATTTTCGGGGGTGATGAGGATAGCCTGGCTTTGGCCGCTAAAATCGTGGATGTAACCAATCCCGACCTGCTGGACATCAATTTTGGCTGTCCGGTGAAAAAAGTGGCAGGCCGCGGCGCAGGGGCAGGCGTGTTAAAAGACCTGGACCTGATGGTGCGTCTCACGGACGCAGTCGTAAAGGCCACTAAGCTGCCCGTAACCGTCAAAACACGCCTCGGCTGGGACGATGATACCAAAAACATAGAAGAGGTGGCCGAAAGGCTGCAGGATGTGGGCATTAAGGCGCTGGCCATCCACGGCCGCACCCGCTGTCAGATGTACAAAGGAGAAGCTGACTGGACCCTTATTGGGAAAGTGAAGAACAATCCCCGCATTCATATTCCCATTTTCGGTAATGGCGATATCAATTCGCCCCAGAAAGCGGTTGAATATAAAAACCGCTACGGAGTGGACGGCATCATGATCGGAAGGGCCGTTATCGGTTATCCGTGGCTGTTCCGCGAAATCAAACATTACGTGAAAACGGGTGAATTACTTCCCGGGCCCACACTGGAAGAACGTATTGCTGTGAGCAAAAAACACCTGCGCCTCTCGGTGGAATGGAAAGGTCCTGTGGTAGGCATCAATGAAATGCGTGGCTGTTATGCCAACTATCTCAAAGGGCTGCCAAATATCAAAGAATTCCGCAGCCGGCTGGTGACGCTCAAAACTGTGGAAGAAGTAGAAACAGTGCTGGATGAAATAGAAGCGTATTACAAAGGGATCGAGATTGAAAAGGCGCCCATAGAAATGATCGATTATCATCAGAAGTGCCCCTTGTAGGCATTAAACTATATAGAAAGCCCCGACGGAATGCTGCCGCCGGGGCTTTTGTGTTTAAGGAATGATGCGCCTGTCTTTCAGTAGCCTGAAAGCATCCAGTAATACCTGTGTACTGTTTCCATTCATCTCCTGAAAGCCATATCTTCTGGCTTTGTTCACATCAAAGAATGCATCATCTTCCACATTAAAAATAGCATCTCCAAATCCCCATTGTACCAGTTGTTCCAGCGTATAGGCGGAGAGGTTATACTTTTTTACGATCTCCGCCCAAAGATCTTTTTTCCCTGGCATATATTCCTGTAAGGAAAAGGTTTGGGGCTCTGCTACCGGCACGCCAAAGTATTCACCTATCTGTGGCCATAACTGTGACCAACGGAAGATGTCGCCGTTGGTGATGTTGAAGATTTCATTTTCTGCGTGTTCGTTGAGAGCAGCCCACTCCAGTGATTTAGACAGGATGCTGTCGCCCGTAATGTTGACAAGCGCGTTGTAGGCTTTGTATGAACCGGGGAACCGCATGGGGATACCTTCTTCCTTGCAAAGGGTGGCGTATACCGCAATCAGGTTGGCCAGGTTCATAGGAGTGCCAACTGTGAAGCCAATGACAATATCAGGGCGAATGGCGGTCCATGACCAATTTTTACCGGCTGATTGTTTTCTCAGGTAATCTTCCTGGTCATAGTAAAAATTGGGAGTGATGCTTCGCAGGTCTGTTTCCAGCGCTGGTGTTTTGTACCTGCCCAGGTGGGCGCCGTATGCTTTTCCTCCCTGTATGAACAGGATACGTTTAAGGGCGGGCGCCACCTTTTCCAGCACCGGCACCAGGTTGCTCAGTAATTTGACATTGGCTTCGGATTGCTCGTATGGTGTGAGGCGTTCTGTGTAGGCGTTAAAGAAAACATGGGTTACTGTTTTCAGCTGGTCGCCAGCTGCCGCCACCGCCTGTGCATCGTTAAGGTCGAGGGGTATAAAGGTGGCCGTGGTTTTATCATGTAATGCCGAGCGTGCGGACGCCAGTACATTCCACTTGCCGGTGGCGATCAGGTGTTCTGTTAAATGCCTGCCTATGATACCATTGGCGCCCAGGACCAATGCCGTGTTTGTATTCATCTGATTTGTCATTTTAAAGTGAGGTATCAAATTTCGGGAATGGCCGGCGATGCATGTTATATCAATAGTTATCGGTCATTATCAGCATTCTGATAGTTGTATATAACAGGAAGCCCTGGTACTTCACTGTACCAGGGCTTTGTTGTATGGAATGAGGATCATCGGCTGACCGGCTGATATTCCTCAAAAGTAACCGAAGCGTTGGCCCTTCCGGAAGAGAGTGTACGCAACGTTGTTACATACCCGAAAAGGTCGGCCAGCGGTACGCTGGCGGTGATGTCCTGCACATTGTTTTTGATTTCCATGTGCCTGATCACGCCGCGGCGCCTGTTGAGATCGCCGGTGAGTGCGCCGGTATATTCTTCCGGTGTGGTGACTTCCACAGACATCACAGGTTCCAGCATCAGTGGGCCGGCCTTCGCTGCAATATTTCGGAAAGCGATCATCGCCACCTGTTCAAAGTCCTGCGCGTGGGAGTCGTTGGAGTGTATTTTACCATCGAGCAGCCGGATGCGCATGGCGTGAACGGGGTATCCTTTGAGCGGACCGGTCCTCATGGCTGCTTCAAAGCCTTTGCTGATAGAAGGAATGAACTCCTTCGGTATGGCGCCGCCTTTGATATCGTTGATGAATTCCAGTCCGGGTTTACCGTCTTCCCGCGGCGACAGCTCAAACGTAATGTCTGCGAAGTTGCCGGAGCCGCCTGTTTGTTTTTTTAACACTTCATGATGGGTGACCGGTTGCGTGAATATCTCTTTATACGCAATTTGCGGCGCACCTTTATTGACCTGCAGCTGGTATTCTATCGCCAGTTTTTCCAGTACCACTTCCAGGTGCAGTTCTCCCATGCCTTTGAGGATGGTTTGGCCGGAGGCTTTATCCACTTCCACAGACAGGGTGGGATCTTCATCCAGCAGCCCTGCCAGCGCTTCGCCGAGGCGGTCTGCATCTTTAGAGGCTTTCGCTTCCACGGCGTAACCGATCATTGGCTCAGGGAAGCTGATGCGTTCCAGCAGCACCTGATGGTCGGGATGGGCGAGCGTATCGCCGGTTTTAACGTCTTTCATGCCTACCACAGCGCCGATGTCGCCGGCGCCTATTTCCGTGACCGGTTCAAACTTGTCGGACATGATACGCAGCAGGCGGCTGATGCGGACAGTACGGCCGGTGCGGCTGTTCCAGAGCATGTCGCCGGTACGTAATACGCCAGCGTATACACGTACTAACGTCAATCTGCCTACGTAGTCATCTACCATGATCTTGAAGACCAGCGCAGCCACGTTGGCTTCGGTGTTGGCCAGTATGGTGATGGCTTCTCCCGAATCCGGATCGGCAGCATGCACCATGGGTATGTCTTCCGGAGAAGGCAGATAGGCGGCTACCGCGTTCAGCAGGGGCTGTATACCTTTGTTTTTATAGGCAGCACCTGCCAGGGCGGGCACGGCCAGCATGTTGAGCGTAGCGTAGCGCATCGCTTCCACGATCAGGTTTTCGCTGACGTTGTCCGGCGAACCGGTGTATTGTTCCAGTAGTGGTTCATACAACATGGACAGTTCTTCTATCATACTGCGACGGGCTTGTATGGCGGCTTCCAGCAATTGTTCCGGTATGTCTCTTTCTTCAAACAGTTTACCGTCGTCATCGTGCCAGAGCAACGCTTTCATACGAATGAGGTCTATCACACCGGTGAAGTTGTCTTCCTGGCCAATAGGTAATTGCAACGGAATGACATTAGCGTGTAGGCGTTCCCGTATTTCATTGACTACCCGTTGGAAGTCCGCGCCCTGACGGTCCATTTTATTGATCATCACAATGCGTGGCACCCCGTAGTGATCGGCCTGGCGCCATACTGTTTCCGACTGCGGCTGTACGCCGGAGCGGGCGCAGAAGACGGCTATTGCGCCATCGAGCACGCGCAGGGAGCGTTCCACTTCAGCCGTAAAATCAACGTGGCCGGGCGTGTCAATAATATTGACCTGGTATTTGTCATCTGCATAATTCCAATAGGTGGTGATAGCAGCAGAGGAGATGGTGATGCCGCGTTTTTCTTCCTGCGGATCGGTGTCCATCATGGTATTACCGTCATCTACGTTGCCCATTCTATGTGTAAGGCCGGTGTAATACAGCATTCTTTCCGTGAGCGTTGTTTTACCGGCGTCGATATGCGCCATGATACCTATATTTCTGAATCGGGACAATTGTCTCATATAAAAATCTTCTTTAAAAAAATGGAATAAAAAAGCCTCTCATGCGGTAATGAGAGGCATTGCGTTAAGGCAACAGCATGCCAGACATTACCGGTGTGGCCGGATGTATACAGTCATTGTTGTGATCAATACTTTCATAAGGCAATGATCATTTACAGCATGTAAAATGGTTGTCGGAGCAGTACGGGGAGACAAAATAAAAAGGCCTCTTCGGATGAAGAGGCCTCCAGTATGATAATGGGAGTTATTTCATTTGATGATACCTCTTATATCCGGGTTGGATCTGCCTCCCCGTCTTGAATAAAGACAATACGGGTACTTGCAATTACCGCTCTGATAACGGAATCGTTTTTCCTGTTTGCCTGATATTTAAAGGTGTGTTTCATCTGTTTAACGCAAGTAAATTTTTGCGATGCAAATATAGTGATTTTTTTTATGCCAACAAAAAGCCATTTCAGTTGTCTTCTATTTTTACAGAAAATTCGCAGAATTGTACCGATTGTATCTGACTGGGAGGGTGTACTTTTGTCTTTCATTTCAAGATAAAATATAAACGAATGAATATTACAGATCTAACAGGCACCGTGCAGCTGGCTAATGGCGTGAAGATGCCTTATTTTGGATTGGGCGTGTGGCAGACCAATGATGGACAGGAAGTGATTGATGCCGTAACTTATGCACTGGATGCAGGTTACCGGCATATTGACACCGCAGCGATTTACGAAAATGAAGAAGGTGTAGGCACGGCTGTGGCCAATAACAAAGTTGACAGAAAAGATATTTTTATCACCAGTAAAGTATGGAATGCTGACCAGGGATATGATAAAACCCTGAGAGCATTTGATGAGTCACTGGAGAAACTGAAGACCGATTACCTGGACCTCTACCTGATACACTGGCCGGTAAAAGGACAGTATAAAGAAACCTGGCGGGCACTGGAAAAACTGTATGTGGATGGTCGTGTGAAAGCCATTGGCGTGAGCAACTTCCTGCAACACCACCTGGAAGACCTGTTCCAGGGCGCTAATGTGTTGCCTATGGTAGACCAGCTTGAGTTCCATCCGTTCCTGGTACAACCAACCCTGCTCGACTTCTGTCGTCAGCATCATATTCAATACCAGGCCTGGAGCCCGCTGATGCAGGGTAAAGTGTTTAAAGTGCCCGAATTGCAGCAGCTCGCCGAAAAGTACGGGGTGTCTATAGCGCAACTGGTACTGCGTTGGGATTTGCAGAAAGGTGTGGTGACCATCCCCAAGAGCGTTCAACAGCAACGCATCATGTCGAACGCAGAGATCTTCAATTTCGAGATCACGCCGGAAGATGTAGCTGCTATTGACGCGCTGGACCGCAGCGAAAGAGTAGGTCCTGACCCGGACAATTTTAATTTCTAGGATAAAAGCATTCGGATCATGCTTGTACCTGGCCGCCTCTTCACAGCAGAGGCGGCTTTTTATTTTTTTCTTTTAAAACATCTGATGTTTATTTAAAACATCATACCTTTGTGTTGTAATCAGTTTTTATATGGACCAGACATCGAAACTTTCCAACCGTGTTATCAACGCTATCCAGAAAGACATCTCCCAGGGTATTTATAAACCAGGGCAGAAGATACCGACAGAACCGGAACTGATGGTGCAATATGCCGTGGGGCGCTCTACCATCCGGGAGGCCGTGAAAACATTGGCCATGTCAGGGATATTGCGCGTGCAGCAAGGTTCCGGGACTTTTGTGAGTGAATCGGTGCAGACAGAATCGTTGGACCAGCGGTTACGGCGTGCTGATTTTGAAGAGATCAACCAGGTACGGCGGATGCTGGACTATGAAATTGTGAAGCTGGCAGCGCAGCATCATACCAAAGCGTCGCTGACAGAAATGAAGAAGTATCTCGACCTGCGTAAAAAAGCTATTCTCGAACAGCAGTACCACGACTGTATGGAGGCGGACATCGCTTTTCACACCACTATTGCCAAAGCCAGCGGTAATCATGTACTGGCGGACCTTTATCGCAGTTTCACCGTTGTGATACGTGACTTCTTTGCCAAACGGGACACGGAGAGCATCAGTCACTTTGCGATCAGCCATCATTTGCATGAGCAGTTGTATGAAGCCATTAAAAGCGGCAATGTGAAATTATCGCGGCAGGCCATGGAAGATATACTTGACAACAATTACTAAACTTTCCGAAAGATGAACATACTTATTTTCAGCCTGATACTCCTCGCGGGCGCTTATGTAGCGGGCCTTTTAGGCTCGTTGACAGGACTGGGCGGTGGCGTGGTAGTGATTCCCTTGCTGACGCTGGTCTTCCATGTGGATATCCGTTATGCCATCGGGGCGGCGTTGCTGGCTTCCATCGCTAATTCATCCGGCGCGGCATCGGCTTACATCAAAGAAGGAATTACCAACGTACGACTGGGCATGTTCCTGGAGATCGCTACTACGCTGGGAGCGGTAGGTGGGGCGTTGATAGCTGTTTTTACGCCTACCAATACCATTGCGATACTCTTTGGCGTTGTGCTGATTTTTTCCGCACTGATGACAGTCCGCAAAAAACATGAGCATGCCTTGCAGGAAGGAAGCCGGTTGTCTTATGTATTAAAACTGAATGGTAGTTACCCTACGCCACAGGGAGAGGTGCCTTACAAGTTGCAGAACATTGGCGGCGGTTTTTCCATTATGCTGCTGGCTGGCGTTTTATCCGGGCTGCTGGGCATTGGCTCCGGCGCATTAAAAGTTCTTGCGATGGATGGCGCTATGAAAATACCGTTTAAGGTAAGCACCACCACCAGCAACTTTATGATCGGCGTTACCGCTGCGGCCAGTGCGGTGGTGTATCTCCAGCGTGGCTATATCGATCCGGGGATTGCTTTCCCGGTAGTATTGGGCGTACTGGGCGGCGCATTCACCGGCGCGCGGTTGCTGACTGTTATGAACCCGAAAACGTTGCGTTATATTTTCTGCGTGGCCATTTCTTTTGTGGCACTGGAAATGATCTACAACGGATTACATCACCAGTTTTAAACACAAGCCATGAAACTCATCAAAACATTAACGGGCGACCGGGACATTGCTTTACTGGTAGGACAAGTGTTACGTACCGGCGTGATCACTGCCAGCGCCATCGCTTTTGTGGGCGGTGTATTGTACCTGGCCAAACACGGGGCCGACAGTCTGCCAGACTATAGCACCTTTACCGGAGAAGGAAAAGAATACACCACTTTCGGCGGCATTTTCCGCGGGCTGACAACTTTCAGGCCGTCAGCCGTTATCCAGTTTGGTGCCTTGATACTGCTGGCAACACCCATACTCCGCGTATTCTTTTCCCTGATCGGTTTTGCCGTGGAGAAAGACCGGATGTATGTGGTGATCACATTGCTGGTGCTGGGCATCATCCTGTTCAGTATGTTCGGCGGCCTGAAAGTATAGCGTTATTGCAGGGCTGCAAAAAGCGCATCGATATCAGCTTTGTTGTTGTAAAAATTCAATGCTACTGTGAGCATGTTATTTTTATAGCGGGCCATAAAATGACGCTGTTCCAGCAGTTTAAATTGTTCCGGTGATATTTTCAGTCTCTGTATCGCTGAAAGGTGCTGTGGATCAAAATTGGAGAGGACTTCAACCTGATGTTTTTGCGCCTGCTCATGCAGGTAGTTGACCAGTGATTGTATGTAATCGTTAATATCAGCGACGCCGATAGCCTCAATATACCGCAGTGCTTCACCCATCAACAGGATGTTGAGGAACGCCGGTGTACCCTGCTCAAATACCCGGGCGTCCTGCTTGGGTTTAAACTGCGTATAGTCCTGTATGATATCAAAATCCGGGTTAGGATAGATAACGTTGTACCATCCCATGGTTTTAGGCGGATATTTTTCCAGCAACTGCTGAGATACGTACATGCCGCCGGCGCCGTAGCCCGCTGTGACCCATTTGTAGGCGTGAAAAATGAGAATGTCGATATGGTGTGCTGCCACATCAATTTCATTGACGCCAAAAGACTGCGTAGCGTCCACAATCAGTATGATACCATGTTTTTTACACAAAGCGCTCACTGCTGCCAGATCGTGGCGGTAGCCGGAGCGGAACATCACGTGACTGAGGATCAGGATACGGGTGTCCGGTGTGATCTGTTGTTCAATAGCGCTGACAGGTATGGCGCCGTTTGGCTCAGCCTGTACCAGGCGTACCGGGTGGCCGTGATGTATCCATGGCACGAAGCTGGTAGGGAAATCATCCTTCATGCTAAGGATTTCAAACGTAGTGGGAAACATGCCTGTCAATAACCCCATCGCCTGTGCAGTATTGGTGATGAAGGCCAGTTCCGAAGGAGAGGCTCCGATGGAGCCGGCAATTGATGCACGGATTTCCTCTATTTCCGGGACCCAGGCGGACATCACGCCACGGCCCTGTTCACTCAGATCGGTCAGTAGTTCCTGTGCCCTGGCCACAATAGGTTTACCAACAGGTGCACCACCATTGGTAAAGAGATAAGTATATTTATTGAAGACCGGATAATCGGCTCTTATTTTCTCCCATTTGTTGCTGTTGGCTGTCATCTTTCTATACTATTTTATTAATTGTTGATTCTTAATAAGCAATCCGCCGGTGCCCGTTTTGTTTACGAAATAAACATGATAACTTGCAATGTACGACGGGAATTAAACCATATACAATTTAAGACTTTTAGCATGTTGAAAAAAAGAAAACTGCTGGCATATGCGATAGCACTGCTACCGGTGGGAACATTGTGTGCACAGGAACAGCCGCTGTTCCGGAAGGCCGGTGCGCCGGTTGATCAGCGCGTCAATGATCTGCTGCATACATTAACATTACAGGAGAAAATTTCGCTGCTGGGATACAACAGTCCCGCTATTGAGCGACTGCATATGCCTGCTTATAACTGGTGGAATGAAGCTTTGCATGGTATCGCCCGTGGTGGTGAAGCCACGGTGTTTCCACAGGCTATCGGTCTGTCAGCTTCTTTTAACGCCCCGCTGGCCCAATCCGTAGCCGCTTCCATTTCCACCGAAGCCCGCGCGAAGTATAACCTGGCTGTTGCCGCCGGACGTCATGTGCAGTATATGGGGCTTAATTTCTGGACGCCGAATGTCAACATCTTCCGTGATCCGCGGTGGGGCCGGGGACAGGAGACCTATGGGGAAGACCCTTATCTGACCGGCACGATGGCGGGTGCGTTTGTACATGGCCTGCAAGGGGATGAGCCAGGAGCGCTGAAAACAGCCGCCTGCGCCAAACATTTTGCCGTACATAGCGGACCGGAAGCAGACCGTCACAGTTTCAACGCGGTGGTAGATGAAAAAGACCTGCGCGAAACTTATCTCTACGCCTTCAAAAAGATGGTGGACGGTCATGTGGAATCTATCATGTGCGCTTACAATCGGGTGAACAGCCAGCCCTGTTGCACCGGTAATACCTTGCTGCAGGATATCCTGCGGAAAGAGTGGAAATTCGGTGGGCAGGTGGTGACCGATTGCTGGGCGCTGGATGATATCTGGTTGCGCCACAAAGCTATCCCTACCCGTGAAGAGGTAGCCGCTGCCGCTATCAAAGCGGGTGTTAACCTGGATTGCGCGAATATCTTACAGGATGATGTGTTAAAAGCGATTGATAAAGGCTGGCTGAAACCTGCGGACGTAGATAGTGCGCTGAGCGCCAGTTTGCGTACACAGATGAAACTCGGGCTGTATGATGCGCCGGGAAACAGCCGTTACAGCGGTTACGGCGCTGACAGCGTGAATAATGCCTGGCATACTACGCTGGCGTTGCAGGCTGCCAGGGAGAGCATGGTGCTGCTGAAAAATAATGGGGTGTTGCCATTGCAGCAAGAGAAATATGCCTCCATGCTGGTCACCGGTTCCAACTCCGCCTCGCTGGAAGCACTGATGGGCAACTATCACGGCGTGTCCGGCAATATGGTGACTTTCACCGCAGGCCTTAGCAAAGCAGCCGGTCCGGGCATGGCCACACAATATGACCAGGGATGTGATTTTACCGATACGCTGCATTTTGGTGGCATATGGGCGTCTCAAAACTGTGATGTGACCGTGGCGGTGATAGGACTGACGCCATTGCTGGAAGGAGAAGAGGGCGATGCTTTCCTGTCTGCTTCCGGTGGAGATAAAAATTCGTTGAGCCTTCCCCGTTCCCAGGTGGTGTTTATGCAGAAATTAAGGGCTGCGCACAAAAAGCCGATCATTGCAGTGATTACGGCTGGTAGCGCAGTAGACGTGGCTGCTATTGAGCCTTATGCAGATGCGATCATCCTGGCGTGGTACCCCGGAGAACAAGGAGGTACTGCACTCGCAGATATCATCTTCGGAAAATATTCGCCCGCAGGGCGCCTCCCGGTCACCTTCTATCAATCGCTGAAAGATCTTCCGGATTACAAGGACTATAGCATGAAGAACCGTACCTACCGTTACTTTACGGGCAAGGCGGCTTATCCTTTCGGCTTCGGTCTGAGTTATACCACTTTTGCATATGACTGGCAACAGGCGCCTGCCAATGGGTACAAACTGAATGACACCATTCGTATGACCGTTAACGTACGTAATACCGGCAACATGGATGGGGATGAAGTATTACAGGCCTATATCACTTATCCGAACCAGGAAAGGATGCCGTTGAAAGAGCTGAAAGCATTTAAACGGGTGCTGGTAAAACAGGGCCAAACTACCGCCGTGACGCTGGAAATACCAATGACTGAATTACAGAAGTGGGACCTGCAACAGCAGCGCTGGAAACTGTATAAAGGAACTTATGGTGTACACATCGGATCATCTTCCACCGATTTTAAGCTAACACGTAACATCGTGATAAAATAAAAAAGAAATGCCAGGACGGAAGCCCTGGCATTCTTTTTTACAGCCGTTATGCGATCATTTTGTTGACCACCCGTTTTAGGGTCAGTCCCTGTATAATGATGGAGAACAGCACCACGAAATAGCTTCCCGAGAGAATGATTTCCTTGTAAGGCGACTCCGGGAGAGACATGGCGAGTGCCACGGAGATGCCCCCACGAAGACCGGCCCATACCAGTATTGTAATGCCTTTGTAGGTTGTTTTCAGTGAACGTTTCAGCAGTAATGACGGGATATAGATACTCATGGCCCTGGCCACCAGCACGAAGAGTACGGCGAAGAGGCCTGTCAGCCAGTAATTTTTCAGAAACGGCATGAGTACGATCTGGAGCCCGATCATCACAAAGAGAATAGTATTGAGCAGCTCATCTATCAAATGCCATACATTATGGAAATAGCGTTGCATGTCTTCTGACTGTTTGGTACCCAGGGATGTATTGCCGAGGATAAGGCCCGCAGAAACCGCCGCCAGCGGAATAGACACATGCAGCATGGCGCCCAGTGCAGATATCACCATAACCATGGATAAAGACACCATGACGATGATCTGGAAGTCATCCACCCGTTTCATGGTACGATAGGCCACCAGCCCGGAGATAACGCCCAGCAGGATGCCGCCGAACACTTCCTGCGAAAACAGGGCGACCGTATGTGAAAAAGAGACATGTGCGTCGGTGCTGGCCGCCAGCTCTTTCAGAATAACGAACAGCAGGATGCCGGTACCGTCATTCAGCAGGGATTCGCCACCGATAATAGTTTCCAGCGAAGAAGGGACTTTGGATTTTTTCAGCACAGACATCACCGCTACCGGATCGGTTGGTGAAATGAGCGCACCAAACAGCAGGCAGTAGAGCAACGGTAGTTCGATGTGCAGTAGTCCGGTGGCCCAATACAGAAGATAACCAAAGATGAAGGTAGATCCGATTACCCCAACGGTGCTAAGTATCAGCACTGGGTAACGTTGCTCTCTCAGTTTCTGAAAATCAAATTGCAGGGCGCTTGCAAACAGGAGGAAACCTAACATAATGTCCAGCAATGTCTGTGTAAAATCGATGCTGCTGGTGAGGTCTTTGATGAACGCGTAAGCGTCGGGAAAAATTTTACCGGTAAACAAAATCAGCAGGGACAACAACAGCGAAACCACGATCACGCCAATGGTTCCAGGGAGTTTGATAAACCGGTTGTTGATGTACGAAATCAGCGCACTGATAGTGATTAAAGCCGTAATAATGGTAAAAGTGTTCATAGCTTCCAGATAATGCCAGTTAAAGAATACAGATTTAAAAATGATAATGCTATCACTATAGGGGGGGCTAAAGATAGAAAAACATTTGTAAATCGCCCTACTGGCGGCCCGGAACGGCTACTTTTTTTTAGCAGCTGCTTTCTTTTTCGGGGCAGCGGCCGTTTTCTTTTTGGATGGGGATGCCAACTTGTTATAGGCCAAAGCCCTTTCCACCCAGTGTTCCAGCTGTTTTTTAGTGCGTAGTGCGCTGTTGTCCACGAACACAAACCCGGGCATTGTTTTGCCGCCGTGCACCATGGGTTTGCAACCTTCTTCCTCCAGTGCGCCTTCGGTCAGTGCCGGGTCGATGCGCAACATGATGTGGTCGGCCTTTACGCCAACACACATTTTATCATCGACCATAAAACAAAGGCCACCGAATATTTTCTTTTCTTCTACATTGGCAGACGCAGGAGCGATCAGTTCTCTGACGCGATCGGCCATTTTTTCATCAAAAGCCATATGGGAGGGGTTTTGTATGTATTAAAGATACAGGTTAATATCCATATTTTATTTCGAGCGTATGCAGGAGGGAGTCAACAACGCCTGGGGTATTTTCCTGTTGTATGTTGGTGAAAACAATATAAGCCCGGTTGACAGCAGGAATAACTTTTACCGTGGTGACGAAGGTACCTGGTGTGCCGCTGTTATACGATATCGGGTGACTGTTCGTGTTGATGTCTGTGAACCAGCCATAAGCGAAGCCGGGAAGACCAAAATGCAGTTGTTGGAATGCATCGGCCGGAAGCAGAGATGATTTTCCGGTGAGGCCGCGTAAATGTTCCTGTATAAACCGGGTATAGTCCCGGAGGCTGATGTGGATGTTACCGGCCACCTGCAACCAGTTGAGTTTGGGATTATACGCCGGTGCTTCGGGACGGCCCTGTGCGTCGTGGCCCCATGGCTGCGTACTATCGGCAACGTTAGGGCTGCCAAGGCCGAACCGGATGTGCAGTGGTTGGCCTAGTGCTTTCAGCAGTTGAGCATAGGTTTTGCCGCTGGCTTTTTCCAGCATGAGGCCGGCGAGGACATAGCCACTGTTAGTGAGGTTGAGCCCAGTATCTGTGACTGGCGGCTGTTGCAGCAGCCATTGGGCAAATTGCAGGCGTTGGTCCGCTTCGTTGCCGGTGATTTGTTGGGGGCGGGGAAGGGGATGTGTATACGTATAGTGGGTAAGGTTATTACGGAATGTTAGCAGCTGTTGCAGGGTGAGATGATGATACGCTTTACTACAGTTGGCTTTCCAGCCGGGAAAGAGCCTGAAGAAAGGCGTGTCCCAGGTGAGCATGCGCTGTTGTACCAGCATGGCCGCAATCATGCAGGTGATGGCTTTGGTGTTGGAGCCTATCCGAAACTGATGATCTATGGTGGCCGGGATGTTTGTGTTGATTTTACGGATGCCTGTCATACCGATGTCGAAAACAGTATCTGATGATACCACAGCGTAGCCGAGCGCAGGGATATGATGGGCTTGCCGGAGACTGTCAACGTAGGTATGAAGAGACTGGGCAGCAGAAGTAACAGCGAAGAGCAGCATCAGAAAGAATGCTGACAGGGATGCACGCATGAAAAAAGATTTGTGCAAAGGAAGGGGAAAACGGGGAAAAACTCCGCCTGTCGCCTGAAAAAAATCAGGCGACAGCGGATATATGAATAGGACATGGTCATTGGGCGTTCCGTATATACACCGGATCGCAATGGAAATAGTTGATAAATGCGATAGTAAATGCATGTTCGTCCGGCAGACCAATGCTGTGGGCGATTTCAGCGAGGGGAATATCTTTGTATACCAGGAGATGATAGGCTTTCAGCATTTTCTGCTGGAAGGCAAAATCTTCCAGGGGAATATAGAACATGTTTTCAAATGCGCCCGCCAGTACCGCGCTGGGCAGGTTAAACAGAAAGGCCGTGTGCATCAGGGGAGATTCCAGTTGTACATTGTCTTTCAGGTATTGAAAAACACTTGTCAGCGTGGTATCATCTACGGGGCGCTGGATATTTTCAGGTGTAGCGTCCTGGCAGAGGTAATTGCTGAAGATAGCTACACAGCAGCGGCGCAGGATGCATTCAGCCTGATCTTCAATCAGGCGGCATTCCTTGATGACATCGAGCAGCAGCTGGATCGCTATATTGGTGGTACAATCACGCAGATTGAGCGGTTCACTCTGATCAGTGACTTTTTTGCCCAGAAGGCCTCTGAGTTCCGGGAATTCCCGTACGAGCGCTCCCATACAACCGGGTATGATGTTGATATGAAAACTGCTGATTTGTATCCCGGGAATAACAGGGACGGTGTGCATTTGCTCTGGCAGGTTGAACAGGCAGATCTGGCGTCCTACCATGTTGAAGTCGCCTCTCCCGTGAATATTGGCTACCACGGCGTCAGCCTGGTTAAAATGAAGTGCCAGGATATGCCGCGGTGAATAGGGGGTGAGCAGAATATTTCTTTTGGCCAGTACTTCATGATGCCAGATGGAAAAGTCCCTTACTTTGATGTTCTGGCAGAACATGTCGCAATCTGCGTCCTGCTTGAAATACTGCCGGGCAAAGGGAATCACGGTATCATTGAAATCGTCCGGGATCAGCTCCAAAGGGGTGAAATACTGGTCATCGCGTTCTATCAGAAGTATTTTGCGTTCTGGCGTGGGTTTGATAGTATTTTGGTCATCCATAAAAAAAATACGATTAAAACTGAATGTCTCTAATACATAATCCTTACTTGACGGGAATAGGTCAGTTATAAAGTCATGGTCATTTGTGTCTGTGATATATTGTTTTTGTCATTACTTAAAACAGTCTATCACGGAGAAAAGTACTATGTCAAATTCGGGTTTTTTTCAAACAAAATAGAAGACTATTTATCCAGTCTTTAAATATGTCGATAAATTAATATCTTTCTTTCATCCGGAGAAATTTTTTTCCCGGGCGCACATTGGGCTGATGACTACAGTTTTTTTATTGGAGCAAAGATCGGGGAAAACTGTTGTATGTCCATCTCCCCACATGTGGGGAGATGGAATTTTTTTAGTTATTTTTTCTAGTGGGATAAAACGGCGCTGCCTTTATCTGCGGCAACCGTGGTTTTGATCTGCCGGCGACCGATGAACAACACCATCATCGCGAACAGAGACGTGCTGCACATGGTAAGGGCGAGAGGAACAGCGTTGTGGGTATCATAAAGGCTGACCACAGTTGCGGCCAACGCACCAATGCCCATTTGCAGCGCACCCATCAGTGCGGAGGCGG
The DNA here is from genome assembly GCF_012927205.1 of Chitinophaga fulva. Classification (GTDB taxonomy): domain Bacteria; phylum Bacteroidota; class Bacteroidia; order Chitinophagales; family Chitinophagaceae; genus Chitinophaga; species Chitinophaga fulva. Next base: position 3,517,561 of record NZ_JABBGC010000001.1, read on the forward strand.
TACCCGCATTTTTGGTGAATGGCGCAAGACAGAGCGCAGCTGTATTGGGATTAATGAAACCCATGCAGCAAAGGAACAAAAATAATGAGACCAGCAGGCTGGTGAGGCTGAGCCAGTCGTTCCACGCGCTGACAGCCATCACGACAGCGATGATACCCTGCAGGGTGAGCGCTACCGGTACTATCTGCCGGCTTTCATATCGTTTCAGCAAGAGGCTGTTGATCTGGCTGCAACCGATGAAGCCGATAGACAGGCCGGCGAAAATCCAGCCATACGTTTTACCGTCGAGGTGATATACGTCCATAAAAACCTGCGGAGAACCGGACACATATGCAAAGAGTCCGGAGAAAGCGATGGCGCCGGTAAAGGCGTAAGCATAGAACTGTGGGGTGGTGGCCACGGTCCAGAAGCTTTGGATAATAGGCCCTGGTTTGAGTGACAGCGTGGTGTCCGGCTTGTAACTTTCCGGCAACCACCAGATGGTGGCCAGCAGCAACAGGAGGCCTATACCCCCCAATACAATAAATACAACATGCCAGTGAAAAGCGGCCGCCGTATAACCGCCTATTGTTGGCGCCAGCATGGGTGAGGCGCCTACCACCAGCATCAGCAGGGCAAACACTTTCGCATTTTCTTTTACGGGAAACAGGTCGCGTACCATGGCCACAGAAGCTACGGTGGCAGCGCAGCTGCCCAGCGCCTGGATAAAACGAAGTATCACCAGGCTGTTTAACGTGCCCGCATATACGCAGCCCAGCGAGGCCACGATGTATACCAGTAATCCCAGTATCAGCGGCACTTTACGCCCAAAACGGTCCAGCAACGGCCCATACAGCAGCTGTCCGGCCGAAATACCAATGAAAAAACTGGAGAGGGACAGTCCCACGCGGGACTGCTCTACGCCAAAGTCTTTGGCGATCGCCGGAAAACCCGGCAGGTACATATCGATGGAAAAAGGCGCTAAGGCCGTTAAAGAGCCGAGTATCAATATCAGGAAAAAATAGCCGGATCGGGTATGTTCTTGTGTCACAGTCTGTTGGTTTAGAATCAAGCTGTAAAAGTAGAACAACCATTTTGTTCTTATAGCTCTTTAGCGGAATGATAATATTGATGGCTCCATAGAGGAAAATGATAACTACCGGTTAACTATTGATTATAATAAATTTACATATATTTGCGCCATCCTATTATTGTCTAGATGAGCACTACCACATTGAAAAACCTGGCTGCAGCCTTATTGCTGCTGCTGGTCCCCAGTCTGATCTATGCCCAGGAAGGAATGCCGGCCACGGTACGTCCCTGCGGCACAGACGCTTTACTACAGCAATGGCGCCAAAATCCTTCGTTCCTGGCACGGGAACAGGCCATCAACCGGGCCCTGTTGCAACGTCAATATGTGACGGTGCCGGGAGCACCGTTGGCAGACCCTGCCATCATCACATTGCCGGTGGTGGTGCATATACTCAACGAAAACCTAAACCTCTATACGGACCTGGACGTGGCCAACGCTATCCAGGAATTGAATGACGCTTACGGCGCCACCGGCGCTTTTACCGGCGGCCGCACCGATACCAAAATCCGGTTCTGCCTCGCTAAAACAGCGCCTGATGGCGGTCGCACCAGCGGCATTGTCCGTACATTCACCTACCTGAATGATTTTGACGTGGACATGGAAGGAGGAGAAGTCACTGATATGGGAGCGTGGGACCGTACCCGTTATATTAATATCTGGGTGGTATCCAAGATCCGCTCCGATTATATGCAGGACTTCAGCTGCGGCAATTGGAGCCGCCTCACCATGGGCGGATATGCCAGTGCCGGCGGCGATATTGTGGTGGCCGGACTGGGAACGAGCCTGCTGGCCCACGAAATGGGACATTACCTCAGTCTGCTGCATACCTTCGCCGCCCGTGACTGTAAAAACGATGACTGTCTCACGGATGGAGATATGGTCTGCGATACGCCGCCGGAAAGGACCATCACCGGTGGTTATGCCTGCAGCGCCCCACAGAACTCCTGTAGCACGGACACACTATCCGGTTTCACCGTTGACGTACCAGACCTGCCGGACAACTTTATGGACTATGGCCAGGGTACCGGCTGCGTACTGGGCTTTACTGCCGGTCAGACTACGCGTATGCGTAACTTCATCGCCGCCGCCCTGCCGCTGATGCAGGCCAGTATCGTTTGCAACGATCCGTGTGCGGGCGCTGTCACAGCTGCTTTTGGCCGTGATATCGATTATCCGGTAGTTGGGGATGTGGTGACTTTCACCGCCACCGCCGCTGCGGGACAGTCCTATCAGTGGCTGGTAGATGGCGCCCCCGCGGGAACAGGCATTACGCTGGCGCTTCCGGTCACAGTACAGAAGACCTATCAGCTGGAGTTACGTGTAACCGACAACGTGACCGGCTGCCATGCTTCCACCACTGATGCCATGGCGGTAAGCTGCGGCGTAGTGGCCCGCTTTTATCCCGACAAACGCAAGATCGCTTCTAAACTGGGCATACAGACAGACCATGTGGTATTTACCAACCGTTCCCGAAATGCCACCTCCTGGAAATGGCTGATCAGCAACGACCAGGGAATGGCTGAAACAGTGGTGAGCACAAATGAACAGCTGGATTATGTATTTAACACGCCCGCCAATTATAAAGTACGCCTATACGCTACTGATGGGCACTGTGAAGACTATACGAACCCGGTCACCATTGTGGTGGAAGATCCTACTGCCGACGGTGTAGTGTACGTGTCTGCCGTGGAATGTTACCAGCAGAACAAGCTACGGGTAAAGCTGTACTTTGAAAACAAAGGTTATGTGACCATCCCTAAAAATACCCCTGTCTCTTTTTATGACGATGATCCGCGGCTGGGGAAAGGCAAGCGGCTGGGAACACCGTTCCCGTTGCCCGCAGACCTGCCGGGTAAATGTGTATCGGTACTTTACACGACCATTGTGGATGCCGGCCGTGATGGCATCGATACTTTGGTAACAGTGATGAACGACAACGGGACCGTTTTCCCGCTGGTATTACCCAATGCCAGCACCAGTGTAGAAGAAAGTAACTACGGCAATAATGTGAGCTTTAAGAAAGGTTTCCGGTTTCATGTGTCCCTTGCCCCGGGCGACTATACCCTGACACCACAGCAACAGCTGGTATTGAAGCCCACCTCCAAAGGAGGCACCATTACCACTGCCACCTGGGACGCATCGCCTTACCTGGATTGTACTGCCTGCATCAATTCAACGTTTACCGCACCTTATCGCAAAGATACCGTCACCACCGTGAAGGTTCGGGGCTATACGCAATATGCCTGTTATGCGGATACTGTCGCTACTATACACATTCCCCCCGTAGATGACTATACCGTAAAACTGGATAAACTGGATTGTTCCCGCGGTGATAGTTTGCATGTGGACTTCTCGTTGTGCAATGCTTATGCACCAGGTAATATACCCGCTTCTTTGCAGGTGGACTTTTATGACCGTCTTCCGGGTGACCCGGCTGCGGGGAAGCTGGGCAATACCTTCCTGACACCATTGGCCTCTGCCGGTGTTTGCAGCAGTTATGGCCAGTCTATCAGGAACACCGCTACCGGACAGGTAGTGGCTGTAGTCAATAAAGACCGTCAGGCATTTCCGCCAGCTACCGGTCTGAATGAAGCAGATTATACCAATAATACCCATACCGTGGCTTATGTGGCGCCAGTGCTGACGGTATTCCCGAAAGACACGACCGTATTCCGCAAAGCGCCGTTCCATTTTTACTATGCAGTGACCGGCTTTGATCCGATTACTATCCGTTGGGATAACAGCGACGCTTATACGATGGATTGCAGCAATTGCCCTGCTCCGTCCGTCCGGATGCTGGACAGCAGCCGGATAGGATTGCAGTTGACCAATCGCTACGGCTGTGTACTGAAAGGAGAGGAGTATGTACACCTGGTTCCGCCGGACCTCACCGTTACGTTGTTGTCGGCGCATTGTTACGATAATCAGCATATCCTGGTGAAGTTCAAAGTATGTGTAGCAAACGGCTACGATACCATCTTCAAAAAAATACCGGTATCCTTTTATAACGGTGATCCCGGCAACGGACGAACGACGTTATTGCAGCCATTGTTTTATACACCGGCAGCTAAGGAAGGCGACTGCCGTGAGTTTACCCATGTGCTCAGCGCGCCCGGTACTGCGGAAGTGGCGGCTGTGGTGAATGACAGGGGTGGATTTGTATGGGAGGAAACAGATTATACCAACAACCAGAGCGTGGTGGATTATGAAGCGTTTACCGTTAGTGCCACGCCGGCATTGATCTCATTGCCCAGGCCGGCCAGCGTGCCGCTGCGCACGAGCGTTACCGGTGGTCCTGCCACTTCCTATGCATGGGAACCACAATCGGGCTTGTCCTGCGTTACCTGTCCTTACCCGGTGGCGGCAGCCACTTCGTCCATGCGTTATGTGGTGACTGCCACCAACGATTACTGGTGTACCGACACTGCCAGTGTACGGATACAAACTTTTGTGAACGCGGGCATCAGTATGCCGAACGCTTTCTCTCCCAATGGCGATGGGCAGAATGATTATTTCTATGTGATTGGCAGCTGGGATATCCGGCAGGTCCGCAACCTGTCGGTGTTTAACCGTTCGGGCAACAAGGTATTTGAGGCGGTGAATACGCCGGCCAATGACCGGGGGTATGGCTGGAACGGCCTTGTAAACGGAAAAAAAGCGGATATAGGCACCTATGTGTATTTTGCTACGGTAGAATATATAGATGGTACCGTCAAACTGATAAAAGGAACGGTGACGCTTATACGATAACCGTTGAACAGCTTATAAAAAGGAAAACCGGCTCCCAGTGAAGAGCCGGTTTCTTTTTTTCATCCTTCACACACACTATACACGAACAGTTTTAAGCATGGTCCCGTTTTCGTTAAAGCGGCCATGCCAGCTAAGCGCCTCCTGCAGCAGGTGAGGGGTGTGCCCTCCGCGGCTGCAGGCGTTGGTAAAATAGTTGTTCAGTTCGTCTTTGTAGCTGGCATGCGCGCATTTGGATATGATCAGTCTTGCCCGTTCCCGGGGCGCGAGTCCCCGTAAATCTGCCAGACCGTTCTCTGTCACTATAATATCTACATCATGTTCAGTATTGTCTATATGGGAAGCCATTGGAACAATGTGCGAAATACCGCCGGCTTTGGAAGATGACTGTGTTACGAATATGCTCAGGTATGCGTTACGTGCGAAATCATTGGAGCCACCGATGCCGTTCATCATGGAGGTGCCGCCGATGTGGGTGGAATTGACGTTGCCGTAGATGTCGCACTCAATCGCTGTATTGATGCTGATCACGCCCAGGCGGCGGATGACTTCCGCAGCGTTGCTGATATCCTGTGGTCGCAGGATGACATGTGGTTTATACTTTTCAAAATTGCTGAAAACCCTGTTGTAGCAAGCCTGTGAGACGGTGATGGAGGATGCCGACGCTACTTCCAGTTTACCGGCATCAATCAGGTTGAACGCACTGTCCTGTATCACTTCGGAGTACATGGTGAGGTGATGGAAGTTACCATCCATAAAGCCTTCCATGACCGCGTTGGCTACTTTGCCGATACCGGACTGTAATGGCCGGAGTGACTGTGGCAGCCGGCCTTTCCTGATTTCATGTGAAAAGAATTCCAGCAGATGGCCGGCGATGGCCGTGGTTTTTTCATCCCTTTCATTGATAGATGCCGGACTGTCGGTGGTGGTGGTTAGTACTACCGCCACAATTTTCTCCGGGTCAACCAGGATGGACTGTCGTCCAACGCGGGCGCCGGCATGGGTGATGGGGATGATTTGTTTATCAGGCCATATGCCTGCGGAGAAAATATCGTGTACGCCATATATAGAAAGGGGCACAGAGAGATTGATCTCCACGATGATTTTATCTGCCGCAGCAGCAAAAGCAGCGGAATTGCCGACCGACGTTGTGGGAACGATGCTGCCCTCTTCCTCAATCAGCAATGCTTCAATGACAGCGATGTCTACACGGGGAATGATTTTCTCTTCCACGAATGAGGCGCTTTCACCGAGATGCTGATCGATAAAGAGCACTTCGCCGCTGTTGATTTTTTTGCGTAACGCAGGGTCTACCTGGAAGGGCATGCGTTTGTGCAAGATACCTGCTTCAGCCAGGGCCCCGTCTGTGTCATGACCCAGTGAGGCCCCTGTGAGCAGCGTTATTCTGAGAGGTTTAGCAGGAGCTGTTGATGCCAGTGCTTTTAATACCGCTTTGCTGTCGCCCGCTTTGGTAAAGCCGCTGGAGGCCACGACCATTTGGTCTTTAAACAACGTGGCGGCTTGTTCGGCGCTGGTGATCTTCTGTAGTAAGTCTCTTCTCTTGATGCGTTCTTCGTACATGGTGCAGGAATGTGGCAAAGGCAAATGTTACTTGCGGATTGCGGGTACAATATTAGGACGGTTTCTGGTGGCCGATTAGTGCATCTGGGACAAACTTTTATTTGTTCCGGCCAATCCGGAGCACTGTTTTTATCGTTATATTTATAGTGTATAGGCTGTCACTTTCATTTCCATTACATAAACCATCCTGCAACATGAAAAAAGTGTTCCTCTCCCTGTTATGTGTTTGCTTTTTTACTGCGGCCTCCGTGCAGGCTCAGAGTATACTGGACCAGGCGAAGAAAACGGCCGGCAGTGTACAGAATCCTTTAGCCAATTATGGCGGCGTAGCCAGTAGCATTTTGTCGAAGCTGACACCGGCGCTTGGGCTGACAGAAGTACAGAAGCCGAAAGTAACCGATCTGGTGACTGGTTTTCTGAAACAAAAAGCGGGTATTTTGCCTTTGCAGCAGAGCAATCCTGCGTCTTATGCGTCTAAATTCGCTGGCCTGCAAGGCGGTCTTTTCTCCAAACTCAAACTGTTGCTGACCGCTGCGCAGTACACCAAGTTCCTGGGCCTGAAACCCAAAACCAATGATGCGGCGAATGTTTTGTCGCAGTTATTCTTCTAACCGGATACATCTATTTTATTTATAAAAGAGGTTTGTCGTTTTACGCGGCAAACCTCTTTTTATGATACATGATAATTCTGCCGGCAGTATCACCTGCACGCCTATCTGTATATTCTCTGGCTTTGTTTTTACAACAGATCAACCTATCATCTTCTTTATTATCTTCGCGGCCTTATGCCAAAGAAGAAGACTCCTAAGAAGAAAAAATCGAATAATAGTTTAGCCGTAGCCGTTATACTGATACTTGTCACTTTTGCTGTGACTACCTGTTCCCGGAAGATAGCCGGGAGAAAGGAAAAAGAACCTCCACGGAAGACTGCCGCAAAATCGCATTCAAAAAAGAAAACCAGCAAATACCTGTTGCAGGAAGATTTCGAAAAAGGCAGTAAGACCAATTACAATTCAGAAAGTGTGGACCTGTCCAGCGGCAGCTGGGAGTTCAAAGATGCCGTGACCGGCAGTCTGGACGAAGACCATAAAGTGGGTACGCAGGCATTGCGTATCCGTGATAATGGTATGGCCACAATGGACTTTGATATCGTGGTGAATGGCACTGTGACGGTTACACTGAAATATGCGCTGTATGGAAAAGATAAAGAAGGCGCCTGGGAATTGTGGGCGTCAGTGAACCGTGGACAGCGTTTTACCAAAGTAGGCAATACCGTAGAGGCAGGGTCCAACAGTCTGCAAACAGTTAGTTTTACAGCTACTACGTCATCTACTATCCGTTTCAGGATACGGAAGACTGACAAGAGCGGGAGCCGTCTTAATATCGACGCCATCCGAGTGAGCGCAGGTGGTAAAGAAGTGCCTGTGGTGAAGCCGGAGAAAGGAGAAGGGGCCGTACGCGGAGATGATGACAACCTGTTGTTGGGCAACCCCAGCAATGCCACGCCCGCAGTAGTGATGCCCAACAATTACCTGATGGATAAAGGGTATTATACTTTGTCATATAACCGCGACAACGGAACGCCCAACTGGGTGAGCTGGCATATTACTGCCGGGGACCTGGGGCGTATGGCCCGGGGGAATGATTTCAGGCCTGATGCGGATGTGCCGGAAGGCTGGTTTCAGGTGACACAATTCAGTTACAGCGGCAGCGGATTTGACAGGGGGCATAACTGTCCGTCAGGTGACCGTACCGCTTCGCGGGATGCTAATGAGGCCACTTTCCTGATGACGAACATGATTCCGCAGGCGCCTAATCACAATCAGCATTTATGGTCCAATCTGGAGGGGTATACCCGTTCGCTCGTGAAAGATGGCAATGAGGTGTACGTGATCATGGGTAGTTATGGTAGTGGTGGTACAGGCAGCAAAGGCATGTCTAAAAAGATTGCAGGCAGCAGGGTGAATGTGCCTGCGAGGATTTGGAAAGTGATCGTGGTGTTACCGGAGGGCAATAATGATTTGAAGCGGGTGTCCAGACAAACGCGCGTGATTGCTGTTAATACGCCTAATAATAATGAAGTGAACACTAAGTGGTCTGCATACCTAACTTCCATAGAAGAGATTGAAAAGGCCACTGGTTACAGGTTGTTGTCCAATGTGCCGGCTGCAGTGCGTGAGGAGTTGGTGCGGAAGATAGATACCGGTGAATGATGAGGTTAGCATGAATGTTGCAGTAGTGAATTTCCTTCTAACGGAAAACCGGTAGGGGGCACGGCATAAAAAAAATATTGGGCGTTGTAATAATTAATTATAAATTGCATAAATTTGCCATATTTTTAACAGCATAACGTTTTATCTCTTGAAAAGAGTAAAATATAAAGGTAAAAAATACGCTAATTGTCAACTAGCCATATTAGTAACTTTTCTTTATTGAAGAATTTTAACCTTTTGTATTTATGTATGTGTAACATTTGAAGACCTTAATTCGTTAGCTAACAATAGAGAATGATTGGTGAGATAACGAGCATAGTTTGAAACTGACAAAAGACCTACAATTTTCACTGATTGCAGCACCCATTGCTTCCAATACCGCCAGGTAAGCGGGAGAGTGCAGCTGTAATAAACAGTAAAAGGCAGGCGTTATACCAGGCAAGTATCAGTCGGTGCTCGATGGAAACAGCAATTAAAAAATAACAAAAATTATATAAGTTCAGATTATATGGGTGATAGGATGACCGTGGCCTTATTAATTACAACCTACAATTGGCCAGAAGCGTTAAAGCTCGTTCTTGAAAGTGTGTTGAGGCAAACTGTTTTGCCAAATGAGATCATCATTGCAGATGATGGATCAGGCGACACTACCAGATATGTCATTGAAACGTTCAAGCGGAGCAGTACTATTCCGGTAAAACATTTCTGGCATCCGGATGACGGTTTCAGGAAGACTATCATTATCAACCAGGCTATCTCCGGAACTGAATCTGATTATATTATACAGATCGACGGGGATATTGTATTGAACGAGAACTTTGTCAGGGATCATATCAATGAGGCGGAGGAAGGGTATTATATCCGTGGCAGCCGTGTATTGTTGCCGGAAGACAAGACCCGTTATTTTCTGCGCTCCGGTGAATTCGGAAATGTGACGATATTTGGCCGTGGTATAAAGAACCGGTTTAATGGTGTACGTATTCCGTTTCTCGCTCCACTATTGATTAAGAAAAGCAAGCGCTCCAATAATTTTATCGGTGCTAATTGTGCCTACTGGAAGAAAGATTTCCTTCGTGTGAATGGATATAATAATGAATTAAAAGGGTGGGGCCATGAGGATATCGAACTGGCTGCACGTTTTATTAACTCTGGCCTGAGCCAGAAAAAGGTGAAGATGAAAGCAGTTTGTTATCATCTGCACCATCCCCTCAATGACCGGGTTCACGAGAATGTTAACTACAGAGTTTACCTTGATACTTTAAAAAGAGGGATAACCTATTGCACAAACGGTTATCACCACTAAAATTACCTGCAACAGGACTTCTACGATTTTCCGCCGGTTAGTACGGAAGGGGCTTGAGCTTTCTTTTGCAAAGCCCATGTCTATTCTTTCCGAAATCTGTCAGGACGGCCACCTAACAGGGTGTCGTACAGATAACCGGCTTCCAGCAATTTTTCGTCTGCATGAGTTGAGCGGCCACGGCCGGCGACTATGTTTTGCCTACAGAGATGGTTTTGAAATCGATGGTCGGATATTCGGCGGACGGGAGCGGTCAGCTACTGCACACGGAAAGGCCCATCTATCTTCCCCTAACAGCATCCGGATTGGTATCAAATAGCGTAGAGGAGAGCACCCCGATATCGATAATGCAGTATATTATTATGGCCGCATATATATGCGGCCATAATAATATGTGACTATTTATAATATAATTTATCTATTCTTCTGTCACAGCTTCTTCCTTGTTGGAGGCGAAGGTCTGCATGTCGATGAGTTTCTTATAGAGGCCGTTGTTGGCTGTCAGATCGAGGTGTGAGCCTTGCTCCACGATCTTTCCGTTTTCCAGCACAACGATGAGGTCGGCATTCTGGATGGTACTGAGGCGGTGAGCAATAACGAGGGAGGTGCGGTATTTCATCAGGTTATTGAGAGCGTCCTGCACCATTTTTTCAGATTCTGTATCGAGCGCGGAGGTAGCTTCGTCCAGCAGCATCACCGGCGGGTTGTTGAGTACAGCACGGGCGATACAGATACGTTGTCTTTGTCCGCCGGAGAGTTTCGAGCCTTTGTCGCCGATATTGGTCTGATAGCCTTCGGCCGTGCCCATGATAAATTCGTGGGCGTTGGCAATACGGGCTGCTGCCTCTACAGCTTCAGGCGTAGCATCGGGCGTGCCGAAAGCGATATTATTGAAGATACTGTCGTTGAAAAGGATAGACTCCTGGTTGACCAGGCCTAATTGAGAGCGTAAAGACTCCATGGTCACGCTTTGCAATGGGCGGCCATCGATGAGGATACTGCCGGACTGGGGCTCGATGAAGCGGGGAATAAGGTCCATCATCGTGGATTTACCACCGCCGGAAGGGCCTACAAGCGCCACTGTCTTACCTTTTGGTATGATCAGGTTAATATTTTTGAGGATCGTTTTTTCGCCGTAGGCAAAAGTCACATTTCTAAATTCAATTTCTTTTTCAAAGCCTGTGATGACCGCAGCATCGGGTGCATCCACGATGGCAGGTTTCTCATCGATCAGTTCGAGTACGCGTTCGCCGGCAGCCACCCCGGAGTGAATGTTGCTAAAGGAAGTAGAGATCGCTTTGGCGGGGCGCATCACCTGGGAAAACAGGGCAATATAGGCGATAAAGGCCGCTGCACTGAGATCACCCTGGTTGGACAGCACGAGGGTACCGCCATATAATACGATACCCGCCACCATGATCACGCCCAGCGTTTCAGACACTGGTGAAGCCAGCTGTTGTCTGCTGGCCATTGCGCGGCCAATTTTGGAGTAGCGGACATTTTCGTTATTGAAGCGGTCGGTGGTAAACTTAACGGCGTTGAAGGCCTTAATGATACGGATACCATGAAGGGCTTCGTCCAGATAGCTGATCATCAGCCCGTAGGTACGGTGGGCTTCCTCCGCATGTTGTTTCAGCTTTTTAACAATTTTGGAGATCAGAAAGCCTGCCACCGGTATTATCAGCATGGAGGCCAGCGTCAGTTTATAGGAGATGATGAACAGCATCACCAGGTAAAACAGCAGGGCAACCGGTTCTTTAAAGATCACCTGCAGGGTGCCGGTCACGGTGTATTGTACTGTCTGAACGTCGCTGGCGATTTTGGAGATGATGTCCCCTTTGCGTTCATTGCTGAAGTATCCCAGGTGGAGGTTCATCACGTTGTTGAAAACCGACTTTCTCAGGTTCAGGAGGGTATGGATGCGCAGGCTTTCCATGATTTTGTCGGCAAAGTACCGAAACAGGTTACCGAGTAATACAGAAACCACGATACAGCCACAGACGAAACGAAGTGTTTGTATAGCGCCATATTTGTTAAAAACGAAGGCCGTATAGTAGTTAAAAACTGCGAAGATGTCGAACCAGTTTTGGGGTTTTGCCGGGATTTCCTTCACATTGCTGAAAATGGTGGCCAGCAGTGGTGCCAGCAGCGCCAGGTTCAATGTGCTGAAGATAATCGACAGCAGCGTACAGAGTATATAGGGAATAGCAAATTTGTTAATAGGTTTGGCAAAAGCTAAGAGTCGGAAATATGTCTTCATATCACTGTATAATAACTATCTATAAAGAAGCCGCATCAAGGCAAAGCAGATGCGGCTTCTCTCACAGCGGGCAAAATTAAGGCTTTTGCCCGGAATTGACAAAGAAATTAAGGCCAAATAGGTATCTTTATGGTAGTCATCTTCCCCAAAATACCCCGTATGGAAAAAGTACCCACTACTTCTTTCGAATTCCGTCATCAGGCGTTAGATATCGCCTATCTGCAAAGACTTTACCAACATCAGCCATCGTATGCTTTTGACATGTTTGAAGGGTTTCTATCTGAAATCGGCGCCCGGATCACACAACTGGGCAATGCGATCGCGGAGAACAACCGGGAGCAGGTCAAATATTATGCACACCAGTTGAGGGCCTTTACCGGTATTGTGGGGCTCACGGGCGTTCAGTCCACCTCAGAGCGGTTGGAGTGTTGCAGCATGGCTGGCAGCCCGGACACGATACAGCAGCATTTCCTGGAGATCAGCGCCGGTATCCGGCAGGGAATGCAGCCGATACGGCTGGAGTTTGAACGGCTCAAGGCCTTCCTGCAGTCGAGGGAGCCCTAAATCCGGCTGATAACAAAAGTACTGGTGTCCACGTTGCTGCGATGCAACAGTTTATTCAGTGTGATGACCGCTTCCCTGAAAGCGGGTTCGTTCATGCCCTGTTTTACTTTGCCCGTCATGTAAAGGTAAAAGGTGGGGCGCAGCCTTACCTGGGCAAGCATGATGTGCATGCCGGGAATACTCCGGTCCATGGCATAGAGCAGGTTGGTGGTGTCTAGTAGCGATACCCTCCAGCTGACATCAAATACGGGATAATTTTCCTGGCCGGCGGTATCGTTAGGCAGCACATTTGATGGGCGTATACGTTGTTTCGGATCATATGCACGGAAGAAAAACTGCCGGGCGGAAGTATCGGGCTTCATCCTGCGGACAGCGGAATCACCACTGATAACATAGATGTCCAGTTGCGCGGAGTCCGGGTTGGCCAGGATAGCATCCATATCCTTGTTGGCCTCGATATATTGGAACAGGTCAATGTTCAGGGGATTGTCTGTATTGATATAAGGGAACAATTTGATCGTAGCTGCATGATCGTTTGTATAAAGGAAAGCACCTCCTTCTTTCTCCAATCTTTGGGCCACCAGTTCATCCACCTTTTGTTTGCTTCTGTAGAAACGCTCTTTGGAAGCAGCTTTCATGCGTTTAAAATCAGGCTTCCGTGACCGGGTGACACAGGTGGCCACGCCCAGCAGTACCACAACAATCAAGGTGGCGCCTACAACAAGGCTGGTAGTATCGTTACCGGAGCGGTTGATTTGACTGAGCTGTGCAGTCGGTGTCATGTGCGCGTTTGCGCTATCGGCATTGACTTCCGGTTTGGCCGGTTTGGGAGTTTGTTTATTCATGGCTGCCTCCAGTTGATGGAGGAAATCCTGAAAGACCATCACTTCTTCCGGTGTGTTTTGTATCAGCGCGCGACTGCTACGGACCATGCTCCAGGAAACACGCCTGTCTTTCAACCGGAGTTTGATGGCAGGGCTCATCGCTCCCCATGGCCGGGATATTTTCCGGACGTCGGTGAAATAGATGGCGCCATACAAGGCCGATTCTATATGGTCATGATACAGTGTGAGGGTTTCTTTTCTCCACATCCATCTGACGGTGAGAATGAGCAGGGTAAGTATGACGACCAGTACTATAGTGATGATGAGCCCAACGCTCAGGTTAAACGCGAGGCCGGGGACCATAATGCCAAGGAAGGCTGTTATTGTTGCTACAAAGCCCCATATGCCTCGTTTCTGGTCTGCTATATTAAACTGCCAGGTGGGGGGATTCTTCATGGGCCGAAGATAAGGTTTTTCAATGGAGGGCCCTGTCACGCAAAGTATAGGCCTTCGCGTGACAGGTGGGGTATCAATGGGACTCCAGTATTTTCAGTGCTTCCTGATCATTGTATTGCAGGATCAGTTTTTTCAGGGTGGCTTTCAGGTCGGCGGTAATTTTTTCTGTGCCTTTATTGCCGTAGATATTATTGACCTGTTGCGGGTCTTTCTTCAGATCATACAGTTCCCAGCTGTCGCCAGCTCCGTAGAAGCGTACCAGTGTGTATTGTTCGGTGCGTACACCAAAGTGAGGATATACATGGTGCGGTTCGGGAAACTCATAATAGTGATAATAAGCTGCTTTTCTCCACGCTACCTTGTTGGGGTTTTGTTCCAGCAACGGCAGGAAAGAGGTGCCCTGTATGTCTGATGGCACCGGTACGCCGGCCATTTGCAGGATAGTAGGCGCCCAGTCTATATTCAGCATGAGCTGATTAACAGTGGTACCGGGTTTGGTAACGCCGGGATATTTGATGATAAACGGTGTGCGAAGGGATTCTTCATACATAAAACGTTTATCGAACCAGCCGTGTTCGCCCATATAGAAGCCCTGATCAGATGCATAGATAACGACGGTATTCTCTGCCAGCCCGTTTTTGTCGAGGTAGTCGAGCAGGGAGCCGATATTGCGGTCGAGTGAGCGGGCGGTAGAGAGGTAGTCTTTCAGGTAACGTTGATATTTCCATTCCACGAGCGCGTCGCCGGTCAGTTTTTTCTCATCAAATTCTTTGCTGACTTTTCCTTCATAATAAGCTTTGAATGCTTCTTTTTGTGCTGGCGTAAACCGGCCATAGATCCCTTTTTCGTAGTTGGCGTGTACTTTCAGGTCCTCTTTCAGGCGCATGGTTTTATCGATGGTCATGTCCTGGTTTTGGGCGGCTATGCGATTTTTATAGTTGTCACGGAAAGTGGCCGGTAACGGAAATGTTTTATCATCATACGCGCCGAGGTCCTGGATGTCGGGTTGCCATTCGCGGTGCGTGGCTTTCTCGCCTACTACGAGGAAGAAGGGTTTGGAAGTGTCGCGGTGATTGAGCCAGTCAACGGAGATTTGAGTGATCAGGTTGGTCACATATCCTTCCGCGCGGGTAGTATCACGAGGCCCGATGAACTCCGGGTTATAATACTGTCCCTGATGATTGAGAATACGCCAAAAGTCAAATCCTTCCGGCAGATTGCCGAGGTGCCATTTGCCAATCCAGGCTGTTTGATAACCATTCTGCTGCAGCAGTTTCGGGAACAGCTGCTGGCCAACATTAAATTTCATTTCATTAAGCGTGTAGCCGTTGATGTGGCTGTACTTTCCTGTCAGCAAGGTAGCCCTGCTGGGGCCGCAGATGGAGTTCGTCACAAGTGCGTTGCGGAACAGCACGCCCTGGCGTGCAATGCGGTCGATGTTGGGCGTTTGTGCCAGTTTGCTGCCATAAGCGCTGATAGCCTGATAGGCATGGTCATCTGATAAGATAAAGATAATGTTCGGTTGCTTTTGTGGTTTTTGCTGGCTGAAGCCTGTCTGGCTAATAAGCGCCAGCAACAGCCAGGAGAGACGTTTCATTGTTTTCATATCTGTTCTGCTTATAAAGGAGTGGTGGTGGATAAAGATATCTATTATTTGTACTGCTAGGTAATATTATAATAATTTGATATTTTTAGGGCTATGGCAGGAAATGTAATGGGTGGCTGGATCGTATCATCCTGCCAGGCTACTTGCTGACGGAGTATGGGTTTAACAGCGAATTAAAGGCCTATCGAAGATTTGCGGAGGATGTTTTGAAGTAGGTAAAAATTATTTCATGAGATAATTTTTTTATCTAAAATTAATTTCTAGATTTGCCTCAATAAGAGAATAAAAATATCCTGATACCTAGTTGTTAACCAATTGCCACACAGTGGATCGTTTTGAGAAGTGTCGTATTAATATTGTTATTATCGTCCCTATTCCTTGCTTCGGAGTGTGCAGCGCAGCTTCATCTTCCCGTAGATTCTAAGGTTTCGGATACTGGCTATTTCTTCATCCATACAGGATGTAAGATGAAGATGCCGGTGCTGGTGCTTTTGTATGAGGAACCCAGAGGAGATACGAGGTTGGTTGCTATCAAACGGAAGTTACCACCTGCACAACCTGTCGTACCCGTACATAAACCTCTCCTGAGCATTCATGGAAATGTGATGTATGATTTCTATTATCAGTCGCATACAGATACGCCTTATCTGGAAAAAGATATTCATCAGCATACGGTCCAGACCACACTGGATATTTTGGTAAAAGACAGATATCCTCTTCACCTGACATTTAACACCAGCAAGGGAAATTCTTACCTGTTCAGAGATATTACCGGCGTTAATTTCCGGTACACGCAACAAGATTTCCGGCAGCTGCTTTTATCCAAAGCGAGAGACTGGGATGCCGGTAAACGCAAACAGTTACAGGAATTGGAGAAGCTGAAACTGAAGCTGGATGAGCAGTGGGATGCATTAAACAAGCTCCGGTACTGGTTTAGCTCACCGGTGCAACTGCAGCGGATGGTAGAGCAGAAAGAAAGGGCTTATCGTCGTCGGGTGACGGATTCTTTGCGGCAGTTACTGCCTGTGCAGGGTGTGGAAGGGTATAAAGCTGCCTTATCCGGTGTGTTGCAAAAAAAGGCTGACAGCCTGAAGAATGCTGTAGCAGCAGATTCCAGCGAAGCGCGTTTCCTGGTGCAATATGAAGAAAAGAAAAAGAAGCTGGACTCGCTGGAGAAATCTTTCGCTGCATTGGAGAAGTTGTATGCCAAACAACAGAAAGCTTATTCGGCGAAGAAAGGTTATCTGATGGATGTATTGCAGCGCAGTAAAAATCCACGGCAGATGATGCAGGACCTGGAAAGTATGAATCTGCCCGACAGTATTTTGCCCAAAGGATATAAGACGTTGCTGGCGGTGAAATCGGTGGGGATAGGGCGTACCATGGTGGATTATTCGGAGCTGACGGCCAAAAACATCAGCATTACCGGTGTGCAGGCTGAGTTTAACCCATCCTATTATATTGCTTTTGCTACCGGTGCGGTGGATTACCGGTTCCGTGATTTTATCGTGAATGACAACAGGGTCAGACAATACCTGAATATTGTCAGAGCCGGCGTGGGGCAACGGGATGGCAACAACGTTATTTTGTCTTTCTATACCGGAAAAAAACAGGTATATAATTTTAATACCACCACTTCAGGTATGGGGGTAGTAGAGACGCCGGACTATCGTATCATGGGGTTGTCGCTGGAAGGCAGATGGCAGATAGACCGTAACAACTACCTCATCGGGGAAATAGCCAAGTCTTCCCTGCCTTATTATGAGCGCAAGCTTAATCATGATGGTCTCGGCAGCAGTATGACCAGTTTCGGCGATCGTAGTAATGAAGCCTATGCGCTGAGTGGATTTTCGTATATCCCCTTGACCAAAACGAGGATCAATGCCATGTTCAAAAGGATGGGGGCCAATTTTCAGTCCTTCAGTTTGTATGCCACTGGCTCAGCACAGAATGCCTGGATGGTGAAAGTGGACCAGCCTTTCTTTCAGCAGCAGCTGATGATTACCGGTAGCCTGAAGCAGAATGTGTACACCAGCGTTTTTGAGCATAGCAGTTACCGTAGCAGCACTGTATTCAAAAGCATACAAGCTACTTTCCGCCGGAAAAAATGGCCGGTAGTATCGGTAGGGTATTATCCGACCTCGCAGCTGATGAAGCTGAGTGACGACAGATTTGTGGAGAACCTGTTTTATACCATGTCGGGTACTGCTAGTTACTATTATCAGTCCGGGCGGGCCACTATGAATACTATCTTCTCCGGGACACGGTTCTATAACCGGCAGGTGGACAGCAACTTTGTGTATTTCAACAGTACCAATTTGTTGCTGAACCATACGGTGTTTATCGGGAAGTTTACGCTGAACGGCGGACTTTCATCGGCTACCAATCAGGATTACGCGCTATATGGCGCTGACGGAGGTGTTCAGTACAAAGTAACCAACTGGCTGGAGATCGGGGGCGGAATCAAATATAATTATCAGACAGTATATCAATTAAAACAAACCGGCTATTCTGCCAATACCAGGATCAATATTCCGAAGGTGGGAGAGATAGCACTGATGGCCGATAAAGGATTTGTACCAGGTGTGAACAGGCAGCTGGTATCTAATGAAACCGGCCGTTTAACCTATACCAAAGTGTTCTAAAAATATCGTATGAAAAGATCCCTATTCCTGTTGTTGGCCCTTGGGCTGTCACTACGTGTAGCCGCGCAGGTTAGCATGACCATACAGCTGCCACCTGCCGGTGTAATGCTGAAAGCTCAGCTATGGAATATTGTATTGGTATCTGCATCCAATGCGTCAGTGAATATGCGTATCACCATGCGGCTTACAGATCCGCAGACCAATCAGCCGTTGCTGACAGGTATCACCCGCAACATTCTGTTGAACAAAGGCGCGCGGCAGTTACAGTTACAGGATTTTATGCCGGTGCAATACGAATATCTTTCTCCTGCTATCGACCGAAGCGCCAATGGTTTTCTGCCTTCAGGCAATTATATGGCCTGTTACAGCATGATTGTGGAAGGCGATAAATCCGGTAACCAGCCTGGAGAAGATTGTATTCCGTTTACCATTGAGCCGGTGAGTCCGCCGCTGCTGAATACGCCGGCCAATAAAAGTGAGCTGGAAACAATCTTGCCTCAGTTTACCTGGATACCACCCGCACCGCTTAATTTGTTCAGTGATCTCAACTACGATCTGACTCTTACCGAAGTATATCCTGGTCAGTCGCCCGAAGAAGCCATCCAGCAGAACATCGCGGTATACCGAGCGCCCGCGCTGCGGAACATTTTTGCCAACTACCCATCCGGAGGTGTTCAACTGGATACCGGCAGGCAATATGCCTGGTCCGTGACAGCCCGCAACGGTCGATTATTTGCCGCCCAGACAGAGGTATGGACATTCCGAATTAAGTCGCTGGCCAAACCGGGCAATACGCCAGCTGGTGCATATGTGCAACTGAAAAGGGAGCTGGATGGCGCCGTGGTAAAAGCCGGGCGTATGCTGAGTGTGAGCTATACCAACGAAACCGCCGACAGCACTTTGCACTACGAGATCATACCACTGGAAGCCGGCCAGCGAGCCGCTGCCGAAGGGACGTTGAAAGCGGAGCGGGGACATAACCGTTTTGAAGTGCCGCTGGAGCGCAAAGGATTGTCCAACGGACGTTTGTACCTGTTTCGCCTGTTGAATTCCCGCGGGGAATACTGGCAGCTGAAATTTATCTATAATAAAGAAGATTAATGGGAACCGAAGCCCTATACCTAAAAATAAAGAGAAATGATATTGGCTATTGCTGAAAAGTGGAAGAAAGCAATTGCCTGCTTTCTGCTGGCAATAATTTATGTTGAAACGGTAGTGCCGGGCTATGCGCTGGGCAGTCCACATAGCGGCCGGATTCCGGTCAAAGTAACGGAAACGCCCGTACGCGAATGGCTGTCTGTAGCTCCTCCGGCAGCGCCGGAGCCTAAAGCATCCGCACCTGCTCCCGCAGATAAGGTGGATGGTGGTCCTACGCAACCGGAGGCTACTTCTTTTACCGCCGTGGGAAGTGATAAAATGGTGGACCTGTTTACCGGGGATTTCTCCTATAGCATTCCGTTGCTGGACGTGGGCGGTTATCCGCTGGCGCTGGGTTATAACAGCGGCATCTCCATGGACCAGGAAGCCAGCTGGACAGGGCTGGGATGGAACCTGAACCCGGGCAGCATCACGCGTAACATGCGCGGTATCCCGGATGATTTTAACGGGGAAGATCAGATTACCAAAACGCTTTCTGTGAATGAGAATAAGACGACGGGAGGATCGCTGGGTATCACTACGGAGCTGTTTGGTTTTGATCTTAAAAAAGTCGGAAAATTGGTATCTGATAGTATCAGTGGTGGTTTTACAGCCACTGCAGGTATCTATAACAATACTTATCGTGGCTGGGGAGCGGAGGCCGGGTTTAATACCAGTCTGAGTGTGGGTATACAAGGCGCCGGTTCTCTGACCGCCGGGATGGGGCTTTCCAACAGCACTTCTGACGGGGTTACCATCAGTCCAAGCCTGGATGTACAGACCTCCGCTATAAAGAATGGGGATGGTGGATCATTCACGGGTAATCTGTCGATTGGTTCAGCTTATAATACCCGTTCCGGTATGAAAGCCCTGCAGTTTTCCGGGGGGGTAAGAATGTCCACCGACCAGCTGAAAAGACCCTATACCTTTTCAGCCATGGCTGACAGCAGGATTTCATTTGCTTATCCAAGCTCCACGCCGAATATCAATATGGCCTATACGAATAGTATGTTTACCGGTAAGCTGGCAGTAGGTTTTGAGGTGAATGGCGTTCACTTTAACATATTTGGTAGCGGTTATCAGTTGAAACAGACCATTGAGCGGGAAGATCAGAAGCGTACTTTACCCGCCTACGGTTATCTGCACTATGAAGACGGGGCTAGAAGACCGGAGGCATTGCTGGATTTCAACAGAGAGCGTGAGCTGCCTGTGAAAGAGGCGCTGAAAACCATTGGTATCCCTTCCTATACATATGATGTATTTTCCATTTCAGGAGAGGGTACCGGTGGGATGTTCAGGGCATATCGCAGTGATATAGGTTACATGTATGACCCTTATCTGAAGACTAAAGATAAATCGTTTACCGGTGGCGTAGACCTTGGTGTAGGATCTCTTTACCATCTGGGTGCTAACCTTGATATGACTTCTTCCAACACCACCACTACAGCATGGCAGGCGAATAATGCGCTTGCGCGGGAAGTGGCATTTACATCTTCCGAAAAAAATTATGAAGCTGCTTACTTTAGAAATCCCGGTGAGATGTCCATCAATCCCAAAGCATTTTACGAGACAGTGGGAGGTGATGATGTAGTGACCGCGCAACTCAAAGGCGACGGTAGTTCAGATATCGGTACCACGGGTAGCCTTTATCGTTATAAAAATGGTGAGCACGTGGGCCTGTTACCTATTACGGCAACGACTGCCCGTAAAACGGAACGTGATAAGAGAACACAGCTGATCACTTACCTGAATGCGAAGGAGGCAAGCGAAGCGGGGTTGACGCGGTTTATTGAAAACTACCGGGAGAATAAGTATACGTTTGATAATTGTAATACAAAGTATGCAGGCGACCCCGAAGAGAAAAGGGGCATTTATGCTGAGTACGAAACACATGGGGGGGCCTCGTTAGGTTCCTGTAATCAAAGAGGCTATACTTTTTGGGATTTGGAAACATTGATGGCCATGACCCCTGGTATAAAATTGCCTTATGACTATTTCATGATGACAAGCAGATACCGGTTAAGAGCTCCTGTAACCGGTGTTTATACTGTTCATTGTGAATTTAACGATCACTTTGCTCTCTCCGTGAATGGGAAAGAGATTAACGACTTCCAAAAGGATTGGAATGGGAGGGACGAAAACCATGATGAATATTATTCCATTAATCTGGAAAAAGGTAAGATGTATGATGTGGCTATGTGGTATATGAACACAGAAGCAGACGGGTTTCTGAGTGTTAAATGGCAATGCGGTAATGTTGCTGTTACAGAAGATGACCTTTTTCTTCCCAATCCTCCGGATAACTTTGAAGTGGTGCCGGGAAAGCTGAATAAGGAAAAGCGGATAAATAGTTTCCGCAAACCGCACCATATTTCTGAGGTCAATGTGCTGAATGCAGATGGTAAACGTTACGTATACGGATTACCTGTTTATAACCTTAAACAGGAAGAAGTAACCTTCTCAGCTGACTATGGCAGAGCTAATGCGGCAGAAGGGGTGGTGAACTATAACTCCGCCAGTGACAAGGAGCGTGATGACTCTACCTCCAATAACAGAGGTAACGAACATTATTTTAATAAGGAAGAAATTCCGGCTTATGCGCATTCCTTCCTCTTAACTGGCATTGTTTCCCCCGATTATGTTGATATCACCGGAGATGGCATCACAGATGATGATGCCGGTAATGCCGTGAAGTTTAACTATACAAGAACCGCTGGTGTCAACAATCCTTATAAATGGCGTACACCCTACACTAAATTTGCTACCTATAATGAAGGCCTGAAAACAGACCGTCGTGATGATAAAGGCAGCTATGTATATGGAGAAAAGGAGTTGTGGTACCTGAACTCAGTTGAATCGAAGAATATGATCGCGATATTCAAACTGGGAGACCGGGAAGATTTATTGCCGATTGACCGTAACGGCGCCAAAATCGTTGGCAGCAAACAGGCCAAACGACTGGAAGAGATCAATCTATATGTAAAAGCAGAATACCTGAAGGACAGTGTTAACGCCAAACCGGTAAAAACGGTCCATTTCGAGTATTCGTATGAGTTATGTCCTGGTGTAAACGCACCGGAAGGCAGTGCAGGCAAGTTGACGCTGAAAAAGCTCTGGTTCTCTTATAATGGTAACGAAAGCAAGACGAACAAGGTTCGTAACCAGCAGAATGCTTACGTATTCCATTATAATAGTAATAATCCGGGATATAACAGTAAGTCATTTGACCGGTGGGGTAATTATAAGAATCCTAAAGATAACCCCAACTATACCGACAGGGACCCCATCAGCAATGTGGAGATGCCTTATGCCTTACAAGACAGTACGTTAGCAGCTAAAAACGTGGCTGCCTGGACGCTGGACTCCATCGTGCTGCCTTCCGGTGGACGGATGAAAGTGACTTATGAAGCGGATGATTATGCGTATGTGCAGCATCGTCGTGCCAGCAAAATGACGCGGATTGCAGGCTTCGCTGGTTCACGCCCGCAGTATACGGGGGATCTTACTGATAATTTATATGAAATAGCAGGTGGTCGTCATGACAATCTCTATGTGGCATTTGATGCAGCATCACCTGTTACTTCCAACAAAGAAGTCTTTGATAACTATTTGTCGGAGCTGCATGATACCGTCTTTTTCAGGTTGTATGTGAAGATGCCTTCAGATACTTATGGCTCAGGGTATGAATATGTGCCTTGTTATGCATTTCTTGACAGAAGCGATTATGGATTCATTAATAATGGGAATACCATCTTCGTAAAATTACGTCCGCTTAAAGCCAATGGTGAAGAAGGTGGTAGTTATAGCCCGTTGGCGAAAGCGGCGGTACAATTCCTGCGACTGAACCTGCCTTCCAAAGCATTCCCGGATTCCGAGATGGCGGATATGGATCCGATAAAAGCTATCCAGACAATTGTGGAGCTGAGTACGAACCTGCCCTCCAAACTGAGGCGTTTTGACGAAACGGCCCGCAGGAATGGCTGGGCGATGAAGGTAGATCTGAAACGTTCACACGCCAGGTTAAATGATCCTTTATATAAGAAATATGGTGGTGGCCTCCGGGTGAAACGTATCGAAATTTATGATCACTGGAATGCTATGACCGGTCAGAAGGAATCTAAATATGGTACCGAATACAGTTATACGACCACCATTAAGGTGGACGGTACAGAAAGACAGATCAGTAGCGGTGTAGCCAGTTATGAACCGGTGCTGGGCGGGGAGGAGAACTCCTGGCATACGCCGGTAATGTATAAAGACCAATTAGCTGCCCTGGCGCCTACTTCTGTTAGTTATGTAGAAACGCCGTTGGGAGAATCTTTCTTCCCGGCTGCATCAGTAGGCTACAGTAAGGTACAGACCAAGTCCATTTATTCCAAAAATGTCCGTTCCGCTAAAGGCTATGAGGAGACCTGCTTCTATACTGCCTATGACTTCCCGACAATAGTGGCCAATTCTGAAATTGAGCGGCCATACAGTAAGGCTATGTTCAAGCCGAGGTTGGGGAGTATAATGAATATTGATACCCGTTATTACCTCGCATTGAGTCAGGGCTTTAAAATAGAACTGAATGATATGCATGGAAAGATGCGTTCACAGAAGTTTTATAGTGCAGGAAAGGCTCCGCAGTTGATCAAGTCGGCTGCCTATTTCTACAAGGTAGACAATGAATCAGCGGTACAGAAACATCTTAATAATGAGGTGCTGGCCATCGATAAGTCCGGCAAGATAGAGGCTTCCTTTATCGGTAAGGATGTGGAGTTGATGACCGACATGCGCCGTCAGATATTTGAGAGTGTGGCTGGTAACATAGTGGTGGATCTGGATGCCTTCACTATTGGGGTTATTCCGGTACCGATTCCTACCTCTTTCCCGATGCCGCAGAGCGAAGAGAATATTTTCAATTCTGTTGCTATTACCAAGGTGATCCATCGTCATGGTATCCTCGATAGAGTGGAAGCATTTGAAAATGGTAGTAAGGTGGTAACCCAAAATCTGTTGTACGATGCAGAGACCGGAGATGTGTTACTGACTTCTGTTCAGAATGAGTTTGGCGACTCCACTTATCAGTTTAGCTATCCGGCTCACTGGGCTTATGATGGTATGAGTGGCGCTTATAAAAATATCAATACCACTGCCAAAAACGTGTATGTAAAAGGAGGGAGGATCGTTTCCGGGCTGTCTGCAGCGGAAGCTAACCAATATTTCGCTTCCGGTGATGAGATCATTACGTACTCCCGTAACCGTGTGGCCGGAGATGAGTGTGCTCCAATTTTAGCCACTTTCCCCAGCTCCGGTAAAATATGGGCGTTGGATGCCAATGCGCTGAATGGCGGTACCCCGGACATTTATTTCCTGACAGCAGAGGGGACACCGTTTACCGGTAATGATGTTACAATGAAGATTGTACGTTCTGGTCGTAAAAATATTCAGGCGCAGATTGGCACCGTGGTGATGATGAAAAGCCCGCTGGTATGGAATAACGGTGCTTATAAACTGCAGATTGACAAGGATAAACAGATCCTCAGTGCTTCCATGACAGAATATAAGCAGAACTGGCATGTGGAGGATAAAAAGAACTCATATAAAGAATGTGCCTACAAATAATATAACAACTATGAATACACGTATAATTATCATAATGGTTGGGCTGATGTTGATGTTGGGTCGCGGATATGCCCAAATATCAGCAGAAGGACAGAAGATGCAGGGTCGTTGGGAAATAGTGAAGGTGGAGGCAACGTTGTTCAGCCAGGGAGATGAAAAGGTATTGGAGCGGAAGGTATTAACGGTGAAAGATTCTATTATGACGGCAAGCAGGGAAATTCCCTTACTGTTACAGTTTGAGGGAAATATATGTAAGATAGGAGCCATAAGCGAAATCGACAGTTGCCGGTGGGAGCCCCCTTTCCTTTTGTTATATGAAGCAACCACGAGACAGACGCCCCCTTTGTATAAATTTTGGTGGTATGATGTTTCTGTTGAAGGGCAATTGACTTTCAAGTTACCGGCAATCTATTATATGGATGCCGGACATAAACTACCGGTCAAACAGGTATTCATCTGTACTTATGACAATAAACGCAAATAGCCGGGTTTGAGTGAATACGTTTTCGTGTTTCAAATGAATTGTATGCAAAAAATTAGTATTTATTTATTTATAGCGGTTTCGGTAATATGTCTCCTGTTGGGAAATACACATGCTGACGCCCAGTGTCTCAACTGGAGTATACAGACGCAGGTAGACAGTGCTACCTGCAGTTCTAACGGCCGGGTTGCAATTACTATCACTGGCGCTGACAAGCCCAGCTTAGGAAGTTTTCTATATAGCCTTACTCCTTTAAGTGCTGGCGGGGTAAAAATTACGCAGAGTACCACTCCTGTATTGGACAATCTACCACCGGCAAAGTATGAATTAACAGTTGAGGCGGTGTGTAATGGTACTCCTGTTTCTCAATCGGTTCAGATACGTGTTCCGGGTGTTTATAAAAACGTTACATTATATACAACTCCTAAGTTGAAAACATATGGTGACTGTGCCTTTGGGGGAGCTGAATGTAAGATTTTGGAAGGAAGTAAACCATTTACAATCAGTATTGTGGATGCTCCGGTGACCTATTCCGGGGCACGTAGTTTCACTGCAACCGATAGCATATATGTAATCCGAAATCTAAATGCTGGAAAGTACAAAATTGCTGTTGAAGATGCCTGTAATACACGCCAGGTAGACAGTGCTGTTATAGCCAAAGATAATTTGCCCATAAGTCAGACGAACAATATAGTGGTCGACAAATCCAATTGCCGGTTTTATGTTATCACGGCTGTCCAATTTTATGATCGGACCGATCTTGAGTCTCATTATACCTATGCATTGTCCTATAATAAGGGACCAATCGGATCTTTTAAGCGTTTGGGTAGCCAGGTGGATACAGTCGTTCTTCCCCAGGGCACTACAATGAATGATGTTGATGGAAAATATGTTGGAGTGTATCTTAAATCGGATTGTGGTGATACGATCTTCAATCAACGAGCTATAGTAGCGCCTTTCGCGACTACCTCCAACAGCCTTAATTGTAATGGCACTTATAATGTAAACTATCAGGTTTATCAATTTAATTATGTTTGTTTTCCATTAATGGGCACACTAAAGGATAATGAAACAAATACAACTGTTTATTATGATACGCTAAATGGACCCATCAGTAACAATGCAGCAGGCTTCTTTTCCAATGTGGTGCCGGGAAATTACACTATGACACTGAGAGATAAAGGAGGCTTCACGATGACATATCCAATAACTGTCAGTAAACCGGATATTGGGTATTCGATTACACTTCTTGCATCGGACGGATTCTATGGGAAAGATGGCGCAATTAGTTTTGTGCTTCGACGTAATAGTGGTGCCTGGATGAAGAATACCGTCATTCAGTTAGTTAGTCCGTCTAATCTTAGTTTTTCGTATGACATGAAGAATAACCCTGCTATTGCGGGATTTGTTGTAAATAATACGTACGGGCCAAATCCTCAGGATTTCTCTACCGGAAGTTACCTGTTCAGGGTGACAGATTCCTGTGGTACTTATGATCTGCCGGCAGTTGTAATGGAAAAAGATGTATATCGTTATAAATGGACCTATTCAATGCAACAAACCTGTGCCGGAGGAAAAATTACACCCTCAGGGACAAAAACTTATGCAGGGCTAACTGATAATAGTGTCTACTACAAAATAACAGATGGACCGTCAGGTGTTGGAACGGTAATACGTAATGGTGAGAGTCTTATTCTATCAAAACCAGGAGAATACACGATAGCCATCGGAGCGAACAACTACATAATTGATTATAAAGTAAATAGTAAGAAAATCACGTATTATAACCCGCAGGACCTGAATCTTGATCGTAACCAGACACTTGGCTGGGTATGCCCGGGTGCTGCACCAAATACCGGAACTATTCGTACCCAAGCGATTGGGGGAAGGAGCGGCTCCCGTCAGTATACCTATAAACTGGCAGAACAAGGTAAGGGAGCCACTGGGCCATATTTGGATAGTAACAATACTGGCCGTTTTTCGTCTAATGTTCGTTATTCCCTGATGAAGAATACTAATTATTCTATCCAGGTAGTTGATGAGTGCGAGACTTCGATAGTTCAGGACATACAAATTCTGGATTTCGCCACCTACCAGATCATTACCACAGACAAACCTATGTTCTGTGTTGGTGACACTGTCTACCTGAAAGCAATCAATCTGCCTACAACCGCTAAAAACTACTATTGGGAATTCCCTAATAGCAGCACCATCAGAGAAGGGCAAAGTCAGGTAATCTACAACGTTGATTCTTCGAAGGCTGGTAAATATAAGGTGACCATTAACTCAGACCTCTGCGGTCAACCTATTAAAGGCGAAGTTGATATCAAAGTGGCACCTTATACCATCCGTTGTTATAGTGCTGTGACCGATACCAGTGTGAACCCGTACATCCATGGCTTGCTCGGTAACTGGAGGCCTTCCCGTAACTATGTGTACTATGGGGCCAGGGCACAGGCTGATCCGGCTGTGAAGACCGATATCCGGAGAGATGGTGCCTATGGTGATTTTATGTCTTTCTGGGAAAAGCAGACAGCTTCCTGGACACCCCATCAGGATACTAGCCGTTGGGTATGGAACGCGGAAAGCACTGTTTTTAGTAAAAAAGGTTTTGAACTGGAGAACAAAGATCCTTTAGGCCGATATAATGCAGGTCTCTATGGATACGATGGCGCTGTGCCTGTAGCGGTAGTGCAGAATAGCCGTTACCGTGAGTCTGGATTCGATGGTTTTGAAGACTACGATTTTGTGGCCGGCAAATGCGATGACGGATTTTGTCCCGTAGGTCGTCATTTCGATTTCTCCCGTTATAAAAATAAGCTGAGCAATGAACAGAGCCATACCGGAAGATTCAGTTTAAAGGCAGCCAAAGGCGACAGCATCATGTTGTCGGCACTGGTGACGGATAGTGACAGGTTATTGACAGCGCCGGATTTCCAACAGGCGATTAAATGTAATACGAATGTGCTGAAAGCAGTCCGCCTGAATCCGGGTGTGCTGGTACCCGATTTCTCACCAGTAGCGGGTAAGCGTTTCCTGTTCAGTGTGTGGGTGAAAGAGGAACAGGACTGTAAGTGCACTTCTTATTCCAGCAGCGAAATCACCTTACTGGTGGGTGGCCCGGTGAGGGTTACAACTACGGCGCAGCCCAAAGGAGCCATCATTGATGGTTGGCAACAGTATGAAGGGGTGATCGATGTGCCACAGGGATCAACCGCTTTTAACGTAGTGATTGTGCCTAAAAATAATGTGAATGTGTATTACGATGATCTTCGCGTACACCCTTACAATGCCAATATGAAATCGTTCGTGTATGACCCTGTGAACCTGAGACTGATGGCCGAACTGGATGAGAATAACTACGCCACCCTTTATGAGTATGACGACGATGGTACCCTGACCAGGGTAAAGAAAGAGACGGAGCGTGGTGTTAAAACAATTAAAGAAACCAGGAGTGCGCTCCTTAAAGAAACCGCACAATGATGATGAGATCCCTGAATGCCCTGTGCCTCCTGTTAATGGTTGCCGTTTATGCGGCGCCGTTACATGCCCAACAACAGCAACAGCGGGATACTGCAGGTCTGGCTGTTGAGATGGCAGTCATGTATAAGCTGTATGCTGACAAGCAGTATGCCTTGGACATCCGCTATACTTTTGCAGCTTCATCGAAACCAGATCTTGTACTGGACTCGGTGACAGGCCGGTTGGAAGTGGCAGATAAGAATTTTCGTTATGAATTGGGTAATACTGCCAGCGTGAGTAATGGCCGGTATAATATCATCCTGCAATCTGCCATGAAGAAAATGCATGTGTCGAAGCATAAAGCAGGAGATCAGCCCATGAAAATGATTCAGGCCGGTTTCCTGCCCGTAGCTGTGAAGAGTTGGTCTGTAAGTCAGAAAGGTAGTCTACGGGTATTCCATGCCGATTTTCTCACCGGTTTTCCCTTTGTTTCTCTGGATGTAACAAAAGATATGTCCACCGGTTACCTGACAACACTGCGTTATCTTATTCCCGCTGACCAGTTGAAACGTTTTGGCATTGATAAAGAGGAGACGAAGGAAGATTTTGGTGACTACGCCGTTGTATTGGTGACCTATACGCAAGACAAAAGATACAAACCTGATATGACTGTTTTTGATGAGCAAAGTTATTTCCGTAAAACAGAGACAACTTTGGTGCCTTCACCGGCATTTAGTGGATATCAGGTATTTAAAGCATCCCCGGACCTATAGAAATATATGAAACCTATTTTGCTGAAAGTAGCATGCCGCTTAAGCTGGTTGTTACTGTTACTGCTGATGATGAACACGGGCCAGGCGCAGACTGGTTCCGGTATTGTATTGAAGAAGTCCCTGGATGGTGCTAAAGGCCAACTGGTGAAGGATTCGGTCGTAGCGATACAGGACAGCATTTATTTTGATGCAGGACTTACCCCCAAACTGGATACCCCATATTCGGTGCGGAACATTGTTACTTTCCGGATCAATGAATACAGCAACCTGTACATTGGTGTACCTTTTACAGCTACGCTGAAGGCGCGTATTTTCTATACCGGTGCCAGTGGCGCAGAAAGTTACACAGATCAGGATTTTGTGATCAATTATGATACGGCTGGTACTTATACCATGCGCCGGAGTTTTGTGTTCAATAATGCGCATAAGGTAAGGGTACAGGTGCTGGACATCACGCATAATGCCGGAAAGGATATATCCGGGGTACTGGTGCTGGACAATGAGATGGAAGTGCATCCAAAATATAAGCTGGAATGTGCACTGGATGCTGTGAAGCAGATTAGTCTGATTTCCCCTGAAGGGCCCGAGCCGGATGAACTTACCGTATCGTGGCCGGTAGTGCAGGGAGCCGATGTATATGACCTCGAGTGGGCTTATGTAGATTCAAGCGCGCTGGAATCTGGTCGTTACGGTATCCCTGCGATAGCATCCAAAGTATTCGCCAACAATACTACGCGAGTAACGGTGCCGGGCAATAGTTATGCTATTCCACTTTTCTATGATAAGGTAGGGGTACTGTACTTTCGGGTGAGGGCTGTGCAGGAAAAAGACAGCGAAGTGCGACTGGAAACAGCCTGGAGCAGCAACTACAGCAATGGTTTCGGTAAATATAATTTCGGTGGTCATCAACCTAATATAAACTGGCAGTCTTCTGTTTCTTACGCAGAAGATGGCAAACGCAAAGTAGTAGTACAGTATTTTGACGGTAGTCTCCGTAACAGGCAGGTCGTAACCAAAGAGAATACCACCAATACCATTACAGCAGGAGAATCGTTTTATGACTATCAGGGTCGGCCGGTGATACAGGTATTGCCGGCACCAACGCTGGATAAGGTGATCAAATATACCCGTAACCTGAACTCCGCGATGAACCGACAGGAGTACGACAAAGACCGGTATGATTATCTGGCGAGAGAAGAAGATTTCCTGACTGCCGCTGCCGCACCAATGGATACTTCCAGCGGTGCCAACTGGTATTATTCTCCTGCTAATAAAAACAATCATCCTTTAAATAAGTATATCCCTGATGCGGAAGGTTTTGCTTTTACCGAGACCTCTTATATGCAGGACAATACCGGCCGTATCAGCCGGCAAAGTAGCGTGGGACCTACTTTCAAACTGGGCAGTGGTCATGAGACACAATATTCCTATAACACGCCTACCCAGGAAGAGCTGGATGCGATGTTCGGAACAGAAGTAGGTATTAACACGCATTATTTCAAAAACGCGGTGACCGATGCGAACGGTCAGGTATCTGTGAGCTATACTGATATGCACGGAAGAACAGTGGCCACTTTATTAGCCGGTCGTGCAGACAATCTTAATTTACAGGACCTGCCGAATAAAGTAGCGGAGATGGTAACCGACAGCTTATCCGGTGGGGGTAAAAATGTCGTCAGCGAGATGGGGCTGGAGAGTCAGTATGCGCTATTGGTACCACAAGCTGGTGATTATACCTTTAAGTATCAGCTGACACCACCGGTGTTGAAGAAGAAAGATTGTAATGGTCAGGAGCACTGTTACATTGGCTCCTATGACCTAAAGATCACGATTACGGATGATGCCTTTAACCAGCGGTTAGGCGGACAGCCGTATGTGATCACGTTAAAGAACTACAACGCTAATCAACTCTCCGGTAATTGTCAGACACCGGCACCCATCACGACTACGTTTACCAAATTGCTGCCTAAAGGATCTTACATTGTATCCAAACAGCTGTTGGTAAGTAAACAGGTGATGGATTTCTACCGTGACAGTATTTTCCTGCAGGGCAGTGAGTGTATCACGATGGACTCACTGATCCGCAAGAAGAAACTGGCGTACCAGCAGCTGGCCTGTGGGCCGGACTGTGGCAGCTGCGACAGTGCAAAGGTAGAACAGGATGATATCCGTCAGGCGATGTTGCAGGACGTATCTCCACCGTCCGGCCAGTATGCGCGGGTATCCGAGGCCGGGAATGAATACTCCATTTTCTTAGGAACCGGTCGTTATAATTCCCCAACTCTTAAATACTACAATGCAGCAGGTGATCTGGACTCTGTGACTAATCCGCTTATGGGAAAACGGGTGCCGCCGCAGTCGTTGACACCGCAGCAGTTCGCCGAAGCTTTCCAGCCCTCCTGGGCCAACACACTGCTTAATCTCCATCCTGAGATCTGTAAACTGCAGTCGATGGAGGTTATTAAAGGAGCGCAGCAGTGGATAAAGGATTTTGAGAAGGTGGAGACTTATGCAGAGGCTAAACAGAAAGGTTATCTGAATCCGCTGGGTAATATGTCCCGTTTTCCATCCGGAACGAAGGATCCGTTACCCCCCGGTGCAATGACCAGTATGCAAAACCAGCTGATCAGCTTTCAGCAAGGGTACTCCCTGTGGAGTGTAGCAACGCAGATGGTGATGTGTCAGGATATGTCCAGGGCCTGTGCTGATAAATATAAGGATCCCAATAACGCTTTTGATGAAAGCGTGATGTGTGCGGGGGATCTTGACATGGCATGGCGCAGTTTCCGTAACCTGTATATGAACTACCGCCGTCAGGCGATATTGGTATGGCTGGACGGTCAGTGTAATATTCCCGCCGGGAAGGTGATCGAATGGAGGAAAACGCCTCGTTTCAACAATAGGAATGATGCCGCTGCTCAGGCAGGTATCCCGACCGGTATCCGGCCACAGGACGAGGCCCGTGGTAAAATGGAGGCACAGTATGATAGTAACTGCCGCGCTTACGTGGCTACCTGGATGAAACAATTAGCACCCTGCAAGTATGACAGTGCTGCATTGGCGGAGCTCACCGAAAAGATGGTAGCGGTATGTAAGGCAGGTTCCGACAGTGCTCACCCGCGTGGTGCGAGCAGTGTAAGTCCTGCTGCTAAAAATCCACCTTACCGTTCTTTTGAAGAAGTACTGAATGCCTATAATAGTCGTCATAGTATCACAGACCCGCTGGTATGTAATACCGAATTGATCACGCTGCCGAAGCCATATGATAAACAGGTGTCGATGGGTAATCCCGGTAGTTATACCAGACCCTCAGACTGTCAGTGTGAAAATCTGACAAGCCTGAAAGTGGAGTACCAGCAAAGGAAAGAGGCTTCAGATACTACGCTTTCTGCTTACCTGAAGCGGGTAAGAGGCATTAAAATATCACAGTATGAGTTAGATCAGGTGATTAATGCGTGCAATGCGCCGAAGACCAGCACCTGTACGTTTTATTCAAGTCCGATCCGTATTCCCGCTTTCCTGGATTGTCATGTAGCACCTCCGTGTGTGCCTTGTAAAGTGACTGATTCGTTGCTGGCATCTTTTAAACAGGTGTATCCTACCCTTAAACCCGAAGCTGGCAGTGCAGATTCCGTGCAGGTGAGTATCAATCAGTTGTTTGCAACGTATATGAATAACCGTTTGGGTTATAACAAAGAGGCGTGGGAATATCTGGAATTCATAGACAGTTGCGGGAAAGCACCCGTTGGCAGTGGTAAAGTAGTTTGTGTGCCGGGGAACGCAGCCTCCAAACAACAGGTGCGTACGTTCCTGAATGGCAATGCCAGCATCTTCCGGGATGTTCAGGTAACAGTTGATAATGGTTTCATCATGGCTGGTTCTACTACTATCAATAATATTGTGGCGGCTTATATCGTGAAAACCAATCAGGCGGGTGATCTGGCATGGGGCAGGACCTATGGCGGAGATATGTATGATGTCTTTAACAAGATCACGCCTACCCGCGATGGTGGCTACGTTGCCATTGGTACCACCAATTCCAACTGTTATGATAATGGTGCGATGCTGGTGGTGAAAGTAGATGGCAGCGGTGATGTGTTGTGGAATAAAGTCATCGACTTCGGAGCCGGTCATGGCAGTGAAGGTAAAGATGTGCTGGAGACAACAGAAGGTCATTATGCTTTGGCTGGTCTTCGTCGTACCGGTACTACAGCTACTGACTGGGTGACAGGGGTTCTTACCAAAGAAGGGGAATTGCGTTGGATGAAACAGACCGGTTCTTCCCAGACACGTAAAAATATCAGTCTGACAGAGAAGGAAAACACGCTGATTGCAGCCAGTTCCATTATGGAAGGTGCTGATTACGACGCTGTAATATTAAAGATCAATAAAGAAGATGGTCAGCTGATTGGCTCTCAACAATATGATATTGAAGGCAAAGCCAATACCACCGGTAATATCCTGAAGACTGTTGATGGCTACAAGGTAGCCGTGACGAATGGTTCCAACAGTGTGCTGATGGACATTGCAGAAAATGGTAGTGTTACAGCCGCTAAACAGTTACCGGTACCGGCAACTGGTCAGACAGATGCTGATTCCTGGACGATCGCTGCTACCGCCGATGGCGGTGTAGTGGCCGCACATGCCAATACGGATGCTTACTGGTATAAGTTTGGTGCCGGCAATAACCTGGAATGGAACCGCCGCAGTGTAATCAACGGACAAAGTGAACAGGTACGCCGTGTGGTGCAGCATCCTGATGGCACCTATGCTGCCGCCGGCGAATCACAGGCTGCTAAAAATGATGGTCTGTTGATGCGCGCCAACAAAGACGGCCGCACCGGTTGTAATGATGCTACAGATAATATTACGATTACCGATGTAAAAGGATCTGCTGTTGTTAAAACGCCGGCTGCGCAGACAATGGTGAACATCAATACCAGCTATATCAGTACGGTAGCGCTGAGAGGTATGTTGACTACTCCGATCATTACGGCGCAAGGGTGCCCTGGCATTGATAGCTGTTTTGTTGTATATGACGGTCCAATGCTTTGTGGCAATGCTACCGGAGGATATGAAGAAGTAGAAGTGCCTGAAATCACGGCTTGCTCTGATAGTACCATTATCTCAGAGACCAAAGGCATGGAATTGTATTTTATATACCGCGATTCTATCCGCAATGACTTTGATACATCTTATATCAGCACAGTGCTGGCAGCAGATAAGCTGGAACAGTTCTCTGTGACGCACGTTTCTGCCGAATACCAACACACGCTTTACTATTATGATCAGGCGGGTAATCTGGTAAAAACCGTACCTCCGGCAGGTGTAAAAGTGAACCGTTCCCGAGGCTGGACGGACAGCGTAGCTGTTGCCAGAAGAAATGGAGAGTCACTGACGCCGAAGCATGAACTGGCAACCGAATACCGATACAATACACTGAATCAGATAGTGTCCCAGCATAGCCCTGATGGGGGAACCAGTCGTTTCTGGTACGACCGTCTGGGTAGATTGGCGGTCTCCCAGAACAAACAACAATCACTGACTAGTGCCTCCAGCTATACGTTGTATGATGGTTTAGGTCGTATTACGGAAGTAGGGGAGCTGCGTAGCAGCACACCTATGACGGACGTCATCAGCAGAAGCGCTGCCAGCCTGTCACAGTGGGTATTGAATACCGGCAGCAACCGGTCACAGATTACCCGTACCGTATATGATCTGCCTTATGCCGGTGATGGACCTATTTTACAAGCAGCTAATCTTCGAAACCGGGTTTCCTGGAGCGCGGTATACAATAGTATCAGTGACACGCTGCCGGCCGGACAGGCTTCCGCGAGTTTCTACAGCTATGATATTCACGGTAACGTACGCACGCTGGTACAGGAATACAACAGTGGAGTGGGTAATGATGGTAACCGTTTCAAACGTATGGACTATGGTTATGACCTGGTCAGTGGTAAAGTGAATACTGTCAGCTACCAGCGTGGTATGCCGGATGCGTTCTATCATCGTTACCTCTACGATGCCGAAAACAGGTTGACCGATGTGGAAACCAGCCGTGACAGCGTATACTGGGAAAAAGACGCCAGGTATCAATATTATAAACATGGTCCGCTGGCAAGGGCGGTGATCGGCCAGCAACAGGTACAGGGGCTGGATTATGCCTATACCCTGCAAGGCTGGTTAAAAGGTATCAACAGTACCACCCTGACACCTACTTTCGATATGGGGCAGGACGGGGGGGCTAATGGTATTACAGCCAGAGATGCCTTTGGATTCTCCCTGCATTATTTTGGTGATGGGGATTATAAGCCGTTGGATGCCGGGGTGAAACCATTTGCCTCCGCTGGTAATAACTTACCTGGCTTATATAACGGGAATATCGCTGGGATGAGCGTGAACCTGCCGAAAGCCGGAGTACCGTTGTTCTATACTTATACCTATGATGTGCTGAACCGTCTGAAGGAAATGAAGGCGGCACATAATCTGGATGTGGCTACCAATACATGGACACCAGTGGCGGTGGATGACTTTGGAGAGAAAATTACCTATGATCCTAATGGTAATATACTCACGTATAACCGTAACGGTAATACTACCTGGGCTGGTAAGCCGCTGGAAATGGATCAGTTGACCTATGCTTATCAACCCGGTACGAACCAGCTGCGCCATATCAAGGATGCGGTAGGCAAAGACCTGTATGATATCGATATTGACAATCAGGACGATGATAACTATACTTACGATAGCATTGGTAATCTGATCCGCGACAAACAGGCCGGTATCTCCGTTAGATGGAATGTATATGGTAAGATCAGCCAGATTACAAAAGATGACAGCTCCCGGATTTTTTATACCTATGATGTGGCAGGAAACCGTATCAGTAAAAGGGTCGGAGACCGCCTTACCCGGTATATTCGGGATGCTACCGGGAATGTAATGAGTGTGTATGAATCTGGTAACCCCGCGGTGAATAATGGCCGCCTGACACAGATAGAGACGCATCTGTATGGTAGTAGTCGTCTGGGTATCAATAGCCTTGCCACTCTGGTAGATAATCCGGAGGCGCCTGCATCTGTGCGGTTAGGAACACTAGGCTCAGGAACTTTTACTACATTTACGAGAGGTGAGAAGTTCTTTGAGTTGAGTAACCATCTGGGCAACGTATTAGCCACAGTGAGCGATGATAAAGAGGCGATGGCTGGTTCAGGGGGAATAATAGATCATTATGAGGCGAATGTCGTATCTGCGCAGGATTATTATCCGTTTGGGATGATGATGGCGGGGAGGAAGTGGAGTGCTGGAAGTGGTTATCGTTATGGGTTTAATGGGAAGGAGAATGATAATGAGGTGAAGGGGGAGGGGGAACAGCAGGATTATGGGATGAGAATCTATGATCCTAGGATAGGGAAGTTTTTGAGCGTGGATCCGTTGACACCTAAATATCCGGAACTTACACCATATCAATTTGCAAGTAATAGCCCGATAGCAGGTATTGATCTTGATGGAGAAGAAATCAAAATTGTGACAACAGTCCATGGAGAAAAAAATGATGTTCTTTTCTCGTATGCAAATTTCAATGGTATAAAAAATATTCCTGTCAGATTAATAGTGGAAGTACATAAGTGCCCGACATATGATAAAGAGGGTAAGGTGAAATCCTATGAAACATCGGATCTGACATTTAAATTGGTTGGTGATCCTAAAGATGGATACAGCTTACTAAGTAATAAAGGAAAGATGCATAGTCCAGGTTCATTTAATTTGGATGATGCAAGAGAGGGTTTGAAAACAATATTATCTAAATATGGTGCTGATATGGCAACGAGTGTTGAAATGTTATATCGTGATGAAACAGCTAATTTTACTTCTCTGCAATATGTAAAGTCTGGAAGTGCAGGTATGGAGGCCCCTGGAAACGCAGGCCCGCCGTATTACGGATGGAAAGGTAGGATTTGGAAAAGTCAACCGGAAACGGCTCCGTTGGGTACCTGGGATTCGAAAGAAAATAAAGGAGCACCTGGTGCAAATCCACAGGATACAAGGAATAAACATCGATATATTATTGTTCCTAGTGTTGAATCAGGAATGTTGTATATGGTAGAAACGATCAATGATAGGGGAGGAGATTGGGGTAAATGGCATAATATGGCAGATGATCCTGTAAATGCGGCTCGCCGCGAAGCATATAAAACAGCGATAAGCCGTTTTGGCGCTCCAATAGTTAAAGAATTAACAACTAAAAAGTCTAATTGATATATATTGTTTTATGAGATGTATTTTAATAGTAATAGGTATCGCATCTGGTTTTTGGGTTTCATGTAATCAAAAAACAGCCCATCAGGAATTAAGTCGTCAAAATTTGGATTCATTGAATGAGGTAATACAAAAACCGGCGCCTGTAAAGGAGCCAGTTGAAAGAAAAGTGGCAGAATTGCACTCAGATACTTTGATTCAGATTGGGAAAGAAGATACGGTAGATTGCGGTGCAATTATCAACACGCTATTTCATCGTAGCAAGTACGAATTTCCTGTAAAAAATGGATACAAAAGGGAAGAATTGACTGCGGTGATTGAGAACGCGGTGGACTCTATTCTGTCTATTAAAATAATGTTTATAGATCCAACAGATAATTATCGCACAACGGTTGATTGGCTGACATTGAATTGTAAAAACAAGAAACTGCAAACCATCGAGAAAGCAGAGCCCAATAGCGGGGAAATCGAAATAAAATATGATGTAAGGTTTTTAGATATATTGATGAGAAAATGTGCCCTTAACTATTAGGAGCAATAAAATTATTTTTATCGAGGACATGATGTGATTGCTTTCGTCAAGTTTGGATACAAAAATAAATTTCACATAACAGAATTTATAAGTTAGTGACTTTCAGAATTAGGGGGGTATCCATTACCAGGATTAGGATCTGGCTATTTTACTACCTTTAAGCGAGGTAATAAGTTCTTTGAATTATCCAACCAACTGGGTAACGTGTTGGCTACTGTTGGTGACGGAAAACAGCCTATTGCAGGTTCTGAAGGACTGATCGATCATTATGAGGCAAACCTGGTCTCTGCACAAGATTACTATCCGTTTGGAATGATGATGAGTGGGAGAAAATGGAGTGCAGGAGGAGGCTATCGTTATGGGTTTAATGGGAAAGAGAATGATAATGAAATCAAAGGAGAGGGGAATGAGTTAGACTTCGGTGCGAGAATATATGATCCACGAATAGGGCGATTCTTGTCTTTAGATCCTCTTAGTAGAAAGTATCCTGGTATTAATAATTACAGTTATGCGCTAAATAGCCCGATTCGTTTAATTGATGTAGATGGCGAGGAACCTGGTGATCCTATGATTGTACAGGGACGAAAAGGACAGCATCGGCTAGCAACGGAAAGAAGTTTGGGGTCATCATTAAATGTTGGCGTATTTGCGCGTGACTGGGAAGTTCAGGGGTTGAATGCTCTAAGGCAAGAGATAAAAGACAGCACAACTGCTAATAATGGAAAGATGCGTCCTGAGGATCAGCAAACACTACAGAAGATTAAAACTCAGGAAAAGGCAATTGGAGAAAGGAATAAGCAAAAAAGGAAAAAATAAAAAAATATTGTAATGAAGAAACTCGAAGAAATAAAGATACTTTTTGAAAATAGGAGTTATTCAGTTCGAAGCGATTTCATTAATGATTATGATTTTAATGATGATTACTATGAATATTATCATCAATTTCTTTTGAATGCTGAATCTATCAAAGATCGATTCTATCTTTCTGATTTAATAGATCTTACTGGATGGTTGGATATATATGATATGAAGATAATGGAAAGATATTATTCATATTTATTTAGCCAGAATCATTATTTAATTAAGCTTGCAGTTTTAGATTACTTTAAGTATTGTAATAAAGATTTGCCGTTTCCTAGTTATGAAAAGGATTTAAATGCGATACTGCAAGAAAGACTACCAAGTATATTAAGATGTCAAGTTTTAATTAATCTTTTGATTCTTGATACTAAGGATGCTCCTCAATATATTAAGAGTTTGATAAGTTTGTTA
Organism: Chitinophaga fulva; assembly: GCF_012927205.1. Taxonomy (GTDB): domain Bacteria; phylum Bacteroidota; class Bacteroidia; order Chitinophagales; family Chitinophagaceae; genus Chitinophaga; species Chitinophaga fulva. The sequence goes on from NZ_JABBGC010000001.1 coordinate 3,557,349, forward strand.
GAACATAATAATGATTGGAAAGTTATTCATCGATTACTTAATAATTTGAAAGAAGTGCAATTGCGATTGGAATACTCTTCGTGTATTTGTAAGGAATTAGTAAAGAAGTCACAAATAGTTGAGTTAGGAGCATCAACTAAATCTTTACCAATAGACGTTTGTAAAAATATTCATGAGTGATTGTAGTTCTGTCAGTAGGTATTTATTAATCTAACATATTTTTCTGGAAGAAATCTTTAAACTTAGATTTAGTAAGCATTGTATCAATAACGGAATCCGCCGATATAGCGAATAATCTATTAAGACCCTATCTATGAAATTTGTTTTATTAATATTACTGCAATTCGGAGCCTTGCTGGCACTCCGCTCTCAATCCCTTCCAGGCAACACCCTGGTGCCTGTCTGTACGGGGCAGAACAAGAAACTGATCAATGGTGTATGTGAAACCGGAACAAAGGCATTAGTAAATCAGGAGCCGGTCGTGAAGAACAATGAAGGATATTGTAGGTTGACCTATAAAATCTCCTGGAGTGATGGATCCAGTATCGAATATACGGAAGACCGGAAAGGGGCCTGCCAGCTTTAATTGTAATTTGATGACCTATACCATGAGGAAGTTATTCTTTTTTGTTGCTATTTTTTTGTTGACTGGTACTTGTTATGCGCAACAAGTATATCAAATCCGGGCTGATAGTGTTCGTATTTACAATGTTTGCGATACAGCGGAACTGATTATTGAAAAACCGTACCCGTGGTATACAAGGTTTCCTCTATAATAAAGAAGGGGGCAGAACCGAGTTTCGGCGGCTCCGGCTGGAGAATATAGGGAATTTCCGGATTGCCATTCCCGGACAGGATACAATAAATCTGCCTGCTTTATCCGGTAATTACATTAAGAACGATACTGCTCTTCAGACGGCCAGTTTCCAGATAACAGGTCAGGGGGCCATCTCCAATGATTATGTTTCGACAATCAGGCATATCATATGAGTAATCTGGAATTGAGATCGGCTAATAATCCCGGATTGGGCTTTCACCGGCACAATGGATTTGGCTGGGCGTTATATTCAGATTCTGCGTTGCGTCTCCGGGGCCGTAATAATACAGGCGAGGATGTCGTGTTCTGGCATACCGGAAATGCGCCACGTCCGCTGATACAGCATTATTACCGGCTGCACGCTGCTGAGGGTACCAGTGCCGACCGCTTTGAACAGGGAGCTACTTTCTGTTATGGGGTAGGTGCTCCTTTTAGCGGACCCTTGTTGTCGTTTGGCGGACTGAATGGCGGTTATGACTGTCAGATTAGTGCCGATTATTATTATGGCAACGCTATTTCTTTCGTTCAAACTTCATTAAGAAGCCTGAAAAAAGACATACAGCCGTTACCGTATGCTGCGCTGCCAGTACTGATGAAAGCGCAGGTGCGCTCATTTAAATTTAAGGCTGACAGCAGTGGTAAGACCAATATTGGTTTTATTGCGGATGAGGTGCCCGATGAGATGTCGATACCTGGCAGGGGTGGAGTGGACCAGGCGAGTACTGTTGGCCTGTTGGTTAAATCTGCTCAGGAGCTGAATGCAGAACAGACGGACCTGAAACAGCAGGTGAAAGATTTACAACAACAGGTGAAAAGGCTGGAAGCATTGGTGCAACAACTGATGCAGGCCAAGCCCTGATGAAAATATATTTTTATTGTTGTTACCCATTTTTTTAAAAAGGATTTTAAAGTATCCCGGACCTATTGAAATATATGAGACCTATTTTGCTGAAAGTAGCATGCCGCTTAAGTTGGTTGTTATTGTTACTGCTGATGATGAACAAGAGCCAGGCGCAGACTGGTGCCAGTATTGTATTGAAGAAGTCACTGGATGGTGCTAAAGGCCAGCTGGTGAAAGATTCTGTTGTAGCTATACAAGACAGCATTTATTTTGATGCCGGGCTTACTCCTAAACTGGATACCCCATATTCGGTACGGAATATTGTTACTTTCCGTATCAATGAATACAGTAACCTGTACATTGGTGTGCCTTTTACAGTTACGCTGAAGGCGCGTATTTTCTATACTGCCACTACCGGTGCTGAGAGTTATACTGATCAGGATTTTGTGATCAACTATGATACCGCTGGTACTTATACGATGCGCCGGAGCTTTGTATTTAATAATGCACATAAGGTAAGGGTGCAGGTGCTGGATATCACACACAATGCCGGAAAGGATATCTCCGGTGTACTGGTGCTGGATAATGAAATGGAGGTACATCCCAAATATAAACTGGAATGTGCACTGGATGCAGTGAAGCAGATTAGTATGATTTCTCCCGATGGTCCTGAACCGGATGAACTTTCCGTTTCCTGGCCGGTAGTGCAGGGAGCCGATGTATATGACCTCGAATGGGCTTATGTAGATTCAAGCGCGTTAGAATCCGGTCGTTATGGTATCCCTGCGACAGCATCCAAAGTGTTCGCCAATAATACTACGCGTGTGACGGTACCGGGTAATAGTTATGCTATTCCACTTTTCTATGATAAGGTAGGGGTACTGTATTTCCGGGTGAGGGCCGTGCAGGAAAAAGGCAACGACGTTCGGCTGGAAACAGCATGGAGCAGCAACTACAGCAATGGTTTCGGTAAATTTAATTTCGGTGGTCATCAACCTAATGTAAACTGGCAATCTTCCGTTTCTTATGCGGAAGATGGTAAACGTAAGGTATTGGTGCAATACTTTGATGGTAGTCTTCGCAACAGGCAGACAGTTACCAAGGAGAACACAACGAACACCATCACAGCAGGAGAATCTTTTTATGACTACCAGGGCCGACCGGTGATACAGGTGCTGCCGGCGCCTACGCTGGACAAAGTGATCAAATATACCCGTAACCTGAATTCTGCATTAAACCGGCAGGAGTATGATAAAGACCGGTATGATTATCTGGCAAGAGAAGAAGACTTTCTGACTGCCGCTGCACAGCCGATGGACACGTCCGGCGGCGCCAACTGGTATTATTCTCCTGCGAATAAAAATAATCACCCCTTAAATAAATATATCCCTGATGCGGAAGGTTTTGCTTTTACAGAAACCTCCTACACTCAGGACAATACTGGTCGCATTAGCCGGCAGGGCGGTTTAGGACCTACGTTTAAACTGGGTAGTGGTCATGAGACACAGTATTCCTATAACACACCTACCCAGGAAGAGCTGGATGCGATGTTCGGAACTGAAGTGGGTATTAACACGCATTATTTCAAAAATGCGGTGACTGATGCCAATGGTCAGGTTTCGGTGAGCTATACGGACATGCACGGAAGAACAGTTGCTACGTTATTAGCCGGTCGTGTAGATAATCTTAATTTACAGGACCTGCCTAACAAAGTAGCGGAGACGGTTACTGACAGCTTATCTGGCGGGGGTAAAAATACCATCAGTGAAATGGGACTGGAGAGCCAGTATGCGCTGTTGGTACCTCAGGCCGGTGACTATACCTTTAAATATCTGTTGACACCGCCGGTGTTAAAGAAAAAAGACTGTAATGGTCAGGAGCACTGTTACATTGGTTCCTACGATCTAAAGATCACCATCACCGATGACGCCTTTAACCAACGTTTAGGCGGACAACCCTATGTGATCACCTTAAAGAACTATAACGCTAATCAACTTTCTGGTGATTGTCAGACCCCGGCGCCTATCACGAGCACGTTTACCAAGCTGTTGCCCAAAGGGTCTTACATCGTGTCTAAACAACTGGTGGTGAGTAAACAGGTGATGGATTTCTATCGTGACAGCATCTTTCTGCCGGGTAGTGAGTGCATCACGATGGATTCGCTGATCCGTAAGAAGAAACTGGAGTACCAGCAGCTGGCCTGTGGACCTGATTGCGGCACCTGTGACAGTGCGAAGATAGAGCAGGACGATATCCGTCGGGCAATGTTGCAGGACGTATCTCCGCCCTCCGGTCAGTATGCCCGGGTATCCGAGGCAGGGAATGAACGTTCCATCTTCTATGGGACTGGACGTTATAATTATTCAACGATTCAATACTACAATGCAGTTGGCGTTTTGGATTCTGTGACAGACCCGCTTACCGGTAAACGTGTGCCACCACAGGCATTGACGCCACAGCAGTTTGCCGAAGCTTTCCAGCCTTCCTGGGCCAATTCACTGCTTCTTTTTCATCCTGAAAACTGTAAGCTGGAAGCGATGGAGCGTATAAAAGGAGCGCAGCAGTGGATAAGGGATTTTGAGAAAACAGAGACATATGCAGAAGCGAAACAGAAAGGTTATCTGAACCCGCTGGGTAATACATCGCGATTCCCATCCGGTACGAAGGACCCGTTACCCTACGGAGCTTTGAGTACTATACAAAACCAGCTAACCAACTTTCAGCAGGGTTACTCCATGTGGAGTGTAGCTACGCAGATGGTGATGTGCCAGGATATGTCACAGGCCTGTGCTGACAAATACAAAAATATCAATAACGCTTTTGATGAAAGCGTGATGTGTGCCGGAGATCTTGATATGGCATGGCGCAGTTTTCGTAATCTGTATATGAATTACCGCCGTCAGGCGTTACTGGTATGGCTTGACGAGCAGTGCAGTACTACTGCCGGAGATATCATTGGTTGGGGAAAGGCCCCTCGTTTCAACAGTAGGAATGACGCCGCCGGTCAGGTAAATATTCCGACTGGTATCCGGCCGCAGGACGAAACTCGCGCTAAAATGGACGCGCTGTACGAGAGTAACTGCCGCGCCTATGTAGAAACGTGGATTAAACAGTTAGCACCTTGTAAATATAACGCTGCTGCATTGGCGGAAATCACGGAAAAAATGGTGGCGGTATGTAAGGCCGGTTCTGACAGTGCCCACCCGCGTGGCGCCAGCAGTGTTAGTCCTACTGCTAAAAACCCGCCTTACCGTTCTTTCGAAGAAGTGCTGAATGCCTATAATAACCAACACAGTATCACAGATCCGCTGGTATGTAATACAGAATTGATCACCCTGCCGAAGCCTTACGACAAGCAGGTTTCGATGGGTAATCCCGGTAGTTATGTGAGGCCATCTGACTGTCAGTGTGAGAATCTGACGAACCTCAAAGTAGAATATCAGCAACGGAAACAAACTGCTGATACTACATTTGCAGCTTATCTGAAGCGGGTAAGGGGGATTAAAATTTCCCAGGCTGAATTAGACCAGGTGATTAACGCGTGTAATGTGCCGAAAACCAGTACCTGTACGTTTTATTCACTCCCCATTCGTATTCCGGCTTTCCTGGATTGTAATGTAGCGCCTCCGTGTGTACCCTGCAGGGTAACCGATTCGTTAAAGACGCTTTTCACACAGAAATACCCCGGTCTGGCGCCTATGACAGGCAGTGTGGATTCCGTCCAGGGGGGCGTCAACCAATTGTTTGCTGCGTATATGAATAACCGTTTGGGTTATAACAAAGAAGCGTGGGAATACTTAGAATTTATCGACAGCTGTGGTAAAGCGCCGACCGGTAATGGCAGGGTAGTTTGTGTGCCAGGGAGCGCTGCCTCCAAACAACAGGTACGCACTTTCCTGAATGGCAATGCCAGCATCTTCCGGGATGTACAGGTGACAGCAGACAATGGGTTCATTATGGCAGGTTCCACCACGGTAAACAACATTGTGGATGCCTACATCATGAAAACCAATCAGGCCGGAGATCTGTTGTGGGCCAGGACTTACGGTGGAGGTATGTATGATGTCTTCAACAAGATTACGCCTACCCGTGATGGTGGTTATATCGCCATCGGCACCACCAATTCCAATTGTTATGATAATGGTGCGATGCTGGTGGTAAAAGTAGATGGCAGCGGTGATGTACTGTGGAATAAGGTTATAGACTTTGGTGTGAATCATGGTAGTGAGGGTAAGGACGTGCTGGAGACAACAGAAGGCCATTACGCCTTAGCTGGTCTTCGTCGTACCGGTACCGCAGCCACCGACTGGGTGACCGGCGTGCTGACCAATACCGGAGAGCTGCGCTGGATGAAACAGACCGGTTCTACGCAAGCGCGTAAGAATATCAGTCTGACTGAAAAGAATAATACCCTGATTGCGGCCAGTTCCATCATGGAAGGCGCCGATTATGATGCGGTAATATTAAAGATCAATAAAGAAGATGGCCAGCTGATAGGCTCCCAACAATATGACATTGAAGGCAAAGCCAATACCACCGGTAACATCCTGAAAACGGTTGATGGCTATAAAGTAGCCGTGATGAATGGTTCCAACAGCGTACTGATGGACATCGCGGAAAATGGTAGTGTGACTGCTGCGAAGCAGTTACCGGTACCGGCGACTGGTCAGACAGATGCCGATTCCTGGACGATCGCTGCTACCACCGATGGTGGTGTGGTGGCAGCGCATGCCAATACAGATGCTTACTGGTATAAGTTTGGCGCCGGCAATAACCTGGAATGGAACCGCCGCAGTGTGATCAACGGACAAACTGAACAGGTGCGTCGCGTGGTGCAACATCCAGACGGAACCTATGCTGCTGCCGGCGAATCACAGGCTGCTAAAAATCATGGTCTGTTGATGCGTGCTAATAAAGACGGTCGCACCGGTTGTAATGATGCTACTGATAATATTACGATCACCGATGTAAAAGGATCTGCTGTCGTTAAAACGCCGGCAGCGCAAACAACGGTGAGTATCAATACGAGCTATATCAGCACGGTAGCGTTGAGAGGTTTATTGACTACTCCGATCATAACAGCACAGGGTTGTCCTGGCATCGATAGCTGTTTTGTTGTCTACGACGGTCCGATGCTTTGTGGCAATGCTACCGGTGGTTATGAAGAAGTGGAGGTACCTGAAATCACGGCCTGCTCTGACAGCACGATTATCTCGGAGACCAAAGGCATGGAGTTGTATTTTATTTATCGTGATTCCATCCGTAATGATTTTGATACATCTTATATCAGTACCGTGCTGGCGGCTGACAAGCTGGAACAGTTCTCCGTGACGCATGTCTCTTCGGAATATCAGCATACACTGTATTACTACGACCAGGCAGGTAATCTGGTAAAAACCGTGCCTCCTGCGGGGGCAAGGGTTAGCCGTTCTAAAAGCTGGACAGACAGCGTAGCAGTAGCCAGAAGAAATGGCGAGTCACTGACCCCGAAACATGAACTGGCTACCGAATACCGATACAATACATTAAATCAGGTAGTGTCCCAACATAGTCCTGATGGAGGAACCAGTCACTTCTGGTATGACCGTCTGGGCAGGCTGGCAGTCTCTCAGAACCAGCAACAGGCGCTTACTAACTCATACAGCTACACGCTTTATGACGGTTTGGGCCGTATTACAGAAGTAGGAGAGCTGCGCAGCAGCACGCCGATGAATGACGTCACCAGCAGGAATACTGTGGATCTGGCACAATGGGTACTGGGTGCCGGTAGTAACCGCTCACAGATCACCCGTACGGTGTATGATCAGGCTTATGCCGGTGATGGACCTATCTTACAGGCTACCAACTTACGCAACCGCGTATCCTGGAGTGCCGTATATAACAGTATCAATGATACCTTGCCGGCTGGACAGGCTTCTGCCGGCTTCTACAGTTACGATATTCACGGCAACGTACGTACGCTGGTGCAGGAATACAACAGTGGTGCTGGTAATGACGGTAATCGCTTCAAACGGATTGATTACGGTTATGACCTGATCAGCGGTAAGGTAAATACTGTCAGCTACCAGCGTGGTATGCCGGATGCCTTCTACCATCGTTACTCCTATGATGCAGAAAATCGTCTGACCGATGTAGAGACCAGCCGTGACAGTGTGTATTGGGAAAAAGATGCGAGATATCAATATTATAAACATGGGCCACTGGCAAGGACAGTAATCGGCCAACAGCAGGTGCAGGGGCTGGATTATGCCTATACGCTGCAGGGGTGGCTGAAAGGTGTGAACAGCACTGCGCTGACCTCCATCTTCGATATGGGGCATGATGGAGCCACAAACGGTATCACAGCCCGGGATGCTTTTGGATTCTCTCTGCATTATTTCGGCGATAGTGATTATAAGCCACTGGATGCCGGCGTAAAACCATTCGCTTCTGCCGGTAGCGGCCTTCCGGGCTTATATAATGGTAATATCGCAGGTATGAGCGTGAACCTGCCTAAAGCAGGAGTGCCGTTGTTCTATACTTATAGCTACGATGTACTGAACCGCCTGAAAGAAATGAAGGCGGCACATAATCTGGATGCAGCTACCAATACATGGTCACCGATAGCTGTGGATGACTTCGGAGAGAAAATTACCTACGACCCCAACGGTAATATACTTACGTATAACCGTAATGGTAATAAGACCTGGGCAGGTAAGCCGCTGGATATGGACAAGTTGACCTATGCCTACAAGCCGGGTACAAACCGTCTGCGGCATATTAAAGATGCGGTGGGTAAAGATCAGTATGATATCGATATTGATGATCAGAGGGATGACAACTATGCTTATGATAGTATAGGGAATTTGGTCCGTGACAATCAGGCTGGGATCTCTGTTAAGTGGAATGTTTACGGTAAAATCAGCGAAATTACGAAGGATGACGGTATAAATATCTATTACACCTACGATGTAAAGGGTAATCGTATCAGTAAGAGGGTGGGAGACCGTCTTATCCGATATATTCGGGATGCCACTGGGAATGTGATGAGTGTGTATGAATCTGGTAATCCGGCGGTGAATAATGGCCGTCTGACTCAGATAGAGGCACATTTGTATGGCAGTAGCCGTTTGGGTATCAGTGACTTTGCTACACTGGTAGATAACCCGGAAGCCCCAACGTTAGTTCGGTTAGGTACACTGGGATCAGGAACTTTTACTACATTTATGAGAGGTAACAAGTTCTTTGAGTTGGGTAACCATCTGGGTAACGTACTGGCTACTGTTGGTGACGGAAAACAGCCTATTGCAGGTTCTGAAGGACTGATCGATCATTATGAGGCAAACCTGGTCTCTGCGCAAGATTACTATCCGTTTGGAATGATGATGAGTGGGAGAAAATGGAGTGCAGGAGGAGGCTATCGTTATGGATTTAATGGTCAGGAAAAGTCTGATGAGATTAAAGGAGAAGGAAATAGCTATACTGCTGAATTTTGGGAGTATGATCCGAGATCAGGACGAAGATGGAATACAGATGCTGTCTACAAGCATAGTCCATATGAAGCCTTTGGCGCTAACCCTATAGTTAATTCGGATCCCTCCGGCTTGGATACAATTAATTTTAATAGGAATGTAACTACTTATTATCCAAGTGATGGTGGTAGTCCAAAGGGTTCTTCTGCATTTAATATTTCTATTACACCTGGTTCCGGGAAAGACGTATTTCGGTATAATCTAACGAATACTGTTATTAGTGGGAAAAGCAGTTCGACAACGACAAAAAGTACAATCCTTCACCCCGAAAATAGTGAGAGTGCAGCAGGTGCAACTCGGGGCAGGAATTTGTATTTTGATGGATTGATGACAACCGACAGGAAGAATTACGATTGGGAGACTGTGGGGAAAATTATGTATGCAAGCACTGAGTTTGCAGCGTATATGAGAAAGAGAAATCCCCAGGCAAGTGACTGGCTGGCTAAATCGTCTGGCATTGAGGTAATGGAAGGAGTGCTTCCTGTGTTAGTGCAGAGTGGGATGGGAAGTTGGATTGGGTTTCGATATGCTCCTATATCAGAAACTAATCCCGGTTGGATGGAAGGTGCTCACACTTTTGGGGCAGATGAGATTACCAAAAGGAATGCCGCTAATTTGGTGCCAGAGCCTGGGCTTACCCAAGTCTTGTTACATGGATTTCCTCTTGGTTTTGAGAGTGCGGAAATCCCCAATGCGAAAGAGTTAGCAAGGACACTTTTGTCATTGGGTGTTCCGAGGGGAACGAAGATTCGACTCATTTCGTGCTGGACTGGATTCTTGGATGAAGGGGCGGCATATCAATTGTCCAGGTATATGAAATCTCCGGTTTTAGCACCCGAGAATAGGGTACTGGTGTTACCAGGGGGAGGGTATCTTATAGATCAAGGAGGCGCTTGGCGCATGTTTTTTAACAAAACAGTTGAAACGATAAAATGAAATTAGTCGGATTTATTAAAGAAATTGATTTTTTCCCGTGGGCGAAGCCCTTAGAGGAATATATGATGGACATTAACCCATCGGAGTTGATTGATCAGATAACTGTTTATCTGGAAAAAGGAAAGTTAGTAATTGGATGGATGGGTTACTATATTGATTTGGAAACGAAAGAACATATAGCTCCTCATGCCTATTATACTGATGGGATTTGGGTCTGGCCGTCATATTATCCTTACTATATAAGGAAGTATTCGAGGTTTGCGATAGATAAAGAGTTTTTAAAGTATTTGCAAGATAGAAAGTTTGAAGAATCTGTAATGGATTTTAATGAACTTGAGCTGCAAAAGGAATTCATCGAAAAAATTAAATCGCGGTAACTCAGGAATATTATATCTACGGCTAAAGAGAAAGTTGTAAGGCTCTGTTATTTTTATCTGTTTTTCTATGAGGAAGAGCTGGATTCTGGTGTTTGTTCGTCATGCGGAGAACCGCGGATCCTCAAAAATCCATTGGTGAACGTATATTTTGAATGTAATACTTACACGGATCATTTTCTGGAGTATAGCTACTATGCTTTGATGTAAATTTGATGAATGGCTGGCGACCTATAAAGAGATATTAATGAAACCTATTTTTCTGTTTGTCTCAGCGATACTAACCACTTGCTCGTTATTCGCGCAGAAGAGCTATAATGTAGCGGATACGCTGAGTCAGATAAAGCTCCTGCATGCGGACGCCGTGGTGGCGTATGATTTCATCGCCGGATCAAAAGCAACATTTAGTACGAAACAAACACTACAATGTTTCTTTCTATGATTACGGAAGTAAACATTTGACAAGAATGATTAAAAAATTAGGACTTAAAATAGACGATGGCATCTAATGCCAATAACATTACTTATACCATGAAAACTTTATTTTTCTCTATTACCATTGTTTTGTTTTCATTCTTTGCCTCCGCGCAGCAGATCTATCAAATCCGCGCTGACAGCGTCCGCATTTACAACATCTGCGATACGGCTGAACTGATCATCGAAAACCGTACGCAGGGAACACAAGGTTTCCTGTACAACAAAGGCGCGGGCCGGACGGAGTTCCGTCGGGTACGACTAGAGAAAATCGGCGATTCAAAAATTGCTATCACCGGACAAGATACCATCGATCTGCGTACTTTGTCGGGGATCGGTGGTATTGAGAGCATCTTCCGTCAGGGAGATGATATTATCTACGTTAAAAACGGGCAGCAGTTCAACGTGTATGCGCCGGTACCGGGGTTCGTTAATGTGCCGAACGCCGGTGCCTCCGGACCAGCTGAATTTGTCAATGGCCGTGTAGTGGGATTTGATGCGTATGATTCTCCCGATATGCCGCTGATATCTGATCAGGTGCTGACGAATCCGACGACGGAAAGAAAATACTACTCCGGTCACACCGTGTTACTCAATGGGCGAGGATATCAGATGGCGGTGAACTGAGATGGCGAGGAAACCGGCGCCAAGGGGGTATTTATCAGAAATAAAGATGATACCACACCCGGATGGGGTGCCTGGAGGGAATTGTTGTTTAAGGACTATGCTGATCGTAAATATGCCATGAAGAATGAGGTGGCGGATAGCTATATCAAAAATGGCAGTGCGCTTCAGCCGGCGACTTTCAATATCCAGGGCAAGGGTAATATTGCCAATGATTATGTTTTTGATAATAGTGCGTATGCTGCCGGTAACCTTGAATTGAGATCCGTCAATAACCCGGGGATAGGCTTTCACCGGCCAGGCGTATGGGGATGGTCGTTGTATTCTGATGGAGGAATGAACCTTAGAGGGCGTAATAGTGACGGCCGGGATGTTACCTTCTGGAATTCGGCAAATGCGCCGCGACCATTAGCACAGCGCGATTTTCGCCTGTATAAGGATGATGGAACCAGCGCGGATGTTTTTGGACAGGGAACTACGTTTTGTTATGCTGCCGGCTCTCCATATAATGGTCCCCTGTTATCTTTTGGAGGGTTGGATGGAGGATATGATTGCCAGATCAACGCGGAATATTACGATGGTAAGACCATAGCTTTCCGCGTGCGGAATGGAGATAAACAAACCTGGAATCCGTGGTTGCGGTTGATACATGAAGGAAATGTCGCCACCAAAGGAAGTGATGTGGTGCTTAAAACTGAAGCCAATGGTTATCTGGGCGTAGAAAACTGGGTACGGGTAGGGCAACAAACAGGTTTATATACCGCACAGGGCAGCCATTTTTTTCCCAATACAGCGTTTAGCTGGGCCATTCGTCCCGAGCATGGTGCCACGAGTATCTGGCTGGAATTACAAAACGAGGCCGGGAATAATATAGGTGGATTTTACGGCGACATGTATGGTAACATGGGAATTGTCAACGCGGGCGCCAACGGATGGCGCATTAAAACGGACGTGTCAGGCAATGCCTATGTAACCGGTCAGGTGCAGGCAACCTCCTTTTTTCAGACCTCACTGAGAAGTCTGAAAAAAGACATGCAGCCGTTACCGTATGCCGCACTGCCGGTGCTGATGAAAGCACAGGTACGGTCCTTTAAATTCAAAGCCGACAGCACGGGAAAAACGAATGTTGGTTTTATCGCGGATGAAGTACCAGATGAAATATCTATACCAGGCAGAGGAGGAGTGGATCAGGCCAGTACGGTAGGGTTGTTGGTGAAGTCAACGCAGGAACTGAATACAGCACAAACAGATCTGAAACTACAGGTGAAGGAATTGCAACAACAACTGCAGGACATGCAACAACAACTGAAACAACAGCAGGTATTAATCGAACAATTACTACAAAAGAAATCCTGATAAATATTGTATTTTGTTATTGTTGTTACTCGTCTTCCTGGTACATGATCACGATGCTCGTGGATAGCTAGAGGCCGCCAGCATAGCGGTCATGCCGGATATTCAGCAGGTTTGTCAAATCCCGGCCGACAGTTTCCGTGTCTATAATACCTACGACACCGAGGAAATGATGCTGGACAGGTAAAAAAATATTGATTTTAAATCGTCAAATGCCAGCTTACCACCGGGATAGGTAAAGGATTCCTAAAGGATAGGTAAAGGATACTACAATGATCTCTCTGCGGCAACCTGTGGATCAATCAGTTATAGAGATATGAAAATAGGTAATATGTCCAATTCCGATGGTATTTTCACTCACTTTTTAATACCGAAAAGAGTTGGCTACGCACACGGATCAACACTTCATATACCAGGTCTCCAGAGGAATAAGCTGAAACAGTAGTCGGCATTCATTAACCAATTTAATATAAATGAAACCCCAATTATCATTTGTTTTTGATATATTGTGGCGAATTACCTATGAAACGCATTGTGTTATGATTGTTGTTACCCGTCCTCTCATGCAATATGCCTATGGACACCTACGAGCCGCCGGTATGGCGACTAATCAGATATTCATAAAGTATTTGCTGTGATAAACAAAATTACCAGGAGTGACGGTTCCGGTATAACCTATACGTACATTGTCCCGGACTATTAATGAAAGTACCTATACCATGAGAGTGTTTTTGTCATTTTTTGTTGCCATTGTATTATTAACCACTGCGGGTCATGCGCAGCAAATTTATCAGATTCGGGCCGATAGTGTCCGTATCTACAATGTGTGCGATACCGCGGAGTTGATCATCGAGAACCGTACGCAGGGCACACAGGGTTTTCTGTTTAACAAGGGCGCCGGTAGAACAGAGTTTCGCAGGATACGACTGGAAAAAATCGGTGATTCACGGATTGCCGTTACCGGGCAGGATACACTGGACCTGAGTACTTTGCCTGGTATCGGTGGCGTAGAGTCTATCTTCCGCAACGGAGATAGCATCATCTATATAAAAAAAGGCCAACAGTATAGCATATACGCTCCATTGTCGAATGAAACGCTACGCAGCATAACAGACAGAGGTTCTTCTCTCATTAGGAATATTGAGTTTCAATCGCTGCGGAGTGATTCTACCAATGGTTTATACTGGGGTTATAACTCTGACCTTTGGAAAATATTTGTTGAATCATTCGGTGATGCTCCTGCAGGGAACCTGATTTTTGAATCCGGAGATAATATGGATGAAGGGTGGATATTTCGCTGCTGGGATTATAAAACGCCTCTTCAAAAAACAGATGTGTTATCATTGGCCAGCAACCGTTTCAACTATCTGGGCAAACCAGTTTGGCACGGTGGGAATCTCAACCGGCCGATGGGGCAGCATTATTATAGCCTTCCAACATCTGATGGAATGAATGCCGATTATTTTGCTCAGGGAACAACGTTTGCTTATGGTGGCAGCGCTCCATATAATGGCCCTTTGCTGTCTTTTGGTGGCTTAAACGGAGGGTATGATTGTCAAATCAACGCGGATTATGGTATGGGTGAAGCGATTTCCTTCCGTGTGCGAAATGGGGATAAACATGTCTGGAGTGCGTGGAGACGGTTCATTCATGATGGGGAGGTGGCTACCAAGGGCGCAAACACCATTATTAAAACAGAACCCAGTGGTTATCTCGGCGTCGAAAACTGGATACGCGTGGCAGACAACACTGGTCTTTACACACCCACTAAAAGGTACCTGTACAATGGTGGACCCAACAATTGGGTTGTCCGTGCGGCGGAAGGCACGTCGGATGCTGTATGGCTTGCTTTGCAGACGGGAGACGGTGCTGAGCGGGGAAGCTTTTATGCAAACAGCAGCAACGAAATTGGTTTTACTAATGCGGGTACCGGTACCTGGCGCCTGAGGACTGACGCTGCTGGTAATACCTATGCCACCGGTCAAGTACAAGCAACCTCCTTCTTTCAAACTTCATTAAGAAGCCTCAAAAAAGACATACAGCCGTTGCCGTATGCTGCACTGCCGGTAATTAAAAAAATGCAAGTGCGGTCTTTTCGTTTTAAGGCAGATAGTACTGGTAAAGTAAATGTTGGTTTTATCGCTGATGAGGTGCCTGAAGAAATATCCATTCCGGGTAAAGGCGCTGTGGATCAGGCAAGCACAATTGGACTGCTGGTGAAATCCGTTCAGGAGCTGAGTGCGCAGAATGAAGCATTACAACAAAAAGTGGCCCGACTGGAGGCTTTGGTCCAACAATTACTGAACGAAAAGAAATAGTTGAATATCCCTAATCTGTGTCTATGAAGAGGTTATTATTGTTTTGCCTGTTATCGGTGGGAAGTACGGCAGCGCTCCATGCGCAACAGATTTACCAGATACGGGCCGACAGTGTCCGCATCTATAATGTATGCGATACCGCAGAACTGATCATCGAGAACCGCACCCAACATACGAATGGCTTCCTGTATAATAAAGGTAACGGGCGTACGGAATTCAGGAAAGTGCGGCTGGAAAAGATTGGCGATACACAGATCGCTATAACGGGACAGGATACACTGGACCTGAATACACTGCCGGGGATTGCCGGTGTTGATACTATTTACCGGGAAGGGGACAATATTGTCTACCGGAAGCGGGGAAAGCTGACTTCGGTGTATGCACCGGTCTCCTACTTTTATTCTATTCCCCAAGATGGCGTCTATGGACCTGACGCCTTCAGTTCCTGGAAAGTAGTGGGCTTCGGTGCCTATGATTCGCCGGATATGCCTTTGACGTCGGAGCAGTCAACCGGTACCGGGCCATCTACACGAAATTATTATGTGGGTCATGTCGTGTTGCAGGGTGCTCAGGGCTACCAGATGGCGGTCAACTGGGATGCTGAAGATCTGGGCGTCAGAGGAGCTTTTATCCGAGGAAAAGATGATAACCGGCAGATATGGAGTCCCTGGCGGGAACTGGTTTTTAAAGATTATGTAGATAATAACAATAAATACATCAAAAACCAACGCAGTGTTGGCCAATCAGGCGGGTTTTGGGTGGCGGATTATGGATTGGTAGGTGCCACTAATGGTGTTGGGTCGGTGGCGTTATTTCCGGGGCTCAGCTCCGAAGCTGGTTATATCTCTTTCTATTCACCCGCTGCGAAACGAGTAGGATATGTGGGTGGAAAGCCGGATAGAATGTACTACAACGCAGAAATCGGCATGCATAACTTTGCCCAGCAAATTGAATGTGACCAAATAGGGCGCTTTAAAGGCTGGTTTAACACCGGTGGTGGTAAGGCTACGGAGATAGGTGTCTATGGAGACGGGTCATATATACAGGGATATGATCGCACGGCGCAGACCTACATCCCTACCTATCTTTTGGGTAGCGAGATTAGGCTGGGGACCAGGTCTGCTCAGGAACAAAAACTGGTCGAGTTTAGATCAAACAACAACTATTTTAATTACGGAAGCTGGATCGTAGATGGACAGGTTAATCAGTGGTCTGGCTTGAATTTTTCTTATGCTCCCAAAGTACCGTCTCTGCTGTTTGACAATGGAAATCACGGAGGATTTTATCAGCAGACTACCCAAAAATGGATCTTGTTATGGAATGATAATACTGAAACCTGGACGACTAATGGTAATGCTTTATGGCATGCAGGTAATCTCAATCCTCAGGTCACAGCTGTCGCTAACAGCGCCGCCTTGCGCGATGCCAACGGCAACCTCACCGCCACAGGCTTTTTCCAAAGCTCTAAAGCTGCGCTGAAGAAAGATATCCGCCCCTTCACGGAAAACGCCCTGTCTCTGTTGAATAAGGTAACCATTCAGCAGTTTGTGTATAAAGATGATAAAGAGGAAAATGTGCGGATAGGCATCATCGCAGACAGCACCGACTGGCATTTCTCGACAAAAAAACATGATCGTTTCGATACCAACAGTTCATTGGCGGTTACTATGAAAGCTGTCCAGGAGCTGAGTGAACAAAATAAAGCATTACAGCAGGAGGTGACCGAACTGAAAGCGTTGGTTAAACAACTACTGGAAGAAAAAAAATAATTTAATACCCAAAAAGATATCTATGAAAAAACTATGGTTGTTACTATTACTGTCAACAGGATACATGACTACTTTGCATGCGCAGCAAGTTTATCAAATCCGGGCGGACAGTGTCCGTATCTATAATGTCTGTGATACAGCGGAATTAATTCTCGAAAACCGTACCCAGGACACATTAGGTTTTTTGTTCAACAAGGGTAAGGGGCGCACCGAATTCCGGCGGCTACGGTTTAATGATGTAGGTAATGGAAAAATATCTTTCGGTAATCAGGATACGCTGGATTTTCGCTTTTTCTTGGGGGGTAATTTTATACAAAATCAGTATGGCACTGCCCAAAATGCAGGTTATTGGGTAAAAGGACCGGGGCGCGTTGACAGCACTTTTATGGTGAGCAGATATAAGAACAATATATCAGAAGATAGCTTACTGAGTACCAATACACAGGGAGAATTAAAGCTGGTCCATAAAAATACGCTTACTAATATTTATAACTCAAACGGGACATTAACGGGGCAGCGGATAGTTAATCTGGCAGGTAACTACCTTAGTTTTTTAGGTGGCGGAGGTCTTGTGATAGGGAATAGTTCCAGCGATTGGGCAATTGCAGGGTACAATTATAAGCTTATCACTACGGGACCCGTGTCGGTAAAAAATACTGTTGCTGTAAGGAGCACTTCCGATGATAATGCTCTTTTTGGTGTATCCTATCTTGGAACAAATGTATCACTTAGCCCGTTTTCTGGAAATAGCCCGACAAGCATGAGTTTCGGATACGCAAACCAGGGAATAATGATGACGCAGAACGGTAGTACCTGGGTAGGTGATTTTGGCAATTATTACCCCAACAGTACGCTATCCCTGGGAGGTAAAGTATTAGTGCTAAATTTAAGAAATTCAGTAAATGATGATAGTGTAGTTACTACTAACACTGGGGGATTATTGAAAATGAGATACATGCCAATAAAAGGCCCTGGCGTTTCCTTTAACACTAACATCATTACAGGTAATTATACGGTGTCAAATAATGATTACACGGTTATTAACCGGGCCACTTCCGGGAATCCGGCGGTTACCCTGCCCAGCGCTTCACAAAACAAGGGACGGACTTTGATCTTGTTCGATGATTCGGCCAACCGAATGACATGGAGCCCGGCCGTTTATTCCTATACAGGCGGCACCGGTTATACAAGTTTTAATGATGCCGCTTTGTCTGCATACAGAAAAATAACTATACAGAGTGATGGCTCCAACTGGTTTATTATGTCAGCATTTTAAGCTGCCGGTAAGCATTGGTTGGGCAATTGCCGGAAGAGAAGAAATAATTGAATATCCCCAATATCTATCTATGAAAAGATTATGGTTGTTGTTATTATTATTTGCAGGATGGACTACCACACTCCGCGCGCAGCAGACTTACCAGATCCGGGCCGATAGTGTACGTATATACAGTGCCTGCGATACCGCTGAATTGATTATTGAAAACCACACGCAGCGTGTTCCGGGTTTTTTGTTTAATAAAGGAAACGGTCGTACGGAGTTCAGAAAACTGCAACTAAAAACGCTTGGGGCCAACTTATTGTCCATCATCGGACAGGATACGGTGGATTTGAGCCCATGGGGAGATACCCGTTATGATCTGGCGAATACCAATTATTGGAAGATTCCGGATAGAGTGACAGCACCATTTGAGCAATGGCCTATGCATAAAGTGATAGGATACGACCAATATGCTGGCGTAGATATGCCTTATTTATCCAATCAGGCGTTTCAGTCTATCGGTGCAAATACCTACTATAACGGCTTGGTAGTCCGTACCGGTTCCACCGGCTTTGATATGGCAGTCAACTGGGACGGAGAACTGATGGGACCCAACGGTGTCTTCTTTCGGGTAAAAGATGATACCAAGCCGCATTGGAGCAATTGGAGGGAAGTGTTATTCAAAGACTATGCGGACACATTCTTTATCCGCAATCAGAAAACAGCCCCACAAGTTGCGCATTTATGGATAAATGGCGCTGCTAAAATCGGAGATAGTATCGTATTGGCTAAATACAAAAATAATGCGGCAGGTGATAGCGTATTGACAACGGATGCCGCCGGGAATTTAAAGTTGAAACTGGCAGGCAGTGGTAGTGACATTTACACGGCAGATGGTGCATTGACAGCCGATAGAACGGTAAATACGGGCGTGCGTTCTTTGCTTTTTAAGGGAGTCAATGGGACTACTGACTCCTCTTATCTGTTTTTTCGTTCAAATGTGGTGAAATTGGGCTCATTAAACGACCCTACAGCTGGGGGAGGGATTTCTGAACTGGGAACAGATAAGTATAGTGGTGTTGGGATGAGATGGTTAAGAGAAGATACAATCGCTTACACGCTGGCGAACAAATATGGCGTAGGGACTTATTTTGTGAAAGGTATGTATGCCTTCATTAATAATGTAACTGCCAATGCAGTTTACCTTGGCTTTTCGAAGGTAAGGGACGATACCAATGGACCAGCAATAAATTTAAGTTTGGTGCTTGATAGCTCCAGAATTGCATATGTGACGTCAAATTCAAGCACAAGGGTTACATACGATACGCTCTTTTATGTAACCAAATATGGCGATGCCAAAATAAACGGAACCTTAGAAGTCACCGGCCTTTACCAGTCTTCCCAACGCAAGCTGAAAAAAGACATTGAGCCATTTAATAGATCCGCGCTGGATATCATTAATAAAGCCTCGGTACAGACATTTAAATACAAAGCGGATAAAAACGGCGTAACCCATATCGGCTTCATCGCAGAAGACGCACCGGAAGAGATGGTGGCTCCTCAGCGTATCGGGGTAGATCAGGCCAATACGATGGCCCTATTGGTAAAAGCCGTGCAGGAGATGAACCAGAAAGTAGAAAGTCTGCAGCAGGAAGTAACAACCTTGAAGAAAGAGTTAGCTGATCTGAAGAAAGGAAAATAAAAAAAAGAAACGGGCTATATGGCCCGTTTCTCAGTTATATCAAGGTATATATGGTCCACCTGGTTCACCCCATCCCCATTTTGGCATAGGCTGTTCCTTATCCATTTCCAGCTTGTCCTCCTGTGAATTGATCACCGCGATGCGCGTGCCCCATTCGAGGTAACCTACAAAGGCGGATCGGAATTCCGGATCTGCTGGCAGATTCAGCTCATCAGCTGTTTCCAGCAACAGTGCTACCCATCTTTTACGGTGTTGTTCGGTCAGGTGTTTGCCCAAGTGTTTGTGTACCATGTGATAATGAGAACCTTCGCTATCGCTGTAAGTTTTCGGGCCGCCAAATACCTCGGCGATAAAATGAGCCACATGTTGCTGGTGTTCCGGGCTCATGTGTTTGAAAATAGGCTCCAGTAAAGGGTCTTTCAGCACTTTTTTGTAGAAGGTGTCTGTCAGTTTTTCAAACACGGGCATGCCACCGGCCCATTCGTATAAGGTGGGAATTTTTTTATCGTTTGTCATCTTGTTAATTTAGTGAAAATTGCTTTCAAATGTATGCAAGCTGGGTATCCGGAGCAATAACTTACCAAAAAGTAGGGAACAATGATAACACTCAACGATAAAACATATACCTGTCCGGTGGACGTCACACTTGGATTCATCGGTGGCAAATGGAAATTGCTGATATTGTCACATCTGCACTGGCAGGAGCAAAGCAGCTATACCAAATTGCGGGAGAACCTGCCTGGGGTATCGGAAAAAATGCTCAGTCAACAACTGAAAGAGCTGGAAAGGGATTTACTGGTGACTAAAAACATTACGTCCCGGAAGCCTTACCGTGTTCATTATACCTTGTCCGAAGAAGGGAAATCACTTGCACCGCTATACGAATTTATGAGTGGATGGGGCGTGGGGTACCTGAAGAAACATGGCGTAGATTATATTCAGGACCAGCATTTGTATAAATAACTGTTTAACCTTCAATGATGCCTTTCACCAGACCGCTCCATTGAGCTTTCGACAAGCCCAGGATAGCACTTATGCCGGTGAATAGATTCCTGATTTTATCCAGCAGTCTCCGTACCCCGGTATTGGGAATTTCATTCCTGCCATATACACTGGCTTTTACCTCTAATCCGTTTTTCTCTACAATAAAGGAACTGGTGGCGTAACGTTTAAAGAAGTGTGCTGTTTCCCTGTCTGCGGAATGAGGCAACGGTAACGGGCGTACGCGTATACCGGTATATGCATCTTCCTGACTGCGGATCTGTTCTATTTGTACCCAGTCGAAACCCTGTCCGGTATGAGTGCCAGGTCCGGGGAGACTGATACGGATATAATCTCCCTGATGGGCGAAACGGTCCACTGCTTCCCCGTTTGTATTAACAAGCTGAAACCGGGCGCGGAGTGGCCTGTTGAACAGTTGCCACTGATTTACGTCGAGCAACCTGCGCCGTGATGCTTCATACAAGGCAATGGACGCTTCATTATTGGCTGCACGCTTGCCATAGCTGGTATTGGACTGCCCTCCCCAATGCTGCTCCGGAATGAGACCGCTTGTTGCTAATGATGGATGCATAATTCTACAGATTGTAACCAGGGAAAAGTCCCCAACAATTGTGCCCCTGTATGTTGTTTTTAGCCGTCTCAGCATGGGACAGGATAGTTGCCCGGGGTATTTGCCCTAATTTACCTACCGTATTATTGCATGATAAAATTCCGCGTTATGCCAGAGAAGCTATTGATCGTATTGTTATTGTTTATTACGGTGGCCTGTACCGCACAAACCGGCCAAACGACGTTAGACCGTCTGCGTTGTGAATACCGTGAAAACCCGTTAGGCATTGATGCCACCGCGCCCCGTCTGAGCTGGGAGATCACCAGTAACAAACGCAACCTGATGCAACAGGCCTATCAGATTATGGTGGCTTCCTCCCTGGCCGACCTGAAAGCAGGTAAAGCAGACCTCTGGAATTCCGGTAAAATCAGTTCAGACCAGTCCCTTGGCGTGGTATACGCCGGTAAACCGCCGGGCACCGGTGATGCCTGTTTCTGGAAAGTGAAAGTATGGACCAGTGACGGAAAGGAATCTGCCTGGAGCACGCCGGCATCGTGGTCAATGGGGCTGCTGCGGCCGTCTGACTGGCAGGCGGTATGGATAGGCATGGACAGTGCTTTCGCCGGAGACCGGCCCACGGATACCTTTACCCGTTTGTCGGCAAGGTACCTGAGAAAAGATTTCCGTCTCCCTAAAAAAGTAAAAAAAGCAACCGCCTATATTAGTGGGGTAGGATTGTATGAGCTGTATCTCAATGGTACTAAAACCGGTAAAGACGTGTTAGCTCCCGGTCCTACAGAATATAATAAACGTACATTTTACAACACTTACGATGTCACTTCACAACTGCAACAGGGGGATAACGCTATCGGCGCTATCCTCGGCAATGGACGTTATTTCTCCATGAGAGGCAATGGTTCAGGGTTACCACCGATTACTAATTTCGGTTATCCTAAAATGATCTGTCAGGTGAATGTGATTTATGAAGATGGCTCTACAGAGAAAATTGTTACGGATAACAGTTGGAAAGTAACTGCCGCCGGCCCGGTAGGCACCAATAATGAATATGACGGTGAAGAATATGATGCCACCAAAGAAATGCCGGGATGGAGCAAACCTGGTTTCAATGCTGCTTCCTGGCTGCCGGTCCAATTGGTCTCAAGGCCGGGTGAGCTGCTGGTGGCGCAGATGAACAACAATATTCGTGTAATGGACACCGTGAGGGCGCTGCATGTAAAAGAGGTGAAGCCTGGTGTGTTTATCTACGATATGGGCCAGAACTTCGTGGGGTGGGTACGGTTGAAAGTGAAAGGTCCGCGTGGAACACAGGTCGTGTTGCGGTTTGCAGAAAGGTTGAAGGACGACGGTACCTTGTATATGGCGAACCTGCGCTCCGCGAAGGTAACGGACAAGTATACACTGAATGGAAAAGGTACAGAAGATTGGGAACCTCGTTTTACGTACCATGGTTTCCGTTATGTGGAGGTGACCGGTTATCCCGGAAAGCCCGACCTTGGGGCTGTTGAGGGCAGGGTGGTGTATGATGACATGGCCACCACCGGTCATTTTGAAACGTCCAATGATGTGATCAATCAGATTTACAAAAATGCTTACCGGGGAATCCGGGGCAACTATCGCGGTATGCCTACTGATTGCCCGCAACGTGATGAGCGCATGGGATGGCTGGGTGACCGTGCCGTTGGCGCCAGAGGGGAGAGCTTTATTTTTGGCAATCACCTGTTGTACGCCAAATGGTTGCAGGATATCGAAGATGCGCAAACACCCGAAGGCAGCGTGCCTGACGTAGCGCCATCCTACTGGCGCATGTACTCCGATAACATGACCTGGCCTGCCGCTTACCTGATCATCGCCAACCTAATGTATGAACAATATGGTGACGATCAACCTATTCGCCGTCACTACGCCTCCATGAAAAAGTGGATGGCCTACATGAAGGACAAATACATGAAGGATGATATCCTGACCAAAGATACTTACGGCGACTGGTGTATGCCGCCTGAATCCCCTGAGCTGATCCATTCCAAAGACCCGGCCCGCAAGACGGCAGGAGATTTCCTCGGAACGTCCTTCTATTATCATCTGTTGACCCTGATGGAAAGTTTTGCCAGCATTACCGGTAACACTGCGGATGTGACAACATTCAAAAACCTCGAAGAAAAAGTGAAGACAGCTTTTAACAAGAAGTTTTTGAATGAAGAAGGTGGTTATTATGCCAACAATACACCCACTGCCAATATCTTCTCGCTGGCTTATCAGCTGGCCCCGGAAGACCGGCGCAAACAGGTGTTCCAGCATATTGCGGATAAAACGCTCAACGATTACAAAGGTCATATCAGCACTGGTCTGGTAGGCGCGGAATGGCTTATGCGCACACTCACCAGCTATGGCAGAGGTGATATTGCCTACAAACTGGCGACAAATACGACCTATCCCAGTTGGGGATATATGGCGAAAGAAGGCGCCACCACCATCTGGGAGCTGTGGAATGGTAACACGGCCGATCCTGCCATGAACTCCGGTAATCATGTGATGCTATTGGGCGATCTGGTGGTGTGGTATTATCAAAATCTCGGCGCTATCCAGCCAAACCCTGCAGCCCCGGGATTTAAAAATATCATTATGAAACCATTGGTAGTGGGTGATCTGAAAAAGGTAGATGCTTCCTATCATTCAGGTTACGGTTTGATACGCAGCAACTGGGAGAAAATAGACCAATCTTTTAAATGGCGTGTAAGCATTCCCGTTAATACCAGGGCTACTGTTTATGTGCCGTCAAAAGAGGCTAAAAATATCAAGGAAGGAGGTAAGCCCATCGGAGACAACAAGGATGTGAAATTCTTAAGGATGGAAGATGGTTATGCCGTGTATGAAATTCCTTCGGGGAACTATGATATACAAGATGATTTCTGATGCTCCTGATGCGAGGAGATAAGAGCGGTGAATGTTGTCCCCATTGGTTTGTTGCCAGTGGGGCATTTTTTATTATGGGTTAATGCGTAATGCGTCTTCCCATTTTAGTCTGCCGCGCTTACTTTTTGGCAAGTTTTACCCGAAAGTCTCTCATGGAAGTGCGTGGCGCATCTGCTACTACCTGCCCGGTGACGATCAGGTGCTCCAGCCTGGAGCTGATGAATGCATCATCGAGGTTATTACGCCGATCACTAAATCCCATTACTTGTCCGATTACTCTGGCAGCAGGCTTCCAGCGGTTGCTGCATCGCGCCAGGACCTCGTGGTCATGTGCCGAAAGGTCCAAAAACTGTAGCATGCCGTGTTCGTCGCATTCCCTGAGCTGTTCCGGGCGTGATACGATGTTTTCATATTCACGGGCCAGTGTGTTGCGTTCTGCGATGCTCAGCGATACTGCCTGGTTAATCAGCGGCGCCAGTTGATCGGCGGAATAAAAGATAAGGCTGTACAAGTCATGTATGGGCGGGACTTTCACCAGTATAACGTTAACGGGTACATTTTCCAGCCAGTGGCAGGCCATTCTGGTGAAAACATAGTCATCTCCATCGCCGGCGGCCCATATGATCAGCCTGTCTACCGGTTTATCAAGTAAGCGGGCCTTTAACTGCAGCCAGGGCGCAAATGCATCAGGTCCACCATCTGACCAGTTGGTACCTTTCTTTACGTAGTTGAGGCTCCGCAGAAATTCTTTTCTTATCAAGCCGTCGTTCAGGGGGCCGGTGCCGGGAATATCGTTGATAGCGTAAGTTTCGCCGGTCAGCAGCTGTTCCTTTATGGCTTGATAAAGCGTGCCGGCAGCGGGGAGGGATGCGGTAAGATGTAAGTCTGACATAAAATGAATATAAGTAAATCTGTCTGTCGCATTTTTTTATTTTTTTGTAACCAATCGGTTACTTATATTTGTAACTGAACGGTTACAAATTAAATTTTATGCGCAGAGATGTTTTTCAGGCGATAGCAGACCCTACGAGAAGGGAGATTATTCATCTGTTGGCTGACAGGTCGTTGAGCCTGAACATGGTGGCTGATCATTTTGATATCAGCCGTCCGGCGATTTCCAAACATGTTAAGATATTGACAGAGTGCGGGCTTATTATTATCCAGCAGCAGGGGAGGGAGCGTCATTGCAAGGCTAATCTGCATCAACTGAAAGAGGTATCGGAATGGGTGGAGAATTACCGCCGGTTCTGGAACAGGAAACTGGATGCACTGGAAGCTTTCCTGGAAGAAGATGGTAAGAAGAAAAAGAAAAAAAATAAATAATCACCCATAAATCATGTTTTATGAAAAATCAACCGCTGGTCGTTGAACGGTTACTGAATGCACCTGTTAATCAGGTTTGGGAAGCATTGACAGTGAAAGAAAAGATGAAAGTATGGTACTTTGAGGTATCAGATTTTAAACCGGAAGTAGGGTTTGCGTTTAGTTTTGTTGCTGCGGACCAGGGTGTTAAGTACATCCATCATTGTGTGGTGACAGCTGTGGTGCCGGACAGAAAACTGTCATACTCCTGGAAGTATGAAGATTACGAAGGCGAATCCTTGCTGACATTTGAATTGGAGCCGGAAGGAGATAAGACGAGGCTGATATTAACACACGAAGGACTGGAGACTTTCCCGCAGCATCTGAAATCCTTTACCAGGGAAAGCTTCACCGGTGGCTGGAATTACTTTATCAACAATGCGCTGCCGAAGTACCTGGACCCGGAGTTTGTACCGGAGCCTGCGAGTGAAACACGGTGCTAGGATGGAAGTTCCCTGCTACGAACAGTTTTCGGGCTGAAGGACTTACATTTGAAGTATGAAGCAACAAATTTTAGATAAGATAGAAAAGCTGGGTGGCAACATTCAACGGGCGAATGGTGCCACCCTTCCGGAAATATGGCAGGGAATCACTTTCAGTCATCCGCTTTGGACTAAAGACTGGGAAGGATATGGACTTGATAAATTTTATGAGGAACATCAGGCCTTGTACACAACCAGCCAGGATACTTTCTATGACAACCTGCTGGCGCATTATTTCTCTGACCATGAAATACCTTACGGACAGGATTTCTTCCGTTCCTGGCTGTTTACCCCGTTTAAAGTTGGCTCCCACGATGATGGCGAGTTAGACGGGCTCGTTGAAGAAGAGGAAATCAGGGAAGTTGTCAAAGGCGCTGAGCTGGACTTCATGTGTATTTTCTCTTCCTACGGTTTTCCCGATCACTATTTTGTATGTTTGACCGATCCCAACCCGGAGAATCCGATTGTTTATAGTACAGATCACGAAGTCTATTTTCAGGAGATCGATAACCGCGGAACGCTGGAAGATTTCCTGGAAAGATATATGACCAAAGACGAGTTTTTGCAGGTGGCCAAAAAGCATATCGAATCCAGTTTAAGCTCCCTCTCATAAACCACCTTTATCCGATACCTTAACCCTGGGGAATCGGGATGCCCGGGATTTTATTATCTTGCCCCTTATGGGTCGATTTTCTTTATCCAATATTATTTACACCCTGCTGTTAGCTGGGCTACTGGCAATTCTGTTCATCCCTGGAGGGAAGGTATGGTTCATGCAGCAGCTGATGAAAGTGGGTTTGTTGCAGCCGTCAGTACCAAAAACAAATGAAGATGCCTGGCCAGCGCCGGAGATGCTTTTCCGCGATGCTGCGGGTGCGCCGGTGGCATTGTCTTCCCTGAAGGGCAAAGTGGTGTTTATCAATTTCTGGGCTACCTGGTGCCCGCCGTGCAGGGCGGAGATGCCTTCCGTGGACCGCTTGTACCGCCAATGGAAAGATAACCCTGGTGCCATGTTCCTGATCGTGGATGCCGACAGTCAGCCGGATAAGGCTGCTGCCTTTATGCGTGATAATGGTTATCAGTTGCCCGTAGCCTTTCTGGCCGGAAATGTACCCCAAAATGTATACAACGGCACGCTGCCTACCACACTCATCATCGATAAGGCGGGCCGGATCGTGTTCCGGGAAACCGGCGCGGCAGATTATAGCAGCCGCCGCATGGAACAATATATTCAACAGTTACTGGCTGAAAAGCAATAGTTTTTGTAAATTTTGGGTATGGTAACCGCTGAAACGGTATAGCTATCCCAAAATTGTTTACTTTTGAATAAATATTTCGTTTACAATATTTACTATGAAAACAGATTCATTAGCCAATAAAGTGTATGTAGAGCTGCGTCGTAAGATTCTTTCCAATCAGCTGGTACCAGGTATGCGCCTGAAAGAAGACGTATGGGCCAAGAAGACAGAGGTGAGCCGTATGGCCGTGCGGGAAGCGCTGACAAGGCTGCTGGGCGAGAACCTGGTGGTATTCGGAGAGAAGGGTGGTTACTTTGTGAAGTCCATGACGGCCGAAGATATCCGCCAGATCCGGGAGCTGCGCGAGCTGCTGGAGCTGGGCGCCATCCGGATGGCCATCCACAAGATAGGCAAGGCTGATATTACAGCACTGGAAAAGATCTGTGACGACTTTACCAATATGGTGAAAAACGGCTACATGGGCGGCGCCTGTGAAGCAGACATGAAATTCCACGAAACCCTGATCTCCCTTGCAGGTAACACCAAGCTGATGGAAATATACCAGTCCAGCAATATCCCCCTGTTTCATATGAAGCTGGGCAAAATGCTGGTGCAGATGGATGACTATGAACAGACGGACGAAGAGCACCGCGCTATCCTCCATGCCCTGAAAAATAAGGACGTTAAAAAGGCGGAAGATGCACTGGTAAAGCATTTGCTGCGTGGAGAAGTGACCACCCTGGAAGTAGAATAACCCCTTCCTTTTTTATTGTATCTCCCGGATTTTCCCCCTCCTCATATTTTTTCGCAAATATTTTTTTGTTTACAAAATTTGAATATATTTGTAAACAGAGTGGCGAACAACTGACCGTTCCCGGCCGGTACTAAAGCTAACGTTATGTGAAACTCGCGGGCAGTGCCAACGCAACGTGTAACCGTGCCCGTATTATCAACCTGTAATGCCGACATGTGTTCTTTCATTTAGGACAGTGAACGGTTAATAAAATAAAACGCGAAAAACTCATCCTGCGCTGAAATCTATATCCGGCGGATGACATGTCAACAGCAACCGGTGCATGGCTATCCATGCGCACGGGATTATCTAACCATTTTATCTAACCAGCATTATGAAAGGAACACACCTTTACCTATTTGCAACCCTGCTGGCGCTCGTCGCAGGTCTTTGCAAGCCACAAAAGCTGATAGCACAGGAGGTCAGGGAAATCAAAGGGACAGTGCTCGACAGCGCTACCCAGGCTGCTCTTCCGGGTGTTACGGTGTTTATCAAAGGCACGCAAACCGGCGCTTCTACCAACGCGGAAGGCCACTTTACCATCCGTGCCGCCAGTGGCGATGTGCTCATCTTCTCCTACATCGGTTATGATAAAAAAGAAACAGCCATCGGCAACCGCAATAATGTATTTGTCTCCCTGGCGCCCAGTAAAACCACACTGAATGAAACAGTGGTCATCGGTTATGGTGCGGTAAAGAAAAGTTCCGTGACCGCCTCTGTGGCCAAAGTGGAAAACAAAATACTCGATCAGGTACCTGCCGGTCGCCCGGAAGCTGCGCTGGTAGGCCGTATGGCAGGGGTGAATATCTCCCAGTCACGCGGTCAGGCAGGATCTGCTCCCACCATTCGTATCCGTGGCATCGGCTCTATCAGTGCGGGCAATGATCCGCTGATCGTGATAGACGGTATCCCCGGTGGCAACCTCGGTATGATCAATATGAACGACGTACAGTCTGTGGAAGTGCTGAAAGACGCGTCCTCCGCGGCGATCTATGGTTCGCGTGCAGCCGGTGGCGTTATCCTCGTCACCATGAAAAAAGGCGTAGCCGGTAAACCCAAGTTTAACTTCAACGGCTACGCGGGCCTGGGTAAAGCGATCGTACACAACGACTGGCTCACCGGCGATGAATACTACAACTACGCGGTTAAATATCAGAACCGTGAATATGCCTGGGTAGGCGGAGACGTTAGCCTGCCGGTATGGGGCGATGCCAGAAGGCCTGCTGCCTACCAGGTGAGCGATGTGCTGAAAACGGGCCACACCGTATGGCAGGACGCTGTCATGCGCACAGCGCCCATCCAGAGCTACAACATTTCCGCCAGCGGTGGTACGGATAAAGCGACCTACTATGTGGCGGCTACCTATAAAGATGAACAAGGCTCCATGGTTAACACCTGGTTTAAAACCTACGGCCTCAGGGCCAATGTAGACGTACAGGCCAGCAAAGTGGTGAGCGTAGGTTTTATGCTCAATCCTACCTATTCCAAACGCCGCTACAACCCTTCTGAGATACCTAACTATTCCAAATATCCTTCTTTTGTAGATGTACAGCGCCCTAACGGCACCTATCCCAATGCGCGCGAATACTGGGGCGCTGTAGTAACCGGACAGGTAAACCCTATGGCTACCCTGCAGGGTTCCGAATATTATGGCAGCAGCATCAGCAATATCGGGGAAGCCTATCTGAAACTGAACCTCGCCAAAGGCCTGAGCTTCCGCTCTTCTGTAGGTACCACCATGGACTTCAGTAACCGCGACGAGTTCCAGGCTTCCTGGGCTACCAGCGCCGCGAAAAACTCCGGTACCGATATCACCAGCACTAATATCAATGTGCTCAATGAAAACGTGTTGAGCTACAATACCACGTTCAAAGGCGGGCACGATCTGTCTGCCATCGCGGGTGCTTCCTATCAACGCAACGACAGCAAGTCGGTGAACCTCTACGCAGTGGCCGGCAGCTATAATAACGATATCGTACACACGATGGGCAACGCTACACTGGCACCCAATAGTAATACGCTCAAAAGCAAATGGGGCCTTATTTCCTACTTCACCCGTGTGAACTATGGTTATAAAGATAAATACCTGCTGTCTGCTTCCATCCGTACAGATGCCAGTTCCCGCTTCGGTCCGGATAACCGTTGGGGTTATTTCCCCTCGGTGTCCGCTGCCTGGCGTGTGAAGCAGGAAAGTTTCCTGAAAGACTTCAAACCCATCAGCGATCTGAAAGTAAGAGCCAGCTGGGGTGTGACGGGTAACTTCAACATCGGTGATTTCCAATACCTCGGCCTGATGGGCAATACCTTCTATTCTCCCGGCAACGTGGTGACCAAAGGTCAGGCGGCCATCAGCTATGGCAACAGCCAGCTGGGCTGGGAAAAAACCAAAGGCCTCGACTTGGGTGCTGAGTTGTCTGTACTGGATAACCGTATCAGCATAGTATTTGACTACTACGATAAACGGACCACCGATCTGCTGTACAGCATGCCGGTGCCGGCCACTACAGGTTTCGCTAACACCATGACCAACATCGGGGAGATACGCAACCGCGGGATAGAGTTTGAAGTGAACTCCCGTAACATCGTCGGTAAATTCAACTGGCAGACATCTTTCAACTATTCCCGTAACCGGAATACGGTAGAAGACCTGGGTGGTGTGAACAACGTGGTCATTGCAGACCCTTCTTCTAATATGAACTGGATACTACGTGTAGGCGAACCGATGTTCTCTTACTATGGGTATAAGATCAATGGTATTTATAAGGATGCCGCTGACGTGGCGGCCAATCCGGGTATCGCGGGCTCCCGTCCCGGTAACCCTAAATTTGAAGACACCGATGGTAATAAAAAGATTGATGCCAACGACAAACAGCTACTGGGCAATTTCCAGCCCAAAGCTATCCTTGGAATGGTGAACAATTTCTCTTACAACAATTTTGATCTGAGTATTGCCATGCAGGCTTCGCTCGGCGCTAAAATGTACAACTACGAAAACCAGTTCTACCAGGGCGCTCTGCTGGGCGCGATGCGCCGCTCCCTGGTGGAAAACCAGTGGTTGTCACCATCTGATCCGGGCAACGGTAAAGTGCCGGCCAGCGCACTCAATACATTGGGATTCCAGACTATGTCTGACGCTTATATAGAAGACGCCTCCTTCCTTGCCATTCGTAACGTAAACCTCGGGTATACCCTGCCTGAAGCGCTGGTCCGCAAACTGCGGGTAACCAACTTCAGGGTATACCTTTCTGCCAGCAACCTGTTCATCTTCACCAAAAAAGAATTTCATGGATATAACCCTGAAGGTTATACGAAGGGAGAGGTGAATGGTGTTGCCAGCATGCCGGGCGCCAACTACGGAGCAGAACCTATCAGCCGCATCTATGCGTTGGGATTCAATTTTAACTTCTAACAGACAAAAGCGTATTCCATGAAAAAGAACAAACTATATATACCGGTCTTACTACTGGCGCTTGCCGGCAGCAGCTGTACCAACAGCCTGCTGAATATGACGCCGGATTCTTCCCTGACCACCAACAACTTCTATAAAACGTCCAATGATATGGACCAGGCGGTCATTGGTATCTACAGTGGTATGCAGGACCGTAAACCGAAAGATTATCTGCTGATGGAGATGCCCGGTGATAACCTGTACATGGGTACCGCCATGCCCGGTGTGAATGATCTTGACTATCTGACTGTAAACCCTGAAAATACCGCTGTGGCGGACTTCTGGGAGAAGAGTTTTTATGGTATCGGTCGCGCTAACGCCGTGCTGGAAAACATAGACCGGCCTACCGATTATGCCTCCGGTAAAAAAGAGCAGTTCACCGGTGAAGCTAAATTTATGCGTGCCCTCTTTTATTTTGACCTGGTGAGATTGTTTGGCGGTGTGCCGATGGTGACCAAAACACCTAGTATCAGCGAAGCGAAGAATATGCCGCGGGAATCGGCCGACAAAATATATGAGTTGATCATTGCTGACCTGAAAGCAGCGATTGACCTGTTGCCTGCACCAGCCACTGCTGTCAGGGGCCGTGCCAGCAAAGGTGCTGCCACTGGCCTTCTTGGTAAAGTATATGTATACAGGAAAGACTGGGCCAACGCTAAAATTTACCTGGAGAAAGCCATCCGCGATTTTGGTTACCAGTTAGAGCCCAGCTTCGCTACCTTATGGAGCCTGGCTTCAGAAGACAACAAAGAGATTATTCTCGCGATCAAATATACCGATGGCTCCAACGGGCACTCGCTGGGCATCGATTATGCACCTATTGGCGGTATCGCCGGTGTGGTGGGTTCGGGCAACCAGTATGCTTTTCCTTCCTGGAGCCTGAACAAAAAATATATCGCTGGCGACAGCCGCAAAGCATCCACTATTTCGGACTACGTGGTGAAAGCCACTTCTCCCAATGATCCACCGGCATGGGGCCCCTACGTGAAAAAGTACGCCACCAAATTCACCGGGGCCACTTCCGGTCAGGACCTGCCTGTGCTGCGGCTGGCCGACGTGATCCTGCTGTACGCCGAAACCCTGTACAACAGCGGTGATAAAAGCAATGCATTGATACAGCTGAATGCGGTCAGGGAAAGAGCTTTTGGTGATGCCACCCACGATTATACCGCTGCGGATATTACGAATCCTGATAGCTTCCTGGATATCCTGTTGCTCGAAAGACAACTGGAACTGGCCTACGAAAATGAACGCTGGCCCGACCTGGTACGTACCGGCCGTTTCATGACCGTAATGACCAGCGAAGAAAGGGATTATAATCCGGCGACCAGCACCGCCACCAAAGTGACGCTGGCGCCCAAAGCCACCATGGCAGTATTCCCGGTGCCACAGCGCCAGATCGATCAGTATGCGCCTGGTGTACTGAAACAAAACGAAGGATATTAATTGCATCAGAAACCAATCATACGCTTAACAGTACGGGATGTTATACCAAAAAGGAATCGTTAGACGGATAATACTCATCAGCATGGTGATGCTCTGTGGTATAATGTCCCATGCTCAGCATGTGACCAGCGTGCGCGCTCATGGTGCCCTGGCGGATGGTAAAACAGACGACAGCAGAGCTTTTCAACGAGCAATTGTACAGGCCCAAAAGAACGGTACCCGCAAAATATTCGTTCCAAAGGGGCACTATTTGATCGCGCGGCCTATTAAACTGCCTTCCTATTTTACGCTGGAAGCAAGCCCGGATGCCTACATCGAACTGAATCCCTCCTGTAATCAGTACCTGTTGCAAAACGAAGACCTGGTTAACGGCAACGCACATATTAAAGTGACCGGCGGTAAATGGAACGGCAACGGCTGGACACAGACGCGCACCATTCGCAGTACGGTGGACAGCTCCGATTTTTGTTTCGGTATGCTGTTCTATAAAGTGCGCCAGCTGGAAGTGGGGAATTTGCAGATAGACAGTACCCGCAGCTGGGGCATCGCGTATATGGAATGTGATACCGTGCATATACATGATATCCGTTTTCAGCAAAATCCGTTTAAAGACGCGCAGCAGACCAGTGCGCTCATGCAGAATGGCGACGGTGTCACCGGCGGTGGCAATCATGTGCTCATCGAAAATATCTCCGGTTTCACCAACGATGACCTGGTCGCCTTTGCGGCTGGCGGCGCATCTTTCCAGGGAAAGATGTCTCCTTTCCCGGCGGTGGATTACCACAACGTGACCGTCAGAAACATTGCCCCTGAAAATATTTACGATTCCATTCCTGCTCTGAAGGCAGTCGCTTTTTACACGTTTGAGAACCGGAAAGTGAGTGACATCACCATTGAAAAGGTGCATGGCAACACGGCCATGGCGTCCGTGCTGTTTTACAGCCTCTTCGGCAAAACAGGTTATTTCTCTAACGTCACTATCAGGGACGTGTCGGGCGCCAATGTGTATGGCCGTTTTACACAGCAGCAATTGCCTACGGTATACGGCATTATCAGCGTTAAACAATCGGTGATAGACCGGCTGGATATCAGCCATGTCAGCCGGGAGGAGGACTGGTATGCCAATCCGCAGTTTTTATTCGACGAAAATACAGTTATCGATTCTCTCAATATAAACCAGGTAGACATCCGGCACCGGCATATACAGGGCAACCTGCTATGGCAATCGACCGGTGCGGTCATTAAAAACAGCCGTATCAACGGGGTGTCCATCCAGAACAGGGAATAGGTGAGATTTTACATAAAATTTTAACAGCATCGCTATTATGAACGCATGGCCCAAATCATCCTCGCTTTTAAAGAGCAATGAACAATGGATACCCGGTGGCGTGGTATCTCTGAACCGTAAGTCAGACCCCAATATTTGTTTTGTCAGCGGGCAAGGCAGCCGGGTCACCGACCTGGAAGGAAACGAATACATCGACTACCAGGCTGGTTTTGCCGCCTCGTTTCTGGGACATAACGACCCCGACGTAAATAAGGCAGTACGTGCCGCGCTGGACAATGCCACGCTGCTAATGGGCGCAGGTCCCACCAACCTCGAAGGAGAGTTTGCGCAGCTTTTCTGCGACAGCGTTCCTTCCGCAGAAAGCATCGAAATCACCACTACCGGTTCTGAAGCTACCTATCACGCTATTCGTATAGCCCGTGCCGTTACTGGTAAAAATCATATCATCGTGATGCAGGGCGGATATAATGGCTGGCACAACGATGTGGCCTGCAATGTGATCAGCAGCCTCGCTGATGTGGGAGAGCGGGTGAGCCCCGGTGAGTATCCGTTCGATTCTCTCTCCGCCGGTATTCCGGACAGCCATTCTGAACTGGTACATGTGATCAACTATAACGATATCGCTTCTGTGGAGTATATCCTGCAACGTTATCCCGTGGCGGGCATTTTGCTGGAACCTATCTTACAGAACATCGGCGTGGTGAAACCACTGCCCGGGTACCTGGAGGCATTGCGCCGCCTGGCTGATGAACATGGCTTCCTGCTGATTTTCGATGAAGTGAAAACAGGCTTCCGCCATGCGTTGGGTGGTTATCAGCAGTTGTGCGGCGTAACGCCGGACCTGAGCACCTTCGGTAAAGCCGTGGCCAACGGCTATCCTGTGGGAGTGATCGCCGGCAGGAAAAAATACATGGATTACTTTATTCATCCCGATAAAAGCAAAAAAGTGCTGATAGCAGGCACTTTCAACGCACATCCGCTGACAACGGCGGCAGCCATCGCCACGGTACGGAAACTGGCTTCTGCTGAGTTTAAAGTGTATGATCATGTGAATGGACTCGGGCAGATGCTGGAAGACGGTTTAAAGGATATTTTCAGTACTTCCGGCCGGCCTTTCCATATTGCCCGTCAGGGTTCCGCTTTTTGTGTGTATTTTATGGACCATAGTCCGGTGGATTATCATGACATATTGAAACACCATGATTTTGCGTTTGATAAATCATACCGTCTGAAGCTGATTGAAAAAGGAATTTTTAATTTCCCGTTACCGATCAAACAGGGCAGTATCTCTTACGCCCATTCGACCAAAGACATTGAAGAAACATTAGAGAAAACCAAATCAATATTGTCAGCGCTATGAAGATAACGGCGATAGAAACACAGGTTTGTCACGCGCGGATGCGTAACTGGATCTTTATCAAAATCGTTACAGACCAGCCCGGCCTGTGGGGCTGGGGCGAAGCCACGCTGGAATGGCATACCAGGGCAGTAGTAGGCGCTGTGGAGGATATCAGCCAGCTGCTGATAGGAGAAGACCCGCGGCGTATTGAATACCTGTGGCAGATGATGTACCGTCAGCATTTCTGGCATGGCAACGGTATTGTTCGGGGCACGGCTATCAGCGGTATCGATATTGCGCTCTGGGACATCCTGGGAAAAATACACGGCGTGCCCTGTCACGAATTGTGGGGTGGCCGCGTAAGGGATTATATCCGCCTGTATTGCCACCTGGGGGGTGGCAAGATGGAGGACTTTTACGAGACCCGTCCGGATGATGCGGCCCGTTTCGGTGAACTGGCATCACGTGCGGTGGAAGACGGTTTTACCGCCTTTAAATCGATGGCGGTGCCCGAAACCATGCCGCTGGAAGGGTTGAAGCCTATCCGCTATGCAGAGGCCTGTGTACGCGCCATGCGGGATGCCGTAGGGGAGGACATCGATATCATGGTGGACTGTCATGCCCGTCCCAGCCCGCTGATGGGACTTCAATTCGCTAAAGCGCTGGAGCCATATGGTTTGTATTTCTTCGAAGAGCCTTGCTGGCCGGAAACGATGGAAGACATTGCCCGGATACAGCGTGCGGTGAAAACGCCGATCGCCAGCGGTGAAAGGCTGGTAGGTGTACATGCTTTCCGGGACATGCTGGAGAAGCGTGCCGTAAGCGTGATTCAACCGGACATTACCCACTGTGGCGGATTGAGTGAAGTGCGGAGAATAGCGGCCCTGGCGGAAGCTTACCGCGTAGCCGTGGCGCCGCATAATCCACAAGGACCGGTGAGTACTGCCGCTTCTATTGAGCTGGGTTTCGCCACCCCTTCCTATGCCATCTGTGAAAGTGTACACAACGATGTGCCATGGCGGGAAGAAGTGGTGAGTGAAGGATTTACGGTAGAGAAAAAAGGACGGATCGTGAAACCCAATCACCGTCCGGGTTTGGGAATAGAGATCAATGAAGACGCTGTAAAGAAACATCCTTTCCAACAGGAGGTATTACAGCGTACGTTTTATAAAGATGGCAGTGTCGGTGACTGGTAAAACAGCAGTTTATGGAAAAACTATTGGAAAAGAAGACAGTCCTGATCAGTGGCGCCCTTGGCGACATTGGCAGGGCTGTGGCCCTTGCGTTTGCAGCGCAGGGGGCCGGCGTAGCGCTGGGTGACATACAGCCCGAAGCGGCAGCGCAGCCATTGCTGCATGAACTGGCGTCGATGGGCGCACCCTGTCACTATGCACAGGTGGACGTGTCCGACGCAGTGGCGGTTGACCGCTGGCTACAAGCCGCGGAGGCAGCATTGGGACTGGTGAGTATGGTAGTCGCCAATGCTGCTACTGTCACGATATCGGGCCTTTATCAGATCACGGCGGAGCAGTGGAGCAAAGAGCTGCGGGTGAACCTGGACGGTGCTTTTCATGTGGCGCGTGCTGTAACAGCCCGTATGCTGGAACAGCGTGTAACCGGCAGCGTAGTATTCGCCGGCAGTTGGGCGGCGGAAGTGGCGCACAGCCATATCCCCGCGTATTCCGTATCCAAAGCCGGCCTGCGCATGTTATCCAAATGTATGGCGCTGGAGCTGGCGCCGCATGGCATTATGGTCAACGAGATCGCGCCGGGTTACGTAGATGCGGGGCTTAGCCGCGTAGTATGGGAGCAGGCGCCTGAACAGAAAGAACACGCACGCCTGAAAACGCCCGTACGGCAGCTGATCACACCGCAGCAGGTGGCCCGTGAAGTGGTGCGCCTCTGCGATCCGGAAAACAGGCATATCACCGGCAGCGTGCTGCTGATGGACGGAGGCTTGTCTCTCTTGTAATAAACCAACCACATGACGAACTACCACGGGATCATAGGCATCGCAAGAGCTGATATCACGCCGCCGGTGGGCATCTTCGCCCGTAACTGGGGCGCTGCCACACATGATGTGGCAGCGGGAGTACATATGCCGCTGACCCTTACCTGCATTACTTTTCAGACAGATAAAAACGCACTGCCGCTGGTACTCTTCTCCGCCGATCTGGGATGGTGGAAGAGCGCTGCCGATGAAAGAAATTTACGGCATGGCATCCTGAAAGCCTTGTCATTGCCGGAAGAACGGTTGATGTTCTGTTTGACCCATACCCACGCAGGCCCCAGCACCTTCAGTGAAGATGCTGGTAAGCCTGGTGGTCATCTGATAATTCCTTTCCTGCAACAGTTGCAGGAAACAGCTGTCCATGCTGCCCGTGAAGCGATGGCCACTGCTCAACCAGCTACGCTTACCTGGCAATACGGCCGGTGCAACCTGGCGGTAAACCGCGATTTTCCCGAACCTGGTGGAAACAGGCTGGTGGTAGGTTACAATCCCGCCGCCGCCGCAGATGATACCGTGCTGACTGGCCGCATCACGAACGCAGATGGTCGTATTATGGGGACTATTGTAAACTATGCCTGTCACCCTACTACGCTGGCATGGGAGAACCAATTGCTGTCGCCCGATTACATTGGCGGCATGCGCGGCGTGGTGGAACCGGCTACCGGCGCTCCCTGCCTGTTTTTGCAGGGCGCTTCCGGGGAACTGTCGCCCGCAGAGCAGTACAGCGGTGATACTTCGCTGGCCGACGGTTACGGCCGTCAATTGGGATTTGCCGTATTGTCCACGCTCGAAGGTATGTTGCCTCCCGATACGGAACTCACATTCACCGGTGTGGTGGAATCCGGCGCTTCCCTTGCCATCTGGAAGAAATCACCTGCGCCCGCAGACACCACCCTGATGGCAGAGATGACAACTGTGGAGATGGTATTGAAGCCGATGCCTTCCCTTTCGGAAATAGAAGCTGCCTGGGCCACGTGTGAAGACCATGTGGTGAAAGAACGGTTATGGCGGCAACGTGGTATCCGTAAAACGGTAGGAGAGGGTACTGTGGCCAATATGCCCTTATGGATATGGAGACTGGGCAACACGATACTGGCAGGCCAGCCGAATGAAGCGTATTCTGGCTTTCAGCTGGAATTGCGCCGGGAGCTGGCGCCGGCAGCGGTGGCTGTTATGAACATCGTAAATGGTTATGCTGGTTATCTGCCGCCGTCAGCATCGTTTAACCATCAAAGTTATGCGGTATGGCAAACGCCTTTTGAGAAAGGCTCGCTGGAGCAACTGATACGCTCCGCCACTACTATTTCACAACGAATGATCCGAACCGCATGAACCTGAACCTTACTTTGCTTGATGCTGTTATTTTCGGCGCCTATATCCTCGGCGTTATCGGCCTGGGTATTTATGCTTCCCGGAAGGCGCAGCAGACTAAACGTGATTATTTTCTCGCAGGCGACAAACTGCCCTGGTGGATGATCGGCGGCAGCATCATTGCTGCCAATATCAGCAGCCATCACCTGGTAGGCGCTATGGGCATGGCTTACAGCCGAGGCTTTGTCGCTATCGCCATGGAATGGGGCGCCATCCTGATGGGATTTAACGCGCTGCTATGGATATTCCTGCCTTTTTATATCCGCAACGGTTTTTATACCGTGCCGGAATTTCTGGAAAAACGTTTCGGTACGGCCGCCAGGGCCACTTATGCTGGCCTGATCCTGTTGACCTACGTGCTGGTGGAAATCAGTGCGGTATTGTATCTGGGTGCATTATCACTACACTCGCTGCTGGGCATCTCTGTCATGCCCTGTGTGGTGATACTGGCTGTCATCACCGGTATATACACCATCGCAGGTGGATTGCGCGCGGTGATATACACCGAGATGTTGCAGTTGGTCGTACTGGTGATGGGTGGCATTGCGCTTACTATCGCCACGGTAAATGCCGCTGGTGGCATGAGTGCGGTTACAGATACGATGAAGGACTGGGACCTTATCCTGCCGGCCAACGATCCCGATTTTCCGTGGACGATGTATCTCGGTGGGGTACTTTGTATCAGTGTGTTTTATTGTGCTACGAACCAGTTCATCGTGCAACGGGTACTGGCGGCTAAGAATGAATGGCATGCCCGCATGGGCGTGGTGTTTGGCGATTACCTGAAGTTCCTGGTGCCTTTGATCATTACCGTACCAGCGCTGGTAGCGCCCAGGCTTTTCCCGGACCTGGAAAAGCCGGACCTGTTGTTTCCCACGCTGGTGGAGAAGTTGTTGCCTACGGGGCTCGTTGGGTTGGTCATGGCCGGACTTATCGCAGCGGTGATGTCGCATCTTTCCGGTGCTATCAATTCCTGCACCACCATCCTGACGGTAGATATTTACCTGCCTTACTTCCGTAAGAAAGCTACCGACATAGAGGCAGTACGTTTTGGCCGGTGGGCCGGCGCGGTGATCATCGTGATTGGTATCCTGTGCACAGGGCTGTTCCTGACGCAATCCAAAAAACCGGTGTTCCTGTACCTGATGAATGCCTATGGGTTGTTTACACCCGGCATTGCAGCGATGTTCCTGCTGGGCATTCTTTGGAAACGTACGACGCATGCAGGTGCGCTGGCAGCGGGCATTCTGACTATTCCGATGTCTATCGCCATGGAGATCGTTTTCCCGGCGATGCCTTTCTTTAACCGCACCGGTATTGTTTTCTGGACCTGCGTAGTGCTGTGCATCGTCGTAAGTCTGCTCACGAAACCGGTACCTGAAGCACAACTGAAAGGACTGATCTGGAACCGCGAAAGCCTGAAACTGCCTCCCGATCTGTTACTGCAGTCACGGGGCATACGCAACCCTACTTTGTGGTGGGCGCTGATAACAGGCGTGGTGTTGTATTTCTATATCGTGTATGCTTAACTATGATGGCCATGATTATTGCTGATGCTCCTGATTTACGGAGATCGAAGTGGAGATCGACATAAAAATAAAAAACACCCCTTGTTTTTTGTCTGTTCTAATCTCCGCTAATCAGGAGCATCAGCAATAATCATGATCATCACAGTTATAGAAAGCATGATTCTCTTTGGTGATAATATCAATTGGCATAAAATGCGTTTTCTCTACCGGTACTTTCATCACGAGGTGCTGGTAGAGCGCCATAATACCGCGATAGCCCTGTTCCTGCGGCTGTTGGCAAATGAGAAAGTCAATGTGGCCCTGATCGAGGCGTGACACATTTTCTTTGGTGAAGTCATAGCCAATGAGCAGGATGTCTTTATCGATTCCCTTTTTTTCGAGATAACGGGAAACGGCGGCTACCCTGGAATTGGTGACGAAAATAGCGCGTACGTCTGCATGTTGTTGCAGTGCTTTCGAGAGTTCTTTTTCAATAGATGCCTGATCGGTTTGACGGATATCTTTTTTGACAATGGGGCGTTTGGTGTCCTGGAAGTAAGCGCGTAAACCCTCTTCCTTACGGAGCAGGTGGTGATGGTCTTCTATCTCGTGGGAGATATTGAGTACCAGTACCCGCGCATTACGGGGAGTACAATAGCGGATTAGTTGCCCGGCCTGATAGCCGCTGCGGAACAGGTCCGGGCCGATGTAACAAAGGCTTTCCTGTTGCGGGATATCAGAGTTGATAAAAACATACGGAATATTGAGTTCCTTACAGGAACGGATAAACGCAACGGATTCTTCGATGAAGGAGGGGGCCAGCAGGATACCGTCCACCGGATTTTTAAGTACCTGTTTGGTGACTTTTCCAAAAGATTTCCGGTCGTTGAGATCAAAGTAGAACGGTTCTACTTTAACGCCGAACTGTTTGATTTCTTCTTCTGCTTTCTGGATGCCGGCTACCGGAAGTGTCCAGAAGTCAGTTTCCTGGGAGGACACTTTCGGCAGTACGGTCGCCAGCCGGAGTATATGGCGTGATGCCAGCCGTCTGGCCAGTATATTGGGCTGATAGTTCAGTTCCCGTATGATGGCTTCTATTTTACTTTTTGTTTTTGGGGAGACACCGGGCCTGTTATGGATAACTCTGTCCACGGTGGCGATGGCCACATTGGCCCTCCGTGCGATCTCCTTGACACCGAAGGGCTGTTCGGCCGCTTTTTTCTTCATATCGGTTGATGATTATAATTTCCCAAATATACTACAATGCCGGGTTACTGTTTTTTCGCCAGTGCCAGCGCCTGTGTGGTGGTGTAGTATTTGGCCAGCATATTGGGCACTTCCCAGGCCGGCATGTTATTGTTCCGGACATATTCGAGGAACTGCTGCATCACTTTACCGAAAAGCGCCTCATGCTTTTTGGCCAGCGCTTCGGGGATGACTATTTCCCAGCCTTTGTCATTGGCTTTCAGCGAGAGGCCCGGATATTTTTGGGCCAGCATGGTAATATGGTCTGCAACCGTTTTCGCATAGGCGGTATCGTGATGATGGGCTGACTCAATATACAGCACTGGCTTGTACTGTTGTTCCGCTCCCTGCCGGATCACCAGTGATGCTTTGGTGCCGCGTAACAGCGAATAGTGCGTGTCGCCGGTGCCTTCCGGCGCCTGGTAGTTCCAGGTAACGGATATATTGGCATGTATACCTTTGATGGTATAGTCAAAGGCGCCGTTGGCGTAAACATGCAGCACGTTGTCTTTATCTACATTTTTCGCCAGGTAAGAAGGAAAACCCGTTTGCCCCGTAATGTCTGTGTATTGCTGCAAACTCATGGTGGTGGCCCAGCGGCGGGCGCTGTCCATCTGTATGTCTTGATGGAAGTCGATGATCTGTCCGGGGAAGCAGGTCCATTGCACGAGGTCTACCAGGTGGGTAGTGACGTCTGCAATGCCTTCACCCTGTTGTGTTTCATCCATATACCACGCGGGGCGTACCATCGTTTTGCCGGCAACCAGTTTCTTAAAATGGTGGACACTGTTTTTCACAACGGCAGGATTGTCTACAGTGCCGGTTTCCAGCGTACCAAAGACTTCGGACACTTGTGCCAGCTCGCGTTGCAGCGTGTTCCTGATTTCATATCGTTCGGTCATGATATCATAGAGCTGCACTTTTTTTCCCGCTGCTTCGCGGAAGGACGCCTGCAGGGAGTCGAAGCCCGCAGCGTCGATGGCCATGGGCTTGTCTGCCAGCACATGTTGACCGGC
Source organism: Chitinophaga fulva (assembly GCF_012927205.1). Classification (GTDB taxonomy): domain Bacteria; phylum Bacteroidota; class Bacteroidia; order Chitinophagales; family Chitinophagaceae; genus Chitinophaga; species Chitinophaga fulva. Next base: position 3,600,356 of record NZ_JABBGC010000001.1, read on the forward strand.
ATTGACAGCGCGGCGGATGTAAGTGGCTTTGAGCCGGTTGTTGCCAGCGATCACCACAATATTTCCGGCTGGCTGTTGCAGCATTTTCTCCAGGTAATCAGGGCCGGTATATACGTCAGTAGCCCAGTGCACGGGAGGATCTGTCTGTTGGTTGAACCGTTCGATGTTGGCGAGGTATTGTTTTACTTCAGGCCCTTCGGGTGCAAATACACGGATAGTGGAATCTATGCCGGGGTACATTTGTTGTTGTACCAGTGAAGCATGGAAGTGCCCGGGATCTAACGCGATCAGTTGCATAGATGATTGTTTTTGTCGGGTGGTGCCGCATGACAGCAATGCTGCTGTCATGCCGGCAAATATAATCTTTTGCTTCATGGTGTCAGGGTTGTCTTTCTTTGGTGATGGCAGTAACGCCAATGCTGTCGGCATGGTTGCCCCAGCTGTTACGGATATACGTAGTGATGGCGGCGATCTCTTCGTCTTTCAGGAAGTTGAAGGCCGGCATCTGTTCGCCATAGGCGCTGTTTTTGCTTTTGGTATCGCCGGTGCGGCCGCGCAGGATGGTTTGTACCAGTGGTGAGGCTTTGCCGGTGACGAACGGATTACCCGCCAGGGGAGGGAAGGAGGCCGGTACCCCTTTGCCGTCGGGCTTGTGGCAGGCTTCGCAGTAGTTTTTATACAGCGTGGCGCCGCTGATGGCGGCAGCGGGTACCGTCGCCGGTTGAGCGGTTTCCCGTGTAGCCGTGGCCGGTACTGGCTGACCAGGTTTCAGCGCTGCGATGCGCAGGATACGGTCATCATGCGGTAACGGAAAACCTTTGCCAGGGTTCCAGTCGCGGTTACTGGTGGCGATGTACACATCGCCGTCCGGAGAAACGCAGAGATCACGAAGGCGACCGTACTTGCCGGCAAACAGGATTTCTTCGGCGGTAACGGCGTCCTGTGCGTCATTCAGGTGTATCACATGCAGGCTGGCCGCTTTGAGCGTGCCCAGCAACAGGCTGTTTTTCCATTCAGGGATTTTATCGGAATGGTAATAGTCGATGCCGGCAGGCGCGATGGTAGGCGTCCACGCTTTGAGTGGCGCGATGAAAGGAAAAGAATCGGCATGGGCTTTTTCATCCGGCCGGTCTGCATATCCTTCGATGCGCGCCCAGCCATAGTAGCCACCTTTCCCGATGCGATTCAGTTCATCGTCGGTAGCATCACCATGTTCGGAGGCGAAGAGCTGTCCTTTGCTGGTGAATACCAGTCCCTGTATGTTGCGGTGCCCTCTTGACCACATGTAGTTGCCGGGGTAAGGATTGTCGGCGGGCACGGTGCCGTCTATATTAAGACGCAACACTTTACCATTGAGTGATGCGGTGTCCGGCGCATTCTGGTCACGGGCTGCATCGCCTGTGGAGAGCAGTACTTTACCATCGGGTGAAATAGCTACCCTCGAACCATTATGACCGGTGTTGCCGGGAAGTTCGAGCAGCAACAAAGGGTCTTTTAGTGTATCTGCAGTATAGGTATAGCGTACCAACCGGGACACGATGGAAGAATCTTTATTGAGATGTGTGTAATCTATAAACACATATGGTTTGTCTTTGTCAGGATGAATGGCCATGCCCAGCAGGCCGAGCGTGCGTTGGCGATATACATCCGGAATAGTGAGCAGCAGTTTTTTGACGCCGGTATGGGGATCGACTTTGCTGATAGTGCCGCTTTGTTCGGTGAACCAGATCTGGTTGTCAGGCCCCCAGGCTATTTCCCAGGGCACGTTGAGATCGGAGGCGATGGTGCTGATGCCAAGTGTGGTTTTATCCAGTTGCAGCGTAGCTTCGACAGGCTGATTAAAGTCCGCCGTTGATTTATGCCGGAGCAGCCAATAAGTGCCGGCCGCCACTATCACGACAATCAAAATGAGAATACCGGTACGTTTCATACGTGGTAACGGGTGGTTGGTTTAAGAAAAGAACAGGGTGATGGCATTGCTGACAGCCAGCAGTAACATGACAATCAGTCCTACTGCACCTGCGATGTTGGTAAAAGTATTGTTTTTCATCTTGCCCATAATGCTGGCGTCATTCGCCACCAGGTATAGGGCAATACCGATAAAGGGTACAATGAAGATCGTAACAGCTTGTGCCAGGACGATCAGTTCCAGCGGCAGTTTGCCAAAAGTGATAGCCACGCCTGCACCGATGAGCATGATCACGGCGATGAATGTACGGACCATGCGGGAGCTGAGCTGACCGCCGTATCCCAGCGCATCTCCGAGCAATGTGCCGCCCAGGGCAGCGTTGCCGAGCAAAGAGGAAAAGGACGCACCGAAGAGACCGACGAGAAAAAGCGCGGAGGCAGCGTTGCCAAACACGGGTTCCAGTGCGATGGCCATATCGGTGGCAGTGGTGATTTTAATGCCGGCAGGATGTAATACCGTAGCCGCGCAGATCATCACTGTGGCGCTCATGAAGCCGAGTATCAGCATGCCGGGCAAGGTTTCTTTGCCGGTCTGCGCCACATCCGGACGGATGCGCTTACGCTCCTGTACGAGATAGGATTGGTAGATAGCGCCGACTATCGAAAAGCAGGAAGCCATAAACGCGATGACCAGTTTCTGGGAGCCGGCAGGTACGGATGGGACGAACCCGGACGCGACGCCCGCAACAGGCGGGTGGGAGAGCACCATCGTTACAATAAAGGCAAACAACATCATAATGATGAGTGCGATCATAATTTTCTCCAGCATCTTGTAAAAAGCGCGGAAAAACAAGATGCTGATGCCAGCTACATTACAGGCGATGATCCAGATCGTTTTATTGGTATGGGTGGCTTCTGCCAGCGTAATACCCGCGCCGATGGAATTGCCTGCCTGAAAGGATGCGGTGACGAGGAACACGCCCACGCCTATACCGATACGTCCGGGACGACCCCACTTACGGCTGATGGTGCTGAGTAGTGATTCGTTGGTAGCAATGCCTACCCGGGCTGCCATAGTAGTGAAAATGATCATGAAGAAAATGGCCACCGCCACAATCCATAACAGGAAAAAGCCATAGCTGGCGCCCATGATGGAGGCGATGGTCACCTTGCTGGGACCGAATACCAGCGCGGCTGTGATCAACCCTGGTCCGAGGGACTGTAACCATGCCTTGTATTGACTGCTTTTTGGTGCGCTGCCTTTTTCGGTAACGGGCGCTTTTTCCATTGTTGATCCGGTAGATGACATCAGGTTGATTTTTTATGTTTTTCGGATGAGTTGCTGGTATTGGTTGTAAGAGGAGTAGAATCCCCTGTAGTATTGATTTTGGATGAAGTCCGGCTATTTTCCGGGTACGTTACCGAAAGATAGGCACAATCTTCGGGAAAGAAAAGATTTTTTTCATGCAGGTATCAAAAAATGTAAAGAAAATGATACTTTTAGCGGGTAACCCTTCAGTGAAGGCATGAATAATACAGACTTGCCCGCTGATTTAATCTATATTTAAAATGAAAAATGTCCTGTATCTTTTGTTGTGTGTATTGATGTTATCATGTCAACAGAATAATTTTGATTTGTCAACCCTCTCCTTACCGGCTGATACCAGTATGATCAGTCAATATCATTTGAAAAAAGAACTGGAGGTAAAGGAATGTATCGCATACCAGTCGAAGCTGCCGGACCTGCTGCGGCTGTATGGCCAATCTTTTTCAGGCAGCATGGGCCAGGAGAACGATGAGGGCTTTGGCTTCTCCAACTACGTCTCCCTTTTCATAACACCGGAAAACAACAAGATAGGCGCTTATGCTCTCCACACAGAAACAAAAGATAAAACAGCTGTTTTAGACAAACTCGTGAATGAGAAAATGGGCAAAACAGACTATTACTACCGGAGCAAAGAGTTCACCCATCAGGTATGGTATAAAGACGGCTCCTATTATTTTCTCACGACCAATAGCTCGGTGGTAGATTTAGGTCAGAAAACCACCACCGGTGATTTGACCGTCATCAATGAGAAAAGCCCGGTCTTCCTGGATTGGTTTACTTCCGGCGCCGGTTTCTCCTACTATGGCGAGTACCTGAAGGAAAAGAAGAAGCCCGAACATCAGGGGAAAAGTTATTCCTACAAAGATTTTATAAAAGAGGAAAGGGAGAAAGGTACTTTCATGGGTACCGCCTATTTTGATGACTACGTTCAATAAAAATACATAACCGGATATTGGTCCGGTTTAATATCATAACTCGGGTCAGGAATGGCTAATTTGTATTACCATTCGCGCGGTACGTTTCCCGTTGGGGTTCCCCATTTGGGATCCCCGTTCGCATTTCCCATTTACGTTTCCCATTCGCGTTCCCCGGGCTGAAAGCCCGGGGCTAAGATGTTACTCAGGCATGTATCACTGAAAATCATTTTTTGTGGAATGATTCCTGTTGTCTGTAAATCACGCAAAGAACTGTATCCTTTCTACGAAAATGCTATGCAACAACCTTTAATAATAGGCTCTCTGTGTTACACGCCTGTATAAGATCTTAGCCCCGGGCTTTCAGCCCGGGGAACGCGAATGGGAAACAAAACGCGATCAATCACCCTGCGAAAACCAAAACGTGATCAATCTCCCGGGAAACAAAACGTGATCATTCCGGGCATATCCCTTGATTATCTCGTATTCCCAATCCCTGTGGAACACCGCTCCATCATCTCTCCAAAATCTCCCTGAAAAAATACCCCCAAAACCATTCTCTCATAAAAAAACATTGTGTGTTCTCAAAAAAAGAACTATTTTTCGGGTACGTACCCGGAAAATGAAATTTTATACTTCCGGCGGCGCAGCGATCAACTGAAATTTTGAATAACAGGCCAACTGTTAATACTATATAGGACATTCATCAACTCGTCCGGATCAATTAAAAAGCAACCGTAAAAATTCCAACATGAAAAGCAGTCGCCGCATTTTTATCCGCAATACCGCGCTGGCAGGCATAGGAACAGGACTACTGGGGAGTCTCCGGCCGCTCTATGGCAGGAGCCCTGTACAACAAACGAACGGGATACGCATCGGTATCATTGGACTGGACACCTCCCATGCCATCGCCTTTACCAAGAGTTTCAATAATCCGGTGACGGTTCCCGGACTGGAAGGCATGCGGGTGGTGGCAGCCTTGCCGCAGACAAGCCCTGATATCGAACTGAATAAAAAAAGACTACCGGGTTATATAGAACAGGTGAAAGCGATGGGCGTGGAGATCGTTGATTCTATGCAGGCGCTGCTTGATAAGTCCGATGTGATATTGGTGGAATCCAACGATGGCCGCCCGCACCTGGCACAGGCCATACCTGCAATAAAGGCCGGTAAAAAAGTATTTATCGACAAGCCGTTGGCCGCATCCCTGGCCGATGGTATCGCCATTGTAAAAGCAGCAAAAAAATATAACGCACCTGTATTTTCTTCTTCTGCATTACGTTTCATGGACAGCGTGAAACAAGTGAAGCAGGGCGCTATCGGAAAAGTAACCGGCGCCGATACTTTCAGTCCGGCTGCACTGGAAAAAACACATCCCGATCTTTTCTGGTACGGCATCCATGGCGTGGAAACACTCTTTGCTGTGATGGGCAGCGGTTGCAAAACGGTGACGCGTTTTAACACGCCCGGCAGCGATGTGGTAGTGGGACAGTGGGCTGATGACCGCATTGGTACTTTCAGGGGTACCCGCAATAGTCCCGATGATTTCGGCGGCCGCGTTTTCGGCGAAAAAGGAAACCTGCTGCTCGGCCCCTTTAAAGGCTATGAAGCATTGCTTCAAGAGATCGCCACTTTTTTCCGTACAGGCACGGCGCCGGTAAAACCGGAAGAAACACTGGAGATACTGGCCTTTATGGAAGCTGCGGAAGAGAGCAAACGCAAAGGCGGTAAACCCGTGGCACTGCCAAACGTATCCAATATATAAACCTGTAATTCCAATACCAAAAATCTGATAGCTTATGAAGGCGTCCCGTAGAGACTTCCTGAAAAAAACAACGAAAGGCACGGCCGCGATCATGCTGGGCAGCATGTTGCCCGGTATCAGCGCCGCCAGTTATGCCCGTATCCTGGGCGCCAACGACAGGGTGAGGGTAGGCATGATGGGCGTGAACTCCCGCGGATTGGCGCTGGCTAACAACTACGCCCGTCAACAGAACTGTGAGGTGGTATCTGTATCTGATGTGGATACCCGCGCGGCGGCTAAATGTATTGAAAGTGTATTTAAGATCACCCAAAAGAAACCAAAGGATGTTCCGGATTTCCGGAAAGCGCTGGAAAATAAAAACATGGACGCCCTGGTGGTGGCCGCACCAGACCACTGGCACGCGCCGGCGGCTATTCTCGCGGCCAAGGCAGGTAAACATGTATACCTCGAAAAACCCTGCAGCCATAACCCACACGAAGGGGAGCTGTTGGTAAAGGTAGCGGATAAATATAAGAGCATCATTCAGATGGGCAACCAGCGCCGCTCCTGGCCTAATGTGGAAGCAGCCATCAGAGAAGTGCACCAGGGTACTATCGGCCGTGTCTATTTCGCCAAAGGCTGGTATACCAATAACCGCGAGTCCATCGGCCGGGGCAGGGAAATAGCCGTGCCGGAATGGCTCAATTATGACCTGTGGCAGGGACCTGCTCCACGCCGCGCACTGAAAGACAACCTGATACATTATAACTGGCACTGGTTCTGGAACTGGGGGACCGGAGAAGCGCTGAACAACGGCACGCATATGATAGACCTGATGCGGTGGGGCCTCGGGGTAGACTATCCCAGCCGCGTTACCTCTGCGGGGGGCCGTTACCGTTACTCCGATGATTGGGAAACGCCGGACACACAGGTGATCACGCTGGAATTTCCCAACAATACCAGCATGACCTGGGAAGGCCGCAGCTGCAACGGTCGCACGGTGGAAGGTAATTCTGTAGGCGTTATCTTCTACGGCGAAAAAGGTTCACTGGTAATTGACGGTAACGCCTATACGATTTACGACCTGGACAATAAAGTGGTGAAGGAAGTAAAGAACCAGGCCATCATCGATCCACGCAACCTGATGAACCCGGCTGAAAGCCTCGATGCGCTGCATATCCAGAATTTCTTTGAAGGCATCCGCATCGGCACTAAACTCAATGCGGATATCCTGGGGGGGTATCAGAGCACATTGTTGTGCCAGCTGGGCAACATCTCGCTTCGTTCCGGTAACGCACTGCATATTGATGCCAGCAATGGTCATATCCTGAACGACGCGAAAGCCCAACAACTCTGGAAACGCGAGTACGAGAAAGGGTGGGAGCCCACTTTGTAATCAGTAATTCGTAACGTATGAAAAACACTGACCGGGTTGATCCGGGGCAGCTGAGCCGCAGAGATACGTTTATCTCCATCCTCATTATCGGGATGCTGTTTTTTATCTTCGGCTTTGTCACCTGGGTCAACGCTATTCTGATACCGTACTTTAAGATTGCCTGTGAGCTGACGAACTTCCAGTCTTACCTCGTGGCTTTCGCTTTCTACATTTCCTATTTTATCATGTCTGTGCCTTCTTCTTACCTGCTGAAAGTAGTGGGTTTCAAGAAGGGCATTATGATGGGGTTCTGGACCATGGCGCTGGGCGCGGCCATTTTCATCCCTGCCGCCTTCACGCGCACCTATGAAGTGTTTCTGCTGGGACTGTTCACCATCGGGTTGGGACTGGCAGTATTGCAAACGGCAGCTAATCCATATATCACCATTTTAGGGCCGAAGGAAAGCGCCGCGCAACGTATCAGTATCATGGGCATCTGCAACAAAGGCGCGGGTATTATTGCCCCACTGATTTTTGCGGCGGTGATCCTGAAACCGACTGACAGCACGCTGTTTGCGCAATTGCAGCATATGACCGGCGCTGTGAAGGAAGCCGCGTTGGATGAGTTGATCCGCCGGGTGATCACGCCGTACAGTATTGTCGCCATCGTATTGTTTTTTTTAGGACTGCTGGTGCGCTATTCTCCATTACCTGATATCGACACAGAGAAAGAAGAAGGGGACGTAGCGGTGGCCAATGCCGGTAAAAAGAACATCTTCGGTTTCCCGCACCTGATACTCGGTGCTGTGGCTATCTTTCTGCATGTGGGCACACAGGTGGTAGCAATTGATACGATTATTGGTTATGCTACTTCTATGCACATTCCGTTGATGGAAGCTAAAACATTCCCGTCCTATACGTTGTTTGTGACCATCTGTGGTTATCTGCTGGGGATTGTCACTATTCCGAAGTTGCTTAGCCAGGTGAATGCCTTGCGTATCTGTACGTTACTGGGCGCGCTGTTCACTATCGGGATTATTTATATGAGAGGCGAAGTAAGACTGTTGGGCCATACCGTTGATATGTCGATCTGGTTTGTAGTGTTACTGGGATTTGCCAATTCGCTGGTGTGGGCAGGTATCTGGCCGCTGGCGCTGGACGGGCTGGGGCGGTTTACCAAGCTCGGTGGCTCGCTGATGATCATGGGACTGAGCGGTAACGCCATGCTGCCACCGTTGTACGGTTATTTCGCTGACCATTATGATGTGCGCCATGCTTACTGGGTATTGTTTCCCTGTTACCTGTACCTGATATTTTACGCTTTCTACGGGCATAAGATCAGGCATTGGACGCCTGTGGCGCGGCCGTTGAAAGTTTACCCTGAAAAAGAATTACATGGAACAGAGAAAGTATAAGATTGTCAATGGCCATATTATCACGCCTTACCGGATTATCCGTAACGGCACCCTTATTACGGAAGGGGGGCGTATCCTCGCGGTGAGTGACCATGATGTGGAGATGCCCGATGCTACTATCATAGACGCGGGAGGCCAGTATGTGTCGCCGGGTTTTGTGGACCTGCATGTACATGGTGGCGGTGGCCACGATTTCATGGATGGTACAGTCGAAGCATTTCTGGCGGTGGCCAATAAACACCGGGAGTTTGGCACTACTTCCATTGTGCCTACCACGCTGAGCAGCGATAAGGCCAGTTTGTTGAAAGCAATCGAAGTATATGAAGCAGCACACAAACATAATACAGCAGGGGCACGTTTCGCGGGGCTTCACCTGGAAGGGCCGTATGTGGCTATGAACCAGCGGGGGGCACAGGACCCGAAATACATCCGTAACCCGGATGCTGCGGAGTATATGGAAGTACTGGCGTCGTCCAACGTGGTAACACGCTGGAGCGCGGCGCCGGAGCTGCCGGGGGCGCTGCCCTTCGGCCGGTACCTGCGGTCCAAAGGCATCCTGGCTGCCGCAGCACATACGGACGCGATTTATGAAGAGATGCTGGAAGCTTACGAGAACGGCTATACGCATATTACGCATATGTACTCGGCCATGTCAGGAGTGACGCGGCGTAATGCTTTCCGTTACGCGGGGGTTATTGAAGCCGCCTATCTGATCGATGAAATGACGGTGGAGATCATTGCTGACGGCGTACATCTGCCGGCGCCCTTGTTAAAACTGGTGTACAAAATAAAAGGCCCTGGAAAGACAGCCCTCATTACCGACGCGATGCGTGCAGCCGGCATGGGGCCGGGGGAAAGTATTCTCGGTGGACTGGACAACGGTATCCCCGTGATTGTAGAAGATGGTGTGGCGAAACTGCCGGACCGCAGCTCTTTTGCCGGCAGTGTGGCAACAGCTGACCAGCTGGTGCGCACGATGGTGGACCTGGCGGAAGTGCCGCTGGTGGAAGCCGTACGCATGGCTACCGCTACACCCGCGGCCATTGCTGGTATCGCTGGCCGTAAGGGAGCGCTGGTGGAAGGTAAGGATGCCGATATTATTTTCTTTGACGAACAAATCAGGGTAAGTAAGGTCTTTATCGAAGGAGAAACCGGTATCTAACCCTATAGTATATACGTTTTTATGACTTCTTTTTTTACAGATAAACTACAGGTGCAGGTATATCCTGCCCGTGCAGCTATGGGAACGGCGGCAGCAGAACAAGCCGCAGCAGCCATTGTCCGTTTGCTAACAGAACAACCGGTAGTCAACATCATTTTTGCAGCAGCACCTTCGCAGCAGGAGTTTCTCGAAGCATTGGTTACACAACCAGACATCGACTGGCAACGGGTCAATGCTTTTCACATGGACGAATATGTAGGCCTGCCGGCCGATGCCCCACAGGGTTTTGGCAATTTTCTGCGGGAACGTATTTTTTCGAAAGCGCCGTTCCGGGAAGTGTTTTATCTCAACGGTCAGGCTGCGGACCCGGTGGCGGAATGCCGGCGCTACGCTGCCTTGCTGGAACAATATCCGACGGATATCGTGAACATGGGCATCGGTGAAAACGCGCACATCGCCTTCAATGATCCGCATGTGGCTGATTTTAATGATCCGGTGCTGGTGAAGGTAGTGGACCTTGATGAGGCCTGCCGCCGGCAACAGGTGAATGACGGCTGCTTTGCGGCGATAGAGGAAGTTCCGCGTTATGCGCTCACGCTGACGGTTCCTGCGTTGATGCGTGGCCGTTATCTCTTCTGCATGGTGCCCGGCGAAAAGAAAGCCACTGCGGTGCAACATACCGTGCAGGGGCCTATCCGGGAAGATTATCCTTCGTCTGTTTTGCGCACCCATCACGCGGCCATCCTCTATCTCGACAGGGACAGTGCCGGCCAAATCGATCTATCATCTTTCAACATAAAACCAACCATCATATGACAGGTAACATACAGGCAACAGTAGACGCGCTGCTGCAGCCATCAGACGAGCTGGTGGCGGCCATGGCGGCGCTGGAAGGCGATATCCTCCTTCTTGGAGTAGGCGGTAAAATTGGTCCCAGCCTGGCGAAGCTGGCCAAACAGGCCATCGATAAGTCGGGTGTGCCCCGCAGGGTAATCGGCGTGTCCCGGCTGACAGAACCGGGCTTAAAGGAACAACTGGAGCAGGACGGTATAGAAACCATTGCGGCCGATCTGTTGAATGAAGATGACCTCGCCGCACTGCCGGACGTTAAAAACGTATTGTACCTCGCCGGTACCAAATTCGGCACCACCGGCAAAGAAGCCTTTACCTGGGCTATGAACGCTTACCTGCCCGGAAGAGTGGCGGAAAAATACCGCCATTCCCGCATCGTGGTGTATTCTACCGGTAACGTATATCCGCTGACGCCCGTGCTGGACGGTGGCGCAGATGAATCAATGGCGCCCGCGCCGGTAGGGGAGTACGGCCAGTCATGCCTCGGCAGGGAGCGTGTATTTCAGCATTTCTCCAACAAATACAATACGCCCGTGCTGGTATACCGGTTGAACTACGCCAATGACCTGCAATACGGCGTACTACTGGAAATAGCCAAATCGGTGCGCGACGAAAAGCCGATCGATCTGCGCATGGGCCATGTGAACGTGATCTGGCAGGGTGATGCCAATGAAATGGCTTTACGTGCGTTCGCCCATTGTGCTGCACCGGCGAAGCTGCTGAACATCACCGGCCCGGAAACGGCGCCGGTACGCTGGATCGCAAAAGAATTCGGTAAACTGCTCGGGAAAGAGCCCATTCTTGTGAATGAAGAACAATCCACCGCTTTGCTGAGCAATGCGGCGGAGAGCTTCCGAATGTTCGGTTACCCGAAAGTATCCCTGAAAGAAATGATCGGGCTTACGGCAGCATGGCTGCAACAAGGTGGCCGTACCATCTCCAAGGCCACACACTTCCAGGAAAGGGAAGGGCAGTTTTAATCTTCATCATCCTTACAATCAACCAATCATGATACCGGATTTATTATACAGCGGTACTGTTATCCCGGCGCACCCGCTGGCGCTGGACCCGTACAGGCAGCTCGACGAACGCCGTCAGCGCCGGCTCACCCGTTATTATATCGCCAGTGGTGCGGGCGGTGTGGCTGTGGGCGTACATACTACCCAATTTGCCATCCGCAATCCCCGGGTGGGATTGTATGAGACCGTGCTCCGGCTGGCTGCGGAAGAAATAGACGCCGCGCAACTGGCACGTCCTTTTATCAAAGTGGCCGGTCTTTGCGGTCCCACAGCACAAGCGGCTGATGAAGCCAGGACCGCACTGAAGTATGGTTACCATCTGGGTTTATTAAGTTTAGGTGGTTTAAATCATTTGTCGGAGGGTGAACTGATAGCCCATGTGCGGACCGTATCGGAAATCATACCTGTTTTTGGCTTCTACCTGCAGCCCTCCGTGGGCGGCCGTATCCTGAGTTATCGTTTCTGGGAGCAGCTGGTGGAGATCCCCGGTGTGAAGGCCATCAAAACGGCGCCGTTCAACCGCTACCAGACCCTCGATGTGGTAAGGGCGGTCTGTCATTCTTCGCGTTGTAATGATATTGCCCTGTATACGGGTAACGATGACAATATTGTAGCAGACCTGCTAACGGTGTATCGCTTTACAGTCAACGGTCGCGAGGTGACGAAACGTTTTGCCGGCGGACTGCTGGGGCATTGGTCCGTTTGGACCAGCCAGGTGGTGCCGCTCTTCGATCGCATAAAAAAGTGTATCATTGAGGATTATTCGGGCGCAGGAAAACTGTTGACGGAAGGTATAGCGGTCACCGATATGAATGCGGCGCTGTTTGATCCTTCCAACGCTTTCCACGGTTCTATCGCTGGTATCCATGAGGTACTGCGGCGACAGGGACTTTTGGAAGGTATCTGGTGCCTGGATGAAGCTGAAACTTTATCCCCGGGACAGCTGGAAGAAATTGACCGTGTGGCGGCCGCTTATCCGCAGCTGACAGACGACGGTTTCGTAAAAGCTTTCCTTGAAAAGGAAAAAAATATCGTCAATGCTTAAAGAAAAAATCCGGCAGCTGGCCGGCCATATTCAGGAAGAAACGATCGCCAACCGGCGCTATTTGCATGCGCACCCTGAACTGTCGTACAGGGAGGTGAATACGGCTGCCTTTATCGCCGGCAAACTGAAGGACCTGGGTATTTCGTTTGAACCGATGGCCAATACCGGCCTGGTAGCCCTGTTGCAGGGCAATAAGCCGGGAAACGGCCAGGTGGTGGCGCTGCGGGCGGATATTGACGCCCTGCCCATCCGGGAACTGAACGATGTGCCTTATAAATCCAAACATGACGGTGTGATGCATGCCTGTGGCCACGACGTACATACGTCATCGTTATTGGGCACCGCCACTATCCTCAGCAGGATGAAAGATGATTTTGCGGGTACCGTGAAACTCATTTTCCAGCCGGCGGAAGAGTTGATCCCCGGCGGCGCCAGCATGATGATCAAAGAAGGCGTATTGGAAAATCCGCGTCCGCATCATGTGCTGGGGCAACATACCATGCCTGAACTGCCTGCCGGTAAAGTGGGTTTCAGAGGTGGCCGTTACATGGCCAGCAATGACGAGATTTTTATCACGGTAAAAGGTAAAGGCGGTCATGGCGCGATGCCACACCTGGGCATAGACCCGGTGGTGGTGGCCTGCCATATCGTGATTGCCCTGCAGCAGATCGTAAGTCGCCGGGTGAACCCGTTGCTGCCGTCTGTGCTTTCTTTCGGCAAGATGCTGGCCAATGGCGCTACCAACGTTATCCCGGATGAAGTGCGGCTGGAAGGTACTTTCCGCTCGCTCGATGAAAAGTGGAGAAGGGAAGCGCATACCAAAATCAAAAGGATGGCCGTCTCTATCGCTGAAGGCATGGAGGCTACCTGCGATATTGAAATACATCAGGGATACCCGGTGTTGATCAACAATGAAAAATTAACCGACATTACCCGCACCTATGCGGAAGAATTCCTCGGTGCGGATAATGTGGTGGACCTGGATATCTGGATGGCGGCGGAAGATTTCGCTTATTACTCCCAACAGGCGGATGCCTGTTTTTACCGCCTCGGTGTACGAAATGAGGCCCGCGGCATAGTGTCTGGCCTGCACACCGCCACTTTTGATGCCGATGAACATGCGCTGGAAACCGGCGCGGGCCTGATGGCTTACCTCGCCCTGAAAACACTGGGCAATTAAGAAATTATAACTGCAATGTTTCCGTGACGCCCGTTTCTTCCAGGAAGCGGGCGTCGTGCGATACGACGACCAGCGTACCCTGGTAGGCGGCGAATATCTGTGTCAGCATCTGGATGTTGGTCAGGTCCAGGTTGTTGGTAGGTTCGTCCAGGATGATCATGTCGGGCGACTGGCTCCGGAGCGTCATACAACACAGCGCCAGCCGGAGTGTTTCCCCACCGCTTAGCGCGCTGCAGGATTTGTCCCAGTCATCGGGGCCAAAGAGAAACCTGACTAGCATGGTGTTGAGTTTTCCTTCATCCACTTTGATGTCATTGTTGGCGGCGGCCTGTTGCCGGACCGTTTTGCTGCGGTCTATACTGCTGTAGTCCTGGTCCAGCACGAGGCTGCTGAATGGTGCTACGTATAGGCGTCCCTGTTGGGACGGCAGTTGCCCGGTGATGAGTTTGATGAGCGTTGATTTACCGCTGCCGTTATTCCCGGCAATCGCCAGCCGGTCGCCACTTTTGATGATAAAATCAAGTGGTTGCGGCCATAAGGGTGTACCATCGGCATAAGCGTAATTGAGCGCTTCTGCCTGTACCAGTATTTTGCCTTTATGGCCGGGAGGCGTGGCAAAATGCCCTTTCATAATACGTGCCACCTGGTCGTTGGCAGAAGCTGCGTCCAGCGTAGCTTGCAGGCCTGCTACTTTTTCTGCATGCACCTCTTGTGTGCGGGCAGTGGTTTTGGCGGCCTGGTCCCTGCGGCCGTTCATCAGGATTTTCGGAATATTCCCTTCGGCGCGGCTTTTGTTTCCGCGTGAATTTTCGCGCTGCTGCCTTTCGGCAGCCTGCTGTTGCGCTGCCCGCGCCTCTTTCAGGGATTTCTCTGCATGGGCGATCTGTTGTTGCAGTGCGGCCGTCTCCTCAGCTTTTTTCTTTTCGTAGAAAGCATAGTTGCCGCCATACACCTGTAAACGTGCGTTGGACAGCTCCCAGATGGGGCTGCACAGTTCCAGCAGCTGCCGGTCGTGGCTCACGATCAGCAAGGATTTGCTGTTGCGCGTCACCCAATCGTATAGCTGTGACCGTGCGGCTTTGTCGAGGTGATTGGTAGGCTCGTCCAGCAGGATGGCCGCAGGCGCGGTGAGATCGCTGCCGGCGAGGAACGCCCTTGTCTTTTCACCACCACTGAGTTGCGAGAAGGGCGCTGTCAGCGGGATGTGGGCGATATCCCAACGGGCAAACAGTTGTTCGCAGCGCTCCATAATATCCCAATCGTCGCCGAGGGCGTCGAAATGGGCTTCCTGCGTATCACCGGCGAGGATGGACTGGAGCGCATGTATCCTGGCATCGATGCCCAGTACCTGGGCCACGGTGCGGTCGTTGAACTGTCCGAAGTGCTGCGGCACATAATATAACGGTGCGCTCCGCACAATCGTTCCGCTTTGCGGCGCCAGTTGGCCTGCCAGTATCTTCAGCAGGGTAGACTTGCCGGCGCCGTTGTCGCCGGTGATAGCGGCATGTTCGTTTTTGTCCAGTGTGAAATGCAGATCATCAAATAATACCCTGTTGGGCGGCAGTTGAAAATGGAGGTGTTGTGCGGTGAGTAGCATGCGTTTCGTTTGTTGTGTAAACATTAAGGTTCCGGGCGGCTGTGTGTGCTACTTGTTTCATGGGTTTAAATTTAGATACGAAAATAATCACCGGTAGGTACCGTGCGATTTGTTTAAATCAGAAAATAAATAATATGATGAAATGCTTGCTAGACGCAAGGTTCCGGAGCGGAACAGAAGATTATATGTGTGTGGGTAATTCTCACATGATGGGGCAAAGATACAATTTTCCCGGATCAGGCCAAAGGAAATGACAGAAAAAACGAACAGCCCTTGTCTGGATTGTTCTGGAACCATATGCGGCCATGCTGGGCTGCCGTGTATTCGCTGCAGAGATACAGCCCCAGCCCGATGCCTTTTTCATTGCCGGTGCCGAAGGTAGAGCGGGCCTTCAGGGAAAAGATTTCCGGAACCCGTTTGGGGTCTATGCCGGTACCGGTATCACGGATCATGATCAGGCACTGCTGGTTTTCCTGGTGGGCCTCCAGTGTGATCTGGCCGCCGGGAGCGGTGAACTTGATGGCGTTGCCCACCAGGTTGCGGATGATCAGCTGCAGCATGTTGAGGTCGGCCATGGCCGTGAGGTTTTTATCAATGTCTGTGGTGAGGTGCAACCGTTTATTGGTGATAAAAGTAGTGTGTATGTCCAGCACCGGCATGGCGGCTTTATAAACATTCACCGGCGCCAGATGTACGGTGAGCCCCTGCAACTGGCTCTTGGACCACAGCAGCATGTTGTACAGCATGTCCTGCGTATTGTTGACCATCAGCAACAGCTCTGCTTCCAGCTGTAACTTTTGCTCAGGCGGCAGCTGGATGTCTTTCATTAATTCAAGATAAGATTGTATGGAGGCCATCGGGCTGCGCAGGTCGTGGGAGATGATGGAAAACAGTTTGTTCTTTTCTGTATTCAGCACTTCCAGCACCCTGGTCTTTTCTTCCCTTTGTTGTTTCTCGCGGTTATACGCATTTTTCAGGTAGATGGTACCAAAGAAGATCACCAGCACGCTGGTGAGATAGGTAGCGGAGAGGTCCACTATTTTCGACTCACGGTCCGCGTACATATTAGGCACCAGCTCCGGGCGATAGTACTCGATAAGAATAATGGCTGCCACCAGCAGCAGGTTGAAGATCAGCCATACTACGTACTGCCCGCGGGGCGCCACGATCATCACCAGGAAGAAGGTGAGGGTAAAGGTCATCAGGCTGGCACCGGAAATACCAGAGCTGACGAAATATATCCAGGCAAACAATAAATTGACCAGTACTACGGTGATGGCTATACTGAGCGCGGAACGGTTTTTAAAACGGGAAAGGTAATACAGGCCTGCTAATGCCAATAGCAGCAACCCGAATATGATCCCGGTCATTTTGAGGCCGGTGAAATAATTGAAAGGGGCCTGTACAACGCTTACCACCATGGCAAGCAGGCACATAGAGTTAAAAATGCGATTTTCCAGGGTTACTTGTTCTGGTGGGCCAACAAGGTATAATAGTTTCTCTCGCAGTTGCTTTGTAAAGTCAATTCTCATAGATGATGGCATGTGGCAAAGCTAAAAATAAATAGCAGGATAGAATTGGTCTACCTCAAATCTCCAAACTGGACTAATTAAAAATAGCAGCATAATGTGAAATTTACAATACTAAAAAGCGTACCATATTTTTAAAAGGGTTCAGCGAATCACTTAAAGAAACTAAGAAAGGAGAATGTTATCGAAGATTACGCAGACCTACCGGTCCTCATTTAGTGGACTGAGCAGGGAGACCTGGCTACTGAGCCTGGTGATATTGATTAACCGTACGGGGACCATGGTGGCGCCGTTTCTGAGTATTTATCTCACGAAGAGCCTGCACCGCGACATTGCCGACGCCGGCCTTATTATTACCTTGTTTGGGGTAGGCGCTGTACTGGGATCGCTGGCCAGCGGTTACTTTATTGATAAACTGGGTTTCCGGGCCGTTCAGATTTTTACTTCCATTGCCGGTGGTATGTTGTTCATCACCTTTGGCTATATCTCGAATTTTTCCGTCCTCTGTGGGATGACGGTCGTACTGAGTTTTGTGGCAGAAGCCTTCCGGCCTGCCAACGGGGCTGCTATTGCTGCCTATTCCAAACCGGAGAACCTGACCCGTTCCTATTCGCTCAACCGTTTTGCGATGAACCTTGGCTGGGCGCTTGGCAGTTCTATCGGCGGTATTCTCGCAGCCATCAACTATCACCTGTTGTTCTGGGTAGAAGGTGGTGTGTATATGCTGGTGGGCCTGTTGATCACCTTTTTATTGCCGGCTTACAAAGGAACGCCGCGCACAGCTGCTGTCAAAAATATTCCCCGGGAACTACCCATCTGGAAAGATCCTTTCCTGTTCCGTTTCCTGATCTGGGTGACGATATACACGGCCTCCTTCGGTCTTATTTTCCGCCTTGTGCCGATCTACTGGAAAAACGACTGGCATATGAATGAATCGTTGATAGGGTTGTTGCTGGGCGTAAATGGTGTTATCATCGCCTTGTTTGAAATGGTGCTGGTAAGACGCTGGGAGAACCGTAAATCATCGCTGTACTATATTGTAGGCGGTGTGGTGGTAACAGCCATTGGTTACCTGTTCTTCCTGGTGCCACCTGTGGTACCGGTCATATTTGCTTTCCTGGGTGTTGTGTTTTTTACTGTCGGGGAGATGATGGCGTTTCCTTTTATCAACGCGGTGATCATGGGCCGCTCCAACGATACCAACAGAGGGCGTTATGCGGCAGCATATGCATTGACCTGGTCGGTGGCGCAGGTGATAGGACCGGGTGGCGGCGCGCTGGTAGCGGAACGTTGGGGCTTTGTGATGTTGTGGTCCATACTGGTCGTTGTTTGTATCATCTGTGCGGTGGGGTTGTGGCGTTTGTCCCTGAAAAAGGCCGTGGCAGCTTGATCCATAACCATTTCGTGTGAGGGGCACCATTTAAATCCTTATATTTATAGCGGATTTAAACGAATATCGCCAATGGCCATTGTTGATACAGTTAATGCGGACAGATATCCTTTTCTTGCCGGTGGTGGTGAAACCGGCGCCCTGATCCGTAACTATCCCTGGGAACAAACATCGATTGGTGCGGTTGACAAATGGCCACAAAGCTTGAAAACCTGTTTGAGGATCATCCTCACTTCCAGTCAGCCCATGTTTGTATGGTGGGGCCCCGAACTGCTCAATTTTTACAATGATGCTTACCGCGCCATTGTTGGCGGCAAACATCCGGCGTGCCTCGGCCAGCCGGCTCGTACGGTATGGTCGGAGATATGGGACCAGATCGCGCCCCGCGTGGAACAATGCCTTACCAATAATGAAGGTACCTACGACGAAGCGCTGTTGCTGATCATGGAGCGCAACGGTTATCCGGAAGAAACCTACTACACTTTTTCGTATAGCCCTATTCCCGGTGATAATGGGCTGCCCGAAGGCATCCTGTGCGCCAACACCGACGATACGGACCGTATCGTATCTGCCCGCCAGATGCGTACACTGAAAGACCTCGCGCGGTTTAATCTCAACAGTAAACGGATACAGGACGTCTATACCAACAGTCTCCTGGCTTTACAGGAGAACCGGTATGATTTCCCTTTTGCTTTTTTTTATACGATAGACCAGGACATTCATCACCTGAAAGGCTATACGGTCAATGATCTGCCCGGGAATATATTTCCCCGTGAGACCAGTAGTGCAGATGAAACATTGTTCTGGCCACTGGCTGATACCCTTCGGCTCAACAGGCCCGTGCTGGTGGAACACCTGCGCAGCAAAGCCGGGCGGCTGCCTGCCGGTGAATGGAAACTGCCGCCGGACCAGGCGTTGGTAGTGCCTGTACTGCATAACAACTCCGGGGCGCCATACGGGCTGCTGGTCATCGGCCTGAACCCTCACCGGCAGCTCGACGAAAAGTACCAGGCTTTTTTTCAACTGGTGGCCGATCATATTGGTGCCGCCATCGCCAGTACCAGGGCTTATGAGGAAGAGCAGCAGCGCGTTAACTCCCTGATGGAGATAGACCGGGCCAAAACCATTTTCTTCAGTAACATCAGCCATGAATTCAGAACGCCGCTGTCCCTCATGCTGGGACCGCTGGAAGATATGCTGGGCCGGGCAGATCAGCTGCCAGCTGGTGTGACGGAAGAATTGCAGCTGGCGCAGCGTAACACCCGGCGCCTGCTGAAACTGGTTAATTCCCTGCTGGATTTTTCCAGTATCGAAGCCGGCAGGATGCAGGCCAGTTACGCTCCTGTGGACATAGTGGCGCTCACCCGTGATCTTGTCAGCAACTTTGAACCTGCCATCAGCAAAGCCGGCGTTACACTTGTAACAGACTATGAGCATCCTTCGCAGCCTGTGTATGTGGACAGCGACATGTGGGAGAAGATCGTACTGAACCTCGTTTCCAATGCTTTTAAATATACGCTGGAAGGAAAGATCAGCGTCAGCTTGCGGGAGTATGCCGATCATGTGGAGTTGATCGTAGAAGATACGGGCGTGGGTATTCCACCGCAGGAGCTGCCGCATCTTTTTGAACGTTTTCACCGGGTGTACAATAGAAACGGCCGTAGCCAGGAAGGGACCGGAATTGGCCTTTCGCTGGTCAATGAGCTGGTGAAGCTCCATGGTGGCGCTATAGAGGTCAGCAGCCGGGAAGGCGAGGGGACAATATTTACTATCAGTATACCAGTAGGCCATGCTCATCTGCCGGAAGATAAAGTCACACACCATACCGGCTCTGCCAGTTCAGACAGCCGGCATGCCTTTGTGGAAGAGGCTTCCCGCTGGGATGACCCTGTCCTTCAGCAAACGCAACATCAGCAGGATGGGAAGCCCTACATCCTGTTGGCCGATGACAATGCAGATATGCGGGAGTACATCCGGAAGCTGCTTGGTGACCGCTACGAAGTTGTCACCGTCAGAGATGGCGCTGCCGCACTGGAGGCTGTTGCGCGCCGCCTGCCCGACCTGGTGATCAGTGATGTAATGATGCCGCTGATAGATGGTTTTGCGCTGGTGAAACTATTGAAACAAAACCCGGCCACCATGCACCTGCCGGTACTGCTCTTGTCGGCCAGGGCCGGCGAAGAAGCGACCGTGGAAGGGCTGGCAGCCGGTGCTGATGATTATCTGGCCAAACCTTTTTCCTCCAGGGAACTGATGTCCCGGGTAGATGCCAATGTCAATACAGCAAAAGCCAGGAACTATGTGGCCAGCCAGTTGCGCGACCTGTTCCGGCAGGCGCCCACAGCCATTTTGTTGTTGCATGGGCCGGACCATATCGTGGAACTGGCCAACAGCCGTTATCTCGAAACGGTGGGCATGGAAGAAAACGAAATGGTGGGTAAATCGCTGCTGGAAATTGTACCGGCGTTGCATAACAACGGATACCGGGAAATACTGGACAAAGTGTTGCATACCGGTGAGCCCTATGAAGGCAACGCGCAGGAATTAACGTTTATCCGTCAGCGTAATCACATCAAACAATATTTTAATTATGTGCTGCACCCCGTGCGGGACTACAACGGTGGTATTACCGGCATCATGATGGTGGCGGTAGAGGTGACTGAACAGGTATATGCCTTGCGAAGAGCGGAAAACAGTGAACGGTACTATCGCCATCTCTTACAGGGGCTGCCTGCCGCCATTTACACTTGCGACGCGGATGGCCGCATCCTCTGGTATAATGAAGCGGCAGTGTCTTTATGGGGGCGTAAGCCCGTTATCGGCAAGGATATGTGGTGTGGTTCCTGGAAAATTTTTAATATCGATGGCGTTACGCCTGTTCCGCTGGACACCTGTCCGATGGCTATCGCATTGCAGACAGGTGAAACGATCCGCGATACAGAGATTATCGTGGAGAGGCCGGATGGCACCCGCAGGCATGTGCAGCCATACCCGGACCCTATCCTTGATGAACAGGGACGTATAACCGGTGCCGTTAATATGCTGATTGATATTACCGAACTAAGGGCCGCACAAATACATATGGCCCGGCTGGCCGCTATCGTGCAAGGCTCTGACGATGCTATCATCAGTAAAACGCTCGATGGTATCATCACCACCTGGAACCCCGGTGCGGAGAAACTCTTTGGTTATACCAGTGAAGAAGCTATCGGGCAATCGATCCTGCTACTGATACCGGAAGACCGTACGCAGGAAGAGCAGGCAATCGTGGACCGGTTGAGAAAGGGGATCGTGGTTGATCACTTTGAAACCAAACGCAGGACAAAAGATGGCCGCCTGCTGGACATCTCCCTGACAGTATCTCCGCTGAGAGATGCGCAGGGGCGTATTATAGGGGCATCTAAAATAGCCCGCGATATCACTGAACAGAAAAAACTGTTCTCCGCCCTTCAGGAAAGTGAAGCACGTTATATGCAGGTGGCGCAGGAAATGGAGATGATTGTAGCGCAACGTACGTTGGAGTTGACAGAAGCCAATTATTACCTGGAACGGTCCAACAAGGAACTGGAACAGTTTGCGTTTGTGACCAGCCATGACTTGCAGGAGCCGCTGCGTAAAATCCATACGTTCGCCGGACTGCTTAGTGACTCCACACAGGGTATGCTCAGCGATACCGGCAAATTGTATGTTGAAAAGATGATGATCAGCGCCCGGCGCATGTCGCAGCTGATACATGATCTGCTGAACTTCTCCCGCCTCAACCGTGCCGATGATCCGTTTGTGGCCACCGATCTCAATGAGGTGATGATACATGTGCTCAATGATTTTGAAGTGATGGTGGGGCAGAAAAAAGCTTCGGTGACCATTGACCTGCTGCCGGTCATACCGGCTGTGCCGTTGCAGATGAACCAGTTGTTGTACAACCTGCTCGGCAATGCACTGAAGTTCACCTCGGAAGACCGTGACCCGGAAATCCACGTCAGCGCGCGATTGCTGACACCGGAGGACTTTGCCGTTTATCCTGAACTGGATATCAACCGCAGTTATTATGAGATCTCTGTAAAAGATAACGGTATCGGTTTTAGCCAGGTGTATGAGGACAAAATCTTTCAGATTTTCCAGCGTCTCAACAACCGCACCGCTTATGAAGGTACCGGCATTGGACTGGCGTTGTGCAACAAGATCGCCATCAACCACAAGGGTTGTATCCGTGCATTGGGCATTCCCGGCGAGGGTGCCGTTTTTAACGTTGTTTTACCTGCCATGTAAATAATTAACCCAGCCTCCTTCGATTGGTACTTTTTTTGATCGATGCAGCTGTCCGCCTATTTATCTCTTTTATCGTTGACCAGGTTAATTGCGTATTCATGATTATAAAAGAGCTGCATGTGGTGATTGAAACACCCAAAGGGAGCAGTGAAAAATATGATTTCGATCCGGCATCGCGTTTCTTTGTACTGAGCGAGGCATTGCCTGCCGGCATGATGTTCCCGTTTG
This sequence comes from Chitinophaga fulva, assembly GCF_012927205.1. Taxonomy (GTDB): domain Bacteria; phylum Bacteroidota; class Bacteroidia; order Chitinophagales; family Chitinophagaceae; genus Chitinophaga; species Chitinophaga fulva. Next base: position 3,623,310 of record NZ_JABBGC010000001.1, read on the forward strand.
ACATGGGTTTTATTCCCGGCACCAGAGCGGAAGACGGAAACCCGCTGAATGTGATGGTATTGTCTGAATTCAAAACTTTTACCGGCTGTATGATTAAATGCCGGTTAATCGGCGCTATTAAGGCTGTCGTATATGAACCTGATGGTGCGCAGGTACGGATGGACCGGTATATTGCGGTGCCGTTTTTGTCAAGGGTGTATAAGGAGCTGGACGTGGTGCCGGATAAACTGGTGCGGGAATTGGAGAGTTTCTTTGTCGCTTACCACACACTGGAAGGCAGGCTGTTCAAGCCAGCCGGCTACCTGGATGCGGCCCCTGCATATGAGCAGATAAAATTCGTCTGATATGGATATCGCTGATGTGGCTTCTTGGTCTGATGGAAAGTCTCAGGCTGGAGACAAAACAGGACGCACTGGAAAAGATAGAGGAGGCGTATATGGAAACAAACGGGAGGATCAGTTTCCTGCTGAAGAAGGTTATTTAAAACACCTGTGCCATCTTTCTTCCAGCACATCTTTCAAAATACGGCAAAGGGCATCAAAAGAATCCGGTTTGGTGAGGAACATGCGGGCGCCCAGCGCCATGGATTCCTGTACATCTTCCACCATATCGGAAGTACTGAGTATCACCACTTTGGTGATGCTTCTGTGAATGAGTTTCCCCAATTCCTGCAAACATTCCTTGCCGTTCATCATCGGCATGTTCATATCCAGAAATATATAATCCGGATTGACAATCTTTTTAGTGAAAAGCATATCAATAGCCTGGATACCGCTTTCGCAGTAATGGGTCTCCACATCGGGCGAGACTTTTTTGATGGCTTCACTGAAGAAAATCCTGTCATCAGCGTCATCATCGATGACCAGGACGGTGTGTGGCTTCATATAAGATGGTTAAATCAGGTTTACAAATGAAAAATTACAATCTAAATTTCTCAGTTTGATGTTTTCAAAGGTTTATAAATATCGGTCAATAAAAAGTTAAAATCAAATAATAATATAAGTAATATATTGTTGTGGCAGCTAAAGTGCATTGGAGTTTATAGGCGGGTTAATAAGGAATCCTGATGTGCTCAAAAGATGATCCTGGTCACCATAAAATTTGATTATTGGACCATTTTATTATTTAAAAATGGCCCAATAATCAAATATCAAAATGGTTATTGTTCTTTCACAATTCTTTTAACAGCGATGTTATTTTCCTGTACCAGTTTGATAATATACACACCGCCTGGCTGCCGGCCGCCACGGAAAGTGGCCTGGTGGGTGCCGGCTGACTGTTGCCCGTTGACCAGCACCGCTACCGGCTGACCAGCGAGGTTGTATACGATCAGGCTGGCAACACCTGCTTTGTCGAGTGTATAGGTAACATGCAGGTCTTCCCGGAAGGGAACAGGGTAGGCGTCCACGTTAAGCTTACCTGCTTTTGAAGGTGCATCATTAACCGGGTTGAACATCGCAGCGGAAGTAGCTGCCAGTGCTGCCTGTGTTTTAACTTTCACTTCAGTATAGCTGTTCCACGCATTGACATCATTGCCATGTCCTGCAATTCGTACATACTTGGCCGTTACAGCGGTGAAGTTGAAGGATTCAAAGGCTGTGGAAGTGCCGCTGCTTAGTTTGTTGGCCGCTACGGTGGTCCAGCTGGTACCATTGCTGCTGACGAGGATATCGAATTTGGCTTTGCGGGCATCGCCTTTATAGAAGGCGATGTCTACACCGGTAACGGTTTGTGCGCTGCCAAGGCAGAATTGTATATACTGTTCACCGCTGGCAGACCAGCGTGTGTTAAGATCATTGTCCAATACATTGGCGGCCACGTTGCCATCGTCGCCGCTGGCTTCTACCGGGTTGCAGCCGGGTGTGGCGGCTACCGTGATATTAACTGTGGCGGAGGTGGTAGCGCTGTTGCCGTTATCAGTGGCTTTGGCAGTAAGGGCGTAGTTACCTGCGGCTACATTGTTCCAGGTGTAGGAGTAGGGGCTGGTAGTGTCTTCGCCCAGTTTGGTGCTGCCGTTGAAGAACTCTACTTTTTTCACGGTGCCATCGCTGTCAGCTGCGTCGGCATTGATGGTTACGCTGGCCGGCGCCGTATAGGCGGTATTGTTAGCCGGTGCGGTGATGCTAACAGTAGGTGGCTGGTTAACAGGGCCGGAGTTACCGGGTATCCACCAGTTACCGGAGATAAAGAGTTGGCAAAGCAGGCCGTAGGAGTCGCTGTAATAGCCGCTTTTGGCCGACTTCAGCCAGTTCCAGCCTGCGTTGAGGAAAGCCTGGTTGTTGCTGCTGACAACAGAGGCGGCCACAAAAGGCCCGATGAATACTGCTTCCTGACCGGTACCGCGATTGCTGCCGTTCAGTTTGTACCCGTCTACGATAGCAGTAGGATTATTGTTTGTTTTGGTTTTCACCCAGTTGACCAGTTTGTTGGTAATGGTCAGGGCGTTGCTGTTGCCATGCATAGCGTAGTCCATCACGATGCGGAGCGGTACGCGGCAGGCGTTGTAGTTGTATTCATTGGTTTCCGTGTATTCACCGAGGAAATCTGTAGGGCATGGCTCAGGAGGGTTTTTCACCACGAAGTCGGAGATAAGGCCGGTGTTGGGCGTGTAGGTGGCGGAGAACTGTGAGTATACACTATAGAGGTTGTTGATCACGTTGATCCAGGTGACGTCGCCGGTTTCCTGATAGAAGGCGCGCAAGTGGTCCATCATCCAGTCAGACGGGCGGGTGTCGTACGTGGATTTGGAGTCAGAGTCGCTAAGACTGAGGCGTTTGTTGGTGGTCACGTAGCTGACCTTCAGGCCATTGTTGATCATGTCTTTGGCTTCCGCGAGATAGTTGATGGTACCGCCGGAGCCCCATTGATAGTGAGCAAGGATTAGTGCATAGGCAATATCGATGTCGCCATCGGTGGCGGAACCAAAATGCCCCTGCGCACTGGCGGCATCGGCCACTACCCAGCCCATCAGCTTGGGGTTGGCGGAGCTGTGGTAGGCCCGGGCAGTTTTGAACAAGCCATTAAAAATAGTTTGGGCGTTGGGGTCATGGCCGGCCATCAGGGCCACGATAACCATCCCATATCCTTGTCCTTCTGAAGAGCCCAGTGGCTTATAGCCATCCGGGTTACCAGTAATTTCGCCTTTTACATAGTAGCCGCCCGGCAAGGAAGAAAGGTTGTTCTTCAGATAGGCGCCTTTCCAGTAATCATAGTAGCTGGCCACGCTGGCGTTCATGGCAGCCTGGGTAACGTTGTTGGGCTTGATACAGTTGGGATAGCTGATGGCTTGCGGGAAAGGCTTGTTCTGAGCCTGCACGCATAAACCGGCAACGTTCAACAGACCGGCCAACAAAAACAATAAATGTTTGGTCATAAGGGTTTGTTTTAGGGGTGAATTATTGAAGAAAAGATTTGGTTGCTACATCGTTGTTTCCGTTTGTTAAAAGTATCCGGGCACAGTGGTCTCTGTCAGGCTGCAGGTTTTCCCGGGTTTCAATTACATCGTCTCCGTTTCGGTACAGTGGGTTGTCGTCTGGTTTCAGGCGCTGCGTAGTCTCCGTTTCGTTATCGTTTCCACATTGGGACCATGTGTATTTTCAGGCAATTACAGGCAATACATCAGTACAGTTGTTTCCGTTTTATCATAGTTTCCGCGCTGGTATAGTGTTGTTTCATATCGTTGTAGGTAGCTGTATTACCTGGTGTCTCCGTTTCGCACGTTTTGTTGCTCCGCTACAGTGGGTCTTCGTTGGGTTTGCCGGTCTTGTGCTGTGGTCTTTGTTGATGCTTACAGGTGTTGCTGTAGTGCAATCGTTTCCATAAATGGTTATCTTTTTCCGTGCTATGGTCCCGTCTACAGGCAATCTGACTGAATCAATCGATTGCACTATAGTGTTAAAATAAGTGATTTTTTTTGAATTTGTCAAGTGAAAGAGAGAAATAATAAGGCGTTCCAATAAATGAGGTTGATAATGATGGGATTATGCGGAAAATTTTTTTATGCAACAACCGGAATAAAATAGGGCTGACCAATAATGGTCAGCCCGTTCAGCAAGACAGTTTGTAAACAGGGGCATCAGGGCGTATAGGTTACGCTGCTGCCATAAAGGATGTTGGATACACCGGAGAAATACACATGTTTATCGGTGCTGGTAAGATTATACCACAGGTACACGCCATAACCATTGTTTTTGGTTTGCGTGGCCAGTGAATTGGCAGTACTCTGACTGGTGGCCATAATATCCACTGCAGCAGGGCCCAGATTGGATTTGGGCAGACCGGCCACATTGGGCACGGAATACGAGCCGTAGATGGCATTCCAGCTGTAGTTGACAAAATCACCTGCCTTTTTTCCACCCCAGGAGAGACGGGAAGCTGCCGGACCGTAGTAATAAAACGATATGATCTTGGTCGGGATCAGTTTCCGCAGCTCATCGAGGAGCATCACAAAAGAGCTGTCATTGGGTTGTGGCAGGCCATTGTTGCCATAGTCGGCATATTCATCGTCGAAATCAATACCATCCAGGCCATAGTAGTTGGCCGTATCGGCCAACTGCTGGGCGAATGCTTTGGCAGCTGCGCGGCTGGTGAAATTACAGAAGCCTGCGCCCTGATGGTTTCCAAGGATAGATAATAATACTTTCATGCCCTTGTTTTGCAACGGTACGATCTGTGTGGCTTTGTTGACCAGTACGTTGGTCACGTTCGGGTTGTTGTACAACACGGCTTTACCGGTACTGGTGTTGTAGTTGATGTTCGCTGCAAAAATGATGGCAATGTCAAACAGTTGTTGCCCGCCGGTGGTAAGGGTATACTTGCCGGTGTTGAGCAGACTGTTGCTGTTGACTTCTACATAGCAGACAGATTTACCACCTGCTTTAGTAACGGTTTCCACCTTGGGTTCAGTTTTGGTTTGCTGATTGTCGGGTACGGCTCCGTCTTTTTTACAGGAGGCCATGAACAGAAGGGTTGAACAGGAGGTCAGCATCAGCATGGATGACCATACGCGGAATTGTTTTTTCATACGTAAATTTTAACGGTGATTGATATGATGATAACTGATGCTCCTGATGAGCAGTGAGCTGCGCGGATCATAAACGGGATTGGCACGGAACATAATACCGGCGCAAAGCAGAAAATGCTTTTTTGTATGATGGCGCGTTGCTCATCAGGAGCATCAAATTTTTAGATTGTACGATGATGATTACATCATGACCAAACTACACTGTTATCCTGCAATATCATTACCACGTCACTATCACGTCATCGTTTGTCCCACCAGAGCGGGGTGCCGCCGTTATCTTCCGGCTTGCTGAGTAAACCGATGGCTTTAGTGACAGCTGCATTGTTGGTGTTGTATTCATTCTGCGGGAAGGGGAGCCTTCTTACCTGCAGGGTGGAACTGATTGTACCACCACTGTTGTTGTTAACTACCGGGAACAGTTTAGGATACCCTGTACGACGGAACTCTGTCCATGCTTCCTGTCCTTCGGGGAACATAGCCAGCCATTTCTGGGTGCTGATACGTTCCTGTTTTTCTGCCAGGCTGGCGCTTTCCACCCACTTCACGGTAACATGTGTAAGCGTGTCGGCATTGTTCTGTGCATTTTTCGGGTCTACATATTTGTCTGGTGTATTCACGCTGTTGTTGATGTAATTAGCATCCGCTGCATGCCATTGATCGAGGGAGGTGTTGATACCCTGTTCATACAGTGTTTGTACGGTGCCGCCGGCATTAGCAAAATTGTTCAATGCTGCTTCTGCGCGGAGGAAGTACACTTCTGCGGCGGTCATCAGCTGCACCGGCGTGTTGAGGGTAAACGCGTCGTCATCTACGTAGTTGAGGGCGGAATAACCCACATAATCGCTTTTGGCGTTGGAACTGGTGATGCTGCCCAGGCGGATACCGATGTATTGCGCAGGGATCGCTGCGTCGGTCGACTTGGACATGTATTTACTGAGGCGTGGGTCTTTGTAGCCTGTGAGATAAGATTGCAGAGACGCGTTAATCTGGATGTCGTTCCAGTTCTTGGCAATAAATACCAGCGGATTCGTATAGCCTGCGCCGGGAATTCTCACCGTCATGTTGCCATCGTTGCTGGTGATCACGCCACCCTTGGCAGGGTTCAGGGCTTTCTCTGCTTCGGCTTTGGCGAGCGCCGGATCAACTTTGATAACGTGCATGGCTAAACGCAACCGTAGAGAGTTGCTGAACTGCAACCATTTGGTAAAGTTGGAATTGTATACCAGGTCAAAGTCACCGAATTTAAATGGCAGTGTTTTACCGCTGGCGATAAAGTCACGGAGTGTGGTGTTGGCAGTGTCCAGCTCTTTGAAGAAGCGGGCGTATACGTCCTGCTGGCTGTCATACTCGATGCTGGTTTTGCTGGTACCGGCCTTGCTATAGGGGATAGGGCCATAAACGTCGGTCACACGGCTCATGGCGGTCACCTGTACGATCTGCGCCACGGCCCATACAGCCGGGAAGTCTTTAGGGATGTTGGACTGGCGCAGTTTGGCCAATTGCCCCATTACGCTCAGGTAACCTGCTTTAAAGGTCTCACCGTTCCAGCCGGTCATCATAAAATAGCTCAGGTTGTTCCTGCCGCCATTAAAAGGAGTGGCGGAAGCAAAGTAGCCGGAGAAGCAGTCAGCGTTCAGATTTTGTTGTAACTGGAAAGAGTTGGGGTCACCGCCGCCGGAGAAGTTGTAAATAGCCATGGTAGCAGTCTTCAGATAACTGAGGTTATAGAAGTCTGCTTCCAGCATGCCGTTGGGAATGCCGGTGTTATCGGTATTATACAATTCAAAGTTTTTGGTGCAGGCGCTCATAGCCAGCAGCAGTCCTGCTGCGATGGCCGGGAGACGGTATTTACCGGAAAATATATTGATACGTTTCATGTTTTCAGTTTTACGGTGGAAGCATAGATTAGAAAGTGGCGTTCAGCGTCAGACCGTAGTTACGGGTGGCTGGCGGCATGAAGATGTCTACACCAGACAGGCCGTTGGCGGTGGACATGGTCAGTTCCGGATCATATGGCGCTTTTTTGTGGAAGTAGATCAGGTTACGGCCGGTGAGGGAGAAACGCAGCGTTTTCATCCAGCTGTTTTTTACCGGAACGGTGTAACCGAGTGACAGCTCACGGAGCCTTACCACGGTGGCGCTGTACATGTATTCACCGGACACTGCTTCACGGCCACCGATGGTACCATACCATTTCTGCGGATCTACGCTGGTAACAGCTTTCTGGTCGGGGCCAACACCGTTGATCGCTACGCCTCCTGCATCACGGGCATCACCGGTAACTTTAGATACGCCGTATTGGTCCATTACAGATTGGGTCACGGACATTACCTGGCCGCCAAACTTACCATCTATCAGGAAAGACAGGGTGAAATCGCCGTAAGAGAGATTGTTGTTCCAGCCCAGCTGCCATTTCGGATTGGCATTGCCCAGGTATACAAAGTCGCCGCCCTGTTTGATAGGAGAGCCTTTGTCATCGATTTTGATGCGGCCTTGTTCATCCCGTTGCAGCACGGTGCCATAAATATCACCGAAGGAACCGCCTACTTTGAACTTAGATACGAAGTTGGCGCCGGAAGCACCGCTCAGCACAAACTCAGGGTTGGTGGTTGCCAGTTCCACAATGCGGTTATCATTCACAGAATAGTTGATACCGGTATTCCACTGGAATTTACCACCGCGGAATACATCATAGCGGAACACTGCTTCGATACCCTTGTTCTGAATGTTACCGGCATTGAAGTAGAAGAGGTCATAGAAAGATGCCTGTGGCGATTGTATGCTAAGTGTTTGGTTATGGGTATTGGTTTTATAGTAAGTGATGTCTGCTGTCAGCCTGTTGTCCATAAAACGCCATTCCATACCAAATTCCAGTGACTTGGTTTTCTCCGGTTTCAGATCGGTGAAAGGCGCCTGAACGTTACTGATGGCACTACCCACGCCAAAAATATTATTGGCAGGATTGCTCTTGTATGGGTCAGGGGAGCTGCCTACTTCTGCATAGGAACCTCTTACTTTGAGGAAGCTGATGGCTTTAGGCATTTCCATCATTTGGCTCAGGATCAGGTTAAGGCCAACAGAAGGGTAGAAGTAGTTGTTGTTGGGCGTGTAAGAGAGGTTGGAAGCCCAGTCGTTACGGGTGGTGAAATCCAGATAAGCCATCTCTTTAAAGGAGAGGTTGGCACTACCGAAAAGGGACTGGTACTGTCCATGGTTTTCTGGCAGTGTTCCGGAATTGAGCGGGTTCATCGTGTTGAAATTCTGAATGTTGAACACGTTGGCGATTTTCAGCCCGTCTTGTCCGGAGTTGAATTTCACGCCGGTGGTTTTCAGATCACGCAGGGCGCCACCTACTACGCCGGTCAGACGGAAATCTTTGTTGATCGGAATATTGAAGTTCAGCAACAGGTCGCCATATTGCTGGGTGGTAGTGGCATTGTTGTAGTTATACACGCCATTGGCGGGTGCTAACACTTTATAGGTACCGGCATACATCTTTTGATCGTACACGTCATTTATACGGTCAACGCTTCCACGTGCCTGTACACTGAGCCAGGAATTGATTTCGTATTTCAGGCTGGCATTGAGCAACAGGCGGTTCCTGTTCAGGGAATTGGGATTGCGTTTGGTGATCCACCAGGGATTCTGCTGGATATCTTCCAGGTAGGCCCAGTTTTGAACAGGCAGGAAGTTACGGGATGGGTCGGGTATCGCAAACTGGTCTTTGAAAGGCCGGATGTCCTGACCGCGGGGGAAGAGATATAAGCCGGTCAGCGGATTTAAATACAGGCCGGAGAGTGGCGTGTTATCGATCTTCTGTGTTACATAGTTCACATCGGCTTCCGCGATGAGTTTATTATTGAGGAAATGACCTGTTTCCTTAAAGCTGATGTTGTTACGACCCAGTTTATTGCCGGGCTCAATACCGGTAGCGGCAGTATTGGCAAAAGAGAAATAAGTCTGCAGTTGTTCCGTGCCGGCAGACAGGCTGATGGCATTGGTGTATGTCTGACCGGTCTGGAAGAAGGACGACATATTGTTAGTTGCCGGGCTGTTGAGTTTTGCACCCCAGCTTTGCGGAGAGGTGGCGTTGGTTGCGCCGTAATTGTTCTGAAACTCAGGTTTGTAAGCTGCCTGGGCCAGGTTTGCACTGGAAGAAAAATTGATCTGCATCTTACCGGACTTACCACTTTTGGTAGTGATCATGATCACGCCATTGGCGCCCTGGCTACCATAAAGTGCTGCTGCAGAAGCGCCTTTGAGCACGGAGATGCTTTCAATATCTTCCGGGTTCATATTGGAGATGGGGTCGCCGCCGTCGTAGGCGTTGCTGCCGCCATAGGCGCTGGTAGGCTGACTGGTAAGGCTGTTGTTCATAGGTACCCCGTCAATCACATAGAGGGCCTGGTTGTTGCCAATGCCGGACTTGTTACCACGCAGTACCACTTTAGCGGAACCGCCTACGCCGGAAGCGCTGGGGGAGATAGAAAGACCAGCTACTTTACCGTTGAGGGTATTGATCAGGTTGGGATCTTTGGCTTTGGTGAGCTCTCCGCCGCTTACCTGTTGCATCGCATAGGTAATGGCTTTCTCCGAGCGTTTGATACCGAGGGCCGTTACCATGACACCGGTCAGCTGGGTATTGGAGGAGCTGAGCAGCACTGACAGGCTGGTATTGGTGCCCACCGTGATTTCTTTTGTTTCATAGCCTATGGAGCTGAATACCAGCACGTCTTTAGGTCCGGCCTGAATGGAGAAGCCGCCTTGCTCATTGGTAATAGTACCGCGGGTAGTGCCTTTCACCTGGATACTGATGTTAAACAATGGTTTACCATCAGCGCCCGTAACGGTGCCTTTGATGGGAGCCGCTTGTAACACCGTCTCGGGAATAGGTTTGGGGCTGATCACAATGATCTTGTTCACGATCGCATATTCCAAGGGCTTGCCTTTCAGGCATTTGTCGAGCACGTCTGTGAGCGGGGCGTTGCTGACGTTCATATTGACAGGGCCTGAGCCTTGCAGTAGCTTTTCATCATACACAAACTCATAACCGGTTTGTTTGCTGATGTTGTTGAACACGTCGTACAGGGCAAGTCTTTTACCTTTAAGCGTCACCGTTTGGGAAAACGATTTAGCACTGAGGTGAAGGGTGACAGCCAGTAGAAGGGTGGCAGTTAATTTCATAACCAACAGAAATTTTCGGAGCAAAGGCCGGTCTGACCGGCAGGCTTTGCCAGTAGTAAGTTGTTGCATACTTTTGTGTTCGTGGCTTTTAAAAAATCAGTTTCTAATCATCAAGTGAAATTGGGTAGCCATTATATTTTTTTATTTATTCATTTTTTTATTTAATGAGGATGCCTGGCATCCCTTAAATGGCCAAATGATCAAATAAAAAAATCTTTTCTACCGGGCCCTGACTGCAATCGGGGTCCGGTTTTTTCTACCATAATGGTTGATAGTTCATTACGTGTCCATAACATGAAATCTTTTAAACGTTACATAATTGTTACAGGTATAAGTGCTAGTGTGGCGTCACCGGTCTGGCGGTGATAGTACGCCCGTCCACTGTAAATTTTATGCGTTGGGTGGTTTCGAGGGCTTTGAGCAGGGCGGCTGCATCTTCCCGGCGGGAGATCACTCCCGTGAGGTCAATGTCAGACACGTTGCCGTCATAAGCTACCTCTATATCGTACCAGCGGGCAAGTTGCCGCATGATGGTGCGGATGTTGGTGTTACGGAAGCGGAACTTCCCTTCTTTCCAGGCGAGGGCCTGTTCTATATCGGCCGTACTGGTGGTGAAAGTGCCGCCATCGGGCTCAATACTGGCCTGGTAGCCGGGTTTGAGAAGGCTTTGCCGGGTACCGCGGGCCACCTTCACCGCGCCATCTACCAGGGTGGTACGGATAGCTTGTTCATCGGCGTAGGCCATCACATTGAAACTGGTGCCCAGTACGGTGACGGTCATTTCTTCCATGCCGGGTGTATTGACTTTTACCCGGAAAGGTTTGTTAGCCTGCTGGTTCACTTCAAAATACACTTCCCCCGTAATCTCTACCAGTCGCTCGTTTTCGGTGAATGCAGCCGGAAAACGGATACTGCTGGCGGCATTGAGCCATATTTTGCTGCCATCGGCCAGCGTGAGCTGGTATTGGCCTCCTCTTGGCGTGGCCACGGTATTGTACAACGGCTGTTTGTTGTCTCCATTGCCTTTATAGGTAAGCGCACCGTTCGTGTTGCTGATCTGCGTATTGCCCTGTACGGCCAATGCGCCGTTGCTGCTGCTGTCCAGCGTAATGGTGCTATTGTCGGCCAGTATAAGCATGGCTTTGTTGCTGCCAGGCGCCAGTGGACTAACTTTGACCGTGGTGCCCATGGGAGCTGCCACCTCGGGGCGGCGCACCAGGAATACGCCACTGGTAATAATACCCGCTGCCAGTACTGCTGCTGCGGCATACATCCAGCGTTTCCGGGTGTAATGCCCGCGTACTGGCTGTAAGGGCGCTGTTTGCAGCACTTGTTGCAATAAAGCGGCCTTCTCTGCTTCCGGCCATTCAGCTTCGGGAGCAGACCGGGTATACAGCGTATGCAGGATATCAGCCTTGATTTCCTCCTCAAAAGCACCATTGGCAACTGCCTCTTGCAATTGTGCCAGCTCATCCGGGTTCAGCGGCTGATGCTTGTATTTTTCCAGTAGTTGCCTGATTTCAGCGACGGTCATTATTGCGACTTTAGAAATGGTGACAGGGATAAAGACGAACGATGGAAACAAAAGGAGTATTCCCCCGGAGAAAATTTTTTCATTTTTTTATTTTTCCATTAGAAAGAGCGCCAGGCATCCTCTAAATGAGAAAATAAAAAAATTAAAAAATAAAAAAATTGTGGAGCTGTTGTTTGATGATAGACCGTAAAGACCGCAGGGCCAGTTGCAATTGTTTTTTGACGGTGTGTACGGAGATATTGAGCTGATGGGAGATTTCTTCATTGCTCAGTCCCTGTTTGCGGGCGAGATAGATTTTTTTGCGTGCCGGGGGCAACGAGTCGATAGCGTTATGCAGTATTTGCTGGTACTGGTGGTCCTGTACCACATGATCTGTGTCGTTGGCATAGCCGGGGTCCTGCATCCCGAGGTAGGCCATGGCCTTTTCTTTTACCAGCTGCTTGCGGAAGCTGTCATATATATGATTACGTGTCAGTATAAACAAATAGTCGGAAAAATCATCGATAGTGTCCAGCGTTTCCCGCTTTAACCATACCCTCATAAAGATCTCCTGTACAACTTCACTCGCGGCGGTACGGTCTTTCAGATATAGCATAGCGGCATTGAACACCTGTTGGCTGTAGGCGTTAAACATGCGCGTGTAGGCGGCCTCGTTACCAGCTGCTATCGCTGTCAGTTGCTCTCTTTCATCCGGGATAGATGACCTTGACAATATGTATCAGATTTTTTCTTCCGCCTAAATATAGGAAACTATTCGGAATCGGGGCCTTCCCGACCAGAGGCAAGGGCTAAACTATTTACCGCTGCCGGCTGTTCTTAAAACAGTCACTGTATTCATCACATTTTAAATGATTTTGTATGAAGACACTGAAGGCATTCCGGCTCTTTTTGCTGCTGTTTGCACTTCCTGCACTGTATGTGGCGGCACAGGACGAAGAGACCATCCTGAAAGCGGAAAGGATAAAAAAAGAAAACCTGCCACCGGAGATACTGGCGGATTTTCAGAAACGTTTCCCCAATGTCAGCCTGAACCAGATCATGAAGATCCCTACAGGGTTATATAAGAGAGACTGGCAGGTAGAAGAAGAGAATAAACCCAGTCTCCAGGACGAATATTATACCCTCAGCATGACCGGAGACAAGCTGGACATTGAAGCGTTGTATGATCGTAACGGGCACCTGATCAGGGCGCGGGAAAGAGCGATAGACGCGAAATTGCCGGAGAGCATCGGCATGTACCTGGCCGATCACTATCCCGGCTATAAAGTGGTAAAGGATAAAGTCCACCAGTTGATCTCCCCCAAAAAAATAAAAGCACAATGGGAAGTGATGGTGGTGAAAGACAACGATTTCAGACGACTGTTCTTTGATAAAGACGGCAAATTCGTTAAAGAAAGAAAATGAGCGCGTTATTAAGACACTTTATCAGGGACAACAGCTGGTGGCTGATCATAGCTGTCCAATTGCTGTCCCTGACAGCCCACGCACAGGGAGATCCCCTGCCTTCCTGGAATAGCAGCGCGGTAAAACAATCTATTATCCGTTTTGTGTCAACGATCACCAATGAACAATCTACACAATATGTCCCGCCGGAAGACCGCATTGCCACTTTTGACAATGATGGCACCCTGTGGGCGGAAAAACCGGTGATACAGGAACAATTCGTGGTCTTCCGGATCATCCAGCTGGTAAAACAAACTCCGGCGCTGCGCAACAAACAACCCTATAAAGCCATATTGGAGAAAAACCGGGCATACCTGAAGACCCTTGGCCGCAAAGGGTTGTTGGACCTGATGGACCTTACTCATACCGGTATGACGGAGACCGATTTCCATGATGCCGTGATGCGGTTTTTTGCCGTGGTAAAACATCCGGTGTTAGGAGTGCCGGTAGCGCAACTGGTATATCAGCCACAGCTGGAACTGCTGAATTACCTGCGTGACAACCAGTTCAAGATCTATATCTGTTCAGGAGGAACGGTAGAGTTTATCCGGGCCATCTCTCAAAAATATTATGGTATCCCCCCGGAACAGGTGATCGGCACTACCTTTCGATATGCTTATGTAGACAGTGCCGGGGTGAATGATATCATGCGCCTGAAAGGCCTCAATCCGTTGAACGATAAAAGGGAAAAACCGGTCAACATTCAATATTATATCGGTAAACGTCCTATCCTGGCTTGCGGCAACATCGGCGGCGGCGGGGATATCAGCATGCTCCGTTTCTGCCAGGGAAACAAATACCCGTCCCTGCAATTGCTGGTACATCATGATGACGGAGAAAGGGAATTTGAATATGAAGAAGATGACAACGAATCGCTGAATAACGCCCACCGCTATGGTTGGGGAGTGATCAGCATGAAGAACGACTGGCAGCATATCTTCGTTGGACCCACGCCCTGAAATGCCGTGCCATACCTGATTCTGAAAAAAATGACCTAATTTGGGCCGTCCTTACAGCAGGATGGAAACAGTTATGTCAGGTATGAACAATCATCAATATTCACTCAGGACCGTACAGGTAACCCGCTACGTGACCCCTTTGCGGGAAGGCGGTTCGCTGCCTGCACTTACAGAAGCCGATGACGGTTTCCTGTATGTGCTGAAGTTCAGAGGCGCCGGCCAGGGTGTAAAAGCGCTGATAGCAGAGTTGATCGGCGGGGAAGTGGCCCGGGTGCTGGGCCTCAAAGTGCCGGAAATCGTATTTGCCTCACTGGACCAGGATTATGGCCGCAACGAAGGCGACGAAGAAATACAAGACCTGCTAAAGTCCAGCGTGGGACTGAACCTGGCGTTGCACTACCTCTCCGGTTCCATCACCTACGATCCGGTGGTGACCACCATCGACGAAAACCTCGCTTCTAAAATTGTATGGCTCGATTGTCTGCTCACCAATGTGGACAGGACCGTGCGTAACACCAATATGCTGATGTGGAACCGGGAACTGTGGCTGATAGACCATGGCGCCTCCCTGTATTTCCATCATTCCTGGGACAATTGGGAAGAGCAGGCCACCAGGCCTTTTGCGAAAGTGAAAGACCATGTGTTGCTGCCGCAGGCCACACAGATCGCTGAAGTGGACAGCGCTTTCCGCGCCATCCTTACGCCGGAGAGTATCCGCGCTATTGTGGGCCTGGTGCCGGAAGAATGGCTTACCGGTCAGGAAGGTGTTTCCGCAGCGGAGAGACGCGAAGTATATGCACAGTTTTTAACCAGGAGGGTAGCCTCTTCCGAAATTTTTGTAAAAGAAGCAGTATATGCAAGATCAACACTTATATGAGTACGCCGTTATACGCGTAGTGCCACGGGTAGAGCGGGAAGAGTTTCTCAACGTAGGTGTCATGCTCTACTGTAAAAAACAGAAATTCCTGCAGATGCGTTATACGCTGGATGAATCCAGGCTGCGCGCTTTATGCCCGGCTATTGACATTACCGAACTGGCAGGGTATCTCTGTGCCATTGAAAAAATTTGCGCCGGCGGCCCACAAGGTGGTCCTATCGGTATGCTGGACCTGGCCTCCCGTTTCCGCTGGCTGACGGCCACCCGGAGTACCATTGTACAAACCTCCAGGACCCATGGCGGACTGTGCACAGATGCAGCTGCTACTTTGCAGCGCTTGTATGAACAACTGGTGTTGCTGCCGTAAAAGAAATGAAAAGCAGCTGGAAAATGGATGGGGTAACAGACAATGGCGTGATGGGCATTACAAAGAAGCTGACTCCACCAACTCCAGCTGCAGCTTCAGTTTAGCGGCAATCTCGGGGCCTTCAAAACCGATGTTGCTGAAACGGATATTGCCTTTGGTGTCTATGATGTAAGTTGCCGGAATAATATTGAAACGGAATTTTTCTCCTACGTCCGGATCGGTATTGTAATATACCGGGAAGGTATATTTTTTATGGCCGGACCATCCCTGTGCATCGGCGAGGGTGTTGCGGGCGCCGCTGTTGACCACCATGAAAACCACTTTGGGATTGTTTTTATAAGCCTCGTACAACTGTTGGAGATAGGGCATTTCCTGCATACACGGGCCGCACCAGGTGGCCCAGAAATCAATCAGTATAATTTTATCTTTTAGGGCGGCAGGTGATACCGGCTGGCCTTTCATGTCTACAAAGGATTGCAGCGAAGGGGCGGGCCGGCTGATCAGCTGGCGGCGTACTTTGTCGAGCAGTATTTTCTCCCGCAGCTGTTGCACGGTTTTCAGTTTTTCTTTGTTCCCTGTATGCGTATAGAAGAGGGTGGCGTTGTTGAGCGTCTCGTTGTCCGGGGAGATGGCGAGGGCGCTGTCTGTTTGTTGTGCCCCTTCGTGCAGGCGTGCCTGTTGGAGGTCTATTAATCCCAGCAGGGAAAGGAGATTAGCCTGTGCCTTCCGGGTTACGGCCTGGCGGGTGCTGTCACTTACAAAAGGGTAGATGTAGCCTGTTTCCGGAAAGTACCGGATGATACCGGCGGGGAAGCTGTCGGCCTGCGACAGTGCCAGCTTTGCATAGTAGCGGGCAGTGTCGGGCGCCAGCTGGTTAGTTTGCAGCGTGGTGGCCAGTTCTTTTAAGGTCTCGGCTGTCCAGGGATTGCGGCGTTGGGTAGCTACCTTACGGGCATGGTACAACGTTTTTTCGGTATGATGTTGCGCGGCATACAGTTGGAACAGCTGTTCATGCATACCCGTATAGGCGTTGGCGTTTTGTGGTGTTTCCTTTTGCAGGGCCTGTTCCAGCAGTTTTATCCGGGTGGCGGTATCTTTCTCTTTGCGGATGTTGGAGGCCAGTTGTTCTATGCCGGGTTCGCTGCCGGGAAAACGTTTCATCACTACTTGCCGGATGGAGTCTACCCTGGTATTTTCACCGATGATGAGATAGCCCATGGTCACTTTGTTGAGGTTCCCCGGATTGGAAGGGGCGCTGTTGAATTTCTGCGCGATCACCTGAAAGGCCTGCTGACGGAAGGTTTCCCGGGCTTTGGCATCGGGGGCGTGTTGCAGGTTGTATTGCAACAGGCGTACTTTCGCTTCATAGTTGCCGGGGTACAGGTCCAGCTCCTGTTGGTACAGGGAGGCCTGTTCTGCGGCGAGCCCGGGTGACTTGCCTCTTTGTGCAGACAGACTATAGGCTTTGTACAGCAGTCCGTTTTCCACCGGCTGGTGGCCGGTGTATACGGAGACTGCGTAGTGGCTGTCTGCTGCGGGCTTGTCGATGAGCTCACCGCTTTCCAGGTAAAAGGTAGCATAGGTGGCAAAACCTGCCAGGCGGAAGGAGGTCGTCCACTTGTGGCCCTGTCGGTGCAAGGATATTCTGGTCGCTACATCATAAAAGTTTGAGTAGGAGAATACCAGTGTGATACCGGATACGCTGTCAGGGATAACAGCAGCCGGTGACTGTGGATCGTAGGTCACCGTGACAAGATCGCCGCGCTGCGGGTATTGCGGCGCGATGGTAACCCGTTGCTGTGACCGGGCGTTGGTGGCAACGCCGGTCAGCAGCATCAGGAACAATATGGCAAATGAAAAAGTACGCATCATTAGTATCCCGGGTTTTGAGTGAGGTTGGGATTGGTGCTGGTAGCGTCTACCGGGATGGGGTACAGGGTATCTGTATCCTGCCAGTTGGCGCCTTTGATGGGTTGCAGCACGGCGGAAGATTGTTTGGTCCGTTTCAGGTCAAACCAGCGGTGGCCCCATTCGGTGAACAGCTCGAGGTGTCTTTCTTTGGCCACGGCTTTCAGCAGGTCGTCTTTACTGAGCGTGTTGGATAATACGGGAATGCCTGCACGAACACGGATCGCGTCAATATCGGCACGGCCTTCATCCAGTTTGCCTTGCTGGATGCGGGCTTCAGCGCGGATGAGGTATTGTTCGGCGAGGCGCATCACCATGGAATATTCTGTTATTACGCCCAGGGTACCCACCCTGATTTTGTATTTAAACGGAAAATAGTAGGTCGCTCCGGTAGATGTTTTACGAAAGCCTGTCCAGTTGGTCAGTCGCAGATCGTTGGGTTCGAAGCGGCGGATAAAATTCAGGGTGTCCAGCCGGAAAACTGCAGTAGCTGTGGCATTGGCGGGAGCAGCGGTGAAGCCTTCCCAGGTATTGCGGCCACCAGCCACGTTCACGGGTTGCAGCTGGAAAATCGCTTCACCGCTGTTGGCGAGGAATACCTTGTTCAGGTCTTTCTGCAGGGAATATTTATTGTCTGCAATCACTTTTGAAGCAGTAGCTTCTGCCTGTGCCCATTGTTGGTTGTAGAGATAAACCCTTGCCAGCAGCGCATTGGCGGCAGCTTTGTTGGGCCGTACGCGTGTGCCGGTCGGATAGTCGTCGCCCATCAGGGATACGGCGTCGTTCAGGTCTTTGATGATGTTATCATAGACGGCGGCCCTTGTTGCGCGTGGTTTGAGACCATTCTCTTCGTAGTTGGTGGTCGTAATCAACGGTACATCACCATACATATTGACCAGGTAAAAATAGAAGAAGGAACGCATGAAATAAGACTCGCCCAACAATTGATTTTTAACATTGGGAGAAAGGCCGGTGGCTTTCTGTAGTCCTTCCAGACAGGCATTGGTGTGATAAATGAAACCATACTGATCGGCAAACATGCTCTTTACATACTGGCTGCTGGGTACCAGCCTGTTTTCCCGGAAAACGTCGTAGTTCTCGAACGCCGAGAAATAATACATTTCATCGGCCTGCATGGCAGACAGAAAGCTGAGCAGCACATTGGCAAACTGATAGTTGAAGCCGTTCATATCGGTGTATAAACCTGTTACGGCAGCGGTAGCAGTTTTATCGTCTGTGAACACCAGTTCGGATACCAGTTCGTTTTTCGGCAGGGGGGTGTCTACATATTTGTTACAAGCTACCGTTGTGGTGATGGCCAGTAAAGTGATATATATATAAATGCGTTTCATGTCAGTATATTTTATCAGAGTGACAACTGTAATCCTATGGTATATGTTTTCAACGGAGGCATCATTCTGCCTTGTGTTTCAGGATCATAACCTTCATACCCGGTGATCGTGAACAGGTTCTGTGCGAGGCCATAAATGCTGGCGCCAGCCAGTTTCCACTTTTGTACATATTTGGAAAGATCGTAGCGCAGGGAGAGGTTTTTCAACCGGATAAAGGAAGCATCGCCCCATTGTGCATTGGAGATGGCGAAGCTGCGGAAATTGGCCGCGCCGGAACCCACGGTGGCTTTAGGCGCGCCGGCATTGTCTCCGGCAGCTGTCCACCGGTCAAGCGCATACAAGCTCTGGTTGCTGGCGGAGCCGATATACGGAATGCCATAACCATAGTTGAAAGATGTACCTTCCTGTTTCACGAACTGGAAGAGGAACTGAAGGCTGATGCCCTTATAGGAGAAAGTGTTTTGCAGACCGCCGAAGAATTCCGGCAGTTTGTTGCCAAGGATGACAAAGTCATCTGGTTCTGATGGTGTGGTGGTGGTACCGCCTTTGGCTTTCTGGAAAAGGGCCAAACCGGTTTGCGGGTCGATGCCGGCAAACTGGAATCCTTTCTGAATGGTCAGTGGTTTACCTACTACCATCAGGTCTTTATAAGAAGAAGATTCAATGTTGGGGAATTCCTTCAGTTCATTTTTATTGATGGACATATTGACGGAAGTCCGCCAGGAGAAATCTTTCCGTTGGATGTTGATGGTGTTGACTTCAAACTCCCATCCGCTGTTGAGCACTTTCGCCGGGAAGTTGCGGGTGACGGAAGGGAATCCGGTCTGTGGAGACAGTTTATAGTCGAGCAACTGATTGTCCGAAACATTGTGATAATAATTGGTGGTGATCAGCAGGCGATCGTCGAAGAAGCCCAGCTCCAGGGCTGCTTCTTTCTTATGGCTTAATTCCCAGCGGTAGGCGGGGTTGGCCAGCCTGGAAGGGGTGAGCCCTGTTATACCGTCATAGGGGAAGGAGGTAGACGTCCAGCTGTCAAGGTATTTATAGTCGCCGATATTATCATTGCCGGAAGTGCCGATACTGGCGCGTAGTTTACCGAAGCTGAGTACGGATCCTTTTGGCATAAAGGATTCTTTACTGAAAATCCATGCGGCGCCTACTGCTCCGAAGTTACCGAATCGGTTGCCTGGTCCGAAGCGGGTGGAGCCATCGCGACGGAACGTGGCGTTGATCAGGTATTTTTCGTCCCAGTTATAATTCACTTTACCAAATACTGCATTATAACGGTAAAGGGCATACGTACTGGCTTTCGAGGTCAGTTTGGCCGCGGCATTCATATTTTCGAGCATCGCATCGCTGGAATAACCTTCGCCGATCACCCAGTTGCCTTTGCGGACGGCTTCCTGCCAGCTGCCGCCGACGAGCACCTGCAGGTCGCCTTTACCGATATGGGTGGTATAATCGATCTGCGGTTCAATGATATAGGTATTGGCTTGTGTATTGCCATAATTGGCCATACTGGTAGTGGTGGTGTTGGGGTTATTACTTTTCAGCGGTACCAGCTGCGTTTGTTGCATATCGCTGCGGGTATAGCCTACGTTGGCTTTCAGGTTCAGACCCGGTAGCAGGGTGTAGCGGATGTCTGTTTGTGCCACCAGGTTATTGGTACGGGTATTTGAGCTACGGAGCAGAAAAGCCATCGGGTTGAGGCCATCGGGCCTCCAGTAGTAGTTGCCGGTGGAATCATAGATTGGATAGTTAGGAACCATGTCGGTAAACCCGGTCAGGCTGGCGGCGATGGAATTATCACGCAGCGTGGAATAGTTAGCGACAGCGCCTATATGAAACCGGCCGTCTTTATTACTGTGGTCGATGCTGAAGCTGCCCGCACCTTTGGTGAAGCCGAGGTTGTTGGGCATGACGGTGGTTTCTTTGCGGAATGTGCCGCCCAGTCTGAACTGTGTCTGAGTATTACCACCGGACACGCTGCCTTGTGCTTCCGTAACATGACCAGTATTGCCGATCATCAGCTTTTGCCAGTCTGTGGTCTTCTGCTGGTCCCAGAGTGTGAGCTCGGGCGCCGTTTCTCTATCATAAGTTTTGTTATCGTTTTTAAATGCCTCTTTACGCATCTGTACATACTGCGGGGTAGAGAGCATATCTATCATGTTCACTACCTTGCTGGCGCCGGTATAAACATTGAACTCAGTCTTTGTTTTACCGGCTTTCCCGCGTTTGGTAGTAATGAGTACCACGCCATTAGCACCTCTGGACCCATAGATGGATGTTGCGTCTGCATCTTTCAATACATCGATCCGTTCTATGTCGGCTGGGTTAATGGATGCCAGGGGGCTTTGGTTGCCGTTGGCAGAAGTGAACTCATTGAGGGGGTCTGTGATGAAAGGCACGCCATCGACGATGAACAACGGCTGGTTGATTTTTAATACTGAATTCTGTCCTCTGATGCTCACGTTGAAAGCGGAGCCGGGTAATCCATTACTGGAGGTCACCAGTAACCCGGGCACATTGGCCTGGAGCGCAGACAACGGGTCCATTACGGGATTGGAAGCAATATCACTGGCTTTGATACTGCTGACAGAACCGGTATTGAATCTTTTGCTGGTAGTGCCATAAGCAATAACTACTGTCTCATTCAGTGCGTTAACAGCGGTCTGTAATACAACAGGAAGGTTAGTGCTGCTGCCTACCGTTATTTCTTTCGGTTCAAATCCTACATAGGTGATCACCAGTACATCGCCTGCATGGGCTTTGATGCTGAATTTACCTTCCGCATCCGTGATGGTGCCGGTACTGGTGCCTTTTACCTTGACTGTTACGCCCGGCAATGATACGCCTGCCGCGTCTTTCACGGTGCCGGTCACGGGTTCCTGTACTAACGGCGTGCTAACAGGCAGGTCACGCCGTTTAATGAAAACGGTTTTGTCTTTGATCGTATAATCCAGTGGCTGGCCTTTAAACACTTCCGCCAGGAAATCCTGCAGCGGCTGTTGTTGTGCCTGTACGCTTACCGGCCGGGTACTGGGTAGGAGCGCCCGGTCATAAAAGAACAGGTAGCCGGTCTGTTTTTTAACGGCGGTAAACACATTTTCCATGGAGATGTTGCGCGCAGAAAGCGACACTGTCTGCGCAGAAGCGCCGGCAGAAACCTTTAGTGTGGCCGCAATCAGTAACATCACTGTTAATCTCATTGTTAGTGCAATTTTGGTTGGTAAAGACCCCGGTATAGAAAGAGTCTTTGCATAAAGATTCAATTGCATAGATTTGCATTGTTTGGATGTAAATAATCAGTATTTAAGTCGTCAAGCTTAATACTGGCTGTCTTCGTCCGGACATTCACCGGGGGTGGGTCCAATCACCTCCGGTTTTTTTATGGGCGGGACTGCCGATCTTAGGTCAGTGGTGGTGCATATAGCTGATAGATGGCTGGTTTCGCTCGTTGTGAATCATGACAATTTATGGTTGTACAATAATGTTTCTTCCTTTCATATGAAAACGGATGCCTGTTGATTGCAGGCCTTCCAGTACGTCTTCCAGTGGCAGGTTACGTTGTATTTCGCCCTGGAAGGTGCGGACGGGGATGCTTCCCTCGTACACCGCATGTACATCGTACCATCTTTCCAGTTGCCGCATGATGGCGGGTATATCGGCATTATTAAAGTAGAATTCTCCGTTTTTCCAGGCGATAGCGGCGGAGGTATCTGTTGGGCTGACCCTGATGTTGCCGTTGGTGATCTGTGCCTGCTGGCCGGGTGCGAGGGTGCGGGAAGTGCTGCCGGTGTTGACTTTCACCGCGCCGCTCACCAGGGTGGTGCTGATGGTATTTTCGTTGGCATAGGCGCTGATGCAGAAGCTGGTGCCCAGTACGTCTACCGTGGTCTGGTCATTGATCCTGACCTGAAATGGATGGTTGGCTTTTGATGTTACTTCCAGGTAGGCTTCACCGGTGATGCTTACCTGCCTGTTGCCTTCACGGAAGGCGGTGGGGTAGGTGATGGAAGAAGCGGCATTAAGCCATACGGCGGTACCATCTGGGAGTATTACCCTGAACTGGCCGCCACGGGGAGTAGTCAGTGTATTCAGTGCCGGCGCTGCGTCCGGGTTTTGTATAGCATAGCGGAGTTGCCCATTCTGTTGATGGATGCTGGCGGCGCCCTGCGCAATCACCTGTTGGCCGGCGCTGTCCAGTTGTAGGGTGGAGCCATCGGCCAGTGTGAGTACGGCTTTGCTGGTGCCCGCCAGTACCGGCGCCTGTTCCTGCTGTTGGGCAATAGGGGCGGCAGGACGGGAACGTTGGGTGTACCAGGCGGTGCCGGCCAGCAAAACCACCGCTGCGGCGGCACTCCAGTGTCGCCAGTTCAGCCGGAAGGTTTTGCGTGGTGCACGTTCAAAGTTAGCATCGGTCAGGTGTTTGGCCCGAAAGGCCTCCCAGGCGGTATTGACATCGGGTTGGGAATAACGTTGGAGTTTGTCGGCCAACAAACGGGTGTCGTTCCATTGTTCCATAAAACGACGGTTCTCTGGTGTGGCATCCAGCCAGGCACGCAATTCTTCGGCTTCACCGGCGGTGAGCTGGTCTTGCTGGTGCCGGCTGATCAGGTAGGCGACCCGTTGTAAAAATGTATCTGCTTGTTGGCTGTCAGGTACTCCCAAAGTTGATGTTTTACTATAGAAACAACAACTTGTTAAGTTCGATGAAAGGAAAAAGCAAAAATTTTGAAATTTTTTTAAAATAAATATGTTCTCGTTTGAACATAAGCGTTTAAAACTCCACGGTTACATCCAGCGCCTCGGCCAGCAACTTCAGTTGCGGGATACTGGCCACCGGCATGCAGGCCAACAGGTAGTTGCCCATACCGGCGTTCACCCGTACGATCATAGCGCCATGTGGCTGCAGCTCTGCATTCACAAAATATATGTACGCTTCGCTCACCGGGTCTTCATCATAAGGTGGTGGCGTCTTAAAGTTGGTGTTCCAGTAAAGCTGGCCTATTTCATTCAGTTTGTGCACCTCTGCTGATACCGGTTTCTTGTAGGAAAGCTCCGCAATCAGTCCGTGTTCCAGCAGGCCGTCTAGCAGGGAAACGGGCAGAGTGGCGCCTGGCACTTCGTCCAGCCCGCGAAGCTCACTGTCTTCGGGGTAACGGCTATGGATATACGTGTATGGATATTCAGCAGCCAGCAGCACCCGTTGGAAGATAGCTGTGGCCACAGGGGTAAAATCATCGGTGTTATCGGTGGGATTAAACAGCCAGATCAGTTGCCACAGTTGCGCCTTGTCTATATCTCTTTTGTAATACTTGTTCCAGGCTGTTTTAGCGCTGACAACCGAACGGGCTTTGTTGAAGTAGCGAAACAGCTGTTGGCCCGTTGCTGAGGCGAAATCGGTGATCGCCTCAAACTCGTTTTCGGCGACTTCCTGATGAAAAGACAGTGGCTTGCCCGGCGCGGTAGAAATAAAAAAAGAATGCCCTTCTTCTTCATTCCTGATGTAGAGGGTATCCAGTTTCCAGTCTTCAGGCCTGTCACCGTATCGGCTGAAACGCAGCGTCCATGCCTTTTGCGTGACCGTCAGGAAGTAGAGCCCCGGCGCAAATAGCTTATTGTGCAGCAGCTGGTAAAATTCATCTGAAGAAATACTGGTTCGTACCAGGTCCTGTTTGAAAACGGGCTTCCCCTCCTGAATAAGCCGTATCAGGTCAGCATTGCCGGCAAAGAGGTAGCCATCCTTTAGCAATTGAGCGGCCATTTCCGGCAGCAGTACATCGTGCCAATCAGTATAATCCGGCGTGGCGATCTGCTCATCCGGCCCAAAGGTGACCGCATGTACCTGGCCCTGCACCGTTGTCTGATGATCGTCTTCTATCCATAGGTGGGCGTGCAGATCGCCTGCGATGGTCACTTCGCCGTGGTTGTAATAACCGATGAAGGTCTGCTGAACGGTGACATTGCCTTTGACATATATGGGAACGCAGCCGGCAATGAGGTTACGGCAGGTAAGGTTGCCATCTATCCACAGAAAACAGGCATATGTGTCCGGTTCATAATCGATGATGGAATTGTCTATCTGTAAGCTGCCCCGGAATATCATCCCGGCGATGTCCTGTTCTACATAGATATCATACAGGTCCAGTAGCTGATCGGTGTGTACATCTTCTTCGAAAATCAGCACTTTCAGCCCGGGAACATCTTCAGACAGGAATTCAAAATCATAGGAAAGACCGGCTGTCAGCCCTTGCCGGACAGCATCTTCCAGCGTCAGTGAAATGGGATTAACGTTCTCGAACATAGGTTTTATCCTTTATAGTCATAATAGCGTAACAACGTGAGATAAAGTGGCAACAACGGTAGCACCTGTTTTTTCAGCACGCTGCTGCGCAACAGTTTAATGGCACGCAGTTTCTGGGTCCGTACGGTATTGTAGGAGATATTAAGCGCGGTGGCAATCTCTTCGTTTTTGCGGCCTTCCAGGTAACCCATTTTGAATACCCGCCGGCATTGAGTAGGTAGTTGTTCAATGGCGGCATACAGGTGTTGCAGCAGCTCTGTTTCCGCCAGGAGCGGATCAAAGCCTGCGGGAAGGGGAGTTGTCTGGGCATCCTGGTGATACAGGAATTCCTGTTCCCGTTCGGTCAACCTGTTTTGTTGTTTCAGGTAATTCAGGCAGGCGTTGCGGGTGGAAATGAACAGAAAAGCTTTGATACTGGCGGTGCTTTGAAAGTCGCCCCGCTTGTCCCATAGTTTGGAAAAAGCTTCCTGCACAAGATCTTCCGCTGCATGGGTATGTGAAATGATGGAACCGGCAAAATAACACAGGGCTTTATAGTGCCAGTCGAACAGCTGCCGGAATACCTGTTGGTCTCCTGCCGCCAGTTGCGCTATAAATGCATCCTCTGTGTGCTTGTTATACTGATCACTCATCCCTGTGCCGCTGAAATAATTGAATCATAAAAATACTGAAAACAATGACGAATTACTAATCTAGTGGGGTATGGTGGTCCTGGTAATTCGGTTTTGTTTTTATTATCTTGGTCACCATGAATTACCGCTATTGGCTCTTATGCTGTCTGATGGCCTGTGTGGCCTGCACTTCGCGTCCTTATACCGTGATCAACAAAGGTGTTGGTGGCAACACGACTTCTGATCTGTTGGCGAGGGTGGAAAAAGACGTGATAGCGCTGAAGCCCGATCTGGTGGTGATGATGGCGGGGACCAATGATATGGTCAACTCCCAAAAACTGGTGCCCTATGCGCAGTACGCCATGCAATACCGGCAGTTGGTGCGGCGTATCCGGCAGGGTGGCGCGACGGTAGTACTGATGACTTCTCTGCCTGTAGACACCGGGTATCTTTTTCTGCGCCACCAGCGCGGGTTGTATGATGTGGCCCCTAACCGCAGAATAGACAGCGCCCGGGTTATTGTACAGGAAATTGCCGCTTCGGAGCAGGTGTATTGTCTCGATCTTCATCACCTTTTTGTCAGCCGCGGTGAGCCGGGCAGGACGGCCGCCTCCATGATGGTCAATGCTGCCAACATGGGCCGGGAGGATGGTGTGCATCCTACCGCTGCGGGTTACCGGTTTATGGCAGCGGAACTATATGCCTGGCTTAAAGCGCATCGCCTGTTGCGCCGGCATCACCGTATACTCTGTTTCGGTGACAGTATCACCTACGGCGCGTTTATGGATGGTGCAGGTACTGACAGCGGAGATACTTATCCCGCGGCATTAAAGCGGTTGTTAAATCATCATTAGGGAAAAGACCTGAGCGAGTCCGTGTGCTTTGTTAGCCATGGTGGCTGGTGGTATGAGCCAGTTTCCCTATACTTTTTATATCCCGCTATATCAACTTGATAAATTTAAAACCCCTTCCAGTCCGTGTTTTGATATTGTTTTTAAAAAAATTAATTAATTATAGGTTGATTATTTAAAAGAATTACTATTTTAGTTCCCGCCAAGGCATTTATTATAAAGTAGGCTTTTTACAGCCTTATATTTTATAAACGCAACCAAATTCTATACACGTTCTGATGAAACTAAAACTATCAGTCACCAGCTGTGGGCTGTTGCTATGCCTTGCTGCGTATGCCGGTCATGGCCATGACACCAGCTATCAACTATATGCGCGAACACTAAACCATCAACAACACCTGTAATTACTGTCTCCGGCTGCATGTGGGCCGGCTATGTCAACCATTCATCTTTAATCAAGCTATTTATCAATCAAAATTCGTTTTGTATGGGAAAATTTACCCGTCACTGGCGACTGAGCAGCTTTCTGCTCCTGCTCCTCGTCATCCTGCAACAGCCGTACGCCTTCGGGCAAAAAAGCTATCTGTTCAAAGGCAGTGTAAAAGATAAAGAAGGCACGCCGCTCATCGGCGTCAACGTGGCCATGAAAGGTACCACCAAAGGAGGCACTACCAACGCCAACGGCGATTTTCAATTTGCTGGTACAACGGAAACGGCTACACTCGTTTTTTCTTTCGTGGGGTATAAAACACAGGAGTTGGAAGCCAACAGCCAACGGGTGGTCAACATCTTCCTGGAACCGGCCAACAAACAAATAGGAGAAGTAGTGGTGGTAGGTTATGGCACCCAGAAAAAAGTAAACCTCACCGGCGCTGTTTCGGTTATTGAAGGCAAAACGATGACGACCCGCTCAGTAGCGTCAGCGTCCCTTGCCTTACAGGGCGCAGCCCCTGGTGTGACCGTCACCCAGCAGTCCGGCGTACCCGGCGGCGATGCAGGCACTATCCGCATCCGCGGCATCGGCTCCATCAACGCAGGCCAGAATCCGCTGGTGCTCATAGACAATATCGAAATGAGCCTCGATGCTATCGATCCTAACAACATCGCCAGCATCTCCGTGCTGAAAGACGCGGCAGCGGCGGCCATCTACGGCTCCCGTGCGGCCAACGGCGTTGTACTGGTCACCACCAAACGCGGTATCAATGGTGTCAGCGTGAGCTACAACGGTTACGTGGCCAAACAATCACCCACCAATCTACCTAAGAAAGTAGATGGGCTCGAACATATGAAACTGTGGGACATCGCACAGGTAAACGCAGGACTGCCGCCGGCTTTCACACAACAGATTGCTGATTATGAAAAACTGGGGCCGGATAATTTCGCCCGTTTTAATACCGACTGGAAAGACCTGATACTGGTGAACAACGGCATCATGCACAACCACAACCTGAGCCTGTCTGCCGGCAGCGAAAAAATCAAAGTATTCGGTTCCGGCGGATACCTGGACCAGAACGGTCTTACCGCCAATACCAATTTCAAACGCCTCGATCTGCGTTTTAATACAGATATTGCCATCACCAGCAAACTGTCTGCCGCTGCGGATGTGGTGGTAAACAGGACAGAACGCAACTGGCCCGGACAGTCATCGCCACAGGGCATTATCCGCGCAATGATAGGCTTGCCCGCCATTGCGCCCGGACAGTTCAATACCGGCGAATGGGGCGAAGGCTGGTCCAATATGAACCCCGCTGCACAAGCCAAAGACGGAGGCTGGGACAAACGTGTCACCGATTCCCGCATCCTCACCGGTACGCTTACCTACAAACCCATCAAAGGCATGGAGCTGCTGGCCAGCTATAGCTCTAATACCGCCAATGGACGCGCAAGACAGCTGACCAATCAATATAAAATTTATACACCGGACATCGCCAACAACAAACTGCTGTTTGCACGCAACTGGCCGGCCAACAATTCATTGATCGATAACAACACACAAACCACCCGTAACATATTCCGCTCCCAGGCAAGCTACAACTGGAACACAGGCCCGCATGGCTTCACCGTATTGGGCGGCTTCACCACCGAGTTGTTTAAAACCAGTTACGTCAACACACAACGTCAAAACCTTATCTCTCCTTCACTGCCATACCTGGATGCGGCAGATCCATTGGGACAGACCATATCAGGTGCGCAGAGTGAATATGCCATGGCATCTGCCTATTCCAGGATCAACTACAACTACAAAGAAAAATACCTGCTGGAACTCAATGGCCGCTTCGATGCATCGTCCCGCTTCCGGAAAGAAAACTGGTGGAAACTGTTCCCCTCTGTATCTGCCGGCTGGCGCATCTCTGAGGAGAACTTCTGGAAATCCATCAGTCATGTGATCAACAGTGCCAAGATCAGAGGTTCTTATGGTTCCCTTGGTAACCAGGACCTCGTGGTGAACGGGGTGGCCAATTATTACCCTACTTACGCCATGTATAGCACGGGTGGCTCTTTTGACTACTACTTCAACAACGTGGTGAATGGAGGCTATGGGCTGACAACCGCCGCCAATCCGTTCATCCGCTGGGAGACCTCCAAAATACTGGATGCCGGTATCGATTTCACTGCCCTCAATGATCACCTGACGGTAACAGCCGATTACTTCAAACGTAACATCACAGACATGTTGCAGCTGGATGGCGTGCCCACCTACGTGGGACTGGGCGCACCTTTCGTGAATATCGGCTCTATGCGCAACACCGGCTGGGAATTGGGTATCGGCTGGAAAGACCGTGCTGGTGAATTCACGTATTCCGTTCAGGCCAATCTGTCTGATGTAAAAAATGAAGTGGTAAGTCTGGGTAGTAAAGAATATATCAACGGTTCACTCATCATGCGTGAAGGTAATCCGCTGAATTCCTATTACGGCTATCAGGCACAGGGTTTCTTCCAGTCACAGGATGAAATTGACAAAGCGCCTTTTCATTTTGCCAATACCAAACCGGGTGATATCCGCTATGCCGATGTAAGCGGCCCTGATGGTAAACCGGATGGCAAAATCAATGCATACGACCGTGTAGTGTTGGGCAATTCGTTCCCGCGTTATGAATACAGCCTGTCTCTCAATGGCCAGTACAAAGGTTTTGACCTGAACATCTTTTTCCAGGGCGTAGGTAAACGGAACAACTATATGTCCGGCACCGGTGCGCAGCCTTTCTATTCCGCCAACTTCCAGGGCACCATCTTCGAGCATCAGAAAGATGCGTGGTCACCGGACAACACGGATGCTGCTTATCCAAGACTGACACCCAACAGTATCGCCAACAACTACGTTACCTCTTCTTTCTGGGTGCGTTCCGGCGCTTATCTGCGACTGAAAAACGTAGTGCTCGGCTATACGCTGCCCAAAACCGTGATCAGCAAAGCCAAGCTGCGCTCTGTGAGGATTTACGCCAGTGGACAGAACCTGCTGACCTGGGACAAATTCTTCCCTGGTTTCGATGTGGAACAAACGAATACCGCAGGGGAATTTTACCCGATCATGAGAACCTTCACTATCGGCCTTAACGCAAACTTCTAAGCCATGAGAAAACTTTTTTATAGCATCATCGGTTGCACTTTTTTCCTGACAGGCATGTCAGGGTGTAATAAATTCCTGGACAGGGCGCCGCTCAGCGCGCCGGCCACCGGTACTTTTTTGAACAACGAAAATGAGATCAACGTATCCCTGACAGCCGTATATGGTTCCATCAAATGGGAATTCGGGCTGGTGCCTTACCAGTCGGGCACCGATGGCTGGACAGACCTCGCCATCCTGCGTGCCAACGAATTGGGTGAAGGTACTTTCGATACGTACAATGGTCATCCGGCGGCTATCTGGTCATTTGCCTATACTACCATTCAGCGGGCCAATACGATGCTCGATGGTATGGTGAAAGCCAAGCCCAGTGTAGCTCCGGCCACTTACAGCCGCATGGAGGCAGAGGCGCGTGTGTTGCGTGCGTGGGCCTATTTTTACCTTACCGCTATGTTTGGTGATGCACCATTGATCACCAAACCCTTGCAGCCTAATGAATTTTACAATCAGAAACGCGCGCCCAAACAGGATGTGGTGAAGTTCATCTATACTGAATTAGATGAGGCGTCCCAGTCGCTCGACTGGATGCCCACTGTAAGAGGAAGAGTAAGCAAGTCTGTGGCCCTCGGCCTGAAAGCCCGTACGGCATTGTATAACAAAGACTACGCTGTTGCCGCCGATGCAGCCAAACAGGTAATAGACAAATCCGGTTTATCGCTTAATCCGCGTTACCAGGACCTGTTTACCCGCAGCGGCCAGAAGCCTAATGCCGGTAATGAGATCATGCTGGAAATCCTGTATACCGATGCCCTCGCGGGTTCTATCACCTACCTGCCGCTGGGCAATACTTCCCGCGCCGCAGGCGGTCAGTCGGGCCGTTTCCCGAACCAGCGCCTGGTTGACCAGTTTGAATGTACCGATGGTAAAAGGATTGATGAATCTCCCTTATATGACCCGCAACAGCCCTCCAAAAACAGGGACCTGCGCCTGAAATATACAGTGGCACTGCCGGGAGATACGCTTACCATGAACAACACCACGTTTGTGTATGACATCTATAAATCGTCTACCTCTTTTAAAAATGCTGATGGCAGCTGGTCAGTGAAAGGCAACGCTGATTATGACAATGCTTTCGGTCCGGCTAAAAGTGGGGTCGGTTATCTGTGGACGAAATACACCATGACCGATGAAAATGTGTTCCTTGCCAAAGTGAGCTTTATCCTGATGCGTTATGCAGAAGTACTGCTGACCTATGCCGAAGCCAAAATAGAGCAGGGGCAACTGGATGCAACTGTTACTGCCGCCATCAACAAAGTAAGGCTACGTGCCGGCCAGCCGCCGGTGCCCGCAGCCATCGAAACAGATCAGAACGAAATGCGGAAACTTATCCGCCGGGAACGTACCGTGGAATTTGCTGTGGAAGGTTTCCGCTGGCTCGATATCCGTCGCTGGGGTATCGCCGACCTGGTGATGCCGGGCAAAGTAGTGGGCATCGCTAAAAGTCCTGCTGCCATGCCGCCAGTGCCCAATTTCAAAAAGACAGCCGCGCATGACCTGAACAGCATCCCTGATTACACCGGACAACTGGATTTGCGTTATACCCGCGAAACCCGCTTCTGGACGCCGAAACTGATGCTGTTGCCCGTACCACAGGCAGAAAGGGACATTAACCCGGGACTGACGCAGAATGAAGGCTGGTAACTGTGATGGACATGATTGTTACTGATTGTCCTGATTCGTGAAGATGGGTGTTTGTTGATGATGTTTTGTTGATCTCTTGTAGAGATTATTAGAAAGATGATGAGGGAGATAGCTCAACAAATATCAAAATATCAAAATAGAAAAATGTCGAAATAATGAAACGGAGGAATTTTTTAGAGATGCTTGCGCTGAGTAGTGGCGCCGTTATCGCACAACCAGCGCTGGGATTGGCACAGGAGAAGAAACCGAAGGAAAGGGCAAAGGGGAAGGGAAATGCCAAACCGGAAACTATTACCGCCGACCTGGTGATTGCCGGTGGCGGACTGGGAGGTGTGTCTGCAGCACTCGCTGCGTTGCATAACCAGCAAACGGTGGTGCTCACAGAAGAGACAGACTGGATCGGTGGTCAGCTTACCCAGCAGGGCGTACCGCCGGATGAGCACCCGTGGATTGAGACCCATGGAGCGCCTGCCCGTTACCGTGAACTGAGAAACCGTATCCGTGAATACTATGTCCGCAATTATCCGCTCACAGCCGATGCCCGGCAACGGACGCACCTGAACCCGGGCGATGGCTCCGTGTCCAGGCTCTGTCACGAGCCCAGAGTGGCATTGGCCGTGATGTTGGACATGCTGACACCTTTTATCAGCAGCGGTAAACTGCTGCTGCTTACAGACACTAAAGTTGTGCGCGCGAATGTATCGGGCAACAAGGTATTGTCGCTCATCGCACAGGACCAGCGCCATCATCGGGAGTTGCTCTTACAGGGCAGCTACTTTGTTGATGCCACCGAAATGGGCGACCTGTTGCCTTTGACCGGCACCGAGTTTGTGACCGGTACAGAATCCAGGCAGGAAACGGGTGAACTGCACGCCCCGGAAAAAGGCAATCCGGAAAACAACCAGGCATTCACTGTTTGTTTTGCTTTAGACTATGTGCCTGGCGGCAACTTCGTCATTGAAAAGCCGGCGGAGTACGAGTTCTGGCGAAACCATGTGCCGGCGCTCACGCCCGCCTGGTCCGGTAAGCAACTGGACCTGCACTATTCTGATCCGCGGACGCTGAAGCCTAAATTGTTGGGCTTCCACCCCGAAGGCATCGCCACCGGCGATGCGCTGAATCTGTGGAACTACCGCCGTATTATCAACAAAGGCAACTTTGAGGCGGGGACCTATAGTGGTGATGTGACCATCGTTAACTGGCCACAGAATGATTATATGCTGGGGAACCTGATTGGCGCCAGCCCGGAGAAATTCCATCATCATGTGGAGCGGGCGAAACAACTCAACTTGTCGCTGATCTACTGGTTACAGACCGAAGCGCCCCGTCCTGATGGCGGCAAGGGATGGCCGGGTATCCGTTTGCGCAAAGACATCATGGGTACTGCCGACGGTATGGCCAAATACCCGTACATCCGGGAAGCGCGGCGTATTAAAGCGGTATTTACTGTCCTGGAAGAGCATGTAGGGGCTGAACAGCGCGCGCAGAAAAGCGGTCAGGCACAAAAAACTACCGCTGCCAGTTTCCACGACAGTGTGGGAGTAGGGTATTATCATATAGACCTGCATCCCAGTTGTGCCGGCGTTAATTACGTCGATTTTGGTTCTTTACCTTACCAGATTCCGCTGGGGGCCTTGTTACCTCAACGGATGGAGAACCTGTTGCCTGCCAATAAAAATATCGGTACCACCCATATCACCAATGGCTGTTACCGTCTTCATCCAACGGAATGGAGCATCGGAGAGGCGGTGGGCAACCTCGTGGCTTTTGCCCGCAGTAAAAACGTGACGCCGCGCCAGGTGCGGGAACAGGCTACATTACTGAAGGAGTTCCAGGATTATATCCGGGCCCGTGGCGTGGAGACGGCATGGCCGTGATATTTGGTTATTTATTTATTTGAGTATTTTGATATTGACCTTTCGTGTGTAAGGCTGCTTCTTGATAAGAGGCAGCCTTGCTTTTTTAAATAGCAGCGCCAACAAAACCCAATATCAAAATATCCAAATACCCAAATGATCAAATTGTTTTATCTTGTTTCCGGAAAGAAAAATCTGGAAGCACTGTGAAAATACACGAGGACAGGATACTTTTTTCGCGGATTGCAAGTGGGGATGAAGCAGCGTTTCGTATACTGTATCATCGTTATAATGCGGTGCTGTCCGTATCTGTACGGAAAATGCTCCGTTCCGAAGAAGCTGCCGCGGAAGTGCTCCAGGAAGTATTCCTGAAAGTATGGCAGCTGCGGCATACGCTGGATAGTATCGACAATCCGGCTGGCTGGATGTACACCATCGCCTCCAATTATTCCCTCTCTGCTCTCAGAAAAATTGCCCGTGAGAAGTACCGGGTAGAAGCCATCACCCATGATGATATAGAAGATAATGAAGATGTGACTGCCGGATTCCGGGTCAAGGAATTACAGTTGCATATACGGAATGCCATTGATCAATTGCCGGCTTCGCGCCGCGAGGTGTTCATCCTGAACACGCAGGAGGGCAAGTCCCGCCGGGAGATTGCCGAAGCGCTGGCTATTTCCGAGCATACCGTCAAAAACCAGCTTGTCACCGCCCGGAAGTTTATCCGGGAATATCTGGAAAAACATACCGGTGACTGTCTCCCCGTCTTCCTGATAGGGGTGTTGTTAAGAATTTTTTAATTTTTTTTCGAACGGCGTAGTACACCTTGATTTTTTGAGCGTCTGATTACGTAAAAGCGGGAGCCTACAGTGGAAGCAAAAGAGTATTACAGGTTTTTGTTGCAGCGGTATTGCGCTGGCATTGCCACACCGGCAGAGGAGGAGGAGTTGTTTGCCGAACTGGGGAAGCAGTCTGATGATGCGGAATGGGTGGCTATGCTTGATGAGCTGCATGCCTATACCGAAGCAGACCCGCAATACAATCCGGCGGAATATGAGCCGGTGTTGCAAAGTATTTTGCAGCAGGGGAGTACAGGCCGTGTCCGTCCAATACGCCGCATGCGCCGCTGGGTGGCAGCTGCAGCCGCAGCATTGTTGCTCACTGCTGCCGGCAGTTACTGGCTCCTGCATACGCGAAACTCATCGCCGGCAACGCCGGTGGTCGTGGCTGCTGATGTGCAGCCGGGTAAAAACGGGGCCGTGCTCACGCTGGCGAATGGTCAGCAGGTGGTGCTGGACAACCGCGATGATGGCCTGATCACCAGTGCACAGGGTACACAGGTGGTATTAAAAAACGGACAGGTGGAATATCAGCCATCCGGTACCGGCGCCCCTGTGAACAATACACTACATACCCCCAGGGGGCGCAAGTTCAGAATGCAGTTGCCCGACGGAACGCTGGTATGGCTCAATGCCGCCAGTGCCCTCACTTTCCCCACGGCCTTCACCGGTACGGAAAGAAAAGTGGAACTTACCGGCGAAGCCTATTTTGAAGTGACGAAAGGGAAAACGCCATTTGTAGTGGCGCTGAGCAATAAAACATCCATCACCGTGCTGGGAACACATTTTAATGTCAGCGCCTATACCGATGACCCGGGTATCAGCACCACGCTGCTGCAAGGGGCTGTCCGTGTGAATGTGCCGGCACATCCCAGTGTGCTGAAGCCTGGCCAGCAATTGTTGTTTGACAAAGGAGCAGGCACGGTGGCGCTGAATAACCACGTCGATACCGCCGCTGTAATGGCCTGGAAAAATGGCGTGCTGAATTTTCAGGATAAAAAATTAACCACGGTTGTCGCGATGATAGCGCGTTGGTATGATATAGATGTAACTTATGCCTCCACACCGCCTGACATTGCTTTTGTAGGCGAGATAGGCAGTGATGTGAATCTTTCGAGTGTATTAACTTTTTTAAAGGAATCCGGAGTCGCATTCCGGTTGGAGAACAGAACATTGATCATAGGGAAACAGTAAACAATCGAATCTAAATCTAAATCAACCAGTAATCGTGCCCGCTGGCGGGCCGTTATGGAAAAAACAGTGAACAACAATTTCAAATATCAATCTGATGTCTGCCTGTAATAGAAAACCGAAAGTGCTTCGACCCACTTCCGGCTGGATGGTTACAGTCATGCAAAAACGTTGAGTGTTCCAGAACACCATTTTTTACAAGCCAAACCGCTGCAAAGTTATGCAAAAAACTGCTCTTTGCAACCAGGCGTGCTATGCCCCTGTGCCAACAGGAAGCCGTGTCCGTCAAGGGTTGCCAACCAAAATGCTGTTAGTCATGAAGCTGACTTTTTTCTTTCTTACCGCTGTGATGTTGCAAGCCAGTGCTGCCGGATATGCCCAGCTGATCACCTGGTCCGGCCGGAATGTGCCAGTGGAAAAGATCTTCGGTGTCATCCGGCAACAATCCGGGTATACCATCGTTGCCAGCAGGGATGTGCTGCAGAAAGCACGCCCGGTGACCATCTCGGCGGAGAATATGCCGGTAACGGAATTCCTTGACCTGGTATTAAGGGATCAACCGCTGAAGTATGTGATCGAAAACAAATCCATCTTTATTTCTCCTAAAACAACCAACCACGCTGCCCCGTCCATCACCATGGAGGCGGCAGCACCGCTGGACATCAAAGGCAGGGTTATCGACGAAAGCGGTAACCCCCTGCCCGGCGTATCGGTGAGGGTGAAAGGTACCGCACAGGGTATCTCCACCGGCACCGACGGCGGGTTCGCGCTGCGCGTGCCCGCAGATGGCCCGGTGGTACTACAGTTCACCTACCTGGGCATGGTGCCACAGGAAGTGACCGTTTCAGCCAGCAGCTCCCTCAACATGATCATCACCATGAAAATGGCGGTGGAACAGCAGAATGAAGTGGTGGTAGTAGGATATGGCACCAAAAAAAGAAGTGATGTCACCGGTTCTATTTCTTCCGTACCTACCGAACGTCTTAAAAATCTGCCTGTGACCAACGTACTGCAGGCAGTACAGGGCTCTGCCGCTGGTATCAACATCGTGAACAATACCAGCAAACCGGGCAGCTCTCCTGCATTTTATCTCCGTGGCATGAAATCCATCAACGCCAGCAATGCACCACTGATTGTACTGGACGGCGTGCCTTTCGGCGGTACCTACAATGACATCAACCCCAATGATATCGCTGCCATCGATGTGCTGAAAGATGTTTCCGCTACGGCTATCTACGGTGCCCGTGGCGCTAACGGCGTGATCATGATCACTACCAAAAGAGGAAAGTCCGGTAAACCGGTGATCTCCTACAACGCTTATGCCGGCCCGGAATTTCAATCGAATGTAATGAAGAACATGAACGGGGAACAATACCGTACCAAGAACCATTGGTACAATATTCAGGCTGGCCGCCCTACGGCGCCCGACCTGCCTTACCTCTCCGAACAAACGAATTACGCCAACGGCGTACCGGAAGTGAACTGGCAGAAGGAAATCGGCCAGCAGGGTTACATCCAAAGCCATGAGCTGAGCCTCTCCGGTGGGACCGACAACGTAAAATACTATGTGTCCGGCACCTACCTCAAACAGGATGGTACCATTAAGGGGTTCCAGTTCAACCGTAGCAGCATCCGCGCCAATATAGACGCGAACGTTACTTCCTGGCTGAAAACAGGGCTGAACATGTTCCTCGTCAACAACAACAGCGACGGCGGTAAAGCCACCCTCTTCGATGCTAACTCTCTCAGCCCTTACGGTACGCTCTACAACGCGAAAGGCGATTATGAAGTGTATCCCATCGCGCCACAGACATTGTACCAAAGCCCGCTCGTGAACACCTACAACCCTGGCCTGAACCGCAACAAAAACATGTCCGCCAGCGGATATGCAGAAGTGGCGCCTGGTTTTGTGAAAGGCCTTAAATACCGCGTCAACGGCTCTTATGGCTACAGGCCCACGCGCACTGCCGATTACTTCGGCCGCAAAGCCGGCGACCAGTTGGGCTCTGCTGAGGTATACAATGAAGAAACCAAACAATGGATCGTAGAAAACCTGTTGACCTACGCGACCAATTTCAATAAACATGGTCTGGACTTCACCGCTCTGTACAGTGCGCAGCGCGATGAGCTGTTCTCCACCAGGCTCAAGGCCAATTCCTTCATCAACGATAATCTCGACTTCAACAACCTCACCGCCGGCCAGGTACAGAAAACAGAGTCGCGTTATACCAGCAGCAGCCTGTTGTCACAGATGTTCCGTGCTAACTACACTTACGACAGCCGTTACCTGGTGACAGCCACTATCCGCCGCGATGGTTTCTCCGGCTTCGGTCAGAATAATAAATACGGTGTGTTCCCCTCTGTAGCAGTAGGCTGGAATGTGCACAACGAAAAATTTATGGCCGCCACCGCACCGGTGATCTCGCAGCTGAAACTGCGTGCCTCTTATGGTAAATCCGGTAACCAGGCCATCGGCGCCTATCAGACGCTGACAAGGCTGAACACCGCCCAATATATTTACGACGGCATCACCACCATCGGCGTTGTTCCCGATGTTCTCGGTAATCCCAACCTCAAATGGGAAACTACCAAAGGCCTCAACGTAGGTATCGACTTCGCCCTCTGGAACAACCGCTTAAGCGGTACCATCGAAGCTTACAGCACCAACACCTACGATCTGTTGCTCAGCCGGAAAATACCAGCTATCAGCGGCTACACTTCCGTGTTCGACAACATCGGTAAAACAGCCAATAAAGGACTTGAAATATTACTCAACAGCCGTAACATACAGTCGGATAATTTCACCTGGCAAACATCTTTCAATATCTCTTTCAACAAAAACAAAGTGGTATCACTTTATGGAGATAACAAAGATGACATCACCAACAACCTGTTTATCGGTAAACCACTGTTAGGCATATACGATTATACCATGGTGGGTATCTGGCAGGAAGGAGAGGACATGAAAATAGACCCGGGCGCAAAACCAGGTTACATCAAGTTCCTGGACCGCGATGGCAACGGTAAAATCGACGCGGCTGACCGCTCTTACCTGGGCACACAATTGCCTAAATACATTGCCGGCCTCACGAACACATTTACCTATAAAAATTTGTCACTGAATATCTTTATCCAGGATGTACATGGACTGTTACGTCCAAACAGCTTCCTGGACAACCGCGACCAGGGCGGCACCGTGAACCTGCCTGCCGAAATTCCTTACTGGACTTCAGAAAATAAAATCAATACCAACCCGTCGCTGGTATATACCAATCCAAGAGGATATAAATATG
Organism: Chitinophaga fulva; assembly: GCF_012927205.1. Taxonomy (GTDB): domain Bacteria; phylum Bacteroidota; class Bacteroidia; order Chitinophagales; family Chitinophagaceae; genus Chitinophaga; species Chitinophaga fulva. Next base: position 3,662,171 of record NZ_JABBGC010000001.1, read on the forward strand.
CACAGGACCCTTCCTTTATCCGTATCAAAGACGTAACGCTGAGCTACACCTTCGATAAAAAAATGCTGGAGCGTTCTAAAATCGGTAACCTGATGATGTATGTAAGCGGCCGGAATCTGGGCACTTTCACCAAATGGAACGGCTGGGACCCTGAAACAGCGCCTTCCGGCCAGGTTTCCAATGCCACCAAGCTGAATAACGGCCAGGGAGGCGGACAACAAAGTTCCGACTTCTATCCGCTGTCAGCCACCATCGTGTTTGGCGTTAACATCAGTCTGTAATTTTAAACATGTAAGACCATGAAGAAATCATCTTATATATACGGTATCTTGCTGGCAGGCCTGGTTATCACCGGCGGCACATCCTGCAGCAAACATTTCCTCGATGAAGAACTGAAATCCCAATATGCACCGGACAACACGCTGGTGGATGAACTGGGCTTTGAAGCCGCCAGCACCGGTATGCAAAGCATCGTCCGTAATGACTACGGCAATATACAAGGGTTGCTGGCTACTTTTTATGTAGGCACAGACATGGCCATTACCGGCCAGCCTAATACGGTGCAGGCGCCCTACGAAGATTACCGCAACCTCAACTCGCAGACCGGCTCTTTGTCTAACATCTGGAACTGGAACTACCGCGTGATCAATGCGGCGAATAATATCATTGTCAGCGCTGATAACCCGAAAGCCACGCTCACGCCACAGCAGCGCGCTTTCTATAAAGCGGAGGCCGGCTTCTTCCGGGCATATGCCTACAACCAGCTGTCTATCCTCTTCGGCGGCGTGCCCATCGTCAAAGAACCGGTGACCGTGCCACGTACGGATTATACCCGTGCGTCCGAAGCAGCGGTGATAGATTTCATCATCAGCGACCTCACTTTCGCGGAAGCCAATCTGCCTGACCCGGCTAACGTGAAGAAACAGGGCCGTATCAATAAATTCGCTGCCTCCCAGCTGCTGGCAGAAGCACTGCTGCGCGCCAACAAACCCGCTGATGCGGAAGCTGCTGCCAAACGCGTGATCGACAGCAAATTCTTTACCCTCATCACCGCCCGCTACGGTACAAAAGCATCCCTGCCCGGTGATCCCTTCGCGGATATGTTTACCTATGGCAACATGCGCCGCAGCCAGGGCAATACGGAGGCGATCTGGGTAATAGAACAACAGTACAACATCCCCGGCGGTGGCAGCACCGAATTTGATCAGCGTCGCCGCGAATGGGGACCCTTCTATGTAAACGTGCAGGGCATGAAAGTATGTGACTCCCTCGGCGGCCGTGGTATCGGCAGGATCAGGCCTACCAACTGGTGGACATACGAACTGTATGAGAAAACCGATATGCGTAATTCTCCTTACAATGTCCGTCGTACTTATTATTACAACGATCCGGCTTTTGCCAAATACGGTCAACAGGTGTTCCCTACCGGTTTTGATACCATTCAGAACATGTACGCACATACGACGAAATGGTATGAATTCCAGCCACAGGATATACAGGGCGCACAGTCTTATAAAGACCGCATACAAATGCGCCTTGGCGAAACTTACCTGTTGTTAGCGGAAGCGCAACTGTTACAGGGCCGCAACGCTGACGCCGCGGCCAGTATCAACGTTGTCCGTGGTCGTGCCAAGGCGACACCGGTACAGCCTACAGAAGTAACCATGGACTACCTGCTCGATGAAAGAGCCCGTGAACTGACAGCAGAAGAGTTGAGAAGGCTCACTCTGATACGTACTAAAAAACTGGTGGAACGCGTACGTAAATACAATCCGAAAGTGGCGCCTACTATCGCTGATTTTAACATACACCTGCCCATCCCGCAGTCAGAGATTGATGTGAACAAAGATGCGGTGCTGACGCAGAACGACGGTTATCAGAAATAATTTTTATGAAGAAATTTTCACTGGCCGGTATGCTGTGTGTATCCCTGTTTTTACGGGGATACGCACAGGAAGGCCGCAACGTACTGCCTTTCAACGACGGCTGGTCTTTCCGTAAAGGCGCGCTGTCCACTGACAAAAATCAACCGGACACCGGTTGGATGAATGTAACGGTACCGCATACCTGGAATAATAAGGATATGCAGGAAGGCAAAAACTTCTATGCCGGCGAAGCCTGCTACCGCAAAGTGTTTACGGTAAGCCCGCAATGGAAAGGCAAGCGTTTGTTCCTGCGTTTTGAAGGCGTGGGATCTGTTGCCAGCCTGTATGTCAACAACCGGCTGATAGGGGAGCATAAAGGTTCCTATTCCGCATTCTGTTATGAGATCACGCACTCGGTGAAATACGGCGAAGAGAACACTTTTGTGGTGAAAGCCAATAACAGCGCCCGGGAAGATGTATTGCCCATCAATCATTTCCTGTTTGGCATCTTCGGCGGCATCTACCGGCCGGTAAGCCTCATCGTTACCAACGATATCAATATCACCACCACAGATTATGCGTCGCCGGGTATCTATATCCGTCAGGGTGATGTGAGCGCACAAAGGGCGGCGATCAACGTGACAGCCAAGATCGAAAACAAACAGTTGCATCATAAAGACATTACGGTGCAGACAGTGATCAAAGACCGTCAGGGTAAACAGGTGGCCGTCAACAGTAAAAAAGTAAATGTCAGTCCGCAGGGTATTAATATCATCCGGCAGGACCTGCTGGTGAACCAGCCGCATTTATGGAACGGCCAAAAAGATCCTTACCTGTACTCGCTCACTACTACGGTGATAGCCGATGGTAAAACGCTGGACGCCGTAACACAACCGCTGGGCATCCGTCGTTTTGAGGTAGTGCCGGGCAAAGGTTTTTTCCTGAACGGCCAGTCTTACGTGATGCATGGCGTTACCCGTCATCAGGAATGGCAGGACTATGGCAATGCGCTTTCCAACGCACAGCACAAAGCAGACCTCGACCTGATCAAGGAAATAGGCGCTACCGCTATCCGTTTTGCGCATTATCAGCAGGCAGAATACCTGTATTCTCAGTGTGATAGCATGGGGTTTGTAATATGGGCGGAAATACCTTTCGTTAATAATTCTTCCGGTAAGGAAGGTGATAACGCCAAACAACAGCTGACAGAACTGATCCGGCAGAACTTCAACCATCCGGCCATCTATGTATGGGGACTGCATAACGAAGTATATGCCAAAACGCCTGATGAACATGTGGCCGTGCTCACACGTCAGTTGAATGACCTGGCCAAAACAGAAGATCCTGACCGCTACACGACCGCAGTCAGTGGTTATGGTGAAATGGACCGGCCAGCCAATCTCGCGGCCGATATACAAGGTATGAACCGCTACTACGGCTGGTACGAAGGGAAGATAGAAGACATTGAAGGCTGGGTGAAAGGACTGGAACAAAAGTATCCGGACTATAAACTGATGCTCACAGAATATGGTGCCGATGGTAATATCAATCAACATACAGACACACTGTCCACCAACTTTAACCCGGTAAATGGGCAGTTCTTTCCTGAGACTTATCAGACGGCCACACACGTAAAACAATGGGCCGTCATTGAACAGCATCCTTATATTGCCGCTTCCTATTTGTGGAACACGTTTGAGTTTGCCGTGCCCATGTGGAACAGGGGAGGGGTGAATGCCCGTAACCTGAAGGGGTTGATCACGTACGACCGTAAACAGAAAAAAGATGCTTTCTTCTGGTACAAAGCCAACTGGAACCCGGAGCCGATGATCTATATTGCGGAGCGCCGCAATAATATCCGCAAGCAGGCGAAGGTGCAGGTGGAAGTGTTCAGCAATATGGAGAAGGTGTCCCTTTCCGTGAATAACGGTAAACCGTTGACCGGCAAGCAGGGAGCTAATAAGAGAGATGTTCTTTTTGAGAACGTTATCCTGCAACCCGGTGCTAATACCATCATTGCCACCGGTGTTCAGAACGGGAAGATATTGACAGACACGATCACCTGGCAACTACAGGTATCGGAATAAAATATGATCATCATGATGAATAAAATAATTACCGGCATACTGACCGCGGCCTGTTGCACTTTCATGATGCAGGCCACTGCACAGGAGCAGCAGCTGAAGAAAGATACCATCGCATTAATACATGGCGCGCACCGGATGGGTAACCGCACCGATGCTGATATGGCCCGCTGGCGGTCACTCCGCTTCGGACAGTTCATTCACTGGGGACTGTATGCCATCCCCGGAGGAGAATGGAATGGTAAGACTTACAATGGCGCCGCCGAATGGATCCGCTCGTGGAAAGAGATGCCGCATGAAGATTATGATAAATTGTACCGTCAGTTCAACCCGGTGAATTTTAATCCACAGCAATGGGCGGCACAGGCCAAAAGCATGGGCGCCAAATACATGATCATCACCACCAAACACCATGATGGGTTTTGTTTGTGGCCAAGCAAGTATTCAAAATATACCATCGCTTCTTCCCCATGGAAGAAGGATTTGCTGGGACCGATGATCGAGGCTTACAATAAAGCAGGCATTGATGTGCACCTGTATTTTTCCATCATCGACTGGAACCATCCGGACTATCGCGCATCGCTGAAGAATGCCGCCGATTCCGCCGCCGGTAAGCGTTTTCAGGTGTTTGTCAAAAATCAGTTGGCAGAACTGTTACAGCGTTATCCCACTATTAAAGGTTTCTGGTTTGATGGTACCTGGGACGATTCCTGGAAAAACGATGGTGCTTTCAGTGATGAACTGGAACAGTACCTGCAGTCGCTGCATCCCGGGCTGGTGATGGGCAGTCGTTTACGCGCAGATGAAAAAGGCGCCCGCCACTTTGACTCCAACGGCCGCCTGATGGGCGACTATGAGCAGGGCTGGGAGAGGAAACTGCCGGCAACAATAGATGATGTGCATGGCAACGACTGGGAAGCGGTGATGACCGTGCCGGAAAACCAATGGGGCTACCACGCCAAATGGGCCGGGCACGTCAAAACGGTCAATGAGATATTGGAGATGCTGGTGAAGAGTGTATCGCTTAATGGCAACTTTGTGCTCAATTTCGGCCCTAAAGCAGATGGCACCTACCGTACCGAAGAGCAACAACTGATGACCGGTATCGGGCAGTGGATGAAGGTGAATGGAGATGCTATTTACAACGGTACTTACGCCGGTTTTGAAAAACAGGACTGGGGATATTATATCCGTAAAGCAGGAACAGACAGCGTGTACATGGTTGTATTTAATATACCCGTCTCCGGTAGTCTGCGGGTGAAGCTGCCAGCGCGTACTTCACTGACCGGCGCGTCTGTGCTGCAAAGCAATGCTACCCTCACACCGGAGCTGATTGGTCGTAATGAATACTTCATTCATCTGCCAAACAAAACAACAGATTCCCCGGTGGTCATCTTGTTAAAAACAGTTACCGGAGAGAACAAAGAGAAAGGCAGTTTTGAAAAAGCAAAAACGTAGATATTTAGGGATTTTTTGATTTGCGATTTTTTGATTTCGCGAGATGATAAACGCGAATAAAAATTGATTAAAAAGAAGACCGAAGCGAATTTCGCTTCGGTCTTCTTTTTAATCAGACTATGAAATTGAAAAATCGTAAATTAAAAAATTCCTAAATATCATTAGGGCCTGGTGTAACCGTAATCGTTACTTTGTGTCCGCCGCGGAGCACATCCAGTGGCACTTTACGGCCGATTTGTTTTTCAGTAAGCAGCTGGTGCATATCGTCGACGGTGGCTACGGGGATGTTATCGAAGGCCACGATGATGTCGCCGGTGTGTAACTGGCTGTTATCGTAGTTGCCGTCCGGGACCGTTTCAATGATGTAGATGCCGCTTTGTATCGTGAGCTTATTGGCTGCAATCATGCGGGCGGTGAGTTTCACCGGTTGGGCGGCGATGCCGAGCAGGGCACGTCTTACTCTTCCGTGGAGGATGAGCTGACCGGCTATCTGGGCAGCCAGGTTGGACGAGATGGCGAAGCATAATCCTTGTGCCGCCGGAATCATGGCGGTGTTGACACCGATGATCTGACCGAGGGAGTTGACCAGTGGTCCGCCGCTGTTGCCCGGATTGAGTGCGGCATCTGTCTGGATGACGTTATCAATCAGCCTGCCGTTGCTGGCGCGGAGCGTGCGGCCCAATGCACTGACCACGCCGGCTGTAACGGTGTATTGCAGGCCCATGGGGTTACCGATGGCGATAGCGATCTGGCCTACCTGTAAGGCAGCTGAATCCGCGAAAGACAAAGCTTTCAGCCCGGTTTCATCGATTTTGAGCACAGCAATATCAGTAGAAGGGTCGGCGCCCTTTATTTCTGCGTTGACTTTTCTGCCGTCAACAAAAGAAACGCGGATGCTTTCTGCCTTTTCTATCACGTGATTATTAGTGATGATAAAGCCGTCAGAAGAAATGATGAAGCCCGATCCCGAGCCGCCCTGCATTTTTCTTTCCGGATTGCGTCTGTCGTTGACAGGACGTTGTACTTCAATGTGTACAACGGATTCGGCGACCGTGCCTACCACACCGGTAACCGTTTGAGAATATGCATCCAGTAAACCGGCATCGTTTACCGGATGATGTGCTAAGAAGGTGAGTGCATTTTCCATAATGGAACAGGCGCTCAAATATTTATCCAGAATGAATTTCCGCCTTTTTGGCAAAGCATGGCCGACCTTACTGCCAAAATAGGCAGGAGTACTGTCAACTTTACTGCTGACCGTTCTGTGAATAGAGGATCCAGTCGAAGCCGTATTTGTCTTTCAGCGCCGCGATCTTGCCTGCGAAAAAATCATGCACCGGCCTGGTCCGTTCTCCGCCGGCAGACAACTTTTCAAAAGCTTCCACCAGTTCCTCGCTTGTGTCGCAGGTGAGACTGATGCAGATATTGTTGCCCGAAGGATTTTCGCCCATATCGGAGGCGAGCAACAGCAGCGGCCCCTTGGTGATGCTGCCATGCAGCACGAGCTCCTGTTTATGGGCCGGCCAGTCCTTGGCCATAGGAGAATCCTTTACAGTTTGTAAAAACAAATCACCGCCCAGGCAGGATTGGTAAAACTTCATGGCTTCGGCACATTTGCCGTCAAAATTGAGGTACACGTTGATCTGTGACATACAATGGTTTTTTACAAAACTACTGCATGCGGCAGGATTGCGCCGGGGGGCGTTGCGACAATTTTAGGGGACATTACGACGGGGGCGGGGCTTCGGCTGTGGCGGAATGATGATCGCTAATTCCCAATCCCAGGGCTGAAGCCCTGGGCTACGATGTTGTTCAGGCTGTTTATCAGGAACAGCTTTCTTGTTACCTGCGAAATATAACGTAGTTGCAGGCTTTGGCACAGGGATTATAGATTGATCATCGTCGTGTAATATAACACATCCGTCTTATTTGGATTAACGCCTCTCAACGCCTGAATAACATCGTAGCCCAGGGCTTCAGCCCTGGGATTTAATAATGATGCCCCATTTTGTATTTTACGGCATCTCTATGGACGCTACAAAAGGCGCTTTTCGTATATACGTCCCATCCTCCAGCTGACTCGCCAGAAAAACGGCCAGGTCGCCCGCGCTGATGCTGGGAGCGGGGCAGTCCTGCAAGGACACTTTGAAGAGGCCGGCCCCGGAAGCCTGCTCCAGCAGTGGTATACGGACGAGCGTCCAGTCGGCCTCACTGCTGGTCAGCAATGTATATTCCTGTTGTTTGTCAGCGATGGTGTCGGGATATTGCTGCCGCATAAAGGCAGAAGCCTGCCTGCACCATTCGCTTTTATCATCTCCCGGAATATCTATACTCAAGCCGGTAACCACGATGTAACGTTTAAGATGGCATGTTGCCATTACGGTCAGTATATTCCCGGTGGCGCGGCTGAAATTGGGCGGTAAGGCGCTGCCTTGTGTGCTGATAACGGCGTCGCTGCCTTGTAGCCATGCTGCCACGGCAGCAGGGTCCAGCACATCGCCCCGGATGATGGATACGGCCGGTGATGGGGCAAGCAGCGATGGTTGTTGAGCGTAAAGTTTGTCCGGATGGCGGATGAGCAGCCTGAGTGTATATCCTTCGGATAAGAGATGCCTGATCAGGTATTGACCAGCTTTTCCAGTGCCGCCTACGACGGCTATTGTTTTCTTCATAAACTTGTTTTACAGGAAATAAAAACCATATACAAGACAACCTGAAAAGTGTCTTGTGTCTATAACCGGCTATGGGAGCGGTTATGCAGTAACGGTATTATTTTATGCAACAAGTTTGATGTTTTAAATATAGCCAAATCCGGGAAAAAATATATCTTCCGTTTATGGCTGTCTCGATTTATTATTCCGTTTTTGACACACCATTGCCAGAGCATCGATTTGAACGATTGTTAGCTGTATTGCCGGAACAGGCACGGCGGAAGGTGTTACGATTTTATCGCTGGGAGGATGCGCACGCCTCCCTTTTAGGCAAACATTTACTGTTGCATGCATTTGCGCAAATGGGCCGGCAGCAGGACCTGGAGGCGGTGTTGTATACACCGGCGGGCCGTCCGTACTGGATGGGCGGACCGGACTTCAATATTTCCCATTCCGGCAATATGGTGGTGTGTGCAGTGGATACCAGCGGCAGGGTAGGCATCGATATAGAGCAAAACGGGGGGATCGACTTCAGGGATTTCAGGGAACAGTTTACAGAAAACGAGTGGCAGCAGGTGGTTACTGCCCCTGACCCGGTGTGGCAATTCTATCAGTATTGGACCATGAAGGAAGCGGTGGCTAAAGCTAATGGGGTAGGTATTGTGGACCTGCCGGCAGTGCATATTCTTTCCAATAGCGCCGTGGAGTTGCAGGGCTTCACCTGGACGCTCACGCCACTGACCCTGCAGGACACCTATGCCGGACATCTGGCAACAGAAACAACCCCTGCGTTTATTTCCGTTGAAAAAATTACTTTCTGAATATAAAAAGAGTTGCGTTACCAGCCGTAACGCAACTCCGGATTGATTAGCAGTCAAATGTGCGTATCACCGTAGTAGTAGGACGGGCAACGCCAAAGGCATTCTTTTCAGTAGCTGTCAGTTTGGCCACTTTAATGGTTGTCAGCTTCATTTTTTTCTCATTTTTCTTTTTCATACTGTATCGATTTTATGTGATGAATAGAGCCGGTGGTAGTTTGCTGCTTCCGGATGGCGGACTGGGAAGCATAATACTTGCTCAGGAAGTGATAGAGCACCAGTTCCTGCTTACGTTGATTGGCGAGGAACAGGCGGTTGAGGAACATGTGTATATAACTGGGCAGCAGGGCTGCTTTTTCGGGGAGTGGTCCATGTTGATGCAGCAGCTGCCGTATTTTTTCTGAGCGCTGCCGGAAGAAGGTCACAGCTTCTTCAACGCCATTGCGCTCATCGTCGTGTGGGTTCAGGATACTTTGTACTTTCCGCATTTCCTTTCGGTATTTATCATTGAGCTGATGCAGTAATGTTTTTTCCCCGCCAAACTCCCGGAAAAAGCCCTGTTGTATTTTTTCCATGAAAGCGGTTTTATCATCCGGTGAATACCCGAAATCCTGTAGCAGCATATCCGTACCCCGCAGTGCCAGTTGCCAGCGGTAGTCTTCTCCTTGTTCTTCGTCGAGCAGCCCGGTTGTTTGTACCACAGCCTCGCTGTCATAACAGAAAATGGTTTCGCTGAACTCCATGGTGGTTTTGCCGTAACGTTCCGTTTCCCGTTCATACGTGTCCGTTTGTATGCGGTATATCAGCGCTTTGCCGGAAAAATCCTGTATGGCGGCGTAGAACCGCTCGAGTACTGTTTTCCAGAAGTCCGGTCGTGTGCCATGATGAAAACGGATGCGCAGGTGATGGTCCGGATCGGTGTAACGGATAAAGAACCATTTGTCGATGAGAGATGCTTCCATGAGTTGTTGTGCCAACGGCTGCAGGGTTTCTTTCAGGAAATCTTCCGCCGTGCGGGTGCCGCAGTATACTTTTAAGTACAACCATTCACTGCCGGGCATAAATTGTCGCTGCAGGGAAGATACCACCGGACGTGTGTCCGTTGCTGTTATGTCTTTTGGAACGGGAACGGTGTCATGTACGGGGATGATAAACTGATTGGTATGCCGGCCATCAGGACCTTCAATCCAGCAGTTTTCAGTGGTGCTGAGAAACTCCTGGATAGTGAGGGTGCCGCTTTTGCGCAGCTGCCGTAGAAGCAGCTGTAGGGCGGCTTCCTGGCTCGTGTCTATCAGCAGTTCGTTATCGCCTTCCACGATCACCACATGGGAGGGAAGTTGCCATTTGGTTTTGAAAGGTTGGAAAATAGCGAGCGAAGACTTTCCGCTGTCAAGGTCCGGAAGGTCTTTTTTATCGAGCTTCCAGGTGCATTTGGCCAGGATGATGTTACGATAGCGTACCCGCGGGAAGAATGTTTCGCCGCCGGGGAGTAACCAGTCCCAGCCGAGGTTGCCCAGGAAATCCTGGTATTGCAGTTCACAGAGAAATTTATACACCGGCAGGCCATTACGATAGTTATGCGCAGTACTCATCCGCGGTACAACGATCTTATTCAGTTTGCGGGACCGTAGTATAATGCGGCCTCGTTGTACGCTGATCATCAGATCTGACAGTGGCAGCTGATGATCTTCGGGTACCTGTGAGTTGGCGAGGTATACGATTTCATAATTGCGCAGCTGCGGGCGCATTAAAATATTGCCGGTACGGGCTTCCGGCAGGTGTACCACTTCCGCAAAGATTTTATCCGGTTCCTGTGCCGCTTCGCGGTCGAGGCAGGCTTTTACCTGTGCGGCAAGTTGTTCATCACCATGACAGAAACGTCCCAGCAGATTGGCGGCGGAGGGGCCGGCGCAACCATTCATTTCAAACAGGTAGTCACCGGCGTCAATGGAAGCTGCACTGGCGCCCAGCAGGCTGCCCATCAGGTACATGCTGTAAGGCAATATAGGCGTCTCTTTTTCCTGCAGCGCATCCAGGTCTGCGTCGGTGAGTAGTATTTCGGTGTGGTTGTCCTGCAGGCAACGGTACAGCTGTTGTTGCTGGAACCGCTGTAGCTTGCTGGTGGAGCGGCCCGTGGCTGTATCAGCGCCGGCAATCATGATATTATCGGCCAGCGGCGTATGATCGGTATGATGCCCCAGATGGCTGCCATAACCGATGCCTGCTTCCGGGTCAAGGGCAAGGGCAAGAGGGACCTCCTGTTCTTCATAGCGCCGGCTGAAAGCCTGGCTGAAATTTTCCAGGTCCGTATGTGGGCGGTGACGCATCAGTTTACGTAGCCGCTCCACCTGGGAGATAATATCGTTGACGACTGTACGACTCAGCGTATTTTGGACTGCTGTGACAAACAGATCAGTCTGAATAAGGTCTTTTTCGCTGGTATCGGGCACCAGCGATTTCACCAGCGAATGCACGAGGCGGTATTCCCCGATGCTGCTTTGCTGGTCCTGTAATAAGGACTGTATCTGGCCGAGAACGGATGGCCAGTCGCCGGTATGCTGTAATGTTGCAGCGCGCTCAAGAAAACGCTTGAAGAACTGTTCACCCGTAACGGTGGGTTCCAGTTCGCTGACCAGCAGCTGACTATGTAACAGTTCTTCCGTAAAATCGTCGGCATCTGCTTCGGTGATACCGGCAGCTTCATTAATAAGGCTATTGCGTATATCCTTCAGCGTAGCGCCATGGGCAGCCCTGTCCAGTACCGCATCGAGGTAATCGCTGGCGTTCACCGCTGTCAGGAAATAGTGGCGGAATTTGTTGGTCAGCTGATAGGCCGCATAACGGTAACGGCTACCTGATTTATATAAGGAGTTGTTAGGGTAGAAGCGTAATTGCTCCCGCACTTCGGGGATAGCAGTAAAGGCGGTGACCAGTTCTGCTACATAGTTCATATCGAGCCGGCTTTGTTTGATGTGCTGTTGATAAGGAAGAAGCCGGATGCCGGACCGCTCACTCACTGCGCCTGTAGCGCAGCCTGCAAACAATCCATAAGGTGTACTGCGGCTGCTCATCCGTAACAGATAACGGTACAGGGAATATACCATTTTATCATCTTCGTATCCCTGTTCCCATTTTTCCAGTTCCTGGTACAGTTCCGGTGAGGCGATGTAGATAGCTTCGCGAAGAAAAGGTTGTTGCAGCAGTTGCCGGATATGTTGGGCAAGATGTGGGTGGGCCAGGCTGCCGGTGGTATCTACCGGCAGAAGAGGTGTTCTGACAACGTAAAAATTTTCAGCCTTGATCATGGTTTTCAGTACGCGCTTAAGTCACTGAAGGTAGCGGAAACGGGTACGACAGGATATCCCGTAAAACCGGTAAATTTCATGTTTAAACAAATAAAATTTTAAAAATCACGTTTTTCCGTGAGCTATGGTTTCATGGTTTCTGCTTACATTTATCAGTATCCTGTAATCCGTAGAAAACCTGATTTAATCACCCTCAAAGTAGAATGTCTGTCCAAAATCCATTTATCTGTTTATCAATCATTCTTCTTTTATTTTTTATTTAAACCTATAAAAATTGTTTTATGAGAAAAACATTTGAGAAAAAGCTGGTACTCAACAAGATTAAAGTAGCTAAACTGAACGCTTCCCAACCGGGTAATGTTGATGTAAAAGCGCCAACTTACACAGGATGCAGCCTGATGGCCAAATGTACTCCTCCGTCAACTAAAAGTTGCTAACAATAAAAATGATAGCAGATGAAAAAGCAAGCTGAAAAAAAGCTTAGCTTAGGTAAGATCAAAGTGTCTGACCTGAGCCGGAACTTGCAGACCACGGAAGCAGACAACCGTTCTGCTGCCTGCAATTCCCACCCGCTCTCCTGTCTGAGCCAGGGTGCACCTATATGCAGTGTAGATTCCTGCCGGTATTAAACAAAACATTTGTTTTTAAAAACGATACTGATGAAAAAACAAACTGAAAAAAAACTTAGCTTAGGCAAGATCAGGGTATCTGACCTGAGCAAAAACATGCAGACTGTCGGTGTTGATAACCTGGCGGGTTCCCGCAAGTGCGTAAGCACAGGTGCTCCGATCTGCAGTGTAGACTCCTGCTTGTATTAAACGGAATTCACGGATTACAGATGCCCCGGGTTAAAGCCCGGGGCTATTATGTTTTAGGGTATGCATACAATCGCTGTTCACAACATTTTTTACTCAGGAATTTAGACCTGGGATCATTATATTTCAGGAACGATGGATTACATGGATTACAAAGACGACATGAACGCCGTGCTGGAAAATATCAGCCGGGAACTGGATAACTTTACTGCCAACGATAACAATGCCGGGCTTTTGGGAGGATATACCGGCTGTGCTTTGTTTTATGCCTATTATTATCAACATACTTCCCGTGATGAACATCTGGAGAAGGCTTTGTTTATTGTACAAAAGAGCATAGAGGCTTTATCGGAACAACCGCTGAACGGATCTTTCTGCGGAGGCGTGGCCGGTGTGGCCTGGTGTATACAACATCTTGCACAGATGGGATACATAGAGGACGATGACGTGGAAGACGCTTTCGGGGAGATAGACCTGATGGTAGCCGACTTTATGGAAGAATCTTTGCTCGCTGGCAAAAACGATTTTCTACACGAAGGCGTAGGAACGGCACTGTATTTCCTGGAACGCCCGATTGCGGTGGCCAGGCCGGTACTGGAGCGCTTCGTTGCTTACCTCGAACAATCGGCGCACCGGTTTCCGACAGGTATCACCTGGAAGGATATGTTCTCCTCACAGAGTGAACAGTATCAGCACCGCGATTTGTACAACCTGGGACTGGCCCATGGTGTGCCCGCTATCATCGCCATACTCGGACGGATATACGAAAAAGACATTGCCCGTGATAAAGTGCTTCACCTGATGGAAGGAAGTATCAGCTGGCTGATGTCCCATAAAAAAAGCCACGGCGGGGGAGGGGAGTCGCTCTATCCGGTATTGACAGATGCCTCCGGTATCCTGGTGGGCGACGCTCACAGTCGCCTCGGGTGGTGTTATGGTGACCTTGGCATTGCTGCGGCATTGCTGGGGGCCGGAAAACGCCTGCAGCGGGCAGATTACAACGAAGCAGCGCTCTCCATTTTGCATGATATTGCCCGGCATCGTGATACTCAAAACGGCGCAGTGCATGACGCCTGTATTTGCCACGGAAGTGCAGGTATTGCGCATGTATTGCAACAGGCCGCTATCGCCACCGGAGACCCTATCATAGAAAAAGCCGCTGAAAAATGGCTGCAAACAACGCTCAGTATGAGCACCTGGAAGGATGGGCCTGCCGGGTATAAATTCTTTCATCACCCCGGTTATCACAGCAGTTACAACGTACTCGAAGGTATTGCCGGCATCGGACTGTCACTATTGGGTTTCCTCCAGCCGGAAATAAGGCCGGGATGGAATAACAGCCTGCTGATTTCGTAAACTTTTCATGATACGTTTCACCTTTCTTTTTTTTATATATTACGGGTAGTAAATGAAATCTAAACAGACGGTTTACCCGGAGATGCCATGCCTAAGCATGCCAACGTTACAGCAAATATGAAAAACCATGATCAGATTATATTTTGTGGATGATCATCCATTGATATTAGAGGGACTTCGCGCTTTACTCAGCTATGAAAAAGATATAGAACTGACAGGGGAAACCAGAACAGGGGAGTCTTGCCTCAACTTCCTGTTGCACCACCAGGCGGACGTGGTATTACTCGACACCATGCTGCCCGATATTGCCGGGGCGGAATTATGCCACCTGATCAAAAAGAACCATCCCGATACGATGGTGCTCGGGCTCAGCTATCACAAAGACGGCCGCGGTATCCAGGATATGATGGACAGCGGCGCCAGCGGGTGCCTGATGAAAAATGCCGATAAAGAAGAGCTGCTCAAAGCCATTCATGATGTTTATAGCGGTCACACTTACCTCTCCGCTGTACTGGCTGCCGAGCTGGAAACCACTGCCGGCGCGGCCCGTACCCGGGAACTGCACATCACCAAAAGAGAAAAAGAAGTGCTGTGGCTGATCGCTAACGGGCATACGAACCACGAAATAGCCGAAAAGCTGTTTATCAGCAGCGATACGGTAGACAGCCATCGCCGTAACCTGCTGGGCAAACTGAAAGCCCGCAACACTGCCATGCTCATCAAATGCGCTATTGACAATAAGCTGTTGACAACTTTTTGAAGAAATGAATTAAAGCACTACCTTCGCACCGCAATGGTTTACCCCCGTCCGTTGCGGTGCGGGGTAATTAAAAGGGAACACGGGTGCAAATCCCGGACAGTCCCGCTGCTGTAAGTCTCCATAAACGCCAGGGCAACTGCCCGGCCACTGTTGAACATTCAATGGGAAGGCCGCCCTGAGCAGAGATAAGTCAGAATACCTGCCATGCATCAGTTTTTTTTTAAGCCTTCGTGGAATGAGGCTTGGAAATGAGTCATGCAGCAGAACTGATACCCTGCTATTATCTACCTTGATTTTATTTCCTGTTACGAAGGCCGTTGGATGAATTATCAAAACGGTGAATTAACATGCGTATCTCATTACTGAGGAGTGCCTTGTACATGGTGCTCGCAGGATGCCCTGTTGTGTCCCTCCAGGCACAGCAGCGATCCGACAGCACCCGGACCAAAGATCTGCGGGAAGTATCTGTCATTGCCCCCCGGGGCGGCAAAGAGATCGCACCCGGTCAGCAACTGAAAGGGGCGGAACTGCAAAGACTGAATTCCCAGTCTGTGGCGGATGCGCTGCGCTTCTTTTCGGGTATCCAGATAAAGGACTATGGCGGCATTGGTGGTCTCAAAACAGTGGATGTGCGCAGCATGGGCACCAACCATACCGGCGTGTTCTATGATGGGATTGAACTGGGCAACGCACAAAACGGCGTGGTAGACCTGGGCAAATTCTCGCTGGACAACATGGAAGAGATCACCCTCTACAACGGCCAGAGAAGCAGCATTTTCCAACCGGCAAAAGACTATGGTTCCTCAGGGTCTATCTATCTCACTACCCTCAAACCCCATTTCGAAGAAGGGGAAAAAAGACACTTGAGAGGAACGTTTAAGACCGGCTCTTTCGGCCTCGTCAACCCATCCATACTATGGCAGGAGAAAATCAGTAAACGAGTGGCAGCCTCTTTTAGCGGAGAATGGACCAACGCCAACGGCCGGTATAAATTCCGCTACCAGAAGAGAGATAAGGATAACAATGCCCTGGGGTATGATACTTTCGCCATCCGCAGGAACGGGGGTATCAATGCTTTCCGCCTCGAAGGCAGCCTGCATGGCGTCATGAATGGCGGGGAATGGAGCTCCAAAATCTACTTCTACGATTCAGAACGCGGTCTGCCTGGCACTATGGTCAATAACCGGTTCATACACGTTGACAAGCAATGGGACCGTAACTTCTTCGCGCAGTCTTCCTGGCGAAAAGATATTTCCCCCAGGTACAGCCTGATGTTTAATGGTAAATACGCTTACGACTATACGCATTACCTGTCGCCGGATACTGCCTACTTTGCGGAGAACCGCTACTATCAGCAGGAAGTGTACCTCTCTGTGGCCAATCAGTTTGCAGTGACCAAATGGTGGAACGTGGGCCTGTCAGGTGATTTTCAATGGAACAAACTGGATGCGGACCTGAAGAAATTCTCTTATCCGCAGCGGTTCACCACACTGGTGGCACTGGCTACTTCCGTCAGCTTTCAGCGCTTCAGCGCACAAGCCAGCCTGCTGAACACCAACATGAATGAACAGGTGAAGCTCAATACAGCCTCACCTTTCCGGCAGGAACTGACACCGGCGGTTTTTGTGTCATGGCAACCCGTCAAAAAAATACCTGTCACCTGGAGGTCTTTCTATAAGCGCATTTTCAGAATGCCCACCTTTAACGATCTCTATTATACAGACATTGGCAACTCCAACCTGAAACCGGAATTCACCACCCAATACAATACGGGCCTCACCTGGAACCAGACGTTCCATGGAAAAATGTTGCAAGAGATAGGCGTGGAGACGGACGTATACTACAACGAAGTGACCGACAAGATCGTAGCAGTGCCAGGTTCCAGCCAGTTCCGCTGGACCATGATGAACCTCGGCTTTGTGAAAATCAAAGGAGTGGATGTTAAAGTAAAGGCAGCATGGCAGTTGTTGAATGAGCTGCTGGTGAGCACCCGGGCTACTTATACCTTCCAGGAAGCACGTGACTTTACAGATAAGTCGGATTCGTTTTACGGAGATCAGATTGCCTATATTCCCTGGCACAGTGGCTCATTGATAATAGGTGGTACTTACAGGGCATGGGACCTGAACTACAGCTTTATTTATACCGGCGAACGTTATAACATGAAGGCCAATATTCCTGCAAACTATACGCTGCCTTGGTATACCAGTGATCTTGCACTGGCGTACACACGTACCGTTAACAAGACCCGCTTCCGGCTTACCGCACAGGTGAACAACCTGATGAACCAATACTATGATGTGGTAGCCAATTACCCGATGCCAGGAAGAAACTACAAATTTATTCTCGCTGTAAATATTTAATAAAAATGATTAAACAACTACGTTTTATCAGAATTGTTGCCGTGTTGATAATGCTGGCCATGGCCGGTTGCCGCAACGGGGATTATATCGTGCCCCCTGTGACAACGCCCGTGGATACACCGGTAACGCACCAACGTTACAAAGGGTTTTACCTCCTTAATGAAGGAAACATGGGCAGTAACAAATGTACCCTCGATTTCTTTGACTTTACCTCCGGGACGTATAGCAAAAACATCTATGCAACAGTGAATCCTAATGTGGTAAAGGAGCTGGGAGATGTAGGCAACGATATCAAAATATATGGCAGCAAGTTATACGCTGTCATCAATGTGTCCAACAAGATAGAGGTGATGGAAGCTGCCACCGCCAAACGCCTGCAGCAGATAGAGCTGACCAACTGCCGTTACATGGCATTTGCTAACGGGAAAGCCTATATCAGCTCCTACGCCGGCCCTGTAGTGATAGACCCTCGCTCGCCACTGGGTATTGTGGCCGAAGTGGACACCGCCACGCTGCAGATTACCCGTAGGGTGGAAGTAGGCTACCAGCCGGAAGAAATGGCCGTGATAGGCAACAAACTGTATGTGGCCAATTCCGGTGGTTATCGTCCGCCCGACTACGACAGTACTGTATCAGTAATAGACCTGACAACGTTTAAGGAGATCAAAAAAATACATGTAGATATTAACCTGCACCGGTTGAAAGCTGACAGTGATGGCGATCTGTACGTGACCAGCAGGGGAGATTATTATAACAGGCCTTCCGCATTGTATGTATTGGACACTAAAACCGATGAGGTGAAAAAACGCTTCGCGATTGCCGCGAGTAATCTCTGTATTGCCGGGGACACCGCTTATCTGTACGGCTCTGAATACAGCTACAATACTGCTTCCTGGAAGATCAACTACGGCATGGTGAATGTGAAAACAGAGACGTTGTTGCCGGGTAATTTTATTACTGACGGTACCGAGAAGAACATCAAAATGCCTTATGGTATCATGGTAGATCCGGAAACCAAGGATATTTATGTAACAGATGCCCGTGATTATGTATCTCCCGGAACATTGTATTGTTTCGATAAAACCGGTAAAAAGAGATGGTCAGTGATTACCGGCGATATTCCTGCGCACTTTGTCTTCCTTCCTGCAAAACAATAAAACTCAACCATGATGAAACATAAACTTTTACCAATTTCTGTACTGGCAGTGCTCCTGGCCGGTAGCTGTTCCAAATCTGATGATACGCCGACTGCTAAGCCGGACGTGTCTGTGAACATCCCAACGGGTGGTGTTACGACTGCCAACATGAAACTGGTGCGTATAGCCGGTACCGTGAAAAACGAAAGCGCTTCCACTTCCTTTATGTGGAAACTGGGCAATGATACCATTGCTACCACGAAAGAACTCGTGTACGCTTTCACCAAAGAAGGGGATTATACCCTCACTTTCCTGGTTAAAAACAGTGTTGGTGAAGAACGTGTAAACGTTCCCGTTAAGGTGACTGCTGGCAAATATACAAATGGCGTTGCCCGCGTATTTGATTACTTTCCGGCGCCGGGACAGTTCGTACATGACCTGCCCAAATGGGAAGCTGGCGATGACCAGGTGAAGATGACAGCTAAAGCAGAAGAATCGCTGAAAAACGGTACGATGATCCACCTTGGCGGTTTCGGCGGTTATGTGGTGATGGGATTTGATCATACCATCGTGAATGTACCGGACTCCTTTAACTTCAAAGTGCTGGGTAATGCTTTCGCCAAATGGTCTGAAGCGGGTATTATCGAAGTGGCCTATGATGCCAACGGCAACGGATTGCCGGATGATGAATGGTATGAAATTGCCGGTTCTGAATACAAGAGCCCTAAAACCATCCATGACTATAAGATTACCTATTACAAGCCGAACGACAACAAGGCGCCAACGCCCAATAATGATTATAAATGGCTGACTGACACGACTTATATCCGTTGGAAAGACAATCAGGGCAAATCCGGTTATCTCTCTAAAAACTCCTTCCACGCCCAACCTTATTACCCGCAGTGGAAAGGTGACAGTATCACGTTTACGGGTACACGTCTCACAGATGAAAATGTGAAAGACCAGTCTGGCAAAGGAAGCTTTTTCGTAAGCCTGGCGTTTCCATTCGGCTATGCCGACAACTGGGCCAACGACAATCCGGACGCCAGGATCAAAATCAACTGGGCGGTGGACAAGAAAGGTAATTCCGTGCGGCTGCCGGGTGTGGACTTTATCCGCGTGTATTCCGGTATGCGTGCAGAAGCCGGCTGGGTCGGTGAAATTTCCACGGAAGTTACCGGTGTAACTGACCTTAATTTGTAGTGAATATTTTACAGAAAAATATTTCAATCCCGGGGCATTTCCCCGGGATTTTTTATTGGATATAAGCTGAACTTAACGTACGTTTGTAAAGCAACTGGTTGTTCTGTTCATGCAGAACATTAAAAGGGAATCCGGTGTAAGACCGGAGCTATCCCCGTAGCTGTAATCCTGCCTGCCGGCCATCAACCGGCAATGTTTTTCCGGAGTATGCTCCATACCACTGTCTGCTGTTGCAGATGGGAAGGTTTCCGGAAAAGCAGGAGAGCCAGAAGACCTGCCAGATGAGATCACCATTCGTCGCTTTCGGGTGAAAGGCTGTAGAATGTAGGCCTGCCGGCTTTATATTCGCGTATTTGTTTTTTTGTTTCACCTGCGTGCGGGTACGGGAAAGAAAACCTGTACTGTTTTTAGGCTGTCACAAGAGCGGCCATTGTAGCAAATTGTTTTTGAGTGAAAAACAAAATGGAAAACCCATGCCTCCTATGAACGACCGGATGCCCTATGATGTGCTCATTTTTTATTAAAAATAACCACACAATTTGTAAACTATGAAATCAATCAAGTGTTTGGCCCTGGCGGCCTCGCTGTTAATCCTGTTTGCCGCCTGTAAAAAAGAAAATGCCGACTCCGGGTTAGGAGCACTCTCCGAAGAAAACGCAGCAGCGGTACATGCCGGCGTAAACCTGCTCGGGAAATATCAAAACGGCTTCCTGATGGTACATGAAGGACAGTATGGCGTCAACAACGGCGATCTCTGGTACTATAGCTACGACAGTAATAAAGTGGCCAAAGACATCTACAAAGCGGAGAACCCCGGCAAAAACCTGGGCCCCACTACTTCCACACTGCAGTTTGCCACTATCTACAATAACAAGGTGTATATGGTCGCAAAAGTCGGCGGTCCGCTGGTGGCCACCGATGCGAATACCCTGGTGGAAACAGGAAGGATCACTAACCTGCCTCAAAGCGAAGGTTACGCCTTTGTCGGTGTAGATGCCAGCAGAGGCCTGCTTAGCGCGGTAGACGGCGTATACCGCATCAGTCTCTCAGGTCCTTCGCTGGGCACCAAAGTAACGGGCATCAACGGACCGGCGGGTGATATGCTGCTGGCCGGCAACTACGTGTTTGTGATGACCAAAGATGATGGGGTAGTGGCACTGAATGTATCCGACTACAGCATCGCGAAGAAATTTGGCATCGGTGATGCTGGCTTTGCCCGTACCAACGATGGTACTGTTTGGGTGGCCGGCAAAGATTCGCTCGTAGCCATCAATCCTGCTTCCCTGGCAGTGTCCCGCGTGAAACTGCCTTTTGCCACTACCAGCCCGTGGGCTTATCTGTCCTGGCGCTCCGGGTCACTGACCTCCGATGGATCATCCGTGTTTATTGCTGCCCGCCTGTCCACCGCCGGTATCGGTGGTGACATCGAATACGGCGGTACACAGCTGTACCGCTATGTGCCAGGTAATGCTGCATCCTTGTCAGCGCCTTTCCTGACAGTGCCTTCCGGTCAATATTTCTACGGTTCTGCTGTACGGTATAATGCAACGCGCAATGAACTGCTGGTGATCACGCTCACAGACCAGTTCGGCGCCAGCAATGATAACCGCTGGCTGATGTATGACGCTAATACCGCCGCACTGAAAGAAACAGTGAGGTATACAGGTTATTATTTCCCTGCCCTGCCGGTATTTTATTGATCATGTTCTTTCTTTTCCCTCAAATTTTAAATAGATAATATGAAGATTTCCTATTTGCCAGCCATCGCATTGGTGGCCCTGTTTTTCTCGTCTTCCTGCCGTAAAGACGCTTTAACCGACACGCTGAATACCCATGAAGCAGTACGTACCGGTATTGTCAGCAATGTGGCTGTCAGACAAGCCACGCGGACCAGCAGCCCGTTGATCAGCACAGTGTATACGTACCTGCCGGCACCTGGACAGTATACCAATGAATCCGGCCTGGGTTCTGTCACCGCAGCGCAGGCGCTGGTGGGCAGCACGACCAATATGGTATCGCTCGGAGGTTATGGTGGTTACATCGTTTTTGGATTTGACCATTCCGTGGTGAATGGAACTGGGGCAGACCTTGGCATCTATGGCAATCCCGCAGGCCCTACCTATCAATGGTCGGAGCCGGGTATTGTGATGGTAAGCCAGGATATCAATGCCAACGGTATTCCCGATGATCCGTGGTATGAACTGGCGGGCAGCGAATACAATGCGTCCGGTACTGTCAAAAACTACCGGATCACGTATTACAACCCGCATGCTGCCGGCACAAATGTAAACTGGACAGACAATCAGGGTAACAGCGGATATGTGCAGGCCAATGCTTTTCATACCGCCAATAACTATTATCCGGCCATGGCGCCCAACCAGGATTCCGTCACCTTTACAGGTACCAAACTGGTGAATACGCTGGTGTCTGGCGGGATACTCACCAACCTTGCTTTCGCCTGGGGATATACCGACAGCTATTCCAGCGAATATCCTGCGTTAGGGTATAATACCGTGGATATTGCCAATGCCGTAAATGCAAGCGGTCAACCGGTAACGCTGAACGCCATTGATTTTGTGAAAGTGTACACGGGCCAGAACTGCAATGCAGGAGCGATGTTAGGAGAGATATCTACGGAAGTGAGAGGAGCGCGTGATCTTCACCTGTAAATGACAAAATCTCCGCTTTTATCACAATGGTAAAATCTCCGCTTTTATCAAAACGGTAAATCTTCGCTTATCAAAACGTAGCCCAGGGCTTCAGCCCTGGGTTTCTGATAATTCATCGATGAATGCCGCCTGTTGAGGATTGATCATTTTTTTAGCGGTATCCGCATCAAACCAGCCGGCCCTGTCGATTTCCGGGAACTGCTTCTTTTTGCCGGAATGTGGCGGCCATTCTATTTCAAATAAATTACTGACGATGGTCTGGTGGTCCAGATCACCTTCGGTGGCCCAGCAGTACACTTGTTTGCCGCCTTTCTGGGTGATGGGCTGCAGGGGAATAAATGTCCCTTCCGGCCGGTAGCCGGTTTCTTCTTCAAACTCGCGGATGGCCGCTTGTAGTGGCGCTTCTCCCGGTTCTATCTCTCCTTTGGGTATGCTCCACCATCCGGCGTCTTTTTTAACAAAGAAAGGCCCGCCGGGATGTACCAGGAAGTATTCTGTAGTGTCGTTGTTTTTTCGGTAGAGCAGAATGCCCGCACTTTGTTTCATATCGTGATTGTATGAATGGACGGTTACCTGACCAAGCCCGGAAAATCATCGATGGTGGCCTTACTGTTGTGGGGCTTCCCGGTATTTGATGCCGGCGAGTTTTTCCTGCATCCGTTGCAGTCTTTCTGCCAGCGGGAAGTCCCCGCTAATTTCCAGTACGGGTATTTTCAGTTGCCCGATCCAGTTTTTATGAAGGGTGAGGCTTCTGCTGGGGAAATCGGGCTCATCGTACCGGGATGCCCAGGCAATGAAATCAGCATTGTGTTCTTTGAGCCAGGGGTCGGATTCCAGCAGGGAGCCGTAGCGTTGTTTTTCCCGCAGGATAAGCCGCTGCATCCGGATTTCAGGAGGCAGCCACAGGAAAACGGCGAGGTCAAACAATCCGAACATTGCCGGGTCCCACTTGAAAATAGAGCCTGCCACCACTACTTTGCGGTGGCTGTTGAGGTCTTCGAGGAACAATCTGTTCCGTTCAGCAGGGTTTCGCCTGGTTTCGTATGGCCGTTCGGTTTTGAGCCAGTAGTAGTTGTCCGCTTCGATATGCTGGTAGCCGTTTTCTCTGGCAAAAGCTTTGGCCAGGGTGCTGGTACCGGCACCGGAAGCTCCAAAAATAATGATCTTCATCTTTGCTGGATATTCTTTGGGTGTTACAATCGGGTATAACAAATATACTCATATCTTTGGATCAAGTCGAAAAGTTGGGGGATGGAGTAAAAACACATTGCCAGGCGACAGAAATGAGTGTTTTTCCCTGGATATATCGCTATGGTACATACAGCCCCCCTATAGTAACCCAGGGGTAAAGGTGGACTTGATGCGGGAGTGTTCTTTGGATGTATAGTTTTAATGAAATGATCCATATCTTTTTTTTATCATGGCGGTGATCATGATAAGCTGGTGAAAATAAAATGGCGAGGCCGGGGCCTCGCCAGGTTGCTTCATAATTGAAACTAGTAGGATTAACAATTCGGGGGTAATTCAACAGTCAAAAAATTCATGACAATCTTAACACAAAATCAATATCTTTTGGGGCCAACCTGTCAGGGTCAGTACAGGCATGGACCTGGATGGATCCGGTCCATGCACCGTAGCTGTTATCCCTGGGGGACATTGCATCAATGAGGATGGGGCTTTTTCTAACAAACTTTTCCTCGGTTTTTAACACATTCCTTTATCTCAACTTTTGGGCTGGTAACCACTCCTGGTTATGGTCTCCGGTTCTTGCCTCCTTGCCGGACCATTAAACCGGGTGAATTCGCTGGACAAAAGGCCTCTTAAGCGGTTTTTCCTGCAGATCCATTTCTGATGGTTTACGGACGCAAAATTACCAGTACGTTCATAATCAGTCAACTGCGTAATTACGCAGGTTGTGATATTATTTTTACATTTATGACAAAAAACGAATGGATCCGGATAAGTTGGGGCATTATTCCAAAACATTTATTACAGACGTACCGGCTGACCTGAGCAGTCCGGAAGCACAGCATTTTAAGAAGATCATCCGGAGGTTTCCGGATGAGGCGATTTATATCTATTCGTTCAAAGAAAACCGCATGTTATATGCCGACGGCTGGGAACCGCTGCTCGGCTATCGGGACGATGAAATGACCATGATGACGTTCGTCAACATCACGGCGCCGGAGTACGCTCCCTTTTCCAATGAACTCAATGACAAGGCGCTGATGTTCCTGCATAACAAAACAAAGGACCTCGAACAGTACAGCTTTACCATTGAACTGAAAAAGATCCATAAAGATGGTACCCATGTGCCGCTGATTACCAAAGTAGGGGTATTTGCCACGGAAGAAGGAAGGGTAACGGCCATCATCGGGCATTCCCAGAAGAATGAGAGCATTCAGCTGGGCAATGTGATGCGTTACGCTGCCTATGGCCCCGAAAAATCGACCTTTGAGGAGGACCTCAATAAACAACTGTTCCGGCACTACGCTATTTCAGAAAAGGAAAAAGAAGCCCTGTCGCTCGTGGCGGAAGGATTTTCCTTCAAAGAGATAGCGGCCCGTTTTGGGGTGTCCCAATCGGCTATCGAAAAACGGATCATCCCGATGTATAAACGTTTCGAGGTAAAGAGCCTGACCCACCTGATCAGCTTTGCATACGCAAATCATATTCTGCCTTAACAGGAGCCTGGCTATATAACTGGAGATTGAGAGACAGTAGTTTCTCTTTCTCCACGCCAATGCCCGTCAGCATATCCTGCCATCTCTCCGACAGTTTCCTGGAAACATCATCATCTCCCAATACCCAGATCACATTGGTCTGGCGGAGCACCGTGCGGTTAATATCGTTGGTGGAGAAGGTATCGACAAAGCTGAGGAATCTTTCCGGGGTGATAATATCTTCCTTGATAGGGTCTCCCGGATTAATATCATCTATCACCAGGATAGAAGCTTTCCGCCAGGTCCACAATACGTTGGCCGCGCTGTCATCGTCATGTTCAAAGAACATGCAGTACAGCTTCATGGCAGACGTATACACCGCAGACTGGTGGCGGATGGACAGTTCCGTGGCGATAGCCACGCTCAGGCTCGTTTTACCGCTGCGCTTAGGGCCGAAGAGGAACAGGTGCATGCCCTGTTCTTCGTTGTCCAGGAAACGGCGTACCAGCGCAATGTCTTCTTCGGGGATATACTCTGTGCTCCATTGGCTCAACCTGAACTGGAAAGGATAGGAGGGCACCTGCAGGTACATTTTGGTGAGATACCAGTAGTAAGCCGGATAAAGTACCAGCACCGTCAATATTAGCAGGGCGATGAGCGCAGTTGTCGTATAGGCGCAAAGGATAGAAGCCATCAGTGCGCCGGACCAGAAGTACATCAGGTCGGTGATGGTATCAAAAGCAATGTTGCCCCATGCCGGCTGGAAAACGTAGGTGCTCCTGGATTTGCTGGACAGCAACGGTCCCAGGAAGTTAAAGATTTCAAACGTCAGCCAGAAGAGGCTTACCGCCAGCGCGGCATACAGGGATGCCTGTTGTTCGCTGAAATGCCGCTTCAGGATAAGATAACCTACAAAAGTAGGAATGAAGCCGAGGGAAAAGTGGCCAAACTGGTTGGCCAGCCAGGTATAGGTCAGCGTAACTCCGCGGTAGGAGTCTTTGCCGATCAGGTCTGCTTTGAGTTGGCGTACGATATCTTTGCCTGTAATCACTTTTTTCATAGTAGCCTTGGGTATTAGGGGACCGCATTGTGAAGGGCAAATATAATATGTTCCCGGAAAATGAATCTTTGAAAGAATACTGTAGCTTTGGTTCCCTATGACAAAAAAATATAGTCAGCTCAGGGCCGGTCTGGTGATGGCCCGTGCCAGCCTGATTGCTACCCTGCGTAGCCCTACTTCGGTTGTATTCGCCCTATTGTTTCCCATCATTTTTGTGACGGTGTTCGGTGCAATGGTTGATAACACGGCTGTGAAAATTCCTGTGGCCATTGCCCCCGGCAGTGATACCAGCAGTCCCGTATACCGTGCTGTAAAAGATATCAGCATCTTCAGCCTGTCAAAAGAAACCGATTCGCTGACGCAGCTCGGCGCCCTGAAAAAAGGACGTATAGCCGGCATTATTCGTATACCCGCCCCGGTAATGACCGCCCCGGTGCCGCAATATGGCCTGACCCTGCTCAGCTCCGGTGCGGTGGCCGACAAACGGCCGCTGGTAGAGGCGGCGCTGCAGGAGGTGACAAGCCGTATTAATCAACAGGTGTTGCAAGGCCAACCGGTGGCTGCAAAACTGGACGTGGTCACCATACCTGGCCGCGTATATCGGCAGATCGATTTTATCCTTCCCGGTCAGCTGGGCTTTTCGCTGTTAATGGCGGGGGTATTCGGCTCTGCTTTCCTGTTGTTCAACCTGCGGCATACGCTGGTGCTGAAACGTATTTTTGTGACGCCCATCAGCCGCGCTTCGCTGTTGTTCGGTGAAATGATGAGCCGCCTGGTGTTTCAGATCATCTGCTTTATCATCATCACCGCGCTGGGATATTTCGCATTCGACTTCACACTGGTCAATGGTATCCTTACTTTCCTCGAGATGTTGTTGTTGTCTGTATTTGGCCTCGTGATCTTCACGGGGATCGGTTTTATGATCAGCGGCGTTATCCGCAACGAAAGCTCCATTGCGCCGGTGGCCAATACCATCACGGTGCCGCAGATATTGTTGTGCGGCCTCTTTTTCCCGGTAGAGAACTACCCGGTATGGCTACGTACTTTCTGTGAGTGCCTGCCACTCACTTTCTTCGTGGACGGCCTGCGGAAGATCGCCTTTGAAGGTGCTCACATATGGCAGGTGCCGGTGCAGCTGGGCGGCTTGACCGTATGGGCCGTTATCGTGGCGGTGCTGTCTGTGAAGATGTTTAAATGGGAATAAGGCTGCTAATTCACTTCCAGTTCATTCATGGACGGTAGTTTTGGAAAGGGCGCATGTGGCTCCCGCTGATACCAGAACACGACGCTGCTGATATCAGACTGTTGTGGCAGGTAACGGCCGCCACTGCGCCAGCCCAGGTCCTGTATGGTTACCCGCAGCTCTTTTTCAAAGCGGACAGGGTCCATGATATGCCAGCGGTACAACCCGAAACGTTGTTGTGATTTATACAGCCCGTCAGGCCGTATTACCTGTGGCAGCCCGGCATAAGGCGTAGAGAATTCCTGGTATTTCCCTTTGACGTCGAAGTTATAGGAGCCGCAGAAATAGTCTTCTGTGCCGGTACCGCAGATGGTGGGATATTTGCTGTCGCCATCCATAAAGAATTTAATTTCTCCTTCTCCCCACCAGCCGTTGTTATTCACGCCCCAGGCAAGATAAGTACCTACATATTGTCCTTTCCCGCGGATGCCGTCCACCAGGGTGTAGCTGGCGTCTTTCACGGGATTGCTGCGCCGGAACTGCGCATGGAAATAACCGGCATCTTCAGGAACGGTCGTCAGCGTATAGTCGACCTGGTAATACAGCGTCATTTTTTCGGTATTGATATTTTCCATGGTGATCCGGCATTTTTTCCGGAAGGGCATGGACCAGTAGCAGTTGAAAGCGCTGCCTGGATTAACACATACCGCGAGGGAGTTGAGAGGTGCGTATTCGCCCCATCCCATGCCAAAGAAGTCGCCCACAGGTACCTCCACGGAAGGAGTGGTTTCGTCGTCCCAGTAGAAGCGGAGAATGGAATAGCGCCAGTTGCCGGTAGGTGTCATCCAAATATGCTGGATAGCGCCGGAGCCATTGATTTCGGCCAGCGTAACGGTTTTGCCGGGCTCTATGAAGATGTAGGGATTCACTTTCCAGCCCTGTCCCAGTTCCCGGGCAGCATGACGGGCGTTGCCCTGCTCCAGGGTGGCCATGCCGCCTTTACCGGCTTCACCGGTGAAGTTCTCCGGGCTGATGGACCGTGTTTTGGCGTCCGACAGGCGGGAAAGGTTGCCCATGTTCATGTCCAGGCCGTTGAAGGGTTGTTGGGCATAGGCCGACAGCTGTACACAGGCTGCAGCCAGCAGAAAGATGAGTTTTTTCATGTCGTGGAATTTAGAATTTTGCAGCGGTCTGATTAAAAATAAGGTTAAACGTTTTAGTATACAAGCACTGTCCGGATTTTTTTATGAATGGTATGCAATACCTTTGCGGCCTTACCGTTAACTGCATGACGAAACTTATCGTATGTACCGTATTGCTTTATATAGTGTGCTGTGGTTGCTCCTGATAATGATCAGTGCCTGTAATATAAAAACAGACCTTTACCAGCATTACTGGACCATGGATGTGAACAGTTACATGAATTACAGAAAGCATGTGGTCAGCCGCGACCCGTTTACCACCCTGCCCAGCAAAATGATTGACAAGGTGCGTGATTTTCGCTATGGAGACCTGCTGTTTTCGGGCGATTCCCGCGATACGCTGCTCTCTGCCAACGGTTGGGGCAAAAGCATTTCTTTTTTGTTTGATGATGAAGCCCGTACCGGTAAGGCAGGTGTGGAGATTGTAGAAACAAACCTCGCTGCCAGTCTGCGTAATGCAGAAATAGTGAAACGGTTGACGGCTTTACTGGGAACTAACGTTGATCGATACACGGACGGAAAAGACAGTGTGTATATCTGGACCGGTAAACCTGCAAACGGGCAGACAGTTGTGCTCTCTCAAAATCATGGTGGTAGCCTGTCCTCCGGTTATATTACCACCCGCCTGTTTATGATCAAACAATCAGTAGTGGTCCCGGCTACTAACACCACCGCA
This sequence comes from Chitinophaga fulva, assembly GCF_012927205.1. GTDB lineage: Bacteria > Bacteroidota > Bacteroidia > Chitinophagales > Chitinophagaceae > Chitinophaga > Chitinophaga fulva. Next base: position 3,691,438 of record NZ_JABBGC010000001.1, read on the forward strand.
TTGGACAAGATGATCAACACCCTGAAAGGAAACAAGTATGCGGTCAACGGTGCGCAATAAACACCGGTACCTGGTGTGCACGCAGTGTATCTTCCACAAAACTGCGCCGGAACACCCTTGATAACAATGAGCGGCCATAGGCGCCGCATATCACCATCGGGTGGGGGATCTCACTCAGCCATGTGTTGAAGTATTTTTCGGGGATGGTATCAATCGCCCCGGTATCCAGATTGGGAAAATGATGTTGTACCAGTTCCATAATATCTCCGGTATCTGGTCGCCGGGTATCATCCGTATGGCTGTACAATAAAGTTGTTTTTAGTTCGCATAGCTGAGGAAACAACCAGGCAAAACTTTTGATCGCGTATACAGAAGAGGCGCTGCCATCATAGGTGAGGATGAGGCTTTCGGGGAAAGTGGCATCTTCCGGGACAGCAATCAGCGGGCATGCCGACTGGTGCAGGGCGCTGCCCAGAAATCCGCCGGGGCCATAGAGCAGGTCCGCATAAAATTTCTCGCTGCTTAATAATAGCAGGTCTGAGAAAAGTGATTCTTTCCGTAACAGCTTTAGTGCATATTCGTTCAGGTCGTGGTGTACGAGGTGGTTGATATTATACTGCCGGCAGTATTCCCTGAATGTCTGTATGCTTTGCTGGATGGAGACCGCAGCATAGTTTTCTGTCAGCGGTATATACAAAGAGGTATAGCTGACATTGGTACCAAAGTCCAGCTCCGGTAAAAATACACCGCAGAGCGTAATGGGCTCCAGTTCCTGTATTTTCCGGGCAAACCGGAAGGCGCCTTCCGGGAAGTGGCCGTCATCCACAGCCAACAGTATCTTTTTCATCTGGCATCGTTTATAAGACACTGAAAAATAACCTGTAACAAAGGTCGGATGCCCATTGGCCGAAGGCAATGACGGATATCATTGAGGCGGCTGATCCCTGTCATTAATCAGGAAATGCCGCTTCCCTAATTTGTGCCGGATTACTATAAACAACGGACGATGAAGGACAAGTTGGAGGAACTGCGGGCACAGCAAGAATCGCGTAAATACCTGCTAAAGGTCCTGGAAGATGAGAATATATGTTTTAAGCTGAAGCTGGCCCGGATTTTATCAACAGACTTTGACCGGAGGGAGCTGGGGCGGCTGGAATATTTTCAGAGCCGGTTCCTGAAGATGGACGAACAGATAGCCCTGCTGCGCCACGAAATCAGTGAGCAGCAGGGCGTGCTGGCATCAGTTCAAACTATGACGGGGCTGAAAGACGCTACCGTATCGGAACTGATGATGGAGAGAAGGTTTACAATGGTGCAACAACATTTTGATATGCTGGATGCTGACTTCCGTCATTATCTGCGGCAGTCTTTCCCGTTGGTCTAAGCCAGTATACCGGCCAGTTTTTTTTCATTCAGGATCACCACGGCTCCTTCTTTTATCTCGATCAGTTGTTCATCGCGGAAATCGCTCAGTGTACGGATCAGTGACTCGGTGGCGGTACCGGCTATGTTGGCCAGGTTCTCCCGGCTGATGTTGATCACCAGCGGCGTGTCCTTGGGTGGATTGTATTTTTTAAGCAGATTCAATAAAGCTTCCGCTACCTTTTTGCGCAGGGAATTGTATGCCAGTCCCAATAGTTGCTGTTCTTTGTCGCTGATGTTTTTAGCCAGCATTTTGATGAGCTGCGAGGCCACTTCGTGGTTGTTGTTCAACAACTCTTCAAAGTCGGTGGCAGGGATAACGGCAATCTCACTATCTTCCATGGCCACGGCTGTTTCTTTATACAGTGAGCCTTCCAGCAGGGCGTTATAACCGAGGAAATCACCTTCTGCATAAATGTCCAGCACCAGTTCTTTGCCCTGGTCGTTGGTCTTGCAGGTTTTTACCTTGCCTTTCTGTACAAAGAAGAGGCGGGTAGGGTGGTTGCCTTCTGTATAGATCACTTGTTTTTTACGGTACTTGTCGATGTTACGTCCTTCGGCCAGCGCTTCCAGCGAGGCTTTGCCGGTAGCTTCAAACATCAGACGGTTCATGCCCTGCAGGTTGGGCGGGAATTCTTTTTTGCGGATGGCGGCTTTGCGCAACCGGTTTTCCACGGTTTCCCATAACTCCGTGCCACTGAAAGGTTTGGTCAGATAGTCGTCAGCGCCCATGCCCATGCCTTTGCGGAAATCGGCCCGCTCTGTTTTGGCCGTGAGGAAAATGAACGGGGTGTCCTTAACGGCTTCATGCTGTTGCATCAGATGCAGCACGCCAAAGCCGTCCAGCACGGGCATCATGATATCACAGATAACGAGGTCGGGCTTGTGCTCCAGCAATTTTTCAAAGCCGGTCATTCCATTCTCTGCGGTCAATACATGATAACCGGCAATAGCCAGGATGTCTGCCGTGTTTTCTCTTAATTCTTCATTGTCTTCTATCAACAGGATCGTCTTCATATGCTTACGGAATATTTATGGGATCAGCAGGGAAAGTAATGGTGAATACGGTGCCTTTGCCCAGCTCGCTGGCACAGGAGATGGCGCCGTTCATCAGTTCACTGTATTTCTGTACAATATGCAGTCCAAGACCGGTGCCCTGGATGTTGCTTACGTTGGCGCCCCGGTAAAAACGTTCGTAGAGATGTTGCTGGTCTTCCTGCGACATACCGATGCCGTAATCTTTGATCATAACGGTAAACAGGTTGTCTTCCATGCGGGTGTACATCTCGATGGTGCTGTCGGCAGCGGAGAATTTAATGGCGTTGCCGAGCAGGTTCATGGCGATATGCCGGAGCAGCGAGGTGTCCAGCCAGCAAACTTCTTCGCCGGTATGCTCATATTGGATGGTCTGTTTTTCCCGGATGATGCCCTGCATTTCCTGTATGATGGTCTGGAAATAATCTTTGATCTGGAACATGGAATACCGCGCCTGTAGCTTGCCCTCTTCGATTTTTCCGACAGACAGGAAATCGTTGAGCGTGTCTGTCAGAAAGCTGACAGCGTTCACGATGCGCTGAATATGTTTGTTGCGTACCGGCTGTTCGCTTTCTGCGGCATAGTGTTTTACCAGGAAAGCGGAGGACAGGATGGTGCTCAGCGGCGTACGGAACTCGTGAGAAGCCATAGACACAAAGCGTGATTTGAGGTCGCCCAGTTCCTTTTCCTTGCTGAGTGCGATAGTCAGCTCTTCTTTAGAGGCTTCGAGTTCTGCCAGTGCTTTTACCAGCTGCTGGGTACGTTCTTCCACCATGCTTTCCAGCTCGTTATTGAGTCTTTCGATGCGTTCTTCCGCTTTTTTTCTTTCAGTGATATTGCTGACATAAGCAATCACAAAATGTCCTTCTTCGTTGGAATAGTGGCTCAGGCTGATTTCCACCGGGAACTCGGAGCCATCGCGGCGAACGGCGAAGAGGTCCAGCCCGATGCCCATCGGCCTGCTTTGCGGTGCGGCATTGTATCTTTCGCGGTGACCGATGTGCTTCTGGTGCAGGCGTCGCGGGATCAGTTTTTCTACTTTCTGCCCCGTCAGCTCTTCCCGCCGGTAATCGAACTGGGTGAGCGCGAAGTCATTGATCAGCGTAATATCACCATCCTGGTTGGCTACCACAATACCGATACTGGCATAGTTGAATAACGCGCCAAACCGCTGTAATTCTTTGCTGAGCTGAAGTTTATAACGACGGTCAGATTGGCTGTCGGTGATCCGGAAGAAACAGTATTGTTCATTTTTGTGTTTGAGCACCATTTCTTCATAAAGACCGGTATAGGTTTCCCCTTGTACATTTTTCCATTGTCTTTCCTGCAACAGCGGCTCATCCGGGGAGAAAGCGGCGCCCTGTACTGCTTTACCGGTGCCCAGTTTATTTTGTTCCAGTAACAGTTCCAGCGAAGGGAAATCGTCGGTGCCCAACATCCGGATACCGGTTTCGTTGATGTATTTCAACCGTCCCGAAGCCATTTCCCTGACGGCCACCAGCCCGGGGGTACGCTCCATCACGGCGGCGAAAATACTGAGCTGTAAGTCGATATCCAGATCGCTGACATGTAAATTCATGATCGATGAGTCTTAGTATAAAAAACACAATTGGCGGAAAGTTAAGGATTTATGCGGTTGCAGCAAAGGATATGACTATTGTCAGTCTTTGTCCTGACTGATCTCATTGGGGAAAATACGGTGTCATCGTAGTATTGTATCAGCGTTTTAAAGCTATGGGTTATGCAGATCTATATTAGTGAAGAAGCGATCATTGCCGACGTTCAGGAACGGTTCCGCCGCCTGTATCCGAGGTTGAAGCTGGAGTTTTTCCACAAGTCAGCATTGCCGGGAGAATGTTGTGATGAGAAAGATAAGTTTGCTGCTAACACACCGATAGAGAAAATCAGGATATTACACAGCTTCGGTTGGCTGGACATCAGCCATTACCGCACCGCGTTGGCGGTAGAACATGATCTGAGGTGCCTTTTCGGCCTGCACGGACATATTTTTCATAAAGCCGGGGACATTTGGTTACAAACCACCACCACCGGACATCTTACGCTGGAGGAATTAAACGCCGGGGATGCTGAAAAAGCTACTGCTTTCCAATTGCCGGAAGAACCGGAAAAAGAATAATCTCCCTGACCATGGAAAAAATATTATTTGTAACAGATGTCGTATGCATGAGCAAAAGTTGTCTTGACTTCGCCTGCTATCTGGCCAACCTTACCCATTCCCGGTTGACCGGCGTGTTCCTGGAGAACCAGGAAATGGAGTTGCGCTCTTTGGAAGACATCCGTGAAAAAGGTGTGATAGAATCCGTTCCCGGCGCGCCTATCGCACAACAGAAAGAACTGTACCGGGACGAGAACATCAAACGTTTTATCAGTCAATGTAAGCTCAATGAGGTGGACTGTACTGTTCATCAACATGCAGGCATGCCGTTGAAAGCCGTGTTGAAAGAAAGCAGGTATGCCGACCTGCTGGTGGTAGATGCCGCAACCTCCTTTTCCTGGCGGCCGGAAACCACACCTACTTCATTTGTCAGAGATGTACTGGAAGAGGCGGAATGCCCGGTTATCATTGCACCACCGAAGTTTGAAGGGATAAACGAAATTATTTTCACCTATAACGGTGGCAACGCCTGTATGCATGCCATGCGGCAGTTTACTTACCTGCTCCCGCAACTGTCCTGCCACAAAGCCACCGTGCTAAGTGTTACGTCCAAAGATCACCCGGTGAAAGGTGACATGGAAAAGCTGGAAGAATGGTTACATACCCATTATCCTGGCGGTTCCCTGATTGTACTGGAAGATGATTACGTACAGGCGCGGCTGTTAGAGTATCTTTTTGAAAAAGAAAAAGTAATGATCGTGATGGGCGCGTTTGGCAGAAATGTGGTGTCCAACCTTTTAATGCCCAATCCCATGGAACCGGTATTGAAGCTGATCAGCCAGCCGGTCTTTATCACCCATCACTGACAGGAATTAATGTATAGCCATTGCCGTTATTGTTTGCTGCCCTTCGGGCAGGATATACAGGAAGACGCTTACCAGCAGGAGAAAACCGATATTGACGCCGGTGGCGATCTGATAGGCGTGCAGGTAGACGGACAGCGAAGGGGCATCGCCCAACAGGCTGAAGAAGATACCGCCGGTGACGCCAATGCCCAACGCTACGGCTGTTTGCTGGAAAGTGGAAAACGTGCCGGATGCTGCACCGGCAAAATGTACGGGAATGCTTTTCAGCGCCATAGTCAATAAGGAGGGCAATACGGAACCGCAGCCGGTGCCGTAAAAGAAAAGGGTGGCCAGTAACACAGTTTTCGGCATGGCCGCAGCACGGAAAAACACCAGGTGCATCAGCAGCGATAGGATCATGATAAGGACACCGCCTTGCAATACCCTTTTACCATACCGTTTCACCAACGGAATAGATAACAGTGACGCCACTACGTAGCCCACGCCCTGAAACACAAAGAGGATGCCCGTTTCAGAGGAACTATATCCCAGTCCTGTCTGCATGAATATGGCATTGATCAGGAAATAGGAATCCTGCACCATAAAATAAAACAATACGGCGCAAAGCCCGATGTTGAAATCTTTATAGGAGAACAACCGGATATTGATCAGCGGGTTCTGCTGCGCTGCCAGCTTGCGCTGCTGGTCGTAGCCGAAAAGCAGCAGTACGGCTACCGCCCCGGCGAGGGACAATATGCTCCATAACGGCCAGCCCAACTCACGGCCACGGATCAACGGATATATTAAGGCGAACAGTGCGATGGTGAGCAATGCCACGCCGCTGATATCAAAACGGCCTTCCCGGTGTTGCGCCGTATCGTTGAGATAACGGCCGGCCAGTGCCGCCGCTGCCAGTCCCAGTGGCAGGTTGATCAGGAACAATAACCGCCAGCCTTCCACGATCCAATGTACATCGGGTAACAATCCGCCCAGGAACTGGCCTATCACGGAGGCGGAACCGGCAATACTGCCGTAAATGCCCAGTGCTTTGATCCTTTCTTTATGTTCGGGAAACAAGACGTGTATATAACTGATGCCTTGTGGTATCATAAAAGCAGCGCTGGTGCCCTGGATGAACCGGGCTGCATTCAGTTGCCATGCTGTTTGCGCCAGGCCGCACAACAAGGAGCTGAACGTAAACAACAACATGGACACAATGAATACCCTTTTCCTGCCATAGTGATCGCCCAGCCGCCCGCCGGTGATCAGGAAAGCGGCATATCCCAGCAGGTAAAGCGCAATGATCAGCTGCATATCCGATTCACTGCCCTGTACTCCCTGACGGATGGAGGGCAGGGCCACGTTCACAATAAAAATATCAATGACAGCCAGAAATACAGATGTAGATACGATCAGGAGCGATAACCATTTCAATTGTAGTCTCTTCATAATGTCCAATTTGTTAACTTTATCGCTGCCAAAGTTGCGGCGGACAGTGAATTGTAACAAGTAGTTTAAAGAATAATACCTGGTATGAAAAAAAATACTATTGATGATAGTCAGTTAGATACACAGTTGGAGAAAGATGTATGGGAGGGAGAAAATAACTGTGCCATGACAAAAGCCATGAAGGTGATCGGTGGAAAATGGAAGCTGCTGCTGCTCAATGCCATCCGCAAAGGATGTCCCCTGCGCTTCGGTGAGCTGCGGAAGAAAATGAAGGATATCACCCATGCCACGCTGACGATGCAATTGCGCGAACTGGAACGCGACGGCATCATCGAAAGGAAGATATATGCCGAAACGCCGCCGCGTGTGGAATATAAACTCACGCCCATCGGCATAAAGCTGGTGCCTACCATCCAGGCATTGTGCGACTGGGGCGATGAATATCATGCTTTGCAGGACCCAAAAAGTTGTTAGATGACTGCCTTTGAACAGTATAAGCCTACCCTTTTTGCTGTCGCTTACAAGATGACAAAAAACGCCATGGATGCGGAAGATATCCTGCATGATGTATTCCTGGCGTATTCCCGGCAGGACGCAGCAGTCATCGTGCATCCGGAAAACTACCTCGTCAAAGCAGTGATGCATCGGTGTCTCTCGCTGCTGGAAGCCCGTAAGAAGACCGTGTATCCGGGCATCGATCTGCCTTCTCCGCTATTCCAGGAACGTTTTTCGTATATCCATGACCGGGATATCTCCTTTGCATTGCTGATTTTGTTGCAGACACTGAATCCGTTGGAGCGGGCCGTGTTTATTTTGAGGGAGACACTGAGTTATTCCTATGAAGAGATAGCCGCAGTCCTTACACTGGAGCAGGACCACTGCCGGCAGCTGTTTCACCGCGCCAAAGAGAGGATTGCAGCAGGTAAGATGCGCTACTCTCCTGCGGACGAACAGCGCACCGCTTTGTTCCAGGCGTTTCTGGAAGCATGTAGTGGCGGGGATACCGCCAGACTGATGACTTACCTGAAGGACGATATCACCATCTACTCAGACGGCGGCGGAAAAGCCACAGCTGCGCAGGTGCCGCTGGTGGGCCGCGCAACAGCTGCAGCTTTCCTGCTGGGGATATACGCGAAACAAGGCTCAAAACTTACTTTCGCAGTAACTGCCATCAATGGCGGGCCTGGCGTGATCTGCTATGATGCCAATGGTGCCGTGGATACTGTTATGCTGGTGTCTATGGACGAAGAAGGGGTCCATGCCGTTTATTTTGTACGCAACCCCGATAAACTCCGCTAACCGCCAAATGACTGCCGGATAAACTGCTTATTCGCCGGTGGCATAGGGCGCCACCGGAAACCATTGGTAAAGCCGCTGATGATCAGCACTGCTGCCAGCACTCCGGTAACGGCAATAGCCCTGGACCAGCGCAGCGAACCGGTTTTGATATAGTGTATGGCCGCTACATGCAGTGAAATTGCCGATACAGCCAGAAAGTAATATGGAACGAAAAAGAAAGTGGCCGGGTAAATGTTCAGCCCCGCTGCCGCGAAATAGAAATTCGTATCCAGCCCCAGTGAACGGCCATATAGTACAGCGCCTACATGAAACAACAAAAAGAAGGAGAGATATAACCCGGAATAAACCTGTATTTTCTCTGCCAGGCTGCTCCGTTTCCTTGTAAAAATCAACAGGAAACCAGTCATTACCTGAAACGCCACCGCCGCCAGCAGCATGGTTTCCACTACAGGATGCCGGTATACGCTACGAAAGGCCTGCATCACCATGATATGAGCGTTTCCCCCCACGAGAGAAACCAACTGGTTAAAGAGGTGAAACCCAATGAATACGGCCAGCGTGACGCCGGACCAGTAATGTCCTGCTTTGGTGTAAGCTGAAATTGTGCTTTTAGTCATAAAAAAAATCCATTTCATCAGGGACAGACATGATGGACTTTTTGTGACAAAACCAGGTAAAATATTTTTTGTTATCATCCCCCGAAGGGGAAAATAACAAATAGGGTTATGGGCGGAACAACCGTTGTTTGGCTGCTTTAAATGCTTCAATATCTTTCCAGCTACCGGTATTAAGAATATCCTTTTTGCCGCAGGCCCCACGCCGCGCCACAGATACGCCCAGTTTTACGAAATCAAAATGGGAAAGCGTACGGGCATCACTGTTAATGACCAGTTTCACGCCTTTGGAGATGGCTTTGTGCACCAGCTCATCATTCAGGTCCAGCCGGTTGGGACGGGAATTGATTTCCAGCGCGGTGCCGGTCCGGGCGGCCGCATCAAACACCGCATCCCAGTTCACCGGATATGGCGGCCGCGTACTGATCATCCTGCCACTGGGATGTCCGATGCAGTGAACATGTGGATGCTCGCAGGCCTTGATCAGCCTGTCGGTATTGTCCCTGGTGAAATCGGTATGAATGGAGGCTGTCACCCAGTCTGACTGTTCCAGGAGATCATTGGCTAATTCTGGTTCCCCGTTTTCCAGGATGTCTGTTTCCAGGCCTTTTTTTACATAGTCGAATCCCATCAGGCCATTAATACGGTCTATTTCTGCTGCCTGTCTGTATACATCTACAGGGGGCAATACATGGTTAGGCCGATTACCGGAAACATGATCAGTGATCACGATGTATTGGTAATGCGGAAAAGTATGCGACAGGTACCTGGCAATGGCTGCGATGCTTTCGGTACCATCGCTCCAGTCGGTATGGACCTGCATATCGCCTTTCAGCTGGTTGAAGGTGATCAGCGAGGGTATCTGATAAAATGATGCATAGGTCTGTTCATCATAATCTTCCCGTAGTTCAGGTTCCAGGTAATCGATACCCAGTTGCCGGAAGATATCTGTTTCCTGTTCACCGGCCACATATTCCCCGGTTTGACTGGCGGTCAGCCCCAGTGGCCCGAAGCGGAAACCTTTATCACCGGCCAGTTTTTCCAGGTATTGATTGTACGGCACGGAGCCGGTATAGTACAATAAACTGGCGCCGTAATGTTTATGGGTGGCCAGCCGGATGTCCGCCTGTAAATGGTTACGCAGGATTACGCAGAAGTGATGTGGCCCGGTGGCGACAATACTTTCCGTTTGCGGCATCCGGGAAATTTTGTACAGCAATTTCCTTCTGTCGGCTTCGGTAGATTGTATCAGAATATCGATGTCTCCGACGGTGTCTTTGCATCGTCGCAGGCTGCCGGCGAGCGCTACTTTTTCCACTTCCGGAAACAGGGAGAGGATGCGCAGTAATTCCTGTCCGGCAAAACGAGCGTCCCATAGTGGTACACGGGTATCGTCTGTTTTATACAATTTGAAGGCACGCTTGATATTTTTGATTTGCACCGCTGTGATGCCCGGCACTGTTTCCAACAGCCCGTTGCTGGCAGCCGCCACCAGTTCCCGGATACTGTTAATGTTCAGCTTTTCCTGTATCGCCTGCACTTCCTGTGCAGTAATATCTTTCACATGGCCCAAAGGCGCCAGCGAAGCCGGAATAGACGGACTGTTTTTACCTCGACGTTTCATATGGCCCGCTTTTTTGATACTGCTAATGTAGGATGATTCGCAGGCCTGGGACATGATGGATGTTAACCCTGGTCCTGATTATCGTCAGGATAACATACAACTGATTGCCGTCAGTATTTGTTATGAGTTCGGATCATCTTAATAACATACCACATGAAACAGGCCGGAAAATGGATGGCAGGCATATTGGTGTTGGTCATACTAGGGTGGGTGCTGTGGAAATCCTTTCGCCGCCCGAAGGAAGAACGCCCGTTGACAAAAGAAATAACCGCCGTTCCCAACAAGCGGGAGACAGGCGGAGCTGTATTGGATACGGCAGCCTATCAACAAAAAATGCTTCGCTTGCTGCATGACTCTGCTGCTACAGCCTGGCCTTATCAGCGTGATTATCCGCTTCCTGGGGCTTTGTTGCCCTTTCATCGGGTAGTAGCTTACTATGGAAACTTTTATACGCCCCGGCTGGGCGTGCTGGGCACGGTGCCTGTAGATTCCATGCTGGCACAACTGGCAGCTGCAGCTGCCATGTGGCAGGCGGCGGATACGTCCACACCAGTGCTGCAGGCTTTTCATTACATCGCTGTTACTGCGCAGCGTAATCCCGGCAAGGATGGTAAATACCGGATGCGTATGCCAGAATCCGCGATCAACAAAGCGTTGGAGCTGGCAACCCGCGCACATGCGCTCGTTTTCCTGGATATACAGCCGGGGCACAGCAAGTTGCAGGAGGAGCTGCCGCTGCTGGAAAAATACCTGGTCCGGCCGGAGGTGCACCTGGGCATTGACCCGGAATATTCCATGAAGCATGGTCAGCCTCCCTGTACCGTTATCGGTACAATGGACGCGGAAGATATTAACTACGCCAGCTCCTGGCTGGCCGACCTGGTGAAACAACACCGGCTGCCACCCAAAATACTGGTGGTGCACCGCTTTACGCGGGGCATGGTGACCAACTACAAAAATATCCGCCTGCATCCGGAAGTACAACTGGTGATGGACATGGATGGCTTTGGCAGCGTGACTAAGAAGAAAAATACTTACCGGACCTGGATCGCTCACCAGCCGGTGCAGTTCACCGGGTTTAAATTGTTTTATCAGGTAGATATCGCTACCGGCGGCCACCTGATGGGGCCTGATGAAGTGCTGGCTCTGTTCCCCCGTCCGGTTTACATTCAATACCAATAACCATGAAACGGCTCATTGTCTTTTGGTGCTGTTGCCTGTCGCTGACAACCACCGCCCAGCAGTTGCCCGTATTGTGTTACCACAATATCACCACTGCGGGGCAGCATAAGAACGATTTGTTGCATATTGACCGCAACCAGTTTGAAAGGCAACTCAAAACACTTGCCGACAGCGGTTACCATACCATCCTGCCAGATGAACTGGTGGCGCTGATGCAGCAGCATAAACCATTTCCACCACATGCCTGTATCATCACCTTCGATGATTCCCATGATGTGCATTATTCGGTAGCGGCGCCATTATTACAGCAGTACCATTTTAAAGGCGTGTTTTTTGTGATGACGGTTACGTTGAACAAACCGCGTTATCTGTCGGCTGCCAATGTGAAAGCGTTGGCCGATGAAGGACATGTGGTGGCCAGTCATACCTGGGACCATCCTTTTCCGGACGGATACAAGGACTGGAACAAGGAGCTGGTGGAGCCAAGGCGGCAGCTGGAGAAAATCACAGGCCGGCCGGTATGGTATTTCGCTTATCCTTTCGGCGCGTACAACGACAGTATTATCATGCATGTGAAGCAGGCCGGTTATAAAGCGGCTTTTCAGCTCAACCGCCCGCCATCAGCAGGGAAGGAGCTGTATACCCTTCGGCGCCTGATGGTTGACGGCCGTTGGTCCGGTGCACAGCTGCTGCGAGAAATGGCCTTGTATGGAACACAATAAATGTTTTGTATGACGAACAACATCCCTTCCACCATGCGAGCCATGGTCATGGAAAAGAAAGGACAGCCGCTCATGCTGCAAACGGTGCCGGTGCCTGCGCCCGCAACAGGACAGGTATTGATGAAAGTGATCGCCTGCGGAGTATGCAGAACAGACCTGCATATCATCGACGGTGAATTGCCGGCGCCGGCTTTGCCGTTGATACCGGGACACGAGATCGTTGGCGAAGTGGTCGCTGTGGGAGATGGGGTCACCACATTATCACCAGGAGAAAAGGTGGGCGTGCCGTGGCTGGCCTATACCTGCGGGCATTGCAAATATTGTTCGATGGACCAGGAGAACCTGTGTGAGCATGCGCTTTTTACCGGATATAGCGTCAATGGCGGTTATGCTGACTACGTACTGGCGCTCGCAGCTTATTGTTTACATATACCGGAAAACTACGTTCATCCCGGCGGGGCGCCGCTGATGTGCGCTGGCCTGATTGGGTATCGTTCCTGGCGGATGTTGCCGGAGCATGCGCAGCATATCGGGCTGTATGGTTTTGGTGCGGCGGCGCATATCCTGGTGCAGATAGCACAGTACCATTACAAATCCATTTATGCCTTCATCCGTCCGGATGATACATCAGGAGAGAGTTTCGCGCTGAAGATGGGCGCGGCCTGGGCCGGCAGTTCGCTGGATGCACCGCCGGCATTGCTGGATGCTGCCATCATTTTTGCACCGGATGGTTCGCTGGTACCACAGGCGCTTTCGCAGGTAGACAAGGGTGGTGTGGTGGTATGCGGCGGTATTCACATGAGTGACATCCCCGGATTTCCTTATCGCCTGTTGTGGGAAGAGCGTTCGATTCGTTCCGTGGCCAATCTCACACGTAAAGATGGTGAATTGCTGATGAAGGTCATCCAGCAGGTGCCGGTGGCCACTATTGTACAAACCTATCCGCTGGAGCAGGCCAACGAGGCATTGCAGGCGTTGCGGCGGGGAGAGATAAAAGGTGCTGCTGTGCTGGTGATGTAACGGTGTTTACGTCAGCAGGGTGGTAGGAGGGGTGTTGTTTTCTGTAGGTGGCTCATCCTGCATGTTATGATTATCACCCGGTAGTTGTTTTTTTATTTTTTCTTTGAGATGATGTACCCGCTGTTGTAGTTCGTTAAACTCCTTTTCCACGGATGTTTTGAAGGATTCCCATTTTTCATCAGCTACTTTTGTTTCTTCCTTTACTTTTTGCCGCAGTTTAGCTTCATGTTTTTTGATGGCAGCCTTTTCTTTTTTATAGTCCGCCACGGCGTCTTTTTTCAGGCGGGCGGCATCGTTTTCCATTTTTTCCTGCTCCCTGTCCAGTGAGTCGAGGCTGGCCCTGGTGTTTTCCTTGAGGTGCCGTATCGCTGTGGCGGCCTTACTTTCCTGTTGCCGCGCTTGTAAGGAGGCAGGGACAAATATCAACGGAAACACGAGTAATAACTGTAGTACGCGCATGAGGTTATTGTTTGCGGGTGATGCAATATCGTTGCACCATAATAACAGGTATAGGTCCGCGAATGTTATAAAGGTTGAGACAGTTTATTGACCGGTTTTCTCCACATGCTGGAAATAGCTATTGAGATATTCACTGGGAGATTTACCGGTAACGGATTTAAACACCCGGTTGAAATTGGTGATGCTGTTGAACCCACTGGTGTAGGCTACGGTAGCAATATTATCATAATTCCCGTCCGTCAGTTTTTTGCAGGCTTCATTGATACGTACTTCATTCAGGAAAGAGACGAAAGTATGCAGGGTATGTTTTTTAAAGAAGCGGCAGAAAGCGTGCGGTGTCATGTGTACCTGACTGGCAGCGTCTTCCAGCGTGATAGGGTGTTCGTAGTTGTGCATGATGTAGTTGTAGATGTTCCCGATACGGATACCATCATGATCGCTGACAGTCACCTTTTTATTGACCGCTGCCAATGGGCTAATATCCGGGTATCCGGAGAGCAGCCGGAGTAGTTCCACAAAATGCATCAGTTGTTCAGGGCCACTGCTGTTGGCGATACGGAGCATTTGCGCCGAGATGTCGGGCGTTTGCAGTGAAGGTACCTTAAACCCGCACTGTTGTTGCAGTACAAAGTTCTTCAACGGTTTCATTTCCGGGAGGTTGAACAGCGCCGACAGGTTGCCGTCAGGATTAAAGAAGATGACCAGCGCCATGATCTTCTTACGGCTCCTGGGGGCAAAGTAGGAAGGATCGCTTTTATAGATATGTGGCTGATTGGCTCCCAGCCAGAAGATATCATTAGGCCGGAAAGCATGCATGTTATTGTCAGCCACGAGCGTGCCTTCCCCCTGTTGTACCCATGTAAGCTGTACTTCCTGGTGCCGGTGCAGATGCGGGTAAAAGTAAGGCAACACATCTCTCTGCACAATGATAGTTTTATCTAGCGGTACAGGTACGGTAAACTGTAAGACTTTCATAATTACTGCCGGTTGTTCTTGGATGGGTCAATATTACGAATATTAACCGTATTGTAACCTTAGGTAGGTTGAACTGGTTAAAAAACGGTAAGGTATCCCTGTTTTTTTCAAAACTGGTTAATATCGGGTTATAATTGATTACAATCGGGAAAGCCAACTGAGGGTGTCATGAATACTTTTGGGAAAAAAAAGAATATCATGTCTATCGAATGGAAAGGCGTATTTCCCGCCATCACTACCAAATTCACTGCAGCCGACGAACTGGACCTGCCTTTGTTTGACAAAAACCTCCAGGCCCAGCTGGCAGCTGGTATTGATGGTATCATCCTGGGCGGATCGCTCGGTGAGGCCAGCACACTGACCACCGCAGAAAAAGAAACCCTGACGAAGTTCACCGTAGAGAAAGTAGCCGGTAAAATCCCCGTGGTAGTCAACATCGCTGAAGGCGCAACCCGCGACGCGATACAACAGGCCGCGCTGGTAAAGAAATGGGGTGCTTCCGGTATTATGTTGCTGCCGCCCATGCGTTATAAAAGCGATGAACGTGAAACAGCCACCTGGTTCAAAACGATTGCCGCCTCCACTGACCTGCCGGTAATGGTATATAACAATCCTGTTGATTATAAGATAGAAGTCACCCTGGATATCTTCGACCAGTTACAGGAACTGCCTAATATCCAGGCTGTTAAAGAATCCACCCGCGACGTGTCGAACGTTACCCGTATGATCAACCGTTTTGGTGACCGTTTTAAAATATTATGCGGCCTTGATACGTTGGCACTCGAAGAAATGGTGCTGGGCGCTCATGGCTGGGTAGGCGGACTGGTAGATGCTTTCCCTGCGGAGACAGTCGCCATACACCGGTTGATTAAAGCCGGCCGCGTTCAGGAA
Organism: Chitinophaga fulva; assembly: GCF_012927205.1. GTDB lineage: Bacteria > Bacteroidota > Bacteroidia > Chitinophagales > Chitinophagaceae > Chitinophaga > Chitinophaga fulva. The sequence continues at coordinate 3,707,091 of NZ_JABBGC010000001.1, forward strand.
GCCGTGGAAATTTACCGTTGGTTCCTGCCTTTGCTGGAGCTGGACCTGTATCCTAAGTTGGTACAATTTATTAAATTGGCAGAAGCCGAAGTGGGACTGGGAAGCGAATATGTGCGTGCACCGCGCCTGATACTCGAAGGAGCAGAAAGAGAAAGAGTGCTGCAGGTAATTCGCACTGCCGTAGCCCAACGCCCGGTTTTGCCTGATTACCTCTCTTTATAATTTCCATGTATGCAGATAGATCAGATTATGCAGCAGGCTGCCACAGCCTACGAGCAATACAAAAATATTCCACCGTTACAACGTGCGGCTTTCCTCGAAACGATCGGGGCGGAGATCACGGCGCGGCGTGAGGCGCTGGTGAAAACGGCAGGCGAGGAGACCAACCTGCCCATGGCCAGGCTGAACGGAGAAATTGTACGTACCACTACGCAGCTTCAGAAGTTTGCCGATCTCATAAAAGAAGGCAGCTGGGTAGAAGCGGTGATAGATACTACGCCCAACATCCGCCGGATGTTGCTACCGGTAGGGCCGGTAGTGGTTTTCGGCGCCAGCAATTTTCCTTTTGCCTTCTCTACTGCCGGTGGTGATACCGCCAGTGCGCTGGCTGCCGGCGCTACGGTGGTGGTAAAAGGCCACCCTGCACATCCGCGCACTTCCCAACTGATGTTTGAAGCCATACAGGCAGCTATTATACAAAGCGGTATGCCCGCGTATACCGTGCAGCATGTCACCGGCGATTATCATACCGGCAAAGCGCTGGTCGTTCATCCCTATACCTCAGGCGTTGGCTTTACCGGCTCTCTACAGGGCGGTAAAGCTCTCAGCGCCTATGCAGCGGAAAGGGAAACGCCCATCCCTGTTTTTGCAGAGATGAGCAGCGTAAACCCGGTGGTGTTCCTGCCACAGGCGTTGGAAACACGTAGCGCTGAACTGGCCGAAATGTTTGCTACTTCGATCACGCTCGGGGCAGGACAGTTCTGCACCAATCCGGGCCTGCTGATAGGCCTGGAAAGCCCTGCCTTTACAGCGTTTCAGCAGCAACTGGGCACTGCGCTGGAAAAAACAGCGCCGCAGAAAATGTTGCACCCGGGTATTCACAGCGCTTTCCTCGAAGGACGCAGCCGTGTGCTGGCCAGTCAGGAGGTGACGCTGTCACCCGCACCGGTACTGGATTTTGATGCCAGCGCCGTACGCCCTTCGCTGGCCATCACTTCCGGCGCGGCCATACTGGCCAACCCTGCACTGAAAGAGGAAGTGTTTGGTCCACATGCCCTGGTGGTTGCATGCAAAGACAAAACCGAGCTGCTGGCTTTGCTCAGAAGCCTTAAAGGACAACTGACCACCAGCGTGATGGCCACCGAAGAAGATCTCTCCCAATGGAAGGAAGTAGTCGACGTACAAGTCACCCTCGCCGGCCGTATCATCCTGAATGGAGCCCCTACGGGGGTGGAAGTATGTGCAGCCATGGTACATGGCGGCCCATATCCTGCCACCACCGACGCACGTTTCACGTCTGTAGGTACCGCCGCTATCCGGCGCTGGGTAAGGCCTGTATGCTTCCAGCAGTTCCCGGACACACTGTTGCCCGATGAGCTGAAAACGGCTAATCCGCGTGGTATATGGCGACTGGTCGATAATCAGTTTACCCGTTAACGTTAGGCTTCCACCATTTTATTAACCAACAAATACATCCACCGTGAAGCATACATTTTTCTGCATCGATGCACATACCTGCGGTAATCCGGTAAGACTGGTGGCCGGCGGCGGCCCCGTCCTGAAAGGCAGCAATATGAGCGAAAAAAGGGACCATTTTCTCCGGGAATATGATTGGATAAGGAAAGGCCTGATGTTTGAACCCCGCGGGCATGACATGATGAGCGGCAGTATCCTTTATCCGCCACATGATCCGGCCAACGATGTGGCGGTGCTCTTTATCGAAACCAGCGGCTGCCTGCCTATGTGCGGCCACGGTACTATCGGTACCATCACCATCGCCATTGAAGAAGGACTGATCAACCCGCAGACACGCGGCAGGGTGAGAATGGAAACACCCGCAGGACTGGTCGAAGTAAAATACCAACAGCAGGGCAACAAGGTGAAAAGCGTTAAGCTCACCAACGTACCGTCTTACCTGGCTGCTACCGGCATCGTGGTGGACTGCCCCGATCTGGGACCACTCACCGTAGATGTGGCTTATGGCGGCAACTTCTATGCTATTGTAGATGTACAGGAACGTTTCCCCGGACTGGAACATTTCACGGCCTCCCAGCTCATCGGATGGGCCAGGGAATTACGCAGACGGATAAACGAAAATCGCAGCTTCGTACACCCAGACAATCCGAATATCAATGGCTGCTCCCATGTATTGTGGACCGGCGCAGTATTGGACTCCACTTCTACCGCACGTAATGCTGTGTTCTACGGGGACAAGGCGATCGACCGCTCTCCCTGTGGTACCGGCACTTCCGCCCGTATGGCGCAATGGTACGCTAAAGGCAAACTGAAAAGCGGCGATGCCTTTGTGCATGAAAGCATTATCGGCTCCCGCTTCACCGGCAGGATAGAGGAAGAAACAAACGTCGGCAACATGCCGGCCATCCGCCCCAGCATCGAAGGATGGGCAAGGGTATATGGATACAACACTATTTCTATCGATCCGGAAGACGATCCTTATGCTTACGGATTACAGGTAATCTGATACAGACTATGAAAGTAATCATCATCGGCGGTGGTATCATCGGACTGGCCAGTGCCTACTACCTACAACAGGCGGGTTACAGCGTGACCGTGGCAGACAGATCGGACATGTCGCAGGGCTGCTCTTACGGCAATGCCGGCTATATCTGTCCCAGCCACTTTGTGCCGCTTGCCACACCAGGCATTGTGCGGCAGGGGCTCAAATGGATGCTGAACGCTTCCAGCCCTTTTTACATACAGCCATCGCTTAACCGGGACCTGGTCAACTGGGGCCTGAAGTTTATGAAAAGCGCCACGCGGCAGCATGTGGAGCGTTCGGCGGCTCCGCTGCGTGACATCGCGCTGCTCAGCAAACAGCTGTATGAATCATGGACCACGGTGCCTGGCCTCGATTTCGCCTATGCGCCCATTGGTATGATGGAACTGTTCCAGACGGAACAGAACGCCCATCACGCACATGAAACGGTGAAAGAGGCCGCAGCACTGGGTATTGAAGCCCGCGTGCTGAATAAGGCAGAACTTTTGCAAATGGAGCCGGACATGAAACTGGAGGCATTGGGCGCAGTGTATTTCCCCGGTGACTCCCAGTTGAATCCTAATCTGCTGATGCGTAATCTGCAGTTGTACCTGGAGAAACAGGGCGTGCAATTTATTCATCATCAGGAAGTGACCGGGTTTGCAGCCACAGGCAACCGGATCACCGGCGTGCGTACCGCCACCGCTACACTGGGGGCTGATCACGTGGTGCTGGCCGCCGGTGTGTGGAGCGCTGCCCTCGCCCGGGAAATCGGGCTCAGTATCCCCATGGTGGGCGGCAGAGGCTATTCTGTAACTTTTGAAAACACGCCATTCAAAGTGCATCATTCCATCATCCTCAGCGAAGCAAGGGTGGCTATCTCTCCTCTTGATGGCCATAAAATCCGCTTTGGAGGGACCATGGAGATCACCCCGTTGCATACACCTCCGCGGATGCGGCGCGTGCAGGGTATCTTCGATTCGGTGAAAAGGTATTTCCCTGACTTTGATATGGCCGTTCCTCCGGCAGACCAGGTATGGTATGGCTACAGGCCTTGCAGTGCCGATGGTCTGCCGTATATCGGAAACTTATCCCGATACCCTAATATAACAATCGCCACAGGTCACTCCATGCTGGGAATCAGTCTGGGTGCGGCTACCGGAAAACTGGTGGCTGAACTCGTTGGCGGGCAACCAACATCGATGGACCTGCAACCTTTCCACCCTGAAAGGTTTAAGCGGTGAAAGCCCGCATAAAATGAAACAACAGGAAAAAGAGCCTTTAAACTACCCCGTTTAAAGGCTTTTTCCTTTATGCAGCTTCCGGCAAATTCTCTTCTCATAAGGAATCCTCATCAAAATAACCTGAACAACAAATTAGCCCAGGGCTTCAGCCCTGGGAACCTGGGAACGAATATGATTGAACAAAATGAATGAATATTTGTCGTTATTAAGGGCGTATCTTCATTAAGTATTAATGACTGCATCCTTTTACCTTTTAATACCGGAAACATATGCACAGAATAGCCCGTACCTGCAAGCAGTTGTTTGTTTTTTTATTTGTTAGAAAATTGTTTTATCCCCTCCACCTCATCGTTTACAAAACCAGTATGTTGGGATTGGGTATCAAGAACCACGAAAACGAACGCGTTTCGGGGGAACGGGCTTTTATCCGGTACCTGAAGCGGCGGCGTATGCTTTCCTCCGGTGTGGTTTTCGATATTGGCGCTAACGTAGGCAACTATTCCGAGATGCTGCGCAGGTACGAGGTGAAGCTGCCCATTTATGCGTTTGAACCGCATCCGGTCGCTTATCAGAAACTGAAGGCCACCGCGTTAAAAAATGATTTCATACCAGTATGGATGGCAGCCGGCGACCAGGAAGCTGAAACAGTGATGTATGATTACTCCGGTGCCGGTGGTTCTGAACATGCCAGCATGTACCGGGAAGTGATTGAAACGCTGCACGATGGTGTGGCAGAGGCGGTGGCCATTACCCAAACGACCCTGGATGAATATGTACAATCCCATGGGATCGATGCTATAGCGCTGCTGAAGATTGACACAGAAGGACATGAACTGCCCGTGCTGAAAGGGGCCCGCCAGTGTATCTCTGGTGGCATGGTGAATGTGATACAAATAGAATTTAATGAGATGAATGTGATCTCCCGCACATTTTTTAAAGATATCATCGATCTCTTACCCGGGTATAATTTTTACCGGTTGTTGCCAGATGGGTTGCAGCCGCTTGGTAAATATAGCCCCGCCCACTATGAAATTTTCTCCTTCCAGAACATCGTTGCTATACGTGCTGCGGCACCTGTAGGATTTCCCGCTCAAAACGTTCCATGATATGATCGATAGCCAGCTGCTCCTGCGCATACCTGCGGGCATTGGCTGCAATATGACCGGTTTCTCCCTGTAAAGCGTCCTCTATGGCACGGCTCAAAGCGGTGGCATCATCTGCTATAACAGAAATGCCTATACGATGTTGCCTGATCAGCTGGTACAATCCAGAACCTTCGTTGGCTGTAACAATAGGTACCCCGCCTACGGCCAGGATGGTGGTGAGTTTGGAAGGCATCACCAGGTCGCTGGCTTGTCCCCGCTGTATTACCAGGTGTAGATCGGCCATGTTCAAAAACAGGTTGAAGTGCGAAGCTGGCTGTAGTGGCAGGAAGGTAACATGCTCCAGCTGCCATTCGGCGGCCATGGCCTCCAGTCGCTGGCGGTAAGGCCCATCGCCGCAAATCACAAAACGGATATTACGATGATACTGTAGCTGTCGCGCTGCCACCAACACATTTTCCAGTCCCTGCTTTTCTCCCAGCGCACCGGAATACAATATCACTTTGTTGTTGGCGGAAAAGCCGAATTGCTCTTTCAGGGCAGCGCGATTATTGAGCGGAAAGTACCGGTCTGTGTCCACCCAGTTGGGAAAGAGCTGCACTTCCCGGGAGGCCTTGCTGGCAATGCTGCTCACCATCTGGGGAGAAATGGAGGAAACCACGTCCGCCCGCCGCAGGATATATTTTTCCAACCGGAACAACTGCTGCAGCAGCCATGGAGAGCGCAGCATACCAAGATTACTGGCGGCTTCTATCTGCATATCCTGGATATGGTAAATAAAGCGGGTCTGCCGCAAAGATTTATATCCGGCAGCCAGTAAGCCCAGATGGAAGGAGGGGGCTATGGTGATCACTACATCAAAACGCCTTTGCAGTAACAGCTGTAACATTTTCCCGGAAGCCGCCAGGCTAAAAGTGAAGTCCTGTAATACCCTTTTGCTGCCCGATGGCAAAGCAGGTACATAATGCGGGCACCGGTACACTTTCACCGGCCTGCTTCCGGCGATGATGGTTTCCCGGGAGAAAAGGTATTTTTTGGGACGATAGGAGGCGCTGATTTTCCACTCGGGGTAATAGGGATAAGTAGTCAGTACGGTACAGTCGTATCCTTTGGCTGCCAGCCAGTTGATCAGCTCTCCGTTATACTTGCCGGTGCCATTGGGCTCTGGTGCATAATTACAGCTGATCAACAGGATACGTTTGACACTGGTGTTATTTTTAGAAAGCATTTTTATCTCCTTTAATCAGGTTCACGATCGTCTGGAATATGATCTGAAAGTCGAGCCAGCAGCTGTAATTCTCAATATACCAGATATCCAGGTTGATACGTTGCTGTTGCCAGTCAAGCCGTTCGTTTTCACCGCGGCAGCCGTTGACCTGTGCCCAGCCGGTGATACCGGGTTTCACCAGGTGACGCAGCATGTAGTGCTGCACGGTTTTCTGTAACTCCAGGTGCAAGGGTGTCACATGAGGCCGCGGGCCAACGAACGACATATCTCCTTTCAGTACGTTAAAGAACTGGGGCAGTTCGTCCAGACTGGTATGCCGCAGGAATTTACCCATCCACGTTACCCGCGGGTCGTTGCGGGTTGTCAGCCGGTAGGTGCCATCGCTGTTCCATTCACTGTTTATCTTCATGGTCCTGAATTTGTAAATGGTCAGCTTCTTGTTTTTCAGCCCCCATCTTTCCTGCTTGTAGATGACCGGTCCGGGGGAAGATATTTTCACCAGGAGAGCGATCAGTATAAATAACCAGGAGAAGGTGATCAGCAGAAACAGGGTAAAGCAGATGTCGAAGAACCGTTTGAACTGCTGATTACCGGAATGGTCCAGCGGGGAAGAGCGGATGGTGATCACCGGAAAGGCCCCGAACAGGCTCATACTCACCGTGGAGGTGCAATGCTGATAACAGCTGGCAATGATTTTTACTCGCTTGGCAGCTTTCTCGCTGGCCACAATGACGCTTTCGGTTTCTTCGCGGCTGCTTTCAGGAATGGCCAGCACCACATCATCTATCTCATGGTTTTCCAGAATATGGCCAAGGGAGGAGAGCGGCCCCAGGTATTTACCGTTGAGCGTCTGATTGGGCGTATTATCTACAAAGCCCACACATTGATAGCCAAAATGATCGTTGGTGGCAATAGTGTTGTGAAAGTTCATGGCGGTTTCTCCTGCCCCTACGATCAGTATATTTTTCATGTTGTAACCTCTCATCCTGATACGCAGGAAGAGTTTTTTGATCAGGATTTTGGAGACCATCATGCCGATGAAAATATACCCGCTGTATATGCCTATAAAAGCCCTGGGCGCGTAGAAAAATTTGAAGAAGTAAAAAAGGGTGAAGGTAAGGATACAAATGTGCAGTAACAGTGTTTTGATGATCGCCATAAACTCATAGGAGAAAGGGCGGGAGCGGAAATCATCATACAGGTGCAGGTAAAGTCCTGTGGCTACCCACGTAGTCATGCTGATGCACCATACGGGGATGCTCGCCGGATGGTGGGAAGTGGTGTGCTGGAAGAAGCTGAGCGTCTCCTGAGCCATCACGTAGGCCATGGTGAGTACGAGGCAGTCAACGAGTTGCCTGAGCAGTAGCGGTACATTGAGCGCGGTTTTCATAATCACAAATTCATACAGTTAGGTAATCACATACGGGAGTTTTCATCGATCATTTTGCCTTTGGTACAACAGGTCCATCTGCAGGATCTGAAGGTTGTCTGACTGAAGGAATCCAACTGGTGCTATAAAGTCAAAGCCGAGCGATTTTACAAAATGATGCATTTCATCAAAAAGGGGTTCTCCGTTATACATGGGGATGAAAGAGGTTTCAAACAACAGATAGTCTATCTGCCGGAGGGTGGCAGTGGCGCCACGCAGCACTTCCTGTTCGAAGCCCTGCACGTCGAGCTTCAGCAGGGTAGGGCTTCTCAGCGGCAGGTCCGGCAGTTGGTCGAGTTGTTTTACGGGGACCACTATTCTGTGGGTGTGCGCAGTTTGTGGTTGCAGTTGTATTTGTTGATCAGACACCTGTAAGGCGGAGCTGGCGTGGGAATACGCGTTGCTGTAAAATTCCAGCGCTCCGTCGATGCTGCCCAGCGCAAAGTTGAACGTCCGGATAGTGGGTAATTTTTTGGTATGTTGCTGCAACTGGCTGAAGGTTTCCGGCACCGGTTCAAAGGAATAGATGCGGGCCTGGGGGTAACGATGAGCAACAGCCAGGGCAAACTGCCCTTTATTGGCGCCTACGTCCAGTATGGTATGCAGCGACCGGATATAGTGGCTGCAATTATGGACCAGCTGTGTAGAGGCAATGGATGCGCCTCCCTGAAGGAAGGCTCCGGGCCCCCTTCCCGACCGGATCATGACTCTGGCGGCATCCGCCATTTTAAACAGGATATTCATGTTCTGAAAATTTATGGTTCCAGCAATGGTGATAAAAACGGATAGTTTCTGCGACGGTTTTTTTCCATGAAAACAGGCTGGCCCGCTGATAACCTTTCTGAATGATCTGTTGCCGGAACGGGTCAGACTCCAGCAGGCGGATGCTGGCAGCAAATGCTTCGGCATGCGGTGTGACGGTTAGCAGTCCTGCGTCGCCCACTACTTCAGGCACAGAAGTCCGGTTGCAGCCTACTACCGGGCACCCCGCTTTCATGGCTTCTCCCGGAGGAAATCCGAAACCCTCGTAGATAGAGGGGTATAGCAAACAGAAAGCCCTGTTGTACAGGTAGTTCAGCTCCTGGTTACTGGCTACGACTACCTGCTGGTGCCGGCCCGGTATCCGCTGTTGCAACAGTCCGGCCTCGGCTTTGTTGAGCGGGCCTCCGCCGATGGTCACCAGCTGGTACTCCTGTGGGAGCAATGCCAGCGTGTCTACGGCGGCGCCGAAATTTTTGTAGTGGTTACGGCCCCCCACGTATAGCACAAAAGGCCGCAGCGTAAGCTGCGCCGACAGCCCCGGAGGAGAGGACAGTACATGTGGGAAAAAATCATCGCTGATACCATGATGTATGACCGTGATTTTAGCGGGATCTGTCTGCGGATAAAAATGCAGCAGCTCCTGCCGCGTACTGTCGGAAATACAAATGATGCCATCTGCTTTACGGATGCCGTAAGCTTTCTGCCGGATGTTGACAAGCCCGCGGGGAAACGGACTGGATAGCTTCCGCTCATGTGCGAAATCATGCACGGTGAGGATGTTCAGCACATCTTTTTGTGGCGATACCCGCAGGTAACCGCCGTGAAAAACGGCGCCGGGCGGAAGCCGGTACCGGAGTGGCAGGTAACGTAACAAGCCCCGCGGCAGGATGCTCTCCCGGATACAAGGCCAATGCTGATAAGCTATCTGCCGTTCGAATACATTGGCAGACGCTTTATTGGCATTCAGCATATACACCGGCAATCCACTGTGACAAACGCCCTTCAGCAACTCGTGCCAGTAAGCGGAAACGCCACCGGCCTGTTGAATAGAAAAAACGATATTGTCCAGGTATATTTTCATTGTCTTCACGTTAATAAAGGCAGACGTACCCGTTCCTTTTCCGGCACGGGCTGACACAACATGGCCATGATCAGAAGGAACAAATCTATCTGGCTGAAAAAAAAGCATACCACCACATAGGCGAGATAATTGCGCTGGAAGAAGGGCAGGCGCCTGTCGTTTCTCGTCAGCAACCAAAAGAAAAATACAAGGGCCGGAAGCCCGAACTCAGCAAGGATATAAAACCACCGCATGTTCAGGTTATGGCCGCCCACACCCTCCAGGTGCTGCATATACTGCATCAGTCCGGAGAAATAATGGCCGGGGATAAAAGGACTGTTGCCCGGGCCATAGCCTGTCCACAGCAGATAGGGATGATCTTTTAGAAAGTTCACAACAGGCAGTTCCATGTCCCGTTGCAGGGGAATACCCAGTACTTGGTTGTCCTGCTGCCAGTACAGGGTATTATACCGGCTGAGGGACCTTTCCAGCAGTACACGGGAGATGAGTTCGTTCCGGTTCCTCAGAAAGTATTGCATCAGGATATCTTTGGCGCTGGCTATACAGAGAAAAACGCAGATGATCACACCCAGGCTGGCCAGTGCCTTAAAACGTACAAGCTGTATGCGTTTCACTAAAACAAATACAATAGCTGCCGCGAACATATTGATCCAGAATGTCTGGGAGGCAGTTTGTACGGCCATCAAAAAAACCCAGGCGGCGGATTTGTATTCACGGTCGCGTAAAAAGGCGGGAATAGTGAGAGACATAAAAGCGCAGTAGATTTTAGGTTCTGCAAATAATGCCTGTATCCTTACACCCATAGGGCCATTGATCTGTTCTACCATATACCGTTGCTGTAGCCCCAGCAGTTCGCCTAAAGTATCATTCTTTAACACCACCTGTACAATCAGTTGTATCACACCAATGGCAGAAGAATACAGCGCAATCTTTTTCATAGTGCGCAGCATTCCTTCAAAAGAAAAGGTGTCCCGCTCCTGCAGTATGCGGGAGCCGATGGCCAACCAGGGCAGGTAAGTTTTTAAATAGAAATAGACCGGCCGGAAATAGTAGCCGGCAATACTTCCTTCAATGGATAAGGGATTTTTATACAGTTGAGCCACCATCATCACCAGCATATGGGAGATCAGCGGCAGCGACAATAATAGGAGGTATTCCGGCTTGATACGCAAATGGCCGGTGAATACCTGATGGATCTGATTGATGGTAAGGTACAGGGCAACAAAAAAAGATGCATTGAAAGTGGGACCGATCGCCATCAACGTATACGCTTCGGAGGCAAAAGCATACAACAGCAAGTCAAGGATGTTGATGCGCTTCCGGTTATAGGTAACGAGCAACCAGGTGGCGATCAGCAAGGGCATACATTCCTTGAAGATTTCCACGAAGAGGTTACTGCTTCTTAGGTCCAGATAAACGGAGTCCATCGTTATTTATTTATTTTGATATTTTGATATTTTGTTTTGATCATCAGCCGCTGGTAGAGCCGGAAGAGGGTGGGGCTACCCTTGATGACCCTGCGCATGGTGGTATACCAGCGGCTCGGTGAATACATCACCGAGGCGGCGTGCTGATCGGCTGCTTCGTCGAGGTGGCGCTCCACCGGATGTGTGATGACCGGCAGCTGCCCGTAGTTTATTTTCTTAAACCACCGGGGTTCGCGTAACGTGTGCGTAGAGGCGTTACCGTAACCGGTGTTCCGCACGAGACATACATTAGGGGTGATCGTCCAGCCTCGGTTGAACCAAACGCAGAGGAACCATTGTACGTCCCAGGTGTCCAATTTCTGATTACAAACGGCTTTCATATCGTGTTTCAGCATGGTGCTAAGTCCTTCGGAGGACAGTCCCTGATAACGTTGCAGCGTAAAGTCATACTGCTGCCATGCCCGTCGCCAGGACGCCCAGCCCCATACGTGGGCAAAGCGGGAGTAGTAATAGGAGGCCGTTCCCCGACGCTGGCCAAATTGAAAATTGCTGCCGTTGATATGCATCACCGAAGCATCGTTACGGTAGTGCTGTAACATGGCAGTGCAGAAAGCAAAAAAAGTAGGGTCAGGCAGGCAATCATCTTCCAGTATAATACCTTCCGGATTATGTTCAAAAAACCAGTCGATAGCGCTGCTCACAGCCTTGCCGCAACCAAGGTTATGTGAGCGAAAAAGTGTCTTTACATCACAGGGCCAGTCGATAGCAGATATAGCGGTCTGCCGCGTTGCCTGGCACTGCAGGGCTTCGCCGGGCCGGTCTGCACGGGGCCCGTCAGCTGCGATGTACAGCTGCGACGGCCGTTGCCTGCGCAGGTGGTCCATCAGCTGCTGCACCTTGTCGGGCCGGTTAAATATCAATATCAAAACAGGGGTGTGCATCATAGCCATTCATTGCCTTTTAACCGGTTGTTTTTGAAAAAATAGGTGTAGCAGGTTTTGGCGAAGATGCTATAGCCCATTTCCCGCATGAAACTGAACACTTCACTGTCTTCCTTTTCTATGTCATACGGCTGTGATTCCACGAGCACATAAGACGGTCGGTATTTGTCCCAGTTGTTGGAGCGGAGCACTTCGAGGTCCATGCCTTCTACATCGATGGTAATAAAATCGATCGGTGTACCTGCAGAGAGGTAACGATCCAGAATGTCCGCCAGTGGCGCAGTTTTTACCGTCTTCCGGTCAATAACCTGATAGTCCGGTTTCTGGGTATATTCCAGTACCCTTTCAGCAGAAAAGGTATTGAGTGCCGGTTCATTGAAAATGGCGTAAGTCAACTCCTGCGGTACGCCGGAAACGCCCATTTCCAGGTTAGTGTCACCAGGCCGGTATTTATTGAACAGCGCCTGCATGCCGGGCTGTGGATCTATATTGATACCCCGCCAGTTTTTTCTGTAAAACAGGTAGGTATTGGAAAAACGGAAAGGATGGTGGGCGCCTACATCTACATATACGCCCTTATGTTTTTTGCCAAAGATGCGCCTGAGGATAAGATCTTCTCCTTCTGAACTGTAGGCCATCACCCCGTACCGGATACGCGGAAACAAGGCCGCCAGGAGCTTCTTGGTCATATTTTTTACCTTACTCATGGGGAATTGATTTGTGGGACCCTGTAAACAAATAGTTGTTCCACGATTTGCGCAGGATATGACTAATGTCTGCTATATCGGTATATATCCTTACGGGATGAATCATTTCCCGGGCGAGGAACAAGGCCTGACCGCTTCTGTCCAGCGCCACCATCACCAGGTATACACTGAAGTAGGCTGCTACGGTGGCGATGGCAGCGCCTTTGCCGCCGTTGTGCGGTATCATCAATAGGTTGATGGCGACGTTCAGGATCAGGCCGGCTACATTGCTATACAGGTATAGTTTGAATTTCCCTTCCACAAAAAGATATTGCACCACTACCATCATCAGGAATACCGGTATGGCGGACCAGATATGGATGCGAAGGATGCTTGCTGCGGTAGCATAAGCGGAGCCGTACAACAGTTGTATCAGCATGCCGGCCGAAAGACTGATGACGATAGCAAGCGACAGGCTGATGAAGCAGGAGATACGCAGCCATCTGCCCAGCGTTTGCAGGTAAGCGGACTGGTCTTCTTCTTTTTTACGGAACAGCATGGGCAGCATCGCTGTGGACACAACGGTAGGGAGGGCATACCACAATTCGGAAATACGCACCGCTACTACATAATTGCCCAGTTCTTCCGGCGTGGCCAGTATGTTCAGCAATATGTTGTCCACCTTCATGAACAGCACCACCACCAGGTTCGCCATAATGAGCACCCAGCTGTTGCCCAGCAGCCGCCCCGCCATACGCAGGCTCACCAGTCGCAGCGACGGAGGACTGAATTGCAGGCTGTATTTTCCCAGTATCCACACATAAGTGGTGACCAGCTCCAATAGCGTGATCCAGAGGAAGGCCGGCAATGACGCATTGCAGAAGATAGCAACACATTTGATGGCGCAGAAAAGCAGGAATACCGTCACCTTGGGAACGATTACGGTTTTCAGGCTGTTGTTGACCTGATAAAAGCCATCCATCACATCAAAGGACTGCAGCAATACAGTAAAAGAGGAGAAGATGATACACAGCAGATATACCGGCCCGGGGTTTATCAGGTGAACCAGGAAGGTACTGAAGAGCATACAAGCCAGTGCCGCTGTTAGCCGCATAAAAGCGATGGTGCTGACAATGCGTGACTGGTCTTCTTCGGAAGCCATCAGTTCTTTTATCACCAGTTTGTCCATTCCCAGTACGGCGATGCTGGTCATGATGGCGCTGAAAGCGATGGTATAGTTCCATATGCCAAACACACGGGGGCCGAGGTGCCTGGCCATCAGGGCCAGCACCAGTATGCCCGGGAAGAGCTTACTGATTTTGTCGATCAGCAGCCAGCTGCTGTTTTCAAATACTTTACGCAATTCGTTTTCCTGTTTTTTTGAAGATGGTGGTCCAGTTACTCTTATGGTTTTTTCCTCCTTGGTTATAGGAATACCTGCCGTAATAGTAGTAAGGATAAAAAGAGTCTTGTACAATGCCGTTGAATATGAGCCCTTTCTTTTTGAAAACGGGTTCTTTCAGGCTTTCTTCTACGGCCAGCAGTTTTGCTTTGTGGGTAAAGTTGTACCGGACGGCAAACAGGGTGCAGTCCACATAGGATGCAATGCTTTTCGCATCTGACACAATGCCTACCGGGGATGTATCTATGATGATATAGTCAAACCTGTTTTTTAGCTCTGCCAGCAAATAAGCCATACGGGGACTTTCTATCAGCTCGATCGGATTAGGTGGTATCGGTCCTGCGGAAACGAGCCACAGATTGGTGTCCGGCACTTCCCGGATGATCTCTTCCATGGTTTTAGTGCCCAGGAGATAATTGGTGATACCGGTTTTGTGGTCTATGCCGAAGAAAGCGGACAGCTTGGGTTTGCGCAGGTCCATCTCCAGCAGCACTACCTTCTTGTTATTCACGGTGAGGGAATTGGCGAGGTGGGCCGACAGGAAGGTTTTGCCTTCTCCGGAAATACTGGAGGTGAGCATCACGGTGGCTGGTCCTTTATGATCTGCCAGCAGGAAGCGGAGATTGGTGCGGAGGTTAAAAATCTGCTCCGTAAGTATGGAGTGGATTTTAAGAGAGAAATCATGTACACCTTCTGTATACTGGAAGATTTCAGCGATCACCGGCAGATTAAATACCTGCTCAATTTCATTTCGGGCGAGTATGCGGGGATTGAGGAAGTATTTAACATAAACATAAATGCTGACGGCGATCGCTGCGAGTACCATGAAGCTGACGAAGACCATCGGTTTTTTGGGTGTTACAGGGTCTTCGGGTACAAAGGCCGGTGCAATCACTTTATTGTCGATCACGTTGCTGGCCTTGGTAACGGCGGCTTCCTCCTTTTTTTTCAGCAGATAGAGGTAGAGGTTTTCCTTCACGCTTTGTTGCCTTTTGATATTGACATATTCCCGGGAGTAAGAGGGGATATTGGCTATTTTGCCCTCTATGGTGTTTACCTTCTGCTGGGTAGCATGTTGTGCAACGTTTGCGTTGCGGCGGTAGCCGCTGATGTAATCGCGGATGGTGCCCCGTGCGGCGTTTACCTGTGTGTCAAGGTTTTGCATCAGGAAACTGGAAGGCTGTACGGCGAGCGACAGTTTTCGTTGTTCGCGCAGGGCTTCTTCATAGCGGTTGATCATACCCGACAGGGCGGGGTCCACATTGCCGGTGACTGGCGTGAAGGGGGTGCGGTTATCGGGGGTGTTGATATATTCTTCCACCTGGTCCATCACGGCCAGTTGCAGGTTGGCTTCGTTGAGTTTGATGTCTGCATCTTTTACCTGTTCCAGTGCCAGCTTGGAACTGGCGTCGATATCGGTGATGCCGCGTTGTACCTTAAATAGTTCTTCCGTACGTTCCAGCAAGCCCAGTTCTTCTTTCAGGGAGTCTATGCGGCCATTGAGGAACTGGATGGTTTTTACACCGGCTTTATTTTTATCACTGAGGGTATAGTCGTTATATTCATCCAGCAGGGCATTGAGGAAGTCGGCGCTCCGCCGCGCTAAGGGGTCTTTGTAGGTGATGGCGATCACGGTGGCGTCGCGGTTAACGAGCGCGGTGGTGATATCATCCACTGATTTGTAAGCCAGTTCTATGGCTGAATCCACCTCAATGCGGCAGGGGGTTGATTCGGAAAATGGCAGTGGACCGGCTTGCAGGGAGAAGGTATCTTTCCCAATTGAAAAAGGAGTATTGGGCGTGATGGTAAAATGGGTAGAGCGTTTGTCTTTACCGGCGCGGGCTTTCACGTCGAAGTGCTGCTGTACGCGTGATACCTCAAAGGTGTAGTTGCCGGTGTGGCAGCTGTCGCTCAGTATCTGTATGACGATGGGTGATTTTGGATACCATTCTTTGTCCCGAAGATGATGCGGGGCAAAGTATCGGACGTTGAAGTGATTGCTGCTGATGACCCGTTGCAACAGAATAGGGGAGTGCAGCAATTCCATTTCGTTTTCCATGTTTTTACCGCTTCCCAGCAGGGAGAGGGATTTCAGTACATCTGCTTCTTCGCCGTTGCTTTTCTTTTCATCTTTCAGGTACAGGCGTGCCGACGACATATAGGAGGGCGGGGTGTACCGGAGATAAGCCCATCCCGCTGCGCCAGCCAGCAGGATAGCTATCAGGTATAATGGCCAATGGAAGAGCATTTTCCGGAACAGATCGCCGATGTCGATGGCGGTCTGCCGATGGTGGGGTGCTTTGAGCGATGCCATGGTACTTGGTTTTCATTTGCTAAGAAGAACGATAGTAGTTGCCAGCGAAATGGCGCTGAGTATGACAGGTAGCAGCTGTACCAGTTTCGATGTAGGGAACTGCTTGCCCGAACCGGGTTTGATGTACACTACGTCGTTATTGGCCAGATAATAGTACGGTGAGGCCATTGTTTTGCTGTCTTTCAGGTTTAATGAAGTGTAATATCTCACGCCGTCTATTTCACGGATGACCATTACATCTTTCCTGTCAGCAGTGGTGTTCATGTCTCCTGCCATGCTGAGCGCATCGAGGATGGAGGTCCTTTCGGTGCCCACCCTGAAAGAGCCGGGGTGTGCCACATCTCCGAGTACCGAGATTCTGAAACTGACCATGCGTGTGGAGACATACACGTTTTTCAGGGTCTTCGATAGTTCGGTCGTCACCTGCTCATCGATCATCGCGGTGGTTTTATTTCTGACAAACAACCTGCCGGCGATGGGCATCCGGATATATCCGGCGCTGTCTACGAGGTATCCCTGATCTATGCCGGTTCCCGACGGGCTGGAAAAGCCGGTGAGATTGGGATTGAGGAGTTGGGTGACATCTTTGTCCGGGGTGCTGACGATGATCTGTAAGACATCTCCCGATTGGATTCTTAGCTGTGGGAACCGTGCCATGGAGGCATGGCCGGTAGTGGCAGCTATGTCGTTGAAGTAAGTTATTTTCTTGCTGCTGGTGCATCCTGCCATCCAAAGAGATAGCATCAGCAGTATCATACGAAATGACTGCATACGGGGTCCTGATGTTAAATGAGAAATAGGGGATTTATCTCCATATAAGGGGTGTTCAGTGCTTTTCACTGTGACACTAATAAATTTCAGGATGCCAGTATGCCTTTCCGCCGGGAAAGCGTTACCTGTCTGATTTTGTCCTGTACCGGCTGTTCAAAATAATAGTAAACGATCAGACTCAGGAGAATAACCGTGCCGATAAAGGCGATCATTGTCCATGGGGAGAGCAGCAGGCTGCGGTCTACATGCAATTGATACATGACCAGCACCAATGCCATCTGCAACGGGAAATGCAGCAGGTAAATCGCATAGCTGCAGTTGCCGAGAATAGACCAGCGGTGATGAAACGGTTTCTTTACCGTTTCCAGCAACACCAAAAACAATATGCTGCAGGGTGCTACCGTGACTCTGAACAGCAGATTCCTCACTGTGCCGTATGCGTCAGCAGACTGCGCTGGGCTGAGACCAGGGCGAAATCTACCAATATTATTCATCCATGCCAGTTGGAGGAAAGGATAGATATAGTAAGATATGATGACCGCCGTCCAGAGAACGATGGTGACAGTGGTAATAACACGGAAGTATGCCCGGATGTTTTTACGTTGCAGTATATAACAGTAGACATAATATAACAACGCACCCAGAAAGAAGGAAAACACCCCTTTCCCGACGAGCATACCATAGTGTTGCATCAGCGCGCCGGCGGGGATAAACAACAACAGCAATGCTTTATTGGTATGCCATTTCAGCTTACAGAGTATAAAAAAGAGTATGTAGAGAAACATCTCCACAGATACAGACCAGGAGGGTGAATTAAAATTCGATCCTGCTTCAAACCCCCAACTCTGTATAAAAAAAAGATTCAATAAAAAGTGATAAGCGTCATTATAAGGCATTACAAGATAATGCCCTACCCGCTGCAGCATCAATGCCTGTAAAATGGCCACAGCCACTAATGTTACAAGATGGAGCGGATACAGCCTGGATATGCGGTATATCCAGAACTTCCTGAAATCTGTTTTGCCACTGGCAACGGAATCAGCATACAACCAGAAGAAAATAAAGCCGGAGAGTTGAAAAAAAATATCTACCGACACCATTCCATTGGTATAGAAGATAGATAAAACCGAATAAAGCGGCAGGGATGTGTTTTGCTCACCACCAGGCGCGTATACATCGTTTGGGTAAAAAAACACTTGCCAATGATAGAGGACGACGATTACAGCCGCGATGCCCCTGAATGCGTCCAGGCTGTGAAAATAGGTCGGGACAACGGGGAGACGCTTCTTCTCCATAAAACAGCATGGTTAAGAGGTTAAACAAATCGGGTTTCCTGTGATACGGAAGTTAATAAGAAAACGGACGCAATAGTGATGCGTAGCAGCAATGAATAAAATAACCAGGATCGGGGAGCGTGAACAAAATGAATAAGCAAAGTATGCCGTAAGGAAAGATTCAGTATCTTTAGTGTAGCAATCTGTGCAATTTAGAAAAAAAATTATAGATCTGAAAATTATAGATCTGGACTTCCAATAGGCGAACATGACATACAGGATCGACTTCAGAGGACCCGAACAAACAATGCTCTATACCGCTGTTTGCAACTCTACGCTGGAAGTGGAAACATTACTCCGGCAAGTCCTACAGTATGACTGGTCAGATGAGAAAGGTACTTATGCCATGACGCTGTACGACCTCTCTTCAGGTGAAGAACAGGTAGTACATGTATATTGTTTTAAAATGGAACCACCCTATACAAAAGCTGCTTTTGAGGCGGTGAACAACAGGTCATAAATAAAAATGCCCCGGCGTCTGTCGCCAGGGCATGATGGTAATGGTTAACCCAATATCTCTACTTCTTCGGGAATAACAAATAAAAGCATGCATCCGATAGGACTGCTAACCGAGTGTTTGAATCCGGGCGGTGTGTACAGGTAATCGCCGGCTGACAGGGTGGCGTGTTCGAGTACCGCTTCTCCGCTTAAGACGAAAATTTCTTCGCCGGCAGGATGATTGTGATAAGGATAGGTGGCGCCTGGTTCAAATTTCAGCAAGATGGTTTTTGAACGCTGGCTGTCTTCGTCGTATCGCAATGACTTCACAAAGATGCCTTTATAGTGTATGCCTTTTTCAACAAGTGGCTGCCAGTCCTGCTGGGTGCTGCGGGTAATGTAGTGGTTAATATCTGTATGCATAATTAGGAATTTAATAATTGATCAATGCTCCAGCGATAGTTGGAGAGCGTGGCCAGCATAAAGGCGCCGGCGCTGAAAGCGAATACGGAGTAGTCCAGTGGTTCTTTCAGTCCGAAGGAATAGGCCATGGCTGCGCCAAAGAATAATGTTAGCACCATGGCAGTACCGGCCGCGAGCTGGGTTTTAAATCCTGCCAGCAGCAGGAGGCCGAGGGTGGCTTCCAGTATGGTGGCGATGACCGCAATCACCGGTATGATACGGGCGGGCGCAAAGGAATTGACCTGCGCGGTATATTGCAGAAAGTTTTGCCAGCCGGAAGAACGGCTGCCCCAGAGCCCCAGCCTGCTGGCTACGGCGGAAAGGAACCCGGTTCCCAGCGAGAGCCTTAACAGCAAGGCGGCGATGTCCTGATATGATTTCATGTACTGTTTGTTTTTGACAGTACAAAGTTGGCATTTCAGGAGGGGCTAGAAAATAGAGAATCCTGCAAAAAACATGTAATATTTACAGGGCGTATTGTTCTTTATACTGTTTGGGAGATAATTGGGCCTGTTTTTTAAAGAAATTGGAGAAATAGAAAGGATCATTGAAGCCCAGTTTATAAGCCACCTCTTTGACGGAAAGATCGCCATAGGTCAGCAGCCGCTTGGCTTCCGAGGTAATGAGGCCGTAAATCACGTTCTGGGCTGTTTTGCCGGCATGCAGGCGGGCCAGTTCGTTGAGTTTGGCTTCTGTGGTGCCCAGCAGGGAAGCCAGCTCCTTGAGGGGATAGTTGTGCTCAAAATTGTTCCTCACGGCTTCGAGGAATTTGAGGAACAGGGCGTCGGGTCTCCATATTTCATCGCCACGCTGCACCTTGGCCCTGTTGATGGCCACCAGTATCAGCGTGATGCGGCTGTGGACAGAGATCAGGTACTGATAAGGCTGTTGCGCTACTTCCTCCTGTATGAGCGCCAGCTGCATGTCCGCTACGCCATGGCCGACGGGTATCACCTCATTCATCGCAAAATGACAGAAAAGGCCGTTGTGGAAAATCAGCTCTATATCGTTATCATCCTTACAGAAGAAGTCAAGGGTAAATTCCAGCAGGTACCCGGTGGCCTGGTTGTTTTCCCGGACATGGTGTATCTGACCGGAGGTGATGGTGATAACATCGCCGGCGCCAAGGGTAAAGTCACGGTGATCGACGGAGATGACCAGTGAGCCGGTATGGCAATACAGCAGCACATACCGCATCACGCGGCGTGGTTTGTCCGGAAGAGCGGACGGTTCAAGTGTGGTGATGGTAATCATCGACATAAATGGAAGATACTATTTTACCTGTATGGAAGAAGCCAGTTGCTTAAAGTATTGGAGGTCGCGTGTGTCGCCTTTTTTGCTGAGGGCCTGCAGTACGATGGCCTGATCTCCTTTCACCACTACACAACAATAGGCGGTCACCGGTTTGTTTTTCAGCTGCCCCTGTATTTCCAGCTGATAGGCTTCATTGTTATTGATACGGTCATTGATTTCCTCTTTGGTTTCCGGATCGGTGAGGCCATACTCCCGGAATTTGCCTACCATGAGGGCGGCGATTTCTTTCGGTTTGGCGGTGTTGTCGTTGGGGAACTGGGCCACCATGACAAACGGTCCGTCAGGATCTTCCTTGGTGTCCATCCCATTGACGGTATAGATGTAGAGGCTGGCAGCGTACTTAAAGAAGCGGAAAGGCGTATTGGTGGTATCGATCGTGAAATTGGCTGTTTCAAAGGGATCTATCTTCTGCTGCGGGTCGTACCAGATAGTACGGAGACTGGCCAGCATTTCTTTACCGGCGGCCTCATTGCCGGTGGGATATACTGCCATCACCGAAGTGGAGAAAGTGGTATCTCCGAAAACAAGTCCCAGGGTAACATGTGTTGGAGCGCCCTGAGCGGCCACAAACTTAGCCGGGTAGCCGTCTATCTTCAGCTCCTGGTAATTATACACCGTAGCGCCTTTTTCGATAAAAGCTTCCTTGCTGAAGGAGGCAGCATTGGTGTAGAAGTTCCCTCCCGGCAGGTCATATACGTTGATCATGCCTCTTTCTTTGTGATGTAACCCGATGAAGTTTTTGGCGATGTCGTAGTGTGCCGGTGGAATGATATACAGATGGGTCCCGGGGATACGTATGTGCCGGGCTGTTTTGGTATTGCGGATAACGCTGTCCAGCTTGTACTGGGAACGGGCGCCAACGGCAATACACAATAGCAGGCAAAGCGACAGGAGTGTTTTCATGTGTGATCGTTTACTATCGGAAATGATGAAGGCGGGAGAAAAAGGACCCAAGCAGTTGGCAGGGGGAGGCTTTGTATTACTCCGGCGGCATAAATGTCGGATTTTATTTTCATTTTCTGACGCCTGTGCTATAGCAGGTTGACGGGGGCAGGCGCTGCGGGGAGAGCAGTAACTAAAGCGCCTTACAACGTTATGTTGTAAGGCGCTTATTTTTACCAGCCGAAGCGGACGTCGTACGTACCATTTTGAAGATAAACAAAAGTGTGACGCTAACTGACTAATCAGCCATAAACAAAAACATATAACCGTCACCGTTGTAAAGGCTGTTTTCCTGAAGTAATGTATTGTTTGATAAGTTTTATATGCCGCAGGATGGCTTATTTTGTCACCCCCTGACTTTCACCTACATTAGTCATACGGATGATTAAATGTCCGCGCGGTATGACAAGAAAAGATCTTTGTGCTTATCTGCAGTCACAGTCATTGGCAGTTGTTGCCAGCATCAATAGTGTCGGGGCGCCACAGTCTGCGGTGGTCGGCATTGCCGTTTCCAATGACATGGAAATCATTTTTGACACGGTTGACAGCTCCCGTAAATACGCCAATCTTATGTCAGATCCCCGGGTGGCGCTGGTCATTGGATGGGATAATGAGGTGTCTGTTCAACTGGAAGGAACAGCCAGGTTGCTGCCACCGGGTGAACCGGACCCGTTGAAAGAAGTGTATTATGGCGTTTTCCCCGAAGGCCGTGAACGTACGGCCACCTGGAAGGGGTTGGTACATTTCGCTATTACGCCGCACTGGGTCCGTTACAGTGATTTTAAAGACCAGCATAACCCGGTCCATGAATGGGACTGGAAATAGTATAGCGCGCAGCTATATAAGGGGCCAGCATTACTCCCGAAAGTAATTCATAATGATACTGCTGATCGTGTCCGCCCTGTTAAACACCATGAGATGTCCGCCGCCTTTTATCCGGTAATCAGGATGTACGAGCCTGCTGGCAATCACCCTGTCGGCCGTGCCGTGTATCTGGACGGTGTGCTCGGGAGGTTGTTTGTTTTCCCAATGGGAGATACCTTTGAGCGCCCACCGGAAAAAATAAATATCCGTGCCCTGTAATAGCTGCTTTAAAGCGTTCTTGTCCATTTTGGTGCGGGCGCCAAAATAGCTGTAGGTGAGGAAGTTCATGCGCTTTAACAACACACGGGGGATGAGCCGGTAAAGGCCCAGCCTCATGAAAAAGAATTGAAATTTGCTTAACTCATCCTTCGTTCTTGCAGAGGAGATCAACACCATTTTTTTTACGTTGATGAGTTTGGATACTTCCACGGCAACAATGCCGCCAAAAGAAACCCCGATTATATACGGGTTTTCTACCGTGATCTGGCTTCGTATCCTGGCAGCATACTGGGTAATGGATTCGTCCCGTGATGACG
The DNA here is from genome assembly GCF_012927205.1 of Chitinophaga fulva. Classification (GTDB taxonomy): domain Bacteria; phylum Bacteroidota; class Bacteroidia; order Chitinophagales; family Chitinophagaceae; genus Chitinophaga; species Chitinophaga fulva. The sequence continues at coordinate 3,730,085 of NZ_JABBGC010000001.1, forward strand.
GTACCCAGTTGATGTACACTTTATGATAGCCCGGAAGGTCCAGGTTTCTGAATATACTTGAGTCAGCGCCAAGGCCGCTAAATAGATAGATGGTTTTTTCCTCTTTAGCGCTATCCGCCGGGGGGTGAGAAAACCCAGGGAGACTGCAGCATATGAATAAAACAAAAAGAATCACTTTCACACTTTGCGCCATAAAAATCTTCACTTCTTGCCCGATAGGCATGTTATTAACGTTGCCGTTTAAAATATTATTGAAAAAATTGAATTATTAAAACATGGATTCTCCATCCACATTGGCAGAGTTAGCATAAAATAGCATGGATGCTTTAGGCGTGAGCAGTATTTACAGGGATGTTGCCTGATTACACAGGCAATTGATAGAACCGGCGCAAAACTATAAAATATCCATTTGAATGCAAAGTAAATCTATCCGGGTTGTTTAGAACTGTCAGATTGTATTGTGTGAAATCTATATGTAGCAGATAATCAAATGTATAGTTGTTTTTTAATCATGTCGACTTGGTAGCGGTCGGAAGCGTATATCACTGGCCGGCTGTTAGGGTACAGCCCAACAAAATGTATTTATCCCGTGTTATTTTTCTCTGTAAGTATCTGATACCCCATTACAATTAAAATATGCAAGCGTGATTATGGAACGAGGAAAATTATATGTCCAATATGGCAGCGGCCCTTTTTCTGCGCCCCCGGGCTGGATGAATTTTGATGCCTCACCGACGTTGCGGCTGCAGCAGTTGCCTTTGATTGGGTCTCTGCTGAAAAAGAGGATGCATGTGGCTTTTCACCCCGATGTGCTCCAGGGGGATATTATTACGGGATTGCCCGGCATAGGGGAGAACTCCTGTGACGGTGTCTATTGTTCGCATGTGCTGGAACATCTGTCGTATCAGGATTGTCTTACGGCCATCCGTAATACCTATCATATACTAAAGCCCGGTGGTCATTTCCGCTGTGTATTGCCCGACCTGGAAACGGCGGCACGGAAATATATAGACAACCTGCACGTGGAAGACCGGGAAGCCAACGTGAAGTTCATGGAAGAGACCCTGCTGGGACGACACCAGCGGCAGCGCGGCATCCGACAGCTGGTACAATCCGCATTCGGCAACAAGGAACATCTCTATATGTGGGACCATATCTCGCTGGCCCATCAGTTGCAAAAAGCTGGTTTCAGGAAGGTACGCCGCTGTACATTTAATGATGCGGCCGACGGAATGTTCCGGCTGGTAGAAGAGAAAACGAGGTTTAACAATGCAGTGGCATTAGAAGCTGCTAAATAACGATAGCAAAGCCTTACAACAAAGCGTTGTAAGGCTTTTTTAGGTTAATATGTGTCCTATTTGCCCATACCCTGAAGTGCCGTCAGTGTTGCTTCCCCTACAGCCTGTGCGGAAGCGGGATTCTGGCCTGTAACGAGCCTTTGGTCGGTGACAACATGTTTTTGCCAGAGCCCTGACTTTTCAAAGATGCCCCCGCGTGCAATTAATGTAGCTTCCAGCAGAAAGGGGACCACGTTGTCAAGCTTTACCGCCGCTTCCTCTTCATTGGTGAATGCATTCACCTTCTTCCCGTCTACCAGGTATTGGCCGTTGCTTAACCGGATATTCACGAGGCCTGCCGGGCCGTGGCAAACAGCGCTTACCACACCACCCGCTTCGTATATCTTTACAGCGATGCCGGCAAGTTCAGTGTTGTCCGCAAAATCCCACATGGCGCCATGCCCACCGGCATAGAAAATAGCGGCGTATTTTGAAGCGTCTACTGCTGACGGCTTCATCGTATGTGTCACCTTTTGCTGATAGGTAGCGTTGTCCCAGAATTTTTTGTTGATGGGGTCTTCGAGGTTGAAACCATCAACAGGGGCTTTACCGCCCTGTGGACTTACAAAATCAATTTCGTAGCCGGCATTGTGGAGCACTTCCCAGGGGTGTGCCACTTCTGCAAGATAGTAACCGGTAGGTTGGCCCGTATTGCCTTTTTTGTCGTGGCTGGTCACCACAAACAGGATTTTCTTTTCCATATGCTTTGCTTGTTGTTTAGTTTGTGCTGCTGCCGGGTTGCAGATAGCAGCGGTAATAGTCATTAGTCCAACTGCTATTGATAAGATTGCCTTCTTCATACATATTTGATTTGACAAGGCAAAACTCCTCAAAAACGCCATGACAGCACAGGAACTATGTCACAAGTTTAGTGTGAGGTAGATCACATTATTTGGAAAACCGGCTCAGCGTTTCCCTTGAAACACCTAAGTAAGCGGCAATTAATGTCTTCGGTACCCGCTGGAAAAGTTGAGGGTAGGTGACGAGCAGTTGATGATATCGTTCTTCTGCTGAACTGTTCAATAAAGATAAAATCCGTCTTTGTAAGGCAACATAACCGGCATTCGATTTTCTTCTGAAAAAATGCTCGATTTTATGCAGCTCCGCACATATTTTCTCCCTGTTGTGCAGGGATAAACAAAGGACTTCTACATCTTCGATGCAGTCAATTGTTAAACTGGAAGCTGTTTCGTTGAAATATGCCTGGTAGTCCGTGATCCACCAATCCTCCCAGGCAAATTGCAGGATATGTTCTTTGCCGTCGTTGAGGTTTGTATAGGACGCTTTTAAAAGACCTTTGGTAACGAAGAAGTCGTTGGGAACAGGAGCATCTTCCTGGACCAGGAATTGATGTTTTTTATATTTTTTGGGGGTGAAGTGGGATAGGATGTATGTAAACTCACTGTCGGTGAGTGGTGTGATTTTTTCGATGTGTTGTCTTAAAAGTTGACTCATTTTGTGTGGCGGTATGGTGGCGAAAGTATAACAATTTATTTTTATTGGGCTTTCCAAATAAATCACTATTTTAATATGCCAATTAATGAAAAACCTATGCACACATAAAATTGACACCCTATTATGATTAAAAAGAATTGAACCTGCTATTGATAAACCGCTCCTATAATTGTATAGACTAACTAAATAGTATCATCCTCACACCTCAGTAATAACCAAACCTGCCCTGAATATTAATCTATCATGAAAAAGAAAGACGATAAAGTTAATGTGATTTTAATTGGATGTGGTCCTCACGCCAGACGTATATATCTTCCGGCATTACGTAACATGAAACAGGCGAAGCTGGCTTTAGTAATTGATTTGGAAAGCGAAGCCTCCATCGTACGTAACGCTATAGGGGATTTGGAAACGGAATTATGGTTAATTCAACCTTTTGCCAATGAGTTGCCGCCGGAATTGAAATCCAGGCTTTCAACATTTATTTTGGAACACCAGGTGAAAGGGGTAATTATTGCTACTGAGCCGCTTGTACATAAAGCTTACGCCGAATGGGCTTTAGCCAATGATCTCAATGTTCTGATGGACAAACCCATAACAACGAGAATAGATGTCACAAGCAATATAGATAATGCCCAAGGGATCCTGCATGATTACTTTGAACTGCTGGATGCATATAATGATCTTCAAAGAAGAACAGAAACTGTTTTTATGATTAACTCCCATCGGCGTTTTCATAAAGGGTTTCAGTTTGTGAAGGACCAGATCCATGAAGTTGCCTTGAGGACAAATTGCCCGGTAAGTTTTATTCAGGCGTATCACAGTGATGGACAATGGCGATTGCCTAATGAAATTATCTCGCAGAAATACCATCCCTACTGCTTCGGGTATGGGAAGGCTTCTCATAGCGGGTATCATATTTTTGATACCATTTACCAGTTTTACAAAGCCTCTGCGTTGCCGGGTAAAGTGGCAGATGAAATGGAGGTGATCAGTTCTTTCCTAAAACCCAATGGTTTTTTTACACAGTTGAATGAAAATGACTACCAGTCCGTTTTTGGCGAGGAATATAATCAAGTCAACCCCTGGTCAGAGCAACAGCTGCGGGAAATATGCCAAAACTTTGGAGAGATTGACATTTCATCCATTATTGCGCTAAAGAAATATGGAGAGGTGGTCGCTAATTTCAATGTAAACCTGGTCCATAATGGATTTGCCGGAAGAACATGGGTTAGGCCGGGTGAAGATTTGTACAAAGGGAATGGACGGATTAAACATGAAAGTTACCATATCCAGCAAGGCCCGTTTCAAAGTATTCAGATACATGCTTATCAGGCATATGATAAACATGATAAAAACAGGGGCATTGAAGAGCATTTGGGAGGGAAAAACCATTTTGATATATATGTATTTCGCAACCCATTGGTGGCTGACGGTGAAATTCAACCGAAAGTGTATAAATATTCAGATCTGGCTGGAAATCATGCTGGGGAAGGTGGTGCTGCCATAACAATGGAATGGGTTAAATTTAAAGTAGTAGAAGAGTTTATTGATTATTTAACGGGTAGAAAACAGAAAGGCGAAATTTCTTCTCAAATTGAAGACCATGTTATTCCTGTGAAGATAATGAGTGGAATTTATTGCGCTCATATTAATAAACAAAGGGCTTGCTACAGTTTTGAAATGGATAACCCTCAGCCATCAGAACGTTATTGCAAAAACGGCAGTTCTAGTGCTTTGGTATAATGCCACGATATTGAATCTTTTGGAGATCTTATCAGGCTGTTCAATAACAACGAAATTTCAAGAATAGAAAATGTACGAAGCTGTTATAAAGAACCTGCGGCGGCACATTGAGCCGACCAGGGAAGAGACCGAAATTTTTTTATCCCTGGCGGTGGCTAAAACCATTAAAAGGAAGGAATTTTTATTGAAAGAAGGGGACGTGGCAAGACAGCAATTCTTTGTGCTCAACGGTTGCCTGCGGACCTATACCATTGACCAAAGCGGAAAGGAACATGTGTTGATGTTCGCGCCGGAAGATTGGTGGTGCAGCGGTGATCTGTACAGCTTTTTGTCCGGACAGCAGAGCGTCAATAACCTCGAAGCGCTGGAATCCACCACCCTGTTACAAATCGGCAAAGACGATTTAGACGTGTTATTTCAGCAGGCGCCAAAATTCGAACGATTTTTCAGGATACTGTTTCAAAACGCTTTTGTTTTTCATCAAAACAGGATCAGTGCCAACCTTTCGCAACCCGCGGAAGGCAGATATGAACTGTTTACACAAGCTTATCCTGATCTTGAAAACCGTATCCCACAAAAGTATATAGCCTCGTATATCGGTGTTACCCCGGAGTTTTTTAGCCAGATGAAAGCAAATATGTTCCGTAAAAAATCTTAATGTACCTTATTTTTTGAGGTATGATATGATCGTTGCTTTGTTGTATTAAATCATACAGCATATGGAACACAAAGCAAACGTACAGCCTGTTTTCGGCGAAAAGCCTTTTGCTGAAAAAAAGTTTATTGACATAAAAGGTCGCCGGATGGCTTATATAGACGAAGGAGAGGGCGACCCGATCGTATTTCAGCACGGCAACCCCACCTCATCCTATCTCTGGCGGAATATAATGCCTTTCTGCCGAGGACTTGGCCGCCTTATTGCCTGCGATCTGATTGGCATGGGTGACTCGGAAAAGCTCCCCGATTCCGGACCCGGACGATATACTTATTTAGAGCAACGCAGTTTTCTTTTTGCGCTTTGGGAAGAACTGAAACTGGACAAAAACGTGTTGCTGGTACTTCATGACTGGGGTTCTGTATTGGGCTTCGACTGGGCCAATCAACACCGCTCCCGTGTGCAGGGTATCGTTCACATGGAAGCATTGGCGGTCCCTTTTAAATGGGACGAATTTGAACCTAAAATGCGTGATGTATTCCGGGCATTGCGTTCTCCCGCTGGCGAAGAACTGGTTTTGAAGAACAATGTATTCGTTGAAAAAGTATTGCCGGCAGGGATTTGCAGGGAACTCAGTGATGCCGAGATGGCGGAGTACCTGCGGCCTTATCTTAACGAAGGGGAAGACCGCCGCCCCACCTTATCATTTCCACGACAGATTGCCCTGGACGGCGAACCCAAAGAGGTAGCGGAAGTAGTGACGGACTATGGAAAATGGCTTCAACAAAGCCCTGTTCCCAAACTCTGGATTCATGGCAACCCCGGCGCCGTGGAGAATGACAGTGTTCGGGCGTTTTGCGGTACATGGCCCAATCAAACAGCGATAACAGTAAAGGGGAAACATTTTTTACAGGAAGACAGCCCCATAGAAATTGGCGAAGCTATTGCTGCATTTGTAAAGAAGTTGCGCCGGTAGAGGAAGTGATGCTTTACCCAAACAAAAAAGCTCGTATCACCACGAGCTTTTTTGTTTGGAGGGACTAAATTCGACCGCACGCAGTGTCGTGATGCAAATAGGGAAATGTTATATGTAAAATATTATCATGTGTATTGGGAAAACCTTTTCATTGCAGTAGCCAGTTGAGCTATCGTTTTTACTGCTGACCAGGTTTGATCCTGTTGATCATGTCAAACCCAAATTGAAGGAGAAAGAGTGGGTGAACGAGACAAAAAGAAAAATGGAATAAAGTGGGGTGTAATGCAATCCTGTAAAGCGTTTTTGCGAAGTCGGCACAACTTCATAGTTATCTAGATATCCTATAAGTCAGCCATTAAAAATGAATGGGCGGCTAACATTTTACAGGATAAATATATGCTTCACTGTTAGAAAATAGGGCAAAAGTGATTATTTTTACCCTTTGGTTTTAAAAAATATTTATTCACCATAAAATCCAAAAAAAAGCCGGCCATATCTCAGATACCTTCGAAAATTACAACGATAGGAAAAGGATTTGGATAGGCGCTATATTGTTGTTTGGTAGCAAAAAGAGGACTTCATGCGAACTACATTAAAATCACTATGTCTGCTGGTATTACCATTGGCCAGCTTTGCACAGAAAACTGTTTTACCCGGCCACCCAGACGTTAACACCGCTCGTTTGAAACCTGGAAAATCATTGTACACGATCTACTATGTGAAGGATCAAAACTGGACAAAAAAGGGAACTTTCACCAATGAAATAGCCGTTTCCGGGAATGAGCTGAAATTTATAGCCGACTACATAGATGAAAATGGAAAATGGTACAAAAAAAGAACTTCTGTAGCGGAGGCAAAAACACTGAGCCCTGTCAGTTACAAGATGGAAGGACTAAAAAACACATTGGAGCTGAATTTCGGAAATCCTGTCACTGCTAAAGAACGTTTTGTGAATGGAGCAAAGGACAAACACGTAACAATAAAGCCCAATGGGAAATTTGTTGATTTTAATGTGTCTGAAATTCTTTTTACCACTTTACCGCTGGACGTGGGTTATAAGGCTATAGTACCGGAATTTTATTTTAATAACAGCCCTGACAGTGTATTGTCGAACTACGTGATAAAGGACGTAAAAAGCTACATACAGCGCTCACCTAAAACAGGAAGTCATGAAAGCTGGCTCGTGAATGTGCTGGAAGAAGAGTCAGGGGCCATTTACACTTATATCATAGATAAAAAAGATCACCGTATCTGGCAAAGGGAGATGCCTGTGGGCGGAGGAACGATGGAAATTTGCGTGAATGAGGAACTGGATTACCAGCCAATAGAAAGCAAGTTTGACAAAGAAGAAAATTTAAGAAAATTAGAGAAGGGGAATAGCGTCATTGTAGGTACTGCCTTCGCAAGGGATCGCGGTGGAAGTAAACTGCAGGTGATTAATATCAACAGAGCACAGTATGCTCCCAGGGGCACCGTGGTATCCATTCTTCCCAATTCAGCATACATCGAAGAATGGAAAGAAGTAAACAGGAAAATCAGGAAAAGGAACAAAATCCCTGAGGTGCCTATCGATCCTAACGTTGCCGCCTGTATTAAGAAAACAACCGTGTATGATGACAAAGGGCATTTCGAATTTACGAACCTGGAGCCCGGCGAGTATATTTTGCTGACCACCTTTGGGTATACACACCGGTATTCCTATTCCTATCAGTCAGGGACTTCGAATTTAGTTCACCCAAGCGGAGCAGTATTGTCATCCTCGCCTATTTACAGCTCTGGTAGCGGCGCTACAGGAGCTACTGCAGAAATAGAAATGAAAGTCACCATCCGGAAAGATGGCGATAAAGTGGATGTTAATCTGAAAGATGTGCGATAAGTTTTTCAATAAAAACATTAATAAAAAGCCTTCAACTTATTACAAGTTGAAGGCTTTTTCATGTTGTGGTATTTTTTGAATTTATTTTTTAGCCCTACTGACATAACGTTGTCACCAGCGGTATTTTTCTTTGCCGGACTAAAAACATTAATTATGAATTTTTCTTCGGCCAGGATTATCACCGCTGACATCAAGCGCCTCGTTCAGTTTTATGAACATGTTACCGGAACGCCTATGACGTGGTACACCGATGAGTTTGCTGAATTGCGTACTCCCCTGGCATCGCTGGCAATTGGAAGCACAAAGACATTGGCATTCTTTGGTGGAGACGAAGTGGCGGAAGCCGCTGCTAATCGCTCAGTTATCATTGAATTCAGGGTGGAAGACGTTGATGAATGTTATGAGACGTTGGCCGGCTTCCTGGATAAAGTGGTGGTGCAAAAACCAACTACTATGCCCTGGGGTAACCGGTCATTGCTGTTTAGGGACCCGGACGGTAACCTCATCAACTTCTTTACACCAGCGACTTCAGATGCTAAGAGGAGATTTGAAAGCGCTGAGTAGAACGGACGATATAAGTACAGTTTCCTGTAGCAGCGTCTCCGGAGGAGCTTAAAGAGAAAAACTTACAACGTTTCGTTGTAGGTTTTTTCTGTTTCGTCGCCTTGTACAATGTTCTAAATTAATAAAAGAGCTTAACTTCGTGTCCATTCAACGATAGAGACCCATAACCCATACAATATAAACAAGCTTTAAACGCCTTTTAAATGGAACTTCAAAATTTGGACATAGATAATTATGTTAACTGGTACAAGGACTTATCGTACAAAGTGGAATTTGCAACAGCTAATGAATGGCGAATTAACAGGTATATGCATACCGGTTGGAGTTTATATGCGCGTTACGTACGCAATAATGAAAACATAAAATCAAAAGAATTATCAGAATGGTTGTCGTCGGAAGCAAAGAGCCTGTACTACAACGTACAGGAAGTGAAAAAATATATGGAAAGCGATGATTTGCCTCGCATTTGGTATGTTCCGCCTGTATCAGCGTGGTTTCACTTTGATGATGTAGTAGAGGGTTTCACCGATACTCCCATGGCGTCTATAACAGACAGATTACGGTCAGGTGCTTTACCGCCAATAAAGATATTCAGGGAAGAATTAGAGAGAATAAATCAAAAAGAATGGATTTTTACTAATAATGTTCAGATTAGCTACCCTTTCTATATATCCGACATAGAAAACGAGGGAGAGGGCTGGGTTACGCAGTTCGCCCTGTTTGTCAGGGATTGCCAGTTTGCTAAATTGCTGGCCAGCCGTATAGAAGAACTGGAAGGCCCCGCATCCGGAAATACTATCCGGCTGCCATGGCAGGGAACAGCAGAGGATTTATCAGAACTAATAAAAGCCCTTTCCCTTACCGCACTAAAAGGAGTTCAGGAAACAGAAATAATCACGGTGCTGGGGAATGTGTTTAATATTAACGATATGCCATTTAACGACGAATGGTACCAGGTAAATATTAACGAATTGCTGGATAAAGAGCCAAAGAATATGTTTACGGCCCAACTGCATCAGGCAATCAATAATTTTTGGATGAACGACAAAAATAGATGACCGGCAGATAATAGTTATATGACGGGTACGACCCAACGGAGATTGAACGGCTACTAATCCCTTACTTCGTTGTCAAATGATTTTATATTTATATTAGCTATTATGGTAGATTTATCTGATGCTGAGAAGCACATTCACCGTGTCACGAATTTTCAAGACCTTGTTTCTACGCCGTTTAGCGGGGAAACTAATGCGATTTGTTGGACCCGTCAACTAACGGGTGATTTTTCTGAGATCGTTAAAAAGGTGGAACTAAGCGGAAACATAACGGAAATTGAAGAAGAGGAACTTCGTGCACTTCAGTTGAGTGAGCAAGGGCAGCTTGCCCGCGAAATTCTTTTAAATGACCTGAAGGCATTGGAAGCTCATGGCGCCTCGCCAGTTCTTAATGTGATCAACTATTATGATCGGGATGATACGTACCCATTTTTTCCAACCGATGTTTATTCTTTTCATGTAGATCGCTCTCCCATACCAACAGATACTTTTTTATGCACCTACTATGGCGAGTCCAGTGAAATACTGCCAAATTCACAGGCGCAAAAGAAAGTACTTATTCCGGAAATACGTGATGAACTCAAAAAACTATATCATGGAGCCGAGGAAGGTTTTGAATCATTCTTAAGTGAACATTCCTTTGATCTGCATTATCAGGCTAAACCTAATGGAAGTCCCATAAGCTTAGGTCTTGGTCACTTATGGAGATTGGCGGTTGATCATCCTGAAAGTCAGGTTCCTCCTTGTGTTCACCGCGCACCAAAGGAAAAACCCGGGCAGAGCAGGTTGTTGTTGATCTGTTAAACACAAATCCTTAGTAGCAAAATAAATCTAAACGCGAAACCGCTCCCTGCCTTAATTTCATGAAAGATTTTTTTTAATCAGTCAACTTTTTATATCGATCAATCCTTATTTATTCATCTCAGCATCTGAAATATTTTGACCCCAAAACTGTAACAGACTGTGAATATGATAGCAGAGATTGGTTACAGCTAACCTCCACCATACAGCACATCTGCCAGGAATTGTAGCACTACAGTGGCCGGGAACAGTATTGTGCCCTATCGTCCTCTTTCGGTTTTCAGGTTCAGGAAACAATGCTTTTACTACACAGTGTATTATTCCTTCACTTCTAAAACGCAGCAAGATGACAACTTCATTTAAAAAACTGCTTGCAGCAGGACCAGCTGCCGGAATTTATCACAGAAATGTTCATTCGGGAATAGTGGTGATGCTGGTCATGCTTTTAATGATGGCTACCAGTTGCCGCAGATGGACCCCTGATGATTGTATCGATTGTGACTGCCTGTCGAAAGACTATAAACAAACTAACCTGGTTGCTGATACATCGGGCTTCGGGGCCGCCAGGATCGATCCTCTTCTTGTCAATGCCTGGGGGCTTGCAGTGGGGCCGACAGGTGCTTTCTGGATTTCTACCAATGGCAATGCCAAACTTAGTGCTATTTATCGGTATAGCGTTATTTATGATAAAGACGGGAACAAACTGAGGGCACCTGTTGTTCTCCCCGTGGTCGAATTTAATCCCAATCGTCCGACCGGTGTTGTGTTCAACAATACCAGCCGCTTTGGTGGCTCCCGTTTTATCTTTGCTGATGAAGCTGGTACCCTTATAACCTGGATTTCCGGCGATACTGCAGTTGACCAGCCAGCCCGCTATCAATTCGGTGCCGTTTACAAAGGCATAGCCATCGCCAGCGATAGTGGCAAACCATATATTTACGCGACCAATTTCCACGAAGGAACGATAGACGTGTTTGACACTGCCTTCAAATATATTCCGTACAAACAATTCCTTGACCCGAATATCCCGGCTGGCTTTGCACCATTTAATATCCGTAGCATCGATGGCTTACTGTATGTTACCTACGCTAAGCAGAAACTCCCCGACAAAAAAGTTGACGAGGCAGGCCCTGGCAATGGTTATGTAAATGTTTTCAGACCAGATGGTTCCCTGGTAAGAAGGTTCGCTTCCCAGGGCACGCTCAACTCTCCATGGGGTATTACCAAAGGCTGTAGCGGTTTTGCTAAAGACGACGACGATGTGCTCCTGATCGGTAATGCCGGCGACGGCCATATCAATGCCTATAGTGAAAGCGGTACTTTCCTCGGACAACTCCGGAAAGGAAATGATCCGCTGAAGATTGACGGATTATGGGCACTTGAAAGTCATGTGACCGGCGCCGGTAATAAAATATTTTTCACAGCAGGTCCTAATAATGGATCTCACGGCCTCTTTGGTTACCTACAGAAGAACGACGTTCCGCAGAAATAATAGCCTGGGCTTTCTCTTTTTTAAAAATTCATTATCAGACAGGCAATGATGACCCATGTCATTGTCTGGATGGAGCAAAAGTAAAGAGCTCTAAGATCTTTAGTGATAAAGACTTTAGAGCTTTTTATTTTTCGTCGGTTGGATTGGAGCGGCAACAATTGTAACATTCTTTTGAAAATAAATATAACAATCCGGAATTAATAATTATCTTTAAGACAGATAGCTGTATCTACAACAGCGTATCTTTCTGCCTTTATTCATTCCATCCTGCCTTTATTTATTCCATATTTTTTTCTAATAGCGTTCGCTTATTTAATTATCGAATATAACTAACCAAACATCTGATTGCTATGAAAAAAAAGGGATTTCTAATTGACATGGATGGCGTAATCTATAAAGGCAGTGAGCCCATTCCCGGGGCGGTAGATTTTATTAACGGGCTCAGAGACAAAGGGCTGCCTTTCCTCTTCCTCACCAACAACAGCCAGAGAACCAGCAGGGATGTTTGTTACAAGCTGAATAAAATGGGCTTTAGGGTAAATGATACGGATATCTTCACCTGTGCCATGGCTACAGCCAGGTATCTGGCATCCAGGAAGGAAAACGGTACCGCCTATGTGATTGGTGAGGGTGGCTTGCTGACAGAACTGCATAATGCGGGTTATTCAATTGTAGATGACCAGCCTGATTACGTGATTATCGGCGAAGGCAGAACTATCATGCTGGAGTCAGTGGATAAGGCTATTAATATGATCATGAAGGGCTCCCGGCTCATTGCCACCAACCTGGATCCAAATTGCCCGATGGGAGGCGGTAGGTACCGGGTAGGCTGTGGCGCATTGGTAGCCATGCTCGAATTTGCCACGGGTATCAAAGCTTTCAGCGTGGGAAAACCAAGTCCGGTGATGATGCGCATGGCAAGAAAAGCTTTGCAGCTCACTACAGATGAAACTGTTATGATAGGGGATACCATGGGAACAGATATACTGGGGGCAGGTTCCATGGGTTTCACTACTGTGCTTACATTAACAGGAGTGACCCGGGAAGAAGACCTGGCACATTTCGGCTATTCCCCGGATTTCGTTATCCGGTCCATCAGGGATCTGCTGGATGAAGAGCTGTTTATGCGGGTGATGGGAGCATCTGCACTTGTTACAAACGAATATTAAACAGATTAAGGAAGCTTTATTGCCATCAGGCTCCGGCCTGACGGTTTCATATTGTTTGAAGTGAACCTGTCAACTGGCTTGATGGCACCGCGGAAGATGTAATCTATTACATGCTGGAATTGTAATTCCAGCGGGGTAACAGGCAGATTACTAGTTCACGCACTAATACAATGCCCCCAAGAAGTGTCTAACCTTTTGGGGGCACTGCATAAAAGGAAAATAATGAGGTTACAAAGTGGCATAGCTTTGCTTACTTGGTATTATAATATCCTCCGAAATATTTTACAGGCGACCAGGCTGGCATTATGTTAGGAAGCTGTGGTGCCATGTTGCTATATTTACCGGTACCAAATACCACTCTGCCATCTACCACGGTCAATACGGAGGATATATTTTTTATTTCATCTTCTGGCACGGTAAAGTAGTCTGCGCTGAGCAGGACAAAATCTGCGAGGTTACCGGGGGCGATCCTGCCTTTTTCATGCTCGTTATGCTCGAACCAGGCGGCGCCAAGGGTATATAGTCTGAGCGCCTCTGCCCGGGTCAGACGATTGTTTTGGGCCAATACCACCGAACCGGAAACGGACTTACCGGAAATGGTCCAGCCAATGCCGATCCAGGGATTGTAGGAAGAAGCTCTGAAGCCGTCCGTGGTCATGGCCAATGGAATGCCACTGTTCACGAGGCTTCGCAGGAGAGGGGTCTGCAAAGCCTTCTCCGTTCCGTATGTCTTAATAAAAGCATCTCCGTGCAATGCCATTTTATCGTCCAGGGCAATGCCACCTCCCAGTTTTTTAACCCGCTCTATGTTTTCCGGGCTGATAGTCTCGGCATGTTCGATACTCCAGCGTAGTCCATCAAGAGGAGTTTGCCGGTTTATTTTTTCCAATGCATCAAGGAAGGGAGAGATATTTTCATTGTAGCTGATATGCATCCGGAAGGGTATTCTTCTTTTTACCAGTTGGCTCACATCTTCTTCAATGTAATGGCGCATGGTGTCGGCATTGATGACAACTGCCGGTTCATCAAAATTTTCGTAGTCGTGTAATGCAACCCTCAGCAATTCCCCAGCACCTTCATATTCATGGCCATGTACCATAGTGGGGTGAATATTCTCCCCGGGACTGATCGGAGCAATCCTTGTGATAGCCTTAATATCTGCCTCTACCATGGAGATGCCATCGGCATCCCCGGATTGCAGGTCGATAAACGGAAAGCGGATATTCAGCCGATTGTCCCGGATCAATGCCTGTAACGGTGCATGTGCGGCGGGATAACCTTTGATGCTGCCTCCATCATTCACTGAGGTGATCCCGAAACGGTTCAGGTCATTGATCACATACGCCATGGAGTTTACCTGTTCTTCGGGCGAGGGCTGAGGCACCATGTTCTCCAGGGCCAGGAAAATAAACGCATACCCAACAATCACACCTGTATATTGCCCGTTCTTGTCTTTCTCAAGCACGGTGCCCGGAACCATGGGGAACCGGGGCGTACCCAATCCCATGGCCTTCATGGCCGGCTTGTTTAAAAAGGCCCTGTTATAGGCATACTGCACAATAAGCGGCCTGTTGGGCACTGCATTGTTAAGCTCTTCCACCGTTGGGTGCCGGTTTTCCTTGAACTGATAAGGCGACCAGCCACCAATAACTTTCACCCATTGGCCTTCCGGCGTCCTTTGAGCTTGTTCTGTCAGCATTTCGAGTGCCCGCTTCAGGGTAGGTACGCCATCCCACCTTACATTGTAATTATAATTGCTTTCGTTGAGCACATGAAGATGTACGTCATTGAGGCCCGGTATCAGGCGGCGGCCGGTTGCATCGATCAGTTGGGTATTGTTGTCTTTCAGATTAAGGATCTCGGCATTTTGCCCTACTGCATATATCCTTCCTCTTTTTACCGCCAGGGCAGATGCTTCCGGTTGCGCGAGGTTCTGTGTGGTGATTTTGGCGTTAAATACGATCATGTCAGCGCCGATAAGCGGTCCGCCGGATTGGGCTTTTACGGTGATCACAAATGACGTTGCTATCATTAAAGCGGTTGCTTTTTTCATTGCTTTGAATTTTGATGTAAAAGATATTTCCCGTGTCTTTATGGTTTTGCCTGTTTTCTGAACTATCCCTTATCAGGCTTGCTGTTCATACCTGATCTTACCATACTTGCCATTATGAAAATCGCTATAGGCGGTGGCAATTTCCTGTTGCGTATTCATGACAAAAGGGCCTTGTGCTACAATACGCTCCGTATAGGTAGCGCCGCCAAAGAAGATGATGTCAATGGGTCGGTCTGAATGGTTCCGGCTTTCGATGGTACCGGTATTTTTTTCAAAAAGCACGAACTCACCCTTGCTGAACTCCATGTCATTGATCGTCGCATCGTTGACCAGGAAGGCGGCGTATTCGAGACCTTCTTCGTCTTGCAGCAGGAACGTTTTTCCGGGTTCGAGGTGGAGATGATAAATAAACTGCTCCAGGTAAACAGGGATTTTTGACGCGTACTGTCCGTAGGTGCCGGTAACTGCTTTTAACCACCCTGCATTATCATCCAGCTCCCTTACCGGGATTTCCGAGGACTGTACGGGAACATAGTCGGGCTTTTCGGCTTTGTTTTTCGCAGGCAGGTTCACCCAGAACTGAAATCCGTGGGTAAGTCCATTGTCAGCCTGAGGGTCGGGATTTATTACCTCGTCATGGATAATGCCGGTCCCTGCCTTCATCCATTGGGCGCCGCCGGAATATACCTTAGCATGATGGCCGTTACTGTCAAAATGGTCTGCTTCTCCGTTCAGCACATAGGTTAATGTAGCGATCCCCCGGTGAGGATGGGCGCCGCTTCCGTTCACTGCTTTGCGGGGTTCATCAGCAGCGTGCAGCACAGGTGGTACATAGTCCAGGAATACAAAAGGGCCTACGGCCTTCACATAATGATTGGGAAGGATGCGATAGATTTCATAATCGCCTACGTCGGCTCTGCGACCCTGCGATGTGAATGTGATCTTCTTTTTCATAGCATTTCGTTTTGGATGTCAGTGGTTGAGTTGACAATACAAAAATGCTATGAAAAGTGGGCTGAGAACGATGACAAATGCTGCAAAAAAACATTGACATTTATCAACGACCTGTTTGGGAGTGGTCTGCCTTTATTTTTTGGAGGTTTGGCTGCGCACCCGGCTGAGGGTTTCTTTGGCAACCCCAAGGTAGGAAGCTATGATATGCTGCGGAAAACGCTGCAGGAAATCGGGATATCTTTCGGCCAGGTCCGCATAGCGTTGTTCCAGGGGGAGGCTATTGGATGCATTGAGCCTCTTCATATTGGCGAAAGCGTGCTTTTCGTCCAGCTTCCTGCTCATTTCATGCAGTGCAGGGATGGAATTGAATTCAGCCAGCCTGGCCTGGGTGATCGTAAGGATGTCCGTGTCTTCCCAGGCATCAATGTTATAAACCGTGGGGGTAAGCATTACAAAACTTTCACGGTCACCTGCCCACCAGTCCTCCACATAAAGGCTCAGCACATGCTCCATGCCCTTGTCGTCAACGCTATACATCCGCATGGCCCCCTTCACGATAAATCCCATATACTTGCATACTTCGCCTTCCTGTAAAAAGTATTGCTTTTTCCGTATTTTTTTTGGCACAAAAATATCCTTAATGACCTTGACTTCTTCTTCATCGAGCGGCTTGGTAGCGTAAGCGTTTATATATGAGATAAGTTTTTCGTACATTAGTTTATAGGTTGTTGCTATACAAGATACGTTATTGACTCCGTAACGATGGAAAAAAATGATCAAAATACCCAGCCAGTTGATGTATGGTCCCTCTGCGCAAAATAGCCTGACCATTGAAGGATGCTCCGTGATAGAGCAGTGTTTCAGGACTACCGAAGAAAAAGGTATGATGTTCCTGGAAGAGCATGTATTGCTTTTTGTGCTGCAGGGCAGTGTTTCGCTTATACTGGGAACACGGACTTACACGGTTGGTAAAAATGAAATGACCTTGCTGAAGAAAGCAACGGTCGTTCAGTATGAAAAAAGGGGAGACTCGGACGGCGGGCACATTTACTACGGAATGATGTTCAGCATAAAAGACGACCTCATAAAATCGTTTCTGGCCACTACGGAAAAGATAACACCAAAAGGAACAGATGGTGAGACAAGAGCCGGAGTACATACAATGACCGAATGCCTGATTACCTTTGCAGCATCGCTTAGCCCTTATTTCCAGAACAGTTCCGAAGTTTATCCGGGGCAGCTTAGCCTGAAAATGAAGGAAATGCTGTACCATCTGGGCATAGGCAACCATAGCATATACCAACAGCTGATGCAGCTTCATCAGCCTGCAAGGATTGGAGTTCGCCACATCGTAGAAGAATACTATACCTCACCCGTTACAATTGCTGAACTTGCCCATTTGTCAGGAAGAAGCCTTTCCAGCTTTAAAAGGGATTTTCTGGCGGTATATAACATACCTCCTGCTGAATGGATACGAAAGAGACGCCTGGAGAAAGCAAGGGAAATGCTCGAAACAACCAACCTACCGGTATCGGATATATGTTTTTCCCTGGGTTTCGAAAATATGTCACATTTTTCGAGAATTTTTAAGGAATATCATGGAAAAACGCCCTCATTTTATCGTAACTGACAACTGACTGCCCACATCCGGTGGCATAGCGCGTCACTGCTTCCAAAGATGCATTCGGAAAAATGAGCCAAATGGAACATTTATCTGGACGCTTTGGAAAAACAAAGGGTACGTATCTCCAATACCTTTGTTTCCTGAACAATTAATTAAAAAATATGGAATACATTCAGGACGCCGAAATAATATCGGTATTGGAAAACTATGCAGAGGCATTAAGAATGGGGAATATAGAACAGCTGCAAAAGACATTTCATGGTGATGCAATAATGTACGGATACTGGGACCAGCATCTTGTCGAAGGAGGCATCGCGAATCTATATGATTCTGTTGCAAGGCATGGAGCTGCGCCCCATCTCAAAGCGCGTATTGAGGTGCTGCACAAAGCAGGAAACATAGCTTTGGTCCGCGTGGAATACGAAAATAATGCTGCCGGAAAGGATGGCGTGGATTACCATTCGCTGATCAAAATTAACGGAGAATGGAGGGTTATCGCCAAACTCTTCCAAACATTTGAAAAGTAGACGTATTTTTTCCATATTCTTAAATAGCTCCCTACTTAACACACGCAGGTAATTCAATTATAAAGGAGGCATTGGGGCATGAGACCGAAGAACAGACCAACGTATACTTAAACGATCTGGATGATCAACTGATCGCTAATGAAATATATAGATCTCTTTTAGAAGAAAATCAATTTGAAAAACGCCATTGCATATAAGAGCATCGTATCGAATAGCAATGCTGAAACAAATTTTGACTGAGTAATTTTAACATTGGAGGGTACTGAAAACAAAGAAGCACTTACAATAATATGTAAGTGCTTCTTTATGAAGTCGGGACGACAAGATTCGAACTTGCGACCCCTTGCACCCCATGCAAGTGCGCTACCGGGCTGCGCTACGTCCCGAAAATTTTTTCCGGTGTTTCCCGTTTGACGGGGATGCAAAAGTAGGTAATTATTTGAATTAAAAAAATATTGCTTTACCTTTTTTTCAAAAATAGCAGCTTTAACTACTTGGTTGTCTTAGGAAAACAATGTAGGAATAACGAATATTAAACTGAATTTTATTTATTCTAAAATGATAATCAATCCCTCCGGGAGCTGCGGGAAAGCAGGTAAATGATCAATCCCACAACTACGGCCACAATCATGATACCGGTCCACACACCGGCCTTAAAAATACCGCCAACGATCTTACAGCTGGTCATCAATATTACCATCATTGCTAAAAGGAGAGAGGTGAGCTTTTTCATGGATATGTTTTTAAATGAACGCGATACATATCCCGTACCAAAAAAGATTTGCATTTGTCAGAATAATTGCACAGCTTTATCTAACTCAACCAAAATAGTTATGAACACAGGGAAAGCAGTACGCGCAGACCTGAAAGTGGTGCCTTCCCATTCCTCACTTTGGGGACGCCTGCTGGAGGGAGATCGCCACGCCTTCACTGAAATATATGAAACCCATGTTGATCATCTCTATCACTACGGCATGCATTTCTGCCGCGACCATGAAAGAGTGAATGACAACATCCAGGACCTGTTTCAGGACCTCTGGCTCACCAGAGAACACCTGAGTCCGCAGGTGCAACATATCCGCTATTATCTGATCAGCAGCCTGCGCCGCCGCCTGCTACGCTCCCTGCAAAAAGACCGCCGCTGGCAATACCGCGACTCCTGGGAAGGATTTGAATTTGAATTCACTACGCCACAGGAGAATAAACTGATACTCGAAGAAACAGCGGCCGAACAAAAGAAGTTGTTACAGGCTGCCCTTGCCAACCTGACCCGCCGCCAGCGTGAAGCCATCTATCTCCGTTTTTACCAGAACCTCAGCTACAACGAAGTGGCCGGTATTATGTCTATGCAGGTGGATTCTGTTTATAACACTATCTCCAAAGCTATCGCCATCCTCAAAAAGAATCTCCCTTTCCCGCTACTGTTGCTGTTTTTAGGAAGATGAAAAAATTTTTCCAAAAAAGTGATGAGAAAAGACCCGTTACCTGCTCTTTAGTAAAAAGACCGCCACTTGGCCCGTAAAGATTATCTGACATATACCGCCCGTGACTTTGCCCTGGATGAGGATTTCCAGCAATGGGTGCTGCAACCGTCCACTCGGAATGTTTTCTGGGAACGATGGCTGCAACAACACCCGGAAAAGGAAAACGATGTCCGCGAAGCCCGGCAACTGCTGGAAGGCATCAGCTTCACTCCTTATCAGCTCTCAACAGGGGAGAAGGAGCAGCTGTGGACGGCTATCTGCGGCGGACTGGAAGAAGAGGAGTCACTAACGCCAGCGTCTACACGGTCACACTGGCGGCAGCTATGGAAGTATGCGGCAGTCCTCTTGTTAGGGATGCTGTTGGCCGGCGGTTGGTTTTGGTGGAAGGAAGAACATAAACCGACCATCGTTAGTGCCCATACCCGCCTCGGGGAAGTAAAAACACTCTTGCTGCCCGACAGTTCTGAAGTGACGCTCAACGCCAACTCCCGCCTGTTGTACGCCACCTCCGGGAAACAACGGGAGGTATGGCTCGATGGGGAAGCTTTCTTTCATGTAAAACACACTGCCTCACACCAGAAATTTATTGTGCATACCTATGAAAATGTCAACGTGGAAGTACTGGGCACACAGTTTAACGTCAACAGCGCCGGAAAAGAAGTGATAGTAGTACTGCAACAGGGGAAGATACTGCTCAATATCGAAGGCCGGAATACTTCCATGGCCCTGCAACCGGGAGAAATTGTGCGCTACAACAAACAGGACGGCGATTTTACCAAAAGCAGCGTCAATGCAAACCAGTACGTTTCCTGGCATAACGGCCGCCTCGTTATGGACGATTATTCCCTCGCCGATGCTGCGGTCTTTATGCAGCAGGTCTTCGGCAAAACCATCATCGTGCCGGATACTCAGTTGCTGAAATACAAAGTGTCGGGCTCTATGCCCATCATCTATAATGCTGATACCATGCTGGTACAGCTGGAAAAGGTTTTCCGAATGAAATTCAACCAAAAAGGCGACGAAGTCTGGATTCAAAAGAAATAATACCCGCGTAAAAGGCAGGCCACCTTTTACTGCAACCAAAGTCTCATCATTAATATTAATCGTCAAAACCCGTTCACATGAAAAGAGGTTTACGTGTGGCGCTAGTGCCCTCTTTAGCCCTGTATTTCCTATTTCAATCGGTTGCTGTCCCGGCCCTGGCTGCCACCGGCATCCCTGCGGTCCCCCTGTATCCGGGGAACATGGACCAACCCGATGAATCTTCCCTGAAAGATGTGCTGCACCTGATAGAACAACGCTTCAACGTATCCATCGCTTACAAAAGCAACCTGGTAAAAAGCAAACGGGTACAAGTGTCCGTTGACGGCTGCCAAACCGCGGAAGAAGCATTGCACAAAGCATTGGCACCATTTAACCTGCATTTCGAAAAACTAAGGGACCACTTCTATATGATCACCGAAAAACCGGCGCCCACAGCTCCTGCTACATCGTCAGGCCCGCTGCAGCAGCGCCCGGTGAAAGGCACGGTGAAAGATGAAAAAGGGAATCCCATCGCCGGCGTTACGGTAAAAATACCCGGCACCAGCATTGGCACGGTTACCAATGCAGACGGAGTATACACCATCTCTGTGCCCGGCAGGAGTGGCGATCAACTGGAAGTGACTTTCATTGGTTTTGAAACACAACGTATAGTCGTTGGCGATAGGCAGCTGGTGAACTTCACCCTGAAAGAAGGCGCCAGCGCCCTGAACGAAATTGTAGTCACCGGTTATACTACCCAGAAGAAAAAAGACCTCACCGGATCAGTAGCGGTGGTGAACATCGAACAACTGAACCGGCAACCGACGGCACAAGTAACGGAACAACTGCAGGGACAAGCATCGGGTGTAACGGTCATCGGTTCCGGTCAACCGGGAGAAGCGCCCCAGATCAGGATCCGCGGTATCAATACCTTCGGCTCCAACTCACCCTTATATGTGGTGGACGGTGTACCCACAACAGACATCGCTGACCTCAACCCCAATGATGTGGCCAGCCTTCAGGTACTGAAGGATGCCGGCGCTGCTTCTATCTACGGCGCCCGCGCTTCCAACGGTGTGATCGTTATCACCACCCGCAGAGGCACCGGTAAAATATCCGTTCATTACGACGGATACTACGGTCGCCAATACCCTAAAAATGGCAATGTCTGGAACACACTTAATCCTACGGAACAGGCCCAGCTCCGCTGGATGGCCTATACCAACTCCGGCCTTGACCCACATACCCCACAATATGGCAATGGCAACGCGCCCGTCATTCCGGACTATATCACACCCAATGGAGGCATGGAAGGAGACCCCGCTGTAGACCCTTCCAAATATTATGTGAATCCCAACTTTACTGATCAACTCGATTATAAGAACTTTTACCGTATTACACGTGCCAACAAGGCCGGGACTGACTGGTATCACGAAGTCTTCCGCCCGGCCCCCATCACCAGCCACAACGTAGCCGTGAGCGGTGGCGGGGATCGCGGTAATTACCTCTTTTCCCTCAATTATTTTAATCAACAGGGTACCTTGCTGAACACTTATCTGAAAAGATATACGATCCGCTCCAATACCCAGTACAACATCACAGATCACATCAGAGTGGGGGAAAATCTCGCTTTTTCGATGACGGAAAACCCTGCTGTGGAAATCAACAGCTCCGACGCGGCCATCGGCCACGCCATGCGCGAACAAAGCATCATTCCGGTGTACGACATCAAGGGCAATTTTGCTGGCTCCTGGGGCGATGCCCTCGGAGATGCCCAGAACCCGGTAGCGATGCAGGCTCGCACCAGAAACAACAAAGGCCTTAACACCCGTTTGTTTGGTAACATCTATGGGGAAGTGGACTTCCTGAAATACCTCACCTTCCGCACCAGCTTTGGTGGTGAGATCTATTCCGGGTGGTCCCACTCCTTCACCTATCCGCAGTATGAGAACAAGGAAAACAATACCTCCAACTCCTACTCGGAAGGCTCCAACAACGGCCATAGCTGGACATGGACCAACACGCTGACTTATCACCAACGCTTTAATAATACGCACGACCTGAAAATACTGGCAGGCACAGAAGCGTTCGACAGCCGCAAACGCTCTGTTGGTGGCACTACCAAAGACTACTTTACTTTCGATCCCAATTTCCCGGACCTCAGCACCGGTACCGGTACACAAACGAACTACAGCAACCGCGAACAGGAAGGGCTGTATTCACTCCTCGCCAGAGTAGACTATTCCTTCCGCGATAAATACCTCATCAGCGCCACCATCCGCCGCGATGGTTCCTCCAAGTTCATCAACAACCGCTTCGGCACCTTCCCGGCGGTAACTGCAGGCTGGCGCCTCTCCGAGGAAGCGTTCATGAAACCACTTACCTGGATCAGCGACCTGAAAATCCGCGGTGGCTGGGGTATCATGGGCAACCAGCTCAATCTCAGCGTCAACAACGGTTACTTCCTCTATGGCGGCAAACGCAGCTCAAGCTATTACGATCTGGCGGGTACCAACAACAGCCTTACCGCTGGTTTTTCCGGCATGCAGATCGGTAACCCCGATGCAAAATGGGAAAGTGATGTCAACGCCAACTTCGGACTGGACGCATCACTGTTCAAAGGGGAACTGGACTTCTCGATCGATTATTACCGCAAGGACATTAAGGACCTGCTGTACAATCCCGAACTGCCAGGCCTCGCAGGCACTGCTGCACAGCCTTTCGTGAACATCGCCCAGATGAAGAACCATGGCTTCGATTTCTCCATCGGATGGCACAAGGAATTCAGTAATAAGTTGAAACTGAATGTCACCGGTACCCTCACGACTTACAAAAACGAAATCATGAAGATCGCTGACGGCGTGGACTACTTCGATGGTGACAGCCGCCGCTTCGATGGCAGCAACATCATCCGCAACGCGGTAGGTCACCCGGTATCTTCGTTCTTCGGTTACCAGATCGATGGTTTCTGGAACAGCGCCCAGGAAGTGACAGACGCAGATGATAAAGTAAAGAAAGCCACCAATAATCCGGACGCTTTCTACCAGGAAGGCGCCGGCATGGGACGGTTCCGCTACAAAGATGTAAACGGCGACGGCCGCATCACGCCGGATGACCGTACTTTCCTCGGTAATCCGAACCCCGATTTTACCTATGGTATCAATATCGGAGTGGCCTACAAAAACTTTGACTTCAATATTTTCCTCTTCGGCACACATGGCAACCAGATATGGAACAACGTCCGCTGGTGGCGCGATTTCTATTCATCCTTTGAAAGCGCGAAGAGTAAAACAGCGCTGTACGATTCCTGGCGCCCTGACCATAAAGATGCGAAAGCACCCATACAGGAAGTGGATGGCTCTGTCAGCACACAAGGTGTTCCCAACTCCTATATGGTGGAAAACGGTGCTTACCTGCGCGCTAAAAACGTGACGCTCGGATACACGCTGCCAGCCGGCTCTCTGTCACGGTTACACATCACGAAGTTCCGGGTATATGTACAGGCGGCCAACCTGTTCACCATCACCAAATATTCCGGTATAGATCCCGAAATCGGAGGTTCCAATATCACCGACTTCGGGGTGGACGAAGGCGCTTATCCGAATCAACGCCAATACCTCATCGGGGTGAACCTGGCTTTTTAATCGTTGCTCACTTAAATAAAAGACCATGAAAACATTCTATCATATAGTGTTGGGCGCTTCTTTTACAACCCTGCTGCTCGCGGGTTGTAGCAAGAGTTTCCTGGAGCGCGAACCACAATCATCCTTACAGGAAGAGGCCCTTACCAATAAAAAAGGCGTGAATACCCTGCTCATCGGGGCTTATGGCGCGCTGGACGGACAGGATTACCAGGACAGCGATATGAAAAATCTCTCCGGCGGCAGCGGTTACGCGGTATCACCGGACAACTGGATCTACGGCAGCGTGGCCGGTGGTGATGCCCACAAAGGCAGTGATCCCAGTGATGCGGCTTCTATCCTCCAGATCGTTACTTTCGTCGCCAATTCCAGCAACGGCTTCTTCAATGATAAATGGCGGGTGGATTACGAAGGTATCCGTCGTTGTAACTTCACGTTGCACGTGCTCGCAAAAGTGACGGACATGACAGACGCCGAAAAACAGGTCGTGGCGGGAGAGGCCCGTTTCCTGCGTGCCCACTATTACTCCGACCTGAAGAAGATGTTTGATAAAGTACCCTGGGTAGATGAAAATGCTGCCAACTACCAGAAGCTGGTGGTAGATGATTATAAAGTACCGAATGATAAAGATATCTGGCCAATGATTGAAGCGGATTTTAAATATGCCGCTGATCACCTGCCCGAAACACAAAAGGAAGTAGGGCGCGCCAATAAATGGGCTGCTGTGGCCTATCTCGCTAAAACATTATTGTACCAGGGCAAGTTTGCGGCCGCTATGCCGCTGCTGGAAGATGTGATCAATTCCGGCGTCACTACCAAGGGCGTGAAGTTTGGCCTCATGGAACATTTCCACGATAACTTCGATGCTTTCACGGAAAATAACAAGGAGGCGGTATTCTCCATACAATACAGCGCCAACGATGGTTCCGGCGGTACCGGCAATGCGAACCAGGGCCAGATGCTGAACTATCCGTACAACGGGCCATTCAGCTGCTGCGGATTCTATCAGCCTTCGCAGGACCTGGTGAACTCCTTCCGGACGGATGATGACGGGCTGCCTTACCTGGACAACTTTAATCAACACCCGGTAAAAAATGATATGGGCGTGCCCGATACCATAGCTTTTACGCCGGACAACGGGAACCTGGACCCGCGCCTGGACTGGACCGTAGGCCGTCGTGGTATTCCTTTCCTCGATTGGGGCCTGCACCCGGGGATGGCATGGGTACGTAATCAGCAATCAGCCGGCCCTTATGCGGCCCTCAAAAATGTGTACATGCAGGTGAACCAGGATAAATTCTATGACGGCAATTCCTGGGCGCCAGGCAACGCTATCAATTATGTACTGATACGTTTTGCTGACGTACTGCTGATGGCGGCAGAATGCCAGGCCAATGCCGGTAGCCTCGACAAGGCAGAAGCTTATGTGAATATGGTCCGTGAGCGCGCTGCCAATCCGGTAGGATGGGTGAAAGAATACATTGACCCCGATGATCCTATGGGTGGCAACACTGATGAGCCAGCGGCCAATTATCACGTCAGCCCATATCCGGCAGGCACCTTTGCTGGTGGCGGAAAAGATTTCGCGTTGAAAGCGGTCCGTTTCGAACGTAAGCTGGAACTGGCCATGGAAGGACATCGTTTCTTTGACCTGGTAAGATGGGGACTGGCACAAACAGAGATCACCCGTTATTTTACTTATGAGAGAACGATCACATCAGATATTGCCACCGGCAATTTCAGCGCGAGAAATAAGTATTACCCGATTCCACAACGCCAGATAGACCTGAGCGTTAAAAATGGGGCATCAGTGCTGAAGCAAAATCCGGGATACTAAATAATAAAAAAAAGAATTGCAAAACGGAGTGCGCGGTAAAAGTGCATTCCGTTTTTTTATTGCTCCGACCATGTTAATCCGCCGGGAAGACTGCGGTTAGAGAACTCCATATGTACCACCCTGCGGTTGGAGCCACTGGTACTGCGGGAGGACGCATGCATCAGCAATGGCCGCATAATCATAACACCACCGCTTTTTACGCTGCAGCTTACTTCGGGAGTCTCTTGCAGGGAAATAGTATCCGGGCGTACAATTCCCTGTAAGTGTGTACCAGGGATCACTTTTAAAGCACCATTCTGTGCGTCGGTATCATCGAGGTGCAGCCGGATGGTGTAAATGTTTTCCAGTAGGGACAAAGGCGGCTGAACGGCATACTGGTTCTGTTTGACGGTCCAGGGGCCGAAGCCCTCCACAGGCAGGCGCTCGCGAACGGAAATAGTCAGGTCCTGGTGCCATGCCACAAACCAGTTGGATTGCCCCGGCTTATCGAAATAGATGGATTTTACCGGCACATAATCTTCTCCAAACAGGGTATGAATAATGGACTGTAATGCCGGCGTAAAAATAGTGTTCCGCACACCCGGCACTGATTGCAGAAACTGCCGGATGGCAAACAGATCGGCTGTTTTGCGGAACACCGTCTGACTGGTGTCTGCTGCTGATATCTGTTGCAGTATAGCCTGTACTTCTTCTTCGGAAAATATATCTTCCAGTACGGTATATCCTTGTGTGGCCAGCTGTTGCCGGTGTACTTCGATATCTTTTATCATCTTCAAATGTACAGGTTATTTGTTGAACGGTGTTTCATTCACCCAGTGAAATCCCCTGTTCGTCAGCAGAGAGTGATCTCTGTCCTTCCTGCGCAGGCTGACCAGCACACTATCGTTGCCAATGGTGCCTTTCAGTGTCAGGGTATCTCCGTTGAAGGTATAATGCATATGAACGGATTCAGTGTCATCCTGGGCTTTCCAGTTCAGTATATGCGTTACCGTATCTGCGTTTACAGCCGCTCCTTTCATATTTTCTGCTTCCTGGTAAAGCAGTATCCCGCCTTTTTCGAAGTAAAGCGTTTTCCATGCTGGTCTTACTTTCTTCAGCGGGGGAAAGGTATGGGTGCTTGTTGCCAGTTGGTCTTTTAAAAGTGGAGAAAAACTGAAGACTTCGTAGGTGCCGAAAATGGCCCCTTTGATGTGCCTTTTTTGGTACGAACGATCAACATAGATTCCTATTTTAACAGTATACCAAAGTACCCACACGACGGCAGCATACCTGAGGCTATTGAACACATACCGTTTCCACCGCGTGGTGAATACCGGGTAATATTGAGTGGTGATTGATACCGGTTGTTGTAGTATAAAAAAGCGGACCATCCGTTTCATATCAGGCATAATAAGGAATAGGGCTGTGAGTAGCAGATGGCCTGAATAAAGTTTTACACAGATATCGTAGAAGAAGTTCAGCGCCACGACATTGGTCATGACTGCTATGCATACCAGGGCTCCCAGCAGGCGGGTACGCCGAAACAATAACAGGAAGCCGCCCAGGCATTCGGCTATTCCGGAGAAGATCGTGTAGCCGCGGGAGTAACCCATGAACGTCCATGCCAGTCCCATGGGGGAACTTTCGCCCAGCGGTTGTTCCAGTTTATAGAGAGACAGCTCCTCAAACTGACCCGGGAATACTTTGGCCATACCATATTTTAACGTAGCCATGGCTAAGGTGTAACAAAGCGGTACCATAACCCAGTATTGCGCCTTATCATAGTTTTTGCGTTTTCTGTCGATGACTGACCAGAGCAGGCATCCGGTCAACGCTATGAGCAGCAGACAGAATAACTGAAGATAGTTAAACGTGGTATCACCACTGCCCATTGGCCATGCCTGAATGCTATAATCTTTGCGGAGCAATAGTTGACCTGCCCGCGTAACAGCATTGTCCCACCATACCTGGGGAATGTATCCGGCAAAGTGATATAACAACAGGTAAATCGAAAAGAAACGAAAAAGTATCCGGTTGATGACCGGCCATGTTTGGGGGGGATTCAGGGTTTGCTGCATAAGGCTAGTTGGATAATGTTACGATAATATGGAATATTATTATTCAGTGCAAAGTCTTTAGCATTACTTTAACAGCACCTGATAAGATGGCAGTTCGGGGAGAATAGCTTATTTTTAAGTAGATAAAACGAGAGCCCATGGCGCATTTGTTCACTCCTTTGCAGCTGAGAACGGTCACGCTGCGTAACCGTATCGCGGTATCTCCGATGTGTGAGTACTCCTCTGAAGATGGTTTTGCCAACGACTGGCACCTGGTGCATCTGGGCAGCCGGGCAGTAGGCGGGGCCGGACTGGTGCTCACTGAAGCAGCGGCCGTATCTCCCGAGGGCCGTATTTCCCCGCAGGACCTGGGCATCTGGAAAGATGAGCACATCCCCATGTTGCAACGCATTACGGCATTCATTGCCGGACAGGGAGCGGTGCCGGGCATCCAGCTGGCACATGCCGGCAGAAAATCCAGCACACGAAGGCCATGGGAGGGGAGCGGCACTGTAACGCCGGCAGACGGTGGTTGGGAAGATGTATATGCCCCCAGTGCCATTCCGTTCAACGACGTATATCCGATGCCGGTAGCCCTCACACAGGAAGGTATCCTGGAAGTACTGAACGATTTCAGGAAAGCGGCTGCCAGAGCATTACAGGCGGGTTTTAAAGTGGTGGAGATACATGCAGCACATGGTTATCTGCTGCACAGTTTCCTGTCGCCGCTGAGCAATCAGCGTACCGACGAATATGGTGGCAGCTTTGAAAACAGGGTACGCATGTTGTTGCAGACGGTGGAATCAGTAAGAGCGGTATGGCCCAAGGAACTGCCTTTACTGGTACGTATATCCGCTACCGATTGGGCGCCCGGCGGCTGGGACCTGGAGCAGTCCACACAACTGGCCACGCTGCTGAAGGCGGAGGAGGTGGACCTGATTGATTGTTCATCCGGCGGACTGGTACCGCATCAGAAAATCAACCTGGGGCCATTGTACCAGACTCCTTTTGCAGAGACAATTAAAAAAGAAGCGAAGATAGCTACCGGTGCGGTAGGACTTATTACTACTGCTCAGGAAGCGGAGTCCATCATTGAACAGGGCAAGGCAGATATGGTGCTGCTGGCGCGCGAACTATTGCGCGATCCTTATTTCCCTTTACGGGCGGCCCATCTGCTGGGCGATACCGGCGTCAAATGGCCGGTGCAATATGAGCGGGCCAAACCCCGTTAACATACAGGCCTGCGGCCCGGGGCGTTTAGCCCCGGCCGTGCAGGATATTTTCAATTTTTTCCAGTTCTTCAGCAGTGAAAGACACGTTCTTCAGCGTGTCAAGGTTGTTGTCCAGCTGCGCTACGGAGCTGGCGCCAATGAGCACCGTGGTGATACGTTTGTCTTTCAGTATCCATGCCAGCGCCATCTGGGCGAGGGACTGACCGCGTTCCTGCGCCAGGCTGTTGAGCTGCCTGATTTTAGCTATTTTCTCATCAGATACTTCATTTTCCTGCAGGAAGCCGCTGGGTTTGCTGGCACGTGAACCTGCGGGGATACCATTCAGGTAACGGTCGGTGAGGAGGCCTTGTGCCAGCGGTGAGAAAGGAATACAGCCGATACCGTTAGCCTCAAGCACATCGAGCAGGCCATTTTCCACCCATCTTTCAAACATGCTGTATTTAGGCTGATGGATCAGGCAGGGCGTACCCAGTGATTTCAGTACGGCGACAGCCTCTTTGGTTTGTTCAGCGGTATAGTTGGAGAGGCCCACATAGAGCGCTTTTCCCTGTTGCACGATGCTATGCAGCGCACCCATGGTCTCTTCGATAGGCGTCTCCGGATCGGGGCGGTGGGAGTAGAATATGTCCACGTATTCCTGTCCCATACGGCGCAGGCTCTGGTCGAGGCTGGAGATGAGGTATTTGCGGGAGCCTTTGTCGCCATAAGGGCCGGGCCACATCAGGTAGCCGGCTTTGGTGGAGATCACCAGCTCGTCACGCAGATGCCCGGTGAAATCCTGCCGGAGAATACGCCCGAAATTTTCTTCCGCGCTGCCCGGTACCGGACCATAGTTGTTGGCCAGGTCAAAATGGGTGATGCCTTTATCGAAGGCCCTACGGATAATACTACGGCCATTTTCATAGTTGTCAATGGAGCCGAAGTTGTGCCACAGGCCCAGTGATACGGCCGGCAATTGCAGGCCGCTTTTACCACAACGCTTGTACATCATGGCGTCATATCTGTTGGTAGCTGGTGTATATTGCATGTATCGTTTTTTTCAGGGAAACAAGATAACAATCAATTACGAATTAATACAGGGAGATGATCACAAAATATAAAAGCGAAGACCTGAGCGTGTGTTGCCGAGGTCTTCGCTTTTATATTTTCGTCATTCGTAATTAATCCTGTAATTGTCCTTCGGGCACGGCTACACGTCCTGCCTGGATATCTTTCAGTTTGTTGCTGTTCTGTACTTTAGCCGGCACAGGACGGATTTCCCATACAATGCCCAGCCAGCCCAGAGTTTTGATCACATAGTAGCTGATGTCGATTTCCCACCAGTAGAAACCCTGACGGGCAGCGCTCTGATAGTAGTGGTGGTTGTTGTGCCATCCTTCACCCAGGGTGATCAGTGCCAGAACAAGGCTGTTACGGGACTGGTCACCGGTATAATAACGTTGTTTGCCGATTTTATGCATCAGGGAGTTGATGGTAAAGGTACCGTGGTATAGGATAACAGTGCTCAGGAAGAAGCCTATCAACAAGGTAGACAACCCTGCTGTCCAGTCGAACCATCCAGTGCCGTTTACTTTATTGCCCACAAAATATACTGCTATGGCCAGTACTACAGCTGGCACCATGTGCCATTTGTTGAGCCAGAACAGTTCTTTCGCTTTGTGATCTTTGATCAGGTCAAAACGGGTAGGTTTGTATTCAGGGCCCATGATCCAGCCGATATGGGCGTACCAGATACCATAGATATTGGCAGAGTGAGGATCTTCAGGCGTATCACTGTGCTTGTGGTGAATACGGTGATTGGCAGACCACCAGAGCGCGCCTTTCTGTAAGCTGCTCTGTGCACCACCGGCAAGGATAAATTGAAAGAACCGCGACGTTTTAAAAGCGCGATGAGAGAAGTACCGGTGATAACCGGCTGTTACAAAAAACATGCGCACTACGTACAATACGCCGCACAGTATCCAGTCAAATGCCGTGGTGCCGGTAAAAAATGCCAGCAAGGGAACTGCATGAATTCCCAGAAAATCCACTTGATGCCACCAGTTAGGTGATATTCTGTCTTGCTTGATCGCCTTATTCATTCTGCAAATATAGTTTCCGTGGTGTATTAAATTTATGATTTAAATCATTTTGACAAAGTTAGGGCATTTCACCGTGAAACCGAGGGTCGTTGCCCCGAACTTTTTAAGCGGACAGGTGTTAGGAAGATATACATTGTCATTATTTTATAACAATAAAATAAAATTCATATATGTCACAGGTCCTGTCAGCTATCCGCAACAATGTAAAGTACTGGTGGCTTTATCTGCTCAATGGCATCATCTTCATTATTGCGGGCTTCATTGTTTTCAGTAATCCATTCAGCAGCTATGTGCTGCTTAGTATCTTTTTCAGTGTAACCTTATTCGTGACCGGCATTTTTGAGATCATTTTTGCTACGGGCAACCGGCGGTCCATGCACGGCTGGGGATGGTCACTCGCATCAGGCATTATAGACGTAGTGGTGGGGTTCATCCTGATGTTATATCCCGCTATCAGCATGGCGGTCATCCCCATTTTCCTGGGGTTCTGGTTCATGTTCAAAGGCATCAGCCTGATCGTGTTCGCGATAGCGCTCAGCACGGACAAAATCCCCAACTGGGGCTGGGTGCTGGTAGGAGGCATCCTGTTGATCATGATCGCCATCGTGATACTCGACAACCCTGCATTGGGCGTGGCCACTATTCTGGGCGTAATGGCGGCAGCCTTCTGGGTGACCGGCGTATTGAGCATCGTCTTTGCCTTCCGGCTGAAACATGTGAAGAAATTATTTCAATAACGATACGTTTATCGCCCCAGTTCTTTCCTCAAAAATTTTAATGCCCTGTTCATTTGTGTTTCGATAGTACCGGTAGTGATATTGAGCTGGGTAGAGATCTGTTTGTAACTATAAGCATGTTCTTTATGCAACCGGAAAATTTGCTGCTGCTGTGCAGGCAAACGGTTGATTGTGGTTTGCAGCCTGCGCTGCAGCTCCTGTTCCATTAATTTTTCTTCCGGGGAAGGGGCCGTTGTTTCCGGTGTGTATTGCGACAAGGCCTCCTCCTGGCGCGCTTTTTTACGCAGCTCGTCCAGGAACAGGTTTCTACCGTAGACTTTTAATAAGGCAATTATTTTTTCATCGTCCCGGATACTGTCAAGATTCTCCCATACCTTGATATAAGCCTGTTGCACCAGGTCGGCGCATAGGTCATGGTCTTTGCAAAGTGCGAACAGTACCCCAAAAAGTTTGTCATAGGTTTGGTCTATTATCCGCTGCAGCCTTTCTTCCTGTTGATGTGCCAATGACATGTTGATTTTTGTATGCCACAAAATTACGGCGGTGTTAATAGCCCGTAGATTAACAAATTGTTAAGCCCGCTTTTTTTGTACAGGCATTTTCCGTTGCATACGTGTATTATTCAAACACGGCTTCCGGAAGGGTAGCGATAGCCTACCGGGAAGCACTAAACGAAAAATGGACCAGGAACGCATCATTAAATATTTTCAGGGACACTGTCCGGCAGAAGAAGCCAGGCAGGTGCAGCAGTGGCTGGACCAGCAGGGCGCTGAATGGATAGATCTCTTCATGGAACAGCACTGGGATGCTATTGCGCAAACATCTACTGAACAAGAGCGCCGTCACCTCGCTTCACAGGTGATCGCGATGGCGCCGGCCCCTAAAGGGAAATGGCGCTGGCTTACCACCGCCGCTGCTGCTGCCTGCGTGGCTGCCGTTGCCGGCGCCGCCTGGTGGGCTTTCTCTTTATCCGCGCCACAACAGCTGGCCTGGACGGAAATACGCAACGACAGCAACATTGTACGAACCATTCAACTGCCCGATGCGTCTACTGTCACGCTCAACAAACATGCGGTAGTCCGTTATTCATCTGCCTATAATAAAAAAGACAGACAGGTGGAACTGGCAGGGGAGGCCTTCTTTGAAATCCACCCTGACGCCAACCGGCCTTTTGTGGTACAAGCTGGCAGCACCACCGCTCGCGTATATGGCACCGCCTTTAACGTGAACGCACTGCCTGGCGCCGGCGAAACGCGCATCGCCCTGCAAAGCGGTAAGATCGGCGTCACCTGCGACAGCCTCTCCGGAGAAAAAATCCTGTCCCCCGGACAACTACTCATATTCGATAAACACACACATCATACAACTGTTACACAGTTGCTCCCTACACAAGCCGACAGCTGGCGCAAAGGACAACTGAATTTTGTCAATACACCATTTAAAGAAGTATTGCTTCAACTTGAAAATACATATGGACTGCATTTTATTTATGCCGGCAAACCACAACAACAAACAGTAACCGCCGTATTCCCGTCCAACGATCTGCCGAAAGTGTTACAGCACCTGGCTTTCATCTGGGAGCTTAATTTTCAGCAGCGGAGCGACAGCATCATTATTCAATAAAACATATTTACCCGCATCATCATGTGAGGCATCGCCAAAAGCGGTGTAGGGGGACTATTTATTCCTGTAAAGCAAACAAAACTTCAAAACAACAGTATGAAAAAGAATCTGCAACGGTGGTTCCAACCTGTTTCCGGATGGCAATACCGCGCAAAGATTGGTTGCTGGTCATTAGCACTGGTAGCTGTAATGAGTGCCCAGGTACAGGCCCAGGCCATCCAGGTGGACCTGCATGGTTCCAACCTGGCCATGGTAGTGGCCAGTCTGCAAAAACAGGCGCCCGGTTACCATTTCTCTTATCAGCAACAGGCACTGGAAAAAGTAAAGGTAGAACACATCACCTTTCATCAGTCCAGCATTAAAGCGGCCCTGGAGTACCTGCAAAAAAATTATGGCCTGCAGTTCCTCCTGGAAGGCAACCAGGTATCTGTGAAGTACAATCCCGCGCCGGTAAGCGCCACTACTGATATCCAGGTGGTACAGGGCAAAGTGACCGATGATGCTAACACCCCACTGCCGGGTGTGAGCATCATAGACCAGCACGGTAAAATGCTGGGCACCACAGACGTTTCCGGCGTATTCTCCGTGAAAACCGCCACCGGCGCCACCCTCATTTTTTCATACATGGGCTTTACTACGGAAAAATATACGGTGACCGGCAAGGAAGACGTGGTTAAAATCTCCCTGAAACCAAACAGCCGCGAACTGAACAGCGTAGTGGTAACTGCGTTGGGTATTTCCCGTGAACAGAAAAGTCTCGGCTTCGCTACACAAAAACTGGATGGCAGCGCCGTTAGCGCCGCTCCCACCAATGGTTTTGTGAATGCCCTCAGCGGTAAAGTAGCTGGCCTCAACCTCACCAAAGCCGGCGGCCCTATGGGCAGCAGCCGTGTTGTGCTCCGCGGGGAAAGCATCCTCGACGGACAAGGTGGTGAAGCTATCCTCGTAGTAGACGGCGTGATCGTTAATAAATCCTTCAACGGCACTGGCCATCAGGGATACCTTGGCAACGACAGCCCCATCGACTTCGGTTCTGCTCTCACAGACCTCAACCCGGACGATATCGAATCCATCAACGTACTGAAAGGCCCCAGCGCTGCTGCGCTGTACGGCGCCCGTGGTGCCGGTGGCGCTATCATCGTGACCACCAAAAACGGTACCCGCAATACAAAAGGTATGGGCGTGACCGTTAGCAGCAACCTCGCTTTCGATCAGATCAACAACTGGCCCGATTATCAATATGAATACGGCCAGGGTACCAACAACGCCAAGTATTATTCCTACGGCAAAACTGCCGACGGCTCCAATACCTCTTCTACCAGTTCCTCATGGGGACCTAAGTTCGACGGACAGTCCTACTTCCAGTTCAACTCCCCCATGGACGCTAATGGTGTAAGAACAGAACGTACGCCCTGGGTACCTTAT
This sequence comes from Chitinophaga fulva, assembly GCF_012927205.1. Classification (GTDB taxonomy): domain Bacteria; phylum Bacteroidota; class Bacteroidia; order Chitinophagales; family Chitinophagaceae; genus Chitinophaga; species Chitinophaga fulva. Next base: position 3,765,488 of record NZ_JABBGC010000001.1, read on the forward strand.
AAAAACAACCGCAAGGACTTCTTCCGTACCGGTCTTACCAATACCAACACCGTTTCCGTGGCCGGCAGTAACGATAAAGGTGATATGCGCCTGAGCTTCACGCACATGAAGAACGAATGGATCATGCCCAACACCGGCTACAAACGTTACTCCATCTCTTTCTCCGGGAATACACAGGTAAGCAAAAAAATCTCCCTGTCTACCAAGATCGACTATACGAACAAAATCGCCGACAACCTGCCTAACTCCGGCTATAACAACCAGTCTGTCGCCTATTTTATCAACTTCCAGAATCCCAACGTGGACCTGAACTGGTATCAGCCATACTGGAAGCCCGGCAGAGAAGGCATCGAACAGAACCATCCTTTCAGCTCATTGATTGACAACCCGTACCTGATCGTAAATGAAATGATCAACGCCTCCAACCGGCACAACGTTACCGGCAACGTGATGGTGAAGTACAAAATTCTTGACAACCTGGAACTGATGCTGCGCAGCGGCCTCGATATGGGCTACGAATTCCGGAACCAGCGCCGTCCTAAAAATACCCAGAAGTTCCAGGACGGTATGTACCGTCAGCAGACCGTGATGAACTACGAAAACAACAACGACTTCCTGCTGCGCTACAATAAAAATATCGGCGCCGACTTCAATGTCATCGCCAGCGTAGGCGGTAACGTACGCAACCAGCGCCGTTATTATACCAACCAACGTGCGGACAAACTGGCTGCGGTAGGCGTATACAACCTCGCCAACAGTAAAGACCCGGTGCTCTCCAGCTCTTCCCGTCCTGTAGCGCAGGTAAACAGCCTGTACGCCTTTGTGAACACCTCCTGGAAAAATAAACTGTTCCTCGATCTGACGCTTCGCAGAGACCAGTCCAGCACGCTGCCACTGCAGAACAACGTTTTCTATTATCCTTCCATCGCCGCCAGCGCTGTGCTGAGCGAAATGGTACAACTGCCGTCTTTCGTGTCTTATGCCAAGCTGCGTACTTCATACGCCAGCGTTGGGTTTGATGCGCCTTTCGGTACCTACTCCCTGGAGAAAGATTATGAAGCCGGCTCTATCACCGGCAGCATGAGCAATCCAACCACCATTCCTAACCCGAACCTCCAACCGCAGCGTAACAACGCACTGGAATTCGGTACAGAATGGAAATTGTTCAATAACCGTGTAGGCTTTGACGTTACCTGGTACCGCCAGCGCGCTATCAACCAGATTTCTGCTATTCCGATCGACCGTTCTACTGGTTACGAATACCAGCTGGCCAACGTAGGTATTGTAGAGAACAGGGGTGTAGAGGTGATGCTGAACGTAACACCGGTGAAGCTGAAAAACTTCCAGTGGAAATCCACCATCAACTGGTCACGCAACCGCAACGAGGTGATTAAACTGAACCCTGAAGTAGGTACGTCCCTGATCATCGCCGAAGGCCCGAGAGGAACGCTCGAAGCCAGGGAAGGCCATCCGCTTGGAGAGTTGTATGGTATCGGCTTCCAGCGCAGTCCCGACGGACAGATCGTGTACAAGAACGGTCTTGCGCAACTGTCATCCGAAGCTACCTTCCGCGGCAATGCCAATCCAGATTGGAGAGGCGGCCTGAACAACCAGTTCACCTATAAGAACCTGTCCCTCTCCGTACTGTTCGATATGCGTAAAGGCGGTAAAATTTACTCCCTCACACACGCTATCCTGGCTGAACAGGGCAAGATCAAATCAACCCTGCCTGGCCGCGACAATGGCCTGATCGGTGAAGGCGTGATGCTGGACGCTAACGGTAAATATGTGCCAAACAATGTACTGGTCACCAACATGGACCAATACTACAACGCCATCTATGACCGTAACAACGTTGAGTCCAACACTTTCGACGCTTCCTATATCAAACTGCGTGAAGTGGTGCTGAGCTATAACATCCCAGCCAGCGTCTTTGGCCGCTCCTTCATCAGAGGCGCAGCGGTGAGCCTCTATGGCCGCGATCTCTTTGTATGGTCCAATTTCCCGGCCTTCGATCCGGAAACCGCCACTCTGAACAGCTCTTCCATCGTACCGGGCTTTGAAACAGGTCAATTCCCTTCTACCCGTACCATGGGCGTTAACGTAAAACTCAACTTCTAATACAACATACAGGCATATATGAAAAAGTATTTTATTTATATGGGTGTCGCGCTGGGACTGTGTACAAGCGTAGCCTGTACCAAGAACTTCGAGGACATGCAGCATAACCCGGAAACGCTGAAAGTGGTGCCGGCAGGCAACTTCCTCAATGCAATCCTGTACGATGGGATGAACACCGGCCTGAGAGAATCCCACCGTATCAACAATGAACTGATGCAGGTGACGGTTACCGAAATCTCTACTACTGACCTGCACCGGTACATCATCAAAAACACAGAATCAGACTATCCGTGGGAAAACTACTATCTGACACTGAACAACGTGAAAGATATGCGTGCCTCCGCCAAACTGGCCGGGGAAGTCAATAGCGAGGCAGTTGCATTGACCCTGTGGGCATGGCTTTTCCAGAACCTGACTGATATTTATGGAGATATCCCATACCAGGATGCCCTGCGCGGATATCCCGATAACCAGCTGCAGAACCGGTTTGACCCACAGCAGGATATCTATCGCGATCTGATTGCCAAGCTGGACACCGCTAACCGCCTGTTTGTGACCACCAAGGGCATAGAGCAGGGTGATGACCTGTTGTTTAACAGTGTAGCCGTTCCCGCTAATATCATCAAATGGAAAAAGCTGTGTAACTCCCTCCGTCTGCGTTTGCTGATGCGTATCGCGCATAAGTCAGCCGATGCCCGTCTGGAGTTGGCCAATATGTTGAATGCGCCTGATAAATACCCTGTCATGGTTAACAATGACGAGTCGGCCGTATTGAAGTATACCAATATTAAGCCTTTCCAGAACCCGTTCTTCAGCTATCGTGATTACGATTTTAATGGTGACCGCGCTTTGTCCACTTACTTTGTGAACAAGCTGACTTCCTGGAACGACCCGCGGCTGCCGCTGTGGGGTAAAAAAGCCAGCGATGGCGTATACAGAGGTATTCCGAGCGGTTACAAACCGGAGCAGTTTGATGATATCTCCGGTATTATTGCCTCTACGCTCAACGTGGACCTGAAAAAATCCAACCTGATTGGTACTATCATGACCTATGCAGAAGTGGAGTTCATCCGGGCGGAATCCATTATGCGTGGCTATGCTACCGGTAACGCACAAACGGCGTACGAAAACGGCGTGAAGGCCTCCGTTACCTACTGGGGCGCACAGGTGCCTGCGGATTTCCTGGCACGTCCGGGTGTTGCGTTCAACAATACACCTGAACAGGTGCTTACCCAGAAATATTTTGCGCTGTTCTTCAACGATATGCAGCAGTGGTTTGAATACCGTCGTACCGGCTTCCCGGTGCTGCCCCGTGGCGAAGGTATTGTGGCCGGTGTGAATATGCCTGCCCGTATGAAATTCCCGATTATTGTGCAAACCATCAATGCCGCTAACTACCAAAATGTAGTACAGGCGATGGGTGGAGATGATATTGCTACCAAAGTATGGTGGCAGAAGTAATCAGAATTTATTGATTTCGGGATTTTCGGATTTCGGGATTTAATATAGAGGCTGTATCATTTATTTATGATACAGCCTCTTTTTATTCTACACCATTGATGGTTAATAAACCTCTTCCCCCCGGCAGTAATATTTAAAAGTCAGTGTGGTGTCCTTTCTCACAAGGTACGTTCTCATTTTACCAGCCTCCTTTACAAGCGTGTCTCCGGGGGTAGCCGCATCATACAACTTATGAAAGCCCACCTGACGAAATTTTTCATTTTTTCCGGTACTGTCTTTTCCGGTAATAACGGATATTTTAGCGTCCTCCGTATGTTTTTCGGCCACAACAAAGTGGTATTGCAACTGACGGAATTCCTCCCCACTGGTACGACAGATATCATCACAGCCGGTTAATAGTATCAACAAAATAATTTTAGCGATATTTTTTTTCATACACTACTTATTAGAATTTATTTTTTTTATACACTACTTACTAGAATTTATAATAATACTGCATATAGGTATAGTTAAGTTCATGGGTTACATTAGGAGATGCAGGTCCCAGTTGGATACATTATCTACAACCGTCCATACTTCCGTTATATCAGGAATCTGCACCCTTGCAGTGGGGTTATACGTAAAAGACACCGTATCTCTCCCGTTCTGGGATATCATTTGCTCCAGCAGCCAGCCGGATGTGCTGTTAATCTGGAAATCCGTGCCCGGCGTAACCGTGGTTTCCCTGGCACTCTCGCCAAACCCGAACTGGTCACCGTTTTCGTCCCTGATGTTAAAAGACATATACCCGGTACGGCTACAGGTGATGACAATGGCGAAAAAGGAACAAGCGCTATTTTAAAGTTATCCTGACCATTGAAGAAAAACTTTCCATTCCTGCCACCTATGCTATAGGTAAAGATATCGGGCTGCGTATCAATTTTTCTCTTCCTGACGGAAGAAAGATAACTTATCCCACTACTTGTTTCCGGGTTAACACCAGCAGCACCACTCAGCTGGCCACTCAAATAACCTGACGGCTCTTCGTCCGGATTCCCCATAATTTTGCGTGTAATTTGCCCGCCTGCCATACAGTCCAACCTAACCCCGCCCAACCGGCTTTTTCATTAACACGGAAACCGGCAGCATGATAACTTAGCGTAATAGGCACCTTCAATGCGCCAGCCGTAATCTCATATAAATTAATACTAATTTGAGGCAGTCCCGAAAACTGGTTCACCGGGTAGTCTCCAAACTTATCAACACCTGCTGCAGTAGGAGATTTCGGAAAAACGACAGGAGCATCATAGACACTTGCCATCTGCCCGCTGGATACTGTTGCAGTAAATAACAGCATAGCCACCATTACAAATCGATACAGGGAATATTGCATGATATTCAAATTGAGTTCACAGGAAAAAGGAAAGTTTAACAAACCTGACTACAGGAAAAATATAGACAACAAAACGTGGCGGTATATAAACCGGATGTTTAATTTAGATTAATACAAATAAAAAAAATCACATCTTCATGTGGTATTTTTTCAAACAAAAAAACTGTCTGGTTAAGCCTTCCAAAGACACTCTGCCGATTTTAAAGCAAATTTGCAGCCGCTGGCCCCGGAACCGGTTGATCGTATTGTGATCCGGCTTGCTCATCCCGGTCTGCCACATAAAATAAATATTTTCCCGTAAAGCCTGCTCGATCTTGCGGCTGCCACCAACTCATCCAAACTAGGAGGGAAGGCCATGATCTGATGTTGGTGGTTGGCCTTGAACACCATCGTCATGGTTTTGCCTCTTGCCATACCCTAATTTACCTCAAAAGCCCCGCCTATCTTAACTCCTACCCATCCTAGTTATCCGGAACCTATGCATGCCCTGCGTAAAAACCGCAAATGAAAAGGGAGCCTCAGTTTACTTTTGAGACACCCTCTTTTATTTAAGTCTCAAAATCCCAAAATCCCAAAATGAGATGAGAATGGTTAATATCCGTAAAGGTTAGAGTCATCAAATCGCAGTATATTTAGAGACCACAAAATCTAACTTATCGCTAACGAGATGACACTACGCAAGATTTATTCTCTGGCCTCCCTGTTGCTGTGTGGGATGGCACAGCCCTGTCTGTCACAGAACGCACCGGTTTCCCGGTATGACCACCATGAGGCATTTTCACCTTTGTTTTATCCGTCCAACGGAAACGAGTACAGGAGCGCGGGAGGGCAGCCCGGGCCTAAATATTGGCAAAATGCGGCTGACTATAAGATAACGGTCGCCCTGGATACCCTGCAACACCGGATATCCGGCAGCGTATTGATCACTTATAAGAACAACAGCCCTGACCATTTGCCTTTCCTGTGGTTGCAGATGGACCAGAACGTGTACCGCCAGGACTCCCGGGGCACGGCCACAGTAGCTGCCACCGGCGACCGGTTTGCTAACCGCACTTTTACCAATGGGTTTGAGTTAAAGTCGGTAGATGTGGTGAGCAACGGCAAAAGCAGTACCGCCAAGTACCTGGTAGACGATACAAGAATGCAGATACGGCTGACAGACGCCCTGAAGCCAGGTGGTAGTCTGCAGCTGAAAATAGACTATAGCTATACGGTGCCGGAATACGGCACTGACCGTACCGGCCGTATGAACACCCGTCATGGATGGATATACGAAATTGCCCAGTGGTACCCACGGATGGCAGTGTACGATGATGTATTGGGCTGGAACAATATTCCGTACCTGGGAGCATCTGAGTTCTATCTTGAATACGGCAACTTCGATTATACCATTACGGCCCCTGCCAATATGGTGGTAGTAGGTTCCGGCGCGTTGGTCAATGAGGCACAGGTGCTGAACAGCACTGAAGCGGCCCGGATAGCCAAAGCGCGTAACAGCGATGCTACCGTGATGATCCGCGATACCACTGAGTTCCACAATGCTGCTGCAAAAGGCAACCGCACCTGGCACTTCGTCTGTAAAGAGTCCCGCGATGTGGCATGGGCTGCCTCCGGCGCTTTTATCTGGGATGCTGCCCGTATGAACCTGCCCGGTGGAAAAACTGCCCTGGCGCAGTCAGTATATCCGGCAGAATCATCGGCTCCCAACGCTTGGCGCCGCTCTACTGAGTTTGTAAAAGGCTGCATTGAACATTATTCCAGCCAATGGTATCCCTATACTTATCCGGTAGCCACCAATGTGGCCGGAATAGTAGGCGGGATGGAATATCCCGGTATTGTGTTCTGCTCCGCGAAGTCCACTAAAGGCGGGCTATGGGGCGTTACGAGCCATGAGTTCGGGCATAACTGGTTCCCGATGATCGTCGGTTCCAATGAACGTAAATACGCCTGGATGGATGAAGGTTTCAACACATTCATCAATGGCATTGCTGCTGCTTCGTTTAACAAAGGTGAGTTCAACTCCGAACAGTCCGGTCAACGCGCAGCTCCTTCCATGTTCGCCTCCAATGCGGAAGCGATCATGAACACGCCCGATGTGATCGGGTTACGGTACAACGGCACAGCGGCATACTATAAACCTGCCATGGGCTTGAAACTACTGCGTGATCAGATTTTAGGACATGAGCGTTTTGACTATGCTTTCCGGGAATACATCAAACGATGGGCGTTTAAACACCCTACACCATGGGACTTCTTCCGGTCAATAGAGAATGCGGCAGGAGAGGACCTGGCGTGGTTCTGGCGGGGATGGTTCTTTAATATCTGGAAGCTGGACCAGGCGGTTAAAAGTGTAACCTATGTCGGCAGCGACCCGGCTAAGGGCGCTATCATTACCCTGCAAAACCTGGAACAGTTGCCTATGCCGGTGGTAATGACCATCCGCACGGAAAGCGGTCGCCGTGATACGGTGCGCCTGCCGGTGGAAATCTGGCAACGCGGGTCTACCTGGGCTTATCATCATCCATCCAAAGAAAAGCTCGCCAGTGTTGTCATCGACCCACAGGGCGACATGCCGGATATTAACCCGTCCAACAACAGCTGGAAAGCGGAAACCGGAAAACCGGTACCGGCGGGAACTACAGCAGCTACGGTGCTGAAAGGCTACGTAAACGCTATCGGTGGCAGCGAAAAACTGAAAGGCGTCAAAGATCTTTCCATCGAAGCACAGGGAGAAACCCAGGGCACCGAGGTAGAACTGAAGTCTCTGTATAAGCTGCCCGGCAAAGTCTGGCAGGCGGTTACTATCCCTGCTATCAATGGGGTGGCCTATAAAGTTGTGATCAACGGGGATTCTGTGAGACTATGGCAGATGGGCCGCGAAATGCCGCTGGCGCCTTCCGAAAAAGCATTGCTCAAAGAAAGGAACCTGCTGTTCTCTGAATTGTCTTACCTGGAAACACCCGACAATGTGAAGGTAGAGCTGGCGCCACAAACGGAGCAGGTCAATGATGAAGACGTATATGTATTGACCATCGCCACGGCTAATGGCAGCCTGCAAAAGAACTATTACAGCACCCAAACAGGCCTGAAAGTGCGTACCTTACTGCTCAGCGGACAGGAAGGCGCGCCGGCTAATAATGCCATAACCGACTATCTCGAATACCGCGATGTAAGCGGTGTACAGATACCTTTCCGGTTCCGCACCACTGCCGGCGGTTTTGATACCAATGTAAAAGTAGTGAAGGCAGTCATCAACAGTAATATCGGCGACGACGTGTTCAACAAGTAAACGTTCGCTCACAAGATAAGGTCCGGTAACAGGCGTAAGGGAAAACCGTTTTTTTCCTTATGTTTGTTACCGGATTTTTTTATTGTATTAACCCTTTATGCAGCAAGAATACACCTATAGCCGCGGTTTCCGCATCTTTGTTTTTTGCCTGATAGCTCCTTTTGCCCTGGTGCCATTGTTGGCCATCGGAACAGCGATGGTAGTGAGGGTGACATCACCGCTGGAGACGTTCTATGGGTTTCTTGCGGGGGTGCCCGGTATGGCATTGGTGACCTACTGTATCAATGAGTTGTTATCGGTAGTGGCATCTGACGCCTTTAGTATACGCTACCAATCTTTCCTCTATCACCGCGAATTATTATGGCAGGAGGTAAAAGGGTATCAATTGAAAGAAGGCAGCCTGGTACTTGTACCCACGGTGACAGGCAAACGAAAAATTAAAATATCCAACCGGCGCGGCAAGTCCCGGGAATTAGCGGATTGGGTAGAAAGCCGTTATCCCGATCTCGGTAAGATATCAGAAACCGCAACCGTGGCAGATGATAAGATAAGCACTGTTGCTCCATATGAATTAAGGATAGCCCGGAAAACGGCCTGGGTGCTAAATATCACCGCCTTCGTGGTGATGATGTTGTGTTTTTTCTTTCTCCGTTCTTTGCCATGGTTGCCGTTGATACTGGTTTTATTGTTGCCTGTTGCGCTGATAGCCCTGTTGTATCATAAAGGGCAGCCTGTATTTATTGACCGGAAAAAAGAACCATTCCCCGTTGTTTTACTGACTATTATATTTTCCGCCATCGGCTTGTTTGTATTTGCAGTGCCCATTTTTAGCCTGGCGCTGAAGGAATTATGGCTGGGCGCTTTGGTGGCCTCCGGGGTATTTGCTATAGGGATAATTTTCGCTATCCGTCATTGGAAAACTACTCCTGCAAAAAAAGCATGGGGCGTCATCAGCTTTATAATTTTCTGTACGCCGGCATTTTTTGAATCTATCGTTTACCTGAATACTTTTTTTGACCATAGCGCTCCGCAATTGTTTGAAACAACGGTCTTTGATAAAAGAATCAGCAAGAGGAAGTCTACCAGCTATTTCCTGGTGGTGAAGCCATGGGGGCCTGTAACATCAGCGAGGTCTATTTCAGTCGGGAAGAGGAGATACGAAGTGGTCCATGTCAATGACATGATAATAATGGAGCTGCACAAGGGGGCTTTTGGTATGCCCTGGTATACGCCACAGCTACTGAAGCGCTAAGTATCGCCGTTTTTTCGTTATGTTTGTCGCCGGATTTTTATTGTAGTAACCCTCTATGCAACGAGAATATACCTATGCCCGCGGTTCCCGCATTTTTCTTTTTTCTTTTGTGGCGCTTCTGGCCGTGATACCAATGTATACCATCTACAGCATGATTGTTAACGGTTTGCCGGAACCGATGGTACTAACCATCATCATGGTAGTGGGTGCTATAGTCCTCCCCGTGGTACTTGCGATCGTGTTTACAAATGAGGGCTTGTCGGTTATTTATACAGATAATGATGGGATACGGTATAAATCCTTTTTGTATACAAGAGAACTATTGTGGAGCGAGGTGGTCGGATATCGGAAAGACGGTAACGTAGTGATACTGGTGCCCGGACAAAAGAGCAAACGGAAGATCCAGGTGTCAGCCTATCGTAGTAATTACGCGGAATTAGTCCGCTGGGCAGACAACCGGTACCGGGACCTGGACAGGCGTCATTGGGACCTGGACAGCCATTATCGGGACAGAAGTTCAGTGAAAGGTACCAGGGTATTGGACCAGGGAAGATTGAGAGAAGCCAAACATACAGCCTGGACGTTAAATATTACTGCCACAGTGTTGGCCGCTCTGAGTTTTTTCCTCAGGCATACAGTTCCCTGGTTGCCCGTATTGTTGATAATATTGTTGCCGGTAGCATTGATGATGGTAAGGCGCCACAGAGGATTTCTTATCATTAATACAGCGAAGAAGGAGGAGATTTTGCCCGATATTACCTGGACTACACTGTGCTGTACCGTTGGGCTGTTTCTCTTTACAATGCCTGTATATACCGTCGGTCAGGTTAATCTATGGATATATACGCTTATAGTGGAAGCAGCGCTTGTTGGACTGACCATCTTTAGTATCAGGGATTGGGAGGCAAAGCGTTCCACGAAGATCGTAGGGGTGATTACCTATGCCTTTTTGTTATTGATAGCATCTTATGGGATGGTCGTATTTATAAATGTTTTTTTGGATACCCGTTCAGCGGGCTTATACCAGACTACTGTTGTTAATAAGAGAATCAGTACCGGTAAATCCACCAGCTATTACCTGGAGGTGTGGCCCTGGGGCCCTGTAAGATCCAGCGAATCGATTTCCGTTGTGAAAAGTGATTACGAAGAGACGGAGATCAATGATCTGGTAAATATGGAGTTGCACAGGGGTGCTTTAGGTTTGCCCTGGTACAGGGTAACCGGAATAAAATGAAAGTAATATGAAAAATCAAGAACAGCGGGACACCCGCAAACCATGGCTGATCAGTGATCCAAGCCTGCCACCTATACTTAATGAGGCCCGCTGGGCGGTATTTTCCCTGAATGGTATTAACGGCCTGATATGGATAATAGCGGCTATCTGTTTTCCCACCGGCTTTAAGTGGTTTTTCTGGCTGGGGGTCTGTAGTGTATTCGTTGCTTTTTATGTGTTCAAAAAGTACGTGGAACATATACGTATCATGCCTCCCAGACGAGGTGAAAACGAAACCCGTCAGCCCAATATTTTTTACCTGTTGGGCATTAATATGGTCATCATATTCATGGCATCCCAGTACATGGGCGAACATGCTGTTTTGCTGGTGTCGAATGCTCTCTTTACGTTCCTGACGGTTGCTTTGTTTGGCGGATTAATGACCGCGCTGTTTATCTACATCAATAAGGATATTCGCAGGAATTATATGGACTACGCGGTATTTATTCTTTTCTTTTTTATGGGAGGTTTGGGCATTGCGACTGCATTAAGTCATATGTTTTAACTGAATACTCCCAGTAGCTGTTGTCGTCACTGTATAATGCCGGACGAAGATAAGTTTGTGAAAGTTAATATCTTCGTTGCCACTTGATGTTATGGATACCATGAAACAACTCAGGCCGGTAATGTTCGTCGGCACTGCTTCTGATGTGGGCAAAAGCGTGATTACAGCGGGGTTTTGCCGTATATTTAAGCAGGATGGCTACCATCCGGCGCCTTTCAAGGCACAGAATATGTCGCTCAACAGCTATGCTACGCCCGATGGCCTGGAAATAGGCCGTGCGCAGGCGGTACAGGCAGAAGCGGCAGGCGTTCCCTGTCATACCGATATGAATCCGGTACTGCTGAAACCTACCAACGATAAGACTTCCCAACTGGTGCTGCACGGCAAACCTGCCGGCAATCAAACGGCATGGGAGTATTTTATGCAGGACGACAAACGGCAGCTGTTTGAAGAAGTGAAGGCCGCTTTCGACCGCCTGTCGGCACAATATAATCCGGTGGTAATGGAAGGGGCAGGCAGCATATCTGAACTGAACCTGCGCCAGCGTGATATTACCAATATGCGCATCGCACTGCATGCGGGAGCGGCGGTATACCTGATCGCGGATATCGACAGGGGAGGCGTGTTTGGCAGTGTGTACGGTACTATCGCCTTGCTGCCGCCGGAAGAGAAAGCGTTGATCAAAGGTATTATCATCAACAAATTCCGCGGCGATATCCGTCTTTTTGAAGATGGCCGCAGGCAACTGGAGACTATTACTGGCGTACCGGTTACTGGTGTATTGCCTTATTATCACGATATTCATATCGAAGAAGAAGATTCGGTGGCGCTATCACTCAAACACAAACGGCAAACGGAGGGACGGATCAATATCGCGGTGGTGCTGCTCCGGCATATGTCAAATTTTACTGATTTTAATGTGTTGGAGAAAGATGACCGCGTTAACCTGTTTTATACCGATAACCCGGCAGAGATCACGGAGGCGGACATTATCATTATTCCCGGCAGTAAGAACACGCTGGCCGATCTGGTGGCGATAAAAAATAATGGCACCGCCCGCGCTATCACAGAGGCATATAAACGGAATAAAGTGGTGATCGGTATTTGTGGCGGCTACCAGATGATGGGCACTTCCATTGCCGACCCATACGGCGTGGAAGGGGAGCCTGGCAGTATGCCGGGACTGGGCATTCTGCCGGTGTCTACCGTCCTTACCCGTGAAAAGGTAACACGGCAGCGCCGTTTCACTTACCGGCAACAAACGGCTGTCAGTGAAGGTTATGAAATACACATGGGCATCACGGAAAGCGGAAAGCCATCCCCCCTGGCCACGCTGGATGATGGTGAGCCTGACGGGTACTTCCTGCACGATAAATGCTGGGGCACTTACCTCCACGGCATATTGGACAATACCGCGGTACTCGACGAGCTGTTGTCCGCCTGCGGCAATAAGGTCAGTACTGCGCAAAGCTTCGATTATAAGGCCTTCCGGTCTGCTCAATATGATAAACTGGCCGCTCATATCCGGCAACACCTGGACATGGACGCGGTCTACAAAGCCATTCGCTTATGATACAAGGACACGGAGACGACGCTTACCTGTTTGACCGCCCTATTGTGGCTGATTTCAGCTCCAACGTATACTATGGCGGTATACAGGAAAAACTGGTACAACATATCACCAGTCATATTCGCGGGGTGGACCATTACCCGGATGCGGCCGCGGGTAAACTGCAACAGCAGATTGAACAGCGCACGGAACTAACTCCCGGCATGGTGATGGTCACCAACGGCGGTACGGAGGCTATCTACCTGGTGGCGCAGGCTTTCAGTGGTTCTTCCTCCACGGTGGTGGTGCCTACTTTCGCGGAATATGCGGATGCCTGTAAACTGTACGGGCACGAGGTGAGTTATTTTTTCTGGGAGAAGCTGGCGCCGGATACCCGGTTTATCACCGACCTGGTGTTTATCTGTAACCCCAACAACCCTACCGCCCAGGCGATGAGCGAAGAAGGGCTGTTACAACTGGTACAGTTCAACAGCCGTTGTGTTTTTGTCATCGATGAAGCGTATATACAATTCACCCGTAATACCGACACGTTGCTACCACACCTGCACCAGTTGCCGAATGTGCTCATCCTACGTTCGCTGACGAAGTCCTGCTGTATCCCCGGTCTGCGGCTGGGTTACCTGGCAGGCCAGAGAACACTGATGGACAAGGTACGTGCTTACCGCATGCCATGGTCGGTCAATAGCCTCGCGCTGGAAGCTGGATATTACATCATGGACCATCCGGCAGAATTTGAAGTGCCGGTAGATTCCCTGCTGGCAGACACCTATCAGCTGTGGGAAGGCGTGCGGAAGATGCCGGAATTCAACGTGCATCCTACCCATACCCATTATTTCCTGTTTGAAACACTGACCGGCACAGCAGCTGCGCTGAAACTTTGGCTGGTCAACAATTACGGTATCCTGATCCGGGATGCGTCCAATTTCTATGGACTGGAACAGGGACACTGCCGTATCGCCTGCCGTAACAAAGAGGATAATACGTTATTGTTAACAGCCCTGCGTAAATGGACCCTTTCGTAAAATTCGTGTTGCCGTTGCTGTTAGGTTATCTGCTGGACCTCCTGTTGGGAGACCCGCGCAACTGGCCGCATCCGGTGAAATATTATGGTCATCTGATCTCCTTCTTCTCCCGGTGGCTTAACCGCGGGAAAGGACGTTTGTGGAAAGGGGCACTGATGACTGCAGGTTTATGCGCATTCGTCTTTTTCTTTTTTTATTATATACAACACCGTCTCGCGCCATGGCCATGGGCGCAGGTCTCGTTTGCATCGGTCATGGTATTTTTTGCCCTGGCGAATAAAAGCCTGCTGCGGGAAGGCCGGGAGGTGTTTGATACTCTGCAGCAGCAGGGGCTGGAAGCCGGTCGCAAGCGGCTCTCCTGGATTGTGGGGCGTGATACGTCTGCCTTATCGCCTAATCAGATACGGACCGCCGTGATGGAGTCCATGTCTGAAAACCTGAGCGACGGCGTGATTGCGCCGCTCTTTTATTATGCCTTGCTGGGCGTGCCGGGCATCATGCTGTACAAAATAATCAACACGCTCGATTCCATGATCGGGTATAAAAATGACGAATACCTGTACTTCGGCAGGGTGGCGGCGCGGCTGGATGATGTAGCGAATTTCATTCCTGCGCGGCTCACCGCTTTGCTGATGGTGATGGTGACGGGCAGCGGTCGTGCGGCGCAGTATGTGCTGCGTTTTGGCGGGGCACATGCCAGTCCCAATGCCGGTTATCCGGAGGCAGCGCTGGCGGGTATCCTCCACTGCCGCTTTGGCGGCCCCAATACCTATCACGGGCGTGTGGTGGTGAAACCCTATATCGGAGAGCAGCCTCGCGATATTGAACATACGGAATTCCGTAAGGTGCTGTATGTGAACCATGCCGCCACACTGGTGATGGTACTGGCTATTTGTTTATTGGGCTATTTAATTATTTGAGTATTTTATTCCGGTATGGACCAACCTTTTCAGAAAATAAGCATTTTGAGCTGCGGCTGGCTGGGCAAGCCGCTGGCAATCGAGCTGCAACGCAGGGGCTACATAGTGAAAGGTGCCCGTACATCTGCCGAAGGCGTAAGAGATCTGAAAGAAGCAGGTATCGATGGGCATATCGTGGTATTGGGCAGCGCTCAACCGGAAGCGCCTGAAACATTCTGGGATGCAGATGTACTGGTGATCAATGTGCCACCCCGTAACCGGGAGAGAGGCGTACAGGCGCATATCCAGGAGATCAGGGCACTGCGTGAAAAGCTGGAGACCACGGCCATCAAAAAAGTGTTGTTCGTTAGCTCCACATCGGTATATGCGGATGTTAACGGCGTAGTAACGGAAACGGATATGGCAATGCCGGAAACTACCAATGGTGCTGCATTACGGGAGGTGGAGCAGTTGTTGCTGCAATCCCCGGTTTTCCGTACCACGGTACTTCGTTTCGGTGGACTGATCGGTTATGACCGGGTGCCTACCGCAGCCATATTACAATCGCAGCGCCGTAATAACGACGCACCGATGAATGTCATACACCGCGATGATTGTATCGCTATCATCTGTCAGTTGATAGAAAAAGAAATCTGGGGAGAAGTTTTTAATGCCTGTGCGAGTGCGCATCCGCCTCGGTATCAGTATTACACCGCTGCTGCAAAGGCTTTCGGGCTGGAGATGCCGGAGAAAAAACCATCTGCTGAACAGCCGGCTAAAATAGTAAGCTCAGATAAGCTGAAGCAGTGGCTCGGCTATGAATTTATCTACGATGATCCGTTAACGTTATTCCATGCTCCGCCAACCGGAGAGAAATAGTAAAATCCTGTAATACTATGACCCTGTTGTTCAAGAAGATGCTCTGCGCGGGTGTGATTGCGGTGTTTCCGCTGTTTATGGCAGCATTGATGACCTACCGTTTTCTGGACCCTATTCCTTTGTTGTACAATTGGTGGTTGGGCGCTATGTTTGTTTGGAGCGCCGTCTTTTACATGATGATTAGTCCGTTGTTTTACGGGAAATATCCCTTTGTTTTCAGGTGTCTTATTTGGGTAGGAATCCTTTGTTCTTTGGCAGGATGGGCGGCGTGGGGGTATTATTATCTGTATGCGCCAGCTGATGAAACGCTCTTGTATACTGGTTTTGATAGGGTTTTTATCAGGGTGAACGAATTTGTGTCAGTTGATAGTTGGTGTTGGAAGATGTATTAATTTAGCGAAACAATAATAATTTTTTGATCATGGAATTACAGCTGGTTTTAGCCAAATTGGATGTCCTGGATGAAAAAGTTGATCGCAGGTTCAATGCATTGGAAACACGTATTGGCTCACTGGAAACACGTATCGGCTCACTGGAGAATCGTATGGGTACATTGGAGAATCGCATGGGTTCAATGGAACGGCGCATGGATTCACTGGACCACCGAATGGATTCACTGGAAAAGAAAGTGGATTCTCTGGAAGCCAAAGTGGAGATGCGGTTTAGTGTGGTTGATCTTCGTTTCGAAGCGCTGGACTGTGTATTGAACACCATCCGGGAAGACATCGGGAAAATTGCGGAATGGGTACCCTTTCGTACGCCACCGTTAACACCCGTACTGGGCGGTTAACAGCTGATGGCTGCTCACATTGTTTACATGGAATCAATCGGGGCCCGGTGCTTTGGCACCCGGGCTTTTTTATTTGCCGTTCTTCCCGGCCGCTTGTTTTTTTGTCAGGTAAAAAGATTATATTGTATAGCTGTTTGATGCCAACGACAGCCATTTCTCTGATTTACCTAAACATCTAAACCTCAAGTAGCTGTGAACCTGCTATTCATAGGCGTTGTCGCCTTATCCCTATGGTTGCTGTACCTTCAGTATAAGAGCAACGCACGTAAAAGAAGCCGCTTACTGACACCGGTGCGGCCAGCCAGCATTCTGAAAATAAACAGTTATACCTCTTTCGGTATTATGGCCACGGTACAATTTAAAGATGATGCCTGTCCGCAATTGGGTGAGCGTATCCAGAAGGAGGGAAGCCTGTATAAGATCACCGGCGTGCTGCCGGAAAATGATCCTCAGCAGGAAAACCAGCAAAGAGTGTGGGACTGCCGTCTTGAAAAAATTTGATGGCCATGATTATTGCTTATTCGCCTGATCACGGAGATCAGAGCGAATAAGTGGTATGATGCTTCCATCAGTAAATGACTGTATATCAGAAAGCAGTGGTAAACCCTTACATTGCAGAATAGCAGCAGTTAATCCCCGCTCATATCTTCGCTATCAGACGAATCAGCAATAATCATGGCCATCACAGTTACGGTTTAAGGGCGGTGATATACTTGTCTACGTACGCCTCCTTTGTCTTGCTTTTGTACTGCATCACAAATCTGGGATGTTCCAGCGGAACTACCTTTTGGAAGAACTGTTCCTTTTTGTTCAGCGCTTCAAAGAAAGCGGCATTTTTGCCGGTGCCCATCACATAACAAACAGTGGTGTCTATGTCCCAGGTAAGCTGGGCACGGAGGTTTTCAATGATGAAAGGCGTCACCGCTTTGGTGAGGGCGGGGCTATCGTAATAGTTGTAGTTGATCTCCTTGCCGCCGGTTTGTTGTTTGGTAAAACCGAGCGGGCATACCGCGCTGATGTAGAATTTTTTGTAGAAGTCCTTCACACCGCCATAAGCATCGATCACATCGTACACAAACACAGATGATGGCTCATGTGTTTTGAAGCCATTGATGGTAATGCCGCATTTTTCAGCCATCCGTTTGGTATCGGTGAAAGGCACGCCGGTGGCGCCGGAGCCGAGGCGGCCGGGGTTGATGCCTAATATCATACGGCGCTGCGCGTGGTCGTTGTAATACTTCTTATAAAACTGTTCCATGATGCCGTTGATCTCCGGGTTTTCACGGAACGGGTTCATGATACGGATACCATCGGGAAGGTGGCCGTTGAATACAAGGTTTTTATTAAAGTCGATGATCTGGTCTGCGAATGTCATACGCCAAGATAGGACAGAATCCGCGAATATCCTGAAGGTTATACCAGCAGGCCGTGCGCGCTGATTTTCTCAAGGATGTCTTCTTCACGGTACGGCTTCATGATGTAGTCATTCAGGCCACTGTTCATATAGCTGGCCACATCATCATCCAGTATATTACCGGTAATGGCGATGATGGTGACGCCGGCCTTTTTCTTGTCGGGCAGCTGCCGTATCTGCTGTGTGAGGGCAATACCGTCCATGCCGGGAAGATCAATGTCAGTCAGGATCATATCAAACGATTCGCGGGCATAGATGGTCAGCGCCTCTTCGGCGGAGCCGGTGATCACGTGCGAAATGGCAAGCCTGTCCAGCAGGAGGGCCAGCAACTTTTGGTTCAGCACACTGTCTTCCACTACCAGTAGTCGGATGTGGGCAGGAGTGGCAGGGGTGTCGGGGGATTCGGTAGAATTGTTCACGGGCATGGTAATTTTAATGGTACCGGGTGTTTGTACAACAGCGGGATACCTTATTTCGAAATAGAACGTAGTGCCTTTTCCGGGTGTACTCTTCACTTCTATTTTCCCATCATGCAGGTCGATAATTTTTTTGGCGATATATAGTCCAAGGCCGCTACCTTTAGAGACGCCGTTGGGGCCTTGCGTGAAAGCGTCAAACAGGGTAGGGATTACTTCTGCCGGGATACCGTTGCCGGTATCTTTCACTGACACCTGTAACAGTTCCCCTTCACGCAGCCAGGCTGTTACGGTTATCTCGCCTTTGCTGGTGTATTTGATGGCATTGGCGATCAGGTTGATCAGCACCTGTTTCAGCCGGAACACGTCGCCATACACCTGTTGTGTAGTGGGGAAATAAATACAGGGCTGCAACCGGAGTGACTTGATGTTGGCCTGTACCTGTAAACTGGTGCAGACTTCCTCAATGGCGGTGCGGGGCGAAAACTTCTCCTGTTTCAGGGATGGTTTGCCGCCTTCCATCTGCGTATAATCGAGCACGTTATTGACCACCGACAACAACATCTCTGCTGAATTGCGGATGGCGGAAGTTGTTTCTCCGGGCTGTTCCCGCTCCAGCTGACTGGTATAGCCCAGCAAAGAGTGAATGGGTGTCCGTATCTCGTGGCTCATAGTAGAAGCAAACTCACTTTTCTGCCGCGCGTATTTCTCGGCCTGCTGTTTGGAACGGAGCAGGGCCAGATCGTATTTATAGAGCCGGATAATACCATAGATGATGATACCGGTCAGTAACAGTAACAACGGAATTTCCCAATACGTATGTTTGTCCATCGTATACAGGGAATTACCGATGTTCTGGCTCAGCACCCAGCGTTTTTTGTCTGTTTCCGCGACCATGTTTTTGCGCAGATTGGCCAGTACTTGTTGCAAGGCGTTAAACAATCGCTGGTTGGCCATCACAAGCGCATATTCCTTGCGGTTGAGGTTCGCATGGCTCTGCGCTGCCTGCCGCATGAACTGCTGGTAGCTTTGCTGCATCTTCTTCAGGTCTGCAGTAGAGATAACGCTGGTCTGACTGTCACTGGCTGCATCGCGTTTGATGACTTTTACTTCTTGTTTGGTTTGTACCGCTGCTCGGTTGGAAATAGCGTCCTTGATGCGACCGAACAATTTCCTTTTAGGCTTGACGGTAGCAGAAGAGGAGGTGATGATGGTATCTATCTGTTCCCGCTGGGGCAGTTTTATCTTTTTCAGTTCCTGTATCACCACCGGTGTTGCGGCGGTATCCCACTGTTGCGATAGTTGCAGCAGGGAGTCCACATACAGGCGGGTATGAAGGAATAGCTGGGTTTTGGCTTCCTTGTCGGCCAGTAGCCCCTGCACCTGTTTTTGTTTGGAGGCGGCGCCAATGGCGGTATCAATATGGGCACTCATTGACTCCAGCGAAGCCACATACGAGTGGAGGTAAGCCGGGTCGTAGGTGAGGGTGTAAAAACGAAAATCGTTGTCTGCTGCGTATAACAGCTGTACGGCCTGATCGATATGTCCGGCATCGGTTTTGGTGGCCACCAGGTCTCTCACGCCCGCACTCAGCTGATCTGACGCCCGCTTACGCAGAAATATGATCATAAAGAAGGTAACCAGGATGATTACCATCAAAATGACTATTGCAAACCGGAAAAAACTTTTTCTTTCGTAGGCGTTGTACATTATTGCATGGATTGGAAGTTGGCACGAAAGAGTGAATGGGACTCTCCGGCGCGGTGAAATTAACTCATTTTCCGTATCGGTGGTAAAAGCCACTTATGGCGAATATGTTGATGGGTATATGGTTTTAAATAATTGAAATATGCATTATGATTAGATATGTATTATTGATTTTTTAAATTCTATATTCAAGTAAATGTTATTTAAAGGTAATTTGTACTTTGCCGTTCTATTCTAAAACAATAATACTTTCGTGGACGATTATGAACTATTACGCATGGATAATAGCCCCGTTATGCAGCGGCATACTGGCAACTTCCGCCCAAACGCCCGCTCCGGATCCTGGTTACAAACTACTACATGAAAAGAATGTGATCGTAAACAGAAACTTCTACCTGTTTACATTGCTTGAATACCTGCCGGAGGTCAACAAGCTCCTGTTAAAAGACACCGGTATTCAGCGCTGGAACAACATCTTCCGGACCAGGCTGCAGTCTTCCCGCAATCCAATGGACATGCAACTTGACGATGCCACCGTTGCCCGTTTTAATACCTGCTGCATGCAAATGCTGCAACAACATCCGAGGGAGATGGGCATACTGCTGCAACACATGCGCCGCTCCGGCTTCTTCCAGTTGTATGCCGGTGAGCCGGACAGTACACTGCTCACGAAAGCATGGCAGGACGCCGCCAATGGGGTGAACTATATCCTCAGCGCCTATACGACTAACAAAGGCCTCCGGTATCCTAAAATTGACTCCGCTTCCTTTTATGTGGAAAGTCCTGCCTATAAACAGGCACTGACAAAATTATTGGTTTCCGTTGACCGCAATACATCACCCAACAGCCTGTTTTTCCAGTCACCATTGGCGGTGGCGATAGGATTACTGGTACTGAACAAACATGATGAATGTGCCCGGTACATGCCGCTGGAAGAAACTAACAGTGCTGCCTATACGAAAGTGAAATCGGTCAACTGGGATAAATACACCTACTCGGCACTGCTCATTCCTGGTGCAGGCCCGGGTGATACAGACTCTATCAGCGATGCCGGTAAAAGCCGCTGCCGCATTGGTGCGGATATGTACCACGATGGGAAAGCTCCTTTTATCATCGTTTCCGGCGGGCACGTACATCCGTTTGGAACACCTTACGCAGAAGCGATGGAGATGAAAAAATATATGGTCAGGGAACTAAAGGTACCGGCCGATGCGATTATTGTTGAGCCTCACGCGCGGCATACCACCACCAACCTCCGCAACGCTGTCCGCATAGCATGGAAAAGCGGCATGCCCCTGCAAAAAAGAATATTGTGCGTATCTGATGCATTACAATTATATTACGTGGCCAGCCCTGTTTTTACTAAACGCTGCCAGGAGGAACTAAACTATCTGCCAGGGGCAGATATTCAGCAGGCTGACCTGAACTTTTTATCCTTTATGCCTGACCTGAAGTCGCTGCAGGCAAATTCCCTGGACCCGCTCGATCCCTGATCGCGGGATACAGATGTACAATGGTGAATCGTCTTACTTGTTATTCATAAAACACACTACCTCATGTACACTATCCTTGGTGCCGGTGGCGTAATCGCCAATGAACTGGCCAAAGAACTGGTAAAAAACGGAAAACAGGTGCGCCTCGTGAGCCGCTCCCCACAATCTATTGCCGGCATCACCGATTTGGTGGCTGCTGACATCACCGACGCTGCACAAACCCGCCGCGCGGTAGCCGGCGCTACTGTCGTGTTTCTCACGGCAGGACTGAAATATGACCATAAACTCTGGGGGGTAACATGGCCCCGCATCATGACCAATGTTATCGATGCTTGCAAAGCTGAAGGAGCTAAACTGATCTTCTTCGATAACGTATACCCTTACGGGTTAGTCAACGGCCCGATGACAGAAACCACCCCCTATAACCCCATCAGCAAAAAAGGAAAAATACGGGCAGCTATCGCCACCCAGCTGATGGACGAAGTGAAAGCCGGCCGTATCACTGCCACTATCGCGAGGGCAGCAGATTTCTACGGGCCTGGCGCCGACAAAACAGGTTTCCTCAATTTGCTGATCATCGACAAATTTAAGAAGAAGAGTTCCGCCATGTGGCTGGGCAAAGACAACGTCACCCATAGCTACACCTTCACCCCGGATGCCGGCAAAGGGCTCTATCTGCTCTCCCAGGACGATTCCTCCTGGAACCAGGTATGGCATCTGCCCACTACTAATCCAGCTCCGGATGGTAAAGGATATATGGAAATGATTGCCCGCCAGATGGGCGTAAAACCGAAATACATGAAGCTGAACAGCTTTCTCATCGCTATTTCCGGCCTGTTCGATTCCACCATCCGCGAACTGAGAGAAATGTTGTATCAAAGCAACTACCCCTATATTTTCGATTCCTCCAAATTTGAAAAACACTTTAAGGTGAAGCCTACTTCCTATGAAGAAGGTGTCAGACTTACCCTGCAATATGAATAGTCTACAAAATTTGTAGGAAATAAATTTGGTGGTTTGAATTTGTGTCCTATCTTTGCACCAGTTCTTTTAATCGCTTATCAAGAAAGGAGGAGGGAAATGGCCCGACGATACCTTAGCAACCTTCATCACGGCACTGATGAAAGGTGCTGCATCCATCCCGGTGAAGCCGGGAAAGATAAGTATCTACATTTAGAAATTTATTGATTTTCATATTTAGATATTTAAAATGCAGCGAAGAATGCCATTTCTTCGCTGCATTTTTTTTTAAATCACTAAATTCTAAAATTCCCAAATCCCAAAATTGATTGGCGCTGCATTGAACTTGTTTATTCATTTTTTCATCAAACTAAAAAACAAGTACAGATGAGCACTATCACATCACTGATCCATTCTATTCCCGTAGATCCGCAAACAGGCGCAATCGCTGTTCCTATCTACCAGACATCTACTTTCGTACAGGAGGCTCCCGGTGTAAACAAAGGATATGACTATGCCCGGTCCAATAATCCCACCCGCGAAACAGCAGAGAAAATCATCGCCGGCCTTGAAGGAGGAGCAGCTGCTTCTGCCTTCGCCAGCGGACTGGCGGCCATAGACGCAGTCATCAAACTGCTGAAAGCCGGAGATGAAATTGTTGCTGTAGATGATATCTATGGCGGCGCTTTCCGCCTCTTTCATAAAGTGTATGAAAAATTCGGTATCAAGGTACACTATGTAGATACTGCCGATACGCAGGCAGTATTCCAGGCCATCACACCGGCTACGCGCCTGATATGGCTGGAAACACCTACCAATCCGACACTGAAGATTTCTGATATTGCGGCCATCAGCCGTATCGCCAAAGCAAGTAACTGTCTGCTTTGTGTGGACAATACTTTTGCTTCACCGGTGCTGCAGCAGCCGCTGGCACTCGGAGCCGATCTGGTCATTCACAGCGCCACCAAATACCTGGGCGGCCACAGCGACCTGATCGCCGGTGTGGTGGTGTCTAAAACGCCGCAACTGGGAGAGGAGATTAAATTTTATCAGAATGCCTGTGGCGCTATCCTGTCACCGTTCGACAGCTTCCTGCTGATACGCGGCATCGAAACGCTGCACCTGCGTATCCGTCAGCACGTGGCTTCTGCACAGGTTATTGCCGAATACCTGGAGCAACATCCGGCGGTGGATAAAGTGTTTTATCCCGGGTTGCCTTCCCATCCGGGCCATGAACTGGCCAAACAACAAAGCAAAGGCTTTGGCGGCATCATCTCTTTCTCGCTGAAAGATGACCGCGAAGAGGCAGCTACCGCTTTTGTGACATCTACCCACTATTTTAAACTCGCCGAGAGCCTGGGTGGTATTAAAAGCCTGTTGAGTCACCCCGCTACAATGACCCATAAATCCATTCCGGCAGAAAAAAGAAAAGCTGCCGGTGTGAGCGACAGCCTGGTACGTTTATCTGTAGGTCTGGAAGAACCGGCCGACCTGCTCGCCGATCTGGAACAGGCCTTTACACGCTTACCGCAGCCCGCTTTGGCAGAAACCGGGTTACCAGCATAGCTGCTACGTTGTCTCCCGTCGCGTTTAAAATGGTGGCCAGCGGATCTACCAATGTGCCGATCACCATCAGCGGCGGGAGCGCCTCCGGAGGGAAACCATATACGGACATCACCAACAGTTCCCCTATATAACCACCGTTGGGGATACCACCTTCCACAATGCTTACGATCACGGTGATACCCAGCGCCATCACAATGACGTTGACACTGTCGAAACCCTTGCCAAACATGGCAAAAACAACCGCCATCTTGATGATGGAGCTGATGCTGGAACCATCTTTATGCAGTGTTGCGCCCAGAGGGACGACCACATTGCCAACAGATGCCGGTACACCCATTTTGTGTACCGCTTCCAGGTTGGCCGGAATAGTAGCGATACTGCTACCGGTACCTACAGCCGTGAGGGTAGGAATGATATTGTTTTTCCAGAAAATCTTTACCCCTTTGAGACCGCCGGCCACAAAGGCATAGAAGCTGAAGCCAACAAGAAAATAAATGATGCCGAAGCCATAATAGATACCCAGTGAGTGAGCATAGGTGCCAAACAGCTGTGGGCCCACGGTGCCCACCTGGTAAGCGAAATATGCGCCCAGTCCCACCGGGCCCGCCTTCATCAACAATGTCAACAGGTCTTTCATGACCTCATTGCCCGAATGCAGGAAACGCCGGAAAGAGGCGCCCCGTTCTCCCGCCCGCATGGCGGCCATGCCGGTCAATACGGAAAAGATAATGAACGGTAACATGTTCTTACGGGAAAGCAGTTCGTAAAATTCGCTGACGGTCAGCAACCGCGTCAGCTGGTCGCCAAAAGTACCAACACTTTCATGACCGGTGACAGGTGTCAGCACCACTTTCTGATGAATAGGAAACATCCACACGGCCACAATGGTCAGGAAAGCTGCAATCAGCAGTGTGCTGAGAAATACCAGCGACATCACGCCCAATACTTTCCCCAGCCGGTGCGAGGCATCAATATGTGCGATAGCAGATGCAATCGCAAAAAATACCAGCGGTATGACAGCCGTAAATAACAGGTTGAGAAAAATATCACCAATCGGTTTGATCACTTCCACCTTTGGCCCCAATAGCCCCCCGACTATGGAACCTGCGATAATTCCGCCCAGCAGCAGGAATATACCGCGATAATTTTTGAGGACTTCCATGTATGGAAATTTATTTCTTCCCGAAAGCTAGTACATTTCATGCATATTATTAAATCCGAATGTTAAGCTGAGATTTGTATGAATAACAACGTTGTCGTCTATACGGATATCGGCAACACAGAATTAAAATCGCTCCTGTCTTCGTTATCAGGGGAATCAGTAGTAATCATGTCCATCATAGTTAACATTTTAGCGCTCCCGGTTGTTACACTATCAAACCAACATCGTCCATATGAAATGTTTGTTACTGGGTTTATTATTACCGTTGTGTTTTCTTGCCCAGAAAAAGTACTACACCATAGGAGAAGTATTGAAAAACGCACGGCAGTTGAGCTACGACAGTACAACGGTAAAAATCCGGGGATACATTACCAAAAAGGTCGGTAAAACCACCTATCTGCTGGAAGACCGTACGGCAGAGATCCGCGTGGATATTGCAGATAAATTCCTGCCTGGCAAACCGTTCAATGACAGGGATGAAGTGATCGTGGAAGCCTGGGTACAATATGAAATTAACAAGCCGGTCACCCTGACGGCTAACCGGCCTGTAACGCATGATTAGAACCAGATGGTAGATTACAATATTTTGAACACAAAGCTGTAGATGCTCTTGATGCTGGCCGCGATCACGATGATGGACACCGCCATCATGATGGTTTTGGCAGAAATTTTATTGGACACTTTGGCGGCAATGGGAGAAGCCACAGCACTGCCAATGACCAGTCCGAGTACCGCGTCCCAATGAACATGCGATAGCGCCGCCACAAAGGTGAGGGAGCTAAGCATGGCGATAAAAAAGCGGGTAGCCTTTACCGTGCCCAGTGAAAAACGGGGATGCCTGCGGCCCGCAATGAGGGATGACAGGACGATAGAGCCCCATCCGCCACCGCCGATGGCATCGATGAAGCCACCGCCAAAGCCCAGTAATCCGATACGTTTTATTTTTTTTCCGGCATGTTGCGCACGTTGTGCCTGAATGGCCCTTTTGAAAATAATGGAACCCAGTATCAGGGTGTACAACGACACCACCGGTTTGGTATACATCGAATAATGTTCGAGGGAGGAGAGGAGGTAGGCGCCGATCACCGCGCCGGTAATGCCCGGGATGATCAGTATTTTAAACAGCTTTTTGTTGACATTGCCCATTTTGAAGTGCATCCATCCGGCGATGCCGTTGCTCAGGATTTCCGATATATGCACCGCCGTGCTGGCCGATGCGGGCGGGATGCCCATACTAAGGGAAAAAGTGGTGGAGGTAATGCCGTAAGACATGCCAATGGCGCCGTCAATCATGGCAAACAGGAAACCTGCCGCCAGAAAATAGTAAAAAGTAGGCGGTACATCCTCTACATGTACCCTGAACTCCGGCACTAGGTACCAGACCAGGGCAAGCGCTGTTGTCAGGAACAGAATGCCTATCAACCAATAAATCCATCGCTGCTTTTTTACTGCGGCGGTATCGCCGCCAGTCACCGCCCCGCTAACCAGCAGGGGCTTCAGTGCCGCTTCGTCCGCGGGTACTGTGGTGACTATTGTAGTTGTTTGTTTCTCCATTTTTAAACAATGAGCCAGCCTAAATTTGTCCACAAAATACATAAACTCTATGAAATTAGTAGACTACTATGTGAAATTTTTTTTCATGCCACAAAGGTGCAAAGCAGTAAAACGCACAAAGGGCAATATCAGCGGGCAAAGCAAACAAAGGAGCGGAAGCCTGATTTTGATCTCCCCTCCGTTGTTTGCTGATGAATCCTGAGAAAATCTTTGCGCGCTTTGCTGTTTTGCGCCTTTGCGGGAACCCTTCCTGCGAGAAAAACGGACGCATAAAAATTGATTTACCTATATTTGGGGTTGCGAACCAATTACCACATTCATGCTTTTGCAGGTTTTTCTGACTTGTTTTTTAGTTTTATTAAATGGATTTTTTGTAGCGGCGGAATTTGCCATCGTGAAAGTACGTTCTTCACAGATCAACAGCAAAGGCGGCCTGAACAGGGCCACGACAGCGGCCAAACATATCCTGAGCAATCTTGACGGCTACCTGGCGGCCACCCAGCTGGGCATCACCCTGGCCTCCCTCGGCCTGGGCTGGGTAGGCGAATCAGTGGTGACCACCCTGATCCTGCGGCTGATGGACGCTTTGAACATCCGGATGACGGAAAGCACAGCGCACAACATCGCCATCCCGGTAGCTTTTCTGACCATTACCATACTGCACATCGTTTTCGGTGAACTGGCGCCTAAATCCATGGCCATCCGGAAACCGCTGCCCACCACACTGGCAGTGGCCCTGCCGCTACGGTTCTTTTTCGTCATCTTCCGGCCGTTTATCTGGCTGCTCAATGGCCTGGCCAATAGTATCCTCCGCATGATCGGTTTAACACCTGTAGGGGAGTCTGAAATTCACTCTGAAGAGGAACTGAAACTCATTATCTCAGAAAGCCAGGAAGGTGGTGCTATCGAAGAAACCGAACGCGAACTGATCCAGAACGTGTTTGAGTTCGATGACAGCCGTGTAAAAGAAATCCTGACCCACCGGAAAGACATCTCTGCGCTCGATATCAGCAAACCCTTTCAGGAACTGATCGACCAGGTGATCAAAGATGGTTATTCCCGTTACCCGGTATATAATAGCACCCTCGATGAACTGAAGGGCGTTATTTACACGAAAGACCTGGTAAAAGGCGTCCTCGAAAAAACGCTGACCAACATACAGGACATCCTCAAACCCTGCTTCTACGTGCCGGACAGCATGAAGATCAAGGACCTGCTCCGTACTTTCCAGAGCCAGCGCCTCCAAATGGCGGTGGTGACCAACGAATTCGGCGACACGGAAGGTATCGTTACCATGGAAGATATCCTCGAAGAACTGGTAGGTGATATCCAGGATGAACATGACCAGGAAACCCCTATCGTGGAGAAAAAGGACGAAAACACCTACCTGGTGGACGCCCATGAATACCTTGCGGATATCAATGAACTGTTGCCGGTGCCACTCCCGGAAAGTGAACATTATGAAACACTCTCCGGTTTAATCAACTATATCCACGGCAACATTCCGAGAGAAGGAGAGGTGCTGGTCATTGACAATTATGAAGTACTGATCCTTAAGATGTTCAGAAGCTCTGTTGAGAAAGCGCGTTTAAAGTTGCTCCGATAAAATATTGCCATATGGAAAAGAAAATCCTGCATGTTATTGAAGGCCGGGAAAAACATATTACAGAAACAGAAGTGGTAAGGCAACCGCTGCCTTCTATGCAGTTCCGTTTTGCCAGTCCGTTTATTGTGCTGCACCATATGCCGGCAAAATACTACGAGCCGGGTGCTCCGGCGGAAAGGCTGCATCCGCATCCCCACCGCGGCTTTTCACCGGTAACTTTTATGCTGCAGGGACAGGGTTATCACCGCGACAATGCAGGTAATGCGATGACCGTTACCGCAGGTGACGTACAATGGATGTTTGCCGGCAAAGGTATCCTCCATAGTGAAGGCCCTTCTGAAGATTTTCTCCGTAAAGGCGGCAACTATGAATTGCTGCAGCTGTGGTTCAATGCTCCTGCTGCCCGTAAAGGCGACGACCCCTACTATCAATATGTAAAAGGCGAAGACATGCCTCCCGTGGCCCAGGCCGACGGAGTTCAGCTGACGCTCGTCAGCGGTAACTATGAAGGCAAAACCGGTCCGCTGCAAAACTTCACGCCCATTATTGCGGTCTGGGGCTCCATACAGGCCGGAAAATCCGCCACCCTCAAAGCTACGCCAGGCTACTGGACACTGCTATATGTGGTGGACGGACAACTAACGGTCAATGGTACTGCGGTCAACGGCTATCACCTCGTAATATTTGACAAAGACGATGCCGGGGAAGACATACAGATCACCTGCGGAGAAACAGCCCGCATACTTTATCTCTGCGCAGAACCGATCAATGAACCGGTAGCGGCCAAAGACAATTATGTCATGAATACCGCTACAGAAGTGGACCAGGCCATCGCGGACTACAAAAATGGTCTCTTCGGTACCCTGGAAGCGTAATGAACGTACAGTCATTCCTGTTACAACGTAAAGGAAATATCCTGGAGCGCATAAAAAAAGCCCTGACATCGTCAGGGCAAAAGGTCACATTACATGATCATGTCTTTTTTGCCGGAACTATCTTTTTGATGTTTCTTCATCTCTTTCTTTTCTTTCTTTGCTTTACGCGCAGGACTGATAGTGTCTCTCGCCTTCGGAGGGAATGTATCCTGTAATAGTTCCTGATAACCGGTCTGTTTCACCAGCTCATCCTGATTCGTGGGATTGGCCTGCACAGTATGGTCAGTGTTGCTCTGGAACAGAAAGAATGCAATCAATACGATCATGAGTCCGATTGTAGCAGGAAGATTCTTCATAAAACCTGTTTTTGTCAGCAAACAGATGACCAATATCATGCTGGAATTTTAAACGGTCCGTACAGAAAGACATAAGCCATTGAGAATAGCATCCTTGTGAAAAGGGTCTGTAATACGCTTGCAGCGGCTGATCCCGGCCATAGTGTGGATTTTGGCCGTCATTCAGGGGAAGGGTAGTGACAATGACGGAGCTGCTATATTGTTATCTGTGGGAAATCAGGCACTAAGGCACTGCATTTGTGGCACATTCTGTATTACTCACCTCAAAATACGGGTTATGAAAACTACAAGAAGTGAAAATACCCATCAGAGCAAGCAGATGCCTTTGAGCAATATGCCCAAACCTGAAATCAGAGATAACCTTGACAGCCGTAAAAATGAAGAACAGGATTTTAAAGGTTCAGATACAACCCACAATCGCAAGGAACATAAATCATCGAAACATAAAAGGTAGCTTATGAAATATATACAGTACCTGTTGACCGGCTTTTGTTTACTGTTGATGATGACTGCCTGCAATAACCTGAGAAAACAAAAGAAAGATCATGGCAGAGGTCCTGCTACAGCGCCTCCTGCGGAGAATAAAGTCAATTTCAGCATGGACACTGTCTTCCGGGATTATCGTTTCAGTGTTTTTACCCGGGGGGATGCTTCCATGCGTAATCTCTTCATCAGTATTGGGTCTGTGAAGGATACTATCCATGCTGATACTATCGTGGAAAAGGATGTGATTGGGTTTGTTTCCGGTGTGACGGTCTCTGATCTGGATGGTGACGGGCAACCGGAGCTATATGTATTCAGTACTTCTGCAGGCACCGATCAGTATGGAAAAGTGTATGGTTTTGCGATAGTACCAAAAGGAGCGGTGAAAATCAATACTGCTGCGCTGGACAGCCTGTCCGGCAATGACTATAAAGGCCGCGATTCTTTCTATGTGCAGGGCAAAGAACTGGTACGCTCTTATCCCGCCATGCAGGAGGGCCAGGAGGACGTGCTGGCAACAGATACCCGTAAAACGATCCGTTATCATCTGGTGAAATCCGGTAACGCCTATACGCTCAAAAGCCAATAAAAACTTGATTTACGGATTTTGGAATTTTTTGATTTTCAAATTTTGATAGAAATGATCAGTCAGCATAACATGATCTTCGAATGCAAATCCCTAAATCAGAAAATCCCAAAATCCGTAAAATGTTTAATTATCTGTGATAGAAGATACTGTTTTCGCTCCAGCGGGCATAAAAGTTTGCCAGCGCCTTCTCAAATTCACGGTAGTTCTTATTGGCAGGTAATGTCCAGCCGTCTTCTGCATAAGCGGCAAGGCGGGGATATACTTTTTCTTCCATGGACATTTCATCCGGTATCCATTCTCCCCACATCTGGCAACCGGTGCCCAGAATTTTGCTGTGGTATTTTGCATCCAGCCCTGCGGGGATGGGGTCGAAGGCATATGCCTTTTCCAGCGGTATCTGCTCGTAATTGTAGTCCAGGTAAGTAGCGGCATGGTAGGAATTGACAACATCATATCCTTTTGATACCGCATCGTTGATCAGTTTAAGTTCGCCTTTCCAGAAATGCACGATGGTGCCGGGGGCCAGCTGCGTAGTGCTGACGTCTTTATTGTCATTGTACTCATGCAGTTTGGCGCCCATGATCTCGTTCCAGCCCATCATGCGGCGTTGTTTGCCGGCAAGGTAGGCAGAGATGGCATTGGTGAAATAAATCTGAAGATCGGCTGGAGTAGCCAGTTGATTCGCTTTCATATATGCCTGTACACCGGCATCGGCTTTCCATTGGTCGTATTTCACTTCGTCGCCGCCGATATGGATCACTTTGGAAGGGAAGAGCTGCATTACTTCATCTAGTACATCATGCAGGAAGGTGACTACCTTGGGATCAGCTACGTTGTATACATCGTAGTGCACGCCAAATTTCCCTGGTACTTTGATAGGTGTATGTTGCGTGCCCAGCCAGGGATAGGAGGCGATGGCAGCTGCAGAGTGGCCAGGCATCTCTATTTCGGGAATAATGGTGATGTGACGGGCGGTGGCATAGGCAATGATGTCCCGGATCTGGTCCTGTGTATAAAAGCCATCATGCGGTTTGCCGTCATATACGGTGCTGTTCCAGCTGCCGGTCTGCGTAGAATCGCGGTGACCGCCTACTTTGGTCAGCAGGGGATATTTTTTGATCTCTATCCGCCAGCCCTGATCATCGGTCAGGTGCCAGTGGAAGGTATTCATTTTCAGTGCGGCCATCTCATCCAACAGCTTTTTAACGGCGGCAGCCCCTTTAAAGTGGCGTCCTTCGTCCAGCATAAAAGAGCGCCAGCCAAAGCGGGGCTTATCTTTTACTTCAACACCGGAAATAGTGAAACCGTTGGTCTCATTGTAGCGGATGAGCTGTTGCAGGGATTGTATACCATAAAATATTCCGGCATTGGAAGCTGCGGTGATGGTGGCGCCGGCAGGTGTCACTTTCAGGAGATAGCCTTCTTTACCAAGGGTAGAGTCCAGCTTTGCATTGAGTGATAAACGGATATAGTTGTTCTGGGCGGCAGGTTGTAACGGAAGCTTCAGGTGGATACGGTTGTTAAAAGCTTCCTGGAGGTATTTAGCCTCTCCGGCACTATTGCCACCTACGATGGCGGTAGTACCGGAGAGTTTGAAAACGCCGGTGGTAGCGGTTACCTGCGTTGGTTGCGGTATTAGGCGTTGTGCCTGCAACTTTTTGGCAGTCACGGCCAGCAGCAGGCAACTACTGATGACCATGGATTGAAATCTGAGCATATATGCATTTTATTGTTCACAAATCTAACGAACGATAAAATACAAAAAAAATCTCATATTTAAATACTTCAGGCCACTTCTACTTTTTCCCGGGAGATGGCGATATCGGTAATCGCCTCGGAATAGAATACCGGCGGTACATGGCCAAGTGGCATCAGGCAGTCATCGGTTTCTTTATCCGGGTTTCTGGACCAGCGTTGCCGCACCTTGGTTTTATCTACAAAATAAAGGGTGCCCAGCTTGTACCGGAAACCTTCTTCTTTATAAATGCTGCTCATTTCCACGATTACTTCCAGCTGATTTTCGTCATCTGTTTTGTGGTAGGTGTATACATATTTGCCTTCCGCGCCCTCCGTGAGTTTCCAGCCTTTTTGTTCCATGTGTTTATTGAGCAGCGTGCTTTCGAGGGCAATATCCTCAAAATCATGCACCAGCGTGGTATCGGCCTGCTGCGGTGGAATAGCTGCCACAGGCCTGTCCAGTTGCGGGAATACGGCTTCAATGCCGTCTTCGGCAAAGCGCTGTTTCCATTGGGAGATCGCTTCGCTGCTGAGATACAGCGGATGCAGCACCCGGATGGAAGCGCCGGCCGGAATGGTGACCGGCTGGCCCTGGAGGTCAGTCAGACTGCTATTGCCGTGGCACTGGAAACCGGTGATCAGCTGGTCCTGCGCGTCATACAGGGCCCACAGTAACCGGGTGGCATATACGAACATGATCGGGTGATGCAGAAAACACTGTTGCCATTGTGCCGGTTCCCATTTGCGTTGCACTACCAGGAAGTGTTCGAGCCTGGCGGTTTGCAACTTCACGGTTTCGGTTATTGCTTTGCCCAGTTGTTTGATCCCTTCTTTTGTTTCGGCCGAAATGGCGACCGGAACGGATTTCAGCTTCCGTTGCCTGTTATTGATAACGGCAAGTTTGAACTGCTGGTCGATATATAAATGATAGATATCGCCTTTTACATCAAAAGGCAGGAGCATGTCTTTAAAGCCAAAGTCAGGGATGATACGGTCGCCCAGTTCATGCATGCTGATGCCCAGTTCGGCTGCAGCCTGCTGCATGCCGGCTAACGCGGCCGCCCCTACGTTGGATTTACGGACACGGTATTTGCGGGACAGGAACTCTACCGTACGCAGTGCCTGTTTGCTGCCATGCATGGCCAGTGCGGCCACGCCATGTTCGGCCATGCGCAGTCTTTTTTCACCGATCCACTGGTAAACAGCCTGTTCGAGGGTCCTGGCCAGCTGATCGTCGCCGGTAAGGCCAGCCAGTGCCAGCAGGTATTTCGCTTTAGCGTCGCCATTGCGCGATAGATACAGTTGGAAAAGCTGCATCGCGAAATCGCCGCTGCGGGTACGGTCTATCAATCGCAATAGCGGCCTGGCCTCCATATCGGTGACCATTTCTTTCACGCGCGACATACGGTAAAGGAGAAAACGCGTCATGTCCTGCGTGAGGGCGGTACCGTTGAGCAGGTATGCAGGTGGCAGTATACTGTCGTCCAGCCATTTTTCGAGCGGGCGGTTAAGTTTGTTTCTCTTTTTGGCAAAGGTCACCAACTGTTGTGCAGTGGTGGTATCGTCTTCACCTTCAAAAGTATGGCCCAGTGTTTCCAGCATCAGGTCACGGGCGTCATCATTGATTTCCTGCTGAAGTGCCTGTTGCAACAGCCGTTTGGCTTCGGGTGTATCGAGCCTGCAAAGTATCTGCGCGGCGGTAAGCCTTTGTTCTGCTTTCTTATGCTGTAGCAGTTCTCCGGCGCGTTCGAGTGCCTGCGGATGATCTGCCAGGATAACAGCAACGAGCGTACGTACGGATTTCAGTTTGTGCAGGGTGAAGTCCCAAAGTCTTTCGGCATACAATGATGCGTCCAGCTGTGTGAGCAGCGGGAAAATATATTTGGCTTCGTAATCGTTGTCAATGGCTTTGAGCAGCAAGGGAACTGCCTGATTGCCCAGTTCCTGCTGTACCAGCTGAAACACTTCCGGATGCAGGTATTTCCTTTCGTCCAGGTGGGTGTCGAGATAGCGGAGCGCCTGTGGCCTCTCCTGGGAAAGTAACTGTCCCACTGCTATTACATCGGGTGCGGGCATCGTGGAGGCGCTTCCCATGGCCATCTGCTGCTGGCGGAATGCCTGGCTGGTCATACTGCTGTTGTATTCCTGCAGGTAGGCATAGGCGGCTTTCAATAACAGCGGTTGATATTGCGTTGGTTGATATTGGGTCAGCAGATAATACCCACACAGTTGCGCAGTGTAGTCGGGCAGCGTGGCCAGATGGGCCACTGATTTTTCTATCAGTGGCTGATATTTGTCGGTATTGATCTGTAGCAGTACCCGCGACAGTTCCACGTTGACAAAACCTTTGTCCGGTTGGGCGAGGACATACTCGAGGTATTCCATTTCGCGTTCCGGATGTCCTTTGGACAGGAGCCGGAAAAAGAGGGAGTTCCATCCCTGTTCTTTCCAGGTACGGAGGTAGGCATCAACAGTCTGCCATTCAGCGCTCTTGATCAGGTCCTGGAGGAACTTGCGCAGTGGTGTGAATTTCAGCGGCGTCAGGTCGAAGTTGTTACCGTCGCCGGAGTAGATGATCAGGATAGAACCAATGTCTTCAGTACTGCAGCCTCTCTGTTGCAGGTAGCTGGTAAAGTAACTGAAGCGCATGACGATGGCGGATGCGGAACCGGGTGTGTCCAGCATCGGCACTACTTGTTGAAGGAACCTGTCCCTGCACTGCTGCCAGACGAGGGGATCTGCGAGCAGTTGTAATACCAGCCGGTCATTGTCATCCCATTGGTCGGGCAGTTTCAGCAGCTGTACAAAGACGCCCATTTCGCGGGCGATCGTTGCATCGGTGCATACAGGTGGTTGAATGGTTTGTCCGGTAAGGAAAGCTACCCCATCCTGCAGCTGCGCATAATGGCCGCTGTCTTCATAAAGCTGTTGCTGTCGTTCGATAAAAGGTAGTATAGTTTCCTTAGTATATGGCATAAGGCTTAAATAGGTTCTTTATTTTTTCAGGACAATTTCCTCTCGGGCAGCCCATTGGGCGATGTCCTGTTTGCTCAGCGCCATGGCCATCATATCCGGGAATTTGTCTGGTGTGCAGGCAAATACCGGGATACCAAGACCGGCAAGGAACTGTGCATTTTCATGATCATATGAGGGGGCGCCTTCATCATTGAGGGCCAGTAATACCACTACCTGGACGCCACTGGCGGCCAGGTCGGTAAAGCGTTTGCGCATGCCGGCTTCATCGCCGCCTTCAAACAGGTCGGTGATGACTACCAGCACGGTATCTGCCGGTCTTGTGATCAGCTGCTGGCAATATTGCAGGGCGAGGTGAATATCGGTACCACCGCCCAGTTGTACGCCAAACAGCAGTTCCACAGGGTCCTGCAGTTCCTCCGTCAGATCGGCGACGGCGGTGTCAAAAACCACCATCTTCGTTTGTACGGCAGGGATAGAGGCCATCACCGCGCCGAAGATGCCGGAATACACTACAGAGGTGCCCATGGAGCCGCTCTGGTCCAGGCATAACACCACATCTTTCAGCGCCGACCTTTTACGGCCATATCCGATCAGTGTTTCCGGTATCACTGTTTTATACTGCGGTTGATAATGTTGTAAGTTTTTTCGGATGGTCAGGTCCCAGTTGATTTCCTGGTGACGGGGCCGCCGGTTGCGTATGCTCCTGTTCAAACTGCCGGTAATGGCCTGTTGCATGGGCTGCGACAGTTTTTTGAGCAGCTCGTCCACCACCTTTTTCACCACCTGTCTGGCGGTGTCTTTGGTTTTCTCCGGTATCACACGGCTGAGCGTCATCAGGGTGGCTACCAGATGTACATCGGGTTCCACGTTTTGCAGCATTTCCTTTTCCAGCAGCATGGAGGTGAGGTCCAGTCGTTTGAGGGCGTCTTTTTGCATCACCTGTACTACGGAAGAAGGGAAATAGCTGCGGATATCGCCCAGCCAACGGCTGACATTGGGCGATGATGCACCCAGTCCGCCTTTGCGGTTGCTGTCGTAAAGGGCTTCCAGCGTTTTGTCTACCTGAAGGTCGTTTTTGTTGAGGGTAAAACCTGTACCGTCATTGTTATCGCCTCCCAGGATCAGCCGCCACCGTCGTATGTTTTCTTCCATTATTCTGCCTGGTTTTCAGGGTGAAAAAATCCTAACATCCGCATCACCACCGGGATGCCGAGTGCCGCCCGCATATCGTCTATGCCGCTGGCCACGGTGGTTTGCACCGGACCATTGCTGGTACCTGTTCTCACTTTTTCCCCCAGTTTTTTCCTTTCCGGGGCGGTAAAGTTAGAAAAGGTGCGGCGTAATAATGGCAATATCTGCATGAAAATATCATTTTCCAACTGTCCTACCCAGCTGCACACCATATTCCAGAGGGTATCGTCGAGCAGCAGGAGGGTGCCGCTACCTTTGAGGAACCCTTCCAGCCAGGCTGCTGCTACGGCTGGTGCGTTGGCTACGGACATGGCTATGCTGAAGCGGCTGAAAAGAGTTTCGCTGTCCAGTATTTTAAAGTCAAACAGGAGGCGGGAGGCATAGCCGGCTATCACCGGGGCCGACTGACTATTGGCGGAAATAGCCTGCAAAGTGCCTGTCCACGCAGTGGTCAGGTCCGGATGCTGCAACAGGTTGATGGCATCGTTCATGGCCTGAAACTGCTGCAGGAGTTCCAGCGCGGCATCTTCTCCGACGGCGGTACAGGCGGCAGGTAGACTGATACATACCCGGCTGATCATGCTTTCCACGATGTTCATCACGAGGTCTGCATCTGTTTTGCGCACGTTGCCATAGCGGGTGATGTTCACCAGCGAAGGCACCACTTCCAGCAGTTGCAGTACGTCGCCGGCGGCAGCGGCGAGGTTGTTGATACGAAGTATCAGTGCGTCCACCACTTTGGGTAGTTCTGCCGGCAGGGCGGATTCCAGCATCTGGCAAACTTCCCGGAGGGTAGCTGTTTTGCCGGATACGTCCAGGATGTATTGGGTCACGGCTTCCAGGACGGTATTGCCCCAGCTGCCTTTTTCAATGATGTCTACAGAAAATGAGGGGTCCCATTGCAGGCGCCATTGTTCCTTAAAGGTGCCTTTGCCGGAAGTCTCCTGACGATCACCCCAGCGGATGCCCAGCAGTTCCAGCCTATGCAGGAAGATGCTGCGCTCCAGGTCCGTGTCTTTACGGAGGTCCAGTACATAATCTTTAAAGTCCGCCGTTTGCGGCAGCCGCAGTTTTTTCTGCAGCCGCTCAATATCGGCTTGCAGCGGCGGTTTGGGAATATCTGAAGGTACCTGCCCGATGCGGTTGCTTACGATCAGCTCATCCCGTATCAGCTGCATCAGCACCTCTTCGCCGTTGCATAAGATGCTGAGGGTGGCTTCGTTGAGCTCTTCGAGGCCGGGGCGGGAATACTGCCGCAGGGATGCCAGCGCATTGGCCAGCCGCACTGCTTCCAGCACGTGTGCCACGGAAGTGTCTTTCTGCTGTTCGCGGAATAGTTTGGCTACCAGCGCCATCCAGCGGGTGCCGTCATCGGCGGGGTGGTCCCAGACATGCTGGTACCATCCGGGCGAGGGCACACCGGCGCCATAACCGCTTTCGTAACTCAAACGGCTATACGTCCATGGTATCCAGGTACAATCTATTTTAACTTTAGGCAGCCCTTTCAACAGATCGTTGTCTGTTTTCTGGGTGGGCATGTTTTTAAGGGCGGGCGCATGCCAGGCGCCGCATATCACCGCTATGCGGGTGAACATTTCCTTCTCCGCCTGACGGATCATTTTACGCATCCAGGCTTCCCGCAGTTGTTCCATGCGGCTGTCGCGGGAGGGCAGTTCCTCACGCAAGGCTTCCATGGCGTCGCTCACGGCGTCGAATACCTGATCATCTTCCTGCCGGTATTCAAACATATGCTCCCACCATCTTTCACCATCGTCATGCCCTGCGGCTTGTGCGAGGTAGGCGATAGGATCGTGCCGGAAAGTGGCCTGCGTTAGCAGTTGGGCCGGAAGATCTTCATCCTCCTCGTCAGATACGGCCACGAGGTCGCCGGTTTCTTCAGGCAGGGGAGTAGCTTTGGCGGCGGACAGTTCCGGCACAGGGCCATCTGTTTCGATGGGGTGCTCTGCTGCTTCCTGTTGCCGGAGCGCTGCTTCAGCGGCGGCCCGCTTTTCCTTCTCGATGGCAAATACATGTGTCAGCGGCAGGTCCATAAACCGCACGGGGATATGCTGCCGTTGCGCATAACCGAGCGCCTGCCATTCGGGAGAGTATTCGGCGAACGGATAAAAGCAGGAGTGCTGCGGGTTATCGGGCTGGTACACCAGTATGGCCACTGGTGGTTTCAACGCTTCATGGCTGGCCCACGGAAGGATGCTATCAGCTTCCGGCGGGCCTTCCACCAGCACAATATCGGGTTGCAGTGCCTCCAGGAAATTTTTGACGTTCCTGGCGGAGCCGGGCCCATGGTGCCGGATTCCTAGTATATGAACAGACATGATTACATGGTTAGGTTATTGCAAATCGCGGCAGGCACGGTATACATCTTTCCACTCATCGCGGGTTTTGACAACGGTTTCCAGGTATTCCTGCCATACCAGTTTGTCCTGCACCGGGTCTTTCACCACTGCGCCGATGATGCCGGCGGCAAGATCGGCTGCTGTCAGCCGGCCGTCGCCGAAATAGGCGGCGAGGGTCAGGCCGCTGTTCACAACAGAAATGGCTTCTGCGGTGCTGAGGGTGCCTCCGGGTGATTTGATTTTGGTTTTGCCGTCTTCTGTAACGCCGTTGCGCAGTTCGCGGAAGATGGTCACGATGCGGCGTATTTCTTCCAGCGCCGGTTTTTCTGCCGGCAGCTCCATTACTTTCTCAAAGCTCTCCACTCTTCTTTTTACGATATCGATCTCTTCTTCCATGGTGCCGGGCACGGGCAGTATCACCGTGTTGAAACGGCGTTTCAGCGCGCTGGAGAGTTCATTAACGCCTTTGTCGCGGTTGTTGGCGGTGGCAATCACGTTAAAACCTTTGGCTGCTTGCACTTCGCTATTCAGTTCCGGAATAGGGAGTGTTTTTTCAGAAAGGATGGTGATCAGTGTGTCCTGTACGTCTGCACCGATACGGGTCAGCTCTTCAATACGGGCGATTTTGCCTTCCTGCATGGCGCGCATCACAGGTGTTTCCACCAGTGCTTGACGGGAAGGGCCTTCAGCCAGCAGGCGGGCATAGTTCCAGCCGTAACGGATGCTCTCTTCGCTGGTGCCGGCGGTGCCTTGCACGATACGGGTGGAATCGCCGCTGACAGCAGCAGCCAGATGCTCGCTCACCCAGCTTTTAGCGGTGCCGGGCAGGCCGTACAGCAACAGGGCGCGGTCTGTGGCCAGGGTGGCCACAGCGATCTCCATCAGCCTCTTACTGCCGATGTACTTAGGACTCACCTCAAATCCGTTTTTCAGTTTGCCGCCGATCAGGTAGGTGACTACGGTTTGTGGCGACAACAGCCAGTTGTGTGGCCGTTTGCCGCTGTCCTGCTTTTTCAGCTCTTCCAGTTCGGTGGCGTACAATGCCTCTGCGTGTTGGCGTAAGGTGTCAGACATGGTATATAATGATTTAGCTGTTTTTTGTGAATGATTGTTGTATAAATGTTTTGATCTGTAATAGTCCTACCAGGTGCATGGAAATAGATTTCCAGTAAGTCTGGTAATTTTCGTTCTCGGTGGAAATCCCGTCCAGCGCGGATTTCACGGAAGAGGGGATGAGCGTGATAAAATCGCCCATGGTGCGCTGTGAATAGGTGTAAGGATTTTTAGCGCAGAACCGGAATATCTTCATGGCCAGTTCTTCGCTCCATATCTGTTGCAGTTGCCCTACATAGTTCATCACCAGGCTGCTGTGGGCATCAAAGTGTTGCAGGATATAGGTGTCCTGCTGATCGGACGGTAACAATGGCAACAGCGTCATATGGAAGGTATCACTGTGCTGCACGAACGAAAGGGCGCGTTTTTCATCGGCAAACCAGCTGATAGCCTGTGCCAGCGCCGGTGCGAAGGGTTTGAGCGCTTTCTCGTGGTGGAAGAAGTCCACTACGTCTTCAAATGAAGCCTTAAAATGTTCTTCCCACATTCTTGGATGCACCAGCGCCACCAGTTGTGACAGGATGTATTCATCGTCCGAAACGCGCGCGTTGTTGCTGAGCTTATCGATGCCGGTTTTGAATATCTCTGCATCCGGTGGGATGGACGGCGTTACCGTTATTTTTCCTTTATGGTCTATGTTGATGGAACTTTCCAGCAGCTGCCAGTATTGTTCATGCAGACTGCTGCCGGGAATTTTTTTCAGCAAGGTGAGGGCTGCTTCTTTTACCTGTTTGCTTTTTTCCTGTAGCAGTGATTCCAGCCATGGTGCGTCGTTCATGCTGATGCCGGTGGAGAGGGCGCTGAGCAGTTCTGCTTTTACCGCGGCGCTTTCCTGTGGCCAGGTGGCTTGCAGCAGGGTGCGTGCTTCAGCCGGTTGAGTTCCGCGGATGCGGGAGAGTGCTTCCAGTCGCTGTGCCGTGGTGCCGTTCTCCCACATCTCTTCGGTGGAGTCTACGGCTACGGAGAAGTTCCATTCCCGGTTGAACTGGGCCAGCCATTCGCCGCGTTTGCCGCAGCAGGCTGCCGCCAGGTTACGCAGGGATTTATGGCGACTGGCGCTTTCCAATATGCGCGGCAGGTATTCGGGCGGAAGCACCTGGTTGTTGCGCATGCACAGCTCCAGCCAGAGGTGGAGCAGCGGAATATTTTCGCTGTCAAGTGTATGGTGGAGGGCCTGGATGGCGGTAGCGCTGCAATAGGGTTTTGTTTCCGGCGCGCATACCGTCATGGTGGATGGCCCGCCCGCCACGGCCATAGCGCCGCTTTGGCGGTAGTTGAAAACCAGGGACGCCAGTTGAAGGAACTGTTCTTCCCGGTCTGTTCCCGGAGCGGCTAACACCGTTCCCGCTGCTGCCTGCAAAGGGGCGGGGAGGCCGCCGGTATCCAGCTGCTTTTTGGAGGTGCCCAATAAGGCTATATTAATAATGTCGTTCCAGGACTGCATCGTCGTTTGCTTAAAAGTTGTTCATGGGCCGGGTTGTCTTAAAGTTTTTCTTTAGGCAGATCGCCGGGCCTTTAGCGGCAGGTGTTCTTTAAAGTCGGATCGCCTGCTGTTGTGCCGGGTTGTCTTAAAGTTTTTCTTTAGGTAGATGGCTGGGCCTTTTGTCCGCATCTGTACTTTATAACCGGCACGCCTATACCGGTATTTGTTACGGGTTACAGCACTTTATATTCCTGCTGGTACCAGACACCGATGGGCTCGTATTGTGTTTCGCGGCCGATGACAACCATGGGCAATGGTTGGCCGCCACTGAGAGCGAGCAGTTTCCAGAGGCTGCGGAAATCCGGCCGTAGCTGCATTTCCTGTTCCTGTTCGTCGCGCAGCCACCACTGGCCGTTGCGCTGTACCGGTGTGAGTGCCGCAATCGTATATACCTGGTCGTTATAGAGCGGCCACTGGCTGCTGACCTGTGTTTGAGCGGCCATTACGTCTGTCCAGCCGGCATGGCCGCGGAACTGATAGTCTGCCGGTGCGGCCTGCTGTGTTTTGATCAGTGCCCGCATCGGAGCGGCCGATGGGTAATAGACCAGTTCTGCCCGTACACAGCTGCCTGGTGCAGGCATCAGCTGTGTCTGCGGCTGATGGCGGATGGTAAATTGCAGCACCAGTGCCGGACGGCGCGTAGTAAGGCCGTATAGCCAATACCGTTCGGTGATGAGGCGGTCATCTTCGGTGCTTTGTTTACCGAGTACCAGCCAGGTGTCTGTTACGCCGATTTGTGTTTTAAGTTCTTCCTGTGACTGGGAGTAGCCGATAAGTGTCCGGATGTCTTGCTGGAGGGAAGGTTCCAGCTTGTCCAGATGACTATAAGCCTGCGCGGCCAGATACAGCCGCAGCAGCTGGTCCATAAAGGTCTGTTGCCAGCCTTCGCTGTAGTAGCTGATTTCAGCCATCTCCCGAAGTATGGCTGCCAGTCCGGATGCCTGTGCATCGACCATGCGCCGGGCCATGTTTTCGCACATGTCAGCGCCTTTGTCAGGCAGACCGATAATCCCGTTGCGGATGAGGTCTTTCGTCCAGCGTACCAGCTCTTCCAGGCCATCGCTCACTTTCCGGTGCCGGGCGTCCATTCTTTTGTTTTGGGCGGCTTCATCCACCGGTTTGGCTTCTGTGGTCTGTTGCGCTTTTTTCTCTGCCTTCTCTGTGCGCTTGCTGATCCATTCCGTTACCCAGGCGGGTTGTTCCTGTTGCACAAAGGAGGCTTTCTCCCTGGCATAATATAATAAGAGGCCAACGCCATGTTTACAGGGGAACTTACGGCTTGGGCAGCTACAGCGGAAAGCCATGGCGCCGGTGTCCACCTGTGTCTGATAGGGCTTACTGCCGCTGCCCTGGCATTCACCCCACAGGGCCGCCTCACTGAAGCCCGTACTGACCCACTTGGCCGGCTTGGCCAGCTCTTTCCCCGCTTTGCGGGACGATTCATCGGGTGCCATCGCCAGCACCTGTTCTTCCGTTAGGTCCAATTATTTAGTTATTTTATTATTGGTTATCTACTTATTTAATTTAACGGGTGGCATGCATCAAAATAGCCTAAAGTGGTTGTTGATGAACAATGCTACAAATTAAATAATTTCATAAAATAAAAGTCAAATATCGGTGAATACTACGCAATGTATATAGTAACCGCACATTTCCCGCTTAAAAATAGTCTTCTAAAGAAAAGGTCAACGGTGATACCAATAGTTTAGATAGTGTTTGCAATTTATTCATTATCAAATATATATGATTTGTATTTAAAGTTTAGCAGTAAGTGAAGTCTTAGCGCTAGGTTAGCAGGCATGAGCGTGCGGTAAAAATTTTCCTGTGAAAAGGAACCTGATGGCAGGAAAGCAAAAATGATGAACAGACCAGGGAGTCAAGGCTGAGAATCTAATAGCCGGGAATCTCTCCGCCCAGATGCCTGATCGTTGCATGCAGTAACTGTACACGCTTCAACAGATGGCTGATAGCCTCCAGTCCTTCCATATTAATCAGCAGATCGTAGTGTAAACGCATATATTTTTCAAGCAGGGGCAATTGGCCATAATCGAGGTAAGCCGTATTTTCCTCATGTGTCAACACAATCAGGCCGTGATCATCGAGGTCAAATAGGAAGGAAGTAGCTATATTGTAGTATTGACTACATTGTTCTACCGTTATTTTGTCATTGTTTTCCATACAGCATGATTTTATCGTTCTTCAGATAATTGCTGGAATAGTTCTTTTTCTTTCCCGGAAAGGTTGGTGGGCAGTTTGATTTGCCAGGTAATATATAAGTCGCCAAATGCTCCTTCTTGTTTGTATACGGGAAAGCCTTTTCCTTTAAGCCGTACCGTTACCTCATTCTGTGTTTCAGGGGCGATCTTCAGTTTTACTTTTCC
The DNA here is from genome assembly GCF_012927205.1 of Chitinophaga fulva. Taxonomy (GTDB): domain Bacteria; phylum Bacteroidota; class Bacteroidia; order Chitinophagales; family Chitinophagaceae; genus Chitinophaga; species Chitinophaga fulva. Next base: position 3,809,340 of record NZ_JABBGC010000001.1, read on the forward strand.
ACCAAGTGTCTCCACTACCTGCTCCCCGCCTAACATGGCCTTGTACAGGTCCAGTGGCACGTCGCAGTAGAGGTCATTTCCTTTGCGGGTAAAATTTGTATCGTTTTTGATCCCGATGGTGATATACAGGTCGCCTTTAGGCCCGCCATTCACGCCCGGCCCGCCATAATGGGCCAGTTTGATCTCCTGGCCGTTTTCGATGCCTGCCGGTAAGGTAATCCTGATGTTTTGCCCGTTTACGGTAAAGGTCTGTTTATGCGTTGAATACGCTTCCGTAAGCGTTACTTCAAGCTTCGCATGTATATCCTGTCCCCGGAACCGGCTTTGCCTTCCACCACCTCTGCCACCGAACATGGACGAAAAGAAATCGGAGAAATCATCACTATCCCCACTATAGGTATAGTGCTGCCCACCTCCAAACGGATTGCCCTCATACTGAGCGTGACTGCCATAAGCACTTTGCTGCCTTTTGGCTTCTTCAAACTGTTCTGCATGTTTCCAGTCCTTACCGTATTGGTCATATTTTTTACGGTTTTCCGGATCGCTGAGCACTTCGTTGGCTTCGTTGATTTGTTGAAAAATCCTGCCAGCCTCCGGATTATCCGGGTTCAGGTCAGGATGATGTTTTCGGGCGAGTTTCCGGTATGCCTTTTTTATCTCCTCTTCAGAAGCATCTTTGTCTACACCTAAAGTTTTGTAGTAATCAATGTATTCCATATCATCCCGTATTCATTTTTTAAGTTAATGGTGCTCTGTAAGCCGTGATCAGTCATGATGGTATTGAGCGGATATCTTTTTCTGTGTACTGCCGGCTTGCGATTAATAATTTACAGATAAAAATGAACTTAAGCAAAACAGATTGTCATCAATGGAAACAGTAACACGGTAACGGATCTCAATTGTTTTTGGTATTTTTATAGTACTTCAGAAAATACTCCCGAAAAGTATACTATGACCTACTTTCCGGAGACGAATGTGCTGGTTTCCGTTAATAATGTAGTCAGGGAAAGTAATATGCCGGCTTCAAAATGTGTAAAAATAAAAATCAGGAAACATCATCCTGATGTATAAATGCAAAGCAGTTTCTATGACAGCATCTCAAAATGTTCTTGACTATCAGGGTAATAATACAATATTTTTGGTATGGCTTTTTAAGCCGCAAGTGGAACCCAAAGAAGCGTTTATGCGCGTTTGCGCGCTGGTAGAAAATCTAAACAATTCGGGGCAGACCCGTTTTCCGGATTCCGGGGCTACCTGTGTAATGGCTATCGGACATGATGCCTGGCTGAGGCTTGGTTTGCCGAAGCCGCTTCCGAAAGAACTTGAAAATTTTCAGCCTATTGTCGGCGCCAAACACAGTGCAGTGGCCACTACCGGCGATCTTCATTTTCATATAAAAGGTAGTGGGCCGGCTATTTGCCTTGATATGACTGCGGCAATTACGGAAGTGCTTAGTACAGTTGCTGATTGCACGGAAGAGGTACACGGTTTCAGGTACTGGGACGGGCGGTCGATACTGGGTTTTGTAGATGGTACAGAAAACCCTCACGGTAAAGAGCGGGTTGAGTTTGGCTTAATCGGTGAGGAAGATGCTGCCTATGAAAATGGCAGTTACCTTTTTGTACAGAAGTATATACACAATCTAACGGCTTTTAAGTCTTTAACTGTTGAAGAGCAGGAGAGGGTGTTTGGCCGTTACAAGATGAGCGATATAGAAATGCCGGATAATATCAAGCCGGCCAATTCGCATATTGCGCTGGCCAATGTGGGGGATGATCTGAAAATTATCCGTGATAATATGCCGTTCGGCAATATGGCGACAAATGAAATGGGGACTTATTTTATTGCCTATGCGCGCACTTTTAGTACGGTAAAGAAGATGCTGGACAATATGTTTGTAGGACTGCCGCCGGGTAATTATGACCGGTTGCTGGACTTTAGCACCCCTCAGACGGGCACCTTGTTTTTTGCCCCATCAGCTACTTTTATTTCCGCTGTGGCAGCTGGGGATATATAAAAAAAGCATTTCCAGGGAGAATAATAAACTACCTGGAAATGCGTATGGATTTAAAGAAAACCAAGTTCCAGTTTGGCTTCTTCGCTCATCATTTCTTTGGACCATGGTGGATCAAAAGTAAGGTGTACATCCACCTCTGACACGCCTTCGATATTGCGTACTTTTTCATCCACTTCGCGGATGATATCACCGGCAACAGGGCATCCGGGAGCGGTGAGCGTCATATCAATGCCGATGCGGTTGTTCTCTTTGATCTTGATGGCGTATACCAGCCCCAGTTCCCAGATGTTGACAGGGATTTCCGGGTCGTATACGGTTTTCAGCTGTTCTTCTATCTTTTCCCTTAATGTTGCTTCTTCGCTCATGACTGGTTTGTTTTTGCCTGGTAGGCTACTGCATAAAGTTTCATCTGTTTGAGCATGCTCAGCAACCCGTTGGAGCGGGTGGGAGAGAGGTGGCTGCTCAGGCCGATGTCATTGATAAAGTAGATGTCCGCGGTGGCTATCTCTTTGGGAGTATGTCCGGAAAGCACATAAATCATCAGGCTTACAAGTCCTTTGGTGATCACGGCATCGCTATCGGCGGTGAACAACAGTTTTCCGTCCCTGAGCTCAGTGTGCAGCCACACGCGTGACTGACAGCCTTTGATCAGGTTTTCCGGTGTCTTGTATTCTTCTGCAATAAGCGGCAAATCCTTGCCCAGTTGGATAATATATTCATACTTATCCTCCCAGTTGCTCATTACTTCAAAGTCGGACTTTATTTCATCCTGTCTTTCATTGATCGTCATAATAATAGTCTCCTTTTACCGCAGCATGGACACAGCCCGATTGATACCGGCTACCAGCTTGTCAATGTCTTCCTTCGTATTATAGAAGGTGAGCGATGCACGAACAGTGCCGGGGATTTTAAACTCATCCATCAGCGGTTCGCAGCAGTGGTGCCCTGTTCTTACGGCTATCCCTTGCTGGTCCAGTAATTCACCGAGGTCAAACGGGTGAATGTCGTGTATCAGGAAGGAGATGGCGCCGCTTCTGCGGGCGGCATCGCCGATGAAGCGGATACCGTCTATCTGCCGCAGTTGCTCCAGTGCATAGGCCTGCAATTGTTCTTCCCATTGCTGGATTTTGTCGAGGCCTACCTGCTGCAAGTATCTGATTGCTGCCCCTAAACCGATGGCGCCTGCGATATGTGGTGTGCCGGCTTCAAATTTATAAGGCAGTTCGTTATAGGTAGTTTTGGCAAAAGTAACGGTCTTGATCATATCACCGCCACCCTGGTAGGGAGGCAGTTTGTTCAGCCATTCGGTGGTACCGTAGAGTACTCCGATGCCGGTGGGACCGTAAATTTTATGTCCGGAGAAAACGAGGAAATCCACCTGCAGGGCCTGCACGTCGATGCTCATATGCTGGATGGCCTGTGCGGCGTCCAGCAGTACGGGGATCTTACGGGCATGCGCCTGAGCAATGATTTCTTCTACCGGGTTGATGGTACCCATCGTATTGGAAACATACGTTACTGCTATCATTTTCACCGTGTCGTCGAGCAGGGCGGAGAACGCGTCCATTTTCAGTTCACCCTTTTCATTGATAGGGATCACTTTCAGGGTAGCGCCACTTTCCTCACAGGCCATCTGCCAGGGAACGATGTTGGAGTGGTGTTCCATGGCGGAGATGATCACACTGTCGCCTTCCTTCAGGAAACGGCGGCACATGGTATTGGCCACCAGGTTGATCCCGTCGGTAGTGCCTTTGGTGAAGATCACCTCATGGCTATGCGCTGCATTGATAAAGCCGGCAACAATTTCGCGGGCTTTCTCGTAGGCGTTGGTGGCTTCCTGGCTCAGATGGTGAACGCCGCGGTGCACATTGCTGTTATATTCTTCGTAATACCGGGCTTCTGTTTCTATAACCGTCAGCGGTTTCTGCGTGGTAGCTCCGTTATCGAGGTATACCAGCGGTTTGCCGTGCACCAGTTCCTGCAGGATGGGGAAGTCCCTCCTGACCTGCTTTACGTCCAGGGCTGTGGTTTCTATGTTAGCAATATGTTCCATTGGATCGGTAATTAGTTGTTCATGATGGCGGCAATCTGTTCCTGCAGGTAATGTTGCAGGGCAGGTACCTTCACTTCGTCTGTAATATCATGGGAGAAGGCATTTACCATCAGTGCTTTGGCAGCATCTTCTCCGATACCACGGGAGCGCAGGTAGAACATGGATTCTTCGCTGAACTGTCCGGCGGTGAAACCGTGGCTGCATTTTACGTCGTCCGCATAAATTTCCAGCTGCGGTTGAGAGTTGATATCTGCTTTGGCGCCCAGCAGCAGGTTGTTGTTCTGCTGGAAGGCGTTGGTTTTCTGCGCTTCCTGGTGTACAAGGATCCTGCCGGTGAAAACGCCGTCGGCGCTGTCGAGCAGTACACCTTTGTACAGTTCGTTGCTGTTGCAGTTAGGCATGATGTGGTCCATGAAAGTATGGTTGTCTACATGCTGACTGCCATTGGCAATGTACAGGCCGTTCAGGTTCGTTTCCGTATAGCTGCCATTGAGTGCCACGCTCAGGTTGTTGCGGGTGAACGGGGTACCGGGCAGGGTAAAGTTAAAATGATGGTAACGGCTGTTGGCCTGTTGCTGGGCGGCGGTAGTATGCACTTCACGGAAGTGCTGGTCGCCCTGCTGAATATTGTAATGCCACAGTTCCGCGTTGTCTTCCACTACTGTTTCCAGTACGCTGTTGGCGAAAGTCACCACGTTGGCGTCCGGATGAACGGAGCTTTCGATGATGGTAGCGGCAGCATTCCTGTTCAGCACCCACAGGTGGCGGGGCTGGATAAAGGCATGCTGTGCGGCAGTGTATACATGAACGATATGTACCGGTTTATCGATCACCGTGTTGGTTGCCAGTTCTATAAACAGACCGTCAGCGAAGAGGGCTGTATTAAGGGTGGCCAGTGATTCCTGGGCCAGGTGGTGTTGTTTGTTGAACCACTTGGTGAAACCGGGTGCTTGTGTGTGGGCGCTGAGGGCACCGATGGTAATACCTTTACCGGTGGGCAGTTCGGAATGATCTGCCTGCAGCTGGCCGTTTACCAGCACAATGCGGTAGCAGTCCAGCTCCGGGATGGCAGCCTGGGCTACCACGGAGGCAGGTACTGTAGTGGTGGCATACAACAGTTCATAAGGGAATTCCTTAAGATAACGTTGTATGTTGGAATAACGCCATGCTTCTGTTTTCAGTGTGGGAAGACCCAACACAGAGAAGCGTTCCAGAGCCTCCCGGCGGATGCCTTGCAGATCGTCCTGCGCCTGGCAGGTCGATAATGCGTTCACATCGGTGGTTAACGCCTGGTAAAAAGGCAATGTAATATCACTCGTCATAATGGTATGCTTCTTATACTGATTCTTTCAAATGTAACTCTTCCTTCAGCCAGTCGTAGCCTCTTTCTTCCAGTTCCAGGGCCAGTTCCTTGGTACCGGTTTTGATGATACGGCCGTTGTACAGTACGTGTACAAAGTCAGGCACGATGTACTCCAGCAAACGCTGGTAGTGGGTGATGACTACGAAAGATTTTTCTGCGTCGCGGAGTTTGTTCACGCCGTTGGAAACGATACGCAGCGCGTCGATATCCAGACCGGAGTCTGTTTCGTCCAGGATGGCCAGTTGAGGGTCCAGCATGGCCAGTTGGAATATTTCGTTGCGTTTCTTTTCACCGCCGCTGAAACCTTCATTCAGGGAGCGGTTCATCAGGTTGGCGTTAAAGTCTACCAGCTGTTGTTTCTCTTTGGTCAGTTTCAGGAAGTCACGGCCTTCAATGGCAGGCAGGCCTTTATAGGTCCTGATTTCATTGAGGGCTGTTTTCAGAAAGTTCAGGTTGGATACGCCCGGAATTTCAACAGGATATTGAAAAGCCAGGAATACGCCTTCACGGGCACGGTCTTCGGGAGACAGGTCCAGCAGGTTTTTACCATTGAACCATACTTCCCCTTCGGTAACGGTATAGTTTTCACGGCCTGCGAGCACGGAGGCCAGGGAACTTTTGCCGGAACCGTTAGGGCCCATGATGGCATGTGTTTCGCCTTTACCTATTTCGAGGTTAATGCCTTTCAGAATTTGTTTCCCTTCTACTTCTGCGTGCAGATTTTTAATCGTCAGCATGATTGTTTTATTTCGTTCTGTATGTAGTTAATTGGATAAGCGAATTATCCAACGCTTCCTTCAAGTGTGATAGATAATAATTTCTGTGCTTCCACGGCAAATTCCATGGGGAGCTGGTTCAGTACTTCCTTTACGTAGCCGTTTACGATCAGGGCTACGGCTTTTTCCGTATCGATGCCACGGGCGTTCAGATAGAAGATCTGATCTTCCCCGATTTTGGAGGTAGTGGCTTCGTGTTCGATCATCGCGGTTTTATTGCGTGATTCGATATATGGGAAAGTGTGGGAGCCGCACTCATTGCCAATCAGCAGGGAGTCGCACTGGGTAAAGTTACGGGCGTTATCGGCACGGGGGCCAACGGCCACCAGTCCGCGGTAGCTGTTATCGCCTCTGCCGGCAGAGATACCTTTGGAGATGATACGGCTTTTGGTGCCTTTACCGATGTGGTGGATTTTGGTACCGGTGTCTGCAATCTGTTTGTTGCGCACTACTGCTACGGAGTAGAATTCACCTTCGGAGTAATCGCCCTGCAGGATCACGCTGGGGTATTTCCAGGTGATAGCGGAACCGGTTTCCACTTGTGTCCAGGAGATTTTGCTGGCGTTGCCTTTGCAGATGCCTCTTTTGGTCACGAAGTTGTATATACCGCCTTTACCGTCTTTATCGCCGGGGTACCAGTTTTGTACGGTAGAGTATTTGATTTCCGCGTGGTCCAGGGCTACGAGTTCCACTACTGCGGCGTGCAGCTGGTTTTCGTCGCGCATGGGGGCGGTACAGCCTTCGAGGTAGCTCACATAGCTGCCTTCATCGGCGATGATGAGGGTACGTTCAAACTGGCCGGTGTTCTGGGCATTGATACGGAAGTAAGTGCTCAGTTCCATCGGGCAGCGTACGCCTTTAGGTATATAGGTGAAAGAGCCGTCAGAAAACACAGCGGAGTTCAGCGCGGCAAAAATGTTGTCAGAGTGGGGTACTACCGTGCCCAGGTATTTTTTTACCAGGTCAGGGTATTCCTGTACCGCTTCACCAAAAGAGCAGAAGATAACGCCCATCTCTTTCAGTTTGCCTTTAAAGGTAGTGGCTACGGACACGCTGTCAAATACGGCGTCTACGGCCACACCGGCGAGGGCCTTCTGTTCGTTGAGCGGAATGCCCAGCTTTTCGAAGGTGGCCAGCAATTCCGGATCTACTTCATCGAGGCTGTTGAGTTGTACTTTCTTTTTAGGAGCGGCATAATAGGAGAGCGCTTGCAGGTCCAGCTCCGGCATTTTGAAGTGTTGCCAGGAGGGGAACTGCATTTTCTTAAAGGCGGCAAAACCTTTCAGACGCCATTCCAGCAGCCATTCCGGTTCATTCTTTTTAGCGGAAATAAAGCGGATGATATCTTCATTCAGCCCCGGAGGAGCGATATCCATTTCAATATCGGTGGTAAAGCCAAACTCGTACTCCTTATTGGCTATATCATCTATTATTTCGTTACTGTTTATCATACGATTTTGATATTTATACTGCGAAGCTTTCGCCGCAGCTGCATGTTCTCGTTGCATTCGGGTTGTTGAAGAAAAGGCCTTTACCATTGAGGCCGTCGGAGTAGTCCAGCTCAGTACCATACAGGTAGAGCAGGCTCTTCATCTGTACGACTACCTTTACGCCTTTGTCTTCAAATACCTGGTCTCCTTCCTGTTCTTCGTTTTCAAACTTCATCACATATTCGAGGCCGGAGCAACCGCCGCCTTTCACCCCTACTCTTACAAAAGTGCCAGGAGCGTGATGTTCGGTCTCCATCAGTGTCTTAATATATACTCCAGCTTTTTCTGAAACGGTTATCATAATTCAGAATTTTTTAATTGGTAAAACTGAATGGGTGGCTCAGATTGCTGACCCTGCTGCCACGTGTGACTGGGCGGCAGAGAGCAGGGATACCATCATATCCAGCTTGGTTTTATAAAATGCAGTAAACCCGCTGGTTTGCGGGTCATAAAGATTATTTTTCAGGATAGGCAAAGAATAGGGCAGTACCCAGGCCCTCAATGCTTTGGCTACGGCATCCATGGCGTTTATTCCCTGCATGGCTTGTGTGCCGTCAGCCCAGGAGAGCAAAGCTACAACCTTTCCGGTTAAATATGGCCGTTGGTGCTTGCTCGTCAGCTCCAGCCAGTCCAGGCAGTTCTTCATGGCCCCTGTCATGCTGCCATGATATAAAGGCGTCATCCATATCTGAAGGTCCGCCTTACAGAACGACTCACACATGGCTGCTACACTCTCCGGCTTTTTGGCCGCTTCCGACATGGAAAAAAACGGGATCTGTTTTTCGGCCAGGCTGAAAATCTCGGTCGGTAACCCCTTTTCTGTTAAGGCTTCTGACAGGTATGCTGCCAGCCTGTTGGAGGTGGCTTCAGGGCGGGTGTCAGTAGCGCCGTTAAATATGAGTACGTTCATTAATACCTAAGATTTAGAGATTTAAAAGATTATGAGATTTAATGGTGACGAAAATGGTCTCAAAATCATCTAAATCCCAAATTTCTTTTTTTTAGCTCCCACAAAATTACGACATTTACAATAAAACAAGTAATAACTTGGAAAAATATCCAACACGAACCAAAAATGCTGCTGACAGGTTTTTGATGCTGATCAAGACCAAGGGCCCCCTGTCTGCTGCCGAACTGGCTGGTGAATTGGGTATCACCACGGAAGGCGCCCGCCTGCAGCTGGTAAAGCTGGCTGAAGAGGGCTTGTTGCAGTTTGAAAGTATATCCAAAGGCGTCGGCCGCCCCATGCAAATATGGAGCCTGACCCCGCTTGGCAATGCCCGCTTCCCGGACAGTCATACCGAACTGACGGTAGACATCATCCAGACCATTAAAACGGTGCTGGGTCCCGAAGCATTGGCCAATGTCATCCTGGCACGCGAAAAGAATCAACAGGAGAAATATAATACCGCCCTGGAGGGTGTTAACGGCATCGAAAACAGGTTGACTGCCTTTGCGGCCATCCGCACCGGCGAAGGATACCTGGCAGAATGGAGAAAAGAAGGAGATGTATTCCTCTTCATAGAAAACCACTGCCCGATCTGTTGCGCCGCCGCTACCTGCGACAATATCTGTACTTCAGAGATGAATACCTTTATCAGTGTTATTGGTGAAGAAGTACAAGTGACACGCCTGGACCATATCATCAATGGCGCCCGCCGCTGTGTCTATAAAATCAGACAAAACACTGTTCCTGCCATTTAATCAACCCGGCATTGAATGATTTGATATGTATTAGATAGCTGACTGAACAACCAGCTATTTAATGATCAATACCAGTGTGCCTGAAATTATCAGTAGGGCACCAATCGCCGTTTTCCACGTAAGCGCTTCATGCAGGAAAATAGCCGACAAAACAATAGTCAACGCCACGCTTAACTTGTCCACCGGCGCTACCTGCGACACCTTGCCTATCTGCAAAGCCTTAAAATAAAAGATCCACGAAAAACCAGTCGCCAGACCAGACAACACCAGAAACACCAGCGTATGCCTTGTCAACGTCACTCCTTTATATTCTCCTCTCGCCAGCACAATACCCCACGCAACCAGTAAAATGATAATGGTACGGATACCCGTAGCCAGATTGGAAGGCACGTCCGCCACGCCTATCTTGGCAAAAATTGCTGTCAGCGCCGCAAATGCAGCCGATAATAAAGCATATATCCACCACATAAAAACTACGAATTACGAATTAATGATGTCTACACTTTAAGGCCTAATATCTTCAACGTCCGGGCCTGCCCGTCCAGTATCGCTACATCGGGCAGATGGGCCCACTCCGCAAATCCTTTGGCATGAAACAATTTAAGGCTGGGAATGTTGTGCGCGAAAATAAAGCCTAACAGGGTATGTATCCCGTACTGCGGCGCCACATCGATGGCATGCTGCAGCACCACTTTGCCATAACCCCTGCCACGGACGCTTTCTGCCAGGTAAATGCTCACCTCCACCGTGCCATCATAGGCCGGCCTGCCATAAAAAGAGGAAAAACTGATCCAGCCTACCAGCTCCGCACCGTCATACACCATCCACAAAGGACGGCGCTCCGGATTGTGCGCCTGGAACCAGGCCAGCCGGCTTTCTACGGTCACCGGCGAAGTGTCTGCCGTCACCATCCTGCCCGCCACGGTGCTGTTGTAAATGCTGACAATCTGTGGTAAATCCTCCGGGACTGCATCCCGGTACTGCAAATGCATCATATGTCTGATAAAGAAAATTATTGCCAGATAGTCTCCCGGTCATATTCCCGGCGAAGTAAACTGTAGAGGTCCGCATCCACAAACTTCCCTTTTTCAAAGAAAGCATCCCGCAACATCCCTTCATGGCGGAACCCCAGCCGCCCCAGCAAACGCGAAGACGCTTCATTCAGCGGGTCTACGAAAGCCTCCACGCGGTTCAACTGCAACTCGTCATACACAAACTTCAGGGCCACGGGAATAACGGAAGTCATAATGCCCTTGCCCCAATAAGCGGGCAACAGGTCGTAACCCAGTTCTATCTTATAATGGGTTTTATTCCAGTGATGGAAACCACAGGTGCCCACCAGTTCATCTTTATCTTTAAAAGTAATCGCCCAGCGCATCCCTTCCTGTTTTTCCCAACGTTCACGGAAATACGTAATGATCTGGGTTGCCTCGGTAATATTGGAGAAAGCGTCAATGTCCATGTACCGTGTCACTTCTTCTTTGGAAAAGAGGGAGAACAAAGCAGCGGTATCTTTTTCTGTAATAGGACGGAGCACCAGTTGTTCTGTGCTGAGTATGGGTAGTTGCATGAAACGGTGCCTGTTTAGGTTGTCTGCAAAACTAATCCAATTTTAAAATTTTAAAATTTTAAAATTTCCCCATTTTCTATGTTTTAATCTCCCTTTAATGCCCGCCAACGTAAACATTCCTACTTTTGCATAGATCATAGTAGAATAATACCTCAAGTATGAAAATATTGGTTATAGAAGATGAGTCCAAAGTAGGTGCCTTTATTAAAAGAGGACTGGAAGAACATCACCATCAGGTGGACGTATATACTGACGGACTGCTGGGGCAACAGGCAGCACTGGAGCAGGACTATGATCTGATCATACTCGACATCATGCTGCCGGGGATCAACGGTCTGACCATCTGCAAAAACCTGCGTACCCGCGACATCACAGCGCCGGTGCTGATGCTCACGGCACTGAGCGCTACCCACGATATCGTGGACGGCCTCAATGCAGGCGCAGATGATTATCTCGCCAAACCTTTTCATTTCTCCGAACTGGTGGCCCGTGTCAATGCCCTGTCACGCCGTAAGAACAACTTCAAACAGGAAAAGGAAATACTCACCCTTGCGGACCTACGCCTGGACACCACCTCTAAAACCGCCAGCAGGGAAGGACAGGAGATCACCCTCACGGCCAAAGAGTACGCCTTGCTGGAGCTGCTGCTCAAAAACACCGGCAAAGTGTTGTCCCGCGCCCTTATCTCCGAAGCGGTATGGGGACTGGAGTTCGATACCGGCACCAACACCATCGATGTATACGTGAACTATCTCCGCAACAAAATCGAAAAAGGCTTCAGCGGCGAAAAGCTGATCCATACGGTAGTTGGGATGGGATACGTTATGAAAGTTAAAAGTACCTGGCAGCAACAATTATGAAGATAAGGCACCGTTTATCATTACAGTTTACCCTCATCACCGGTATTATTCTTGCCGGGGTGTTTGTATTGATATACCTGTTGTCTGCCCAATACATCCGCAACAGCTTCTATAAACTGCTGCAGGTAAGGGCGCTGGTCACCGCCCAGGTGTACCTCGAAAAAGATGAACTGACCAAAAAGAAATTTCTGGAGATCGAAAAGAGCTACCAGCAGAGCATCCCTGACGAGTCCAGCAATATTTATAATCAGGACAACCAACCTGTTTTCCTGGAAAAAGTAAAGTATAACTGGCCGCCATCATTGCTGAACACCATCCGTAAAAACAGTACCTACCGCTTTACGTTTGGAGAAAAGTATGGCATGGGCATGTTTTACCCTGACAACCAAGGCGACTTTGTGGTGATCGTGACGGCCCGCAATAAAGCCGGAGAACAACAGCTGCAATACCTCGCATTGATATTGGTCATCATACTTTGTATATCCCTGATCGTTACCTTCCTGCTGGGCCAATGGTTTGCCAGCAAAGCGTTACAGCCTATCCAGAGCATCAATAAACAGGTGAAGAAAATACGGTCCAACAATCTGCACACGCGGGTAGAACAGGGGCGCAACAAAGATGAGATTGCCGAACTGGCCGGAAATTTTAATGAGCTGTTGCAACACCTGGAGCAGGCTTTTGAAATGCAGCGCTCCTTTGTGTCCAACGCTTCTCATGAATTAAGGACGCCGCTGACCACCATCATCGGTGAGATAGAGGTCACCCTGCACCGCGAACGCAGCCAGGCCGAATATATCACTACGCTGGATACCGTGCTGGACGAATCGGAAAAGCTGAAAGTGATCACTGACGGACTCTTACAGCTCACCCGTGTAGAGGTGATCCTGACGCCTGCCAATACCGAAGCCGTGCGGCTCGACGAGCTGCTGTGGGAGATACAGGAACACTGGCAGTATAAAACACCACCCTGCCAGGTAGACGTGGTGCTGAGCGATCTCCCCGAAGAAGCCTCCCGGCTGGCCATCCGCGGCAACCGGCCCCTGTTGATGCTGGCCTTACAGAACATCGTCCGCAACGCTTTCAAGTTTTCACATCATCAGCCTATAGCCCTCCGTCTTACCTACAGCTCCAATTGCCTCGTTATCGCTGTCAGCGATAAGGGCATCGGTATCGCGCCGGGAGAACTGGATAAAATATTCCTGCCACTTTACCGGGCAGACAACGCTTATACGTTTGCCGGCTACGGCATCGGGCTGGCCATGGCCCAGCGTATCTTTCACCTCCATCAGGCTTCCGTTACGGTGAGCAGTGTCCTGGAACAGGGTACCACCTTTAACATTTTTTTCCCAACAGACATTAAAATCTAATTTTGTTTTAACTTCATTCTAATTAGTGCTTAATAGCCTATCGCCATCTTTGCAACGAAAAATCAGTTGTATGACGATTAGACTAGCATTACAAACCTTTCCTGTACTGTTGGGCATCCTATGGAGCTGTTGCGTACGTGCGCAACCGTTGGATACCCTGAAACTCACACTACCGGAGGCAGAACAGCAGCTTCTTCAGAAGAATATCCCGCTGCTGGCACAGAAATTCAATATCGACGCCGCCAAGGCGGAAGTGATCACCGCCCGGTTGTGGGACAATCCCCAGGTGACTTTCGAAAATGTATTGTACAGCCATACTGCCAAAAAGTGGTTTGATTTCTCCTATGATGGTGAAAACTCCCTCCAGGTACAACAGTTGTTCAAGATGGCCGGTAAGCGCAACAAAGCCGTGAAACTGGCCCAAAGCGGTGTAAAGATGACTGAATACCAGTTCTTCGATCTGCTGCGCACTCTCCGTTTCTCCCTGCACGACAACTTCTTCGATCTCTATTACAAACAACAATCGCTGCAAACATTTGGCCGCCAGATTACTTTTCTGCAACAGATCGTCAAAGTGTTTGAGCAGCAGAAAGTCATGGGGAATATCGCTCCCAAAGAGATCATCCGTATTAAATCACTGCTGTACGACCTGCAACACGATGCGCTGGAACTAGAAAAAGACATTCAACAAACACAGTCCGATCTGGCATTGCTGATTCGTGTGCCCGCTACCGTTAGCATACAGCCGCAACTGCCGGACTCGATGGCCACCATGCCCGCAGCAGCATTGTCTTTCCAGACATTACTGGATACCGCTAGGGCCAACCGGTACGATCTTAAAATTGCCCAGGAAAACGTACAGTATAATAATCTGAACCTGCGATTGCAACGTTCCCTCGCCGTACCCGATGTGCAGTTGGGCCTTTCCTATGACAAGCAGGGCAACTTCGAAAGAAACTACAACGGCCTTAATATCTCCATGCCGCTGCCTTTCTTTAACCGCAACCAGGGGAACATCAAAATAGCGAAAGCCGGACTGGAGAACAGCAAACTACAGCTCAACGGTACACAGGACCAGCTGGAGCATGATGTCATGAACAGCCTGCAGCAGGCGCTGAAGACGGAGAAGCTGCTGCAGGAATTTGATCCCGGATTTGAGCAGGAATATACGACCATGATGCGCGAAGTGGAAAAAAATTACGGGCTGCATAATATAGGACTGCTGGAATTTATTGACCTGTATGATGCTTACCGCAACAACGTGCTCAAAATGAACGAGCTTAAATACGACCGACTCAACGCACTGGAGCAAATCAACTTCGCTACCGGCGCTTCCATTTTCCATCTTTGATCAAACACGCCAGAATCATGCAAAACATTAAAAAGCTTTATATACCTGCAGCTGTTTTTATTATATCCATCCAGGGCATCATCCTCACCGGCTGCGGCAGCAAAACGGTTCCTGACAAAGCCGCCCAATGGGCGCTCAGCGACTCGCTGCTTCGTACGCTGGTGGTGGATACTGCCGTTACCGCGTCTGTGGACAATGAAATTATGCTGACCGGAAAAATCAGCGAAAACGAAGACAAAACGGCCCGTATCTTCCCGATGGTGAGTGGTATCGTGACCGAAGTGAAAGTGCATTCCGGCGATTTCGTCAAAAAAGGACAGGTGCTCGCTGTGATCAAAAGCCCTGAAATGGCGGGCTTCACGGCAGATCAACGTATAACCGCCAGCGATATGGCCACTGCCAAACGTAATATGGAGGTAGCGGAATCTTTCTACAAAAGCGGGTTGAACTCCCGGAAGGATTATGAAGAGGCTAAAAGCAATTACGATAAAGCGGTAGCAGCCTACAATAAGTCCAGCGCCGTACTGGAAATAAACGGCGGCGCGCATCAAACCAGCTACATGGTAAAAGCGCCGGTACCGGGATTTGTGATCAATAAAAGAGCTGCTGAAAGCATGCAATGGCGGCCCGATAATTCAGACCCCATCTTTGTAGTGGCCGATCTCAATAACGTATGGGCCATGATCAATGTGTTTGAATCTGATATATCCGGTATCCGTGAAGGAGACCAGGTACAGATGTCCACCTTGTCTTATCCCGACAAAACATTTACCGGTAAGATAGATAAGATTTATAATGTGCTGGACCCCGAGACGAAAGTGATGAAAGCCAGAGTAGTAGTGGACAACCCGGGCTTTTTCCTGAAGCCGGAAATGTTTGTGCGCGCCAAAGCCAAACGCCACGTAGATTCCAACCTGGTCAGCATCCCGTCACGCGGTATCATCTTCGACCATGATAAATACTATGTGCTGGTGCTGACAAATGCCAAACCGGGCGTGGCTATCCGGGAAATACACGTTGCCAAAACGGTGGAAGGCCGTACCTACATCGCCTCCGGGTTGAAAGAAGGGGAGCATATTATCGCTTCCCGTCAGGTATTCATTTATGACACACTGAGCGATCAGCAGTAAACCCTAAAGGCCAGCATTATGAACAGATTCATTAAGCAGATACTTGCTTTCTCCCTGAAGAATAAATATTTCATTTTTTTTGCCGCCGGCGTGATGGCCATTGCAGGCTATCTCAGCTTTAAACAGATAGGGGTGGACGCTTTCCCGGACGTGACCAATACCACGGTGACGATCATCACCCAATGGCAGGGGCGCAGCGCAGAAGAAGTCGAAAAATTCGTGACCCGTCCCATCGAAATAGCGATGAACCGGGCGCAGAAAAAAACACATATCCGTTCCTCCTCCCTGTTTGGGTTGTCGGTCGTGAAAGTGATCTTTGACGATGATGTGGACGATACTTTCGCCCGGCAACAGATCAACAACAACATCGCGTCGGCCAACCTTCCGGAAGGGGTGGACCCGGAGATAGAACCACCTTACGGGCCTACCGGCGAAATTTACCGTTACACGCTCGAAAGCAGCAAACTGAATATTGAGCAACTGAAAACCCTGCAGGACTGGGTGGTGGAACGCAACCTGCTGGCCGTGCCTGGCGTGGCGGATATTGTGAGCTTCGGTGGTGAAGTGAAAATTTACCAGGTGACAATGAACCCTGATAAGGCCGTGCAGTACGGCATCACCGCACAGGAAATGTTTCAGGCGCTTTCCAAAAGCAATATCAACGTAGGGGGCGACGTAATCGTCAAAAACGCGCAGGCATACGTGGTGCGCGGTATTGGGGTGCTCAATAATGTGGAGGAAATCAAAAATGTGATCGTAGACCATATTGGCGGCACGCCCATCCTCGTAAAAGATGTGGCCGATGTATCGGTGGCCGCGCTGCCACGTCTGGGGCAGGTGGGCCGCGATCGCGACAATGATATGGTGGAAGGCATTGTGGTGATGCGCAAAGGGGAGAACCCTGCCAACGTGATCGTGGAGCTGAAGAAAAAAATAGAAGAACTGAATACCCGCATCCTGCCCGACGATGTGAAAATTAAAACGTTCTACAACCGGGAAGACCTGATCGATTTCTCCACCCATACGGTGTTGCACAACATGATCGAGGGCATCATTTTCGTGACGGTGATTGTTTTCATTTTCATGGCCGACTGGCGCACAACGGTCATCGTGGCGGTAGTGATACCATTGGCATTGTTATTTGCCTTTATCTGCCTGAAGTTGAAAGGCATGAGTGCCAACCTGCTCTCTATGGGCGCTATCGACTTTGGTATCATCATAGATGGCGCCGTAGTGATGATGGAAGGGATTTTTGTGGTGCTGGACAGGAAAGCGCACCAGGTGGGCATGGAGCGGTTCAACCGGCTGAGCAAGCTGGGCATGATCCGCAAAGCCTGCATGGAAAACGGTAAAGGCATTTTCTTTGCCAAACTGATCATCATCACTGGGTTGCTGCCCATCTTTACTTTTGAGAAAGTGGAAGGGAAGATGTTCTCCCCGCTGGCGTGGACGTTGGGTTTTGCGCTGTTGGGCGCACTGATACTCACGTTTACGCTGGTACCAGCTATGGCTAGTGTGCTGCTGCGTAAAAACGTGAGAGAGAAAGAAAATTTCTTCCTGAAATTTGTAAACCGTACTACATCGCGCCTGTTTAATTATACCTTCCATCACCGCCGGCTGGTGTTCACCTTTTCGATGATTGTATTGATAATAGGACTGTACTGTTTCCGTTTTCTGGGGACGGAGTTCCTGCCGCAGCTCAATGAGGGCGCCATCTATATCAGGGCAACCGGCCCGCTGAGCACTTCCCTGGAGGAGTCGGTAAGAGTGGCCAATGAAATGCGCAAAAAAATATTGGTGTTCCCGGAAGTGAAACAGGTGATGTCGCAAACGGGCCGCCCCAATGACGGTACCGATGCTACTGGCTTTTATAATATTGAGTTTCATGTGGACATCTATCCGCAGGACGAATGGAAGAGCGGGATCTCCAAAGAAGAGCTCATTCGCAGGATGAATGCCAGGCTGGACGGGACGCCCGGCGTGACGCTCAATTTCTCGCAGCCTATTATGGACAACGTGGAAGAAGCGGTGTCCGGTGTAAAAGGTTCCATTGTGGTGAAGCTTTTTGGAGATGATTTTAAGACCGTCGAAAAACACGAAGAGCAGATCGAGAAAATCCTCAAAACCGTGAAGGGCATTGAAGATTTGGGTATCATGCGCAATATTGGCCAGCCGGAGCTGCGTATCAACCTGAACCAGCAAAAGATGGCGCTCTATGGCGTTACCACAGAAGACGCCAACTCAGTGATCGAAATGGCGATCGGTGGTAAGGCGGCCACCAAAATATATGAGGGCGAAAGGAACTTTGATCTGCGTATCCGTTACCCGGAAGGCTTCCGGGAAGATGAAGTGGCTATTGGCAATCTGTCCATTCCCACGCTGCGGGGCAACAAAATACCGTTGAAGGAGATTGCCGATATCAGTCATATTATTGGTCCGAGTATGATTTACCGCGACAAGCACCAGCGTTACGGGGCGATCAAGTTTTCCGTGCGTGGCCGCGACCTTGGCAGCACTATTGCCGAAGCCCGGCGGAAGGTGGACGAGCAGGTAACGTTGCCTAAAAATTACTTCCTGGAGTGGGCCGGTGACTTTGAAAACCAGCAGCGTGCCACCAAAAGGCTCACGCAGGTGGTACCTATCAGCCTGTTCCTGATTTTCCTGTTTCTCTTTATCCTGTTTGGACGGATGAAAGATGCCCTGCTGGTGCTGAATAACGTACCGTTTGCGATCATTGGTGGCATCTTCTCATTGTGGCTCACGGGCATTAACTTCAGCATTTCCGCTGGTATCGGGTTTATCGCTTTGTTTGGTATCTGTGTGCAGAATGGTGTGATCCTGCTTACCAAGTTCAAAACGAATATCAGAGGGATGCACCAGTATTCAGACAGCCTTTTGGCGCAGGCCATACATGATGGGGTAGAGTCGCGTATACGGCCTGTGATCATGACGGCCATGATGGCCGCCATTGGGTTGCTGCCGGCTGCGATGAGCCATGGTATTGGTTCAGAGACCGCGCGGCCATTGGCCCGTGTGGTGATCGGAGGTTTGATCACCGATACCTTGTTCAACCTGTTTATCTTCCCGATTGTGTTTTATTGGGTATATCGCAGGATGTTGAGAAAAGCAGAAGCGTAATAGTCTGGTTGGTTGTTTTATAAATGAGAAAAGCCGCGGAGCGTTCGTCTCTCGCGGCTTTTTTGTATATAGTATGTTTTGTTATTATTTTTTTTCGGGCGATTCAGGAGCCTTTGTGAGATCGTCCACGCCAGGCTGTCCTTTTTGTTCGGCTATCTGGTTCACCGTTTCAGTTTTCTCTTTTTGTTCATCTCCCAATAGGATAGCCCACGGGTTCATATAATCCACGCTTTCACATACTATTTTGATGATGGCGATGATCGGGATAGCGAGGAACATACCGGGGATGCCCCATAACATGTTGCCCATTACCACGCCGATGATGGTCACCAGTGCGTTGATCTTCACTTTGGAGCCTACGATGCGGGGGAGAAGCACGTTGCTGTCCAGCAGGTGAACGAGGAACAGGGAGATGCCTACCTGTAAAGCAGCTATAGGCGTGCCCGTAGTGAGGGTGACCAGCATGCTGATGATCAGGGCCGTAAAAATGCCGATATAGGGGATGATATTGAAGATGGCTGCCATTACCCCCAGCAGGATAGCGTATTTGATGCCGAGAATCAGGAATACGGTGGTGTTGAGAACGGCCACCACGACCATTTCTATCATCAGGCCGCCCACATAGCTTTTGATGATAAAGCGGGTACGGGCGAGCACGTCGAGCAGGGTGTCGCGGTGTTTGTCCTGGAACAGTCTTACGAGGAAGGTCACCAGCAGTTTGCGGTAAAACAGCATAAAGAAGGAATACAGCAGGACAAAAACCACGAAGATGATCAGGGAAGACACTGATAAAAAGGTCTGGCTGATGAAGCTGGTGGCTGTGCCCAGTGTTCCGAGGGCGGCCTTTTGCAGGTAGCTGAGCTGAGCGTTGGAACTGATATGGAATTTATGGTCAATCCATTCCTGCAGGGAGGTGACCGTGTCCAGCAGTTTCTTTTCGAGCTGCGGGAAGTCGGCGATGAATGCCTGCATCTGTGTGCCCATGGCGAGCATGATCAGGAGGATGACGATCACAAACAGCAGTACAGCGATCGCGGCGGCCAGTCCACGGGGAAATTTGTGTTTTTCCAGGAAGTAGGTTACCGGCAATAGCATAATGGAGATGAGGAATGCAAACAGCAGGGGGATAATGATCCCACTGGCTGTATGGGCGATATACACCAGTAAAATAAGCGATAAAAGGGTAAAGGTAAGCCTCGCGGTAAAAGGGAGCTTAAACTCGGTCATGGGTTTGCGTTTACTCAAATTTATTAAAAATCATATGTTTTTGCATGTGAAATTATCTAATGCCGGATTTCACTACCTAAAAAGCGATGCATTTGTTATTTTGTTGCAAACGCTGGAAAAAAATTGCCCTTTATGAAAAAACTATTGACCATGCTATTGCTGCTGTTAGGCAGCGCTGTACTGTTCCCGTCTTCTTCCACCGCCTTACCGAAAGATACGTTGCCTGTCCGTGGTTTTTGCATCGCTGCACCCACGGGGGCCGGACTGGCGCCATTCCTGAAATTTATCCGGGAAGAGCTGGCACCGCGGCATATCAACACGCTGGTGCTGCGGGTGGATTTCAACTATGAGTATACCTCTCACCCTGAGCTGCGCGACCCTGGCGCGCTGACGAAAGCCCAGGTAAAGGAGCTGGTGCAGGTATGCCGGCAGCACCAGATACAGCTGATCCCGCAGATCAACCTGTTGGGCCATCAGTCCTGGGCCGGTACCACGATGAACCTGTTAAAGGTGTATCCTGATTTTGATGAAACCCCCTGGGTGAAAATGCCGGCCAAATATGAATGGCCTAATGCCGATGGCCTGTATTGTAAGAGTTATTGCCCGTTGCATCCGGGTGTCCACAAAGTGGTATTTGAGCTGGTGGACGAAGTCCTGGACGTGTTTGAGGCTACCGCGTTCCATGCTGGCATGGACGAGGTGTTTTACATCGGGGAGGATAAATGTCCGCGTTGCGGCGGCCGCGACAAAGCAGAGCTGTATGCTGGTGAAGTATGGACCATCCGCAACCATCTGGCGCAGAAAGGCCGTACCTTATGGATTTGGGGCGACCGCCTGCTGGATGGCAAAACAACCGGTATGGGCATGTGGGAAGCCAGTATGAACAATACACACCGCGCCGTGGACCTGGTGCCTAAAGACATTATGATCTGTGACTGGCACTATGAGCGTCCTGACAAGTCGCCGGTTTATTTTGCGTCCAAAGGATTGCAGGTGATCACTTGTCCGTGGCGGATGCCGGATAATGCGGTAGCGCAACTGAAAGACATGTATGATTTCCGTAGTACCGCCACCAAGGAGATGAAACCCCGTTACCAGGGTATGATGCAGACCGTATGGTCAGATGCCGGCCATTTCCTGGATGAGTTCTATGGCCGTGGCAAACCGCAGAAAGATACAGTCAACACAAGCGCCAACTGCTTCCGTGCCATATTCACGAAATAAGGAAAACAAAATCATAAAAAGCTCAGGGCTGGTCAAAAGATCAGCCCTGTTGCATTTCAGTATCTTTGTCGCTGCTGAAGAAAACAGCATAAATACCTATTCGCAAATAAGCAACGAAAATCACAAGGCGGCCAAAAAAGCCGCCCCTGTTGCATTAATATCTTCTTTTGCCGTGATAGAAAACTGAACAATATCGTAGCCCAGGGCTTCAGCCCTGGGGACTAATAATGTTTGCGAAGCAACGGAATATAAATTTCGCAGGCGGAGGTGCCATTGAGCACCATAAAGAAGTGGTTGCCGCTCATTTTGAAATTTCCTTCCTTACAGTTCTGGTTAATGAAATTGTACATGGGGATGCCTGCTGTGGCAAAGTCCATGGGGACGGGGAGCCGCAGGTAGGTGCCGCCGGGGATGCGTTTGCGCATCAGGTAGCCGTAGTTGTCGTCCATGTATTGGTGTGCCACGGCAGCATGGAGCGGGATGCTAAGGCCGGCGTAGATGGATATTTTTTCGTAGTCGGTGACTGGTACTGAGTCCAGCGTGCCGGTGATGATTTTAGCGGTAGCTATTTCTATTTGTCCCAGTATTTTGTTGAAGGCGTTGTAGTACTGGTTCATTTTGGCGATCATTTCACCGATCGGGTTCTGGCCGCGGGACAGCAGGGAATAGTACAATACGGAGTCGGGGAGTTGTACCCTTTCGCCGCGGTCGTACCGGAAGAAGTTTCCGAATATGTCTGTACCTGCCGTGGTGGTGATGGTTTCAATGATCTGGATGGTCCTTTTTTCGTTGGGTAGTTCAGCGATGCGGCGGAACTCTTTGGGGCTTTCCTTAAAATGTTGTTTGAAAGCCTTGCTGAAAGCTGCCGTGGTAGCGTATCCGCAAAGGTCGCTGATGATGCCGATGGAGTGGCCGCTATGGCGCAGGAGGCCGGCGGACAGTTCCAGGCGGTGGCGTTTTACGTAGTGCCAGAAAGGTTCTCCCATGTAATCGGCGAAGTTGTGATAGAAATAGGAGTAGGAGATACCAAGGCGGTCGGACACATCTTTGATACTGAAAGTATCGCCTACGTGATCGTCCGCAAAGGACATCCCCTGCAGGGCAAGATGCTCCAGTTGTTGTTTGGTGATAACAGCAGTTTTTGACATACTCGATTTTTGGTTACTTCACGGGATGGGTGATTCGCTTACTTCCTTATTAAAAATGGGCACGGATGTATTAAAGTTATCTTCCAAGTTAATTTTTTTTGACCGTAACCCGTTTGTTTTTTTGAGAAAAAAAATTACAGGTTGATAACCAATATTGTATGATCTAAAAAGTGAAACTATTTTGATCATATGGAGATTTTCTGCTATTGATTTACCCCGATTTTACCCACTGGTTGATTCAAAAAAAGCCAGAATGGACAACTTTTTGTCCGGTTGATTTGATAATTTTAGGCATAGGGCTATATCCAGCTAACCACGATTAAAAGACATTGCAACGCTTTATTTCCATCCGATCTTCCTTCTTATCAATCCTGTTATCGGGTTGTGCCGGCCGTGACGCCATCCAGCAGGGTGCCGCGTCATCACAGACTGCCGGCAGCGGTACGTCATGGGCACTGTATATACTGGTGCCCTTGTTTGTATTGCTGGCAACTGTGTTGCTGATATGCTGGATGGTGATGGTACGCCAGCGCAAAGCCTTGTTGCTGGCGGAGGTGAACCTGCATCAGCAGGAGATACGTTCTGCCTCACTGGTATTTCAGCTACGGGAAGCCACCCGAAAGTGCAAAGCGTTAGAGCATAAAACGGCTACCTCTCAGCCACATAAAAATTCCGGCAGGTCCCAGCCGGAAGATGACGATGATTTCCCCGACATGTAATGACAGCCATCCATCTATTTTTTGGGGTATATTTACCTGTATTTCAGTAGGTTTGTTGCCATGCAAGTCATTTTCCAGATTACATCTGCTGCCCCGGATGCCCAGAAAGCTTTGTTGGGCCAGCTTAATAACCTGTTACAATATTATACCGACCGGCAATCCCGTATAACCGTGGAGGTAGCCGTGCACGGCGACGCTTATCCGTTATTGTTTACGGCTGATAATCCATTTGCAGATAAAGTAAAAGACCTGCATACCCGGTCAGTACGCTGGCTGATTTGCCAGAATACGATCAATGGCAAACAGCTGAAGATGGAGCAGTTGCTGCCTTTTGTGGAGGTAGTACCGGCGGCTGTAGCCCATCTGGTGGAGCGGCAGACAGAGGGTTGGTCCTATATCCGTTGCTGATGTTATTTTCCGGATTTGTTTTTCACAGCGTATTACTTAATTGGTTTATTAGTTTATTTTTACATCTTTAATAGTTTATTGGGAGAGAAGACTTTATTTTTGAGAACTGTTCACCAAATAAAACTGTTCATTAAAACGTTAAATAGATCAGGACTAACCTCTTAAAACCAAAATACTTTGAAATTCAGAAAATTTGCCGGAATACTGTTGTTATCCATGGCAGTACCCTTTTTTAGCTTTGCGCAGGATTGGCATATAGGTGCTTTTGCCGGTATTTCCAACTACAGTGGTGATCTTGTTCAACAGAAGGTAGACCTGAAATACACCCGGCCGTCACTGGGTCTGTTGGTAAGAAAAGATATTAACCGTTACCTGACATTAAGGGCCGGTTTCACATGGGGCATTGTTGCCGCCGCCGACAGTACCAATGCTGAGCCTAGTCTGGTAGCGCGTAACCTCAGCTTTAAAAGCAATGTTTTTGAAGGCAGCCTGATTGCTGAAATCAACTTTCTGGACCTCGATGAAAAAGGGTTTACGCCTTTTGTGTTTATCGGTGTAGGTGGCTTTGGATTTGATCCTACAGCCAAAGACATATCCGGTAACGTGGTACGTTTACGTCCGCTGGGCACAGAAGGGCAGGGCCTTCCCCAATATCCGCAACGCCAGCCTTATGATCTTTTTGCCTGGTCTTTCCCGATGGGCGCTGGTGTAAAAGCGATCCTCAACGACAAATGGACCCTCGGGTTTGAAATAGGGCTGCGTCCTACTACGACGGACTATCTCGATGACGTGAGCACCAATTACGTAGATCAGAACACCTTGCTGGCATACCGTGGCCAGAAGGCGGTTGATATGGCTTTCCGCGGTGATGAGCTGACCGGCAAACAAACACCGGGTGTGTATCCGCCGGATGGCACTAAACGTGGTTCCGCCAAATATAAAGACTGGTATGCTTTCTCTGGTCTCACCATTACCTATCGCCTGGGCGGTGGTAGCGGATGGGGTAAAGTAAAGGCAACAAGATGTCCGATATTACGATAACCGTAACTGTGATGGCCATGATTATTGCTGATTCACCTGATTCACGAAGACCTGAGCGATAACAAGATTTAGGATTAACGAATTTATTATACACTTGAAGCCTCTGTGATTTTTTATCACAGAGGCTTTTTTTATACAAAAAAAATAGCGGAGGAATACCTGTAGTTCGCTTATATCTTCGTGAATCAGGCGAATCAGCAATAATCATGGCCATCACAGTTATGTTATGGCATAGAGTTTGTCTTTGTTCTCCCGACTTTCAACCCCCAATAAAGTCCATTTATAAACTGTATCCCGGCCCTTCAAAGCCGGGATTTCTTTTGTGGTAAAGGGATTGGTATTATTGGCATAGTTGTTGAATTTAGTTGTTTAAACAGGTAAAGAATCGCAAATGCCAGCTTAAAGTAACAGCAGCATGGTTCAGAAATCGCGGAGAGAGTAACGAAACACCACACCGTAAAATAAGCTGGTCTGCATTCTCCTGTAAAGGTCAAATCGAAGTGTCATGAAGAAACTACTATATGCAGCGACCGTGGTAATGTTGGCAGGAACGATGAGCCTTTCTGCACAACACCGGCCACCGGCACCACCGTTTCCGCCGCCGCCTCCACGGCATCTTCCGCATCCGCCTTTACCACCAAGGCCGCCGTTTCCGCCAAGACCGCCGAGGCCTCCGTTTCCGCCGCATCATGTACACCGGCCACCAAGGCCACCGATGCCGCCTCACCGGAGACACTACAAAAAACACAAACATTATAAACACAGATACAGCTATGCCGGATATCCTGGCGCCCAATATGCCTCTAATTCCGTCGTTACACTGTATAGCTTGTAGTACACCGCAACATTTATTTACCAACCGATCTTAACAAAAACCGAGAAACATGAAAAAAGTACTGCTGATGATGCTGCTCCTGGGAGGTACCGTAGCTACCACCTACGCCCAGAGAGGCTGGGACCGCGGAAGAGGCTGGGGCCACGGCCATGAAAAACATTACGACAAATGGGAACGTAAACACTGGAAAGACAGGGATTGCCGCCGATGGGATGATGACGACTGCTATCGCCCGAGAAGAAGGGTAGTATACGCTGAACCGGCTTATTATCCTGTACCGGTGCCTGTTCCTCCACCACCGCCAAGACCTTACTACGCACCACGGCCCAGAGCAGTGTTCCATGCTGGCGTAACCATCGTCAATTGATAACTGAGATCAGATAAATGAGATGCCTCCCGGTATTATTCCGGGGGGCATTTTTTATTGCGGCGCGGTATGTTTACTTTTGTTGACTGGTTTATTTAGATAATTTAACAATGGCATATAAAAATCTCAGGCACTTTATAGAGAAGCTGGAACAGGAAGGAGAACTGCAGCGCATCAGCACATATGTGGACCCGAAGCTCGAAATAGCGGAAATCACCGACAGGGTAAGTAAAATGCCCGGTGGAGGTAAAGCCCTGCTATTTGAAAATACCGGTTATGATTTTCCGGTGCTGATCAACTCCATGGGCAGTTACAAACGTATGTGCATGGCATTGGGCGTACAGGAGCTCGACGATGTGGCCCGTGAAATAGAAGACCTGTTTAAAATGCTGTCCAAACCCAAGGAAAGCATCCTCGATAAACTGGCCATGCTGCCCAAACTGGGACAATTTGCTTCCTGGATGCCTAAGGTCGTAGGCGGAAAAGGCGCCTGCCAGGAAGTGGTCATGGCCAACCCGGACCTCGGCAAACTGCCGGTGCTTACCTGCTGGCCTAAAGACGGCGGCCCGTTTATCACCCTCCCCGTGATCCATACCAAAGACCCGGTTACCGGCAGCCGTAACGTAGGCATGTACCGGATGCAGGTGTTTGAAAAAGATATGACCGGTATGCACTGGCATAAACATAAAGTTTCCGCCAAACACTTCATGGAGTATAAAAAACTGAACAAACGTATGCCCGTGGCCGTAGTGCTGGGTGGCGACCCTGTTTATACCTACTCCGCCACCGCGCCGCTGCCGGAAAACGTGGACGAATACATGCTGGCAGGTTTCCTCCGCAAGAAAAAAGTGGAGCTGGTAAAATGTATCACCCAGCCGGAGATTGAAGTGCCCGCAGATGCCGATTTTGTTATTGAGGGATATGTAGACCCCGGTGAAGAACTGATCTGGGAAGGGCCTTTCGGGGACCATACCGGCTACTACTCATTGGCCGACTGGTACCCACGCTTCCATGTGACTGCCATTACCCACCGTAAAGATGCCGTTTATCCGTCGACGATAGTAGGCATCCCACCGCAGGAAGATGCCTGGATAGGTAAAGCCACCGAACGTATTTTCCTGGCGCCCATCAAAATGACGCTGGTGCCGGAAATCATTAATATGGAAATGCCGGTGGAAGGCGTGTTCCACAACCTTGTGATCTCACAGATCAAAAAAGACTACGCCGGACAGGCACAGAAAGTGATGAACGCCATGTGGGGCGCCGGTCAGATGATGTTCAACAAGATTCTTGTTGTCAGTGATGAAGGTGAAAGTATCACCGACTATAAAAAACTGGCGCAGTACGTGTTCCGCAACCTCAATCCGGCTACGGACATTTACCTGAGCCAGGGCCCTATGGACGTGCTGGACCACTCCTGCTCCAAAATGGGCTTCGGTGGTAAAATGTGTATCGACGGTACCCGGAAGTATGAAGAAGAAACTGATAACGCTTACCAGCAGGCGCCAGCACCGAAAACGCTGGATGTTGCCCTCATCATGCAGCAGTTCCCCGAGATAAAAGGTATCAACAGCAGCCTGCTGGCAATAGATATTCCTTGTATTCTGGTATCTGTACAAAAGAACCGTCCTTTCCATGTAAGGGAACTGAATGAGCAGCTGTATACTTTGCCGGCGCTGGCAGGTATCAAGATGGTGCTGTATGTGGAGCATACGGTGGATGTAACGGACCTGGCCTCTGCCTTGTGGCGTTTCTGCAATAACATGGACCCTAAGCGTGACAGCTTTGTGATCCGCCAGCCTGCCGGCAATGGCCGCTATATTGGCGCCATCGGTATGGACGGTACGCTGAAGACCAGACTGCTGGATAACTTTGAGCGGGACTGGCCCAATATCATCGTGGCCGACGACGATACGATCCGTAAAGTGGACGCTCTCTGGAAAGACCTGCAAATAGGGCCTTTCGTGGCTTCTCCCTCTCTTAAATACAAACATCAGATCTATGGCGAAGAAGCTGTGGTGGAGCAATAGCATGGTGCTATTGTTGCTGCTGGCAGGCGGTTTGTCCGCTGCCGCGCAGGTACGCCCTGCCGATTTCAGGATGCTCGACAAACTGGCCGGCACCTGGAAAATGAGGACCAAACTGGGCGCTGTGGTGGAGACGTGGTCACGCACCAACGACTCTACCTGGACAGGCAGGACCTGGCGTGTAGCCGGCGCCGATAGTACGCTGCAACAGTCGGTGGAGCTGGTGCGCCGCGGCAACGAAATCTTTTTCATTCCCGTTTATGAAGGTCGTACGGCTACCACGCCTATCCGGCTTAAGCTGCGGGTGCTGAAGGAGATCGGCTTTGTAGCGGAGGACCTGGCGAATGATTTCCCGCGGAAAGTGACGTACCGTTTTAAAGATGCCGAACACCTGGACGCCCGGGTGGAAGGTAAGCGGGACGGAACAACGGAGGAGTATATATTCCCGTATCAGCGGGCAGATTGAAGATAACAACCTGGCATAAACGAAAAAAGCGAAGAACCGGAAAGGTCTTCGCTTTTTTCGTTTATGATAATGTGCTTATTTATGGATTTCGGACGTGAAGTTGAACTGTATGTCCGGGTTGTTGGTCCTTTCGGTGTTGAGGTACCATTCGGACTGGGCCAGGTATACGAGGTGACCGTCTTTGTCTTCCACGATGTTGGCGGATTTGAAGCGGATGAAATCTTCGATTTTGTCTTTGGGACCGGTGATCCAGCAGGCCTTGTAGAAAGGCAGTGAGTTGAACTGGGCGGCGGCGCCGTATTCCTGCAGGAGGCGGTATTGGATTACTTCGAACTGGAGATCGCCTACGCAGCCGATGATTTTGCGGTTGCCGCCGTGCTGGGTAAACAGCTGGGCCACCCCTTCATCTGTCAGCTGGCGAATGCCTTTTTCGAGCTGTTTGGTCTTCATCGGGTCTTTATTGACCAGTTCCTTGAACAGTTCAGGAGAGAAGCTGGGGATACCGGTGATGAAGAAGTTTTCGCCTTCGGTGAGGGTATCACCGATTTTGAAGTTGCCGGTATCGAACAGACCTACCACGTCGCCGGGGAAGGCATCGTCCACGATATTTTTTTCACGCGCCAGGAAGCTGTAAGGGTTGCTGAAGCGCACATCCTTATCGAGGCGAACGTGATGATAGAATTTGTTTCTTTCGAATTTACCCGAGCATACGCGCAGGAAGGCGATACGGTCGCGGTGGCGGGGATCGAGGTTGGCGTGGATTTTAAAGATGAAGCCGCTGAATTTATCTTCATGCACATCGATTTCGCGGGAACTGGCTTCACGGTTGCGCGGTGTGGGGGCTATTTCCACGAAGGTGTCCAGCAGGTCTTTCACCCCGAAGTTATTGACAGCGCTGCCGAAGAAGACCGGTGCGAGTTTACCTTGCAGGTATTCTTCTTTATTGAAGGTATCGTATACGCCTTCGATCAGTTCCACGTCGCCACGCAGCTGCGCTGCATCGTTTTTGTCGAAGTGTCCGTCCACGAAGCTGCTGGTGAGATCGGGGAGGGCCACTACGTCCTCATCGGTCGCTTTTTTATTGGGCTGGAAGGCTACGAAGCTTTTGTCGTACAGGTTGTATACCCCTTTGAAGTCCTTACCCATGTTGATGGGCCAGCTGAGGGGTCTTACGCGGATGTTCAGTTTTTCTTCCAGTTCATCGAGCAGGTCGAAGGGATACTTACCGTCGCGGTCCATTTTGTTAACGAAGATGATCACGGGCGTATCACGCATGCGGCATACTTCCATGAGTCTTTCCGTTTGTGCTTCCACCCCTTTTACGCAGTCGATCACCAGTACCACGCTGTCCACCGCGGTGAGGGTGCGGTAGGTGTCTTCCGCAAAGTCCTTGTGACCGGGGGTATCGAGGAGGTTGACCAGGATATCGCGGTATTCAAAGGTCATAACCGAAGTAGCTACGGAGATACCTCTTTGCCGTTCAATTTCCATGAAGTCGGAAGTAGTGTGCTTCTTAATTTTATTGGACTTCACCGCGCCGGCCGTCTGGATAGCGCCGCCGAACAGGAGGAATTTCTCTGTAAGCGTGGTTTTACCGGCATCCGGGTGGGCGATGATAGCAAAGGATTTTCTTTTATTTATTTCGTTGACGTACTTCATATAGAACCAAAAAATGGCTGCAAAGGTAACTAATTTTTTTTTCCGGCTATATTTCGTGTTTATTGGCGAGGTGTGTGCCTATAAATCCGTTAAATTTGGAATATGATAGCTACCCTTAAAATATTACTGAGCAGTTTGATGATGGCTGTAGATGAGCTGCGGGTGAATAAGCTGCGTACCTTTTTGTCGTTGTTGGGCATCACCATCGGCATTTTCTGCATTATTACGGTTTTTACGCTCACCAACAGCCTGGAGCGGAACGTCCGTAGTGACCTTGCCGCGCTGGGCGACGATGTTATTTACGTCCAGAAATGGCCGTGGGGAGGTAATGGGGAGTATCCCTGGTGGAAATACATGAACCGGCCAGTACCGGAGTATAAAGATTTCCGGACTATCCAGGACAAGGTGCAGAGTGCCAGTTACGTAGCTTTCAATTTCGATGTTTCCTCCAAAAAGGTGGAGTATGGGGATGATTATATGGAAGGTGTGACGATGATGGCTGTCAGCAATGATTTTGACAAAATACAGCAGATGCAGATTGTGCAGGGGCGTTTCTTTGCCAATACGGAGAGTAACAGCGGCACTAATGTGGCCATTTTGGGGGCTACCGTATGGGATGGGCTTTTCAGTTCACCGGAGCAGGCCCTGGGTAAGAGTGTACGGATCATGGGGCGGGAAGTAAAGATCATTGGGTTGCTGAAGAAAAAGGGGGAGAGCATGATAGGCGGGCCCAATTTTGATAATGCGATCGTGTTGCCTTACCGGTTTGCGCGCACGTTGGTAGACGAGCGGCGTTATGCAGACCCTTACATACAGGTAAAGGCCAGGGCAAACGTGTCTATGAGCCAGCTGAAGGACGAGCTGCGGGGTACCCTGCGGGCATCGCACCGGCTGAAACCCAGGGAGGAGGATGATTTTGCCCTGAATGAGATCAGTTCCGCCAGCGAGAGCCTGAACTCTATCTTTGGCGCCATCAATGTGGGCGGCTTTTTCATCGCTATTTTTGCCCTGATTGTAGGGGCCTTCGGGATTGCCAATATTATGTTTGTAACGGTGAAGGAGCGGACCAGTATTATCGGTCTGAAGAAAGCCGTTGGGGCCAGAAGGGGCATTATTTTGGCGGAATTTCTCATGGAAGCCGTTGTTTTATGCCTGATTGGGGGATCTTTAGGGCTGGTGCTGGTATATCTCTGTACAGTTGTCATAAATTTGGCAAGTACCTTCCAGATGTATTTGTCCCTGAACAATGTTGTCCTGGGGCTGTCCATTTCTGCGGGGGTAGGTATCCTGGCCGGCTTTATACCTGCATATTTTGCCAGCAAACTGGACCCGGTAGTGGCGATCAGGAGCAATTAATGATCATCCCTCAAATAATCTGGTATGAAAACAGTGTCCCTATGCGCGGTTCTGTTTATATTTGCAGCGTGCAAGACGTCGCCGCCGGCTAGTAGTTGCCGGTATTCCGGTGTAGTAAAGGATTTGAGCGGTATAGACGGCTGCGGGCTGGTGATTGAAATGAAAGATGGCACCACCCTGTTACCGGTTGAGTTTGCCGTACCGGGGTTTACCCTGAAAGCGGGGGAGGCTGTGAAATTTGACTTTATGGAGCTGAAAGACCGGGTTTCCACCTGTATGGGCGGCCGGATAGTGCGCATAGAATGCATTGAAGAGACGAAATAATGGATAGTAAGTATATGCGAAGAGGCGGGAGTATTCCCGCCTTTTTTGTTTATTTTTGCCGCTTATGTCAGTGAAAATACTAGCGATAGAATCTTCCTGTGATGATACCGGCGCAGCGGTGCTGGAAGATGGAAAGGTCCTGTCCAATCATATAGCGAACCAGAAAATACACGAACAATACGGCGGCGTGATCCCGGAGCTGGCCTCCCGTGCGCACCAGGAGAACATTGTGCCGGTGGTGGACATTGCCCTGCGGACAGCGGGGGTGAAACCGGAGGAACTGAGCGCCATTGCCTTTACCCAGTCACCCGGCCTGATAGGCTCTTTGCTGGTAGGCAGTTGTTTCGCCAAATCCATGGCCATGGCCCTCAACAAGCCATTGATCGGTGTACATCATATGCAGGCGCACGTATTGGCCAATTTCATTGACGATCCCAAGCCTGATTTTCCTTTTCTCTGTCTGACTGTTTCCGGAGGGCATACGCAAATTGTGCTGTGTGAAAGCCCGCTGAGCATGCGTGTTATTGGCGAAACGCTGGACGATGCTGCCGGCGAAGCTTTTGACAAAAGCGCCAAGATATTGGGACTGCCTTATCCCGGAGGCCCGTTGATTGATAAACATGCCCAAACGGGCGACCCTGGCCGGTTCAAATTCCCCGAACCGCGCATTCCCGAGCTGAATTTCAGTTTCAGCGGCCTGAAGACGGCCATTCTTTACTTCTTACAGGAAAACCAGCAGCAGGACCCGGCTTTTATTGAAAAGAACCTGCCGGACATCTGTGCTTCCATCCAACAGCGTATTATCAGCATCCTGCTCAATAAAGTACTGAAAGCAACCCAGGAAACGGGTATCCGCGACGTGGCCATTGCCGGCGGCGTTAGCGCCAACAGCGGCCTGCGGAAAGCCTTGCAGGAGTACGGCGAAAAATATGGCTGGCGGACTTTTATTCCCAAGTTTGAATATTGCACCGACAATGCCGGTATGATCGCTATTGCCGCGTACTACAAGTACCTGGCCGGCGCATTTACCGCACTGGACGCAGTGCCTACTGCAAGGGCTGCCTTTTAGCATCCAATGTCCGTTGACCGGATATGCCTTGCCAGCACGTACTATGCTGGTGCATACAGCTGTGCAGTACAGGGACACGATGTTTATTTACCACTATAAAAAGAGAAGATGGTATCCCTTTATGTAAGTTAAACGATTTAGCTTTAAGCATGTGTGAAGGGGAGGAGAGAAAAGATGTGTGATGGGGAGGCGGGAAAGAAAAGCAAAAAGGAAACAGAAAGTACACGTTAGTTATATGAAGAAGATCAGCATTTTTTTGTGGGCATTATCCCTGACTGTTGCCGGTTATGCGCAGGATACCACCTTGCAGCATAGCTGGAAGAACCAGAAGTATTCTATGTTTATTCACTGGGGAGCCATTTATTCCACGCTGGGAGGCGTATGGGAAGGCAAGCCGGTGACCCGTGGGTATAGTGAGCAAATACAATCACATGCCGGTATTTACAGCGATGTATATGGCGATGTGGCCAGACGTTTTAATCCTGCGTACTGGAATGCAGATTCCATTGTGTTGCTGGCAAAAGCGGCGGGCATGAAATCGGTGGTGATGACCTCCAAACATCATGATGGTTTTTGTATGTTCCATTCCCGTTATACCGATTATAATGTGGTAGACGCTACGCCCTTTCACCGGGACGTGCTGAAGGAGCTGGCAGAAGCGTGCCACCGGCATGGACTGAAGTTCGGATTGTATTTTTCGTTGATTGACTGGCATTATCCGCAGGCTTATCCTATCTCCAGCAGCAACAGTGATCCCATTACCCCGGAGCACCATCAATTCAATAAAAAGCAGGTGACAGAGCTGATGACCGATTATGGTCCGGTGTCGGAAATCTGGTTTGACATGGGCTCTCTGACAGCAGATCAGAGCCGGGAGCTGGCAGATATCGTACACCGGTTGCAGCCCGGTTGTATGGTCAGTGGCCGCCTGGGCAACGATGCCGGCGATTTTTGTGTGATGGGCGACAATCAATATCCTGATTATAAGATAGCCTCTGCGTGGCAAACGCCCGCATCTGTATATGATGAAACGTGGGGTTACCGTTCCTGGCAGCAGCATGGTCCTGCTGAAGACAAGGCACATGAAAAGCTATTGGGGCTGATCAAAGTGGTCAGCCGCGGAGGTAACTACCTGTTGAACATCGGGCCGCGCGGCGATGGTTCCGTGGTGGATTTTGAAAGAGACGTGCTGCTGCGTAACGGTCAGTGGCTGGAACGCAACGGCGAAGCTATTTACAGTGCGCAGGCCAATCCTTTTGACACCACTTTCGCCTGGGGCGAGGTGACCACCAAACCTGGCAAGCTGTATCTGCACCTGTTGCAGATGCCTGCCGGCGGCACTATCGTACTGCCCGGGCTGACCAGCCCCGTAACGCAGGTGCAGTTGCTGGACGGCAATAAAAAGCTGTCCTGTAAAGTGACTACGCGTGATGGCGCCACCACTATCCAGCTGCCCGCAGGGTTCCGGTTGCCCGATCAATCCGTGCAGGTACTGGCGCTCACTTGTAAAGGCGGGGTGCGCATTACGCCATTGCACCTGCTGAAAAATCCGGCTGTGCTGAACAGGCATAATGCCATTCCCTTGTATAGTTTTTCCGGTATCGATTATGACAGTTATTACCGCAGCCAGGTGGGCGATCGCTGGGCCTTTACCAGCGCGCGTCCGGCGCATATGAGCGTAGTGTACAGTGCAGCAGAGCGGGGCAAGACCATGCAGCTCACGCTTAACGGCGTAGCGCAGGAAGTGGTGCTTAACGGCGGTACCGTGAAAGCGCTCAACAACCAGGCAGCACAGCTGCAATGGAGCCCGATGTATTATTCCGGTCCTTATTGGTCGGGTATTAACGGTGCACATGGAGACCTGAAAAATATTGACCTGACCAAACCTTTGTCAGCCAAAGCGGGCAAGCCATGGGAGCTGCGTGCCGACTGGAAGAATGATACCGTTCACACCATGCCTGGCGACCGTAACCTGGGATGGTATGTATTACAGGAAATTACTGCGCCTGCCGCCGGCGACTACCTGGTAGGATTTACCAGTGGCGACGGGATTGCCGTATATTTGAACGGAGAAGAGCAGGTGGTATATAACAATCCTGAGCGGGGCGGCACACAGCAGGAAGTGCTGCTGTTGCCCCTGAAAGCCGGGAAAAACCAGCTGGTGGTGAAGTTTTACAGCCGTTTTGCCAAAACATCGACCTGGGGCATCCATCGTCAGGTACCGCAGGAGATGTATGTGCAGCAGCTGCCGCAGCAGTTGACCGGCAGTAACAGGGAGCAGGCTGTAGAGGTAAGGCAGGCGAAGCCGGTGTCTGTACACCGTAATCTCCGGATGCCGAATTTATCAATAGTGATGGAGTAATAACAGCATGGGGAATAGCTATTTCCGATTTAAGCAATTTAACATAGACCAGGAGCACTGCGCCATGAAGGTGTGTACAGATGCCTGTATACAAGGCGCCTTCACGGTGCAGTACCTGGCTTCCGGCGACCTAACTGTGTCGGCTATACTGGATATTGGCGCCGGCACGGGGTTGTTGAGCCTCATGATAGCGCAGCAGGTAGCCGTTCCCATTACCGCTGTGGAGCTGGACCCGGGCGCCGCCATGCAGGCAGCCGCCAATTTCCAGGCTTCGCCGTGGGCCGACCGGCTGCTACTAACACAGCAGGATATACGAAAAATGACGACAGTCGCCCCGTTTGATTTTATCATTACCAATCCGCCTTTTTATGAAACGGCTTTAAAGAGCGGTCATGCGCAGAAGGACCAGGCCATGCATGCCACCAACCTGGGGTATGAAGAGCTATTGGCAGCGATAGACCGGCAGCTGGCGCCGGGAGGGGAGTGTTCCGTGCTGTTGCCCTATGTGCAGTTTGAACTGTTCCGCGAACTGGCGGCAGCAAAAGGTTATCATCTCCGGAAAGTATTATTGGTAAAGCAGAGCGTCAAACACGGATATTTCCGCGCAGTAGGCATTTTCAGCAGGGCAGTGGGAGAAACACAAACCTCCGAGCTGTCTGTTTATGACGAAAACAATCGTTACACCCCGGCCTTTGAAAACTTGTTAAAGCCCTACTACCTGAAGTTATAGCGGCGGGTGCACATAATCATCCAGATAAGCAAAGTGATGGGTGAGCAAGCCGTTGGCCGCGATGGTCGCATTTTCGACCATGGTGCTGTGAGACTTCAATAATTCCTCAAAGACATATTTCATGATCTGGTCACCGAAATACTGGGAGGCATCCCGGGGTAGTTCGTTGGGCAGGTTGCTGACGCACATCATGTCTACCGTATCCGGGAGATAGGGGGCTGTTTGTTCCATCGTTTCCTTTATCACGCCGTATACAGGGTCTTCGATGGTACTGTCGCCCAGATTGCAGGGAACGGAGCCATTGGTATCGTCCGTAATGTCTGCGATCACTTTGATGTGGAAGTTTTCCTTTTTGAGGTCCGCCGCGTTGAACAGGGGAGGGATATTATGGTCCCAATAGATGCCGTTCATCAGCACATCGCTGACGGTGACATAAGGCAGGAAGCGGCATTCGTAGGCCTCCGGGTGTGCATGGAAATCGGCCCGGCCGTATGTTTTATCATTTTTCCGCAGGTACAGTTCGCCCGCTTTCAGTTGTGTATAGACGGGGTAGGCATATTGGTTGACCAGGTACTCTTCCGGCGGGATATATTTGATGCCCAGCAGTCCCATGATCTCGAGCACGCCTGCTGCCACACGTCCGGAGCCGGTGACCACGATTTTCATCGGCGGCAGTTTAACGCCGAAATAATGGGTGATCAGTTCCTGGAAATCATGGCAGGTATGTACCGGTTTGAATGCAAAGGTGCCTGTCTTCCTGCCGAGGGTCAGCAGGCCGTTGTGGGCGCCTACCACGCCGGCGAAGAAGCCGAAGCCCAGAATCCGTTGTCCATCGGGGTGTACGAGGCATTCATAATCAACCAGGGTGATGTCCTTTTCCAGGACCACCTGCAGCATATGCCGGTTGTGCGGTTGTTTTTTCTTGGTATGGCTGAAGAAAAGGTAGGTCTTTCCCGCGATCAGGTATTCCGGGGGCACTTCCTTGATGCCGAGCAGCAGCTCGCAATGGCTGAGGTCTTCCTGCAGCGTGATGCCAGCCTTCCGGTATTCCTCGTCCCGGAAGCAGCGGTGAGGGGAGGGCTGCACCAGTACTTGCACCTGCGGGTAATGCTCCATGATCCACTGGCATTGCCGGGGAGTAAAGGCCACGCGGTTGTCGTGTGGTTGTTTTTCTTCCCGGATGAGTCCTATAGCAATCCTTTTTTCCATCTTTGAATTTACTGTAATTTTTAATGCCGTTGTAACCGGGAAGATTACACGAATATTTTTTTGAAAATATATTTTGCGGATTAATAAAAGTTTTTCTACATTTGCATCCCGCTTGACGCGGAAAGGTCTTGTAAAAGATTGCCCAGATGGCGGAATTGGTAGACGCGCTAGACTCAAAATCTTGTTTCGGCAACGGAGTGCAGGTTCGATTCCTGTTCTGGGCACAGAAACTACCAAAAAGAAAAGGCTCTCGGAAGAGGGCCTTTTTTATTTCCCATAATTTATATCTTACCGCTGCAATTGTTTTATGTGATCAGGAGTATCGGTCATATTTAAACCTATTCGAATTAAGATTACCACAGTTTTAAATATAAGTTTCGAGTAAATGCCACCGGCAACGGCGCAAAGCTGGAGATATTTGAAGAAGTGGATTTCCCGGACTCCCTGGGACTGCTGTACAGTACTATCACCAGCTACCTCGGTTTTGGTGTGAACGATGGCGAATATAAAGTGATGGGTCTTGCGCCCTATGGCAACCCCCTTTACACCGATAAGATCAGAGCGCTCATTACAGAAGAAGGTAAAGGCCAGTTCAGGCTGGATATGAAATATTTTGACTTCCTTGCAGGAAAGCGCATGTATTCAGATTATCTGAGCGAGTTGTTCGGTCGCCCGCCCAGGGAGGAAGATGCGGCTATGGACCAGTTTTATATAGATGTAGCCCGCAGTATGCAGAAAGTACTGGAAGAAATACTGATTGCCAAAGCTTCCTATCTCTACGAAACTACCGGAGAAGAAAACCTGTGTATGGCAGGAGGTGTGGCGCTCAACTGCGTAGCTAACGGGCAGGTGTTGCGTAACACCCCTTTCAGACAGCTGTTTGTTCAGCCGGCAGCCAACGATGCCGGCGGTGCAATCGGCGCAGCCGCGCTGGCGCATGTAGAACTGACCGGCAGCAGGCCCCGCAAAGAGAAATTACAGCATGTATATCTTGGCCCCGCATTTTCTGCCGGCGAAATAAACAAGCTGTTGAAGGCTACTTCCATTCAGTATACAGATTATCGGGGTAACCGAAGCGGCCTGCTGGAACATACCGCTTCCAAACTCAATGAAGGAAAGGTGATCGGCTGGTTCCAGGGCCGCATGGAATTCGGGCCCCGCTCCCTCGGTTCCAGGTCTATCCTCGCAGACCCGAGAAGTCCGCTGATGCGCGACCGTATCAATGCTATGGTGAAGAAAAGGGAGGGATTCCGTCCTTTTGCTCCCGCCATCCTCGATAAAAGAGCAACAGAACATTTCGATCTGGACCACCCTTCGCCTTTTATGCTCGAAACCTGCCAGGTGGTATCTCCGCTTGATCTGCCGGCTATCACGCATGTAGACGGCTCTGCCAGGGTACAGACCGTACACCGCGAAACCAATGAACGCTTTTATGAATTACTGCGCGCATTCGACCGGCTTACCGGTTGCCCGATATTGCTGAATACTTCTTTCAACATCAAGGGGGAACCTATCGTATGTACCCCGGAAGACGCTGTCAGATGTTTTATCACCACGGATATAGACTGCCTCATACTCGGCGACTTTATCCTCGACCGTGAAGAGAATAACCTGGAACTGCTGAAACTGTTGCTGATGCACGATGTTGTCAGACAAAGCGGCATTACCCACGACGTATACACTTTTGTTTAATCCTCAATCGACCACTCCGTATGTCATACAGACCATCCGCTTCATTGAAATCAGTAGCCTCCACGCTGGCAGAACTTATCAGCAACGGCAGCCGTGATGAGAAGGCAATAGAACAGCTGCTGGGACAGCTCGCAGCCAACGAAAATGTTACCCCTGCAGAAGAATATCGTGAAATGACAGCAGCTGCTGCCGGTAACACAGATATCGGCATCTGGCAGCGCACAGATGAAGATGGAAAAGTATATTACAGAAGAAATGTGCACAAGCAGCTGGAATGGGGACTCTGGGCCAGCGTGCACGAAATTCCTCCCAAAGGGAACAAACGACGCATATTACTCTTCGGCGAATCGGCCGCCAGGACCGTATTCTATGATCCCGGCTTCAACCTCGCCATGGAGCTGGAAAGTATCTTTGCCGGCATAACGGATATGGCTGATGTGGAAATCATCGACCTCGCCAGGACCAGTATGCTGATGCGCGACCTGCTGCCGTTAATGAAAGCGTCTATAGCGCTGGAACCGGATGCAGTGCTGGTATTCGCAGGAAACAACTGGGTATTTCAGTTGCACGAACAGGGCTACGACTACCAGCAGCTGCTGGAAATATATCAACAGCAGGAAATGGAAGGCATCAAAGCCTTTATGGAAGCTGAAATGAAAAAGATCGTGATAGAAGGGTTGTCGCAGATCAACACCACTTTTATTGCACAACAGACGCCTGTAGTATTTATTATCCCTGAGTTTAACCTGGTAGACTGGAAAAGCCATGAACTGGAAAGAATATTGCCCGCATTGCCGGATACCCGTACCGCTGCATGGCTGGCCGCACGCGAGGTAGCGGAGCAAACAGACCTGCAGTGTAATCCGGTTGCATTCGCCGCCGCTGCCCGGGAAATGGTAGCCGCAGACCCCTCAAATCCTTATGGCTATGAGCTGCTGGCAGATTACTACGTGAGCGTCAACCAACTGGAGGAAGCCAGAAAATGCCTTGAAACAGCCCGGGACACCATTCTGTTCAACAGAAGCAGCAAAAGTATGCCGCGCCGGCTGAAAGTTATCAGGGAAACAATACTTTCCCACGCACAGGACTACGGTATTACTACGCTCGATATGGAAGAGGTGTTTAAATCCGCTTACGACGGGCAGCTGCCCGACAGACGCCTGTTCCTGGATAACTGCCATCTGACGTTAGATGGTGTGAAAGCAGTAGCCAGACATGCAGCGGCCGCACTGACCCGCACGCTTACCGGTAAAGACTTTCAGGCCGCCGGTATCACCACCGCCGGTATCATCCCCGGACATGAAGTCCTCGCGCATGCCCACTTTGGCGCTGCCATCTACAACATGCATTACGGTCAGCCCCAGGAAATCATCCTGTACCACTGTGCCCGCGCCTACGCGCTGTTTCCTGAAATCAGGCAGATAATGATGAAGTATATCGACTTCTCCACACGCATGGCCAGCACACTGTTGTGTAAATCTTTCGAAGAACTTATTGCAGAAGAAAATCTGAAGCAATACATGGGAGGTTACACGCTCCGGCATCCCCGCAATAACAAACTGATGGATGTGCCGTTGATCAATGCCATCACAGCTGTTTTACAGGAAAATGGTATTGACATAGAACCGGAAGTGACCGCATTGAGAGTACAGGAACATGCCGTCGGTGAAACAAAAACCGACCTGCTGACATCCTGCTATAGCCAGAATTCTTATCATAACTTCTTTGTAAAAAGCAAACCTGCTTTCTTTGAAGCCCGTCATACCAAAAGCAGTTTTTATTTTGTGGGCGATGGCAGCCGGCATCTATCTTTTGAACTGGTGTACCGTACCCGGAACAACAGCGAGCAGGCCACACCTGTCCGCATTTTTGTGAACGGCCGGGAAACGCCCGTGGCAGAACTGCCGGCAACGGACACCTGGACGCCATTTACGTTCGTGATAGATCAGCCGCTGATAAACAAAGGACTGAATGAGCTGAGGATCTCCTGGCCTTATACGCCGCAGCCGTTGACTATCGAAGGGCAGATGACGGCAGACGCTTTCCTGAATGCATTATTTCCTGCCATCGGTGAAATCAGTAATCTGAACGTGATGTCCGCATCTTTGCAATAGCTTTACCCTTTCAGATAAATACACGATAAAAGCCTTCAGACTCTAGTCTGAAGGCTTTTTTATGCATGGTATAAAGTGCTGGGACTGCTGAAGTTTGCCGGGGAGAATAATATCTGACGATAAATTATTTACTTTTAGTAAATTGCGAGATAATCGTTATGGAATAGTTCAGATGCAGTAAGTATTTTATCCCCTATTCAATTTCTTTCCAAAAATATGGAGCAAAGCACTAAGAATGTTGCACTGGTCATTGCGCATCCTGGTCATGAGTTAAGAGTCTTCCGGTTTGTAGAACTATACAAACCAAGAGTATATGTATTAACAGATGGAGGCGGGGCTGCCGGAAAGTCCCGGTTGCACAACACGAAGGCCATCCTGGAGAAATGTGGCGCTACCTTGTCCCCTGTGATGGGCTATTATACAGACAAAGAAATCTATCGTGTCATCCTGGAGAAAGATTATGCATCCCTGCTCAACCTGGGGAAGAAGATATTGCAGGATTTTGAGGCGAATAATATTCAAATGGTGGCCGGAGATGCGATAGAGGGATATAATCCTTCGCATGACCTTTGCCGCTATCTGATTAATAGAATAGTGTTATTAAAAG
Source organism: Chitinophaga fulva (assembly GCF_012927205.1). GTDB lineage: Bacteria > Bacteroidota > Bacteroidia > Chitinophagales > Chitinophagaceae > Chitinophaga > Chitinophaga fulva. Next base: position 3,850,743 of record NZ_JABBGC010000001.1, read on the forward strand.
AAAAGGAAGGTGTAAAATTATCCAATTTTGATTTCCTGCTGGATGGACTAATGGACAAAAGCAATGGAGATTTAACTATTCAGTTGGATGATCTCGATTTTGAGCGTAAACGAAAGGCGGCGGAAGGGTATGCGGAGCTTGCCTTCGAGTTGGAGTCTGCTATCCGGAGATATGGAGCGCAGCCGTTTATGACAGAATATCTGAGAAAGGTTGAAGACCCTTATGTGCTTACGTCCTGGGAAAATAGTGTCCCATTTTATGAGCAGTATGCCATGGAGAAAGTGAAAAAAGGCGTGTACGGTAAGGCTATTTCATTTCATGAGCATTTGCTCCCCATGGCGCAATACCTGATTACTGATTTATACGGTGTACCGACATGAATATACTGATAACGAATATAGAACTTAACAGGCGAAGCGGTACTGTTGTGTATGTTTACGAGTTAGCCAGTGCATTAAACGCCAACGGATACAATGTTGAGGTATATACACATGTAGCTGGCGAAACAGCTCAGGAGTTGATAAGACAGGGAATAAATGTAGTGACCAAATTAAATCAGCTCAAATTCGTCCCTGATATTGTTCATGCACATCATAATTTGACAACAATAGATGTGCTGAGAAGGTTTAAAGATATTCCCATCGTTTATTTCCTTCACGACCGGACAAGCTTTTATGATATACCCATTAGGCACAGCCGGATCCTTAAATATATAGCCGTTGACTATAACTGCCTTGATAGATTACATATTGAAGGCCGTATCCCTGAGGAATATACAGCTGTAATTTATAATTGGGTAAATGTTGACAGGTTCAGGTTAAGGTCTGAATTCGCCGAAAAGCCTTCCCGTGCACTGGTGTTCAGTAACTATGCAAAAAAGAATAATCATTATAAAGTGATTGCAGAAGCGTGTGCATCATACGGTCTGCAATTGGATGTGATCGGAGAGGGAACAGGCAGTGCAGTCAAAAATCCCGAAGATTTCCTTGCGCAGTATGACCTTGTGTTTGCCAAGGCTAAAGCAGCGATTGAGGCCCTATCCACCGGGGCTGCTGTTGTATTGTGCGATTTTCGTGGCTTGGGAGAAATGGTCAATCCCGAAAACCGGTCTTACCTGAGGAAATTTAATTTCGGAATGAAGACGCTTACCCGGCCTTTTGATGCAGCATTGATGATAGCAGAAATTGATAAGTATAACGCGCTCCATAACCAGGGGAATGCAATATGGATCAGAGAAAAATCTTCCTTTACCAGGGTTCTTGCGGAAATCACGCAACTATATGAGCAAACCATCAGGAATTACGAGAAAGGAGAAAGAGGGATTCGGGATAATCGGTTGCATACCTTATGGGTGCGATGTTTTGTGAAGACGCGTATTTCCTTGCCGGTAAGGGCAATATTAAAGCTGGTGAGAATTACAAAGGAGATGTTGCAGCGCTAATCATGAAGGACGGCCTTAGATGGCCGTAAGCGATGTTTGGCCATATGAAACAATTCTTTTCCAAGCTTACGGTTCAACACCAGGAATATTATGATGGCCAGAAAGACAGACGTATAATAAAAGAGGGTGTCCGCAAAGAATAAACATATTACTATACAGGCGAAAGACAGGGATAATAGTAATACCGGTTGAATCTTTATTGCTATTGAAATACGGTTTTTATAATAAAAATATCTTACCAGGAAAATAGCCAGGAAACCGCCCAGCATTCCCAGAGAGGGGCCGTATAATCCTACGCCATTAATCAGCAGGATGCTGATCAGTATGTTTGTAATGCTCCCCAGCAAAGAGGTGGTAAAGATGCGGTAAGTATTTTTTTCCAGCATCAGCAGCGTGCCGATAAAAGAGGTGAGCGCAAGCAGGGCATTCCCTGTCAGCAGAATGGGTATGTACTTCCAGGCTTCTCCATACTGTGGGTCAATGACATATGCCGTAAATATTTTGGAGAGCGCTGTAAACAAAATAACCAGACTGAATAACAGGGTTATGTAAAGATTCAGCATTTGGGTGAACTGTGATGATATATTCAGACCACTGCTTTTTTTCAGGACCATATCCTGCCAGGCCGGCAGGAAAAAGGAATTGATCAATATTATCACTGCAGCGTACTTAACGGAAATGGCATATAATCCATTTGCTTCCAGCCCCAGAAACCCGGCAATAAGATATCTGTCAAACCCGCCCATCAACCACCAGCTGACTGCATTATACACCAATGGTAACGAATATTTCATCATATCTTTTATAAAGATCCTGTTTACCGCATGTAGGTTGAAAAATTGCCAGAGACGGAGGCGATAGGTGATATAGAGTATACATATTGTATTGGAGATAATCAATGAGCATATAACACCCTGCACTCCCTCATGGAATATTTTTAATAGAACAATATTGCAAAGTAATAATGAAAGTCCATTGCAAATGGACACATAAGCATATTCTTTGACCAGCCTGAATCCACGCAACAGCTGAAATAAATGGGTCAACAGAATGGTGGATATAATGAGAGCACAGATTAGATGCTGGTACATCAGCTTTCCGGGTAAAGGAACCGTATAATGGATGATCAGTATAAATAATATACTGCCAAGGACTACCAGGAAGCTACTACTGATAGCAGCTGTTCGATAATGGGGGTCGTCGTTGTGGTCTATCAGCCATCGGTATAAACCATCTGAAATCTTGAGGGTTGCTACAGCAGCTATCAATTGCGTACTGGTTAAAATGAGATCATAATAACCCAACTCAGATGCCAGCAGGCAATAAGAATATAAAGGAATCAGGACAAAGGTAATAAGTTTGTTAAAAATCGAACCAGTTGCATAAAGCAACGTATCTTGAATCAGCTTTTTGTTGATGGACATTTAGTGCGCTTTTATGCAGTGCCTTGATCTCACAGTTATCTGTGCGGAAATTTAACGATTTTATTTAAATAGATATCCACTAAAAACAATAGCCGAAATGTCTTATTTTTATCCGGAAAGCAATGATTTTCAGTGATTAACCTTATTTTCGCGGGATAGTTAATATCGGAGACCACCGGATTTAATATTTAATAAAACATTTCGAGCATGTCCGTGACAGAAGTTTTGATCACTGTTAAAAGTTACCCCATCGTATCATCACATTATGATGAACAGGTTAGTATCGCTGGTTTCAGAAAAGATGGCAGCTTTATCAGAATATATCCCATCCCGTTTTCCAAAAAAACTTACGATGAACAATACCAGCTCTACGATTGGGTGGAGCTTGATCTCGTGCGCAACACCAGGGATTTCAGGCTGGAAAGCTTCAGCCCCGTTACTCCAGATGCCCCGGTAAAGATAATAGGGCACATCGGTACAGAAGATTATTGGAGCGAGCGAAAAGCAATGGTGCTGAAAAATGTATACCGGGATATGGAGCCCCTGATCGTAGAAGCAAAGCATGAGGCGTTCTATACATCATTGGTGGTATTTAAACCATTGCGGATACTTGATTTTATAGCAGAAGAAACTGACCGGGAATGGGATACAAAGCGAATGGAGAAGCTTTTGGGAGAGAAAGACAGTGGAAGAGTTTTTAAACAACCCGAGGATTCGTTTGCCGTGATGAAGAAACTACCGTACAAATTTTCCTATCGGTTTATTGATATAAAAAACCAGGAGATGACCCTGCCTGTGGAAGACTGGCAGCTGGCATCCCTGTACTGGAAATTGGTAAAAAAACACCGTGGCCCTCAGGGCGAGCTGAAAGCCGTTAGTGAGATAAGAAAGAAATACCTGCATGAATATGCCAGGAACAGCGATCTGCATTTTTTCCTCGGCACTGCGCAACAGGTACATGCCAGCAGCAAGCAGCCATTCACCATTGTTGGCTTGTTTCAGCCTACTATGCCGCCGGCAGTGATACAAGGGAGCTTGTTTTAGTTGATTACTCAGGACGCAATCCCAGTAATTGGTCTGCATTTCCACTGGCTATCCGGGCTACCTGGTCCGCGGGCAGGGGAATATTTTCCAGGAAACTTTTACCGGCTTCATTGGTGCTGAAAGGATAATCAACCGAGAACATGATATTATCGATGCCAAAAGTTGCCAGCGCAGCCATAAGCGGAGGCAGGGTGAAAATACCGCTGGTGGTGATATGTACCTGCTCCCGTAATGTTTGGCTGACAGGCCGCGGAAGCCCTATGCTATTGCCGGCATTTTCTGTCCGCGCCATCATCATGGGTATCATTTCACCCATATGGCCAATGATAATTTTTAAACGGGGATAACGATCGAGGGTACCGGAAAAGACTAAACGCAGTACGTGCAGGGCTGTTTCCGAATGCCATCCCCAACCGAAAGCGGAGAGGACGGTGCCTGCCGATCCGGGCAGATCGCTATAATAGGCTTTTGCCACTGCTTCCGGCGGCAGGCCAGGATGCAGGTACAGTGGTAGCTGTAAGTGTTCCGCTCTTTCCAGCAGCGGCGCAAACGATGGATGGTCCAGGAATCTGTCGTTGATAAGCCCGTTGACCAGCGCACCGCAGAAACCATGTTCCACATGCGTGCGTTCCAGTTCATCAGCCGCCGCCTGTGGGGAGGCCATCGGTAAATGGGCAAATGCTTTAAAACGGTCCGGATAGGGCGCTATCCGGGACGCAATAGCATCGTTATACCGGGCTGCGAACGCCAGGTCCTTTCCCGGTGGCAGCATTTCTGCTCCTTTTCCTACTACAGACAACACTTGCATATCAATCCCGTTTGCATTCATAGACGCTAAACGGGCATCTGTAATGTCTGCCAGCAGCGCTTCCATTCTTTTAATGGCGGATAGCTGTCCCGCTTCGGCTATCTCCCGGACCAATTCGGGAAAGACAATGTGTTCTTCCAATGTTACAATACGCATACACGAAATATTTGACCACAAAAGTCCCATTATCTCGGGTAGTAAACTTTGATCCGGATCAATAAATCAGATATCAGATTTTATTCTGCTAAGTGCTTCCTGGGTGATGTTCAAATAATTCGCTACCAGTTTATTAGGCAAACGGAGCACTACTTCAGGGTTTTCTTCCAGTAACAAACGATAACGCTCCCGGGCGCTCAGGGTGATAAAATCCTCCAGGCGTCTGGTATTGGTCACATAGGCGTATTCAAGGCAGTACCGGTAAAATAAATCCCAGCCAGGCACGGTATCTACGAGCCCATAAAAATCAAGGCGGTCAATATATAACAGCTCAGATAGCTCCACCGCCTGGGTGGCCTCTTTCAGTATTGTACCTCCGATGAACGAAGTCAGGGAAGAGGAAAATGAATTTTCGAAAGCAAAGCGCCGGGTGACTTCTCTTCCATCCGGCTTGATAAAATACACCCGCAAACACCCGGTGTTGATAAAAAACATGCGCCTGGAGGGCTCTCCAATCCTCGACAGGAGCGTATTCTTTTTCACCCGCAGGGGTTTAAAGTAAGACAACACCTGCTGCAGGTGCTCTTCCTTTAATGGACTGTGATCTGTAATATATTTGGTTAGTTGTTCATGCATGCTGGAAATAAGTCGTTGCTCAAAAATACAGTTTGTTGTTTTTCAGGCACAAAAAAATTAATAAACCAAACGCTGGTAAAATTTGTAATTACTCCTGACGATATGATGGCCGCGTCAACAACTTTTAGTAAATTAGATGATCATGAGCAACGGCGTAGCTAAATACGCAGGTTAACCGGCCCCGGATTCCACGTTCAACCCGCCACCGGATAGTGAATAATGACAAACAACGATGGTTCCCATTGCAGCCCTCATCTTTCAGATTTCAGCAAGTGTATCTATCCTTTATGGATACGTGCGCGAAATATATTTTTTATAAAACCAAATCTGAACAACATGAAAATTTCAAATCCTGTGCAAACAGCCATGGCTGCTGCCTTGCTGTTTTCATCCTGCCTGCTGATGAATGCCTGCACTAAAAACCTGGCTAACGACACGCTCTCCAAACAAGCCACAGATGCGGCGAAAGTCGCCGTTACCGCTGGCGCTATTGCCGACAGCAACCTGATTGCCTACAAAAAGAGCCCGCATGAGATTTACGCCGGCTTTTACCGGTTCCAGGGGCCTTGTTACGGCGCCGCGCCCAATGGCTCCAACTTTTCACAGGTGCCCGACAGCCTTGATGTGCTGATCCTGTTTTGTTTCAGCCCCAGCTCCCCGATTGCAGACAGTGTTCCCCAATGGATCAACGCTTTACATGCTAAAGGAACTAAAGTCATCGTTACCGGAAACCTGGACCTGGCGCCCGGCGCTCCGGATAATAATACCGGTTACGCCACAACGGCGAAGCGCATCATGGACAGTATCGTTAACCGCTATGGATTTGACGGCTATGACATTGATATCGAAAGTAATCCCTCCGGTACGCAGTTAACCAGGATGGCAGGAGTTTACACTGCCTTGTCCAAATTCCTGGGCCCTAAATCCGGCACCGGTAAACTGTTGACATTTGATACCAATCAGAGCGGCAGTAACAGCCTGTTCAAAAAAGTGTATACCATGGTGGATTATGTATGGCTGCAGGCGTATGGCCGGGGAGCATCCACGCTTCAGTCAACATGGAACACATTTTCTCCCTATATCAAATCCACACAGTTCGTGCCCGGTTTCTCCTTCTACGAAGAAAGAGGGTATCCAGGCAATGTATGGTATGATGTGACTTACCCTGTAAATGGTACAGGCCGTGCTTTTGACTACGCGCGGTGGGAGCCTTCCGGCGGTAAAAAAGGCGGGGTATTTGGCTATGCTATAGACCGGGATGCACCACTAACGTCTTCTACTGACAATACGCTTTATACACCTAATTACATCGTAAGCAAAAGATTGATACGGATTATGAATCCCTAGGGTTTTACTTTATTATGGCTGACCCAAAGGTGTCATACAATAAGATCATCTATCGGTAAATAAAATAGTCACGACCTCATCTAATTATAAGAGATGAAGTCGTGACTATCTATATTGGGCCTTGCTATTGGTGCAGTCCCTTTTTCCTCAAATAACGAAGCAGTTGCTCCGGTAAATCAGTCTGGATAACATTGGCCTGCCTGAATTTTGACAGCAGCTGATCAAATCCGGTATTTTCGGCCGCTCTTTCCATCTCGTCAAAGTCTCCCAATGCGTTGATCCATACCCGTGGTCCTGCGGTGCGGATGGTGGTTATCACGCTGTCAGAAAAGGAGTCATCGATATGAATGACAGGGAACTTACCCATTCCCAGGATGGCAGCTGTTTCCGCAGCGTTATGTGATCTGGGCATGATGGGTATTTGTTTATCGATACTTTGCAGGAATGGCGCTTGTTGGTGATCATAGATAAAAAACAGGACCTGTTTGGTAGTGCCGGTAGATTTTATCTCCGCACATGTCTGCCGGGCCGCTTCCTGACTGTCGGCCTTGAAGTCTATATCGATGATGATATGTCCTTTGGCCAGCAATAATGCTTCTTTGAAAGTGGGTATTCTTTCGGTAGTGGGCTGCCCGTTGTGCAGCAAAGGAAATTGTTGCAACTCCGCGTAAGTGTAGCTGCTTACTTTCCCTTTTTTTCCTGTGGTGCGGGTGATGGTTTTATCATGCATGAGCACCAGCACGCTGTCTTTGGTCATCCGTACATCCAGTTCCGCGATGTCGATCCCTTGTCTGATCGCTTCTTTAATAGCGCCCAAAGAGTTTTCCGGGTAATGGGTATGTGCCGACCGGTGGGCAGCCACCAGGATGCGGTCCGGGCGTTGGTGAAAATCTTCTAGTATGGAATCAATCTTTTCTCTGGCAGGTGGCGTTGTTTGTGCGTGGACGGCGCTCCAGGTGCCACACCATGCCAGTACAATAAAAAAACAGCGTTTCATTCATTTGTTTTTTTGATTTAAAAATATCCGTTGTTCTGTGGGAATTTAACGGTAGACAGATCTATTTGTGCCTGCGGAATGGGACGTAAGACGTGGTATGCCTTTATGTTCACCGCGTTGGGATTGTATTTCTTCACTCTTTCTATCAGCTTGCCGGTACGGACAAGGTCCATCCACCGCATACCTTCGCCACCCAGTTCCCGTGCACGTTCATCGAGGAGCTGGTCTATATCCAGCTGGGCAACGGTGACATCAGGCAGCTGTTTTCCTGGTTTGGCCGCCCTGGCCCTGACTGTATTGAAGTAGGGCAGGGCCTCGTTGGGTTTTCCAGCCATTATCAAAGCTTCAGCAGCCAGCAGGTAGGTTTCTGAAAAGCGGTACACAAAAAAATCACGGAACCCGTTGAGGGCTTGCACACTGGCGCGGGTAGGATCATCATGTTTTTTGATGCCCCAGTGCATGTTGTCATTATTCGGCGCAATCAGCGAGGTAACACCCGGTGATATTTGCCATACTACGGTGTCGCCTATCTTTTTTCCTGCCGGCAGGGTAGCGGTATTATTGTAGGTCCAGGTATAGCGGAAGGTGACGTCAAAACGTGCATCGTTTTGATCAAACAGTTCTCTGAAGAAGGTGGTGGGCCTGAACCGGGTATAGGGACGGCCGCCTTGTTCCAGGTCACGTTTTAAACCGGCAAACTGATCATAGGCAGGCGTAAAGAACGCATGTCCCTGATTACCGTCGTCATTAAACAGGGCATTGTTAAGGTATTGCACGGCAAATACGATCTCCGTATTTCGCTGGTTGTTATATTCAAATATGCCACCGTAGGTTTTTACCAGCTGATAAGGCCCTTCTTTGATCACTTTAATGGCAGCGGCAGCCGCGCCGTCGTAATCTTTCAGCAACAGCCTGATTTTTGCCAGTTGATGAAGGGCAGCGCCTTTGGTGATCCGTCCATAATCAGGAGAAGTCCAGCTCAGTTGATCGGCCGCAAACTGCGTATCTTCCAGCATGCTTTTCCATATTTCCTCCTTCGCCGTTCTGCCGGCATCTGTTACCACCCCTTTGGTTTCATGCGCGGTATATACCACATCTCCAAACTGAAGGGTCAACCAGTAATAGTAATGTGCCCGTAAAAAACGGGTTTCCGCTTTATACTGGTTTTTGATTTTGTCATCCATAGTTACCAGGTCTATCTTGTCAAGGACTGTATTGGCGGCGTTGATACCGGCGTAACAATCGTTCCAGACAGCATTCAGGTAATCATCAGCGGGATTGAGGGCGGCGGAGTAGTCGTCCATGTATTTATAGCCACCATCTTTTCCGTGCTGGAAGAGGTCCGTGCCCATGGTGGTGACGGTAAATCCTTTCTGAGAGCCGTATAGCCCTCTCAGTTTGCTATATACGCCGGTAACACCATTGGAGATGCCGGCAGGCGTACTGTATATGGCTTCCGGCACTGGTTTGTACAGATCTTTTTCATCCAGGCTGCAGGACGTGAAAACCACGCAGCAAAGAGATATGGCAGTCAGTATAGGAAGATGTTTATTAAATATCATAACCTGTTTTTTAATCATTAAAAAGCTGCATTGAGGCCGATGGCATACATTTTTACGGTAGGGTACATAGCGCGGGTACCGTCTGATTCGAATTCGGGGTCTTGTCCTTTATACCCTGTAATGGTAAATGGATTTTCGGCACTCAGTGTAATTTTTAAAGTTTTAATGGCGGCGCGTTGCAACCATAATGATGGCAGCGAGTAAGCCAATGCCAGATTTTTTACCCTCACGAAGCTGGCATCTTTGTAGGCTAGTGTAGAACCGAGGTATACGCTTTCCTGGTTCTTATCGGGACGTGGGTTGTCATTGGTAGGATTTTCCGGTGTCCAGTAATTTACATTGATGTTGTTGTACCTGCCGGCCAAACGGTTATTGTTTTCGAACCACCTGGAATTGATCAGGTAGTGCTGGCGGGTGTTTATGACAACAGCCAGCTCCAGGCCTTTATAGGAGAAACGGTTGGTCATACCGCCGATCCAGCCCGGGAACTCTGACCCCAGGATGATGCGGTCCTGGTCACTGTATTGTTTGTCTCCATTTCTGTCCAGCAGCTTTATCTGTCCGGGTTTGGCGCCATAATTCTTCGCTGTTTCCAGCTCACTGGTTTGCCAGATGCCTGTTTTCTGGTAGTCATAGAATACTTTGATCGGCTGGCCAATAAACCACTGGTTGCCCACATCGTCTTTCCCATCTCCATACAATTGCACAATTTCATTTTTGTTGGTGGAGAAGTTCAGATCAGTGCTCCATTGAAAACCATTTTCGTTATGGATGTTGACGGTAGACAGGGTCACTTCCCATCCCTTATTACGGGTGGCGCCAACGTTTTGCAATACTTCTGTATAGCCAGTGCTGCCGGGTATACTTCTTCTTAACAGGATATTTTTAGTATTGGCAATATAGTGCTCTACCGTGCCTGTAATACGATTGTTAAACAAAGCAAAATCGATCCCGGCATTCAGCGAGGTAGTGGATTCCCATTTAAGGTTAGGGTTGGCGATGGTAGCGGGCTGGAAGCCATTCATCCCTGTTTCCCCAAAAGCATAGCTGCTCTTTTTGAGCGTGCTGAAGGTGCCATAAGGCAGAATTCCGTTAAAACCGGTGCTTCCATAACTGAGGCGCAGTTTTAAGGCGTTTACCTGGCGCAGGGATTGCATAAATGGTTCTGCGTCTACACGCCATGCAACAGCGGCAGAAGGGAAGTATCCCCATTTATGTCCGGCAGCAAAAACCGAGGAACCATCTGCTCTCCCGGTAATGGTAAGGAGATAGCGGTTTTTGTAATCGTAGTTTACACGGGCCATGTAAGACAGCAACAGTGATTTGCGGTAGTCGCTGGTGATGCCGGTGACTTCGCCTGCTGTTTCCAGGTTGTGGTAGCTTTGGGTCTCATAGGGCAGTTTATTTGCCCGGATACCGGAGCTGTTGACGGTCTGCTGTTGGGAGCTTTGCAGTAAGGTAACGCCCAGCCGTTGCGACTTCGACAGTTGTTTGGTATATTTTAGTATATTCTCTACCGTTATAGAGAATATATCTGCATTGCTCAGGCCTGCAGTCGCATTCCCTCCCTGGTTATCGTCTGTTTCGCTGCCTTTGAAATAACCGTCTTTTGACGCTTCCATTTCCGGTCCTATATTCAGGCGGTAGGTGAGGTCTTTGAAGATATCCCACTCGCCGTACATGCTGGCAAATACACGTGTCTTATAGCGTTGAATGATGGTGTTTTTGATAATGGTCAGCGGGTTTACCCGTTGTCCTTCATCATTATTAGGGCGGAACAGCAGTTTCCCGGTGCTGTCGTAGGGAATGCCGAGTGGATTTAAGCGTAAGGCATTATCAAATACCGTATTGTCTGTTACATTCTGAACAGACATGCTGGCCAGTGTGGACATGCCCATCCGGATATGGCTGTTGACCTGGTGGTCGAGGTTGATACGCAAGGCTCCCCGGGTAAAATCTGTTTTATCGATGATCCCTTTTTCCTTGAAGTAGTTAAAGGAAACAGCGAATTGTGTTTTTTCCTTGCCACCGGTCAAAGACAATTGATGGTTTTGTTTGGCGCCATGATGGTAAATAAGGTCCTGCCAATCGGTAGACCTGCCTTGTGCCAGCGATCGCAGGGCGATATCATCGAAAAGGGTGGGATCAGCAGGGTAGTTGTTATTTGGATCGGCTGTTCTGGCGGCTTCCCGGCGCAGCTGTGCGAACTGCTCACCATTCATCAGGTCCAGTTTTTTAGTGATCGCCGTAATACCATAATAAGCATCGTAGGCAACGTTTGTTTTTCCTGCTTTTCCTCTTTTGGTCGTAATGATCAATACGCCGTTCGCAGCGCGGGATCCGTAGATGGCAGTAGAAGAAGCATCTTTTAAAACTTCAACAGAAGCAATATCATTAGGATTGATTTCATTGAAGCCGCCTACCATGGGAATGCCATCCAATACGATCAGCGGGCTGTTGTCGTTTTTGATGGACCGTTGCCCGCGCAGGAGGATATTGGCGCCCGCGCCCGGCTCATTGCCGCTGCTGAACACATCCAGGCCTGCCACCTTTCCTTTTAATGCCTGTGCAGCATTGGTGGTTGGTTGTTCTGCGATGTCGTTTCCTTTTACCGAAGAGATGGAGCCGGTGATATCGCGTTTCTTTTGCGTGCCGTATCCCACCACCACGACTTCTTCCAGTCCTTTTACATCTTCCTGCAGTACTGTAACAGGCAGCTGCCGGGCAGAAACGGTTACTTCGCGGCGCATATAGCCAGACATGGAAAAGAGCAGGATATCGCCCACGGCGGCGTCTACAGAGAAAATACCTTCGCTGTTGGTGATGTCGCCGCGGTTGACATTTTTTACAGCCACTGTTACACCTGGCAGCGGCATGCCTTTTTCATCGGTGACTTTGCCGCTTACTTTTTCCACTGGTGTGGCGGGGCGGGCGGGAAGGGCAGGAGCGGCGGGTTCTTTTTCCAGGATGATTATTTTGTTGTTTTGTATTTTATAGGTCAGCCTGGTGTTACGCAGTAATTCATGGACCGTCCATGCCACCGTTTTCTGTCTGGCATGCAGTTCCACCGTTTTGAAGGGTGCTATTAGTTGTTCATTGTAAACAAAGAGGTAGTTTGTTTTTTGTTGAATGATGGCAAATGCTTCTTTGAGTGATTGCCCGGAAAACGTATAGTCGATGGTTTCAGTACCGGCATGCGACTGTCCATTGGAAACGGCTCCCAGCAATAGCTGAGCGCTTACCATCATAAGGATAAATAGCCTGCATCCTGTTTTCCTGATCTGTTGAAGTAAGGACACAACAATTCTGGTATAAATTTTCATACCTTTATACGGGTTTTAATAATTGATTTAATCGTTAATAAAATCCAGTGGGAAGGATCAATAAGTGATTGGCGTTACGCATTGATCTTTTCTTTTACACGGGCCGGTGGGGTAACCCTTGCCGGCTTTTTACTGACCTTATGTGACAGGCATAGGCGATATATTTTAAGGTGTTTGTTTACGAAAAATAATGTGCTGGCCATTCATGGAATAGCTTAGTTTGTTAGCCAGGCAAAGCATGTCCAGTACATCTGATAAGGAATCAGCTGTTTCAATGCCAGCGGTAATGCGATAGGCCCCAAGGCTGGTGTCGGCAAAAGAAATTTTCCTGTTGTATTTGTTTTCCAGCATCAATGCTATCACATCCAGTCTTTCATTATTAAAAAGCAGTTTACCGGTTGTCCATGCGTTTACCGCCGTTCCGTCTACGCTGGTTTTGCTGAATGTCTGTGATCCGGTGTTGACAGTCAGTTGTTCATCAGGCAGTACCACTACTTCCTTTCCCGCCATGGGCTGCAGGGTAGCATCGCCCTGAACGGCCACTTTTCCTTGTTGCACCGTTACCTGAAGGAAGGCCAGCCGGGGGTACATCCGCACATTAAATACCGTACCCAGTACCCGGGTATTGACATGGCCCGACTTTACGATAAAGGGGCGTGCCGGGTCCTGTTTTACATCGAGGTACATTTCCCCGGACAGCAGTTCTATCTTTCTGGCGTCGCCGGTGAAATGAGCAGGGTACCGCAAGCCGCTGCCTGCGTTTAGCCATACCCGTGTGCCATCGTCGAGGATTAGCTGCAGCGGTTTTGTTTTTGACGCAAATACTTCCTGCAGGTTTTCTTTAGCCGGCCAGCGCAGCCACATAAGCATACCAGCGCCTATTATCAGTAACAGGGACGCTGCTATTTTCGGCAGGGTATAACGTTGCATCGTTACCCGTTTGGCAGACGGGGATGTTTGTTGTTGTATCTGTTGCCATATAGTGCTTTCCAGCTGCTCAAACCGGAGGCCGGAAGTATCTGCTTTACTATTGTCGCTTTCCTGCTGGTACCATTGTTCTACCAACAGCTGTTCTTCCGGTGTGCAGTTACCGGCTACATATTTTTTCAGTAGCTTTTTGATGTCATGCATGGGCATATTAAAAGGGATGTACCTTTTCTATATGACAGCTGAAAATGAAAAGGGGGGTAGATGCCGGCAGATTATTTTAAAATTAACAGGGTGGGCTCAACAGAAAAAGGAGAAATGGGCCATTTTATGACGGAGGGTGCGGATGGCATTGCTGATTTGTTTCTTGACAGTTTCCTGTGAAAGCTGCAGCTGGTGGGCTATTTCTTTATGAGTAAGGGCCGTTTTCCGGCTTAGCTCAAATACTTCCCTCATTTTAGCCGGCAGGGCACGTATTTCCCGCTCCATACGGGCTGTCATTTCTTTTTCCGTAATGTATTGGAGGGAGTTATTATCAGTATCGGAGAGCGACTGTTTCAGGGAAGACAGATGGTGCCGGTACGTACGTTTGGATGCCAGCATATTCAATACCCTGTTGCGCGTAGCAGCATATAAATAACCGGCCAGCGAACCGGAAAGCGTTATGTTAGCTGCTTTGGTCCAAAGGGCGGTGAACACTTCCTGTACAATGTCCTGTGCATCTTCTTCGTGTATTAGTATACGGTATGCCTGGAGGTAAAGGACTCCCCAGAATCTTTTGTATAATTCTTCAAACGCAAGGGTATTGCCCTGCCGGAATTGTTCCAGCAGTGCTTCATCATTCAACTTATCGAGCGGGCTGGTATAAGTGGATTGCTGCATACAGGCCTTTTTAAGGCAGACAGGTGTCTGACATATCGCTCAAAAGTAATACGCGCGGCAGACATTGCATATTAAATAATTGTGAGCAGCTTGCGTGGCAGATTAATGTATTGTTACTATTGGGGGGAATTAATCTTTTAGCGTAAACTCAAGAATTCCTGCAGGCAAATGTGTTGATCTATTATAATTTGCCGGTATTCTTTTTCCAGGGTCCGGAATTTCTCTACGGACGCAATAATTTGTATCGGGTCCTCCTGCATTCTGTATAAATATTCAATCTCAACTGCTGGTTTTTCCAGGTCTGTCAGGCCCACGCTTCGTATTTTAGTTAACAGCGTATGGGAAACGATCTTTCCTGTTGGGTAACCACCTGTGCTTGCTGCTTCTATCAAAGAATTGAGATAGTTATCCATATTTTCCACATAGTCGGAGAATATGGCTTCGGCATGTGAAACGGCTGATATATCTGCGGCGTTGGTGCCATAAAGATGGTTCAGTACATCTTTGTCTAATCGATCGTCAAAGGGAATTGGGAGCATGATGTTTTGGTGTGTTATTGCATCAATACAGTGAATAGTAAAATCCTGCTAAAGATAAGAATTTAGCCAACTATATGTAAGGATATCTTCCTAAATAAGATGATCTGGATAACTGGTGAATAAAAAAACTGAAATGGACAAGTACCTTTTGCGTTCTAAAACGTTGTCAGTATCAGATCATGAAAGGGTTTTAGATTGACGAATTAGTATAAATTTTAAACTGTCTGTGTTCAACTGACGGTTTAAGCAGGACCAATACAGTTTTTTGCCTCTATCGGGGTAGCCTATATACTTTTTTTTGTTTCAGGCAAAATACTTAAATTATCCTACAAGATAGATGTTTAAACGCTTAGTATTGCTCCTGCATTAACGCCCAAATGATAGAATATAACCTACAACAGAAATCCTCAAAATTTAATTTGGTATGAAATCCATGAGAATTGACATTGTTACATTTGTTAAATCGATTATTGATATTGGAACATCCAGAGCTCCTGTAGAAGATAGAAAAGCAATTCAGATTATTAATGTCCTGGGAATTGTAACCGGGTTAATGGTGTATGCTGTTGGATTCATTTTTTACAGTATACTCCCTAATAGGTTGTTGCTTTATGGGGTGCTGTTTGAGGGCAGTAGCTTCATTGCCTTAGTAGTACTGAATTACTTTGGAAAAAGCCAGATCTCAAAATATGCTGTGTTGGGTATACATTGCTTCGGTGCTGTTTACTTTGGAGCTTTATTGGGGATGGTACTACCTACTATGCTGGTTGCTGCTTTTTTATTTGTGTTTTTGGTTGGTGGCACAACCCTGATATTTCGTAATAGTCTTAACAAGTGGTGCTCAATTGGTGTTGTTGCCATTGTAATGTGTATAACTGAATTGAACAATTATTACGACGTGATAAAACCATTGCCGCTTGGTAATCATCATAACTATTATATATTCAGATGGTTAAGTAATGCTGGTATTTTGGCGCTGATGCTTGGCGTAATTTGGTTACTGGCAAGAGCTGTTGAAGGATATGACAAGGCTAGGAGAAAGTTTTTGGCGGATACAACACATGAAATAGGGAATGCTTTAAATCCGATTTCTCAGAGTATTCAAAGGCTTGAAAGGTACATTAAGCAATTGGATTCCCCTGAACATATGGCCATATTTGAACAGTATATTAAGAGGGCTAAGCCTGCCATGAGTTATGCGAAGCTGATGATTGACAGTGTGATTTCATTAGCAAAAATTGAGAATGGAATTTATGAGCTGGAATGTAAGCCGTTTCTTGTCTTGCCGTGGGTTGGGTCTGTGATCGACATGCTATCTCCCAATGCTGAAGAAAAAGGCCAAATTATCCGTCTAAAATATCATGATTTGCGTCCCATTATCAATGCAGACAGATTGATGCTGACACAGATTTTGGGCAATTTGATTTCTAACGCATCAAAGTACGGAGCTAATAATACGGCTATCACTGTTACGTTATCTAATATTGATAGATGGGGACTTAAAATAGCAGTACATAATTTGGGCTATATACCTCCAGAAGTACGTGTGAACTTGTTTGAACGCTATGTGACGACCAAAGGAGGCTATGAAAGAGGCAGCGGAACGGAGGGGAATGGTATTGGGCTGGATATAGTAAGAACGGCGGTAGGCAGGCTTGGAGGAAAAATTGAAGTAGCAAGTACAATGGAGAATGGAACAACCTTCAGTGTCCAAATATTTGATGTTGTTGATCAGCGACAGGAGCTCCTTGTAACTTTAGATGATGAAAAACCAGTTACGCATTCTTTTGATGATAAAACGATATTGATAATTGATGATAATTTAGATACCTACAATTCAGTTCGGATACTAACACGCGGGTGTAAACTGTACAAGGCTATAGACGGTGAGGCAGGCCTGGCTAAAGCACAGGAATTAGTTCCGGACCTGATTTTAATAGATAAAACAATGGAGAAAATGGATGGGATGGAGGTTCTTCAGCACATCAAAAACGATAGTAAATTAAAGTCTATTCCAGTTGTTGTTGTAACTGGTTCGGTCTATGAAAAAGATAAATTTCTTTCTGCGGGTTGCAAGGACTTTTTAAGCAAGCCGTTAGATCATAAACAATTAGAATTGATATTATTAAAAAATTTAAAATAATGATATGCAGAGATAGAAGGGTGGCAGGTACACTGTAGTAAAATTGCGGCATAAATCGTTAACTTAGGACACATACAATATGTGCCCCATGAATGTTCTTTGCCGTAAAAGGAGGCGTTACCGCAACTTTTACTGTTGCCGTTTCGCTTTAAGGGAGATTGTCGTTATATGGCGGTTTATCAGCAATGATATTAAGGATACAATTGTACCCTCCGTCATCGCTTTTTTTAATGGATGGATATATGTTCGTCCCCCCATCCGCTACTTGCCAGGACAGCTATTATTTAGCCTTATCTATGCGAGCTTATATATCTACACCTTCTGCATAAGTAATCAACTACACAGTATAGCCGAGGATGCAATTAATAAACCTTACCGGCCCCTACCTACAGGATTTGTCACACAGAAAGAAACTAAGATTCGTTTTTTGATATATAATGCTCTCTTCCTCATTGTTGCCTTCTATTTACACATTTTTTTTATAAGCATCGCTTGGATTGTCGTCACAGCAGGATTGAATCAATGGGGGTGGTCATCACATTGGTTGACTAAAAACCACCTGGGAATGTCATTAGGAACGTTTATTTTATTTACAGCACAATGGGTTATTGCATCACCAGAAGGAAAAATCAGCGGAAATGTTTATTGGTATTTCGCATTGTTAAGCATTTGGGCCGGCTCTAGTTTGCCTCTCCAGGATTTTCGTGATGTTGAGGGTGATCGTTTGATGGGACGTAAAACCTTAACAATTTCACTTGGGGAGGAAAAGGGGCGTCTGGTGATGATATTTCAATATTTAATTATGTCACCTGCTTTGGTATTAATGGCCATGCTCACGCAGGTAACAATGGTTCACTTATTGGATACTATCTTGCTGAGATGCTTATTGTTTGCACAAATTGGGGTTCACTGGTACATCGCTTATCGCATATGGTATTTTAGAAGTCCCAAGGAGGACGATTTTACCTATCATTTGTATGTCTTTCTGTTTTGCGCACTGGTACCAATGTTGAACCTCCTTTGTGAAAGTAGGTAGTTTGATTTCTATGAAAACCCCATTTTTTAGACTGGACTGACAACCAATATGTTATTGCGATTTTTTATTTTATGCTGACAATCATTTTTGTCGTTTCTTTGTTACTTGGTAATATTGTTTTCCTCTAATGATAACCTGTTAACATGTCTCTTATTTCCAGCCCGACTAGTGAATCTGTTTTCCGTAGGATTTGTTATTTGATCTCCGCTTTGTCCCTGACCCTGGGTCTTTATGTTTATAGTATACTTGAATATGAGCCGATAAAATATATTGAGATTACATTTGGCGTATTTTTTTTGTTATTGCCTTATCTCACGAAGAAGATAGGACTATACCTAAATATAAGTATCTTCTTTGTAGTGCTACATGGAGCCCTGTGTTTTTATGGGATTCTACTGGGACCAAGCAGTGAAATATCTACGCTGGTTGCTTTCCTGTTAGGAGTCGCTGTTTTTTTATTACGAGGAAAGAAATTGGTGATTTTCCCTGTAGTATTGGCTATTGGGATGCTCGTTTTTTTAGAATTAAACTATTACCACAGTTGGTTTACCCCACTTCCAATGGCCTATAAGACCGCAATCAAGGTGAGATGGGTAGTAATTTTTACTGCTGCAGGCCTTTCGGGTGTTACCATTTTCTATTTTGTCAAAAGGTGGGTCGCCGAAATTGAGAAAAACAAAAAGATGGCTCAACAGTTATTTGAGGCGAATGTATACAAAACAAATTTTCTGAGAGAAACGTCGCATGAGTTAAGAACCCCGTTAAGCAATATTATGGGGATAGCTGAGTTTTTTAATTTACATAAAAACAACTTTTCTGATGAAGTGAAGCAGGAAGTTGACAATCTTCTTGAGTCGGCACACCTGGCAGCAGAATTGGTGAATAATCATTTAGACCTGGCACGCATTGAGGCTGGTAAATACAATGATCTTCATCCCCCTGAAACTGTAAATTTGAAGTTTGTTTTCGATAACTGCATAGGCATGCAACGTGTTATTGCCAATGCAAGAAAAGTAAAGCTGGAAATCTCCTATGATAAAACATTGCCGGATTATATTTCAATTGATAAACTGGCATTATATACGATCATCAATAATTTAAGTTCCAACGTTGTCAAACATACAGGGCAAAATAATATAGCCCAGGTGAAAATTTACCAGGAATGCGAGCGCCTGATCATCGAGACGAAGAACGCTGGTTATATTGCCCCTGACAAACTCAATGATATATTCAAACCTTTTGTGTCCACCAATCAAAAAAATAGCACCGGGCTGGGGTTGCCTATTATTAAACATATTGCCAGGTTAATGGACGGGGACGTTTATGCTTATGTGTTAGGTGAGTTTGTCATATTCCGTTTTGAAATGCCGTTGATAGTCGCAGAAGCCCCCATCGTGAAACAAGGCCTTCAGGAGATAAAAGGTGCTTTGCAAGGGTATAAAATTTTGTGTATCGACGATGACCATATGTCCAGGAGCCGGCTCGAAAGAAATATTAAACATACCGGGGCGAAATGCATCATGTTGGAAGACGCACTTTCTGCTATAGAAGTTGTTAGGACGGAAATGCCCAATGTCATTATCTGTGATATGACGTTGCCGCAATTATCCGGTGTTGATTTCGCTACGCAACTGAAACAAAGTCCTTACACGGCCCAACTTCGGGTCCCGATAATTTTCTTAAGTGCCGACGTTTTTTCAAATGTTGGTAGTATAAAACAAGAAACCGGACTAGACGAAATTGAGTTTCTTCGGAAACCCTATTCGGATTTGGACTTATATTCTCTTTTGACAAAATACCTGGTCCCGGTAAGGATAATCGTGAGGGACTTCGCGTAAGTCATCTTCCGGAATTATCATGATGAAAAAATAAAATACAACATTATTTCGGTTAATTATATTTGTATGCGCAGCCATACGATAAAATCCCTCAGTGATCAACCCGTTTGTGCCCGTTTGTTGATGTTTTGGAAACCCGTTTGTCTGTAGTGATAACCCATAGTTAAAATCCTTCGAACTCAAAATTATACCTATTACATTTTCTCACTAAACCATGACCCTTTATGACCAGAAAACAGCCCGCAATGCTGCCGGCGATCCTACCAAAGGGCTTTTTGGTACCATTGTGCTGGGCGACAACCCCGGTTCGACTGTTCCCAAGATCGATATCTCCGGCTGGCAATACCACGCAGGTGCCCGGCAGCCAGCCCGTGCATGCGTTCTATAATCAACAGATAAATAACCACACCTATACGATCAACAGGAACGACTATCCTTATGAGCAGGTCGGCTATCGCTATCTTGGCGTAGCGTTCTATGCTTTCAAGACACCGTTTGTACGATAAATGTTACTAAACGACAAGAGGTTGTAACCTGTGCGTTACAACCTCTTGCCATTTCACCGGATGATGATTTTCCGTCATAGCCCCTGGGCAGAAACCCTGTACCGCTGCAAACGCAGCCACAACAACGCACCCAATATAAAAAACACGCTTTCAATGACCAGCCATTGGGTGCCAAAAGCTCCCAGTGGACCTTCTACCGTCCAGGTGATGATCCTCGACAGGGCATAGAGCCCCCACAGCCAGCATAGAAAAACAACCCCCTGCTGTATGTCCTTTAGCGCCCAACGCACCAGCATGACCGTAATCGTTAGCCCTACGCCACCATATACACCTCTGATAGAACTGAATGCATCACTGTTGGGCAGCTTCACCTGTACCAGGTCCATTACCGCCTGCGGACTAAAAAAGCCCATCATGCTTACCATAAAAAAACTTCCCGCAGACAGGTAGAGGTAGATGCGGGATAAAACTTTGATTGTTCGGGATGGATTCATATTTACACATTTATAACACAAATTTGGAAGTAGGGCACTAATAAAATCTTTGTGCGCATCAAGATTTTTATACGGATAATTTGCATGGGCGTTTGTAAAAGGCTACCCTCACGTCCCATTAGCTGGAAATTCTTTGCCAGAGCAGGTGCCACCTTATCTGGTGAACCGTTTGGGCGCTGGCTCTTTGATAGTTTTGCTCACGGAATGGCCGTGTCTTCGGCCGCATTATTGATCTTAAAATCGCGAAACAGATGAAACTGTGCAGTACCTGGTGGCTGGCCGGATGTTTGGGCCTGACACTGATTTTTTCGGCTTGCAGCAAGGAAACATTTGAGAAAAGCCGTCTGAAAGAGTTTAACCTCACCTCCACTGCCAACGGTGGCAACTATGACATTAAAGTGGCCTTGCCGGAAAATTACTCCCCGGCCAAAGGATACCGTACCCTTTATGTGTTGGATGCAAAACTGGATTTTGAGTTTACCGCGCTGGAATGTGAAAAGCAGGCCCGGGACCGTCACCGGGATGGGGTGTTAGTGGTGGGCATTGGCTGGGGCCATGATCGGTTGGACGACTATACGCCAACTCCCAGTAACATTGGCAGCGGGGGAGCTGATAAATTCGTTGAGTTTATTGAAGCAGAACTGATTCCCCGGATAGAGTCGGAGTTCCATGCCGTTCCCTCCCGCGCGGGAAGAGGCATACTGGGACATTCAGCAGGAGGTCTGCTGGTGGGGCACAGCTTCACGAACCACAATAGCGTGTTTGGTCACTACCTGTGCCTGAGCCCTTCCTTCTGGTATGACGATGCTATTGTACTAAGGAACGAAATGGCCTACCGGGAGCGAAACAGGGAGGGGAGCGGCAGTTTCTTCCTGGCCCTTGGAGAGTTGGAGGAAAAGATGCGTCCGCCTTTTGTTGGTTTTCGCGGCACCCTCCAGGCATACTATCCCCATTATATTCTCCGGGATTATATAACACCCGGAAAAGGCCACCTCGATTCCAAAAAGACGAACATCAAAAGAGCGCTCTCCTTTTTCTTTGAAAACATTTAAAACGGCTTATGCGAAACATTTTTTTTACTTGCCTGATATTATTGGCGACCAGCGTACATGGGCAAGACCATCCTGCAACATCCCCATTGTCCCACCTCACTATCAAACCTGCCATAGGCATACTGCCGTGGAGTCTGCCGGTGAAAGCCCTCACCTCCGTTGTCCTGGAATATCCGTTAAAAGGGAATTGGGTGGTAGGCTCTCATACAATGCTGGCCAGTGCTGTGGCCAGAAATACCTATAACATCGAAACGAACTATAGCCTGCAGTTCTCCCAAAAATTCGGAGTGGGGTATTCGATGACCGGCCCCCGGAAATTTATCCGGCTTACTTTACTGGCTATGGGTGGTGTGCGGCGTATCGCGTTCAAAGAAACGCTGGATTATCCCGGCCTGGAAAAGATTACCACGAAAACCAGCACCACCATGCCAGATGTAGGACTGCTGGTGGACTGGTCACTCGGAAGAAAACGGTATACTTTCAATGCGAGGACCTACCTGCCTTTTTATCCCTTTGAAGGTTACCCTGTCAGCACTTTCCAAAACATCAGCATAGAAATGGGCATGGGCATGCGGCTGAAACGCTGAAATATTCAGGGTTAGTCTGGTAAATACATTTGTATACAAGAGGGAACTCATTATATTTGGTATTTACTACACAAGACTAACAACTGATATGTTATCGGATTGGCGTGTTATATATATGGGCGGTGTTTTTATCTCGCTTTTCCTGTTTGTTATCCTGATCAGCAAGCCGAAAAAAAGTACTGCAGATAAAATATTGAGTGCGTGGTTCTTTTTTGCGATCATTCACCAGGCGCTGATGGGCTGGTATGCGTCCAACAAAATGAGCGACATGCCGGCGCTCATCGGATGGGAGCTGCCATTTCCGTTCCTGCACGGCCCCTTCCTGTATCTGTATATTTTGTTTCTCACCGGTCAGCAACGTCACGGATGGCGTAACCTATTCCACTTCATCCCGTCGGTGCTGGCCGTAGTTATACTTGTACCTGTACTGGGGTCTATGTCTGTGCAGGAGAAAATGGGGATGGCAGGGCCATCGGGTTTTGAGCCGTTATTCCGGGGGATGGTCGGCAGCATCATCGTTTCAGGAATAGTATATGTGCTGTTGTCTTTACGCCTGCTTCGCAGGCACCGCCGGAATGTAGCTGTTCAGTTTTCCAATACGGATAAGATCACACTTAACTGGCTGCGTTACCTCATCGGGGGAATGGGGGCTATATGGATCGTTGTCATCATCTCCCCATCAGCACAGTCGTTGTATATAGTTGTGGCCCTGTTTATTTTCTTTATCGGCTATTTTGGTATCCGCCAGGTAGGTATCTTCTCCCATCAACTGCCTGCTCACGCAGTATATCTTCCTGCGGTGGTGCAGTTGCCGGAGAAAACGCCGGAACCTGCCGTGGTGGAAGATATGGCAGACATAGCCAGTAAAAAAGTAAAGTACGAAAAAAGCGGGCTCACTGATACCGAAGCCGCCAGGATTCACGCGGCGCTTATTTCACTCATGGAGCAACAGCACTGTTACAAAGATTCCGGCTTGACCCTCGGCGACCTGGCCAAACCCCTGGACGTACATCCTGCCATCCTTTCCCAGGTTATTAATTCAAAAGAGGGAAAAAGTTTTTATGACTACATTAATGTCCTCCGGGTGGAAGCTTTTAAACAGCTGTTGCAGCAACCGGAGAACCAGCAATATACCCTGCTGGCGCTGGCGTTTGAATGTGGATTCAATTCCAAGACCAGTTTTAACCGGAACTTTAAAAAGATCACACAGCTTTCTCCCAGTAGTTATGTTAAGGAGATGAATATTAGTATACAGGAGGGAGAGTAAGATATTATTTTTCTCATGCCGGCAAACTAGCTGTTTGTACCATCTCCTTACCCGTTTGTTCAATTCTTTTGTACAGCCTATCCCTCCCGGATACTTTTGAGCCGCCAACATGATATTGAAGCCATGAGCCTTCAAACCCTGGTGTGGCAGCGACCCCGTTAAAAGTTTTTATATGTCCAACAAATGTTTATTATTTCTTCCATCCGGGCTTTTAGCCTGGATAATATGGCCTCTTAGCATGCTGAGTGTGTTATGCTGTGCCGCCACCGCCAGCGGCCAGCAAACACCAGCATTGCCGGCCACCGTCGGGCCTTCCGGAGGGCGGCCTGATACTTCCTGGCTGCAAGGCGCAAGAATTTCTTTCCAACCCGTCGCCTCAGGGACCAACAGAACGGGAACAACCGCCTACCTGTTGCACAAGACGTCCTTTATGGATGCTGACCTGGAGGTTTATGATACACACACCTGGAAAAAGCTCCGGAAGAAGAAGCTGACAGCTGTTGCTCACCGCTTCTCGCTCAATAGTAATGACTCGCTGATCGCTTTTACCACATTGGGAAAGATCAAAGTGCTGCATACCAAAAACCTGAAAACGGCACGGATGCTGTGGGAACGCACACCACAAAAACTGGTGGTGTTCAATCCGGCTGCACCAACGGTATTTGCCAGCGTTACGCTTAAAGTGATCATACAGGTAAGGGACTTGCGCAACGATAGTATTCTCCTCCAGATCTTAAAGCACGATGCCCCCATCCAGGCGCTGAGTTATAGTCCCGATGGTAAATATCTCTTCAGCCTGGATAAAAAAGGCAGACTATGTGTATGGTCTCCGGCTGAAAAAGGTCTTGTGGCCGACATGGAACATGTACAGGGAGTCCCTTACTGGGACAAGGATGGAGCGCTTTATATCCAGGATAGTATGGCGCCACAAACGTCACAGCCGGTGGTCCTGGAACCTAAGCCCGGTGGCGAGCACCACTTTTTCCCATACAAAGCACCCAGGCGGGAGGTATTTCCTGCACCTATTATAGGATATGCGCCGGAAGCGGGCTTTATATTGGGATTGGGCCTGACGGTCATCGACCAGCCAGCCAGCGATAGCAGATATTACCGGCCCTCGTTGTTCACCATATCGGCTTCCCACGGATTTAACGGAAACCAGTGGCTGCTGGGATTCTCTGTCAGCAGATACCTGAGTGAGCACTGGTACCTGGCGGCCGACCTGCAGTATAATATACATGCCAGGAATTTTTACTTCGGTATCGGTAAAGACGCTGACCGCGAGAACAAGCAGCCTTATATGTCCACTAATTTTTCCTTTAACGGCGGCATGTACTGGTTATTGGGCCAGCAGCTTGGACTGGGCCTGGTATACGATGTCCGGCATAATAAAGGCATCCGTTTTGAACACGACATTACTGAGCTGCCGGCACATACAGAAGGCGGGCTGACCGCAGGTGTGGGCGGAGGGCTCAGACTGGATAACCGCGACAATGTGTTTCTGCCTTCCCGTGGCGCGTTCCTTCAACTGGCTTATCTACGCTATGGTATAGCAGATGTAGGGGATTATCCGCACCATGAGATAAAAGCTGATCTCCGTAAATATTTCCCTTTAGGCAATCCGGCAGATGGCCGCCAGCTGGCCATACAGGGAGCGACGAATATTACCTGGGGTGGACAGGTGCCTTTTTACCTGCTGCCCTATTTTACGGGCGACAAAGCATTTCGTGGCATATACAGAAATCTTTATCTTGATAACCAGGTGGCCTTTGTGCAGGCGGAATACAGGTCCTGGTTTACGACAGCAGACCCCAGGTATGGATATGCTATATTTGCAGGAGTGGCCGATGGAGCCAATGACTTTTTTCATGGATACAAACCTGATATCAAGGCAGTATATGGATTGGGGCTCCGTCAACGGGTGTATCCAAAGAATCATTTGTTGTTGCGGATGGATGCCGCCTGGACCAGTAAAGGTGATTTTGGTTTCTTCGCCGGACTGGGGACTTCCTTTTAATAACCGCCTGAAAAAACATATAAACTAATGAGATTGACCGGAGGTGACTTTTCTTTTCCCCATAAATATAAAGTAAGATGGCTTGCCATCTTGCTTTGTTATACGGTCTATGCAGCGTTTGTGTTCTGCATTCTATATATGACGCAAAAAGAGGCGCTTTACAGAGACTACGGCCCTCCGGGCAGATGGGGACTTAATTTCCTGCACGATGTTATCAAGTGTACGGCCATCTACTATTTTCTGATCTACTGCATATTCCTGCCCATCATACAAACCAGGAAGATCTCCTTCCGGGTGATCTTACCTAAGCTGGGGCAGCTGATACTTTTCGCCACGGTATTGACTACCTACGAGTTTTACTGGACATTTGTCATCAAGGGGGGAGCGGCCAGCATGTATGACTATGCTTTTTGGGAAGTCTCCATCGGGTTGCTCATGCTGTTGATAAGCCTGATAGTGTCCATATTTATTGAATTACGCGCCAGATCGGTACGTTTGCAGGAATCGGAAAAGGGTAAGCTGATGGCGGAGCTGTCGGCTATTAAATACCAGATCAATCCCCATTTTCTGTTTAATTGCCTTAATTTCATTTATACCAAATCAGTCCGGCATAATGCAGAAGTGGCGCATGCCGTGAACCTGTTGTCGGAAATTATGCGTTATGCCCTGGAACAGAATGACGATAAGGAAGGGATGGTATTGCTGGCCGCAGAAATGGAGCATCTGAAAAACGTGATTGAGATCAACCAGATGCGCTTTAACCATAACCTGAAAATTCGGTTCTCTGAAAAAATTGACAACCTGAATATGCGTATTCCACCACTGGTGCTGATTACATTGGTGGAGAATGCATTTAAACACGGCGATCTGAATGATGAACATAATCCCCTCGACATAAAAATCGAAGTAGACAGGGAGAAATTATGGTTCTATACCCAGAACAAAAAAAAGAAAAGCGTGAAAGAACTATCCAGTGGTATTGGCCTGGCAAATGTCAGGCAACGGTTACAGCTGGTATACGGGCCCAGGCATCATTTTCAGACAATGGAGGATGAACAGTATTATGTGGCCGAACTAACTATAAATCCATAAATGATGATCCGGTGTATTATTGTAGATGATGAAACCCATGCGATCGAGCTATTGACCATGCATATTGAACAAACCAGTTACCTGGAGCTGGTGGGTACCGCCACCAGCCCTGTGAAAGCGCTGCAAATGGCCTTTGACCAAAAGGTAGATGTGGTTTTCCTGGATGTGCAAATGCCGGAAATGTCAGGGATCGAATTTATGCAATTGCTGAACGGAAAATGTAAAGTGATATTGGTCACCGCTTATAAAGACTATGCTATAGAGGGTTTTGACCATGATGTGGTGGATTATCTGCTGAAACCGGTAACATTGGCCCGCTTTCTTAAAAGCACCCGTAAGTTGCTGGACCTCCGGGAAAGTGCCGCCGGGCCGGATGACGATTATATTTTCGTGAGTGCCGATTCAAAAGGAAAACTGCTGCGGATCAATATAGAAGATATCATTTACGTAGAGGGGCAGAAACAATATGTTTGTTTTTTTACCCGTGCGGGGAAAAAGCATCTCTCCAGGCTGTCGTTGAAGGAATTGGAAGCCCGCATGCCAGCGGGTAAATTCATCAGGGTACATAAATCCTATGTGCTTGCCATCCGGTATATTACCATGATCCACTACAACGTGGTGTACATGGCACATACCACAGAGATGATCCCCATCGGCTCCAGCTACAAGGATGCCTTTATGAACAGGATGAAGGATAAGATCATTACCTGAAATTGGAATCCGCGGAAAACAGCGTAGTGGAACAGCCGGCATAGCACCGGCTGTTTCACCTTTACATTGTTCACGCTTCTGCCAGCTGTTCTGCTTCATGGACGGCCCAAAGGGTTTTGACGAGGGCATCCGGCGTAACAGAAATACTGTCTATTCCGTGCTGCACCAGGAACCTGGTGAGCTCCGGGAAATCAGACGGCCCCTGTCCGCATATGCCTACTTTTACTTTATGTTCTTTGGCTACTATAATCAGTCGGGATATCATACGCAGTACGGCCGGACTCAGTTCATTATAAAGACCGGACACCAGTTCCGAGTCCCTGTCCAGCCCTAGAGTGAGCTGTGTAAGATCGTTGGACCCGATGGAGAAACCGTCGATATGCGGAGCAAATTCTTCCGCCATCATAATATTGGAAGGCAGTTCGGCCATCAGGTATACTTCCAGCCCGTTGCGGCCCCTGGCCAGTCCTGCTTCTTCCATCACTGCCAGTACCTGCCTGAGTTCTTCCACCGTGCGGCAAAAAGGGATCATCACCACAATGTTGTTCAGTCCCATGGTTTCCCTGGCCTTGCGGATGGCGGCGCATTCCAGCATAAAAGCAGTTTTATATTTTTCTGAGTAGTAACGGGAAGCACCACGCCAGCCTATCATAGGGTTTTCTTCCTTCGGCTCGAAATATTTTCCGCCCGGCAGGTTGTAATATTCGTTGCTTTTAAAATCGGAGAAACGTACAATAGCTTTGTCGGGGTAACAGGAAGCGGCGATCTTGCCCACGCCTGACGCCAGTTTACTGATAAAGTAGTCTGCTTCGTTGTCGTAACCATAGATGAGTTTTTCTATTTCGGCAGACAGTGCCTCGTCCTGTAGCTCCCGATGGCGCAGCAGTGCAAGGGGGTGGACTTTGATGTAGTTATTGATGATGAACTCTTCCCTGGCCAGCCCGATACCTTTTCCGGGGAGGTGCGTAAACTGGAAAGCCATGGAAGGTGATCCTACATTGAGCATCAGTGGCGTGTTTACAACAGGAAGGCTGGAAAGTTCCAACAGTCCTTCCGTTACCGGCAGTATGCCTTCGTATACTACGCCTTCCGTGCCTTCGGCGCAACTAACCGTGATGGGCTGTCCGCTGTTCAGTTTCTCCGTAGCGTCTTCACAGCCCACAATGGCAGGGATGCCCATTTCCCGTGCTACGATGGCGGCGTGGCAGGTGCGACCACCTTTGTTGGTAACAATCGCGGAAGCCATTTTCATGATAGGTTCCCAGTCGGGGTCTGTCATGTCGGTCACCAGTACATCTCCGGGTTGGAAGGTGGTGCCCGTGGTGACGCGGTTGTCGAGCGAGAAAAGTATGTTCACCTTGCCGGCGGCGATACCGTCTCCCACGGCGATTCCTTTTAACAGCTCCCGTGGTGTGCTGCCGCCTGTATCGAGTGAGCGGGTGATGATCCTGGTCCTGTCTCTGCGTGAATGAATGGTCTCGGGACGCGCCTGTACGATGTATAATTCGTGGCTAAGGCCGTCGAGCGCCCATTCCACATCCATGGGGCACCAATGTCCTTTTTTATCGGAATAGTACGATTCAATACGTTGTACCGAGCCGGCCAGCTCCATGATCTGGTCATCAGTGAGACAGAAACTGTGCTGTTGCTGTTTAGTAGCCGGGATTACACGTGTTCGTTCGTCACTGCTTTCTCCATAGATCATCTGCTTGTCTTTGACGCCCATCTTTTTTTCAAGGATAGGTTTGTACTGTGACTGGAGGAGGGGTTTGAAGACAATAAATTCGTCCGGGGAAACAGCCCCCTGCACCACCAGTTCTCCCAGTCCCCATGAGCCGTTGATCAGGATAACATCCCGGAAACCTGATTCCGTATCAAGCGAAAAGGCCACGCCGGAGGCGCCGAGGTCGGAACGTACCATTTTCTGTACGCATACGGAAAGCCCGATGCTGAAATGATCATAACCGAAGTTCTCACGGTAGCTGATAGCACGGTCTGTAAACAGGGAGGCGAAACAGTTCCGTACTGCGTCTATTAAAGCTACCGGTCCGCGTACATTCAGAAAGGTTTCCTGCTGTCCGGCAAAGGATGCATCCGGCAGATCTTCTGCTGTGGCGGAAGAACGTACGGCCACATCGGTCTGCTCCTGGCCATACAGTCCGGATAGCGCATGGTAGGCAGCTATGATCTCATGACTGAGGTCATGAGGGAATCTTGAGTTGCTGATCTCCTGCCTGATCCGTTGGCCCGCCCTGCGTAAAGAGCTGATGTTGTTAAAGTCGATCTGCGCTATCTGGTCTCTTATAAACTGGTCCAAGCCGCTGTTTTGCATAAACTGGTAATAGGCCTTCGTGGTGATAGCGAATCCGCCCGGCACTTTTACGCCGGCTTTCGACAGTCCGGAGATCATTTCACCCAGGGAGGCAGATTTTCCTCCCACTAAGGCAATAGCGTCCAGTCCCACCTCTTCCAGAGGGAGTACAATGCTTTCTTTCATGAAATATTTTTGTTTAATGTTGACGGGCAGGCGCTATATATCAGCCTTCCATACGTGGTAAATTGTTTCTCCTGAAAGTTATTGCAATTGCTATTCCGTCTGACGTACCGGGGAGAATGCCGAAAACAAAACAGTAAACTGTTACCGTGACCGATTTTTTTTCGGCAATATGTACCCATATCCCTATTTTTGATCAAAAACCAACCATGAGTTTCACACCGGATATGACAGACCTATGCATTCTGGACATACTTCAGACGGATGCCAGGACCACCAACAAAGAAATCGCATCCAGGTTAGGTAAATCAGTAACATCTATTTTTGACAGGGTGAAACGATTGGAAGCAGAAGGATATATTACCGGGTACGTGGCGGTACTCAATCCCGGCAAACTGGGGAGCACACTGATCGCTTATACAAGTGTAACCCTCGAAGGGCACGGTCATGACAAGCTGTCGAGCTTTGAGCAAAAGATCAATTCTTTTCCTGAAGTATTGGAGAGTTATAAAATGAGCGGACAGTTTGACTACCTGCTGAAAATCGTGATCGCCGATATGGAAGCTTATGAGCTGTTTTATTCCAACAAACTATCCAAACTGGAAAATATATCCAAGATCAGGAGTTTGTTTGTGTTGTCTGAAACGAAGAAAGAGACGGGCCTGAGCCTTAAAACAGCGCAGCATCAGAAGGACCGGCAAAAGAAAGGCCCCGGATTGGAGATGTAACGTTGCTCCGTAGAATTTTCAGCTTCCCCCTTCTTGTTTATCTCCCTTTGAAAGCTTAGTTTTGAATGGATAACAACCGCGAAAAAAATCAACCAGAAAGTCCTGAACAATTACCGGCAATAGCAGTGTTACACATATTAAGATGATGACAGACTACACCTTCTATGCTGATGAAGAGCTGGTTCACCTGATGGCCGCCGACGACCATGCCGCGTTTACAGAAATCTATAACCGGTATTGGAAGCGCCTGTATGTACTGGCCTATGATCGCCTGCATTCCCGGGAGCTGGCTGAAGATGTGGTGCAGGACGTATTTACCGGTTTGTGGCAACGCAGAAGCCAGTCTGTTATCCGGTCGTTGCCCGCTTATCTCGCTACCGCCAACCGTTATGCTGTATTTGCCCAGCTCTCCAAAACGGCCCGTGTGACCACGGTGGAGACACTCCCCGAATCCCTGCAGGCGGTGACAGATGAAACGGCTCAACTGCATTTCCTGCAACAATCCATGGAACACCAACTAAAGCAGTTGCCCGAAAAATGCCGTCTTGTTTTTAACTACAGCCGCAACGCAGGTCTTACCAACCGCGAAATAGCCGACCAGCTCCAGATCTCCGAGAAAGCAGTGGAGAAACATATTACCAAAGCATTGCAGCGGCTCCGTATTCAGTTCAGGAATTATTTCCACGCTATTTTCCTGTATTAAAAAAAAAATTTCTTCCTGGGGTAGGGTAAGCCCTCCGTTTCCATACTTACATTATATAACACCTGTAAATTCAAAAATGAATGGACAAGAAAGAACTGGCTGTACTATCAGAAAAGTATCTGGCCGGTACCGCCAGTGAAGAGGAAGTGGGACGTTTGTTGCAATGGTACAATGCCTACGATGAACAGGAACTGACGGCTCATGTGACGGTGGAAGGAGAGGAGACGGAAGACAGCCTGAAGGACCGGATGTACCGTCGCCTGCAGGAGGTCACACAGCCTCAGGAGCACAGGCCGGTAGTCCGGATGCAAAGCTCGTACAGGAAGGTGGCCGCTGCCGTGCTGATCCTGATCATGGCAGGTGGCGGGTACTATTTCTTTAACAAGGTACGGAAACGTGATCTTGTTGCGGAGACTACACCGTTGCCTGTACATCCCGGAGGCGATAAAGCAACGCTTACATTGGCCGATGGCTCCGTGGTAAACCTCGACAGTATTGGTACCGGATTGGTGACATTACAGGGCGTAAAAGTGGAGAAGACCAAACACGGACAGATCGTTTATAAGAACAATGGGAACGCTGCGGTCAACAACGTATTGCGTACGCCCAGAGGTGGGCAGTTTAAGGTAACGCTGCCGGATGGCACCGATGTGTGGCTGAACGCTTCTTCCTCCATCAGCTATCCCACGGCGTTTACCGGCGATAGCAGGAACGTGTCTGTTACCGGGGAAGTGTATTTTGAAGTGGCTGCGGATGCTGCCCGTCCGTTTGAAGTAAAAGTGAACGATATCAGTGTACTGGTGTTGGGGACACATTTTAATATCAATGCTTATGACGATGAGCAAACGATCAAAACCACGCTGCTGGAAGGGGCTGTACTGGTAAGGACTCCCGGTGCATTCAAACACCTGGAGCCCGGTCAGCAGGCGAAAGTAAAGCCAGGCAATAACCATATCGAATGGCTGAAACACGTGGATGTGAACAGCGCTGTGGCCTGGAAGAACGGTTATTTTTCTTTTGATGACGCAGACATCCCTACGGTGATGAGGCAATTGGCAAGGTGGTATAACATTGATGTCGTTTATGCCGGGAATGTGCCGGAAGGTACTTTCACCGGCGAGATTGGGAGAAACCTGACACAGGACCAGTTGATGAAGATATTGAAACAGGCGAGGATTAATTTTAAACTGGAAGAGGAGAGAAGACTTGTTATTTATCCGTAAGTAAACATCTATCAGAATCCATAACCAACCATTACCAAACAACCGGTATCGTAAAACCGGGGAACCATTTAACCTGGCCTGTACAAGGGCCTGAGTGATAGCTATCCAATAACACATGTTATGAAGTGAACGTAGCCCACCGGGTATAGGGGGCCTATGTCTCATCCATAAAAAAACCTGGTGTCAAGATTGGCGTCCGCACCAGGTTTGATCGTTGGTTAACCCTTTTTCTGAACCCTTCCTGCTACCCCTTACGGGGTGGATGGGAAACATTTGTCAACCAAAAACCAACCTAAGGTATGAAAATTAATGTTGTCTGCAACAGGCACCAAACTTTTGTATCAACCGCGGGGGATAGGCCCCCGGTGTCCGAAAATCACCGAATGACCAAAATCTGGAGAGCAATGAAATTGACCGTATTTTTATTAACGGTGGTAGCGC
This sequence comes from Chitinophaga fulva, assembly GCF_012927205.1. Taxonomy (GTDB): domain Bacteria; phylum Bacteroidota; class Bacteroidia; order Chitinophagales; family Chitinophagaceae; genus Chitinophaga; species Chitinophaga fulva. Next base: position 3,884,161 of record NZ_JABBGC010000001.1, read on the forward strand.
TACATATCTATGCCACCGGGAATTCCCAGACCGTTACCGTGGCATGTAAAAACATGCCGTTACAGCAGGTGTTCAGTGTAATCAAGCAACAAACAGGATTCGTATTTTTTTACAGGAACCAGGATTTGTCAGATGTCCGCCCCGTATCTGCGGACATACGCGAACAGCCATTGAAAACAGCGCTGGCAAGGATACTGCAGGATAAACCCCTCATATTTGACATCGAAGGCAATACGATTGTCATTTCCCGGAAACTACCTGCTGAAGCCAAACCGGAACAACCGGGTCTCCTTCCTCCGCAGGTAGTGCAGGGAAAGGTAGTGGACAAACATGGCAATCCGGTGCCCGGTGTAACCATCCGGGTGAAAGGGAGCAATGTGGCTGCCATTACCAACCAGGCAGGCTTTTTTGTGCTGAACAATGCCGACCCGAAAGCAGAACTGTTGATCTCCTGCGTGGGATTTGAATCCCGGACCATTTCGCTTGATGGAAGAACAAGGATGGAGATACAGCTCTCCGCGAAAGTAGATGACCTGAACCAGTACGTGGTAGTAGGTTACGGCAGTACCAGGAGGAAAGACCTGACCGGTTCTGTGGCTTCCGTGAATGTGGAAGAAGTAAAGAATGTTCCCTTTGCCAGCGTGGACCAGGCGCTGTCCGGCAAGGCGGCCGGCGTGCAGGTCACCCAGGCTGACGGTTCTCCCGGCGGCGTGGCCAAAATCCGTATCCGTGGCGGTACCTCCCTGCTGGGTGGCAACGATCCGCTTTATATCATCGATGGTGTACAGGTGACGATTCAGAACCGGTACATCCAGAACCAGGCGGAAGTGGTGAATCCTATAGAAAGGGCAGGCAGCGATAACCCCAATAGCTCGGTGAACGGTTCATTTACCCGTGGCCTCAACAGCCTGGCGGGCCTTAATATCACCGATATTGAATCCATCGATATTTTGAAAGATGCTTCTGCCACGGCTATCTATGGGTCCAAGGCAGCCAACGGTGTGATCATCATCACCACCAAAAAAGGTAAGCTGAATCAAAAGCCTGTGCTGGAGGCCAATTATTACGCCGGTGTAAGTCAGCCTATCAAAGAAAAGCTGTTGAATGCGCAGCAGTATGTGGATCTTTTACAAGAGGCCGCCCGTAATGCAAATGCTGTCAGGGCTGCCGCCGGTGAAGCTGCGGACCCTAAGGCCACCGCCATCATCAATGATCCCAGAAGCCTTGGGACCGCCAACACAGACTGGCTAAAGCTGGTGCTGCGGAATGCTGTTACCCATAATGCGGACATTTCTGTACGTGGAGGCGGCTCCGGTTCCCGCTACTATACCTCGCTCGCCTATACGAAACAGGACGGAGTATTGAAAGGCACCGATTTCTCCCGTATTGCTGGTAAGATAAGTCTCGATAACGAAATCACCAGCCGTCTTCGTGTCATTACCAACCTGGATTATGGATTCACCAAAAACAATATCACCAATGGTATTTATCCTGCTGCCATGTATGCACCACCCACCTTACCGGCGTATAACCCTGATGGATCGCCCTACCAGTTCCTGGGGGAGCAGATCGGTGGCTACAATTATCAGGGATTCCAAAACCCCATGGTATTGCTGGATGGCATCAACACAGGGAAAATGGCCTCGCTCATCGGTTCGCTTTCCGGTGAATATGATGTGTTGAAAGAGCTGAAATTCAGAAGTATCTTATCTGTTAACTATAATAACTTCCATCAGCAGAACTATGTGCCCAGTACAGCAGTCATCGCATCTGCCAATGGGGTGAGCAGCTCCAACGGTGGTACGGCTTCCCAGGGGCAGACGGAAGATGTGAACCTCTTCGTGGAAAACACCCTTACCTGGGAGAAGCAGTTCAATGAAAACCACCGGTTGAACCTCCTGGGCGGTACCTCCTGGCAGAAATTCCGTTTCAACTCCTTCTCCGCCAGTGGTCAGGGTTTTCCTGACGACAAATACCTGAACAACATTTCCTCTGCGGCTATAACCTTACCTGCTACCGGCAGCTCCGGGCAAAATTCATTGCTCAGTTTTTACATGCGTGCCAATTATGCGCTGAAAGAAAAATACCTGCTCACCTTCACCGGCCGCTCTGATGCCTCCTCCAAGTTTCCGGTCCACAACCGGGTAGGGTACTTTCCATCCGGTGGTGCCGCATGGCGTATTTCGGAGGAGCCTTTCATGAAAAAAGCTGCCTGGGTCAATGAACTGAAACTTCGTGTCAGCGCTGGTTATACCGGCACCCAAAATTTTGGGGACAACCTTTATTACACGTTGTATACGCCAGGCTCCTATGGAGGTGTAAACGCCCTGGTACCTTCACAGCTGGGTAATAGCCGGATCAAGTGGGAGTCTACCTTGCAGAAAGACCTGGGGCTGGATTTTGAGTTGTTTGGCTCCCGTTTGCGCGGGGTGATCGGGTATTACGAAAAAATCACCACCGGTCTGTTATTGTCCAAACAGCTGGCGCCCAGTTCATCCTATGGCAGTGTAATATCCAATGTCGCTACTATCAGCAATAAAGGGCTGGAAATAGATCTCCGCACGGATTTCATTAAACACAAATTTTTTCAATGGACAGGCGCCTTGAATGTTTCCGGTAACCGCTCCAGGGTGGAGGATATTAACAATGATTTTTCCGATCCGAATGATGCTGGGGCCACTTACCTGGATGCCAACGCCGTGGTGAGAAAAGGCGAGCCGCTGGGGCTTTTTTACGGGTATAAACAAACCGGCATTATCCGCGATCAGCAACAGCTGGAAGCGTATAAAAAAGTGTTTACCTATGCCCGGTACATGGCGCCTTACCTGGGTATCGGAGATGCGATGTATGAAATCGGCAGTAATGGATTCTATAAACGGGATGTTATCGGTCAGGCGCAGGCTAAGTTCTATGGCGGATTTACGAATACTTTCACCTTTAAGAACATCAGCCTGATCACCCTGCTTACTTTTTCCTACGGAGGTCAGATGTTGTACCTCGCAGATATACAGAACAAAAATTTTGAAAGTTTCGCTAACCGCGGTACCAGGATCCTGCAGCGGTGGACACCGGAAAATCCGGGAGCTGACAGGCCCCGGCTTATATTGGGTGAGTATGGCGCCAATACCAGCAGCGCTGAAGTATACGATGCTTCCTACCTGAGACTGAAATCCGTTACTATCACTTATCAGTTGCCCGCACGCACTGCCGGGAAAATGCATATCCGCGACGCTTCCGTATACGCATCTGCCACTAACCTGTTCACCATCACGAAATATCCCGGCCCCGATCCGGAAGTGAGCAACAATCCCTACAGCCTGATCAACGGCAGTACTGATGTAAGCACGTTCCCTACCGTAAAGCAGTTTAACCTGGGCCTGCGTTTCGGATTTTAAAACAATTAAACCAGCTAATCATGATGAAAAGGATCATATATACGTTTACGTTGCTCGGCACCGTGGTGATTACAAGTGTGTCCTGCAAAAAAGAACTGGGAAAATTACCGGAAAATGCCAAGGTGGATGGTAATACCATCATCGACCAGCGAACGGCTGAAATAGCCCTGAATGGCGCATATTACCGGTTTGCAGCGGTGAATGGAGAGAATATTACCAAATGGTTTGAGCACGAAGTACCTCCCGCCATGTTTGCCGGGTATATGGGATATGGTTATGGCGCTGATCAGGCGGAGACTGGTAATAACTACGCCAAATCCAGCTATGCCAATATTTACTGGACATCATCCTACCAGCTGATCAATGCTGCGAATGGTGTCATCAAAGGTGTCACCACGGTGGAGGATAAACGTTTCACCGGCAACCGTAAAAAAGAGGTGTTGGCCGAAGCCCGCTTCCTGCGGGCATATGCCCACTTTAAGCTGCTCAGTTTCTTCGGGCAGTGGTTTGATCTCAGCAGTCCGTATGGTGCATTGGTCCGTGAAGATTTTGCGGAAGTAGACGCGCTGCCGAAAGCCCGCAGCACGGTGAAAGACAGTTATGCTTTTATCCTCGCCGACGTGGACGATGCCATTGCTAACGCCCCTGCGGAAAACAAGGTCTGGTATGCTACCCGCTGGGCGGCCATGGCGCTGAAAATGCGGGTTCTGATGAGCCATGGGCAGCCGGAAGACTACAAGCAGGTAACTGACCTGGCAGATTCCATTATCCTGCGCAGCAAGTACACGCCGGAGCCGCAAACGAAAGATATCTTTTATGTAAAAGGCCTGAGCAGCCCTGAAGTAATATTAGGCATCAAACCGCAACAGAACCAGGAAAGTTACTACTACACCCTCAGCCGGCAATATTGGCCGGGCGCGTCTTCGCTGTATGTGGCTAAAACAGCGTTGAAAGATGTGTTGCAGAACGATCCCCGTGGCGCCTGGATGATCGGCACCGAGAACCGTTATGCCAAGGGTACCTATTACTTCCTGAAATATATTAAACAGGGAGATGAGCCTTCCATATTGTCTGAAACTTCCTACGCTTTCCGGCTCACAGAAGTGTACCTGTTAAAAGCGGAGGCCATTGTCCGCTCCGGTGGCAGTTTACAGGCTGCGCGCAATATCCTGAAAGAGGTGATGGGCCGAGCTGGTGTGACCGATTTCAGCGCGGTAGATAATGCAGCCTCTGTTAACGACCTGCAGAAACAACTGTACCTGGAAATCGTCAGAAACCTTGTGGCAGAAGACGGGCAGGAGTGGATGGCGTTGTTACGCCTGCCATCTTCGTTGATCCAGGAATTAAGGCCGACGGCCAATGATAAGGTTAAATATATTTTGCCGATACCACATAGCGAGTTTCTTTACAACCCTGCTATTGGTCCGCAGAACCCCGGCTATCAGGAATAATTCACTTTTAATATTTACCGATGCATACCCACACTAAAATTTTCCTGGCTGCCGTACTACTGGCAACTGGCTGTAAACAGGCCGCCACGCCGCATGCCACGCTTACCGCAGACCTGAAAGGACTGAAAGACACGGTTGTTTTCATCTCCATACCAGTAGCCGACTCCGCTAAAACCGATACTGTGCCGGTAAAGGATGGCCGGTTCACCTGGACAGGGGATATTACCGAACCACAGAAAATCTTTATCGGTACCTCCTCCCGTTATATCGATCTGTTCATGGAGAATGCCACCGTGAGCCTCAAAGGAAATATGGACTCACTGGACCAGGTGAAAATCACAGGTTCTGCCACACAGGAGGCTTATGAGGCTTACCGGAATTCAATCCTGGACATCACTGAGAGACAAGACTCCCTGTATCAGCAGTATGATGTGGTGAAGGATAACGATACCGCCAAAGCTGCACTGGAAGCCAAACTGGAGTCACTGCGCCTGCAACGGCAGGAGCGCTCCAAACAGTACATTGCCGCCCATCCCGAAAGCCCGGTGAGTGTAGACCTGATTGCAGATATGGCTGTTATAGGCGAATATGACCCGCTGGAAAAGCTGTACCGGCAACTGGCGCCTGCGGCACAACAAACTGCTGCCGGTTCCCGCCTGGCCAAACGGCTGGAAGTGCTGAAGAGGAGCGCTATCGGCCAACCGATGATCGACTTTACCCAGGCTGATGTAAACGGCAAGCCTGTACGCCTTTCCGACTTCAAAGGCAAATACGTGCTGCTCGATTTTTGGGCCAGCTGGTGCGGCCCCTGCAGAGCCGAAAATCCCAATGTATTAAAAGCTTACAACACTTTTAAAGATAAAAACTTCACTGTCGTAGGTGTATCGCTGGATGATAAAGCCGATAAATGGAAAAAGGCCATAGGGGAGGATAAAATGCCCTGGATGCAGGTGTCGGACCTGAAAGGGTTCCGCAACGAAGTGGCGCAACAATACGGCATACAGGCCATACCCTGCTCTTTTCTCATCGATCCGCAGGGTATCATTATTGCCAAAGATCTGAGAGGGGCCGTCCTGCATACGAAACTGGCAGCTACGCTTAAATAAATTGATGAATCATTTTTTGATAAAATAACAGCATATGAAAAATAATTGGGTACTTTTTTCACTCTTACTGCCCGCTTTACAGGCAGGAGCACAAAACAAACAGGCCTTTACCCTGAAGGGAGACGTTAAAGGACTGCCTGACCGCTACATCTACCTCAGCTATGCCGAAGGTGCCAACCAATACAAGACCGATAGCGTGATCACCCGTGGCGGCAAATTCACATTCACGGGTATGGTGGAACAGCCGGTGCAGGCCAGGTTGTATACAGACAAACAGAAAGCCATGTATGGTGAAGGTGATGCGGCCTCCTTTTTTATAGAGGCTGCGCCGATGCAATTGAAGTCCGCCACCGGCAAGCTGAAAGGCGCCAAACTCAGCGGATCAAAAGTACAGCTGGAGCAGGATGAGCTGGAGGTCATGAGAGCACCGGTGATGAAGCAGCTCGGCCCTTTGTCGGCCGCTTATAACAAGTTGAACACTGAGTACAGTGCTGGTATGCGGGCCAAGAAGACAGAGGCAGCACTGAAACCACTGAAAGACAAACTCGAAAAACTGAAAGACCAGATGGAGCCGCATTATGAGGCCATGGAGAAAGTTGACAAGGCGTTCATAGATAAATATCCTGACTCCTATGTCAGCGCCCAGCTGTTGCGTTTTCGTGTAAGTGGTATCCCGCTGGCGGAAGGCGAGGCCTGCTATGCACGCATGTCGCCGGAAATACAGCAGAGTATGGATGGTAGGGATATCAAAAAAACACTGGATGAACTGCGTGCCGGTTCACCGGGAAGCATCGCGCATGTTTTCACTAAAACGGATATTGATGGCAAAACACTGAACCTGGCTGATTTCAAGGGTAAATACGTGATGCTTGATTTCTGGGCCAGCTGGTGCGGCCCTTGCCGCAAAGGTAATCCGCATCTGAAAGAACTCTATGGCAAGTACAAAGACAAAGGCTTTGAGATCATCGGTATTTCAGACGATGATTCCAATGAGGATGCCTGGAAAAAGGCGGTGGCACAGGATGGTATCGGTATCTGGCGCCATGTGCGGCGTGGCCTCGACTGGGAAAAACGGAAGAAAAATCTGCCTAATCCTGAAGATGTCAGCGATGACTACGGTATCCATTCCCTGCCCACTAAAATCCTGATTGACCCGCAAGGCATGATCATCGGCCGCTATGGTGGTGGCGGAGAGGATGATGACGCGATGAATAAAAAGCTGAAAGAGATATTCGGTGCATAACTAAAAGCCCTGTAAATTCGTTTTACAGGGCTTTTTTAATGAGTATCTTTAGAGAATAAAATAAATGGTATGGACAAATCCGGCACACATGATGAGCGCATCGCCAGAATGACTTTTGCTGGCGTCTATCCGCTATATCTCACCAAAGTAGAGAAGAAGGGGAGGACCAAAGAAGAACTGCATCAGGTGATCACCTGGCTCACCGGCTTCGACGACAAGCAGCTGCAGGAGCTGATAAACGAGAAAGTGACTTTTGAGACGTTCTTTCAGCGTGCTTCACTCAATCCCCATGCGGGCCTCATTACCGGCGTCATTTGCGGCTATCGGGTAGAGGATATCGAAAATCCGCTGACGCAGCAGGTGCGTTACCTGGACAAGCTGGTGGATGAGTTGGCGAAGGGGAGGAAGATGGAAAAGATTTTGCGCGGATAATACATACATCATATCAGCCGTATATCACTGCTGTGAAGCGGATATACGGCTGATAATAAATTTAATACCCCGGATTCTGTGTTAATCCCGGTTCAATTTTCAAACTACCGGAGTGGAATGGCCAGAGGTAATTGCGTGATTGAAACGAGCGGTCTTCTATCTTCAGGGAAACGATGCTCCCGTTCACCAGCCGGGTATGGCCCAGCGCGGGTTTGGTCATTACCTGGTCGCCGATCTTCCATCTCAGGATGTCGTCATATCTTACGCCTTCCCCCGCCAGTTCTATTCTCCGTTCATTCCTGATCAGGTCGGTCCATTGCTGCTGCGTATAGGCGCCATATTTAGCCAGTGTAACATCCGCTTCCGTCATATCGAGGCCGGCCCTGGCCCTGAGTTGGTTGATACAGCTTTTCGTGAGGTTGTCGATTTTGTTCTGCATAATAGTAGCTTCTGCATAGGTCAACAGCACTTCTGCATATCGCAGAATCGGGAAATGCATGTTGCCATTGTCCCTGAAGGCATCTGTTTCGTCTACGAATTTTCTGAACCAGTAGCCGGAACGGCTGGCGCGTTCTTTTTCATAGAACATAGGGCTGTTCTGATCGTATATGTTGATCGGTTCGTTGACAAACATATCGCCCTGCCCCATGATGCTGGCGGCATAACGAGGGTCCCGGTTCAGTTTGGGGTCCAGTTCATAGTCCTGTTTGCTATGATAGGGGCACTCGTCTATTTTATTACCCTGCAATGTCCAGTAGGCATCTACCAGCGATTTTAAGGGTACGGCGTAAGACTGTCCTTTGCCGGTACGGAAATGTGGGCCCAGGTGCTCAAAAGAATTGGTGCCGCTGTTGCCATGGCTTGGCATGTCCATTTTGATGATAAACTCTTTGTTGGTCTTATCTCCCTTATAATTGAACAAATCTCTGTACACAGGGTACAGGGAATAATTACCACTGTCCATGATTTCTTTGGCCAACCGTGCTGCCAGCTCATAACGGCCGTTGTACAACGCATAGCGCATGATCAGGGCTTTGAGGGAGTACTTGTTAAACATATAGCCGTCGGAGTTATATTCCTTGTCCGGCAGGCTATTGGCGGTGGCTTCCGCCATCGGGAAAAGGGTGTTGAGTATTTCCTCTTTTGATTTGGCTGGTTGCGTCACCTTGGAGATATCTACCGGTTCGAGATAAAAAGGAACATTGCCCCAGCGGGAAACGATTCTGAAATAGTGCCAGCAGCGAAGTCCTTCCAATATGCCCTTGTATTTTGTGCGGATGGCTTCATCTTCCACATAAGGCGTATTGATACTTTTCAGATAAGTATTCAAACGACCTATGTGTTTCATGTGTATGGTGTAGTAATATTCAAAAGCGCGGGTGTTAGCATCGTAGCTGCCGTTGGCAATACGTTGATGGTTATCGCCTTCCACCCTGCTATAGGCATTGTCCGATTTACTGTCTTCCATGTAGAAAAGCAATCGTCTGTCGCCCTGGTTGGTAAATACGTCCAGGTAGGTGCTGTATACCACGCGCCGCAGGTCTTCTTCTGTATTAAAGAATTCATCAAATTTGGTGGCGGTGGGGTCCGGCTTGTCCAGGAACTTCTGGCATGACGGCATGATAGCAGAAAGTAAAACAAGTAGGATCAGTCTCTTTTTCATCGTATGCATATTTTGCAGTGGATTGAAATAAATTTTCTGTGGTGCAACGTCTATGATTAAAACAAGGTAGCCCTGACGCCCAGGCTGTAAACGGCCATACGGGGATAGTTGCCATTGCCGCCGTCCCGTTCGGGTTCCAGTCCTTCCCACCTGGTGAAGGTGATAGCATCCTGTGCGTTCACGTATACGCGTACGTTCCGGATGGTTTTACCCTGTAACGGGAACGTATACCCCAGTTGCAATACTTTCACCCGGAAAAATGCGGCGTTGCTCAACCATACATCGCTGAGGTAGGCATTGGTGCTGGAGCCGGTCCATACTCTGGGGAACCTGCTGTCAGGTGTTTGCGGCGTCCACCGGTTGTCGGCATAGTACTGTTGTGGCTTTCCTAGTGCATTGCTGCTGCCGTCCACCAATATGGGGTAGCCTTCCATGCCGCCCAGGCGTCCGGTCCTTTTTCCTACGCCCTGGCCCAACAGGTTAAAGTCCCAGTTCTTGTATTGTAAGGCCAGCGTAACAGAATAGTTCAGATGGGGAAAAGGGTCTCCGAGGTTGATCCTGTCGGCATCGTTGATGATACCGTCACCATTCTGATCTATGTATTTGATGTCGCCGGGAAGGGTATTGGGGAGTCTGGCGGGAGTATTGTCCACATCGCGCTGATCGCGGAAGAAGCCATTGGCTTTATAGCCATAGTAGTTATCAATCGCGATTCCCTTGTACCAGATTTTGTCGTTGTCATCTTTGAAGATCAGGGTGTCTCCATCGCGGTAACCGGCTTTCAGTACTTTGTTGCGATTGTCAAACAGCATGGCGCCGATGCTATAACCAAGATTACCGATTTTATCCTGCCACTGTACCGAAAGCTCGTATCCGTTATTTTCTACTTCTCCGATATTAAAGGCTGCTTCGAGGGAGCTGGAGCCGGTGATGGGCGGTACCGGGAACCTGGAATAGATAAGATCATAGGAGTTCTTTTTGTACACTTCTGCTGTCAGGCTAAGCCTGTTGTCCAATACCGTCAGTTCCAGCCCGATGTTTCCCTGTTTTTGTTTTTCCCAGGTGAAGTTCATGTTGGGCACACGCATGAGCCAGCCCCATTCGTTGACGTTCTCCTCCCACAGATAAGGATCTACGTTTTCGTTGCCGATGAGGCCATAGGAAGCCCGTAGTTTGATGTTGCTGATAATTCTGTTGTTCACCAGTCCCTTCATGAATTTTTCGTTGGTGACATTCCAGGCAACAGCTCCTGCGGGGAAAAAGCCCCACTGCTTGCCAGGAGCAAATTTGCTGCTGCCATCGCCGCGGGCGGTGAATTCAAGGATGTACCTGTTGTCAAAGGAGTAGTTCAGTTTACCGAAAAAGGAAGCCTTGGCAATTTCCTTGTAGTCGGTAAAATTGAAGGTCATCACCTCTGAACCTGCGGTGACATATATCTTATCAGCCTGATGACGCAGGCTGCCGGTGTAGTTCAACAGTCCACGGGCGGTCAGTTGGCTCTGGCTCACATCCTGGTCGGCGCCCACTTCATTTTTCCATATTTTCACGGGTTTACCGTTGCCATCGTAGAATTTAAAAGTTTCGCGCTGACGCTTATTCGCCGATTTGCTGATCTGGTAAGACACATTTCCTTCCAGGCTGAGGTGCCTGCTGATATTGTATCTTGGCCGGAGGTTCACGGAGCTGAAATCGTACAGGTTGTTCCGTGAGCCGCCCCGGTTGATGGAAGCTATCGGGTTCATGTCATTGTACAGTATATAATGCTCGGGGATATCACCGGTAGGGTAGTATATCTGCTGGGCGGGATTCATTTTCCAGAGATTTTCATACAAACCTGTTCCGTCGTCATTTTCTTTCAACCGGTTAATTTGCAGGCGATGTGCATAGAAGTCCGCCAGCAGCACGAACTTGTCGGCAATATTTACATTGGTGTTAAACCGGGCGGAGTATTTGCCGGACCCTTCGTAGGAGTTGAGGCCATTTTCTTTGAGGTATCCCATCATCAGGTTGAAGGAGCCGATACCACCGCCGCCGGACACGCTCATGGTCACGTTTTGTGAGTTGGCTTTGCGTGGCATGCCTTCTTTCAGCCAGTCTACCGAAGGTGTTTCACCGGATTCCATTTTGCGGATGTCCTGATCGGTGTAGAGGGGTGTTTGTCCCTGGATATTCCGGGCTTCATTGTTGAGCCGCATGTAATCCACGCCATTCACGAATTTTGGAAGATCGATCGGCTGTTGCAAGGCGGCCCATGTGTTCACATCCACTTTGAACCGTCCCATTTGTCCGCGTTCTGTTTCTATGATGATTACGCCGTTGGCGCCGCGTGAGCCATACATGGAGGCTGATGCCGCATCTTTCAGTACGGTGATGCTTTTCACCTGGTTGGGGTCTATATCATTGAGACTTTGTTCCATTCCATCTACGATCACGAGGGGACTGGCATTCTGCAACGTGCTGATGCCTCTGATGGTGATGCCGGGCACACTGCCGGGCAGGTTGGTGGTTTGTTGGACGGTCACGCCCGGAACGGTGCCGGTAAAGGCTTCCTGTAGTTTAGCGATAGGCCTGGTTTTGGTGAGTTTCACGTCCACCTGGGCAACGGAGGAGGCCACGTGCCGGCGCTCTACTTCGGAGAAACCCATCACCACTATTTCAGACAGGTTTTTGGTACCTGTTTTTAACCGGATTTCCATATTGGTCCTCGGTTGAGCGCTGACTTCCGTCGGCTGAAAGCCAACAGCGCTGATGATCAGGGTAGCGGCTTCTTTCGGGATTTTAATCTCGAACCTGCCGTCATTGCCGGAGGCCGTACCGATGTTGGTGCCTTTGATGAGGACACTGGCGCCGGGTATTGGTTCACCTTTTTCATTGGTGACCCTGCCGGTGGCCACCAATGAGGAATCTGCGGCAGCCGCGCTGCGGCTGTTGAGCAGGATGCGGCCATTGTTGATGGTGTAACGCACCGGCTGGTCCCGGAGTGCTATTTCCAGCACACGCTCCACGGAAGCGTTTTTTACGTCAATGGTGACGGGCCGGGTGGCAGACATCAGGCTTTCGCTATAGGCCACCGACATGCCGGTCTGACTGGCCATTTCCTTCAGCACCTTTTTCAGCGGTGCATTTTTTTCCGATAGCGTGATCTGCTGCGATAAGGCTACGGCACTGCATTGCAGGCAGACCGCAAGCAGGAGAAAAGCGGTAAATCTCATAACGTAGAACATTTTGGTTGAACAGAGCGGTTTTAAACCACAACCCGTTTGGTTGCAGTCGTGTTAGGTTTTTTCATTGTGATTTATCGATACTTTACAAGGTTACATGGGCTGGCATTTTACCGGGTTAATATTACTTTGATGGTCCTGCCTTCCAGCTTCAGTTTTACGCTGTCGTTTTCCAACATGGGTAATAACTGCTGTAGTGGCAGATTTCGGTTGATGTAACCGCCGAGGCGGTTGTCTGTTGGTATGGACTGATAATCGGCTTCCACATCATACCATCTCGACAGCTGCCTGAGTATGCTGCCTAAGCTGGCATTTTCAAAGTTGAAGAAGCCTGTTCTCCAGGCGGTTGTTTCCCAGAGGTCCGCTGGTTGTACAGAGAGAGACCCGGTGCCGTTGTTTACTACGGCGGCTTGTCCGGGGCGCAGGTAGCCTTCATTGTCGCCTGATTTAACTTTCACTGCTCCCTGTATCAGCGTGGTGCGGGTTACCGGTTCGTCGGCATAGGCCATAATGTCGAAGCTGGTCCCTAATACCTGTACTTCCGTATTGTTCACTTTTACGATAAAGGGTTGTCCCGGAATAGGCTTGATTTCAAAATAGGCCTGGCCTTTTATTTCCACAGTACGGTTGTCAGCCGGGAAGGCCGTAGGATAGCGGAGGCTGGACGCGGCGTTTAGCCATACCCGGCTTCCGTCGGGCAGTACTACGTTGAACTGTCCGCCACGCGGCACTGCCAGCAGGTTGTAATTTACAATGGATGAAGGGCCGGCGGTAATGGGGTATAACAATTGCCCGTTATGTTGCTGTACGGTAATATCTCCTTGCCGGAACACCTGGTTGCCGGTGCTGTCCAGCGTCACCACGGAGCCGTCTGACAGGGTGAGCTGCGCTTTGTTGCTGCCCGGAGAGCCTACCTGTATCGTATGCTGCTGCGCCAGCTGAGGGGCAACCGGTCTGCGGGAAATATAAAAGACAGCGGCTGTTGACAGCAGTATGGCCACGGCTGCGGCAGCGCTCCACTTTCCGTAACGGAAGCGGCGCATAGGTACCACCTTGTTCCGGCTGATATCTTGCAGCAGTCTTGTTTCAATACGGTTGCTGATGGCTTCGGGCACATCATGGTCTTCGGTCATAACGCGCTCAAATTCCTGTTGCATCGCCGTTAGCAGGGAACGCTTTGATCCGGAGGTGTCCAGGTATGCGAACAGCTCATCCAGCTCTTCCCGGCTGCATTGACCATCCAGGTATCGCTGTAACAGTTGTTCGTGATAATTTTCGGGTTGCGGCATATTGGTTTTCCCCATTGAAAACAAAGGGGTACTATATACTATCCGAAAATGTAAGTGGAGGGTACCCCTGTGAAGAATTTTTTTTTAATAAAAAGTGGAGACCACCCAGATGGCCATAAAGATGTCACCATGACGGTATACATAATCTTCGATGAAACGCATGCCCAGTACCATGTGTTTTTTTACCGCATTGCGTGAAATGCCCAGTAAGGCGGCCGCTTCGTCGTAACTTTTTCCTTCCTGGCGGCAGAGGCGGAATACTTTCAGCCGTTGAACGGTCAGTTTTGACAGTGCTTCCTCGAAAAGGCGCTCATATTCCTTTGTCCGTACTATTTCGTCGGAATTGCCCGGGTCAATGCCGGCCAGTTGCTGGTATAACTGTTCCCGCATCTGTCCGTCGGTGGCCAGTTTGGTGATCGTTTTAAAGACATGGTTGCGGGCAATGCGGTAAAGGTACCCGCTGAAAGAAAGTTGAGGGTTAATACGGTCCCTGATCTCCCAGATTTTGAGAAATACGTCATGCACAAGGTCTTCTGCCAGGGAAGGGACCTTGCAGAAACGCAGCAGATAGATGTATAAAGAAGGATGGTAATGCCGGTAGATACTCGAAAAAGCCGATTCATCTCCCTGAATCATCCGCAACAGCACTTCTTCTTCCATGGACATACGCTCCATACCTTTTTGAAAATATTTTTATACCGCGGTTTATCAATCGGTAGCAAGTAACAAAAATTATCTTGTATAAGATGTCTGTAAAGATAGAAAACAGGTAAGGGAAATAAAAGCCGGCGGTGGTCAGTGGGGGAAAATGAAAAGTCCTGCATCACGGCCCGTATGTTTATCAGGGTTCGGATGCAGGACAGTAAGTTGTATATGGATGTTATCGGGACTATTTGTCACTTTTACGGGCAACAGCAGCGCCTATGGCGGATGCGATCACTCCACAGATCACGCTAAAGAACAATCCTCCCACTATGACGAAAATCATGAAAAACTTTTTAGTAAAGCCAATGGCCTGTTCAATCTGTTCTTCAGACATGTTTTTCTTTTCCAGTTCCAACCGGGATACTTCCAGTGCCTTGTCGCGTATGTCCGGAAATATCATCAGCATGATGGCGGAGAAGGCAATTGTAATGACGGAGATGATCAGCGAAGCTTTGAAGCCATTTCCGAAAACATTTCCGAACGTTACATGCCCATCATTGATTTTGGAGAAGTTGATACTGGCAAGGATAATACCGACACCCATTACCAGAACGCCCACCCACTGGGCCCATTTTTCCTGGTTAAGGTTGAGGATGTAGAAGAGAACAGACAGTACCACCATGATTGCGCTGGTGATCAGACCGTACTGTACATAATTTTTGTTCATGAGGTGATTGTTTTATAAGGATGATAGAATGTGCTCTGTATGAAGATTAACCACGCTGCGCTCTTTTGCTTGTCTCTAATATACGTTGAAAGTAGTATTGATCAAATTGTTTTTTTGTTAGATGGTTAATTATATGATAATCAGTTATTTGTATAAATGTCTTCGTTGAGAAGATATTTTGCTATGGTAACATATAGCTTTCAAACGGTTGGTGTATTTCATTAAAAAGTTGTTCTCGGAGTGACTTTCTTGTAGAACTGAAGGTCGCTTGCGTCGTAAGAAATCGTTCGAAATATGTTGCGGGAAAAGAGTGACGATGTTTTTCCAACCAGGTTTGGAAACGTTCAAAGGCATATTGGGTTCTGATAACACCCTTTTCAAAGTAGGTCAGGCATGTATCTGCAGTTTGAATGATATCCGTTTTTTTCTTTGGAAGCTCGGTCAGTACATAAATATCTTCCTGAAGATACTTTGCCATGGCTTCATTTAATTCCTCTGACATATTGCTTAATATCTCAATTTCGGAGAAGAGCTGTATGTAGTTCATTATGTTTGCTACAAAGCTATCTTTATTTGCAGGATTTAAAGCAGTAAAAAAGTCGGACAATTTAACTACGGCGTGGTGGCTGCTTGACCATTCGCTGAAATACAGTATTGCTGCAGCCGTCCAGTTTTTAATTTCGTCAGGACTATTCGTGTAGATCTCAATGATGGTCTGGAGGATGTTGGGCCATTTTAATCTCGGTCTGTTGTCTCCTTCCAGCACAAACGTTTTTGCGAGTTGGTAGATAGCTAACTGATGAGCCGGGGTTTTCGTGTCATTAATGTAATGGTGAAGAACATTATTCCAGAAACGATAATCTGTATAGTCCAGATGATAATAGTTGCTTTCTATATATATTATCGTTAGGCAATGTAAGAGAAAACTTTCACTGATGATGGATAATATTTCCGCTATATTTTCCTTGTCAAGGGGATGGCCGCAAATTGCAATCTGTATGTTTGGGTTAGAGTAACCAGTCAAAGCAATTGCCTGTATTGCTTTGATTTCCGTCTTTACTTTATGGCACAATAAGTCTTGCTCAGCGGGTGTGAGGTTTTCCCATTGAGGGAGTAAGTATCTGAATGCCACACCCCGAAAAAATGGGACCTTACTCGATGTAAGGCTATCGATGATTGTGAGTCTCTCGTTGAAGGATAGCTGTAACATAAATGAGCAAAAAAAGATCATTAGATCCTCAAAGACTTCCTCCCGGCCTTCATACTGATCCGGGAATCTCTTTATCCAGCGCAACCATGACTGTGTTATTTTCAGATTATCGAGTGGTGGAAGCTTTTCAATTGCGGTTTTTAACGTTACAGCAAATCTGGGTGAATGGTAGCGGACATTAATCGGTAGTTGGGGTAAGATGACTGGCATCACCTTGGCCCAGACATCCCACATGTCGGAACACACTTCTTCTTCAATTTCATTCTCCCAGTCGAATGAGTTGTGAGAGTAGCCAATATCGAATTGAGTTATAAAGTCGAGACTTCTAAGAGGTATCCACTTTTTCGAGAATGCCTCAATTATCCATTGACTAACTTTGGTTTTGTTGGCAGGCAGGGAGAAATAAGGATAGGCCCTCCAGGCACCCTTTACTACATGGAACAAGACCTCTGGAGAATCTTCAAAAAAAAGCATTTCCAGTAATGCAATATTACTATCGGAGGCACTTGCAGCCAGCAGATAGGCAGCGGATTCTTTAATGAATGATTCGTTGAACAATAGGGCCTTTTGTAACGATGCAATATCAGCTGTTACACGAGATTTTGTGTGTCGGGCTTTATTCTCCATATAATCCAGGTATTGCCAGGCCTGCTGTGGAGATACTGATACCCCTTTGGCCAGTTTTTGGCGAATCCGGTTTGCATCTGTTTCTGGAATAGTTTTCCAGTCTTTCATGCGCCAGATCAGGGAGCCTTTTCTCACAGGAAAGTATGGTATTCCACCGTGCCATTTCATCGCATGAGTGTTATTGCCGGGATCTTCGATTCTCTTCCGAATAGTTTTCCTGAGTTCGGTATTAAGTTGGTCGTAATAGGACAGTAGTATATAGAACGATTGATCCTGTATACTTGGAAATATGGAGCGAAGGCCCGTTTCTGCTACTTCCAGCAGATGGCGCAGATAACTACTCTGTCGTTGGGAAGCGGCTTGTTGCAGTACCCAACTGATAGCATTGATCGCATGTGTAGCCACATTATAGTTTACGGTCGAAAGGCAGCGGATCAGCATTCGCCTGATTTCCTGATGGCCCGGATCGGGGCAAGGAACCAGGCATTGCCTAGCTGCCTGCAGATAGATAGGATGACGAAACCGGTAATGCTCATCTTCTCTTGTGATATATCCACGGTCTTCGAAATTATCCAGGGTATTCTGCAATGTGGGTGACAGCTTATAAGTCAGTTTAAACGAAGGGAAAGGGGCCGTATCGTTTTTCCACTTTATTTCTGGTGGGATGTTCCCATATTCTGGCAGTAGGCCGGGTTGTTCTTCAGCGGTATCATCTGACACAAAAGCGATCTCTTCGACTGAACAACCCGTGATTGTATCTGCCAGGCAGGAAAGCATGGCAAAGTCCTTTTTTAGCTTAGAAGGGATTTCCAGCATAATCCGTTCCGCATCTATATAGGCATAAGTCCTGACGGCAATTGGGTCTGATAGCCTCACCTCCGCCGCATTCCTGGCCAGATGGTCCAGGTGCCCTGGTTGCAGTAAGGTGCCTGTTGGTTCCTGCTTCAAAAGATTCGTTACCGTTTCAGACAACACAGAATTTATTTTCCCGCTGCCGTCAACCATCTTCATCCAGATCTGTTGCAGGAAACTGCGGTCAGTCACAGTGAGGTCATTCCAGGACAGCATCGGTCCGGAGGCGGTGCGTAACACTCTTTCGTTGCTGGTAACGATCAGGTACCGGCGGGTATGCTGTGGCAGGTTTTTAATGAGCTTTTGAAGCTTTAACAACTGATTGGTAACCGGAGTCTCGGGAAGATGTCCGAAAGGGTCGTCCAACAGATACAGCCTCTCTTCGTTACCGGAACTAAGGAGAAATGACTCGGCAGCATCTATGGAATGAGAGTAGCCGGATGTCATTTCAGATGATAATAGTAAAGACCAGCAGATACTTTTGGCGGTATCTGACTTTCCGCAGAGAGAAGGCCCTGTGAGCAGCAGGTAGCTATCTGACTGTAATAATTGCTTCAGCCGGGTTTCATCTGGCCTGGGGATATACGAAGAAGGGAGGAAGGGTAGATGTATCTGCGGCCTGCGTAAGATGTTTTTGAAGGCAGGAATAAAACTGTCAGCCCCACCTTTTGACCGGTTGATAAGTTTAATAAGCTGATCAGCGATGATGGGCCTGGAAGAGGAGGCAATCTTATGTTGGTTTGCCAGTAACAGGTCTACTCTATGGAGTAGGTCCGGCTCTGTCATCCCCTCAATAATAAAGCATCTGGCCATCAGATTTTTCAGCTGGTCAATGTCCGCAGAGAACAGGGCAGAAAGTTGCTGACAGGTTTGGTTTCGTGCAGGGGCCAGCACTTTGCGCTTGTCCTGAACGGAGCCCAGTTTAGACGCAAGTTGCCTGAGTATGGTTTGTGTTGGTTTGAACTGAATATGTTCGAAAGAGTCTTTGTCAGACAGAATGGATAACTTCCCTACGTCATCCGTGACAGTGGTATTAATGACAAAATATGCCCGCAATTGCGGATCGTTGATCATTCGTGTGATCAGGCAGCTGGTAGTCGACTGTTCCTCAAAATGGCACAGCATTTCAGCCAGGTCATGGAGGTCGAGGCGAGCCTTACGTCTCTTAACCTGCAATTCCACCGGAATCAGAGTGTCGCTGACCTGTAGTTGAAAAAAGGCATCCTCCCGGCCCACTGCTTCTGTCCAGCCGGAGCTGACGTTGTCAATTAACTGAAGTGCGAAGAAGGTGGTGACGATATATTGATAATCGTATCCTTTCTGTCCATCGACGGTTGCAGGCATGCTACTTTCACAAATTAAAACAATGAAATATAAGCTACTAATTTAAGGTTTTTAGCAATTGGGAATATTCGTTTATTTTATTTGAGTTTTAAACCCGGTAAATTGCAACCGATTTAAAAAAACACACAACCGTTCAAGATGAATGCAACCTTTCTCCGTTACCTCGTTTTACCCGAAGAAGAAAAACTACTCAGCACCGCTACCGATGATGAACAACTGCTCGACGCGCTGTTGAAACAACAATACCTGACCGTCACCGACTGGAAAGGGGAGGATACACCCAGGCAGATCGGGAATTTCCTGCAGGCAAGGCTACACGCCCTCAAGCCAGGCTTTCATTTGGATATTGACAGCGTTTATACGTCTATGGAGGCGGAAGCTTCCGGCTTTGAAGCCGGCGACGGTATTCCTTTCCTGTTGACATCATTTCAGACTTTATTGGAAGAAGAAGGTTTTATCATTGTCTTGCTGGACCGTGGCAACGATAGCTATTATATCGGCCTGATACCAGGTAACAATAAAAAGAACCTCAAAAAACAATCCACCCCATTGGGAAAGTGGCGGGCCTTTGGAGAGCTCTCCGGGGAGGTACTGTATACCGTCTACTGTTCTTGTGGCTCGATGAACGTATGGCAGGTGAAGCGGGGAGAACTAATAGACGAGGAAGGTACCTGTGAACGCTGCGGCCAGGAGATTTTTGATAAGAAAGGCAAAACCTCTTTCCCGGTCATCACCGAATACATCTAGTGTATGGATACTGATTGCCACGCTATATGACAATTTTTAGCGATTTTTCCTGATTGCGAAAATCAATTTCCGGATGGCGTAACTATACCGGGATGAGCAGCCCCTACTTTTGCACGCAAAATGTAAAAGATATCATGGAGCCATACTATCTGCGAATCCCGGTGAAACGCTTGACTATACTGTTAGTATTCCTGTTCGCTTTGTGCGGACAGGCCGCAGCAGACGATATATTGTCTGCCATCAAAGGAAAAGTGCTTACCTCAGACGGGTTGCCCGCACCATACGTTACCGTTAGAATACAACATTCCAATCACGGCGCCCTCACAGACGCCAATGGCGAATTTGTTATCAAAAGGGTTAAACCCGGTAAATATACCCTGGTGATATCCCTGATCGGATATGAAAATGTATCGCAGGAAGTAGAGGTGGAAACGGATAAGATATCCCAGGCCACTATTACATTAGGTGCTTCCGGTCAACAGATGAAGGAAGTGACCGTTGTAGGAGAGTATAACAAATATACCGTCCTCACCCCTTCCAATTCTCTCCGCCTCAATGCACCGTTAGTAGAGATACCACAAAGTATTTCTGAAGTCTCCAAAGAAGTGCTGGCAGACCAACAGATATTCAACATGCATGAGGGCGTTACCCGCAACGTGAGCGGCGCCTCCCGGCTGGGCCACTGGGACATGTATTCCAATATCCAGGTCCGTGGCTCCCGCGCCAGCTCGCTGCGCAACGGCATGAACGTTTATATCAGCTCCTGGAGCCCGCTCACGGAAGATATGAGCATGGTGGACAGGATCGAATTCGTGAAAGGCCCCGCCGGCTTTATGATGTCCAACGGAGAGCCCGGCGGCATGTACAACGTAGTGACCAAAAAACCTACCGGCATCGATCAGGGAGAAGTAACGTTGTCCCTTGGCAGTTATGACAACTACCGCACCACGCTGGACCTCGACGGCAAGCTGTCTAAAAACGGCAAACTGCTGTACCGCCTTAATTTCGCCGGTGAACTGAAAAACGGCTGGCGCGATTTCGATTATACCAACCGCTACAGCATCGCTCCGGTAGTGAAATACCTGATAGACGAGAAGAATTCCGTCACACTGGAATACAACCTCCAGTACATGCAGTTGCCTGTTATAGGTGGTAACTACTCCTTCTCTAAACGTGGCTATGGCGATCTGCCGATGAATTTCACCACGATAGAAGGTAATATGGACCCTACCAAAATCAGCGATAACAGCCTGATGGCTTTTTATGAGCACAAGTTCAACCCCGACTGGAAACTGACCGCGCAGTTTGGTTATTTCCATTACAAACAGACCGGTCAAAGTATGTGGCCCTCCGGTTTCTCCACAAAAGGAAATGACAGCCTGTTACAACGGAACATGAATATCTGGGACGCGTTGGGGCTCAATAAAACCGCACAGGTATTTGTGAACGGCACCTTTCGTACCGGTGCGCTGACGCATAACATCCTCGGCGGCGTAGACATGAAATACAGCAACTATTACGCTGACTGGGCGCAGGGCGCTGCTTTTGGCGATTCTACCTTCAATATCTATAAACCTAAACACGGAGGCGTAACGCAGCCCAAATGGGACCGCTCTGCGGATATCCGTACCCGTGGGGTGCAATATAATTATGGCTACAGCGCCTTTTATTTGCAGGACCAGATCGGCTTCTTTGAAGACCGCCTGCGCGTAACACTGGCCGGCCGCTACACTACCAACAACGTGATAAGTCCTTATGACGGCACCAATAAAGACAGCAAATTCACGCCCCGCTTCGGTGTCAGCTACTCCTTCGACAGAAACAGCTCTATATATGGCGTATATGACGTCAGCTTTATCCAGAATCCCGGCCTGGACTGGGAGAGAAAAGCATTTGGTCCCATGACCGGTGACAATATTGAGTTTGGTATCAAACGCGACTGGTTCAAAGGCCGCTTTACCTCCACACTGGCGGTATACCAGATCACTAAAAACAATGTGCTGACTACCGATCTGGACCACCCTGATCCGGTCACCAAAAATTTCATCTACAGTCGTCAGAGTGGCCAGCAGCGTATTAAGGGACTGGAAGTAGACCTCCAGGGAGAAGTGGTGAAAGGCCTGAACATGGTCGTGAATTACGCCTACACCGATGGCGTTGTGTCCAAAGACGCGAAGCCTGAATTACAAGGTAATTATGTGCCCGGCATCGCCAAACATATTCAAAACACATGGCTGACTTACACCATAGGCAACGGTGTCCTGAAAGGGCTTCGTGCTAATGTGGGCTATCAGTACCAGGCTGGCCGTGTAGCTGGGCAGGTATATGACAAAAGTGAAAACTTCCTGCCCGACTATTTCCGGATGGACGCAGGCCTCGGATATACGGTCAACAAATTCAGCGTGAATGTGCTGGTCAATAATGTGCTGAACAAATACCTGTTCACCGGTGCGCCTTCTGCGGATGGTTATGGCAATAAAATCTACTACTGGCAAACAGAACCCGGACGTAACGTACGGATGAACGTTGGCTATCGTTTTTAAACTTAAACCTGGATATAAATATGAAAAAGTTATTATTCTCAGCCTTATTATGCTGCTGCATGGCGACAGCGTTTGGACATGCTCTCTGGATAGAAACAATTGTAAACGGTAAGAAAGGACAGGCACAGGAAGTGAAAGTGTTCCTCGGCGAGTATGCTGAGAACGAACGCGACTCCACCCAGAACTGGTTCAGCAACATGCGGGATTTTAAACTCTATCTCATTGATCCTTCCGGTAAAAAACAGCAACTGGAATGCACGCCGGCCGGCAACCATTTCAAAGCTACTTTTACGCCACAAACAGATGGGGCTTATGTGCTGTACATCGATCATACCGTGCAGGAAGTGTATAGCGGCAGCAAAATCCGCTACTATGCGCAGGGTATCGTGCAGGTGAATCATGCCAAAGGTTTGGATAACCTGAAACAGAATGATTTTGTGTTGCTGACAGGTGGCGCTGCTCCCAAAAAAATAAACGTGCCGGAAAAAGTTTCCCTGCTGCATAAAACGAAAACCACGCTGCCTAAGGCTGAACTGGTGGTGCAGTCTCCTGATGGCTGGACCAAAAAAGTAAAAAGCACCCAGGATGCTTTCTCCTATGTACCGGTTTGGAACGGCAGATATCTGTTGGAAGGCACTTTCACCGAAGATGAAAAAGGAGATCATGAAGGGAAACCTTATGAGCGTGTATGGCATTGCGTTACCTATTGCAAGGATGTAACTAAATAATCCATATGCCCTTAAAAAAGACTATCCTTAAAATACATCGCTGGCTCGGACTTACGTCCGGGCTGGTTGTTTTTATACTGGGCATCACCGGGTGTATCTACGCATTCATTGATGAGCTGAAACCGGTGGTGTACCGGCAGCGGATGTTTGTAGAGGCGCCCGTCGGTGCTCAACGTTTGCCCATGAACGTTATCATGGAAAAAGCCCAGGCGGCGGTAGGGAGCGAGTACAAGCTGCAACTGGCAGAAGTGCCGTTAGGGGCAGACAGGAGCGTGTCGTTCCGGACACTGAAAGTAAATCCGGAAGGGCTGACATACGCTGCCTACATGGAATATTTCTACCGGGTATACGTGGACCCCTACACGGGAAAAGTATTGAAGATAGAAAATACCAAATGGGAATTTTTTAATACGGTGGTCAATCTCCATATTAATCTTTTACTCGGGCCAAAGGTCGGTGGGACTATCGTGAACTGGTCCGTGATTATTTTTGTGGTGATGCTGATCTCCGGGATTGTCCTCTGGTGGCCGGCCAACAAAGCTGCCGCCAAACAGCGCTTCCGTTTCAAATGGAAAGATTCTACCAAATGGAAACGCAAAAATTATGATCTGCACAATATCCTGGGCTTCTATGCCATGATCGTACTGCTGGTCATCTCCGTTACAGGATTGGTGATCTCTTATCAGTGGGTCAGCAACGGTATACAGTGGATTGCCAACGGCGGCAAACCGACGGTATTACCCGCCCCGGTGTTTTCAGACACAACTAACGTGAACGTATACTCGCTGGAGAAAATACTGGCAGATGCCGTGGTGAAGGCCCCGGAGGGGACTACTTTTTTTGTGAGTGTTCCGAAGAATGACAAAGCGGCCGTATCCGTGTTTGCCCGCAAAGACGGCAAACCTTTGTACAAAGCTACGCGCATGCAGTACGACCAGCATGCGGGGACCATGCTTACCCGCCGCACCTTCGCGGATATGGGTAATGGTGAACGGATCAATGCCATGAATTACGACATACATGTGGGCGCCGTGCTGGGCATACCAGGAAAGATATTGGCCTTCCTGGCCTCTCTTATCGCAGCTTCACTGCCGGTCACCGGGTTTTATATCTGGTGGGGAAGAAGGAATAAAAAACAGGTGGTGCCGCATGTGAACAAAAACAGTCATCCTAAAAAAGTCCGGCAGCAAGAACCGGTAACCCTGAAGTAACATTAACCATATATCTTCTGCGTCCAAACAGGTCATTGTAAAGTGTTATCAGCATAATGAACAGTACAGTAACGACCCGTATTATACTGGCGGATGCGCAACCTGTTTACAGAGAAGGGATCAAAAGTTTGTTAGCAGATCATCAAAATAACTACCAGATTGAAGAGGCAGGCAACAGCGAAGAGCTGCGGCCTGCTTTACTCACCTTTCAGCCGGAGATCCTGATACTGGACTATGACCCGGCGTATTTTGATGCCGATGAACTGCTGCATACCTTGTCTGTTATCCCGGAATGCAAGGTGATACTCATTTCCAGCCAGAAAAAGAAAGTGGATATCTTTAAGCTGCTGGACAGTAACATATACTGTGTACTTACCAAGGACTGCAAAAAGAAAGATATCCATCAGGCTGTCTGTTGTGCCTTAAGAGGGGAGAAGTTTTTCTGCACTTTTGCCCTTGATTTATTACTGGCCGACAGAAAAAAGTCCCCTTCCGTTGCCTGTTGCCCGCCGGAAGGCTTGTCCGCCAGGGAAACAGAAGTCATCCGTCAGATAGTAACCGGAAAGTCCAACAAAGAGATCGCCGGTGCCATGCACCTGAGCCAGCATACCATTCACTCACACCGCAGGAATATCATGCGGAAATTGCAGATACACTCTGTCGTTGAGTTGTGCAATTACGCACTGGAAACCGGTATCGTTAAACCAGAAACCTAAATAAGGCCATTTGCCTGCAAAACAGCGGGGCAGCCGTATAATACGGCTGCCCCGCTGTTTTTTGTCCTACTGCAATACCTCCGCATTGTATACCATGATCAGGCTAACCCGCCTACCATCTTTCTACCATTTTTTTACCACCGCCAGGCGATTGTTGTTGGGAAGTAACACTTGTACTTTTAATGCTCTGCTATCAATTAAATGAAAATTCTATGGACAAAAAGATCTATGACTTTGCGGCTGTTGGCGTTGGCCCTTTTAACCTCGGACTGGCTTGCCTCACCCATTCTATTCCGGACCTGAATGGCATTTTCCTCGACAAAAGACCTGAGTTCAACTGGCATCCCGGGATGCTGATGCAAGACACCACCTTACAGGTGCCTTTCCTGGCAGATCATGTTACCCTGGCTGATCCTACCAACCCTTTCAGTTTTCTGAATTACCTCAAGGAACAGGGACGCATATACGCTTTTTACATCCGGGAGCAATTCAAAATGCTCCGCAATGAATACAACCAGTATTGCCAATGGGCTATCCGCCAACTGCCGGAGGTCCACTTTAATACAGCGGTGAAAAACATTGAGTACGACGAAGCGGCACAGCTCTACCTGTTGCACGGCGTTACCGCCGCAGGTGAACAGCTGTTGCTCCGCGCGCGGAAACTGGTGCTGGGCACCGGTACGGTGCCTTATGTGCCCGCCAACTGCCGGGAGTTGATGAGCAAAGCGATACATTCCGCCCATTACCTGCAACACAAGCACGAGCTGCAATCGCAGCGCTCTATCACCATTGTTGGCAGCGGGCAGAGTGCCGCAGAGATTTACTATGATCTACTGCAAGACATCGATACTTATGGTTACTCCCTGCACTGGATCACCCGTTCCCCCAGGTTTTACCCGCTGGAGTACAGCAAGCTTACATTGGAAATGACCTCTCCGGAGTATGTTGATTATTTCTATAACCTGCCACAGGCCAAACGAGATGATCTGCTGCATCACCAGAAGCACCTGTACAAAGGCATCAACAACGATCTGATTGCTTCGATCTTTGATACCATCTATGCCAAGAAGCTGGTGTCCGATATTGACATTTCCCTGCGCACCAATGCTGACCTGCGGGAAATCACGCATGATGAAACAAACGGATTCCGGCTCACCTTCTTCCAGGAAGAGCAGGAGAAATACTATTCCCATCAGACTTCCGGGCTGGTGCTGGCAACGGGCTACACGCACCGCATTCCCGATTTTATGGAGCCGGTGCTGCACAAAGTGCAGCTGGATGAGAAAGGCCGCTTTGCGGTGAACCGCAACTACACCATCGATGCCGCCGGTTCCATCTTCGTACAGAACGCAGAGCTGCATACCCACGGTTTTGTAACGCCCGATCTGGGCATGGGCTGCTACCGCAATGCCTGGATCATCCGGGAGATGCTGGGCCGTGAGGTGTATCCGATTGAACAGCGGATTGCCTTCCAGCAGTTTACTGTGGATGCCGACGAGGAAACCGTACCTGTACAACCTCACCTGATATAATATGCCGCTGCGATTTTACCTGATACTCATGACACTGGTGGCGGTGGTCAGTGATTATATGATGCATCCGTTTTATCCGTTGTTCTTTGCTTCCCGGTTTGGTATTGAAGACCCACGGATCACCGGTACCTATTTCAGCGCCGTGTGCGCTACCGTGATGGTAGCGTTTCCGATATGGGCCATGGTGTCGCGGCGTATCCCGGAGCTGCGCATACTGGTGTACACACAAGTGATAGCGGGGATACTGGCGGCTTCCTGCGCGTTTATTACCCACTATGCATTGTTCTGGGTAGTATCGCTGGCCATCATCATTTTTAAGGGCAGTTATTTACTGGTGTATCCGTTCATTCTCCGTATAACGGCCACGGACAAACATGTAGGCGTTATCAGCATCCTGTCGGTGATTATTCATCTGGGCAGCGTGCTGGGGGCGGTGTTTGGCGGGATGGTCATCGACTGGATGCAGCCGCAGTACATCTACCTGGGCATGGCTGCCGGCGACTTTTTCCAGGCGGGGCTGAGTGGCTGGTTGTTGCTCTCCCGGAAAGACATTCCCGGTCCGGTGGTAACGGAGCAGCCTACACGTAGCTGGTCGGAGCTGTTGCCTTCAGGCACCGTGTTGCGGCTGAGTGTGATCACGCTGTTCTTTTACTATGCCGATTTTATCATCCGGCCGTTTTTTGTCCGGTATTGGGAGACCGTATCGGCGGTGCATCTGCGGATCGTTTCCGGGGCGGTGTACGCCATTCCCGCAGCGGTAGCGGTTTTGGCGCTGTGGATGAACCGGCGGCGTAAAGTGCCGGATTCGCCCTGGCATGCTATACTGCCGGCGTTGTTGCTGGCGCTGGCCGGACTGCTGCTACAGTCATGGCCTTCAACGGGCGCTATCATCGCCGGGCGTTGCCTCTATGGCTGGGCATTTTTTCAGTCGGCCGTCCGGTTTGATGCGTTGCTGTTTCATGTCAGCGATCCTGCGTCCTATGCTGTTGAATACAGCAAGATCCATTTCTTTCAAAACCTGGGCGTGCTGACGGCCTCATTTTCCGCCGGGGTACTGGTGGAGCATTACCCGCTGAATGTGCCGTTTGTGGTGGCTTTCGCCGGTTACCTGCTGGTGGCCGCGATGTACTACCAGCTGGCGCGCCCGCATGTTCACCCGGTTAATCAGTCCTGATCATGAAAACAGTCAATGTAATACCAGCATATACCAATCCTCATCATCCACTGGGAATAGTGGATCTATGGCCGATGGACCTGAAGCAGGACACACCGGAAATCTATCGTTGGGTGACACAGCCCTACGCCCACTATTGGGGGATGACTTACAAAACATACGAAGAAGTGCTGGCAGAATATACCGCTATCCATCATAACCCGCACGCGGAGGCGCTGATCGGGAAGATAAACGGGAAAACGGCCTTTCTCTGCGAATGTTACGATCCGGCGCATGATCTTATCGGCAGCTTTTATACGCCTGAAGAAGGAGACATAGGCATGCATATACTGATCGGCCCGGCGGAAAAGCCTGTCCATGGCTTCACCTGGCAGGTGTTCTCCATCGTGATGGACTACCTGTTTGAAAACCCATCACACAACAGGGTAGTGGTAGAACCCGATGCCCGCAACGAAAAAATCCATCGCCTCAATAAAAAGGCTGGTTTCACCTACGTGAAGGAGGTGCAACTGCCCCACAAAACCGCTGCCCTGGCTTTTTGTACCAGGCAGCAATACTTTCATGCAAAGAAAAATAACTGAATATGTATACGAACGACACTATCATGAATTCCCCTGAAACAGTAGTTAGCCATCTGCAACCAGCCCTCTGGGCAAAGGCCAACAGGCTCCATGTGGCAAAGATCATCAGCGAGTTTGCCCATGAACTCCTGCTGCAGCCCGAATGGATCAGTGATGACCAGGAATGGTCACAGTACCGGCTACACGCTCCTGATGCGGAACAGACTACCTATTTTTTCCGGGCGCGGTTGCTCAGCCTCAACCACTGGTCCATCGATGCAGATACCATCCGGAAAGTAGGTGGCAGCCAGGAACTGCCACTGGACAGTATTTTATTCATACAGGAATTCCAAAGCCAGCTGAATATCAGCAGGGAGAATATTCCGGCCTACCTGGAAGAAATTACCAGCACGCTTAACGGCAGCGCCTATATGATGAGCCGGCCACAGTTGCCTATGGATAAACTGGTACGGTCAGACTATCAGACTTTGGAGCATGCCATGACTTCCGGTCATCCCTGTTTCGTGGCCAACAACGGCCGCATCGGTTTTGATGCCAACGACTACCGGCAATATGCGCCGGAGGCAGATCAACCGATCCGCCTGATATGGCTTGCCGGGCATAAGAGCCGTACCGCCTACAGCGCAGTGGATGAATTGCCTTATCAGCAACTTATCGCCGCTGAACTGGGTGCGGACGTACTGTCTCTCTTTAATAAAAAACTGGCAGACAGCGGGCTCTCACCGGATGACTATTTCTTTATACCCGTGCATCCCTGGCAGTGGTTCAATAAGCTCGCCATTATCTGTGCGCCGGACCTGGCCAATCAGCAGTTGGTATGCCTGGGCTATAGCCCCGATCAGTTTAACGCGCAGCAGTCTATCCGCACGTTCTACAATATCAGTCACCCGGAGAAGCACTATACGAAAACAGCCCTCTCTATCCTGAACATGGGTTTTGTACGCGGACTGACGCCGTATTACATGGACAGCACACCACCTATTACGGAATGGATCCGGAAGTATGTAGGAGAAGATCCCTACCTGAAACAGAATGGATTTACACTCTTGTGCGAAGTAGCCACCGTAGGATACAGGAACTTCTACTACGAGCCTTTCGGTAAACACGTGCCTTACAACAAAATGCTGGCAGGCCTTTGGCGGGAAAGTCCGGCTAAGGTGCTGCAACCCGGTCAACAGCTGATGACCATGGCCGCCCTGCTGCATACCGATTTCCAGGGCAACGCTTTGCTGCCGGCGCTGATCGCCGCTTCCGGCCTTTCCATCCACGACTGGCTGGAACGTTACCTGCGGGCCTACCTGACGCCGCTGTTGCATTGTTTCTATGAACACGACCTCGTGTTTATGCCACATGGCGAAAACCTGATCCTGGTGCTGGAAAACCAGGTACCGGTAAAAGCGATCATGAAGGATATCACCGAAGAGATCGGCGTTTTCCGCATGAATACAGACATTGCAGAGAAAGGAAGGCGTATATGCGTTACCGTGCCGGAAGAACTGCGGATACTGAGCATACTCACCGACGTGTTTGACTGTTTCTTCCGTTTCCTGTCCAATATCCTGGTGACAAAATGTGATTACCGCGAAGAAGATTTCTGGCAGCAGGTGGCTGCCTGCGTATATGCGTACCAGGATGACCAGCCGCAGCATGCCGCTAAGTTTGAACAGTACGATATGTTTGCGCCTGAGTTTATTCTCTCCTGCCTGAACCGGCTGCAGCTGCGGAACAACCGGCAGATGGTGGACCTCGCCGATCCGGCCGGCAGCCTGCAGCTGGCAGGGATGTTACAGAACCCGATAGCGCCGTTCAAACGCACCACAACAGTTCCCGCAGCACTGGCCAATACCGTTGGCCAATGATCATGTGGGAAGAGAAACGGGATGTCCGGCAGCAGGTGCTGACGGACATCATCCGCCAGAGAAGGAGCATCTTTGCTGATGACTACCTGGACGTGCCGATACCGGAAGATATTATCCGGGAGATACTGACCAATGCTACGTGGGCGCCGACTTACAAAATGACACAGCCCTGGCGCTTCATCGTCCTACAGGACAGTCAGCGTGCGCCTTTCGGGGAGTACCTGGCGGAATACTACCGGCAACGGCTATCCGCTGATGAATGGCCACACAACAGGCATGAGCGGGCAAGACTGTACCCGCTGAAAGCCCCCTGTATCATTGTCATCGTACTGCGTCGTCATCTGAAGATCGACATAAAAGAATGGGAAGAAATGGCAGCTGTGTGTTGTGCTGTACAGAATATGGCACTGACCTGTGAGGCGTACGACATAGGCGCCTACTGGGACAGCTGCGATGCCTGTGTTGCATACGCCCGCGAACACTGGCTGGAAGACCATGAGCAGTGCCTCGGATTTTTTTATATGGGTTATTACGACCGGCAAAAGCACCACAGCGCTAAAAGGCGCACCGGCATTGACAAAAAAACGACCTGGCTCTATTGATTTTTTGACCCGCTTAATGACTATTCTATGGAAACTGTTCTTCCGCTGCTGCTCGGAAAAATGCAGAGCGTATTTGGATATATCGTGCTGGGGCTCGTCGTACTGGAATGGGTGATACTGGTGATCTCCAAAAAGATGGAAAGCAACCGCGAAGGATGGGTGAACGTGATCTCCTACGTGCTGGACAGCTTCCCGTATTTTTTCCTCGGTAAGTTCGTCGTTTTCGGCACCATGATGTGGATGTACGAATACCGTTTCTTTACGCTCGGTTACGCCTGGTACGTATGGATACTCGCTTACCTGGTGTACGATTTCATGTTCTGGCTCGTGCATTATCTCGGACATAAAGTCCGTTTCTTCTGGTGTATCCACGGGGTGCATCATACCGCCGAAGAGATGAAGCTGACGGTGGCCGTTCGCGGTTCCTTCCTGGGAATACTGCATATACCCCTTACCGTTATAGCCCTGCCCATACTGGGATTTGATCCTTTTATGATCTTCATCTGCGAGGCCATCGCACGGCTGTACGGCCTTTACGAACATGTGAATGACCACTTCGATGAGATTGTCGGAAAACAGCGCTGGCTGGAGTTTTTCTTCATTACTCCCTCCGTGCACCGGGTGCATCACGCGAAAAACCATATCTATCTCGACAGAAATTACGGAGAAACCTTTTCTATATGGGACAGGATCTTCGGCACTTTTCAGACAGAGATGGACCAGGTAAAGCCGGTATACGGCATCCTGAACGACAAGATCAATGGTAAAAACCTGTTGCAGGTGCAGCTTCAGTTGTGGCGCGACCTGTGGGCCGATGTAAAACACGCGCCCGGACTGAAAAATAAACTGAAATACATCATCATGCCTCCGGGCTGGAACCATATCGATGGCGGTAAAATGGCCGCCGAATACCGCGCAGAAGGCTGGAAAGTTCTGCGGGAAGAGAAGAAGAAAAAATTAGTAGCCCAATTAAACCCTTCAACATGAGAAACATCACCCTAACAACACCCGATATCATAAAGGACGTATGGCAGGAAACCTCCGTGCCGCCGCCATCCGCACCACTCGTTGTAGATATCACCGCGCGGGAATCTACCGCGATGTACTATATCGGCCGGCAACTGATCAGGGAATACGGCAGTTATGAAAACCCCGCATTCATCGCCACGTTGCACCTGAATGCCTATCAGCTGCTGCCGGAGCGCATTGCCAGGATACTCAGCCAATTCGGTACCGATTATTCCGCCGGTCAGTATGGCGCTATTGTTTTCAGAGGATTAATACAGGTAGACCAGGACGACCTGGGTAAAACGCCTTCCAGCTGGAAAGACGCCGATTATGAGAAGCTGAAAGCATATGGCTTTATCAGTAGTCTCATGCATGGCGCTGTGCCCAGCAAGCCCGTTCAGTATTACGCTCAGCGCAAAGGTGGTGGACTGATGCACGCTATCATCCCGGATGAGAAAATGAGCCATACGCAGACAGGCAGCGGTTCCCGCACTGATCTGTTTGTACATACGGAAGATGCCTTCCTCTTTCATCAGGCCGATTTTCTGAGTTTCCTGTTTATTCGTAATGAAGAAAGAGTGCCTTCCACATTATACTCTATTCGTTCACATGGCGCCACCGACGAGGTGATGCGGCCCTTGTTCCGCTCCCTGTACAAATGCCCGAAAGACGCTAATTACACAAAGGATACC
Organism: Chitinophaga fulva; assembly: GCF_012927205.1. Taxonomy (GTDB): domain Bacteria; phylum Bacteroidota; class Bacteroidia; order Chitinophagales; family Chitinophagaceae; genus Chitinophaga; species Chitinophaga fulva. The sequence continues at coordinate 3,916,759 of NZ_JABBGC010000001.1, forward strand.
GCAGCAGGAGAGGAGGTGAGCACCGCCGTATTGTATGGTAACGAAACCTATCCTTTCATCCGCTTTGATGCCGCCGAGCAAATCCATAATCCGGATGCCGGCCAGAGCGCCGAGGCCATGCATTACCTCGAGGAGTTCTGGAAAGCAGCGAAGACACATATCTACAATGATTTTGTCCCTGAAGCCGGTGACCTCATCTTCGTGAACAACCACCTCTGTGCACATGGCAGAAACGCTTTTGTGGCCGGTTACCGGGAAGAGAAAGGCGTATTGGTGCCCTGCGAGCGAAGGATGATGTTGCGCATGATGAGCAAGACCAGCTTGATTAACATCCGTGCCGTCACCAAAACAGACGACCCTTATTTTATCATGGAAGAGCATTATGGCAACATCTTCCGCTAAATCATCTCCCGAAAAAAAATATGATATGCATACAGACCAGATTACCGTTATGGCTCCCATTCAGCAACACAGCAAGAGCAACAAATTGCTGAAAGACATCTTCTATGAAGAAACATCCGCGGAATATCACCAGGCACTGGAAAAAGCGCGAACGGCCGTGGAAGATTTTCTGCATCATACCCGGCAGCCATTTACCGGCATCCGGCCGGCTGCCATGCGCGAAGCGGTGTATAGCGTGGATTTGAGCAATCCGCTCACCGGCTATGACGAGTTGCTGGCAGAAGTGAATGAGTTGTATATCCGTCATGCTACCGCCTTTCACCTGCCGCAGTATATCGCGCATTTGAACTGCCCGGTGGTGATACCGGCGCTGGCGGCGGACGTGATCATCAGTGCCATCAATTCCTCGCAGGATACGTATGACCAAAGCGCGGGCGGTACTTTCATGGAGAGAAGGCTGATCGACTGGACGGCTCACGAGATCGGTTATACGAACGCTGATGGCGTATTTACCGGTGGCGGCTCACAATCCAACCTCATGGGGCTGTTGCTAGCAAGGGATCATTTTGCCATGCAGCTGTTGGGGCATAATATTAAACTCGAAGGGCTGCCGGCACAGGCCAGCCGGTTCAGGATATTTGTATCGGATAAAGCCCATTTCAGCAACGATAAAAACGCATCGCTGCTGGGGCTGGGCGAGCAGGCCATCGTACGGGTAAAAACGGATAGCCGTTTCCGTATGGATGCCCCGGCCCTGAAGGAGGCGCTGGACTGGCAGCTCAGTCTCGGTAATATTCCGATAGCGGTAGTAGCCACCGCCGGTACGACTGACTTCGGCAATATAGATCCGTTGCAGTCTATTGCAGCCATTGCGGCGGAGTACCAGGTATGGATGCACGTAGATGCCGCTTACGGTTGTGGTTTGCTGTTGTCCGGTAAATACCGCCACTTGCTGAACGGGATAGAGCACGCCGATTCCGTGACGATTGATTACCACAAGTCTTTCTTTCAACCTATCAGCAGCAGTGCTTTCCTGGTGAAAGACAAAGCCACGTTGCAGCTGGTCAGGCATCATGCGGACTACCTGAATCCGGCGGAACAGGATTATGAAGAGCTGCCGGCACAGATCAATAAATCGATCACGCAGAGCACGCGTCGTTTTGATGCCTTGAAACTCTGGTGTACGCTGCGACTGATGGGCAAACAGAAACTGGGCATCTATACAGACATGATCATTGACACCGCTGCAGGCACCGCTGCCTTGTTGCAGCAGGACCCGGAGTTTGACCTGCTGAGCAGTTCCGACCTGGGCGTACTGGTGTTCCGTTTCCGGCCGGTGGGGCTGAATACAGACCTGTCGGCGCTGAATCTGCACATCAAACAATCGTTGTTCTTTGATGGAACTTATATTCTGGCCAGCACGAAAGTGGAGGGGAATTTTTATCTGAAGTTTACGATCCTGAACCCGGTGACTACGCTGGCGCATATACGGGAAATTCTGGCTGCCATTAAAGCGAAGGGATATAGTTTGCTTTGAGTGTTAAAATGCCTGTCCCGGTGCCAACAGGCCCGGGACAGGCATTTTAACCAACTATTTTACAGTAATTCCGGCTGTAGCCCAATATTTCTGAGGCAGCCATATCTTCCCGGATTGCGGGTCTACCGCGAATTCGGTATCGGTATCGCTGATATAGATGCTGTGGTCTTTCCCGTTCCAGGTGATCCGGCTGGGCGTTTCAAATATTACTTTCACATCAGTGGCGCTTTGTTTCAATACAAACTGGTTGTTGCCGTTGGGTGATTTCTCCACGTCGAAAACGGGGTAGACAACAGCTGGTTCGGGCCTGTTTTTTGACGGAACTCCCATAGGAGGTACCGCGCTGGCCTCATCGTACTCTGACAATTTTGTTTTCATGATGTCAGAAGCTATCTCCTCCAGTTGTTCCTTGCTAGCATTTTTCAGCTCAAACTTTTTGACCAGCTTCATGGCTGTATCATACAAACTATGCGTATGATCGGTGCTGAAAATGATAGCGTAAAAGTTAGAATGCTGACGGGGGCCATAGGTTACGGTTTTCACCCTGACGATTGTTTCCTCTGCCTTGTTGTTGTACAGGGGCAGATAGGTTTTATACAATCCTTTCATGACAGGCTTTAAAGTCTCGTCATTAGCGGCAATAACGGCGTAATTACTAAAGCCCGGCGGCGGTATCTTCATGGGCGGTGGTAGCATTGGAGGGGGCGGGAGCAGCCCCCCTTTGCTTTTTACCTGCTTAACAGGCGGCGGTGGTGGCGCCGGCAGCGCACTGGCGTAATATTTAGCGATAATATATTTCCCTTCAGTTTTAAAATCAGAATAGTCTTCTTTCAGCGGGATGATTTTACCATCTTCCTCGCTGCGGAGGTACTTTTTGGTTTTTTCCGTGACGAGCGTATAGGAGACATTGTTTACCGTGGCTTCGCCGGGATTAATATAGGCAAACGTCAGTATCTTTCCCGTGGAGGTGTTCACAATCAGGTCTTTTACGTCGTCGTTGAAGTTGTACAGCGCGAATTCTTTTCCTGAACGGAACTGCTCACAAAACTTGTGAACGGGTTTTACCAGTTCATTGCCCAGCGTGTCGGTAACGCCGTACATCTTGTCCACACGGAACGGATGATACTTGTTTTGGGCAAAGGAGGTACTGCTGACTGCCAGCAGCAGCGCAGTGGTCAGTAGTTTTTGCATGCTCTTGTATGTTGTGGATATTGAATGGTGGAAATTGATTGGGTTAAACAATTAATGGCGAAAATAGGGATTTTTCCGCTACTAGTGGTGGGTGTTTCTTTGGTTTAAATTAATTATTTTCGTTTCCCTGTTTGACCACTTCTGCCTATTGTAAGCATTGTTAGCATCTGTCACCCAAAAAAATATCTTATGAAAATTGGCATCATTGGTTCCGGCGCCGTAGGGCAGACGTTAGCCAAAGGATTTAAAAATGAGGGCCATGCCGTAACCCTGGGCACCCGCGACATTTCCAAACCGGAGGTTGTTCAGTTCAACAAAGACACCGGCATTCCCGTAGCAGATTTTGAAACCACCGCGAAAACGGCTGAGTTGATCGTGCTGTCCACCAAAGGAACGGTGGCTGCTGACGCGCTCCGGCTGGCAGGTATCGCCAATCTTGATAAGAAGATTGTTATCGACACCACCAACCCCCTGGCAGAAAAAGGCCCCGACCATGGCGTATTACATTTCTTTACTACGCTGGATTTCTCCCTGATGGAGCAGTTGCAGCAATTGGTGCCGGCCGCCAGGTTTGTAAAGGCATTTAATTCAGTGGGCAATACCGCCATGTATAAGCCGCAGTTCAGCGAAGGGCCCCCGTCCATGTTCATTTGCGGTAACGATGAGGAGGCTAAGAAAACGGTGACTGACCTGCTGACTGCCTTCGGCTGGGAAACGGAAGACATGGGTACTGTAGAGGCTGCGCGGGCGATTGAGCCGCTGTGTATCCTGTGGTGTATCCCCGGGTTCCTGCATAACAGCTGGTCACATGCGTTTAAGTTGTTGAAATAAAAATACTGTTCGCTGTTTTTTGTTTTTCTGGTAGCCCGCAGTGGTGAAATAAATATTTCGTATAGGGGATCAAGACGAAAAGTTGGGGGATGGAGTAAAAACACATTGCCTGGCGACAGAAATGAGAAAGGAGTGTTTCCCTGGATATATCGCTATGATACATACAGCATCCCTATAGTAACCCAGGGGTAAAGGTGGACTTGATGCGGGGGTGTTCTTTGGATGTATAGTTTTAATGAAATATAACAGGAAGGATGGAGAAGATGCAGGACATGCATGTAAAGGCAGGCTTCAGATTAAGCCTGCGGGCAGTAGGTTGGAGCATGTAGTTCAAAGGGAGTTATGTTTGTTCATCAGTATACAGTTGCCAGACAGGAAATGGCTTATTCCCGCTGAATGACAGGCAGCAGGAGTTGCACTGAGGCAGCGGCAGGTATTTTTTCTGACTGCAGTTTTAACCGGGGGAATTCCGGACAGGTCTGTTTGTACAGGGCCTCCGGCAGGGGTTGTGGCGGCTCTGCCGCAATAATATCAGCGGCGAAGTATTTCGTGTTGCAGGAAGGAACATGGTCCTGTATGCCTCTTACCTGTAGAACAACTATCAATGTTCCTTTACCCGGTACATCCACATTACATGCTGCTCCTTTAAAATCTTCTCCGGTTTTTACTGTGAGTACAGCGCTTTCCGTACCTACTACCTGGTGTGTAGCGAAATGGATACGGGCGGCGATCACCTTTATTTCCAGGCTGTCGATGCCCTTACATGCAGGTAATGCCTGTGGCGAAATGTACAGGATGCCATCATGGGAAAGCCTGGGTGCATGGATGAGAAACCTGTCTGTTCCCGTATGCCGGTTGAACCTGAAGCCGGTAATGCTCCTGATGTTATTACCGGTGGAAGGAATGAGTGCGCTGGTCAGCCTGTTGATATGCCCGCTATCGCAACCAGCATCCAGCTTGCCGGAAAAAGCACTGCGGATGAGCGCCCCTTTTTTGCTGGCTATGCCAAATCGTTGAGCGGCCCTGCAGGTAGCTGCCGTCTGCCGGACGTATGAAGGCATGCTTCGCAGGAAGTGTTTGCCATTACGCCTGTAACCGATCAGGTTGCCGAGCCTGCCGGTGAAGGTGATGATAGAAAGCTGTTTTGCCATAACGAATGATACTGATGATAGCTAAAGATAACATTATCAGCAAAAGCCATTTGATGGCCATACTGAAGATTATCCAATAGTAGGGGCTGGCTGCAGGAAAAATATTCAGGCGGAGTGCATCGGGCATTAGATATCCGTTAAAGCCGGGTGAACCAGGTTTAGAAAATTTTGAAAATACAAAACAAGAAAACAGATACACCGTTTTTCGGTCCCCAACTTTTCAACTTGATCCCGTATCGGCCAATAAATGCATTAAAAAACAAAGCCAGGCATGTTTATCTGCCTGGCTTTCGCACTTTTAAAGAAACCCGATCGTCATGATACGGCCGCGGGAGCTACCGCTGCATAATGCGCGGGGTACAGTTTCCGGAACATCAGATAAGCTGCGGACAATACGGTGAAAGCAATGATGGCGTCCACGGTGGCCGGGAAGCCCAGCACGCTTATCTTGGAAAAGAACGCAAAGGTGATATCGAAGAACATACCGGCAAATACCCATTCTTTTAACCGCAGGAATTTGTTGGGAATTAAAAGGGTGATGATACCGGCAATTTTGAATACACCCAGTATGTAAATGAAATGCGGAGGATAACCTAACTGTTGGGTAATGCCCCATACGATGGGGTTTCCGGTCAATTCAAAGAATCCGCTTGCGCCAAACCAGAGTGACATAAAAATAGTGGCTGACCAGTAGATGATAGTAGCTGTCTTAGTGTTCATTTTTTTAAGTTTTAGTAAGATGAAAAATGGAGATGAGTTTATTCTGCTAAATGTCCTGCCTCTATGATAGCCGCTGTAAAGGCTTCGGGGGCTTCGGCGGGCAGGTTGTGGCCTACGCCTCCCGTAATAGTATGATGCACGTATTTCCCTTTGAACTTGGCGGCATAAGCTGCAGGATCGGGATGTGGCGCGCCATTGGCGTCTCCTTCGAGCGTCACGGTGGGTACGTTGATCACCGGGCCCTGTGCGAGTCTTTTTTCCAGCGCATCGTATTGTTTTTCGCCGGTGGTCAGTCCCAGCCGCCAGCGGTAGTTGTGGATCACGATGGCTACATGGTCCGGATTATCGAAGGAGGCGGCGCTTTCGGCAAAGGTGCTGTCACTGAAGTGCCAGTCCGGAGAAGCTGTTTGCCAGATAAGTTTGTTGAAGGCACAGGTGTTGGCTTTATATCCTGCCTGCCCGCGTTCGGTGGCAAAGTAAAACTGGTACCACCATGCCTGCTCGGCCTTCGGTGTTAACGGCGCCTGGTTGGCCTGCTGGCTGCCGATGAGGTAACCGCTGACAGACACCAGTGCTTTGGTACGCTCCGGCCATAAGGCCGCGATGATATCTGCTGTCCGGGCTCCCCAGTCAAACCCGCCGATAATGGCCTGTTGTATTTTCAGTGCATCCATCAGCGCAATGATGTCTGCTGCAAAGACCGACTGCTGGCCGTTGCGTTTGGTCTGCGCAGAAAGGAACCGGGTGCTGCCGTAGCCACGCAGATAAGGCACTATTACGTGGTAACCTTTGGCGGCCAGTTGCGCAGCCACGGCGCTGTAGCTGTGGATGTCATAAGGCCAGCCGTGAAGAAGAATAACGGCTTGTCCGTTTGCCGGGCCGGCTTCGGCGTAACCTACATTCAGCACGCCTGCTTTGATTTGTTTGACAGGCCCCAGGGTAGCTGCGTTGTCCACGGCGAATGCTGCTGTATTACCGGTTATGATGAGCAGCGCTGCTGCGATGATTTGTGTGATCGTTTTCATGATTTATGGTATTTGTACTGGTTTATAACGCATGATGTAGGTAATTCTCTCTGCCTGCGTCGCGGGACGTTGTAGCGTTCCAAAGTCAAGCCGATAGGCAATAGAATCGTGACTGCCGGCCTGTACGGTTTCTACGCTCAGTAACTCGCCGTTTATCTTGCTGCCGAAGTATTGCGGATTATCGTGATAGCGCCAGGTGACCAGTTTCATGACGGTGCCTGCTGCGGGATGATTGCCTTTTGCGAGTGACTGAAGGGCGCTGTCATTGCCGTACAAGACGGACATGGTTTCCAGTTTCGGGTTCAGAGAAGAAGCGATGAATTGCAGGTCGCCCGGTTCAAATACAATACGTGCCTGGTCATGGGTGGAACGCTCATTTTTACAGGCGGTGAAAAATGCAACGGTCAGTAACAGGTAGAGCATGCGGTTCATTTGGAAAGAATTTTTTCGGTTAAACTTGCAGGATTTACTTTCATCGGAACATCGAAGAGATAGCCGGTGGAGGCTGACAGCTGCCGGTGGCAGCCGATGCAGGATTGCTGCGCAAACAGTGCATCTTTTCCGGTCGGGGCCAGCTTTTGTCCGCTGAACTTGGCGAATCCCCAGCCTTCTGTGTCCTTGTATTTTTCAGCGTTCTTTTCCATGAACTGTGCGTTGACAAACTCACCGGGCCTGATTTCTCCGTCGGGCTGTTCCTCCTGTTTCCATACGGCTTTCACTACAACAGCGCCATCAGGCCAGGGGAAGAAGTTTTCTTCACGTACCGCTTTTACCGCGATGTCATTGCCATAAATAACCCGGATGGAATGATCAAAGAGGGTGCTCATGCTGATGACCGTCCACTGTTTGAAGGCATCCGTGTATTTCACACCGTTGGGAGACACCGGGAATGTTTTGGGTGCGGCGCCGGCGGTGGCTGGTGGCGTGTTGTGTGGCGCTTCGTTGCCGGAGCGTGATAACGTATATTTTTTCACCACCTCGATATCCTTCTCTGTGACTTTTGCGCCCGGATGCAGCAGGAGGTACTCGCGGAGCGGCATTTTACCCGCCTGCATCATGTTGAGGATAGCGTACATTTTGCCGGTACGCTCGCCGGTAGACAGTTTGTCCCATTCTGAGAAATTCATCACTTCCCGTGCGCGGTCAACATCTTTTTTTACTGCCCAGGAGGCCGGCGCCAGTTGGTCGAACCAGCTCAACTTTTGCTCGTTGGAGTGGCAGTTGTAGCAGGACCGCTGCAGGATGGCCAGTACTTCTGCCGGCGCTTCATCCATATGGCCGGTGACCGGCTTGGAGGCGATCGGCTGGTTGAACAATTGAAGGCCGATCAACACCGCTACAATGGCAGCCGGAATGATGTAAATACGTTTTATGCGTTGTGTGTTTTTGGTCGTTTCCATGTGGATTGTTTTTTCCGTATTTGATAGCTCAAAGGTAGATGCAGCGCGGCCGGGAAGGAACCTGAAACTGGTGGGTTGGACATATTGGAGGCTGAATTAGACATTTCCTGCCTCCAATAGCGGGCTACCATTCCAGTTTGGCCGCCTGTGTGATGGCGCCGGTGTTTTTATGCTGTACAAAAGCGATCACTTCCCACCCGTTTTTTTGAAAATCTTCCGGCAGGGAGAGCGTTATTACTCCTTGTTCTTTCGCCTCTTGCTGCTGCAACCGACGGACAATCTGCACATGGGTAAGCTGTTTACCGGCGTTCTCACCGGCGCTGACCTGTGAACTGGCATTTTTCTGTACCAGCGCCACCAGGATGTGTGCTTTTTTGTTGGGCACGGCGCCGGAGTAGGTTATTTTCAACTCCCTGCCTGCCTGTTCTGCGTTTAAAGACAGCGGCTGGGCGCTTGTTTCCCGCAATGCGGCACTGATAGACCCTAACACGGCGCCTTCTTCTGAACCCACCATTTCGGTCCTGCCGTTAACGATCAGCTGTGGTGTGTAGATGTTGTTGAGGCGCAGCCAGGAAGCATATTGTTTTTGCCTTTCGGTAAAATCAGCCTGACTGAAGCGGTCTTTCCATCCCTGGTGGTCCCAGTAATCCACGTGGAAGGCCATGATGTAAAGCTGTTTGTTGTTATTGCCCTGTTGCAGCTTTGCAATCAGTTCATCTGCCGGCGGGCAGCTCCAACAGCCTTCGGAGGTAAACAGTTCCACCACTGCGAACCCTTTGTCATGGCTGTCTTTCTGAATATTTTCTATCATGGTTTGGTGGTTTGCGTTTCTAAATGCCATCATGGCAATGAAAATCAGCGGGAGGCCTATATACAGGGCGATTTCTTTAATGTATTTCATGATGAATCTGTTTTAGGAGGTAATGACAAAGGGTTCCGGGCAGGCCTTTCTTCCGGGGAAGAAAGGCCTGTTGTGGTTTATTTGGAGGCTGCGATGATCACATTGGCTACTTCCTTCGGATGGGAGACAAAGACAGCGTGACTGGCGCCTTTGATCTCTGTGATGGCGGCGCCGGAGCGTTGGTACATGTTTCTTAAAATAACCGGATTGATGCTTTTGTCGGCTGTGGGAACGATGCCAAACGATGGTTTGTTATGCCATGCGGCTGCCGTTACCGGAGTGCCGAAAGAAGCCGCTACTATGGGTTTCTGGGCATCTGCCATAAAAATTGCCTGTTCGTGGGAAAGGTCTGCGGCGAAACCTTTATGGAATTTTTCGCGGTCATAGTATACCAGTCCGTCTTTGTCCGGCGGCAGGATACCGTTTTCCGGCAGGGCAGGAGCGGTACCTAACCATTTCGTAGTGGCTTCGCCGTTATCCGGCTGAAAGGCCGTCACGTACACGAGGGAGGCCACTTTTGGATGTGCGCTGACTTCTGTGATCACGGTGCCGCCCCAGGAGTGGCCTACCAGTACTGCGGCTCCGTCTTGCCGGTCCAGCGCTTTTTTCACCACGGCTGCATCGTCTTGCAGGGAGGTCAGCGGAATCTGGGCGATGGTAACATGGTATCCTTTTTTAGTGAGTATATCGTACACGCCTTTCCACCCGGAACCATCTACGAAAGCGCCATGTACGAGTACCACGTTTTTGATTTTCGAAGCGGTGTTTTGCGCGGTGGCCACGGTGGTGCTGAACAATACCGCGATGAGGGCCGAAAACAGGAGGCTGAGTTTTTTGCTGATGGTTTTCATATTAGATAATATTAGTGGTGACGTTGATGTTTCCTTTGATAGCTTTAGAGTAAGGGCAGGTTTGGTGGGCCAGGTCCACCAGTTGTTGGGCCAGTTCGGGCGCCACGCCGGGCAGGTGTACCAGGAGGCGGGCCTGTAAAAAGTAGGCGCCGTCTGTGGTGCCGAGGTCCACTGCTGCATCTACCAGCGTGTCCTGGGGTAAGGCAGTGCCCAGTTTTTTAGCGGCCAGTCCCAGTGCCCCGATGTAGCAGGCAGACCATCCTGCGGCGAAAAGTTGTTCCGGGTTGGTGCCGGCGCCGCTGGTACCGGGAGGCGACAGTAATATATCCAGTCTGCCATCGTTGCTTTTGGCGTTTCCTTCTCTGCCACCAGTGGTGCGGGTTTGGGCAGTATACAATACTTTCTCAATGGCTACTGTGTTGCTGTTGTTCATCGTTTTAAATTTTAATAAGGTGATGTGAATGTTTTTTTATTTATTTGATGTTGATGTTAAAAGAGATGGTCTCCGGAGGGAGGCATTGGCGGGAACTACAGACGGTGAACTCGATAGTACCTTTTACGGCGGCGGTTTTGCCGGTCAGCTTGACTTTCTGTTGAAACACCACTTCGTGTTCGAAATAGCTGATGTCTGCACCGAACAGTTTCTCAAACCGGGTAACAGGTTCCGGCTGATCAACATTCCCTTCCGGACGGTAGGATGGATCGGGGAGGAAGTTGAAGGCCAGTCTCACCGGGCTGTTGGCGGGATTGTTCAGTGCGTACAGATGCCATCCGTCTGCGAGGGTAGCAGTGATCAACAGCACTGCTTCACCGGCAGCTGTTTTCCGGGCGGTATAGCTCCATTTAATGGGCTGCCCTGCCAGTACAGGTGTGGCTGCGTAACTGAAGCGGGTTAAAAGGCTGGTCAGTAGCAGTATCAGCGTGAACGATATCTTTTTCATCTTGGGTGTTTTTAATGTTGTTGAGATGTTGCTGCCCTGTCAATCCTGCGGTGAGCAACGATTACAGCACAAAGAGAACACAAAGCGGAGGGAAGGCATAGTACAAACCTGTTGAAGCCGGCATCCTGGCAGGTGAAATGGACAATAGCTACCCTGACGGATTTTGGCCCGGAAAAGGAGAGGGAGGGTGGGTTGTCCAGGTCAGGGGGAGGATTGTCTGATTCACGGGCGGATATGCCTGATTCAACCACTGAAATGGCGGCTTTCCGGCGTGGGAACAATACATTTGCAACAGATCAATTACTAAAAGGTGAATACACAACAACAACCGGCATTTAAAATATCCAACCGGATCATATGGTTAAGCTCTATCTCTTTGGGGATACTGACCGCCATTCCGAAAATAGCCGATCATCATTTTGTGCTGTATGAGGCGCTGGTGGATGCCGCAGTAACTTCGGGGTTCTCGCTGCTGATATGGTACTATAACGTATATACGTTCCCGTCATATACCGCCAAAAATGCCGGCGGCGGATTTGGTACCAAACGGTTGCTGCGGAATTTGCTGGTGGGGCTGGTCATCATGTTCGTATTATCATGTATCCAGCAGTACCTGTTGTCTCACCTGAATTTCGGTCCGGTGATGCTCATGTTTGAGGTAAGGGGGATATTGATCAACCTGACGTTTTATATGTTTATCCACCTGTTGCACCAGAGTTACCTGAACCAGCAGGTGTCGCTGGAGCTGGAACGCACCACCTCCGCCAATCTGTGGGCACAATATGAACTGCTGAAACAGCAGGTGAACCCGCATTTCCTATTCAACAGCCTGAATACACTGAAATACATGGTGGAGAGCGATGACCGGCAGGCGGTCAACTTCATCCTAAAGCTGTCCGATTTTTACCGGTTTACGCTGGAAAGCCGGAAGCTGGACCTGATACGGCTGTCGGAGGAATCAGAGATACTGGACTCCTATGTATATCTGCTGAAGGCCCGCTTTGAAAATGGGTTTGAACTAAAAAAGGATATTTCGGAAGAAGTATATGCCTCTATGATACCGCCTTTTACATTACAGTTGCTCATTGAAAACTGTATCAAACATAATATTGTTTCGGAGGGAAAGCCGTTGCATATTTATCTTTATTCCACTGCGGAACATATTGTGGTGGAAAATAATATCCAGCTCAAACGGGTGCCCGAGTCCTCCACAGGGATAGGGCTGGAGAATATCAGCCAGCGGTATCAGCACCTGCTGGACGGTGAAATGATCATCGATGTTACCGCTGAAAAGTTTATCGTTAAATTACCGATTATATATGAACGCCATCATCATTGAGGATGAAATCAAGGCCGCAAGGTCATTGGAAAACCTGATCATAAAGTTACGCCCGTCTATCCAGGTACAGGCTAAGCTGCAGAGCGTGGAAGCGGCCATCGACTGGTTATCGGACCACGAAATGCCCGGCCTGATTTTTATGGACATCCAGCTGTCTGACGGCCTGAGTTTTGATATATTCAAGTCCGTTACCATTACCTGTCCGGTGATATTCTGTACAGCCTACGGCGAGTATGCGCTGGACGCCATCAAAGCCAATGGGGTGGACTATCTGCTGAAACCATTCTCCGAAGATGACCTGAGAGCGGCCCTGGAAAAAGTAGAGAATTTCCGGAATTTTTTCCAGCAGCACTCCGGCAACAACCTGGAGGACCTTATTCGTAAAATCAGTGTGGACGAGGGAAAGAAGAGTTTCCTGGTGTTTAAGAACAATAAGTACGTGACCGTGCAAACCGATCAGATCGCGTATATCTATATCAAATACACGTCGCCTTCTATTGTTACTTTTAAGGGAGAAGAATATACCATTACCCAGTCGCTGGACCAGGTGCAGAACCAGTTATCGGCGAAGCAGTTTTACCGGTTGAACCGCCAGTATCTTATCAACTTTGCGGCTATCAAGGAGGTGGAACATTATTTCGCGCGAAAACTACTGGTAAACCTGCAGGTGGCTACTCCCGAAAAACTGTTAATCGGAAAAGAGAAGACTGCTGTTTTCCTGCGCTGGCTGGAGGAAAGATAGGATGACGGGGTTAATATGATAAACAGATATCATAATATCCGGGTTGTAAAAGATATTGCGGGGAATTGAATTTTAATGTAAATTCACGCAACATATCTTTAAACAACAATTGTATTAACCCTTTACATGTATGGCCCAACTGACCGATACTATGTTTAGCATTGATGGTAACCCCGTATTGCAGTTCACCTCCTTTGCGCTAAACCAGTCCATATTTGATCATCATCAGTTTACCTTAATTTGTCCGGCACAAGCCATTGATGGCCTTAGCGGCATCTTTTCGTCCTCACGGGACATGATCGGCAGCACCTTTGGAGCACACATCTCCGGGGTGGGTCTGAAAGGAGACCTAACATTCAATGGTATTGTCACCAGTGTGGAAACGTCACGGGTAAACGGCCAATACGGAGAGATCATTATCTCCGGTTACAGCCCCACCATCGTGCTGGACAATGGTCCGCATTGCAAAACCTGGGAACAGAAGACACTGCGGGATATTGCGCAGGACGTGCTGCGGTTCTTCCCACAGAACCAATTGTCTCCCAAAGTACAGCCCCTGGCGAAGGAATCATATGACTATATGGTGCAGTACAAGGAAACAGCATGGGCTTTTTTACAGCGTATCAGCGCTGAAAACGGGGAGTGGTTGTTCTGGGATGGCCGTAATCTCGTGTTGGGGCCGCCTACCGGTGATGCCAAGACTTCCCTCGTGTATGGGAGCACGTTAAGCCACTTTAACATCAACCTGAATGCGCGTCCTACCCGGACACAATATATGGGCTGGGACTACCAGAACAGTGAGCTGTACACCAGTGTGCCCCAGGCAGAAAACGTAGGACAGAAAGCCGGGCTCAACTCCCTCGGTGAAAAAGTGCATGAAAAAGCACAGACCATCTTCAGCACACAGCCCAAGCAGTGGAACTTCCGTTATACCGGCAGTAAAAAGCAGCAGGACGAAATGGCCACGTTGCACAGCGCCATGGAAGGCAGTAAGATGGTCCGCCTGACCGGTCATAGCGGGCACCCAGGCGTAGCCATCGGGGCCAGGACGGAGATCGTGTCTAACAACGTATTTAACGGCAGCACCGAAGGTTATGGCGAATATATCGTGACCAACATCAGTCACTTTGTAGATACCAAAGGTGATTACCGTAATGAGTTTACCGCCGTACCGTCTTCCATCCACCTGCCGCCGGTTTCCATACCGCAGGCGCCCGTTTGTGAAACGCAGAGCGCTATCGTGACCGACAACCACGACCCCAAAGGCATAGGCCGTATAAGGGTGAAGTTCCATTGGATGAACGGCGAGGAAAAGACGCCCTGGGTGCGGATAGCATCGCCTCACGGCGGTGGCGGCAAAGGGCATTTCTTTGTCCCTGAAATTGACGAAGAAGTGATTGTAGGCTTTGAAAATGACAGCGCCGTCAAACCTTATATCATCGGTACCGTTTATCACGGCAGTGCCAATACTTCTTTTAGCAACGCCGAAAACGATATTAAAACCATACAAACACGCAGCGGCAACAAGATCATCTACAATGATGGCAATAACAGCATGATCGTACAGGACGCCAGCGGCAACACCGTCACTATGGACGGCAACGGCAGCATCATTATCGACGCGTCCAGTGCCAATGTGACCATCAACGCGCCCAAAACCATGAACCTGCGCTCCACCGATATGAACATCGTGGTGGACAACAGGCTGCACATGACCGTCGGCAACATGCTGCAGATGGACGTGGGCAACCAGATGATGATCAACGCCATGGCCCAGATGCTGGTCAACACACCGGAGATGAAGCAGATGGTCTCCAAATATCTGCACCTGCAGGCCACCAAAGCGTTGATCCATACTCCTAAAGGGGAGATGAAGATCGAAGCGGAGGACTTCTATATCGCCGGACAGAAAAAACTGTTCCTGCATTCCGATGAAACGGCCACGCTCAACTCCAAAGGCACCGCCGAAATGAAAGGCCAGCAGGGCAACAAACATAGCAACAGCCCTATGCAGTACGAGGCGGCCACGCCCGAAATACAATCCAAATGTATCGTGTATTTCCGGCCTAAGAACGGCTGGGCAGGCGAGGACTTCGGGTTCGACTGGTACCGCAGCACCGATACCGGCAGGGATGGGGACATCAAATATGATGAACATATCGGCAAACACTACCAGGATGCCGCTTTCACCACGCTGCTCACCAACCTGAACGACTATTCCGCCAATTTCAAAAAGGACGATGTGATGATCCGCTCCCTGAAATCCAACGAATACTACGCGCATAAGATAGTATGGAAGCCTCAAAAAGACGCTGCCGGTGCTGAAGTGAAAGATGCCAGCGGCGCCACTATTTATGAGCAGTATTTTGGCGCGTGGCTGAGCCTTTACCCGGCACAGAAGACCACGCCGCCGCCTGCAGCGGCCGCCGCAGGCGCTCCCGCTTCCACGCCTCCGGCGCCTGTATCCACCGGATATACCAACACCAAAGCCACGCTGAGCCTCTATGTGGAAATTGAAGAAGAACCGGACCTGCTGCGCTTTGAAGACAACAGCCACTTTACCATCACCCCCAAAGAAACCAACGTAAAAGGAAAAGGGAAAGGGCTGCATAAACTGAATGACGCCATCACGATAGAATGCCTGACCGAATTTGCCACTGACCAGACAATTATCGTGAACGCGGTAACGAAGAACCCCGACGGTACTGAAACCGTGAAAAAAGCCGGGTTCGTGAAGGTAATGGCCAATAACTCCGCCAAACGCCGCAAAAAGAAAATTGTGCTGGTGAAAGTGGCCACCCCGCCCATGTCTACCGCCGTAGCGCAGACTGGCAGTACCAGCGGGCAGAAAGACCTGTTCGCCAAATACCTGAAGCAGGCGCTGATCAATGTGGAAGTAGTGGAAGAAACGCTGAATGTGACTGCAGATCCTGGTTTCCAGTCTGGGGGCAACTATAACAACAGTGGCCAGATAGTAGCTTATTATATTGGCAGCGGTGCACCATCAGGTTTTGTAACGTTGGAGAACCACCTCTATAGCAAACTGAAAGACCAGCTGAAAGCAGCCAATCCGGCAGATGAACGCAAATATGACGGGTATTTCAGGGCCTACTATATGGGTGAGGGCGGCGGATATATGCAGGGCGGTACCCTCAATGGACTCAATGGTTATTCCATTGGGAGCTCCGTGATGCTCTTCCCGACGAAGAATGACCAGACTGCCGCGCATGAGTTCCTGCATTCGCTGAACCTGCCGCATACCTTCAGTAATCCGGGTTCCAGCCCTAACGCTAAGTATACGTACCAATATAAACTTACGGAGAACTTGATGGACTATTCCCACCAGGCCAGCCCGGCTATCGTGAGAAGTGCCCTGTGGCACTGGCAGTGGGTGATTGCTAACGCCAAAGCAGACCCGGAATAAACCATAAAACCATGTTTATGACTAAATACATCCTGCTATTTTTACTGACCATAGGTACTGCGTGTAATGCACAGATAACGAACCAGACCAAACAAACAAAAGGAAATAATATGAACAATCCTGTTGTAACAAAAGACTTTGAAAAATTCGATTCCGTACTGTTTGATAACAGGAAAGATAAAAATGAGAACGTGCTGAGAGCCACGCAGCCCGACGGTTCCTACCTGGAGATGACCGTCTGGGATGGCGGTATGGGCTATAGCCTCACGCCCCGGTCTTCCTATTATATGCTGCAGAAAGTTTATTATAAGAACAACGGCAATATCAAAGCCAAAGGACTTTATTTTAATAACGGGTTTCTGCAACTGGGCACCTGGTATGAGTTCGATGAACAGGGGAGAATGGTCAGGGAGGTCAACTATGACAAGGACTACCACCTTAAACTGGAAGATGTGCTCAGGTTCTGTGAGCAGGAGGGTATCCGGGTAGACAAGGGACCGATCCTTCAAAGCACTGGTTATCACACTAAGATCCGGAGGGCCGGTAATACGCAGGGAAAGACCTGGACCATTGAATGGCTGAAGCAACCCGAAAAGGTGGAGAAGGTCATCCTGGATGACGCTACCGGCAAGGTGATTAACAGAACGGAGACGAATTACACCAATAATTAAGATCTTGCTATGCCGCAGAAGATAACAGAACAGGCAGTCCTGATGTGCGACAAAGGGGCTGCCCCTTCAAAGCTGAAAGTCACCAGCCAGCAGTTTTACGAGGTGGATGGTAAGCTGGTGGCCACGGAGCAGGACAAGGGCGCCGAAGTGAACATCCCTAATTTCGGCGCCTGTACCATTACCCGTGGTAAATGTGTGCCTGCGCCGGTAGCATGGCAACAGACAACTGAGAAGGACACCATCAACGATATGAAGATACTCACCGAACAATCTACCTGCCAATGTGGGGTGGGTGGAAAAATCTCTATCCAGCAAAAAGGCTACGGGGAAAATCACGAGGTAGCTTAACCAACCAAAAACACAGTTTTTACGTAACTTATATGACGGGGAGCATTTTGCCTCTGCCGGTAGTATCGTATTTGATCATCCCTATTTGCCCTGGCCGGGGGTGAATTTTACCACCTGGTTAAGGTGTTTTGCGTTGCTGCACCAGGAAGCGACCCAGTTCACCGGCATAACCATCGTGATAGATGCTGCCATAGGCTGATTAAAAAACCCGATTATCAAACTATCTTTACAAACGGAACATCAGCGAAGTATAAGAAGCCAACAGTTACAGGTAAATGGAGAAGAGCATGCCGATTTGCATTTGAGAGACCGCCGGAAGCTTATTTATTGCCGGCGAAAATGAAACTGTCACAAGAAGGTATATAGACCTTTGTCGATTTGCTTAATGTTTTATTAAAACATATTTCATGGATTAGCCCAGGGTATTATATACTTTGGGCTTTTTTGGCTGCATGGTCACTGCAGTGCCTATACGATTTAGGTAATATGTAATTTTTATTTATCTTAATAAAGCAACGACACATTTTTTCTTAAAATAGCCAGACCATCAGCTTGTACCCTTGGCGATTGGTTAGATCTACACTTTAGAATGCTACCACTTTATTTCATTTCTTATTTATTTCTTCTTCACTTTTTAAATCAAATTGTTATGTTAAATCGAAAGTATGCAATGGTCACTATCCCTGGTGACATCAAAATCAGCGATTATAGTGATACCGTACAGGCCAACACAGTGAATTGGGCGCAGGAATTTAACCTGTCGCCTTTTTTTAAACCTTTGAAATGGTATGACCGTGCCTTATTTGGAGTGCAGGCAGCCCGAGAGTATCCCTTTGCCAGTTTGGAACACATTACGTTGGCAGGAGAGCTGCTGACATGGCTCTTTACCGTTGATGACAGCTGTGATAGGGGATCGGAAGATAAAATCCGGGCAGTGCAAATGACCGCTCAGCTGGATGTATTCATCAGTATTTTGCAGGGAAGGATCTATCAGGGGAACGGACGTTTGGAATTAGCACTGGGGGATATCATCAAAAAGCTGCGGATGATTTGTAGTGACAGGCCTTTCCTGTACCAGCAGTTCAGTATCCATATGACAGATTACCTGACTGAATGCAAACTGGAAATCAAGATGCAACTTCACCGGCACCAGATGAGCATAGAAGATTATTACAGGGAGCGTCCTTTTACCGGCTTTTGCATTATGTACCCGTTGGTGGCCATGTTTGCAGGATTGCGTATTCCTGAGAAAGTGTACACACATCCTGTTGTCAGAAAAATCGAATTGGAGATCAGTTTATTGGGCTGTCTGTCCAATGACCTGCATTCTATTCGTCGTGAAGCCGAACTGGAAGAAGGTGGATTTAACCTGATATTGATTGCCCAAAGAGAACTCAATCTGACGTTGGATGATGCGATCGATTTTGTTGCCGATGAACATACGCGGCACCTACAGGAATTTGAAACAGCCCGTACCCTGCTTCCTGATTTTGGAGACCGTATTAATACACAGTTGGCGAAATACATTGCCGGAGTATATCAGATCGTGAGAGGGTATGACGACTGGGCAGTATTGGACACAGAGCGTTATCGTTAGTTACATCACGGCCCTGTAGGGCAGATATTTAGCCAATGCCAGACATAGTTCACCAAAATCAATCGGCTTCTTTAGGAAGCCGTTGGCGCCTATAGCTATAGCTTCATTTTCAGAAAACGATTCACTGGCACTGACAATTAAAACGGGGATGCTTTTTAAGGCGGCATGTTCCCTCATCCGCTTTAAAAGCATCTCTCCTGATAATCCCGGCATGTTCAGGTCCGTAATGACCAGGTTGGGGCTTTCCGCTACGATACGAGCTACTGCACTGTCAACATTATCATCTTTGCATAATTTGGCGTCGATACCCCATTTTTTCAGGAAACGCATAACCCAGCCCGCGCCCATCTGGTCATCTTCAAACAGTAATACTTTGGATTTCCAGAAGATGTTTTTGCCGTCTGCTACTTTATTGAGTTGTATGATGGGTTTTTCGCCGGCTTCATAGGGCATCTTTACAAACATCGTTGTCAGGTTGGGGTCGGGTTGAGGTAGGATGGAAATTTCACCACCCAACAGTTCCACCATATGTTTGGTAATAGCCAGTCCTAATCCACTGCTGGATTCACTTTCGCTTTTTGCTACAAAACGTTCAAAGGCAGCCTTGGCAATTAAAGGATCTATTTTCCCGGTATTCGTGATTTCCAGCGTCCACCACTCATCAGCTTTTTTCAACACAACACTGATCACCGTATTGTTGGTCGTGTATTTGATGCCGTTAGACAACAGGTTGTTAAAGATTTTGGTGATGATCATTTTATCGCTGTGGATAGCTTGCTTCAATGCATCGTCGATTTCCAGCGCTATCTTAATGCCTTTGGGGCCGGCCAGATAGGAATGGGCAGCGATGGTGGAATTGACAAGGCCAAACAGGGAAAAGTCTTCTTTGTTGACGTCCATAAATTTGCCACTCTCAATTTTGGCAATTTCCAGCACATGATTGATGATATTGCGGGTAAGCGCTGTGGAGCTGTACAATTGGTCGGCCATTTCGCCGCCGTTGGGCAACTGGTATTCTTCTGCGGCGTCTTCTTCTTCCAGTGTCGAGAGCTTGTCTTTCTTCAACAGGAATAACTGGGCAATGCTATACACCACGTTTAGCGGGGTCCTTACTTCATGAAACACTTCAGACAGATAGGCGGTCTTCCGTTCAGACGCCATCTGAAGCCGGCGGGATTCGGCTAACAGGCCATTAATTTGCGCAGCATAAGAAGCCAATATGGCCAAAATGATGATCAACAGCGCGATACTCGTTGACCAGCGCATGACAGTTGTTGCGCTTTTGCTGAAGTCTAGCGGTGTGATGAACCGGAGGTAGGCATTCGAGATAATATAGATCATCATGGCCACACATCCTATTATTCCATACAACAGCGCTTTATTTTTTTTATAAAGTACAAAGGAAGATATCAGATAGAATGTCATTACCGTCATAAAAGCCAGCAACATTTCAAGGGAAATGCCTTCACCCAATACTGTAGACCAATAGCCGATAAAAGCCACATTCGTGATCAGCATCAGCAGTACAGCGCGAAAAAACTGCTTTTTTTGATTCAACAAAACCACGCTCAGAAAACAAAGTGTTTCAAGCGGAACACCGATTAAAAACAAAGGGCTTCGCTTGAGCGAATAAAAGTATCCACCAATACCAACAACTAATAAAGCGAAGATAATTGCAATGACGTTTAATGATATGGCTGAGCGTCTTGCCACTTCTTTTTCATCGACGTACATACCTGCTACCGGCTGTAATAGCATCTGTTTGGTCACGTCAGACATTGTAATACGCTCTGGTTTCATATTTCGGATATATTGAGGGTCATAGAAAGACGAATTTCTCCTCCTGCACGTTGTAAGCGGGTATTCATTAAATGCCTTAGTTTCAGTTTTTTGGGTTACGGAATCAGGGTACAGTGTTTCGTGGGTAAGATAAATAAAATTATCGAATTTCTAAGTAATTTACCATCAAAGTGATTGTTCAACATTCTCTAATCCATTACTAAAAAATGAAAACGCCTTTGAGCCAACATCCCCTGCATCCACGTATGCAGGCCGCACTACCCTTTTTCGACACCAGTTTCACACCTTATTATTCCGACCATATTCCCGGCGCCTGGCAGGTGACCCGTTATGAGGATGTGGTGGCCGTACTGAGTGACTATGCTACTTTTTCCAGTGAGTACATCCCTAAAACCGATGACAACGTATTTACGCGTAACCTGAACGTGACAGACCCGCCGAAGCACAAGCATCTGCGTGCATTGGCCACCAAAGCATTTTCGCCGGCCATTATCGCCCAGTCAGAGGGGTGGATACGACAACAGTGCGAGGAACTGCTGTTGCCGCATCTGTCTGCCGGTTCTATCGAATTTGTGGGTGATTTTGCGTTACAATTGCCTCACCGGGTGATCTCCCGGCTGTTGGGCGTACCGGATGCCGAGGTGGAGAAGGTAAGGCAATGGATCATTGCGGTAGCAGGTGATCCACGGGTGATCGGGGTCGAAATTTTCGGCCGGTCTATGCAGGAAATGAGTATCTTTTTCTCTGACCTGATCCAAAAAAGGACAGCGCATCCGGAAGATGACCTGATTTCACAATTGATCGTTTCAGAAGTGGAAGGCAGCAGGCTGGAGACGATGGACGTGATAGCCATGTGTGTGGCCATTTTCCTGGGAGGCTATGAAACAACGAAAAGCTCCCTGGCCAATGCCATGTATATTTTCTCACAGCTGCCGGACATCCAGGCGCATCTGGCCGGACGTACGGAAGATATTCCCCGGGCCATCACGGAAGCATTGCGGGTATTATCGCCGGTGAAAGGATTTCCGAGAATAGCTGCGAAGGACATCATGGTTTCCTCCGCAGCCATTAAAAAAGGTGACCTGGTAAACGTCTCTATTAGCACAGCGAATAAAGATGAATCTGTTTTCGCTCATCCGGACGCTTTTGATATGGACCGTTCCAACCTGAACCAGGCATTAAGTTTCGGGCATGGCATCCATTATTGCCTGGGTGCGCCGTTGGCCAGAGTGGAAACGCGGATTGCTTTTGAAACGATCTTCAGCCATGCACGGGTACGGCTGGCAACGGCTGTGGAGCCTGAACCGGAAATCAGCGCGTTGGTATACAGTTTGAAAAGCCTGCCGCTGGTATTAGACAAGATCTAACGCCACGTGACCATATTCAAAGTGGTACCGTGCTGTTTCTCTGTAGCTCCAGTCCATGTTGCCGCGAAGGATAGCGCCGAGAATACGGACATATTTTCTGACAGCGGCATCATGGGCGCCGAAGGAGGGAAGCTGCTCAGATGCCCGTTCAAACTGGCGCATTTCCTGGTCATGCAGGGTAGCCGCTTGTACGATGGCATTTTCCAGCGAAAGCGCTCTTTCTGCTTTCATGATCAGCACCATGTTATGCTGGTCGCCATGGTCCAGTTCCTTCGACAGGGAAAAGAGATCGTTGGCCCAGCATACCAGGTTGCGTGCCAGCACCACTAATTCCGTCACTGCCGGATGTTCAAGAATATCGGCCGGCAGTGATATTTCTTCTATCACTTCAATCATGTCTGTACTGACATGCGCCGCGCCGAGGTATTGCCTCCTCTTGTAAAACTCCGCTACGGACGGGAGCTGACCGTTTTGTACGTTGCCATATTCCCACAGGCCGGCGGCAAACATTTTGTGCAGGCTTTCCACGAAGTTGCGTTGCCATTCGGGGGTGCTGATGGCTTTAAAACGGATCCATACGTCTGCCAGTGCCGCCATGACGCCGGTTTCATCTGCTTTAGGCGGTTGCGGGTCTGACAGGATCTGCTTACAGGCCCCAACAAAACTTTCAAAATTTAAACGGGACTGTATCAGTTCGTCGCGCTCTATCTGGTTGTCCATGGCATCATCCATCACAAATAAAAGCACGTTGGCATCGTTGGCCAGCTTCAGCTGGTCCAGCCCGCATTCGGGATAAAACCTGGCGGTCATCATTCCAAAGTTGTCGTCCAGGTATTTTTCGTAACTGCTGTCGGCATGCAGTGCAAATCTCTTTACCCACGCATTGGTGTGGTCGATGGCATGTTGGTAGTGTAGATTGATCGCTGGCTCGATAGGGCAGTAGAGGATCGGGAGAATTATTGCATTCATATCACATAATTTGTCCATATCAAGTTACGGCTAAATATTTTAATATTTAGCCGTTGACGTTATAATTGCCCCGTCTCGGAGACGAGCCTGCTGGACAAAAACGGCAGTAAGGCATAGTACAATTGTTCCAGCATAATAGGCTTGGAGAGGAACCCGTCTCCATGTATCCTGGCGGCTGCGATCTCTGCTGTATCTGCATTTCCGCTGATAAAAATTACCGGAACATGGCGCAGCAGGGTGTCTTTGCGGATCTTTCCAAGCAAAGCCATACCGGATATTTCGGGCAGGTAGTAATCGAGCAGTATCACATCAGGAATGATGGCGCGTGCTTTGTCTAGTGCTTCGCCGGAAGAGGCAGCGAAGGCGGTGGTGCAGCCTAATCGTTTTAGCTGCAACTCAGCCAGCAGCCGGTTGCTGTGGTCATCGTCCACACAGAGCACGGTAGCACCGTCGAATTTCTCAAATTCATTCGGCTGCTGTGGCTGGGATTTCCGGCTGTTATCGGCCACCATGGGGATGCTCAGCCGGAAAGTGCTGCCTTTGCCGGTTCCGCTGGTGGCGGTGAGGGTACCGCCCAGTGTCTCGGCTATTTTCCGGGAAATGGGCAGTCCCAGTCCGGTACCTTCCCCGGGTTTGGAACCGGTGATATATAAATCAAACACTTTCTCCAGTTCTTCGGCAGGGATACCCTTGCCTTCATCGCTGACTTCGAGGATGAAATGCTGATCTGTGGCGCGGGCGGTGATGGTGATGGAACCACCGGGAGAGGAAAATTTAATGGCGTTGGTGAGCAGGTTGCTCAGTATCCTTGTCAGCAGGGCGGCATCAGACACAATACGGCCCGGGATGCCGGCGAGCTTTAACTGCAAAGGGACCGGCGAAACATACTGGTAGCTGTCCAGCTGCTGGTACAACCATTGCCTGACAGAAAACGGCGCCGGTTGCGGTACGTCGTACATGCCTGCTTCGATGCGGGCGGTGTCCAGCACCACGTTCGTCATATCCAGCATGTTACGGGAAGAGGCGTACAGCGCGCGGATCACATCGGTAGACACTTGTATCTGGTCGGGCATGCCTTCGTCTTCTGCCTGTAATACCAGTTCATGTGCAAGCCCGTAAATAGGGTTCAGCTGTGTACGGTAGTCGTGCGACAGGGAATTGAGGTACGTGGTTTTATAGCGGTTGGCCTGGTCCAGTGCCTCCGTCCGTTCTTCAACGAGTGCTTCCAGTTCACGGTTGCTTTTGTTCACGGCCCGCTCGTAGAAATAGAGCAGGAGCGCATTCATCAGCAATACCGCCCCGGCGGCGAAGAAATACACCAGCCGGTTGTTACCGATGCTCAGGGGCAGCGGGTCTATCAGATTGCCATACCAGATCACTTTCAATATAACCGTTACCGTTAACACAAAGCTGATCGCTGCCCATTTGTAGCGGCTGGATTTAATGATCAGCAGGGCGGCGCCGCAGAGGAAAACGGCCAGCGCTTCTATGTTGATAGCAGGCCCCAGCAGCGCGCCGTAGTACATGGCGCTGAAGGACTGCAGCACGAAGATGGTCAGTAAGGCGCTGTTGGTTTTGCCGGCTTTGTTAAACAACGGCACACTGAGGTATATGACAGCCATCGCGTAACCGACGCCGGAGATACGAATTTCGTGGGCTGTGTTCCATAAAACAGTTGAAATCAGGAAGCACAGAAAAGAGGTTAATAAAGCCAGGGAATTAAGGATGATGATGACACGCTTGCTGTTTAACGGAAGCGGTGCTCCATCTGTACCAAGGAATGGAAGAGTTTTCAACAGGCGCCAGAATCTACGCATACATTCGTTGTGGGTTTTTTAGTGGGTCAAAGTTATCAATTGAGGGTGTTGATTACAATGATGCCGTTATTTTAGTTTTAGCAGGATACCGGTGCGCGTTACCTGACGTTAAGGTTTTCTGAACAGTTGTACATCGTTGTAGTTAGTCTTGGCTACAATATACGAAATTGATAAAGTTTTTTTTATTATTTATTGAAAATTGCTGACAATCGGCAGCTGGATAAGTTTTGGGGAGATGAGAAAACGGAATAATATTTTTATCGTACGCGGCTTGCTTTCAGACCGCAGTGAGTGTATGAGGATACATAGCCGTGGCCCATTTGGACCGCGGCTATGCCCTGGCTTTATCAGCCGAAATATTGTTGTTTCCAGGCATCAAAAGCAGCCTGATGTTTTTCCTGTGCGGGATTGATGATAAGTTCCGCATCAGTGATGGCATCCAGGTTGAAATTATCTTTCAGCCAGGTACGGTATTCTTCTGCATAGGAGCTGGAATAGTCGTCATCTTCGTCTCTATAAAAAGTAACCTCTTCAAAGATCATCGGCTCTGCATCGATGGTGAGCAGCTGCAGGAGACCTTTGATATTTTCTGCCACCACATATTCACCGCCTTCGTCACCGAAAACCACCACCGGCAGTTCGTTCAGGTCGGTGCTGTCATTGTGCAGCCATAAGGCATAGAAAGAGCCGGAGCCGTTGGCCTGGGCAAAGGGCAGCAGTTTTTCGAGGAAAGCTGGTTCGTTGGACCAGCCATGTTCCAGGCCGGATTTATCGTCGCGCAGCAAGCCGAAACCTTCGGCATATTCTTCGAAACCGGTTTCTTGTTGAAATGCCAGCAGCTGGGCCAGCGCCTGGGGAACGGGTTTTCCGTCAAAGTTTTGGGTAAATTCTTGTAATGAGGACATATTGGATGATTTAATGTAAAGTGGTTTGGTTTTCCGTTCCACAATATACGGTAAGACGGGAAAAATCCCGGATGCATATTTTAAAAATTTAAATATCTTTGCGCGCATTAATTTTAACCAAGAATCTGATCGCTAAGCCGTTACCCCTTTTGTCCATTCAATATCAACCCGAATAAACCGCAACGACCGTATGTACCAGAATGAAAATCAGCATTTTTTACCGAATGCGAACGTCCCTATGCCAGTGTTGACCACACCTGTCACCAGTTACCAATTTATTATCCCGGAAGAGGGTATGACCTGTTCACCGTGGCCGCTGTCGGGCTATTGCGTATAGCCGTCGACGACAGATAACCTGTACTGTTTAAATATTTCCCTGATAAAATCTTGTTCTACTAAATAAAATAAACAGGGGCAGGACACGGATGTGTTCTGCTAAGACCTGTTTGCCGTTAATTCAATAGTATGTATATCCCTAAAGTGATCCGCTTCGGATGGTCTTGTTTGTTGTGGTGCCTGTTGCTGGCAGCTATGCCGGCCAGTGCGCAGCTTTCTCCGTCCGATTTTGCCACTGATCCGCAACACACGGCTATTACGCGCGACCGGAATAATAACATCTACACCGTGGCTTATGACGTTAACGGGAGGGTGACGGTCCTCAAATATCTGGCCGGTGGTTCCGGTATTTATTTTGTTTACTCAGAATTAACCGGTGGGCCCGGTTTGGATGGTAGTTTTTTCTCGGGCATTGCCGTCAATTCAAAAGACGAGGTATTTTTGACCACTTCATTCAATGATGTTGGCGGCAGCAGAATCCTCAAAGTACGTTTTAATGGTACCGGTTATGACCCGGCCCAGTTGGTCAGATCGGGCGAAGGGTATACCAACCTGGCCTTTGACCAGCAGGACAATCTGCTGGTGCTGCAGGCAGATGGCGCTACCGGCAAATATAAGCTGGTAAAGTACCTGGCGGGGCAGGAAAATGGAGCGGGCATCGTGTTGTGTGATGATAACAATGTGCCGGGCGGGTTCAAACAAAAGGATTTTTTTATTCATCCCTGGGGGCTGGCGGTGGATAAAAGTAATACCGTGTACTTTACCACGTGTATGGGGGCTGTCCTCAGTTCCTCTAACACCAACCAGGTTTTTCGGTTAAAACAGGGAGAAACAACTCCCACATCTGTTGGCTCAGGGGCTTTTACATCGCTGGCATGTGATGATAATGGTAATCTGTACGCGCTGGAGGTAGAACTGAACACGATTGGGACACCCGGGAGAATACGATGGGGGGCTTCTGGTTCGCAGTTAACTTCAATGCTTTATTGGGGTGTCGCCAATGATGTCGCCAATGGCTATGTTCCGCTGGGGATTACCGTAACCGGAAATGGAAACGGTTCCACCATTTATTTTGACCAGCTTACTGATTACAATAATAATCCGCTTATTCCCGGCGTGAAAAAGCTGACGCCGTTACCGGTAATAGTGACGGAGTTGTCGGCCATGAACGCCACCGTTACCAATGCGAACACCGTACGTTATAAATTCAGCACCAATCTCGCGCTGAGTTATACGCCGGGAATAAATGCCTTTTCACTGAGCACGACAGGACTTACCGGGGCGACCATTACGAACGTGCTCCCTAACATCAATTATTATACGATCGACGTGAATACCGGCACCGGAGATGGTACGCTGACGCTGGCACTGAAAAATGGCGGGCTGATAAACCCTGCCAGTAATGCGCCCTATACCGGAGCGACTTATACCATTGACAAAACACCGCCTATGGCCAGTATCCAGAGCGGTCCACCGGCAATTACCTCCTCGAAGAATGCTTCGTTTGCTTTCACATCCAATGAAACAGTTACGTATGAAGTCAAACTGGATGGTGCTGCTGCCGTTAGTGGAACTTCTCCCTTCGCCTATACCGGGCTGTCCACCGGTGCGCACGTATTCTCAGTGAGGGCAAAAGATCAGGCGGGAAATCAGTCGGACTGGACGTCCTATAACTGGACCATTGTTACTATGCCCACCATAACAAATGTGACAGTACCGGCCCCCGGTTTTTATAATTTGACCAAACCGGTGGTTTTTGATGTTGTTTTTGACCAGGATGTGACGGTTAACTACATGCCTTTCACCACTCCTTATATTGAACTGACAGTAGGTTCACAGGTAAAACAAGCCAAATATGAGAGCAGCCCTTCGCCCAACACCTTGCGTTTCAGTTATCAGCCGCTGATGGGAGATGAGGACCTGGATGGTATCACCGTCAATAACCTGAATCTCAACGGAGCTACCATCCGTAATGCAGCAGGAGATAATGCCAATAC
The DNA here is from genome assembly GCF_012927205.1 of Chitinophaga fulva. Classification (GTDB taxonomy): domain Bacteria; phylum Bacteroidota; class Bacteroidia; order Chitinophagales; family Chitinophagaceae; genus Chitinophaga; species Chitinophaga fulva. The sequence goes on from NZ_JABBGC010000001.1 coordinate 3,945,021, forward strand.
AACGCTGAATAATGTTGGAAACACCGCAGGAGTAAATGTCAACACGACCATGCCTACCTGCGTTATCAGCATGTCAAGACCGTCGCCTGTCAACGGGAGTTTTACCCTGACAGCTGTCTTCAGCGAAGCAGTGACAGGCGTGACTGCGGGAACGCTAAGCCTTGTTAACGCTACTATTCATTTTACTGGAGGGACTGGTACCACCTATACCTTCACGATTACTCCCAACCCCGAGGGGCCCTATACCATGAGTATACCCTATGGGGCTGTGCGGCAGGCCGTTGGTGGTAATAACAACATGCCGTCGAACACCATTAACTTCATCGTGGACAAGACCAGCCCGGTAGTGAGCAGTGTGGTTGTCCCCGGCGGTAAATACTATAGAGAAGGAGACCCCCTCGATTTTGATGTTACATTTAGTGAAGATATTGTTGTCTCCACATCGGCTGGTGTTCCGTCTCTCCAGCTGACCATTGGCAGCGCCACTAAACAGGCCACTTTCCTGAACAGCCCATCCCCGGGTGTGGCGCGTTTCCGTTACACCATTGCTAACGGAGACATGGACAATAACGGTATCGCCATTAATTCACTGAACACCAATGGTGGTTCCATCCGTGACGCCGCCACGAACGATGCGGACCTCACCCTGAATAATGTGGGTAATACCACCGGTGTGCTGGTCAATACCGTACACCCGGCCGTAACCATCACTACTCCTGCACCTGCATTTGTGACGGCTGCCTTTACGGCCACCATTACTTTCAGCGAGGTGGTATCCTTATTTAAACCCGCCAATATTACGGTTACCAATGCTGATCTTTCCAATATGACGACCAGTGATAGTATAACCTTCACCGTTACTGTCTCGCCCCGCGGAGATGGACCAGTGACGGTACAGGTGCCAGCTGATGCAGCACTGAATATTGGCGGCAACGGCAACTACGCTTCCAATGCACTGAGCCTGACAGCTGATATGACAGCCCCTGTGGTGGCCAACGTAGCGGTTCCACCTGCCGGATACTATAAGATTGGCAGCAACCTCGATTTTGATCTTGCTTTTAATGAAGATGTAGCGGTGAACACTACGGGCGGTACTCCTTTTATGAATATTACCATCGGCTCACGGGTGAGGCAGGCTGTGTATGTGAACAGTCCTTCCACGACCACTATGCGTTTCCGTTATACGGTTGTGCCCCAGGATGAAACTGTGACCGGTATCACGATAAACACGCTGTTCCTGAACGGCGCTACTATCCGCGATCTGGCAGGCAATAATGCCAATATTACCCTGAACAATATCGGAAGCACCAGTGGCGTGAAGGTTAATACGACCCTGCCCACCTGTGTCATTTCAATGCCGTCATCACCTGTCAGCAAACCATTTACCCTCACGCTCACCTTCAGTGAACCGGTGACAGGGCTGGATGCCTCGGATTTAAACATTGCCGGCGCCCAGGTCACCAATCAGCAAATGGTCAATGCAAGCACCTTTACCTTTCTCATTTCTCCGCAGACAGAGGGTTCCTATACCGTCTATTTGCCTGCCGGCAGGGTGCAACAGACAGCTGGTGGTAATGACAACCAGCAATCGAATACGCTGACTTTCACAGCGGATATGACGCCGCCGAAAGTAACAAGTGTAAACGTTCCTGTTGCCGGATACTACGGCACCGGGAAACAGCTGGATTTCCATGTTCTCGTTTCTGAAGCCACTACGGTAACCGGTACGCCTTCCATTCCCATAACCATTGGCAGTCAAACCGTACAAGCCAACTATGTGGGTAATAACCTCGGTATAGATTTACTTTTCAGATATGTGGTACAGAGCGGAGAAACGGATTTGGATGGTATCTCCCTGGGGAGCGCAATCAACCTGAACGGTGGTAAAATACAAGATATAGCAGGCAACGATGCGTGGCTGGCACTAAATAACCCCGGTAACAGTACCGGTGTGTTCGTACATACTGCCGCGCCTACCGTTACACTGAGCACCAGTGCTGTATCGCCGGTAGGTAAATCATTCACCATAAAAGCTACTTTCTCTGAAAAGGTAAGCGGATTGTCAGATGCTGATTTTATCGTTACCAATGCAGACGTAGATCCGCCATCATCGGCTGACGGCGGCCTTACCTATACCATGGTAGTGAAACCCCAAACAGACGGGGCAGTCACTATATCCCTACCGGCCAATTCAGCCGTGAATCTGGCGGGAACGGGTAATGCCACGTCTAATACACTGAACGTGACGGCTGATGTTACCTCACCAGAGATAGTGAGTGTATCAGTACCCGGCGCAGATGCCTATGCTGCCGGCCGGATCCTGACTTTCCAGGCACGGTTCAACGAACCCATTATAGTGACCGGGATACCTTCCCTGACACTCAACATTGGTGGAAAAATGGTACAGGTGCCCTACGTTAGCACCGGAGGAGGTAATACGATGTATTTCAACTACCAGGTACAACCGGGCGACAACGATCCTGATGGTGTTGAACTGGGGGCTGTTATTCAATTGAATGGCGGCACCATTAAAGATGCAGTGGGTAATGATGCAGATCTGACCCTTCGTGGTATCCCTGTTACCACCAGCATTCTCGTAAATACCGCTACACCAGTTGTGCAGTTGTCTACTGCGTTCGTGTCGCCCGTAAACCATGCCTTTGTGATAACGGCTTCCTTTAGTGAAGTGGTGACGGGTGTTACCGCCGCCTCCTTCCAGGTAACTAACGGCACAGCAGATAGTGTGGTGAATAAGAACGGCTCAACTTATACCTTGAAGATTACACCCGTGGGAGACGGTCCCGTTCGAATCAGCGTACCGGCCAACGCAGCCATGAATAATGCGCATACCGGTAATTCGGCTTCCAGTCCGCTTATCGTGGCTTACGACGGCACAGCGCCTAATGTGAACACCGTATACGTTCCGATATCCGGCTCCTACAAAGCAGGTCAGTCACTGAACTTCCTCGTCTTTATGACAGAGGCAGTATCGGTGTCAGGGACTCCTTCGATACCTGTGATCATCGGTTCCCAAATTGTACAGGCTAACTACGTAAGCAAAACAGGGCCGGAGTCTCTGCAATTCAGGTATGTTGTACAACCTGGTGACATGGATTTGGATGGTATTTCCCTGGGAGCAGCCATTCAGCTGAATGGTGGCACTATTCAGGATGCCGCGGGAAATAATGCTGTCCTGACTTTAAATAATGTGGGCGACACCCGCCCGGTGCTGGTCACCGCACAGCAACCCACTGTTACCCTGAGCACCACGGCTGTAAGCCCGGTTAGCCAGGCGTTTACAGTGAAAATTGTTTTCAGTGAGGCGGTAACCGGATTGGCTGTCAGCGATATTGCTGTCACCAATGGTACTGCCAGCCTGCTGCAAACAGGTGATAATATCACCTATACCGTAGTGATCACGCCTTCAGATGGCGCTGTGACCGTGCAGGTGCCTGCCAGTGTGGCTAAGAATAGTGTAGGCAACGATAACCTGGCATCTAATACGCTTACCCTCCAGGGAGATGTGACGGCGCCGGTGGTGACCAGTGTAGGCGTGCCCGTGAATGGCCACTACAAAGCTGGTACGCCGCTGAACTTCAGCGTTAAGATGTCTGAACCAGTGAACGTGACTGGTGCTCCTTCCATACCTGTCATCATCGGTACACAAACGGTACAGGCTACCTATACCGGAGGTACGGGAACGGCTACCCTGCAATTCAGCTATACGGTGCAAAACGGCGACAACGCCCCGAACGGCATCAGTCTCGGTAGTGCTATCGTGCTGAATGGCGGTAGCCTGAAAGATGCCGCAGGCAACGACGCTGTGCTGACACTGCAAGCGGTGCCCGCCACCAATAGTATCATCGTGAAAACAAGCAGTCCTACCGTAGCGCTTTCTTCCACCAGCTCCGGCCGCATCAATACACCGTTCACCGTGAAACTGACCTTCAGCGACGTCGTGACCGGTCTCACAGCGGCAGCCCTTCAGGTGGCTAACGGTACCGCAGGTACGCTGCAAACGACGGATAATATTAATTACACCGTTGTGATCACACCGGCAACGGATGGTAATGTCACCCTGCAACTGCCTGCCGGCGTGGCCGCTGACAATGCCGGCAATAACAACCTGGCATCTAATCAGCTCAGTCTGGTGTACGACGCCACCGCACCGGCTATCAGTGCACAGGCGTTCGACGTGTATGATAACAGTCCGGCTGGCACCAGCGTAGGCCAACTGACCGGCACAGATGCTTCCGGTACGGTGAAAGACTGGACACTGGCAACAGACGGCTCCCGCGGTGCTTTGTCGCTCGATGCCAACGGCCACATCACCGTAAAAGACAACGCATTACTGCGTACGTTTGCCGGCAAAACTATCTCCCTACAGGTAAGCGCAAGCGATGGACTGAATATCAGTACAGCCGTTCCCGTTACCATAAGGGTCCAGATCTCGTACGTCAATAAACAACCCGTGATGGACCCGGTGGCGGATGTGTACATCTGTGCCACCACCGCCGCACAAACAATACAACTCACCGGTGTATCACCCGTGGAACCGGACCAGCACTATACCATCACCCTGGCGGCCAACCAGCCCTACTTTGATGTACTCAAGGCAGATGTTGTCACCAATACCATCCGGTACCAGCTGAAACCCGGCGTTACCAGCGGCAATACGGCGATTACCCTGACCCTGAAAGACGATGGCGGCACCGACAACGGCGGTAAAGACACCTACAGCCAAACCTTCTACCTGACGGTGAACGCGCTCCCTGGTGTGACTATCAGCAGCGATAGAGGCGCCTCCGTTTCCAAGGGAGATATCGTTACGCTGACAGCAACAGGCGCTGTTACTTATAGCTGGGAGCCTGCCAGCGGCACAAGCGGGGACCTGCATCAACCAACGCTGACCGTACGGCCCAATGCTGACGCCACTTACAAGGTGACAGGTACCAACGCCGCCGGTTGCAGCGCTGCCGCTACCATCAGCATACGCGTAGCCGATGATTATAAACTGGACGCTACCAACCTGCTCACGCCCAACGGCGACGGTAAAAACGACCGCTGGGTGATCCGCAACCTGGACAGCTATCCGGACAACGAAGTGAAAATATTTGACCGTACCGGCAGACTGATTTATCAGCGCCGTAACTATAGCAACGATTGGGACGGCACGCTGAATGGCCACCCGCTGGCGGAAGGCACTTATTATTACGTGTTGACCGTCAACGGTACCACCCGCGTATGGAAAGGATTTATCACCATTATCCGGAATGATCAATAGGAAAAAGATGTTTTATCAACATAATTACATGAGAAGCATAGTAACTTCCCTGACAAAGCGCATCACCCTGCTGCTGCTCACCGTAGCGGCAGGCAGCGCCTCGGCTCAAACACTCAGCAATGTGCCCGCACTGTTGGAGCCCTCTGGTACACAGTATTTTCAAAATCAATATCTCGCCAACGCCGCGATGGCAGGCATCGATACAGGGCTGCATGTGAATGTGGCCTACCGTCGTCAATTCAAACAAATGACCGGCGCGCCGGAAACCCGCTTCCTCACGGTAGACGGCTCATTGGGCAAAAGAGTGGGAGCGGGGCTGAGCGTGTTTAATGATGTGGCAGGATTGATCAACCGTACCCGGGTGGCCATGAGTTATGCGTATCATTTACCGTTAGGAGAGCAGGGGCAACAACTGCATTTTGGTCTCTCGCTGGCGCTTAATTTCCAGCGGCTGGACGTCTCCCACGTGAACGGCGATCCCAATGATCCTTCCCTCGGCGCTTTCAACCGCCGTGATAATTATTTCGAAGGGGAATACGGTATGGCCTATACGAACGGTCAACTCACCCTGCAGGCAGCCCTGCCCAATATCAGAAGCCTCTTTACCGGTGACAATAAAACCGTAGACGGCGGCACTATCTTGTATTCAGCCGCGGAATACCGGTTCCTGTTTGACGGGGCGCTGGAAAGCCTGACGCCTAAAGTCTGCTTCCGTGGCGTGCGTGGCTATGATAACATTATGGATATTGGCGTGAACGCTGCTTTCCTGAACAATGTGCTGAACATCATGGCGATGTATCATACTTCCAAAAGTGTTACGGCCGGATTTGGGGTAGATATCAAAAATACGGTGATGATACAGGCGCTTTACCATGCGCAGACCGGCGGGTATAATAATCCCAATAACGGTGCTTACGAAATAGGCGCTGCGATGCATCTGTTTAAATAGAAAAACGGAATGACATATTTAATACCGCCCTGTTAGCAATAACAGGGCGGTATTGTTTTTATAATTTATCAATCCACGATTTAATCTCTTCTTTTGTTTTTCCTGTTTTCTGCTGGATGCGCCCCAGCAGCTCATCTTCCTTGCCTTCCACATATAACAGATCATCGTCGGTGAGATCCGCATACTGTTGTTTGATCTTACCTTTTAATTGATTCCAGTTGCCTTTTACCTTCAGGATAAAGCTGTTGTTTTGAGTGTCCATAGTAAACAGTTTTTTGGGTGAATAATATTTTATACCGATGTCTGTCAAATATTAATCCACCTGTACTTATGCCTGTTTTCGCGGGTTGACGATATCAAAAAACGAGGAAAAACATCCCCGTACGCGGTCATCTGTCGACAGTTTGCTTATCCTTGTCCGCGGCCTGAGCCGGACAGGAACGATGCTTTGTCCATGACGGCAACAGTATGGCGGCAGATACAGATCAGCCGTTGTTCATCATCTGTGATCCTGATTTCCCAGATATGGCTGCGGCGGCCGATGTGTATGGGCGTGGCAGTGCCATGCACATATCCTTCGCGGGCGCTGCGTATATGGTTGGCATTGATTTCCATGCCTACGCAGATTTCTACGGCCGGATCTATCACCAGGGTAGAGGCGATACTGCCCACTGTTTCTGCCAGCGCTACGGAGGCACCACCATGAAGGATGCCGTATGTCTGTACCGTACGGTAATCTACGGGCATGCGTATACGAAGATAGTTATCGCCCACTTCCGTGAACTCCATGCCCAGGTGTTCATTCATCGTGGATTTTCCTTTCTCATTCAGTTCCGCCGGTGTAACATTTGAATGCCAGATTTTTGTTGTAGTCATATGGGTATATATATCTTTTTTGCGAACAGGAAATATAGTAATTTAGTTGGCTACATAATACCACCAATATGAAACCTCTCAAATTACTTCTCGCCACAGGTATCGCGGTATGCCTGTCATTGCAAATGCACGCCCAGCAGATCACGGGCAAAATGCTCAAAGAATGGGAAAGAGCAAAAGAGTACACCAAAGAGTACCTGGAAGTTATGCCGGAAGGCTCTTACAGCCTCAAGCCGACCCCGGAAATGCGCTCTTTTGCCGAACAAATGTTACACCTCGCAGAAGCCAATTTTGGTTTTGCAGCCGCTGCCAGCGGTAGCACGCTGCCTGGAAAACCGGGCGACCTGGAGAAAAACTCCGACAAAACCAAACCGGCGGTGACCAAAACTGTAATGGACAGCTATGATTACGTTATCGATAAGCTGAAAACCATGACAGATGCACAGCTGCCGGAGAAAATCAAACTCTTTGGCCGCTTTGACCTCACCCGTGGGGAAGCATTGGAGAAGGCATTTGAGCACCAGACACATCACCGTGGACAGACCACTGTGTACATCCGTCTGGCAGGTGCCAAGCCACCACAGGAAAAACTGTTCTAAGCCGGACTATCTGTTTTGTCGCAATTGGACGCAGGGGATGCCGGAGGATAGTTGTTACTTTACCAGGACAAAAGCATTGATAATGGACTTTTCAATACAACCCCACCTGGAAAATGAACGCGCTATTCTCCATCCGCTGCAGCAAAGCGATTTTGAAGCGCTGTATGAGGTAGCTTCCGATCCGTTGGTGTGGGAACAACACCCCAACAAAACCCGCTGGCAACGGCCGGTATTCGAGACGTACTTCGATGGCGCCATGAAAAGTGGCGGCGCATTCCGGATTGTAGACAAAGCTACCGGTAAAACAGCCGGCAGCAGCCGGTTTTATGACTATGATCCACAACAGAACAGTATCCTGATCGGTTATACTTTTTATAGCCGTGAGTTCTGGGGCTCAGGACTGAATCCTTCGGTAAAACACCTGATGCTTTCCTGGATTTTTCAGTACGTGGACAAGGTCATCTTTCATGTAGGTGCCGTCAACACCCGCTCACAGATAGCGATGACGCGGTTGGGCGCCCATAAAGTGAAAGAAGAGGAAGTGGCTTACTTCGGCGAACCTTCCCGCCTGAATTGCATTTATGAAATCAACAAGGCAGACTGGCAGGCACAGCATCCCTGATCCTACCGGTCTGCCATTTTATAGCCCGCTCTTATCTGCCGCATGCCCTGACCGTAAAACTTCTTCATCATACGGTTCATATGGCTGCTGTCAGTGAATCCCAGCTCCAAGGCAATATGCTGTAAAGAGGTGTCCGTGTACAACGCACGGGACTCGGCGATCTTCAGCCGCAGCTTCATCACATAATCCTGAAAACGTTCGTTGGCATTACGCCGGAAATATTCACTGAAGTAAGTTTCAGCGATGTGGAAGTGTTTTGACAGATAGGGCACGCTGAGCTTCTCCACATCCATGATATTAAAACTGATGAAATTGATCAGGTCAGCAAACCGTGTATCGGTAAACCGGCGCCCGTCCAGTTTCTTCTTCTGGATATTTCTGCAAATCACTGCCAGCACGGACACCAGCGTGTTTTGTATGATAAAGGCGGAGCAGATATCCTTCCTTTCATATTCCTGTAAGATGATATCCAGTAACTTTTTCAGCTGGGCCTTGTCGGCCGGATCTTCCACCAGCTCACCCGGATGATAATCATGATGCCCGAAAATAAAATTCAGCCGGCTGAACCAGCTGCTGTAGTCTACTACATCCGTTGGCCCGGGAATGAAGTAGCTACCGGTAAACCGCACAAAAAGGAAACGGCTATGTTCCTTTACTTCGTAGTAATGGCATTTGGCCGTCGGTAAAAGAAAAATACCGTTTGAGGTATAAGGGTACTGCATCTGGTTGACCGTCTGGTAACCTGATCCGTCCAGCACATACACCAGTTCGAAAAAGTTGCTTTTACGGCTTCTTTCCTTCCATTCATCGTATGCTGCGATTTCTACTGCAAAAGAATCATGTAAAAAGTCCATGGTATAAAATTACGGGAAATGAACAAGCAGAAATGTCTCATCCCGGAATGTTACTGTTTTTTCAATGTAGCGTACCGGAGTTTGCACGGACGCCGAAAGACCTTTGTCCTGTTAAACATCAAAATAAAAAAAGATGAAAGCAGTACAATTAACAGCCTTTGGCACAGATAACCTGGTGATAAACGACATTCCCACACCTTCTCTTAAGACCAACGAAGTGTTGGTCAATATCAAAGCGGTATCCTTAAACTATCTCGATCAGATCATACTGAACGGCACTTTCAACAGAGGAGTGGTATTCCCTTATATCCCCGTGTCGGACGGTGCCGGCGTGGTGGCTGCGGTAGGGGCAGACGTTACCCGTTGGAAGCCGGGCGACCGTGTGGTGGTGCAGTACGTACAAAACTGGACCAAAGGAAAGGTAGACCCTGAAAGTAATAGCATACGGGTAGCCTGGCAAACGCCCGGCGTTTTGTCTGAATACACCGCCATTCCGGAGCATGGCCTGGTGAAGATACCGGAGAACCTGAGCTTTGAAGAAGCGGCTACTTTGCCTATCGCTGCACTTACCGCGTGGTACGGACTGATAGAACAGGCGGGCCTGCGGCCTGGACAAACAGTGCTGACACAAGGGACCGGCGGCGTGTCATTGTTTGCCCTGCAGATAGCCAAAGCTGCCGGCGCTAAAGTGATAGCCACCACCAGCAGCGAAGAAAAAGCGGCCCGGCTCAAAGCACTCGGCGCAGATGCAGTTATCAACTACCGCCAACATCCGGAGTGGCATGAACAGGTGAAAGCGCTCAACGGCGGCGAAGGCGTGGACATTACCATGGACGTGGCGGGGGCCGCCACTATAGGGCAGTCGCTGCTTGCTGTAAAGGAAAACGGCTTTGTGGGAACGGCAGGTTTTATCGCCGGCCCGGAGTTGTCACTGGACATTCACCAACACCGGATCAATTTGAATTTCCTCAGGATACAGGGGCTGGCAGTAGGCAGTGCAGAGAGTTTTGCGGCGATGAACAGGGCTATTGAAGTGAATGATATTCATCCGGTAATAGACAGCGTGTTTACCATGAAACAGGCTATGGAGGCCTATCTGCGGCTGGAATCCGGTCAGCATACCGGGAAGATCGTGATCACTGTTCCGTGATAACAGCACTCATTACAAAGGGCTGCCTGCATGATGCGCGGGCAGCCCTCTTTATGATATAATGGATGGTTATTTGCTGGTTTTGCTGATGATCACGTCATCCAGGATGATGTCCTGTTGACCGGTATTTTTAAAATAAATACGGACCGTCTTCATGTTCTGGCCGTATTCTTTACCGGTTTGAAAGTGCAGCTGCTGGCGGGTGAATGTGTTTTTACCAGGTTGTGTCTGCGCAGCGGCCTGTTGTAATTCACCGGTGACGAGCTTCATATTCGCCACAGCAGCGTGCACAGGGCTGTTGCCTTGTTGCCAGTAGGTCAACTGGTAATTGGCGTCATTATCCAGGTAGACATATTGTTCCATCTCCTGGCCGGGTTTCAGCAGCAGGCCATGGCTGCCATTGCGGCCGGTGGCCAGCGTGCCGTTGCCTTCCCATGGCAGCAGGTTGGTGTTGGCGTCGAAATCGGGATTGGGCAGTTCGTTGTTGCCTTCCAGTGGCCACTGGTATCCGCGGATGTAATCCACCTCCATGCTCACGGAGCCGCCACCACCGTAGGAGCCCAGGAATACGTTCATGGCATGGTTGGGAGAGTAGATCTGGTGTTTGTCGGTGTATGCTTTTATCAGCTGGCCGTTGATATAATGTTTGATGCTGTTGGGTGTCCAGAGAATACCGTGGGTCACCCATTGGTCTTTGTGCTCAAACCCTTTGGCGATGTGGGTGTTGAGGTTATGTACGAACTGTCCTTTCTCATCAACATGACCGTGCAGTACAAACTGTGCATCGATGTTTTCAAAGACATCTATTTCAAATACCTGTCCTTTAGGACGTACGCCACTGACGCCATCCAGCGTGGTGCCTTCCTGGAGGTAGTATTTCAGGTCCGGCCCAGGGGAGTCAAACCAGTAGGCGGTGTTCAGTCCCTGTGGCTTACCGGTGAAGCTGCGTTTAACCCTTACTTCAAAATATCCGCCGCGGCTGTTGTCCAGCAGGTTTTCGTTGGTGCGCCAGTCATACGTCTGAATGGAAGATATCTTCCGGCCGTTGGACGGGTAGAACGGTTTGGCGGGCAGGGAGTCGTTGGTGAAGATATTGATGGTGTGGCCATTCAGCGTATAAGCTGCTTCCGGCAAAGTGCCATTGCGCATGGCTTCCAGGTTGTCTTTTTTCAGGAAGTCAATATTGGAATAGTAGGTCGTATGCCATTTGTTACGGTCCAGCAGGGAATCGTTGAATTCATCGTGCCAGAAGAGGGACATGCCTTCCGGAACAGCGGTGGAGCTGGAAATATCGAGCTGACGGGCTTCGGCGGAATCCAATGACCAGCGGGTGTTTGTGAGCACGGTGCCGGTCAGTGTTTTGCTATGCTGCCGCGCATCGAATGCTTCCACCCAAACATGATAGCGGGTGTTGCCCTTTACCTGCTGAATATAAAAGCGGGTACTGTTGGCGGGCAGGGTAGCAGCAGGTGTGGCGGGCTTGTGGTTATTGTCCGACCAGTACAGGTGGTACCCTGTCTCGTTGGAGGTTTTATCCTCCCAGTCCACCCTGATCCAGCTGCGGGTACCGGTGAGCCGGAGATTTGCAGGCGCGGATAAATCCTGCGCCTGCAAACCGGTTGATGTTAAAAACAATAAATAAAACAATCGCTTCATGGTCCTTAGTTATATCCTTCGTTTTGTTTGATAACACCGTTGCTTTGGGTGATCACCTGCCTTGGTAGAGGCAGCAGTACTTTATAAGCCTGGGCGGTAGTGGAACCGTCGTTGATGGCGCGCTGGATATAAAGGTTCCAGCGGATCAGGTCATCTTTTCTCCAACCTTCGCCCCAGAGCTCAAACAGGCGTTCGTCCTGTATTTTAGCGAGGAACTGGGACTTAGAGAGGCCAGCGGGCAAATCGTCTACCCCGGCTCTTCTCCTGACGGCGTTGATCGCATCGTAAGCCTGCTGGTTGGGTGCACCGTTCGCTTCGTTGATGCTTTCTGCCAGCATGAGCAGCACGTCTGCATAGCGGTAAATCGGGAAGTCGATCGCACTGTTTTGTGAATTGGCGCGGGACGGATCGGGGCCGAATTTTACCGGGATAGCGCCCAGTTCACCGCCCGTTCTGGCGTTTCTATAAATTACTTTGCCGTTGGCGTCATTACCGGTGGGATAGGACTCCAGCAGTACTTTCAGCCTTTTGTCCTTTTTGTCGAATTTATCGTAGCTGGACCATGGCATTTTGTAACCGCCCCAGGCAGTCAGCGGAATGCCGGTAGAGTCTTTATAATCTGACGGCAGGGCGTGTGCCAGCCACATGTTGGTGTACTGGTCGCCGCCGGAAGAGGAGCATACCACCGCGAGGATTGTCTCTGGTGAGTTGCCGCCTTTGCTGGCGGTATTGAAGTTGTCTTCGTAATTGCCCATCAGAGAGTAACCCATCTGCGTCAGTTGTTGCCCTACGGTCACAGCTTCCGCCCATTTTTTCTCATGCATATATAGTTTCATGAGACCTGTGAGGGCGGCGGCTTTGGAGAAGCGGCCGTAATCGTTGCCGGTGAATTTATCGGGCAGGGAAGCGGCTGCATCTTTATAGTCCTTTTCGATCTGTGCCACCACCACCTCTTTGGTCGGGCGCGGAACGTAGGGCGCATCAGGATTGGAAGCTATTTTAGCGTCGGTAACGATCGTGAAAGGGCCGTAGTTGAAGTACAGCAGCTGGGCATAGTGTGCTCTCAGGGCCTTCAGTTCACCGATATACCTTTTTTTCATGTCCGCATTGATGGTCATGTTTTCCATGTTGGCCAGGGCGATGGCAATGCGGGAGATATATGGTGTGTATCGGCCGTAGTTATGCGTCACCCAGTCAAAGTCGGGCGTATAGTTCAGGTTACGCAACGGTATCCAGTTACCGCCCCAGGAGCATACGCCTTCGTCGGTGGTCATCATGGCCTGTGTGCGCCAGGCATAGGTGCCGGCATCCCAGCCGCCCTGCCAGTCAGTGCCGCCGGCGAGGCCGGTATAGGCAGCATTCACAGTGGCCACAGCACCTTCGGTGGTGTTTACCACTTCGGCGAGGTTACCGTACGTGGTGTTTTGCAGATCTTTTTCACATGCACTGAAAGCCGCGAGGCTGCCCAGCAAAACGAGTCGGTGATATATGTTTTTCATGATTGTCCGGTTAAGTGATTAGAAGGATACGTTTAGGCCAAATACATAACTTTTTACCAGCGGGTAGAAGTTGTCTGGGTCCAGTTCCGGGTCCAGGCCTGGGTATTTGGTGATGGTAAACGGATTCTGTACGTCGAAGGAGAACCTTACACCAGAGAACACTTTTTGTCTTTCTATTACTTTGGCGGGCAGGGTGTACCCCAGTGTGATGTTGCGGCAACGCAGGAAAGAAGCGTCTGCAAGCCAGTAGCTGGCCGCGTTTTGGAACTGGGAGTAAGAGCCGTCGTTCAAAGCAGTGGGGAAGTCACCGTTCGGGTTTTTGAATGTCCAGCGGTTGGATGATATTGGCATGGCATTGAAACCAAACGGGTTGGTGGTGTTCTCGTTGACTCTGCCGGCGAGGTAAGGTGACCACTTTTTCTGCACCAGGCCGGAGAAGAAGATGTTCAGATCAAAGTTTTTATAGGTGAACTGGTTACCGATACCGAAGTTGAAGCGGGGATCAGCATTGCCCAGGTAGGTCCTGTCAGCAGCGGTGATGGCGCCATCGGGACCGATGATTTTGCTATTGGCATCATAACCGCGGATATCCTCGAGGATAAGGCCACCAGGTAGCATGCCGGGCATATTGGCAGGAGCGGCGCCATCGCCTTTATATATACCTGTTGAAACATAGCCGAAAATCGGATTGAACAGCGCGCCTTTGCCGGTGGCGATTTCATAAGGCTGTAATACAGCCAGTGCAGCGGGGGAGCGTTTCACCCAGTAGTTGAGGTAGTGGGAGAAGTTCACGCTGGTTGACCAGGTAAAGCCATTGTTATCGGAGATAATATTTTTACTGTGCAGGGCTATTTCATAACCGGTAGACCGTGTTTTGCCTGCGTTCATATATACGCTGTCAATAGGGAAGCCGGTAGGGTATCTAATACCTGCAATCAGGTTGCGGATGTCTTTACGGAAGTAGTCGAACGAGCCGGAAAGGCGGTTGTTAAAGAACGCAAAATCAATACCAGCGTTCAGTTCCCCGGCGGTTTCCCAGGTGAGATTTGGATTTGCGGCGCGGGTCATGACCAGACCGGAGTTAACATTACCAGAGCCGAAATACGGGCTTTGAGCCGTGCCATATACCTCGTTGGCAGCCGATCCAAAGCTACTGTTGCCTGTTTCACCGTAGCCTGCCCTTATCTTCAGGAAGGAGAGCGGGGTGAAGCCTTTCAGGAAAGATTCATCGGAGAGTACCCAGCCGGCAGACACGCCGGGGAAGTAACCCCATTTTTTATTAGCAGCAAATACAGAGGAGCCATCACGACGGATAGATGCCTGCAGGGTGATATTGCCTCTGTAGGTATAGATGGCACGGGCGAAGTAGGAGGCCCAGATCGTTTCTGATTTGCCGGAACCCACAGTAGGCTTGATCGCCTGTCCGGAGCCAATGTCATAGTATTTGGATATATCAGAAAGGAAGCCCTGGTTGGCGGCATTGAAGCCTTCCCAGCCTGATTTCTGATAGCTGTAACCGGCAACGGCGCTGAGGCTGTGTTGTTCGGAGAAAGCTTTGTTATAGGCAAGGGTATATTCCAGCAACGTGGATTTGGCTTCTGACTGGGCGATGCTCGCGGCTCCATTTACCTGTGAGCCCAGGTAGAATGTCCTCGGCATGTAGGTAGACCGTTTGGAGGTAGAGTTATCGTAGCTGAAACGTACGTTAGCTTTCAGTTCCGGGATGATGGTCCATTCGGCAAAAGCGCTGCTGAGTGTGCGGGTCAGATTGGTCAGGTCAGTGACGGTACCGTAAGATACCGGGTTAGGGATATTAGGGTAATAAGGGCTTACGGGGTAGCTGCCGTCCGGTTTTTGCAGCGGTTGTACCGGAGCCCAGTAAATGGCGGAGGTGATAATACCGCCGTTTTCATTGGCGCCGCCGGTAAAGGTGTTGTTGGCGGCGGAGTTGGAGAGGATCATGCTGGCGCCCAGTTTGATTTTGTCAGACACCACCTGATCAATGCTTACACGGCCGTTGTAACGTTTGTAATCGCTGCCAATGATTACACCTTTCTGATCGAAGTAGTTACCGGAAACATAGTAGTTGGTTTTGCCATTACCACCGGAAAGGGCGATGTTGTGCTGTTGCGTGTAACCTGCGCGGGTGATGGCGTCGGTCGCTTTTTCGTTATTACTGCGGGCGGAATCGATCTGCCCCTGGGAATAAATAGGTTTGAAAGGATCGGTTACAGAAGCAGGGTCTTTGGTGCCATAATAAGGTGCTACTTTGTTAGCACGGTACCACATCTCCTCTTTCAGCAGGTTGCGTTGTATCATGTAGTCGGCCGCACCATATATTGGGTACATTTTATCTACGTTCTGTATGCCGTAGGAACCGGTATAATCTACTTTAGGTTTGCCATTGACACCTTTCTTAGTGGTGATCAGCACTACGCCTGCGCCGGCACGGGCGCCATAGATGGAGGCGGCACTCGCGTCTTTTAGGAACTCGATGGAGGCGATATCATTGGGGTTGATGAAGTTCAGCGGGGATTTGTCCACGCCGCCTACTGCGTTTTTACCATATTTGGAACCTGTTATAGGTTGGGCAGCAGCATCCATTACCGGTACCCCGTCAATCACATATAGCACGCCTGCATTGGCGAAAGAAGGGTTGCTCCTGATCTGCACATTGACACCTGCTCCCGGTTGGCCACTGCTTTGTACTACCTGTACACCGGAGGCTTTACCCTGTAACGCGCTCTGGAAGTTGGTGCTGGCGCTGATGTTCAGGTCTTTGCCTTTTACAGTGGTCACCGCGCCGGTGAGGTTCTTTTGTTTTACCGTGCCATAACCGATCACCACTACGTCTGACAGGGCGTTGGTGGCTCTTTTCAGGCGGATGTCGAGTGTGGCCTGACCGGTATAGGTGATTTCCTGTGTTTCAAAACCGATGGAGCGTACCAGCAGCACATCGCCTTTGTTGAGGCTGAGGCTGAAGCTACCGTCAGCTTTGGAGATGGCGCCTTTCTGGGTACCTTTTACGGCTACGCTCACAAAAGGCAGCGGAGCACCGTCAGCGTCCAGGATTTTGCCGGTCACGTCTGTCAGTAGGCTGCCAGTCAGTGTTGTGGCCGCTGCTTTTTTTCTTACCGTGATTTCTTTGCCATCGATCACATAGGAGAGTGGCTGATCTTCAAAAATAATTTTCAGTGCTTCTGCCAGCGGAACATCGGTGAGGTTGACATTCACCGGTTTGGCAGCGTTGATGTGGTCTTTGACGTAGAAAAAGTTGTAGCCTGTCTGGCTTCTCAGTTTGTGGATGACTGCAACAAGTGAAGCGTTTTTCTCAGAAAGCGTGACTTTCTGGGCACTGGCCACAGCACTAAGGCTGATGAACGCTGTAAGCAGTAATGTGGTAGCAATCCGCATGAAAACGAAGGTTTTGGAAGGCCGGCAATAGCTCGCCCTGCCTCCTTTGTGAAGAAGGTTTAATATCATACCTTTACGAGGTTTGGTTTTTAATTCAATGTTGTTTTTCCGTGCGTGAAAAATTGATTTTGATTGAAACCTTACGACCGAACGTGGAAGTGCTTCCTCACTTTCACGTTTTTTATAAGGCCACATGCTGGTTGGCGCTTTTACTTCATTGGCGTGGATTTAAAGTTCACTGTTAATAGTTGTTCTCTTTGACAGTCACATTGTTCACAATCGTGTTCAGTACTTGCTTACATATATTTTCCCGGTTACTATCCTGAATTTTAATAAGCCTGCTTTCTCGATGGTGTTTAATACTTTTGATACGTTCTCAAACCGGGAGATGGTGCCTTCCATTTCGTTGGTGGGAATGTCTCCTTCATAGATGACTTCCACATCATACCAGCGGGATATTTTCCGCATGATCTCGTAGATATTTTCGTTGCTGAATTCAAAGTATCCGTTTTTCCAGGCCACGATGCCGTCGGTATTTACGGCGGCTATTTTCAGTGTGCCGTTTTTACCGCTGATGGCTTGTTGACCGGGCTTCAGCACCTGTGCGTCATTGATTTTAACGGCGCCCGTGAGTAATGTTGTTCTGGCAAACGGCTCATCAGCGTAGTTGTTGACATTAAAGCTGGTGCCGAGCACTTGTATCTGCTGATTGTTGGTGCGTACTTTAAAAGGTCGGGCCGGGTCGGCAGCTACTTCAAAGTAGGCTTCCCCGTTTATTTCCACCGCGCGTTCCGCCTGTTGTGCGAAAGAGGCGGGGAAGGTGAGGGTGGTGGCGGCATTGAGCCATACCCGTGTGCCGTCGGCCAGGGTGATCTGGTATTGTTCGCCCCGGGCGGTGCTGAGAGTGTTATATTGAATAGCGGCGGTGCCGTTTACCGGGCGGTATTCCAGTGAGCCGTCGGCCGCTTTGTTGACTTCCGCGCCTGCCTGGTCTGTCAGTTTACCGGTTTGTGTATCAGAGAGCAATATCTTCTTTCCGTTGGCCAGTGTGAGGGTGGCGGTATTTTTCCCGGCCGGCATGTCAGTTTGAGCGGGCATGGCATGCATTGCTACAGGTGTCGGCTGGCTGCCGCTGTGGCGGAACCAGTAAATGCCGCCGGCCAGTATGCCGGTAAGCGCAGCTGCCGCCGCGATGCGCCAGGGAAAGACCCTCCCGCGGGAGATGCCTGTCTGCCGGTGTATTTTTCCCAGGATGAGCGCTTCCTGTGCAGACATGTCGCCGATATCCGGTTTACCTGCCTGCTGTGCGTCGCACCAGGCGCTATATACCGCCAGATCTTCATCTGTGGCCGTGTTGGTCGCTATTCGATCTATAATACCGGTGATATGTTTTTCATCCATGGAAAGCCTGTTAAGTGCTGGTTCTATCTATTAAGGGACATAAAAAGGGGCTTCCCCCCAAAGGAGCTGAAAAAAAATTATAGCAACAGGAAGGAGAGCATTTTTTTGCTCAGGTCTGACCGGAGTTTTTTCAGGGCGATGGTGATCTGGTTTTCGACCGTTTTTTCGGAGATGCCCATGCGGGCAGCGATTTCCTTATTGGTAAGGTGTTGTACCCGGCTGAGATGAAATATCTTCCGGGCCCGTTGGGGCAGTGTTTCGGAGAATTCAGTGATCACCTTTCTCAGTTCTTTCACTTCAAAATCTTCGTCTATACGGGTGATAGTGGGCATTTCCACATTGGTCGCGAGGATCGCGGCACGGCGGCGGGATGTCTGGATGATCCGCGCCAGCCGGTATTTAACGGCAGCCATGAGGTAGCCTTTCAGGGAGGTCACTTCCAGGGTGCTACGGTTTTCCCATAACCACACAAATATCTCCTGTACCGCGTCGCTGCACTCTTCTTCATTGTTCAGGATATTCCAGGCATACTGGTACAGCAGCCGGAAATAGCGGGCATACACCTCGTTAAAGGCCAGTACCTCGCCTTCCTTTAATAAAGGTAGCAATGCTGCATCACTGAACGCGTTATAATCCCTCATATACTATAAACCTCTGGCAGAGCCCATCGGCCAAATTTATTTAGTTATTTGGTTATTTGGCGATTTTATTATTGGATTTACTGATTTTGGGATTTTTTGATTTTGGAATTTGGGGAGATGATCCAATCCAGCGGTAAATTAATTTATATTTGCTTTTGTCGATTTCATCCTGAAAAAACACCAGCAAATGGCAAAACAAACAACAGGCGGAGCAGGCATACAACAGGCCGGATTAGATTTTTTAAGTGTGTTGAAAAAAAATAACAACCGGGAGTGGTTTAACGCACACAAAGATGATTATCTCCAGGAACTGAAACAGATGGAGACATTTGCTGATGCCCTGTTGGCAGACCTTTCCGTTCATGACGTGATAGAAACAGCTTCCGGCAAACAAAGCCTTTTCCGCATTTACCGTGATACCCGTTTTTCCGCAGATAAATCACCTTACAGGACGTACTGGAGCGGTGGTTTCAAACGAGCCACCCAACAGCGTCGTGGTGGATACTACTTCAGTATAGAGCCAGGCGCCAGTTTCATTGGCGGCGGTTTCTGGGGCCCGGTTGCAGACGATCTCCGGAAAATCCGCGATGATATAGCGTTTGACCCGGCGCCGTTGCAGAAGATCCTTAACAGCAAGTCTTTTAAATCCACATTTGGTACCCTCGAAGGGGAGCAGCTGAAAAAGGCGCCCCGTGGCTATGATCCGGCGCACGAGGCCGTTGACCTGTTGCGTTATAAGCAGTTCCTGCTGATGCGCCGCTTTACAGACGAAGAGGTATTGTCGCCGCAGTTCAGAAAAGAAGCGGGCAAAACATTTGCCGCCATGCGTCCTTTCTTCGACTATATGAGTGAAATTTTGTCCACCGATTCCAACGGATTATAATCATCAGTTTATGCCCAACATAGAACCGTTAGCACCGGAGATAGAACAGCGCGTGCGCGATAGTTTCGGCCGGCAGAAAATGATGGCGCTGTATGGCGCCACCATGACCGGCATTGGTAAAGGTTATGTAGAAATCAGCATGCCGCCCAGCGACATCGCCCTGCGCCCGTCGGGCATCTTCCATGGCAGCGCCATCGCAGGCCTGACAGACGTAGTGGCCGGCTACTGTGCGGCCACTATTCCGGTGGAAGACCCTTATTTTGTGACCGTCGAGTTTAAAATCAATTTCCTCAACCAGGCCAAAGGCGAACTGTTGGTCGGACAGGGAAGGTCGATCAAAGCCGGCGCCACGCTCACCATTGTACAAACAGATATTTACACCCGTACCGGGGAGCGGGAAACCCACGTTGCCACTGCCCTGGTCACTATGATGAAAATCAATAAACGTTAACCACGTATGGAAATCACCTCTATCAGCACTTTCCTGCCTTACTACGACAAAATCCGTGAGCGCACCAAAAGACTGCTCGCCGTAGTTCCACCCGATTCCCTGGACTGGGCTTATATGCCGGGTAAATTCACCATCGGTGATGAGATCCGGCATATCGCCACTATCGAAAGGTATATGTTCGCCGAAACAATCGCCGGTCGCCCCAGCAGCTACCGTGGCTGCGGAAAAGAGCTGGCCGACGGCTACGATGCCGTGATGGCTTACTTCGATCAGCTGCATGAAGAATCCATGGCTATTTTCCGCGCATTAAGCGATGAAGACCTGCTGCAGAAATGCACCACGCCCGGCAACGCCACCATGCCCGTCTGGAAATGGTTGCGCGCCATGGTGGAACATGAAATACACCACCGCGCGCAGTTGTATATCTACCTGAATATGATCGGTGTAAAAACGCCGCCTATGTTCGGGCTGAGCGCAGAAGAAGTAGCGGCGTATTCGAAACCGGAATAGATCTTCTTCGATGAAATTGTGGCCTATAGCTATGTTGTTGTGCCTGGGCGTTTGCTGCGGGTCGCAGCGGTGTGCCTGATCTTTTTCGGGTTCCATGTGTGCTACCAAAAAATATAAAATATGGCTGTGAATGATCTTATATTCAAGTTTATAAATACCAGTGAGGAACCGCTCGTGATTTTTATTGACCCTCCCGTTATTGACTATATATTGGAAGCCGGAGAATCCCTAAAGTTGAAAATCATTGGCTATAAAGCGGAAGCGCAGGATGTGAGTGATATCGTTGATGTCCGGTATGAGAAGGATACTATCTATATCGATCTTAACTACAGCTTTACGACAATGGTCGAAAAAGATGGGGAAGAGGAGATTATCTGGGGATGGCCGGATAAGGAATAATTGTAGTATGAAAGCAGCCTTAAAGTTTATTTCGTTGTATGCTGTCTGTTGCCTGGTGGTGATAGTGGTCCTATATTGGTTGAAGTTCTTTTCTATCGAAATATTTTCTTATTTGTTGTGGTTTTATATAGAAGAATGGTTGTTGGGATTGATCATATATCCTCTGGTCAATCGTAGTGTTGAATGGTTGCGTCCCGGTTATCTTTTGAAGATCCTGATGGATGGTATGGTATGTATCCTGTTGTTGAATATTCCTTTCCTGATAGCTGATCATGAGATACTGACGGTAGATTTGGTAAAACGTATAGGCAGTGGGGTTGATCTTCATGATATACTATATCGTTGTCCTGCATGATCGGGGTAATAATAGTGGCAAAGGGAGAGGTGGTTGTAGAATGACTAAAAATCAATACCTATGTATAAATTACTGCTGATAGTAATTTTGTTTAGTATGACGGCCAACGCCCAGATGAAATTGAAGCCATCTTCATGGGAATCATCCATCTGGATAGGAGATAATACGGACAGTCTTTTCTTAAAGGGGGATACCGTTAGCCTGATCAAAGCCCCTGCCACAACTGATAATTATATTATCTGACATGATTTCTTGACGTTGGTATTTGGAAAGGCGCGAGCGTTGGATATATCAGAAACGAAGGTCAGTATATGGTCGGTAACAAAGCGGAAAGGGCTTTATACCTGGCAATTTGATCCACAATGTCAGTTACTGACGATCCTTTTTAATGGTGGAAAGTTGGTGGTATTTGGGTTGTTATCTGAAAAGCCTGTGCAACTGGAATCTTGTTATGTGAATGAGCCGGAAATAACGACCAGGAAAATTACCATGAAAAGGGTATGGTCAGCTATAGCCTTTGCTGGTTTTAGAAACAATAAATAACAAACATGAAAAGAAAGTTGGTTTATATTTCGCTGTTGCTGCTTTTGGCTGCCTGTTTTCCTCCTTTGTTAGAAGTTGACAGAAGAGTGTTAGCCAACATACCGGTTCCCGGCAAGGATTATAAGATAGTTATTTATTATGTTTCCGGAAACGCGACAGTGCAGGATTGTATTCAGGTAGTAGCATCTTCAAAGGATAGTGGTGAGCAGGTGTTGGAAAATTACGAGCGATACAATATACTGGAGTCTTATCAATTGGTGGCTGATTCTTCTTTGATGCTCGTTGTGGGCGATTCGTTAAGCTATTTGGGCAGTAAGAGCAAGCCGGATACGATTTTTTTACCATTGAAATAAATCGATTGAAATATATATTCATCCTGCTGATCAGCATAGTTTTGATCAGTTGTCAATACAAAAAAACGACTGCATCCTTCCATAAACTGCACATCACCTATAGCAATGGATGGGGCAAGCGTTTTTCCGTTATAATTGATAGTACAGGGAAAGTTATTCTCGGGAGGAAATGGGCTGATAGGACCTTTTTTAACGCGCAATTAGATGACCAGGATTTATTAAAGCTGGATAGTGCCTATAGGAGGACTCCATTTGAAAGCTATGACAGCACTTATTCAAAGGATGATCGCTCTGATTTGTACTCTTATAAAGTAGTGTTACCAGACTTTGATAATAAAGCAGTATATGTTTATGGCGGAATTGCACCTGAGTCATTGAAGTCATTCATTGGTTGCGTTAGAGAGATAGTAGAGAAACTATTCCTGACGCCTGCTGATACGGCTGTTATCTTTGAGAGTCATAAAGGCTTTTATCCTGTACAACCTCCATTAAAATAGAAAAACATTTGTTCATCATATTGAAATGAAATTTATAATAAAAGAGAATATCGATTAAGTGTAAAATTTTAAAGATGTAGGATAAGCCCTTCGTTTCCTTACCTTTAAGGAACTCTGATTATAGAAGGTGGTCGCATTTTGCGACCACCTCGAAAGCCTTTATGAAAAGGTACGTTAGTTACAGGGAGGATATAAACAAAATGTGCCAGAAGGACAAGATAGAAGCCGCTACCTCCGGCTGTAGGAAATATGATGAATAACCTTATAATTTAAAGATGAGTAACAAAATAAATGAAATGATGTTACCAGATGAAGTGTTAGCCAGCAAAATATATCATATCCGGGAACATAAGGTAATGTTGGATCGTGACCTTGCGGAATTATATGATGTGAAGCCAATACGGTTGAGAGAACAGGTAAAACGAAATACGGAGCGGTTTCCTGAAAACTTTATGTTCCAGTTAATGGATGAGGAAGCGGAGGTCATGGTATCGCAAAATGCGATACCATCTAAAAAGCATCTGGGCGGCTATCTCCCATATGTTTTTACGGAACATGGTGTACTGATGTTGGCTAATGTGCTGCGCAGTGACCGCGCCATACAGGTAAGCATTCGGATTATTGAAATCTTTGTGAAGATGCGGGAAATGCTGTCTGCGCATAAGGATATTTTATTGAAACTTGAACAGCTGGAAAGGAAATCAATAGGTCATGATGTGGATATACAGCTAATTTTTGGATACCTCAAAGAATTACTTAACCCGTCGCAGGAGCCTCGTAACATGATTGGGTTTACCCGTCATGGAGAAACGGAGGAATGATATGGAGTTGTGATCCTGCTTAGTGATCTGTTATTCCTGATAATTTCCAGCTTGTTCGCGTTTCTAAAACAACTCATCCAACATCACATAATACGCCAACCGCTCCTCATCTCTCTCCATCCCCAGTCTTTCAAACAACATCCCGGCATAATCATCCGTTCCGAAATTATGCTTCAACGACCGCACGCATAACGCAATATCCTGGTACGCATCTGCCACACCGGCGCCGCCAATATCGATGAAACCGCTCACCTGTCCTTGTTTGCCGAAGATATTCGGCAAACAGTAGTCACCGTGGGTGAAGACGGGCGTGTAGTAAGACGGCTTGTGAGCAATGAGATAGTCCAGCAGCGCCTGAGGGGTAGGGAAGCGGTTATTGTCTTCCCAATCGGAGGTATCTACCAGTCCGTGTGTTACATTATGCGCTGCGGCTGTTAGTTTCTTTTCCAGGCTGTTATCGAAAGGACAATTATCGATAGGAAGTGCGGACAGCAGCTGTATGCCATCGGCCAGCAGTTTGACGGTCAGTTCGGGATTATCGAGGTAGCTGTCGGCGCAGAGCATTTCGCCTTCTACAGCAGTGGTGAGCAGGTAATCGACAGCGTCATGGGTGCCGAAATACTGGATTACGGGCACCGGCAGCTTATCCTGCAGCCAGGTTAATACCTCATATTCGAGGCGTAGCCCTTGTCCGGAGGGTTGTGTTTTCAGGTAGAACACGCTGTGGGTGCTGGTGTAGCGGTACACGCTGGCGGCCGAGTAACCGATAGTGATGGGTTCGGGTGATAGGTCTGCCAGCAGATGGGCCAGGTCTGTAGGGAGGTTGGGCATGGGTTCCTGTTTTGTCTCCCTGTAAAAATAGGGTATTAATATTTTCCGGGCATACTTGCATATGTAAAAGGCTTTTTTTTATTTTTATGGCTAAACCTTTCGTGTTTGGAGCAGTTGTCGGATACCGCGTTGTTGGAGCGTATGCAGGCATATAATGATAAGGCCGCCTTTGATGAACTGTATCACCGGTATTGGGAACAGCTTTATGTGGCGGCATATGCCAGATTGCAGCAGGATGCAGATGCCAAGGATTGTCTGCAGGAAGTTTTCGTTTCTCTCTGGCATAAACGCCGGGAGTTACGGATTCAGGGCCCATTGGGGCCATACCTGCATGTGGCGCTTAAATACAGGGTCCTTAACCATCTCCGCAGCCATCAGAATTACCAGAAACACCTGGATATTTTCTCCGCTATCCCGCCGGCGGTATTTGACCGGGCGGATGACCGCCTGGCACTGGCGGAAATACAACAGATCATAGAACAGGCCATCGCGGCCATGCCGGAAAAGATGCGGCAGACCTATATCCTCAGCCGGCAGGAACAACTGACTGTCCGCGAAATGGCAGACCAGCTGGGCGTTTCCCAGCAAACGGTCAAAAACCAGCTCACCACGGCGCTGAAGCGCCTGAAAGATGCCCTTGCAAGATTCAAATAGCCTCATCCAAAAAAAAATTTCTCCCCGGTTTAGTACTATCCTTTTTCAGCGGTGTCATTATGGTAGAAAACGGTTAAAATGTGCACGATCAGGAAAAAATAGCAGCGATCATCACACGGCTCGAAACCGGCACCTGTACTCCACAAGAACTGGAATGGCTGCATGAATGGTATCAATCCCAACACATGCAAGCCGGCACAGCGTTCCGTCATGAAGGCCATCGGCAGCAACTCCAAGCGGAGATGTTGCAACATATCCATGGCCAGCTGGATACGGTGCCTGTTGCCACAGCAGGAAGGGTAGTGCCTTTCTATAAAAAATGGTGGGCGGCCGCCAGCCTGTTGGCCGCGGTGGTGACGGTGAGCGCCTGGTTATGGCATGACTACCGTCAGCAGCATGCCCTGCTGCTGGTGGAGGTAGGTCCTGGTCAGCAACGGCAGCTCATGCTGCCCGATAGCTCCCTGGTATGGCTCAATGCCGGCGCAAAGCTGAAATACCCCCGCACATTCGATGCCGTGCGGAAGGTAGAGCTGGAAGGAGAAGGATTCTTTGACATACACCCGGATGCGCATCATCCGTTTGAGGTACATACACAGGAACTAAATGTACAAGTGCTGGGAACATCTTTTGATGTGAAAGCCTATAATACGCTCGATGAGACACAGGTAACGGTGAAAACAGGCATGGTAAAAGTCCTGCACCATCAAACCGGCCTCGATGTGCTCAGTGCCAACGATCAGCTGACTTACAGCCGCTCGGCGCAACAGTATATGAAATCAACCGTAGAAAACGAACAAATCAACGAATGGGCCAACGGCATGATCAGCCTGTCCCAGGCCGGCTTCGCGGAAGTGGCGCTCACCCTGGAAAACCAGTACGGCGTTCGCATCCGGTACAATCCGGCGGAAATGAAAGCATTTGAATACACGCTGAGATGCAGTAAACAACTGTCGGTAACACAGGTACTGGACATCATCAGCAGCATACATCCGATACAATATGATATAAAGGACAACGAGATTACCATTCACCGTAAAAACTAATGTAGCACCAAGGAGGTTGCACCACCTATTAAAACCGGGATGACAGCGAAGAGAGCGTCCCTGGCACCGCTATGACCATATGTGTACAAAAAACCGCGTCTGTTGCAGCAGACACGGTTTGGATCATACAATGTTTTGTATGCATTTAGTAAAACACTAAAATCAACCAAAGATATGCAAAAATCGCTTTCGCTAACGTATATACGGAGCTTAGTGAGATGGAGCATCGCGTTCACAGTGTTCTCGCTGGGAAATATCAGTCTCCTTTCTTCACAGGTATATAGTCAGTCTACGCAGCCGGTCAGTGTTACCGCTGCTTTTGAAAATGAAACGCTTGCATCCTGTCTCAAAAAACTGGAACGCAGCTACCACCTGTCTTTCGGCTACGATAGCCAGGAACTCTCCCAATACCGGATCGATCAACAACATTTCGTCAACGTACCCCTGGACAAGGTACTAACAGCCCTGCTCAAAAAAACAGCTTTCGCATGGCAGGCAAAAAACGGGGTTTACCTGATCGTAAAACAACCGTCCACTCCAGCTGTGGCCACTACGCCTGCTGCTGCCGGTAAAATCCGCGGCCGTATCACCGATGCCACTACCAACAACCCTGTTCCGGGTGTAACGGTACGCGTGGCCGGCGCTAAATATTATGCGGTCTCCAATCCGGAAGGGGAATACGAACTGTTGTTACCTCCCGGCAACTATTCTCTTTTGTATTCTTTTATCGGTTACCAGGAAGAAGTAAAACCCATGGTGAAAGTGATGCCCGCTGCTGTGGCAGCGGTACCTGTGGCGCTGGTAGTGAAACCTTCCCGTTTAACCGAGGCCGTAGTCATCGGTTATGGTGTCCAGGAACGCCGCAGCCTGCTCGGCTCCGTGAGCAGCTTCAAAGCCAGTGAAATGCCCGGCCAGATGCCGCTTTCTGTGGATGAAGCCATGGTCGGCAAACTGCCCGGGGTGTTCATCGCGCCTTCCAGTGGCGTGCCCGGCGCTGCCAGTAACATCACCATCCGTGGTATCAGCACCCTTAACGCCAACGGCAATACGCCGTTGATCGTGATTGATGGGGTGCCTATCTATGGTATTGATCCCAATCTTAATACGGTGGACTATAATAAAGGAGCCTCACAGACCTTTTCTTTCGGTGGCAACCAGGTGGTGAATGAATACCGCCAGCCGACCACCTTCGAGAAGAACCCGCTGGCTACCCTCAACCCCGATGATATTGAATCCATCGAAGTGTTGAAAGACGCTTATTCCACTGCCATCTACGGTTCCCGTGGCTCCGGTGGCGTTATCCTCATCACCACCAAAAAGGGGAAACGCGGTAACGCCCGGGTGGATGTACAACTGGGCGCCTCCATCGCTTCTCCCCGCAAACTGCCATCTGTCCTGACCGGCGACCAGTACGCGGATTTCTACAACCGGCTCTTTGCACTGAAAGACTCTGTCGGCCGCGCGGGCAACCCTTTCTATCGACCATTGAATTATAAGTTCCCCAAAGGAGTGAACACCAACTGGTTGGATGAAGTAGTCCGCAATGCCGTAGGCAGCGATGCTAACGTGTCCCTCAGCGGCGGTACGGAAAAAAGCAACTACTACGTGAGCCTGGGATACGACAAACAACAGTCCTATATCGTCAATAACGATTTCACCCGCTATCAGGGTCGCGTGAACTTCGACAACCAGATGACCAAATCACTGAAGGTTGGCGTGAGCATGTCTATGAATCAGGCCAACAACAACTCGCTGAACGCACAGGAAGTATACCGCAACGCTATCCAGAAAGCGCCTAACATCGGTATCTACGACAGCACCGGCAATTTCAACTGGCGCTATGGCAACAACCCCACCGGACCGGAAGCCGTGATGAACCCGGTGGCACAAGCTACTGCTACTAAAAACTATTCCACCGACAGCCGCGTGCTGGGTAACGTGTTCGCTGACCTGAAGCTGCGCTCCTGGCTTAGCCTGCACTCCGATTTCGGGGTGGACTGGATCAGCTCCCGCGCGTATAGCCGTAACATTGACCGGCCCCAAACGCCGGGCGGCAACGCTACAGAATCTCAACAGCAGCTTCGCAAATGGGTGACCAACAACCGCCTCGATATCAACAAAGCCTTTGATGGCGGTCATGCTATCAGCGCCATGCTGGGCCAGAGCTTTGAAAAATCGGTGGAAAGTGTCAACTCCGTTGCCGGTGATGGTTTCCTCAATAATGAAATGCTGAGCATCTCCACCGCTAAAAACAAGAGAGTGGTGAACTCATTGCAACAGCAGTGGGCGCAGGTGTCATTCCTCGGCAGGCTCAATTATGAGTACCTGCACCGCTACCTGGTAGGTGTTACCTACCGGATGGACGGCTCTTCCCGTTTCTCTGCCAATCACCGTTATGTAGGTTTCCCTTCTTTTGCAGTGGGCTGGGTGCCCAGTGAGGAAGCTTTTCTGAAAGGCGGCAAACTCATTGAACAACTGAAAATACGCGGTAGTGTAGGCTTCACCGGTAGTGACGGCGGCAACGGCTACTATGGCAACCAGGGCCAATATGTGGTAGACGTATACGGTGCTTCCTATGGCAACGTGTCCGCTATCGGTGTAAAACAACCGGCCAATCCTAACCTGCAATGGGAACGTACTACCACCTGGAACGTGGGCATGGACCTCAGTCTGCTGAAAGGCCGTGTGAGCGCTACGCTGGACTACTACAGACGACAAACCTCCAACGCTATCCTCGGCTCTGTACTGCCTTACTTCATGGGTTTCTCCATGCAGAAACAGAACCTGGCAGACCTGAGTAACAACGGTATTGAGTTCAGTATCGCCAGCCAGAATATCATCCGGAAAAATTTCAGCTGGACCACCAACTTCAATATCTCCGGTAACAGGAATAAAATCATCCGCCTGCATAAAATCAGCGAAGACCAGCTCGCCAATCAGAACGAAATTGATGGCAACAGGTTCTGGCGGGTAGGGCATTCCGCTACGGCCTTTTATCTCTACAACTGGGGCGGCGTCAACCCGGACAACGGGCAGCCGCTCTGGATAGATAATACCGGCAAAAGCTCAGAGAAGCCTATTCAGCAACAGTATCCCAATGCGCCTTACGTACACCGCGAATACATGGGCGATGCTATGCCGGTGGTATTCGGTGGTATGGGAAACACCTTTACCTACAAAGACCTCGAGTTGAACTGCTTCCTGTCTTTCTCTGCCGGCAATAAAATCATCAATGGCGCAAAGGCGGCGCAGTTCAGCTATTTAGGCAGTTCCTCTACCGCCAATAACGTGTACAACCTTTCTCCGGACATCCTGAACTACTGGCAGTATCCGGGACAGCAAACAGATATTCCCGCGCTGATCAATAAGTCCAATGCAGCTGCTGCCGGTTTCGGCAACTCTTACGACTATACGCTCAGCCGGCAGAATTCCCGCTTCCTCGAAGATGCGTCGTTCATCAAACTGAGAAGTGTGTCTCTCACGTATAATTTCACGCGCCTGTTAAAACACAGCCAGTCAGTGAAATCACTGCGTGTATTCGTGGAAGGTAACAACCTGTTGGTGCTGACCAACTATTCCGGTCTGGACCCGGAGGTGAGCGCCTATGGCTCTTCTGCACTGAACATGGGATTTGATGAGCTCACCATGCCGTCACCACGCACATGGAGGGTAGGTATTAAAGCATCTTTTTAAAATGAGATTATGAAAAGATATTCCTGTTATATATATGCTGCGCTACTGCTCTCCCTGGGAGCATGCAGCCGGCAGCTGGACCTGAAACCGGAAGGTACTATGGTGGAAGCAGACCTGCTGAAAAATAAACAGACCACCGAAAGTTTTCTGGCCGACACTTACCTGCAATTGATGAAAGCCTGTGGCGGTAATGCTTTCCTTTTGGGAGATGTGACCGGCAATGTGGTGAGCAGTTTCGATCAGGCGTTGGTGAAGGGTGCTGTAGAGCCCAGGGATGGTAATTATGACGCCTTATGGTCCACGTATTATACCACCATCAATGAGGCTAACGTAATCATCACACAGCTGCCCAAACATGCTGCCTTTGATGCTGCCACACAGCAACAGTTTATTGCCGAAGCCAAGTTTATCCGCGCTTTCGGACACCTGATGCTGTTGCAGATGTATGGCGACGGCGCCCTGCAGGGAAAGCCTGGCAACATGGGCATCCCATTGATGCTGCAGTCTTTCGACGGGTATGACGGTTCCCAGAACAAAGCCAGGAATACCAACGAGGAAGTATACACGCAGATACTGAAAGACCTGGATGAAGCCATCGCCGCGCTGCCTGATAAAAGGACTGATCCTGTGGCGCAGGCCAGTCGCGCTACCAAAGGCGCCGCAGCGGCACTGGCAGCAAGGGCATGCCTGTACAAACAGGACTATGCCAAAGCGGCTACCTACGCCAATATGGTGCTGACCGCACAGCTTTACAACCTGCAGTCTTCCTTTGTGGCGCTGTGGCCTGATAATTCTACCGGCAATGGGAAATACGCACTCTCTACTGAGATTGTGTTTGCCTTCCCGGAAAGCTGGAATGCTACTGCATATGGTAATCACGGTATTTATTATTCCTACGGCTTCTATAAGCCCCTGCCTGATTTTCTGGCTATCTATGAAGCAAAGGACGAAAGGCTCACAGATTTGTTGACCACTACGAAGCTGATGCGCAAGTTCACCGATCCTAAAATCATGGATAACGTGAATATGGTCCGGCTGCCGGAGGTGATGCTGACCGCAGCAGAAGCCATGGCGCAAACAACCGGCGTGAACCCCACTTCCGTGGACCTGCTCAACAAAGTATACGCCCGCGCCTACACGAAAAATCCGGTGCCGAAGGTATATACCGTGGCAGATTTTGCCAGCAAACAACAGCTGATAGACCGCATTCTGCTGGAACGCAAACGGGAACTGGCTTTCGAAGGCTTCGCCCGGTTCGATGCCATTCGCAGCGGACAACAACCGAATCCGCAGCTGCCGGCCAACCGCTATTGTATGCCGATTCCGCAGCGGGAGATCGATATCACCGGTGGCCTGATCGTACAGAATCCGGGCTATGTACAGTAACGTAAAAGTATAAACGATAAACCATGAAGAAAATCATCACCACCCTTTCAGGGGCCTGCCTGGCACTCGGCTGCCTGGCGCAGTCCGGAAAAGAAATCACCCTACAGGGCGACATCTCCGGAGACCTGAAAGGACACAACAAAATGTATATC
The DNA here is from genome assembly GCF_012927205.1 of Chitinophaga fulva. Classification (GTDB taxonomy): domain Bacteria; phylum Bacteroidota; class Bacteroidia; order Chitinophagales; family Chitinophagaceae; genus Chitinophaga; species Chitinophaga fulva. The sequence continues at coordinate 3,976,537 of NZ_JABBGC010000001.1, forward strand.
TATACCCGTACCTACAAAGACTCTGCGGTCATTGAAAACGGGCATTACACTTTTAAAATTCCTTTCGACGGCCCGGTATTCATGATGATACTGCCGCAATATGTACAGGCGGAACGCCAGATGTATGTGCCTTACGGCGTGCTGATGGACAAACCTGCTACCTATACCGTTACCAGCGATATCACTAAAGGCATGAATGCCTCCACGGTAAAAGGTTCCGAAGCACCGGAGTTGTATGAGGCCTATGGCAGGGAGAAGTCTGCTGCCTGGAAAACCATCAGCACCACGCTGCAAAAGGAATTCGGTAAACCATGGCTACAGGAAAATGACCCGCAGTATGAAGCTTTCCGGAAAAGACAGGAAGAACTGCAAAAGCAGCACCTGCTGCCATTGCTGGAGAAACTGGTGAAAGAACATCCGAATTCTTATGCGTCAGCCTTCAGCCTGAGCGATGCCCGCCAGATGGCTACCGTGGAACAACAGGACCGGCTATACGCTATGTTGTCCAAAGAAATGAAGGCATCGGCGCAGGCAAAGGAATTTCATCAGTTTACCGACGGTATCCGTAATTCCGCTATCGGTAAGCAGGTAAAGGATTTCAACCTGCCGGATCCGCTGGGTAATATGGTCTCCTTCAGCAGCCTGAAAGGTAAATATGTGTTGATCGATTTCTGGGCCAGCTGGTGCTCGCCCTGCCGTAAGTCTTTCCCGCATATGCGTGAAGTATACCAGCAATACAAAGATCAAAACTTTGTTATCTACAGTATCTCTATCGATAAAAGCAAAGCTGACTGGTTAAAGGCTGTAGGGGAGGAGAACAATCCCTGGCTGCAATCCCTGGACAATATCAATATTGCCGGCAGCGGTTTTGCTATTACCGGCGTGCCTACCACCTACCTGATTTCTCCTGAAGGAAAAATTCTGATGAAAGAAATAGGATTTGATGATACTGGTAATGGTAATATTGAAAAAAAGCTGGTCTCCCTCTTTGGTGCTGCCGTGAAAAAAGCAGCAGATAAACCCCAAACAGACGGAAAGGTTATACCGGCTATGCCCATGACACCTATGCAATAGTAATATCACAAACCATCCACATGAGAAAAAATCAACGTTCCTGGTTGTTGGCCCTGCTCGCCGCTACCATCGCACTGCCGGTGGCAGCGCAGACAAAAAAGTACATCACTGTCAGTGGGAAAATAAAATTTCCCCCGTCAAAAGAGCAACAGGAGAAATTTCCTTTCCGGGTACAAAAACAGGATGGAGATGACCGCATTACCATCGATACTATCCGCCTTAAACCGGATGGGTCCTATAGCATCAAAGTAGATGCTACCCGGCCACAGTTCTATATCCTGAACGAATTCGAAGAAGACCGGCTGACCATCTGGGCCAACAAAGACAATCTTCAGATCGATTTCAGAGGAGAAGACACCGCAGCGATGAAGATCAAAAACCCACCGTATGTGTACATCCTCGGCAGCGAAGAAAATAACCTGATCAACCAGGTGAATTTTATTACGTACCGTAATTACCAACAGATGATCCAGAACGGCAAATTGCAATATCAGGCTTCCCTGGCGAAAGACACGGCGTTAGTGCGTGTGATGCAGGACCAATACGACTGGCTGGGTGATGATATGGGCGAGCGGGTAAAGCTGCTCATCAAAATGTACCCCAACACACCGGTGCTGCTGTATGCGCTCGATTACCTGCATCCGCGGAGAGACAAAGCGCTGATCAATACGGAACTGGCTAAACTGGTAAAAAAATACCCCTATCTCGAAGAGGCTAAACGAAAACAAACAGACCTGGTGAAGGCGGAAGAGATTGCCCTTAAAACCGCTATCGGTGCTGCGGCCATGAACTTCACACAGAACAACGTCAGCGGAAAAGCTGTGCAACTGAAAGACTATCGGGGCAAATACGTGCTGCTCGATTTCTGGGCCAGCTGGTGCGGTCCCTGCAGAGCAGAAAACCCCAATGTACTGGACAACTACGAAAAGTACCACAGCAAAGGGCTGGAGATACTGGCCGTATCGCTGGACGATAAAAAAGATGCGTGGGTAAAAGCCATTAAAGATGACGGTCTTACCTGGGAGCATGTCAGCGACCTGAAAGGCTGGAAAAACGAGGTGGCAAAAGAATACAATATCCGTGCGGTACCCAGCAATTTCCTGATCGATAAGGAAGGTAAAATTGTGGCGGTAAACCTGCGCGGGGAAGAACTGACGAAGAAACTGGAAGAGATATTTGGTAAATAGTGTTAAAATAAAACTGTAAAGAAGCGTTATGAAGCGATTGTTATTATTGTTAGGCATCTGCTGGAGCAGCATGTCCATGGCCCAGATGCAGGCGGCTAAAAAGATCATCCCGGATTATACTCACGAGACGCAGATCAAAAGCACGACGGTGAAAATATGGCGTGTGATCCGTGACTTGCCGCAGGTAAAAGAATATTCCAACGGCATGGTGCGTGAGGTGAATGTCCGGACAGATCACGATACAAAGTACCGTGATCTGACCTTTAGTGATGGCCGTAAACGTACGGACGAAATTGAACAGATACATGATCAATACAAGTTCTTTGTGTTTCATGTACAAGACCCTTTGCCCGCAGGCATTAGCAAAGCGATTGTGACCGCGCTGGTAGAATCGATGCCGGACAATGACGATGTGTCCGTCGTACGCTGGAGCATTATCCTGGAAGGTGATAAAGCCGGCCGAAAGCCGCTGGTAGAAAGCCTCTCCGCAGAGATAGCCAATTACGAGACAGGACTGAAGAAGATGCTGGAATAGAAAAGAGAGAAAAGCCGGGTGATGGACCCGGCTTTTTTATTATTCGTTCAGAAAGTCGTCTATCATGGCTACCGCCATTTGTGGTGTGTGGCTGTGGTGTTTGGCTGTCAGCACATCGCCCAGGAATTCTCCATGTTGACCTGGCAATATCACGAGGCGGCCTTTAGGCAGCAACCGGTACATAGCGGTGGCATGTTCCGGCGTTATGGCATCCTGATCGCTGATCAATACGAGTGTAGGTACTTTGATGGAGCGGATCATATCATCGGGCCAGTCTTTAAAAGCCAGCATCCGGCCATTGTCCTGGTTGAACATGGTCTGCAATGCTTTAGGGTCATTGCGGACGGCGAGAAATGCGTCTTTAAAGGGTTGTGGCATATCGCTGAGGTGGGCTTTTTTCATCATGTCCCAAAACATTGGAGGCAGGCCTTCTCTTTTGTAGAAGGAGGAAATGGCTACAATGCGGCGTACCATTTCCGGATGACGGACGCCGATCTGGAGCGCCGTACAGCCGCCGTTGCTAAAGCCCAGGATATCTGCCTGTTGGATGTGCAGTGTTTTTAACAGGGCTGCCACATCATCGGCGTCTTGTTCGAAGGTAGTAGGACCGGGGCGTGCTTCTGTATGCCCGTGCCCTTGCAGCTCAACGGCTATCACCTGGTGATGTTGTGCAAAATCATTGAGCACCTGGCTGAAAGTGCTGCGGATGGTGGAGCCGCCGCCGTGGATCAATACCAGCGGGCTGCCGCTGCCATGTATTTCATAATACATTTTAATACCGTTGACCGTCGCGTAGGCACTGGTCGTATCCGTTTGTACGGCGGTTTGGGGCAAAGGAGTGCCCGTTCCGGGCATGGCGCTGCTGATGGCCATGGCCAGAAAAATACATTTTAGCATATATCTGTTTTTGTGTTGGTTGATTAGCGGGTGCCTGCCGGTTGCAGGTGTGCTTCGAGGATGTCGAGCATCTGTATCCAGCTTGGGTAGGCGCCTGTTCGTTTAGCCAATACCGTGTTGACCGTCTGGTGTAAAGTGAACAGGGTTTTGTCACCCTCCGGCGTGAATGTCACGGTCAGGATGGTTTCATCCGGCCAGTCAGGGTCCATGCCTGCTTCCCGGGAAGTGATGGGGCGTCCGTTGGCATCTGCCACCTGTAGTGTGCAGACGATTTTCTCCGGCTTCGTGATTTCCAGGAAGGTGGTTTTGCACCAGCAGTCCTTATAAGGGCCGTCCGGATTGCGGATGCAGGAGAGGAAGCCGCCGCCGGGGCGGATATCGACATGGGCAAAGTGGACCGTGCAGCCTTTCGGTGCGTACCAATGCTGAAGATGTTCTTCCCTGGTCCATGCTTCAAAAACCAGTTCCTGTGGCGCGTTGATGATACGGGAAATGAACGTATCCTGATTATTGCTGTTTGCCATGTTTTTTATTTTTAGTTTGTAATTGCTGTAAATAATCCTCCATGGAGTCGATGGTGGCGTTCCAGTATTTGTTGCATTCTTCCACCCATGAAGTCACCTCTTTCAGTTTGTCTATTTTCAGTTCGCAGAAACGTTCCCGGCCCTGTTGCCGGATAATGACCAGCCCACATTCAGTCAGTACTTTAATATGCTGGGAGATGGCCGGCCTGCTGGCGTCGAAGTTGTCTGCTATAGCGTTCAGGTTCATCGACTGCCGGGCTATCAGCGAGATGATTTCCCGCCGGGTGGGGTCTGCTATGGCCTGATAGATATCCCTTCGTTTCTCCATTATGTAAGTATTTGCTTACAAATATAGCAAATGTAAGTAAATGCTTACAAAATAATTTTCAGGAGATTTTTTATATCTCCCCAAAATCAAAAAGCGCAAATCAAAAAAATCGGAAGTGATCACTGCTTTTACTATTTTTATCGCATCAATAAATCCTATATACCTATATTATTCCTATGAGCCAATTAGCCCTGTACCATCCGGTAGCGCCCAGTATACATACTGCTATGGAACAAACGGCGCAGCGTACCATCCTTGCCCGGGAAGCGGTTGCCGCGATGAAACGTTACCTTTTTACAGATCAGCTCAACCAGGAACTGGACGGCAATGAAGAAGCCAAAGATGCCATTGCCACGGTGCTGTGCGACTTTGCGCAGGTAGCCTGGAATACGGACCGGGATTTGAACAGTGCCATACAGGCTGTCACCTGGGCGTTGGCGCTGAATATCTCCGTAGAGAAACGCAAACAGGTATGGGTATACGAAAAGCAGATGGCCGATTTGTATAAGCAACATGTGGGCATTGATATCTGTCATTTTTGTGCCGCTGCTCCGCACGACCGCAAGAGCAGTATTTTCCAGCCGTTGTACCAGGAGTATGAGCGGTCGGCCCGGCAGGTGAAGTTTAAAAAGATGAAAGTGGAAGTACCGCGTTGTGAGCGTTGTACCGGATTTCACAGCAAAGAGGAGGGCCGTGTGGGCTTAGTGTTCATAGGCGTATGGGCGGCATTTTTACTGGCGGGTTATTTCATGAAAGCCATGATCGTGATGGGCATCATCGGTGGTGCTGCTGCCTGGTGGATCAGTAAGAAGGCTGGTAAACGGGTACTGAAAGACGATATTGTACGGCCGGCAAATAATGAAGTGCTGGCGTTGCATCCTTCTATTGCGCCTTTTATGGAAGAAGGCTGGGTGCTGGAAGAGCCCACCGCCTGATGTTTTTAACTTATCTTCGCGTAAAATAAAAACAGAAGATGGGACCGTGGTTACATATTTGTCCGCAGTGTGGCGCCAAAAATTATTACAAGGCATGGGACATGTGTCAGCCGGAAGTCCGTTGCCGGGAGTGTGGGTTGGTGAAATCAAATCCGCCGGAAGAAGTGGAGCGTATGCGCAAGGTGCAGGCGGAGAATGTCTGGTACGCGGGTTTCGTGGAACTATTATTCGAGATGGAGGACGAGCTGGGCATCGAATTTAATGGCAAGGAATTTCCGCAGCCCTTTGCTACCTGGCGAACGTTGCTGGAGGCCACGTTGCAATACACCGGCACAGCAGTGACAGAAGCGCAGGTGATAGCAGTAATGGCACGTTGTGCCGGTGTAACGGAAACGATTATACGTGAAAAACTGGATGAACCAATCAATCTATAAAAAATGATATTTTATATAATAGTCAGGAAAACTAATTATAGGTTTATTTTATTTGTTGGCCTGTAATGGTCTGTGGTGGCTTGTTTGAGGGTGGTTTGCTGGTGAAATTTGTTAATCTTGTTACTTTTTTTGAAAAAAAATTTGGAGGAATCAGAATCTTAATTATCTTCGCTTCACTTATCCAAACAGTCTGTTTTTCTAGTTGTCCCAAAGTTGTCCCAAAATATTTGATTAATATTGTACCCCAGAATACTTATACTTATACTGAGATTGGCTATATCCTGAAATATCAATTCCATAGGTTTTCCAAGAAAAATATCCCTTCGCTGCGGTTACTGTTATCAGTATTATCCGTTGGTGTCTGTTGGGAATACAGATTAGATGTATCGAGTGCATGTGATTGTTATGTATGTATGCTTCGTGTGTAAGGAAGTGTAGCGCTTATCCCTGGCCGCACTCTGCTTATTTTCCGTTCTTAAAGATTAGCTTATTATTTTAAATCTGACTTCTTATGAAAGAGAAGATCCTCTCCGTGACTTTGCCTGTCGCGGTCTCGTGGGCCTGTAAGGTCTTCGCGCAGGCATCGCTGACAACGGTTACAGCTGACGCATCCGCAATAGTGGCGGCACCTGTACGATGTTCGCGGACTAATGGTAACATAGGTTTTGGTGACACGGCGCCTTCAGGGACAGCTGGTGTTGTGAAGCCGGCTCCGGATGTTACACGCAGGATTTCCGCTTTCTGGGAACGAAGGATCATAAACGCTGAAATTGTTGATGGAACAGGTGACGGGTAACCGCAAAAAGTAACTGATCGGCAATTCCGGCTTAAAACCAAAAGGTCCTGTACTTCACCTGGGTGCAGGCCTTTGGTATCCCTACCATGCAACCCAAAAATTTTTGAAAGATGTATGCAACCATGCTTATGAAGCGGCTAACCCTGCGCGTGCAGCGGAGATATGAGATAGTCTTTGCCACCGCATTTACCCTTTCCTTTTTGTTACTGCACACGGTGATTGTGCATGCGCAGGGAAACCTGATGATCTATCCGAAACGAGTGGTATTTGATGGTTCCAAAAGAACGCAGGACCTCGGTCTCGCTAATACCGGCGCAGACACGGCTACCTACCAGGTATCTTTCGTCCAGATCAGAATGAAAGAAGACGGTTCTTTCGAAAACATCGAACAACCGGATTCAGGACAAAGCTTCGCAAGCGCTAACCTCCGCATTTTTCCCCGTACCGTTACCATTGCACCCAAAGAATCACAAGCCGTGAAGCTACAGGTCATCAACACTGGTAGCCTACCTCCCGGCGAGTACAGATCTCATGTTTATTTCAGGGCTGTTCCTGCTCCCTTACCTGCCGGTGAAACACCGCCAATGCGACCAAAAGACACCAGTAAGCTGGAAGTCAAACTGGTCCCTGTATTTGGTGTCACTGTACCTGTTATCATCCGTGTGGGCCCCGATTCCACTTCCGTTGTTATCTCTGACATGGACATGGATTTCAAAGACCCGAAACAACCACAGGTGATGTTTGCGCTGAACCGCAGCGGCAATATGTCGGCCTACGGCGATCTGACGATCGACTATATCTCGCCGTCAGGTCAGCGAACGCGTGCCGCGGCGGTGAAAGGAGTGGCGGTATATACACCGCTGCCAAAAAGAAAAGTCAAGATAGATCTCGACAACACGGCTAAGCTCAATTATCATCAGGGCCGGCTCGAAGTCAACTACGAAACGGCTTCCGGCAAACCGGTCACCCTGGCTAAACAGGAAATAGTTCTACGCTGAGATAAACAGACGATTGTTTAACCCCTTAGCAATTACCCGATCATGTGTATGCATTTTATACAGCACCCTGCAGGGTGGGCTGTGACGGGCATCTTATGTCTGCTGCATTGTCTGCCCGCGGTGGCACAGGTAACGCCCACCATCGTTCAGCAACTCAGTTTTGGCACCTTCAGTACTGGTCAAAGTGGCGGCACCATCACCGTCAACGCTGATGGCGCCACTACCACCACCGGAGATGTGATACCCATCGGAAAAGGAACCATAGCTTCGCCGGCAGTGATAGAACTGGACGCGCCCGTTGGCAGCAGGATCGCCATCCTGGAAACCAACTCCCTGCTGAAAGGTAGTAACGGCAACACCATGTTATTGCGGATCAAAGGCTCTGACCCGGTGATGCCCTTCATCACCAAAACACCCCGGACCAGCATCCATATCGGTGGGACATTAACAATCAACAAACCCGGACAAACAGCTTCAGGAAAATACAACGGACAGGTTTTCATCACTTTTTTAGCAGGCGAGTAACCCTGCAAACTATGAGAAACCATGAACCATGAAAAACCTTCACGATATGCTCATGTCCGTTCTGTTCGGCGCGCTCTGCATCGCGTGCGCCATCACCGGAACTACGGGCAGATGCAAAGCACAAAGCCCCGGCTCAGATGAAGAACTGGTAGTGACTGTGTGGATGCAGGAATTGGGAAACGCTGAGATATCCACCATTATCCGTAACCAGGATGTTTACCTGTCGGTGAGTGACCTGTTCGATTTCCTGCAAGTTAAAAATACCTTGTCCCCCCAGGCTGATACCCTGTCAGGATTTATCATCGGCCCGGACGACAAGTACATCATAGATAAATCGACACATACCATTACATACAATAAAAAAACATTCACCATGGACGCTCAAAAACTTATCTGCACGCCTGCGGGATTCTATCTCCGCTCCGCCAGCTGGGCTGATGTGTTCGGGGTGAACTGTGTTTTCCACTTCCGCGATCTGTATGTAGCGGTGACGACTAAACGGGAGCTACCGATTGTCCGTGAAATGAAACAACAAAAGCTTCGTGATAATATTAACCGGTTGAAAGGAGAGGAGAAAGCGGATACTATTATCCGTAGAAAAGCCAGTGCTTTCAGCATCAATGCTGCCGACTGGTCAATGATGACCACCAGGCAGCGGGAGGCCACCAACGTGAACCTCAACCTCTCGCTCGGCGGACAAATGGCCGGTGGCGAAACCAACCTGCAAATGAATTATATAGATGGAAATTTTGACATACGCAATCAGCAATTCATGTGGCATTATGTGAACAATGAACATCCATTGTTACGGCAGGTTACCGTAGGCAAAATCAATAACATGGCGATCGCCTCTGTATTGTATCCTTTGGCAGGTGTGCAGTTTACCAATGCACCCACGACCAACAGGACTGCCTTCGGTACCTACCGGTTGACCGACATCACTACACCTGGCTGGAAAGTAGAACTGTACATCAATCATGAACTGGTGGACTACCAGCAGGCAGATGCTTCCGGTTTCTTTGCCTTCAACGTACCCATTATTTATGGCAACACTACCGTTACCCTTCGTTTCTATGGCCCCTTTGGTGAGGTACGCACCGAACAGCGGGAAATTATGGTGCCGTTCAATTTCCTGCCTGCCGGCGAAATGGAATATACGCTGACAAGTGGTATCATCCTCGACGGACAAAACAGCCGTTACGCTATGGGCGCCGTTCATTACGGTATCACCAAACGTATCACTGTGGGCGCCGGCACAGAATATCTTTCATCCATTCCCGGCGGGAAACCCATTCCTTTCGTGCACGCCGCCTGGCGGTTGACCGACAAACTGATCTTCAGCGGTGAATATGCTTATGACGTGAGAAGCAAAGCCTCCCTTTTCTGGCGGTTGCCTTTTGAAATGGAAGTAGAAGCGCAGTACCTGCGTTACAAACGCGGCCAGCAAGCGGTGAAATATAATTACCAGGAAGAACGCAAGGTGTCAGTCATGCTGCCTATACGAAAACCCAATTTTTCCCTGTTTTCCCGGTTGACGGTAGATCAGATCACCATGCCGCCGGCAGAACAGACCCCCGTGATAGAAAAAAATCCGACGGCGCCTTCTATCCCGCTGGTGAAATACACCACGGTAGAGTGGATCACCTCCGGTACCATAGGCCGCGTGAATACGAATGTCACCACGTTCTGTAATTTCAGGGAAGATGCGCCGCCAGTGGCTTACAGCACCTTATCACAAACGTACCGGCTCTTCTCCAATATGTTTGTCATGCCCCGGGTGCAATATTCCTATGACAGTCACCAGTTTTCCAACGCCCGCGTGGAGCTGGAGCGCAACATCAGGGAACGCACCTATGTAAGACTATCTTTCGAAAGGGATTTTATCTACCAGCAGTTTATCGGTGGCATTACCCTTCGTTATGATTTTAAGTTCGCTAAAGCGGGAATGAGTGCGATGATAGCAGGCCGCAATTCATCGATCACCGCTTCAGCAGGCGGCAGCCTGCTCTACGACCGGGAAAGTCACTACCTGATGACCAGCAACCTGGGTAGTGTGGGACGTGCGCAACTGACGGTACTGGCTTTCCTCGACATCAACGGCAATGGTAAAAGAGATGCCGGTGAACCCAAGCTGGACGGGCTTTCTATACAGATCAACGGAGGATTGTCCGTATTCGACCAACAGGATACCCTTTACCGTGTCTTTAACCTGGAACCTTACCGTAAATACCTGATACGCTTAAATCCTGATGGTCTCAGCTCCGTAGCGTGGCAGCTGAAACATACCGCCATCGGGGTTACCGCGCTGCCCAATCAGTTTAAACCGGTTGAAATACCTGTGACCGTTTCCGGTGAAGTAGCCGGTATGGTCAGGAATACCCAAAAACAAGGCATGTCCCGTATCCGGATAAATGTACTGGATACCGACTGTCACACAGTTGCCTCCGTGCTCACGGAACCCGACGGTTATTTCAGCTACCTTGGCCTTCGTCCGGGTACCTATACCCTAAGCCTGGACGCGGCGCAGCTGCAGCGCCTGCATATGACAGCCCAACCCGCTGAAATAACCGTTACCATTAAACGAAATCCGGATGGCGATGTCGTTGACGGACTGACGTTCAAACTTATTTCGATTCTATCCTCTAACCCTCCCAAATAGTTAATTGAATTGACCCCAAAACGTTTTTATTAATCACTTATTTATTAATCACTTATTTATTTTTCATTTTTTAAAACCCAAATTTTATGAAAAAGGTGTTATCATTAATGGTTATCATTTCAGCTATCTTCGCCGGCAAAGCAGTTGCCCAAACATCAGCTACCGCAACAGCCAATGCATCTGCTACTGTCATCACTCCCATCGCCATTGTAAAAACCCTGGACCTGAACTTCGGTATTCTGGCTTCATCTCCGATACCTGGTACGCTGAAACTCAGCCCAGCCGGTGTTCGTACCACAACAGGCGGTGTTTCCACCCTGTCTACTACTGGTACTGTTACCCCCGCCATCTTTTCCGTGACAGGCGAAAGTGGTTTTACTTACGCCATCACACTGCCGCTGATCCCTGTAGTATTGAATCATACTACACTTCCAGGTGCATTCATGCTGGCAGCTGCCTTCACCAGCTCACCTTCCGTGATCACTGGTGGTGTATTAACTGGCGGTTCTCAGGCACTGAACGTAGGAGCTACTTTGTTTGTAGGTCCTAATCAGCCTTCTGGCCTGTACACTACAAATATTCCGTTCCCGGTTACTGTGAACTATAACTAAGCAATTGTTGCGGTTGCTAGAACAAGGGGTTGTCCTGCATACAGGGCAGCCTCTTTATTTTTATTGCTATTTTAGATCTGTGCTTTGCGCAGTCAGCTTTTGGGGAGAAGAAAATGTCCGCTGTAACTGTAAAACTTCTTCCAGATGGGGGAGGCTCCCGGGCGCTACTCCGGGAAGTCATCTATATCATTATTGCATGGCTGTCACTTCCGGCAATTGTTTGCTCAGATAGCCGATAAAGGTCCAGATTTCCGCTACTTCATTGATGGGTACTTCAAAGTCGGCGTATTCCTCGTTGATGGAACGCAGCAGCAGTGTGCCGTTTTGTTTGATGCGGCTGTTAACCAGTTTGAAGATAATATCTTCTTCTCCGCCTTTCAGTACCAGTACGCAGGCCGTATTGTCTTTCAGATGTGACCAGTCTTCCAGGTACTGGGCGATGATATGGCTGCCATCGGGGATGGGATGCATGGAATCGCCGGAGATAGGGAACATGCGGATGGTTTTGCCGCGAGGCAGTTCAGGCAGGGAGAACTTCGGCAGGCCGGCGATGAACTCCGGATCTGCATGGCCGCTGCGATAGCCCGCCCTGGCGCGTGCCGGTACGTACTCCATATTTTCTTCATTATCCTGATCTACCGTGATCGGCAGAATGCGTATATGCCTGCCCGTTAAATCCACCGTGTTGCCGGCTTCCAGCTCCAGCAGTTGTTCTTCTGTGGCTTGTTGCAGATCATTTTTAATAAACGTGTCCAGATCTACCCGGAAAAAATCAGAGATCAGTACCAGGTCTTCCAGCCGCGGATTCCGTGTTTTGCCGCTTTCCTGCGCTGTAATTTTGTTTCTGTTGATACCCAGCAGATCGGCCAGATGCTGCTGTGAGAGCTTTTTCCGCGTGCGTAATATCCTCAGGTTCTCTCCCCAGAAAGTCGGCTTCTTCATCATGTCCCGATTATATTTAAAATAAACTATATTTATAACAAATGAAGACAAATGTAGTCAATTACGAATTACAAATGACGAATTACGAATGGAGAAGTCGTTTTTGGAAAGGTTACCTAGTAATTTCCCGATAAAGAACCCTGAATTCGTAATTCGTCATTCGTAATTGATCATCGGTGGTATCCTTTGCTGTACAGTTCCGCGGCGGTATAAGCTGCATAAGGGGCTTCCTGCAGGGGATAGTCCCAGCAACCCATGCGATGGAACAGCTCTCCGCCGAAACCATTTTTGAATTTGTACAGGCCGTATAACGGATGCTGTGGATCAGGGGTAGGGGACACGCCGAAAAAATCATACTCCGTACAGCCTTTACGTTTAGCCCGCCGCATGGCTTCCCATTGCAGCATATAGGTGCCCATGTAGTTCCGGTGCGTATCAGCGGAGGCACCATAAAGATAAGTGCCACGGTGGCCCGCCACCACGAGGAACATGGCCGCCAGCGGAATACCGTCAGCCTCGGCCAGCAACATCTCCACATCGGCAGGAGAGGTGCTGTTATTGGCCCGGGCGGTGAGGACGGTCCTGAAGTAGCCGATATCTTCCTGCACAATGCCATTGCGTGCGCACGTTTGTGCGTAGAGGTTATACCATGTATCGATGTTCTCCAGCCCGGCGGCTTTTACCTGCACGCCTTTACGCCCAGCCAGCTGAATGTTGTACCGGGTCTTGGTTTTCATTCGATCGAGCAACAGCTGGTCATCTTTCTTCAAATCCATAAAAATAGTGTTGGAAGGCAGGATGTCTGTGTTGGACTTCTTCAGTGCCCGGCTGCGGGTGCTGTAGTTGAAACGCAGCTCCTGCATTTGTTTGGCCGGAGGGCCCAGCCAGCTGCCGTTTTCATCGAAGTATTGTGCTTCACCTGACCAGTGCGACTGCCACGCCAGGTCGTAACGTATCATAATACATTGCGCTGGCAGGAGAGGCCGCAGGCACTCCGACAGTTCTTCGAGGAAAACACCCTGACAGTCAGTGTCCGGCTCTATCTCCGGTCCGTAGGGCACATACGCGATATAGTGCTCGTCGCTGATCTGCCGCAGGATCACCAGCACGTCACTCTCCACATAACTGTGTTCCGCAGCACCGGCAAACAATGCCTGCTGCTGTACTTTAAAATCAAAGGCGCAGGTTGTCCAGCCCTGGCGGCTTTTCACCTCCGACCAGTAGGCGGTCTGCTGTAGAATAGCTGTCTTGTTTACCTGCCTGATCTCTTTTTTGCAAATGTCAATATACATGATGCATCACGGTTGGATGTAAAAAAAGAAACCGCTTCACTTCCTGCCGGAAATGAAACGAATAAAAAATAACGCTATAAGTACGGGGTCCCCGGTATACGGCCGTTAGATCAACAGCCCGGGGTTTGTATATGGAAGTCCTTGAAATTGGAAATGAAATACAGCTTTTTACAGAAGCAACCGAAGGAGATAGCAGCAGCTATTTCCGCTACAGAAGCGGAAAGCGTGCGGTGTTGCTTTGTGTTGTATGATAAAAACTGTAACATGACGGAGGCAAAGATACGGAAATTCCCGGGGCATACATCGAGGATCCCAGGGCTGAAGCCCTGGGCTACAATTGTTATTCAGGCTGTTTCGCAGTCTTGCTCTCACAATTATTGGCATTAGCATTGGTCTTAATCCACATCGTTGTTCGTAATCGGTATTGCGGGCTTCAGTTCATATCGTCCTGTCGCAGTGATTCCGTAACCTCGTTTCCGCACTTACCAACATCAACCCTATATCATCACTTAGCACCCCAACCCCTGAATGGATTTGAACAACATCATAGCCCAGGGCTTCAGCCCTGGGATCATATGTATTATGCAAACAAAAGGGATCGATATCATCATACCGATCCCTTTTGTTTGCATAATATATCTAATCTTCCAGCGCCTGATACACGGCTACTTTAAACTCATCGCCAATGCTCCAGTAAGGTGATAAATACTCTTGTGTAAAGATGATGCCAATCAGGTCCTGTTTCGGGTCGGCCCAGTAGTGGGTGTTAAAAGCGCCGCCCCAGCTGAAGGTGCCAATGCTGTAAGGCATCAGGTGATCATTGGCTTTTGTCTCCACTGCGAAGCCAAGGCTGAAGCGGAAAGGCTCCGGTTGTGCAGGCAGGGGAGAAGGACGCACGCCTTTGTCCAGCTGGTTGGTCAGCATGAGGGCTACTGTAGCGGGACTGATAATAGTTTTGCTGATGTTGTCGTTTTTGTTGATGTACTTTCCGTTTTGCAGGAAGAGCGTCAGGAATTTGGCATAATCAGCGGCGGTGGACACCAGGCCGGCGCCGCCGGAGAGGTAAGTGCCCTCATGGTTGGGAAACAGCGGGTCTACGCCTTCATAGATAGGATGATTGACCGGCTGCATTTTCCCATCTGCTTCTTCGTAGAGGGTGACTAATTTCTTTTGTTTGTCTGCCGGCAGATGGAAATACGTGTCCTGCATGTCCAGCGGCGTAAATACGCGCTGTTGCAGGAATACGTCCAACCGTTGCCCGCTCCATAATTCTATGAGATAACCCAATACGTCGGTGTTGAGGCCGTAGGTAAAGGCTTGTCCGGGATCATGCATCAGTGGCTGCTGCGCGAGCAGGGCGATTTTAGTTTTCAGGTCAGAAGCCATGGTGCCGATGCCGCTGGGCACACCTGCTTTGGCATAGATAGCCTGCATCTGCGGATCACTGAACACGGCAGCGTAAGCGATACCGGAGGTGTGACGGAGCAGGTCACGCACCGTGATTTCGCGTGTAGCCGGCCGCGTGGTATAGCTGCTGTCTTTTGGATTAAAGAAAACCTTTACCCGCGGGTTTTTGAAGGCCGGGATGAATTTAGATACCGGATCATCCAGCTGGAACTTGCCTTCTTCCCAGAGTATCATCGCACCCAGACTGGTAATGGCCTTGGTTTGTGAAGCGATGCGGAAGATGTTGTCTGTCTGCATGGTTCTGCGGGACGCCACATCGGCATAACCGAAAGCTTTATTGTAAACAACCTGCCCGTGGCGGATAATCAGGGCGGTGGCGCCGGGAATATGTCCGGCTGCTATATGGCGATTGATCACGTCGTCAATGCGGGAAGTTCTTTGGGCGTCCAGTCCTGGCTGGGCATAGGCTGTAAGGGCCATTGCCAGCGCGGCAATGACAGTAAGTATACTTTTCATGATGGTTCGTTTGTTATTTTTTGTCTTTGGTATTGCAAAGATGGGGTCGTTTGATGTATAAATAAAATAGTATAAATTATATCAGTCTATAAATAAATTTATAATTTAGAGGCATGATAAATTTTGAATGGTTCCGCACTTTTAAGGCTATTTATCAGACAGGCACGCTTACCGGCGCTGCACAGGAATTACTGATATCACAGCCTAACGTAAGCCAGCACCTGGCTGGGCTGGAGGCTTATATCTGTCATCCTTTGTTTGAAAGACAGCCGCGCCGCATGGTGCCCACTGATTATGGCAAACTGCTGTATACGGAAGTCATTGATGCGGTAGAGAAACTGGAAAAAGTGGAGCTGGACTTCCGCAATACCAGTGCGTGGGAGGTGCCGCTTACCTGTGTGGGGGCGTCGAAAGAATTTTTTCAGGCAGTCATAGCACCGCGTATCAGTCAGTCGGACGCGAATTTCATTTTCGAATTTGGCGACCCTAAAGCCTTGCTGGAAAAGGTGATCAGAAAGGATATGTATTTTACGCTGACGACCGTCTGCGGCCAGGAGAAAAACATCGTATATGACCCGGTGCTGGAAGAGCGGTTTGTATTGGTGGGCAACGCCGGACTGGATGATACTGCCTTCCGGAAGGCGGTCCGGAAAAAAGACAACGCAGCGGCGGAAGCCTGGCTATACGACCAAACCTGGTATGCCTACAGCAGTGATATCCCACCTGTACGCCGTTTCTGGCAGGAGAATTTCCATAAGCGCCCGCAGATAAAGCCCCGTTTTGTGATACCAGACTACGACGCTATCCTGAAAGCGCTGGCGGCCGGCACCGGTGTCGCCATCGTGTCGGACTATCTCGTGAAAGACTATCTGCGCAGAAAAGAACTGAAACAGCTCTGGACAGACGCTGAAACATCCTCTCAGACCATTTACCTGGCCTATGATAAAACATGCGTTACTACCCGGCAACTACAGCAGGTAAAAGCCTTGTTGCATTTGTAGGTCCTATTGGTTATTATTGTTCTGCAAAATAGAAGCAGCGTCCGTATGTCCAGCGTTAGTGAATGGCAAACGAGCATTTCCCGTTATGATGATAAGAGGTCTTCGCCTATTTGTTCCGGTATTTTTATGACCGGCTGCTGCCCTTCTGCGAACAACAATATGATAGGCTTATAAAATAATGCTTATGTACCGTACAGTATGGCTAACGGTGGCGTATATACTCATGGTCGCCACCCTGTTTGCCCAGCACAATGCACAACGTGCCGGCCTGCTACAGGCGGCGGTTGACAAACACCTGTATGAACCGCGTACCGGTCTTTACATCCAGACCAGCGACCCGGCTAAGAACCATAATCCCCATGCCGACCTGTGGGGGCTTTGTGCGTTGGTACAAGCTGCCAATGAAATGGAGGGGCTGAATCCCGGAAAAGTTTATCTGAAGCCGGTAGTGAAAGCCATTGATCAGTATTATGACCCGGTTCCGCCTGCGCCGGGATATGCGTCGTATGTGGTAAAGGAAAGGCGGGAAGACCGTTACTACGATGATAACCAGTGGATAGGCATCGCTTACCTCGATGCTTTTGCCCGCACCCGACAGCGGACTTACCTCGATAAAGGCGCGGAAATTTACCGGTTTATGATGACCGGCTTCGATACCGTGAGTGGAGGAGGCTTGTATTGGAAAGAAGGTGATAAGACAACTAAAAACACTTGCTCCAATGGTCCGGGTATACTGCTGGCTTTGCAGTTGTACGAAGCCACGCATAAGAAAACATACCTTGACACCGCTTTGCTGCTGTATCATTGGACGAACGAACATTTGCGGAATGCCAGTGGCGTATTCTGGGATGCGCTCAAGCCATTGGAGAACAACCGTATCGATTCTGCTACCTATACCTATAACAGTGGTACCATGCTGGAAGCGAATGTGAAGCTGTACCGTATCACGCGGCAGCCAGAGTACCTGGAAGAAGCGCAGCAGATAGCAGCGGGTACGCTACAGCGGTTCTACCGGGATGGCCGGTTTCATTCCTCGTATTGGTTCAATGCCGTGCTGTTGCGAGGGTACCTGGCCCTTTACCGGGAGGACAAGGACAAGCGGTACGTAGATGCCATGCAGACTTACGCCGACAAGGTATGGGAGGAAGACCGGGACGCTGGTAGCAATATGCTGGGAAAACGGCCGGAGAAGGAGTTACTGGGACAGGCGGGTATGATGGAGATTTACGCCCGGCTGGCGACGCTTAAATAATCCGATGGTTTCATGACAAAATAATAAGCCACGCTGGTAAACACCAGTGCGGCTTTTCCTGTTGTTGTCGTTGTCGTATGATTAAAATCTTGTAACCAAAGCAATGCCCTGGTAGTTGTCCAGGGCGTTTTCGTCGAGAAATACCACGTTCCCGCCTTTATGCAGCACGGTGTCGATGACCGGCAGCGTTACGTCCGTAGAGCCGTTGCCGTTACCCAGACTGATGATGCCTTTGTCGATGTGGCCGGTAGGAAGGTAGGTCTGCTCGATATAGAGCGTATCTGCCTGCCCGTTTTCTGCGGCGGTATAGATATCGTTCAGGTCTACCAGCAGGCGTTGTGCAGATTGTGCTGCGTTGATGGCCTGCATGGCGGTATCCTGTTTCCCGGCAATGTATTGTTGAATGACCGGGAAAGTCACTTTTGCGATTTCCGGGTCGGAAGTGTCGTCAAAGCTACCGTGATGGGTACCCACTACCAGTCCCTTGATGTCCATTATTTCCTGGTAAAAGACGAGGTTTCTTTCCTCTCCCAGTATAATCACCGGCAGCGGATTCTCTTCATAATATTTTTTAAATCGTTTATCCGCCGTGTTAAAGAACTCTTTCAGGAGGTTGTCCACGACCAGGTCCTGTTGCAGGCGCATGGGATCGGTGGTGTAATAATGATTGAGATACGGGAAATCCTCATTTTTCACCTCTTGTACTATTTTATCATTGAAAGCTTCCAGCAGCCGTATTTTCTGACGGGAAACGGAGATGATATAATAGTGCTCACTTTGCTGGACGGCTTTGAGCAGGGGGCGGATCTCGAAGCGGTCGCCGATTACGTACCGGTCGGTAGTGACGATGGGCAGGCGTTTCACCAGGAGGAAATCCGCACTGGCGAAGATGACCAGCGTATCCAGGTTATAGTCGTGATTGATGGACTTTTCGGTTTCTTTTATTTTATCGAGTACAGGCCATACGATCCGTTTGTCGAACTGTTCATATAGCTCTTTTTCCACCTCTGCGATAAGGTTTTTGAGGTGGATGCTGTCCTGTTTATTGTCGGGGAAGGTGCGGTGAGTAGACAGCAGGATGGTAACTGCCGGGGTGCCGGTGTACTGGCTTAAGTTGATCAATGCTTGTTCCATAATGTCCTCCTGTTTTTTCTGGTGTTGAACAATCCGCGATGGGTAATGTTGCCCCTGCGTTTACAATGCAAAAATGCGATGAAACGCGCACCTGAAAAATGACAGGGGTCAGTTTATGCCCTGATGTTTGTCAGCCTGTTGTCTTCCTTTAGCCGTAAGGTAGGGGTAGAACTGGTTGAACAGCACCTCACCGTAGTACTGGACGGCTTTTTTGCCTTTGAGCTGCATTTTTATTTCATTGTGCGACAGGGCAAAGTCGGCCATGATATATTGCTGGGTGATGAGGTTTTTCCAGATATAGGGAGGAATGTCATCGCGGAAGATGCCTTCTTTGATGAGGGTGTTGAACAGGAGGAGGAATTGTTCTTCGCGGGCTTTGTCCCAGCTGTTGTAGAGTGTTTTGACTTCCGGTACGCGGCGGGTCACTTCCACGAAGTGGAGGAAGATGAAGCGGTATTGCCAGATATGTTCCATGAGTATTTCCACCCACTGCCGGAAGTGTTCCAGTGTCACCTGCCCGATGTTTTCTCCTTGTGTAAAAACGCGGGAGAAGCCATCGTTGAGCTCATTGAAGAGCACGAGGATGATATCGTTGGTGTTTTTGTAGTGGTACTGGAGGTTGCCGTGGCTGATGTCCAGTTCTTTGGCGATATGCCGTATGGTGATGGCATCGATGCCCTGTTCGTTGAACAATTTGAGGGCCGCTTTCCGTATTTTCTCTTTTGTGTCTACCATTAGTACAAATGTACTATTTTTTTCCACTGATATTATTTTATGTGTTCATTATGATATAATATTACATAATTCCTTAATTTTAAGTTTTTCATTATTTTTCAGGGCGGGAAATGTTCCCGTTGTGTTAAACGATAAACCTATCCTAACCTATGAGGCTGTTGTTGTTTCTGGTTTTTGCCTTCGTGCAGTTGACTGTCAGTGGACAGACGGCGGCGCCGACGGCTAAAAAAGGAAACCGCGCAACGGAGTTCCAGATGAAGGAGGGGAGTTACCTGGCGTTTGCACAAGTAAATCTTAGTATGGGCGAAATTGGTTTCCGGGTGGAAGTAGCCTGTGAACATAAAAAGAGCGGCTCTAAGCTGGAGTTCCGTATAGACAAGCCCAAAGGCAAAGTTATTGGCACCCTTGATATTCCTTATACCGGCGATAGTACTTATGCGCTGAAGTTGACCGGCAACCTGCGTCATGCGGAAGGTATACACGATCTATACCTTGTAGCCAAAGGGGGCGTGGCTTTCAGCGTTACCTCCTTCAGTTTTATCCACAATTATTAGTATATCCTTTCCCGTTAGTTTGAAAAAAAATTGACTTTTTGTTTGGAGAATTAAAATGAGTGCTTATCTTTGCGCTCCCTGATCACAATATCAGTTGCCCAGATGGCGAAATTGGTAGACGCACTGTGTTCAGGTCGCAGCGCCTGCAAGGGTGTGCTGGTTCGAATCCAGTTCTGGGCACTTAAATTAAAAGGCTTGTAAGTTGATGCTTACAAGCCTTTTTTATTTAGTCAAGTATCGTTTTTTACGACACAAATTTGACACCTCAAATGACACCCCACTAATAGGATATCCTCGCGTCACCCTCAATATATATAAAGGGTCTCTGGTTATGCGCTGGTAGATAGGACGTAGTTGTTAAAATGCGCCAAGAATAGCATCTGTGTAGGCTTTATTTACATTGCCGGCATAAATCATGACACCTGCTTTGTCTGGTGAAGGATGCCACTGCGCGTGGCTAATGGCGGAAGATTGGTTGTTATAGTCATGCGACATACCATCCATTACTTTGGCATTGCCCAATGTAGCAGCCCAGTAATTGAAACGGGAGTTGTTGTCGCTGAAGTAAGCCATGTCCATTATAAAGTTCATGTAATTAGTGAGGGCCGGGTCCCTGAAAGCAGGTCCGGGTTCACCACCGGAGTATACGGCGCCGGTATAGATTTTGGAGCCGCTGGCTGAAGATAACGGACCAAAATATTTACCCAGTTCTTTGATCATGTTGCGATAATTTGAATTATCATAAGCGCCATGTTCAACATCCAGGGATATACCGTCAAGCCCAACCTTATTTACGCAATTATTAATAAACGAGGCAAACTGGGTATACGTATATGGCGTACCGTTATAGGTAGTAAATGGGGTACTTGTACTCCATGAGGCAGCATCATCTACGTTCATCAATACCTTAACACCCCGGGCGCGTAGTGCCTGGATGTCGGCTAATATCTGTTTTTTTGACTTATAGATGCTGTTTACCATCCATCCGGTGTTATAATTTACGGTATCTGCCAGTTCCCATAGTGTACCTTCAAATACAATCACGATATTGGCCTGGTCGGTGAAGTTGACAAGGGACTTGTAACTCTGATTGACCGGCGTAGCATCGAAAGTATAATAGGCTACTTTGTTTCTGCCGGCAGGAGGCAGCGCACGCGGGCTTGTTTCAACTGTGGCTTTGCTGCTAACAGGATCAATCTTGCTCTCATTTTTTGTACAAGCGCTAAGCCCTACCAATAATATCATTGATAGTGTTGCTACAGAATGCTGAATTTTCATAATGAGGAGGTTTTATGATGAATAAATAAAGGTGCAAAATGAGATTACTTCTTACTGTCCCACCACAACCTTGTTTCACCGTTGTCTGGTCCGTTGAGTGTTTGTACGGCTCTGTCGTAACCCGGCTTGTTGTTCGATTGGTACTTACCCGGAATTGGCAGCCTGCGGATAAATTTTTTGATCAGGCCTCCGCTGTTGTTTACAACAACGGGGAACAATTTTGGATAACCGGTTCTTCTGAATTCCGTCCAGGCCTCTTGTCCGTCAGGATAGATGGCGATCCATTTTTGCGTAATGATACGTTCTAATTGTTGTTCAGGAGGAGCTGCATCATCCCACTTAATGGTAATGGTGCTAAGGTTGGAATCTTTTACAGGAACATCGTTGTTACCGGCCACCTGGGCTTTAGGATCAACATAGGGAGCTGCTGTAGAGGTATTGTCGTTTGCGTATCCAGCAGATGATCCGGCAGCCCACTCTTCAAAAGAGGCAGCGATGCCTTTGTTATAGTTATCTGCTTCATTTCCGGCATTGGCCCAGCCATTGAGGGCTGCTTCTGCCATCAGAAAATAGGTTTCTGCTGCGGAGGCCAGTTTTGCCTTTCCATCTTTAGGATCGAAATAATCACCGGAAGCTGCTTTGGCTAATGGGATGGAATACCCTGAATACCGGGATTTATCATCAATGGCCACACCATTTCTGATGCCGATATATTTTCCTGCTACCGCAGGATCAGTAGCACGAGCGGCCATATGGGGCAGGCGGGGATCGTTATAACCGGTCAGGAAACTGACAAGCGGCGCACCTATACGGATATCGTCCCATCCAATAATTTCACTTATTGGATGACGCATCCCAAAATCTAGCAGTGCATTGGCGGAGTTGTCAGTGATAAGCCCGCCATTTGCGGGCGCCAGTGCCTTTTCACCTTGTATTCTTGCAGTAGCAGCATCTACATTATTAATCCTGATCGCCAAACGCAGACGCAGGGTGTTTACCAGCTTTAACCAGTTGACGGCATTACCGCCATAAATGATATCCGCTTTGGTAAAAGCAGCTAATACTTTCTTTGATCCTGTAGTAAAGGGTTTTAGTAAGCTGACTGCATCATCAAGGTCTGCGAAGAAAGCCATATAGGCATCTTTCTGTGAATCATAATCTACAGAGAGATCTGCATTGGCCTTACCAAATTTTGTGTAGATAACAGGCCCGAAGATATCTGAAGTCCGATGCAGCGCTAATACCTTAATGGTTTTAGCCATAGCATTTGTAAAGGCAAAATCAACGCCTTCATAGGTAGTCGTTAGTTTCGAATAATCGCTGAGGACCTGCAGTACATTGTTGTAGGCAACGTCCAGGATAACGGTATTCCAGCCGTCCATCATGAAGTAGTTGGTGTTATTAATGCCGCCGTTAAATGGAGTGGGGGACATCATAAAACCGCTGTAGATATCAGCATTTAGATTTTGCTGTACCTGGTAACTGCCTGAGCTCTGAATAGCTTTCTGTGCATTCTGCAACGGCAGGATAATCTGCTTGAAATCGGCTTTGAATACATCTTCTGTGATCCCTGCAGGATTAGTGTTCAATGACTCAAAATTTTTAGTACAGGCTGAGAACAGCATGGATGTTATTATCGCGTAACAGCTTTTATAAAAGTGGGTTTTCATATTAGTTCATTTTTAGAAAAAACAAAAGATCATTCATCGCGTCTAACACTGTTACAGTGTGGCTTTAAGGCTGAAACCGAGGCTGCGGTAGGTTGGCAGGCCAAATACATCTACCCCGACACCGCCAGGGTTAACGGCAGCTACCTGTTCAGGATCAAACGGCGCCTTATTATACAGGAAGAAGAGATTATTACCGATAGCGCTGAAGTGGATCTGTTTCACCAGTTTATTCAGTTTCAAGGTATATGATATGGAAAATTCTCTCAGGCGGATAGCGGTGGCATCATACATATACGCTTCCGCAATGGGAGTTTTGCCGCCAATTGCTTTATAGTAATCTTTTGCATCCACTGTGGCTGTTACTGATTTGCCACTTTCATCTACGGCGTCCGGAATGGTTACCTTGCCGCCGTTATCGCGGGCGTCACCTGTTCTTTTGCTAACGCCCATCTGGTCCATCAATGCTTCTGTAATGCTGAGTACTTTACCGCCAAACTTACCATCCAGCAGGAAGCCAATAGTGACATCACGGATATTTATACTGTGGCTCCAGCCAATGATGGATTTGGGGTTGGGATTGCCCAGGTAAATATTGTTTACGGAGAGCGGCATGTTGTCGGAACCGACTACGATATGGCCGGCTGCATCTCTCTTAAATCCGCGGCCATAAATGTCGCCGAATGAACCTCCTTGTACCAGGAATCCGGAGCCACCGCTCAGCGCATACTTCTGATCGGCGGAGGGGGTGGCTACGATAGAAGGGTTGAAGAGCTCAATGACTTTATTTTGGTTATAGGAATAGTTGATGGTAGTACTCCAGCTAACAGCATGTGTTTTAACTACGTTGAAAGTTATGGCCGCTTCAACACCGGTATTCTGGATATTACCTCCGTTTACGTCTGCAGCGGTACCGGCGCCAAGGCCTGGCGCTACGGTAATGTCTTGAAAGAATTGGTTGGTGATATTGGATTTATACACTGTTACGTCCAGTGACAGCCGATTTTTCAGCATGCTCCATTGTGTCCCGAGCTCCAGTGATTTGTTCTTTTCCGGCTGCAGATAGTACCCGGCCACACGTATCGGGGTACTTGTTGGCGGAGTGGAAATACCTGCATTGAAGGTATACAGCGGACGGGTTCTGAATGGATCAATATCATTACCGACTACGGCATAGGATACACGGACCTTTGCATAATCAACCAGGTCAGGAAGATTGAATATCCTGCTCAGCACGGCGCTTATGCCTCCTGAGTAGTAATTGAATCCCCTGTGGGCGGTAGGTGTATAGGCAAGGGTAGAAGACCAGTCATTCCTGTCGGTCAGGTTGATGAATACTTTATCCTTGTATCCTAATTCCACTGCACCCAAAACGGATTGTATCTGACGGCGAACGGCTGTATTCTGATTTACTGCCCTGGAAATATTGCTCCAGTCAATCGCAGATTCCATGAATACATTAGGAACGGCCAGTGCTCCGCGTACGTTGGTGGTCGCGCCTTTCTGGTCCTGGATAGAACTACCCAATGTTACGCTCAGTGCCAGGTCAGTATTCAGGTTCTTGTTGGCTTGTAATACGAAGTCGCTGTACAATGTCTGGCTATTGGTCCTGTTCACATTCAACAATCCGTTATCTGGTGCAAGGGTGGATTGAGTGGTGGCATAGGTATTACGTTGGAATGTATTCTGGTAGTAGTTATAGTTGCCTCTACTATCCCCTTGTTATCTGTATTAGAGTATGAGAGGTAGTTGGATGTTTTGTCATTGCCCCAGGTCATGCCTGCACTGTTGATCCAGGTCATTCCTGTCTGGAAGAAATGCCTCATATAATTGGAAGTTGGTGTGGCAACTCCTTTGGAGCCCCAGCTGTCTTCACTCCCCGGTGTGGTGGCAGTAGCAGGTGTCGTTTGGCTGTAGCTGAATTGTTCTTTCGGGAATTTATAGGCCTGATCGAAAGTCATGCTGCTAACTAAATCGACTTTAGAAATACCCGCTTTCGCTTTTTTCGTCGTAATGAGTATAACCCCATTACTACCTTGACTACCGTAAAGTGAGGACGCTGAGGGTCCTTTAAGGATGTTGATGCTCTCTATATCTTCTGGGTTAATGGTACTGAGTATATCACCGCCATCGGCTGTAGCGTTATACCATTCCGCACTGGCGCCACCGGTTGGGTTGATGAGGGGTAACCCGTCTATCACATAGAGTGGCTGGCTGTTGCGGGTAGATTTGTCACCTCTGATAACAATACGCACGGAACCACCGGCACCACCGGAAGTTCGGTTGATTTGTACACCGGAAACTTTTCCACTGAGGCTATTAAGCACATTAGTACTTTTTACTGTATTAAGTTCTTGTGTACCCAGCTGCTGTGTAGCATAGGTAAGGTTAGAAACTCTTTTACCGAGACCAAGTGCGGTAACGACGGTTACCTCACCTATCTGGCGGCTATCGCGGTTCAGTTTCAGGTTTATTCCTTTATCAGTAGCATATACCGCTACTGTCTTGGATTCAAAGCCAATGAAACTGATTTCGAGAAAACCTGAGGGTTCTTTGAGCACAATGGAGAAAAGGCCGTTCTGATCTGTGGTGGTGCCGATGGTAGTGCCTTTCAGCTTGATGCTGGCACCGATGAGCGGTTGATTCCTGTCATCGCTGATACGCCCGGTTACCAGGTGGGTAGTGTCTGGTTTGCGTACCTGTTCATCTCTTTGTTTGATGATGAGGGTTTTTTCGACTAATGAATAGCTGAACGGAATACCGGAAAAGCACTTTTGTAATACACCGTCTATCGTGCTGTTGGTAATGCTGAAAGTTACTGGACCTACCTGGTCCAGGAGAGATTCATCACAAACCAGGTAGTAGCCGGTTTGTTTCCTGATCTCGTTAAATACTTTCTTCAGGGGAACATTCTTAACTGTCAGGGATATCTGTTGGGAATATCCCGTGGCACTTACATGCAGACTGACAGCCAATATAAAAATAGCAGTCCACTTCATTAAAAGTAATATTTTGAACCTATGGTCACAGGTATAGGAATACCAGCTGCAAATGTTGTTTTTTTGCATACATTTGTATGGTTGAGTTAAAATAAATAGCTGTAAACAAGTCTGTTTAATACTTGACCCGGACCAGTAATGTGAGCGCATTACTGGTCTTTTTTTAGGATAGCATCGTTGATATTATCTACATGCGTAGTTAATTTTGGTGAATCAATAACGTGAATGATAGTTTTCGCGGTCTGTCTTAAAAAATGATTTAGTCTTTTGGCATAATCACAAGTTTCTTTCCATTCAGGCGGCTATCTACGCCCATTCCTCTCAGTACGTTTAAAGTGCCGGATAATGCGCCATTGCGGGGGATCATACCTGCAAAGCGTTTTTCGGGTACGGGGCCTTCATAAACGATTTCAAGGTCATACCACCGTGCCAGCTGACGGATGATGCTTTTGAGGTCGGCATGTTCGAAACTAAAGTATCCGTTTTTCCAGGCCAGCGCTTCTTCTTCATTGGCGGCTATAGCCACCAGGGTTGATTGATTTCGGTTATATCGCCCCTCTTCTCCTGGTTTAAGAAGAAGCGGCTTATTATCATTCCAAAGTTGGACAGCGCCCTGTAGCAGCGTAGTGCGTATGTTTTCTTCATCAGGATAGGCCATCACATTGAATCGCGTTCCCAGTACCTTGATATTTATTTTATTGTTGACGGTCACATGAAAGGGGTGATGGGCATTTTCTGCTACTTCAAAATAGGCTTCTCCCTGCAGGTCTACATCACGTTGCAATTCTCTGAAATCAGTAGGGAAATGCAAGGATGAACAGGAGTTGAGCCAAACCCTGGACCCATCCGGTAATACTATCAGAAACTGCCCGCCTGGCGGAGTGGTGATCGTATTAAATTCCACGGGAGTATTTTGTCTGGCGGAAACGTGATATTCAATTTGCCCGGCACCATTCTTCTGAATGGTAAGGCCAGACTGACTTACGATGACTCCCTGCCTGCCGGAATCAAGCATTATCTTTTCTCCGTTTGCCAGCGTTAATATTGCTTTATCACCTCCGGGGCCAACATCGTTCTGCTGCACTCGTGCGGTTTCGCTTTGCCGATGGCCGGATTTGGTATTGAAATAATACAGTGTAGCCGATACCGTTATCAATGCAGCTACCGATGCTGCAACCCACCATTTTCTTTTAGATACATATACCGGCTGGAGTATATGTTTACCGGCAAATGCCTGTTCCTGAATCCTTTCATACATAGATTGTCCCAGTGGGTCCACAACATCCGTTTCCGCAGGTAATTGTTCCCAGTCTTCATCAATGAGCGCTTTCAGGTTATTCCAATGCTCATCGGAAGCCAGTAAAGCTCCCAACTGCTCTCTTTCTGCTGCATTGATATTGCCTGCTAAATACTTGTCCAGTAATTGCTTAAATACTTGCTGTTGTTCCATATACTGATATAATCATCGGCCTTCTACATTAAAAGACGCAAAAGAAAAGAGATAGGGGACATGTTGAGGAAAAAAAATGTAGGAAGGTGAAGAGAGTAGGCTATTTATTGACTTCAAGGTATTGACGGATAGACACTAATGCACGGACAATATGCTTTTTAACTGTTTCCCGGACTATGCCGGTGCGGGATGCAATCTGATCATAGGAAAGCCCCTGTTCTCTGCTTAACTTGAAAATATGGCGACGCTGAGGGGGTAGTTTTTCTATCGCTTTGGAGATAAGTGCGGCTGATTCGCGGGATATAGTTACAGTATGAGGCAGAAGACTATCGTCGGCACTGAGTTCCAGGTTGGGGTCCAAGGGAATCTGTGGGAGCTGATGTTTGCGCATATAAGAAATCACTTCATTACAGGTGACCACCCGGAGGTAACTGTCCATACACTGCACCGTTTTAAGCGCACTGCGCTTTAGCCATAGTTTGATGAAAATATTTTGTACAATATCCTCCGCTTCCTGGGACTGTTTCAAGTAAGTGAGTGCTATCTTATATATCTTCTTCCAGTATCTGTTATATAGTTCCTTGAAGGCATCCTGACTACCCTGGGCTAACAATTCGCGTAAATCTTCTTCAGACAACAAATTGTTCATTGTTCTTGCATTTGTATAAACTGAATAGGATTAAAGCTAGTAAAAATAAAGAAACAAAAAAAAATTGCAATGGTATCGCAAGGTTTTTTGTTATCCGGTGCAGATAAAAGAAATATTCGGGATTTTACCAGGTAGAATTTAGTCGTTAAGTAAGCAATTCCCACGGCAAAAATACCATTTGTAATGATCAAATTAAAGGTTGTATACCGGTTGACTTAGAACAAACTTTATATCAGCTTTGGAGAGGTCGGGTACTTGGGTAATGAATATGAACAATGAATGAGCATTCCACGAACTAGTCACCTATTATAATTTCCTTTATGAACCAATCTAAATCGTTACTATGGACGATCGCACTACTGTGTATTGTCCTGCACGCAACGCGAACTTATGCCCAGAACAAAATCAATGTCAGGGGCATTGTCACAGATTCTACCGGAACGTCACTGCCCGGCGCTACAGTCAGCCAGGATGACAATATAAAAAATGGGACAATTACCAGCCCGGAAGGGCGGTTTGAACTAAATGTCCCTGCCGGCAGCCGGCTGAAAGTCACGATGACAGGCTTTCAGGTTGCATTCGCCATGGCCGGCACTTCCCAGCTGACCATTAAACTGCGTCCTGCCACCACTGAATTAACAGATGTCGTAGTGGTGGGTTATGGTACGCAGAAACGTACTAAAATGACGTCTGCGGTATCCTCCATGAATGCGAAGGATATACAGCTGATTCCGGCCACCAATTTGTCCAATACATTGGCGGGACGTATGTCCGGGGTTTTCATCAGTTCCGGGACCGGTACCCCTGGCATAGGCTCCAAAGTCAAAGTACGCGCGCTCTCTTCATTCAGTAAAAGCGCTACTGAGCCCTTATATGTGATTGACGGTATCGTAAGGGATAAAACGAGCTTTGATGCATTAGACCCTAATGAAGTAGCAGACATCACCGTTTTAAAAGATGCATCTTCAGCGGCGATCTATGGCTCCCGTTCTTCCCCAATTTTAATGCTACCTACAACACGCAACGCGTGGGTGCGCTGCCGCAATACATGCCGGTAAAGGATGCTTTGAATTTAACCAAGGCGGTTAACGGAGGCATCAGCGATGAAGAAATCAACTGGGTACTGAAAAACAATCCTAACGGCGACAATTACTACAAAGCCGCTTACTCCAACCCTTCCAGCCAGCGCTATGCCATCAGCGTTTCCGGCGGTAATGAAAAAATCAGGGGATATATTGGCGGATCTTATGTCAGAGAAAACGGGTTCCTTCCACAGGTAAACTATGCCAAATACAACCTGCGTGGTAATGTACAGGCCAACCTGGTGAAAAACCTCACACTGGGCTTAAACATGTCCACCAGTAACGGCACCCGCAGCCGCTTCAACTTTACCTATGACTATGAGTCCGACGATCTGAATAACCTCTGGGGCAAGCTGTTGTACTGGGATGTATTTGCATCGCCTTATATCAACGGCAAACCGAATAACCCCGGATGGCTGGGCAACCCTATAGAAATGATGAGGAATGGCGGTTACTGGCGAAAAGACAATCAGCAGATAGATGCCCTCGTTACAGCAGAGTACAAAATTCCATTTGTAGAGGGGCTGAGCGTAAAAGGTACTTACAGTAAGAACTTTGACAACGGCTATGTAAAAACATTTGCCAAAAAACAACAACTGTATAACTTCAAGAAAACAGGCCCCAATGGCCTGATCTACACAGATTCACTGGTCGGCACTGTCATGAGCGGCGATCCTGGCACTCCTTATTTAGGAAACATCTACGACAGGTCCAACAATTATCAGCTGAACACACAGATCAATTACGATAGGTCATTCGGAAAACACACGGTGGGCGCCCTGCTTGTTTATGAACAGTTTGAAGGGTTCACCAATAACCTGGAACTGATGCGGTATAATTTTCCGCTCATAGCAACAGACCAGTTTTTGTATACCAGCGCCAACAATGCTGATTGGTCTACGAAAGGCGGGGAAGGCCAGATCGGCAGGTTATCCTATATAGGAAGGATCAATTATGATTATGATGCCAAATACCTTTTCAGCGCATCTGTCAGGAGAGACGGTTCTACCAACTTCGCACCGGATAGGCGTTGGGGTTGGTTCCCTTCTGTATCTGCAGGCTGGGTTGTTTCAAGGGAAAACTTCTTCAGCTTATCTAAAATTGGTCAGGTGGTTGATTTCTTAAAGCTGAGAGGGTCCTACGCCACTACAGGTAATGATATTCTTGATAAAGACGATCCTAACAGCAGATGGAGATGGATGGAGCAATATATTATCAAGGACGGCAGTTATTATCTCGGCGCCACCGGCACTCCCGCACCGCGCCTGGATTATGGAGGTCTCTCTAACAGTGGCCTCACCTGGGAAAAATCAAATTCCACCGGCATAGGGGTGGACGCTACGATATTTAAAAATATCCGGTTCAGCTTCGATTACTGGAAACGTCAGTCCTATGATATATTAGGCAGCCGCGTTTTAGCCATCCCGATTGAATTTGGCGCTACCCTGCCTCCGGAAAATTATGGAAAAGTAAATTCCCATGGTATTGAAATTGAACTAGGTTATAATAACAACATCGGCAAAAATTTCAGCTATAACGTAAAAGGCGTGTTCACCTATGCCACTAACAAGGTCATAAAGAAAGATGTGGCGGCCAATGCCCAGGATTATGCCAACCCCAACGGGAAAACGCTGGCCTACAAATATGGCTACCAGGCTTTAGGCATTATACGCTCAGAAAGTGATCTGAGTAAATTACCAGCCGGCTATACCATCAACGGAGTAGCGCCTGCTGTTGGAGATATGTTACTCGCTGATCTCAGCGGCCCCGATGGAAAACCGGATAATAAAGTAGACAGCTACGATCAGATGGTGCTGGGCAACTATTTCGGCGCAGACAATGCTCCCATTTCTTATGGACTGAATATCTCCATGTCTTATAAAGGCTTTACGGTAGATGCATTGTTCTCCGGTCTTACAGGATATAAAATAGAGTATAATGATCCCTGGGGTAAAGGCTTTGGCGGCGGTGGCAAAGTGCCGGTATACCATGCTGATTCCTGGAGCACTGATAATCCGAATGGCTCCACTCCAAAATTGTATCCAGGTGGAAATCCGCACTCAGCAGGCTACCAATGGACTTCTACTTTCAATGTCTATAACGGAGGATTCTTACGGATGAAATACCTGAACATTAATTACAAGCTTCCTGATGCAATATTAAACAGGCTGTCAATGCAGGATGTGAGGGTTTTCGTGGCGGGTTCAAACCTCTTTAACATAACAAAGTTCAAGATGTATGATCCTGAAATATTAGGGTTCATGAGTTATCCCACCTCAAAAACATTTACTGTGGGAATTGATGTCAGATTGTAACAGCCGTGTTTAAACCAAAAGCCAAAAAAATGAAGAACAAATTAAATATAGCCATACTCACCTTTTCCATTCCCTTCTTAATGATGGGTTGCAATAAGGTACTTGATAAAACGAACCTTTCTGCTGTCGGCCCTGACCAGGTATGGTCGGATGTAAATATGTCGACGGCGTATTTAAACCAGATCTACTTTGCCCTGATGCCAGGCAATACAAGTGGCAGCGGTAATGAAACAGATGAAGGGGTCCCTTATCAGAAACAAACCAGTGAATGGCTTAGGGGAACAGCTACCATTGACTCGTGGGACAACTTTAAGACCTATAACAGCATACGCACCATCAATATCCTGCTGGGCAATATTGATAAAGCTACTTTCAGCCAGGCAGACAAAGATAAGATCAAAGGACAGGCATTATTCTGGAGGGCATGGGCCTATCATGACCTGGTAAGCAATTATGGTGGCGTGCCTTTGATACTGGAAGCACAGTCTCCCACCACAGATCTGACAACACTGCAGAAGCCACGCAATAAAACATCTGAATGTGTGACACAGATCTTAAAAGACATAGATAACGCCATCGCCTTATTACCTGATGCTTTCACTGATAGTGATCTCGGAAGAGTGGATAAAGGCGTGGCCCTGGCTTTCAAAGGAAGAGTACTGATGTTCTATGCAAGCCCCCTGTTCAATGGATTGGGAGGTATTGCTTCGTGGCAGAAGGCATTCGATGCCACTAAAGCAGCCAAAGAATTTTTAGATGGCCGCGGCAAAGGACTGTACAGCCCTTACAACAAAATATGGGATGACGAGTTAAACAAGGAAGTAGTAATGGTGCGTCGGTACAACTATCCGCAGGCCGTCTATTTCCAGGGCGGTCTGATGCCCCTGAACTGGTCTAAAGACGAGGTGGGAAAAGACCGTCCTTCCCTGGAACTGGTGAACGCTTTCCCTATGAAAGATGGCTCCTCCTGGGAATCCCAGACAAGAAGCTATGATACTTTGTTTTCAAACAGGGATGACCGCTTCTATGCCAACATTTATTACAACGGATCTCCCAATCAGTATTTAAAGGGAATGCGTGATGATAAAACTTACCTGTGGACATATTTCACCAGCATAACCAATTATAGCGGCGTTACCGGTCTTGAAGGTGCACATAACGCTGTAACACAAGACCCGCTCTGGTCTAATTCCAGCTTCTACCGCATAAAAGCAATTGATAAAACAATCG
The DNA here is from genome assembly GCF_012927205.1 of Chitinophaga fulva. Lineage (GTDB taxonomy): Bacteria > Bacteroidota > Bacteroidia > Chitinophagales > Chitinophagaceae > Chitinophaga > Chitinophaga fulva. The sequence goes on from NZ_JABBGC010000001.1 coordinate 4,009,543, forward strand.
ATAAAGGCACTGTCTATAATGCGGCGGTGGACTGGATCGAAATACGCTATGCAGAAGTATTAATGAACTATGCAGAATGCGCTAACGAAACAGGTAACACCGCGGCTGCGCTGGATGTATTAAAACAGATCAGGGCCCGTGCAGGCGTTTTACCAGGCATATCTGGCAATTATGGCATTACAGCAGCGACACAGCCTGATGTCCGGACAGCTGTCCTGAAGGAGCGTTTTGTTGAGTTTTGTTTTGAAGGAAAACGTATGAATGATTTACGCAGATGGAAAATGTTTGACTACCTGAGAGCCTTGCCTCAACGCCACGGTATTGCCGTTTTATTGAAGGCCGGCCAGCCTGATGTAAGCCCCCTGTCGGATATCAGCACAGTATGGAACAGGTTCACTTCCACCGTTATCACAACAGATGCGGCTAACATCGCTATTAAAGATCAGTACTATATCTACGCTATTCCTAAAACTATCTTGGACAGGAACCCGTTATTAAAACAAAACAATAACTGGGGAGGAGATTTCGATCCTTTACAATAATATTCCGACAGATCGATTTGACCACATCTTTCGGGTGCAGGGACGCTGATAGGGCGTCCCTGTTTATTTTAGGGAAGCGTTTCATCAACTACCTAATTAATTTATTAGTATTAAAAATAAATAACACCACCATTTGCAATACGAAAAAAGGCCGCGCAAGGCGGCCTTTGGGTTAATGGTTGGTGCTTGACGTTACTATTTTTTCACTTCGCTTTCCAACAGCAGCTTCAGTTCTTTGCTGGAAGGCCGGGGAGCGTCGGTGGATACAATATTCCCTTTTTTATCAAATACCATGAAACGCGGAATGCCCTTGATGTTGTAAGACCTGGTAATTTCGCTCCTGCCGCTGGCAAAAAGCTGCACCCCTCCAAGCTCCTCGCTGGCAATAAAGTCCTTCCATTTCTGATGGTCCTTTCTTTTTATCTACATTAACCATATTTGTATGTTTTAAGCGAAAATCGATAAAATAGTTTATGTAATGGATTATGGACTTGTAGGAGTGTTGTCCAATTGAAACTAGTTTTGGCTTCACACTGAAATCGGCCATGAAAAGACGGAATTTTGTAAAAGCGGCGGGAGGTTATGTCCTTTTATTTCCCTTGATTAAGCCATTTGCCAATATTAGCATTAATGAAGGAGACATTGATTTGATACGGATTTTGAAAATATTTAAAGAGAAAAAATTTGATGGTGTATTTATCCCCGACCATACTCCTCAAATGAGCTGTGATGCCCCATGGTATGCAGGTATGGCTTATACATTGGGCTATATGAAGGCAGATTTGAATTTGATTTAGCAAGGAGGTGAGAAATATATTTTCAGCCAATGAAGCATTTGTACGAAAATTTCATATCCCCGGCAGATCAATCTTTCGTTATACGGACAGAAGTGCTGGAGATGAAGAAGTATAATACATTTAAATATCACGCCAATTTTAAAATAATATTGCAGGAAAATTGCTGTGGAAAGAGATTTATCGGGGATCATATAAGTAATTTTGAAGGCCCCGAACTGGTATTGCTGGGTAGCTATCTGCCACACTGCTGGCAATATCATCAGGTGCAAGACCTCACACAGTTACCGAAGGCATATATCGTGCAGTTTTTCCCGGATTTCCTGGGCAGGGAACTGCTTGAAAAACCGGAAAGCAAAGAACTGAATGACTTGTTCGACAAGGCGGCAAGGGGCATTATATTTTCAGGAAGTACAGTTGTCCAGGCAAGGTTAATTCTTCAACAAATGCTGCATGAAACGGGGCTTGGCAGGGTAGTCTGTATGATACATTTGTTACATACGCTAACGCGTTCAAAGAACAGCCAGGTATTGTCCTCCCCTTACTTCAACCCTGTGAAAACATCTAAGGACGTGCAAAAGATCAAACGTGTGTTTGATTACATCTATAAAAATTTCAAAAACGATATTACACTACAAGAAGTGGCGGCAATTATCCCTTTGTCAGCCTCCGGATTTTGCCGCTTTTTTAAGCAGCAGACTAATAAAACGTTTGTTGATGTTGTTAAGGAAATCCGGATCAGTCACGCAACCAGGTTACTTATTGGAGGTACGCACAACGTATCGGAAGCATGCTATAGCAGTGGATATAATAATATTTCCAACTTCAATAAGCACTTTAAGGAGGTGAAAGGCCTTTCTCCATCAAACTTTATAAAGCAATACCGGGTGCAAGCAGTTGGTAATTCAGCTTGATATAATAAATTTAATTATATATTAGAGTCCGGTTCTGGGCACTAAATGGACAAATCGAGATTAACCTCGGTTTGTCCATTTCTTTTTGGGAGCAAACACCTTGTCCAGATGGTTTATTAGCTCAACGGCCTTATCCAATAGCGTTTCAATGGTGTTGAATCGTCCACATTTGTTATCTAGTTTATATTATGTGGGTTGTCAATTATACAACGCCATATTCCATCTGCTCCTTTCCGGACCACATCTGTTGAAGTTCCTGAATATTTCGCAGGGTTTCCCGCCTCATCTGTATAGTCAACTGCCCAGTCAAGAATAACCAGTGCAATATCTTCATTGATTAATGTGTGCCTTGTTCCTCCTGATATTTTTCCATTTAAAGCAAAATACGGCTCCAACGCACTTTTTAATGCTGCTCCCTGAGCAATTTTACCTGGACTTTCAGCGATAACAGCATTTTGCTCATAATAAGCGTTTATCAAATTGTCGATATTGCCCTGGTTGTAGTAATAGATGAACACCTCTGTCGTTTTACCTGGCGTTGTTGCTTTTGGCGCTTCCTGTATCATTTTATTTTTGTTATTTGTGAATAGATGGGTGTACTTGTTGAAAAATAAACCGGTGATTTCTCAATACATCAAAACTATTTACTTTTACTGCGCAAAATATTTTACTTTCCTAAAGTATAGTGACTTTTTAAAACGAAAATTTAAATAAATGAAAGAAGCGTCAATAGAAGAATGCACCCGTTCTATTCTGCCTATCAGGGATGTGTTGGATATTTTAAGTGGCAAATGGAAGCTGCAGATTATTATGCTGCTGATGTTTGGAAAAAGAAGATTTAAAGATTTACAAAATCATATTCCCGGCATTACCCCTAAAGTGCTTGTCAAGGAATTACGTGGACTTGAAATGAACCAATTGGTAAATCGTACCGTTTACCAGGAGTCGTTTGTCTATATTGAATATTCTATGACTCCTTATGGAATGTCACTAAAAAAAATAATCCTTGAAATGGAAGATTGGGGTAAAAAACACAGGAAAAGAATAATGGTGAAGGCATCTTAGGAAAATAGGAAACGATGAGCCTATATGTGGGCCGGACGCAGAGATATACGCCTGCGTCTGCCGGCAAACTCTATATAAATAGGAATCGCGGATAATACAAGCCCGATAATCGATAGGACCGTTGCTATCAAATTGGTGTTCCTGTCTAAAAAAGAAGGATGGTCACGATTGTAATATTGTAATACGGCTTTATGCACCGGTATATACGTTTCCCCGTCATTCCTTATTTTTTGGAGTTGGCAGAACGGGTACTCATTGACAAGCTCAGATTCCTTCTCAAATAAAGCTCTCGTAAACTTATATACTGTTCTGTCACTGAGGTTACTGCTGACCACCAGCATCGCCCTTGTAGCAAAAGTTTCGTAATTACTGTCCGGCCTGTGAAGTCCATAAAATCCCATTGGTAATATAAACTTGTTCAGCTTGTGACGCCGCAGAACATAAGCATCCGTGTTCTCAAATGCAACAAGATGTAAAGTGGGGTCTTTTAATACGGAGGAAATCACTTCATTGCCCAGTCCCACAATCATAAAGCCGAGATCTGCTTTTCCACTTTTCAGCATAGCATATGTGCCATTGTAGTCCTTGTCAATATACCTGATTCGCGAAGCGTCAATGCCATAAAAACTGATCAGGTTAAGCAAATCCTTACTGGTCTGGCTGGGTGGGTCCAGCCGGGCAATCGTAAGCGTATCCCGGCAATTGGCAATATCCGAAATAGAGGCCAGGTCCTTCCTGTTGGTAATCAGGAAATAAAGCTCTGAATACACGTAGGCGACTGCTGATATATTTTTCGAATTCCATTTGGCATTCGATTGGACCAGGCCGATATCCGCCTTTCCTTTGTCAAGTTGATCAATGGTAGTACCAGACGCTCCCTGGGAATTACAAACATTAAGCTTCACCTTGTAACGCGAGGAGTCTTCATTTAGCACATGGGCAAACGCAGCCAGGAAATGTTCGTATTCGCCGCCTTTCTTTACACTAGCGGTAAGCGTCACGTCTAAGTCTTTTGCCAGACGCCTGGAGAAACGGAAGGTAAGTATAGCGCAGCCCACGAACGAAACGACAGCAAATGGGATGATGATTTTCAGATTTTTTTTAAAGAAGGAGCGCAGCTTCGCCTTGATGATGCCCATAACTTCAAAAGATGTTGGTTGATAAATTTGGGGTAATAAATATGTAAACAAGCCATCCCCTCCGTTGGGGGGAAGCGGCGTAAATATAGTAAATTATCAGATCAATAAATCTTGTACGGCGACAGGTTACTGCAAAAGGACATCAGGCCTGACCTCCCTCTTTTTTCTCATTTCCCCCTAAAAATGGTTTAAGCAAGTCGATGGGGATAGGGAAAATAGTAGTCGAATTTTTTTCCGTGGCAATTTCCCGCAGCGTCTGGAGGTAACGCAATGTAATAGCGCTTGGTTGATCGCTTAAAATATGCGCAGCATCCGCTAACCGTTGTGATGCCTGGAATTCCCCTTCCGCCGCAATGACCTTTGAGCGGCGTTCCCGTTCAGCCTCTGCCTGTTTAGCCATGGCCCGCTGCATTTCCTGGGGCAGGTCGATTTGTTTTACCTCTACGTTAGACACCTTAATGCCCCATGGTTCCGTATTGGCGTCAATAATTTGCTGCAGCCGCTGATTGATCTTCTCCCGTTGTGAAAGCAGATCGTCCAGTTCCGATTGCCCCAATACACTTCGCAAGGTTGTTTGCGAGAGCTGGGAAGTGGCTACCAGGAAATTCTCCACTTCTATAATCGCCTTGTCCGGCTGAATAACGCGGAAATAAATCACCGCGTTTACCTTAATGGAAACATTGTCCCGTGTAATGACATCCTGTGGCGGTACGTCCATTACTACGGTACGCAGGCTTACCTTCACCATCTTGTCAATAAGCGGAATGAGGAGAATGAGCCCGGGGCCACGGGCGCCATTGCCTAACAGCCGGCCAAGCCGGAATATCACGCCCCGCTCATATTCCCGCAAAATGCGGACGGCATTGGCGAGAATAATAATGGTAAAGAAGGTTACCACAATAAATACGACAGGAATACTTTGCATAGTCATTGCGTTTAAGATGCGTTCTCATTAAGTTCTACTTGTAGCTGAAGGCCTTTTATCCCTACCACCCGTACTTTCTTGCCCTTGTCTATTTTCCCGCTGATGGACTTTGTGTTCCATATTTCGCCATGTACCCGGGCCGTTCCATAAGGGTCCAGCTCTTCCAGCGATACCCCGTTTTCTCCTATTAAGCCGTCGATGCCACTGACAGGTTTCAGTCGCTGCGCCTTCAGGCCCATGCCTAACACAAATAGGAAAAACAGCGCAGAAACAATCGTGGAAATGATAATAATATTTTCGGAAATCCTGATCCCCGGGGCAGCCGGGTTCACGCGGACCAGCATCATGGAACCGAGAAAGAGAGATAAAACACCTCCCAGCGTCAGTAACCCGTGACTGGTGATTTTTATCTCCAGTAAAAAGAGGACAATCCCGAAAATGATCAATGCCAGTCCGGCAAAATTGATGGGTAAGGTATGAAGTGAATAGAATGCAAGAATAAGGCTGATAATACCGACAATACCCGGAAGAATAGCACCGGGGTTGTACAGTTCAAACAGTATTCCGTATAATCCAAGCAGGAGCAGTATATACGCGATATTGGGATCGCAAAGCACATCCAGTATTTTTTCGTCTACTCCCATTTCCAGTGGTTGTATATGCGCATTTTTTGTGTGGAGTGTCACTGCTCCGGAAGCTATTTCCACGCTTTTTCCGTCTATATGGTTGAGTAGTGCTGCTGTATTAACGGCCGTGAGGTCTATTACCTTCATATCCAATGCCTGGTTGGCCGTGATGGAAACACTGTTGCGTACTGCTTTTTCCGCCCATTCCACATTTCGTTTCCGCCTTTCCGCAATGGTGCGGATAAAAGCGACAGCGTCATTGGTCACTTTTTTATTCATGATAGAATCGCTCTCTGCCTGTAAACCAACAGGGTGCGCTGCGCCAATATTTGTACCCGGCGCCATAGCCGCAACGTGGGCGGCAAGGGTAATAAATACCCCCGCGGAACCGGCCTGAGCGCCTGCCGGGGCAACATACACCACGGTAGGTACCGGAGATTCCAACATATCGCTGACGATCACACGGGTGGATTTTAGCAGGCCGCCGGGCGTGTTGAGCTCAATAAGGAGGCACTCCGCTTTGCTGCGTTGGGCGGTTTCTATTCCACGATGAATAAACTGTGCGGTAACCGGGTTGATGCTACCGTCGATTTTTATTAAAACAACGGTTTGTGCTGCAAGCAGCAGTGGAGATAATAAAGACAGGGCCAAAGAAAAGATACGATGATTCATAGGAATATTGCTAAATCAAATGAAACACAGTCTGCCGGCCGTAGTGCTCTTATGCAATTTACTAAAATTCAGGCGGAGTTGGTGACGGGGAGGATAAAGTCAATCTGTGTGACGTGTTGAGCAGTATGCTTCATCGGGATTATCATTACTTGTCCAGCCTGTTAAAAAATGCGATGAGGTTCTTAATCATTGGTTTTTAAATAACAAATTGATAATAATTTTTGCGCGTTCGTTTACCAGCTCCTTAAAATCTTTCCCGGACACCTGGAATAGCTTTTGGTAAAGAGGGGCCATGATTAATGGGTAAGACAAAAGAGAAAACAAGTTCATGAGAAAATGCGCTGGATGCATCTTTTCAATCGTTCCTTTCTTCATTTCGTCCGCAGCTTCTTCCAAATAGGACTTTACAGGGCCTGATTGGATGTTGGTGATCAGTTTTTTACCTAAAGTATTGATCTCCGTCACCAAAAATGTCTCCTGGTAGGGGAAGGCAATCATATGCCTGAGAAAAACTGCAATAATATTTTCTGTCTTGGCTTTAAAAGGTTGGTCAGCAGTCATGCATTCGTTGAGGCGTTGGCTCAAATCCTGCATCGCCTCTTGAAATATGGCAGCAATCAACTGATCTCTCGAACGGAAATAGTAATGTAATGCAGTTCTGTTAACGCCAGCGGCGTCTGCTATTTCCTGCGTAGTAGCATGGAGTTTCCCCTCTGCAAAAAGCAGCCGTTTTGCGGTATCTTTTATATGCTGCTCAGTCCCTGTATTTTTTAGTGGCATATTTTTTTAAGTTAAACTTATGCTATAGTCAATTCCAATTTCGCTGATAAAATAGTCATCATGCGAAATCACTAACAGTGTACCCTCGAAATTTTTTACCGCCAAAGTCAGCACTTCCAGGCTTTGAATATCAAGATTGTTTGTCGGTTCATCAAGGATCAGTAAATCCGGCGCCTGATTACTTACCAATAAACAACTCAACGATAATTTCATTCTCTCTCCACCACTTAATCCTGCACATTTTTTATCAAAAGCAGCCGGATTAAACTGGGAATAAACCAACAATTCTTTTAATTCATGCTCTTCTAACCCTCGTTTATTATACGCTTGTATTTGTTCATAAACACTAAGTTTCGGATCTATCATCGAGTAGTCCTGGTCAAGGTAAAAATAGGAGAAGGCTGAACTGTTATAGCTGCCTTCAAAAGGTTCCAGTTCCCGTGTAATAATTTTCAGCAATGTGGTTTTCCCGCTTCCATTCTCGCCTTCGATCTGTACCCGTTCGCCGGATTTAATCTGAAAGCTAAGATTATTCCACAATAATCTGTCACCATACCTGAAGTTAACAGCTGCCATATCGATAAGCAACGCTCCCGGGTTTAGTTCCGGCGCCTTGATATCGATTTTAAGGGTTTCATATTCCTGGATTTGTGCTTTGGTCTCTTCAATGCTATGCAGCAGCGTGGCTATCTTTTCTTCATGTGCATGTAACATCCTCGCGGTACTGCGTTCCGCTTTATTTTTTAAGCCACCAGCGATAATACGTGGTATAGAAGCGCTCATGCCTGCGGACCTGGACTCCTGCTGTGCCCTGTGACTAGCCATATCGGTGGCTTTTTTCTCGGATTCTTTCAGTGCTTTGGATTGCTCGTTCAACCGGGCGCGCAATGCGCTTACTTTTTCCATTTTTTTCTGCTGGTAAAACTCAAAGTTTCCACCAAATACTTCAATTCCCTTTTCATTAAGTTCCAGCGTTTTGTTCATGAGATTCAATAACGTTCTGTCATGACTCACGATAAGCATGGTTGATTTGCTTTGAAGGATCATCGTGTACAGTTTCATCCTGGTTTTGATGTCCAGATGATTGGAGGGCTCGTCCAGCAAAATAAGGTTCGGGCTATTCATGTCCATTGCGGCAAGAAAAACTTTGGTCTTCTGACCACCGCTGAGGCTTCCCAGTAGCCGGTTTTCATGTATATGACCCAGTTCCCATTTTTCAAGGACCCTTTTAACTTTGTTTTCGATATCCCAATCATCATCCAACTGGGAAAAGTGCTGTGCATCCGTGTCCCCACCTAAAATAGCGTGAAGCGCATGCAGTTTCTTATCCGCTCCTAATGCCTGGGCGACGGACCATGTGTCAAACTCCCCCAAATGCTGTGGTACGTACCAGGGTATCTCCGGATAGGTAATTTCCCCCGATGTTAATTCAAGTTTTTGGGAAACGATGCGAAGCAGTGTTGACTTACCCGCACCATTTATGCCCACCAATGCGGCTTTTTCTCCATCATTTAAAATGAAGTTCAGGTCATGGAACAGCTCCGCATTATCTGGATGAACATAATTCAATGATCTTACAATTAAGCCCACGGGATTTTTGATTTAAACATTAACACTCCATTCCGAGTAGGCAAAGATGATAATTTATATTCATTTTTGTTAGACAAAATTGTTAAAATAAAAAATGGACAATGAGAAACTATTTTTGACTCACAGTTATATTTTTATATTTATAACGTATACAATGTGTTATGTATATTAATATATCATGGTTCATAATATATTGCCCATTTACAGATAAACCCGCAATCCCGACGTTTACCAGATAATAATTGTCTTTCACTAAAATTGCGGCGCTCTGTTATCCTTTTTTGTTATCGTTGTAGTCCCGGACCTGATATATTAGATGCTAACCTCCTTTAACCCTGGCCACACCTTCCACATCTATGTTTTTTCATATTTTTAACTTCCAACATTATGAAAAGAAAATCTTTTATCCCCACTGTACTGTGTATGTTGTGCTGCACCTTCCTTTTTAATGCGTGCAAAAAATACCCCCCTGTTGTACCGGATAACAACGTCCCTAATGGCCGGCTTCTCAAAACATGGCAACTTACTTCCTCTGAGGCCCCGGTCAATACCTATTTCTTTTACTATAACAAAAAAAATACGGTGGACTCTATTACTATTACACAAGGCAACGAGTATGTTTTTACCTATCATGTACAACGTAAAAGCAATGGTCAGATTGATAAGGTGACCGCCACCGAGGATACTAATAAGTTCAGTGATTTTGTCTATATTATTGCTAACAATTACAAGTATAACAAAGACGGATTGGTTACCCACTATGATTATAATGGATATGACCATTTTGGAAATCACCATTTACTGCTTATTGACATCAGTCATGAACTGCATAAAATGACAGTTAGATATAATACCATTGTACATGAATTTACCTTTAATGACAAACTGGATGTTGTTCACATGAAAGACAATACCCACCATCCATTCGATGGTACTTTCAATTATGATAATGGCATTAATCCACTGTTTTATGTAAAAGAGTTCTATGCGATCGTTGTGGACCTGTCTCCCTATTATTATGAATATATGCTACCGAAGCATAATGCTTCCAGGAAACAATATGGTGATGGTTATGCTGTTGACTATATCCATATGTACGACAATAAGGGCCGGCTTATCAGAAGTGATTTTACTGATATAAGGCATTCCGGGACCCAGTCATTTAAATATTCCTACTATTAAGATTTTAAAGATTGATTGGTTCCTGGATTAGCATAACAATCGGTCCGGGCAGGTCGGATGAAAATCCGGCCTTTCTTTTTTCAATGGTTCGATCATCCTTTTTATTAAACATCCGTTTTACGGGAATATCCAGCCAATGATTTTGTTTGATATCTAAATCCAACTCGCAGTATGTTGTTTAATTTTTTTTTGAGGATTGCTTAATAATTCCTAGTTTCATATCTTAGCCCTAAAGTATCAACCAGTAACCCTTTGCAGCAGTTTTTGAAGATATAACCTCAGATGATTCTGTGCCTGGTGAAACAGAATATCACTATTCTAATTTTGGCTTCTGCGTACTGGGCCGTGTTATTGAAAAATTATCCGGCCAAAACTATGACAGCTATGTAAAAAGCCAGATACTCACCCCCGCAGGTATCAGCAACATGGAAATCGGCGGCGATACAGAGGCAGACCGGAAAGTCAATGAGGTAAAATATTACGGACAGGGCGGCGAGGACCCATACAATATGAAAGTCTCCCGCATGGATGCACACGGTGCGTGGATAGCTACGCCTATGGACCTTGTTCGCTTCCTGGTCCGTGTAGATGGTTTTACCACAAAACCGGATATCTTACAGCCTGCTACGCTCAACCTGATGTATGCTCCTAGTACAACCAATGCCGGTTATGCAAAAGGCTGGGCGGTAAACAAGGTGCCCAATTACTGGCATAACGGATCGTTGCCCGGTGAACAAGCCCTCATGGTACGCACTAACGACGGGTTCTGCTGGTCGATACTGGTAAATACCCGCGCCGGCAACATCGGTGGAGATATGGACGTCCTGATGTGGACCGTCAAAAATGCCATTGGCTATTGGCCTTCCATCGATTTGTTTTAAAAAGATATTTTTGATACGGACAACTGAAAAGGCTTGTAACTATAAGTTACAAGCCTTTTTTATTTGTTCTTTGAGTTGTCGTAAATGTCAACTTGTTTTACGACGGCTCATGCTGACCAACAGCATTCAATTCATCAGTAGGTATCAATAGCTGAATTTGCTGATCAGGGGATTGTATGATATTGTTCAGTAAAACGAAATACTTCCTGAACAATTTCACAATCGTTTCCTGCCTGAACACATCAGTGTTGAATTCCACTGAAAATACCAGTCCGTCCGGTTTTTCCCTTACTGACACATTCAGTTCGTACTGACTGGTTTCATGTGTTTTCTTCACTTCATTCAGGGATAAATTATCCAATTGCAGTGGGGGGAGTTCAGGGGTATTCTGTAAAATGAGAATCGCCTGGTAGAGATATTTAGCCTGGATGCCCGATTCTTCCGCAAGGGCTTCCATAATTTTCTCCAGTGGCACTTCCTGAGCTTCATAGGCGTCTATGGCGGTTTGCCTTACCTGTTGCAGTAGTTCCGTAAATGACGGATTACCGCCGAGGTTACAGCGGAGTGGCAACAGGTTGTTGGAAAAGAACCCTACGAGGCCTTCCAGTTCCTGCCTGGTACGGCCGGCGACAGCGGTGGCTATACAGAGATCATCTTTACCACTGAATTGATGCAGTATGATGTTGAAGGCAGCGAGTATGGTCATGAACAGGGTACTCTCATGGCGCTGTGATAACGCATGCAGCGCTGTTGTTAGCTTTTTGTCCGCCTGGAAGATCAACATGCGGCCTTTGTTGCTGTCCTGTAAAGGCCGTTCGTAGTCTGATGGCAGTAGCCAGGGCGTATATCCTTCCAGTTTTGTTGTCCAGTACCGTAGCCTTGAGGCCAGGGCACCTGATGCTACCTGTCTGCGCTGCCAGCAGGCGTAGTCTGCAAACTGGAAAGGAAGAGGCGGCAAGGTTAAGCTTTCGCCCCGGCAGCATGCATTGTAAAGCTGTGTGAATTCCTTCATTAATATCGCCAGCGACCAGCCATCAGCGGCAATATGGTGCAGGAGCATTACCAGGATGTGTGTGTCGTTGCCGGTCTTTACCAGGTGGGCCTTCAGCATATAGTCTTCCGATAAATCAAAGGGCGTGGTCAGCAATGATTGCAGGCAGGGCTGAACATTTGATTCATCCTGTTGGTGAGAGAGGTCGATAAAATTCAGCTTCCAGTTGTCGGCGGTAAGGAAGTACTGACAGGCCTTTGCATCGGCAGGATGCTTCCGTATGACCGTACGCAGTGACTCATGCCTGTTCACCAGTGCGCTGAAAGTTTGTGTGAGGGCTTCCTGGTTGATATCTCCCTGAAGGTTGAAAATAAAAGACATGTGATAATTGATAGTACCCATTGCCCTGTCCATCATCCACAACTCTTCCTGGCCAAATGATAACGGAACAGGCGCTGAATGGCTGCGGTCAAACGGTGTAATGGCATCGTCACCGGTCCTTTGCTGCTGTTCATCAATATATGCTGCGAGGCTGGCCAGTGTTCTGTATTGGAACAGTTTACCAACAGGTATACTGACATTTACAGCCATCGTAATATGTGCCCTCACCCTTATTACCAGCAGCGAATGCCCACCCAGCTGAAAGAAATTATCATATTTGCCAACGGTTTTTACATGCAGCAGTTGTTGCCAGATGGCTGCGATAGCCTTTTCGGTGTCCGTATCCGGCGCTATATGGCCGGTTTCCGAAATAATGTCCGGATCAGGTAAGGCTTGTTTGTCTACTTTGCCGTTGGGCGTAAGCGGCAGGTCATCCATCGGATGTATGACAGCAGGTACCATATATTCCGGCAGATGCGCTGTAAGGAATTCCTGCAATGCTTTCCTGTCGAAGGCGCCGATAGGTACTACATAGGCCATCAGTTGCTGGTTGCCCGTCGTATCTTTTTTTACAATGATGACGGCCCTTTCCACCAATCCGCTTTTCAGGACCATATGCTCTATCTCGCCTGGCTCTATACGATAGCCGCGCACTTTTACCTGGTCGTCCGCCCTTCCCCGGAAGGCTACCAGGCCATCTTCCCTAAAGCAGGCAAGATCACCGGTTTTGTACAACCTTTCTCCGGCTACAAAAGGATGCGCGATAAAGCGCTCGCCGGTGAGCAGCGGATTATTGTAATATCCGCGCGCAAGCCCGGCTCCGCCTACATACAGCTCTCCTGTTACGCCCACCGGCAGCAACCGTTGTTGCGTGTCCAGCACATATGCGGTACGGTATTTCATCGGAAGCCCGATAGGAATATCACCCGTTATTTCCCGTCCTATGCGATAGTTCAATGATCCGGTGGTGTTTTCTGTAGGCCCGTAACCATTGATGATTTCAAGGCCTGGATAAGCAGCACGTAACTTGCTGATATGTGTTTCCGATAGCTTCTCACCGCCGGTGATAACAGTATGCAGATGGGCGAATATGCTGATATCTGTATCGACCAGTTGATTTAACCATCCCGATGTAAACCATATTTTAGTTACATGATGTTGTTCGATGGCTTTTTTCAGGAGCTCGTTGTCCAGGAGCTGTTCGTCGCTGCAAAGCAACAGCTGTCCGCCATTGAGCAGCATCCCCCAAAAATCCAGCGTGGTGCCGTCAAACGAGAGCGCGCTGGTAGTCAGTAAAACATCGTTGGCAGTAAGTGCTACAAAGTCGCATTTAAAGACAAGGCTCACCACGTTGCCGTGAGTGACCATTACGCCTTTGGGACGGCCGGTAGAACCAGAGGTAAACATCACATAGGCCAGATCATCCGGATGGATATCCTGCTGCAGGTTGTCCGAAGGAAGCATCGAAAGCGTGTCTCTGAGCGTGTCCAGGTATACCACTTTTGCCGGTGTGTCTGACAGCTGGGTATTACTGCTCATGGTAATGGCCACCTGGTAGGTGATATCTTCTACCATGCGTGCAATACGTTCCTTTGGATAGGCGGGGTCCAGCGGAACATAGGCCCCTCCGGCCTTCAGGATGCCCAGTATGGCAATGATCAGGTCGGCCGACCGGTCTATGCAAACGGGTACGGGAGTATCCTTCTTCACGCCCAGCTCTTTCAGGTAATACGCCAGCTGATTGGCCCGTGCATTCAATTCGGCATATGTCAGGGTACCGGTGCCGGTAAGCGCTGTGGCATCCGGATACAGTGATACCTGTTTTTCAAATGTACCCCGAATGGTATTGAATACAGGCTGTTCTGCTGTTACTTTGTTCATCGGGGTGAAACACATATCCAGCTCACGCGGGGAGAGCAGCGCCGTTCTGTTGATCTGTTCATCATAGTGATGCAATATTTGCTGTAGTATCTTCTCGATGTATGCAGAGAACTCTTCCAGCGTCTTTCCTGATTTCAGTTGATAGGTTTGACACAGGAGAATGGTCAGCACGTCGCCGGTTGTGCTCACGGTACAGTCTAAATAGGTATTGGCTACCGCAAAGCTGCCAAAGGTCATGGTCCCGGGGTCATTGACAGTGCCTTGCAGGAGACGGTCGTTTAGCTGATCATACACATGGAAATTGATGAAGTTGAACAGCACGTCAAAAAAGGGATTTCCTTCGGTGCTGTGATTCGGGTGCAACCTTGCTATCTCTGCAAGTGGCAGGCGGTCGTAGGCTTTTAGTGACAACTGCTTTTGTTCCAGGCCGGACATCAGCTCGCGCCAGGTAGCCCTGCCGGAGGCTTTACATCTTAACGGAAGGGTGTTGAGGAAGCACCCCAGCATCTGATCACCATCTTCAATGAGAGGCCTGTTGTTGGTCACAAGCCCCAACGTCAGTTCATCTTCATGGGTAAGCATGCTGACAGCATAGTAAAACGCTCCCAGGAAAAGCGTGCTGACAGAGATACCTTCTTTTTTCGCTTTTTGCTTTAAAGCATCCAGTACGCCGGGTTCATATTTTTTGATGAAGCGCAGGTTAACTTTTTCGGCGGTGAAAATATCGAGGTGTTTGTAGCCGTCCATCTCCTGCATCCAGAAGGATTTTGATTGCGCATTGTTTTTTTCGAGGATGTTTTCTACAACATAATCTTTGTAGGTGGCTTTCAGTGCAGGCAGCACATCCGGTGACGCGGAAGTATAGAGGTTGTTGATTTCTGTATTAAGACTGGCAACGCTCCATCCATCCAATATGGCGTGATGCATTTGGAGGATGAATACGCAGTGCGTTTTCAGTTTTATCACAGCAGTACGCCAGAGCGGAGCTTGTGCGTAATTGAATGGAATGCCGCGTTCTTTTTGCAGGTAGTCATTTACCAGCTCTTTGTCTTCTTCCAGGTGGCTCATGTCCAGTACAGGCAGTTGTATCGGTACGGACTTGTACACGATTTGCATGTTTTCCGTGTGGGCATCAAGACTGAAGGCGGTTCTCAGTATACCATGTCTGGCGCTGATCAGTGACAGTACTTTTTCGAGTCTTTTGAGATCGGTGTTCGGCGGCATACGGGAGGAAAACTGATCATGATAGATGGCGTCTTCAGGATTGCGCAGGGAAGCGTAGATCATCCCCGATTGTATGTCGCTCATCGGAAAGATATCTTCAATGGCGTCCGCATCAGGCAGAGAGGGGAGCAGTGCATTTTTTTGTCTGCCTATATCAAGGAGGATATCTTTCCTGGCAGTATCATTGGCATGGGTGTGCAGTTCTCCGATCAGCTGCGATAAATCTGCAATGGTGGCAGCCCTGTACACATCGGCAGCCTGTAGTTCTTTGTCAAAGACCTTCCTGATGCTGCTGACTACCTTGATCAGCCGGATGGAGTCGCCTCCAAGTTCAAAGAAATTATCATTTCTGCTGATGTCCTCTACACCCAATACCTGTTCCCAGATAGCGGCCAGCTGCTGCTCCCGGGCGTTTTGGGGGACTTCTCTTTCGGCGTTATGCCGGATGTAAGTATGTAGTTCAGATAGTGCTGATTTATCAATTTTCCCGTTTTTCGTCAGCGGCATTTCGCTGACAGCGGTGAGGAGTAACGGAATCATATAATCAGGAAGCCACTCACGCATATGGCTAATGATCACCTCCCTGTTGAATTCGCCATTGGGTACAATATAGGCTGCTAATTGTTTTTCTTCCGAGGTGCTGATAGGAGAGGATTTGACGATAACAACAGCCTGTTTCACCGCGGTGCAGCGGTGCAGCACATTTTCTATCTCACCTAATTCTATCCGGTACCCGCGTATTTTTACCTGGTTATCTATGCGGCCAAGATATTCCATGGTACCATCGGGTAGCCGTCGGGCAAGATCGCCGGTTTTGTATAAACGAGGGCTTGTGTCGGAATGGAAAGGGTTGGCAATAAACCTTTCAGCCGTCAGCTCGTCGCGGTTCAGGTATCCTCTTGCAAGGCCGGCACCGGAGATATACAGTTCTCCTGGTACGCCTACAGGCTGCAGTTGCTGGTGAGCATCAAGTATATAAGCCCCCAGGGACGGAATTGGCCGCCCTATCATACTGCCGGTGCTGTTCAGGTGTTCGTCGGTTATTGCCTGGTAGGTGACATGGACGGTCGTTTCAGTAATGCCATACATGTTGATCAGGCTGCAGCCGGGGAATTTCCTTTTCCAGGATACCAGTTTTGCAGGGTTCAACGCCTCTCCGCCGAAAGTGACGCACCGTACTGAAAGATCGTTATAGGCGTCGTTGGTGGTGACCGCTTCCTGTAGTACATAGAATGCGGCAGGGGTTTGATTCAGCACGGTAACCTGTTCCTTTTTCAGTAGTGCTGCAAAGGCGGCGGTATCTTTGGTGAGATGCTTTGGCACTATTACCAGGCGGCCGCCGTAGAAGAGTGCGCCATACATCTCCCATACAGAGAAATCAAAGCAATAGGAATGGAACATCGTCCATACATCCTCTTCATTGAAATCGTAATATCCCGGCATGGCCGCAAACAGGCTAACAACATTGCGATGTTCTATGATCACCCCTTTGGGCTTTCCTGTGGAACCGGAAGTATAAATCACATAGGCCGCATCATGCGGCTGGGCTGCGGGGGGGAGCACCGTCGTTTCCACAGGTGAAAAGTCCGGGTGATCACTTAATATCACGGTCTCTCCGTCATATATTGTTTTGAGCGCCGGCTGGCTTTCTACGGACGTGATCACGACGCTGGCGGCAGTATCTTCCAGTATAAAACGGATGCGTTCTTCCGGGTATTCAGGGTCTATGGGAACGTAAGCCCCGCCTGCACGTAACACGCCGAGGAGTGCCACGATCATTTCGGGGGACCGTTCTATGCAAACGGGTACCAAAGTATCTTTTCCTACGCCTTTGCTGTTTAAATAATGCCCCAGTTGTTGGGCACGTTCGTACAGCATTTTATAGGTAAGCGAGCGGTCGTTGCAGGAGATGGCTATACGATCAGGTGTACGTGTTGCCTGCTGCTCAAAAATGGAGTAGATGGTTTGGCTGCTGTGGAAGTCTGCCCCTGAACGGGAAGACTGCAGGAGCATTGTTTTTTCATCGGCAGGTATTATATCAATTTTGCTGACAGGGTGATGCAGTTTGTCTGCAAACTGTGAGATGATATGGAGTATGCGTCCGGACAGCAACACTGCTTCCTCTTTTTTGATATACGCCAGTTGATGGAGGATATTCAATTGTAAAGGCTGGTGCCTGCCGTAGTCCTGCCAGTAAACACGTAGTGGCCTCCTTTCGTATTCCGTCCATATCTGATGGAAAGAGGTGGAAATATTTTCATCAAAATCGAGTTGGAGATCGAGCAATACATAATTGACAAGTACTTCAAACAGGGAGCTGTCTGTCTGCTTGTCTTTTAGCATACTGCTAAGATCATTCAGCGATGCCTGCTGATGATGATAATCTTCTTTTTGTGCGGCATCAATTTTATGCAGCAGGTCCAGGAGGGTATCATCAGGGTTGTATTCGCCGATGAATGGAACGATACCGGAGTACATGCCTATGGTGCTGCGTTGCAGCGGTGTCAGGCGTCGGTGGCGTACGATGCCCAGCAATAATTCAGCATGTCCGGTAATGCGGGCAAAGTAGATGATGACCGCTGCTACGGTGAGCTTCTGTAAACTGTATCCGCAGGTTTGTGCCAGCTGCTCTAGCTGCGTCCTTTCTGCAGAGGATAATGGCTGGGTAAAGAGGGCGCTGGTTTTCCCCTGCCCGTCGTGATGATGATATTTATAATGAAAGATTTTAGGAGGCTTGTTTTTAAGTTTTTCTTTCCAGTACTGGAGTTGTTGCTGATAAGAGTCGCGCTGATAAAAAGGGGCGTAATCTTCAATTTCTTTTGCGTAGGAAGGATAGACGGTGGTGTTTTCAGGTTGCCTGTACTGCTGTGCTATTGCCTGTAGGAAAAGCTGATATCCGCTGCCATCGATGATAAGGTGATGATACCTGAACTGATACCAGTATTCTTCTTCAGCGATTTTTACCAGGTAATGTTCGAATAGCGGATTACCTTTTTTAAGTTGAAAAGTAGTGTTGCATTGTTGCTGCATCCATTCCACCGTATAGGCTTCCGGGTTGTTCCGGTAGCTGTGGTCTATTTCCTGCAAAGGTATTTCCGGGGAGCTGTCGCTCAGGTATCCTTCTGGTTGCAGACTTCCCGGATCAAAGCTCATCCGGAAAATGTCATTACCAGAGATCACCGTGCTGACAGCTGTGGCAAATCTTGCTTTATTGAGCCGGCCTTTTAATTTAAGATATCCTGACAGGGAGTAATGAGGGCTTTCAGGATTCATCAGTTGGTCTACATAAATATCCTTCTGGGTAGGATGTAGAGGGAAAACATGTGTTAACATAACTAGTAGTTGAATAAGAAAAGCAGGGGATTAAACGGGTGGTCGGATAATCACCAGGTTATTTTAAAGGGATTGCATGAAAATCAGCGGCATAGACGCGCTTGCGATTTGTTGTAACAAGTTATACAAACGAAGTAAGCGATTTTCAGGCGGGCTAAAATAACACCTTAGTAGTATTTCCTGTTTGTGAAATTATGCTATTGATCTGGCTCCTATGGAGATGATGTTACCCAACCTATAAAATCCTAACGGCTTGTTATTTCCCGAAAAAATAAAAGAAAAAATCCTGCGAATAATTATCTTAGTAACCAAATCGAGTGCACAGTGAGCAATGATGAGACCGTCTTGTTGGGGAGGTTACGACTGGGTGATCCGGAAGCATTTATTGCTATCTATAACCAGTATTATTCCTCGCTTTACAGTTATATTCTCCATTTTATCAGTATACCGCAACTGGCAGAGGATGCGTTGCAGGAGGTGTTTGCGCGGATATGGGAGATACGGGAACGTATCAACCCGGAGTTGTCGTTCAGCGGTTATCTCTACCGCATCACCCGTAATCATGTATTTAAATTGCTGAAGAAGATATCAGCTGATGAGGAGCTGCGTACGCAGGCTATCCTGGAGGTATACCGGCAAACGGATGATGCTGAGGCGCGCGTGCTGTGGAAGGAGTACGAGCAGCTGCTCCGTGAGGCCGTATCGCAACTGCCACCACAGCGTCAGCGTGTGTTCCGTCTCTGCCGGGAGGAATGCAAGAGTTATGAAGAAGTGGCCACGGAACTCGGGATCTCCCGCAATACGGTGAAAGAGCACATGGTGCTGGCCATGCGCAGCATACAATTCTTCTTTTACCATCATGCCGGCGGGGTATTGCCCCTGGTCGTCATCGGTTGTTTTTTACCTGCCGCTATCCGTCCTTAAAAAAAAATTTCTCCGGGGACCCACCCTACATCCTTTTTTTCGGATAGTATATATATGCCCACAGAAAAAAATCCTGAATATTACCGGCAGTTGTTGTCACGCTGGCAACAACGTACCTGCACGCCGGATGAGGCGCAGGAGCTGATGGGCTACCTTCAGCAGCATGATGGTGACCGTACCTTGCTCAGCGAGCTACAGGCGGCCTTTCGCCAGGTGAAGCCGGAAGGGGGCACCCCTGATGCCGGCGAATATGGCAGCCGCGTGCGGGAAAAATTGCTGCAACGCATACAGGCGCCTTCAGCAGCGGCGCCGGTACGGAAATTGAACAAAGGCATCATCCGGTATACCGCCGCTGCGGCATTACTGGCCGGTTTGCTGCTGACGGCAGTATGGCTGCTAAAGCGGCAGGCACACCTCCCGCCAGAAATGGCCATGGTGAAAACGATGCCGGTTGTAACGAAGGGCGCAGGCAACAAGACGGTACTGACCCTCGCCAATGGGGAGAAAATAGAATTGGACAGTGCCGGGATACAGCAACTGATGCAAGGTAACAGCGCTGTCACTAACAAAGATGGCCAGCTCATATATGAAAAAACGGGCAGCGGCGCTCAGTCGATGGTGTATAACACGCTCTCTACCGCGGCGGAACAAATGTATCCGCTGGTATTGTCCGACGGAAGCCGCATCTGGCTTAATGCTGCATCCACGGTGCGTTTCCCGGTAACATTCAGTCACCAGGAAAGAGCGGTGGAACTGAGCGGGGAAGCCTATTTCGAGATCGCGCCCGATGCGCGCCGGCCTTTCAGGATCAAAGTGGGGCAGATGACCGTGGACGTGCTCGGAACGGATTTCAATATCAATGCATACCCTGATGAGGCAAGTATCAATACCACCCTCGTACAGGGAGCCGTGAGGGTCAATAGTGGGGACAACAGCCTGCAGCTGGCGCCCGGAGAGCAATCGCAGGTGAAAGCCAATGGAAATATCAGAAAGGTCGCCGATGTGAATGTCAGCGAAATTGTGGCATGGAAGAGCGGATATTTTCAGTTCGATAATACTGATATCACCAGTGTCATGCGGCAGTTTTCCCATTGGTACAATATAGAGGTGGTATATGAAGGGAAAGTGAAACCAAGGAAATTTTTCGGGATGATCAGCCGTGGCAGCTCCCTGGCGAACGTATTGAAAATGCTGCAGGCAAATGATGTAACCTTCAGATTGGAAGGAAAACAACTGGTTATTAAAGGCGAATAAGCATAAAAAGGAAGTGAACAATTATATGATCAACCAAAACAGCCTGCAATCATCGTAAAAAGACAGATGTATCGAGACTGCAACCAAACACTTATCTAAATCAAAATCCAAATCCAGCAGAAGTATGTTATCAAGTACTATTGCCTGTACCCGCCATGCCAGAAAGCGGCGGCCAACCAGTATGCTGAAGGTCAGCAAGCTGCTAGCACTGTTTTGCCTTGCCACTGCTACGCAGGTGAGCCAGGCGAGGGAGCCTTACCAGGTAGTGAGCCTGTCGCTCAAAAACGCCTCTGCCAAAGACCTTTTCCGTGAGATCACACGGCAAACCGGCATGAACGTGCTGGCCGACGAAGCCGTATTGGAAAAGAGCGCTAAGACCACCTTGTCGGTGACCAATATGCCGGTAAATGATGCGCTTACCCTCTTTATGCGCAACCAGCCGCTTACCTGCACGATTGAAGGCGGCGCTGTCATCGTAAAGGCAAAACCTTTGGCGCCGGCACCCGCTGCTCCTCTGCAGCAAGTGGAAATATCGGGTATCGTAACCGGCGAAAAAGGACTGCCGCTACCCGGCGCCACCATCACAGTAAAAGGGACCAAACATGGTGTGGTCACCAAAGTGGATGGCA
Organism: Chitinophaga fulva; assembly: GCF_012927205.1. GTDB lineage: Bacteria > Bacteroidota > Bacteroidia > Chitinophagales > Chitinophagaceae > Chitinophaga > Chitinophaga fulva. Next base: position 4,031,270 of record NZ_JABBGC010000001.1, read on the forward strand.
GTTTCCACATCAGTGCCAATCCCGGCGAAACACTGGAGATCAGTATGGTAGGCTATAAGGCCACTTCCATCAAATTCGATGGCAAAAACACCACGCTGAAAGTAAACCTGGAGGCCGATGTGTCCAACCTCTCCGATGTAGTGGTCGTAGGTTATGGTACAACAAAGAAAAAGGACCTTACCGGCTCCATCAGCTCTATCTCCAGCGACCAGATGAACAACGGCGGCGTTACCAGCAATGCGGCACAGGCCATCCAGGGCCGTGCGGCAGGGGTGCAGGTCAGCCAGTCGAATTCCGCACCAGGCGGACAGACAATTGTCCGTATCAGGGGCGGCAACTCCATCAACTCTACCAACGAGCCGCTGTATGTGGTGGATGGATTCCCTTCTGAAACGGGAAAGGATATCAACCCGAATGATATTGATGATATCCAGATATTGAAAGACGCTTCGTCTACCGCTATCTACGGCGCCCGTGGCGCTAATGGCGTGGTGATGATCACCACGAAGAGAGGCAAGTCGGGTAAACCTTCGATCCAGTACGACGGATACTATGGTGTACAGCGCATCACCAAAGCATATGATAAAATGGATGGCCTGGACAACATGAAAGTGACCAATGCCAAAGCCAACGAAAAAGGCCTGCCAGACTATTATTCCGCTGCCGACCTCGCCAGCGGCCGTAATAATGACTGGTTCAATCTGGCCACACGTCCGGGCGTGGTACAAAACCACAGCCTCAGCGTAAGCGGAGGCAACGCCACAGACCACGTCTCATTGTCCGCTAACTATTTTGACCAGGAAGGTGCCCTGAAGAATACCGATTACAAGCGGTATTCCGTGCGCCTGAACTTCGACAAACAGTTTACGCCACATTTCAAGACCGGTGCCAGTATTTATGCTTCCCACGCCTATACGAATTTCAAAACGTATGACGGTAACATCGTCCCTTCAAACGTGATGTATGGCGTGCTCACTGCATCTCCTGCTTTACCGGTATACAATACAGACGGCAGCTATGCCCGGTTCAAAGGCCGCGATAACCCGCTGGCCTGGCTCATGGCGCCTACCAACGACCGCTATGAGAACAAGGTGAACATCAATGTATATGCGGAATATGAGATCATCAACGGTCTCAGCTTCCGTGTAAATGGCGGCACGGAATACTTTACCACGAAAGAAGGCACCTATCTTCCGCGCGATCTTGTTGACGGTGAAAAGGTGAATGGTAAGGCCAGCCTGAATGACGTAGCCACCACCCGTAACCTCGTAGAGGGCTATTTTACTTATAAAAGAGTGTTCAACAATATTCACTCGCTGAATGTGGTAGCGGGTGCATCTTACCAGTCTGACATGAAAGAGCAGCACTATTCACAGGTGCAGAACTTCAGTACGGACGCATTCCTGTACCACAACCTCGGCGCCGGTACGGAACGTCTGGCCAGCACCAGTCTTACGCTGCCGGGAAAGATCGGTTCTACCTACGGCCGCGTGAATTATGCATTGAAAGATAAATATTTGCTCACCTTCACTTTCCGCCGCGATGGATCTTCGTTCTTCGGACCGAACTACCGCTATGGTTATTTCCCTTCCGGATCTGTTGCATGGAGAGCGGGAGAGGAACAGTTCATCAAAGACCTGCATATCTTTTCCAACCTGAAGTTCAGAGGCGGCTATGGTGTAACGGGTAACGACCGTATTCCTGCTTATATCTATATGTCGCAGTTTGGCCCTATTAACGTGTCGCTTGGTGAAGGCAGTGCAAGTTATCCGGGTACGGTGGCCACACGCCTGTCGAATCCCGACCTTCGCTGGGAAAGCACCGCGCAGCTGGACCTGGGCGTAGATATGGGCTTCGCCAATAACCGCGTGAATGTTACCCTCGACTACTATCACAAGAAAACGAACGACCTGATATTTAACGTGCCCATTGGCGACTGGAACGGGTTCTCTTCCCAGACAGTAAACACCGGCAGCCTGGAAAATAAAGGAATAGAACTGGGTATCACCACAGAAAATATCCACAATAATTCATTCAACTGGACTACCACCATCAACATCGCCTACAACAAACAAAAATGTCTTGACCTGGGCGGCCGTCCGTATATCATCACACAAACGGCCAACCTGTACGGCGGTCGTGGTATGGACTTTACCAAACTTGCGCCCGGGCAGGAGCTCAGTACTTTCTACGGTTATCAGTACGATGGTGTGATCAAGGCGGGTGAGGCACATCCCGCACAGCCATTGTCTAAACCGGGAGATCCGAAGTTTAAGGATGTCAGCGGTCCTGATGGTAAACCCGATGGTATCATCGATGCGAATGACCGCACCTATCTCGGCAATGCCAACCCGCATTACATCTATGGTATCAGTAATACCTTTACCTACAAGGATTTCGAGTTAAGCATCTTTTTACAGGGAGCGCTGGATTACAGTCTGTACAACGCCACCCGCCTGGTGCTTGAATCCGGTCCCGGTACGGATGCGCTGAACAGGTGGACCACCACCAACCCTAATACCGATATTCCAAGGGATGGTTATGCCATCGCCTACGGTGGCCTGATGAACTCACGCTTCGTGGAGAATGCTTCTTACCTGCGTTGTAAGATGATCACACTGGGTTACAATGTTCCGGTGTCCAAAACCTTCCTGAAAGGGCTGAGAGGTATCAGGGTGTACGGAAGTGTACAGAATTTATTTACCATCACTAAATATACAGGAAGCGATCCGGAGGTGAATAGTAACCTGAACAGCAGCGGTAGCAATGCCAACCTTTCATCCGGACTGGACTACACGGCGTTCCCTGCTTACCGCACTTTTACTGCCGGCCTGAAAGTAAACTTTTAACCTGTAATTTTTTGAAAGAATGAAATACGCATATATAGCACTTGCTGCGCTGCTCCTGGGAAGCACATCATGCAAGAAAACGGTGGAACCGAAGGTATACAGCTATCTCTCCGATGATAATGCCTTCCTCACGCTAAGCGATGCCAAAGCTGCCGTGAATGGTGTCTACTCCAGGCTGAAACAACCCAGCGGCCGTAGCGACGCCTGGATGTATTATGCCGGTTTCCAGGTGACGATCTCCGATCTCACCACCGATATCGGCCACGCCAGCTCCGGCGGTGATGTGGGATTGATGTCAGATTGCCAGTGGTCTCCCAATAATACTTACCTCGCCTTTGCATGGCAGCACCAGTATAAACTGGTAACAGATGCCAACATCGCGTTGTACCATATCCCGAAGATGAGTATCCTCACCGATGCGCAGAAGGCGCAATTCATCGGGGAACTGCATTTCCTCCGTGCCCTCGGTTATATAGACCTCACCGATGCTTTCGGTCCGGTGGTCCTCGTAGATGAATCTACCGTGGAAAAAAATCAGACCAATCCTTCCTATGGCGCTGCGGCAGCACCTTCGCCGGTGGCAGATATCAATAAGCTGATCATCAGCGACCTGCAAAATGCCGCACAAAATCTGCCGGTAGATTACAAAACGAGCACGCTTTACAGTACCAACGATATCGGACGCGCTACTAAAGGAGCGGCACTGTCGCTCCTTTGCAAACTGTACATGCGCGAGCATGAATGGCAAAAAGCGCTGGACCTGACCACTGAAATAATGAAGCTCAACTATAGCCTGTATCCTTCTTATGCAGGTCTGTTCGCTGAAAAGAACAAGTGGTGCCAGGAGAATATCTTCAGCGCGCTCGCTGATCCGCTCACCGATGCGGTGGAGGTCATGAACCACTTCGGGCCTATCAACAACCCGCAGGTAACAGACCGGTGGCAGTACTTTGCACTTACCTGGTACTTCTGGAACACTTTCGGCGATAACGACGACCGCAAACAGATGTTCTACTACGATTATGTTGGCACCGATGGCCTGCATTATATGCAGGCGCCTCCGGGCCAAACCAAACCGCCTACCGGTTATTACTACATGCCGGATGTAGCTACCACCAAGTTCGCAGATCCGCACGGTTCTACTACTTACTACGATGGGCACGTGTTCCCTATTCTGCGTTACGCAGACATCCTGCTGTGCAGGGCGGAAGCGCTGAATGAGCTGAATGGTCCTGTTGCCGAAGCCATCTCGCTGATCAACCAGGTGAAAGGCCGTTCGCATGCCACGCCATTAGCTGATGCGGGCACCTTTACGAAAGATGCGTTGAGAGATGCTATCCTCCAGGAACGTGGCTGGGAATTCTTCTTCGAATGTAAACGCCGCCAGGACCTGGTCCGCATGAACAAGTATCAAAGCGTGGTCAATACCTATCTTTCTGCTGTAAAACTGGTGCCTTCTATCACTATGCCGAGAGATAAATATTTCCCTTATCCACAGGCACAGGTAGATCTGGACAAGAACCTTAGTAACAACGACCGACGTCAATAAGATGGATAGAAAAAGAAAAAATAGTTTGCGATGCAGGCTGCCGCTGGTAACAGTGGCAGCCGCATTGTTGTTGCTATGGCAATCATGCATGAACAGTGGTCATGGCATTACAGAGATCATACTAACTTCCCAGGGCCAGAATGCCATGAAAGTAAAGGCATCCGTGCAATGTACCGATACGGTGGATGTGGCCGTTGTATACTGGCAAAAAGGGCATGAACAGCAACGGGATACTACGCTGGTCTCCGTGCACAAATTGCATCACGATATTGTCCTTACCAACCTCCTGCCCGCGAGCGACTACGAATACAAAGTGCTCTCCGGCCGGGGGAGCGAATTACAGGAAAGCAAGGGGTATGATTTCCATACGCCGGACGTGCCTATCTGGATGAAAGGGCTCTTCAATGTGATCTGTCCGGACAGCAGCGTGCTCCCGGAAAGTTTTCGCAAAGGGTATGTCCTGGTGTCACGCCGTGATGATCCTGGTGCGCTTTTTTTGGTGAATGCCAAAGGCGATATCGTGTGGTACCACCAGGTGAGCGGCTCCGGCTTCAAGGTGGCGCGGTTCACCGCAAACCATACCCTGCTTTCATTGCTGGGCGGCCCTGCATATGAAACCAGCTACGGTGATGAAATACTCGAACTTTCCCTCACCGGCGATACATTGCTCCACCTGAAAAAAGGACAACAGGATTTTAAGCAGACCATCCATCATGAGATCATGCAGAACGCCGGTGGGCAAATCGTGAGCTTATGCGTAGAAGAAAAGGTGCTGGACCTCAGCAGCAGGGGCGGCGTCAAACAAGACACAGTGAAAGGCGACGGCATACTGGTGCTCGACCGCCAGGGCCACCAGGTGTGGAAATGGACGGTGTTCGACGTACTTGATCCCCTGAAAGACAACAACATCCTGAAAGACAAGAAAGACTGGATGCACGCCAACTGCATCGCATTCGACAGAGACAGTAACTACCTGGTATCTTTCTATAACAACGGACAGATATGGAAGATAGATGCCCACAGTGGTAAACGCCTGTGGGTACTGGGCAGGGGCGGCGATTTTCCGCTGCCTGATTCCGCATTGTTTGACCAGGCGCACGCGGTACATATCAACGAGCATGGTCAGCTGATGTTCTTCGATAATGGCGTCAGCAAAAAAATATCGAGGACACTCGCATTCGATATCGACGAAAAAAATAAAAAAGCAACATTGGTCGTCAATACTAAACTGCCGCCGGAGAACTACAATGAAAGAATGGGCAGCAGCTACCTCGTTGGAGATAGCGCCTTGCTCCAATGTGCTACCAAAAGGAATACGGTCATCCTCTCCACTTTCCAGGGCCGTTTTCTCTGGTTGTTACGGACAGGCATGACATCATACAGGGCCTCTTTTATTCCGTCGGAACAAGTGATGCCATACATTTCAAGGCCCGGTTATACACATTGATCACAATTAAAACACATCGCATGAAGCATAGCTGGTTGATAGCAGGATTGATTGGTTTAGGTATATGGTGGGGAAGTGCCGCCTGTACCTCTGAAGGGAAAGGGAAGCCGGCGGCCAGACCGGAAATACCCGGCACGGAGGTTGCTGTCGTTATCGATACTGCGCTGATGCCTGCCGGTCAGTTCGGAGAAGCCGTACGTTATGGCCGTGAGCTGATGATCAATACGGCACGTTATATAGGTCCGGAAGGTACTGCCGGTAAATTTCTGGGTAACAGGATGAATTGCACCAACTGTCACCAGGATGCCGGTACGAAACCATTTTCCTTCTCCCTCATTGCTTCGCACGATCATTACCCGCAGTACCGTGCCCGTGAAGGAAAAGTGCTTACCCTTGCAGAGCGGATCAACAACTGTGTAACAAGGCCGCACAATGGCCGTCCGCTGCCGCTGGACAGTAAGGAGATGGTGGCTTTTCTTTCCTACCTGAAATGGATTAACAGCTTCGCGCCAAAAGATAAAACATTCAAAGGAGAGAAGAACCGTCCTGTCAGCTTCCCTGATGTAGCTGCAGATCCCGGTCGCGGCGCCTTGCTCTTCCGGGAAAACTGCGCACGTTGTCATGGCGCCGACGGAGAAGGGCAGTGGCGTGCGGATAAAAGCACCTACGTATATCCACCGCTGTGGGGCAGCCAGTCGTACCAGCCCGGTTCCAGTATGCACCGCGTGATCAAGCAGGCAGAATGGCTGAAAAATAACATGCCGTTCGACAAGACAGGAGAGGGCAAACCTTTCCTCTCCGATAAAGATGCACTCGATATTGCAGCATTTGTGAACGACGACAATATCCATAAAAGGCCTGATCCTAAAACCTTCGACTACCCGCATCCTGCGGAGAAAGCGATCGATTATGATCATAAGCCTTTCGCGGACACCTTTTCCGTCGCGCAACATAAATACGGTCCTTACCAACCCATCATCGATTATTGGAAAACAAAAGGAATGAGACCTGTGTATTAAGCATCATCAGGGAAACACCTGAAACCAGGTATTGACAAAACAAACAAATGGCGCCTCAGGACTAAGGCAGTAAGTCTGTTTGAAAGAGATATCAATAAAGCAGAACACCCGGTACTATACCGGGCGTTCTGCTTTATTGTGTTGAAGCGTACTTAATTCATCATTTTTTTCGCGCCTGTTTTCTTCAGCCATGCTTCAAACGTCAGCAGGTCCGGATGAATGTTGCGCAGGCTTTCCTCATCTGCTTTGGTGGTCTTACCGGAGTTGAGGAATTCGTAGCCTCTGGCGAATCGGGGATTGAGCTGTCGTAGTGTTTCCATGGGAAGCAGTTCATAGGTGATGTGCAGACCGGTGGTTTTGCTCATGGCGGCTGCCATTTGCACGGGGGTTAAGGTATCGCCTGACAGTTCTATGATTTTCTGATCAAATACTTCGGGCTGCCGGAAGGCCATGGCTGCCAGTTTACCGATATCCTCCAGCGCAATCAGCTGCATTTGGGTAGTTGGTAGCGCTGCGGTGGTAAATGAAGTGCCCTGTAGTCCGAATTTCGGGTTGAGAAAGTTTTCCATAAAAGAAGCAGGCCGCAATATGGTATAGGAGATGCCTGTGGCCTGAATATACTTTTCTACGATTGCTTTTTCGGTTTGCATCCCGGTTTGCGCTGCCTGGTCTACACCAATAGCGGAACTATATACCAGGTGGGAAATCCGGTGCGCCTTCGCTGCATCGGCGATATTTTTCCCGGCCTGTACTTCGTCCTGGTCCACGGCCAATGGCCCCGGATGTACGTTAAAGACACCATACACGTCTTCCATGGCCTCATCAATGGAGGCCTGGTCAGCCAGATCTCCTTTTACCATTTCCGCTCCCAGGGCGGTGAGTTCCTGTGTAGCGGTACTGGTGGTGTCACGGGTAAATCCGCGTACCATCCATCCTTCTGTTAATAATACACGGGCCACGGCGCCGCCCTGCTGGCCAGTGGCGCCAACTACTAAAATACGATTCCTGTTTTGCATAAATCAAATGGAGTTTATAGGCAAAACTATCACCGCAACCTGGTTTGGAATTGTATCATACCGACATTCTCTGATGCGAGGAACAACACATCTGAAAGTTTTTTGGACTGACGCCGGTGAGCCGTTTAAAATCGGCAATAAAATGGGACTGGTCGAAGTACCCCGCCAGATGTGCAATGTCCGTTAGCCGCAGGGATGGCTGGTTGGCAATGAGTTGTTTGGCCCATTCAAAACGGGAAATGCGAAGAAAGCGGCTCATGCTGATGCCGATATACCGCTTGAAGTTTCGTTCTATCTGTCGCTCACTTAATGGCAGTGCCTGTAGCTGCCCGAATGGAGATCTGCCTATGTTATTTTTAATTCCATCTGCCAGATCAACAATAAGCTGATGAGAAGCATGTGGTGCGGTGAACCGCTGCAATAGAAACGCTTCAAACAAACTAACCCGCGCGGCAAAAGGCAACGATTGCAATTGCTCGTACAACTGATAAAAGCTGCTTCCGAAAATATCTTCTCCGGACACCGCGCCACTGCCTAATTCCTGCATGGGCAGCCTGGTAAATACACTTAATCCATAAGGGGTGAAGCTAACGAAAAATTTATCTGCAGGAGCGGAATGACTGGCAACAGGGCTGAATTGGACCATCTTATCTTTCACGTTCAACAGTCCTGTTTTTATGGACTGTCCATCGTAAAAAGTACCCTGATCAAAATCCATCAGGAAAGAAGTATTAAGCCGGGAATAGATAGATTTGAACAATACACCGGTACCGCCCAGTTGAACGAAGTATTCAACATAAGGCGTTAATAGCTGGTGCTGCGGTTTGGCAAACTCATAGTTAAACATGGCCGGCGTGTTTTTCCCGGTTATCGCATCGGGGCGTACATCGGGGCATAAAACGGAGAATAGCCCTGGTAGGTGCCTCTGCCTACACCAATGCTGCCGGAAATGGAGAAAGTCCTGTCATTGCTGATATACATGATGCCTACTTTCGCATCTGAATAGGCGGCAACGTTACTTGTTTGCATGAAGCCACTATTCTTGTTAATCGCAGGCTGATACGGCACATTGTTGTAACGGAAAACATACGGCGTCACTGATACGCCGCCAAAGGCGAACAGGTTATTGGTCAGCTGACGGTTGAGCTGTAGTCCCAAAGGTACCGACATAAAGGAACTGCTCCCGCCGTTAAAGGCGATAACGCCGGTGGAGATGCCCACATATTTGGTCGTAAACCATTTTTTGTGAACGTTGCTGGTATCGTTGACCCGCTGAGGGGAGCCGAAAGCCGACTCCATGCGGTGGCCGGCACCGAAAACCGGCACTGTCTGCGCTTTTGCAGCCATAGCCGACATGAAAACACCCGCTAAAAAGATTGTCCGTAACATGTGGCTAAAGGTAAGTATCCTTTTTTAATTAAAATGCTAATGACATCTTAATATGTGGGGGAGGGCCGGAAGTAATCACCTCCGGGCCAGCTTTAAACAAACAAATGGCGCCTCAGGAATGAGGCGCCTCTTTTTTAACATGTTAAAACAGCCAACATTATTGAATCTTTCTTAACTGCCATTGTTGGGCTGTGTCCACTTTAAACCCTTTGGTTGCTACAGCTGGCCGCGCGATACCTACACCTGTGGTATCGAGGCTCATGCATAATTTATTATCGGTTTTGCTGACCAACCTGAAGTATTGATTAATATAAGAAGGGGTAATTGCCCACAACTGGCTATCAACACCGGTATACGTCTGTAATACAATGCCTGTATTTGATTTGGTCAGGCATTTGGTGGAGTCCCTCCATGCGGTGAGTTTATAAAATCCATTATTCTGGTGCCTTACTCTCCATCGCTGCGCTAATGTGTCTCTCACGGCACCCGCAAAAATGCTATCATGCAGGTTGTCTGCCTGCAGGGCTTTGCGGCTGATGAGCTGTGTCGTTAATTCATAAGTACCGTCACTGGTATAAGAAGTGATGTTGTACTTGTAGTTGATGCCCAGGATGTCGGTAGCAGAAGGGTTCCGGCGGTTTGTCGGCCATCCTGTTCCGTCCAGTTTGGTGAGACGATTATTTTGACTGGGATACAACATAATGGAGCCGAAATCGAATGGGCCAACAGGCGTGGCGTTTGATTTGATGTTGTATTGGTATGCCCAGTTGGGGGTAAGACCTGCGGTATTGACCAACACAAACAGTTCCCGGTCATGACGCGTTTGTTCATGCTCCAGGCCCAGCGCGTGTCCTATTTCATGGGCAAGGTTCCCGGCGCCATAAACGGTGAGGTCTATGGAGATCCTCATGCTTCCTGCCGGCGCACCGATGCTGGTCGAATATGCCGACTGGTCCTGGTTTTCACCCAGCACAATATATCTCGGCTGCACTGCCTGTTGATCATACACAAACTGAAGGCCCAGTCCTGCATTTACCCACATCTGTGTAGCAGCCGGCCATACATGGTTTTTGAGATTGTCTGAAGCGGTATTATCATACCTGTAATAAATAGTTTTGTTTGGCCAGGCAACGCCATTTGTGGTGCTTTCGGTCCGTGGATCTCCCGGCATCCTGATATCTTCTCTTTTCAGGACCACATCGCCTCCTAAGAGGTACATCCCGTTTTCAATTTCAAGCAGATCCACCAGGTGATTGCGATAATAAGCCTGGATAGTGTTGCCGCTGCGTTGAAAGCGATATACTTCTGCTTTTGCATCTCCCGGTGAGGTATGAGATTCATCTCCAATTGAAGATGCCTCCTTTTTTTGGCAGGAACTTAAAACAGTAGCAACAAGCATGGTCGCTAATAATGTGCTCGACAGATTGACTTTTTTCATAGTACTCAATTGAAATTATGGTGATAAATGGTAAGTGCAACAGTTATGTGCAAACGTCGGCCCCCTCCTCTGGTAAGCACCATGGAGATGTTTGACATATCCCTTTCGCGTTGGGCAAAGGGATTACAAGCAGGCATGCAGCCCTGCCTGGTATTGCTGATCGCTTAGTGTAAATGCTAAGTACTGGCTATCCGGTAGCGGATTTCAGCACTACTAATTAAAATCTGATAGGATGAAGTGAAAACAAGTCATAGGGTCTTCATTTATTGTTGAGAAACAAGTTAGCTTGTCGGGTTAATGATTCTTCTTCTACAGTTGGGCTCCTCTAAAGGTTGTGTTGAGTAATAAAATAAAATTAGATAAAAAAAAGCAGTTACATATCACCATGCAAAAAAAGCATCTGAAATTGGCAATATGCTGGAGGTGTACAGTCTCCAAACATGGAAAAACCAGCCGGTATTTCGTATGGATGGTGAAAGCAAAAAGGCCTGTAAGGTTTGACTTACAGGCCTTTTTTGTTTATAAAAACAACGTGTTTTTCCGTTCGGATTTCCTCAAAGCGACAATATATACCGTACTATTTTTTGGGCATCTGTAACACTTAAAGCAGGGTGCGGCGTCATTGGCACCTGTCCCCAGTTGCCCACTCCGCCTGCTATCACCTTGTTGGCGAGTTTGTTCACGCTGGCTTCTGTATGCGGATACTTTTGAGCAATGGCTTTGAACGATGGACCTACCAGTTTAATATCTGGCTTATGACATGCGTTGCAATCCTGTTTGGCAAGCAGTAATTTCCCTGTCGTGTTTGGATTGGCTTTATTGACCGGTTGGCTGGGGGCCACTGTCTTTTTTACTACTGCCTTTTTTTCGATAGTGGCAGCAGGTTTGATAACGGTGTTTGTATTAAAATTTTTCAGCTCTTCGGTGGTAAACAGTTCCGTGCGTGATTGGGTGAAATCCCTGATCTTTTTTACATCGGAGGGACTGATGATATTGAATGGGCTGTTTTCCGGCTTACAACGGTAATGTACATAGCTGAGCACATTGGCCACCCATTCATCGCTGTTGCCCGCGCCTAAAGGGGCCATTACGTCCGGGTAGGTTTTGCCGTTCACCGGGCCTGTTAAGCCATGCAGCAGAATTGCGATCAGCATATCCGGGTTGCCCGCTCTTGGGGAGTTTACCAGCGGCGGCGCCGGCATGGGGTTGCTGCCGATAACGATTCCTTTTCCGTCTTCACCGTGGCAGGTGGCGCATACCTGTTGAAAGGTTTCGCGGCCTTTGAGGACAATAGTTTTGTCCTTGTCTGTTAACCCGGCCAGATCAATACCGAACAATTTCCGGCTCCGGTTCTTTTCTATTAGTCGGGTTACATCTTCGAGATTTTTCCTGTTTGTTGAGTGGAGCATCAGTTCTTTCACGAGTGCGCCTGCATTGTCTCCATTGTAACGGGACAGGGTAGCGGCCAGCTGTAGCTGTACATCATTGTCCGGATCGTTTACCAGCGGAGATAACAGCTGCAGTATATTGTCATCATGTTGTTTCAGGTATTGTTCACTGATATTGATGGCCGCCTTTCTTATCTGTGCGTGTGTATCTTTTAGCGCAATGGCCAACAGGTTTTCGTCAATGCTTTGCAGGCCTTCCAGTGTCCATAGTGCATGAAGCCGGGCCAGATGATCGGGGTTGCTTTTCACCATTTCCTGCAATGCGGGCACAACAGCCTTATCGCCCCGGATGATGATCTCTTTCTGTGCATTGTCTCTCCACCAGCCGTTCGCATGCGCGAGATAGCCGACCAGTGCTGAGGTCATTTGCCGGAGCATTTGCGGAGCAGGACCAGGCTTGTAACCATTGTATACCAACCGGTAAATCCTGCCGTGACCGATATTCTTGTCTAATCCTCTCTTTAATATCTGCGGCCGTAGGTAACTGCCCTCTCTCGTCCAGTTACCTTCCTGGATAATGCCCCGATGCATGTCTACGATATAGAGGCAACCATCAGGGCCGGTGGCCGTGTTCACAGGACGGAAATTCATGTCGGTGGAAGCAATGAATTCCTCCTGGTTATAGGCATTCTTTAAGACTTTTATGCCGTTTTCGTCAGATACTTTCGCTCTGCGGATCAATCGTCCTACAGGCTCGCAGATCAGCAGATCGCCTTTCAGGTCATCAGGCAGTGCGGTGCCTCTGAAAACAGACTGGCCGCAGCAACCGGTGAAATGATTCAGGGTGCTGTCAGCACGTAGTCTTGCCTCGCCACCCTGAACATCAGGAGTGGCAATGATCGGCCAAACGGCGTTAAAATCCTTATCGAGTTGCCGTGGCACATCATAGCGGCCATAAAAGGGATTGATCTGAAAGCCATACGCGGGGACCTCTCCGCCGGCGAGAGAAAAATACAATCTGCCATAATTATCATTCCCTACTCCCCATTGACCGAGCCCGGTGGCCATGGTGTCAGCTTCCAGCTTTCCGTTGATATAACGGTAGCGGAGATTTTCATATGTAGTGTAAATACGGTTATCTATATTCCATATCAACCCGCTTCGCTGGTGTTCAAGGTTACCTGTATGCCGGGCGCTGTTTCCGAAAACCTGCACTTTTTTATCTGCCTTTCCGTCTCCGTTTACATCTTCATAAGACCAGATATTGTTGGTATAAGTTTCACTGACCAACAGTTTTTTCCCGACACAGAGCATCATTCTTGGTAACAGCAGGCTGTCTATATATACGGTGGATTTGTCCATGACACCATCCCCGTTAGTATCCTCCAACAATGATATCCGGGACACCGGTTCGTTTTCCCCTGTGCCGTTCACATCCTGCATATAAGTCAGCATTTCGGATACAAAGAGGCGACCATCACCATCCCAGGCAATAGCCACTGGTTCCTTGATCATTGGCTCACTGGCTACCAGTTGCAACGAGTATCCTTTAGGAAGATAAATGCTGTTAAGGCTTTCCTGGGGTGAGAGATATCTCCCGTCCGGATTGGAACGCACAATTATTCTTCCGGCAGTGTCTCTCGGCAACAGCGGTTGTTTCGGGCCGTCACCGGCAGCAGTGTGCGGCTGCGTTACCTTGCACTGATAGATAAGCACAGCAAATGAGACTAATAAAAAAGTGATAACGAAATTTCTTTTCATCTGTTGGATAAATAAAGGAGAATATGTTCTCCCGGTTTGGAAGAAAAGTGTAAAGTCTGGCTCACAAATGTAGCGTGGCTAACCTTTTAAAGGTGATGTGATATTTGCGAACACCTATGTTTTATTGAGCCCGGGATCAAAAAAAGCAGCGGGTGGCAGTTTTTAATTGTCACCCGCTGCTTATCCTGACATCGTGCCTTAGTAATTCGGATTTTGTTTCAGGTTTTTATTCAGGTCTATCTCCTTTTGCGGGACGGGCCAGAGATAATGTTTGGCAGGATCGAAGTTACGGGGGCTGCCTACCCGTATCCTGGATGCAGGATCGAGCGTCAGCGCTCCGGTGTTCGGATTTACGGAGCCGTTCAGCGAACCGGTTACCTGCCCTTTCAGGACGTCGGCGCCTATCTTCCAGCGTTGTACATCATACCAGCGGAGCCCTTCCATGGCAAATTCCACTCTGCGCTCCCGCCTGATCAACTTCCGGAGCGAGGCCTGGTCGTTATAGGTTGTTCGGTCAACAGGCGGCAGACCGGCACGTGTGCGTACCTTGTCGATCGCGTCATATACGGAGGCGTCTATTTCCCCGGTCTCAATTTTACTCTCTGCATAGGAGAGGAGTATCTCTGCATAACGGATAACGATAAAATTCAATCCTACGTTCCAGATGTCGTCAAAGTCTTCAGAGAGATGGGAAATGAATTTTTTGGAATTATAACCTGTAGGCGGACAGTTACCGTTTTGATAATAATCAGGAGACTTTTTGTCCAGCGGATTAAAGTAGCTGTTTTCCCACCGAAGTCCCGGCCGCAGTACCGTAGCGTCCAGTCTTGGGTCCCGGTTTACAAAAGGCTGTACCGGATCATAGCCGGATGCAGGATCATCAATGGTTTTACCGTTGCTCATTTCATAGGCGTCTACCATATTTTGAGTGACGGCCACAGAACTTTGTCCGCTTTTGGAATTGGGGGGCAGCACGCCCAAATCTCCAAATGAGTTATATGTTTTCAGGTATTGTACATCAAGGATGACTTCCTTGTTGCCGGAAAATGCAGGTCTGAAAAGGTCACTGTAGCTGGTAAACAGGTCGAAGGCGAAAGGAGAGTTCATCAATTGCTTACAGGTGACGATACAGCCCTGGTAGTCGGCGTTAAATAACTGAATGCGTGCCATAAGGGCCAGTGCTGCCCCCCGGGTAATTCTTCCCTGATCTGTGCCGGTATAACTCAATGGCAGATCAGCGGCAATGGAAGTCAGTTCATCGAGCAGGAATTTTATGATTTCTTGTTTAGGCGTTTGCTTCACCAGGTTGGCACTGTCTAATGAAACGGTGCGTAATATCAGCGGAACATCGCCGTAGAGCTGGCTCATAGCGAAATATTGATAATCCCGCAGGAACCTGGCCTCTGCTTTCATTCTTTTTTTCAGCGCAGCGTCCATGGGTGTTTTGTCAATATTCTCCAGGAACCAGTTACATTTCTGGACCGTTTTATAGTTCCATCTGTTGGCAGACCCTGTATTTACGGGAGTAGCATTACCCTGTGCCACGGGTTCGAATCCTTCCCAGGGGTATTGGTCGTAGGCGTTGTCTGTAAAACAATCGTAGTAGATGATATTGCTTCCGCTTTCCCAGTTGTGATAGCAGCCGTTGAGCGCCACTGTTGCATCATTCACGGTGGTCCACAAGGTACCGTTGCTGTATGCGTCCAGCGGGGCCCTGTTGAGGAAGTCTTTATTACATCCGGCCAGCGAGGCAACGGCCAGGAGCAATGCAGCTATTATTCCGTTACGTTTCATGATCATGATTTTAGTTGATTAAAAGAGCACGTTTACACCTACGGTATTGATTTTTACCTGGGGATAGTTGTAGCCTGATTCTGCCTGCGCAGTTTCGGGATCTACCCATTTGTAAAATTTGGTGAACGTCAACAGGTTTTGTCCACTATAGTAAACCTTCACATTCTCCAGGCCAATACGGTGCACCAGTGTTTTGGGCAGATTGTAGCCCAGTTGCAGGTTTTTGAGACGCAGGTAAGAGGCGTCCCTGATCCAGAAAGAAGAGGGCATGTTACTTGGACCGTTGTTTTTGTAGGAAAACCATAACCGGGGAAAAGTAGTGGAATGATTTTCCGGTGTCCACCGGTCAAGAAAGATGGTAGTGGGCTTGCCGCTGTTGGCGCCAACACCTCCCATCATATTGGACTGTACATAGTTTTTTACCCCGAGTGCTCCCTGGAAGAATGCGCTCAGGTCAAAGCCTTTCCAGTCAAGGGCCAGATTAAAACCGATAGTGGCCTTCGGGAAGTTACTGCCCAGGTAGGTGCGGTCTGCACCGTCTATCTTTCCATCCTGGTTGAGGTCCTTGTACATGAGGTCACCGGGTGCTGTCACACCGCCTGTTTGTTTGGCGTGTTTGTTTACTTCTTCCTGTGTCTGGAAAATACCTTCGCAGACATAGCCATAGAAGGAATAGATAGGGTATCCTACTTGTTGGAAGGTACCACCGTTGATATAAGGCCCGCTTCCTTTAAGACTGGTGATGCGGTTATTGATAAAGGTGGCATTGGCATTAACACTGTAATGGACATCATGCAGTTCGCCATTATAACCCACTGAAAATTCCCATCCTTTATTGCTAACAGCGCCGGCATTCTGATAAGGGGCAGAAAGGCTGTAGGGGGCGCCTATGGGCAGCGCCAACAGGATGTCGGTGGTCTTACGGATAAAGTAGCCTCCGCTGAAAGTAAGTTGATGGTTCAGCAGGGAGGCATCCAGGCCGAAATCAGTAGTAGTGGTGGCTTCCCAGCTGATATCCGGATTAGCGCCTGAAACAGGGGCTATTCCCGGAGCGATGACCTGATTAAAGGAGTAGTCCTGGCTGGAGGAAACAGTGGAAATAGCAGGATAGTTGCCCACTACGTTCTGATTGCCCAGTTGTCCCCAGGAGCCTCTGAGTTTCAGCTCCGGAATGATGTCCCGTATCGGCGCGAAGAAATTTTCCCTGGCAATGTTCCATCCACCTGAAAAAGAAGGGAACAATCCCCATTGACGGGAGGGTGCAAAACGGGAAGAACCATCATAGCGGAGACTGGCTTCAAAGATATATTTTTCGTTGTAGTCGTAATTAAAACGTCCAAAGAAAGACCTGAGGGCCACTTCATTGGAAAACCCTTTGCTTGTCTGGCCTGCTGAGGGGCCGGCATTGATCTCTGAAATGCTGTTGTTGAGGAATTTTTCCCTGTACATGGAATTTTCCCGATAGCGTGTATACTCCTGGGAGCCGCCACCAAGCAGTTTGAAGTGATGTTGGTCCAGGGCTATGCCATACTCCAAAATAGCCTGCAGGTTGGTATAGGTGGAGGCATCATCACTATTGGTAAGATTATTGGGCCCCTGGTATTTTGTAGGGACCCCGGAATTGGGATCATAGAACTGTATGTCCTTCACGAACTTTTGTCCCTGGTCTATATTGAGCCGGTATCCGAAATTTGGTTTGAAATGAAGCCCTTTTGCCAGTTCGATATCAGCTCCGGCATTGCCGGTAAGGGTATAACGCTGCGTGCGGTTGAATGAACCCAGTTCAAGCGAAGCAATAGGATTGCCATTAGGTCCATAACCATACTCGCCGTTAGGGAATTTATAAGGCACTACATTGGATACCTGGTTGGCCACAAAGGTAATGAGTGACAGGCTGGTGGCTCCGGGATAGGAGCTTACCGGCTCTTTGAACGGATCGTAGAGGTAACCGATGTTGGCAAAGACAGTTGTCTTTTTAGTGACATGGGAACTGATGTTTACCCTTGTAGTGAATCGCTTGTTATTGGTCCCTTTGATGATCCCTTCCTGGTCGAGATAACCGAGTGAAACGAGGTATTGCGTTTTTTCATCGCCTCCGCTCAGGCTGAGGTAATGATTGTGCTGTAATCCGCTGCCCCTGTACAGAAGAGCCAGCCAGTCGGTGTTAGGGTGCGCGCCGGTGGGGTCGCTGCCATCTTTGAATTGCTGAATATCAGTATCGGTCCATTTGGGAGGTGCTCCTTCATTTTTGAGCGCTTCGTTGTAAAATGCTGCCTGTTGCCACGATGGAAGAAAGCTGGGAAGGCGTGTGGCCTTTTGTTTGCCCAGGTAGGCATCGTAACGTATCTGCAACCGCCCTTTTTTTCCTTTTTTGGTGGTGATGAGTACCACGCCGTTGGCCGCGCGGGAGCCATATATGGCAGCAGATGCGGCGTCTTTCAACACGGTGACGGACTCCACATCATTGGGGTTTACATCGCTCATGGAGCTGATCACCCCATCTACCACGATCATCGGATCACTGTTGTTCAGTGTGCCGATCCCTCTTATTTTGATGGACCCTGCGTCTTTTCCCGGCTGCCCGTTATTCTGCACAACGGTAACGCCAGACATGGTGCCTTGCAGCGCGTTAGTGAGGTTGGTCAGTGGCCGGTTCTCCAGCTGCCTGGAAGAAACGGTTGAAACAGACCCTGTCAGATCGGCTTTCCGTTGTTTGCCATAGGCTACTACCACTATTTCGTCTATTGTACGGTTACTGGGAGACAAACGTATCTCCAGCGATCGGGTATCGGCATTCACCTGTAGGTTTTCGCTGTACTTTCCATATCCCATCAGCGATATTTCCAGGGTATAGTTTCCTCCTGGTATATTGTTCAGCAAGAACTTCCCGTTGGCGTCTGCAACGCTTCCCTGTTGAAATCCGTTCGCCTTCAACAACACGGTGGCGCCGGGCAGCGCGGCGCCTTTGTCGTCTGTTATAATGCCGGACACGGGAAAGGATTGTCTTGCCGGAGGGGCGACTGGTTGGGAGGCTTTGCTGTTGTCGGCTTTGCTGACAACGATTACCTGGTTGGATATACGATAATCAAGATGCTGAAAATCGAGGCATTTGGCCAGTACGCTGGCCATCGATGCATTGGTCGCATGTAGGGAAACAGGCAAGGCACTGTCGAGCAATGCCTTGTCCACAATGAATGAAAGTCCGGTTTGTTGTTTGATACATTCGAATACATACTCCAGCCTGCAGTTTTTTTTGTTGATGGTAACCTGCTGCGAGTATGTTTTGGCGCTAATCGGTAATGCGATAACCATTAGCCAGACGCTAAGTTTCATGATCGTCCATAGTTTTAATTGCCAATGCGGAGAGATGCGTTGGCCTGATGCAGTAAACTTCATACCTTAGTACGGTTTTGGGTTTAGAGGTGAAATGATGTGTTACCTTATTTTGCGCTTTTGCCCGGAATGCATGCCGGAGGTGAGTACCAGTCACCCCGGCTTTTTTTACGGGATTTTGGTTGATTATCCTGTCATGACAATGTAGTTTGGTTGATAAAATTATTTTGCTCCCGATATGACAATGATCTTCCGGCCCATGGTACGGAAATGGACATGGCCGGTCATTTCCAGCACCTCCAGCAACTCGGAGATATTATGCTGCCGGGGAATGACTCCATAAAATTTGTTGGAAGGAAGAGGCCCCTGATAGGATACCTCCACATCATACCAGCGTGCTGCCTGTCGCATGATAGACGATATATCGGCATCGCGGAAACGGAATTCACCTTCCTTCCAGGCGAGTACTTCCTGTACATCGGCCTTCACCAATTGAAAATTATTTCCTCCTGATGGTAAAACAGCCTGGGTGCCGGGCCTGAGCTGACAACTGCCTGTGCCTTTGATCACCTTTACCATTCCGGTTATCAGCGTGGTTTTGATGCAGCCTTCGTCTTTATAAGCCATGATATTAAAAGAGGTGCCCAATACCTGTACCTGCATATCTCCGGAGCTTACCTCAAAAGGTACCGCCGCTTGTTGCGCTACATCGAAGAACACCTCACCTGATATCTCCACGTTCCTTTTTTGAGGGGAGAAGGCCAACGGGTATTTGATGGACGAGGCTGCGTTTAGCCAGACCTTTGTCCCATCTGGCAGCTCCAGGTGATATTGACTGCCTGTGGGAGTAGACACCGTATTGTAACTGTCAGCGGATGAACTATTACTGCCACGGGTATACGAAAGACTGCCGTCAGTGTGTTTGATGACCAGTATGTCGCCCTGCCGGGCTATGGTGCCGGCAGCCTTGTCATCGAGTACTACCGGTTCTCCATTGGAAAGCGTCAGTACTACTTTCTTTTGTGCGGGAAGGGTAGGGGCATGGCGGCTGGCGGTCGGTTTGACAGCACGAGACTGAAAGAAAAAACGTATGCCGAACAGCATCAATAATGATGCGGCAATTTTCCACCAGTGTTTGCTGATAAGCGTTGCGACCGGCCGTTTTTTCGGTTGTCTTAATATGCTGTCCAGGATATGGACGCTGTCAACTCCGGTGAAGACATCCCGCTTTGGAGGGTCATTCCAGGCAGCCCTGATACTTTCGGGGAAATCATCGGCAGTTGCCAGGGTATCTATCAATGCCCATAGCTCTTCCTGTTCACCGGCAGTGATGGTGTCTGATAAATATTTATTGAATAGGAAATGTAAGCGTTCCTGTTGGTTGTCCATCTTCCGTTATCTTCTGTACAGATAACGGACGTAAAAAAAAGGCGGTGGTAGTACCGGAGAATAAAAAAAATAAATGCAACAGGAAGTAACAGATCATAAATATCATCAAGTTGTCCAGCCCGTGCCTGCTCAGGAAGGCCCTAATTGTCTTAATAGCGTTGGACATCGTTTTCTTTACAGTATGGGGAGACATATTTAATTGTCTGGCAATCTCCTGGTGTGTAAGGCCATGTTCCCTGCTAAGGGTAAAAACCAGTTTCCGTTGGGGGGACAGCTCGCTGATGGCTTCACGGAGCAATGCGGTGTTCTCCTTGTTCACCATCTGTTCCTCTTCTGTATACAACTGGTGACGTGCAATTTCAGCGGCTATTCGTTGTTGTATCTTTTTTTCCTTTGCAGCTAACCTGAAAAAGTCAATGGCTTTATGATAGGTCATGGTAGCTAAAAAAGCGTCTACATCACGGATGTCGGGGGCCGTAGCCCGGTTGGACCAGAATTTGGTGAATATCTCAGAGAGCAGTTCTTCCGCTGTTTCACGTGATTTGGTGAGACGAAGGAGGTAGGTGAAAACCTTCCTCCAGTATAGCTCATACAACGTGCCGAATGCTCTTTCATCCCCCGATGCGATCAGCTCCAGTAATAGTCGCTCATTCACCGGAGCTGTCGGTTCGGAATACGGAGGATATTTCGTCATGCCAATAAACGTTTGGTGGACCTGCTATTTTAGTTTGTCGGCAGTATTCCAGACTTTCAGGTCTTTAATGACACCTTTGAAAGCATGCGTCGTATCTCCAATGTATTTAAGCGGGAAAAAGAGCGTTTGTACTATTCTCATAGAGTCATTGGTCCCGGGGAAAGCTACTTTCTGCTTCTCCAGGTTTTGCACCAGGGTGCCATTCACATACAGGCGGGTGCCTTTATGGTCACCGCTGATGGCGATCTGTGTCCACCGGTTGGCTTGTACGGTATAGTCAAACGTATAGTCATAGCCTTCTCTGGAGAAGCCCAGTTTACCGGTCTGTTGTTGTTTCAGTTTAACGGTCGCATGTGGAGAACTAAACAATACTGCATTGGATGCATTGTTGGCGTCCGGGTTCACGCTGAAGCTGATCGTATAGTCGTAGCCGATTTCCGGTACCGGTGTTTCAGCGAAGCTTTTGCCTCCGGAGAAATGAATGCCATCTTTCCGTATAGCCGTCCGGGTGGTACCAACGATGTGCCTGCCGCTGCCGGAAAGATCTTTGCCTTTGTGTGTGCCAGGCTCATATTGTAATACCAGTCCATTGTTTGCGGTTAGCTTGCCCCGCATATTAGCGCCGGGGCCTTCTCCGATCGCGGCAGCTTTGGTGGCGAAGGCTTCATAGGCCTGCGTAGTATCAGTGCCACGCCACATTTTCTGGGCCAGGACCTGCATGGCAGGGAACACCCTGTCGTGAACATCTTTCTCCGTAATGCCATTGCCGACACGGTCATTCCATACCGCAAATGAACCTCCCTTGATTTGCGGATCGCCATCTTGAAACCGTACTTTCCCTACCTGTACCGGTTCCCATTTGTCATATAAGGTGCGCAGGTTGAGGTAATCATAGTAGTAACCAGCAGCAGGGACGATATACAGCCAGCCATCAGGCGTGGAGATAAGATTGTACCCCAGCTTTTTCATTTCTATTGGATCAGCATAGCCATTGTACCATAGGTTCATGGTTACGTCCTTCGCTTTAACGGGTGTTTTACCACTCGCATGGGTGAGGGAGCCCCAGAGCCTTGCTTTTTTGCCATAATGTTCTACCAGGTGTATATAATGGTCTGTAAAAGCACGGAATTGTTCTGCCGCTTCTTTGTTATATTCATCAGTGCCGATATGCACCTCCGGTCCGGTGAAGACAGGGTCCGGCCCTGCCAGGTATTCCATGAACACGCTGTCGATCACCTGGTAGGTCACCGGGTTATCAAGATCGAGATGGTCCATGCCGTATTTTTTACTGCCAATTTCATGGCGGAACTGGGAGAAGGCCAGTGAATGTGCCGGCACATCTATTTCAGGGACAATGTTGACGCCATAAGCATTTGCCAGTGCCTGCAGGTCTCTGAATTCCTGTTTGGAATAAGAGCCGTCCTTCGCGGTGAGAGCCGGATAGAAATCGCTCTGGAGGCGGAATGCCGCGTAGGTGCTGTCCCAGTTTTTGTTGAAGTGTTTGTAGGACCCATTGTCGTTGAGATGGATGTGAAAATCATTCATCTTATAATAAGACATGAATTTCACATACTGCCGCAGGAAATCGAGACTGAAAAATTTGCGGCCCGCGTCCAGGACAAACCCGCGTACTTCATAGCGGGGGCGGTCTCTGGCGGTCCCACAAGGGAAATGAATATGGCTGCTGTCCTGTTCCAGTACCTGCAATAAGGTGCGGGTACCCCAGAATACGCCTTTGTTTTCAATGCCGGATATGCGTAGTACGTCCCGCGCGGCAGCGAGTTCGTAACCTTCTTTTCCGAGGATGGTATCTGCCTTGTCCAAACTGAGGAAAATATCGCCGGCTGCCGGCATGCCTGTCTTTATGGGCAGGGAAGCGATATGGGTTAATTGCAGCAGGTCCTGCTGCAGGATGCGTGCTGTGGCCGATAACGCTTGTGAAGACGCAGGCTCCAATACAATAGTGCTTGCCGGCCGAAGGGTAAATTGTCCGTTGCCTCCGTGCCATTCCTGTAATCCGGGAATGACAACCGGTGCGGAGTTGACATTTTGCGAACGTGCCGGCAGGAAGAATCCCAGCAGAAAGGTGGTAATAATTATTTTTTTCATTGATCAGATAGTCAAAAAATATTGTTCACTGTTCCCCTGCAACATCCATTAAGCTGTTGGAAAATAGAGATGATTTTGGTTGGTATTTGACAACAGTTATAACTGTTTGCAGGGATAGCTCTCAAAAGTAATCATTGCATGAAATTTCTTTTTATCATGCCCGGCTGTTGTCAATATAACATAGGAGAAAGTCAATAAAGCGTAGGTTCTGGTTAAAGTTGTTGATAATTGATGCTATTTATAATCAATCAGTTATTTTGATTGCTGCATTATTTCTCAAAAAACCGATCGTTTTGTGCCGCTCAATCGTCCAAAAGAAAAAGCGACACAAAATGAACACTTTAAAAGACAAAGTAGCCGTGGTTTTCGCGGCATCAGGGGAAGTGGCAGGAGCCGTTGCCCGCGCATTCGCCCAACATGGAGCTATCGTATATGTGACTGCCCGGGACCTGGACGTGGCCAGGGCATTGGCCGAAGAAATCGTTGCCGGTGGCGGCCGCGCCGAAGCCGGCAAGGTAGATGCACTGAACGAACCGGAGATCGATGCCTATCTAAAGAAGGTGGTGGCTGATAATGGCAAACTGGACATGGTATTTAATGGCATTGGCAGCTACTATAAAGATGCCGGCAGTGGTACCCCTACAACGATGGCCACCTTCGAACAATTTATGAACCCACTGCAAAGAATCTGCGGATCACAGTTCCTGACATCCAGAGTGGCCGCCAGGTACATGATCGAATCCGGATCAGCCGGCACCATCCTGCTGTTCAACGCATCTATGGCGAAGACCAAGACCCCCAATATGGCGGGATTTGCCGCTGCCTGCGCGGCCATAGAAGGACTGACCCGGGTAATGGCGGCCGAATTTGGCAAACACGGTATCAAATCCATCTGCATCTGCTCCGGCGCCCTGATGGAGACCCAAAAGATCCAGGGAATGATCAGCGACTTCTCCGCATTGGCGGGCATCCCACGGGAAGAAATGGCCCTGAACTACACGCGGTTCGATCTCCTGGAATCAGGACCTACCCTGAAACAGCTGGGCGAAACGGCCGCCTTCCTCGTTTCTGAGAATGGCGTGGCTTTTAACAGCCATATTGTCGATTTTGATTGCGGGAAAATAAATGTATTATAGAAGCCTTAAAACTGTTACAATGGAAAGAGAAGCCATACTCCATAAAGCCCTGACCGGGGATATTACATCCTTTCAGCAACTGTTTGCGGAATTCCAAAACCAGCTGAAATCATATCTCTATCGCCTGGTAACAGACCGGAATGATGTGGATGACCTGACACATGATACTTTCATCAGGGCATTTGATAAAATATCCACGTTCAACCAGGAGTCCTCCCTCAAAACCTGGGTGTTTAAGATAGCTACTAACCTGGCATATGATCATCTGAAGAAATTAAGAAGATGGCCGGTCGACGCACAGGACCAGGGCGCCAGCCTGGCAATAGGCTCAGCGGAGATCGCCCAGTCGTTCAGGATCGTTCATAGCACCTTCAATGCCGGGGCCTATGAGATGAAAGAACACATCGATTTCTGTTTTACCTGCATCTCCAAAACCCTGCCCATCGAAAACCAGGTGGCCCTGATCCTGAAAGATATTTATGACTTCCAGGTGAAAGAAATTTGCCTCATCCTGGATAAGACGGAAGGCGTGGTGAAACACCTGCTGAACGGCTCCCGGGAAACGATGACGGACATTTTTGACCACCGGTGCGCCCTGGTCAATAAAAATGGGGTCTGCGACCAATGCAGCCAGCTGAATGGCATCTTTAATGCCAAACAGGACCAGCAGGAGCAGCGAATGAAACTCGACCTGGTAAAAGGGTCGAAGAAATTTAACCGATCGGAGCTCTTCGACTTAA
Source organism: Chitinophaga fulva (assembly GCF_012927205.1). Lineage (GTDB taxonomy): Bacteria > Bacteroidota > Bacteroidia > Chitinophagales > Chitinophagaceae > Chitinophaga > Chitinophaga fulva. The sequence continues at coordinate 4,056,321 of NZ_JABBGC010000001.1, forward strand.
GGACCGTGCTCGTCAAGGCGATTGACCCGCTTCATTCATCTGGCACTGATCTGCAGGATATTATTATGCGATGCACCCGGACAGCTATTGGTGAGGTAAATGACTTCTTTGACAAATCGCCCGGTAAAGCGAACTAATGTATTGGAAAAAATCAAACCCTGATCAACATGAAAAAAGTAATATTTCTTATCATATTTTGTTCCACCTGCTTTGGCATGCAGCTGCAGGCACAGGAACTCAAATCGGCATTTTTATTTGACCTGGAAATCAGCCTCGACCCGCCACAGGCCGTTGGGCCGGTACTAAAGGGAACGCGACTGATCTTTCCGTTTAAGGAAGGCATGGTAAAAGGAGATAAAATCAATGGGACATTACTGAACTGTAGCGGCGAATGGGGGCTCGCGCTGGATTCCACCACTTTTAAAATGGACTCGCGCGCCACCATCAAAACAGCCGACGGCGCCCTTATTTATATCAGCTATGCCGGCTACAATTATGCCAGCGGGAAAAATGCCGCCTTATTGCAGGCAGGAAGAGGCTATGAACTTTCGCCGGCTGACTACTACTTCCGGTCAACACCGGTTTTTGAAACCAGCGCACCCCAATATGCCTGGCTTAATCACACGGTGGCCGTGGCCGTAGGCCGCTTTTCCGCGCCGGGAAAAATAACTTACCGCGTGTATGCCATCCAATAATACCAAAGGAAGTTAGCTGGTGGCTCAGCTAACTTCCATTTTTTTGTACGTTTCATGTATTATATATTATCTGCAATTGTCAGGTAGTCACTTTATTCTAAATTATTGTCCGCTCTAATTGTAATACTTTTGTAGCATAGCGTATAACTTTGCAGGATCGGCTATTTCGCCAGGGTATAGTGGAGGCAAAGGGAAAGCCTGAAAAAATATATGTCGTGCGTATGAGAGTTGTTATGTTGTTGCTGTTATGCCTGCTGATGATAAGCGCCTGCCAGCATACAGAAAAAAAGCTGCCTTATCTGGGCACGCCCATTGTGACCGAACATTTCCGGAATGGTAACACCGTTTACGATTCCACCTACCCGGTGGTGCCGGCTTTTTCACTGACCGACCAGGACAGCATGACCGTAACCCCGCAGACATTCAACGGGAAAATATATGTGGCGGACTTTATCTTCCTGTCATGCCCTACCATCTGCCCCACCATGAACGACAACATGTTGCAGGTATACCATCATTTTAAAAATGAAGACCGGGTGAATTTCCTGTCACATACCATTGATCCGAAGTATGATACCATACCCCGGCTGAAAGCTTATGCGAACAGCCTGCATATTACGGATAACAAATGGCGGTTCGTCACCGGCAACCAGGACACGGTTTTTCAACTCGCAGAGAAAGGTTATTATGCCTCAGCAGCGAAAGACAGTGCAGCGCCGGGCAATTACATACATAGCGGAGGCTTCTTCCTGATTGACCGGCAACGGCATATCCGGGGCATCTACAACGGTACCGATAAGGAAGCGATGCAACATTTGATACGTGATATTCAAACCCTGTTAAAGGAAGATTCCCAAAAACTTTGAAGAATATACTGACCATATGGCTTCTTAGTATCATACTGATCCAAAGTACAGGCAACTGCTGGATCATAGCGGCGTTTTACCTGAACAGGAACCGTATCGCCAATGACCTGTGCATAAACAGGTTTGAGCAGATACCGGTTTGCCGGGGGATCTGTTACCTGCAACAGAAACTGACTGAAAATGAACATCAGCAGGACCGGGCCCCTGAACTAAAACACAAAGAGGTACTGCTGTTTTTTGAACCGGTATCCACACCCGCTATCGGAATGTCGTCCGACCATAAGCGGCCTTCCGGCAGGTATATCTCTCCTTATTTCCCCACTTCCCACTTACACCCCGTTTTTAAACCACCGGTCTGTTAATACCACGACTAAACGCCCATTAACGTTACCAATCTTTTTATGTGCTTATGAAAACAGAAGAAATAGCTGTTTTGTCCGTTAGCATGTTTCAGGCAGGTAGTGATTATTGCTGGATGGGTGATCTGGAGCATCTATTGGAGAAATTCCCTATGCTGGAATTTCCCAACAGAAGACGTTTTTATGTATTGATGATCATAGAAAGCGCCCAGGGTACTGCCGTTATTGATGGTAATACCTTACGGCTCGATCACCCAAAGATTATCTGTATCAATCCCGGAAGCATATTCAGCCTGGAAATAAACCGTAAGGCAAAAGGGACCATGCTGTGTTTCACAGAAGACTTTTTTTCTATCAGGTATAACAACAACGCCCTGTCGAACTTCACTTTCCTGGAAAGGGAATATGGCAGTTACGTCAGGCTGACGGAAGAAAAAGCCAGGGAATGGGAACAGCTGTCCGCTTTTATGAAAGGCGAATATACCGGGCAACAGAAGGGGGCAGACAGTGTGCTCAGGTCTTTTCTGAATATTATGTTGTGTAAGCTGGACCGCGAGTTTTCTCATGTGGTCCCGCTGATGAAGAAAAACACCTATGAAGAAAAGATCAAACAGTTCAGATCACTACTGGATGAGCATTTTGTGGCACACAAAACACCTGCTTTCTATGCTTCCAGATTAAATATCACGACCAATTACCTGAACAAGCTATGCGGAAAATATCACGGGGTGTCCACTGGTGAATTGATAAGAAAGCGGATCACTATTGAAGCGCAGCGGCTGTTGCACTACACGGTACTGCCGATTGCAGACATCGCCAAGCAGCTGGAGTTTGAAAGTGTATCTTACTTTATTACATTTTTTAAAAGAAGTGTGGGCACTACACCGGAAAATTTTCGAAAAAACCATTAACTAAAAAATCTCCATTTATGCTGAAAGATACCAATGAGGTGCTAAAAGGTAACGAGAGAAAGTTCAACCTGAGCAGAAGAATGCTGAAGGCTGTATTATTGTTGTTGATTTTGTTGATCGTCATACTACAGTTCGACCATATCATGGCATTGCTGAAAAATATTTTTTAAACTCTTTTGTTCCATGAAACTTACTCATTTTTTATCAAGATATATTGATCCTGAGAACAGGAATATGATCGATGCAGTGATATGGATCAACAGGATAGCGCTGGTGGTGCTGTTTTGTTGCCTGGTACTGATGTTGGTCCGTATATAGGTTTTGACGCCAGTGCCGGAACTTTACATTGTTGTCCTTAAAATCAGCATCGGCACTAGTTTTTTTCTAATCTTTTATTTACTAAATCAACAAAAGCCGGCTTGTTTCTTGAAACTTCCGGCTTTTCTGTTTCTTCGCTTTTGCCCGCTACCAGTCTACCTTTGCAGCATATTAAACGTATTGCTGCATGGATTTTCCAATGTTTCATCTGGACTGGCTCAATGACCGGTTTTTGATAGCGATGATCGCTATTGTGCATGTATTTATCAATCATGGATTGGCCGTCGGATTTATTCCGTATATCACCTGGCTGGAGCAGAAAGGGGTGAAGATGGCCGGTGCTTCCAATATTACCGATCCCGAATGGGACCACCTGGTATACAGGAAAATGAAGGTCGCTTTTATTATCACTACTACCATAGGTGCGATGACAGGCGTGGGGATCTGGTTTTCCGCCGGGTTGATCAGTCCATCTTCTATCGGCAGTCTTATCCGGGTCTTTTATTTTGCCTGGTTTGTGGAGTGGTTGACGTTTGTGACGGAGGTGGTATTGATCATGATATATTTTCTTACCTGGAAGCAAAGCAATCAATCGCTGAAAGCCAAAATCAGGCATATCCGCTTTGGGTGGTTCCTGTCTGTTTTCTCCTGGATCACGATGTGTATCATTGTTTCCATACTTGGGTTTATGATGGACCCGGGCAACTGGAACACAGACCATTCGCTGATCAGTGGGTTCACTAATCCTATTTATTTACCGCAATTATTTTTCCGGACGCCCACAGCGATGGTGTTAGGTGGTGTGTTCGGCATGTTGCTGACCACCATTTTTACAGACCGGCATTCCGCCTGGAGGAATACGGTTTTGAAGTATGGCGCGCGGTGGGTATTGTGCTGGGCACCGGTTTCCCTGGTGGCTGCCGTTATCTATTACAAGGCGATGCCTGCGGCCATGCGGGAAAATATGAGTACGGCCGTAGGCACCATGGAGTTCGCGCAATACTATGACCTGCTGCGTTATATTATCCCGGGAGCGGTATCGCTGGTGGTGATGCTGGGCATATGGACATTGTTCAGGCCGCGCTCTGTCCGCATGTGGATGGTGCTGGTGCCCTGTGTGGCAGCTTTTGGTTTTCTGGGGATTTTTGAGCGGGTGCGGGAATTTATCCGTAAGCCTTACGTCATCGGGGGGTACATGTACTCCAACCTGTTAAGGGAAGAAGATTATCCGTTGTTTAAACGCGACGGGCTGCTGAAATATGCGACGTATGCCACTGCCAGCAAGGTGACGCCGGAAAACAAGCTTAGCACCGGTCGGGATGTATTCATGCTATCTTGCAGCCGCTGTCACACTACCAACGGCATCAATTCCATCGTGTATGTTTTTGAAAGACTCTATGGTATAGGCAAGCCGCTGGATGAAAACTCTATGGCAGCATATATCCCCAATATGCATAATGGCAGGACCTATATGCCTCCGTTCCCGGGAAACAACGAAGAACTCGGCGCACTGGTGGCCTATATCAAACATCTCCAACAGACAGGGGAGCCCCTGGAAGGCGCCCAGTCAGCGGGGATCACTGTTAACCCGGGGAACAGTACTGAACAAATTGCCGATTCGGTCCAATCGAAATAATCATACCTGATGTCTTACAATTATTCCATGAATCACATGTTAACGTTATTGCAGTCTGTGACCCCTGTTCCGAGGGATATTCCATTAGCGCTTCCCTTGCCAGAATGGTTATTGGTGGTATTACTGGTCGTTTCATTTCTTGCCCATATCATTTTTGTAAACCTGATGCTGGGAGGTTCTTTATTGACTTTATGGGCACAGGTGAAGGGCCTGAAAAACAAGGAGTATGATACGCTGGCTTATGAAATCGCTAAAACCATTACCGTTAATAAAAGCCTGGCGGTGGTGCTGGGCGTGGCGCCGTTGTTGAGCATCAATGTGCTCTATACCGTTTATTTCTATTCTGCCAATGCGCTGACCGGCCTGATGTGGATAGCCATCGTACCATTGGTGACAGCGGCTTTTCTGTTGACGTACCTGCACAAATACACCTGGCACAAGCTGGAGGACAACAAAGGGTTGCATATTTCCATCCTGGCTTTGGCGGTGCTGATTTTCCTGTTCATTCCCCTGATATTTCTGACGAACATCAACCTCATGCTGTTCCCCGAGAAATGGGGCACCATAAAAGGATTTATGAGCGCGCTGGCACTGCCGAACGTGTTTCCGCGGTACTTACACTTTTTATGTGCATCGCTGGCCATCACGGGGTTGTTCCTGTTCTGGTACCTGGGAAGAAACCGGTATGCTTTTGAAACGCACTTTAAGTCCATTACCCGTTATGATATCCGGAAACAGCTATACAGCCTGGCGCTGGGCGTTTCTGTGTTTCAGTTTGTGCTGGGGCCGTTGGTGTTGATCACCCTGCCGGCTAAAGGGGTGCAATGGAACCTTATCATCGTTATCCTGTGCGGGGCAACTGCCGCATTACCTGCTATGTACTGGATGTGGAAAGGGATTACCGGAAAGCCGGAAGAGATAGGGATGAATTTTGGGAAGGTGATCATGGCCATGACACTTACTGTATTGCTGATGGCCAGCGGACGGCATGTGTACCGCTCCAATGCGCTGGCGCCTCATAAAAAGCTGATGGCGGAAAAGACAAAAGCGTTCGAACGATTATCTGCTGAAGCGAGGGCACATCCGGCGCCGGATGAAAGTACAACGGCACAAGCATCCGGTACGCCCGCTGCCCCAGGGGCCGCTGTATTCCAGGCCAATTGCGCTTCCTGTCATAAAAAAGAGGGGCGGCTGGTAGGGCCGCCGGTAACGGAAATGGTGAGCATCTACCAGGGTAATCTGCCCGGGCTGAAAAAATGGATACGGCAACCCGGGAAAAAACGGGAAGGGTATCCCCAGATGCCGGGATTCCCGCAACTCTCCGAACAGGAGCTGACGATATTAACCGATTACATTCTATCTGTTAAATAAATAACGATGTTATCTGCATGCTTTATCGTATCAATTGTATTGTTGCTATTTTGGATATTGAGGCAACTGATTCTGGCCTCTACCAATATTTTGTATTTATCAAAAGATGATGAGCTGGCCAAATCCAATAGTGATGCTGCTTTGATTGAATTTTGACGGGTTGGTTGGCTAAACAGGAAAGGCGGGAAGATAGCTTCCCGCCTTGTTATCAGGCTTGCTTTTCTATTGCTAAAACTATCTTTGGTAATGAGCGGCCCAGTTGTCCATATATTTTTCCAGCACCTGCAGCGGCATATCGCCATATGCCAGCAGGGCATCGTGGAAGTCGCGCAAATTGAAACGGGCGCCCAGTCGTGCTGCCAGTTTATCCCGCAGCGCTTTTAATCTTATTTCCCCGGTTTTGTAGGACAGTGCCTGTCCGGGCATCGCCATATAACGTTCTACTTCTGCCGTGGCAATCGCTTTATTAACGGATTCATTGGCCATCATATAATCGATGGCTTCTTCGCGGGTCATTTTACCGGTATGGATGGCTACATCCAGCACCAGCCGGATGGCGCGGTGGATCTCGTTGTTGAGCGCGCCCATTTTCTGATACGGATCGGTGTAGCAGCCCAGCTTTTCTCCCAATGATTCCACATACAACGCCCAGCCTTCAAAATAGGCGCTGAAAGTTGGTTGCCGCCGGAACGCCGGTATCTCTTTGTTCTCCTGCTGTAAAGCAATCTGAAAGTGATGCCCTGGTATACCTTCATGAATAAAGGTGGCTTCCATCCCGTAAAAAGTAACATTCACTTTTGTTGGATCAGGTACCGGCACATACAAAATAGCCGGACGTTTTTCTGATAAATTACCTTTGATATAGAAGGGGCCTCCGCTGGCGGCTTCCCGGTACGCTTCCACCCTGCGGACCTCCATAGGAGTTTGTGGCTGGTGGCCAAATAGCTGCGGTATGTGTGGCAGCACTTTCCGGTAGATAGCCCTGTAAGCCTCCAGTACTTCTTCCGGCGTTTTAAAAGGCATCAGGCGGGGATTGGTCTTCAGGTGGGTGAAAAATTCGGACAAGCTGCCGGGAAAACCGGTCTGTGTCTTTATCTTCTCCATCTCAGCCCGGATTCTGGCCACTTCAGATAATCCTGTCTGGTATATTTTCTCTGGTGTAAGGTCCGGCGTGGTGGTAAAGGCGTGTACGTAATAATTGTAGATCCGGGCTCCGCCTGTGATGGCAAATAGCCCCGCCTTATCCTGCGCTGCGGGCAGGTATTGATCTTTCAGGTAGACAGCTAATTTGGCATAAGCAGGGCGCATTTTTGCAGCGATCACATCATGATATAACCTTGTTATCCTTTGTTTATCGGCTGTGGTAAAGGATGCGGGGAATTTTGACAACGGCTTATAGAAGATATTTTTAGCAGTGTCTTTTTCTGCCAATGCTTCCATTTGGGGGATCATCAGTTTCACCAATGCTTTCGGCAATACTACGCCGGCTTGTATGCCTTTATTGAAATTGGCGATACAGGTGTCTGCCCAGTCCATAAAGGCGGTCATCCGTTTGGCCCAGTTCTCGTAATCTTTCACGGTGTTAAATGGCTGGTCTCCGTCGCCGGAGCCAAAGGAAGCCAGTTCCAGTGGCGTGGAAACAAACTGGTTCATCGGCAGGTATTCCAGGTGGAGGGATATGGCTTCCAGGGCTGACTGCAACGTATAGGTGAGAATATCGCAGGAGATCCTGTCACCGGTGTTCAATTCGGTTTTATCAAATTTTTTCAGTTCCCCGAGATATTTCCTGTAAAATGTTTCGGTGGCGGCCAGGTAAGGTGCAGCGCCTTCCATGGCGAGCCGGTCGTCGTACTGATGAAAGCCGGCAGTGGTGGCTTCTGAGGGGAACAGTTGCATCCGCTCTGCATAATAATTATCAAACAACTGCTGCAGCTGTCGATTATTTTTCTGTGCCTGGATATTGGTAGTACATAACAGGGTGGCTAGTATCAGCAGGCTGGTCATTAGTCCTTTCATCATAGTTATACTTCTTTTATCATCCATATACTGCAGCCGAAGTGAACGGCGCTGCCCAATGGTGCTGGTAAATATGTAAATCCCATTTTCTCATACAGGGGTATGGCCTGCTCCAGTTCGGGCAGTGTTTCCAGGTATACGTGGCTGTATCCCAGTTCCCTGGCGGACTGCAGGCATTGTGCTATCAGTTGTTTCCCCAGCCCCAGGCCTCTGGCTTCGGGCAGCAGGTATAGTTTTACCAGCTCGCAGTGTGCGGGCGGGAGCCCGGGCACTGGGAAGATACCGGCGCCGCCAGCCACGCTGCCGTTTACTTCTACAATCCAGTATGCGGCATTGGGGATGGCGAAAGCGCTGTATAGTTCATAAAGATTTTTGTCGAAGTAGGCGGTGCCGGGTTTGTTGGCATTGAATTCCTCCAGCACCTGGCGTATAATAGCGCCCAGCTGCTGATTGTCGTCCTGTTGCAGTGGCCTGATTTTACTTGTCGCTGTCATGCCACAAAACTAAGCAGCTGGTTACTGCTAAAATTGTACAGGATTAACCTTTTGTTGTTTTCAGATTTTTCTGTACTGGTTGGGGAGCATGCCGGTAATGCGCCGGAAGGTTTTGGTGAAGTGGGCCTGATCGGTAAATCCGCATTCATAGGCGATACCGGTGAGGGATACTTGTTCTTTTTTGATGAGGGAGATAGCCCGCTCTACTTTTATTTTACGGAGATATTCTCCTGCGGAGCATCCGAAATAACGGGAGAAATAACGGGAGATGGTCACCGGGTGCAGGTCCAGCTGCTCGGCAAGAAAGGGCAGCGATAACGGTGTGTCCCAGTGATCGTACATGATATCCCGTATCTTCTCCGTCCATTCCGGGTAGCAGCGGAAATCCTCCTGGCAGGGAGTGATGAGGTCAACACACAGCTGGTCTATCGCGATGGAGGAGGCAGTATCATGGAGGTAGTGTTCTTTCATGATCCGGACAAGCCCGCTGGTGTTCAACTGGAACTTGTCGCCAAACATCAGCGACGGCGGAGGGTGTGATAACCCGAAGGTCTTAAAGAAATCCCCCGTCAGCTCCATATTAAAAATACGGGTACCGGGGAGGTAGTCTATATTCTGATGCGCTACGCCGGGATGGTAATAAAGGCCGGTACCGGCATACTGCCTGTCGCTTCCGCCTTTTCTTACTTCTTTGCTTCCGCCTTCCAGGATATGGGAGAAGTGTGGGTTGATGTGAAAATGCCAGTCAGATGCCATATTGGGCACAAAGGTGGTTTCACTGGTGATGACTGCGCCAAAAACGCGCTCCTTCACCTTCGTGCCAACGTATGTGCCTGCTGCAAGCTGAACCGGAATGGTACCTGACATATCCACTGATTGATCGATAAAAGTAAAAAAAATTATCAGAGAATGCAAAACGGGATGCATTAGCAGCGCATTTGAAATCGTTAAATTGTCAAGGTAAGTTACCCGGTCCCGGACGATTTTGAGCGTATATGTAACCCACGATGACATCACCCCGTATTATTCATCATAATTGTAAATTCCATGAAAACAAAACGTTTATTATTCCACGTTAGCGTGCTTTTACTGGCCGCATTATCCTCTTGTAAAAAAGACATGAAAGACAACAATGCCCAGCCACCTTTGAACAGTAAAACAGCTGTGACAGAGGCTTACCAGCTGGTCTGGTCCGATGAATTTAACGGCAGCAGCGTAGACGGCAGTAAATGGCAGTTTGAAACAGGGCCTAACACCAGTAATAACGAAAAACAATATTACCAGGCAGCCAATGCTACTGTTAGCAACGGCAACCTGGTGATAACAGCCCGTAAACAATCGGTAAACGGATGGCCGTACACATCAGCCCGGCTCAATACTGCCGGTCGTTTTACCACTACATATGGACGCATAGAGGCGCGTATTAAGCTGGCCTCCGGACAGGGGCTGTGGCCCGCATTCTGGATGCTTGGCAATAACATCGGTTCCGTAGGCTGGCCGCAATGCGGCGAAATCGATATTATGGAACAGGTAAACACCAGCAACACCATCTACGGGACCATGCACTGGTTCTCCGGTGGCCATGCTTCTTACGGTGGTACTACTACCACCACTTTTACCGATTATCACGTATATGCGGTAGAGTGGGACCAGAGCGCCATCCGTTGGTACGTGGACGGTGTTAAGTTCCATGAAGGCAATATTCTCAATAACATCAACAATACCGGCGCATTTCACAATCCGTTTTTTATCATTCTTAATCTCGCCGTCGGCGGCGATTTTCCGGGGCAAACCATCGATGAGAGCCGCTTGCCCGCCAGCATGTATGTGGACTATGTGCGGGTATACGCTAATACCAATAACAGCGGCAGCGCGCCTATTGGCTCTACCATTTCCATGAAAGGATTTAATAACGCCTATGTCAGCGGCGAAAACGGTACACAGGCCATGAACTGTAACCGCGCTGTTGCACAGGCATGGGAGCAGTTCATCGTGGAAGATGCCGGTGGCGGAAAAGTAGCGCTGAAGAGCATGGGGAAATATGTATCCTCCGAAAACGGTACACAGCCTATCACCTGTAACCGTGCCAGTGCCGGCGACTGGGAGAAATTTGACTGGATTGCCAATGCGGATGGCACCTTCTCCCTGCGCGGCAATAATGGTCTTTATATTTCCTCTGAGAACGGTACGCAGCCGATGACCTGTAACAGGGCCACCATATCGGGATGGGAGGCATTCCGATACTAATTCACAAACAGGGGTGATGATTATACGCCCGTTCGACAGATAATCGTTTCAATATGATGGTGGTCACTGGCGTGTAATTAAAAGGCCGGATCCTTTCCGGCCTTTTTCCCTTTTTAGTCTGGTTAAAGACTATCGATTTATCTGTTTGCTGCCACACATTAAAGTATTGTTACCATTCTTATCCAGTGGGAAAAGTTTACCAGGAATTGCTAATTTCATTTTATGAGCCAAAATACTTTATTAGAGAACCTAACAACCAAGACAGCCGGCATTTTATATTATAGCGAATCGGAGAACCCACTGACCATTGAGTCATGGGGGCGGCTTCCGGTAGCTGAAATAACCGGTAAGATTGCCACCCGGCATCAGGTTGAACCCAACGTCGTAAAAACCATCAGTCCGACAGATTTTTTCAACGAAGTAGAGAGAGCACCAGACCCAAACGATGCCCCCATTGTAGAAAACGCACAAAAATTTAAAGCCCTGCATCAATTTCTGAAAGAACACTTTACCGGCATACAGGTAGTGCGGGTGGAAGACGGCACCAGTATTCCGGTGTATATCGTTTGCCATCAACCGGATGAAACCTGCGTAGCCCTGGTGACCACAGCGATAGAGTCGTAAGCCTAATCTCCACATATTACAGAAACCCTTAAAAACCTGAATTATGAAACAATTCATCAGGCATTGTATGATTATTTGCCTGGGCGGCTTGTTATTTTCTGCCTGTAAAAAAGAGGCAGACATTCAGCCCCAGGAAATTGAAAAACCACGTTCTGCAGTTACAGAATCCGTAGTCATCCTTAATGAAGACTTTGAATCAGGCAGTAAAACAGCTTATGCCATCGGCAACGTAACGCTGAGCAGCGGTTCCTGGACCCTGGACGACGCGTTGATCGGCAATCTCGCTGCCGACCTTAAAAACGGTGCTAAATCCGTTCGTATCAGAAACACCGGTAGTATCACCACCAATTTCAGCAGCACCAGTACAGCCGGTACCGTTACCGTGAGCGTTAAACACGGCACCTATGGCTCCGATGCGTACAGCAGCTGGCAGCTCTGGACATCAGCCGACAACGGAGCAACCTGGACACAGCAAGGCAACACCATCACCACTTCAGGCAGCCTGCAAACCGCTACGTTCAGCTTCCAGTCAACCGGCAACCTGCGTATCTCCATCCGTAAAACTTCCGGCAGCACCAACAGGATCAACATCGACGACGTGACCATTACAGCCGGCAGCACCGGCGGTGGCGGCGGTACAAATCCTGGTGATGACAACAACCTGCTGTTGGGCAACCCCAGCAATGCACTGGCTGATGTGTCTTCAGAGAACAACTACCTGATGGTAAAAACTTACTACACTTTATCATATAGCCGTGGCCGTGGTACCCCGAACTGGGTGAGCTGGCATATTCAGTCTGCCGACCTCGGCAGCATATCCCGGACCAACGATTTCCGCGCCGACACTGACCTGCCCGCAGGATGGTACCAGGTGCAGAACAGCAGCTATTCCGGTTCCGGATTTGATCGTGGACATAACTGTCCTTCAGCTGACAGAACGGCTACTGCTGACGCCAATTCTGCCACTTTCCTGATGTCGAACATGATGCCACAGGCGCCTAACAATAACCAGAGGACCTGGGCTAACCTGGAAAACTATACCCGCGACCTCGTAAAGGCCGGTAACGAAGTATTCGTTATCTGCGGTTCCTATGGCCAGGGTGGTACCGGTTCATTGGGCGGCGTTACCACGACCATCGACAACGGCCATGTGACCGTTCCTGCCAACATCTGGAAAGTAGTGGTGGTGATCCCCGATGGCAGCAACGACCTGAACAGGATCACTGGCAACACCCGCGTGATTGCAATCAATACACCTAACCGTAACGATATCAATACCGACTGGACCCAGTATAAAACAACGGTGCGTGATATCGAAAGCGCAACAGGTTATAACTTATTGTCCAACCTGCGCCCGTCGCTGCAGGACAGCCTGGAAACCAGGATAGATCCGTGAGGACATAACAATGAGACAAACGAAAAGGCTTGTAAGTAACACTTACAAGCCTTTTCGTTTTAAAGCTATCTTTCGGATACAGTTATTTTGCAAATTTCTTCGTGCCCGCCACGCAGAGGATGACGCCCACCGTAACCGCCAGCATGCCCATGCTCACTTTTTCGTGCAACAGGGAAGCCGCCAGTGCCAGTCCAAAAAACGGCTGTAACAATTGCAGTTGCCCTACCGTGGCTGTGCCGCCCTGTGCCAGTCCACGATACCAGAAGATAAAGCCGATGAACATGCTGAACAGCGATACATAGGCCAGGCTAACCCAGGTGTCAATATGGATCTCCCCGAAGGATGACGGCTTATAAATAAACGCAAGGGGTAACATGACTGGTAATGCTAGTACCAGGGCCCAGGAGATCACCTGCCAGCCGCCTAGTACCTTGGTCAGTTTAGCGCCTTCTGCATAACCCAGTCCACAGACAATAATTGCTGCTATCATGAACAAATCACCTATAGGCGACGCCGTTAGTCCCTGTGCTACGGCATAACCAGTGACCAACAGGCTGCCGGCTATGGAGAAAACCCAGAATACAGGCCGTGGGCGTTCACCGCCGCGAATAATGCCAAAGACGGCCGTGGAAAGGGGCAGCAGGCCTAAAAAGACAATAGAATGAGCGGACGTGATGTACTGTAATGCCATGGCCGTCAACAGCGGAAACCCTACCACAACACCCAGGGCGACGATCAGCAGCGGAATGATGTGTTCCCGCGATGGCCGTTTTTCCTTAAAGAGCAGTACTGCCATGACAGCGAGTATCCCCGCATTGGAGGCCCGGGCCACCGTCAGAAAAACAGGGTTTAATTCTAACACCGCTACTCTTGTAGCTGGCAACGATCCGCTGAACAATACCACGCCGATAAAACCATTGAGCCAGCCTCCATTGCTTCCTTCCTTTGGAATACCCATATGAATTCGATACTAGTTTATAATTGATACTGCAAAAGTAGTGGTCAGGCGCAGATGCTGACGGTACCAGTTTTATGTTTTTGTACGAGCACAGTTTGAACCGGTATTTTTATGATAAAATGGCTTACTTTGATGTTGTAATGATAATAAATCCCGTAACACCTGCTCATGAAAAAATTCATCCTGATAAGTATGTTGCTCTGTAGCGGATGGGCCAAAGCTCAAACTATCAAGTCCACCGCCGGCAGCACCCGGCTTACCGTAAACAGTGATGGCGTGATCAAAAACAGTAGCTACATCATCGTGGGCCGTATTAAAACCGACGGCACGGTACAAACAGCAGGTTATCAGATTATCGGCTATGTTCGGGGAGAACGCATAGAAGACAATAGCCATTCTACCGTGGGTTATGTGAAAAAAGATGGTACCGTTAAAAACTATAGCCATAGTACTATCGGTTACATCAAGGACAATGGCGACGTGCAGAACTGGAGCCACAGCAGCATCGGATCTGCCTCCGGCGTTAAAAAGGAGTGGGCGGCGTTGATTTTTTTCTTCTTTGATTTCTGATCAATTGATAAGTTTGTTACCCATTAAGCAATACCCAGTGAGAGGCTGTGTGGAAGGCTATCTCATTCATAGGTGTCGGTAGAAAAATATCCTGAAAGTAAAGAAAAGTCTGTTATATATGCAACAGCAAAAATCCACCCAGGCTGCCCAATAGTATCACATAAACAGTGCTCAGCTTTTTCCATGTCAGCGTGATCCCGAGACAAGTAGCCAGTATCGCCGCGCTACGCCAGTCCTCTGTGGAGGAAAGCAGCAGGTGTATCCCTACTACTGCAATGATAGATATAGAAGCGGCGCTAAGCCCGTCCAGGAATACCCGGAGCCGGTCACTTTTGCGGACAGACGATAGTAGTTTATGCAGAAAGAATGAGATAAAAAAAGAAGGCAGGAATATGCCGATGGTGGCCAGCACACCGCCGGAAAGGCCATGGATCAGGTATCCCGCAAAGGTGGCGCTGGAGAGGATAGGGCCGGGCGTTATCTGTCCTACGGCGATGGCATCCATCAGCTGTTGCCTGGTGAGCCAGTGGTTTTTCCTGACCAGCGACTCATCCATGTAGGCAAACAGTACGTAGCCGCTGCCATATAATACCGCCCCGATTTTCAGGAAAATGGAAAATAGTTTTAAGCTGGAAAAAGCACTGCTGCTGCTTTGCGCAGCCGGTATCAGTAGCCAACCGCTCCAGGAGATGACTGTATTCCTCATCCGGTGGGCGAAATAGTTCAAGATCCCGGCGCCTAAAATCAACAACACTTCGTTCAAACCATACCAGGAGCCTGCAAAAACCAACAGGCATAGAACGATCAGCGTGGTATTCCGTTTGAGGGTGGTGGCCGACAACCGGAACACGGTGGCCATGACCAGCGCTGTGGTGGCCGGGCGCAGGCCATAAATAAAACCCTGTACATCCGGCAGTGCACTGTATTTTTGATAGAAGTATCCAAACAAAAGGCAGATCACCATGGCCGGGAAGATGTAACACACGCCGGCTACAATGAGTCCCAACCGGCCCGCTCGCTCTTTGCCGCAATGCATGATCACCTCCACCGCATTAGGGCCTGGTATAATGTAGGAGGTGCTGAGCACATCCATAAAATGCTGATGATCGATCCATTTTCGCTTTACCACCATTTCGTTTTCGATGGTGGCCACCATTCCGGCAATGCCGCCAAAACCAATACAGCCTAATTTGAACGTGGAGAAGGCCACTTCTTTCAATCGTTGTGTTGTTGAGTCTTCAGGGTGTTCCATACACAATCAGTTTGATCGGAGGTATCTGTAAATATAGCTATTACACCCCGGCAATCAAACTGATGTAATCATACAGGATAAAGTTATTTTTTTATCGTCCATAACCCTGTACTGCCTGGTTTTCTTTCGTCTGTGGCTTTTTGCACCAATGTATCTCCTGCAGTGAGGTTGCCAAAAATCTCCACACCAGCATCAACAGTCATGCCTTGCCGGACATCCACCCATTCCGCTTTTCCTTCTTTCACACGGATGACAAATTTCTTTTCCTGCGTGGTGGCCACTGCGGAAAACGGCACAACGAAGGACGGAGCATTTCTTTCGAGCGGAATTTTTACGTAGCAGAAAGCGCCTGCTTTCAGCCGGTGATCGCTATTGTCTACTTTAAACTCCCATAATTCAGTACGCGTGGCGGGATCGATGGTTTCAGACTTGCGGGTGAGGACCGCCTTAAAACGTTCTGTGGGATAGGCATCTATCCTGAAGTCGATGTTTTTAAGTCCGCCTGCGGCGGCGACATATATTTCCGGGACGGCAGCGCGCAAACGCAGTACGTTGTTGTTCTGTACTGTCAGCAGCATAGCGTTGGTGCCTACCAGTGAGCCGGGATCGGCTTTACGGGCGGTCACAACACCATCAAAGGGAGCGATGATATAGAGATACCCTGACACCGCTTTGTAAGATTGCGCCTGCTTGCCAGCGGCCAGGAAAGTAGCGCTGTCGGCCTGCATCTGATTACGGCTGCGCTCCAGGTCCACCGGTGCTACGATGCCCGGTGTATTGGCCTGTGATGCCCGGTACAGCCTTTCGTAGTTATCCTTACTGGATGTCCACTTAGCCCTGGCCGCCTGTACGACGGCTTCTGATTCTGCCAGCCTGCTGTTTACCTCCGGCGCTTCAATCACGGCCAGTACCTGGCCTTTCCTCACACGGTCGCCCATATCCACTTTCATCTCCCGGACAAAGCCCTGTACTTTGGCAAATAGCTCGGCATTTTCATAAGGCACCAGTTCAGCCGGGAATTCTACCGTTTTCTTCAGGGTGTCCTGTTTCAATATGAATACCGGTACGGTATCCGCGGCTGGCGTATCAGTACCGGCTGCCGGCGCCTGTGAATGCTGGCCGCAGGCCGAAATAATGAGGAGTAAAAAGATAGCCGCGATTATCCGCATATGGTTACAAGATGTTTTTGTCATAGTAAGTGCTTTTTTCATCATCAGGATCAAGGGATACATATTGGTAGGGTTTCCTTCCAACTGTCCACTGATAGACAGCAGGCAGAAAGAACAGTACGCTGAGGGTGGAGAACAACAGGCCTCCTATTACAGCAATGCCTAGTGGCGCGGTCTGATCGCCACCTTCAGACAATCCCAGCGCCATGGGGACCATCCCGACAATCATCGCCGCGCTGGTCATCAGGATGGGGCGGAGGCGATGCTCCGCGGCATGCAACTGTGGATGGTCAACATTGTTTTTCCGGTAATGTTCTGCATTGGTAATGAAAAGTACCGCATTGGCAATGGCTACGCCCACCGCCATGATAGTGCCCATGTAGGACTGTATGTTCAGCGAGTTGCCTGTCAGGTACAAAAACAACAGTGAGCCTGCCACAACTGCTGGTATGACTGCTAAAGTGGTAACAGCCACCCGGAAGGACTGAAAATAAACAGCCATCACCAGGAAGATCACCAGTACAGCGATCAGTAAACCAAACTGAAGGCTGGTCAGCGTTTCCTGCAACAGGGACGGCTGACCGCGCAGGATGATTTTAGCGCCATTGGGCAATTGCCCCATACTGCTGATAGTATGCCTTACCTGTTTGAATACGGTTCCCAGGTCTTGTTTGTGGACATTCGCCGTAATAGTGATATACCGCTGCTGATTCAGCCTGTCGTATTCACCGGGCATCGATGTACGCTTCCAGGTGGCTACTTCACTGAGATAATGTGTGTTACCATTACCACCGGAAACCGGCACTGCCTCCAGCTGGCTGGTGCTGTTCATCCTGAACTCGGGATACTGCACCTGTACCTGGTAAGCTGTACCGGTGGCCTTATCCAGCCAATAGTTGGGAGTGGTGAAGCGGCTGGAAGAAGTGGCGGCAACAACAGAACGGGTGATCTGATCGCTGGTAAGCCCCAGTTGACCGGCTTTTACACGGTCTATTTCCAACCGGATGACCGGGTAGTCCAGCGGTGTGGCTATCTGCAGGTCACGCAGGGATGGGATGGATGCCAGTTTTTTGATTAATTGGGCCGCTGTCTTTTTTCCTTCGGCCAGGTTTTTATTGACTACGGCAATCTCTATCGGATTACTGCTGCCCAGGTTCAATACCTGTTCTACGATGTCTCCCGGCTCAAAGGACAACTTCACACCGGGGATCGCTGAAACAGCAGCAGCTCGTAGCTTCTCCCGGAAGGAGGCAACAGGCATCACGCCCCGTTTGAGTTTTATTTTCACCACCGCTTCCTGTGGACCGCTGGTCCACAGATGAATATAGTTCACCGGATAACTGGACGGCTGTGTGCCTATAAAAGCAGAGGTGATTTCGACGTTTTGTTTTCCTACGATGCTGTCTGTCAGCGACAATAGCTTTCTGGTGGCATCTTCTGTTCGTTCAAAGCGGGTGCCGACCGGCAACCGCAGCCGCACCTGTGCTTGTCCGCTATCTGTTTGCGGGAAAAGTTCAGTGCCGGTAAATATAAACAAGAGTACTACTAAGCCGGAAGATACCAGCAGGAACAAAATGGCGTTCCACCTGAAAGCGGCTTTCCGGCGCTCTCCTGCGGCAACATAGCGTTGTTTTAACTTGTCAAAAAATCCACGTTCCTTCTTTTCCTGTTCCTGCAGCGACGTTTTAAATAACCAGTTAGCAACCACCGGAACAAATGTCTGTGATAGGATAAAGGAGGCGATCATTGCAAAACCCACCGCCAGCGACAATGGCATGAACATGGCTCTGGGAACGCCGTTCATAAACATAGCCGGAACAAACACAGCCAGGATGCTCAGCAGGATCAACAACTTAGGCCCGGCGATTTCTATGCTGGCATCTGCAATAGCACGGGCTTTTGTTTTCCCGGCTTCCATATGCCGGTGAATGTTTTCTATCGTAACGGTGGCTTCATCCACCAATATACCAACAGACAAGGCCAAACCGCCTAATGTCATAATGTTGATTGTTTGCCCTGTCAGATATAAAAGGATGGCAGATGACAGCAATGCCAGCGGGATGGTCATGATTACGATCAGCGCGCTGCGCCTGTCGCCGAGGAAAAGCAGCACCATCAGACCGGTAAGCACTGCGCCCAGACCTCCTTCAAACAACAGGCTTTTTAATGAATTGATCACATAGCCGGATTGGTCGAAAGCATAGGTGACTTTTATATCAGGAGGTATCGCCGCCTGCATATCCGGTAAGGCTGCCTTAACGCGCTGCACCACATCCCAGGTGGAAGCATCAGCCCTTTTGGTAACCGGAATATACACCGAACGTTTCCCATTGATCAGCGCGTAGCTGGTGGTAACGTCGGCGCCGAGACTGACGTTGGCGATATCTTTGACATATACCACTGCGCCTGCACCTGGTTGCAGCGGGGTATTCTGAAGGTCCTGCAACGATTCGATGACACTGTTCTGAGGAGTGATGTAAGTCGAGTCCCCGATGCGTACATTACCAGCGGGAGAGATGGTGTTGGATTTTGCGATGGCTTGTACTACCTGGTCGGGTGACAGGTTGTAACTCCGCAGTTTGTCGGGGTCCACAGTGATCAGTACTGTTTTCTGATTACCACCGAATGGTGGGGGAGCAGACACGCCCGGTAATGTTGAGAACATAGGGCGTACGCGGAACAGGGCAAGATCGGATATCTCACTCAGCGAGCGGCTGTCTGAACTGAATACCAGCTGTCCCACCGGCACACTGCCGGCATCGAAACGGGTAATAAAAGGAGGCACGGTGCCCGGTGGCATAAATGCCCTGGCACGGTTGGCATATCCTACTACTTCCGCCATGGCCTGGCTCATATCGGTGCCTTCATTAAATTCGATTTTAATAATGGCCGCCCCTTGTATGTTTTTAGAGTCTACTGATTTCACCCCGGTGATATACAGGAAATGGTATTCGTAGTAAGAGGTAACAAATCCTTCCATCTGTTCCGGTGACAAACCACCATAGGGCTGCGCCACGTAAACCACCGGTAACCCGAGACGCGGGAAAATGTCCACCTTGGCCTGGCGGATAGAGAGGTATGCGAAAAACACAATAGCCAGAACAGCTACCAGGATGGTAACAGGATGTCGCAATGCCGAACGGATTAGCTTCATAATGCTTGCTTATATCGTTATTTCAGATTGTCTGTAAAAGTTGTCAGCTGGCCGTTGGCCACGGCAATATCCAACAGCGACCGCCATGCCTGCAGGAATGCCCCTGCTTCTCCTGTCTCCGCCTTCAGCAGGTCGTACTGCCCTTGTATTAACCGGGTGAAGTCAATCAGGCCGCTGGCGTAACTGAGTTTTAAACCTTCGAAGGCAAAACGGGCTGCCTGTGATTGCACCATTGCCTGCTTTGTGATCTGCATGTTCTGATCGTAATTGAACCGGGCTGTTTCCTTCTGCTTTTGCAGGTTCAATGCTACCTGGTCCAGCTGTGCTTCATCCGCTTTGATCAGGGCATTGTATTGTTTCTTTTTCAGGTGGACTTCAGAGAATTGCAGGATGGGGAAGCTGATCTGAACGCCGGCGCCGTAGTTCTTCCGGGAAAGCGACCAGCCGTCTGCTTTATCGATGCTGCCATCTGCTTTAACGCCTGAGCCTCTTGCGTAGGCGTTGGCCCACAAGTCCAGTTTAGGCCGCCAGATACGTTCCACTTCTTTCAAAGAGGATTTCGTTACTTCCTTTCTCATCTGATAGTACTGATACACCGGGTTGTCCGTCGGACCGGCAGTAGTATCGGCCATCAGCGGCAGTTGATTAAGCAGGGAGGTATCGGCCAGCAGTATGTTTGTTGGTGGATCAGGCAGCCCCGTTAGCCTGGTGAGTTCGGCGACCTGGGTATAGTACTGACGCTGAACAATCAGCAGGTCTGTCGTGGCCTGCGCCAGGGCTGACTGGAACTGGGTGGTGTCTATGCCGGGGCGCAGCCCTTCCCGTGTAAACACCAGCGATTGTTGCAGCCCGGCGTTGGTCCTGTCAATATTGGCCTGGTAGGTCTGCATGAGCTTTTGCAAATACACGGCATCCAGGTAGGTGGACACCGCCGCATACTGCTGACGGAACAGCGCGTCGTTGTAGGTGCTGTTGGCCAGCTTATATTGGGCGCTTGCCTTTTCGATGGCAGCACTGCGCTGACCGAAGGTGAGCGGGTTCCATTTCACCATCGCTCCGGCGGCGGTACCTGGTACCGGGTCATAGCTATTGCCGGCAGAAGGCGGGCCGCTGATGGGAAGTGTCAACCCGGGATAACTCATGCCGGTGATATTGTTGTAGGTCGCATATCCTGCCTGATAGCCGATGTTGACTTCCGGTAACAGCGTGTTCTTTGCCAGGTTGATGCCATACTGACTACTCTTTGCCTGCTCCGCATACGCCTTCATTTGTGGCTGTGAGGATTGTACAAGGGCAAGCATATCCCTGATATGCAACGTTTTCTGTTGAGCGTAAAGGCTAAGGGAGAGGAGCACGGTGCTGCCAAGGGTGAGTGTCTTTCTATAGGAAGCATTCATTCATCAAATGTATTTATATAACGATCTATATTCATGTTAAGAAATCGTTTTTACCAGCAATCCGGCTCCTGCCGCTACGGCGATGATAACAGGTTCAGGTACTTTTTTGAACCGCCACAGGATGAAAGCCGTTAACACAGCGATACCGATAGTATAGATATCCACGAGAGAGCGTTTGGCAAGCACAATGACGGCACCGGAAATAGCCCCGATAGCAGCAGCGGTAACACCATCTACAAAAGCTTTTATTCCGGGGTGTTTGCCATACTTTCTGAAATAAGGGGCTGGTAATACGGTGAAAAGATAGCAGGGGAAAAAAGTCCCGAAGGCTGCTACACTGGCGCCGGCAAAGCCGGCAGTAAGGTATCCGATAAACCCTACCGTGATAACTACCGGGCCGGGCGTAATCATGGCCACAGCCACCGCGTCTACAAATTGTTGTTCATTCAGCCAGCCGTATTCTTTTACTACCCCGCCATAGAGAAACGGTACAATAGCGAGACCGCTCCCAAATACAAAGGCGCCTGCTTTAGTAAAATACAAAAGTATTTGCCAAAGTGTTTTCCCGGAAGCGCCGTTGGTGATATTCAGTAAGGCAGGAGGGGCCAATAATTTGGTGATCGCCGCGCTTTTACGAGGAAATGATAATTTGGTGGGTGGCGCTTTTAGGAGCCAGTAGAGTACCCCGGCACCGAGGAACAACCAGATGTTTTCGTTCTCCTGCCACACCGTATAGGCGGCGGTAACGATATAAATTCCTATCAGGACTTTGTTGTTGCCAACAGATTTACGGGTCAATTTCCAGGCACTCATGCCAATGATGCCAATAACGGCAGCACCTACACCGTAAAAAACGGCCTGCATCCAGGGAATGCCCTGCCAGCGGACGTAGATAAAACCAAGGCCCAGCACCATGAGAAAAGACGGCAGTACAAACGCCAACCCCGCAAGCGTGGCGCCTAACAGGCGGTAATGAACATACCCCATGTATATCCCGAGTTGTGCGGCCAATGGCCCGGGGGCCAGCTGCGCCAGCGTCAGTCCCTCCTTGTAATCTTCTTCACTGATCCATTGTTTATCTTCAACAAGGTCACGGTGCATGTATCCTGCCAGGGCCACAGGACCACCGAAACCCCAGGTACCCAGTTTCAGGAAATAAAGAACGAGGTCGCGCAGACTATACGGTATGGTTGGTTTATTATTATCCATTCTTTGGAGATGTTTGTGTCCAGGTATGTTGCTCAGATTGATTTACACCTGCAAGTTCAGACTATGGCTATCCAAAAAATAGAATGAATAATAAGGTTTAGTCTGTTTTTTACTTTTTTACCAGCGCTTTTTTGTAGATAGATGGGCTTTTACCAGTGAATTTCTTAAAGATCCGGGTGAAATGACTTTGATCTGAAAACCCGGTGAGATAGGCGATCTCAGTCAGGGAGTGGTCCGTAGTGCTCAACAGTTGAACTGCTTTATCTATCCGGAGCTTACGGATATAATCACCAAATGACAGATCATCAAAATACTTTGAAAACTCCCGCGACAAGTATGCCGGATGTACCTGAAGCGTTTCTGACAGGCCTTTCAGGCTCAGGTTCAGGTTGGTGTCTATCTGGTCCTGGATGATCTCTTTTAGCTCTTTTGCCCAGCCGGGTATCTTCCTGCTGTCTTTCTCCTGTTGAAGGAATTTTTTAAAGATGTCGATCAACTGATTTTCAAATGGCTGCTGGGTATGTTTGACATGCTGGAGATACTTAGCCCAGCTGTAAAGGGCATCATACAGCATCATCCCTTTTTCCAGTAGCGCCTGATCGTCAGGTTCATTATAGGCCAGCCCGGCAGAAATCGCCCACAGCCCGGAGGCCTGGGCGGCAAGGTCATGCCGGTCGGTGTCGGCTCCCCGGACAATAGGGGCCATCATCAGCACAGCAGGATCATCAATGCCATGCTTTTTTATGATATAGTCAAAAGTACACTGGTCTTCATAATGGGTGTATTCAACACCGGCAATATCAAAAGGGATGGCTCCTTCGGCCTCCGCCCTCGACATCACCTGGTCAAAGGGGACATAGATAAACTCCGCGGCCGCGTCCACAAATCTCTTTATCAGCCACGGACAGGCGATACGGTCAATCTTAGGGCGCTCACGGGTAATCCATTTCATAATAGCTGCTGATTTATATTGGCCCGTAATTTAATGCGGTTTCGACAAATCCTGTTTTTCTGTAACAGATAAAAAAGTATCGATTTCAGACAGTGTGCTACGGGCCTGGAATAAGGCTTACCTAAGGGATGGCTAAAGGATACTAAAACGAGAGTAAAACAATACCCCTGCAGTGAATTGTTAACCAGTTAGTTAGATATATATAAGAATTGATAATATAGCCCCATACTGATGGTATTTAAACCTCCCCGGTATTTGGCTACAAACAAACAGGATTAGGCTACACCCACCCCCACGGCCCTCCGGATATTTGCAACGGATATCGTTCCACCGGATTTTTAATTTTACATTTGAATAGTATGAAGACCGTTTTGATTACCGGCGCCAACAAAGGCATCGGACTGGAAACAGCCAGGCAGCTGGCGCAACAGGGAAGTTTTGTATTTATCGGCAGCAGGGACCTGGCCAATGGACAAAAGGCCGTTGACGAGCTGAAAGCCGCCGGCATATCCAACGTGACTGCCATTCAGCTAGACGTGACGGATACGGATTCTATAAACAAGGCAAAGGAGGTGATCAGCCAGCAGGCTGGTTCATTGGATGTGCTGATCAACAACGCCGGTATTGCAGGGGAGCAGCCGCAGCAGCTGGCTGATGGCAGCATGGAAAACCTGCGCGAGCTGTTTGAGACGAATTTCTTCGGCATGGTGCAAACTACACAGATCATGTTACCCTTGTTAAAGCTGTCATCTACACCGTCGATCATCAATGTGTCGAGCGAGGTAGGGTCTTTAACGATGAACACGGCCCCCGACAGGCGTCCCAACTGGACCCTCTATTCTGGGTATGGCGCCACCAAAACCGCGGTGAATGCTTTTACGGTGATGCTGGCCAATGAACTGAGGGAGCAGCATTTTACGGTCAACAGTGTTACGCCCGGTTATACCGCTACTGACCTGAATGGCTTTCAAGGCTTTAAAACAGTAGCAGAAGGGGCGAAGCCCATCGTGGAACTGGCGATGTCTACAGACAGAACAGTGACCGGCAAATTCTTTAAAGATGGCGGAGAGATATCCTGGTAACCACCGCTAAAATTTTGGTTCATGACTCACAACAATATTCAGCGAATAAAGTCTATCAGCGATTTTCATCGTACCCGCGGCTTACCGGCCCCGGAACACCCGTTGATAAGCCTGATCAATTACAACTCCATCAAACACACTACGGAAATCAATAACATCAGCTGGGTGTATGACTTCTACTTTATTGCGCTGAAAAGAGGAATGGACGGCAAGTTAAAATACGGCCAGCTACAGTATGATTTTGATGAGGGAACGATGTTCTTCATTGCGCCAGGCCAGGTATTCAGGATAGAAATAAAACAGGATACGCCGGGAAAATCCGGCTGGATGCTGCTGGTCCATCCTGATTTTTTCCGGAACCTGCCGCTGGCACAACACATCAAAAAATATAAGTACTTCGGTTATTCCGTTCGGGAAGCACTGTTTCTTTCTGAAAAGGAAGAAGCCGTGCTGAACGGCATTGTACAGAATATTCAACGGGAGTACCAGGCCAATATCGATAAATTCAGTCAACAGATTATTGTCTCCCAGGTAGAGGTACTGCTCAGTTACGCGGAACGGTTCTATCAGCGGCAGTTCCTTACGCGGGAGGTGGCCAACCACCAGGTGCTGGAAAGACTGGAAACCTTGCTGGATGAATATTTTGAACATACGCACAAAGAAGGCTTGCCGACTGTCAACTACCTGGCCGCGCAGCTAAATCTCTCTGCTGATTATCTCAGCACGTTGTTGAAAGTCACCACCGGATTAAATACACAACAGCATATCCATGAAAAACTGATCGAAAAAGCAAAAGAGAAACTGATCGGGACAACATTGACGGTCAGCGAAATTGCCTATGAGCTGGGCTTTGAGCACTCCCAGTCTTTCAGTAAACTTTTTAAAGCAAAGACCAACCTTTCTCCACTGGCATTCAGACAGTCTTTGGGATAATCCTTTTTGGTACCGCGAATCCCTCATTTGGTGTAAATAAATTGCCGGAAGGCGAGGCGCTGAATAGTTTAGCGTCTAAAAAAACACCGAATGAGAAAATTGTTTTTTTGTGTACTGTTGTCCTTATGCGCTACTACACTATCCGCGCAGAAAACCTTGTTTGATACCGTTTTTACTTTGGTAAAAGAGCGATCTGTTTATAAGCAACGTGTTAACTGGGATTCCTTAACCCCTGCCATTTACCGCCAACTGGATGTCACGAAAGCTGACAGCGCGGAGGCTGTCCTGTCGACTTTCGGTACGCTGATGCAGGCCCTGAAGGACATGCACAGCAGCATGTCATACAAAGGAAAAGTAAATGGTAACCCCGATGCCTGGGCGTTTGTCAACAGTAAAATCACCCCGGAAATGCGGGAGGCTGTCAAAAAAGGATATGACCGTTTACGTATAGCCATGCTACCCGGTAACTACGGCTACATCTCC
The DNA here is from genome assembly GCF_012927205.1 of Chitinophaga fulva. Classification (GTDB taxonomy): domain Bacteria; phylum Bacteroidota; class Bacteroidia; order Chitinophagales; family Chitinophagaceae; genus Chitinophaga; species Chitinophaga fulva. The sequence goes on from NZ_JABBGC010000001.1 coordinate 4,082,413, forward strand.
ATACCTGCCGCGGGTATAGAAGCCACGGAAGATATGCAGGTGGCGGTCGAAAAAATGACGGCTATTGCCCAGCGTATATCCGATTCATTGTGTACGCTCCAAAGCAAACCTCTCAATGGCCTTATCATAGACCTGCGGCTGAATACCGGAGGAAGCACGCCAGCGCTCATCGGCGGAATGGCTGCTGTATTGCAGGATGGCCTTTGTTTCGCTTTTTCAACAAGCGGAAATGCCCGGGAAGAAATGCGGCTAAAAGATGGAAACCTGTTTTATGATACTCTTCAGATGACAAAATTGAAAAATCTGTCCAGGCCGAAGAAAGCCGTGAAGGTGGCCGTGCTGATCAGCGGTTATACCACCAGTGCCGGTGAACACGCCGCCATTGCCCTCAAAGGCAGCAGCCATACCCGCTTCTTTGGAAGCCCCACCAGGGGACAGATTACAGGCAATGAAACTATTTTCTTAAGAAAAGATGTTACTTTAAGCCTGTCAACTGCCTGGGCTGAAGACAAGACCGGAAGGAAATACATGGTGGACGTGGTACCCGACGTACTCGTTCCTGCCGGGGCTGATTTTGAGCACCTGGACAACGATAAAAGCGTGCAGGCTGCTATCAGGTGGTTCATGACAGGTAAATAATATTCTGGAGAAAAACGAGATATGCCAGCGATTGCCGTTGCAGACCTTTTAAAAAAGATCATCAGCCAGCCGAGAATTTCGTATTGGAAAGTTATCGGCTGGCTGGCCGTGCTGCAAATAGTGATTAATGCCAAAACGTATTATGTCAACAGTCATCTGAAAGACCCGGTGCTAAGAGCCGGGTTTCTTAGCTGGATATCCAGCTGGACTTACCTGTTGCAGCAGTTGCTTTCCTGTGTGCTGGTGTCATTGCTCTGTTTTACGGTATTCAACCTGTTTTATCATTTGTCCGCCCGCAAAGCCCGGCTACCCGTATTTTTGGCTGCCGGAGGGTTGTTGTTTGCGCTGTACCTGGTGATAGACCAGGGTATCAATTATTTTTTTTATCCGGAGACATTCAGTGTTTTTATCAGCAACCCGCTTGCGCTTACTTCGGATATATTGTTGGGGGTAACGATTATCACCGTGCTAACGGTTATCGTTGTCAAAGTGGCCATCTCCAACGATGTCTCCAAAAGAAACAAACAACTGGAACTGGATAAACGGGAAGCGGAATACGAGCTGTTAAAGGCGCAGGTGAACCCGCACTTTTTGTTTAACTCCCTGAATTATTTGTATGCACGGTCGCTTCCGTATTCAAAAGAACTCTCGGAAGGTATTATGACACTGTCGGAAATTATGCGGTATGCCTTTGATACCCACGGTAAGGAAGGGGATGGGAGGGTATTGCTGAAAAATGAGGTGGAGTATATCGGGAAGTTTTTAAAGATGAATGAACTCCGCTTTGGCGTTGGGTTTTATGCCAGCTTTGAGCAAAGGGGCGCGATAAGCGGGTGGCGGATCATTCCTTTTGTGTTGATCACAATGGTGGAGAATGCCGTCAAACATGCGGATGCTACCAATGCGCTTCATCCTATCCGCATCCATTTGGAAGTGACGGAAGATACGCTGGTATTCAGCTGTAAAAACCAGAAAAAGCCCCGTAACATGGCGGTACCTTCTACCAAAGTGGGTATTCCCAATATGAAGGAACGGCTCCGGATGGCTTATGGCGACAACCACGAGCTGTTGATAGAAGATACTGCGGACACTTATTTTATTAAACTAACGCTGCGTAATGGCCATTAAAGTAGTTGTAATTGACGATGAACCTGCTGCGATAGACGTCATGAAATATTATATCAACATGACGCCGTCGCTCGATTTGCTGGCCGCCTTTTCGGATAGCGGCGAGGCGGTACGCTATTGCATGCAGCAGCAGGAGATCGACCTGATTTTTTGTGATATAGAGATGCCCCTGCTGAACGGACTGGAGATTGCCGGGCATCAGAAAGGAAAAACCGCCATTGTTTTTGTTACGGCGTATACCCACTACGCGGTAGAAGCTTTTAACCTGAATGTGGTAGATTATCTGGTGAAACCCGTCAGGTATGAACGTTTCCTACAGGCGGTCAATAAGTATAAGGAGCAAAACGCGGTATCGGAAGAAGATCATTTTTTTGTGAAGACCGGTGTGAAAGGTTGCCTCGAGAAAATCAACATAGCCGATATTATCCAGGTAGAAGGCGCAAAAAACTATGTTACGATCTGGCATGGCAATATGAAAACGATGACGCTCCTGAACCTGAAAGACCTGGAAGCGCGCCTGCCAGGCCGGGATTTCTGCCGGGTGCAGAAATCAAGCATTGTGGCGATAAAGCATATTGTAGGCCTGAAAGGAGGCGTCATAGCATTGTCCAACGGTCAACTGGTGCCTATCGGCCCCACCTATAAGGAAGAAGTGGTGCAGCTGATCAACAGCCGGCTGATTAATTAGCTATTGTTCCTCTTTCACCCGGATGAGTGAGGCCTTGTCATTATAAAAATCTGTTTTGAAGACTTTCTTTCCGACGTATTTCTTTTGATAAAAGTAATGATCATGAAGTTGGGAGCCGCCTTGAACGCCCATGCCTATAGCCTCGTCTTTCTTTAATTTATTTTTGATGGCGTTGAAAATCTTAGTGGTATTTTTATTCGTTTTTTTAGCCAGGATCCTCAACGAAATCCGCTCCATGCTGTCTTCCGTTTCTCTTCCGCCTTCCCCGTGAATAACAAACGGGGCGGTTTCATCATCGTATATCTGACTCCTGGTTAAATTATCCAGGTGATCAGATAAAATAAAAAAGTCCAGGTTCTTCCCCCTGTTGTCTTCGATCGCCGATGGATTTTTTATAGAAAAAATGCCATCATTATCTCTTTCCTCGATAAAAAGTTCGCCATTATTCTTTTCCAGTATGTCTGCTATATAGGTGGAAAACGTTTTCAGGGACATGACTACACGGATGTAAGGCATATGATGTTTTTGTTGAAAAATGTTTGCAAATGCTACAGAACGAATTTCAGGAAATTCTATAGCATTTGCAAAAGTGAATTGTTAGTATTTCCCAACCAACATTTGCAGCTGTTCCACCGCGGCCGCCAGGTAAGCCTGTTGCGTTTTCAGCCACTGCGTTTGGGCCGTAAGGTTTTTCTGGCCGCTAACGATCATTTGTTCTACAGCCACGGGTGCGGGCATGCCTGTACCGGTTTTACGCTGAACGCTTCTCTGTGGATCGAGGGCGTCTGCTAACCTGGCTACGGGGATCATCAGCTTACGACCCAGTTTTTTCTCTATGGCAGCATTGATCATGGCCGGTGTGATCTGGCTGGCCGTTAAATGTTCATCCAGTGCTTTGGTAATGACGGCCGCCACGATTTCATGCGCATCACGAAAATCCAGGTGGCCATATTGAACGAGGAGGTCGGCCAGATCGGTCATCGTGGAGTAGTTTTCCCTGGCATATTTCAGCATGGTTTCTTTGCGTACCTGTAGCGTCCTGACAACGCCGGTCATGGTATGCGTGGCGGCCAGCACGGCATCCAGGCTTTTAGGTTCTATCATCAGCCGTACGCCGCTGTGTTGGTATTCGATGCCGTTGAGCGAGGTGAGAATGCCCGCCAACTGGCCGGCAGTGAGGGCTGCAGCTTTCCTCGTTCTTTCAAGGGCATCGGGATTCTTTTTCTGCGGCATCATACTGCTGATGCCCGCAAAGGAATTGTCCAGTTCCGCGACGTTGTATTCATCGGTGCTCCACAGCTGTATTTCAGACGCCAGTCTGCTCAGGTTGCTCATATAGATACTGTTGTCTGCCGCCATTTCTGTAATATGGTCCCAACCGGCTGCCCCTTCGATGGTATTGTTCACGAGGCCTTTGAAGCCCAGGAGGTCGCCCAGCCGTTGCCGGTTGATCGGCCAGGAGGTGCCACCGCTGGCGCCGGAACCAAGCGGGCATTGGTCGATGCGCGCGTACAGCTCCTGGTAGCGGTCCAGGCATTTAGCCAGACTTTCGTCGATGCCGGTCAGGTAGTGGGCTAGGGTAATGGGCTGCGCTTCTTTGCGGTGCGTGTAAACGACCATCACGGTTTCTTTATGCTCCGCTGCTTTGGCGACAACGGCAGAACGCAGGTCTGCCACCGCTTCCATGATACGGAGCAGCTGGTCACGGAGATACATGCGGTGGGTGGTGTTGTCCATGTCGTTGCGGCTCCTGCCGGTATGCATCTTTCCGCCCACGCTGCCAATGGCTTTAATAACGGCCGCTTCATAGGGGAGGTATACCCGCAAAGCCGGATTGGCAGCCGCCTGCTGGTCGGCCGTTGCCAGTCCGCCTAAAATAGTCTTCGCCTCCTGTGCCGTGATGATCTTTTGTTCTGCCAGCATGATGACATATGCTTTGTGCAACAGCTGCTGGTAAGGAAATATTTCGTCATTGAGATTTTTAGTGCTGACTTCATAGTCATACAGCTCCTGGAACGCAGCCGCTTTGGCGCCGGCAGTGCGGCCCATGCGGCTCGCATCCTGCAACCGGCTGTTGCCGGCGGTGTCCATACTGTGCTTGTTTGCAGTGATCATCTGCGCTTTTACTTCGCAGGAAAGGGCCATACAGGTGGTCAGCGCCACCAGCCCCGCATAGTTTCCGATAGTAGTCATGGTTTTCAGCATAAGAAAACAAAGATAATATAAATGCAACTATGTTGCATTTTAAAGTATTACCCTTTTGATTGTTCTCTTACATCGTCATTACTGATCTTCTTCCTGCCGCGCTGCTCAAACATTGACCCAAACTCCCAATTGAGCGTAACCTTCAAAGCCTGGTTATAATACCTGTTCAATATGCCTGTACGGAAAGATGCCGCATGGATGTACTCTTTCTGCCGGATGGTTTGATTAAACGGATTGATAGCAGCCAGTGTAACGGTCATCCGTGTGGCTTTGAGCTCTTTTTTAGCGGAGAAGCTGTAGTAGAACCGTGGCGTTTTATGTCCCTGTAAAGTAACGATGCGGGTATCATATTCGCCGAAGGCCTGGAGGCTCACAGCGCCTGGTAATTTGTAAAGGGCATTGAGATTAAAATCCGCCGCCCATCCGGTATTGACCACCATCAGCGCATCGCTTTCAAAATTGAGATGATTGATGTTGACGTTGCTGTTGAAGCTCCAGTTGGCCGTGGGACTTACAGCACCGCTCAGGTTAAGGCCGTATTGCACATTCCCCGCCAGGTTCTCTTTCCGGGTGGTGGCGATACCGGCGGCATTAGTGGTGGTGAGGTCAATGATCGTGTTGTTTGTTTTTTTGAGAAATGCCGCAGCATTGATAAATGTACCAGCGGGGGAAGTCCAGCCGTAGGACAGTTCTCCCTGGTGCATCGTTTCCGGCCGCAGTGTTGGATTACCAACGGTGATATTACGCGGATCACTGGCGTTGGCATTGGGGTTCAGATCCCAGATGTACGGACGGGTGAGGCGTTGCGTATAACTCAGGGTGATGGTTTGCGCTTCATCCAGTTTTTTGCTGATGTTGGCCGTGGGCACCAGGTTCAGGAAATTATTGCTGAAGGCGGAACCGGGCGCATTGAAGTGTCCTTTGATATGGGTGCTTTCCAGGCGGGAACCTGCTTCCGCGTTCCAGCCACGGGGCAGTTTCATTTTCATCAACAGATAACCTGCCAGCACATCCTGCGAATAGATAAAATTGTCGGACCGGTCGGCCTGTAACACCATGTCAGCTGGCGGCGGCCCATCGGCAGACCATACCTGGTAACGTTTGTCAGCATGACGGAAAATGGATTTCAGCCCGCCCTGCAGCGTGTATCTGCCATCGGCAGTCAGCGGATGGGTGTAGTCTGCCTGGAAGGTCCATTCCCGGTTAAGGGTGCGGTTGACGTTGTCTTCCCGGTAACGGGTTTTATCGTCGCCGGTCCATTGATGGCTGTTATAAGAAGTGTTTTCTTTTGACGGAGAGAACTGCGCCAGCAGGGTGATTTCCTGGCCGTCCCTTTTCAGTCTGCGCGTATAGCCGAGCGCGATATCTGTGCCGGCGAATTTCTCTTTTGATCCCACCCGTTGCTGGTATTGATCGGTGATGGTACCATCAGGCAGGGAGATGACAGTGTGCTGCTGGCTGGCATCGGGCCAGTTGCCCAGCCAGCCATTTACGGTCAGGGAAATTTCGCTGAGCGAATCCGGCAGGAATCCGAGGGACAGTTCACCGGAGCTGTGCGGCATAATATTGTTTTTGCGTGTTTCCTGGCGGATGACCATCGTAGGCTGACCGTTGTTGAGCACGGTCCTTTCCATTTCAGCGGATGATTTATCCTGGGCCCTGTGCAGGTGCCCGTGCAGGCTCATGTTCCACCTGTTCCTTGATAGGGAGATACGCGGATTAAACGCCTGTTCCCAATTGCTGGCCATCACTTCCAGGTTGCCGCTGAAGCTTTTGCTGCCTTTTTTGGTGATGATGTTGATCACACCTGCGGCGCCTTCTGCATCGTAACGGGCGGAAGGGGAGGTGATGATTTCTACCGAACGGATGATATTGGCCGGCATCATGTTGAGCGCATCGGCGGGACTGCGGGCCATCTGCCCGGAGTATTTCCCATCGACCAGTATTTTGAGGGTGCCGCTGCCCCGCATGGTCACTTTGCCCTGCGGATCTACGTTCAGCGCCGGTGCTTTGCGCAGCACGTCGGCGGCGGTGCCTCCTCGGTTGCTGATATCACTTTCAGCATTGTATACCAACATGCCGGGTTTCTGTTCCACCAGTTGCCACTGTGATATCACCTGTATACCGCTCAACTGCACCGTGGTGGCTGCCAGGAAGAGAGTGTCCAGCTGGATGAGCATTTTCTCTTTATCGATCAACAGCGGTTGGCTGGCGGGGCGGTATCCCACGGAAGACAAGATCAGCTTAAACCGTCCTGCTTTTTGCAGTGACATTTTAAATGTGCCGTTCTCGCCGCTGTAGGCAGAAGCGGCCGGTGTTTGCTGTTCGTCGGTGATGCCAATGGTGGCATAGGGTATCGGCTGCCGGGATACGGAATCGGCCACGATGCCGCGAACCGTATAGGCGCCGGGGTTAGTCTGGGCAAAAACGCCCTGGGTGAACGGGATAACGACCCACAGGAGGTATCCCAATGGTTTCCTAAACATGCTACAGTAACAAAAATTGGTCAGCTGCAAAGATCTGTCCCGTAGCAGGAGGGCCGTTTATGTAAAGCGGAGAAAAATTTGCGAAAATGGGAAATGATGGATGAGCGGCAATACAACCGGAAAGGATGGTAAGCAGGTTCGCTTACCATCCTCACTGAACACCTGGTTCCAGCAGGGTAAATGTTTTTTCGGTACAGTTGACCTCTGCCAGCACGCCATAGGGAAGCGTAAAAGTAGGGCAGGTATGGCCAAAGTCCATTTGGGTCACTACCACCATATCGGTTAAACCTTCTTCCCGCAATACTTGCAGTATAGCAGTTTCGTATTCGGCTGCATATTGATTGTCGTACGGCCGCCCCAACAGGATGGCCTTCGCTTTGCGGAGAATACCCAGCATGGCATAACTTCTCATCCAATAACGTATCAATTCGGGCCGGGCCATCTCTTCGGAAGTTTCGAAAAACAGGATGCTGTCCTGCCAATAGGCATCTTCCGGCCAGTAAGGAGTGCCTTTAAGAAACTCCAGTACGTCGATGCATCCGCCCATGAGCCTGCCCTGCACGGTACCCTTGCCTTGCAGGAACTTCCACCCGGTATTGGGTTCCAGCTTCCTTTTGATGTCCTGTAAAGCAGGATCAAACCATTCCAGTCGCTCGGATGTCCAGCCGTCGGTATTGGGCATGATCCGGCGCACAGGCGTTGCGGTAAAGAACGTGTTCCTGATATCTTCTACCTGGTAACGGTGCATGCCGCCATTTTCCGCGAAGCCTGTCAGCAGGGAGGTGCCATAGAAGGAGGTGAGGCCTGCTTTCAGGCAGAGCAGGTGCGTGATGGTGCTATCAGAGAAACCCAGGAATATTTTGGGGTTGTTCCGGATAACGTCCATGTCTACATATTTCAAAATCCGCACACTGTCTTCTCCGCCTATGTTGGAGATAATGGCTTTCACCGATTTGTCGGCGAATGCTTCCATCAGATCTTCTGCTCTTGCCTGTGGATTTTCGTAGATCCATTGAGCGGGTTTCAGGGCATTTTTTGTTTCGGTAACGTCAAGGCCAAACTGTTGTTGTAATTGTTCTTTGCCTTTCCGGTACCGATGTGGCAGTTCCCCCGCTCCGCCCCAGGAGAGGGAAATGGTGGCGACTTTATCGCCCGCTGCCAGCCGGGAAGGTTTGATTAAGTTCATATATCATCATTTAGCATTTACTGCCCGAAGGTATATTTTTTTGATCATCCGGCCGAAGGCCGGACTGTTGATGATTCCTGCTATATATCGTATATTTACTGACGGTTTTATACGCAGTCAGGCTTATGAGCATCATTCTTTCACCCGGGCATTATTTTGGCAAGGAGCAGCAGTTCAACGAAAATGCTTTCTTCAAGCTGAACATTACGGCTTATCAGCCGGATACGCATATTGGCGCGCATTACCACGAAAATGCCTATCTCAGCCTGTTGATCAACGGTGGTTATCATGAAATGAACCGTCGCACGGAAGATGAGGTACGGCCCGGAGAATTGTTGTTCCGCCCGGCCGGATATACGCATGCCAACCGTTTCCTGGAACAGCCCGGCCGTTGCCTGAATATAGAATTCAAACAATCGGGGATAGAAGAACTGACGTTGAAAGGCTCCCTGCCACAGCAACTGATCATCTACAAGCCTGGAGCTTTCAGTGATTTGTACCAGTTGCTCTATGCCTTTCTGAAAGAGCCGGCCAACTGTCTGCCGGAGGAACATATCGTCAACTGGTTATCCGAAGTGACGGACGTGAAAATTGCCAGCCGTCTGCCCTGGTTCACACAGGCAAAGGATATCCTGCAAAACGAATTCGATACGCATCATACCATTCAATCCATCGCCAACAGGGTGTTTGTGCATCCTGTTTACCTGGCGCGGGCTTTCAAGGAAAAAGAAGGTATGACCGTGGGCAACTACCAGCTGAAGATGCGGGCGCAAAAAGCGATGGAGCTGCTTTTTACCACCCGGCTGCCCGTAACGGATATTGCCTTCTCCGCCGGGTTCTCCGATACTTCCCATCTGATCCGGGTGTTCCGGGCATTTTACCGTTGCACGCCGCATCAATTCAGGCGTCATCTGAATAGTTAATCTGATACTATTTTTTGAGTGGATGACGGCGTTACTTTGTAAAAAAAGTATGCGCCGACTTATCGCCCTTTTATATTTACTTTCACCGGTGTGGCTTGTTGCCCAGCAGAAACTGGATTACCAGTTGCAGGTACAGGCAGATCTGGCGAAAAAGACTTTTGCCGTACAGGGAAGCCTTTCTTATGAAACCACTGCGGCTACCACCGATTCCGTTAAAATAATGATCAGCAAGGGGAGAGGCCCCGCCAAACTGCAACTGCAGGGCGGCATAGCCGCTACGGTGGACACCAGCCTGAGTGGTTCCGGTGACGTGCTTTACCACTGGCACTTTAAACGCCCGCAGCCCGTGGGTTCCCGCTTACATTTTACCTATGCCTACGAACGGGGAGATGCCCCCACTTTTCAGTACTACCTGGACAGCAGTTTTTGCATGGCCGGCGGATACGGTTCCGCATGGTATCCGCAGGTGTTGGCCCGCGCTGCCGATGGGAGCGATGACTACATCCGTGGCACGGGCACCCTGCGGGTGACGCTTCCGGAGCCGCTGATGGCGGTAATGGCTGCCTGCACCATCAAAACCACGAAAGGCGCCGGTTCCCAGACCTATGAATTTCATTACGCCCAGCCGGACATCTTCTCCCTGTATATCGGAAAATATACCCGGCAGGACTATCAGGGCAAGATGCCGTTTTACACTTACTGCCTGAGTAAAGCGATCAACGGAGAAGATATCTCCCGGAAAGCAGCGTCAGTACTGGACTTCCTGTCTGCCGAATTTGGACCGCTGGTTATTCCCAATTTCTCTATCATCGAATTCCCGGAAGCCGTGGCAGAAAAGACCGGCATCGGTGGCGCCAGTATCTTGGGCGGCGTGGTGATGCCTACCGGCGCACTGCGGGAGTTTAACTACGCGCTTTTCGGTCATGAGATAGGGCACCAATGGTGGGGCAATAAGGTGCTCTCTAAAGGAAGTATCGGTGCGGAAATGCTTTCCGAAGCTATGGCGCAATATGGCTCGCTGCAGGTGGTGGAACGCTTTGATAGCGCACGGGCCATTAACTACCGGAAGACGGGTTATCCCGGTTACCTGCCTGATCAGAGCGGAGTGGGATACCTTAAAAACGCCGCTGCCGGTAATGATGAGCCCCTGGCCACGCTCAGTGGTAAGAACGGCCATATCCTTGGCGACAGCAAAGGTTTCCTGGCGCTGGAACTGCTGGCAACAGTGGTGGGTAAACCAACATTTCACAAAGCCCTGCAAAACATCGGCGAAAAGTACAGCCATGACGGCCTTAGCTGGAACGACTTCTTACAGGAGATATCCAGCGCGCACGGCAGCAACCTGGAATGGTTCTATCAGCAATGGTTTGACCGCACCGGCGCACCGGCATGGCAAAGCAGCTGGCAGCAACAGGGCAATATCCTTCAACTTACCGTTACCCAGAAAGACAGTATTTACCGGTTACCACTGGAAGTATTGGTGACTTATCGTAATGGCACCACTTCCCTGCAACATATCACCATCCAGGAGCGGACCAACCAATTGCAATTACCTGTGAACGGCCCGGTAGCTGCTGTACAGGTAGATCCTTACTTTAAGGTATTGCACTGGGACGATGCGCTGACACCTATTGCGCAGGCACAGTCGAAAGTGGTGCGCGTGCTGAACCTGCGCATACAGCAGCAACCCGACGAAGCCATGGCATTGGCGAAATCCTACGTGCAGGCAGGTATCCCTGATGATCAGTATGGTGTGGAGTTTTCACTGTACTACCAGATGGGCCGTATTGCCGCTGCGCAGAACAAAACAGATGAGGCAATAGGCTGGTACCAGCACGCGTTGCAAAGCGTTAGCCGTAACAAGGAGCTGTTGGCGTATACCTATTACCGTGTGGCGCAACTGGCGGCTGCAAAACAGGATGCCGCGCTGTTGGAATGGGCCTGTAATAACGCTGTCACCGCAGATGCCGCCAACCAGAAGGCGGATGGCATGGAATCAAAAGTAAAACTGCTTGGAAAATAACAGCATGCCGGCGGGCATCCGAAACACACGGATGCCCGCCGTTTCATCGGTTACTGGATGATTTAATAGTTATTGTTGCCCGGAAAACATACATTTGAGCACCAAAATCATCCTGATAAAAATTGTAGTAACCTATGATTGTTAATAAACTTTTCTTGTTTATCCTGATCTTACTGTTTAACCCAATGGTCCTCTTCGCACAACAACCTTGTAATTGCGAAGGTAATTTCAAATGGGTAAAAGAGACCTTTGAAAAGAACGATGCCGGATTTGACTATGTGATCCAACAAAAGGGCATGGCTGCCTACGAGGAGCATAATAAGGCCATCCTGTCAAAAATTAAAAAGGCAACAGACAAGGAACAATGTGCTGTAGCGATGCGGGAATGGTTGCTGTTCTTCAGAAAGTCGCATCACGCTATTATCCCTGTCAATACTACGAAGCCTACTGCGGCCGCCAGTAGCATTTCCCTGGAAGTGCTGGCACTTTCCGAAGAGCAGGTGAAACAAGGGATACCTGACGCTTCAACCCCATTACTGGAAGGTATCTGGACAACATCTTCCTATAAAATCGGTATCGTCAAAAAAGACAAAGGTTATAAAGGAATTATCCTGACATCCGGTAACCCGGCATGGAAGCCTGGTTATGTGAAACTGAACATCACTGCGGACAGTGCCGGTGCTTTTTACATGGGCGATTTCTCTGCGAACAAATTTGATAAAGCGGTATTAGTCGGAAAAAATACCTTGCAACTGGGCACTGTGTTTTTAAAGCGCGAGTATCCGGTGTTCCCGGGGAATGATGACGCTGCGGTGCTGTATGCGAAGGAAATGGCTACCAGCGTGCCTTTTATGCAACAACTGTCTGATAAGACCATCCTCTTCCGGATACCTACTTTCGAAGACTATGCCAAGCATGATATCGACAGCCTGCTCAAACTCAACGATGCCCTGTTGAAACGTACTCAAAATCTAGTCATCGATATCAGGAATAATGGTGGCGGATCAGATATCAGCTACTACGAGATCATCCCGTTACTTTACACCAACCCTATCCGCTCTATCAACACCACGTTTCTTTCCACACCACTGAACAACAGCAGAATGGAAGGTTTTCTGGCAACGCCCGGTCTTTCTGACGCTGAAAAAAAGGCGCTGACAGAAGCGGTAAACACGCTGAAGGAAAACCCGGGTAAGTTCGTCAACCTGAATAAAGGAAAAATCGTTGACGTAGGAAAACTGGATACTATTTTCCCTTTCCCCAAAAATGTGGCGATCATCATCAATAACCAAAACGGCAGTACGTCGGAAGAATTTCTGCTGGCGGCCAGGCAGAGCAAGAAGGTAAAACTCTTTGGTGTCACCACGTTTGGCGTGCTCGATATCTCCAATACCTATGTGGTGGAATCGCCGGACAAACAGTTCAAGCTGGGGTACGCTCTTTCCAAAAGCCTGCGTATTCCCGATCTGGCCATCGACGGGAAAGGCATTATGCCGGATTATTATATCGACAAAAGTATTCCTGATGCGCAGTGGTTGAACTATGTGGTGGGAGTACTCGAACAGTAACGCCTGTACGATTATGGACACCGCCCGTACACATCCGGACATTTGACGGGTGTTTAAAATGAATAAGGTATTGAATTTTATTGTGTTATGAATGCGGCATGAAAATGCTGTGCAATATTGTCACACCGGACCGGTGTGACAATGCTTTTTTATGAATCTATCCATCAAATCTATGTTCCGCCGCCTGTGGCGTCAACGGCTTTTTTCTTTTCTGAACATTGCTGGTATAGCCGTCAGCGTGAGTGCCTGTTGGGTGATATACCGTATCGTGAGTTATGAATACAGCTTTGACAGCCAGTTGCCCGACAGGGCCTATACCTACCGGCTGGTAACAGGATTGATGTTTGATATAAAAGAGAATTATAACGGAGGGGTTTCCAAACCCATGTATCAGGCGATGCGGGAGCAGGTGCCGGGACTGAAACGGGTAGTACCTGTTTTCGGACAATGGGTGAATAATGCGGAGACTAAAGACCAGCAACAGCGTCCTGTGGTGGTAGATGATGTTAAAGAAGTAGTGGCCACAGATTCTTCTTATTTTATGATGGTGCCTTATACCTGGCTGGCCGGTAATCCGGCAACAGCGCTTCAGGCGCCGGAAAGTGTGGTACTGACAGAGAGCCGCGCCAGGAGTTATTTCGGTACGTTATCGCCTCAGGCTATACTGGGCAGGACGATTACCTACAACAAGGAAAAAACACGCACCGTCACCGGCGTGGTGAAGGACCTCGGGTATCCTTCTGAATTTACAGCAAAGGAATTTTTCAAGCTACCCCTGATAGAATATGAGCTGGCTGAATGGACCAACACCAATGGCTCCGATAAAGTATACCTTCAAATGGCCGCCGGGGCGGACACCGGTAGGGTAATGGCACAGATCAGCAAAATAGGTGCAGATAAATGGTCGGAACAAACAAAGCATTGGAATTTGCCCTCCACTGTCAAACGCTGGTTTAAACTGATGCCTTTTGAAGACTCTCATTTCTCCACTTATATCAGTGAGGGAAGTGGGCACAAAGCCAACAGGTCTGTTATGCGGGGATTGATTGGGTTAGGGATACTGTTAGTCATCGTGGCCTGCATTAATTTTGTTAACCTGACCACCGCCCAGTTGCCACAACGGTCGCTGAGCATTGGTGTGAGGAAGGTGCTGGGCAGCAGCAACACACAGCTGATGCGCATCATCATGGGCGAAACGTTTTTGATTGTATTGCTCGCTATACTGGCGGCCTTCCCGCTTACCACCATAGCCTATCGTTTCCTGGGAGATATTATACCAGAGGGCATGATGAACTATACTGCCGGATGGGGCATTGTCCTGTTCCTGGCGGCACTATTGACCGGTATCACCTTGCTGGCAGGCAGTTATCCCGCATGGCTGATGACCCGCGTACAACCAGCCGGTATCATTCAGGGACAGGGTGTATTGAATACCGGTAATAACCGCCGGCTGGCGTTGCGGAAAGTACTCATCGTATTTCAGTTTGTCATTGCACAGGTGTTTATCGCCGGTACCCTGATCATGGGCGCGCAAATGAATTATACCCTGAAGAAAGAACTGGGATTCAATAAAGATGCAGTAGTACTCATCGACATACCCTGGAAGCTGGTGCAGAACCCTGCCTATACCAACAAACAATATGTATTGGCAGAAGCCCTGAGAAACGAAACAGGTGTGGCGGCAGTATCAGTTGGCCGTCCGCCATTGTCGGACGGCTACAGTTCGAGCATGTATGAATATTACAATGGCAAAAAGCAGGACCCGGCAAGGCGGCAGGTATATAAAAAATTCATAGATACGGCGTATATCCGTACCTATCATATGCAGTTGGTAGCCGGCCGTAATATCCGTCCGTCTGACACCACCAACGAATTTGTGCTCAACGAAACGGCCGTGAAAGGCCTGGGCTTTGCTTCTCCGCAGGAGGCTATCGGAAAAATGATCGGGCAGGTGTCTGAACAAAAGTTTCCCATTGTTGGCGTGGTGAAAGACTTCCATACACGGGATTTCCACGCCACTATGGAGCCGGTGGCGCTGATGGCGCATAAGGATGGCAGCAATGGCCTTAATATCCTGCTAACGGGTAATGACCCCGCACAGTGGCAGGCAACCCTGAAAATGATCGAGCAGAAATGGCACGCCATGTATCCCGGAGAAGAATGGACCGGCAAGTTCTACGATCAAACCCTCGCAGCTTTGTATAAACAGGACCGCTCGGATTCAAAACTGGTGAACCTCGCCACAGGCGTAGCGATCGTGATCAGCTGCCTCGGTTTGTTCGGACTGGCCGTGCTGGTAGCTTTCCAGCGTACAAAGGAAATCGGCATCCGGAAAGTATTGGGCGCCACGGTGACCGGCATCGTGCAACTGCTGATGTCAGATTTTGTGAAACTGGTAACGATCGCTTTTATCATAGCCACACCGATAGCCTGGTGGGGCATGGACCGCTGGTTGCGCGGATTCGCCTATAGCATCAAAATTGAATGGTGGATGTTCGCATTGTCCGGCGTAATAGCGGTGCTGATAGCCATCTTCACCGTGAGTTTCCAGGCGGTGAAAGCAGCGTTGTCCAATCCTGTAAAATCTTTGCGGACGGTATAAAGGCACTTTATACCGTCCTGAAGCTCAGCTGGTACATCCTGCCATGTTCCAGCAGCTTCACTTCCAGTTCCCGCATATTGCCCGGCACCAGTTCTACCGGCGCCAGCGCCCGCATTTCATCTGTTGTCCCGTTGTTAAAGTATCCTTTTACGAAAGGGATTTTCCGGTACCGTTTCTGAATATGGACGGCGGTTTCATCGATGATAACGATGCGGGTACCGGGCTTGGCTACACGGATCATTTCCCGGATGGCCCGCACACGGTTGTCGAAGAAGTTGATGCCGCCTACATGAAATACGCTGTCGAAAGTGTTGTCTCTGAAGGGAAGGTATTCAGCATTGCCCCTGAAAAGTTGTATGGAGCGGTTCCATTTTTCCATATTGCGGACTGCCTGCTGTAGCATGCCGCCGGAAATATCCAGTCCGTAGTATTCTGCAAAATCGGGGAGCACCCTGATGTTCCAGCCGGTGCCCACAGAAGTCTCCAGCACTTTATAACCCGGTTTGACTTCTACATCGGCCATCCATTTGCTGCGGAGCTTATCAAGATCGATAAAAAATGAAATCACTTTCTCGGCTATATCATTAAAAGGACTGATGCTGTCGTACAGGCGCTGGTATTTCCTGTTCATGCCACCAATCTTTTCCAGTGCCAGGAAATCAGGGATACCCTTGACAACAGGAATCCGGTTGCCGGAGACATCTTCCAAATGCTGTTCTCCGACAGGGTGTAATGACTGATGGTTATAGGGATTGATAAGCATAGGCGCCAGTTCCCGGATATTCATAATGTCTGATTTATCTGCAAAACAATACCATCCGTACTTTGCAGGAAAGAGCATCCGCGCAGGACGCAGGGCATTGTCGGTGAACGGCCGGTTTTAACCGGTGACGATGATGCGGCGGTTTTGCCTCTTTTTATTTATTCCCCTATCTTGTTGCAATAATTAATTATTTATGACAGTCCATAACCTTATTAACCTGATGGGGACAAAAAGTACAGACCCCGCCATCAGCCAATTGTTTGAAACCTTTGGATTGGGGAAACCGCCCAAAACCGTCAATGCCAACCAGGGCGACAAAGGCTTTAAGGACAAACTGAATAACCTGAAGTTTGGTTTTAAGTTCAACATTACCAACGATCGCTTCTATCCTCCGGTAAGCCCCAAAAAGGATGATTATAACTTTGAATGTTATATGCACTCCGTCGTGTTGTACAGCGAAGACAGAAAAAAAGCACCGGACCCTAAACCGGCTGCCTTCTGGGAGGGATTTATCCATCCGTCTGGTACCTACGATGACTGTCTGGCCTTCTTTGGACAGGAAAAGTTCGCGGATCCCCGGCCTATTTTCGAAAAACAGGTAAGCGATATCGCGAAAGTAATGGTGTGGATGTCACAGGACGGGAGCCGGATTACGGACATGGAACTACGTTTGGATGAAGCGCGCGAAATTTTCTCCCAATATGATTTTAATGATAGCGACAAATATAATACGGTAAGACAGGCCTATACGCTGTTGGTAAAATGGTTGCTCGATAGCCGTTTTCTGATATTACCGGAAGAAGCTTACCGCGAGCCCCTGAACACAGATCATGCTGCTATTTTGGATTTTACGGGGAGATACTTAAAAAGACATATCTGGGATACGCAGTTGATTGCTGACCCGGTGGTGATCTCTTTTTTGTACCATATATCCAGCAACAGAACAATTATCCTGCCTGATGGCGAAAAAGTCAACGTCTACATTAAAAACCTGTATATCAAAGTCGCCGGCAAAGCAGCGCAACGGCAGGAACTGTATGACAACAGCACCATGGACGAAGTAGATGCACTGGAGCGGAGCCTCTGGCTGGATGAAGCACAGTGTGAGGTTTTCCTGCAAACACTCTCTGAAACATTTGCGCTTTTTAAGCAACGTGTCCCTGAAGAACGTTTTTAAGTCAAAGGCTCCCGGCAGGGGGCCTTTTTTAGCTGTGCTCAACAGGCCCTGCCGGATGAAGGACCGGCATTATTTTCGTAAAATTGTACCTTAAAAAATAGTTGTCAATTTTCCGGTTGTCCGGCGGACGCAGTGGCCCTACTTTTGTTGGGAAATCAATCAGATAAACCATGCAATTGAGCTTTGACAGGATGTACCAGGCTTCGCTGGAGAAAGACGTGGCTTTTGAAGGCGTGTTTTTTACAGCGGTAAAAACGACCGGCATTTTCTGCCGGCCTTCCTGCCGTGCCCGCAAACCGAAGCCGGAGAACATTGAATTCTTTTCCACCACCAAAGAATGTATCCTGAAAGGATACCGTCCCTGTAAGGTATGTCATCCGCTGGAGCAGCTGAACCAGACGCCGGATGATATCCGGCAGCTGTTGGAGGACCTGGCAGATGATCCGGGCGGGAAGATAAAAGATGCAGACCTGCTTCGCCGCGGTATAGAACCGCATCAGGTACGGCGCTGGTTCCTTAAAAACCACGGTATTACTTTCCATGCTTACCAGCGCATGTTCCGCATCAACTCCGCCTTTAAGAAAATACAGCAGGGCGAGTCGGTCAGCGGCGCCGCTTTTGACGCCGGCTTTGAATCCCTGAGCGGCTTCGGGGACTCTTTCAAAAACATCTTTGGGGTGTCTCCCAAAAAAAGCAAACAACAACGGATCATTGACCTGAAACGGCTGGAGACCCCGCTGGGCACCATGTACGCCTGTGCGGTAGAAGAAGGCATATGCCTGCTCGAATTCACCGACCGCAAGATGCTGGAAACAGAATTCCTGTATTTGTCGCGCGTGCTGAACGCGACCATCGTACAGGGCGACAATCCTCACTTCGCTACGCTGGAGGACCAGCTGAAAGCCTATTTCGACGGGCAGCGGAAAACATTCACCGTGCCGCTGTATATGCCGGGATCGGCGTTTCAGCAGTCGGTATGGCAGGTGTTGCAGGAGGTGCCCTATGGCGCTACGCGCTCTTACAAAGATCAGGCGGTGGCCCTTGGAAAGCCGGAAGCGGTCCGCGCTGTGGCCAATGCCAATGGCATGAATAAAATTTCTATCCTCGTTCCCTGTCACCGCGTCATTGGGGCCGACGGTTCTCTGACCGGCTATGGTGGCGGCATCTGGCGCAAGCAATGGCTGCTGGATTTTGAAAATAACAACGCCCGCTAACAATTTTTCCTTTTTTTATGATCATAACTATTTCCTCCATCAACAGGTGGTATGCGCTGCTTATTGTCCTGACCGCGCCACTGTTGTACGTGATAGACATTTTTATCGTTAACATCGCTCTTCCGACCATCAAAACCAGCCTGCATGCCACCGATGGTGAGGTGCAACTGGTGATCGCCGCTTACCTCCTGGGCAGCGCGTGTTTCCTGATCACCGGTGGCAGAGCAGGTGATTACCTGGGTAAGAAAAAAGTATTTTTCCAGGGGATGGCCTGGTTTACGCTCACCTCCTGTATATGCGGATTGTGTCAAACACCGATGCAGCTGAATATCGCGCGTTTCTTGCAGGGCGTTAGTTCAGCTTTTATGGTAACGCAGTCCGTTGCGCTGATACAGGTGCTGTTCCCGGTAGCGGAAGAGCGGGCCAAAGCTATTGGCTGGTATGGTATTACGCTAAGTGTGGCGGCTATCATCGGGCAGATGCTGGGTGGTTACCTGGCGGAAACGCATGGTACTATTGAGGGTTGGCGAATGATATTCTTCATCAACCTGCCGGTGGGTGCGGCTGCCATGTGGGCTATTTATCGTTACCTGCCGGAAACGCCTACCACCGTGGGGGTGAAGTTTGATTACTCCGGCGCGACGGTGCTTACGCTGGCATTAGGTTGCCTGATATACGCCATCACGGAAGGGCGGGAGCAACACTGGCCGTTGTGGAGCTTTGTGCTGCTGATATTGTTCGTGGTGTTAGCGATGGTGTTTATACGTATACAACGGGTAAAGCAAGGCGATAATAAGGGAGCGCTGATCAACCTGGCGTTGTTTAAGCAGCCGGCG
The DNA here is from genome assembly GCF_012927205.1 of Chitinophaga fulva. GTDB lineage: Bacteria > Bacteroidota > Bacteroidia > Chitinophagales > Chitinophagaceae > Chitinophaga > Chitinophaga fulva. Next base: position 4,101,851 of record NZ_JABBGC010000001.1, read on the forward strand.
TTTAACATTGGTTTGCTGGCGGTGCTGTTTCATTTTATGCTGCATACGGCTTACCTGCTGATGATGGCGGTTTACCTGCAAAGCGGGCTGGGTATGTCGGCGCTGGCCTGCGGGGCCAGTTTTATCCCGCATGCCTTGTTGTTTATGTTGTCGTCTGTGGTGGCGTCCCGATTGCTGGTGAAGCATGGCAAGAAGGTATTACAGGCAGGACTGCTGATCATATTTGTCGCTTTCGGGTGGCAGTTGAGTGGTGTTGACAGTCGCGCCGGAACGGTGGCCCTGATTGCATTGTACGGACTGGGAAACGGCATGGTATTGCCTTTTCTGCTGAATATTGTGCTGGACAAAGTACCGGTGGAAGATGCCGGCGCCGCCTCCGGTATTTTCTCTACTTTTCAGCAGACGGCTTCCGGGTTGGGGATCAGTATCATTGGCGGTGTGTTTTTCGCAGTGCTGCAATCCGGTATACACGACCATGCCTATACGGAGGCGCTGCGTTACGGGCTGGGAGCGGGGATGGCTTGCCTGATCGTAGTGGCTGTTACGTTGTATTGTCTGCCGGGTAAAACTGATCCGGCATAGTAGAAGAAAAATTATTTTATTTGGCGATCCTGTCTTAAATTAGATGATCATCAAAACAACCAAAATACCTGGACCTTTACTACCAACAGTGAATCATATTCCCGTGCAAACATTACCGGCGTGAACAATGGAATGGGTAATAGTTGCTGTTAACCTTTATTGAGTTTTACCATCAGCATATATACTGACTGGCCTGTATGCGGGTCTGTAAGCTGTTTTGTGCTGTAAAAAATCGTATAAGCAAAGCTGTTAGACTGCAACCATCAAATCGCATCCAATGAAAAAAGCACACCTTATCTTTATGTTAATGGCAGCCATCGCCATTGTTTCCTGCGGTAAAAGTATGCAGGACGCCCTTCCCGCCGATGCCGAATCCCTTAGTAAGGTAAAGGCTTCCCTTGTTCCTCCCGCTTCCAGTTACGCGGTAGCACTGGCTGGCAACGGCTTTGTGACCACACTGGCTGCCGGTGGCGCCGAAGTGATCACCAACAATGGCCTGGGTAGCTGGACGAATGCCAACAGTATTACCAGCACCTATTTCCGGTTGGGGCAAACCGGTCAGCTCAATGTTGCGGTCCGGATGAAAGTGCCTTCCGGCAGCAGCGATATTAAAGTGACCGTCAACGGTACGGCCTTTACCAAAACGGTTACCGGTGCCGCCTATACGGCCTTTACTATCGGTACGGTGAACATCACCAGCGCGGGTTATGTTAAAGTAGAGCTGCAGGGTGTCAGCAAAACCGGCAGTTACTTCGGAGATGTTTCACACATCGTTATCAGCGGCAGCGCTACCACCAGCAACGTGGTATACGCCAACGACTCTACGAACTATTACTGGTCCAGGCGCGGCCCCTCCGTGCACCTGAACTATCCCATCCCTTCCGGCGTGAGTGCTGAATGGTTCTACAATGAAGTCACCGTACCGGCAGGAGAAGACAAAATAGGATCTTATTTTATGAGCAATGGTTTTAATGGCGGTTATTTCGGTATACAGGTGAACAGTGCCACCGAAAGGAGAGTGTTGTTTTCCATCTGGGACCCTACTACCGGCAAGACCACGCTGGTGCGGAAAGGTCCGGGCGTGGTGGACAATGCTTTCGGGGGCGAGGGTACCGGTGGACAGAGTTATCTCGTGTTCAACTGGCAGGCTGGCACCACGTATAAATTCCTGACACATATCGTTCCTGATGGCGCCGGCGCTACAGATTTCTCTGCGTGGATATATACGCCGGAGACAGGGGCCTGGCGTTTTATCGCCACCTGGAAGCGGCCTGGCACCAACACTTATCACGCAGGGCTGTATTCTTTCCTGGAAAATTTCAATGATAAAAACGGTTACATGGGCAGGAGCGGACAATACAATAATCAATGGATACGCTCCACCACCGGCGTATGGACGGAGATCACCACCGCCAAATTCACCGCAGATGCTACCGCCACCAATGATCAGCGCAGGGACTATGCAGGTGGCCTGGATAGCACTACTGGGCGGTTCTTCCTGAAAAACGGCGGGTTCTTCGCCAACTATGTAAACTACAATACTACTTTTACGCGCACCGCAACAGGGGTAGCGCCTACAGTGAACCTGAACACATTACCCTGATTGCAGCGGGGCTTTGCTTATCGGACGGGCGCTTTTGCAGAGGCGCCCGTTTTTTTATGCCGGTAGATCCTTGCGCATGCACACGCTGTTGTCTACACCAATGTACTGGCCATAGTTTTCCGTGATGGCATAACCATTTTTCTGGTAGAGTGCAATCGCTTCGGGTTGCCGTTTACCGGTTTCCAGTACACAGGCCTGGTAGCCGAGTTCCCCGGCCCATTTTTCCAGTTCCAGCAATATTTCGCTGGCGAGGCCTTTGCCGCGGTAGTCGGGATGCACGAACATGCGCTTCACTTCCACTTGTCCTTCGGAAAAGGGTTTGATAGCGCCGCAGGCCACGGGGCGTCCGTCGAGATAGCCTACCACCGCCTGTTTGATAAGGTCTATTTTGTTGAACTGGGCATAAAACGTATGGTCTCCGCCATCGCGGATAGCGAGGTCCTGATCCAGCAACTTTACCAACGATACGAAATCGGGGTTGCCGGAATCGGTTCTGATGAGTTGTAGCATAGATAGATGTTGAGCGAGCCGTGAAGGTACGAAATTCCGCTGTCGCTTCTACAGGATGAATGGGATCAGTTTACGGGTCTGTTGCTGATAGACCGCATAACTGCCAGGGAAAAGTTCGTTCAGCAGTATTTCTTCCTGCCCTATTTTCATATACAGCGACAGTGCGCAGACAGCCGTTACGAAGATGGCGCCGCCTCCGCCGGTGACCAGGCTGGTACCTGCCAGTGCGGTAAGAAAGCCGGTATAGATGGGATGCCTCACTACGCGATAAGGCCCTTTGATGATCAGTTCATGATTTCTTTTGGCGGCCACTCCACCGCTCCAGTTGGTGCCCAACAGTAGGCGCGACCAGATAGACAGACAGACGCCGGTCACGCACAGCAGCGCCCCGAGGCCCTGTAGCATAGGCGAAGCAGGCAGGAGGCGGGTGCCTGTAAACAAGGGGTAGTACAAAGCTGAAAAGATAATCGTATAACCGATAAAGCCCAGCCAGCGCTGACGGGTAGTTCTGAGCTGTACGTTTTCTTTCGTGCGGTTCCGGAGCGTAAGCCAGCAGCAGCCGAACAGCATCCAGCTACAGAGTGTGATCCAGGTGAAGAGCGTCAGGTTTTCCTTGATCATAGGACGGGTTGTTTTGGAATTGAAGTTAAAGAGGATGAGGGAAAAGAAGGCTATTCATTTTATTCATTCCTTTAGGAGAACGGTGGTCATGGCGGGGTATGAAAAAACAGTGGCTAGCCAATATGCTGGCTGGCCACTGTTAGATGATGCAGGGGGATATCATTTTTGTAACAGGATCGTGCTTTGATACACTTCTCCGCTATGCGAAATTATTTTAACGTGATACCATCCGTTTGTGCCCTTTATCCGGAAAATGTTGTTGTTCAGCCTGTTTCTACTCACTTCCCTGCCTTGCCCGTCGAATAGTAAAAGCAGGGCCCCGCTCAGGTCCTCTTTACTGTCGATTTTTACTTCCCCGCTGGTAGGATTGGGGAATAACCGGAGTGTTATTGTTTTTCCGGCCCGTGGTGTTACCAAGGCACTTTGTCGCAGGGCGCACGGGTTAACGGTAACCTTCACAGGGCGCCGTTGCGGGTAGTCGCAGTCAAATCCGGCAGTAACGTAGTACGTGGTGGTAGTGAGGGGATGTACCGTATAGTACTTACCGGTAAAGAGCAGGTTACCGCCGGAAGGGGCGTCATACCAGCGGATGGCGGAAAAGTCGGAACGTGGGTCAACCGCGTGCAGGGTTACGCTGTCACCCTGGCAAATACCGGCACTGTCCATGTCAGGGGTTGCCGGTCCTGCGAAACCGCCTTGCAGGAATACCTGGTGCACGGTGTCTGACAGGCAGTCGTCGGCTATCGCCTGCACATAGAGTTCCACTTCCAGCGTGGAGTAGGCGATATGCGGAGGGATAATGATACGATTGTCATTAACGAGGTACCAGGTGGTATCCGCTACCGGGCCTAAGAAGCCGGAGTGCAGCACACGGACTTTATAGCCGTATCCCGGCTGATGGTTTTGTACGGCTATCACCTGGGTATCACATACCGCTGCCTGCGGTACGGAAAATACCGGGTCGGGTATGCTGTGTACGATGACTTTCACCGGTCTGCGCTGCGGATATTCGCAGCTAAAGGCGCCAGCTGCATAGTAGGTGGTAGTCGTATCGGGGAACACCAAAAAGTAGTTGCCGGCGCCCAGCCACTTACCGCCAACAGGTGCATCATACCAACGGACCACCATATCCGCAGATTGATTGCTGAAAGCGTGTAAAAAGGCATATCCTCCTTTGCAGATGGTGACGCTGTCGGCGTCCACGCTGGGCAGTCCTCCGCTGCCGCCAATATGATAAAGCTGTTTTACACTGTCGGAGGTGCAGCCGGTAAAGGGATTCACGGCCCGTACCACCACATTGACCGTAGCGCCCATAAAGGCAACGATACCAGGTACGGCGATGGTGTCCTTGTTTTTTACCGTCCAGGAGCTGTCTTTTACAACAGATCCGTCAGCAGCGGTATACTTAGCCTTCACCCGGTAGTCGGTTCCCTGCTGATGGTTTAACACCGGCAGTGACTGCGCGCCACATACCTGGCCTTGTGGAACACTGTATACAGGAGCAGCCGGAGTGCCGCTATGGTAGTAAGCGTAATAGACACGGAAGTCGTCCAGTAAGCCCAGTAGGCTGCTGCTCAGCGTGATTTTGACCCGGTCGAATGTTTGTTTGGGATGCAGCAGTACTTCCGCCCGGGTATTTCCCTGTAGCAGTCGCAGGATAGTGCTGTCTACGATCAGGGCGTCATTGTTAGCTGTATTGCCGTTGAATGTCTGCACCGTTACGCCCCGGAACAGGTTGGCGGAGAGCAGGGAGCTTCCGCTACCAATGCTGATGACTAAAGAATCGCAGCCGGTCGTACTGGCGGCAGGAAATATCAGCGTTTGTTGCACTGTCACGCCCAGCAGCCCGGCGGTGATAGCAAAGCTGGAGTAGTCATCGTGATTGGCATTGACGGAATTGCCCGGGTTGATGACGCCACAGAGTATACAAAGCCCGGTGACGCCGTTCGTTTGGGTATTGGCGTAAGTTTGTGCCTGTGCTCCGCGTGGCAGCATACAGGTAATCCAGGCAATGAGCAGGGTTAATTGGAGCGGGTAAAATTTGATTTTCATGGGAGGATGTTTAAGGATGAATTGTATGGGATAACGTGCTTACAGTAAGGATTACTGTGTTCAAAGCTAGGGGTAACAGCTGTTTAAATATTGCAGGCGTGCAACAGATACTTTATATTTGAATGTCTAATAAGACAAATTTTATATGGCCCGGCTATTGAGTTTATTCGTTTTATGCTTTTTCTGCGCGCTTCCTGGATACAGTCAGCATACAGAAGCAGTTTTTGGAGATATGGACATGTTTACCCTGGAGGGTATCAGGCCGTTGAAGCCGCCTTTCGTTTATCCGTACGTTATAATAAAATCGCAGAACAATAACGAGAAAGATATTTCATATCATACAGACAGCAAGACGGTTAGAAGTTATCATTATGAAAAGATAGGCAACTACTGGCGGACGATCTACAGCCAGGTGGGAAATATTTCACGGGAATGTACATACGAATATGTAATGCCGGATAAAATTGTTAGCCTGAATTATTGGATCAACCCTAAAAATAAGGTCAGCTATCTGAAAGAAGTGTCTGTTTTTAAAAAATGGGAAGAGGAAAATTTCCTGATGGGCAAAGGCCTTACCATAAAGCCTGATGTTTCGCTTCCGGACAGAGTAAGAGCACAAGCGTCAGGCGCTGTAGCCCAGAAAATTCAGATGAAGAATGGTGTGTTAAGGATGGAGAGAACGATTTATAACGAAAAGGGAAAAGAGATTCACCGCAATGTGACCTGTTACAGGATTGGTAACAAGTCTTATTTTGCCTGGCGGTACCTTTATGCTGATAAAGAGGAGATAAAGTGTGAGTGACAAAGTTTTGTTCTGTTTAATATTCACCCATGATAAAAAGGACATTACTCATTTTAGCGCTTGCGATATCATTCGGTGTTGGTTTCGCATTCAATACAGTATTGACCAATACAACCAAAAAACACATCAACATGAAACGCGTAACAGGCATCGGGGGCATATTCTTCAAATGCAACGACCCCGCGAAAGTCAGAGAATGGTATAAAACCCATCTCGGTTTTGATACCAACGAATACGGGGCAAAGTTTGAATGGAAACAAAAAGAAGACTCAACACAGGAAGGATATACGCTGTGGACCCCTTTCGCCGAAAAGACCAAATACTTTGAACCTTCCGCTAAAGACTTCATGATCAACTACCGGGTGGAAAACCTGGAAGCGCTGGTAACAGAGCTGAAAAAAGAAGGGGTGACGGTGTTGGATAATATCGAAACGTACGATTACGGAAAGTTCGTTCACATTCTTGATGTAGAAGGGAATAAAATTGAATTGTGGGAACCGACGGATAAATAGTTTTCTCACACCTGTGTTTATTTTTGTTTTAAGGCGGCGATAGCTGCCTTTTTTTCATATTACCAATGGATGCCTGGATGGCGTGCCTTGTAATGAAACGCAGTTCACAAAACAGGCATTCTGAATTGAAAGTCATTTTTTAATTTGTAATTAATTGATAGTGAGTTGAATACATATTTTTTGTTGTGTCGGTTTTAGCCTTGCAGGTGTGTTCACTTGCGAGGCTTTTTTATATCTGAGCAGGTAGTATACCTGATTGTACAGGAATTCCCTTATTTTTGACGCCTGACTAAAAGAATAAATGGAGAAGGAGCAATATTTTGACATTGAAGCACCGATCATTCCCGGCGTAAGTCTTGGTGGTATTCAGCAGGGGATGGAGGTAAAAGGACTGGAGAAGATGTTTCGGACAGACCAGTACTTTGCCCGTGACAAGAAGATCAGCCTCATGACAACGCCTTCCTTGCGATATATAGAATACTGGTATATGGGTGGTATTATCCGTCTGAAAGTAGATATCTATGATGGAAGGATTACCAATATTATTGCTACGAAAGGGTATCAGGGCACTGTTAACGGCGTGCTTCGTGTAGGCATGACGGTGCGTGAAGTGCTGCAGGTAGATGCAGGCTTTAGCTGCTATTCTCCTCCCGGCGGACTGATGAGCCCTAATTTCTTGGGTATCTGCCTTTATTTTACACCTAACTTCGACGCAGAAACCGACAGCCTGTCGGATTACATGGACCATAAGATCCTGGGCATCGGCCTGATCAATGAATTTAATGCAGAAGGAGACGATGTATATGTGATGTTGTATGGGTTAAACCATCCCCGGTTTAACGGTTAGTTTTTCAGTTCCATATCATAGCGGTCCAGTCCCGGTCCGTAAAAATCAGGCGTGACTTTCGTCACCGCAAATCCCATTTTCGCGAAGAAAGGAGCGGAGTGTTGTGTCGTGTCCAGCTGGATGGTGCATGCAGGGCATACTTCTTTAATGATGCTTACTCTGTACTGGAATAGTTGTTTGCCCCATCCTTGCTTGTGGTATTGCTGATGCAGCATTCCCCAGGTCATCACCGCGGTGGTTTTATCCGGGCGGACGTAGTAGCCGCCGCAGCCTATTACCTGCCCGTTTGTTTCGATGACGAAGTAGCATTCGCTTTTATCTTTATCGGCCAGGTCACGTTGCGCTTGCGTATCCAGCCATGCGTCGAAGTCATTGAGTTCTTCCGGTGCGAAGAACCGCGGCATATTGCTGCGGAAGGCGTTGAGGCAGGCGTGTTTGTCGGCGGCGGTGTATGGGCGGATGGTCATTTCATAAAGGTAGGGAATTATGCCGGGACGTGCTGCGCTGCTACGTGGAGGAGTATGTCCTGGCATCTGGCGCCGAAGATGGCTTCTTCTTCCGGAGTGTTTGCGGGTGTATTAATAATGTCGCTGAATAGTTGTTGTAACGTGTTGTCGATTTTGCCGCTGCCGTACAGCCAGGATTTTTCCTGTTCGAAGTTGTCGTGCCAGTGTTTGGTGACGTCGGATAGTTTCTCCTGCTTGAGAGCATCTGCTGTGAATTCCAGGCGTATGATTTCCTGTCTGCCCTGGGTGAGGATGATGGACGAGTATTCACTGCTGCCGTGGGTAATGCCGTATTCATTTGGTTCGAGGAGTACTTTACCCTGTTCTATGAAGCGGGTATACAGGGTTTTGTTGGGCGAGGTTTCGATGACTAGTTTTGGTTTTTGCTCTTTTATTAGCAGTGTTCTTCTTTTATCGGTGAAACAAACCATCCGGCGAAGAGAAATCCCCTTGTATTGTTTATCCTGGAAGAGAATTCCCACATCCTTGAAATGCAAAAAGTACGGTTGTTTGAATGGTTTAATGTGGCCACAGTAGAAAAATGGAACAGCCTTTTCACGGGTATATAAATCAGGTTCGGTTTCAGCAATTCGTAGTATCATAGTATGGACGTTTTTTTGATAGGGTGAAAAATAACTATTAAGTTATGATACCAAACTGCTTGAATGGCCGCAGTAGTAAAAACTTAACATTGGCTATGTCGGTTTTTTGTAAAGGGTTTCGTGGAGGCGTGTTCTGTGGCATACTAGCAGTAGTATTGTCTAAATTGTATGATACGAGTTTTTGGTTGAATGCTTTAAAACCGCTTTTTAGATGTCCGCTATCCATACTATTGAGTTTGTTATTGCCAACGCTCCCAATATTCATGTTGTCCCAACAATTGCTATTCCGGAGGAATATAAGCAATACATATATGATTTTGGAACTCCCCATTTATTCAGATCTTCTAAAATAGACATTCTTTTGCACAGATATGAAACGAATGGCTCTTCGATTATCAATGCAATGTTTTTTGTTCATGAAAAATCTATCGTCGAAACGCAGGTGAGGAGTACGTTTCATGTATGCTCCTGCATGTTGCAGGGAACGGCAGAAATGCTTGTCAGAAACATGGGTAAAGTGCTTTTTTATCAGGGGCAGTTCTGTCTTTTTGAGGTAAAGCCGGAAAAGTTGTTGTTGTATTTTGAGCCGGGCGTTTACGAATGGCATGGCATGGCCTTTTCCCGGAAACAAATCAATGATTTGGCAGGGTTATCACCTATGTTGCATAAATGGACGACGCTTGTAGAGGGTGTTAAGTCCGTTGTTGTCAGCAAACATGCCGGTATTATTCAGGAAGATCTGGGTGGACGGATTAGGGAATTGAAGAGGATCAGGGTATTAGATAAACTAAAAGCTACATGGGTCCAGAACAAAATATTTGAGGTGTTGATTTTGGTAGTTACCTATTTCGAAAGTGAGCAACATTCTGATACAAGGAGTAGCGACTTTCTATTGTTTGCCGGTATTAAATCTTATATAGATCAGAATCTCGATATTCCACATACAGTGAGCGAATTAGCACATATGTATAACATCAGTGAATCAAAGATTAAGAAGGGCTTTTCTAAATATTATCAGATACCCATCAGTAAGTACCTGGTCAAACAACGAATGGAAACTGCAGAAAGGCTTATCAGAGAATCAGGACTGAGTATGAATAAGATAGCCTATATGCTGGGATATGGCTATCCGGCTAACTTTACCCGGGAATATAAAAAATATCACGGAAAACTTCCGGGTGCTACCCGTTAAAATTCCAATGTTAACTTTCCCCAAAAACCTAAAATGATAAGGTACTATTTCCAAAATGAATATTTTGTTATCTTTTTATTAAGGAACTTTATATTGTTAGCGTGATCTGCGGAAAAAATCAGAAAGCCCGAAAAGAAGAACCCAGCAACGTTATCAAAGTGGCCGTTAGTGTTTTTCCGAAGAGTACAGTACCATTAAAGATATGATCCAATAATTAGGATGAAAATGCTGAGAATAAAGACTTGAAAAGATCTCCTGATCTTTTACAGGTTCGCTATGCCAATGGATGCATGAAGTAATCCCGATAAGTGATATTTAATAACTATGCCCGAATAAGATATGCCATCTGCTTGAATGGCAGGGGGCTTGTATTGCATAAAAGACTAAATATGATAAACGAATTGAAGGAAACACACAACCAGAATGTTGATCAGCAAAATGGTTTCCACCACCTGCTTGATGAAATGTCTATTCCTTATCAGGAGGACGAATTCTATCTCAATGTTGGGGAAATTCCGGGTGTTGACGGATGGGTTTTATTTCTGACTATGAAGACTGACTGTATCGACGATTTGATTAAACAGGTTTGTCCCATATTGTATGCGGCAAAGGTATCATTCAGTCTCATTAAGGATAGGGACATCGCGGGAAGGAAAAATGATTTTTTGATGGGCCCTGACGAAGTAGGTAAAATATTGGTTGTGTTTACTATCGATGAACATACTACCAAAACATTGATTGGTCAATTAAATGAAGTGACAAGAGGTTTTAGAGGACCCTGTGTTAATAATACTATACGAATTGGGCAAATAATATACGTGACCCGTATTAAACATGTTGAAAAGCAAGATGTAAATGGTAATACATTCACAGAAATAAGGATAGATACCCCTAACGTTAAGAAATTGCCCTTTTATGTTGAACCGAAGTTTCGCTACTGGAAAACAAAAAGAATATTAAAGTGGCGTTATGTTCCCTTGATAATGCTGAACAGATCACCCAAAGGGGATTTGTTGAAATCTGTTGACCTAAAGGGGCTTAAATTCAACTGGTGCTTTATTAAAGAAGGGAAATATCAAATGTTCGAAGATCGTTATGGGAGAACTATAAAAGAAAGGTTGCAATGGCAGGCAAAGGCATTACAGGAGTTGGATGGTTACATACCTATCCCTAAGTTTATTGATTATTTCGAACAAGGGGAAGATAGCTACCTGGTTATGGAATTTCTCGAAGGTATTGATTTATATACCACGATTGAAAAGTTGTATCAAAGGAGGAATTGGAGAGATTTGCAGACTGATTTGCAGTATCAGTTACTGGAGTACTATCTGGAGGTTTTGGAGATAATGGCGAAAATGCACGCGGCCGGATATGCTCATAGGGACGCAACGGCAGCTAATTTTATGATTCTGAATTCTGGTGAAGTATATACTATTGATCTAGAGCTGTCATATAATTTCAGGAAAGAAGAACCGAAACGTCCATTTGGGTTGGGTGTTTTTGGCTACGTTTCTCCCGAACAGATTTTGCACCAAAACCCATCGGCTAAGGAGGATATTTATGCCATGGGAGCGTTGTTGCTGCATGTCTTAACCGGAAAGCATCCGGGTACTTATCTTGATAAAGATGGTATGGTACGTATATCGGAAGTAATGAAGGCCGTTGAGGAGCCGGCCTTCCTCGAAATTATATTAAGATGTTTTGAAGAGAGTCCGCAGAAAAGGCCTGAGTTAGAAGAACTGAAACAGATGGTGAAAAAGTATGTTTCCAAAAATTAATGATACTATGAAAAAACAATTTTTAACTGAGGTAGCAGCTTTTGCTTATATCCTGCTTTTTTCTTATGCGGCTGCGGCTAAGTTGTTCAGGATAGATATGTTTGAATTTCAGCTGAAGCTGCAGCCATTTAGTCGCTCCTGGGTGCCTTTTTTAATGTGGGCCATCCCCATTTCTTTGATACTAATCGTTTTGGTGTTGCTGTTTCCACGATACAGAATGATGGGATTGAAGTTGGGGACAGGATTGATGATCGTATTTACTGGTTATATCTCTCTGGCTAAGTTCGGTTACTTCAAGAATCCTCCTTGTACTTGTGCCGGCGTTGTTCCTAAGTTTACATGGGGGCAGCATTTATGGTTCAACCTGTTTTTTTTGAGCCTGGGAGTGCTGGCCATCCTGATTCAGGTAAATAAAAAGAATTTAAAATTAAATTAAGATACTCTTGCGCATGGTACAGAATTGCCGACCTGTTAAAAATACGGCAAATAATATTTTAATAACCTTTAAAAAATCAGATTTATGAAAAGGATTAAAATTGCTTTCGCAGCTCTGACAGCTGTAGTGGGTATTGGTGGAGCTTATGCATCTACTCATCAGGAATCTACTAACAACAGGGCAGGTACTATTTACAGGTGGCGTACTGTTGTTCCTAATGGACCAGTATTAATCACCACAACAATTCCTAATGCCAAGGTGTTTGGCGGTTGCACAGATGGTAGCAATTTCTGTTTGCGTGGAACAAATGTTACTCCAACTTCGGTTCCAATTGTTACATTGCACAAGCTCTAATTTTTTCTGTCAGAGAAAGAGATGGTAATTTGCCATCTCTTTCTTTTTACAGTATCCCCCTTTTATATTAATGGCTACTGTGTTTTTTTGATTTTAGCATTAATGAGATCAGTTATGAAAAAGATAAAATTAGTTATCGCGGTAGTCGGTGCTTTACTGGGTATTACAGGAGCATATGCTACTACACATCATGCCAGTTCGAAGTATGTAGGGGAGGTGTATAATTGGTATTTAGATGGACAACTGGCGTTTAGCGCAACTATTCAAGTGGCAAGAAGTGCATGTCTAGAGGGTGTCGCATTCGTCTGTCTGAGAGGTACTGCGTACTATTTACTGATGCCTCCGGTGACTCTGAAGCGTCAATGAATAAATCGAAAATAGATATGAGATTTATCTTAGTAAGGATAGTTTATGAAAAGGATACAAATTTTTTTACAGCTCTGACAGCTATAATGGGTATTGGAGGCGCTTATGCAGCTACTAATCAGGATTCTGTTAACAGGGTCGGTACTCTTTACAGGTGGCGTACGGTTCCACCTAATGCACCAGTATTATTCACCGCAACAATTCCTACTGCTCGATTATATGGAAACTGTCCAGATGGTCCTTATTTTTGTATGCGTGGAACAGCGATTACTCCAACTCCGAATCCAATCGTTACGTTGCACCATCTCTAATTTTTTTCAGTCAGATAAAGAGATCATAATTTACTATCTCATTCTTTTTACAGTATTCCCCTTTTTACATTAATAGCTGTATGTTTTTTGATTTTAGCATTAATGAGATTAGCTATGAAAAGGATAAAATTATTATCGCAGTAATTGGCGTTTTGCTGGGTGTTAAAAGAGTATATGCTACTAAGCGTTATGCCAGTTCAAGGTATGTAGGTGAGGTATATAATTGGTATTTATCCAACGGTATTTTTAAATAAAATAAATTGCTCAAATTCTGTTGCAATATTCTATGGTTTGGATTTTGATGAATCTCCGATAAAATACTTTTGGAGATTTGGACATTATGAAGCCTAATGTTATCCCTAAGTTGCCTGAAAAATTCATGTTTATGAAAAAGATCAAGATTTTCTTTGCAACGCTTATGGCTATGGCTGGTGTTGGAGGGGCTTATGCGGCTGCTCATCGGGGCGCTGGTAATTGGGTAAACACCATTTACAGATGGCATACAATTAGCGGATCTGTGATATTTACCACGACAGTCTCCTCTGCTCAATTATTGGGTAACTGTACTGGAGGCGCTAATGTTTGTCTGCGTGGAACAGGAGGCACTTTTCCGAACATCAGGGTACTTACATTATTTCATCGATAACTCTGGTAAAAAGGAGGGAGATGATATGATGTTATCTCCTTCCTTTTTTTTAAATCATCAGAACATGTGCAGGGAATTTAATTGAAAAGAAGGGGCTATTGTCGGTCATCTACATCTTGTAGTATGACGACATTTTCCTCTCTCGTTTCCTGATTGATGTCCAGCCCATATTTGTTTAGCGCTTGTTTTAATTTTTTAATGTCCTTGCTCTGGGGTATTACTATATCTACTGCTCCGTTATATCCGGTTTCATTTATGATGTCATGTGTCAGGTCATTATATAGATGGTTTTCAAGAATAGTGTGCAAGGGCATGCTTTTTATAGAAATACTGTCACCTTTGTTCTCAATGTATCCGCTATGTAATTTTTCTTTCGTTGAAAATGCGTTATTCGAATGCTTTTTTAATGTGGAAAGTACATAGTATTGTACGTCTTGTCGTCTGATGCTGCTTTTAAGCTGGAAAAAATTATCAAGGTCTCGCTGCATTATTTTCTTTATCGGGGATTCAGATGAATCTCTCAGGAATACTTCATAGCAGAAGACATTTTTTTTAGTTCTATAGTCTGATTGAAGTCTAAGTGTATCCCTGAATTGTTTTGATACTGTTATTACTCTGGCACTTTCAATTTGCCATTTGGTTCTCCGGAGGTTATATGCTTCCCGGTATAGTCCAACGATGTCTATGTTTTGGTATATTAGATGAATACCCGGCATCGCTTGTTCGTTTCTTCTTGAAGAGAGGGAAGGTACCCGCGGGTCTGCGTCTCCTATCCATGAATAATAAATTTTTCTTTTCCCACCGCTTCTTTCTTCATCACTTATGAGAAGTGCTTGCCCACCCATTGCATACTTTGTGTCAAAATCATCCATTTTTTCTGGTAGGTTTAATGAATCTCCTCTCAAAAACTTTTCGATGTTTTCAGACGTAATCTCATAGAACGAGGTGATTGCTTGTACGATTCCATTTTTTCCTATCCAAACTTCATGAGGCTCTCCGAAATGAGGGAACATTTTTTTTAGATCTGATGTTAAATGTGCGGTATAAACAATGGGTTGTTTCAGGTTTTTAAACTTTTCATTGTGGTTTAAAAAGTTTTTTACGTCTTCTTCTTTTTCGCTGGTTACCATCAATATGTTGAACTGATCTTTGTATATCTTCTGGAGTGAATCCAGTTTAATCATTGTCGCGATGCAAGGAGGACATCTGATGAACCAGAAATCGATGATTAACGGCTTGTCGTTGAATGCTGTCAGTAGATTGGCCTCTGCTGATTTGTAGTTTAACAGGCTTGTTAATTTTGTGTCAGGACATTTTTCTCCGATATTCACTTTTTGTGCGACAGCTATTTGACAGATTTGATAACAAATGAGGGTTAAAAGAAAGGTCTTTTTCATTTTTTTAAGTTTACGAGAAATAAAAATTTGATTTTGAAAAATGATTGTTAGTTGTATCCACTATTTTGCGTCAGGTTCTTGTTGATAAGTATTTGCTGCAGAGGAATGGGAAATAGTGTATCTGTATCTTGCCATCCTGGTTTTATTGGCTGTAGTGTTGCTGTGCAAAGATGGAATCTCTTTAGGTCTAACCACCTGTTGCCCCATTCCGTCATTAATTCAATTCTTCTTTCTTTAATGACGTATGATAATGCCTGTTGTTGAGTGGCTCCCATGGGCTGGTCCGGTAGAATTGTGCTGTTGTTTCCTCTTGCCCTTCCCCTGATTATATTTAGATCTTTCACCCCTTCATCTGTTTTTCCTTGTCTGATTTTCGCTTCAGATCGGATTAAATATTGTTCCGCCAGTCGAAACATGACGTAGTTTTCTTTGGCGGTTGATGTACTGGACATGGGGAGCTTGTACTTATAGGGGAAATAATATATTTTGTTACTGATGGTCTTGGTTCCTATCCAGGCGGTTTTTCTTGGATCATTCGCTTCAAAACCGTTCATTAATGCGTCACTAATTAGATAATTAGGTATTGCATTAGCATTGCTATTTACAAATAGTACACCTTCCCTGGTGTTAAGACCGTCGATGGATGCAGCTATTTGCCAGATGGCCTCATTGCTGCCGGACAGGAATATTTTTGTTAAATCTGTTTGCAGGCTGTATTGTGCTGATTTTATGACGTTATTAGCTTCTGTTTCTGCCTTTCCCCACTGACCGGTATAAAGATATACTCTTGATAGCAGTGCCTCTGCGGTATAAAGATTAGGACGTAATCTCCCTGTTGTAGGGTAGGTTTCGGCTAAATCCTGTTTTGCCTCAATGAGATCGTTGATGATGAAATCATAGATTTCTGGTGTTGAATTCCTGCGTTGTACGGTGTTCGTGTTGAAGTTAGTAGTGGTGATAAGTGGAACGTCACCGTATAACTGTATTAAGTAGAAATAAATCAGGCTTCTGACTACTCTGCATTCTCCTTCCAGCTGGTTTTTTGTTTTGAGAGATATGCCTGTACTGGCGGCAATACCTTCCAGGCTGGCATTTGCCTGGTAAATATATTTGTAAGCAGGTGCCCAGAAGTCTCCTACATTGGTTGAATTATTTGTTGAAATAGAATTGGTTTGAAATTCTTTAATGGCTGCTGCATTGTTAATGTAGTTTAATTCATCGGAAGTAATACCAGTTAAGGATGTTATAGAACCATTGGCGATATTTTGTACTAAATTTGCCATCTGTCCATATATACCGGTTACAGCTGAGGTTGCATTCGCGTCGTCTTTAAAAAGTTCCTGAGCGGCAATCTTGTTCACAGGAGAGGGTACATCAACAAACTTGTTACATGCCACAATTGGTAACAGCATAAGCAGGATAACTCCAGATGCTGATTTATTGAGTCTATGCGATTTGAAACGCAGGCAAAATGTACCCTTCCGTTTATTTCTATAATGGATGCTTTTTTGCATAAATTTGTTGTTTTGACTTTATTGATAGATTTACCTGTTTATAATGTAAACTCCAATCCCCCTGCTATTGTTTTCAAGGGTGGAATGCCATAGAAGTTTTGCGTTTCGGGATCTCCCAGGTAGTTGGTTATGGTAAATAAATTTTGTCCTTGAATGAAACATCTCCCTCCCTTTAATCCTATTTTTTTGAGCGTATTGTCGGGAATCATATAGCTGAGAGAAACGTTTTTTAACCTGATAAAGGAGGCATCACCGTAGACGCCACTGGATGCTCCAAACAAAGTTGCTTGTTTATAAGCCGGGCTATTGGTGGTAGCAGTGAATTTTTCAAATGACGTCTTATCTCCGGGTTGAGTCCATCTGTCGAAGACGATTGTGGGTTGATTAGACATCAAGCCCGGGAAGTTATTCGATTGATAGATGCTAAGCTGGTTATTGGCGCCCCATTGTTTTCTGAAACTGAAAAGTACATTTAACTTAAATCCTTTGAAGTTCAATTCACTTCCAATTGAGCCGTAATAGTCCGGATCTGTTTTTCCGATATATTGATAATCCTTGTAATCAATGTTATTGTCTTTATTGACGTCTTCAAATGTATATAAGCCGGTTTTGGGATCAACACCTGTAAATTTGGCTAGTTTTACCAGATTAATGGATCTGCCAGTTTCATAGGTGCTGGCATAGCTGGATGTCTCAAGAGATGGAAAACTTGCCAATGTGTTTGTTGGCATTGTTAAAATTGATTGTACGCTCCATTTGAGATCCTTTGAGTTAATAACCCTGAAACTTAGCTCAAACTCCCACCCTTTATTGATGATAACTGCTGGCAAATTTCGGGTGATATTGGTAAAGCCGGTCTGAATAGAGAGTGGATAATTAACGAGTTGATTACTACTGTTGTTTTTGTAGTATGTTGCAGTAAACAGAATTTTGTCGCGCCAGAGCCCCAAATCTAGTGAGCCTTCCAGTTTTTTGTTCATTTCCCAGTTGAATTCAGGATTGAAGGGGTTGTCGGGACGGACAGTGATCCCCCCCTGATAAGCATACGAAGGTATCCAGGTAGAGAGATATTTATAATCTCCAATCTGATCACTTCCAGTGACACCATAACTACCCCTTAATTTACCATAACTCAGAAAATTAACGTTGTGAGAAAAGAAGGATTCATTAGTGAAAATCCAGGCTAAACCTACTGCTCCAAAATTGGAAAACCTTTTATTGGGTCCAAATCTGGAAGAACCATCTCTTCGACCTGTAAGATTTACTATATACTTGTTTGCATATGCATAGTTGATACGCATAAACAATGCTTGATACCGGTATTTGGAATCATCTGAGGATTTACCCAGAACGGTAGGTGCAGCTGCAATTGAACCCAGCAGGTTATCTGTAGTGTAGCCGTAGAAGTAAAAGAAGATATTGTCCCTCTCGGTAGTTTGCCATGTACTGCCAAGCAATGCATTTAGTTTACCCCTGAGAAAAGAGCGGGTGTATTCTAATTGAGGTTCAATAATCCAGCTTTTGAAGTTGGTGTTTGAAAACGAGGACAACCCTGCTGGATTTGTAGCGGGATTGGACGCCGCGATGGGAATGAGCTGCTGCTCTTTTACAGTCATAATATTGAATCCGGCGCTGGTACGGAAGGTAAGCCCATCCATCATTTTGTAGCCGATTGTTAGATTATTCAGAAAATTGTTGGTTGTTGCTGTGTACCGTGACTCGAATGCGCCCATAGGGTTTTCAAAACTCACCCCATCCATAGTCCAGTTGAGGTGTCCGGTTGAGTCATAAAGTTTGGGCATATTGGGAGGTAACTGAGAGCCCAAGAAACTGCCGGCTATTAATTTGTTGTTGTCAAAACTCGAGAGTGAGGTAACTGAAATGGTTAGTTTCCTATCCGAAGTCGTATGATTTAGATTCAGCTTTATGGACGATTGATTATCTGCTGCGTCGGAAGGTAGTATGGTGTTTTGACGATGGAAATTTCCACCCAGTGAAAATTGGGTTTGTTCACTGCCGCCAGAAACAGACAAGGAGGCATTCAGGAAGCGGGCCTGCCCCCCGTAAAGTAGTTTCTGTAAATCTGTATATCTGGTGGTATCCCAGACCATTAAGTCAGGTGCATATCCCGGGGCCGTGGGAGAGGCGCTTGGCGTCAGACTATCATTCCTGAAGGCTTCTCTGCGCATCGCCAGGTATTCCTGGGTATTCATCATTTTGATTACCCGGGCTGCTGTACTAATACCCGTGTTTATATTCGTATTGAGAGTTGTTTTACCGGCCTTGGCTTTTTTTGTGGTAATAAGCACTACTCCGCTTGCCCCCCGGCTGCCATAGATGGCAGTTGCATCAGCATCTTTCAGTATTTCTATGCTTTCGATGTCTGATGGATTGATCATGCTGAAAGGACTTAATCCCCCGTCTTTTTGACTAAGTATGGAGTTTAGGCTGTTGATGTTCCCATTGTTAGGCGCAAAAGGTATTCCATCAATAATGAACAGTGGCTCTGAACCGTTAATCAGTGAGTTTTGTCCCCTTACCTGGACCTTCACCGAAGCACCAGGGCCTCCGCTGCTTTGTGTGATTAATACCCCGGGTACTTTTCCTTCCAGCGCCGCAAGCGGATTTGACACCGGCTGCATACGAATCTCCTCACCCGTCACTTTCCCAATATTCCCTGTATTCAATCTCCTCGACGTAGTACCATACGCCATCACCACCGTTTCATCCAGCTTGTTGTCAGCTATTTCCAGCTTTACCTGCATCGGCTCTGCTGTTGCAGTCAGCAACTTTGACGTGTACCCTGTATAGCTGATCTGCAGCAGTGCCCCGCGCGGCACGTTATTGATGGAAAATTTTCCTTTTTCATTGCTGACAGCACCTTTCTGCGTGGACTTTACAATGATGAATGCCCCCGGTAACGGCGCTCCATTCTGATCTCTGATTACGCCGGAGATAACGCTGCCTGAATCCGCCGGTGCTGCACTCACCGGTGCAGAAGCTCTCTCCGGCTTCAATACAATTGTTTTGGTCCTGAACTCCCACGTAATACCCTTAGTAGAAAGGATGTCTTTGAGTACATCATTGAGCAAAGCCTTTTTTACGTATATGCTTACCCGGTAGTTATCCTGTATCTGGTTGGTGTTATACATGAACACAAGACCCGTTTGTTTCTCAATGCCCTTAAATACTTTACTGACAGGAGCATCTTTAAATGAAAGTGTCACTTTCATTTCTCCCTGGCTGGATGCACTTGCAGGAGGGGAGATGTACAGCATACCGGCAATAAGTACCAGTGTGATCAGTTGACGTACATAGTGTGTAAAGTTCATGACAATGCGTTGATAGGTTTGATAAATTTGTTGTTGTAAAATCAGGTACCTCTAATATGAAGACAACAAAAAAAAATCGCTGGCCTAACAACGGGGGAATTTTTTCGCGTTAACTTAATGTTACGCGATTCCAGCCCATAACAGAAAATTAACATGCAAATTGGTGTTTGCTTTCTTTCTTTGCATCTGAGATTTCATAACAACTGATTAACATCTTTTCTTTTCGTCCGATTCGCTGTAGCCTCTAGTTATATGTTATTTTCATGTGGGACTATTATTATTGATATGCTTTAGTACGTTACTCGGTTTGCAACAAAAAAACTAATCAAAAACGCTCTGTGCAGGAGAGCCATTCATCAACGTAACATTATTGCCATGCTTAATTCTATGTCAGTACTTTATGGTAACTGGCCTGTTTATCCCTTTGACGGATACTTTTACTGCATACCCTGTCACCGCTGCATATCAAGACCGAATACACAGCCATGAATAAGTACGAAAATGATATGATATTATGGCAGAAGCTGAAGGAACGGGATCCGGATGCTTTTGGGTATGTGTATACTACCTACCGTAAATGGCTGACAGTAGTGGCTTATGGGATCGTTCAACAGGAGACGGAGTCACAAGACCTGGTCCAGAAATTTTTCGTGGACCTCTGGCAGATGGACTGGAGCAAAACAGGCGCCCTCACTGGTCCTATCAAGAACTTCCTTTTTATCAGTATCCGTAATCGCTGCCTTAATTATATCCGGCATAACGAGATCATGCGTAAACGCGCAGCCCGCTTACAGCTGCCGCCTGATTACGAGCCACCTGCCGATATCCTGGAAAATAAAGAACTGCAACAACACCTGGCCGACGCCATGGCACAATTGCCGGCCGTCAGGGCCAGGGTATTTAAACTGGGTTACCTGCACCAGTTTACCCGCCAGCAAATAGCCAACTATCTGGGCGTCAGTGAAGCCACCGTGAAAACGCACATGGCACTCGCCCTGAAAGATCTGCGGAACCTGCTGAAAAATAAAGTCTATTAATCGTTAGCCCGCCTTGCCAAAAAATGTGTCTTATTTAAGTGATGAGAGCCAATTTAAAAATACAGCAACTGATGATGGAGAAAATCGGTCGCGTAATTAACGCTGCTGATGAAGCCTATCTCGACCACCTGATCGAAACCGACAGCGTGGTGGCCAGCGTATGGCACCAGACATTAGAACTATATTCTTCCGAAGATATTGAAAACGGCTTTAGCCGGTTTGATCACCTCCAATGGCAGGAGATTACCACTTTGCCTGCTGGTGGAATCACCATGGCACCCATGCCATGGGAACAGGATAAGTCATCAGAAGCTGCTATCCCATTCCTGTTACAGGAAGAAACACCTGAGGCCATTCAGCCTGAACCTGCTACAGTAACCCGGCGTATACACCCTGCTATCTGGGCGGCCGCCGCAGCGGTGGTAGTAGCCGCCATCGCCTCCTGGTGGCTGTTTCAACCCACACGGCCTACCCACCAGCACCTGAACCTCGCCGATAAAAAACATGGCGTACAGCTGCAACTGGCCAACGGTAAAGTAGTGAACCTGTCCACAGACAGCGGCACCATCGCCCTGCAAAAAATACAATTCACCAACAATAATAAAACGTTTTCACTGGCAACAAGTACCATCGACAAACCGGAAGGAAACGAAAAGTTAACATTAACCGTGCCCGTTGGTCTCGACTATAAGGTGAAACTGCCGGACGGCTCCGACGTATGGCTCAATTCCGCGACTACCATGCGTTTCTCTGTACCTTTCCTCGGCAAGGAAAGAGAAGTGTTTATCGATGGGGAAGCATTCATCAAAGTGGCCAAAGATGTAGATAGGCCCTTCCTCGTACATACTGCTACCAGCACGGTACAGGTACTGGGCACTTCTTTCAATGTCAATTCCTACGATAACAATACCATAAAAGTGTCGCTGGTGGAAGGAGCGGTGAAAATGAAGGAAAACGGAGAAGAGGTAATGCTCAAACCCGGTCAACAGGCGGTCGCCAACGGCAAGGAAATCCGCATCCGCCCCTTCGACGAAACCGAAGAACTCTCCTGGCGCCAGGGCGTCTTCTATTTCTCTAATGCATCACTGGGAGAAATTGCTCGCGTATTGCCCCGCTGGTTCGGTATCCCCGTTATTATGGACAACGCCCGCATTGCCAGCGAAACCTTCACCGGAAGCCTGGAACGCAGCCAGTCCATCAACACCTTCCTGGAGAACCTGAAGTCAACTACTACCGTGGATTATTACTTCGATAAAAACGGGCACCTGCACTTTAAGTAAGCTGTTGCAAATAACGTAGCCCGGTCATTGCTCCGGGAATGCCGAATGTGGGGAAGCCCAAAGAAGCGGCAGCTTCATCTCCATACAAAAAATTAAAAATAACTGCATATTCCCGGCTATCCTTATGCTGCTGATAAAAAGCTGCAATAGCGGCATCGGAGAAAAATGGAATGCTGCCCGCCTGTATTGCCACATACCTTTCCTGCTTTCCATGGTCTTCCAACGTAAGAGGTTTCGAAGCGGTTAACCAATACAACGTCCGGTAACAACTCTCCAGTGTCCGGCTGCGAATGAGTGCTGCATCATAGGATTCACTGGTCCAGAAAACAGGCACACAGAAGCCCCGGGCCACCAGCGCCTGTATCTTGAAACGGGCATCGTAATCGGTAGTATAACGGTGGGTCCAGCCACCTTTGAGATCATCACAGAGATTTAGCGCTACTTTAAAGACACCGCCAGACGCCAGCGGTCCAAGGGACGACAGCGTATCAGCCATGATATCTTCGGCATGCAGGGCCTTCAACTGCTCCAGCTTTTCGGCGACATGTGCTTTGCCCATAGGATTAAAGCCTCCCAACGGTATGGCGAGGTCACCCCTGGTATTGCCCTGCAAATGTTTTAAATACTGGTGGAACCGCTCCATGCCTGCCGGTTGGTGATACAGGCCGAGCATCAGGTCGATGACTGGTAATACCTCAAATCGCATGTAGTAAATGTAGGCAAAATATCACTTGTCCAGCCACTGTTTAAACAGCGGCACTTTCTCCTTGCTGACCAGCACTTCCCGCTCGGGATCGCGCTTCAGCCTTATCTGCAATTTGCCGTTAAAAGAGTGGAGTATACGGTCTATACTGTGTATACCGATGATATGCTGCCGGTTGGCACGGAAAAACTGAACGGGGTTTAACTGCTCTTCCAGCTCGTCCATCGTCTGGGTGACGACTACGTGCGACTTGTCCTTCAACACCAGGTGGGTAACATTAGTGGCATAAAAAACAAAATCAACATCTTCTACCAGCACGGTACGGTATCCATCCCGGAAGGGAAGCATAAAACGGGTACGGTAGGAGACTTCTTTTTGTTTGAAGAACTCGAGCAGCTGCTGCACCATCTCGGTAGGACCGGCCTGCACAGGCTGTTTGTTGATCTTGTCCAGCGCCTGCCGCAGGTCTTCTTTCTCGATGGGTTTCAACAGGTAATCGATACTATTCACCTTAAACGCCCGGATGGCGTATTCATCGTAAGCAGTGGTAAAAATAACAGGACATTGCAGGGGCACCTCCTGGAATATGTCAAATGACAATCCGTCGGCGAGCCGGATGTCCATCAGTACTACATCGGGATGAGGGTTCTCCCGGAACCATGCTACACTGCCGCTCACAGTGTCCAGCATGGCGTCCACGACAGCATCCGGACAGATGTCCTGCACCAGGTTCTTTAAGCGGGTAGCATTGGGTTTTTCGTCTTCTACGATCACAATTCTCATACAGTAAGTTTTAAAAGTCCAGTAAGGGCAGCGTCACCATAAACATCCCGTTTTCTTCCCTGATATCGGGTGTCTGGTCGGAGAGCAGGGCATAACGGTTCCGGATATTTTCCAGGCCCAGTTTGGTTGAAGGGATCACATTGGGGATACGCTGTGTATTATTGCTGACAGTTAATTTTCCTTCTTCGTTTTGATAGATATGAATGTGCAACGGGTGGTCCCCGGTGGCAACATTATGTTTGATGGCATTTTCTATCAGCAGTTGCAGCGTGATAGGAGGGATGCCGCGGCCGGAAATCTCGTTCGGTACGTCAATCCGGATGTCCACATTGTCTCCGTGCCGTATCCGGATCAGGTAGATGTAGGCCTGTATAAAACGCAACTCTTCTTTCAACGTGATGATGTCATTGGGAAGATTCACGATCATATACCGGTACACACGAGAGAGGTTTTCGAGGAAAGACAACGCGGTGGTCTTATCTTCTTCTATCAGTGCGGACAGTGTACTGAAATTATTGAACATAAAATGCGGGTCGAGCTGGAGTTTGAGGGACTGCAGCTGCGACTGCATCGCTATCTGCCGCAGATCGGCGGCTTTAAGTTCCAGTTCGGAAGCCTCCAGCATGGATGTTTTCCAGCGTTGCAGGAAAAAGTTGCCGGTATGTACAGCGCTGATCAGGATGGACAGCATCACACATACAAAGACAAACTGCCACTCTTCCAGCTTTTCGGGTACGGTAACCGGCTCGTTCTCCCGGGGGCCGAATATAAGCGACAGGATGACGTAAAAAATACTCAGCAGCACACCCACAGAGATGATCTGGCCACAGAGCTGGGCTATGAAACGCCGGATGGGCCATCGTTCCCAGGGGATCCACCGGTCCATCCACCGGGCGGTGATCAGGCTCAACTCTGTGATCAGCCAACAGAAAACCATCATAATGGTGATCTCTATCATCCACTCCTTCCAGCTTTGTTTGAACATCCTGGTCCATGACTCGCTGTAGGGATTTACCAGGTAGGACAACAGGTAGTACAGGAGAAATATCATCGGAATGATAAATATCCGGTAATACCTGTTGAACATTTTTTCTGTTCTGTTATTTTTGGTCATTGCTTGTTTTTAGTGCTTCAACTGGCCCTAAATATAAAGTAATCATATGATACCTATTTCCAGCCGCCGCCGAGTGAGCGGTAAAGCTCCACTACAGCGCTTTGTTGGGCACGTTGCACGGAAGCGAGGTCCAGTTCACTTTGCAGTACATTGCTTTGGGCGGTGATTACTTCCAGGTAGGTGGCCATGCCACTTTGAAACAGTAAGCCGGCATTGTTGGTAGCGCTATGCAGCTTGTCCACCCGCAGTTGCGTCATCTCATGTTGCGCTTTGAGTTTGTCGATCTTCACGAGGGCGTCCGATACTTCTCCAACGGCTGTCAATACCGATTTCCTGAAGTCGATGGCTGCTTTTTCCCATTCAATTTTAGCTATTTCCCAATCTGTCTTTAACTTCTTCCGTTGGAAGATCGGCTGCGTAATGCTGCCGGCTACTGTTTCAAAAAGGCTGCCTGGTATGCTGAACCAGTTGCTGGCTTTAAATGTGTTAAGGCCGGCAGTGGCGGTAATATTTAAGGCCGGGTACATGCTGGCCTGTGCGATGCCTGCTTTGGCGTTAGCCACTTTAACGGCCATCTCAGCTGCCTGTACGTCGGGGCGTTGACTGAGCAGGCTGGCAGGAACGCCTGCCTGTAACGGACTGCCAGTAACAACGGATGAAGGCCGGTTGCTCCGGGTGACGCTGGCGGGCAGCGTACCGGTAAGGATGCTCAATGCATTTTCCTGGAGTATGATCTGCTGCTCTAATTGGGGTAACAGGGCAGCGGCCACCTGCCGCTGTGCGGCGGTTTGTTCGATGGCCAGGTTGTTGATCATACCTGACTGGTACTGCAGCTGCATCATCGACAGCGTGCTGTCATTCAGCGCCAGGTTCCTGGCGGCGATGCCACGCTGCTGGTCCAGCATCAGCAGGTTATAATACCCTTGCGCTACTTCGCTCACAATGCGGGTCTGTACGGCGCGGGCAGCTTCGGTGCTCGCCAGGTAACCGGCCAGGGCGGCTTCTTTCAGCCGGCTGATTTTACCCCAGGCGACTACTTCCCAGCTCAGGCTCACGTTGGCGTTATAGTCGTCCATATAACGGGTACCCATAAACTGATCTGCCATGGAGCCGTTCAAACTGTTCTTGGATGGATAACTGCGGTTGGCCTGTATTTGCAGGTTGATGTCCGGCAGATTGCCCAGCCTGGCGGTTTTGAGCGTTTGTGCGGAGATCTCCGCATTTTTCAGGGCGGTCTGTATGTCGAAGTTGTGCGCGATGGCACTGTCGATCAGCGTTTGCAGCGCCGGATCAGTGAAAAAGGTTTTCCACGACAGCTGGCCGATATTGCTGCTGTCTGCCGGAGCGGCCATGTCCCGGTATTGAGTGGGGATCGTGGTGGCCGGTCTGGTGAACTCTTTGCCCACCCTGCAGGCCATCACCGTGCTGGAAAGCACGGCAATAGCGAACAACAGTGATTTATTGGTAGTCATTGTATACTGATTTTTAAAAGTGTTTATACAGCAACTGCTTCTTTGATAGCAACAGGTTTTTTACCGGTGACTTTTTCCTGCAGGTACTGGAACACGATAAATAATACCGGGATGATGAACACGCCGAGGATAACACCGGACAACATACCACCGGCGGTACCGATACTGATGGAGTGGTTACCCAGTGCTGACGGGCCTTTTACGACCATCAGCGGTATCAGGCCGGCCACAAAGGCGAGCGATGTCATGATGATCGGGCGGAGACGCAGTTTGGCTGCTTCCAGCGCGGCCGACAGGAGCGTTTTACCTGCACGGCGCCGCTGTACGGCAAACTCCACGATCAGGATGGCGTTCTTGGCCAACAAGCCGATCAACATCACCAGACCTACCTGTACGTAAATGTTGTTATCGATACCGGCCATATTGATGGCGAGGAATACGCCCAGGATACCGGTAGGGATGGAGAACAGTACGGCCAGCGGCAGCAGGTAACTTTCATATTGTGCTGCCAGCAGGAAGTATACAAACACCAGGGCCAGTATGAAGATGAACACCATCTGGTTGCCGGCAGTTTTTTCTTCCTTACTTAAACCGGTCCATTCATAACTGAAGCCGGTAGGCAGTTTGGTGGCGGCCAGCCGTTCAACGGCCTTGATGGCGTCGCCGGTGCTGTACCCCGGTTTGGGGATGGCGTTGATGGCGATAGAGTTGAACAGGTTATAACGGTTCATCATCTCCGGGCCATATACTTTCTTCAGCGTGATGATACTGTTCACCGGTACCATCTGCCCCTGATCATTCTTCACGAATATGCCTTCGAGGCTGCCCGGATTACTACGGGCCTGAGGTTCCGCCTGCACCATCACACGATAGTATTTACCAAACCGGTTGAAATCGTTGGCCTGGTTACTGCCGTAGTAGGTCTGCATGGTCATCATCAGATCACTCACGCTTACCCCCAGCTGTTTGGCTTTTACGGCATCCACTATCAGTTCGTACTGCGGGAAATCCGCTTTGAACATAGTGAAGGCTACGCCTATCTCAGGTGTCTGCATCAATTCACCGATGAACTTATTGGCTGTTTCGCTGAACTTCTCCACCGGGCCG
This sequence comes from Chitinophaga fulva, assembly GCF_012927205.1. GTDB lineage: Bacteria > Bacteroidota > Bacteroidia > Chitinophagales > Chitinophagaceae > Chitinophaga > Chitinophaga fulva. The sequence continues at coordinate 4,129,310 of NZ_JABBGC010000001.1, forward strand.
CCGGTGCGGTCCTGCAGTACCAGTTCGAGGCCGCTGAAGGAGCCGAAGCCGGGCACTGTCGGGAAGGTGAACACACTAAAGGTGCCTTCTTTGATCGTAGCCAGTTGTTCGGTGAGCACATATACGATATCGTTGATGTCGCTGGTGTCGCCACGTTCCTTGATAGGCTTCAGTTTCACGAAGCCCATGGCATAAGCCGGGCTGGCGCCGTTACTGAGAATGTTATAACCGGAGATGCTGGTCTCGGACTCTACGAAGGACATCTTTTTCAGGATGTTATCTGCACGGTGCAGTACCTGGGTGGTCCTTTCCAAACCCGCACCCGGAGGGAGGGACAGGGAGTAGGCCACAAAGCTGCCGTCCTCGTTGGGAATAAAGCCTTTCGGTGTGGTCTGCATCAGCCATACGGTAGCCGCGGTGATGATGCCGAGTAAACCAAGACCTACCCATTTATAAGAGATCAGCCATTTTACAGCACGCCCGTATTTATTAGTGAGCGCCGTAAAACCGGAGTTGAACGCGGTGAAGAAGCGGCCTGCAAATCCTTTCGGGGCCGGGGCTTTGCCATCGTGACTGCCTTCGCCGGCGTGGGTGTTCTTCAGGAAGAGGGCACACAGCGCAGGGCTCAGGGTCAGCGCGTTCAGCGCGGAGATCAGGATGGCGATGGCCAGCGTAAAGGCAAACTGCCGGTAAAACACGCCGGTGGGGCCTTCCATGAAACCTACCGGCAGGAACACCGCGGCCATGACCAGGGTGATAGATACGATGGCGCCGGTGATCTCGCCCATGGCCGACATCGTGGCGGCTTTGGCCGGAAGGTGCGATCGTTCCATCTTACTATGCACAGCCTCCACTACCACGATGGCGTCATCCACCACGATACCGATGGCCAGCACCAACGCAAAGAGCGTTAACATGTTGATGGAAAAGCCCATCATCTGTAAGAAAAAGAAAGTACCTACCAGTGATACAGGCACTGCGATGGCCGGGATCAGGGTGGAACGGAAATCCTGTAAGAACAGGAACACGATCACAAACACCAGCACGAAAGCTTCTATCAGCGTGGATTTTACCTGTTTGATGGAGATGTCCAGCTGCTCCTTGGTGCTCATGGTCACATTATAACGTATCCCTTTGGGGAACGTCTTCGAAGCATTTTGCATCACCTCGCCGATAGCGGTCTGGATGGCGTTGGCGTTAGACCCGTTGGTCTGGAAGATGGCCATGGTCACGGCATCTTTACCATTCACCCGGTTGTCGGTGGTGTAGTTGGCGGAACCCAGCTCTATGCGGGCGAGGTCTTTCAGGTACAACACGGAACCATCGGGGGCTACGCGGATAACGATCTTTTCATATTGTTCAGGGAGATTGAATTTCCCTTTATAGTTGATAACGAAAGATAGAGGCTCGTCGGTGCCTTCCCCGAATTTACCGGGAGCGGCTTCCAGGCTCTGGTCGCGGATAGCGTTCATCACCTCTGTAGGTGTAACGTTATAGGCCGACAGCTGTTCGGGCTTCAGCCATACGCGCATGGAATAGTCCTTGGCGCCGAAGATCTGTGCCTGGCCTACGCCCGGAATACGTTTGATCTCGGGTATGACGTTGATCTTAGCGTAGTTCTGGAGGAAAGCCTCATCATATTTTTTATTGTCGTCACTTACCAGATCGAGGATCATGATCATCCCGTTCTGTTGTTTGGTGGTGGTAACACCGGCCTGTATTACTTCAGCAGGCAGCTGGCTGGTTACCTGGGCTACACGGTTTTGTACGTTTACCGCGGCCTGGTCCGGGTCGGTGCCCAGTTTGAAGAAAACAGTGACCATGCCCATACCATCGTTGCTGGCGGTGGACTGTATATAGGTCATGTTTTCCACGCCGTTGATGGCTTCTTCCAGCGGCGTTACCACCGAGCGCAGTACGGTGGCTGCGTTACCACCAGGGAAGGTGGCGCTCACCACTACGCTGGGCGGAGCGATGTCGGGGAATTGGGTCACCGGCAGGCGGGTAAGGCCTACGATACCCAGAATCACCAGGATCACCGATATAACGGTGGCGAGTACTGGTCGTTGAATGATTTTATTGAGCATGACTTGTATTACTTTGGGTTTATTTTACCGCTGCTGTGGCAACGGTATCTTTACTGCTGGCGGCGGGTTTCACCACGGCGCCTTCCATGAGGGTTTCTATGCCGGCGGTCACGATCTTGTCGCCTTTTTTCACCCCTTCGTGGACGATGAAGTTTTCTCCGCTTCTGCCTGCCAGATCAAGGATGCGGCGTTCTACTTTGTTGCTGTCGCCCAGCTGGTAAACAAACACTTTGTTTTGCAGCTCCAGTGTGGCGGCCTGGGGCACCTGTATTACCCCGCTGTAGAGTTGTTCTACCCTTACTTTGCCGGTATTGCCGGAACGCAGCAGGGAGGCCGGATTAGGGAAAGTGGCACGGAGACTGATGGCGGCAGTGGTTTTGTTGAACTGGCCATCTATCATCTCAATACGTCCTTTATGCGTGAAGGCTTCTCCATTGGAGAGGATCAGCGTTACAGGACGCAGTTGTTTGAGTTGTTGCTGTAAAGTGGCGCCGGATGCACCTTTGCTGAAGTTCATGAAGTCGTTTTCGCTCATGGAGAAATACGCATACACTTCGCTGATATCAGACAGGGTGGTGAGCGGCGTTGCATCGCCTTTTCCGACGAGGTTACCGATCCTTTTAGGGATACGGCCGATATAACCGCTTACCGGCGCTTTCACCAAAGTAAAGCCCACATTGATACGGGAGGATGCTACCGCTGCCCTGGCCTGTTCTACATTGGCTTTAGCCGTTTGGAGGGTGGCGAGGGCTGTTTTTAACTGCATCTCAGCCATCACTTTGTTATCTACCAGCGGTTTTACCTTGTCCACTTCCAGTTGGGCCGCATTCAGTGCGGATTCCATCGCATGCAGACTGGCGATATCCTTGTTGAGTTGTTCGCGGTACGTCTGGTCATTGATCTGGAACAGTGGCTGGCCTGCTTTCACATAGCTGCCTTCGTCGACAAATATTTTATCGAGATAACCATCCACCTGTGGACGGATGTCGACATTCACCTTGCCTTCCAGCAGTGCGGAATAGTCGTTGGTGGTCATCGCGGTGGTAGTGTCTAATGTCATTACCGGCAGTTCGGGCACAGGAGCTTCCATTCCGGCAGCGGCTGCTCCGGCTTTGTTGCCGCAGCTGCTAAGGGCGGCTGGTACCAGGCAGGCTATCATTAGCCCCGGAATCAGATGTCTGCTTCTTATGTTGCTTTTTGCGTGTGTCATTGCCATCATTTTTTCTTTATAGAGAGCAAATGTGGGCCATAACAGGGGATTAGGGGCCGGCAATCCGGATGAACCGGCAAAAAGGAAGGGTGAACCGGAAAATGTGGGAAATGAAAAAAGACCGCTTGTGAGGGTGGTCTTGATAACTATATCAGGACTGCTGATGGAGCTTTAATGGGTAGTGGTGCTACCCATCCGGAGCCAGTGAGGAATATACCGGGAAACAACCGTTTTACTGACAAACCGGAAAACTATGCGTTGTAATATCTCCAGGCCGGTCATCAGCACCAGCGAAATGAACATCGTAGCTAGACAGGGCATGTGTGGCCGTACACGACCTCCAAACAGGTTACGTACATCGGGCCGTCCCATCAGATACCATACTACTGCGCTTGTCACATAAACGAGTATGATGGTGAGGAAGGTTTTTAAAGCTCTTGACCAGAACGTTTGCGGATAAACGGTAATTATCTCCAGCGCATTTATGATAAAAAGGCAAACAGGGAGATAGAAAACAAAAAGGTTAAACTGTAAAAGAAATCTTGTTGGGCAGGGATAACCTATATTCTGCAGGAAGGATATGGAGGTCACCATCGTTAACCAATAAATCCCGGCAAACAAAACAACAATCAGTATATAGGGCAACAGTCTGCGTAAGGTCATAGGTAAATTATCTTGCCTTATTAGGTGAACAGCCAAACTTCTTTTTAAACGCAGTACTAAAATGCTGAATAGACGAATATCCCAGCATGTCCGCAATCTCGCCGACTGTCTTATGTTGGTCCAGCAGGTAGGTGCGGGCCAGGTCCAGCCGTTGTTCGGCCACAAAACCGAAGGCGGTGATGTGGAACATCTCTTTAAATCCGTGTTTTAATTTGTATTCGTTTAGCCCTGCCAGTTTGGCCAGTGCGGAGAGGGTGGGAGGATTCTCCAGGTTCTGTGACAGGTGCTCCCGGGCGAAGTACAGCCGATCGCGGTCATAGGGTGTACGTACAACGGTGTTTTTGGCGTGATGGTATTCCTGGTAGGCAGCTGCTTCCAGTACCAGCATCTCAATGGCTTTGGAAAAAAGGAACATCTTTTTAATACCGCCCTGATAGCCGCAATGCAGGATCGCGTTGATCGTTTGCTGCATAGGAAGACTGATAGGCATGGAACGGGGGGAGAGTATGCTGATCTGCCCATTCAACACTTTATCAGCAAACCGTTGCAATACTTCATCTGAATGTTCGGTAAGCTGAAGAAAAATGTCTTTGGAAAATTGGAGGATAAAGGCAGAAGCTTCCAGCTCCTGGATATTAAGCACGCCCGGCACCATATTGTTGTACAGCATGTTGTGCGTATTGGCGGTAAAATGCAAGGGCGTCTTTCCCTCCAATGGCTCCATGAGGAGGTCCCCTTTCAAAATAAAATGCAGGTGGACCATATCAACCTCGGTCTGCCAGGTCAACTGGCTGCGGCTATTGTATTCCCAGTTGCTCCTGATCATACGGATACCGTCAAACTGCCAGGTGGATATTTTTCCCTGGCCAAACGGCGCGGATACTTCTGAAGAGTTTTCATGCAATTGCGGCGTAAAGATGTCCGGTTCGTCAACGTTGAATTTTGGCCGTCCATTCCCAGCGGCATCCCATTCCATTGGCATGGTACTTTTTTTACAAATCTAATTCCTTTTTATATAAATAAGGCTCCTTTTAATGTAAACGGAAATGGCGGGTGGCACAGACCTTTGTCTGTATAAAATTACGTTAAGATGAACACCTATTTATTGAGTTTATTGGTGCACATTACCGGACTGGCGATGATGTCCGGCATTGTACTGGCTGGATTTATGGCGAACCGCCGGTTTTGGAAGATTTACGCGTCCGACAGGGTAAGAGCCGTGGCTATTCTGGACCTGACGGCCCGTTTCCCGGTGGCGATGGGGATCGGGATGTTACTGTTGCTGTTGTCGGGCATCAGCATGATGGCACAGGTACACGGCGTTTATGGAGAACAGCTATGGTTCAGGATTAAAATGGTAATGTTCCTGTTAGTGATCATCAATGGGATATTGGGAAGAAGGCTCGGTTTAAAGATGAAACCGGTATTGCAGGCCGCAACATCAGGTGAAAACATCAGCGCATCCATTGAACCGCTGAAGGGCCGGCTGAACCTGTTTTACATTATCCAGCTGTTGCTGCTGCTGGCTATCTTCACTTGTGGCGTATTGAAATTCACCTAAAGTTTTTCCAGCGTACTGTCTATAAAGGCGATCACGGCCTGTCGCTGAGCCGGTGTCCATATGGCTTCGCGGTGCATGAATGTATAAGAAGACAGTGGCATGGCACCGGTAATGATCTGTTCCTTTATCCTTTTGAGTTTGTTGCGTTGCCGTTTGGTTTGGTAGTTGCCGTACTCCTGGAAGTTCAGTTCTTCTTTTCCTTCCCGGACATGACTGGCCAGCCACCAGCCTGCCGGCTGGATGTCTGTATACCACGGATAACGGGTGTGGTTACTATGACAATCATAACAGGCTTGTTGCAATAACGTATGTACGCTGTCCGGCATCGTATATACGTGACTGATATCTGTTGTCATGTCCTGTGGATTACCCTGGTTTTTAGCGGGCCGGTATAACTGCATAGCGCCAAACATCAACAACAACACGCTTGCTATCCATTTGAATTTTTTCATAATGATTTTTTATGCCCAGGGCAGAGGCCCTGGGCTATGTTGATGATCCTCTATAAAGCCAGGTTAGCCGCTACATGGCGGAACCCGGCTACCGTTCGTATATGCCACATGGTTACCCCAAAAAAGAAGTTATAAAGGCAAAAGAACCTGAAAAACATCGTAGCCCAGGGCTTTAGCCCTGGGAATCGGAATGTATGAAAAATGATAATTATTGGATTAATTCCTCCACGTTGCCGCAGGTGGCCATCTTAGCGCCCATGTAAGGATTTTTAATCGTAGCGGATTCACTCAGCCACAATGCGCCTTTGTTGTCGTTGTACATTGGGCAGCGATCGTGGTACAGCGGTTGACCGCCACCAAATGCTTTTACCAGCTCATAAACATCTTCGCTCATCTGTGCAAAATGTTCCCGTTGATGAGCGATGTTGCCAACGTTTTTGCTGATATGTTCGGCATGTTCTTTCAGGTCTTCTTCGTTGTTGGCGTAGATTTTCTTTTGATCTGCCGTGAGTTTGGAAACATTTGCTTTGGCCAAGGCTGCGCTCATGGTCTCGCCGGCTTTGGCGGCGGCTGCATCGTCATCAGCGGCGAGGCTGTTTTTCAGTTGCAGGTAGCCGTCTACAATGCCTTTCATGGCGGTGGTCATGGCCGGGTCTACGTCGGTGAACTGTGGCTGTACCGTGGTTACGTTTGCAGCGGCGGCAGGTGCGGCATCATGATGATGCGCAGTAGCGGTGCTGTCGGTGTGACTGCCCTCATGACTGGCCGGTTGGTTGTTGCAGGCGGCGAAGGTCAGTGTGGTAACTGTCAGGGTACTGATGATGATCGTTTTCATGTGTATACGTTAGGTGTTATTGAATGGTTTCTTTTACTTCTCCGCAGGTGAGCATCTGTTCACCGAAATAGGGGTTCTGAATGCCTTTCTCCGTGCTCAGCCAGTAGCCGCCTTTGTCGTTGAGGGCCATCGGGCAGAAGCCCACATACAGGGTGCCGCTGCTGACGCCTGATTTTTTCACCAGCGCAATCAGGTCATTGCTGAGCGATGCATAGGCGGTACGCTGTGCTTCGATGTCTGCTGCGGATACGATAGCGGCAGCGGTGCTGGCGGTCTGTGCGCCGCCGGCGAGGTCTTTGGCGCCTGTTTCAATAGCATTGGCTGCAATGCGCGCTGCTCCGGCGTCACCATTGACAAGTGCCTGGGACAGCAACTGGTACTGCTGGTACACGGCATTCAGTTGATCGTCTTTCAGTTGCAGGGCTGCGGGTTGCGCGGTGGCAGTAGAGGCCTGTTGCGGCTGTTGCTGATGGGACGAGTCTGTATGGTTGCCTGTGGTGGCGCTGTTGCCGCAGGCGGCCAGCACCAGGGCGGAGAGTACGGGAATGCCCGCTTTAACGAATGATGTCATGTTGGTGATTTTTATGATGAACAGTTGATTTTTTAATGTTGATGACTGGCTGCTGCTGCCAGCGGGTCTGCGCCTTTTTTGAGGATATATTCGCTATACAGCAGGTAGGCGCCGGTTACGACTACTTTATCACCGGCGGCCAGGCCGTCTGCGATCTCCACGGCGTCGTAGTTTTCCATGCCGGTGGTAACGATACGCGGTTCAAACTTGCCTTTGCTTTTTTCTATCCATACGTGTGTGCCTTTACCATCACGGATAACAGCATCTACCGGTAACGTCAGTACGTCGTTTTTACTTTTAACGGGCAGGAGTATATTGGCTTGTTGACCGGGCTGCCAGCGGTTGTCCGGGTTGGGAATGGTGCCGCGCAGCTGCATCAGCTGGCTGCCGCTCTGCAGGGCAGGGTTGATGAACTGAATGGTCATCTGCTGTGGTTCCTGTTCCCAGCCGGCTATCATTACTTTAACGGTCTGTCCCGGTTTTACGGTTTCGGCTTCCGCAGGGTAGAGGTCCGCTTCCACCCATAACTGGTGATACCCTTCGAGGCGCATCACCGGACCACCTTCGGCTACATACTGTCCTTCGGTGACAGACAGCTCTGACACTACGCCGCTTTGTGTGGCGGGGTATGTCACGTACGGATTGACTTTCTGTGACTGCAACAGCTGTTGAATAGCGGCATCTGACTGGTCATACAGCGACAGTTTCTGCCTGGCGCCTTTCTCTATTTGCGCAAAACGGGCGTCGTCGGGAAACTGCCGCGCCTGTGCGGCTGCCAGCAGGTATTCCTGTTGCAGGGCTGCCAGCTGCTCGGAGTAGATGCGGTACAGCGGCTGTCCTTTGGTCACTTTCACGCCTGTTTCCCGTACATACAGCACTTCCACACGGCCAGCTACACGGCTGGAGATAACGTTGGTCTTCTCCGGATCGGTGGCAAGGCGGCCGTTCAGCTGTTTAAAGCCTGCCAGGTTACCGGCGCCGATCGTCACAGTGGTGATGTTGGCAAGGGCTATCTGGCTATTGTCCAGCGTGAGTGAATGGTCCTTGTTGTTTTTGTCGAAGGGTACCAGGTCCATGCCGCAAATAGGGCAGGTGCCGGGTTTGTGCTGTACGATCTGCGGGTGCATGGGGCAGGTAAACGTTGGCTGCGGACCAGCCTGTGCGGCGGGTTTGCCGGTTTCCTTGCACGCGGCCAGCAATACGGCAGGCGCCACAGATACCAGGAATATATTGCGTAAGAATTTTTTTCTTTCCATGTTTTGATGTTTTACGCTATGGATTGGTTTTGATAAAACTTTCGCTGTCTACCAGGTAAGCGGCATTGGAAGCCACTTCCCAGTCGGCGATGTTTGATGTTACCTGTACCATGTCTGCTACGGTGGCGCCGGTTTGCACGGCTACGGGTGTAAAGGCGCCGCCTGTTTTACGGAACACGAGCGACTGATTTCCGGAGTGGTACACGGCTTTGGCTGGTAGCCACCATCCTTCGTGATATACCAGCGGTATGCTGGCGGTAAGCAATTGACCGGCACGGAAATGATGTGTTCCGAGGTATACCCGCACCAGCGTGAAGTTCTGGCCGTTGCGGTATACGGGTTCTATCAGTCCGATGGTACCGGGTTGCATCGCGTTTTTATCATGCACCGGGTAAAACAAGAGGCGCTGCTGCGGCTTTATTTTCGATGCCAGCGCAGAAGGGAAAGAGAATTCCGCCACGAGGTTGTCAGCCTGGTAAATGGTGAACAGCGACTGTCCCGCGCTTACATACTGCCCTTCGCGCAGCATCACGGGCGTATTGGCTGGTGCTGCCGGTGTAGCGGCTGCGGGAGCACTGCCGCCGCCACTGCCCATGCTGCTCATGCCATCACCGGCAGGCGCTGATGTGGCGGAAGGTGCGACGGCCGCAGGTACTGCCGCACTGCTTTGTTCCAGGATATAGCCGTTGGCGTTACTATATACCGGGATACGGTAAAGGATACGCCCCGTTTTCAGCACCTGTTCTACCTGTGCGGGCTGCATGCCCAGCAGCTGCAACCGTTGACGGGCAGCGGAAAGCAACGGGCCTTCCTGTTTGGCTACGAGCAACAGCTCCCTTTGTGCGGCAGCCAGATCAGGGGAATAGATCTCCATGATCAGCTGCCCTTTGCTGACAGGCTGGTAGTTGTATTTGATCAGCAACCTTTCGATACGGCCGCCTACGCGACTGGCGATGCTGGTCTGCCGGCGGGTATCATAGGTGATGACACCGCTTACTTCAGCCGTATGGATGCGGGTGCCGCTGGTGGCTTTGATTACCGGAATAGTGGCAATCACGCGGGCATTGACCGGCTGCGTGAGCGCGGTAATGCTGCTGTCCGGCGTTTGTGCGTGACCGGTAGTATGTGTCTGCGCCGGTTTACGCTGGCAGGCGGCGAGGCTCAACAACGCCAGGGCTGCCACGGACAGAATATTGATATTAACGATATAGCTGTTTCTCATAATCCACGATCATTTCATAGAGTTTCAGTTTTTCGTCCAGAATATTGGACTGCATCATGGTCAGTGCTTCCCAGGAGTCGATGACGGCGGAAAGCGACAGTTTGTTTTCCTGGTAGTTCAGAAAACCGGCATCCAGCGTTTGCCGCAGTGCCGGCACGATCTTGTCTTCCATGGCGCTGATGCGCTGTTGCATGGAACGTATTTCGTACTGCATGCCGTACAACATGCCCTGCGTCTCCTGCAGCATGGCGGCTTTCTCTTTCTCCATGGCTGCCACACTGTATTCCATGGATTTAATGCCCGATTTGTACATTTTGGATGCCCAGGGCACTATCGGTATGCTGATCATACCCATGGCGCTGAAAGCTTTTGGCATCCCGGCACCCAGCGGCTGCATGTGATCGAAGCGTATCCTGAAATCAGGCTTTTTGTCCCGCTTCATGGCTTCTACATTGAGCTGCATGGACCTGATGCTTTCGTTCATCTTGAATATGTCTTGTCGTACAGCCGCCAGCGATGCGGTGTCGTAGGACAGTGCCTGCTCAAATACCGGTTGGTACGTGGTGTCGATATCGAATGACTGATTGCCCGGTGTGTTCATCAGGCTGTTGAGCCAGGAGCGCGCTTTGGCAATAGTGCCTTCCTGCATGCGGATCATGTTGCGGTTGTCTTCCAGTTTGGCCGTGGTTTTATATACACCGCTGAGCTGCGACTGGTTATAGGGAAACCGCACTTCTTCAATTTTCTGCATGGTCTGCATGATTTTTTCATTCTCCTGCAACACCCGGATTTTTTGTTGTGCCACTATCCAGGTGTAATACAACCGTTTGGCCTGCGCTTTTAATTCATTGAGTGTAATGCCACGGGTTGCCATTTCTACATTGCCTTGTGAGGCGATGTAACGCTTTTTGGCAGCCAGTTTGGCCGGGTTGGGAATGTCCTGTTCCAGTTGTAGCATCAGGCTGCCTTTGTCGCGGCCGTCCATGATCATCTGGCCGGGATAAGGCGTCATAAAGGTGCCGGCGCCCACCATAGGTGCCATCCAGGCGGTGGCTGCCTCGGCGCTGTGGCGGTAGCTTTCTGCTTTCAGGCCGTACGACTGTAGCAACACGTTGTTGCTGTCTATTTTCTGTAGAATACTTTGCAGGGACAATACGGGCGCCTGTTGTGCGGCGGCAGGAACCGCTGCTAGAACGACCAGTATCGCTGCGATATATTTAGTGATGTACTTCATGGATCTCCAGTTTTCCGTGCTTACGCAATTCATATTCTTTTGTCATGAGGAAGATCAGCGGGGTGACCAGCAAAATATGCGTGGACGAGGTGAGTACGCCGCCAATCATCGGCAGTACGATGGGTTTCATCACATCGGTGCCTACGCCGTTGGCCCACAATACCGGTACCAGCCCGAAGAGGGACACACAGACGGTCATCAGTTTAGGACGGAGCCTTTTGGCGGCGCCGTAGATCACGTGCACCCGCAGGTCTTCCCGGGTGATGGTCTCAGAGCTGTTGCCTTTTTGTTTCACCAGCTGCTGCATGGCATCGTTGAGATAGATGACCATCACGATGCCTGTCTCCACCGCGATGCCGAAGAGGGCGATGAAACCCACGGCCACGGCCACTGACAGGTTAACGCCCCAGAAATAAATCATATAGGCGCCACCGATAAGGGCAAAAGGCACGGTGATCAGGCTCAGGAAAGCTTCCCGGATGGAATGGAAGGCGAAGTAGAGCGAAAAGAAAATGATGACCAGTACGACCGGCGCAATCCATAGCAGTGTCTGTTGGCCACGGATCAGGTTTTCGTACTGACCGCTCCATTCCAGGTAATAACCTTGCGGCAGGATATTTTGTGCCCGTCCCATTTTGTTGATGGCTTCCTGCACGGTGCTGCCGAGGTCACGGCCACGAACGTTGAACAGTACGGCGCCACGCAGCATGGCATTCTCAGACGTGATCATGGGCGGACCATCAGTGAATTTCACGTCGGCCACGGCGGACAAGGGAACTTCACCGGTGGCCGCAGACATGATCGGAATGCGACGGATACGTTCTACGCTGTTACGATAGTCCTGTGCCAGCCTCACGCTGATAGAAAAACGTTGCCGGCCTTCGATGGTGTTGCCGATGGGAGCGCCGCCCAGCGCGGTCTCTACGGTCTGGTTCACATCGTCCACGTTGAGGCCGTAACGGGCCAGGTCTGCCCGGCGAACGGTGATATCGAGGTATTTACCGCCGGTAACGGGTTCTACGTACAGGTCGGTGATACCGGGTGTGCCTTCCAGCGCCTTTCTCACTTTCTCGGATACGGTGGCGATGGTGTCCAGCTGCTGGCCGTACACTTTCACGCCTACGTCTGTACGAATACCGGTAGCCAGCATGTTGATACGGTTGATGATGGGCTGTGTCCATCCGTTCACCACACCAGGTATCTGTAATTTGGCATCCAGCTCATCGATGATGTCCTTTTTCGTTTTGCCTTCCCGCCATTGTGATTTGGGTTTCAGCATAATGATAGTTTCGATCATGCTGATAGGGGAGTTGTCGGTGGCGGTGCTGGCGCGGCCTGCTTTACCCAGCACTTTCTCCACTTCCGGTACCGACTTGATGATCTTGTCCTGTACCTGCAGGATGCGTTTGGCTTCTGCGTTGGAGATATCGGGAAGGGTGACAGGCATAAACAGGATGCTCTGCTCATCCAGCGGCGGCATGAACTCACTGCCCAGGCTTTTCAGCAGCGGGATAGTGATCACCAGCGCGATCACGTTGATAGCGATGGTGGTTTTGCGCCATTTTAATACGCCTCTGATAATGGGTTCGTATATGCGTTCCAGGAACCTGTTGACCGGGTTGGCATTGTCTGGCCGGAATTTACCCTTCATAAAGAAGGAGATCAGGACGGGCGCCAGCGTGATGACCAGCAGGGCATCCATGATCATGATAAATGTTTTCGTATAGGCCAGCGGGTGAAAGAGCTTGCCTTCCTGTCCGGTCAGCATAAACACCGGCAGGAAAGAGGTGATGATGATGATGGTGGCGAAAAATACGCCGCGGGACACCTGCTTGCTTGACTGCTCGATGATTTTCAGCCTTTCTTCTTCGCTGATCCACTGTGGTGGTTTCTTGAATATCTTTTTCAGCCAGTTCATGTTATTGGTTTTTTTGTTGTTCCTGCCAGCTGGCGTACCGTTCAGCCAGATGTTTGTAAGCGTTTTCACTCATGATGATCCCGTTGTCCACGATCACGCCGATGGCCAGTGCGATACCGGTGAGCGACATGATATTGGAGGAGATGCCGAAGGCATTCAGCAGCAGGAAGCTGGCGGCCAGCGTAATAGGTATCTGTATGATGATGCTGAGGGCGCTGCGCCAGTGGAAAAGGAAGATGATCACCACTACAGACACCACGATCATCTCTTCGATCAGCGTATGTTTGATGGAATCCACTGATTCTTTGATCAGCTCACCGCGGTCATATACGATATCGAATTTCACCTGATCAGGAAGACCTTTGGACACCTCTTTCATTTTGGCTTTCACGCGATCGATCACTTCTGCGGCGTTTTCACCGTAGCGCATGACCACGATGCCGCCTACACGTTCTCCTTGTCCGTCCTGATCGAAGATGCCGAGGCGTGTTTCGCCGGTCATCTGCACGGTGGCTACGTCGGCCACGCGTATGGGAATACTGTTCTGGGTTTTGACGGGTATGTTGGCGATTTCATCAGCTGATTTCAGGTAGCCGGAAGTTTTGATGATATAACCGATGTCGCTGATTTCAAATTTGCGGCCGCCGGACTCGTTGTTGTTGGTGCGGATGGCGCTGATCACTTCCGGCACGGAGAGGCGGTAGTACAGCAGTTTGTTAGGGTCTACCGTGATCTGGTATTGTTTCTGGAAACCGCCGAAGGAAGCGATTTCGCTCACGCCTTCCACATTTTGCAGGGCGAATTTCACGTACCAGTCCTGCAAGGCGCGTTGTTCGCCCAGGTCCATTTGCGGGGCGTCGAGCGTATACCAGAGGATGTGGCCTACGCCGGTGCCGTCAGGCCCCAGTTGCGGCGAAACGCCTGTAGGCAGCGTGCGGGACACGGTGCTGAGTCTTTCGAGCACTCTTTCACGGGCCCAGTAGATGTCTACATCATCATGAAAGATGACATAGATAAAACTCATGCCGAACATGGAAGATCCGCGTACATACTTGATTTTAGGCAATCCCTGCAGGTTCGTCACCAGCGGATAGGTGATCTGGTCTTCTATCAGCTGCGGGCCTCGGCCCATCCATTCTGTAAACACGATCACCTGGTTCTCTGACAGGTCCGGAATGGCGTCGATAGGATTTTTTTTGACGGCATAGATGCCCCAGGCGAAGAGGGCGGTGGCGAGCACCAGCACAATGAAGCGGTTGCGCAGCGACCATTCGATAATTCGATGTACCATATATGTTAGTTCAATGGGTACCGGAAGATAATAGGCACCGATGCGGATACAGGTCAGGTGCGGACTGCCATGCACAGCAGTTAGTCGGTATAACGGTTTAGGTTACACGTCGCGCAGCGGGACCAGTCATCTCCCGGAAAAAAAAACAGTAATAAAAGGGTGGTAGATCAGTAACGGCAGGCTTACCGTTCTGTAGGAAGGGGTATCACACGCGGAAAATACAATGCAGGATATAGGGCTGGACTTTACTGCTGTAGGGGGGCGCATGGCTCACCGGATGGGCTGTTGCCAGCGGCACTATCTTAGCGGCAGGCAGCAACACATAGCTGACAGGGACTTCCGCCACAGGCATCTGCAGGAAATGCAGGGTATGGGCGGTCACCTTCTGGTCTTTCTCCAGCTTGACGGTTTTATGCTCGTCCTTGCAGCATTTTTTAGGGCATCCCTTGCTCAGGTCCGTCTCGCAATGACTGCATTTTTTATTGTCCCCATGCCACAACGCAACGTCTACCAGCTTGCCCATGCAGTAGTGCATGTGGAACGTGGCGCCGGTGGAGGTGCCAACGTACAGCAGTAGTAAGAGGAGTGTGAGGACTTTCTTCATATGTGAGCAAAAGTAGCCGGAAGGGCCGGAATGGTTGTTATATAATTTTAAGTTTTTTTATATTTTTTTGTGGTGATATCAGCACTGCTTCCTGTTCGCGGGCTTTTTTGTAACTTGTAACCATATCGCGTGTATAATGGATGCTAAATCAGATATTCTGGACTATCTCAACGCTCATTTTCCCTCACTGGACGATGCACTGAAAGCACACCTGTCAGAGATCGGGACCTTACAGCAGGTACCTGCCGGCACGGTGCTGATGCAGCAGGGCCAATATATCAAATACACGGTGCTGGTGCTGGAAGGCAGGATCAAATTGTACCGGGAAGGAGAAGATATAGGTGAATTTTTTATGTATTACCTGGAACCGGGCGATGCCTGTGCCATCTCTATGGTATGTGTGGCTTCCGGGAAAGCGAGCGAGGTAATGGCCAAGGCGGTGGAAGATTCCGTGGTGCTGATGATACCCGTGCATTATATGGAGACGCTGATGAAAGACCACAAAAGCTGGTACCAGTTTGTGATAGAGTCATACCGTCGCCGCTTCGAAGAGGTGCTGAGCGTATTGGACAGCACCGTATTTAAAAACATGGACGAACGTCTTTTATCCTATATCCGTTCCCAGGCCACCAAACTGGGCACACAGGAGCTGAAATTAACCCACCAGGAGATCGCTACAGACCTCAACTCATCCAGGGAAGTCGTTTCCCGTTTGCTCAAAAAAATGGAACAGAAGGGCTTTGTCAAACTCAACAGGAATTCTATAGAAGTACTGCCTGTGTAACCTAAGTCACAGAGTTTGCTTTGGCGGGTCTGTACCTTTGTATGGATAGTAAAGCAAATGTGTAACAGATGGAAATTATAGGTTATATCGCAGCGGCATTGATAGGCATATCACTGGGTCTTATCGGTGGTGGCGGGTCTGTGCTGACGCTGCCGGTACTGGTGTATCTCTTCGGTATTACGCCGGCGGCAGCTACTTCCTACTCACTCTTTATCGTAGGTGCCACCAGCCTGGTAGGCGCAGTGGGCAGCTACCGCAAAAAACGGGTGAATGTGCCGGTGGTACTGCTGTTTGGCATACCCTCCATTGTGGCGGTATGGCTCACCAGGCGGTACGTGATGCCCGCTATACCGGCAGCGTTGTTTAGTGTAGGCGGTTGGACGGTCACTCGCGAACTGGCCGTTATGTTATTGTTCGCAGGCCTGATGTTGCTGGCATCCTTTTCCATGATTATGGGCCGGAAGGCTGAATCACAGGAAGCAGCGCCGATGAGTAACGCCGGCAAAGTACGGCTGGCGCTCTATGGTATGCTGATTGGCTTTGTGACAGGCCTGCTGGGCGCTGGTGGCGGATTTCTGATCATCCCCGCACTGATCATGATGGCGGGGTTGCCCATGAAAACGGCTGTAGGCACCTCCCTGATGATCATGGCCATGAGCACACTGATTGGTTTTATGGGAGACACCGGTCATGCAGGCATCAACTGGATGCTGCTGCTGACGCTGACCGGCATTGCTGTGGCAGGAGTGGTGGCAGGCGGACTGCTTTCCCGGAGGATACCAGGTGAGCGGCTCAAACGCGGCTTCGGCTGGTTTGTACTGGTCATGGGTGTTTACATCATCCTGCTGGAAACACTATTGAAATAAGCATAATGCTGTGTAACAATTGTCACCGTATTCGTGAACGTATTGCTACACCTTTGTAATATAAATAAGCATATTAAATGACAATCCTTGAATTTTTGCAACAACCCTGGCCCTGGTATATAGCAGGCCCGTTGATCGGTCTTACGGTGCCGGTACTGCTGCTGGTGGGCAACAAATCTTTTGGTATCAGTTCTTCCCTGCGGCATATCTGTGCTGCCTGTGTGCCGGCTAAGGTGCCTTTCTTTCAGTACGACTGGAAGAAGGAAGCCTGGAACCTCTTTTTCGTAGGGGGCATCCTGTTAGGCGGTATCATCGCGGGCGCGATGTTGGCCAATCCGGCGCCGGTGGCGGTGAATCCTCAACTCGTTACAGACCTTGCACCATATGGTATTACAGATTTTCATTCACTGGTGCCCGGTCAGCTGTTCAACTGGCCCGCGCTCCTGTCTGTCCGCGGTTTGCTGATGATGGTCGGTGGCGGTTTCCTGGTGGGCTTCGGCACCCGTTATGCCGGCGGCTGCACCAGCGGTCATGCTATTATGGGCCTTTCCACTTTGCAATGGCCTTCACTGGTGGCGACTATCTGTTTTATGATCGGCGGTTTTGTGATGGCTAATCTGATACTGCCTTTTATTCTTTCATTGTAATGCTGACTTTTTTATGAATACATGGTTTAGTCAATTAAAATATCTGTTGATCGGTACTTTGTTCGGGATCATTTTTGTGAAGGCAGAAGTCATCAGCTGGTTCCGTATACAGGAAATGTTCCGGCTGCAGTCCTTTCACATGTATGGCGTCATTGGCAGTGCCGTGATGGTAGGCATGCTGTCGGTATGGTTAATCAAAAAATTCAATGTCAAAACACTGGATGGAGAAACGGTGACGTTTCATCCTAAAAAGTTCAACAAGGGACAGATTTATGGTGGTTTGATATTTGGCCTGGGATGGGCCATTACAGGCGCCTGTCCGGGGCCGTTGTTCGCCCAGATCGGTGTAGGCGCTACCGTAGTCGCCGTTACTTTACTGAGTGCCATCGCCGGCACATGGGTGTATGGCCGTTTTCGTGATCAATTACCTCATTAAAATATATAGCTATGGAGATCAGACAGTTTGAAGATAAGGGACTGGCACATTATGCTTACGCCGTGTACAGTGAACAGGCCGGAGAAGTGGTACTGATAGACCCTGCACGCGATGTAACCCCTTATATGGAATATGCAGCAACGAAGAAGGCAAAAATCACCGGGGTGATAGAAACACATCCGCATGCGGACTTTGTCAGCAGCCACCTGGAGTTGCATCAGGCCACAGGGGCTACGATCTACTGTTCGTCCCTGGTGGGTGCGGCTTATCCGCATACCGCTTTTGACGAAGGAGATACATTACAAATAGGGGAGCTGACTTTCAAAGCCCTGAATACGCCCGGCCACTCGCCGGACAGTATCAGCATTGTGCTGGAGGAAGCGGGCGCCGTAAAAGCGGTGTTCACCGGTGATACGTTGTTCATCGGTGATTGTGGCCGCCCGGACCTGCGCGAGAAAGCAGGCAACCTGACAGCCACCCGGGCCGATCTGGCGCGACAGATGTATCATTCCCTGCGGGAGAAGCTGATGCCATTACCGGACCATACCTACGTGTATCCTGCTCATGGCGCCGGCACATTGTGCGGTAAATCACTGAGCGATGCCAACCGCAGCACCATCGGTGCGGAGAAGCTGACCAACTGGAGTTTGCAGGACTATACCGAAGAAGCATTTGTAGCGGAGCTGTTATCGCAACAACCCTACATCCCGAAATATTTCCCATATGATGTGGACATCAACCGGAAAGGGGCGCCAGCCCTGATACCATCGCTGGAGAAAGTGCCTGCGCTGGCTTCCGGTGAAGGATTCGAAAACGGTGTGTTGCTGGTGGATACCCGTCCGGCTGCGGCTTTCAAACAAAGCCATCTGCCGCATGCGATCAACTTACAGCTGAAGGGCAAGTTTGAAACGTGGCTGGGCAGTGTGGTAGCACCGGGTGAAGCTTTTTACCTGCTGGCGGCAGACGCACAGCAGTTGCAGGAAGCGCTCCACAGGGCTGCCAGCATCGGCTATGAAAGCATGGTCTGTGGCACTATGGTATATGCCGGTGGCACCGAAACAATGGGGCCTGTGCCGCTGGACCAGCTGCGTGCACATCCGGAAGATTTCACCATCGTAGATGTGAGGATGGAGAATGAAACAGAGGCGGGCGCCTTGCTGCCTGGTTCCATTGCCATTCCGCTTGACCAGTTACGGGAACGCTTACACGAAATACCGGTCGGCAAGCCCATTGTAGTGCACTGCGCCGGTGGTTACCGCAGCGCTGCCGGCAGCAGCATCGTTGCTGATGCGTTGAAAGGGCAGGTGCCCGTCTACGATCTCGGAGAGGACATCAAAACGTTTTAAGTGAACGAATATAAATCCACCTGCGGCCTGGTTCTCCGGGCCGCTTTTTTATTTTAAGTATCTGGTATTTTTACAGATTTATACAAAGATTATACAGAAGAAAGAGACGGTGGGTGACTTACATTTGTACCAAATCATCCTCCATCACATGAAAGCAATTATCTTAAAAGGAGCCGGGGACATTGACCAGCTCGTACATACAACCCTGCCGGTGCCGGAGATCGCGGACGGCGAAGTACTGGTACAGGTAAAAGCCATCAGCGTTAATCCCATCGATGTTAAAACCCGTTCCGGCAAAGGCATGTTCGGTAAACTACAGGCCGATGACCCTGTTATCCTGGGCTGGGATATCTCCGGTACGGTGACCGCCTCCCGTTCGTCGTTGTTCAGGGAAGGGGATGATGTGTTTGGGATGATCAATTTTCCCGGTCACGGTAAAGCCTATGCGGAGTATGTAGCTGCACCAGCGGAACAGCTGGCCCGCAAGCCGGCAGGCATCTCCCACGAGGAAGCCGCAGCGGCTACGCTGGCGGCATTGACAGCCTTGCAGGCACTTAACAGCACGCAAATCAATCCGGGTGACAAAGTACTGATACACGCGGCCGCAGGTGGTGTAGGCCACTATGCGGTGCAGCTGGCCAAAGAAGCAGGGGCCTATGTGATCGGCACGGCATCCGCTGCCAATCGCGACTTTGTACTGGGCCTCGGCGCAGACGAACATTTCGATTACAAATCAGGCGCGTTTGAAGACCATTATCATGATCTCGACCTCGTACTGGACACGATGGGCGGCGAATATATAGACCGTTCCCTGAAAGTGCTGCGGCCACAGGGTACTATCATCAGTTTGCCCAGCGGGCTGCGCGAGACAGTGGGAGAGAAGGCTGCCGCGCAAAATAAAACCGGTTACTTTATCGTCGTGGCTTCCAGCGGAAAAGATATGCACCGGCTGGCTGACCTGCTGGAGCGCGGGAAAGTCAAATCCCACGTGTCGGCGGTGTTTAACTTCGCCGATATGGGAAAAGCCCATCAACAGATTGAAAGTGGCAGTACCCGTGGTAAAGTGGTGGTGACACCGTAACTCATATCTGGTGGTCGCCGGGCAGGATCATCAGTTTCGGGATACGCACGTGCTCAGGCTGTTGCAGGATAAACTTCACGGTGTCCACGATATTGTCTACCGTCAGCGGCTCATGAATGCCCATGCTCTCTTTGGGATGCACGGCCCAGTCTTTGTGCAGTTCCGTCATCACCAATCCCGGTTCTATGCACGATATTTTGAGCGGCGTACCTGCCAGTTCCATTCGCAGCGCTTCGGACAAGGCTTCCATGGCGAATTTGGTGGCGGCGTAAGCGCCGGCCGTAGGCCGCACTTTCGTTCCCATCACACTTGACAGGTTGATCACATGTCCGGAGCCTTGCGCTTTGAAACGTTTCAAGACCAGGTAAGTCAACCGGAACGTAGCCTCCACGTTCAGTCGGATCATAGCAGTCATCTTATCGATGTCGATGGTTTCAATAGGTCCGGTTTCAATACTGCCGGCGCAGTTAAAGAGATAATCGCATCGGCCATAGGTATCAAAAACAGTGTTGACCACCTGGTCCTGGAAGCCGCTGTCAGTAAGGTCTCCGGCCATTACCACCACATTGGCGGCATCCAGTTCGGCTAAACGTTCCTGCCGGCGGGCTGTCACCACTACAGTATGACCTTCTGCGGCAAGCGCGCGGGCAATCGCATGACCAATGCCACTGCTGGCACCGGTAACAAGGCTTATTTTAGGTTGTTGGCTGTTTGTCATGAGTATCAAAATAGGTTTCCCAAAATAATCATTTATGGCGGTATATCACCCTGCAATTGTCGTATTGACACCGCTTTCTGCTGCGGTAGTCTTTGTATGTTTGTATTAACAATCATACTGCCATGGGAACTAAATTCAAAACTACCGACGAATACCTGGCTACCGTGCCGGAAGTCAGCATTGAAAAGACACATCAAATCCGCGAAATCATCCGTAAAGCGGTGCCTAAAGCCACGGAGGTGATTAGCTATAATATGCCGGCCTTTAAACTGAATAAAGTGTTGGTATGGTTCGCCGGCTACAAAGGCCATATCGGCTTTTATCCGGGCGGTACCGCCATCGGCGTTTTCCAGGATGATCTTACAGATTATAAAACGTCAAAAGGCGCTATCCAGTTTCCGCTGGACAAGCCCCTGCCGGTATCATTGATCAACAAGATTGTGAAGTACAGGATAAAAGAGGTAGCGGAGTAATATTTTTTGTTGGGCCATCGGCCGATGTGTTATTGGGCATAAGGTTTCATCTCGTCATTGTTGCTAATAACGAATGGAGTGGCCGGCCTTTGATTTTAAACAGGGGGGCTTCCAAAGGCTGCCGCATCAGCATTACCCCTTTTTATCTCTTGTTTGCAGGTAGCGCCATAACAAAGGGAATATCTCATTTTCAAAATACAGGGCCTGCCGCACGGCCGTGGCATCATTCACCCGCTCATGTATCGCGATCACCGCGTTCAGGTGGGGAATGATGATCATATACTGTCCGCCCCATCCCATGCCATAGGTAACAGGCTGATTCTCATAACGCACGTGGTACCAGCATAAAGCATATTGTGAGCCGGCGAAACCCCAGTTGGTAGCCCTCGTCAGTGGTGGTTGCAACAGGGTGCGTACCCATTTTCGGGATACGATAATTTGTCCGTTGTACTGTCCCTCCTGCAAGAGGAGGTTCCCGATTTTATTGATGGCCGTGGTGGACAGGTATACGCTGTGCAGCCCGGCGCCGTCATCATATCCGTCATTCATCTTTTTCCAGTCGGCCTGTTGAATGCCCAGTTTGCCGAACAGGAATCGTTGGGCGAATGTTGCCGCAGGCATGCCACTAGCCCTAGTTAGTACTACCGAAAGCAGGTGCGTAGCGGCATTGTTGTAATGGAACACTTCTCCCGGCGTACTGATCAGCGGTTGGGCCAGCACATATTGTGAAGGATTAGGCTGGGAGAGGTATTCACCCAGTCCGCCTTCCAGGTTTTCATGCCACAGCCCGGAAGCCTGGTCCATGATCTGATGCAGCGTGATATGCTGTTTGCGGGCATCCGGGTCTTTGGCCAGCTCCGGGAACCACTGACCGATTTCCTGGTCTACAGAAGCGATATAGCCTTTGTCGATGGCGATGCCGATCAGGATAGACAGGATGCTTTTGGTCAGGGACTGACTGTTATGAAGGGTGTCTGGCTGCTGGCCATTGTAGGTGTGGTTAAAGATGATACGTCCTTTTTGGGATATCACGAGCTGGTATACAGCGGCGTTTTTCGTCAGTACGGAGGCCGTGTCTGGCAGCGACTGCCCGGCGCCCTGGAGCGTAATCATAATGGCCGGCAGCAGCAGGATTGATTTCCATCGCATAAAAACGAGGTTAGGCAACATGAATGTAAGGCATTTTACTTTTCTGGTTACAAAATTGAGGAACTGGGGTATTCCTCATCATATAAACCTTCGCTTATGCTTAAACATTCAGGGGCCTTCAGCAGCTTCTCCGTCAATGATCTGCAACAGGCTAAACAGTTCTATCACGACAAGGTTGGGTTGGAAGTCTCCGAAACGCCGGAAGGGTTGGAATTACAGGTAAACGGTGGCGCTAAAATTTTTCTGTATCCGAAACCGAATCATGAACCAGCCACCTTTACCATACTGAATTTTATTGTAGACAATGTGGACGATGCTGTAGAACAGCTTACTCAGAAGGGCATCCGTTTCCTGCAATATGAGGGGGAAATAGGTACCGATGAAAAAGGTATTTTCCGGGATAAAGAACGGGGGATGGCCATTGCCTGGTTTGCAGACCCGGCAGGGAATATTCTTTCGGTGTTACAGGCGGGATGATATTTAGTCGTGTACTGCCATTGCTGTTAGCTGCTCCCTCCGGTAAAATACTATCAGTATCACACGCCCCGGTGGTTAAGTGTTTTTCGTATCTATTTGATTGTCAATTTCTTGTAGGAGTATTCGTTTGGTATCTCTTTAGTATCCTTTAGGTATCCTTTAGGTATCCCTCTCGTAAGACAGGTGAGAATAACCGTCAAATCGGGTCTAGTCCTATTATAGGTTTACACCCAAGGTTAAAAAATCCTGTTTAAGGTTTACCTTGACGTTCTTTAATCCTGGATATTGTTTACATAGTGGAGAGAACGTCCTGTTTCTCGTTTACAGCCCG